>CANMEQ010000001.1 GCA_947497065.1 uncultured Paracoccaceae bacterium
GACCCGTCGGTGAAGGTCAATGTGTCGATATCGCCGTTGCCAGCGTCTTCGCCGCCGACAATCGTATCGGTGCCTTCTGCAGCGTTGACCGTTATATCGTCGGACCCTTGTCCGCCAAAGACGGTATCGTTGCCCGCTCCACCAGACAGCGTATCGTCGCCCTGCAGGCCGAAAAGAGTATCGTCACCGGCGCCACCATCAATGCTGTCGCCAGACGAGTCTTGGGTTGCAGCGGCGCTGTTCGCACCAATCAGCTGTACATTATCAAGCTGAACACCATCGACGTCGATTGGGCCGATCTCTTTAAATTCCAAACGGTTCGCGCCATCGCCTGCGCCACCGATCAGATCAAAGCTGAAGCTTTCCATGCCGCCTTCGACGGGATCAATTGTGGCAACGAGCTCACCGCCCCAGTATAGTTCAACAGCGTTGCCGCCGCCGGTCACATCGCCTGCATCGAATGTCAGGCTGTATGTTTCACCGGTAACCACGCCTGACACGTCTTGATAGACGTGCAAGTTGTCTGGTGTGCCGCCCATATCCAAGACGTGGGTACCGTCGGTTGCGTATGTTCCACCTTTGCCATTGTCATGGAGGTCAAAATCACCGCCGTTATAGTCTGTCCAGCCTGTGATGCTGCCGCTGCCTTGATCGCCCCAACTGGTGTCAACTGTGCCGGTCAAGTCTTCAAAAGACCCGTTTACGATTAGGTTAGCGACCTCTTCGGTTGCGCCACCGTATAGCGTGTCGTTGTCATCGCCGCCGTCAATCGTGTCAGCGCCGACACCGCCGTAGACTTCGTCATCACCAGCACCCGCCTCGATGCTGTCGTTGCCACCATAGGCTTCGATCAAGTCATCATCGTTGATGTCACCCGCTAAAATAGCGTCATCGTTATCGACAAAGTCACGTTCTGGGTCGCCATCATAGTCAGCGTCAATGGTGTCATCGCCTGCGGTGCCTTCGACGGTTCCGTCGGGCAGATCAACAGCATCGAAATGAATGTCGGTGACCCAGAGAGCCTGTCCGCCGGCGCCATTGTTATTGTAGTCTATTTCTATCGATGCAACAGGGCCCGCAATTTCAACCAAAACCGAGCCAGTTTCGGTTGCCGCTTGGCCGTTCGCGACATCTGAGGTGAGCGTGGTTTGCGTGCCGCTGAATGAATCGCCATTCCAAGTCAGGTCAACGACCGTCAGGTTGCCGTCGAGATCATAGGCGCGGACGGTGATGACATCGATCCAGCTGGACGTGTCAAAGTCATTAATCCGAAAGCTTACGTTATCTACGTCGTCACTGAAGCCTGAGCCGGACACTGCGGAGAAATCGATGGTGGTCGTAGATGTATCGCCAACACCGCCGCCTCCCACCAAGAGCAAAGCTGAATTGGAATCGAACGTTTCACCAGCTGCAGTGTCGACATACTGGCTTGTTGTTGAAGCTTCAGCGCGGGTGCCGTTCCCGTCATTTGCATAAGAGACACCAACATTTATGCCGCCCGTATTCTGGGAAACCCCGTTTGCAATGCTGCCACTGAAGCCAGACCAATTAAAGGTTAATGGGGTAGGCATACTCGATACTCCTGACTGCTCTTAACGAACCCCTTCAATTGTTACACTGGGGCCATTTTGCTCTTTTCCGCTTTTATCCGCGGATTGCGACACAATTACGGAATTTTACTCCCTAAGTTCAAACGATTATGGTTTTTTTGCGTCGCCCGTCTTAAATTCGCCACATTCAATCTACCCTGATGATCGGTCGTGGGAGTGATTGCCCGCTTGGGTTGTTGTGAGATCTACCTTTTTTGCCTGTGCAGTGTCGTTGTGAATATTTTTTTTAGGGCTAAAAGTCGTTTTCGTTCCGCATGGTGGGGCAAAAGCCTTGTGTTAGCGCTCACGTGGTATACTAGTATACATTGCAACTCTTGTGCATCCGCGAGTTGGTCTGTAACGACCAAGGTAACTAAGATTCTAAAGGGGAGTTGCGATGAAAATTGGTACGCCAAAGGAGCTGTTTGAGGGGGAGAACCGCGTTGCGATGACGCCGGCGTCCGCCAAAGAACTGCAAAAACTCGGGCACGAGTGTGTGATCGAAACCAAGGCCGGTTCGGCTGCGGGGTTCTCGGACAAAGACTATAAAGAGGCTGGCGTTGAGGTTGTTAAGACCGCCGCTGCGTTGTGGAAAGCCGCTGATGTGGTTGCCAAGGTTCGCGTGCCGGACGACGGTGAAATGAAGCGGCTGCGTGCGGATCAGACCTTGATTTCGTTCTTCAGCCCTGTTGCGGATGAACCGAAAATGGCGGCAGCCGCCAAAAAGGGCGCGACAGTCATCGCGATGGAAATGATCCCACGTATTTCGCGTGCGCAAAAAATGGATGCTTTGTCGTCCATGGCCAATATCGCCGGTTACCGTGCTGTCATCGAAGCGGGCAACAATTTCCCACGTTTCTTTACGGGCCAAATCACGGCCGCGGGTAAAGTTCCACCTGCCAAAGTTTTGGTTGTTGGGGCAGGGGTTGCAGGTCTCGCCGCGATCGGGACTTCCACGTCTTTGGGTGCGATCACTTACGCATTCGATGTACGCCCAGAAGTGGCCGAACAGGTCGAATCCATGGGCGCCGAGTTCGTCTATCTGGACTTTGAAGAAGAGCAGCAAGATGGCGCCGCGACTGGCGGCTATGCCGCTGTTTCTTCACCGGAATTTGCGGCGGCTCAACTGGCTAAATTCCGCGAGCTTGCACCGGATATGGACATCGTTATCACCACGGCGTTGATCCCCAACCGTGAAGCGCCTGAGCTTTGGACCGAGGACATGGTGAAAGCCATGAAACCGGGTACTGTGGTTGTCGATTTGGCGGCTGAAAAGGGCGGTAACTGTAAGCTCACTGTCAAGGACGAGAAAATTGTCACGGACAACGGTGTAACTATTATCGGCTACACTGATTTCCCGTCTCGCATGGCGGCACAATCATCCACGTTGTATGCGACAAACATCCGTCACCTGATGTCAGATCTGACACCGGAAAAAGACGGTGTGATCAACCACGACATGGAAGACGACGTGATCCGCGGTGCGACTATCGCCCACGGAAAGGCCGTGACGTTCCCACCCCCCCCGCCAAAGGTTCAGGCCATCGCGGCCCAGCCGAAGGCGGAGGTCAAAGAACTGACACCTGAAGAGAAACGTGCCGAAGAAGTCGCGGCATTCAAAGCACAAACTAAGCAGCAAGTGACGTTAATCGGCATTGGAGCCGCGTTGTTGCTGGCTGTTGGGCTTGTCGCTCCAGCGTCCTTTATGCAGCACTTTATCGTGTTTGTTCTGTCGATCTTTATCGGCTTCCAAGTGATCTGGGGCGTGGCGCATTCACTGCACACGCCGTTGATGGCTGTGACCAACGCGATCTCGTCGATCATTATTTTGGGGGCGTTGATGCAGATCGGATCAAGCAGCTTCCTTGTGATCTTGCTCGCAGGGCTGGCGCTGTTCATGACCGGTATCAACATCTTTGGCGGGTTCCTCGTCACACGGCGCATGCTTGCCATGTTCCAGAAATCTTAAGGGAGGCTGAATAATGGAATTTGGTTTCACAACAGCGGCTTACGTTGTCGCAGCTGTTCTTTTCATCCTGTCTTTGGGTGGTTTGTCTGGCCAAGAAAGCGCGAAACGCGCCGTTTGGTATGGGATTGCGGGTATGGCTTTGGCTGTTGCTGCAACATTGGTCGGTCCGGGCTCTGGCCTTTGGCTTTTGTCGATCATTTTGATCGCAGGTGGCGGTGTCATCGGCTACAAACTGGCGACCCAAGTGCAGATGACACAGATGCCAGAATTGGTCGCTGCAATGCACAGCCTCGTCGGTTTGGCTGCTGTTTTCGTAGGCTTTATCGCACACTTTGAAATGGGTCGCGTTGCCGGTTTAATTGCTGAAAACGCGGACCTGAAAGAGCTGGGCACATTCGCGGCTTTGATCGCCAAGAAAACGCCAGTTGAGTTGAACATTCTACGGGTCGAGCTGTTCTTGGGCATCTTCATTGGTGCTGTGACGTTCACGGGTTCTGTCATCGCGTACGGCAAATTGGCGGGCAAAGTGGACAGCGCGGCGACGAAGCTGCCGGGCGGTCACATGCTCAACATCGGTGCCGCCGTTCTGTCAGCGATTGCATTGATTTGGTATTGTTCAACAGGCGGGTTCTTCCCGTTGTTCATCATGACATTGGCGGCGCTGTTTATCGGCTACCACCTGATCATGGGCATTGGTGGCGCGGACATGCCTGTCGTTGTGTCCATGTTGAACAGCTATTCTGGCTGGGCCGCTGCGGCGATTGGTTTCTCCCTCGGGAACGACCTGTTAATCGTTGTTGGTGCGCTGGTTGGCTCCTCTGGTGCGATCCTGTCCTACATCATGTGTAAGGCGATGAACCGGTCCTTTGTGTCTGTGATCTTGGGCGGCTTTGGTGGCCCAGCGGGTGAACAGATGGCCGTTGAAGGCGAGCAAGTTGCCATCGACGTTGACGGTGTCGCGAATGCTTTGGATGAGGCTGACAGCATCATCATCATCCCTGGCTACGGCATGGCGGTGGCACAAGCCCAGCAAAACGTGGCTGAGCTCACACGCCGTCTGCGTGCCAAAGGCAAGAATGTGCGCTTTGCGATCCATCCTGTTGCGGGGCGTTTGCCTGGCCACATGAACGTGTTGCTGGCCGAAGCAAAGGTCCCATATGACATCGTGATGGAAATGGACGAAATCAACGACGACTTCCCGGAAACGGATGTTGCTATTGTGATCGGGTCCAATGACATTGTGAACCCGGCGGCACAGGATGATCCGAACAGCCCAATCGCCGGTATGCCGGTTCTGGAATGTTGGAAAGCCAAGCAGGTGTTTGTCTCCAAACGTGGCCAAGGTACCGGCTATTCCGGCATCGAAAACCCGCTGTTCTTTAAGGACAACACGCGCATGTTCTACGGCGATGCAAAGGCCTCTTTGGACAGCTTGCTGACCAAGATCGACTAAGCAAGTCACAGACTATGACCTTATAGAAAAGGCCCCGCCGATTGTGGCGGGGCCTTTTTTCTTGCCTATTGGCTGCGGTGCTCCATGTCGTGATCCATAAAGCAGGGGAATGATATGCGAACACTTTTAATCACGACATGCCTAATGGCAGGCGCTGTTCACGCAGACATCGAGGTCACGTTCCGGGATGGGGCGCCGAAAGACCGCTTTACCATCACAAATACATCCGATTGTGCCACAGATGCATTGGACCTGACGCTGGACCTGGCAACGGCGCCTGCGGGGGTCATCTTTGACATCACAAGCGCTGGCGACGGTGTAGAGGTATTCCAACCGTTCGAAGTGGTTTCTGGTGGTGGCAGCATCGAAAATGTCAGCACTGTTACCGACGGTGATCAACTGCTGACCCTTCAATTGGCAAGCTTGGGTCCGGCCGCTCAAATCGGGTTTACCATTGATCTGGATGACACAGGCGGCGGTCGTGAGATCGTAGTGTCCGGGGCGGAAATCGCAGGAGCGACTGTGCGTATTGCCACGGCCGACTTTTCGGCTGTTGGAACATTTGCGGATACCGGTCGTGCAATCGTCCCGATGAGTGGATGTTCGTCCTAGACAGAGTGCCATTTGCCTTGGCCAATGCCGTCCAAGGTCCATGACCCGACAGACCATCGAACCAACCGCAGGCAGGGAAAGTTGAGTGCTGCACACATGCGGCGCACCTGCCTGTTGCGGCCTTCTGTGATACTGACCTCGATCCATGTGTCAGGCACTGACTTTCTGAACCGAACGGGCGGGTCGCGCAGCCACAGGTCGGGGGGATCGATCAAACGCACTTTGGCGGGCAGTGTGGGGCCGTCTTTCAGGTTTAGTCCTTTGCGCATCGGAGCTAAATCGGCGTCCGTTGGTGCGCCCTCCACCTGAACCAAATATGTCTTGGGTGTTTTAAATTTAGGGCTGGAGAGTTTGGCCTGCAGCTTTCCGTTGTCGGTCAAGACAAGCAGCCCTTCACTGTCGCGGTCCAAGCGCCCTGCAGCGTAGACATCTTTTGGGAGATCAAATCCAGACAGCGTCGGACGTTCTGTAGGGGATTTGACATCCGTAAACTGGCTGAGAACACCAAAGGGTTTGTTGAACAAAATTGTGGTCATACCCCTGTTCTATACGGGAATAGCAGGGGGAGAAAAGGCAACTGCGATATTCGGTTCATGGGGCCGTGTTGGACGGCGGCAGCTTGCGGATGAAAAAACTGCATCCCTTTGAATTTTTGGTATTGCGCGACTCAACGAATGGCCCGATATGCGGCGCAGACGCCAACGCACGCGCCTCTGGCCCCTGACCTAAGTTGGGTATGGTGAGTTTATGCAGCGACGGTAACGTCTCCTTTCGGAATTGAACGGCCCACGTGATCTTCGATCATCAAAGCCAAATTTAGTCTACTGGAGATGACCTATGACCCTGCATTTTTCAGGCGCATCTGCGCCCTCTGTTACGCCTGCAAATTCATTTGACGCGGTTGTTGAACATACCGAATTTGATCGCCCAACATTGGTCATGGATCTGGACCGTGTTGAGCAGCAATATCACGCGCTGAAGGCGGGCCTTGGTCGGGCCGATATCCATTATGCGGTGAAGGCAAACCCGACACCGGAGGTCATCGCGCGGTTGGTTAAGTTGGGGTCAAATTTTGATGCAGCATCTCGCGGCGAGATCGAATTGTGTCTGAGCCAAGGGGCGAAAGCGGAAGACATTTCGTTTGGCAATACGGTCAAACGCGCGTCCGATATTGCGTTCGCGCATTCCGTCGGTGTGCGCTTGTTTGCGGCTGATGCCTTGGAAGAGCTTGAAAAGATTGCAGAGCATGCACCCAACGCGCAGGTCTATATCCGTCTGATCGTCGACACCTGTGCCGCTGATTGGCCGCTGAGCCGTAAGTTCGGTTGCGATGGGGCGATGGCACTGTCGCTTTTGGATGCAGCGAAGGCACTTGGGTTGGAGCCCGTAGGCTTTTCGTTCCACGTTGGCTCGCAAACCCGTCAGGCCGCGATGTGGGGCCCGACGTTGGACGTGATGTCAGATATTTGGGCCGCTGCGAAAGAAGCTGGTCATTCGCTTTCTTTGTTGAACATCGGCGGTGGTTTTCCAGCGTTTTATGATCAGGATATTGAAGCCCCGACCGACTATGCGGCTTCGGTTATGGCGCAAGTCTCTGCACGCTTCGGGGAGGTTGCGCGCGTGATGGCCGAGCCTGGCCGTGGCCTCGTGGCAGAAGCGGGCGCCATCGTGGCCGAGGTTCTGTTGGTGAGCCGCAAGTCGGACCGTGATTTGCACCGCTGGGTGTATTTGTCGATCGGTCGCTTTAGCGGGTTGGCGGAAACTGAAGGTGAAGCGATCCGGTATCAGATCTCGACCAAACGGGATGGCGACCCTGAGGGGGCCTGCGTTCTTGCGGGGCCGTCGTGTGACAGCGTGGACGTTTTGTACGAGAAAAAGCCCGTGCTGCTGCCTTTGACATTGAAAGCGGGAGACCGCGTGGTGATCCGGAATTGTGGGGCTTACACGAGCAGCTATTCGACAGTGGGCTTCAACGGCTTCCCGCCGCTTGATGTGTACGTCGTCTAAAAGAGGCGAAAGGCTTTAGGATCAAAAAGGGGCGCGTCGGATGAACCGGCGCGCCCCTGTTAATTTGATTGTCTGCTAGAGCCCGCGAATGCGCGGATCAAGCGCGTCACGCAAACCATCACCCATGTAGTTCACGCTCAGCACAGTGAGGGAGATGGCAAGGCCTGGCCACATCACCCGTTCGGGATGTTGTTGCATGAAATCAGTCGCATCAAACAACAAGCGGCCCCATGTCGGGAAGTCTGGCGGAAAGCCAAGACCGAGAAAGCTCAGCGCGCTTTCTGTGATAATTGCCGTGGCAATCCCCAAGGTCGCAGACACCATAATTGGTGACATCACGTTTGGCAGAATGTGCCGCAAAATCATCTTGCCTGGGCGTGTGCCGATGGAGCGCGCGGCCAAAACGAACTCGCGTTCTTTCAGGGCAAGAACGTCGCCACGTACGATGCGGGCAGTGGGCATCCAGGACGTCACGCCAATGGCTGTTACGATCAAGATAAAGATGCCGGTTTCAGGCCCGAACGATGCAGACAGCGGCTGACGGAATAGCATGACCATGACCAACAACAGCGGCAGGAGGGGCAGGGCAAGAAACAAATCTGTGGTCCGCATTAGCAACCCGTCGATGCGTTTGAAGTATCCCGCCAGTACCCCGACCAATGTGCCCAACAGCAAGGCGAGGGCCATTGCAGTCAGCCCTACAGAGATCGAGGTTTGTCCGCCTGCCATCATGCGGGCCAACATGTCACGGCCCAACTGGTCGGTGCCAAAGGGGTGCGCCATTGTGGGCCCTGAGTTGCGGGCACGGATGTCGATGTAGGTCGGATCAATGGTCCACAAATATGGCCCAAGATAGACGCCAAGGATTACAAAGATGAAAAAGCCAGCCCCGAACATCGCACCCTTATGGGTTTTAAACTGATCCCAAACATCCCACCATTGATTGCGGGCAGGGGCATCTGCGCGGGTGTCGTCGCTTTGTGTGGAAACTGTATCAGTCATAGCGAATTCTCGGGTCTAGGACGCCGTACAAAATGTCGGCGATCAGGTTGAACAGCACGATAAGCACCGCGAAAATGAAGGTCAGGGTTTGGACCGATGGCACATCGGAGGCCTGAATAGACACGATCAGGAATTGACCAATGCCGTTCACTTTAAAGATTTGTTCGGTGATAATCGCGCCACCAAAAATAGATGGAATACCAAGAGCGATGACGGTGATCACAGGGATCATCGAGTTGCGTAAAACGTGTTTTAAAACGACGACGCTTTCGGTCATACCCTTCGCACGCGCCGTGCGAACGTAATCCTGGTTCAGGTTATCCAGCATGGAAGCCCGCATAAACCGGCTGATCTGCGCCGTGGTCTGCAGTGCAAGTACCATAACCGGCAGCACCATTTGACGCACCTGTTTGCCGAAATTTTCCCAGCTATCGACCACCAACGTGGTGTCGTAAATGGACGGGAACCAGAAAAAGCTGTCGTTCGGCATCATGACTGTAAACAGAATGATCATCAAAACACCGGAAAAGAACGGTGGAATAGAGAAGCCGATCATGGAAACGAATGTACCAGCTTGATCGAAGACAGAATATTGTTTGTAGGCCGAGATGATGCCGATTGGCAAAGCGATCAGCACGCCAACAATGTAAGACAAGCCAACGACCTTCAACGTTTGGGGAAGCCGTTCGAAGATGGTGTCCATAACCGGCGCGCGGGTCTGCCACGAAATCAGACGGGCAGCTTCAGGTGGGTCAAACCAGCCAGTTGATTGGCTGAGGTAGTACATCGGTTCTGACCACATCATCTGTTTCAGCCAAAGCAAATAGCGGATGTGAACAGGTTCGCCCAAGCCCAAGGACTGACGGATTTGTTCGCGGACCTCTGGCGGGATGGTCAGCGGAAGTTGTGCGGTAGGGTCGCCTGGCGCCATGTCCAGCAGCAAAAAGATGATCAACGAGATGAAGATCAATGTTGGAATGGCCGTCAACAGGCGTCGAATTGTGTATGTCAGCATGGGCAGGCCTTAGGTGGGATCACGTCGGCAATGCGAACAATTGGGCAAAGCGAATAGATCGTGCTGCAAAATTATGTGGCAAAGGGGGCGGGCGAGCAAATAAGCGGCGCCCGCCCCTATGTCGTTTAGGTCCGATTACTCAGTGCGGTACCATTCAGCGATGTTCCACAGCTCAGAGTCCCAATCGGAAATCTTCACACCGCCCAGTGTGTTGGCGTGTGCAGAAACGCCACCACGGTGGATGAGAGGGATGATTGTGTAGGACTGCATCAGCATGTCGTTCATCTGCTTGACGATTTCAGCACGTGCATCAATGCCAGCTGTTGTTGCCAACTCGTCGATCAACGCGTCGTATGCTGGATCGCAGAAACGCTGCATGTTGGAACCCTGCCACTGGCTCTCGGGGGATGGCCATTCTTTACAAGCCCAGTTCGCCATGTAGGCTTCTGGGTCAACACCAGCGAAGTTGTTGGTGTACATTTCAACGTCAGCAAAGAACTTCTGGAAGGTGTCAGGCGAAGCTGGATCACCACCAAAGAAGACGGACGCATCGATGTTGCGCAGCTCAGCGTTGATGCCGATCTCGGACCACCACTGTTTGACCAAGGCCTGAGTATCCTGACGCACAGCGTTCGTGGATGTCTGGTACAGAACGGTCAGCGGCGTGCCTTCGTATTCACGAATGCCATCGCCATCGCTGTCCACGATGCCCGCTTCGTCGAGCAATGCAATCGCGCCTGCAATGTCTTGTGTCAGACAGGCGTCGTTGGCTGTGGAGGCATAAACCGCAGGGGCAGGGAGCACGTTACATGTGGCTTGGCCACCTGCGCCGTAGCCGATCTCGACCAGCAGTTCACGATCGATCGCCATAGACATGGCTTGACCGATCACAGGGTTTGTCAGGAATGGGTGTGCGCCGCCTTCGGCCGTTGCGCGCAAATCGCCCAAATCAGCGGATGGGTTTGTCTGGTTCAGGTGCAAACGCTCAACGGATGTACCAAACGCAGTGACAACTGTGCCCAAGCCTGCAGATTCCATGTCAGACAGAACAGTCGGGTCGATCTGAAGGTTCCACGCGTAATCGAATTCGCCTGTTTCCAAAACAGAACGCGCTGCAGAGGCTGCGTCGCCGCCCCCTTTGAACACCACAGAGGAGAACGCCGGTTGGCCTTCTACACGGTAGTTTTCGTTGGCGGAGAACTGGATCACGTCGTTGGCTTTGAAATCTTCAACAACGAAGGGACCTGTGCCGATAGGGCTAAAGTTTGCGTCCACGCATGTTGGGGCCGCAGCACCAAGACAGTCCGCGAACTGCGCGGCTTGGATAAGTGGGCTCTCAGCGCCAACGAGGGCCGTGTAAGGGAATGGTTTTGGGGAATCGAACGTGATCTTGATGGTCACGTCATCAACGGCTTCAACGGACTCAACACCGTCAAAATAGGAAGCCTGCGCACAACCGCCGCCTTCAGCCGTACAATACTGCCATGTGAATACGGCATCGGCCGCTGTCAGCGCTGTGCCATCAGACCATGTAACACCGTCTTTCAATGTCCATGTGATGGATGTCAGATCTTCGGAAACGCCGCCGTTTTCAACAGTCGGGATTTCAGCGGCCAGCCACGGGACCAGCTCGCCTGTGTCTGTAAAGCGGCCAAGGGATTCGAGGACCAGAGAGGCGGCCTCGACTTCTTTGGTACCACCAGACAGGTAGGGGTTCATGGTGGAAGGCGCTTGCCAGTAAATGATGTTGAGCTGACCATCGCGGCCGCGCTCGCCTTCGTGACCGTCGGCAAATGCCATCGGTGCGAAAGCCACCGCAGCGGTGGCGCCCATAAGGGCTGTTCTTAATTTCATTGTCACTCTCCTAGTTGGTATCGTTTTGTTATCGCTCGGGGATCCAGATGTTACTGGGCCTCTGATGCCGCGATTATTTCTGCGGCATCGGTGATACCGTTGTAGTGGTGACAGGCGACAAACTGGCCTGGCAACACTTCTCGGTATTCGGGGTCTTCTTGTTTGCAAATGTCCATCACCGCCGGGCAGCGGGTGCAAAAATTGCACCCTTTGGGTGGGTTGGCAGGGGACGGAACGTCACCGGTCAGGATCGTACGATCCATGGTGTCGTGCAAATCGGGGTCCGGTTCCGGCACCGCTGAGAGCAGCGCCTTGGTGTAGGGGTGCAGCGGCGCGTCATACAATGCTTCGCGCGTGGCCAGCTCGACGATCTTGCCCAGATACATCACCGCCACACGGGTCGCGATATGCCGGACCATGGAAAGATCATGGCTGATGAAAAGATAGGTCAGGCCGAATTCTTGCTGCAGGTCCTCAAGCAGGTTCACCACCTGCGCCTGAATAGACACATCCAAAGCGGCGATCGGTTCGTCGCAGACAATAAACTTCGGGTTCAGCGCCAAAGCACGCGCAATCCCGATACGTTGCCGTTGGCCGCCTGAAAACGCATGGGGGTATCGCCCTGCGAATTTTCGGTTCAGGCCAACCTGATCCATCAAATCAAGGACCTTGGCCCGTTTTTCTTCTTTTGACAGGTTCGTGTGTTCATCCAAGGGTTCTTGAATGATCGCCTGCACTGTCATGCGCGGGTTCAAAGATGCCTGGGGGTCTTGGAACACCATTTGCATGGTCGGGCGTTTGCCACGCAGCTGCCCTTGTGGCGTGCTGCCAATTTCATCGCCATCAATGTTTATCGACCCGTCTGTGATGTCATACAAACGCAAAACCGCTCGTCCGCATGTGGATTTACCGCAGCCGGATTCACCAACAAGGCCAAGGGTTTCCCCTTCATAGATGTCAAAACTGACCCCATCTACGGCCTTCACATCGCCGGTGTGGCGGCGAAACAGGCCCGTGTGGATAGGAAAGTGCATTTTCAGGTTTTCAACGGCGACCAATTTACGGTCAGACTTTGGTGCATCAAGCATCGCGTGGTGCCCCTGTATTTGCGTCATAGAAACATGCAGCGTCGTGCCCGGCGCCGACAGCATAGCGGGGTGGGTTTTCTTGGCTGCACCGATCAAATGCGACATCACATCGATCACGGAACGGGCAAGCGGTGGGCTGAGCCCCTAAAATGGGGGGTTGACCTTCGATGATCGCCAACCGCGCCTCGCGCCCGCCGCTGACACGTGGGACTGTTTTCAATAGTGCGCGCGTGTAGGGGTGTTGCGGGTTCTTGAACAGCTCGCGTGTTGGCGATTGTTCAACAATTTGGCCACCGTACATGACCAGCACCCGGTCGGCGATACCCGCGACGACGCCAAGATCGTGCGTGATCCAGATAACGGCCATTCCCAGACGCTCTTGCAGGTCTTTCATCAGCTCAAGGATCTGGGCCTGAATTGTGACGTCTAACGCGGTTGTCGGTTCATCGGCGATCAAGACCTTTGGGTCACACGCCAGAGCGATTGCAATCATCACACGCTGGCGCATGCCACCAGAGAACTGGTGGGGATAGTCTTTCAATCGGCGCTCCGCGTCCGGAATGCCGACCAGCTCCAAAAGCTCTTTGGCCCGAACGGTTGCCTCTTTTTTGGTCATCCCCATGTGCTTGCGCAGGGGCTCCATGATTTGCATGCCAACGTTGTAGACCGGATTGAGAGAGGTCATCGGATCTTGGAAGACGAATCCGATTTTTCCGCCCCGAACGGTGCGTAAGGTTTCCGGATCGACAGACAGCAAATCTTGCCCATCGAAAGTAACAGTCCCGTTTTGCACATCTGCAGGAGGAGTAGGCAGGAGCCCTAGAAGGGACATCATGGTCACCGATTTACCGGAGCCGCTTTCCCCAACGACACCCAGAAGTTCGCCCGGTTTTAGATTAAAACTTACGTTATTAACTGCGTGGACTTCGCCCCCACGCACCTTAAAAACAGTTTTCAGATCCCGTACATCAAGTACTGGTTGAGCCCCATCGGGCATAGGCGACCTCCCTGTGAAAGTGGTCTAAGATATTGTTTTTGTTGATGTACCGTTTGTCCGGTGCATTCGTATAAAGTGACGTTAACGGAAAAAGTTTATCTCGCAACCCCCGATAGCATTTTACCATACGGTAAATTTTCAATTTGCCGCAGGTTTCGGCACTTGACGACCGCACATGCCCGTTTCAACGTCACCACTTGGAACAGCATCAGTCGGGAGACGCGCGAATGACCACAACCTTAGACCCCAAAACACTGATGACACGCTTGATTGGGTTCCCGACGGTGAGTCGCGACAGCAATCTTGATCTTATCGACTTCGTCGAATCCTATCTTGCCGAGCATGACATTTCGTCAACACGTGTCCCTGACCCGACAGGCCAGAAATCAGCGCTCTACGCGCATGTTGGACCACAGATCGCAGGTGGGGTGGTTTTGTCAGGCCACACAGATGTTGTACCGGTAGATGGTCAGGCGTGGGACACAGATCCGTTCGAGGTCGTTGAGCAAGACGGAAAGTACTTCGGGCGTGGCACCTGCGATATGAAGGGGTTTGATGCTCTTTCCATTTGGGCACTGGTGGAAGCGAAGAAACGTGGCGTGGCGCGCCCGCTGCAATTGGCGCTAAGTTACGACGAAGAAATTGGCTGTACTGGCGCCCCCCCGATGATCGATGCGATGGTGGCTAGCGGCATGCCTAAAGCTAGCACCGCGATTATTGGCGAGCCGTCCATGATGAAGGTCGTCACCGGTCACAAAGGCGGGCTTGGGTTTTCCGTCCACGTGCGCGGTTTTGAGGTGCATTCTTCCCTGATCCACCAAGGCGTGAGCGCGGTGATGTTCGGTGCGAAGCTGATTGATTGGTGCAACCAAGTGAATGCGGAAAATGCGATAGCCGCGCCTCAGGAAATCGATGCAGGGTTCGTGCCCCCGTATACCACTGCGCATGTTGGAATGGTGTCAGGAGGCACCGCCCATAACATCACCGCCAAAGACTGTGAATTCGTTCTGACATTTCGGATCGTTCCAGGTGAAAGCATCGCCCAATGGACAGCGGGGTTTGAAGAAAAGGTGGCTGAACTGAGCGCCCAGATGCAGGCGATCCACCCCGACACTGGCATCGATGTTTCGCCTGCGTTTTTGGTGCCGGGCCTAAAGCCTGAAACGGCCGGTTCCGCAGAAGAGCTTGTGCGGCAGTTGACTGGTGATAATGGAATTAACGTCGTAAGCTACGGCACAGAGGCTGGGCAATTCCAAGAACGTGGGTATTCCTCTGTTATCTGCGGGCCAGGCGATATCGCGCAGGCCCACCAGCCGAACGAATTCATCACCGTAGAGCAATTCAATGCCGGACAGGCATTCATGGAGCGCCTCTTGGATAGCCTTCAGTGACAAGTTTTTTGCACACGACCTAATTTAGACGGCTGAAAACACAGATCGGCCTTGCCGCCAAAATATGCGCACCGCAGGGTGCCTTTCTTACCAATATGGAGAAACCCAATGCCAGTGAAGAACCGACTTGCAGAACTTCTGCCAGAAATCACACAGTGGCGTCGTGACCTTCACGAAAACCCTGAGATTTTATTTGAAACGCACCGCACCAGTGCCGTTGTTGCTGAGAAACTGAAGGCCTTCGGCTGCGACGAAATCGTCACGGGTATTGGCCGCACTGGCGTTGTGGGGGTGATCAAAGGCAAATCCAATTCATCCGGAAAAGTCATTGGGTTACGCGCCGACATGGATGCTTTGCCGATCCAAGAGCAGACGGGTTTGGACTATGCCTCGAAAATCGACGGTGCCATGCATGCCTGCGGCCACGATGGACATACGGCGATGCTATTGGGAGCAGCCAAATACCTCTCTGAAACCCGCAACTTTGACGGCACAGTGGTTGTGATTTTCCAGCCCGCTGAAGAAGGCGGCGGCGGCGGCAAAGAAATGTGCGACGACGGAATGATGGAAAAATTTGGCATCCAAGAAGTTTACGGAATGCACAATTGGCCTGGGAGACCTGTTGGGTCATTCGCAATCCGTCCCGGAGCCTTTTTCGCGGCGACCGATCAGTTCGAAATTGAGATCGAAGGTAAGGGGGGGCACGCAGCAAAACCGCACGAAACGATCGACAGCACCGTCGTTGCGTCGCACGTTGTGATCGCGTTGCAAACGATTGCCAGCCGCAATGTCGATCCGGTTGAACAAGTTGTGGTCTCCGTCACCTCGTTCGAGACGTCTAGCAAAGCATTTAACGTTATCCCACAAACGGTCACTTTGCGGGGTACGGTCCGAACTTTGTCAAACGACGTCCGGGACTTGGCGCAAGATCGCGTGACAGCCATCGCTGAGGGCACGGCAAGCATGATGGGCGCGAAGGCCAGCGTAAACTACATTCGCGGCTATCCGGTCATGGTGAACTCCGAGGAACAGACCGAATTTGCGGCTTCCGTTGCGGCATCTGTCGCGGGGGAATGCACGGATGCACCCTTGGTAATGGGCGGCGAGGACTTTGCGTATATGCTCGAAGAGCGACCCGGAGCCTATATTCTTGTTGGCAACGGCGATACCGCCGCGGTCCACCACCCAGAATACAACTTCAACGACGAAGCCATCCCTGCGGGCTGCAGTTGGTGGGCGGAAATTGTCGAGCAAAGAATGCCGGCATCCTAAAGATTCTTTGACAGGAACAGCAAAGCAAACTGTTCCTGTCTGCTAATTCTTTAGTTTAGGGTGGTCCTTTAGGGCTTTGTAACTTAACTGAAAAATTTGTATGATGGGTTGAGTTTTGAAGTTACCGAAATCCGGAACAGCCATCCCTTGAAAAGGCGTGACGTTCAAAACGGAGAGCAATCTCTGAGCAGCTACATCGGGTAGATTTTCAGCGCTACCCGCCCGTGTGGCTCATATGTCTTGAAACTTGGCCATCGACGGTTTGACGCGAATAGTCGAAATCATGCCCTTTGGGTTTGATGCCAATTGCGGCGCGAATGGCTTGTTCGAGGTGCGCATCATCTTCGCTGGCCCTTAGGGGAGCGCGCAAGTCGGAATGCCCCTCTTGGCCCAAACAAGTATAGATTTCGCCCGTGCATGTAATCCGAACGCGGTTGCAACTTTCGCAGAAATTATGGCTCAACGGTGTGATCAACCCGATCTTCTGACCCGTTTCTTCAAGCCGAATGTAGCGTGCAGGGCCACCTGTTCGCTCGGTCAAATCACTGACGGTGAAACGGTCTTCAAGCTGCCCGCGTAGGTCTTTTAGTGACCAGTATTGTGTGATCCGATCCTCATTCCCGATGTCTCCCATTGGCATGACTTCAATGAATGTCAGATCCATGTCACGTTCAGCGCACCACGCTTGCAGATCGAATAATTCACTGTCGTTAAAATCAGCCAACGCGACGGTGTTAATTTTAACGCGCAGCCCAGCTTTTTGCGCCGCATCAATGCCGCGGATAACTTGGGGCAGGCGACCCCATCGGGTGATCTCCGCAAACTTTTCATCATCCAAAGTATCCAGCGATACATTGATACGGCGAACGCCAGCCGCATAAAGATCGTCGGCGTATTTTTCCAACTGTGACCCATTCGTGGTCAGCGTCAGTTCTTTTAACGCGCCGCTTTCAAGGTGGCGTGACATTGCGTCGAAGAAGGTCATGATGCCCCGCCTGACCAAAGGTTCGCCGCCCGTTATTCTAAGCTTTTCAACGCCTAACCCAATGAAGTTCGAGCACAGACGATCGAGTTCTTCGAGCGTTAGAAGGTCCTTCTTCGGCAGAAATGTCATGTTTTCTGACATGCAATACACACAGCGAAAATCGCAGCGGTCTGTTACGGAGACACGAAGGTAGGTAATTGCGCGCGCGAAGGGGTCAATCAATGGGGTTTTCATGCGGCAGAGCGTAGGCAGCAGCGACTTCGCGTGCAAGCGCAATCCTTCAAGGTTTTCCCCCTCGACTCCGAAGAGGCCCAGACCTAGTGTTTGAGCATGAAAAAATCTGTATTAATATCTTCATCTTGTCTTGTTATGATTGGTCTTTCCGGGTGTACGACGGGTTCTTTTCCGGGTGGACTGCAAAATGCAAACCCAGCCGTTGTCGTGCCTAATGTCGATGCAACATTGGATATTGATCTGTCGCCGTCCCGTGGGGAGGCGTTTGCGCCGCCGATCCGGCCCACCCTTGATACGACACAGACGCGGCCCGACCTGCCGCCACCACCACCGCCGACCGCACGAACAGTAGAAGATTTTGATACAACCACCGCTGAAGACCGCGCTGAAGCTGTAGTAACAGCGCCCGTTGCGGGCGAGCGCCGTTTGGGGCAGACCATCGCAAGTTTGGGAAGCCCGACTGAGCCAGGGATCTGGTTTAAAACACCTCTGGTCAGTTCGGTGGGCATGGGGCGTATCGAGTACAATGGCACATCGATTGCTGTAGAACTGCGTCCCTCTGGAGGGGCTGTTGGATCCGGCAGCCAAATCTCGCTCGCTGCGATGCGATTGATCGGCGCGCCGCTAACAGGACTTCCTGAGATAACTGTTTATGGTGGTTGAAAAGCAATCATGACATTGCGAAACAACATTGAGATCGCGCGGCAAGTCTTTGACGATCTTGGTGAAAAGAATGCTGGCCTGATTTCTGCTGGTGTCGCGTTTTACGGCCTGTTTGCCATTTTTCCGGCCTTGACCGCAACGATCGCGATTTTCGGGTTGCTCGCTGATCCGGCAGTTGTTGATGAGCAATTGGATATGATGACAGGCTTTATGCCGCCGGATGTTTTTGCTCTTTTCGAAGCGCAGATAACCAGCCTTGTTACGGCACGAAGCGAGGCATTGACCTTTGCGACGGTCATTTCGGTATTGGTGGCCCTTTGGTCCGTTCGGTCTGGCGTGGCGGCACTCATACAGGGGTTAAACGCGATCTTCGAACGGCCAAATCGCGGCGTTGCGCGGCGCGTTATTGTCGCGCTCTTCATGTCGGCGGCTTTGGTTGGCGTGGCAATCGTCGCATTGCTCATGGTCGTTGTAGCACCTGTTGTCATTGCGTTTTTGCGAATTCCGGCAGACCAAGGCTTTGTGCTTGATCTGATCCGGTGGGGTGTCGTTTTGATGGTTTTGCTCGTCGGTCTCGGAATTGTCTACCGTTACGGCCCAAATCGCCGCAGTCAGCGGCTAGGTTGGTTCACGCCAGGTGCATTTTTGGTGGTTCTGTTGTGGTTGGCGATGTCGGCCGGTTTTTCAATTTATGTGGCCAATTTTGGGAACTACAACGAGGTCTATGGCTCGTTAGGTGCGGTGATTGCTTTGCTCTTCTGGTTTTACCTCAGCGCCTTCCTAATCATGTTTGGCGCGGCGGTGAATGTGGTGCTGGAGCGGCGTAAGCCTTTGTGAAACATACTGAAATATTTCCCGGGCAAACTGATTCGCGTGTTTGAAATTTCCCCCTAGAAATTGTGGATAAATCAACATATAGTGGTCTCAATTAAAAAAATGCGGCCCAACGAGGTCGCTGAACTTGAGGCGGAGTGAGTATAATGTCAGCGATTAATTTCGTTGTTCGTGATGGTGCGGGCAATATTTCTAGAGGTTCTGTTGCAGGAGAAGGCGGTCAGTCTTCTTTGTACGTCGGTGCTGGGTCTGAAGTGTCCCTGAACCTGACGCAGGGCCAGATTATTTCATATACACGAAGCGGTCAGTCGCTTCAGGTGACCTTGATTGATGGTCGCGTGATTACAATCGACGGTTATTTTGGCGTCGAGGGTGTTGCTGACACGCAGTTGTTCCTGTCGGCGGATGGGTATTTGTCTGAGGTAAACCTGACACAGGGCGCCGGTGAAGACTATTTTGCAAATTACATTGCTGACGATGGTGTCGGTAAATACGCATTGAATGACGATCTCTACTTCATGCGTGGGTCCGACGTTTTGTTGGCTGACGCATCGGTCGCCGATGATGATGTTGGTATGTTGGCGGGCGCATTGGGCGGCATCGCCGCACCTCTCTTCGGTTGGGGCGGTGCAGCTGCCGCAGCGACGGTCGCTGGTGCTGCGGTTTTGACCGGTGGTGGTGATGGTTCGACGCCTGCGCCAGAGGTTGCTGTGTCTGAAGGGACGACGGATAGCAATAACCATGTTGTGAATGAAGCCGATCATGCGGATGGCGTTGAGATTGTCGGTACGGGTACGCCTGGCGCGCAGGTCGATGTAACGATCGATGATGTAACGGAAACAACGACCGTTGCTGAGGATGGTAGCTGGGGTGTTGTTTTCGCTCCTGAGGATGTGGCTGAGGGCGAGTATACGACCGATGTGATTGTGACGGTTACGAATGGTGGTGGTTCTACAACTGTTACAGATACGCTTGTTGTTGATACCGTTATTGGTGTTGATCTCGAGGCGTCCGGTGGTGCTGATGGTGTGATCAATGCTGTTGAGTTTGATGGCGGTGTAACACTGTCCGGCACAGTAACTGGTGGTGAGAGCGTCGTCGTGACGATCGCAGGGGCTGACTACGATGCGGTCGTGGTTGATGGAGCTTGGTCGCTTGATGTTGACTCAAGTGTTCTGGGCGAGGGTGAGTATGATGCAGAAGTCGTTGTTACGGCGACAGATGCATACGGTAACTCTTCCAGCACAACCGGGACCATTGTTGTCGATACAGTCACGTCCGTGACTTTGGATACATCTAGTGTAGGCGGCGCTGATGGCGTCGTCGGTGCTGAAGATCATTCAAACGGTGTCACTTTGACAGGGACGGCCCAATCTGGTGCTTCTGTTGCGGTTACCTTTGGCACAGTTACACAGACTGTTGTCGCGGATGCTGATGGCAATTGGACAACAACCTTCCTGTCTGGCGATGTGCCGACGGGCGAGCTTGATGTTCCGGTTAGCGTTACGGCGACGGACGCTGCAGGCAACACTGCCAGCGCTTCTGGAACTGTCGAGATCGACACAATTACATCTGTAACTTTGGATACGTCTTCTGTCGGTGGTGCCGATAATATTGTCAGCGGTGGTGAACAATCTGGGGGTGTCACGCTCACAGGTACAGCTCAGCCTGGTGCTTCCGTTGCTGTCACCTTTGGTACAGTCACGCAAACAGTTGTAGCTGGCGCCGATGGCACATGGTCCACAACTTATGCGGCGAGCGATGTGCCAACTGGTGAGCTTGAGGTTCCGGTCAGCGTGACGGCGACCGACGCGGCAGGCAACACAGCAAGCACGACTGGCTCCGTTGATGTTGATACGATCACAGATGTAACTGTTGATACATCCACCGTCGGCGGGTCTGACACCGTGGTGAACGGCGTCGAGCAACCGAATGGTGTGACATTGACAGGCACAGCCCAGCCGGGCGCGTCTGTTGCGGTTACATTTGGCACTGTCACTCAGACTGTTGTCGCGGGCTCTGACGGGACGTGGGCCACGACGTACGCAGCAAGCGACGTGCCAACGGGTGAGCTAGACGTACCTGTGAGTGTCACAGCAACCGATGCGGCTGGTAACACAGCAACTGCAACCAGCAGCGTAGCTGTTGATACACTTGTCAACGATTTGCAGCTGACATCGAACTCTGCTGGCGGAAGCGATGGCGTTGTAAACTTCAACGAAAGCGGCGAGGCCATTTCGATGGCTGGTACTGTGGAGCCGGGGTCTACCGTAACGGTCGAGCTGCACGGTGTATCCATGCCAGCAGCTGTTGATGCGAACGGCAACTGGACGGTTACATTCGCTGGTGGCACCTTGCCGGGCGGCGAATATGACACAACTGTTGTCGTGACCGCGACCGATGCGGCGGGCAACAGCTCGTCTCTCAGCGAAGCGGTAACAGTGGATACTGTGGCAGGCGATTTGGCCTTGTCGACTGACCCAATTGAAATCGACGATATCGTCAACGAAACCGAGCACGCCGATGGTGTTATCATCAGCGGTACCGCGACGGCCGGTTTGACCGTTACGGTTGGTCTTGGTGATGCATCCTTGAACGTGGTCGCCGGAAGTGACGGAACATGGTCTGTAAACTTCCCTGCTGGCTCCATTCCAGAAGGGACCTACGATACACCGATCACGGCTTCCATCACGGATGCTGCTGGCAACTACAAAGAAGTCAGCGATACGGTTCACATCGATACCGAGGTTTTGCCAAACGAATTTTCCAGCGCTTCAATCGAAGGTGACAACATTATCAACGGTGCCGAAGCCCTCGATGGGGTTGTTTTGTCCGGTTCGGTCGAAGCAGGTTCAACGATTGTCGCTGAATTCGGTGGGCAGAGTGTAACAACTGTTGCAGGTGCAGACGGCACGTGGAGCGTGAGCTTCCCAGCCTCTGCAATCGTGGCTGGCGAATACAACGCGACGTATACGGCAACGGCGACTGACCCTGCGGGCAACGTGTCTGTCATCACTGACACTGTTCAAGTGGATACGCTGGTTAACGAATTGACGACCAGTGCGACAGTTGAAGGCGACGACATCGTGAACGGCACAGAAGCCGCAGACGGTGTGACGTTGACAGGTACAGTCGAAGCCGGATCAACCGTCATGGTGACGTTCCAGCATGAAACGGGCGCGATCACACGTGAAGCAACCGTGGATGCGAACGGCAACTGGTCAGTCACATATGCCGCAGGTGAAATCCCTGGTGGTGAGTATGACGCCAACATCACGATTGCCGCCACTGACGCCAACGGCAACACTGACAGCATCACAGATACGTTCGCAGTCGACACAATCGCAACGGATGCGGCGGTCGTTGAATTCGTAGGCTTGGGCGACGAAGGTGTGCGGTCTGTTGAAATCAGCGGCACCGATGGGAACGACTACACTCTCAGCACAATCGATGAGAACGGCTCTGTCTCTCACGAAGCAACTGGCGGTGAAGGCTTTAACATCGGCACGGGTGAATTGTTCGCCTTCAATCCAGAACTGTCTGATGGCACGCACTTGGTCGTGAACGAATCCGATGCAGCGGGCAACACCAACGCCACTTACGTTGTATTGGAAGAATCTGGCACTGACACAGTGACACTGGCAGGGTTGGACAACTTCGATGTTGGCTCAATCGACCTGAGCTTTGCAACAGACAGCGAATTGACCCTGGATCTGAGTACTTTGGAAGGTCTGTCGGACAACGACAACAACCTGATCATCCACGGTGGCTCTGACGATAGCGTCGATCTGTCCGGTGCGACGAATACGGGTCAGTCCACGTCGATCGATGGTAAGTCTTACGACCTCTACACCATGGGTGACGACGCACAGATCCTGATCGAAGAAGACATCAACGTCACGATCTAACCGGATAAGACTTTGCACCCCTTTCCTCAGGGTAGGGGAGGGGGGCTTGCACACCAGACAACGGCGGAGGGCCGGACAAACCGGCCCCCACCACGCAATGTATAAGCGAACTGGGGTATCGAGTGGGACAGGCACTTAACATCAAAACATCCCTAACAGCACTGGTTTGCTGTGGTGTTTTGAGCGGCTGCATGGGCGAAGACATCGTGTCTCGTACCGGCATTGATTTTCTTGGGGATAGCGATGACGCGGTTGTCGCGTCATCCGATGCGCCAGCGTTGGACAGCGAACTGTCGAACGGCGAGCGGTCTGAACTGATTGATGCGTTGTTGAACCGACGGTCTGTTTTGCCATCCGGGCCATACGCTCAGGTGGCTCAAAGCGTTCTGGAGGCCAATCACCGCGCGGCTGAGGCTGAATTGCGGGCCGCAATGTTGCGCGCGCAGGCGCGCGAATTGAACTGGCTCCCGACTTTGGGGCCCACAGTCTCTTTAAACTCGCTGGGCACAGTTGTGGCCGGTTTGATCGTTGAGCAAACGTTGTTCGACGGGGGCGCCAAAAAGGCAGAACGTGAGTTCGCCCGCGCAGACGTTGAAGTTGCCGCTGTTGCCCTCGCGCAGGACACCAATGACCGTGTGTATCAGGGCCTTGATCTCTATCTGACCGTGCAGGCCTCAGAAGCCCGCGCGGCGGTCAATCAGGGTGGTTTGGCGCGCATGGAACGGTTTGAATATATCATGACCGAACGTGTGAACGCCGGCATCAATGACCGTGCTGATCTGCAATTGGTTCAACAAAAGCTAACCCAGATGCGGTCTGACATTTTGGAAGACCGTGAAGCGGCTGCGTCTGCCCGTGCAGAACTGGCCGCAATGTCGGCCACACCATTGGATGGGGTCCGCGGTATCGAGACAATTTCCGATCCGGCAGGTATCGCGCAACCTTTGGACGTCATGAAAGTCGACGCGGAAGGCACACGCGGCTTGGCCGAAGCGCGCGCCCTTCAGGCAGGCTATACCCCCAATGTCACGGCATCCGGCGATGTCACGAACAGCGGCAGCTTTGGTTTGGGGGTCGCGATCCCCAATGGCTTGGGCTTTGGCCGCGGTGCAAACATCGAAGCCTTGCAGGCGATGGGGCAGGCGGCTGAATTGGCTGTTGCCGAACAACGCGAAGACAGCGCCCGTGAAGTGGCCTCGATCGAAGGTCAAATTACATCCCTTCGTCGTCAACAATCCAACATTTCGACAATCGTGGCTCAGGCCAATGACAACTACACCTTGTTTGAGGAGCAGTTGCGAGCCGGCCAACGCACGGTGCCCGAAGTGGTCGGGGTTTTCCGCACCAAACTTGATGCGGAACGCGATGCGGTTTCCCTGCGCTACGACTTGGCGCGTTTGGAACTGAAACTTGCGCAGATTTACGGAACTTTGGTTGATGGAGAAGACATTTGAGCGGTCCAGTCCTCGCCTTTGATATTAACGCGACCCAAGGTGGCAAAATCACCCGGGTGGGAAAATCTGAAACAGATGATCCGGTCGTACAGCCCGTAACACCACCCGCAGCCACGGCAGCGCCGCAGGCGGATGACCGTTACTCCGAAAAAGCAAAGGCGCGTGCGGATCTCGCGGCTGCTTACGCAGGTCTGCTGGGCGTGGATATCGTCCGCTCCGACCTTTTGGAGGTGATGACAGCAGAAGACGGGGACGACATCAGCCCTCGCTCTGTCGCAAAAGCCTTGAATGAAGCGGGCTTGGTCACATCGTTGACAACTATCCGCAAACCCACGCCTGACCAATGGCCCGCCCTTGTGGAAATGACCAGTGGCCAAGTGTTGCTGGTTTTGGACCAAACGGACGATATTATCATCGTGTTCGACACCACCTGCCGCGACAATCGCGCGGAGGTTTCGGTTACTGATTTTGTTCCTTATTTCAGTGGTTTGGTGCTGCGTGCAGACGTGGCATTGGCAGAGCTGACCAAAAAACATGCCAAGAAAGGCAAGCGGGCGCATTGGTTCTGGGGCGAAATGATGCAGTTTCGTCGGCACCTTGCCGAAGTGGCCTTGGGCTCGTTCGTGGCTAACCTATTGGCAGTCGCCGTCGCGCTGTTTTCCTTGCAGGTGTATGACCGCGTTATTCCACATCAGTCCACTGCAACCTTGTGGGTCTTGGCGATTGGCGCCGGTTTGGCGATGCTGCTTGAAGCGGGGTTGCGTATTGCACGGGCCCGTCTGATGGATGGTGCCGGCCGCAAAATCGAACTGCAGGTTCAGGCGATGTTGATGGACCGCCTTTTGGGCATGCGTCGCGGCAAAGAAGGACAGTCGCCATCTGGCCTGTTCTCGGCCGTGCGCGAATTCGGGTCTGTGCGTGAATTCTTCACCGCCTCTACTATCGGCACATTGACCGACCTTCCCTTCATCGTGTTGTTCTTGGCGCTCGTCGCCTCCATCGGTGGCAATGTGGTCTGGGTCTTGTTTGTCGGCGGCGTGCTGATGGTTCTACCTAGCTTTTTCTTGCAAAAACGCATGATCGCATTGACCCAACAAACCCAAGGTGCCTCTGCGAAGTCCAACAAGCTGTTGCACGAAGTGATCTATGAGGCTGACACCATTAAAGCCCAACGTGGCGAAGACCGGTTCAAACGCCTCTGGTCCGAACTGTCTGCAGTGTCGTCTTTGGCGACGTCAGAGCAGCGTAAACTGGCCTCAACGCTGACGTTTTGGGCCCAGGGTGTTCAGCAGGCTACCTATGTGGCAGCTGTTGTTGCCGGTACATTCATGGTGTTCACGGGTGAATTCACCGTGGGGACAATCATCGCCGTGGGTATCCTCACCTCGCGGACCCTTGGCCCATTGACACAACTGGCCGCGACCTTGGCGCGCTGGTCCAACGTGAAGGCTGCTTTGGTGGCTTTGGACGAAATTGCCAACGCCGAGCAGGATCAAGAAGAAGACCGCCAATATCTGCGCCGCGAAGACATGAAAGGCGGCTTCGAGATGCGCGATATCGCCTTCTGCTACCATGAAGAAAGCGGCCAGACCTTGGATATTCCAGGCCTGAAAATCGCACCGGGAGAACGGGTTGCGGTTCTGGGCTCGAATGGGTCTGGCAAATCGACGATGCTGAAAATCATGTCCGGCATTTACCGCCCGACGAAGGGCCGCGTGCTGGTGGATGGAGTGGATATGGGACAGGTGATGCCCCGCGATCTCCGTCGCTCCATCGGGTACCTGAGCCAAGAGGTGCGTTTGTTTTCCGGCACCCTGCGTGAAAACCTGAATCTGACCTTGCTGGAACGCGATGACGACCGGCTTTTGGCCGCCCTCGATTTTGCAGGGCTGGGGCCATTTGTGCGCAACCACCCCAAAGGTCTAGATCTGGAAATTTCCGATGGGGGTGAGGGTCTTTCAATTGGTCAACGTCAGTCGATTGGCTGGGCGCGCCTTTGGTTGCAAGACCCGAAAGTATGCTTGCTGGACGAGCCAACCGCAGCCTTGGATCAAACGCTCGAAGCGACTTTGGTCAGCCGTTTGGAAACATGGCTGAACGGGCGCACGGCGATTATTGCGACGCACCGTGTTCCAATTCTAGAGCTGACCAGCCGGACGGTTATTTTGCAAAATGGACGATTGGCCGTCGATGGCCCACGCCAAGAGGTGCTGAACCACCTCGCGAATAAAAACAAAAAGGCGACTGCGTAATGGTAACGATTGCTGATGAATTCGAAGGTCGCGTGCGCGGTCCTAGTCTGTTGATTTGGTTGATTGGGGCGACGGTCCTTTTGTTCATCCTCTGGGCAAAATTTGCGGCGATTGATGAAATCGTGCGGGCCAAAGGCTCCATCGTGTCATCGTCTCGCCCGCAGATTATTCAAAACCTTGAAGGCGGGATTTTGGCAGAACTGTTGGTGGGCGAAGGATCGCAGGTCGAACCAGGCGATGTGCTGGCCCGTTTGCGGGGCACCCAATTCGAAACAGCCGTAACCGATCTGCGTGAACAGGTCGCGGCAGCCGACATCCGCCGTCTGCGTCTCGAAGCTGAGATCGAAGGCATGTTTGATTTTGAAGTGCCAATCGAGGTGGCAGAATTTCTGCCCAATATGGTCGCGTCCGAGCGTGCCTTGTTGAACGCGCGCCAGTCCGATTACGTCAGCCGCACCGAGGGCGCGCAAGCTATCGTCACCGAAACCAGCCGCGAATTGCGGGTCATGGAAGACCTGCACAGCCGCGATATCGCCGCGCTGATCGAGGTAACCCGCGCGCGCAAGGCGAATTCGGATGCCCAAAACGCATACAATGAAATTGTGACACAGGCCGAACTGGAACGGGCCTCGGAATATTCCGATGTTCTGTCCGCGCTCGCGACCCTCAGCCAAGATTTGCGCGTCGCCGAAGACCGGTTGGACCGAACAATCATCACGTCGCCCATGCGCGGCATCGTGAACAATTTGGGCGTGACAACAATCGGCGGTGTTATCCGCCCGGGCGAAGAGATTTTCCAGATCATCCCGTTGGATGACGAATTGTTTGTCGAAGCAGAAGTGTCGCCGTCCAACATTGCCAACGTGATCCCGGGGCAGGCGGCCACGATCAAGCTGAGCGCATACGATTACACCATTTATGGCACGCTCAGTGGTGAGGTGCAGTTGATCTCAGCGGATACGTTTGAGGATGAGCGGGATCCCAA
The DNA here is from genome assembly GCA_947497065.1 of uncultured Paracoccaceae bacterium. Taxonomy (GTDB): domain Bacteria; phylum Pseudomonadota; class Alphaproteobacteria; order Rhodobacterales; family Rhodobacteraceae; genus Octadecabacter. The sequence continues at coordinate 27,565 of CANMEQ010000001.1, forward strand.
CGCGCCGCCCCATTACCGTGTCACTTTACGGGTCGATACAAGCGAATTGGGCCCGCGGCAGAGCCAGATTGAAATCCGTCCAGGGATGCAGGCCGACGTTGAATTGCACACCGGTTCAAAGACCGTTCTGCAATATCTGACCAAGCCGCTCTACCGGTCTCAGGAAGCGCTGCGCGAACCATAGGGCTATAAAAGGGGCAGTTGCTCGTCGTAGGCGGCAAGCAGCTTGGGGATTTTATCCTTGAACTTGAAAAAACCGGCGGTGGCAAAGGGCCATGCGCGCGCGTCATACTCGCGTAGCTGTTGGTTGAGTGTGAGGCCCGTGTCCGTCAAAGCATCTGCGGTTCCTCCCACAGGGGCGTAAGGCATCACGATATGATCGAAACCCGTGGCCCACTCTATAATGTCGGCAGACGTTTGCAGCCTTTTGATCGGGCCAACACGTGTTTCAAGATCGGTGATCGCACCCGTCACAAAGGTGCGCACAGTGTTTGAAACAGACAGCGGGCTTCGGTGCGGGGTTCCATCGAAGATCGCAATCTCGGTGGGCTGGGCTCGGTCGATCAACCATTCCGGTGACATATCATCTTCGGTGATCAACATACCAATTTTCCCGCTGGGCATTGGCGCGGAGGTGGGCAGGGGGCCGCGGTCGGGGGCCGGCGGTCCGTCGAGCGGTGCGGCAAATGTCGCCAAACCCGCAGGCTGAAACCGGCCATCGGTGTATTTTGCAATATTATCCGGTCGCGCAAGGTAGGTTTTACCGACCGTCTGCAACCCACCAACCCAGCGCCAGCCCAACGTGTTCGATGCTGGGTCTCCGTCCAACAGGTGGCGCATGAAAAAATCAGCGCCCAATTCCCACGGCAAACGCAATGTGAATATCCAGATCGAGGCAAACCACATGCGCGCGTGATTATGTAAATATCCGGTCTGGGCAAGTTCCTGCGCCCATTGGTCAAAACACGCGATGCCAGTCTGACCCCTGCAGGCATCTTCCCATGCGCGGCGCAAACCGGATTGGGTTTGGATATGATTTAGGTGTTGGTGCAAACTTTGACGGTAGGATGCCCATACGCTGGGGCGATACTCAAGCCAGCCTTTCCAATAGGTCCGCCAATAGACCTCTTGAATAAATTTTTGCGCAGCCGCGGGGCTGTGGTGCGCAAAAACGCTTTCAAGCACCTCATCTTCTGTGATCATCCGGTGCCGCAGGTAGGGCGACAACCCCGAGACATCATCATGCGGCGGCCGGTCGTAATTGCGCAATCTCGCGTAGTCTGGACCCGCTCTGGGTACGAATGTGGTCAATCGGGCCTGTGCGGCCTCTCGCGTGGGTGAATAATTCATTACCCAGAGCTAGTTGGGGTTGAAACGGGATCAAGCCATGCTTTCTTAAAGTTCCCAACACGCAAGGTCACCTGCGACAAAATAAAGAAAATTGCGTGCCTTGAAGCCCCCCGTGACCCCTACTAAGGTTTAGGTAACACAATTGACGTAGACGACGCAGGATGCGTCCAAAATCCGAAGGCAGAAGCATATGCAAGATCCCGTAGAAACCTACATGAACCTCGTCCCAATGGTGGTTGAACAAACTTCCCGTGGTGAACGTGCCTACGATATTTTTTCCCGCCTGCTGAAAGAACGGATTATTTTCGTGAACGGTCCTGTTCATGATGGGATGAGCCAGCTGATCGTCGCCCAATTGCTCCACCTTGAGGCTGAAAACCCCAAGAAAGAGATCTCGATGTACATCAACAGCCCAGGCGGCGCGGTGCACTCCGGGATGAGCATTTATGACACCATGCAGTACATTCGCCCGAAAGTGTCCACGCTGGTGTGCGGCATGGCAGCGTCTATGGGGTCTGTGATTGCGATCGGTGGCGAGCCGGGCATGCGTTTCGCCCTGCCAAACTCCGAATTTATGGTTCACCAGCCGTCTGGCGGCGCGCAAGGTATGGCGTCTGATATTTTGATCCGCGCGCGCAACATCGAACGCACGCGTGAACGTATGTACGAACTCTACGTCAAACATTCTGGTCAATCGATTGAAACCGTGCGTGAAGCGCTCGATCGCGACACATGGATGACGCCTGAAGAAGCAAAAGACTGGGGCCATATCGATGAAATCGTCGAAAGCCGTGGCAAAGCGGACGACGAGGCATAACTTTCACACGTTTTGACGTTGTGGACCATTTCGGGCTGGCTTAGGATACCTCTCAACCAGCCCGAAACACTTTTACCGGCCCTGCACTTGGCAAGGCATCTAGGGGAACGACGAGATGGCGACAGCATCTGGCGGCGACAGCAAAAACACCCTCTACTGCAGCTTCTGCGGCAAGAGCCAACACGAAGTCCGCAAGTTGATTGCAGGGCCAACAGTATTCATCTGTGATGAATGTGTTGAGCTTTGTATGGATATCATCCGCGAAGAAACCAAATCAGCAGGGCTTAAAGCCTCTGAAGGGGTGCCAACGCCGCTCGAAATCTGTGGTGTTCTGGACGATTATGTCATTGGTCAATCCCACGCGAAACGGGTTCTGTCTGTTGCGGTTCACAACCACTATAAACGTTTGAACCACGCCGAAAAATCCGACATCGAATTGGCAAAATCCAACATCATGCTGATCGGTCCCACAGGCTGTGGTAAGACATTGTTGGCTCAAACTTTGGCGCGCATTCTGGATGTGCCCTTCACCATGGCTGATGCCACGACTTTGACCGAAGCCGGCTACGTTGGTGAAGATGTCGAAAACATCATTTTGAAATTGCTTCAAGCGTCTGAATATAACGTCGAGCGCGCGCAGCGCGGCATCGTCTATATTGACGAAGTTGATAAAATTACACGCAAATCCGACAACCCATCCATCACGCGCGATGTATCGGGTGAGGGCGTGCAGCAAGCCTTGCTGAAAATCATGGAAGGCACCGTTGCTTCGGTACCTCCGCAGGGTGGCCGCAAACATCCGCAGCAGGAATTCTTGCAGGTCGATACAACAAACATTCTGTTTATCTGTGGCGGTGCTTTTGCCGGTTTGGACAAGATTATCGCTCAACGTGGTAAGGGCGCAGGTATGGGCTTCGGTGCCGAAGTGCGCGGCCCTGATGACCGCGGCGTCGGCGAGATTTTCACGGACCTCGAGCCTGAAGATCTGCTGAAGTTCGGTCTCATCCCAGAATTTGTCGGCCGTCTGCCTGTCATCGCGACCTTGGAAGACCTCGACGAAGATGCGCTGATCACAATTCTGAGCAAACCGAAAAACGCTTTGGTCAAACAATACCAGCGTCTGTTCGAGCTCGAAGACGCCAAGCTGACGTTCACGGATGATGCATTGTCTGCGATCGCGAAGCGCGCAATCGAGCGTAAAACCGGTGCGCGCGGCCTGCGCTCCATCATGGAAGACATTCTGCTCGATACGATGTTTGATCTGCCTGGGATGGACACAGTGACAGAAGTGGTTGTGAACGAAGAGGCCGTTGGCCCCGACGCTGCCCCATTGATGATCCACGACGAAAGCAAGAAAGAAGCTGAACCAGCCTCTGCAAGCTAAGTGGATGTCAATTAAACGCATTTCATCAGGCGGCGCGTTCGAAGCCAAAATCGGCTACTGTCGCGCCGTCGTTGCCGGTGGATTTGTTCATGTGGCAGGCACTGTCGGTCAGGGTGAAAGCGTGACAGACCAATGCGCACATGCGCTTGAGGTTATTGCCAAAGCTTTGACGGACGCGGGCAGCGATATGAAAAACGTTGTGCGCGTAAATTACTATTTGCCGGATCGGTCAGAATTTGAACCTTGTTGGCCATTGCTTCAATCCGCATTCGGTGAAAACCCGCCCGCTGCCACCATGATTGAATGTGGTTTGATCGACCCCAAATACCGGATCGAAATTGAGGTCACGGCACTGGCGGGTTAACGCGCGCAAAACCCGCTCAATGTCATTGTCCCTCTGGACCTTGGGCCCACAATCGGGCATGACAGAGGCAAGTGAAAAGGAGCCTTTCGCATGTCTGTTGGCAATTTTATCAAACGTATTTTCGTATGGTGGGATCACCAAACCCTCGGCACTCAGCTGTGGACGTGGCGCAAAGGCACCAAAGTTGGCGAAGATGAAGCTGGAAATATCTATTACACCAACGCAGACAAAAGCCGCCGTTGGGTGATTTTCAACGGCGAAGTTGAAGGTAGCCGCGTCAGCCCAGAGTGGCACGGCTGGTTGCACCACACGTGGGACGAGGTCCCCAGTGCTGAAACTGTCCCGCACAAGCCATGGGAAAAAGCACACCTGCCGAACCTAACCGGATCCGCGGAGGCCTACGCGCCAAAAGGGTCTATCCGCCGGCCAGATCCAGCGCCGCGCGCTGATTATGAGGCGTGGAGCCCCGAGTAAGGGGCTCAGGTCTGAGGATCGATCATGCGTGAAAACACCACAGAGGTCGTAGTTGGGGCCGCCGTAACAGCGGCGGCTTTAAGCTTTTTATGGGTGCTTGTCGGTGTGTCCGGCCTCGGGGGCGGGGCCTCTGGCATGGAATTGCAGGCGAATTTCCGATCAGCGGAGGGGGTGACCGTCGGTACGGATATCCGCTTGGCCGGTGTTTCGGTCGGGACCGTTAGCGATTTGGCCCTAAACACAGATACTTATCGTGCCGAAGCGACATTCGCGATTGATGAAGGTATCGCGATACCAAACGACAGCGCAGCCGTTGTTGCATCCGAAGGTCTTTTGGGGGGAACGTTCGTTGAAATCGTGCCGGGTGGTGCGTTTGAAATGTTCGAAGACGGCGCATTGATTGAAGACACCCAAGGTGCCGTGAGCCTGATCCAGTTGCTCCTTAAATTTGTAGGTGGGGACGAATGATGAAATCTATCCTAGCAGCTTTACTGATCGCTGTGGCTTTGCCAGCCGTCGCGCAACAAGCAACAACCGCACCGGGCGGAACACTGCGCGTTTTGGATAAGATCACAGGTCGCACCCAAGATTTGGAATTCGCCAACGGGCAAACCCGGTCGGTCGGGTTGTTGTCTGTCACCCTGTCAGAATGTCGTTTCCCAACAGGAAATCGCTCTGGCGATGCGTTTACGTTGCTGACCATTGTCTACAATAACGCTGCAGATCCGGTTTTTCAGGGTTGGATGGTCGCCTCGGCGCCCGCAATCAACGCCTTGGATCACCCACGTTATGATGTTTGGGCATTGCGCTGCAGCAGTTGATCGGCTGAAGGAACTGTCGTTTCAGCATAGAAATCGGCATCACGCAAAAGCGCCGACTGCAACTGTGCGCGGTATGCGGCGCGGGGTATTTCAATAGCACCGAGGCTGGCAAGATGCGGCGTGATAAACTGCGTGTCGAACAGAGCGAATCCGCATTGCTTCAATCGATCCACAAGGTAGGCGAGCGCCAATTTGGACGCATCACGTTTGCGGCTAAACATGCTTTCCCCAAAAAACGCGCCGCCTAAGGCGATCCCAAAGACACCCCCGATCAAGCGATTGTCGTGCCAGACTTCGATGGAATGCGCTCTGTTTTCGTGGTGGAGCTGACCGTAGAGGTCAAACAGCATGTCGTTGATCCAGGTTTCATCCCGATCAGCGCAGCCTTGGACGACACCTTGAAAATCGGCATCGTAGGACACCGAATACCCACCATTGCGGATGGTTTTGGCTAAAGACCTTGAGATATGGAAACCATCTAGCGGGATCACACCGCGCTGGCGCGGGTCGACCCAAAACAACTCCGCATCATCGCGATGCTCTGCCATCGGAAAAATGCCGCCCGCATAGGCGGACAGCAATATCTCCGGTGTCAAAGAGGTGGTCATCGACTTACAGGTTGTCTTCTAACCATTTTTCCAGCCAGTGGATGTTGTAATCCCCAGTCAGAACGTCTTTTTCCTGCAAAAGCGCATGGAACAACGGCACTGTGGTGTCCACGCCATCGACAATCAACTCGCCCAATGCGCGCGCCAAACGGGCCAATGCTTCTGGCCGGTCGCGGCCATGGACAATCAGCTTCCCGATCAAACTGTCGTAGTAGGGGGGGATCGAGTAGCCGGCGTAAAGGGCCGAATCCATTCGAACGCCAAGCCCACCAGGCGCGTGATAGGCTGTGATTTTGCCAGGGCAGGGTGAGAAGTTTGGAAGCTTTTCCGCGTTGATCCGAACTTCAATGGCATGGCCATTGATTTCAAGATCATCCTGACCAAACGACATGGGCAAGCCCGCCGCGACGCGGATTTGTTCGCGTACGAGATCTTGGCCGAAAATCGCTTCTGTGACGGGGTGTTCCACCTGAAGGCGGGTGTTCATTTCGATGAAATAGAACTCGCCGTTTTCATAGAGAAACTCGATCGTGCCCGCGCCGATGTAGTTGATGCGGGCACAGGCATCGGCACATACTTTACCAATGGCGGCGCGCTCTTCTGCGGTGATCGATGGGCCAGGGGCCTCCTCAAACACCTTTTGGTGACGACGCTGTAGGGAACAATCGCGTTCGCCCAAATGCACAGCTTTACCCTTACCGTCACCGAACACTTGAATTTCGATGTGGCGCGGTGTGGTAAGGTATTTTTCGATGTAAACGTCGGGGTTGCCGAAGTTGGATTTGCCTTCTGCACGTGCGGTTTGGAACGCAGATTTCATTTCCTCGGCGGAATGCGCAACCTTCATACCCTTGCCGCCGCCGCCAGCTGTGGCTTTGATGATCACGGGATAGCCGAATTCTTCGCCGATTTTCAGCGCGTCTTCGAGGGTATCAACACCGCCGTCAGACCCGGGTACGCAGGGTACGCCCAGTTCTTTCATGGTGTCCTTGGCGGTGATTTTGTCGCCCATGACCCGAATGTGTTCAGCGGTCGGACCAATAAACGTCAGGCCGTGGTCTTCGACAATTTGCACGAATTGCGCGTTTTCGGACAAAAAGCCATAGCCGGGGTGGATCGCCTGTGCGCCTGTGATTTCGCACGCGGAAATGATGGCAGGGACGCTCAGATAGCTTTGCGGTGAGGCAGGCGGCCCGATGCAGACACTCTCGTCTGCCATGCGCACGTGCATGGCGTCCGCGTCCGCTGTTGAGTGCACGGCAACGCTGCCTATGCCCATTTCACGGCACGCACGGATCACGCGCAAAGCGATTTCCCCACGGTTGGCGATGAGGATTTTATCAAACATATCTATGCCTTACCTTTGGTCTTATTCGACGACCATCAATGGTGCACCGAATTCGATCGGCGCGCCGTCTTCGACCAAGATCCGTTTCACAGTGCCGGATTTAGGCGCGGGAATGTGGTTCATGGTTTTCATCGCTTCGACGATCAAAAGAGTTTGGCCTTCTGAAACGCTATCACCGACCTTAACGAAGCTTGGCGCGTCTGGCTCTGGCGACATGTAAACGGTGCCGACCATGGGCGATGTGACGGCGCCCGGCAGGTTTGCTGGATCTGCGTCAACCGGTGCAGCGGCGGCTGCTGGGGCAGGGGCAGGTGCTGCAACTGGGGCGGCGGCAGCAGGGGCAGCGGCCACTTGCGTGACGACTTGCTGTGCTGTTTGGCGGCTGACGCGTACGTTCAAGCTGTCATTTTCCGCGTAGTCGCGTTTGACCTGCAATTCAGTAAGGTCGTTTTCCCGCAGCAATTCGGCAAGCGCCTGAATAAAGCTGACATCGGATTCGTGAGGCGTCTTTTTGGTCATTTTTCCCTCGGCCAGTTGCCTGTCATTGATTAGTCCAAATTCCCGTCCCAAAACGGGCTTTGACGTGTCCTACACCAAGGGTGCGACGGTTGAAAGCGTGTGGGAAGGGGAAAAATGACCCAACGTTATTTGTTTTGATCAAGTTTTGGCAATTGTGGTCCGGTTTCGGCCAATTTTTCTGGGAGCATTGCAATCCCGTAGGGTTTCAATGTCCGCTCCGCCGGTGAGCTGGACGACACCGAATGTGCGGTGTTTTCAGTTGGAGAGGCCGCTGCTGCGATGACGAGGCCGGATTGTGCGAAGCTTGAGGGCGATGTTTTTTCGCTGTGAGAGGGCGGCTGTGCCGGATCTTTTGCGGGCGCATTTTGATCGGGTTGGGTTATTTCGGCGTGAGATGGAGCCTGCGGTGCGACCTGAGGGGGCGGCAGTGCGTTTGCTGGTGTCGTGTCTATGCCCATTTCATGCTCCAATCGATCTGTTGGAGCCCCCACGGCACGTAATCTGCCACAAAAGAGTTAAAGGATTATTTATGTCCCAATAAAAATGCCGCACAGACGGGCTGCGCGGCATTTGCATTGTTCATGAGCTCACTGTTGGTCAGTCGGAGCGGTTCATGCGGTTTTCGATCAGATCATCAACGACAGATGGGTCCGCCAAGGTTGATGTATCCCCCAAGGCGCCGAAATCATCCTCTGCGATTTTGCGTAAAATGCGACGCATAATTTTGCCAGAGCGCGTTTTGGGCAGGCCAGGGGCCCACTGAATAAGGTCTGGTTTCGCAATTGGGCCGATTTCGGTGCGCACCCATGTTTCCAACTCTTTGCGCAAGGCATCGGTGGGCTCTTCGCCGTTCATCAATGTGACGTAGGCGTAGATGCCTTGGCCTTTGATGTCGTGGGGGTAACCCACAACAGCGGCTTCCGCGACTTTGACGTGGGCGACGAGGGCGGATTCGACTTCTGCGGTGCCCATACGGTGGCCCGAGACGTTGATCACGTCATCGACGCGGCCGGTGACCCAGTAGTCGCCATCTTCGTCGCGTTTGCAGCCATCGCCGGAGAAATAATAGCCGGCGTAATCGCCGAAATATGTTTTCTCGAACCGCTCGTGATCACCCCAGACGGTGCGCATTTGGCCGGGCCAGCTGTCTTTGATGCACAGCACACCTTCGACATCGTTGCCGTGGATTTCTTCGCCCGATTGCGGATCAAGAACCACCGGTTGGACGCCGAAGAAGGGTTGCTGTGCAGCCCCCGGTTTTAGGGTTGTGGCACCGGGGAGTGGGGTCAACATGTGGCCGCCGGTCTCGGTCTGCCAGAAGGTGTCAACGATCGGGCAATTGCCGTTGCCGACAACAGTGTTGTACCAGTTCCAGGCTTCTGGGTTGATCGGCTCGCCGACGGTGCCCAAAAGACGTAAGTCGCTGAGATCGTGACCTTTTACGAAGTCTTCGCCAGCGCCCATAAGCGCGCGGATGGCTGTTGGGGCGGTGTAGAATTGGTTCACCTTGTGCTTGGCGCAAACCTCCCAGAAGCGGCCCGCGTCAGGGTAGGTGGGGACGCCTTCGAACATGATCGTTGTCGCGCCGTTGGCCAGTGGGCCGTAGACGATATAGCTGTGACCTGTGACCCAGCCCACGTCAGCGGTACACCAGAAGATGTCACCATCGTGGTAGTCGAAGGTGTATTGGTGCGTCATCGCCGCATAGACCAGATAGCCGCCGGTGGTGTGCACAACGCCTTTGGGTTGGCCGGTGGAGCCGGAGGTGTAGAGGATGAACAGCGGGTCTTCTGCGTTCATTTCGGCGGGTTTTTGGTAGTCATCCGCCTCGAGCATGAGTTCGTTGTAATCGTAGTCACGGTCGGTCCATGTGGTTTGGCCGCCTGTGCGTTTTACCACGAGACATTTAACGGACTCCTTACAGTGCAAGAGGGCTGCATCTGTGTTGGACTTCAGTGGCGTTTCGCGGCCGCCACGTGGGGCGTGGTCGGCGGTGATGACGAGCTTTGCGTCACAGCCATTGATGCGGGCCCCCAAGGCATCGGGGGAGAAGCCCGCGAAGACGATGGAGTGGATCGCACCGATGCGCGTACAGGCCAGCATGGCGTAGGCGGCTTCGGGGATCATCGGCAAATAGAGCACGACACGGTCGCCCTTACCAACGCCTAAGTCTTGGAGAACATTGGCCATTTTGCAAACCTGCGTTTGCAGTTCACGGTAGGTGATATGTTTGGCGTCGTCTTTGGGATCGTCGGGTTCCCAGATGATGGCGGTTTGGTCGCCGCGGGTTTCGACGTGGCGGTCAACACAGTTTGCGGAGACGTTCAGGGTGCCGTCTTCGAACCATTTGATGTCTACATTCCCAGGCGCGAAGGAGGTGTTTTTGACCTTTGTGAACGGTTTGATCCAATCCACGCGTTTGCCCTTTTCGGCCCAAAATCCTTCGGGATCTTGCACACTGTGCGCGTACATTTTGGCGTAGGTTTCGGCGTCTGCGTGGGCGTTTTTCGCGAAGTCGGCTGAGGGGGGATATGTGTTGGACATGGGTCTCTCGCTGCTGAAATTGGAGCGTATGGGTTTGGTATGGGTCCGGTATGGGTTTGGTATTGCCGTGATAGGGGACCGTGACCGGAGAAAATGCAAGGCGTTCGAGCAACGCCTTGCACCAATTGTGAAATCGCGCGGTTAGATCGCGAGGTATTTGGCGCGCAGGGCTTCGTCTTCGAGGACCTCTTGCGCGGAACCGTCGTAGACGACTTTACCGATGTCGAGGATCACGGCGCGGTCGGCCAGCTTCAAGGCTGCGACGGCGTTTTGCTCGACGATGATGGTTGTGATGCCTTGGTCGCGGATCAGTTCCAGTGTTTTCGCGATCTCTTGCACGATGACCGGGGCCAGACCCTCATATGGTTCATCGAGAAGCAGCACTTTGATGTCCCGGCACAGGGCGCGGGCGATGGCGAGCATTTGCTGTTCGCCGCCCGAGAGGGTCACACCTTCTTGGTTGCGGCGTTCGCGCAGGCGCGGGAACAGGTCGTAGACGCGGTCGATGGACCAGCCGATGGGCGGGGCGATTTGTGCAAGCTTGAGGTTTTCCTCGACGGTGAGGCCGGGGATGATGGAGCGATCTTCCGGCACCAGCTGGATGCCCGCCTGAGAGGCCTCGTGGCTTTTCATGGAGTGGACCGGTTTATGGTCGAGCCAGATTTCGCCGTGTTTGAGTTCTGGATCGCCCATGCGCGCCAAGGTCCGCAGGGTGGAGGTTTTGCCAGCCCCGTTGCGGCCCAGAAGGGCGAGGATTTCGCCCTCGTGGATGTCAAAGCTGACGCCTTGGACGATGTAGCTTTCGCCGTAGTAGGCTTCGATGTCCCAAACGCTGAGGAATTTAGCGTTGGTCGCAGCCATGTTGCGGTTTTTGTCGAATTTGCCCTCGGGGCGGAGTTCTTCAACGTGTGTCATGTTTGGTTCCTTTTCGGCGGATGCGGGTCTGGGCATCCGGCGGGCGTTTTGAAAGGGGCGGGCTTAAACTTGGGCTTCGCCAAGGTAGGCTTCGCGGACTTTCGGGTGGCCCTTGATGTTGTCTGGAATGTCTTCGACCAGCGGGGTGCCTTGGGCCAAAACGGTGATGCGTTCGGCCAGCGAGAAGACCACGTTCATATCGTGTTCGATGATCGCCATGGTGATGCCGCGTTCGCGGCGGATGGTTTTCAACAGCTCGATCGTGTTTTCCGTATCGGCGCGGGCCATACCGGCGGTGGGTTCATCCAGCAGCAGCAGGCGCGGATCCTGGACAAGGCACATGGCCATTTCCAAGCGGCGTTTGTCACCGCGCGACATGGAGGATGCGACCATGTCGCGTTTTTCCAACATGCCCACTTCGGCCAGCATTTCTTCGGCCTTTTGCACCATGTCTCTTTCGCCAAAGACCGCGCCGATGGCCTTCATTTTGAACGCGCCGTCACGTTTGGCGAAACAGGGGATCAACATGTTTTCCATCACGCTGAGATCGGCAAAGATTTCAGGGGTTTGGAACACGCGGGAGATGCCCATTTGGTTGATCTCGTGGGGCTGGCGGCCCAGCACGGATTGGCCATCGAAGACCACCGATCCGCTGTCGGGGATCAGTTTGCCCACCAGCACGTTGAGCAGGGTGGATTTGCCTGCGCCGTTGGGGCCGATGATGGCGTGGCAGGAGTTTTCTGCCACGTCGAGGTTCACGTCACCCAAGGCCTGCAGACCACCGAAGCGTTTGTTCACGCCTTTGACTGAGAGAATGCTACTCATTTGATTTTCTCCTTATTCTGCAGGCGTGTTGGATGTGGATTTTTTGCGGCGGAAGCGGGCAGTGACGCGCTGTGCGCCTTCGACCAAGCCGCCGGGCAGGAAGATCACGACCAGCATGAACACGATGCCCAGTGTGAAGTGCCATTGTTTGCCGACGAAGATATTGGCGACTTCGACCATCACGTTTTCCATGCCTTCTGGCAGGAATGCGAACCATTGGTGCAGCACGTCTTTGTTGATCTTGGACAGGATGTTTTCCATGTATTTGATCGCACCTGCGCCCAAGACGGGGCCGATGAGTGTGCCAGCGCCGCCCAAGATCGCCATGATCACGACTTCGCCTGACGCTGTCCAGAACATACGCTCTGGGCCCACTTGTGTGTCCATCGCGACCATCAGGCCACCGGCCAGACCGGCGTACATGCCAGAGATGATGAAGGCGTAGAGCGTGTAGGTTTTCGGTGTGAGGCCGGTGTAGTTCATCCGTTGTTGGTTGGATTTCACGGCGCGCAGCATCATGCCGAAGGGGGAGCGGAAGATGCGGATCGACAGGTAGAAGGCGATCAGCATGAACAGGGCGGCGATGTAGTAGCCCAAGTTGAAGGTAAACAGCCAGCTGCCCACAGACATCTCGTAAGAGCTGCCCATTTGTGCGCCGAACAGGTTGGCGCGGCCGATTTCGCCTTCGGGGATCGAAGACAGCAGCGGGTTGTCTGTGTTTTTGATCTGCAAGCCGGTTTCGCCACCTGTGAGGGGGGTGAGGACCGAGTAGGCCAGAGCATAAGACATTTGCGCGAAGGCCAGCGTGAGGATCGAGAAGTAGATGCCCGAGCGGCGCAAGGAAATGTACCCGACGGCGGCTGCGAACAGGCCCGCCACGATGATCGCGAAGAAGATGCCCGGGATCACGTTGAGGGTGAACAGTTTCATGGACCACATGGCCGCGTAAGACCCCACACCCAAGAAGGCGGCGTGACCGAAGCTGAGGTAGCCGGTGAGGCCAAACAGGATGTTAAAGCCAATGGCGAAGATGCCGAAGATGACGAAACGCTGCATCAGGTCGGGGTAGCCTGCGTTGAATTGCGCCATGCCGGAGCCTTCGGGGAAGGGGTTCAGGATGAAGGGCGCGAAGACCACGAGGGCGAAGACCACCAGCAAGAGGGTTGCGTCTTTGCCTTCCAGCCCGAAGAGGCCGGATTTGGCGGGGGCCGGTTTGGCCAGCGGGGTTTGTGTTGTTTGATCGGTCATTGATTAGTCCTCCATCACGCCTTTGCGACCCATGAGGCCACGAGGGCGGGTGAGCAAAATGACGATGGCTACAAGGTAGATGATGATTTGGTTGATGCCGGGCAGCAGGTCGACGACCGCTGGCATGGAGGCGAAGCTTTCGATGATGCCGAGCATGAAGCCCGCGAGCACCGCACCGGGCAGGGAGCCCATGCCGCCGACGACGACCACGACGAAGGACAGAACCAACCAGTCCATGCCCATGGTGTAGGTGGGCGACACGATGGGGGCGTACATCACGCCCGCCATACCAGCCACTGCGGCGGCGAGGCCGAACATGAAGGTAAAGCGTTTGTCGATGTCGATGCCCAGAAGGCCTACGGTTTCACGATCTGCCATACCGGCGCGGACGACCATGCCGAAGGTTGTGAACTGCAAGAAGGCGAATACACCGGCGATGATGGCCGCGGAGAAGAAGAAGTAAACCAAACGCCACATCGGGTAGATGATTGTGTTGGGGCCATAGCCGAGCCACTGGCCAAAATCGACGCGACCGGAGAGCGCTTCGGGGGCCGGGGATTGGATTGGGTTGGCGCCAAAGTAGTATTTGATCACCTCGCCCAGCACGATCGCGAGACCGAAGGTCACGAGGATTTGGTCCGCGTGAGGGCGTTTGTAGAAGTGTTTGATCAACCCGCGTTCCATGGCAAAGCCGATGAAGATCATCACGGGGATGGAGAACAAAATGGCCAAGGGAACGGCCCAATCCATGATGGTGGCACCGGCGGCGTCGCCGAACCAGTCTTGGACATAAAAGACATCAACTTGCAGCGGGTTGCCGAGGAAGTCTGTTTGAGATTCGTCGACCACTTTGTAGGAGGACGACAGGATGCGCGAGAGCACCACCGAGCAGAACGCCCCCATCATGAACAACGCACCGTGGGCGAAGTTTACCACGCCGAGCGTGCCGAAAATGAGCGTCAGACCCAGCGCAATCAACGCATAGGCAGAGCCCTTATCGAGCCCGTTTAAGATTTGAACGATTATCTGGTCCATGGAGCGTCTGCCTCTGGTCAGTGTCTAAAGGGGGAGCGTCCGCCTGCGTGTGCAGTCGTGAAATCCGCTGAAATTCTAAGGGGTTAAAGTGTCAGGGCGGCCGGCTTTGGGGGCAGTGGCCGCCCTGACGTCTTTGACTTAAGCGCCGTTGTTACACTCGCCCAGGGACGCATCAGCGCCGCCCATCTGCGGGTGATCTGGAGAGTACATAACCTGATCAACAGGTGTCACTTCCACAACTTCGAGAAGGTCAAATTCGGATGTCGGGTTTTCTTTACCCTTCACAACCAGCACGTCTTTGAAGCACTGGTGGTCATCGCCACGGTAGAGTGTCTTACCGTTGCCCAAACCGTCAAATTCGTAGTCTTCCAGCGCTTCGGCAACCGCACAAGGTGCGAAGGAGCCTGCACGTGTTACAGCATCCGCATAGAGCAGGGTTTGCACGTATGTTGTGTGTGCCGCCTGTGAGGGTGGGAAGCCGTATTTTGTGCCGAAGGAGCGTACGAAGGCTTGTGACCCTTCGTCCTGCAAGGACCAGTGCCAGTTTGTGGAACCAAAGATGCCTTTAACGTTTTCGCCCGCACCACGTGCCATCAGGCGCGAGTACAGTGGAACAACGATTTCGAAGTTCTGGCCGTTGGCCTGTGCTTCTTTGAGACCGAACTGAACAGCGTTGGTCAAGGAGTTCACCATGTTCCCGCCGTAGTGGTTCAGAACCAGAACGTCTGCGCCGGAGTTCAGAACCGGTGCGATGTAGGAGGAGAAGTCTGTCTGTGTCAGTGGTGTTTTCACTGTGTTGACAGTTTCCCAACCCACAGCCTCGGTGGAGGCGCGGATGGCTTCTTCTGTTGTGTAACCCCAGTTGTAGTCGGCTGTCAGGTGATAGGCCTTGCGGTCTGTACCGTAGTTTGCCGCCAGAACCGGAGCCAGAGCAGCACCTGTCATGTAGGAGTTGAAGAAGTGACGGAACCCGTTGGCCTTGCGGTCTTTACCGGTTGTGTCGTTGGAGTGGGTCAGACCCGCCATGAAGATAACGCCTGCCTCTTGGCACAGCGCCTGAACAGCAACAGCCACACCGGAGGACGAGCCGCCTGTGATCATGATTGCGCCGTCTTTTTCGATCATGGAGCGTGCAGAAGCGCGCGCCGCATCGGATTTGGTTTGTGTGTCGCCTGTCACGTATTTGACTTCGCGACCCAAGATGCCTGTCCCGTCCAGCACTTTGGAGCTGAATGTGTTCAGCATGCCGCCATCGCCGCCACCGTTCAGGTGCTCGACAGCCAGTTCGTAGGCGCGCAACTCGTCTGCGCCTTCGTCCGCATAGGGGCCCGTTTGCGGAACGTTGAAGCCGAGAACAACTTCGCTATCGCCCGGAGCGTTGGTGAAGCCGGCATGGCCGTCAGCGCGCAGGTACTGTGGCAGCGCCAGTGCGCCAGCGCCCAGTGCGCTTGTCTTGAGAACACCACGACGGGTGAAGTTCGATTTGGACATATTATCCTCCCTTTTAAAATGCCTTGGGCCTCCTCGCCCGCAGCAACCGCTTTTAATAGCGTGACGCTACTAAAGAGGGGTTTTGTAAATGGCTCAAGAAGGTGTGGGTAAATATTAACAGTTTTGTAAAGACTTCGACGGTGTGGTGCGGTATTTTGTAAATTAATTATCTGCGTGGTGCAGAAATAAACTGGAATCTTTGGAGAAATGCATGGTTGATCGGGCTTTGGCGGGGACGCGGGTGCGCAACAGGCGGTTGGATTTGGGGCTGCGGCAGGCGGATGTGGCGCGTCAGATCAACATTTCGGGATCCTATTTGAACTTGATCGAGCACAACCGGCGCAGAATCGGCGGGGCGTTGTTGGAGCAACTGGCGCGTGTGCTGGAGATTGACGCAGGTCTGCTGGCCGATGGTACGGCGGATGTGGTGTTGGGGCCGTTGAACGCGGCGGCGGCGGCGTTTCCGGAGGCGCGGGTTGAAGGGGCGCGGGCGGAGGAATTGGTGGACCGATTTCCTGGTTGGGCTGCGTTGATTGCGGCGCAGGCGCGGCGGATTGCCCAGCTGGAGGAGCGCACGCAGGCGTTGGGGGATCGTTTGGCCCATGACACGCAGATTGCCAGTTCGCTACATGAGGTGATTTCAACGGCGACGGCGATCCGCTCGACGGCGTCGATTTTGGTGGAGACGCCGGATTTGGATCAAAGCTGGCGGGGCCGGTTTCACAGCAACATCGACACGGATGCGACGCGATTGGCGGAGAGTTCGCAGGCTTTGCTAGGATTTTTGGACATGGAGGTTGAGACGGGACTTGAGGGCGGTGCGACGCCTGTTGAGGCGGCGGAAGCGGTGATGGCCGGTTGGGGGTATTATGTGCCCCAGGCCGAGGCGCAGGGCGTACCGGATGTGAGCGCGCTTGATGGACCAACGCGCGGATTGGTTGAGGGCTGGGTGCGGCGCGCGGGCGAGGATGCTGCGCGGTTGCCCTTGGCGGCGTTTGAGCAGGCGGCGCGGGCTGTGGCCTATGATCCGGGGCGGTTGGCCACGCGGTTTCAGGTGCCGTTGGAGGTTGTTTTGCGGCGGTTGGCCCATTTGCCGCCTGATGCGGGACACCCAGCGATGGGGATGGCGGAATGTGATGCGGCTGGGGTTGTGACGTTTCAAAAGCCGGTTTTGGATTTTCGGCTGCCGCGGGCGGGGGCGGCGTGCCCGCTTTGGCCGCTCTATCAGGCGCTGACCCAGCCGGGGCGGGCGGTGCGGCGGGTGGTGCAGATGCCCGGTGTGGCGCGGACGCCGTTTGAGTGTTTTGCCATCGCGGGACCTGTGGGCGAGGTGGCGTTTGGCGGCGAGCAGCGGGTGGCGGCGACGATGTTGGTGCGGCCTGCACGGATGGAGACGATAGAGACATTGGGGAATGATGCGCCCGATGCGGTGGGGCCGGGGTGCCGGCTGTGCGTGGTGCAAGAGTGCGCGAGCCGCAGGCACCCGAGCATCGTTTGATCACCTGAGGCTTTGACAGCGCGGCGGGGATATCGCAATAGTATGGCGTCGGTCGCTTGGGAGGGTGGATCGGCTCCATTTGGGGAGGATGGGATAATGGGTCGACGGGTATTGTTGATCGAGGATGAGCCAAACATCATCGAGGCGATCAGCTATTTGTTGTCGCGGGACGGCTGGACGGTGCACACCCATTCAGACGGGGAAACCGCGATGGATAAGGTGCGCCAAGGCGTGCCGGAACTGATTATTTTGGATGTCATGCTGCCCGGTCGCAGCGGATACGATATTTTGCGCGATTTGCGGGCCGATCCGCAGACGGCGGATGTGCCAGTGATGATGCTGACCGCCCGTGGGCAGGCGCGTGATCGCGAATTGGCCACAAGTTTGGGGGCGACGCAGTTTATGACCAAGCCGTTTTCGAATGCCGAGGTGTTGGACAGCGTGCGGGCCTTGGCCGCGCTGTGAGTGATCGGGGCGTTGAACCATCGGCCCACGATCCTTTGGCGCCTGATCCCTTGGCACGCGTGCCGCGCGTGGAGTTTTTGGACCGTGCTGGATACCGGCAACGCAGGTTTCGCGATGCCGCACGTCTGTTGCCGGTGGTGGCCAGCATTTTGATGGTTTTGCCCTTGATGTGGCCCCGAGATACGGCAGATCAGAGTTTGACCAGTCAGGGCATGATTTACCTGTTTGGGTTGTGGATATGCTTGATCGTCGCGGCCTTTGTTGTGTCGCGGGTGTTGCGGTATTCTGGGCCAGAGGGTGACCAAGGAACGGGTGAGGGTGGAGCGGTCAGATGATTTCGTTCAATCTGCTGATCCTTGTCTCGCTCGGGTATGTTGCGTTTTTGTTTTTGGTGGCCTTTGCGGCGGAGCGGCGTGCGGCGTCTGGCCGGTCGGCGTGGTTGCGATCGTCATCTATCTATACGTTATCGTTGAGTATTTACTGTACGGCCTGGACATTTTACGGCGCGGTTGGCTATGCGGCGCGATCGGGCCTTGAGTTTCTGACGATCTATTTGGGCCCAACGATTGTGATGATCGGCTGGTGGTGGTTTTTGCGCAAACTGGTGCGGATTGGACGATCCCAGCGTTTGACATCTATTGCGGATTTGATTTCGTCGCGGTTTGGGAAATCCACCGCGTTGGGGGTGATGGTCACGGTTTTGGCGATCGTGGGCACGACGCCCTATATCGCGTTGCAGTTGCAATCTGTGACCCAGTCCATCGGGATTTTTGCAGCCCACAGTGGGGCCGTTTGGGAAGCGGGCGATTTGAACGGGGCGGCCATGTGGGTGGCCTTTGGGTTGGCGGTGTTCACGCTGTTGTTCGGCACCCGAAATCTGGACGCGAGCGAGCGCCATCACGGGATCGTTCTGGCCATCGCGGTGGAGGCTGTGGTGAAGCTGTTTGCTTTGGTGGCCGTGGGGATTTTCGTGGTCTGGGGCGTGGCGGGCGGTGTCGGGCCGACGCTGGATTTGATTGATGCCTCGGCGCAGTCGCAATGGGCGCCGGTGCCCAGCCGCTGGGTGGGGCTGATTTTCGTGTCCGGCGCTGCGTTTTTGTGTTTGCCGCGGATGTTTCAGGTGTTGGTCGTGGAGAACGCGGATGAGCGCCATTTGAGCACCGCAGGCTGGGCGTTTCCTGCATACCTGTTGTTTATGAGCTTGTTTGTCGTGCCCATCGCCGTGGTGGGTTTGGATTTGATGCCAGCGGGGGCGAACCCGGATATGTTTGTGGTGTCTGTGCCCTTGGCCGAGGGGCGCGAGGGGCTGGCGATTTTGGCGTTTCTTGGCGGGTTTTCCTCGGCCACGTCGATGGTGATTGTGGCGACTTTGGCCTTGGCGACGATGGTCAGCAATCACATCGTGGTTCCGGGCTGGTTGAACGCGCGCACGCCAGGGGCTGTTGTGTCTGGGGATGTGCGGGACGTTGTGGTTTTGGCGCGGCGGGTGTCGATCGGGTTGGTTTTGGCCTTGGGCTACGTGTATTTTCGGCTGTCGGGCGGGGGGGCTGCTTTGGCGGCGATTGGTTTGGTGTCGTTCACCGGTGTGATCCAGGTGTTGCCCGCCATGGTGGGCGGAGTGGTCTGGCGCGGGGCCAACCGGTGGGGCGCTGGTGCTGGATTGGTTGTTGGGTTTGTGGTGTGGGGCTGGACGCAGTTTTTACCCAGTTTCGGGGTGGATGCGGCCCTGTCGCAGGCGGTGTTTGATCATGGGCCTTTTGGGTTGGACTGGTTGCGGCCGCAGGCCTTGTTCGGGATCACGGGGATTGATCCGTTCGTGCATGCGGTGTTTTGGTCGATGTGCCTGAATGCGGGTGCATTTATGATTGTGTCGATCCTGACGTTTCCCAATCCGGTGGAGCGGTTGCAGGGCGCGCAGTTTGTCAAGATTTTCGACTATTCGTCCGGCGCGCGGTTGTGGACACAATCAGCCGCGCAGGCGGAGGATATGTTGGTGATGGCGCAGCGGATTATTGGGGGCGCGAAGGCGCAGACGCTGTTTCAGGCCGAGGCGCAGTCGCAGGGGAAGGCAGGATTTTTGCCAGATGTGACACCTGATTTTATTGGCCGGTTGGAGCGGGAATTGTCCGGGTCTGTTGGGGCGGCGACGGCCCATGCGATGATTGGTCAGCTGACCGAAGGGACCATGATTTCGGTGGATGATTTGATTGCTGTGGCCGATGAAACGGCGCAAATCATGGAGTATTCTAACAGGTTAGAAGCCAAAAGTGCCGAGCAGGAGCGCACGGCGCGGGCGTTGCGGGAGGCCAATGAAAAGCTGACGGCGCTGTCTATTCAAAAGGACGCGTTTCTGAGCCAGATCAGCCATGAATTGCGCACGCCGATGACGTCTATCCGGTCGTTTTCGGATATTTTGCGCGAGGATGATTTGGAGGATGCCTCGCGGGCGCGGTTTGCGGGGATTATCCATGATGAAAGCAACCGGTTGACGCGGTTGCTGGATGATCTGCTGGATCTGGGGGTGCTGGAAAGCGGGCAGGTCCAGCTGAATTTGGGGCATGGCACCTTGGCTGAAGTGATTGATCGCGCCGTCATGGCGGCGGGGGCGGATGGCGGGGCCTTGAAGGTGTCGCGCAGGGCTGTGAACGAGGCGGTGCCGGTGTTCACGGATTTGGAGCGGTTGACGCAGGTGTTTATCAACCTGATCAGCAATGCTGTGAAATATGCCACTGTGCCGGAGCCTGAATTGCGGATTATTGTGCGCAGTTTGGAGGGGCGTTGTGTTGTTGATTTTTGCGACAACGGGCCGGGCGTGCCGAAAGAAAGCCAGTCGATGATTTTTGAAAAGTTTTCGCGGCTTGAGGATGCGGGCAAGGCGGGCGGTGCTGGTTTAGGGTTGGCGATTTGCCGCCAAATCATGGCCGCGTTGGGTGGAGATGTGACCTATTTGCCTGCGCAAGGGGGCGCTGCGTTTCGGGTGACCCTGCCGGAAAATGTTGAAATGGCTGCACAATAATCTCCGCGTTAGCAGGTTGGTAAGGCTTTGCGGGCTACAGATGGGTATGGTCTGTGATTTGAGCATTTAGGATGGATGCAATTAACCCTGTTTTAGCCCGTAAATTGGGCCAGCCCGTGGCCGAGGATGCGCACGGAGAGGTGATTTCGCCAACGCGAATAATGCGTCGTGCTGTGGCGCGTGCGGCGGATCAGGCTGTGGGATTGTCCGCATCGGTTTTGGGCATTGAGGCTGAGACGAGCAGTGCGGAAGCTTTGGTTGATGACGGTCCTGAGGGCTGGGTCGTGCTGGGCTTGCGGAGCAACAATGAGGCCGGGCTGCGAGGGGTGTTTTTGATCGACCCTGTGTTTCGGTCGGCCTTGGTGGAAATGCAAACGATGGGGAGCCTATTGCCTGCCCCTGCAGAGCAACGCGCCGTGACTGGAACCGATGCGACGTTGACTGTTCCGTTTGCGAGCAGGCTTTTGCAGGAGCTGGACGAGACCGGGTTTGCCGCGCAAGGCGTGCAAATGGGCGGTTTGGATATTGGTGCCTTTGCCGATTTGCGCACGGCAGGCTTGGTTTTGGGCCAAGGCAATTATCACTACTGGCGTGTGACGTTGCAGATTGGCGGCAGCGACGCGCAGGGCGAGATTATGATCGCGGTGCGGCCTGATGAGGTGGTGGTTGAGGAACCGGTGCTGGTGTCGGACGGCTGGAGACGCCAATTTCAAAACACGGTGTGTGCGGCGCCCGCCGAATTGGATGCGGTTTTGGCCACGTTCAAAATGCCGATGTCAAAAGTTGAAGCGTTTACGGTTGGTCAGGTTGTGTCGCTGGCGGGGACGACTGTGGGGTCGGTGACCTTGGCGGGGCCAGATGGTGTTGGCGTCGCCAGTGCCCGATTGGGGCAGGTGGCCGGTAAGCGGGCGGTGCGCATTGAGGCGCATTCGGTTGAATTGCAGGATGTTGCTTCGGTTTTAGCAGCGACGGGAGCGGCTCCGCCGGCGGCTGAAGAGGCGCGCGAGGAAGTTATTGAACACCAAGCTGTTTCAGCGGGGTGAGGTGCAATTGGTGCCAGGCAGCTTTCGGTGAGAGCAACGGGTGGTGTTGGCTCAGGTGTGATGGGTTTTCGCACTAGGACGCCGGTGGTTTAGGGCGTGAAAATAGCGCGTGCGGTTTGTGCGGTGCAGGGGATAGGGCCGCGAGGGATAGGTTGAGGTGAGAGACGTTTTTTATGTGATGAGCTTTGTAGGAGTGGCGTTTGCCGCGGTCGTCTGGGGCGGCGGTTTGATTTTGTATTGACGGTCCCGAGGTTTCGGCCGTGTTCTGCAAAGGTTTGATGTGATGCGTTGAGGATAGGCGGCGAGCGCGTAGGCGTATTTACGGGCGGGTTTGGGCCGCGCGTGTGTGGGGCTGCTACGTTTGCCGACGTGTTTTCGCGTGTTTAGAGCTGGAGGCTGACCATATCGGTCTGCATGGTCGACCACTGGTCGGGACAATGATGAAAAGAGACGACGATGATAGGAGCCGATCAGAAACGGGCCTGTTAAGGCATGCGCAGATGATTGGTTCTGGTCGGAACTGCCGCTTTAAGACTGGGCGTTGGCCAAAGCTTGAAGTTGGCCGTGCATCGCGGTGAGGTCGTAGCCTTGGGCCGAGGCGGCGTTGACGATGATATCCGCGTCCGGTGTGCCTGTTTCGCAGACTTTTTGGCCCATCGTTTCGCCCATGGCCTGGGCCATCGCCCACACGATTGTGCAGCGGGTGCCGGAGGCGCAATAGGCAAAGACGGGTCCGTCAGACGCGTCGCAGGCTTCGGCTTGGGCTTTCGCCAAGTCGGGCCCGAGAGAGCTGTGCACGATGGGCAAAACCACATATTTCAGGCCAGCGGCTTCAGCGGCTTGCGCCATGACATCTGCCTGATGAGAGGGTGGAATTTCCGAGCATGGCCGGTTGTTGATCAACGTGGTGAAGCCAGCCGCGGCGATGGCGGGCACGTCTTCGGGGTCGATCTGCGGGGACACGGCGTAGCGGGCTGTCAAAGGGCGAATATCCATAGGGCCTTTTAGAACGCAACGGCACGCGGGTCTAGTGATGTCGTTCGCTTGAAACGTCACAATTGTGTTGTTAGCCTCGGGCATGGACATAAATATGAAACCTGTCAAAGGCTTAGACGTGAAGAGTATGGAACCTGCTGCGATGGATGCCGCAGCGCAGGAGGCGTCTGGCGTTTTGAAGATGCTGTCGAACCCGCAACGGTTGGTTTTGTTGTGTGCCTTGGTGAACGGGGAGCGCAGTGTGGGAGAGTTGGTCGAGGCTTTGGGTGCGTCGCAGTCTTACGTGTCGAACCAACTGGCGAAGCTGCGCGCGGAGGGCCTTGTTTCGGCCACGCGAGAGGGCCGGATCATGCGGTATTCTTTGTCAGATCCCCGTGTAACGCCCATTTTAGAGCGACTTTACGAGGTTTTTTGCGGCGAGCCTGGGTGAAACCCAAGTTTGCCTTTTCCTTTGGGTCAAGTGACGCCATTCTGTTTCATAGCAAGGGCTGCGTGGGTGCGGCCGTTTGGGCGAGGGGACAGACATGGCACGGTTGGTGCGGTTTCGAGTTTTAGACGGAATTGCTGTTATTACGTTGGATGCCCCGCCGCTGAACGCGTTGACGACGGCGTTGCGGGCCGGTTTGTGGGATGTGTTTCAACGGATCGGGGCCAATGATGATGTTGAAGCCGTGGTGCTGACCGCATCGGGGGCGATGTTTTCCGCCGGTGGTGATATTTCAGAGTTTGAGGGCGAGGTGGGCCAGCCGAGTTTGGGCCAGCTGTGCGATGCGATTGAGCTCTGTCCGAAGCCTGTGGTTGCGGCGGCGTTTGGGCAAGCCTTGGGGGGCGGGGCCGAGCTGTTGTTGGCGGCCCATTACCGGTTGGTTGCGCCGAAAACGCGGATTGGTTTGCCGGAAGTTGTTTTGGGGTTGGTGCCGAGTGCCGGGGGCACGCAGCGCTTGCCGCGACTGATTGGGCCGGATTTGGCTTTGCAGATGATGTTGTCGTCGAATTCGGTCGAGCCGGATGTTGGTAAGAAGATCGGTTTGATTGACGGGGTGGTTGAGGGGGATTTGACCTCTGGTGCGGTGACGTTTGCCCGTGCGTTGGTGGCGCAGGGCAAGGGGCCGCGCCCGACACGGGCCAACCGGTCGCAGTTTACAGATGGGCGTGCCTTTGCGGCGAGCATTGCGAGTGCGCGGGCGTCTTTGGGGCGCAACCCGCAGCATGCGCCGGATCGGATTTTGGATTGTGTTGAGGCGGCGGCATTGTTGCCGTTTGAGGCAGGACTGGAGTTTGAGGCGGATGCCTTTGCACGATGTTTGGCGCATCCGCAATCTCAGGCATTTCGCCATGTTTTCCAGGCGGAGCGACGGATTGATAGCGCGTTGTTGGAGCGCGAAGGGGCGAAGTTTGTGCCGGTGGTGCCCATGGGCAAGGTGGTTGTGCGCCGCCTAAAAGATCGCATGGTTGCGGCGGCAGAGCAGATTGTGGCTGCGGGCGCATCGCAGGCGGATGTGGATGCGGCTATGGTTGAGTATGGGTTTCGGCGGGGTGCGTTTGGCACACAGCCGGAGCCTGCGGCCAATTCGGCCATTCAGCGTAAAATCATCGCAGCATTGGTGGCAGAAGGGGGCTTGTGTGTGGATCAAGGCGCGGTTCAACGCCCTGCGGATGTTGATGTTTTGGCGATCCACGGGATCGGCTTTCCGCGTCGCAAGGGTGGGCCGATGCGGGCCGCTCAAACGGAAGGTTTGTTGAGCTTGCGCAATGACATGCGCGTTTGGGCCGAGGACAGTGAGGTTTGGGCTGTGCCCGAGACATTGGACGCGGCTGTGAAGGTTGCGGCCGGATTTGACGCGATCAAATAGCGCGGTTTTGGCGGGCGCTGTTTGGTGCCGGATTAGGGCGCCGAGTTAGGGCGCCAAGATCACGCCCACGACCACGCACATCAAGCCGATCACAGAGACGAAGAAAGACCCCAAATTGAGGGGCATGGCGGCCTGAATGCGGGCTTTCAATTCGTCATCGTCTTTTGCGGTGGCTTTCGCGCGGCGCACCTGAATGACGCTGAGGATGATGCCAACGATCCCAATGAGGGAAATGCCTGCGCCGACGTAAATCAGAAATTCCATGTTCGTCTCCGTTTTGCTGCAAATCGCCTAACCTGAGTTGTGCGGGCGCGCAAGCGCTTGCCCAGCGGCGCGGGGGCGGTTAGGGAAGGGGCCGAACATAGGCATGAGCATAGCCAGAGGAATTGAAAATGTCCGAGACGAGCACAGATACCAGCTACCGCGTTACCGCTGACGAACTGCGTCAATTTATTGAACGTATTGAACGTTTGGATGCGGAGAAAAAGGACATCGCGGAACAGCAAAAAGAGGTGATGGCGGAAGCCAAGGGCCGTGGGTATGACACCAAGGTCATGCGCAAGTTGATCGCGCTGCGCAAACGTGACGATAACGACATCGCGGAAGAAGAAGCGGTGTTGGAAATGTACAAAGAAGCTTTGGGCATGTGATCTGCGCCAAGGCACCGGGATTTGGCCAAAGGTCAGAGCGAAACGGTGCCTTGGATGAGGATGTTTGTATGGCCGCCGATGCGGATTGGCCCTGAACTGGGATCGGCCGCAGTTGGGATGACGTGCACGCGGCCCGTGCGCCCAATGCAGGTGCCTTGGGCAACGGTGTAGCTGGTTTCTGTCCGCCGCTGTGATTGCAGCCAATGGGCCAGTGCCGCGTTGAGGGACCCTGTTATTGGGTCTTCGAGGAGCGCGGGGCCCATATCGAACATGCGCACTTCGAATGCGGTTTCACCCTGCGCGTGGGGGCCGATGAGGCCAACGGCATAAGTGTTGCAAAGTGCGGCTGCGCTGAGATCAACCGCGAGCACATCTTGCGCGGTTTTGAGTTCAAAAACATGCCAATCTGGGCCGTTGTTCAAAACGGCGGACCCCGTGATCTGGGCAGGGTCGAGGTTTAGAGCCGCGATGATATCCGATTGGACGTTTTTGGGCATGGCGGTGATGGCTGTGGGCGGCGCGATGAAGGCCGGTGTTTGGCCTGTCAGGTCGATCTCGATGAGGCCCACCCCACAGTTTTGACGGATGAGCCCGGCCTGTTTCGGGCTGTTGCCAGCGGCCAGCCAGCAGGTGGCCGTGCCCAGGGTGGGGTGGCCCGCGAAGGGCAATTCGCGCGACGCTGTGAAAATACGAATGTCGTAGTCTGCGGCGGAATCCGTTGGGGGGCAGACGAAGGTGGTTTCGGCCAGATTGGTCCAGCGGGCGAAGGCCTGCATTTGATCATCGGAAAGATCGGCCCCGTCGAGCACCACCGCCAAGCCGTTGCCGCCCGTGGGGGTCGTGCTGAAGACGTCACATTGCATGAAGGGCCGAATGCGGGGCTGGGCGGCTGGGCTATGGGGCAATGAAGGTCACGTCCGGCATGGCTCTGATCCGGTCAACGTCTGCGTCGTATTCGGCGGTGAGGGTTGCGATTGTTTGGTCGGTCCACCCGGGCAGATCGATTTCGTCTTCGACCTCTTCCTCGATCGCATAGCGTTCCAGAAAGGCGGCGATGATGCGGCGTTTTTGATGCTCGGTTTGGGGTGGGTTGGCTTTGAGGTAGGCGACGAAGCGTTTCATGCCGTCGGGGGTGATGATCGCGCTGATCAGGTCGAAGCCGCCGGTGATGCGTGTCATCGGGTCGACGCCTGCCAGTTCGCGGATCAGCTGAGCCCAAATCAGCGGGGTATCTTCGTTGCACCAGACCGTGAGCCGGGCTTTGGGCGCGATGGTGCGAATGCGGGTGATCAGGTCGGACCATCGCATGTGCATCGGGTCGAACCCGCCCATGAATTGGTCAAAATCGCCCTTTTTGTATTCGTTGAACAGGGCAGGGATGAAGGTGGCGGGGTTTCTGAGGCTGAGAAAAATCTCGATGTCGTCATTGGGAAAGAGGTCGCGCAGGCCGCCCAGTTTCAATTCGGCCAGTTCATAGAAAATGCCATTTTCGAACACGCGACCATGGATGCAAATGAACTCCGAATGGCTCATCACGAGGCGTTTGCAGTCCTCGTCATCGAGGATCGCATCAAGGAGCACTTCGCGTGAGTCTTCCATAGGCGGTTTGCCGTCCAGACGCTGGATCGTTTCCCGAATCAAACGGCGATATTTGCCAGGACCGGGGACCTTAACGCCTTGTTTTGCAAAATGATCTGCATTTTTGAGCGTCGATTTTAGGAGACGGTCCTGATCTGTGCAGTTGGCACCGATATGGTAGACGATTTGCATGTGTGCGGCCTGTTACATCGTTCTTTTTCCAGTGCTTATTAGCATAGGATTTATGGGAAGTGTACGAAACTGCAATTTGTTTGCAGATTGTTGCAATCAGGGGCTTGCACCCGCTCGAATCTCGCCTTAGAAGCCCCCGCAGTGCCCCTATAGCTCAGCTGGTAGAGCAACTGATTTGTAATCAGTAGGTCCGCGGTTCGAGTCCGTGTGGGGGCACCACTTCACCACTCAGTTTTATATAATGACGTTCGGTTGAGCCTTGTTCTTAAGGTTTTTATCGAGATCACTTGTCCAGCGATGTTCGATAACGTCCAACATCGTACCCCTTGATTGGTGGTATTTCTGGGGGGACGAAGGGCACCGAATATGCTGGGTACTCCCACCATGCCCCTCAGCGACATCAAGATCTGAAATCTAACGACAAGACATACAACGTCCGTGACTTTCAGGGGCTGTTTATTTTGACGAAAGTGAATGGGGCGAAGTCTTGGCGCTTCAAGTATCGGATTGATCGAAAAGAACGGTTTGCTGGCTATTGGTGACAATCGCGCGGTCATTCTTGCCAAAGCGCAGAATGCGCGTGACTTGGCCAAAGCCCAGTTTGCGGAGGGGATCGATCCAAGCGGGGCTAAACAAGAAGAAAACCGATTGCGGCTACAAGCAAAACGCCAAACGTTTGAGGAAATCGGTGAGGCATTTCCAGCCAAGCAACGGAAAGAGGGTCAGTCGGCGGCAACGCTGTCCAAGACGGAATATCACCTCGAGCTTGCCAAACGAGATTTTGGCCGCAAAACAGTCGCCGAAATCACCGCAACGATGATCCTGCAGACGCTGCGCAAGGTTGAGATTGAAGGCTGGACACCGCCTTCGCGTCCGCATCGGTTCGGTGTTTCGCTATGCGGGCGCGAGTGGTGTGGCTGAGACTGATCTTCTTTACGCACAGCGCGCTATTCCGTCCTACCCACGTTCAACGCGCAGCCAAGGTCACATCGCATATGTCAGCGACCAAGGCGCTATGGAGAATGCAGCACGAGCGGCGATCAATGAAGTTGGTGACATTGGTATCGTCATTGTATTGCCGGAATCGAACGTATCGGATTGAATTGAGACATGCCGACGGAAGCTTTCAGTGTTCGATTTGGGTAAACCCCGTTTTATGACAGTGATGTCATCAAAGGAGCTGTATCAAACGGTGACTGGTCCAATCGGGCCGATTCCTGTTCTGCTTCTGGATTTTAGGTGTCGCTATGCCCGCGGCTCGAGAGCCAAGGCAGGACGCCTGAAAAGTCTACGCCTTGGCCGCCGTCTTCGATGAACTTCGTATAGAGTTCATGGGCCAAACGGCCCATAGGGGTATCCGCGTCGCAGCCGCCTGCGGCGTCTTGAGACAGTCCTAAATCCTTGAGCATCAGTTCCGCCGCAAAACCCGGTTTGTAATCATTGTCCGCAGGGCTTGCGGGGCCAACGCCGGGGGCGGGGCAATAGGCGTTCATTGTCCAGCTATAGCCC
The DNA here is from genome assembly GCA_947497065.1 of uncultured Paracoccaceae bacterium. GTDB lineage: Bacteria > Pseudomonadota > Alphaproteobacteria > Rhodobacterales > Rhodobacteraceae > Octadecabacter. The sequence goes on from CANMEQ010000001.1 coordinate 56,108, forward strand.
GACGATGTGGACACAACATCGAACATCGCTTGGCGATCGAGGCCCAGCTTGTCCGCCATCGCGAAGGCTTCGCAGGTGCCCAGCATGGTGACGCCAAGGATCATGTTGTTGCAAATCTTCGCGGCCTGTCCCGCGCCTGCCGCGCCGCAATGCACAGCCTTTTGGCCCATGACACCGAACAGCTCTTTGGTCGTTTCCAAGGCATCTGCATTGCCACCAATCATAAAGGTCAACGTGCCGTCGGCAGCCCCTTTAATGCCACCAGACACAGGTGCATCAAGCATGCCCAAACCCGCCGCATTCGCCTGTTCCGCAACTGCGCGTGCACTGTCAACATCCACGGTCGAACAGTCGATGAATACGGCGTCTTTGGGCAGGGCGGAGACCACTTCGCCCGCGACGGCCCGCAGGATCGCGCCATTGGGCAGCATCGTGATGGCGACGTCAGCATCCGCGCAGGCCTCTGCAGCATTTGTTGCCATCGTCAAACCATCCGGCGAGGCCACAGGGTCAACACCAATGACATCATGGCCCGCCGCAGCAAGATTGACAGCCATTGGACCGCCCATGTTTCCAAGTCCGATAAATGCGATTTTCATTTGATGTCTCCTGTTGGGGTCCAGTCATTAGGGCCTAGATCGGCCAGCATGTCTGTTATGTCATGTTCGGGCACGTCGAGTGTTTCGTGCTTCCATTTCGGGGTGAAATCACGGTCGATGATTTGGGCGCGAATGCCTTCGATGAAATCACCCTTTTCCTGGGATCGATAGGAAAAGCGGAATTCCTGTGTCAGAGCACCCGCCAAAGTTCCGCCACGCGCCGCACGAATGGATCGCAGCGCGCAGGCCAATGCCAATGGCGCGCCTTTGGTGAGCTTCTTGGCGGCAGCTTGGGAAAATCCGGTATCATCTGCGGCAAGTGCTGAATGAATATCCAGCAGTGACGTGCCGGAAAACAGGCGGTCAATTTCTGGCTGGAACGCGGCCAATGTGCCACCCGTGGCCGGTTGCGCAAGGGCGTCGATCGCCGCGATATCCCCGTTTTGTAAGAGCGTTGATTTCAGATCATCCCAGGCATCTTCGGGAAGATAGTGATCTGAAAACCCTGCATAAATCGCGTCCTCGGCCTCCATGCGCGCTCCCGTCAGGCCAAGGTAAACACCTGTTTCACCAGGGGCACGCCCAAGCAAATAGCTGCCGCCCACATCGGGGATCAGGCCGATCCCGCATTCGGGCATAGCGATCTTGCTGCTGTCGCCCACGATCCGGTGTGATGCGTGCCCCGCAAGGCCAACGCCGCCCCCCATCGTGAACCCCTGCACGAAGACGACCACAGGTTTTGGGTAGGTCGCGATCTTCAGGTTCAAATGGTATTCTTGTCGCCAGAACGCGCGGCCGAATTCGTACTCTCCGGCGCAGCCTTTTGCGTAGAGTTTGGCAATATCGCCGCCCGCACAGAATGCCTTTGGCCCTTCGGCGTCGAGGATCACCAGCTCCACGGCATCGTCAGAGCGCCATGCATCCAGCGCGTCCTCGATTGCGACCGACATTTCGCCGGTTAAGGCGTTCAAGGCCGTGGGGCGGTTCAGTGTGATGTGGCCAGCACGGCCGGATTTTCGGATTAGGATATCGTTGGTCATAAATTAGGTCGCCGCCTCGGATTTGATGTTGCGCGCAATGACAAGGCGCTGGATTTCGCTGGTGCCTTCGTAGATCTGGCAAATACGCGCATCTCGGTAAATGCGCTCAACCGGATGGTCAGACAGGAACCCATAGCCACCAAGTATCTGGATCGCTTGCGAGCAAACTTTTTCGGCCATTTCGGAGGTGAACAACTTCGCCATTGAGGCTTCGCGCAGACACGGCGCGCCTGCATCTTTGAGGGCGGCAGCGTGGAACACCATCTGGCGACCCGCTTCGATCTGGGTGTCCATGTCGGCCAGTGGAAAGGAAATCCCCTGTTGTTCGAAAATCGCTTTGCCAAAGGCTTGGCGATCAACGGCGTAATCGCGGGCATATTCAAACGCGCTGCGCGCCATGCCCACCGCCTGCGCGGCAATACCGATGCGACCACTTTCCAAATTGGCGAGGGCGATTTTGTACCCCTGACCCTCTTCACCGAGCAGGTTTTCCGCCGGAATGCGCATGTTTTCGAAGGCGATTTGACAGGTGTCGGACGAATGGATGCCCAGTTTCTTTTCGACGCGCACAACTTCATATCCGGGGGTGTTGGTTTCGACGATAAAGGCGCTGATCCCACGTTTGCCCGCTGATTTGTCCGTGATCGCAAATATGATGAGCATTTGGCCGTTTTTGCCCGACGTGATGAACTGTTTCGCCCCGTTGATCACATAGTGATCTCCGTCGCGCACCGCCGTTGTCCGCAGGTTGGACGCATCCGATCCGGCCTGTGGTTCGGTCAGGGCAAAGCCGCCGATCCATTCGCCCGATGCCAGTTTGGGCAAATATTTCTGTTTCTGTGCTTCGGTCCCGTAATCGCGGATCGGGCCGCAACCGACGGAACTGTGAACAGACATGATCGTCGAACAGGCCCCATCACCCGCAGCAATTTCTTCAACGGCGGCGGCATAGCTGACGAAGTCCGCGCCAAAGCCCCCGTATTCCTCGGGAACCTGCATGCTCAGGAACCCCAGCTCACCCATTGCTGCCAACTCTGCTTTTGGAAAACGCGCCTCGCGGTCGCGCTGTCCGGCGCCGGGCCACAATTCTGCTTTTGCAAATTGGCGTGCCATATCGCGGATCGCGGTTTGGGTTTCGTCCAAAATCATGTCTGCTCCTTTGCAAACTTGGGTCGGTTTCTCTAGGTATCACTTGCATATCGTTTCAGCATTGCCGATAGGTGTGAGAATCATGACGCCAAAAGATAGTTCAGAGCGGCGGCGTTCCGTTGCCCCAATTTTCGTAAGGGAGGCGTTTGAATGTGCGGCCGCTGGCGGGGCTGACCCAAACGAAATTTTGAAGGCTGCGCAGCTGTCGCCGGATCAGCTGGATCATCTGGATACCAAAGAATTCGGTCGTGTCTGGTTGCAAATGTCCTATGCGCTGGAGGATGAGTTCTTTGGTCTTGGCGCGCGGCCAATGCGCCCTGGAAGCACATCTTTGCTCGGCCATGCCATTCGTGGGGCGGCGACGCTCGATGTTGCGATGAAACGAAGCCTGCGGTTCCTGCGGGTGGTGCTGGACGAACCCTATGGCATCGTCGCGACAGAGGGGCGCCATTGCATTGTCACGTTGCACGAGGACTTACCGTCGTCTGATGCCTTCAAGTACCGCGCGTTCTTTCTTATTTTGCATGGGTTTAACTGCTGGGCCGCGCGCGAACGTATTCCGATCAAGGCGGTTGAATTTCCTTGTGCCGAACCACTGGCAGAGAACGACTACAGTGATTTTTTCGGGGTGCCTGTGACCTTTGATGCACCTGTCGCGCGGCTGGTGTTTGACAAGAAATACCTGTCGCGCAAAACCGATCGCTCTGAAAAAGACCTCAAAGCTTTCTTGCGGAGCCTGCCCGAGGCCTTCCTGCGCGGTTACAGAGAAACCGACGGGTTGAAACACGAGATCATCAAGAAATGCTTAAGTGGTCCTGCCCAAGACTGGCCTGGCGCAGATGAGATTGCGGCCATACTCGGGATGTCGCGGTCGTCCTTGCATCGCATGTTAAAGAATGCAGGTCATTCATTGACCCAATTGAAAGACGAGCAACGCCGCAACAAGGCGACGGCGCTCCTGTCACGCACCGATAATTCGATCTCACAGATTTCCGAAGCCGTCGGGTATGCAGAGGAGGCCGCATTTTACCGCGCTTTCCATCGTTGGTACGGGACAACCCCCAATCGCATGAGGGAAACGCCCTAGAGGGTTTCGGTCAACTCAGCCACCGCGTTTAACAGGTCTGCCACCAGACCAAAGTCCGCCACTTGGAAGATCGGCGTTTCAACTGCGATCAGTCGCACAAATGGTGTTCAGTGAGTCACAAATTGGTGCAGCCGTTGACGCGACGATCACGACTTTTCTGCTCCAAAGATCAAGTGCTGCGGTGAGACCAGTATAACCTGTGTTGCTCATGTGGTCTGAATGCTGGAAAATGACCTATGTAGAGTATTTTCTTCCGTCAAATTTGGAGTGTGCCAGAGTGGTGATCGCAGCAGGGCTGGATATTGGGGGCACCAAGATTGAAACGCAGGTTTTTGATGAAAACTGGGTGCAGGTGGATAAGCTGCGCGGTGCGACGCCTGATAATTATACGGACCTCGTTGCGGAGGTTGCGCGGCAGATTGCTTGGGCAGAGCGGAAGGCCGGGGGCGCGGTGCCTGTGGGGATTGGTGCGGCTGGCGTGGTGGATCAGCGTACAGGGCGCATTTTGGCAGCCAATCTGGTGGCGTCTGGGCGGCTGTTTCCAGCTGACATTGAGGAGGCCGCGGGGCGGCGTGTTGCGTTCTTGAATGATTGTCGTGCGTTGGCTGTGTCTGAGGCCGTGTTTGGTGCGGGGGGTGGGCATGCCCGGGTTCTGGCGGTTATTCTCGGGACGGGGATTGGCGGCGGTGCTGCACTTCACGGGCGTCCGATGCAGGGGGCAACTGGTATGGGTGGTGAATTTGGCCATATAGCTGCGCCTGCGCATGTGGTGGCGCAGTATGACTTGCCCATATGGGCTTGTGGGTGCGGGCGACGTGGATGTTACGAGACATATTTGGCAGGGCCCGGATTGCAACGCTTGGCGCGGCATGTGACGGGGCTGGATCGGACGCCAGAGCAGATTGCGGATGCGCGTGCGGCAGAGATGGCACCGGTTTGGGAGATCTGGTGCGCGTTGGCTGGGGAGTTCATGCACACGCTGACCTTGGTGGCAGATCCGGATGTGATCGTGCTGGGGGGCGGGTTGAGCAAGATTGATGGATTAACGCAGGATGTGACGCGGGCGGCGCAAGCGGCACAGCTGGGCGATTTTGGCGTCCCACCGATTGTTGTGGCAGCTGCCGGTGATACGAGCGGGGCGCGAGGAGCGGCCTATGCGGCGTGGTTGGATGCGCAGGGGAGCGGGATATGACCGACGGATGGATCTGCCCGGATTGGGTGTTTGACGGGGCAGAGGTTGTTCCGAGCGTTGCGCTGCGGGTGGAGCGGGGCCATGTGGCGGAGGTGTCTACGGGTCAGCATGATGGGCAGCCTGTTGCGGGGTGTATCGCGCCGGGATTTGTGGATTTACAGGTCAATGGTGGGGGCGGCGTTTTGCTGAATACGGATCCATCAGTTGAGGGGATGATGGAGATTGCGGCGGCGCATCGCCGCTTTGGAACAGTGGCTGTTTTGCCGACCGTGATCACGGATGCACCAGATGTTTTGGACCGTGCTGCGCAGGCAGCGCTAGCAGCGCAAGGTCAGGCGGGGCTTGTCGGTCTGCATATTGAGGGGCCGCATATTGCTTTGGCCAAACGTGGGACCCATGCCGCGCCTTTTGTGCGCCCGATGGACGAGCGGACGATGGATGTTGTGGCGCGTCTGCGCGGCGCGCAGGTGCCAGTGATGATCACGGTCGCCCCTGAGGCGGTGACACCTGATCAGATAGGGAAATTGGCGGCGCTGGGCGCGGTTGTGTCATTGGGGCATACGGATGCGACGGCGGAGCAGGTTGAGGCAGCACTTGCCGCCGGTGCGCGGTGTGGGACCCATTTGTTTAATGCCATGTCGCCGATGCAGGGGCGCGCGCCCGGGGCCGTTGGGGCGATCCTGAACGGAGGCATTCCGTTTGGGATCATTTGTGACGGCCATCACGTGGACGACCGGATGATTGCATTGGCGTTGCGCGCCGCACAGCCGGACTGTGCGTTTTTGGTATCTGACGCTATGGCCACCGTGGGTGGGCCAGCTGCGTTTGAATTATATGGTCAAACCATTCGGGTGGACGGTGGACGGCTGATCAACGCTGAGGGCAATTTGGCGGGCGCGCATGTGACCCAAGCGGAAGGCGTGCGACGTTTGGTGAACACCGTGGGCGTGCCGCTGGCGCAGGCCTTGCGCATGGCCATCAGCGTGCCTGCGCAGGTGATCGGACGGCCTGATTTGATCACGCTGATTGGGCGCCGGATCGACGATTTGATAGTTCTTGACGATGCATTGGACGCGAAAGGATTGGACCTTAGCGGAGCCCCTCACGGGCAATGAGTTCGGCAAGGTCGAGGACCAACTGGCCGCGCGCGGTGGCGATGGCTGCAGGGCCGCCAAGCGGGTCGTAGGCCACGGTCAGGTCGAAGAGGCCAAAATCATCGTTGTCGCCCTGATCGGAGCTGACGAAATACTGGCCTGACGCGCGGTATAGACCATCTGTGCGGGCGATGAAGCTTTCAAACCGGACTTCGAGTGAGGCATCGGGGTAGTCTTCGAACGGCCAAGGTTCGGAGGCTACACGTTTGCCGGACAATTGCACGAGGTGGCGTGTCAGTTCGAGAGCGACGGCGCGTTCAGGCGTGTCGGCCCACCGGACATCTGCATCGGTGAGCAGCAGGCCACCCGCGCCTTCGATGGCGATTTCGTCGGCGGCGGCATAGGCAGGCAGGGAGACGTCGCGTACTTCGACGGTGTTGAAGGCGATGGCGATCCGTTCGCTGGGTTGGGGGGCTGTAACCGAATACAGGTCTGCCGGTGTGCCGCAGGCTGCAAGCAGGCAGGACGCCGCAAAGAGAGCAGGTTTTAGGATGGTCATGTTATCGTCCCCGAATAAGTGCGTCTGGATTACGTTCTAGCATCCGCGCCAAAGATTCCAGTGCATCTGCGGCGCTGGAGATGTCGCGCAGGGCGGTTTGGGCTTCGCGGCTAAGGGTTTGGCCCTGATTGTAGCCCGCGATGGTTTGTCCGGCTTGATCGAGCACGGCCCGCATGCGGGCGGCAAGGGCGGGCAAATCGCCAGTGGCGGCGGCCACGGCATCTGCAGCGTCACGGGCGGAACCCAGTGTTGCGTTGATGTTGGTCACGGCGCCGCCTTCGCGCAGCTCGGTCAGGGTGGCGTTGATTTCAGCCAGCGCTGCGCCGAGGTCTTCAGGGAGGGCGCGCGCGGAGGGTTGATCAAGGATGCTGGTGGTGGCGGCGAGAAGATCTGTCAGCTCTGCGGAGAGCGCCTCGAGGGGGACGGCCTCTGCTTTGGCGGCTACAGCTGTGATCTGGTCGAGCAACGCAGGCAAGCCATCGACGGAGGCGCTAACGGTGTCGGCGGCGGTTGCAGCAGAGAGCAGGGCGGTGTCGAGGCTGGCGAGCAATTGCGCCTGTTCGATATCTGCCAGCAGGGTTTCAAAGCGGGTAACGCCTGAGTTCAGGTTGACCAGCAACATTTGCGCATCATCGGAGCCGACGATGCCGCTGATGTCGCCCACGAGGGCGCGCAGATCGGCGGGGGTTTGTTGCAGGTCTTCGTTTGCGATCAGGGCTTCTGCGCTGTCGAGGAAGTCGATCGCGGAGGTGAGCAGGTCTTCGATGGGCAGGTTATTGACCCGGTTGATCACACCTTCGACGGTGGCGGCTGCATCTGCGATGTCGCTTTCGACCGTTGGCAGGATCGGCATGCCACCGTTGCTGGTGACGAGGGTTGCGGGGGCAGCATCATCGGCTTGGACGAGATCGATTTTCAGGCCGCCTGTGAGAAGGCTCGCGTTTGCGAGTTGGGCGCGCAGTCCGGTTGCGACACGGTCTTCGAGGAAGGTGAGCGCGCCTTCTGGGGTTACGTCGTCTTGCAGGCCCAAGCGTGCAGGTTGGATGGCGAGAACCACGGTCAGACGCACGCGGCTGTCCCCGAATTCTTCTTCGTCGATCACGCCGAGGACAGATTGCACTTCGCCGATTTGCAGTCCGTTGATTTCAACGGGCGCATCCACAGTGAGGCCTGAGATGTTTTCATCGAAGACCACGCGGACCTGCAGGGTTTCGACTTCGGTTTCCGTAAATAGGCTGTTGCGGGCTTGGGTTTCGGCGAGGTGAACGTCGAACACGTGGCCATCGTTGATGCGACGGCCACCTGACACGAAGGTGTCAAAGGTCACACCGCCGCCCAGTAGGGTCGCGATTGAGGAGAAATCCAATTCGGCGCCGCTGGGGCCTACGGAGAACGAGAAGCCAGCCGTGTCCCAGAAACGCGTTGCGCTGGAAATGAGGCGGTCGTGGGGTTCGTAGATGATCGCTTCGGCGACGGCGAATTCGCCTTGCGGTGAGATGGAGGCTTTGCCGATGCGGCCCACTTCGATGCCGCGAAAGGTGATTGGGCTGTTGTCTGTCATGCTGCCGCCTGGCGTGGTGCGCAGTACGATTTCGAGGCCGGATTGGCCTGCGCGAAACAGCGGCGGGTCTTGGAGGCCGGTGAAGCTGCTCAGCGGCGCACCTGCGTCGGCGTCCCACGAGCCTTCGATGTAGACACCGGAGAGCACTGTATCGAGGCCGGTGACGCCTTGGGCGGAAATCTCGGGCTCGACGATCCAGAAGCTGGCGGAGCTATCGATGAAGGCCCCGATGGATTTATCGACGCGCACATGGGCAATCACATGGGTTAGGTCGTCGGAGAATGCGACGTCTTCGACCAAGCCCACGGTAACATCACGGTAGCGCAATTCGGTTTCGCCTTCGGCGATGCCTGCACCGTTCTCGAAGCTGATTTCGATGAGCGGTCCACGGTCGTTATAGCTTTGCCATGCCACGGCGAGGGCCGCGATGAGGGCAATCAGCGGAATGATCCAGACAACAGAGAGACGGCCAATGCCACTGGCACGGGATGGTTCGACCGGAAGTGAGGGGGGCGTTTGGTTCATTTTTGTGGTGTTGCCTTTTGTGTGGGGCTGTCCGTGGTTGAGCGGGATACGCGGGCTTGTGCATCCCAGATCAACCGGCTGTCAAATGCCTGAGCCGATAACATGGTGAAAATAACAGATAATGCAAAGAACAAACTGGCGGTGCCGGGGGTGATGGAGGCCAGTGCATTGAGCTGGACGAGCGATGACATGATGGCCACCACAAATATATCGATCATCGACCAGCGGCCAATGTATTCGACGATTTCAAAGAGCACTTGCCTGTGGTGTGCGGAAATGCGCGAGGCGCGCCGAACCGAGATGGCCAGAAAGGCGATAGCGATGAATTTGGCCACGGGGATTACCACTGAGGCAAACAGGATGATCGAGGCCACGCCCCAAGAGCCGTGATGGGCCAGCTCGACCGCGCCGCCGACGATTGTGCTTTCGTCGACATGCATCAGCGTGCGGGTACTGAGCATGGGATACATGTTTGCGGGGATGTAGCACATAATACCCACAAGCCACAGGGCCCAGACCCGTTGTAGGCTGGTGGTGTCGCGCGAGTTGATGTGATGACCGCAGCGGCCGCAGATCTGCGTCTCGCCGGGCCAGACACGGCTACACCTGCGGCAGGTGACGAGACCCATTTTGCGGGCGGTTGTTATGTCTGTGTTGTGTCCAGCGCGTTCCATACCGACCATCTACATAAAAGTCTGTCCTGAAGGACAATCAAAAACACCAAACCGGAGAACATCCAGAAGGCAGGACCAAATTCGACATCTGCGAGATCCGTGATTTTTACCAAGGCCACGGCACATCCAAGGGCAAAGATTTCCGCCATGGACCAGGGCCTGAGGGCTTCGGACAGGCGGAAGGCGCGGGTGGCACCGCGTGCTGGGGGGCGATCGTTAACCAAGGGGATGAGGACATAGAGCGACAAGAGCACGCGTAAGAACGGGATGAAGACAATCAGCGCGGCCGTGGCGAAGGATAAAAACACCAAAATCCCATCGGTGAAGACAAGTGCGGCCTGTAGGATAGAGACCGAATTGCTGCGCCCGCCTGCATTGATGGTGAGGAAAGGAAAGACGGTGGCCGCCACGATGAGGACCGCAATGCTGAGGGAGAGGGCAATGATCTGTTTGCCTGCCTTGCGGCGCGGCGAAATGAGGCGGGTGCCGCACCGTGGGCAATTGGCGATTTGGCCAAACTCGGGTGCGTCTAGCGTATAGACCGCATCACATTGGGGGCAGCCGATCAGGCTTGTGTAATCCAGCGGTTTGGGTGCGGGTGCGGTCATAGGGTTGGTTAATCACATCCATGGGCCGAGGAACAGTGTAGCGGCGGGTAAAGGCGCGGTACAACCCAACTATGATTGTCGGGTATTGGTTCCCTTGATAGGGTTTCGCTATCGAAAGGTGAATTTATGATCGATAAGTTGGAAATGTTTATCGCGTTGGCGCGGGAAGAGCACTTCGGTCGTGCAGCTACGGCCCAAGGGGTGACGCAGCCCACATTGTCTGCTGCGATCAAACAACTTGAAGACCAGCTTGGCGTTATGCTGGTTTGGCGCGGATCGCGGTACCGCGGGTTGACGCCTGAGGGCCAGCGCGCGCTGGATTGGGCACGGCGCATTGTGGGGGACGCACGGGCGTTGCGCCAAGAAATGCGGGTTGCGCGAGAAGGTTTGTCGGGGGACTTGCGATTGGCGGTGATCCCGACGGCGCTGACGGTGGTGTCTGAGCTGACAGCTGGGTTCGGTGAGGCTCATCCGAATGTGCGCTTCACCGTGCAGTCCAAAACATCATCGGATATTTTGAAGATGGTTGAAAACCTAGAGATCGACGCCGGGCTAACCTATCTAGACAATGAGCCTTTGGGGCGGGTGACGACCGTGCCGATCTATTCGGAACGCTACGTGTTGGTGGCCCGCTCTGGGCATCCGCTGTTGGATGGCCCTGTGGCGTGGGGGGATCTGGCGGGCGTGCCGCTGTGTTTGCTGACGCCTGATATGCAGAACCGTCGGATTATCAATCAACATCTGTCGGAGGCCAGTGTTGAAGTTGCGCCCCAGATTGAATCAACCTCTGTGATCGTTTTGGTCAGTCACGTGTTGCACAGTGATTGGGCGACGATCCTGCCAGTGCGCGCGGCCGAGATTTTCCTGAAGGGGCCGGATTTGGGGGCGGTTCCGATTGTTGGGCCGGATGCGCGCCATGTTGTAGGTTTGGTCGCCCCGCACCGCGAACCGTTCACCCCGGTATTGGCCGCATTGTTAGAGAGAGCCAAAGCCATCGCTATTGAGCGGGAAGATTGATAGGATTTTTCTATCAATAGACGGAATAACGATATTGATTTAGCGTTCAGATAGGCCGACAAAGTCGAACCACTTTGGAGGAACACAATGCCCTGCGCGCAAACCCAGCAAACGATGGACGACATTTTGGCGCGGCATCGCACCTTAGAAGGGCCGTTGCTGCCTATTTTACATAGCGTTCAGGCGGAATTCGGGTTTATCCCCGAAGATGTGGTTCAGATTATTGCAGATGCGTTGAACATCACGCGCGCCGAGGTGCATGGGGTTATAACATTTTATCATGATTTTCGCTCGGCCCCCGCTGGACGGCATGTGGTTAAGATTTGCCGTGCCGAGGCTTGTCAGGCGGTAGGTGGCACGGCGATTTCAGAGCGTGCGTTTGAAAAATTGGGGATCGGGTGGCATGGGACCACGGCAAACGGGGCCGTCACGCTAGAGCCTGTCTATTGCTTGGGGCTGTGTGCGTGCGGGCCTGCAGCTATGGTCGATGGCAAAGTGGTTGGGCGCGTTGATGCGACGAAGCTGGATAAACTCTTGGCTGTTGTTCAAACGGGAGCAGGCGCATGAAGATTTATGTACCGCTAGACAGTGCGGCCAAAGCGCTGGGCGCTGATGAGGTGGCGGACGCGATTGCAACAGAAGCGGCGCGCCGGGGTATGGATGTGGAAATCATTCGAAATGGAACCCGCGGTATGATTTGGCTGGAGCCGCTGGTGGAGGTGGAGACACCGCAGGGGCGTGTAGGCTACGGGCCGGTGGAGGCGGATGATGTGCCGCTTTTGTTGGACGGAAAATTGGCCAGCCTTGGGTTGGTGGAGCAGCTGGACTGGATGAAGGGACAGACCCGTTTGACGTTTCAACGGTGTGGCGTGATTGATCCGTTGTCGTTGCAAGATTACGAGGCGCACGGTGGGCTGGTTGGGCTGCGCCGCGCGATCGGGATGCCGGCTGCGGACATTGTTGAAGAGGTCACGACATCGGGGTTGCGCGGTCGCGGCGGTGCGGGGTTCCCGACAGGGATCAAATGGAACACGGTTCTTGGGGCGGATGGGCCGCAAAAGTACATCGTGTGCAACGCTGATGAAGGGGACAGTGGCACATTCGCGGACCGCATGATCATGGAGGGTGACCCTTTCACACTGATTGAAGGGATGGTGATCGCTGGATTGGCGGTTGAGGCGACCAAGGGCTATGTTTATCTGCGGTCTGAATACCCGGATGCCATTGAAATTATGGAAAAAGCTGTGGTGTTGGCACGTGCCGCAGGCGTGTTGGGGCCGGATGTTTTGGGCTGTGGTCGCGCGTTTGATATGGAAATTCGCGTGGGCGCGGGGGCCTATGTGTGCGGTGAGGAAACATCCCTCCTGAATTCATTGGAAGGCAAGCGCGGCGTGGTCCGCGCCAAGCCGCCATTGCCCGCCTTGGAAGGATTTTTGGGCCGTCCGACAGTCGTGAACAATGTGATTTCGCTGGCGACGGTGCCGGTGATTTTGGAGAAGGGCGCGCAGCACTACGCGGACTTTGGGCTGGGGCGTTCGAAGGGAACGATCCCCATTCAGATTGCGGGAAATGTGCGCCATGGCGGGCTCTATGAAACTGCGTTCGGGATGCCGCTGGGCGTTTTGGTAGATATTGTTGCAGGGGGCACCTTGTCTGGACGGCCTGTGAAGGCTGTGCAGGTGGGCGGGCCGCTGGGCGCCTACATGCCACGCGAGAAATTTGATACGCCCTTTGGGTACGAAGAATTCGACGGGCAGGGCGGGTTGATCGGCCACGCGGGCTTGGTCGTATTTGATGACACGGCGGACATGCGGGATATGGCACGGTTCGCGATGGAATTCTGCGCTGTTGAAAGTTGTGGCAAGTGCACGCCCTGCCGGATCGGGGCCGTGCGCGGGGTGGAAACGATTGACCGCATTGGGCAAGGCGACACAGACGCGATTGCGCTGTTGGAAGACCTGTGTGAGACGATGAAAGACGGATCGCTCTGCGCTTTGGGTGGGTTTACGCCCTATCCGGTCTTGTCAGCCCTGCATGGTTTCCCCCATGATTTCGACGTGAAGACAGAGGCGGCGGAATAACATGGACGATGCAATGACACAGGACCCACAGGCCAGAACCGTTGAAGATCGGATGGTTTCGGCGGCGGAGACATTCGATTTGCCGCTGGGCGCTGTGCGTTGGTACGTCGAAGGTAAACATTACCATTTGGACCACGGGCCGCTGCATTTCGGGAAACGTTTTCGCGTGATGAAGGGCATTGCCTCGAATTTGGGTGATGCTTTGGTTGCAGGTCAGGATGTGCGGTTTGTGGGGGCGGAACATCCCAGCGGGACCGAGCTGGTGCTGTATTTCGAAAGCCCGAAATCAGATAAGATTGTTTTGCATTTCGACCAGAACGCGCCCCAGCAACCAGACCGGACCCGGTATTTACGGGATGCGACGGCGCATTTCCGTCCGGTTTTGTTTGATTTTGCAGCGCGGCGGAAACGACTGGTCGCTGCACATGCGGTTCTATTTCATCTTCGCAGCCAACATGAGGCCCGCCTATGAAAGATTTCATCATCCCGACCCATGATATGGACATGGGCACGCCAGCGTCCAAATCCACAAAACAGGTGACGCTGACGATCGACGGGTTCGACGTGACGGTGCCCGAAGGCACATCGGTCATGCGGGCCAGTGCCGAAGCGGGCATTCAGGTGCCGAAATTATGTGCGTCTGACAACCTAGAGGCCTTCGGGTCTTGCCGGTTGTGTGTGGTCGAGATTGAAGGGCGACGCGGCACACCTGCGTCATGCACGACACCAGTGACAGACGGCATGGTTGTCAAAACGCAATCTTCCAAGGTGAAAAAGATCCGCAAAGGTGTGATGGAATTGTACATTTCCGACCATCCGCTGGATTGTTTGACCTGTGCGGCCAATGGGGATTGCGAGCTGCAGGATATGGCGGGCATGGTCGGTTTGCGTGATGTGCGCTATCAGGCGCCTGCAGATGGAGCCTTGGCGAACCATTTCGAGGCGCGGTCGAATGCCGGTGCACCTAATCCGCAGTTTATTCCCAAAGACGACAGCAACCCGTATTTCACCTATGATCCGTCAAAGTGCATTGTGTGCAGCCGCTGTGTGCGCGCCTGTGAAGAGGTGCAGGGCACATTTGCGCTGACCATCGAAGGGTCGGGGTTCAACAGCCGCGTGTCGGCCGGGGCTGCGGGCGATGATTTTATGTCGTCTGATTGTGTGTCCTGCGGGGCCTGCGTGCAAGCTTGCCCGACGGCAACCTTGCAAGAGAAATCCGTGATTGAGATGGGCACGCCGGAGCGGTCTGTGATCACCACCTGCGCCTATTGCGGGGTGGGCTGTTCGTTCAAGGCGGAGCTGAACGGCGATGAACTGGTGCGGATGGTGCCCAACAAACATGGTGAAGCAAATCGTGGCCATTCTTGTGTGAAGGGGCGGTTTGCATGGGGCTACGCCAACCATTCTGACCGAATATTGAACCCGATGATCCGCGAAAAGGTAACGGACCCGTGGCAGGAGGTGTCTTGGGAGGAGGCGATTTCCTATACGGCGAACAAGCTGCGCGATTTGCAGGCCAAACACGGGGTGAAATCCATTGGCGGGATCACGTCCAGCCGCTGCACCAACGAAGAGACCTATTTGGTGCAAAAGCTGATCCGCAGCACGTTTGGCAACAATAACACGGATACCTGTGCGCGGGTGTGTCACTCACCGACGGGCTATGGATTGAAAACCGCATTCGGGACGTCCGCTGGCACGCAAAACTTTGATTCTGTTGAAGAAACCGATGTCGTGATCATCATTGGTGCGAACCCGACAGATGGGCATCCTGTGTTCGCCAGCCGGTTGAAGAAACGGTTGCGTCAGGGGGCGAAGCTGATCGTGATTGATCCGCGCCGCACGGACATCGTGAAATCGGCCCATATTGAAGCGCAACATCATTTGCCCTTGTTACCGGGCACGAACGTGGCTGTTTTGTCGTCGATTGCCCACGTGATTGTGACCGAAGGATTGATGGACGAAGCGTTCATTCGCACCCGTTGCGATTGGGATGAGTTTACCCATTACGCCGAATTCATCAGCGATCCGCGCCATGCGCCTGAGGCCACTTCGCTGTTGACCGGTGTGAACGCCGACGAGTTGCGTGCGGCGGCACGATTGTTTGCCACAGGGGGCAACGGGTCGATTTATTACGGTTTGGGCGTGACAGAACATTCCCAAGGATCAACCACTGTCATGGCCATTGCGAATTTGGCGATGATGACGGGGAACCTAGGCAAGAATGGCGTGGGCGTGAACCCGTTGCGCGGGCAAAACAACGTGCAAGGCGCCTGCGATATGGGGTCGTTCCCCCATGAATTGCCGGGCTACCGCCATGTGTCAGACGATGCCACACGTGAGGTATTTGAGGCGATTTGGGGCACCAAAGTTGACCCAGAGCCGGGCTTGCGCATTCCGAATATGCTGGATGCGGCTGTGGATGGGACATTCCGCGGGATCTACATCCAAGGCGAGGATATTTTACAGTCTGATCCTGACACCAAACACGTGAAAGCGGGCTTGGAGGCGATGGAATGCGTGATTGTTCACGATCTTTTCTTGAATGAAACGGCGAACTACGCCCATGTGTTTTTGCCGGGATCGACCTTTCTAGAAAAGGACGGCACGTTTACGAATGCGGAACGCCGTATCAACCGTGTGCGCAAGGTGATGGCGCCCAAGAATGGCTATGCGGATTGGGAAATTACGATGATGTTGGCCAATGCCATGGGCAGCGGTTGGACTTACACGCACCCCGCTCAAGTGATGGACGAGATTGCCGCGACGACGCCGGGCTTTGCCAATGTGAACTACGAGATGTTGGAGACACGCGGGTCGGTGCAGTGGCCGTGCAATAATGATAAGCCCGATGGCTCGCCGATCATGCATATCGACGGGTTTGCGCGCGGGAAGGGGCAGTTCATCATCACAGAATATGTGGCGACGGATGAGAAGACAGGCCCGCGGTTCCCGCTGTTGCTAACAACGGGGCGGATTTTGTCTCAGTACAACGTGGGTGCGCAGACACGGCGGACGGAAAACACCGCCTGGCACGAGGAGGATCTGTTAGAAATCCATCCTCATGATGCCGAGGTGCGCGGCGTTCGTGATGGGCAATATGTGCGGCTGGCGTCGCGGGCGGGTGAAACGCAGCTGCGGGCCACGATCACCGATCGCGTCAGCCCCGGTGTTGTGTATACCACCTTCCACCACCCGGATACGCAGGCCAATGTGATCACCACGGATTATTCCGATTGGGCCACGAACTGCCCTGAATATAAGGTGACTGCGGTTCAGGTGGCCTTGTCGAACGGGCCCACAGATTGGCAGGAAGACTACAACGCGCAGGCGGAACAGTCGCGGCGAATTTTGCCGGCGGCAGAATGACCGAAAGCAAGACAGGCGCAGGCATGGCCACCGCATATGTGGTGCGCAAGGGCAGGGGTGAAACGGTTAGTCGTGCGCTGCCTGAAGAAGTGCCCGTCGCGCTTGTCTACAACGGTACGACGCAGGCCGTTATGATGGCGACGCCTTGCGATTTGGTTGATTTTGGTGCGGGATTTACTCGCACGGAGGGACTGGGCACCGTCGAGAGTGTTGAGATTGTGCCCCATGCGAACGGGATCGAAGTTCAGATGTGGCTGCCCGAGGAACTGGCGGAGGCTTTGGCAGAGCGCAGACGCGCCATGGCTGGGCCTGTGGGCTGTGGTTTGTGCGGCATTGACAGTTTGGATCAAGCGGTGCGCCACGTGCCTAAAGTGACGGCGCAGGTCGGGTTCACGGCGATGCAGATCGCAGAGGCGATGGCGGCAATGCGTGGGGCGCAGCGCTTGCACGATCAGACGCGGGCGGTCCACGGGGCTGGTTTTTTCGAACCAGGCCGCGGGCTGCAGTGCATGCGCGAAGATGTGGGGCGGCACAATGCGCTGGATAAGCTGGTTGGAGCTGTGCCGGACTGCGCTAAAGGGGCCATCGTTTTGACGTCGCGCGTGTCTGTAGAGATGGTGCAGAAAGCGGCGTTTGCAGGGGCGGGGGTGATCCTCGCGGTGTCTGCGCCCACAACTTTGGCGGTTGATACTGCGCAGGCTGCGGGCATCACTTTGGTGGCGTTGGCACGCGATGACACGTTCGAAATTTACAGCCACCCCCACCGTATTCAGACAGAGGAGGCCCATGATGTCGCCTGATAAAATGGTCCGCATGGTCAATCAGATCGCCACATTTTTCGACAGCCAGCCTATGGCAGATAAGCCGAGCGCGGTGGCGGCGCATTTGATCGAATTTTGGGAGCCGCGCATGTTGGAGAAGCTGAGCGATCATCTTGCCGCAGGCGGTGAAGGCTTGAGCGATTTGGCCCATGACGCTGCAAAACAGGCCACAACTCAAACGGCCTGAGGGCCGTGCGCCGCAAAAAGGTCAGGGTTTCCCCGCTTGTTTGCCATACGCCGAAACCATAGGGTTTTGAGGGGCTATTGGCAGGCGGGGTATGATTGCATCCATCATCAAATCATTGGGACGGGACTATTTAAACCTGCGCCTGCGCACGGCTGGGGGCCGCGAGGTGCGTATTCTGGAGCGTCCCGGTCGCTGGATGTCTGACGCGGATCTAGCGGATTTGACCGAGGATCTTCGCGCAATTGCGACCAAAGCGCTGCCCGATGGGCCGTTAACCTATGGGGTGTTCTCGGGGGATCGTGATCTTTTGCGCGACATGATTATCACCGTGGTGAGCACTGGTGATGGCGCGCCTATCGCGTTCAATGCATTGGCGGTCATGACGGTGGATATGCAGCCCGAACCGGTGGACGTGTTGCATTTGGGTTTGGTGATGGTGGACCCCGATCAGCGCTCTGGTGGGTTGTCATGGGTGTTGTACGGGCTGACGTGTTTTTTGATGTTCACGCGCAACCAATGTCGGCCCCTTTGGATATCAAGTGTGACACAGGTGCCTGCGGTTGTTGGCATGGTTTCGGAGATGTTTTCGGATCTTTGGCCGCGTCCGGATGCGCCGCGGCGCACCTTGAACCATGTGTTGTTGGCCCGCCGTATCATGGCCCACCACCGCCACGTGTTTGGGGTTGGGGGCGACGCTGGATTTGACGAGGATCGTTTCGTAATCACCAATGCCTACACCGGCGGGTCCGATGCATTGAAAAAAGCTGCGGATGACGCTCAGCAGCATCGGGATGCGGTCTTTAACGACTTCTGCGCGGAAGAGCTGGACTACGACCGAGGTGACGACTTTTTGCAATTGGGCCGCATGGATATGCCTGCTTTGCGCAGGTATCTCACCCGCGAGGTGCCACGCAATGCGCTGTTGTCTGTGTTGCTGGCGGGGGGATTTGATTTCGTGCGCCGATTGCTGTTGCCGCTGATCTATTGGTCCGACAGTGGCCGCAGCTATGGCGTATTGCGCCCCACGCACGAGGCCGTTGATGGATGAGCCGGAAGATATGACTGCTGGCGGATTAGGCTTGGCCGTATCGGACACGGGCAATCTGGTTTTGTCCCTCGCGGCGCTGGCTGGTTTGATGATTTTGCAAGGTGTGATCATGGCGCGCGACCGCTCGGCGCCGTTGAATCGCCGATTTTTGTTTGGGCTGCGGGTGCTGATGATGTTGTTCGCGGGCCGCGCGCTGTTCGTGGTGACAGACCTGCAGGTATTTCGGTTTTTTATCCTCTTGGCGGCGGCCTGTGTGCCGGTGTCGGTGGTGATTTTGGCAGAGGGAATGCTGCGCCGGCATGCGCCCGCTTGGGTGAAGATTTGGATCGCCGGGGGGACGACCGTTTTTGCAGTGTCAGCGCTGTGGTGGTCCTCAAGCATTGATCCTGCGCGATTGATCGGGCTTTTGCTGTTTCAAATCAGTGGCTTCGCGATTGGGGGCTACTTGGTTTTAACGCGGGATCGCGCAAGCCTCAGTGCTGCTGAAAACAAAGCTGTCGAACGCATGGCCTTGTCTTTGGTTGTGCTGATGCCTTTGGCCGCGGCTGATTTTTTGATGACCTATTTAGGGCTGCCTGTTCAAATCTCACCCTTGGGAGTTTTGTTTTTGTGTTGGTTGGCCGTGTCTTTGGCGCGCGCACAGGTGCAGCACCGCGCGCCGCTGCTATCGTTTGGAGCCAGTGTTGCCGTTGCCGCGATCGCGGGAGGTGTTGTCGCGCGGATGGCAGGGCTGGGGCGCGACGGCACCATTTTGACGCTGGTGCTGGTTTTGGCAGCGGTTTTGGTGGCGGTTTTGAGTGTTGAGGCGCAAAGCGTGCGGGCGGAGGAGCGGTCCCACAGTCTTTTGCGGCACATGGCCGAGGATCGGTCGCGCGATGCGTTAGGGTTCTTGCGCGGCTTGCAGGCGCATCCGATGGTGGAAGGAGCTGTGATCATCGAGGCGCCGCAATTGGCGGAGATGGATGACGGCGTATTGCAGCATATCTTCCGTGTGCGCCCTGTTTTGCGACGGGCCGATCCGCCGTTTACGGATGGGCCGGAGGGAGATCATATCTCGCATTTGTTCGCGCGGTATGACGCCAGTCATATCTTGCTGGTGCGTCAGGCGCCCTTGGCTTTGGTGGCGCTGTCGATGCCTGCGATGAGCGCCTCGCCCCGTGCGGAGTTGGAATTGGCGGCGGTGCAACGCATGGCCAGTTTGATGAAGGTAGGTTCATGATAGACGATACCGTTTTTGAAACATGTGTCGCGCGGGCTGCTTTGGCACCGACCGTGCACAACACGCAGCCTGCCCGCTGGGTGCGCGATGGTGCGGTTCTCTCGTTGTTTTGTGACACGAACGTGGGGCTGCCGGTGGCGGACCCCACTGGGTTTCAGGCGGGGCTGTCCTGTGGGGCAGTTTTGGAGGCTATGGTTCTGGCGCTTTCGGCAGAAGATATTGGTGTGGTGGTCAGCTATACCGGCCTGCCAACACAGGCGGGCCAAGGTTTGGTCGCAGTGGCGCATCTTACCTTGGCAGAGGGATCGGTTGATGTACTTCACGAACAATTGGAAAACAGGTTTACGTGGCGCGGCGCGTTTGAGAATACGCCGCCTGCATTGTTTGGTTGGACCCGTCCCGATGCGCGATTGGTGACGGACCGCACCAGCAAAGAGTGGTTGGCGGAGCAAAACGATTGGGCAAGCCATCAGATTATGCAGCATGGCGCGTTCCGGCAGGAGCTTTTGTCTTGGATGCGGTTGCAGGCCACGCATCCACGGGCTGGGCTTGATGGGATGGACCGGTTGGCATTGATGATGACCCCCAGGCAGGCCCGGGTCGTGCCCTTTGTTTTCGGGGCTTTCTGGCGTGTGCTGTCGTTGTTCGGGAGGACGAAGGGGCTTGTTGCGGAGGCTGGATTTACATCACAAACGCCGGTTATTGCGTTGTTTCACAGAGATATTCACGAAAACCCAGTTGTGTCTGGTCGCGCGTATCTGCGGATGTGTCTGGAGGCTGCATCTCTCGGGTTTGCAGGCTGGCCAATGGCCGCACTGACGGATCATCCGGCGGCGAATGATGCGCTGCGGGATCGGTTTGGGATCGCGTCTGATCGGCGGTTGATCCAAGCCATTCGGTTTGGAACGCCGGTGGGGATTGCCCCGCCACGGGCCAGACGGCCCATGGCAGAGATTTTGCGTTAGCCCTTTAAGGAAACGAAGCGGCCACCTTGGAACAGCAACGGTAGCCCGTCGCGGGCGCTGGCGCGGTGGACGCGGCCGACGATGATCGTGTGATCGCCTGCATCGTGTTCGACGTCGAGGCTGCATTCGAAGCGCGCCAGACAGCCTTTCAACAGGGGAACATCGTTTGCACCGGTTTCCCAATCCAAACCGTCGAATGCCGATTTGTCTTTGGTGAACCCGTTGCAGATGTCTTGTTGATGGGCGTCCAGAACATGGATCGCGAAGTGCGGCGCGCCGGAATAATAGCTGAACCGCTTTGACGATTTTGCAGGGGACCAGAGCACCAAAGGCGGATCTAGTGAAACCGATGCGAAACTGTTTGCGGTGATGCCGATGGGGCCGTCTGCGGACGGGACTGTGACAATGGTCACACCCGTCGCGTAGGCCCCCAAAGCCGTACGAAACGCTCTGGGATCATCGAGAGGATCGAAACCAAACACTATGGTACCTCGTGGCCGAGCGCGGCTTCATAGAGTTTGAACCACGTTGGACGATCCATTTTCACTTTAAGGGCGTCTGAGAAGCCTTTGATCCGGTTTATGTTGTTGGTTCCCATGACTGGCATTACATTCGCGGGGTGCGCCAAGATCCATGCGACAGCTACGGCTGCGCGGTCCACGCTGTTTGCGTTTGCAACCTCGTCCATCACGGCGGTGAGTGGTGTGGATTCCGTCATGAGGGCACCACCGCCCAAGGGGGACCATGCCATCGGCGCGATGCCACGTTCTTGCAGATAAGCCATGTCGCCATTTGTCAGGGCTTCGTTGGCGGTCAGCGATAGCTCAATCTGGTTGGTGACCAGTTTCGCCTCGGTCGCGGATTGCAGGAGGTTCCAATCGTGCAGTTTGAAGTTGGACACGCCAACGCTGCGCACCTTGCCAGACGCGATCACTTCGTCGAGTGCTGCACCTGTTTCGTGATGGTCCATCAGCGGGTCGGGGCGGTGGACGAGCAGCAGATCGATTTTGTCGATGCCCATGAGGCGCAGCGAATGGTCGACAGAGGCCAAGATGTGTTCGCGTGAGGTGTCGTAGTACTTGCCACCCACATCTGCGTAACGACCTTCGGGGATCAGAATGTCGCATTTTGTGACAACTTCGATCTGGTCTTTGATCGTGGGGGTCAAAGCTGCGCCCATGATTTCTTCCGCCATGTAGCCGCCGTAAATATCGGCCTGGTCCATGGTGGTGATGCCCTGTTCGAGGCAGGCTTCGATCTTGGCTTGGACGTGAGCGGGGGACGTGTCTTCGACATCGCCGAGCCGCCACATGCCGTAGACAATACGGCTGAAAGAAAGGTCGGAAGTAAGGTTATTGCGTTCCATTATGTACGTGGTCCATTTCCAAGAGGTGTTGCTGGCGTGCCCGCGGGGACACGACCATAAGCATGGGGCAATGAGCAGGTTTTCAAGTCCGGCATGACAAGTTTGCCGAAATATTTCGCTTCATCGATGTGGGGGTAACCAGAGAAAATGAAGCTGCGGATGCCCATTTTACGGTAGTTTTCGATTTTGCTGAGCACTTGATCGGCTGAACCGACCAGGGCAGCGCCACAGCCGGAGCGCGCGCGGCCGACGCCTGTCCACAGGCCCGGCTCAACGTATCCATATTTGTCGGCCAATTCACGAGCTTTGGCTTGGTGGGCCACGCCGAGTGAAATGCTGTCGTGTGCACGGTCGCGGATCAGTTTGCCGTATTCATCGTCGAGTTTCGAGGAGATATAGTCGGCGTATTCGCGGGCCTCGGCTTCGGTGTCACGGACGATCATATGAACACGCAGGCCGTAATCTAATGTGCGGTCGTACTTTTCGGCGACGGCATTCACGTCTTTCATGCGTTGGGCGATGTTTTCTTCGGGTTCTGGCCACATCAGATAGACGTCGCAGTGCTGCCCGCACAGGTCGAGCGCCGCGGGAGAGTAGCCGCCGAAGTACAACAGCGGTCCGCCGGTTTGGTAGGGGGTCGCGGGGGCTGTTGGCACGCCTTGGAAGTTGTAGACTTCGCCTTCGTAGTTGATCTCATCACGGGTCCAGGCCTGCTTCAAGATTTCAACCACTTCGCGGGAGCGTTGGTAGCGATAGCCGCTTTCCGCCACTTCACCAGGAAAATCCGACGAGATAACGTTGAGGGTCAAACGCCCCTTCATCATGTGGTCCAGCGTAGCCACGGTGCGCGCCAGCATGATGGGCTGCATTTCACCACAGCGGATGGCGGCTAACATGTTGATGTTTTCAGTCAGGGGCGCCATGCCCGCGACAAAGGACAATGTGTCTTGGCCCACTTGATAGGAAGACGGGGCGAGGACGTTACGAAACCCTTGGGCTTCGGCCTCGAGCACGATATCGCGGCAGTGTTCCCAAGACGACCGCAGGTCGCCATCCGGGACGCCAAGGAATTGATAGTCGTCTGAACAAAGGGCAGAAAACCACGACACTTCTGAGGCGTCTAGGTCGGGGCTGGTCACCGGAACGATGGTCATGAAACCTCCAATTGGGTTTTGATTTGCCCCTTGCGTAGCATCCTAAAGTTGGTGCATCAATAGTGTATCAATTTTTCTGCGCCGAAACCAGTATCGAGAGGGGGCGAGCATGACACAGCACCAGTCTTCGTCTGATCGGTATGGTGCCTTGCCGAAATATGTACAGATTGCGGAAATGTTGATCCGTGATATGGCGGCAGGGAGGTTGGCCGACGGTGCGCGGTTGCCGCCTGAACGTGAAATGGCGCAGGAGCTGGGGATTGCTGTTGGCACCTTGCGCAAAGCGTTGGATGTCTTGGCCGACAAGGGATTGCTGGAGCGTGTTCAAGGGTCTGGAAACTACGTGCGGGCACAGGCGAATGTGCCGTCTGTCTATTCGTTTTTGCGGATCGAGCGGTTGCAGGGCGGCGGGTTGCCCACAGCGGATATGCTGTCGATTGATCAGATGGTTGCACCGCGCGAAGCAGGATTTCGCAGCCCCAAAGGATTTCGGTTTCGGCGGTTGCGGTTTATGGATGATGTGCCTGCGGCATTGGAAGAGATTTGGCTAGACGGGGCTGTGACCGAAACGGTGGATGCAGACGCTGTATCTGAATCGTTGTATCTGTATTACCGTGAAGCCTTAGGCGTGGTGATCACGTCGGCTGAAGACCGTGTGAATGTGTCGGCTGTGCCGGAGTGGGTCGATCCGCGGTTTGGGGTGAAGGCGGGCGCATTGGCCGGCTACATCGAACGCACAGGCCGTGCGCAATCGGGCGAAACGGTCGAGTTTTCAAGAACATGGTTCGATCAGAATCAAATCAATTATGTCTCAAGACTGGGAAAGAGCTAAGCGATGGAAATGGTGAATTACGGATTGATCGGTTGCGGGATGATGGGGCGTGAGCACATCCAGAACATCAATCTGTTGCCGCAAGGGCGCGTGAGCGTTGTGTATGATCCGGTGCGTGAGTTGGCGGAAAGTGCGGCTGTTTTGGCAGGCAAAGGGGGGGCTGCGGCGCCTGCTGCTGTCGCGGAAACCTTGGACGACTTTCTGGCGTTTGAAGCGTTGGATGCGGTTGTGATTGTTAGCCCGAACAACATCCACGTTGCCCAGCTGCGCGAGATTGTGGACAAGCGCCCGATGCCGATTTTATGTGAAAAGCCGCTGTATACGGATCCGGCGGATGCGGCTGTTTTGGATAAACTGTTCAAAGGCTATGCCCATCCTGTGTGGGTGGCGATGGAATACCGATACATGCCGCCCGTGGCTGCCTTGATTGAGCAGGCCGAACAGGCGACAGGCGGCATCGCGATGTTGACCATCCGCGAGCACCGTTTTCCGTTCTTGCCCAAGATCGGCGATTGGAACCGGTTTAACGAAAACACCG
Organism: uncultured Paracoccaceae bacterium; assembly: GCA_947497065.1. Lineage (GTDB taxonomy): Bacteria > Pseudomonadota > Alphaproteobacteria > Rhodobacterales > Rhodobacteraceae > Octadecabacter. Next base: position 80,793 of record CANMEQ010000001.1, read on the forward strand.
GCGGGACGCTGGTGGAAAAATGCTGCCATTTCTTTGATTTGATGCGCGTTATTTTGAAGGCGGAACCGGTTCGTGTTATGGCATCGGCGGGTCAAACGCTGAACCACAAAGACGAAGAATATGATGGTCGCGTGCCCGATATTTGGGACAATGGTTATGTGATCGTTGATTTCGACACCGGGGCCCGTGCGATGCTGGAATTGTGCATGTTCGCCGAAGGATCTGAGTATCAAGAAGAGATCAGCGCAGTTGGGCCGAAAGGCAAAATCGAATGTCTGGTTCCGGGGCCCGGACGGTTTTGGCCTGAAAAACTGGGGCCTGCGCCGGTGCCACAGCTGATCATCAGCCCGCGTGCGCCCAAGGGGCCAATCACCATGGATATTCCGGTGGACCCGACCCTGCTGGAAGCAGGGGATCACAACGGCTCGACGTTTTATCAGCATCAACGGTTCAATGCCGTTGTGCGCGGTCAAGGCGGTGTGGAGGTCAAGCTGTCAGACGGCGCAAAAGCTGTGGCGATGGGAATCGCGGCGCAAGAAAGTGCAGCGACAGGCCAAGCTGTCGAGATTTAATCGCAAAGGCGTTGCGTTTTTGACCAGAAATGATTTGGTCATCCGGTGCTGCCAGCGCGGCACCGGACCCAAAAGTTAGCCCATACGTTCGGACGAGAAGCTGCCGGGCGATGCGTTGAAGACCACCGTTTTGTTGCCATTCAGGAACGTGCGGTGGTTGGCATGGGCATGAATGGCACGCGCGAGCACTTGGCTTTCTACGTCGCGGCCCAAAGACACGTAGTCCGCACCACTTTGCGCGTGGGTGACGCGCACGATGTCTTGTTCGATGATGGGGCCTTCATCCAGATCAGCGGTCACGTAGTGTGAGGTGGCCCCGATCAATTTCACGCCACGCTCAAACGCCTGTTTGTAGGGGTTCGCCCCCTTGAAGGACGGTAGGAACGAGTGGTGGATGTTGATGATGCGACCGGACATTTTCTGGCACATAGCGTCGGACAGGATTTGCATGTAGCGGGCCAATACGATCAATTCGGCGTTTGAATCTTCGACAACCTTCATGATGGCGGCCTCGGCTTCTGGTTTGTTTTCCTTTGTCACCTTGATGCAGTGAAACGGGATGTCGCTGTTTACCACAACCTTTTGATAATCCATGTGATTTGAAATCACGGCGACGACTTCGACCGGCAGTGCGCCGATTTTTACACGGTAGAGCAGGTCATTCAGGCAGTGGCCAAATCGGCTGACCATAATGACAACTTTCATCTTCACAGATTCGTCGTGGAACGCGGATGTCATTTCAAATTTTGCGGCGACGTCTTTGGCAAAGTCAGCCTCGAGTGCGGATTGTTCAGCGCCAGTTTCAGAGGTGAAGCTGATGCGCATGAAAAACTGGCCCGTATCCATATCATCGTATTGGGAGCTGTCCGTGATATTGCAGCCGTGGTCCGCCAGAAACGTCGAGATGGCGGCAACGATGCCGCGTTCTGAGCGTGCAGTCACGGTGAGGCAATATTTCGTCATTTTCAGATCCTTTGCAGAGCGCCATTCGCTGGGCGGCTGGGGGCAATTCGTTACAGTTTGGATGACAGCCCTGTGCAGGTCGAACAAGCCATCATGAATGAAATTAGGGCCAATTTTTTCATGATGGAGGGCTACAAACGCCACCTTCGTGCCAATATGCGTCGTTCGGTTCCAATAGGCGTCATATCACTCGGGTGTGCGAGGTTGTGTTAGGGGGCTGATGCAACGTCGATCATTCGATTGGCGAAGCCCCATTCGTTGTCGTACCAGCCAAACAGACGGATTTGGCGGCCGATAACACGGGTTTGTGGCATGGCGAGGATGACGCTCTCTGACCGCATGCGCAGGTCAGAGGAGACGAGTGGCTCATCGACACACCCGATTATGTCGTTGGTATAGCTGTGCACTTTCGCGTTCACCTCCTCTGGCGTCGCGTCGTCGCGGCAGGTGGCCACTAGATCGACGGCGGAGACAGAGGGAGTGGGCACGCGCACCGAGGAGACGACGGTGCGGTTTTTGAGGTGCGGCAAGACATCATCGATCAATGTGGCAGCACTGGTTGTTGTTGGCACCATGGATAGGCTGGCAGCGCGGGCACGCTCAAAGGTGCCGTTGGCCGTGTCGATGCTGGGTTGTGAGGCCGTGTAGCAGTGGATCGTGGTGACATGGGCCGAGGTCAGGTCAAAATCGCGATCGATCAGCGGCAAAAGCGGGGCTACGGCGTTGGTTGTGCATGATCCTAATGAGATGATCTGCTGATCCGCGAGCTGTTCGGTGTTGGCCCCGAGCACCAGCGTGAGATCGGCTGTGGGGCAGGGCCCAGAGACCAAGACGCGCTTGACGTCGGTGTTTCGCCATAGCGCCGCATACTGAGGGTCTTTGCCGCGTCCGGTGCAGTCGAGAACGCAATCGATGCCGTGCAGATGGTCAGTGGTGAGGGTCTGTTCCTGCAAAAAAGGAATACTGTGCCCGTCAATGGATAGCGCCTGGCCATTCTGGGACACGGTGCCCGGATGTCGGCCAAAGATGGAGTCGTATTTGAAAAGGTAGGTCAAATGCTCGGGGGCGGCGAGATCGTTGATCATCGCCACTTCAATATCGGTGTCTTTCCGCGTGGTCGTCAGAGCGCGCAGAACACTGCGGCCGATGCGGCCAAATCCGTTGATCAAAACCCTAGGCACGTTTCATTCCTGTTTTATTCGTATGGTAATTGAGACGGCATTGGGGTCGGTACACCAAACTGTTCCGTCCTGTTAACAGCCTGTTGGCGGCAACTTTTACCAAGGGGGCGTATTTTGCAAGGGCGCGTTGGCGGCGTTCTACGCTCGGGATCGCGCGCTATGATTTCTAGTGGTGTCGTGGCGGGAAGTGAACAGGCGGGGTCATGCTTGACGCCTGCCGAGATGAGTTTACGCAGCGCGCGATCTGACATATGTGTCTGCGATGTTTGGGAGCGCTTGGGCGGTCCTGAAACACTGTCTTGCCCTCAAAGGGTTTGTGTCACCGTCAGCTGGAATGTGCCGAAAATGTCTGAAGTTTCGCAAGTTGAAAATGGCCGGAATGCGCTCCGGAAAAAGCCGCTCTCAGAGGCTGCGAAGCTATCGGTGGCGCCTATGATGGATTGGACGGATCGGCATTGCAGGTATCTGCACCGTTTGTTGTCCAAGGAGACGTTGCTCTACACGGAAATGGTAACCGCGCCTGCGTTGGTGCGGGGCGGCGCGCGGCATTTGTTGCGGTTTGATCCGGCGGAGCAGCCGGTTGCGTTGCAGTTGGGCGGGTCTGATCCGGCTGAGCTGGCGGCGGCAGCTGTGATGGGGGCGCACGAAGGCTATCCGGAGATTAATCTGAACTGCGGGTGCCCGTCTGACCGGGTCCAATCCGGTGCGTTCGGAGCGATTTTGATGCAAGACCCTGCGTTGGTTGCTGAGTGTTGTCGCGCGATGATTGCTGCGCAACCCGCTGAAGTCACAGTGAAATGCCGTATCGGTGTGGATGATCAAAATCCGACCGAAGTGTTGCCAGAATTTTTGTCGCAGATTGTTGCAGCAGGTGTTGAGCGTGTGACGATCCATGCTCGAAAAGCATGGCTGCAAGGACTTTCTCCAAAAGAAAACCGTGACATTCCTCCGCTGGATTATGATCTGGTTTTCGAGATGAAACAATTGTTTCCGCATCTTCATATTTCTATCAACGGGGGCGTGACCTCGATTGAGCAAGCGGCGGAGTTGTTGGACCGCGGGGTGGACGGTGTGATGATCGGGCGGGCGGCCTACCACAACCCGACGGACATTTTGCAGCGCGCCGATGCGGTGATTTATGGGGGCGAAATCGGGCCTGATCCGGTGGATTTGGTGCTGCAAATGCGGCCCTATATCGAAGCCCATTTGGCTGATGAGAGCCGAGGCAGTGGAAAGCTGTCGCAGGTGACCAAACACATGTTGGGTCTGTTTGCGGGCAAACCCGGTGCGCGCCATTGGCGCAGGCATTTGTCCGAAAATGGCCACCGCGATGGTGCGGGATGGTCTGTCGTGGAAGATGCTCTGGACGCGATGAACCACGCGGCAGCTTGAGCGATCAAAGGTTGTGATCTGCTCTGAGCCAAGGCATTCCTAGCACAGCATGAATTGGGGAGGGCACCATGCCGGACATGTCTGTTTTACTGCCGCTGGTGGCACTTTTGTTGGCGATCGGGGCCTTTGCGGGGCTTTTGGCAGGGCTTTTGGGCGTGGGTGGGGGCATCGTACTGGTGCCCGCCTTTTTCTACGCGTTTACGGCCTTGGGGTATGACAGCCCGCAATTGATGCAGATCTGTTTGGGCACGTCTTTGGCGACGATTATTGTAACCTCGATCCGGTCCGTTTCATCGCATCACAAAAAGGGCGCAGTGGAGTGGGACATTCTGCGCGGCTGGGGGCTGGGCATTGTGATCGGGGCGATTGTGGGCGTTTTGGTGGCCACACAATTGCGGTCGGTTGTTTTGCAGGCGGTTTTTGGCGGGATGGGCCTGTGTATCGGGCTCTACATGGCGTTTGGCCGTGCGACGTGGCGTTTAGGCGATGACATGCCCAAAGGCGCGGGGCGTGCTGCGGGCGCGCCTACGATTGGATTTTTGTCGGTGTTGATGGGCATTGGTGGCGGCAACATCGGGGTGCCGTTGATGACGCTGTACGGCGTGCCTATTCATCGTGCGGTTGCCACCGCATCGGGGTTCGGTGTTTTGATCGGCGTGCCTGCGGTAATCGGGTTTTTGTTCGCGGATATCGATGTGGCGCCCCCGCTGACGGTGGGCGCCGTGAACCTCGGCGCATTCGTGATCATTATTGCGATGACATTGATAACAACGCCGATGGGGGCCGCATTGGCGCACCGGATGGATCCAAAACCGTTGAAAAAGGTGTTCGGGTTTTTCTTGATGTTCGTGGCGCTGAACATGCTGCGTAAAGTGTTTTTCGCTTAAAACTTGGGTCGCGCCCTAGCGTTTGAGGCGCGCTGCGCGTCCGCCGCGACGCTTTTTCAACGCAGCGCCTCGGTTGGGAAGGTCATCCATCACACCGGCGCGGTCCTCAGCGGACATGCGCGACCATGCCCCGATTTCATCGATGCTGCGTAAACACCCTGTGCACAGCCGTGTTTCAGTATGGATGACACAGATTTTTACGCAAGGGCTTTCGATTTCGGCCCGTTGCCAGACGGTGTCGTTGCTGTCTGATGTGGTCATTCAAGCCCCTTTCAGGTTACGCAAACGGTCGAGCAGCCCCTGGAGAATAACGCCCGCTGCGACGTGATCGATCACTTCCGCGCGACGTTTGCGGGAGGTGTCAGCCTCAAGCAAGGCGCGCTCTGCGGCGACTGTCGACAGCCGTTCGTCCCAGTAGGTGATGGGCAGGTCTGTCAGTCGCGTGAGGTTGCGGGCAAATGCCCTAGTGGCTTGCGCACGGGGGCCTTCTGATCCGTCCATATTGCGGGGCAGGCCCAACACCAGCCCGCCGATTTGGCGATGCTCGGTGATGTCCAGTAGGCGTTTGGCATCTGCTTGGAACTTGGTGCGTTTGATTGTTTCCAGCGGTGTGGCAATCATGTGGCCTGCGTCGCTGACGGAAATTCCGATGGTTTTGGTTCCCAGATCAAGCCCCGCGAGGGGCGCGTAGCTCGGCAGGCAGGCTGCGAATTCGGCCACATCTTCGTAAATCATTCAGTCAATCCTGCCTCTTGTGCGGCGCGGCGAATAAGCGTGACCGCCTGAACGTCGCCGCCAAATATCGTTTCAGCCTCTGCCAGCACGCGCGCGGCGGCCTCTGCCTGGTCGATGACCATCAAAGATGAAATCAGCCGCGCCCAGTCTTGTGGGGGGCCGCCTTCGGAGGCGAGCCTGTCGGCCAAACCACCGACCATGCCTTCGATCATCGCGCGCCGGTCTTCGGGGGCCATGTCTTGGGCTGCGTCCAAATCCTCGGCCGTGGGGCCGCGTTGGTCGGGCAGGGCGTAATCAACGCCCATTTGCGCCGCGACCTGACCGATTTGGTTGGCGGCGAAATCCCAATGCAGGCTGCCCTGCGGTGTGGCTTCGATGACCTGCCGCCAAAGGGAAAACGCGCGATCGGGGCGGTCGTTTTGCGCGTACATCAGGCCTGCGTAGTACAGGGCTGCAGGGTTCGTCGCGTCCCGTTGAAGCACGCCAAAGGCGAGCGTTTCAGCTTCGGGGGAGACATAGCCTTGGGTGCCGGCAACCATGAGGTCGAGCAATTGCACATAGTCTTCTACGGGCGCATCTGCGCCGCCTAAAGCGACCACTCGTTCGGCGGCGCGGGTGGCGCGGTGGTACTGGCCAATTGCGGCTTCGGTTTGGGCGAGGATGTCCCACGACTGACGGTCACTGGGCCGTTCGAAAGTGGCTACGCGGCGCGATTGGATCAGATCGCGGGTCGCCTCATCGAATTGATCTAGGGTGTCGGGAATGGGCACACTCGCTTCGGCGGACATTTGATCGGGGCGGTTCAAACGACGCTCTTCGCCCAGTGACAGGCGCAGCGCGCGCGGCACATCGCCGTAACCCGGTGCGCCCAAGACGGTATAAAGACCCGCCGATGCGCCGATCAAACAGATCGCCAGTACGATTGCTGTGATCCGGTTTGCCTTGGTTGGGGCATCGCCCGCCTGCGTGCGGGCGTTCGTATCGGCGGCCAGAAGACGGCGGGAAATCTCGGTGTGGGTGCGCTCGGCCTCGGCTTCATCCAAAACGCCCCGTGCGAGGTCGCGGTCCACTTCGGCCAGTTGATCGCGGTAGATCGCGATATCGGTCTCTTCGCCCACTGGTGCTTGCATGTCGCGCCAGAGCGGCAAAAGCACGGCCGCGAGCGAGAGGGCGGCCAGAGCCGCAGCGATGAAAACAAACCCGATCATGCAGGCAGATGTAGTCGTTTCGTGGCCCTTTCAAAAGGTACAATCGACCACTGTAGTGCGACGTTTCGGCCCGATCCTGCATGGGTGTCGGAAAAGGGTGATTAAGTGCCGCCCGCGGTCTGCACGAAAATCGCAGGACGGCCCAAATTGAGGGCAAGTTCTAGAACCTTTGGGGATTTGCCATGCGTCGTTTTTCAGCATTTGCCATCGCGCGCGAGGCGTTCCGCTATCATTCAGGATGGGAGCGTCACTGGCGTAATCCGACTCCCAAGAAAAAGTATGACGTGATCATCGTGGGCGCGGGTGGACACGGGCTGGCCACGGCGTGGCATTTGGGCAAACACTACGGCATCACCAATGTGGCTGTGATCGAAAAGGGGTGGTTGGGTGGCGGGAACACGGGCCGTAACACCACCATTATCCGCTCCAACTACCTGCAAGACCCGTCTGCCGCGATTTATGAAAAGTCCCGCAGCTTGTATGAAACGATGTCGCAGGATTTGAACTACAACGTGATGTTCAGCCCACGCGGCGTGATTATGCTGGCGCAGACCCACCATGAGGTGCGGGGCTATTTGCGCACTGCTCATGCCAATGCTTTGCAGGGGGTTAAAACTGAGTGGATTGATGCGCGGAGGGTGAAAGAGCTTTGCCCGATCATGAACATTGATGGGCCGCGCTATCCTGTGCTGGGCGGGCTGTGGCAGGCCCGTGGGGGCACAGCCCGCCATGATGCGGTGGCTTGGGGCTATGCGCGGGCCTGTTCGGATATGGGCATGGACATCATCCAGCAATGCGAAGTCACCGGTGTGCGCACGCAGGCAGGTAAAGTGGTGGGTGTTGATACCAGCAAGGGCGCAATTGGCTGCGATAAATTGGGGATGGTCGTGGCAGGGCATGCTTCGCATCTGGCGGATATGGCCGGGTTCCGGTTGCCGATCGAAAGTGTGGCCTTGCAAGCGTTGGTGTCCGAACCAATCAAGCCCTGCATGGATGTTGTGGTTATGGCCAACACGGTGCACGGGTATCTGTCGCAGTCCGATAAGGGCGAAATGGTGATTGGCGGCGGCACGGACGGGTTTAACAATTACACCCAACGCGGGTCGTTCCACCATGTAGAAGAAACCGTGCGGGCGCTGGTCGAAACTTTCCCCATGTTGTCGCGGCTGAAAATGCTGCGCCAATGGGGCGGCATCGTGGATGTGACAGGGGACAGGTCACCGATTTTATCCAAGACACCGGTTGACGGTGTGTTCGTCAACTGTGGTTGGGGCACGGGCGGGTTTAAGGCCATTCCAGGGTCCGGTTTTGCCATGGCCGAATTGATGGCAAAGGGTGCGTCGCCGCTGACGGATGAGTTTTCAATGTTCCGCTTCAGGGAAGGAAAATTCATTGATGAAAGCGTCGCAGCGGGGGTCGCGCATTGATGCTCGTAAGAATTACTTCTCCTGATGTTCGGTGGATGCCGGTGGTTGCGCTGTGCTCGCATCTTGCGGGCCTTCGCAGGGTCAAGGTGGCGTGTTCGAGCCGATCACATGTCGCCCAAACGGCTGACGACCGCGCAAACGCACCGGCGTTTTCCGCCGATATTCCATCGCTGCGCCAACCTGCCAATGTGTCCTTACCCAACCGAAAGGACATTCCATGGCTGACTATGATTTCTCGAAACCTGCGCCCGATCGGTCGCACCGTATCCCGCTGGATGGAAGCTCTGGCGCGGGCAGCGTGGGGTTTATCCTCGCGGGCGTCGTCATCTTACTTGTCGTGCTCTACGCTGTCTTCGGCGGCGCTGGCGTTTCAAACTCGCAAGACCCAAGCACCATTGCGCCTGCCGATAGCGCTGTTCCAGTCCCCACTGAATAACTCAGCTTCCCACCACTCACCCCGACTGACCGAAGGCGCGACGCGTGTCTTCGGTCTTTTTGCGTCTAAGGCTTGCCTATGTTGATCTTGACCTGTCCCTATTGCGGTGTTCGCGCCGATGAAACCGAATTGTCTCCAGGCGGAGAGGCCCATTTGAAACGGTTTGGGCCGGGATCAAACGACGAAGCGTTTGAAGGTTACCTGTTTGTGCGGGAAAACCCGAAAGGTGTTCATTTCGAGCGGTGGCGGCACAGCTATGGATGTGGGAAATGGTTTCATGCGGCGCGGTGCACGACGACGCTGGAGGTCTTTGGCACCTACGAGGCCCAAACCAGTGAGCCACCCAAAGCAATCAGGGAAGCGATTTCAGCGAAACGACCGGGCTGGTCGTGGAGGGACCTGTCATGAGTGCACGTTTGCAAACCACAGGGCGGTTGATAGATCGCACGAAACCACTTTCATTCACATTCAACGGCAAAAAAATGCAGGCGTTTGAGGGGGACACGCTGGCATCTGCGTTGTTGGCAAACGATCAAATGTTGGTGGGCCGGTCCTTCAAATACCATCGTCCGCGCGGCATTGTCGCGTCCGGTGCAGAGGAGCCAAATGGCTTGGTCAATCTTGGTAAAGGCGGGCGTTTTGAGCCGAACCAGCGGGTTACAACGCAAGAGGTTTTTGATGGGCTAGAAGCGACATCGCAAAACCATTTCCCCTCGCTCGACTTCGACATTGGGGCGGTGAATGCCAAGTTAGCGAAATTTATGCCCGCTGGGTTTTACTACAAAATGTTTATCCACCCGCGTCCGTTGTGGAAACATGTGTATGAACCGTTCATTCGCAAGGCCGCCGGATTGGGCAAAGCGCCCAAGGATCGCGATGCTGACACCTATGAGCATCTTTATCATTTCGCGGATGTCATGGTTGTTGGTGGCGGTGTCGCGGGCCTGTCGGCGGCGCTGGCTGCAGGGCGTGCTGGCGCGCGGGTGTTACTCGTTGAGCAAACAGCACAGTGGGGCGGACGTGCACCTGTTGATCGGGCTCAAATCGACGGGATTGATGCGGATGTATGGGTGAAGGACGCGCTGCAGCGCCTTGATAAAATGGAAAATGTAACCCGTGTTTCGCGTTGCATGGGGGCAGGTGTTTATGATCATGGGTACGCGCTCGCCTATGAGCGGTTGACCGATCATTTGGCTGATAAAGCGGGGCCGCGGCATCGGCTTTGGCGGGTGCGTGCGGCCCAAATTATTACAGCGACAGGGGCGATCGAACGCCCGCTGAGCTTTGCTGGCAACGATGTGCCTGGCGTGATGCTGGCCAGTGCTGTGCGCGACTATGTGGTGAACTACTGCACATCGCCGGGGGACAGAACACTTGTCGTGACGAATAACGATGATGCATACCGGACAGCCATAGCGCTGACCTCGGCAGGGGTGCAGGTGCCTGCTATCGTCGATGCACGTATGGGCGCAGGCCCCTTGGCGCAAGAAGCACAGGCCTTGGGAATACCGGTGTATTTCGGCAAAGGCATTGCCAAGGTGCAGGGCGGTAAGCGGGTGACGGGTGTTGCGATCTGCGCGCAAGCGGGTGACGGACATGTGCTAGAAGAGATCCCCTGCGATGCAATCGCGATGTCAGGCGGTTGGTCGCCCGTGGTCCATTTATGGTCCCACTGTGGCGGGAAGTTGGTCTGGGATGATGTGCAAAACCACTTCCGGCCAGATATTGATCGACCGCCGTTGGGTGCCGATGGTGCGGGGTTTGTGCAAACCGCAGGTGCCGCGCAGGGTGTGTTGACCACCGATGCCTGTATCGAGACCGGCCATGACGCCGGTGCCACCGCTGCGCGCATTGTGCAAGCGTTTGATGCGCCAGGACGGGCTGCACGCGCTGATGCGCCTGAAGAGGCCGCGATGGAGCCTGTCTGGATGATGCCTCAAGGCGCGGCCTATTCTTTGCGGTCGAAAATGTGGTTGGACTACCAAAACGATGTGAAAGTTTCAGACGTTCAGCTTGCCGCGCAGGAAGGATACGAAAGTGTCGAGCACACGAAACGCTACACCACATTGGGGATGGCGACTGATCAGGGTAAGTTAAGTAATATTAATGGCTTGGCAGTGCTTTCTAATGCGTTGGGTCAAGCTATTCCTGCCACTGGGACGACTACGTTTCGGCCGCCCTATACGCCAATCTCACTGGGGGTGATCGGCGGTGAAGCAAGCGGCGCGCTGTTTCAGCCGTTGCGCAAAACGCCATTGCACGAATGGTCGGACGCGAATGGCGCCGAATGGGAACCCGTGGGGCAATGGCGGCGACCCTATGCCTACAAACGGGCAGGTGAAACCACGCAAGAGGCCGTGAACCGCGAGGTGAAAAACACCCGCACTGCTGTGGGGCTGCTTGATGCGTCGACATTGGGCAAGCTGATCGTTGCAGGGCCAGACGCGGGCAAGTTTTTGGACATGATGTATACGAACATGATGTCGACATTGCCCGTTGGATCGTGCCGGTACGGTTTGATGTGCAACGAACAAGGGTTCTTGATGGATGACGGCGTGGTCGCACGCATCGCGCAGGATAGGTGGCTGTGCCACACGACCACGGGCGGCGCCGATGCCATTCACGCGCACATGGAAGAATGGCTGCAAACCGAATGGTGGGACTGGAAGGTTTACGTGGCCAACGTGACGGAGCAATACGCGCAGATCGCGGTGGTTGGGCCCCATGCCCGGGATGTGCTGGAAAAGCTGGGCGGTATGGATGTGTCAAGAGAGGCCTTGCCGTTTATGCGCTGGTGCGACGGCAGCTTGGGCGGGTTCGACTGCCGTATTTATCGCATTTCATTTTCGGGCGAGCTTTCCTACGAAATTGCAGTGCCCGCCAGCCAAGGTGCCGGTCTTTGGGACGCGTTGATGGAGGCCGGTGACGGGTTCGGCGTCATGCCCTATGGAACAGAAACCTTGCATGTGTTGAGGGCCGAGAAAGGCTTTATCATGATCGGGGATGAAACCGATGGTACGGTCATTCCGCAAGACTTGGGGCTGGATTGGGCGCTGTCTAAAAAGAAGACCGACTATTTGGGCAAACGGGGGCAGGAACGGTCAAATATGGTCGATCCTGACCGATGGAAACTGGTCGGCCTAGAGAGCATTGATGGGTCGGTGCTTCCTGATGGCGCCTATGCTGTCGCGCCCGGTGAAAATGCCAACGGTCAACGCTACACGCAAGGGCGTGTCACCTCGACCTATTATTCGGCCACTTTAGGGCGGGGCATTGCCATGGGGTTGGTTAAGAACGGGCCAGAGCGGATGGGCGACGTTTTGGAGTTCCCGACTGTGGGCGGCACAACGATTTCTGCAAAAATCGTGAGCCCTGTGTTTTATGACCCAAGCGGGGAGAAACAGAATGTCTAACGTTGCTCGAGTTTTTCAGAACCCTGCAGAAGGGATGATCACATTTCGTGGTGATCTGGCCAGCCGCACAGTGAAGAAGGCCATCAGATCTGTGGCCGGCGTCGCGATGCCGCCGGCAGGTGAAATACGCGGTGAATGGGGGCGCGGTGTTGGGTGGATGTCACCGGACGAGGTGATGGTTCTGGTGCCCTATGCCGACGTTGGGTCCGCAACTGCCCGTCTCAACGCCACACTGTCGGGCACGCATGTTTTGGTGGCCGATGTGTCTGACGCCCGCGTGTGTTTCAGGGTTGAGGGCGGGCAAGCCGCAGCCGTATTGGCACGCCTTTGCCCCGTTGATTTCCACCCTGACAGCTTTGGTGTTGGCACACTGCGGCGCACCCGTTTGGCACAGGTCGCAACGGCGGTGTGGCGCCACGACACCGGGTTTGATGTGATCTGCTTTCGGTCGGTCGCCGACTATGTGCAGGGCGTGTTGGTGAATGCGGAACAAAGTGTCCTGAGGGGCGCACTTGGGTCTTAACTATATTGCCTGCTTGATTTGCGAGGCCGCCTGAGGGGATAACGATGGGGTTCTAGCAAAAAGAGTATGTTATGCGGATTACCTCCATCACCCCGATGAAGAATGAAGCCCCCTTTATTTTGGAGTGGGTCGCCTACCACCGGATGATCGGGGTGAATGATATCATCGTGTTTTCAAATGATTGCACCGATGGCACCAACATTATGCTGGAACGTCTGGATGAAATGGGGCTTTTGCGTCATTACCCGAACCCATGCATGGCGATGCAAAAGCCCAAACCGCATTTGCAAGTGATCCGCTACATCAACACGTCTGATCGGTTGCGCCGCTCGGATTGGGTTGTCAGCCTTGATGTTGATGAATTCATTCGGGTGAACACGGGCAAGGGTCATCTGGAGGATCTGTTTAATGCAGTGCCGGATGCGAATATGATCTGCATGAACCAGCTTAATTTTGGGCATGGGGGCGTTGAGGCATTCGAAGACGACCTTTTGATCAAACAGTTTCAATATTGTTGGGACTACAACAGAGCCTACCACCGAAACTTGAACCGGCGGGGGGTGAAAACGATCACCCACGCCTCTTCAAACCCGAAAGCCTGGCACAACCATTCGCCTATTTTTCATCGTAAGGATGTGCCCAACGTGCATTGTGTCAATGGCAATGGGCAACCGCTAGAGGATGTGAACTTAGAAAAAGACATCAAAAGCATTTTGGCGCCAAATTATGGGTTTGATTTGGTTCAGTTGAACCACTACGCGCTGCGTGCGCGTGATACGTTTATGCTCAAGGTCCATCGTGGCAATGCGAACCACGCCAATGATGACAAAGACCCCAAAGATATTATTTCAGAACAAATGACCTATTGGCGTCGCTACGACAATAATCACCACCACGATACCCGCATTCAAAGCATGGTTGATGATGTTGCAACGGCGCGCGATGAGTTGTTGAAAGACCCAGAACTGCGCCAGCTTCACACCGCAGCCGTGGGCATCGCGCAAGTTCGGATCGCGGAGTTGAAGGAAGATAAGATGATGCAAGCGCTGATGAAACGCGTGCGTGGCTTCATCAAACGTCATCCTGTGGGCGTTCTGCCTGAGGCCGAGGTTGACGCCAGCTGACCTGTTCAGTCGCTTTCATTATTGGCGCAGACCGAGACCCATGATTGATCGGCCTCATACCCAAGGGTGACCAAGGCATCGCCAAAAGCGTCGCTGTAGTCTTGTGCGATTTCAGCGGGCAAGCCCTCACGCCATTGCGCCGTGCGACCGGACTTGATGTGCGATTTGACGTTCCCTTTGAGGTTTTCAGCCTCTTTCAGGCCCCCAAACATTGAATGGGTCCAGTAGAACTCCAACAGGCGTTCTTTATCAAAACCGCCCACGTCCAAAGCCTCGATCGCTTCTCTGAACAGGCTGGCATCTGTGTCGTTGATCAGGTCTTCGTAGCGCACATCAAACACGTTGCTATGCCCGTAAGGCCAAGCCAACATTTCATCTAGGGTTGTTTTATGTTTGTTGTGCATCTCAAAACGCAGCTGCCCAGTGCGTGTGGTTTCTGTATTGATCCGCTCTTGATAGGACATGCCATCGAATTCGCGACGAGGGCGGGCCAGCCACTTTTCATTGCCAGTCTTGGCTGTCAGGTGGTAGCGCGCACCCGAAATCAAGACGTCCCGTGGATCGCGGATCATGTGAAAGGCGCGCACATCGTCACGGTCCAACAGCTCACGCGGGAAGGTTGACGACCAATTCACCAGCAAAGCAGGCCCATCTTCGGGCAGGTCATCCATATCAAATTTTTGGCCGATGCGGATTACGGGAATACCTTGCTCGGTCGCAAATTTGTGAAATGTGCGCCGCATCCAGACGGTACCTGTCTTATGGTGGGTGCCGACGCAGAGAAACCTAGGGCCCGTCATCGCTTTTTTTTTTCTTTCATCTTCTGGAATAGACCGGTGTCGATAAAGGTTCGGAACTCGGGCACTTGGAGTTGGTAATCTAGGGCGCGCTGCGAACATTCGGTGCAGGCACGGGCGAGGGCGGCCAGATCGGAATCTGCGAGCCATGCATCCATCTGCGCTCGCAATCCATCTGTGCGGATTGTCGTGTCTTCATGGGTGTTGATGTCGTATTTGTCCCAATAATCCATGTCGATCCGGCCCTTGTTTTTGGAATTGGCCGTGCCCCGCAGACGCTTGAGCAAGAAATCTTCACGCGATTTGATGGCGTAGTGGTTTACCTGCGCAAAGGCGTTGGTGACATTCTCTTTATTGCCGCGCCATCCCTTACCAAGATACTGGTCGCCCATGGGCTGGCCGGCGGCATTGGTCCAAGTGACCATGCCGGGGGTCACCTCTGTTTCTTTTTTGAATTTGGGGCGGTGCACGCCAAAGAAATCGAATTTCCCGGGCCTAAACAATGTCTTGAAGCCCCAGACTAAACCATTTTCAGGATCGTCGAAGGAAGAACCACGTGTGAAACGTTCGGTGACCAATTCGCCTTTGACCGGATCGATCGACATTTTCGACTGTCCTTGCGAGCCCATCAAACGCCAGTTGATTGAAATCGCATCTGGTGCACCGCAGGCGTCGATCAACGCATCAATGCTGCGGTCGCCCACATGGATGTTCAGGAACTCGTCCGCATCCACGATCAAAACCCAGTCTGCGGATTTCACCCAGTCTAAACCATTGGCGCGGCTGTAGGCAGACCGTTGCGGGTCCATACGTGGGCCTTGGGGGTTGTCGTAGTGTTTGACAACGCCCATTTGATCCAGGCGGTTCAGCATCAGGTTTGTGCCGTCGGTACAATCATTTGAAAAGATGCAAAATTCGTCGATGCCGATAGATTTGTGGTAGGCCAGCCATTCCAAAAGGTAGGGGCCTTCGTTCTTCATCGTCGTCACCAGAACCTTGCGGCCTGCGTTTGGGGCAGCGGTCATTTCTTGGTCGCTTTCTTTTTGGCCGCAGTTGCAGTTTTGGCCTTTGCTGTTGTTTTTCTGGCGGTTGTCTTTTTGGGCGCTGCTTTCTTCGGCGTTCCGGCCTTTCGCGGTGCGCGCTTTTTGGGTGCCGCTTTCGGCGCCACGGGCGTTGGCACAGTGTCCTCTGGGCTTTCGATGGTGGTCGATGCCTCTAAAGTTGTGCTTTTGACGATGGCGTCCATACTAGGGGCGGGCTCACGCATATCTACGACCGCTTTGGGCGATGGTTTCTCCTGCGCTTTCAGAATTTTACGGGCGTTTTCCGCCTTGGCTAAAAGGGTTGCAGCCGCTTTGTCGTTCGGGTCTGCGGCCTGTGCGGCCAATGCAATTTTCTGCGTCCGCTCATTCATCAGCGGCACACCCAAACCGGCGGCTGCTTCGGTGTTCAGAAACGGATTGTCGAGGGTGTCGCCCTTGTTTTCCTTGCCCTTCAGCTGATGTGCATCGAGTTTTTCGGCGGCATTTTCACCAGCTGCAGCCAACAATGCCTGTCGGGTTTCACCTTTCTTCGCGGTTTGGGTCTGACTGATCATTTTTGCGATCTTTGTGTCGGGAACGCCGGCCGCCTGAAGTTGTTTGACCTTTTCTTGCCATTCCTTGGGCAAGTGCTGGACAAACAAAACCTCATCCAGCTTATCCAGTGGCACTTCGCTGGCGTCTTTCAGATCTTTAAGCCATTGATCGTATTCCCCAGATGATCGTAGCATTTCAACGCGTTTCGCGTGGAACTCCAATGCCTTGTCCTGCAGCTCGCGCATGATCGGATCACTGAGGATTTTCGCCATCTTCTTTTTCACGCCCTTCGCATGGCGCGTGGCGTTCATGTGTTCTTCTTCGTTGCGATCAAACAAGGCGAAGTAGGCCGCGTTATATTTGTCTTCTTTGTTGTTCACGTTCCCGCGGACACGGCGCAGCAAATAGGCCTCGTAAGACTTTACCGCGTAGTGATTTAGCTCGACCCATTTGTAACCCAGTGTTGGTTTGGTGGATCGCCAGCCGGACAATGAAAATTCGTCAGGCATCGGTCTACCGGACCCATTTAACCACAGCTGATCGAACAAAAGCTTTGCATTAGCAGGCTCTTGCTTGGCTTTCTTAATGTGGGGGCGATGGATCCCGAGCTTCATGTCACGGTAGGGTTTGAACATGGTTTTCACGCCCCAACCCTTTTTAAACATGTCAGGTGCAGCATGGGTGTAGTTTTCAGTGACCAGCCCTGGGTTCCAATCGGTCACACCGCTGGAGCCGAAAAACCGCCAAGTGATGGCGATAGCATCTGCGTTCGGGTCCATTTTTTCGGCCAGATGTTGGATGTGACCACGCCCCACTTTGATGGACAGAAATTCATCTGCGTCCATCGTCAAGATCCACTCACTATCCGTGACTTCGGGGTTTTTTGTGGCCAGCATCAACGCATTTGGCTGCGGTTTTTTGCCTTCGGGCACATCGTTGCGGAAGTGTTTGACCCAGCCCAGCTCTTCGAGGCGGATCAACATATCGTCGGTGCCATCGCCGCAATTGTTTGTGTAGACGCAGATATTATCGAAGCCGATGTGATTGTGATAGGCAACCCATTCCACAAGGGAGTGGCCTTCATCTTTCATCATCGAGAGAATTGTAAACTGGTGTTTGGCCATCAGCTGCGGCCCCGCTTTGAGGATATCACGTTATTCCTGCTCTTACTGCGCCCAATACAACGCGGGCACGCTTGCCGGTTCATCCGGAATTTGAGTCAGCATACCGACATACCTCTTCAAGTCCACTGCTGCTTAGGGGGAAAACAAGCCGAATTGGACGCAATTTCATGTAAAGCGCCTTGACCTGAGCCGCTGAAGAGCTTTGTTACGCATCAGAGATTAAATTTCACAAAAGGGGTTACCTATGTCTTTCGAACTTCCTGATCTTCCTTACGCTCACGATGCGCTGGCTGCCAAAGGCATGTCTGCGGAGACGCTCGAGTATCACCACGATCTGCACCACAACGCCTATGTCACCAACGGCAACAAGGCGATTGAAGGTACAGAGTGGGCTGGAAAATCCCTCGAAGAGATCATCAAAGGCACTTACGACGCCTCTGCTGTTGCGCAAAACGGCATCTTCAACAACATCTCCCAGCTTTGGAACCACAACCAGTTCTGGGAAATGATGTCACCAGAAGACAGCAAAATGCCATCCGAGCTCGAAGCCGCTTTGGTTGAACACTTCGGTTCTGTCGACAAATTCAAAGACGAATTTTCAGCGGCAGGCGCAGGCCAGTTTGGCTCAGGTTGGGCTTGGTTGGTGAAAAACGCTGACGGGTCTTTGGCTGTGACGAAAACTGAAAACGGTGTGAACCCACTCTGCTTCAACCAGACAGCACTGCTGGGCTGTGACGTTTGGGAGCACTCCTACTACATCGATTTCCGCAACAAACGCCCTGTGTACCTGACCAACTTCTTGGACAACTTGGTGAACTGGGAAAATGTTGCATCCCGCATGTGATCCAACGGGACGGTCGCAATAAGAAAAGCCCGCCAATTTGGCGGGCTTTTTGTTTGCATGAGACTGCAACGCAAGGGGGGTGCTACATGAGACCCAAAGTGGCAACCTCGGCCTCGTACTTGCGGAGAGTTTGGCGCGAGGTTTTGAAGTTCAAAGCCAAGTCCGGATCGCGAAGTTCAGGGAATAGTGCAAAAATCTCTTCAGATTGGGCCTTTCCAACCGCAGACAATGCTTGATCGCCTGGCTGGAAGCTTTCGGTCCACGCACCATCGACCATCAATACTTCGTGGCGGTCGCACAACAGGTGGACATAGGACACGTCTTGAGGCGGTAGACTATCCACCCCCGGCAGGCCAACAAGGTGTTTGGCCGCGACCAACATTTCGTCTTCGCCGAAATTTAGCGCGAGATGCGCGCCCACCAGAAGCATACGGTGGTTGGGTGACACGATCATATCCCGCATGGGGTAGTCTTGCCCCAAGGCCCCTTTACGAATGCGTATGGGGCAAAACACTGCCTCTTGCGTCAAACGGGCCCGCGAAAGCGTCTTGCAGCCGATCCAACGCACCTCTTGCAGGCCGTTGTCTCGTGTCATGACTTTGTCACCGACTTGAAGGTTTTCAATGGCGACAAGGCCTTTGAGCGTGCTGACTTTTGCCCCCAGAGTAAAACAAGGCACAAAGGTTTCGTATTCCGAGTCTCCTCGGTTGGATCCGCCCGTTTTGACATAGCGCACGCCATCTTGCAGTTCCGCGTCTGCGGCCATGCCCCATACATTTGTGGTTTGACCGTTTTGCGAGAACACAGTGATGGTGATAGTTGGCCCCGTTGGGTTGCCGTTGTCATCAAGCGCGCGGACGAAGTGCAAACTCTCGGATTCGACCTCGGTTCCGTTGGCGACAAGGCCGCTGCCATCAATGATGATGTGATCTTCTTCGGCATCATCGTTAAAGGTGTCGGGATCATTGTCCAAATCATCCAAAACGATGGTTTGGTATTCAAACCCGCTTGTGAATGTGAAAACTGTCCCAACCGGCGTGTTGGAATTGTTGATTATGGACGAGCCTGGGGTCAAAGACGGCGAGCTGGAGTCCACGGTAAATGCGTCGTTGTCGAAGGCTGCAAACTGACGTTGGACCATGTGGGTGCGCTCCTGTGGTTCTGATTGGCAAGTCGCGGTTTAAAGAGGGTATCTCGAGTAAATTCTGGTGTGTTCGTTCTGCGTTCAATCGCTGGTAATTCATAAAGTAGGGTTACCGTTCCCAATTTAATGGGGAAAAGTTCCAGACTCTATTCAAATTTCGGTGGGTGGCGCTGCGGGGCTCGCTGATCACGCTGCTTTATGTGCGCTTAAAGCCCGGTGCAGGTCTGGGACCGTGTCGACCACGGTGATGAACTCGCGCAGGTCCGATCCTGCAAACCCCTGTGCGATCATGTGATCGATGAGGGCCAGAAGGGGGGTCCAATATCCATTGGTGTTGACCACGAAGACAGGTTTGCTGTGAAGCTCCAGCTGGCGCCACGTGAGGGCTTCGAACATTTCATCCATCGAGCCTGCGCCGCCGGGCAGCACCACGACAGCATCGGCGTTCATCAACATCACCTTTTTGCGTTCGTGCATGGTTTCCGTGATGACAAAGCTGGTCAGATCGGTTTTGCCGACTTCCCATTTTACCAGATGTTCGGGTATGACGCCGAATGTGTCGCCACCCGCCACTTGCGCGCTACGGGCGACACGGCCCATCAGGCCTACATCACCTGCACCGTAGACCAGCCGCCAGCCCGATTGGGCCAGCATTTCGCCGGTGGCCTCAGCGGCGGCACCAAAGGCTGGGTCCGCACCATCGCGGGACCCGCAGTACACACAAACAGAATAGGGACGCAGAGAGGCAGGGGCGGGCATGGGGCAATCCGATCACAGGATGGTGGGTGGTGCAAAGCACCTTTTGACCCGTGATAGCGCCGTTGCTACACTCTGCCAACTGGTGCTGTGGGAAAGATGCGCCGGAACCGTTGGGGAGAGACGAACGTGCAAACATCAACACTTGCCCTTTTGGGGAGCGGCGCTGTGGTTTTGGCCGTGGGCGCAGCCGTGTATCTGCGGCCGCTGCCGCAGTCGGCTGAGCCGGACGCAGTTGAGGTGACGCCGATCGCGAATGCGCCGTCTGAAGCGGTTTCTGCCCCCGTGAACGCGACACAAGACGAGAGCACTGAGGCCCAAGTGCCGCCTGTTCAATCTGCTGGGGAGCAGGCCGGCTCTGAGGCTGCGGCCTTGCCTCTTTCAACACCTGAGCCATCGCCCCTCGCATCCTCAACACCTGAGCCGAGCGATGATCAGCTTGTCGCGCCCGACGCGGAGCCTAGCGTAAGCGCTACACCATCCGCCGAGCTGGATGCGCAAGAGCTGCCACTGGCGGATGATGATCAAGGCGTGATCGCAACAGTCCTGACTGGTTTTCGGTTTGAACCTGATGGCGCGGTTCTGGTCAGCGGGCAAACCAGCAGCATGGCAAACATTGCGATATTGGTGGATGGCACAGAACAAGACCGTCTGATGGCGGACGCCACTGGCGCGTTCACCTATGTCGGGTTTATTGGATATTCAGACAGCCCGCGCGTGTTGTCCGTGGTGGCAAACCCCGATGGGGAGAGCGTCGGTGCGGATCGCACATTCATTATGGCCGCAAACCCTGCGCCTGTTGTGGCGCAGGTCGCGCCTCTGCGGGAGGCAAGCGAAACACCAGCGCTTACGGACAACACGGTTGTCGCGCAACGTCCCGACCCTGAACCGCAGGTGCCTGCGACGGAACAACTTGCTTTGACGTCTGAGGAGGCATTGGCCGAAGAGACGCCCGTGCTTGCGCCCACTGTTGCGGCGGTTCCAGACGTGACACCAGAGGAGGCAGCAGACGTCAGCCAAGAGCAGGGCGCGTCGCCCACTATTTTGGCGCTCACGGAAGACGGTGTGGATGTTGTCCAAGCGCCCGTGTCCGATGCTTCGCCCGAAGTGATGTCGACCGTCGCCTTGGATGCGATTACCTATGACACTGAAGGCGAAGTCGTGTTGCAAGGGCGCGCATTGGGGCAGGGGTTTGTTCAAGTCTACGTCGACAATGTACCCGTCAGCCGCTTGCCTGTGGATGAAGACGGGGCCTGGGCTGGCGATTTGCCGGATGTGGACAAGGGCGTCTACACGCTGCGGATCGATGAGGTCGACCTGGAGGGCGATGTGGTCAGCCGTATTGAAACGCCGTTTTTACGGGAAAGCCCTGAAACCGTGGCTGAGGCGCTGGCCGAACAGGTGAGCGACCCTTCGTTTTCCGTGGCCACACGCACGGTTCAGCCGGGGGCCACTTTGTGGGCGATTGCGCAAGACCGATACGGCGACGGGATTGCCTATGTCACCGTTTTCGAAGCGAACCGTGATCGCATTCGCGATCCGGATTTGATCTATCCCGGACAGGTCTTCGTTTTGCCGGACGAGAGCGAATGACCGACGCAGCCGGCCTGTCGGGCCGTGCGCTAGAGTGGCACAAAGCAGGACAAAAAGTGGCAATTGCCACTGTGGTTGAAACCTGGGGCTCTGCGCCGCGCCCCGTGGGTAGCCAATTGGTGATTGATGGCACAGGCCGCATGGAAGGATCCGTGTCTGGAGGCTGTGTTGAAGGGGCTGTGATTGTTGAAGCGCTTGAGGCTGTCGAGGATGGCGGCGCGCGGCTTTTGGATTTTGGTGTTAGCGACGACGAGGCCTTTGCCGTTGGCCTGGCTTGTGGTGGCCGCATTCGGATATTGGTCGAACCGGTCGGAGGCGCGTTCCCTCTGGATGTGCTCGAAGCCCTTGTTGCGGCGCGGGTGGCCCGCGAACCGGTGGCTTACGTGGCAGATTTGAACGGGACAGAGCGGGGCCTTGCGCAGGTAGAGGCCTTTCCCGATCGATTTCGGTTGGATCGTTCTGGCGTCCAAGAGGACAGCACAACATTTGTTGCCATTCACAATCCGCCACTGCGAATGGTTGTGGTGGGCGGGGTGCATATCGCGCAGCATCTGTTGCCCATCGCGCGCAGCTGCGGGTATGACGTGACACTGGTTGACCCACGTCCTGCGTTTGCAGCACCCGAACGGTTTCCAGATACGGTGATCTCCGACGACTGGCCCGATGCGGCATTGGACGCGATCGGTCTTGATGCGCGGACGGCCGTAGTAACCTTAACCCACGACCCCAAATTGGATGACCCTGCCATTTACGCGGCCTTAAGAACCGATGTGTTTTACCTCGGATGTCTGGGGTCAAAACGAACCCATGCCAAACGTGTTGACCGGCTTGCACAGGCCGGTTTCAGCGCCGCTGACATCGCCCGCATTCATGCGCCTGTCGGGCTAGACATTGGCGGCAGATCTCCGGCGGAGATTGCTGTCAGTATTATGGCACAGGTGACGGAGCGGTTGCGTAAAAGGTAGGTCGATGAAATTTGAAAATGTGTCCTTGGGGGCGAGGAGCGATGATGCCACAGGTGTGTTTGAAAACATACAGGGCAACACACAAGTCTCTGGGGCACGTGCGGCGCGCGCAGTTGCGGATGCTTTGGTGACCGATCCACGATCGCAAGGTGTCATCGTGCGGCTGCAAGAGACGGGCAAAGCCGCGATTACAGCACGACGGGCGGGTGTCTTCGACGTTGATATAGAGCGTATCGCTCGTGTGAACAGTATTGAGCCGGCCATTTCC
Source organism: uncultured Paracoccaceae bacterium (assembly GCA_947497065.1). Classification (GTDB taxonomy): domain Bacteria; phylum Pseudomonadota; class Alphaproteobacteria; order Rhodobacterales; family Rhodobacteraceae; genus Octadecabacter. The sequence continues at coordinate 103,722 of CANMEQ010000001.1, forward strand.
CTTTCGACGGTTTCGAATTTATCGCGGGTCTCTGCGGGAATGACGCTTGCCAGTGTTCGGATACTCTCGGATTTGGTTGACCTTGAAACGCTAACACGGACCTGCGTCTCTGCCCGCCAAGGAGTTACAGAAGCTTTGCGTGTTCACGGTGTGCAACACGCGCGCGCGACGTTGATTGAAACTCACCATCCAGGGGGGCGGATCGCGCCCAACGGGCGTAGGTTTTTGGACGAACGGTTGGACAGGTTGGGGGCATCACTACACCAAGTGTCCGACGTGCCCCATACGTCTGAGTCCGTTGCTGGGGCGATAGCCAGCGCAGACGGTGATGTGATTTTTGTACTGACACCCCCTGATTTTACCAATGGGGACAATGTTGTGGAGGATGGCCTGCGCGATGCAGGCGGGCATGTCGACCGTTTAGGCGTCCCTGTTGATCCTGGCTCACGTTTGCTGATCGGGTCTCATGCAGGGCGCCATGTTTTAGGTTTGCCGGACGCTGCTCGCTCACCTGCGTTCAACGGGGCTGACCCGATCCTTGAGCGGCTGTTGTGTGGCGTTCCAGTTTCCGGCGACGACATTGCACATATGGGGGTTGGCGGGCTGATCATTGATCAGGTCGAACGCGGTCTGTTTCGGTAATTCCGGCCCGCTGCCTCACCGGATCAGTGAATTTTCAGACGCGGGAACCGGTCCGATCATACGTGTGCTGCAAATGAAAAAGAGCACCGACCCGCAAAGATCGACGCTCTTTCAAGTTCGCTAGACGAAACGATTATTTCTGCGGCAATGGGCCGATCATCATAACCATCTGCCGGCCTTCCATTTTCGGGAAGTTTTCGACTTTACCATGTTCCTTGGTGTCTTCTGCGACGCGTTCCAGCAGTTCGCGACCAAGGTTCTGGTGTGCCATCTCACGGCCACGGAAGCGCAAAGTTACTTTTACTTTGTCGCCATTTTCCAAAAACTTGTAAACGTTCCGCATTTTGACGTCATAGTCATTGGTGTCCGTATTAGGCCGGAATTTGACCTCTTTGACTTCAATGATTTTCTGTTTCTTGCGGGCCTCAGCCTCGCGTTTCTGTGTCTCGTATTTGAACTTACCGAAGTCCATGATCTTACACACAGGCGGCGTGGCATTGGGAGAAATCTCGACCAGATCCAAACCTGCGTTTTCGGCCATAGCCATGGCGCGTTCAGGCGTAACAACGCCGACGTTTTCGCCTTCGGCGCCGATCAGGCGGATTTCGGTTGCGCGAATGCGGTCATTTACGCGGGGGCCGGTGTCGCGCTGTGGTGGCGCGTTATGAGGTCTGCGGGCTATGGGACTTTTCCTTAATTTGTTGGTCTCTCAGGGGCGCAACGTAAACCTGCTGGCCCCACACTTCAAGGCGCAAAAGTGTACTTTTCGGCGGCGCGTGATGGGGAAAGGGTTCCTTGGCTTCCCGCTTTTCATTGCTGAGGCAGCATGGCATACCCGCCGCGAGGTCCATTTGGGGGCCATGTTTGTTTAAAGGACAAAGATCATGAGAGGGACAATCTCAATTCTCGTCATCGCAGTGCTGGGCTATTTCGGCTTCCAGTGGGGCGTGAATGGCAAAAACCCGGCAGAAGTGTTTTCTGGCGTGACTGAAGCCGCGTCTGACGTGGCTGCCGATGCCGCTGATGTTGCATCCGATGCGGCCGGTACGGTTGCTGATGCGGCTGGCGACGTTGCTGAAGGTGCTGCAGATTTGGCAACTGACGCGGCTGACGCTGTGACCGACGCAGCAGGCGATGTAGCTGACGCTGCAAGCGACGCTGTTGAGGGTGCCGTAGATGCGGCAGGCGATGTTGCTGACGCAGCTGGCGATGCTGTGACTGGCGCTGTTGATGCAGCTGGCGACGCTGTTGACGGTGCAGTTGATGCTGCCGGTGATGTGGTCGACGGTACTGTTGAGGCCGCGGGCGACGCTGTTGATGCTGCAGGTGATGCGGTTGATGGTGCTGTTGACGCCGTAACAGGCGAGACAGAAGCCGCGATCGACGAAGCTGCCGCTGCTGCTGAAGCCGCTGCTGCTGAAGCTGCCGCCGCTGAAGAAGCCGCTGCCGCCGAAGCTGCTGCCGCTGCTGAAGCTGCCGCCGAAGAGGCTGCTGCTGCCGAAGCCGCCGCAGAAGCCGCTGTTGCTGAAGAAGCCGCCGCTGCCGAAGCTGCTGCTGCTGAAGCTGCCGCCGCCGAAGCTGCTGCTGCGGAAGAAGTTGCTGCTGCCGAAGCCGCTGCTGCCGAAGCTGAAGCCGCCGCAGAGGCCGCTGCCGCAGATGTTGCTGTTGCTGAAGAAGCTGCCGCCGAAGCTGCTGCCGCTGCTGAAGGTGGTTTGGATATCGCAAACTTCCTGACACCAGAAACATTTGACGCAGGTCAGATTTCTGAGTGGATCGACAATGCGGAGCTGAGCCCGCTGGTTGCGACACCTTTGAAAACAGCTGTTGAAGCTGCTGGTGATAACCCTGACTTGATCCAAGGCGTGATCGATCAGGTGAAATCTGCTGCTGGTCTTGAGTAAGCGAAACAGAATGATGTCAGCCTCTTCCGGGGGGCTGACATAAGAAAAGGGCCGCTCGATTGAGCGGCCCTTTTTGTATTTGAAGTGGTCAGGTTTAGTCCAAGAACGCTTTTTCGACGACGTAATGCGCCGGCTTGGAGTTTGCACCTTCCTCGAGGCCGTAGTCTTCGAACATCTCTTTGAGTTCGAGGTTGAACGCCATATTGCCACAGATCATTGCGCGATCTTCGGCGGGGTTCAATGGGGCTACGCCGAGGTCTTTGAAGGCTTCGCCGGATTTCATCAGGTCTGTGATGCGGCCCATCTTCGGGCTCTCTTCACGGGTCGTGGTGGGGTAGTATTTGATCTTTTTCCAGAACCCTTCGCCGATGACTTCGTTCAAAAGCTCATCTTCTTTCAGGCCTTCAATCAGATCGCGGCCATAGGTCAGCTCGCCCACTTCACGGCAGGTGTGCGTGATGATGATCTCGTCGAACTTTTCATACGTTTCAGGCTCGCGCAGCAGCGATGCGAAGGGTGCGAAACCTGTGCCCGTGGCAAAGAACCAAATCCGTTTGCCCGGCACCAAAGCGTCGTGCACCAACGTGCCAACGGGTTTGGGGCGCAAGATGACTTCGTCGCCCACTTTGATGTGCTGCAGTTTGGACGTCAGCGGACCGTCTTCGACTTTGATGGAGTAGAATTCCATTTCTTCGTCCCAAGAGGGGGAAGCGATAGAATAGGCGCGCAAAAGGGGTTTCACTTTGCCTGTTTCAGGGTGCGGATCGCCCATCAGGCCGATCATCACGAATTCACCCGACCGGAACCGCAGGGATGCGGGGCGTGTGCAGCGGAAGCTGAACAGACGGTCGGTGTAATGTTTCACTTGCGTGACCGTCTGCGCATCGGGCAGGGCGGGTACGGCTTTGGGGGCTTTTTCGGTCAATGTTGTCGTCTCTGTCATGTACATATGGCGCAGACCATTGGCCTGCGCTCTCCTGTTACGTGGTGAACTACGTCAGTTAAAGGGGATTAGCCGCGCAGGCGGGTTTGATAGTTGTGGTCTTGCCAGTTTGCACGGCGCAACCATTGGTCTTCGGGCTGGCGTTCGGCTAGCGCATCGTCAATTTCTACTTCGTCAAAACCAGACCGGCGGGCCATGGCATATTGGTCAGCGATCACATGACCGCGGGCGCGCAGGCGGCCCTGGAATCCAAGGCGGCGCAGTTGCGCGGCGATTGTGAAGCCGCGTCCGTCTGCAAAGCTTGGGAAATCCACGCGGATCATGTCGATCTCGGCGAGGCGGCCTGCCAGATCATAGGGCTCGGCGTCGGAGGCCAGATCGACGGCAACCGCGTTGCCTTCGTCATTGGCGGCCAGATCGGCGAAGGGCACAAAATCTGCTGTCCAATCGTCGGTTGTGAAACCTGTGTCGTTAATGATGACTGTCATCGTGTCGTCCTTTCGGAAGGTCCGTTTCGGTGTGGATAACGGACGCAAAATATGGGGGCCGCGTTTAGCTGGCTTCGGCTGGGCGCTGGATGCGCCCGTTTTCAAAATGGATGCCGCATTCGGTTTTGCCGGTGTCACGCCAGCGGCCCGCGCGGGGGTCTTCGCCGTCGTTTACACGGGTTGTGCAGGGTGTGCACCCGATGCTGGGGTAGCCTTGGGCGACCAACGGGTGACGTGGCAAGGTGTTGTTGCGCAGATAGTCCGCAATATCGTCGCGGTCCCAATAGGCCAGTGGATTGACCTTTACCCGCGGCAGTTCCCCAAGGGGGCGATCCACCTCAAAGTGTTGGAGCGCGGCACGGTCGCCGCCCTGCACACGTTTGCGCCCCGTGACCCAAGCATCAACGCCTTTCAGCGCTTTTTGCAACGGTTCGGTTTTGCGCAAGGCACAGCAGGCATCTGGATCATGCAGGTGCAACAGGTTTTCATTGTCCCGCTCGAACACAGCCGCACGTGAGGCGCGGATGGTTTCGACATTGGTCAGGCCCAGCACCTTGGCCACCTGTTGTTGGTAGGCCAAGGTTTCTGGAAACAGAAGCTCCGTGTCGATGAAAACCACATGCACGCTGGGGTCAATTTTGGCCGCCATGTGCAACAAAACAACGCTTTCCGCCCCGAATGAGCTGACCAAAGACGTCTGACCCAATTGGGTCAGCGCATGGTCCATCACATCCAACGCGTCTTTGTCTTTGAACACGCGGTTTAGGGTTTGGGTGCGTCCATCAAGCGGCATTCGCCTTGGCCTCCGGATATAGGATCGCCTTGAACGGGGCTGCGCCGAGGCGGCGGTAGGCCTCGAGGAAGGTCTCGTCTGCGTCTGCACGCAGGTCGATGTAGCCGGTGATCAGACGCTCGATTGCAGGCACGATATCGTCGGCGCTGAAGCCCGGGCCTGCGCGTTCGCCGATAGCTGCGGTTTCGGTGCCGTCACCGCCCAGTGTGATCTGGTAGTTTTCAACACCTGCACGGTCGAGGCCGAGGATACCGATGTGGCCCACGTGGTGGTGACCACAGGCGTTGATGCAGCCGGAGATTTTGATCTTGAGCTGGCCGATGTCGTGCTCGACCTGCAATTCTTCGACGCGGGTTGCGATTTGCTGCGCCACAGGAATAGAGCGGGCCGTCGCCAAAGCGCAGTAATCCATGCCGGGGCAGGCGATGATATCGGAGGCAAGGCCGATGTTCGCTGTGGCCAGATCCGCAGCACGCAGCTCGGCGTAAAGTGCAGGCAAGTCGGACTTGTGCACGTGTGGGATGATCACGTTTTGCTCATGGCTGATGCGCAGTTCATCGTGGCCGTATTTGCGGGCCAGATCTGCCATCACGCGCATTTGGTCTGCGGTCGCATCACCTGGTGTGGCACCGTGTTTTTTGATCGAAATGCTGACGATGGCGTAGCTGTCGACGCGGTGCGCGGTCAGGTTTGTGTCGGTCCAAGACTTGAACGCAGGGTTGGCCAGACGCGCGGCTTCGTAGCCGTCGATGGGCGCATTTTTGAACGCGGGGGGCGCGAATTGTGCTTCGATGTCGCGCAGGATGTCTTGGTCGACGCCTGTGAACAACGGGCGGATTTCGGCGAAGCGCTCGTCGACCAAACGACGGATTTCGTCGATGCCGTGCTCGTGCACAGTGATCTTGATGCGCGCTTTGTATTTGTTGTCGCGGCGGCCCAAACGGTTCCAGACAGATACGATCGCTTCGACATAAGGCAGAAGGTCAGCTTCGGGCAGGAAGTCGTTGATAACCTTGCCAATCATCGGTGTGCGGCCAAGGCCACCCCCGACGCTGACTTCATAGCCACGCTGGCCGTCGCGTTCCAAAAGACGCAGGCCAATATCGTGGGCTTTGGTCACGGCGCGGTCGTTCTCGGAGCCGGTGATAGCGATTTTAAACTTGCGCGGCATGAACTGGAATTCAGGCTGATCCATGGACCACTGACGCAGCAATTCGGCCACTGGACGCGGGTCGGCGACCTCGTCGGCGGCGGCACCAGCGAAGTGGTCGGCGGTGACGTTGCGGATACAGTTACCGGAGGTCTGGATGGCGTGCATGCCGACGTCGGCAAGGTCAGACAGCATGTCTGGCACGTCTTTCAGTTCAGGCCAGTTGTACTGGATGTTCTGGCGGGTGGTGAAGTGGCCGTAGCCTTTGTCGTAGGTCTCGGCGAGGTGGGCCAGACGGTCCATCTGATCGGAGCGCAGGGTGCCGTAGGGCACGGCCACGCGCAGCATGTAGGCGTGCAATTGCAGGTACAAACCGTTCATCAAACGCAGGGGTTTGAATTCGTCTTCGGTCAGGGAGCCGTCGATGCGGCGCTCCACTTGGCCTCGGAATTGGGAGACACGTTCGCGCACGAATGCTTCGTCAAAATCGTTATATTTATACATGATTTATACTTTCTCGACTTGCTTGCCATGGGCGTAGTTTGAGGGGCCGCGCGTGCGGAATTCTTCGCGGAAGTGTGTGGGCTCCGGGCCGTCTTCGCCCATTTTGGCGTCGGCCAGATAGGCGCCAACGATGACGCCTTTTTGCGCGTTTGCTTCGATCAGGCGCAGGTCAGCGTGGGCTTCATCGGTGATGAATTCGGCGTCTTTAATATCGCCGGTCCAGCCGTTGTCGGTGGTGAACCAAACCGCGTCACCTTCGAGCAGACGGTTGGATGTGATGACTTTTGGGGTGAAAGCACGGGGCATATTATAGGGCCTCCTGAGGCTGTATGGGTTGGGTATGGGTCTGGTATGGGTCCGGTATGGCTGCGGGCTGGGTTTTCGCCAGTTCAGCTGCCTCACGTGGGGCCAGACCGAGAAAGGTCAAGGCGGGGCCGGAGAGGCCCGCGGTTGCGAGTGTTGGTTCCAATTCGGCCAATGTGGTGGCCAGCACGCGCTGATCGGGGCGCGAGACATTTTCGATGATCGTGACGGCAGTCAGGGGATCGGCGCCGTGCATCAGTAGGCGGCCCTGAATGAAACGCGCGGATTTTTTGCCCATGTAGATGGCGGCCACTTGGCCCGGTTCGGCCAAGGTGCGCCAGTCGTGATCGGCGTAGCCTTTGGTGTCGTGGCCGGTGATGAAACGCACGGATGAGTTCCGGCCCCGCTTTGTGAGGCTTTGGTTCAGGGAGGCCACACCAGCGGAGGCGGCGGTGATGCCGGGCACGATGGTGTAAGACAGATTGGCGGCGGTGATGGCGTCGAGTTCTTCGTCGAGGCGACCGAACACGGTTGGGTCGCCGGATTTGAGGCGCACGACGTGGTGGCCTTGGCGACCGTGATCAACGATCAGGGCGTTGATGTCGTCTTGAGCCATGGCTTGGCCGAACCCGGTTTTGCCCGCATCGATCATGATCGCTTCGCGGCGGGCCAATTCAAGGATTTCGGGCGTGACGAGACGGTCGTAGATCACGACGTCTGCTTTATCCAAGGCTTTGCGCGCTTTGAGGGTGAGAAATTCGGGATCGCCGGGGCCTGCGCCCACCAGATCGATGTGGCCGGGTTTGGATTTGGCGGCCAAGTGATCGTCGAGCAGGGTTTCCAGCGCTCCGTGCACGGCGTCTTCGCCCAGTGCGATCGCGCGGGGGCCTGCGTTGAAATAATAGTCGGCCCAGAAATCGCGGCGGGCCACGCCGAAGGGCAGCTTTTCCGCCATGGTGCGGAAGCCCTTGCCGATGCGGGCGAGCGTGCCGAGAGAGGCGGGCAGTTTTTCTTCGAGGTCTTTTTTGATCGCACGGGCCAACACGGGCGCAGCACCTTCGGTGCCGATGGCCACGGTGACAGGATCGCGGTCGACGATGGCGGGGGTGATGAATTGGCTGTCGCCCAAATTGTCGACGATGTTGACCAAGGCGCCGTCGCGGTGGGCGAGGGCGGCGGTGCGGGCATCTTCGACCGCGTCTTCGTGGGCGGCGTAGAACAGCGATGCGCACAGGGCGTCGCCCGGTTCCATCGCGCGCTGGATCAGGGTGAGCTTGTCTGCGGCGGCCCAATCGTGGATTTCCGCAGCGGCGGTTTCCGCGATGACTGTGACCTTGGCTTGGGTTTTCAGGATCAACCGAAGCTTGGCCAAAGCCGCATCGCCACCGCCTGCAAGAACAATGCGGCGGCCTTCGACGGCTAGGAAGATCGGAAAGTGTTTCATCGGTTACCTCTGGGACTTAACGGGATATATAGAATATTGTTCCAAAAAATGCGCCCCATATACGGTTGAAAGGGATGATTGTTCTGGTTATGCCTGAGATCGGGTAGTGTGTTTCCCAAAAGCGAGGAAAAGCGGATGGATGTTCGTGTAGACGAGTTGGACCGGAAAATTCTCAAGGCGATGCAGGCGGATGCGGGGCGTTCGCTGGACGAAATTGCACGTGAAGTGGGGTCGTCGAAGACGCCGGTTTGGAATCGGATCAAGAAGCTGCGCGAGGCGGGTGTGATTGGTCAGCAGACCGTGTTGCTGGACGCCGAGGCGCTGGGGTTTGAGGCCTGTTTTTTCGTGTTGATCCGAACGTCGGAGCATGAGGCAGAGTGGCAGGCTAAGTTCTTGAAAGCATTGCAGGAACGAGATGAGGTGCAAGAGGCTCACAGGCTGGCTGGGGACATTGATTATATCCTGAAAGTGCGGGTGAAAAATGCGCGCGCTTACGATGTGTTTTATCAGGCTTTGATATCTGAGGTGCGGGTGTTCAATGTGACCGCATTGCTGAGCATGGAAGAGCTGAAATCGACGGTGGCGTTGCCGCTGTAGCGCTGCGTGTTTCGCGGGGGACTAGCCGAAAATTCGGGCGGTTTCGCGCAAGATTTTTTCGCGGATTGCGCGGGGATAATCGAGGTGGCGGCGTGCGGTGATGACGAATCCGTCGCGGGTGATCAGCGCGTTTTGGTAAAAATTGGTCACGGCGAGCCCCATGCTTTCGATGGCGATCCCGTTGATTGTGATGCCGTTGCGTTCGGCAAGGCGCGCGGCGGCGCGTGTGTCTGAGCCTGCGTTGGGGGCGCCGTCGCCGGAGATATCGATGACCTGTCGCAGGCACGTCGGGGCCATGGCGAAGTGTTCGATGGCGAAAAGGATCGCATCGCCCGGGGCTGTGTCAGACATCACAAAGGCGCGCGGCATGGCGCGGGCGCGAGCGGCGAGGGCGCGCACGTCGGCTTCGGTGCGGATCTGGGTCCAGGGGATTGAGATATCTTGGCGGTCGACGCCGGACCATTGCATGATGGCCAAAGTGCTTTGCCCTTGGACCAGCGCGTCCATGATGTCTGCGTCCAGCAGCGCATCGGCCATGCCATCGGTTTGCAGGCGATATTCGCCCACGTCGATAGAATTGGACACGTCGATGGTCAGCAAAAGCGCTGTGTCGCAGGCCCGCGCCGCTTGGGCGGGCATGAGGGCGCAGAGGCCCAAGAGGGCCGCTGTTTTGAGGGAGCGAAGGCGCAACATGGCATGATCAAACGGCAAAGTCGGGTTTGGCGCAAGTCACATCGGTGTTTTTCGGGGTGGCCAAAGGTGCTGGAGCGCGCAGACGAGGGCAAGGGCGATCCACAGGGTGAGGGCGTGCCATTGCAGCGCTGCGGCGATGTGGTTGAAGGACCATGAGCCGCAATAGAGCAGGACGGCCCACGGGGGGAGGATCCGCGTGTAGCTCAGCGTGCCTTGGGCGATTGCGGTCAGGGCGATGAGGCTGGCGGGGAGGGCAATCATCGCGATCCAGCGGCCATAGTCGATGCCGATGAGGAAGAGCGGCAGGATGGGCAGGGCGATGAGGGCGGCGGCGCCGAGCAGGGGCGCGCGGCGCATGTTGCGGGGGCGCAGGCCGAAGAAGGGAAGGCTACAGGCGGCGGCCACGACGGCGAGGTTTAGCCACGCGGCCGGTGTGAAATAGGATTGGACGTAGGCAAAGCCGCTGCCCGCGCCACCGGCCATGAAGGGGAAGGGCCAGGTGCAGATCGGGTCGGGGATGGCGGCGCAGATCACCGCTGGGTCGGCGGTGGGGTGACGCAGGGCGGCGAGTGTGGCCAGCAGTGTTGCAAGGGCGCACAGGCCAGAGCCGAGGAGCGTGATCCGTTTGAGTTGGGGGTGCGCGCGGAAGAAGAGGATCGCCGCGCAGAGGAAGGACCCGCCGAGCAGGGCGTTTGCTTCGTGCAAAAGCGCACAGAGCGGGAGGGCGGCGCAGGCGGTGAGAAAGAGGGCGCGTGCGCGTTTGGGATGGAGGGTGAGTGCGCCGAGGAGGATGAGGGCGAGGGCGATGAGGCCGAAAACCTCTTTTCTGATGAGAATATCGGGGTCGTAGGTAATAAACAGCAGGCCCCACGGGGTAAGGATAAGCGGGGTCATAGCCTGTGTTGGGCGGGTGTGGCTGTAGATTTTCAAGATCAGGGCACACAGAGAGGCACCGGCGAGGCTCAGGAGGAGGATGGCCCAAATGGTCGCGGGCCCGCCAAAGAAAGAGTGCAGGGCGAGGCTGATTTGGCCGCCCAAACCGCGCCGCACGAAGCCATCGGCGTAGTTGATCAAGAATTCACTGACGGGGTAGCGCGTGGGGGTGGGCTGCCACAGGGACCACCACATGAGGACGATCGGAACAGCCATCGCAAGGCTGAGGAGGAGGCGGTGGGTGGTCCACAGGCGACGTTCAAGCGCGGTGGCGAGGGAGGAGAGGTGTTTCATAGATGCCGTTGTTCGCCCCCCAAGTGGTAGTGTTACCCTACGGCGGAGTGCGTGGGGGCGTCAAAAGGTTTGGCGAGGGGCAATGCCAAAGACAGCGATGACCAGTGTCGGCGCGATGGTTTTGTGAAACGTGAAGGGGGAGGTAGTGCAGGTTTCTGTTGCCAGGTACCTGCGAACCCCGCCTTAGGCTGCTAGGCGTAAGGGCTTAAGATTTCAATGTTTCGCACAGCTTACGCTGCGAGAGCCATTGGAGCTTTGTTGTCATTTGCAACTACTCTAGATGTACCGATAACGGTGGTAACTCACCGAAACAAAGCTAACCCCTTTAGACGTTCGTCGATCCTATTTCGTCCCCAAACTGGCCAAATGAACCGTATGTTGGTGGAGACGCCGGGTACCGCCCCCGGGTCCGATCCGCTTATTACGAGCGCGTTTATGTTCATAGTCCCGAAAGACATTGGAGATATAGGATGCGGACCCTTGGGTTTCAAGGGCTGCTGCGGGGATTGGTGCATTCGCGTTCAAAACAAAGTGTGGGCGCATTGTGGTCATGAGATTGACACAATACGGTGGTTGTGCGGGAAAGGTACGTAAACGATTACAGAAACCATAGGCAATTGGGCCGATGGCGCGTTGAAAGGGCAAAGTATGGGTGTGTTCAGCCGGTTTAGGAAAGAAACCGAAGGCGCAACAACGATTGAATTTCTATTTTGGATTCCAGTGATGGTGGTTGTGATTGCGATGACCGTCGATGCTGTCATGTTGATGAACCACAATCAAACCATGTTTAATTTGGCCCGCGATGCATCACGGGCTGTTGCTGTAGGGGCGATGACGCCGTCTGAGGCGGAAGACAGTCTTTCAAGCTGGAAATCCAGCACCGGATCGACGGTGACGGTTGTTGATGACGGGTCAGGTTTTGTGACGACGACGATCAAAACGCCATTTTCGTCTGCCGGAAATATGTCCGGTCTGTTTCTGAAAGGTGATTTGGGGGCCACGGCGGTGATGTGGATTGAAGGGGGCACAACCAGTGGAAGCTAAAGTGGCCTTGACCAAATTTGCCATGAACCGGTTGGCACGCCTGATGTCGTTTCGGTCTGACGTTCGCGGCAGTGCGACCATTTTCGGGCTCTACATGTTTCTGGTTGCGGTGTTTGTTCTGGGCATCGCACTTGACCGTGCCAATGGGTGGCGCGTGCGTCAGCAGTTGCAGGTGGCCAGTGATGCGGCGGCTTTGGCTGGTGCGGCAAACCTGAATGATTTGACCTATGCAAAGGCTATCGCCGTGGAGACCGGGCGACGGAATTTGCCGGACCCTGCGTCCTTGGTTGAGAGCGACATTGTGTTTGGCAGTTTGGACCCTGATACGCTGGAATTTGTTGTGGGGCCGAATGACGATGGCGAGATTACCGCCGTGGCGGCTTTTGCGGGGCGGACTGCAGAACGCGGGAACAGTGTGTCGACGTTGCTACTTTCGATGATGGGTATGGATTCGCTGAACGTGAATGCTGGAGCGGTCGCGGTGGCTGCGGCAGGCGATGAGACCGATGTCGCGGCGACCTGTCATGACGCCTTGTTTCTGAGCACAAGTTTTGTGCAAACAGGGGGCGGAAACGATTTTGAGGGCGCGGTTTGCGTGCATGGTCAAAATGGGGTGCGCACCGGCGGCGGTGATCATTTTAACGAGAATGTGCGATTTACGGCAGAAGATGAGAGCGACATCATTCTCAACAGCTATTCTCCATCGACTTTGGAACGTGATGACCTTGTTGCGGAGCGGTCGATGCAGCCGGTTTTGCTGCCGCAGCTGGAAGGGATGCGGACCTCTATTTTCGATGATCTTTGGATTTCAGAAGACGACGACCCCAGTCTTTGGAGCCAAGGTGTGCACCCACAAGGCTATAATCTGCACTACAAAATCGGTGAATACGAGATTACTGTGGCTGACTATGACGGTATTTTACCGGGCTTTATTTTTGATGACGACGGCAAGGCACAGGTGAATATGCGCAATGGATATTGGGGTATTCAGCCGGGGGAGATCGAGCCCAATACGATTTACCTCAATGAGGACAGCATTCAGTTTTCGGGGGGGGTAGATATTCAAGACGCGGCGTTTGTGTCAAAGCAGAATATTGGTGTTGGCGGTGGGTCCCAGCTGTTTTTCGACGACGTTTATTTTATCGGGACGAGTTTGAATATGTCCGGCAGCATCACGTGGGGTGACCGCGTGGACCCCTGCAATGTTGACTATGGGGTCTATGTTTTTGGGACCAGCAGCCTGTCGCTTGGCGGGTGGTATTCGGGTGCTTCGGTGAACGGGATGGTCGGTGCGGCACCGTCGTTCAACCCTGGTGGCGGTATGACCGGTACGGGTGTGTATTTTGAAACGGATAGCAATCTAAGCATGGGCGGGGCCTATGATCTTTTTGGCTGTGACGAGCCGCGCGACTCTGAGGTGCCGATCCTTGACCCTAGTATTGAGGGTGATCCGGTTTTGGCGGGATCGTTGTTGTACCGCTAGGGCCAGTTGATCCAAATAAGCAAGGCGGCAGGACCCCATTCAAAGCCCAAGAAAATAAGGGCTTTTTTGAAGGGCGGCTTGTCGAGCAGGATGGAAAGCGCGCGGCCCGCGCCCGCGCCGATATAGGCAATGCCCAAGGCAAAGTAAGCCTGCGGATTGCCGGTGATCAAGCACCACAGCCCCAGTGCAACGAACAAGCCACCTGATCCTGCACGCAGTTCGGACAGGCCCATGGTGGACTGTGTTGTGGCCAGATCGAGCGCGCTGGCAGTGTAACGGGGCGCCAAAAAGCCAAAGGCGCCAAAGCCGATGGTGAGAAGGGCGATGAGAATGTTGATCACGTCCACGTGATAATCCTTCGTCAAAAAGTACCGTTTATAGGTTTACGGTGGCGCGCGCCTGTTAGATGCAAATTGAGTTAGGGTTTCATTGGCTTCTGATCAGCCACATGGCAGCCCAAGTCGGCGGTGTAATCCGCCAGCTCTTGCAATAGATCGCTGACCTTTGCGGCGTCTTGGGCGTCGAGCGCGTCGGTGATTTGGGTGTGCAGTTTGATGATGTGATCGCGGGAGCGGGCCGTGAAGGTGATCATGTTCATCAAGGGCTCAATCGCCTCGACCGCGCCGGCCAATTGGTAGGAGAGTACGGGGTTACCTGCGCCATCGACCAAGGCGCGGTGGAACGCCACGTCGGAGGCGCAGAAGCTTTCATCGCTGAGGCCCGGTTGGGATTGGCGGGTGATTTCAGCACGCATTGTGGCGAGGTGATCGGCCGTGCGGCGTGCGGCAGACAGAGGGGCGCAGGCGCGTTCAAGTGCAAATCGGGCTTCGCAGGCGGTTGTGAAATCGACGGCGTTCATGCTGAGCAGCAGGGCGGATGTGGTGATTTGTTGGCCGTAGGCGTCTTCAAACCGGAGGCGATTGACAAAGGCGCCACCGGTGGCTCCGCGCTGGGTGCGGATGAGGGATTGCGCGGCGAGACGTTTAAGCGCCTCACGCACTGTGGAGCGCGAAACGCTGAATTGATCGCTGAGTTCTGCTTCGGAGGGGAGCCGTTCGCCCACGTCTAAATCGCCGGACACAATGGCATCCCGGATGGATTTTGCGATCTGCGCTGAGAGGTCTGGTGCATTTTTCATTTGTCAGACATTTAAATGTCTGACAATTGTTTGACAAGAGATGAGTCGCTTGGGAGGGCGCTGCATTGAACCGGATCTTAAATCTGCGATCCATTTTGTGGTTGGCCTTTTTTACGGCCATCATCGCGGCTTGGGCGATGATGTACATGATGGCCGTGGGGATGGATTTGGATTGGGTCGGGCGGCCCGGTGAGATGGGCGCGCGGATGGCGGCGATGGACCCGCGGATGCCAATGGATATGCCCATGGCGCGCTTTGGGCCGCTGTTTTTCATGTGGGCGATCATGATGCTGGCCATGATGTTTCCGACGCTGGTGCCGACGCTACGGTCTTATGAAGATTTGATCGCGAATGCAGATGGCTCGCGGGCGGGATGGGCCGGTGTTTTGCTGGGATATTTCGTGGTTTGGGTCGGGTTTGCGGCGGTGATCACGGGGGTACAGCTGGCGCTGTTGTATGGCGGTGTTGTGGATATGCTGGGCATCGCGAAAAGCGTTTGGGTGTCGGCGGGGCTGTTGATTGTCGTTGGTTTGTTTCAGTTTAGCCGCATGAAAGAGGTGTGCCATGGGGTGTGCCATGCGCCGATGATGTATTTCTTGGGGCATTGGAAGACTGGGTTTGGCGGCGGATTGCGCATGGGGCTTGGGCTTGGCGCGTTTTGTGTGGGCTGTTGTTGGGGATTCATGGCGCTGGGGTTTGTTGGCGGCGTGATGAGCCTGCTTTGGATGGGGCTCGCGACGTTGTTTATGGTATTGGAAAAGCTGCCGCAGATTGGGCACGCTGTCACAAAACCGGCGGGGGTTGCCCTTATTCTTGCCGGATTAGCATTGCCCGTTTGGGGCGCATTTTAAGAGAGGTTGAGAGATGGCCAGTAAGACACGTGAACCCGCGGATCGGTTGCCGATTTCGCAACGGATTGACAGCCGCGTGGCAAACAACCCTGCGCGGCGCAAAATGCAACCGACGGAGTGGGCGATTAAGGGCGAGCTGTTTTTGAACTGTTCGTGCACCGTGTTTTGCCCCTGTGTTGTCAGCCTTGGGGCGCATCCGCCCACGGAAGGGGATTGTAAGGCTTGGATGGCGATTGCCATTGATGAGGGCCATTTCGAAGGCGAGGATTTGTCGGGCCTGAATGTGGGGTTGATGGTGGAAATCCCGGGCCGCATGGGCGAGGGCGACTGGCGCGTTGCGGCCTATATTGATGAGCGGTCGACACAGAAGGCCTACAACGGGTTGCTGAAGATTTTCAGTGGTCAAGCGGGGGGAACCACGGGGCTGTTTACCTATCTGGTGTCAACGATCATCGGCGCGGAACGTGAGAAGGTTGAGATCGTGCGCGATGGGAAGAAGCGCGGGCTGTATATCGGTCGTAAAATTGCCGGTGAGATCGAGATGATCGATGGGGGCAATCCGGATCATCCGGTGATGATCACCAATTCCAAATACTGGATGGGGCCGGATATTATCGCGGCCAAGGGGCTGAAATCGAAGGTCCGTGATTACGGGCGTATTTGGGATTTTGGTGGCAAGTCGGCGGAGATTTGTCCGATTGATTGGAAAGGCCCAAAGCCGTGATCACCCGTGAGTATTGTCAAAGCATGGCATCGTATAATCGTTGGCAAAACAATAGCTTGAGATCTCATGTTGGAGCGATGGATGAAGAGGAGTTGCGCGCGGATCGCGGGCTGTTTTTCGGATCGATGATGGCGACGCTGAACCATATCTTATGGGCGGATCTGTTGTGGATTGCGCGATTTGATGGAGGGCAAGAGTCGGGCGTGCCTGCGCAAGACAACACTGTGATGACGGAGACCAAGGCGGAGTGGGACCGGCTGCGGTTTGCGACTGATGGCCGGATTTTGGAATGGGCGCGACGGGTGAAAGCCGTTGATTTGGTCGAAACGCTGACGTGGTATTCCAATTCGCAACAACGGGAGTTTCATCAGCCCATGGGGATGTGCGTGACGCATATGTTCAACCATCAGACCCATCATCGCGGGCAGGTCCATGCGGTGTTAACGGGGCTGGGGCGTGAGACGATGGATACCGATCTTGTATTTTTGCCGGAGGGCTAGGGTATGGCTGTAATTGCGGGGTCTCGGCGGGTGCGGCGGACGCCGTTTTCGGATGGTGTCGAAGCGGCGGGTGTAAAGGGGTACACTGTTTATAACCGCATGTTATTGCCGACCTTTTTCAGGTCTGTGGTGGAGGACTATCACCATTTGAAATCGGCTGTGCAGGTTTGGGATGTTGCGGTTGAGCGGCAAGTGGAAATTCGCGGGCCTGATGCGGGACGTTTGATGCAAATGCTGACGCCACGCGATTTGCGGGGGATGTTGCCGGGCATGTGTTATTACGTGCCGATGGTGGATGAAACGGGCGGGATGTTGAATGATCCTGTGGCTGTAAAACTGTCTGAGGATCGCTATTGGGTTTCGATCGCTGATAGTGATTTGTTGTTGTGGGTCAAAGGGTTGGCCTATGGGTTTCGGATGGATGTCATGGTGGATGAGCCGGATGTGTCGCCCTTGGCCATTCAAGGACCAAAGGCGGATGCTTTGGCGGCGCGTGTTTTCGGGGACGGGGTGAAGGATTTGCGGTTTTTCCGCTACGGTCATTTCGATTTTCAAGGGCGCGATATGGTGGTTGCGCGGTCTGGCTATTCGAAACAGGGCGGTTTTGAGGTTTACGTTGAAGGGGCCGATATTGCGATGCCGCTGTGGAATGCGCTGATGGAGGCGGGGCGAGATCTGGATGTGCATGCGGGGTGCCCGAACTTGATCGAGCGGATCGAGGGGGGCTTGCTGTCCTATGGCAATGATATGACCCGTGATAACACGCCCCATGAAGCTGGATTGGGACGGTTTTGTTCGACGCAAACGGCGATTGGCTGTGTGGGGCGTGATGCGCTTTTGCGGGTGAGCAAAGAAGGCCCTGTGAAACAGGTGCGCGCCATTCGGATTGAGGGGGATTTGCCGCCCTGTGATCGGGAGTGGCCGTTGATGGACGGGCAGCAGCAGGTTGGGAGTGTCACGTCGTCGGCCTGGTCGCCTGATTTTGAGACAAACGTTGCGATTGGGATGGTGCGTATGACCCATTGGGATCGCGGGACGGATTTGGACGTGGTGACACCTACGGGGGTGTTTCCCGCGATTGTAAATGAAACATTCTGGATTTGAATTCAGAGGCTTATTGGAGGAAAGACGCTATGTTTAATGCATTGGTTGTTGAGAAGAACGATGAAGGAAAGACCTCTGCGTCTGTTCAGCAGATGACAGAAGACCGGTTGCCTGAGGGCGAGGTGACGGTCGCGGTTGAGTATTCAACGGTGAATTACAAAGACGGTTTGTGCATCGGGCCGGGCGGTGGATTGGTGCGCAACTACCCGCATATTCCGGGCATTGATTTTGCGGGCACAGTCGAGACGTCGAGCGATGATCGGTACAAGGCGGGTGACAAGGTTGTTTTGACAGGTTGGCGTGTTGGGGAGGCCCATTGGGGTGGCTATGCCCAAAAGGCGCGGGTTAAGGCCGATTGGTTGGTGCCGTTGCCAGAGGGTTTGGATACGCGCCAAGCGATGGCCGTTGGGACGGCTGGATTTACCGCCATGCTGGCTGTGATGGCCTTGGAAGATCACGGGATCAAGGATGGCCCCGTGTTGGTGACCGGCGCTGCGGGCGGTGTTGGGTCTGTGGCGACTGCGATTTTGGCCAATTTGGGCCACGAGGTAGCGGCGGTCACGGGGCGGCCGGAGACGGCGGATTACCTGACATCTTTGGGGGCCAGCCAGATTGTGGCCCGTGAAGAGCTGAATGAAACCACCAAACGTCCGTTGGAAGCGGAAACCTGGGGTGGATGTGTTGATGCCGTGGGCGGCGAGATGCTGGCGCGGGTCTTGGGGCAGATGAAATACGGGGCCTCTGTTTCGGCGGTGGGGTTGGCGGGGGGCGCTGGTTTGCCGGCCACTGTCATTCCGTTTTTGCTGCGCGGTGTGAATTTGCTAGGGATCGACAGTGTGATGCAGCCGTTTGAAAACCGGCAGCGGGCCTGGGCGCGGATTGCGCAGGATTTGCCGATGGAAAAGCTGGAGGCGATGGTTCAGCCTGCGGTTTTGTCTGATTTGCCGAACTTGGGTGCGGATATTTTGAAGGGTCAGGTCAAGGGCCGTGTGGTTGTTGATGTGAACGGGTAAGGGACGGGGCGGCGCTATTCGGCTGTGCCGAAGGCGCCCCGCCCACCGTCCCACAGGTTTCATGTGCAGTTATCTTTCGTTCGCGGCTTGGCGTTTCACGTTCGTGATCTAAGTTGTTCGCCAACAAGAAGGGTGTGACATGAAACCTGTAATTTATTGGGTGCGGCGGGATTTTCGGCTGAGTGACAATGCGGCGCTGACGGCGGCCTGCGACAGTGGGCGGCCTGTGGTGCCTGTGTTCATTTGTGATGAGGTTGTGAAGGATCAGGGTGCGGCGCCACGGTACCGATTGGGTGAGGGGGTTGCTGTGTTTGCCGCTGCCCTGCGCGAAAAGGGCGTGCGCCTGATTTTGCGGCGCGGGCCTGCGTTGGAGGTTCTGCGAGAGCTGATCGACGAGACCGGCGCGGAGGCCGTGTATTGGAACCGCTTGTATGACCCGATTTCCAAGGCGCGGGACACGGATGTGAAGGCTGCGTTGAAGGAGGCGCAGGTGGAGGCCAAATCCTTTGCGGGTCATTTGTTGTTTGAGCCTTGGGCGGTGGAGACCAAGACCGGCGGGTTCTACAAGGTGTTTACGCCGATGTGGAAAATGGTGCGAAGCCGCGATGTTGCAGACCCTTTGACGGCGCCCTCAAAGATTGCTGGGCCGGAGGATTGGCCGGCGAGCGATGATCTGGCGGACTGGGGTTTGGGCGACGACATGCGGCGCGGGCGCGAAGTTTTGGCGGCGCATATCTGTGTTGGCGAAGAGGCAGCACGAGGGCGATTGGGCGCGTTTTTAGCCTCGAAGGTGGAGCGGTATGACACCAATCGTGATCTGCCCAGTGTTGATGGTACATCGCGGTTGTCGGAAAATCTGACCTATGGGGAAATCAGCCCTGCGACCTGCTGGCATGCGGGGTGGCGCGCCATTCATGATGGTAAGAAGGGGGCTGAGACATTTTGCAAGGAATTGGTTTGGCGCGAGTTTGCCTATCATTTGGCCCATCACACGCCGCGCATTACGACGGGCAATTGGAAAGAGGGCTGGGATGCCTTTCCGTGGAACGAGGATGAGGAACATCCCCATGTGATCGCGTGGAAACAGGGGCGTACTGGTATTCCCTTTGTCGACGCCGCGATGCGCGAGATGTATGTGACGGGGACGATGCACAACCGCGGGCGGATGATTGTGGCGTCTTATTTGACGAAACATTTGATGTGCCACTGGAAGATCGGGTTGAAGTGGTTTGAAGCCTGTTTGACCGACTGGGATCCGGCGAGCAATGCAATGGGATGGCAATGGTCTGCGGGGTCTGGGCCTGATGCGACACCGTATTTTCGGGTGTTCAACCCTGTGACCCAGCTGGATAAGTTTGACCGTGGTGGCAATTATTCGAAACGGTGGATTGCGGAAGGGTATGGCGAGCCGTCGGATACCGCGTTGTCGTATTTTGATGCGGTGCCAAAACGGTGGGGGCTCTCGCCTGATGATGCCTATCCGGAGGCGATTGTGGACCCAAGTGCCGGGCGCAAGGCGGCGTTGGAGGCCTATGAAAACCGGTCTTTCTAGCTGTTGGGGTGGGGCGATCAGATCGGGGATGACAGCAAATCGTGAAAACGTTACTCTCTTTGTCATCCGTTGAGGCGGTTACGGCGTATAAGAATAAAACCAAAACAACGACTTGGGAGAGACAATGATCCACACCACGACTGACGGTCAGACCGGTTTGCCGCGCTATTTTGCGCGTGTTTTCGACATGGTGAAATCTTTGCCACGGGGGCGGGTGGATTTCATTTTGCCAGACGGGCGGACCTTTCGCGCGGATATGGCCGAGCCGGGCTATGTGGCGGTTGTGGAGGTTCACAACGTTGATTTGTTCGCGCGGTTGGTGCGCGAGGGGGATCTGGGGTTTTCTGAAGCCTATATGGATGGCTGGTGGTCGACGCCGGATTTGATGGCCTTTATGGATCTGGTCAGCGATGAGGCGGATGATGTTTACGACGGATTTCCGGGGCAAGCTTTGGTGCGGGCCTATGAGAAAATGCGGTTTTGGATGCAGAGCAATTCAAAGCGGCAGGCGCGCAAAAACATCAGTTATCACTACGATTTGGGCAATGATTTTTACGGTCTGTGGCTCGATAAATCGATGACATATTCGTCGGCCAAATATGAGACGGGCCAAGAGGATTTGGAAAAGGCGCAGCAGCAAAAATATGCGTCGATGGTTGATGAGATGGGCGTGAAAGCGGGCGATCATGTGCTGGAGATCGGCTGTGGTTGGGGCGGATTTGCGGAATATGCCGCAAAGGAACGTGGGCTGCGCGTGACGTGCCTGACGATCAGTGAAGAGCAGTTCAAGTATGCTGTGGACCGCATTGAAAAAGCAGGGCTTTCTGATTTGGTTGAGTTTAAATTGCAAGACTACCGCGACGAGACGGGCCAGTATGACGGGATCGCAAGCATTGAGATGTTCGAGGCTGTGGGCGAGAAATACTGGCCGGTGTATTTTGAAACTGTGCGTGAGCGGCTCAAGCCCGGTGCGCGGGGCACGTTTCAGATCATTCTGGTGCAGGATGAGCGTTGGGAGGTCTACAAACGGGGCGTGGATTTCATTCAGAAATACATTTTCCCCGGTGGCATGTTGCCTGCGCCTGCGATTTTGCGAGAGCAGATCCGCAATGCTGGGCTGGAGGTGACGCAATCGGTGGAATTTGGGCAAAGCTACAGCGAAACGTTGCGCCGCTGGTATGAGACCTTCAACGACAGATGGGACGAGATTGCCCAGATGGGATTTGATGACCGGTTCAAACGGATGTGGAATTTTTATCTGACATCTTGCGCGGGCGCGTTTCGCGGGGGTATTTGCGACGTGACACAAATTACGGTGACCCGCCCAAATCAGCCCTAAAAAGGCCATAAGGCCATGGCACATGCGGCATCGAATGCATTGAGGAGCAAGAGCGATGCCGACATTTGGACGATTGGTTGCGGCTGTATTTTACGGCGCATTGGCGTGGTACACGACGTTGTTGATTATTCCATTGTTTCCCGAAGAGACCAATTTGGGCTATTTTCAAGAGGTGAACACGGTGTTTGGCCTTGTCGCGGGGTGGAAAGTTGCCGGTCCGCGTGCGGGCACGGGCTATGTGGCGTCGTTGAGCTATGGGTTGACGGCGCTGATCGCGATGGTTGTCATGGCGTTGTTTTTTAATTCGTTTTTCGTGATGATCGAATTTTCCATGCGCGGTCGGTACAAGGGCGCGGGTGAAGGTGTGACCCACGTGTTTGAATTGTTTGTGGAACATGGGATGTTGATGTCGACGCCCGAGGTGCTGGGCACTTTGTTGATTGGCGGCTTTGCCGGTGGTCTTGTGACGGAATTCTTTGGACGCAGGTATAGCTGATGGATTTGTTTTTGTTCGGAACGCTGCTGCATCTGCCATTGCTGGAGCAGGTGAGCGGTGATGTGGATGTGGGGCAAAAGATCGCGCCTGCGACGCGGGCGGGATATCGTGTGAGCCGTGTTGAGGGGCATGTGTTCCCGATGATGCACCCATCGCCGGACAGCACAGCGCATGGCGTGATCGTCACGGGGCTTGATGCGCAGGCGTTGGCGCGATTGGATTATTATGAAAAGGCGTTTGGGTATGACCGTGTGGCGTTCACGGTTTTAGATGCCAATGAAGACCCGCGTGAGGTGACGGCCTATGTGCCTGAGGCGG
Source organism: uncultured Paracoccaceae bacterium (assembly GCA_947497065.1). Classification (GTDB taxonomy): domain Bacteria; phylum Pseudomonadota; class Alphaproteobacteria; order Rhodobacterales; family Rhodobacteraceae; genus Octadecabacter. The sequence goes on from CANMEQ010000001.1 coordinate 125,969, forward strand.
GGCGGTGGTCGGCGGCGGAACCGTGGGATTTTGAAGCTTGGGCGGAGAAATTTGGGCCGGTGACCACGCTGACGGCGCAAGAGGCGCTGGCGGATATGGAGGGCACCTCTGCCGCGGAGATGGGCGCCAAGTATCCGCAGATAATGACCCGTGCCGCGTCGCGTTTGCGCGCGCAGCAGGTGCCCCCACGTGCGGGATTGAACCGCACAGACGTGTCGCTGATCGGCGCGCGCAAGGCCCATGACGGGTTTTTCACGGTCGAAGCGCTGGATTTGACGTTCAAACAGTTTGACGGTGCGATCAGTGCGCCGATCAATCGTGAAGTATTTGTGGGCGTCGATTGTGCGATTGTTTTGCCCTACGATCCCGTGCGGGACCGCGTTTTGCTGGTGGAGCAGTTTCGGCCCGGGGCCTATGTGCGCGGGGATGCGAACCCGTGGACCGTTGAGCCTGTTGCAGGGCGGATTGACCCCGGTGAGACGCCGGAAGACGCTGCACGGCGCGAGGCGTTTGAGGAGGCGGGTGTGCGGTTGCAAGATTTGCATTTGGTGTCAGAGGTTTATCCAAGCCCCGGTACAACATCCGAGTATTTCTTTATCTATGTGGGCCTGTGTGATTTGCCCGATGATACTGAGGGTGTGGGGGGATTGGTGTCTGAGGCGGAAGATATCCGGTCGCAGGTTTTGGACTGGGCCACGTTTGACCGCAGCCTAACGGCGGGGGATGTTCGGCTGTTGCCCTTGCTGGCGGCGGGGCATTGGCTGGCTCGAAACAGGGACAGATTGCGCGCTGCCGCTTGAAGCGGGCTGGCAGACCTCATACACCTGTTGGTGAATTGTGAAAGGCCGCCCACTATGACCATCCGAACCGATTTGTCCGATGTTATCGGCAACACGCCATTGATCCGCTTGAATGCCGCGTCTGACGCGACCGGATGCGAGATTTTGGGCAAGGCTGAATTCATGAACCCGGGCCAGTCGGTCAAGGACCGGCCCGCGCTCTACATCATTCGCGATGCGGTCGAGAAGGGCCTGTTGAAACCGGGTGGGACGATTGTTGAGGGCACGGCCGGGAACACAGGGATTGGGCTGGCTTTGGTCGGGTCGTCCATGGGATTCAAGACGGTGATCGTGATCCCCGAGACGCAGAGCGAAGAAAAGAAAGAGATGTTGCGGTTGGCGGGGGCTGAGCTGGTGCAAGTTCCAGCGGCGCCTTACCGGAACCCGAACAATTTTGTGCGCTATTCGGAGCGTTTGGCGAAGGAAATGGCGCGCACCACGAATGAGGGTGTGATTTGGGCCAACCAGTTCGACAACATTGCCAATAAACAGGCGCATGTTGAGACAACGGGCCCTGAGATTTGGGAGCAGACCGGCGGTAAGGTCGACGGGTTTATCTGTGCTGTCGGTTCTGGCGGGACGTTGGCAGGTGTGGCCGAGGCGTTGCAGCCCAAGGGCGTGAAGATTGGTTTGGCGGATCCTGATGGGGCGGCCTTGTATAATTATTACACCAAGGGCGAGCTGACGATGACCGAAGGCGGGTCGATCAACGAGGGGATCGGTCAGGTGCGGATCACCGAGAACCTGAAAAACCTGAAGCCGGATTATGCCTATAACATTCACGACAGCGAAGCGTTGCCGGTGGTGTTTGATCTGCTGCAAAACGAGGGGCTGTGTTTGGGCGGATCATCTGGGGTGAATATTGCCGGTGCTATGCGCATGGCCCGCGAGATGGGGCCGGGGCACACGATTGTGACGATCTTGTGCGATTTCGGCACGCGGTATCAGTCCAAGTTGTATAACCCAGCGTTCCTGCGTGAAAAGGGGCTGCCTGTGCCTGCATGGCTTGAGGCAGAACCACGGGCCATTCCTTCGGTGATGGAAGACGAATGATCCGACAGTTTGCATGTTGGGTTTTGGTGGCGGCCCTGTGGGGCGGCTATCCCGCTGCGGCGCAAGAGCTGACCGAGACGGATACGCAAGCGGACGCCACCACCAGTGAGCAGGCCGATCCCGGTGCGATGGATATCACGCCGGAGCTGACAGAAGCAGCGGAAGCTTTGCCGGCGGTTTTTGCCGATCAAGACACATGGGACAGTTTTGCGGAACGTGCCGGAGAGGCTGTCGCGCAGGGGCGGGTGTCCAATGGGGTGTTGGCGGAGCTGCGGTCTGAACTGGCGCAATGGCGCGATACGTTTTTGGACCGTGAAGACACCAACAGTGGCCGCGTGCAAACGGTGCGCGAGCAGATTGCCGCCCTAGGGGATGCGCCTGAGACGGGCGAGGAAGACCCACGGGTCGCGCTGCGCCGTGCGGAGCTGACGACATTGTTGCAAGAGCTGCAGGCGCCCGGAAAGCTTGCGGCGGAGGCCTACACGCAAGCCAATGGATTAATTGGTGAGATCGACAGTCTGGTGCGAGAGCGGCAGGCGGACAGTTTGACAGAACGCAGCCTGTCGCCCTTGCGGCCATCTGGGTGGACGGAAACCTATGATGCGTTGTCCGGTGCTGTCCGGTCGAACCGCGTGGAAATTCAAACGCAGATATCAAACCCGAGCCGGTGGTCCGAATTTGTTGACCGGCTGCCCGCCATCATTGCGCTGATCGCTGTTGCATTGGTTTTGGTGCTGCGGGGCAGGACATGGTTTGGGGCGTTTTCAGGCGTGTTGGAGGCGCATACGCGGCGCGGCCAAGGGGTGGTTCGGTTTGTCTTGTCGTTGGGACAGATCATCATTCCGCTGATTGGTATCGTGGCGTTGAGCAATGCGTTGGAGCTGACAAGTCTTTTGGGACGGCGCAGCACAGAGGTTGTGGAAAGCCTGCCTGCGTTGGCGCTGTTTCCGATTTTGGCGCATTGGTTGGCGGGGCTGCTGTTGCCGAAAACCAGCGCGGGGGCGGATACGCATCCGTTGGAATTGCCGCCGGAGCAATCTGCCCGTGGGCATCGTCGGTTCATTATTTTGGGCTATGCGTTGATGGCTTTTGGCTGTGTTGGCGTGTTTGCGGGGGCCAACAGCCTCGATCCCGTGCCAACTGCGGTTTTGAAGTTCCCGTTTGGCGCTGTGATGGCGTGGACGTTGTACTGGATGGGGCGCAAGCTGCGCCACAAGGACAGCGGCGCGGATGAGGATGCGCAGCGGTCGTTCCGCCAAACCATACGCGGTTTGGTCAGCAGCGGCATCATGTTGGCCGCTGTGGCGGGGCTGATCTTCGCAGCATTGGGGTATGCGACCGCGTTTGAGGCGATCACCTATCCGGCGGCCACGTCGCTTTATGTTTTGGGGATTTTGTATCTGCTGCAGCAATTGTCGGTTGATGGCTACACGTTGCTGTCCAAATCGGACAATGCCGCGCAGGATGCGTTGATCCCTGTGTTGATCGGGGCCGCCTTGGTGTTTGTTGCGGTTCCGATTTTGGCTCTGATCTGGGGCGCACAGGTGACGGATATCACCGAGCTTTGGGCGCGGTTCCGTGAAGGGTTCTCGATCGGGACAACGCAGATTTCGCCCACATCGTTTTTGATGTTCGCAGTTATTTTCGTGATTGGTTTTACGGTCACGCGGTTGTTGCAAGCAGCCCTAAGGTCGACGATTTTGCCACGGACGGGGCTGGATATTGGCGGGCAGAACGCCATCGTCGCGGGCATGGGCTATGTGGGTGTGTTTCTGGCCGCGCTGATTGCGATCACGACGGCGGGGATTGACCTGAGCGGTTTGGCGATTGTCGCCGGTGCGCTGTCGGTCGGGATCGGGTTTGGGTTGCAAAACATCGTCAGCAATTTTGTTGCGGGGATCATTTTGTTGATTGAACGTCCGATCAGCGAAGGAGACTGGATCGAGGTTGGCGGCCAGATGGGCTATGTGCGCGATATTTCGGTGCGCTCGACCCGGATCGAGACGTTTGACCGCACGGATGTGATTGTGCCCAACGCCGATTTGGTCAGCGGGCAGGTGACAAACTGGACCCGTGGCAACAATGTGGGCCGCGTGATTGTGCCTGTGGGCGTGGCCTATGGCACGGACACAGATCGCGTTGCCGCGATTTTGCAGCAGATCGCGGAAGATCATCCGATGGTTCTGCTGAACCCGCCGCCAGGGGTGATTTTCCAAGGGTTTGGTGCTGATAGTCTTGATTTCGAAATCCGCGCGATTTTACGCGATGTGAACCGGGTTTTGGCGGTGAAATCTGATTTGAACCACGCCATTGCCAAACGGTTTGTGGAAGAAGGCATCGAAATTCCGTTCGCACAACGGGATTTGTGGTTAAGAAACCCGGAAACGCTCAACTTCAATGGGTCACCAGCATCTGAGGAGCCTGACACATGACCAAACCGTTGTTTCTTGAGGATGCCTATGTGCGGGACGCGCAGGCCGAGGTGTTTGCGGTGACCGATGAGGGTGGGATCATCCTGAACGAGACGATTTTCTATGCCACCAGTGGGGGGCAGCCCGGGGACAGTGGCACGTTGACGTGGCAAGGTGGGACCATTGCGATTGCGACGACGGTCAAAGGGGAGGGCGGATCGATTATTTTGGTGCCCGCCGAGCCCAGTGCCTTGCCGCCTGTTGGGGCCCATGTGACGCAAGAGTTGAATTGGGAACGCCGGCACCGGCATATGCGGGTTCACACGGCGTTGCATTTGCTGTCGGTTGTGATCCCACTGCCGGTGACGGGCGGGTCAATTGGCACCGAAAAGGGCCGTTTGGATTTTGATATGCCGGAAGCGCCCAAGGACAAGGAGACCCTGGAGGCCACATTGAACCGGCTGATCGACTGTGATTTTGCCATCACCAGCGAATGGATTTCGGAGGAGGCGCTGGCGGCGAACCCGAGTTTGGTGAAAACCATGTCCGTGGCGCCGCCCAAGGGGGCCGGGCGCGTGCGGTTGGTGCGGATCGGCGAGGGGGAGAACACCGCGGATTTGCAGCCCTGTGGTGGCACGCATGTTCGGTTTACCTCTGAGATTGGGCCGGTGCGACTGGGCAAGGTTGAAAAGAAGGGCAAGCAAAACCGCCGTGTTTACCTTCATTTAGACACATGAGTTTTGCGCTGGCGGCCCGTATCCTTGCGGTGGTCTGCGGTGTGTTGTTTGTGCTTTTAGCGGTGTTTCCTGCGCTGTACGCGCCGACCTATGGGGTGGCTGCTGGCGAAGGGGTGCAATTCATGACGCGCCGCGCATCGCCGTTGTTTGCGGGGTTTGCGATTGTTCTTTGGGCCGCCGCGGCTGCGCCACGCAGTGGGTTGCGAGATGCGGTTGCGTTAGCGGTCGCGGTGTTTTTCATAGCCGTGGCCGTCACAGGTATTTTGGCGTTTTTGCAAGGCGTTGCTGCGCCTACAATTCTGGTGGCCGCCGCGTTTGAGTGTTTGGCGGGCTGTGTTTTGTGGGCTGTGCGGAAAAACTGACACAAACCGCAAAACGCCTCTTGCATCCCCCCCTGATTATTGGCTAAACGCCCCCCACGGACAGGTGGCCGAGTGGTCGAAGGCGCACGCCTGGAAAGTGTGTAGGCGGGAGACCGTCTCCAGGGTTCGAATCCCTGTCTGTCCGCCACTATTACTAATCTCCGCGCATTTCGCAGCAAGTTTCAGCCTAGACTTGCTGATTTTTGGTTTTTTCTCGTCATTGAAAATGTGGATCTTTTTGTAGGCCAACGCTTGTTGGAAAACCTGGTCCACACCCTCGCCAAAGGCCGGATATTTGACGACATGACCGGTCGATGAATCGCACCGGTGTTGGCAACTACAACCAAAACACACCTGCCGGTCATCTGGCCTATCTAGAAGCTTTTCTCTGAAGCCGCCGCCGTGCGGCAGTATCCGGCTCTACATTGAGATGGAGGGGGGCAGGTGGTTCGAGCCTTCTGCCAACAGCAGGCTCGTGACGTGGTTGAAGAACGCGGACTTTGGTCATTCGCCACAGGTGTGGATGTGCATTCTGAAGTGCGTGAAGCTCGTTTTCTGCCCAGAGGCTAGATCGTATTTTTTTGATGATCTTGAACGACACGTATCAAGTTTCTATACCTCTTCGAGGTGACGAGACGACCGAAGCTTGCCTATTTTGTTAGGGGACAACGGGCGGGAACCGTACTAAAAGAAAGGCGGAATTGATCGCACTTTCGAAGTCACACAGCGTCCCTGGGCATTGCTTCAAACTTATGGATATTGCGCATTGGCGTCTGGTAAATCACTCTGTTGGCCGCCGTAATCGGCGCCCCAGCAGACAATTTGGTTCGTGTCGGATTCAATAGCGCAACTGTGCGCGTAGCCGAGCTTTGCCGGCAAGGCTGAAAAGAGCCCGTCAGGAGCAGCGGTAGGATCCGCAGGCGATTGAACCGGGCCGGAGGGTTCATCAAATACGCGGCCCTGACACAGGACCTGATTATCAAGCGTGAGCGCGCAGTAGTGATAGAACCCTGCGGAGACTTGCTGGAAGCTCCCTTCCATAGCTTGCGCTTGCCCGCGGTCGAAACGCGGCTCACCCCAGCAATGCATCGATTGGTCCGTGTCTAAGCCACAGGTGTAATCACGACCTGCGGAGATTTGGGAAAAGACCACATCCTGGGGCACGTCGAGCTTACCAATCGTGTCGTCCCCCCAGCAATCTACGTTGCCGTCGGACGTTAGGGCACATGCATGAAACCAGCCATTCGTCACATATACGTACTCCCCTTGTGGAGGATTGAATAACTCTGCGACCGCGTTTTCGTTTTCAGTATCGCCCCAACAGAAAAGACGACCCGCAGTGTCGATACCGCAGGCGTGATAGTAACCGGCATCTACATCAACAAAGGTCTGATCGCTTGGGCAAAGATCTTTGTAGTTGCCCCAGCAACTTGGGGTGCCTGCTACGTTCAGACCAATGCTTTGGCGACCGCCAGCGGCGATTTTGACAAACGGATCATCAGGTGTGCCAACGCTGCCGCTAGACCCCCAGCAGACCGCTCGCTGCTCTTCGTTCAATACGCATAAGTGGGACGCGCCGGAGGCAAAGTTGCGTGCGGTGTCAATCTCGACACTTTGACTGTTTGCGATACCGGGCAAGGATGTACCCAAGGCAAACAATGTGCAGAAGATGAGGTTCATGTCGGTCGCTGGTTTCATCTTAGAATTCCTATCTTCTGTCATGTGTTCAGTGTCTGTGGGCTTAGTGTTCTTCGGCTCGCAATTCCCATGTTTGGTAGGCCAAGAGATCATCGCTACAGGATTGAAGCGTCAAAGACTTGATCTGATGGTCCGATGTACCGCCTCGGCCGCGTGTCGTTTCTTCCCCGGCTGTGAAACACAATTCCATTGCGGTGAGGGGGGACAAATGTCCGTTTTCGGTCAACACGATGTTTTGCAGGTCGCTGTTGTCACATGCCGTCAATTCAATGCTTGCACCGACGGAAAGATCAGAAACAGTGGCGCAAACATTCCATTCCGGCATGTAAAGCTGCGCATCCTCGACGCTTGCCAGATCAAAGACCTGATCCACACCGGCCTCGCCTTGATAGCCATAGCACGTATGGGTCTGTAGTCCGTTTTCGACATTGGCATTTGTCTTACTGCCGGAGATATCGAGGCAATAAAAATCAAGGTTTCCATCAAGACGGTCCGTGAGCATAACTTCAACAGTATCTGCTGTAGCAGTGCTGGCGAGTGACGCAATTGAGACGGCCAGAGCGGCGACTAACTTCATTTTCGGATCCTTTTCAAAACGGTATTCTCAAGACTGGTAAGGGCCGTCTCGGAGTTCCGGTCGGCGTTGAGTGTACGGATGGTATTCGGGAACCTGTTGACAGTTATCTGTATCGGTCATGACATTATGTACTTGGCTACGCCTCCACGACCTCGACGATTTGCATCATGCCTTGGTCTTCGTGGGGGAGAACATGACAATGGATGACGAACGTTCCTGTGAAGCTTTCAAAGCGCGTCTTGAAACCAACGTCCCCACCGAGTGGCACACCGATGGTATCTTGCCAACGGGCCAAAGGGCTGCCTTCGGGCAGTGCTTCGCCGTTGATATGCGTTATGAAGAACGGGTTCACGTGAATATGGTAGACATGCAGGACTTGAGTGTTGTTGCCGACCGTCCAATCCTCGGCGGTTCCAAGGGTCATCGTCTGTTTGAGTTCGCCATCAAAAGCTTCGCGATCAATGGTCCGGTTGCGTGTAAAGTCGATTGCGCGCTTGGGAAGCTCGGTATCGTCAAAGGGGACAAGACCCGCACCCGGTAGCGTGTCCTCGTCAGACCAAGGCGCCTCCACGGGGGAACCTTCGATCAAAACCTGCATGTCGACCACCCGAGAGAGGTTCGTGCTCCCGAGCGTATCACGCGGTTCGGCAATGGAAGGCGCACGCACGATGTAATCCGCGCGGTTGCCTGACGCAAGCGCTGAGGGGTTAAACCAGGGCGTGTCAAAGAAGTCATAATCGACTGGAATGCGGCGATCCTGCGTGACCCCGTCAAACGCAATCAAATGCATCTCTAGGTTCGCGATATTGGGGCGCATAAAGGCGTAGTCTGTGCCATTGCCTGTCCCATTGATCACGCGCCAACGCTGTACTTCACCAGGGCGCATGGTGATCTCGGGGTTCATGTCACCGCCGCCGTCTTCATCGACCAGCATCATGCCGCGATTGGTGATAAAGAAAATTCTCTCGACAGCTTGTTCAATGTAGTCCGGCATCACCCCAGGCTCGTCCTCGACGATCAAAGGTCCAGCCAACCCATCACCGACCTGAACCGCGGTAGAGCCATGTTTGTGGGCGTGATACCAAAATGTGCCTGTGATGTGATCCTCCGGAAGCTCAAAACGGAACCTATTGCTCCCGTAGCGGAACATCGTTTTCACATCGACGCCACACACCTCTTCGCAGGCCACGATCTGACCTTCGGGTACCAAGTTGACGAACACATTGTCAGCGTCGAACTCACCTGTGCTGTCAGTGCTTGGGGAAACATGTAGCCCGTGTGTGTGGAAGTTGGTCGTGTTCAGCCCGTGCGCTCGGTTGTGATTGTCGGTGCAATCGTCATGCAAGGCAGGCAAATTGTTGATGAGATCCACATCCAATGTGTCGCCCGGGCGGATACGCATCGTCGGGCCGAGCGATTTGCCGTTGTAGACCCGTGCATCGTCAAGGAAATCGATCGTCAACTCATAGTGCGCGTTTGCCGATTGCGCGCGCGCGTTTTTGGCCAATCCCAAGGTGCCACCAATCACAGAGGCAACCCCGAGCGCTGCACTGCCTTGCAAGACCGCACGTCGTGAAAGCCCTTTTGGTGCGATAGATTTGGTGTGTTTTGTCATGGCCCCTCCGTTCTGATGATCTGCCATGCTGTCGCAATGATGTTTTACTCGGTCACAAAGATGCTTGTCCGAGAACGCAGACACACCGCAGATTTTCATCCTTTGTCATTCGCGCTTACTGTGTCGCTTAACGCTGCCAAACCCAAAGGGAAGCCTGTCGCAAGATGTATCAGGCGGGCGGGCTTGATACATTTTGCGACAATAAATCCACCCAAACCTTGAAGTCACGCGCTAGAACGAACGTCTAGTCACCTTGCGAGAAGGAGCGGTATCAACGAGGATAGGGCCTCAACTCGCAGCTCGTTCTCACGCTTTTGCCCAAAGTCGTCACCGTCCATGACCCATAAGTCCCACCATATCCTGATCGTTGATGATGCACGCAACATCCGTGAACCGCTTGGGCAATATCTGCGCAAGCAAGGGTTTCGCTCATCTTTGGCAGCGAATGCGGCTGAAGCGCGGCAGACGGTCGAACACGCTGGAATTGATCTGGCGATCTTGGATATCATGATGCCCGGTGAAGACGGGCTCAGCCTGTGCCGCTGGATGGTCGACAATACGAACATCCCTGTCATTATGCTAACGGCCATGGCAGACGAGACTGACCGTATTGTGGGGCTGGAGCTCGGCGCGGACGACTACCTTGTCAAACCCTTCAACCCACGCGAATTGCTGGCGCGGATAAAGGCCGTTTTACGCAGGATTCCAGAGCGCCCACTTTTGTCTGAAAGCAGTAGGTTCGCAGGCTGGACCCATGACGGCGCCCGCAAATTTCTCAATCATGAAGATGGCCGTGAGGTTTCATTGACGACGAGTGAGAACCGGTTGCTGACCGTGTTCTTGCAAAACCCCAATACGGTCCTCAACCGGGGGAGTTTATTGGATCTCACAGCGGGCCGGGCAGAGAAAGCCTTTGATCGTACGATCGACAATCAGATAGGTCGGCTACGCAAGAAAATCGAAGATGATCCAAAGGCACCCAAATTGTTGATCACAGAGCATGGGGGAGGGTACCTGCTGGTGGTCGAAACGGTGGTGCCGGTTTGAAACGTCTTCCCCTTGCGACCCAGCTCTTGGTTCTATTGAGCCTCGCGATAAGCATTGCCTTTATCGGCGCATTAATCGTCACGGTGCTTGCCCAACGGTCCAACGATCAAAATGCGCGGGATGCGCTCGTCAGCAATCGCATTCAGGAACTGGCTCTAACACTCAGTGCCCTTGCCCCTGAAAGCCAGCCTGATTTTGTGCGCGATGCATCGAACAATGTAACGACAATCGCAATGAATGCTGAACCAACCGTTCTAAAAACCTCTGCGGATAGTAGATCCCAGATGTTGGCCGAACGCCTAAAAGAGGCGTTAGGGCAAAGTGAAGTCCACGTATCGATCCTGTCTAGGGCAGAGCCAAATCGGCCTGAAGACCCACGTAATTTCGGGCTCAATCGTGAGATTATTTTGGTTTCTGTGCAGTTGGGGAATAATCGGTGGCTAAACTTTTCCGCACGAGAGCCACGCAGCTGGTACACGAAAACACAACTTCAGTACTTGCTGGCCTTTTATGCCTGTTCTTTGCTGTTTGTGCTGGGCGTCGTCTGGGTTTTCCTGCGAAGGACGATTTCCCCCATCGAAGAGCTCGCGGTCGCGGCCCAAAAATCTGCAAAAGGCGATCGATCAGCCCGCGTACCCGAGGAAGGCCCCTTAGAATTTCAACAAGCGGCCAAGGCCTTCAACACCATGCAAGAACGCATTTCTCAGTTCGATGCAGAACGAACCCGCACCATTGCTGCGGTTGGCCATGACTTGCGTACACCGCTCACCAGCCTCCGCATTAGGGCCGAAATGATCGAAGGAGAGTTGCGCGAGCCGATGATCGACACGCTCGATGAGGTCGCCGCTATGGCGGATGGATTGGTATCCTACGCGCGCATGGGGCAGTCAGAAAATCTGACGCAAAACATTTCTTTGAGAGCATTACTCGCGAAGCTTTGCGAGGAATTGGATGTTCCGTTTCACGCCATGGCAGATCCCGTCATCACCGCAGGGCCGGTGAGCTTTAGTCGAGCGATCCGTAACTTAGTAGAGAACGCACTCGCCTATGCTGGGCAGGCCGAGGTTTCGCTTTCTGTTCAGGCAGGCAAAGCGGTTGTGAAAGTTGAAGACGACGGGCCGGGCATCGAACCAAGCCTGCTTTCAAAACTCTTCGAGCCCTTTGTGCGCGGAGAGGCAAGCCGCAGCAGAGAGACCGGAGGTGCAGGGTTGGGCCTCTCCATTGCACAGGAAATCACTGTGGCCCATGGCGGAGAACTCAGCGTCATAAACAAACCGGATTGTGGTGTCACAGCGATAGTGAAAGTCCCAATCCTTGGCACTTGAGCAAGAAATGACTGCTACCTCCTAAACGTTTTGCGTTCTGTTTCCGTGTTCCACCGAAACACGTCTGCGGATTTGAGTGGTTCAGGTATTCGTTGGTGCGGTGCGAACGCTACTTATCGGGTGTTCTCTTTTTGCTCGGCATCTTTGGAGATTTAATGAGAGACGTCGCAATTTGCGCCATCAGGGCGACAAAGACACCAACGCTGATAACGGCATAGAAGATCGTAAAGACGCGTGACATCGGCGTCGTTGGGCTTAGGTCACCAAAGCCAATCGTCGCGGCGGTCATAACGCTAAAATAGAATGAATCGATCCAGCTCCAGCCTTCAACCGAGTGGTAAAACGATGCGCCAGACATAAGGATGATAGCGGCAAGCAACAGCGTTGCTATGAAATCGGGATTTTTCCATGAAAGCGCGATGCCTTTGAGCAGGCGCGCGAACGTCAGTCCAAATGAGAACATACGCTTTTATGTCCTTTTATCTTTAGATTTCCAGGATCGTCTTGAGGCGCTTCAAATAGCCCCTGACCCAATGTGAATAGAGCTGCTTTGTGAGATAGGTAGATACGCGCGATCCGTTATATTCTGTATCAAGCCGGTATTTCAGGCGCGTTTGGTGTTCTGTGATCTTTGTGACTTCGCGCCGTCCTGTCAAAGGAAGGTCTGCGCCTTCGGTTGAGACGAATTCAAAACACACACCAGGTTCATACACCGTGATGACACCGGGTGTGTCGAGCCGTTTCGTTTTGAAGAAGAGCGATTTTTCCATCATCTTCATGCCGACAGCCATGTCGCCGTCCACATCCATCCGAACCACCTCGGTACGCCATGTCGGGTCGAGTGTCAGGTTCGAGACATAGGCGAAAACATCTTCGGATGATCGCTCAATCACAATTTCCTCAGCGATATGGACCAAATTCATCGGCGTATTCCTTGTTGGTGCGGCAGAGCCAATGCTCAAAAGCTGCGCAGGTCGGTGGCACAACGAAGCGGGCTTGCTAAAGCCCGCTTTCGCCGCTTGGCACAGGGCTCAGTCAACGCGCCTTATGCGTCGTCGTACCCATTATACTTGTCTTCTTCGTTGATGGTGAAGACAATCTCATGCAGAGCTTGTGTCTTGAATTCCTGCGTTTCGCCCGCTTTGGTAATGCGGATGGTCTCATTGCCAATGTAGCGGTACGCAGGCTCACCGTGTGGTGCGCATTCCTTCAAGGGGCGTTCGACCATCACAAGGTGATCTTGGTCGATCTTGAATTCGATCTCGAAATCGCCCTGAGACGCCTTCATTTTGAGGGTCTTACCATAGGGCAGGCCCAGCTGGCTCTCGCTTGCGGGCACCATGTCCTCCACAGATCCCGTCAACTTCAGACCTTCGCGGTTGAAAATCGGATCAATAACGGGACCATCTTTTGAGAAGACCAAGCACATTGGCTGTGGGGCGCCACCATCACGCGGGATCATCACCGAGTAATCGACTGAGTATTCTGGTGTGTGCAGCTTGCCCCAATACCAATTGCGTTTTCCTGCGGAGACAGGGACTTTGCCCCAGTTGTGATCGCGGTAGCCGCTTCCGGTGACGGCGGTTTTTTTACCGTCCTTGATAAGTGTCCCTTCGACGCGGCCCTGAGGTACGGCGACGGTCCAGCCCATTGCCGCCATCTCCATTTCCTGCGGCGTTCGTCCCACGACCCATGATGGGAAATCTTTGTAGAGCTTCAGGTGAACGCCGTTGCCATCGCACAGGGCCTTCATCTCAAAGTGGTCGCCTTGGTCGATGCAAAAGTCTTCGCCAATGCGCACATCGCATTTGTCGTAGGACAGGTTGATTTGATCCTCAGAATAGCGGGTAAGCTTGCTGATCTCACGGCCGTCAGGGGCAAAGATATTCAAGCGAACTGTTGGCTGGCGCGGAGACACACGGGTGTCATTGGAGGACCACATCACGACGACATGATCGCCGGAGTCCAGCTCAGCATCAAAATACCACCATTCGAAATCAGTTTCCGGATGTTCCATCGGAAATGGCAAATGCATTGCGTCGTGTTTCAAGAATTCGGTCATGTCTGGCTCCAAGTGAGTGCGCCTAGTGTGAGCTTGCTCAGCTCTTCCGGCCTAAAATTTTGTTGTATTTGGAAAGGAACAAATCTTCGCCTTTCAGTTTCCGCGTGATGAAGTTGCCCGCTGTGAAAACCCCAAGAAAGGAATTTCCGATCTTTGGACCCAGAGGCACAAGGAAAGGCGCCTTCGGCCCCCAAGGCGCGTAGGGTTTAAGGTCCTCAACCCTTTTACCACCAATCAAGGCCTTCAGCGTTGTTTTGAGCCAGGCTACCTGTCGGCCGGCGCCAACAACGGTCATCGCATCACCGGTTTCTGCAACATCACCGGCTGCGAAAACATTTCGTAGTGTTGAAGGACGCAGCCATGCATCCGTCTTAACCCGATCAGCGCCGCTAACCTCGGCCCCTGGTAAGGTTTGCAGCAACGTTGATGTCGCCTTGCTGCCGATGGTAGGGAAAACCAGATCCGCCTCGACTTTTGTTCCGTCTGACAAGGACAAAGAACCAGAATAGGGCTCTGTCAGGCTCTGCAAATTCTCGACGCGCGCGCCAAATGTTAGCGAAACGCCGGATGCCTTCAGTTTCGAGGACAGTTCACGGCCCAACTTTGGTGGGTGATGCGGGAAGAGTGTGGCTTCGCTAGAAATCAGATGAACTGTCTTATTTGGGAAGGCGTGGGCGATCTCACCGGCCAGCTCTGTCCCGACAGCTCCAGCTCCCACAATAGCGACGGTCTGCGCCTCGACGAGCTTTGCATGGACCTGTGCATTGGCCGCGCGAAGCCCATCAATTCCTGCACCGTTGGGTTTGAACGGCACAGCATTGCTTGAACCCGTCGCAATAACGAATTGGTCCGCCGCGATTTTTTCGCCTGACGTCAGTGTCACCTCAGTTTCCGAGACGGCCTGTGCAACGCCGCGCACGACACGGCCGCGTTTCAACAGCGCGTCATAAGGGATGAGTGCACGTTCAAGAATTGAAGGATCCACGACCGCTCGTACCATCGCGGGCGCATGCACAAAGTGGCTATTTTGTTCGATCAACGTGACTTCAGCCAGCGGATCCAAAGATTTGGCCAGTTCTACACCAATATAGCCGCCGCCAATGATCGCAATTCTTTGTGCCATAGCCTGCCCAATCCTGTCTGTCAGTTTGCTTTTCGATTCGAGACAATAGATAAGGAGGAGAGAAGCGCAAAACAATAGACCATGGTCCATGGTTTGGGGATTTATGAAAATAGGTGAACTTTCCGAAAGGTCTGGTCTGAGCCGCGACACAATCCGTTTTTATGAAAAGAACGGATTGATTTCGTCGTCTGCCAGTCAAAGTGAGACGAACAATTATCGCCAGTATAGTGATGATGTTCTGTTGCAATTGCAGTTTGTCAGCAGCGCACGCGAGGTGGGGATATCAATCGCCGACTTGCGGGACCTCATGCAGGCCTTTTTCGCCAGCTGTGATCCTGCCGAAGCCGAGAATGTGATCGTCGCCAAACGTGCGGAGCTTAAGAATAGATTAGATCAAATTGAAAATGTGGTGAGCTTTCTTGATGCTGCACTTTTGAAAGTCCGTGAAGGTCTCGGCGACGATTGAAGAGAGCTTTTGTCCGTTTTCAAGCTAAGTTCAAGCATGTGTCGGAGGGGTTTGAGGGTTACGAGGCTTCGCTTCTCTACACAGGCGCCCCACATCTGGCGATAGGTTGGCATGGTAAATAAATGCTAAACGAGCCGCTCTTGCAGCATCATGAGATGGTAGTGGATGTCTCCCTTTGGCCGTTCACAGCAATTTTGGTGTGTCGTCGCTCAAGACGCATAAGGCGAACCATCGCAGATAGGGATGCTGCCGTATCCGCCAGCGTTTGAAATGAAATTCAAACCTTGAAACCGCTACACATTTTGCTCAACGCGCAGTCAGGCTTGGCAATCTAACAGTTTGATAAATAATATCTTTCGATTGCTTGTTGACCTCTCCGCAAGGGGCTGTCTGTCCGCCAGATCTCTCATTTAAGCAGCCGATAGGAGTGAAAGCAGCATGCCTTGCCGAAGACAAGCGGTGTTAGGTTATGGGCGGTGTGTTTGATGCCGCGTCCCACTAGGATGTCGTGATTGCCACCGTCATAAACTGCATGTGTTACGCATGGAGTGTGGCGGCGCAGCCTGACAAGACGGGTCGCCATTCATTCCTGCGTGCAAGGCTCCAAAGGATGAGGGGCGGGGCCATGGAAACGGAATGAAAGGAGCTAATCTTTACGCCGAGTGGTGCGCCATTTCGAGCCATGTAGGTCGCAATGGCGATGCAGGTCGGGAAACACGATAGGGTCGTTCTGAGTGCTTTGGGGCGATCTTTTCTGGCGCGTCCACAACATCATTTGGCACGGGATATGTCTCCTTCCGTTGTCTTTAAGGTAGTGGGATTGGCCATAGGGAAAACACATAAGAACAGATGTGGGCCATCAGGTTTTCTGCTATCTTGGCGCTGTGTCTATTAAACGCCTGCCATGGTCAGCGCGACCCAGAGCAGCATAGGCAGGCAGATGATATTCAGCAAAGTCGACATGACAACCAGACCTGCAACCTGTTGGGATCACGGTCAAAACGCGCGGCGATGACAGTCAGGTCCATAAATCTCTATTCTGGGCCTGATGACCCTGTTCACGCATCTAGATTTGCAATCAAGTCCCGAACGCGATCTGCGTTGTTTTCGGCAGGTTGCCCATCGCGGTGGCATAGCGCATTTTCAAACCCGATACGGGCTTTGCCGCCCAATTGGATCGTTCGCACAAGACAATCGGTTTCGGGTTGGCCAAACGCGCACAGCATCCAATCGAAGCTATGATCGTTAGGCGGGGTGATCAACGGAGCAGCAAAGGGGGCGACATCATTCGGGTCGCTGGTTTTGCTGGCATCATAGGCGCCAAGCACCAGTTGCACGTGGTGCTGGGTGCCGGGAATGACATTTTGTTCGATCAGTGCGATGAGCCTGTCGCGGTCCTCGGCGCTGTAGCAAATGTGCTGGATTGCCACATCATTTTCAAACGCCCAGTGATAGCAATCGCGGGCAGCTGAGTGCTCAGCCGGGTTTGGAATGAATTCGCGCAGCGCCACGGAGATCGATTTTGGTTTCAACGCATGGATCAGGTCGCGCTGATCGCGGGCTGTATACCGTCCGGCGGTTTCGCTTGTGATTTGCGCAAAGAAGTTCGGCAGAGCGGTATCGAGGCGTTCCAACAGCCGTTTGTACAGGTCGGCGTCGAGCGAATGAAGTCCGCCTTCATCCCGAATGTGAAGATGGGCGCCGGTTGCGCCCGCGTCGGCACAGGCACGACAGGTTTCGACGGTTTCATCGATGGTGATCGGCAGCATCGGGTGATCCGCTTTGCTGCGCCGTGCGCCGTTGGGGGCGACCATGATTTTCGGTAAATTCAACATCTATTCTTCTAAATGCACAGTTTCGCGGTGTTCGGCGGATTGTGCGATTGCCTCTATAACTTCGATGTTATGGATCATTTCATCGTGGGTAAAGCGTTAGGGCGTACCGTCGAGGCAGCGGAGCGAAAGGCTGATCAATTGTCCACGACCGCATCGGTCCAATCGAAGATTGTTTCTTGGCTGGGGTGACCTGTCACCGCTTCGAAAAAGCGGACCTTTCCACCTAGGGTATCAGGGTGGGTGTCGTTGCGCACTGCGATCCATTTGTCGGTGCCAAAGACATGCATGCGAATGAAGTGTGGTGTGCAAAGCGGCGCTGAGGGTGGATATGGATGTCATGGCCTGAATGGATTTTACCCGCAGAGCAAACGAAATCAACAGGATGCCGGTGCGACTTTTACGAGCGCCGGTATGTGGCTTTGCTGTTTTGATTTGCCGACCTTTTTGGGTTTTTCGCAACTTGTGTTTAAATGGTTGGGCCGAGGTCAAGGCTTGATCCGTCGCTGAACCGCGAAAGGCGGAAGCGTGTTAGGTCGAAGCCTGTGTCGTCGCCGGTGATCAAGTTGGCAATCACTTTGCCGAAGCCCGGGCCGATGCCAAATCCGTGGCCGCACATGCCGGTTGCGATGATCAGGCCGGGGATGGCATCCGCGTGGTCTACGATGGGGACAACGTCGGGCAGGGTGTCGATCATGCCCGCCCAAGATGTTGCGGCCTCAACGTTGCCCAGGCGTGGGAAGGTTTGCGCCAGAAGTTTGGTGATATGCGCAACCTTTTTGCGGTTTGGGGGCGGGTTCAGGATGCGCATTGCTTCGAACGGGCTGGGGCGGTTCATAGGCCAATGGCGCGGTGTGCTCCATGCATCCGGAAAGCCGCGTGGGGCGGCGGGGCGCAACGTGATCCCAAAGGGATCGGCGCGCAGAACGTGCAGATATTGGCGCAGTGCGCGGAAAGCATCGGGACCTACGTAGATTTCCGAGCGTCCTTCGGGGGCAAGGCTATAGCCGCCATCTGTTCGGCGGCGCATGGCAAAACGGTCATCCACTGCGCCGCCGTCGTAGACGTTGGCCAGCGGGTGGGTGGCGGCCACGGTGGAGCGGACGGACAGCTGCGGGATGGAGATGCCGTGACGGCGCAAAAACAAGGACGACCATGCCCCCCCAGCAAGAACGACGCGGTCGCAAGCGATGGTGCCCCGTTCGGTGATCACGCCGGACACGGCGCCGGCGGTCCGATCTAGGCCGCGTGCGGCGCAATTTTCGATGATTTGAACGCCATCGTTGGCGGCGGCGCGGGCTAAGGCGGGTACGGCGACCCAAGGTTCGGCCCGCAGGTCTGATGCGGTCCACAGGGCGCCGATCCAGTCGTGTCGGGCGTCTGGCAGCATGTCGCTGACTTGGTCGCGGGTCAGTAAACGACTGTCGAGGGCATGGGCCCGCGCGTGGGTGAGCCATGCTTCATGTTTAGCCATTTGGGCTTGGGTGCGGGCGAGGTAAAGTGTGCCGGTTTGGTGCAATCCGATTTCGGCGCGCAAATTGGCTTCTAGCCCGCGCCAAATGCGGTTGGCTTCAATCATGATTGGCAGCTCTGCCGGATCGCGGCCTTGCTGGCGGATCCAGCCCCAGTTTCGGCTGGATTGTTCACCCGCAACGCGGCCCTTTTCGACCAAAGCCACCCGCAAGCCTTTGCGTGCGGCAAACCATGCTGTCATCACGCCAATAACGCCGCCACCAATAACAACGACATCGGCCTTGTCTGGTAGAGGCGCGTTGTGCTCGGTCGGGTTCTCAATTTTGATCGGAAAGACTGTCATGAAGCCACGGTTCACGAAAAGGCGGAGCGGCGCAAGCTTTGGCTGTTAAGACGCCGTTGGGTGCTTGGGGCGAGACGTGGATCGGTGGGCTCGGGTTAAAGCTGATCGGTCGTATCAGCGGGCCTGCGGTGGTCCCAGACGGCGAAGACAATCCCCCCGAGCATGAGGGCCGCCATGACGTACCATGTGATCGCATAGCTGAGATGGGAGTTGCGGAACGCGATCTTTGTGAGCCCGCCGCGGGGATAGGCCGTGGGGTCGCCGGTATGGGCCGCATCAATGTAGTAGGCGGTGTTCGTGGTGCGACCAACATGGGCTGACATGGCGGGCAGGTCAGCAGAGAACCAGCGATTTAACACAGGATCGTTGGTTTCAAGCCATGTGCCATCCGCGACGGGCAGGCGGGCGAGCCCTGTGATAACCTGCTCCTCCGCTGGGTTGATCCAATCCGATTGCGGAAGGCCCGTTGGGACAAAGCCACGATTGACCCAAAGTGTTTGCGCCTCTGTTTCCAGCGGCGTCATGACCCAAAAGCCGGGGCCAAAATCGGTGACGGCTTTGATCAACAGGCTGTCGTCGTGGGCGTAGCGGCCTGTGGTCGTGACGTTAAGATAGGCGGGTGCTGCCCCAGTCGGGGCTACGATGGGGGCTGCAAAAGCGCGAGCGTTGACCTGTGCGATAAGGTCTTGTTTCCACGCCAGCCGCTGCACCTGCCACGTGCCCAAGCCGATCAACGTGGCGAAGACCACGGATGAAAAGATCAGCAGGGCGACGTGGACCCAAGTGAGACGCGGACGTGTCACAGGTTGCGCATACGTTCGATTTGTTCGTGCGCGGGCATCATATTTTCGTTCAGGTGGAACATCACCCAGATCGAACCGGCCAGAACAATCACGACAAGAACGGCGACGAAGGCCATCGACATGACCTGCCAGCCACCCTCATTTTTCACCGAGACGTGCAAGAAATAATGGACATGCACCAAGATTTGCGCCGCACCAAAGGCGAAGATCACGCCGATGGCCCAATTGACGCTGATGTCAGGTTCGCCCAACACGACCCAGAACGGGATCGCGGTGAGGAACACCGACAACAGGAAGCCGGTGATGTAGGTTTTATAGGTTCCGTGGTTGTCTTGAACATTGCTCATAGGAGAACTCCGGTCAGATAAACGAAGGAAAAGACGCCGATCCAGATCAGATCAAGGAAGTGCCAGAACATGCTTAGGCACAGGACGCGGCGGGTGTTTTCCGGGGTTAGTCCGTGTTTTTGGATTTGGATCATCAATACGATTAGCCAAATCATACCCGTGGCCACGTGCAGCCCGTGGGTGCCGACCAAGAACCAGAACGAAGACAGGAAGGCGCTGGCGCCCGGACCAGCGCCCAAGTGCCAGAGGTGTTCAAATTCAAGCACCTCCATCACCAAAAAGCCCATGCCGAACAGGCCGGTTATGGCCAGCCATAGCATCATGCCGGTCTGGTTTTTCTGGCCCATGTTGATGACCGCAAACCCATAGGTGATGGACGAGAACAGCAAGAAGGCTGTGGCGAGGAGGATTTTCTCGATCTCGAAAAGATCCGCAGGCGAGGGGCCTGCGGCATAGTTTTGCCCCAAGACCGCGTAGACGGCGAACAGGATCCCGAAGATGAGGCAATCGCTCATCAAGTAAATCCAGAAGCCGAGGACAGTGCCGGTTTCATGGCCGGTGGTGTCATGGTCTGCGTGATCTTGGTGGTCGGTGTCGACCACGAAGAAGTCAAAGCCGCCTTCGGGGACGGGGGGATGTGCTGGTGTCGACATCTATATTACTCCGCCGGTTGGGATTGGCCGGTTTCGATCATGCGCACCTCATCGGCGGGGACATGATAGTCGCGGTCATAGTTAAAGGTGTGGAAAATGCCGTAGGCGAGCGAGCCTATGAACCCGGCGGCGGCGAGCCACCAAATATGCCAGACAAGTGCAAAGCCCATCACGGTCATCATACCGGCAAGCACGATCCCGGTTGCGGTGCTTTTGGGCATGTGGATTGGCACGAAACCGTCTTTCGGGGCTGTGGCACCGTGTTCTTTCATGTGGTGCCACGCATCGAGCGCGTAGACCCGCGGGCTGAAGGCAAAGTTGTAATAGGGCGGTGGGGAGGTTGTTGCCCATTCCAATGTGCGGCCGTTCCATGGGTCGCCGTCACAGGCCAGCGCATCGCGGTTTTTGATGGATACGACGATCTGGATGACGAAGGCGATGACACCCACAGCGATGAGAAACACACCAATGGCTGCCGCGACAAAGTAGACGGCGTAGAATGTGTCCTCAAATGTGCTGAGGCGGCGGGTGACGCCCATCAGGCCCAAGATATAGAGCGGCATGAAGGCTACGTAGAAGCCTACGACCCAGCCGAACAGGCTGACCTTGCCCCAGAATTTATCGAGGTGGAACCCGAAGGCTTTGGGCCACCAGTAGGTGATGCCCGCGAAGACCCCGAAGACAACGCCGCCGATGATCACGTTATGGAAGTGCGCGACCAGGAACAAAGAGTTGTGCAGCACGTAGTCTGCCGGTGGGACGGCGAGCAGCACGCCGGTCATGCCGCCGATGGTGAATGTGACCATGAAAGCCAGTGTCCACATCATCGGCAGTTCGAACCGGATGCGGCCTTTGTACATGGTGAACAGCCAGTTGAACAATTTCGCACCAGTCGGGATGGAAATGATCATGGTTGTGATCCCGAAGAAGGAGTTCACATCCGCGCCAGCCCCCATCGTAAAGAAGTGGTGCAGCCAGACGAGGTAGCTGAGGATCATGATCACGCACAGGGCGTAGACCATGGAGGTGTAACCGAACAGCCGCTTTTGCGTGAAGGTCGGCACGATTTCCGAGAAGATGCCGAAGATCGGCAAAATTAGGATGTAGACCTCTGGGTGGCCCCAGATCCAGATGAGGTTGATATACATCATCGGGTTGCCGCCCATGTCGTTGGTGAAGAAATGGGTGCCGAGGTAGCGGTCTGCGGTCAGCAACGCCAAAGTTGCGGTGAGCACGGGGAAGGAGGCCACGATCAGGATGTTGGTGACCAATGTGGACCATGTGAAGATCGGTAATTTCATCCATGTCATGCCGGGGGCACGCATTTTGACGATTGTTACGATCAAGTTGATGCCAGATAGGGTTGTCCCGATGCCAGCGATGTTGAGGGACCAGAGATAATAGTCGACACCCACGCCCGGTGAGAATTCAAGGCCAGAAAGTGGCGGGAAGGCCAGCCAACCGGTGGCCGCGAACTCACCCACAAACAGCGACAGCATGATCAAAACCACACCGCTCAGCGTGAGCCAGAAGCTGAAGTTGTTGAGGAAGGGGAAGGCCACATCGCGCGCGCCGATCTGTAGCGGCATGATGTAGTTCATGAACCCCGTGATAAAGGGCATTGCGACGAAGAAAATCATGATCACGCCGTGGGCTGTGAACACTTGGTCGTAGTGATAGCCGGGTAAAAATTCCAAGATTCCGGCTGAGGCGAGCGCTTGGTGGATACGCATCAACACAGCGTCTGCAAACCCGCGGATCAGCATCACAGTTGCCAAGATCATGTACATGATCCCGATCTTTTTGTGATCAACAGATGTGAGCCATTCATTCCACAGATAGGGAAGCCACCCTTTGTAAAGGACCAGCCCAGCCACGCTGATGGCCAGCAAAACGGTGACGATGAAGGTGCCCAAAATCAACGGGTCGTAGAATGGGAAGATGTCCCATCCTAGTTTGCCCCAGAACCAGTGCACAGCGTTGTTCGCGTCAGCGAAAGTGTGGGCGGAAGATGCGGTTTCAGTCGCCATTATTCATTTCCTCGGGCTTGAACAGAGGGAGCGGCGGAGAGTGCATCGGGCTGCGGGGGCAGCAGGGCAAGCGCCGCTTCGATTTCGGTCATACGGTCGGTCAGGTCTGGACGCAGGATGGCAAACAAGGCCTCAGGATCATCGGCGGTACATAGGCCGCGGTAGAGTTCGCGATTGTACAGCCCGTCCAATCCGCCACCACCCAATGCGTCGACCATCATCATGTCGTGCAGGCAGAGCTCGTCTTCGCCGACGCACATGTTAACGATACGTTCCCACATGTCGTCTTCGACAGCGCCATAATAGGCGACGGGCACACCGGCAGAGGGCGCATCCAATTCAACAAAGGCCTCGCGGTCCAGCATTTGCGAGGTGGCTTCAGCCTGTGCGATCCAAGCATCAAAGCCTTCTTGATCAACGGCTTGCACGTCGAACCGCATTTTAGAGAACCCATCGCCATTGTAGTGGGAAGCAAAGCCTTCATAGGTGCCTTCAGCGTTCAAAACGCCGTTCAATTCGGTTTCCATGCCAGCCATCGCATAGATCATGCCGACCATATCGGGGATGTAGAAGGCGTTCATCACGGTAGTCGAGGTCAGCTTGAACTCTACAGGCCGGTCTACGATCGTGGCCATTTCATTGACGCTGGCAACGCCGTACTCTGGGTAGATGAACAGCCATTTCCAATCCATCGCGACCACCTGAACCTGTAGGGGTGTCACGTTGGGATCAATGGGTTTGTCTTCCGAAATTCGGGGCAGGTCGGCGTAAGGGTCCAACCGGTGGGTGGCGACCCATGTCAGGCCCGCCAAACAGATGATAATCGCTAGGGGCACTGCCCAGATTACGATTTCCAAGCTGACCGAGTGATCCCAATCCGGCTCATATCTCGCATTGGCGTCGGAGCGGTATTTGAATGCGAAAAACACCGTCATCGCCAGAACTGGCAAGATCACGATCAACATCAATACGGTTGCGTATATGATTAGGTCGCCTTGCTGCGCGGCGACATCGCCCGAGGGGTTCAGAACCACAAGGTTACACCCCGAAAGAAGCGTCAAAGCGCTTGCGATGATAAGAAGACGGGTTTTCGTCATTGTCGTTCCCAATTCAAAGAAAAACTATCGCTATGCCCTCGGATTTAATCCCCTGACGGTCGAAGGCAACATGCGAGAGGGGGCCTGCGGCAGTATGACCACGCCCCAAGTTTGACCTGCAGGATTAAACGCTATCTTATCAAATGAACGTCAAAGCCCGAGCGAGGAGATGTTAAAAATGGCCGCAAGTGATAGCCCCACACAGCAGAACGTGACGCTTGATGACGTGGTGACGACTGTTGTGATGGCACGAGTGACAGACTTTTTCGGGTTCTTCGTCTATGCCATCGCGTCGGCGATCATTTTCCCAACGATTTTCTTCCCGTTCTTAGATCCTGTCGCAGGTACTTTATGGTCGTTTGCGATATTTTCATTGGCTTTTCTCGCCCGGCCGTTCGCCAGCGTTGCCGGGCGGGCGGTGCAACGCAAGATTGGGAAAGCAGGCAAAATTACATTGGCATTGATGATCTTGGGCACGTCAACGGTCGCGATTGGGTTGCTGCCAGGCTACGATGAAATCGGGATGGCGGCGCCTATTTTGTTGGCCATTTTGCGTTTCGTGCAGGGGCTTGGCCTTGGCGGTGCATGGGATGGAATAACGCTTCAGTTGAAATCAGCGGCCCCGGCAGAGCGCGAAGGCCTTTATGGTATGGTGCCGCAATTGGGTGGGCCGATTGGGTTTTGTGTGGCTGCGGCATTGTTTTACGTGCTGACCGATTTCTTGACCGTTGATGAGCTGTATTCCTATGGATGGCGGTTTGCGTTTTTTGCCGTGATGGCCGTGAATGTTGTGGCTTTGTTTGCCCGCATTCGGTTGCTGACCACTGACTTCGGGGCGGAAGATGATGGCGTTTTGAAATCCGCCCCCATGCTTGAGCTTCTTCGCAATGAGGGGCGGACGATCCTATTGTCGGCGTTGTTGCCGATTGCCAGCTATGCGGTGTTCCACATGGTCACCGTTTTCCCGCTGAGCTATTCGCTGCTGTTGGCCGAGCACGACATCGCTCATATTTTGCTGTGGCAATTGCTTGGTGGGGCCTTGGCCGTTGTTGCGGTTATCGTGTCCGGTGTTTTGGCTGATTTGTTGACCAAACGCAGGGTGCTGCAAATCAGCTGCGTGTTAATTGTATTACTGGCGATGAGCGTGCCGACCTTGGAAAACCATCCGCATATCTACATTGTGTTCGGCTTTGTGGTCTTGGGGCTCTCCTATGGGCAGTCCAGCTCCATCGTGCCAAACCGGTTTGCGCCCCAGTTCCGGTATTCGGGGGCGGCTTTGTCGACAAACCTGTCGTGGATTTTGGGCGCAGCGTTTGCGCCGTTCCTCGGCCTGCTGCTGGCCGCGAATTTTGGCCTGTGGGCCTCGGCCTTGTACATGCTGTCTGGCGCGGCAGTGACTGCTGCATCGTTGTACTTTTTGGAAAAGCGACTGAACGAGGGTTAAGCGAAATCAACGGGGGCCGTGTTTACCGGCGGGCCATTTCCCAGTCGGTAAACATGTCTGGTCGTTTGCGTTTAAGTTTGGCTTCCGTTTTCTCCGACAGGGTTAAATCCCCATGGGGCGAGACGTTTTCTTCGCGCACATCAAGCACCAGATCGAGCCTGTCTTGCAAAAATAGTACCATTTTATCCAATTGTTCATATTGAAACAGATGGTCAACAATTACCGCACCGCTACCGCGGCGGATGAATTTTTCGGGGCTTCCCACATGGGCCCACGGTGCTGGCTTGCCTTTGAGGTATTCGTTCACGAACTCATCAAACGACACGTGTTTTGTGCTGTTTGGGTGGCCGTCTTTCGAAGGGCGGCTTCTATACCTGTACCAGCTTCCTAGCCAGCTGATCGGGTGGCGAATTGCACAGACCAGTTCCAAATCGGCCACGCCTGAGGTTTCCAGATAGGGGCGCAACAGGCGATTATATCGATAGGCTGGCGTGTGTTTGATCGCGGGCGGATCGCGAAATGTGATCTCGGCATGTGGGGTCAAGGCACTTTCTAGGGCAGTTGTTCCCGTCTTTGGCATGGCGAGCAGAGCAATTTTTTTCTTCGCAAAAACAAGCATTTCGTTCGATTCTCTATGAATGGATCAAAGGTACACCATTCTTTAACGCCTAGGCCGGAAAGTTAAGCCAGTTACGATTTTAATTGCTTTGTTCTCCTTTTGGTCTCATATGGGTGAGAACAAGTGCAGAACAAAGCATTCAATTGCGGCCCGCGAAGCGGCATGGGATAAGGATCAAAATCATGGCAACGGCAGAGCTTTTTAACATGGCAGACAAGAAGTCTTCGGACAAACAAAAGGCGCTTGATTCCGCGCTGGCACAGATTGAACGTCAATTCGGCAAAGGGTCGATCATGACCTTGGGCGGCAATGCTGTTCAAGAGATTGAAGCGACATCTACCGGGTCTTTGGGCCTCGACATTGCCCTTGGCATTGGCGGTATCCCGAAGGGGCGTATCGTAGAAATCTACGGCCCTGAATCGTCCGGTAAAACAACGTTGACGCTGCACTGTGTAGCGGAAGAGCAGAAAAAGGGTGGCGTGTGTGCATTCGTGGATGCGGAACATGCGTTGGACCCGACATATGCGAAGAAACTGGGTGTGAACCTGGATGAGCTGCTGATTTCCCAGCCTGATACGGGCGAGCAAGCGTTGGAGATTGTCGACACGCTGGTGCGATCTGGTGCGGTATCGATGATTGTGGTCGATTCTGTTGCCGCCTTGACGCCTAAGTCAGAATTGGAAGGCGATATGGGCGATAGTTCTGTCGGCGTTCATGCGCGATTGATGTCGCAGGCGATGCGCAAATTGACAGGCTCAATCAACCGCACGAATTGTACTGTTATCTTCATCAACCAAATCCGGATGAAGATTGGTGTGATGTTTGGCTCACCAGAAACGACGACAGGGGGGAACGCGCTGAAGTTCTACTCATCTGTTCGTTTGGACATCCGCCGCATTGGTGCCTTGAAAGATCGTGATGAGGTGGTCGGCAACGCAACGCGGGTGAAGGTTGTGAAAAACAAGGTTGCACCACCGTTCAAGCAAGTCGAGTTCGACATCATGTATGGGGAAGGCATTTCCAAGATGGGTGAATTGCTGGATCTTGGCGTGAAGGCCGGGGTCGTTGAGAAGTCCGGGTCGTGGTTCAGCTACGGCGACGAACGGATCGGGCAGGGGCGTGAAAACTCCAAAACTTTCCTACGTGAGAATTCGAAGATCGCGCTAGAAATCGAAGACAAGATTCGGGCGGCGCATGGTTTGGAATTTGATTTCAAACCGAGCGATGCAGAAAAAGACGACGGGGCGCTGTTGGAAGATTGATCCACCGCCTTTGATCACACAAAAGGGTCGCCCATGGGCGACCCTTTTTCGTATGGCTGTGGACTTGGCGCGAGGGGGCGGCTATCTGGTTAAAACCTATTCATTTGGCCACGAAAGCTTGCGTTATGACCAGCCTCAGCGACATCCGCTCCACCTTCCTTGATTACTTCAAACGTCAGGGACATGAGGTCGTGGCCTCCAGCCCGCTGGTGCCGCGCAACGACCCCACGTTGATGTTCACAAACTCCGGCATGGTACAGTTTAAGAACCGGTTCACAGGTGTCGAAAGCGGCCCCTATCAGCGTGCAACCACCAGCCAAAAATGTGTTCGTGCGGGCGGCAAGCATAATGACCTCGACAATGTTGGCTACACCGCGCGCCACCACACGTTTTTCGAAATGCTGGGGAACTTCTCCTTCGGTGACTATTTCAAAACCGAAGCGATCCCTTTCGCTTGGGAGTTGCTGACCAAGGATTTTGGCATCGATAAATCCAAGCTGCTGACGACCGTATACCACACAGACGATGAAGCGTTCGAGATGTGGAAGAGAATCGGTGTGCCAGAAGACCGGATCATTCGCATCGCGACGGATGACAATTTTTGGCGGATGGGCCCAACGGGGCCTTGCGGACCGTGCACCGAAATTTTCTACGATCATGGCGATCACATTTGGGGTGGCCCTCCCGGCTCTGCGGATGAAGATGGCGACCGATTTATCGAGATCTGGAACGTCGTTTTCATGCAGAACGAGCAGTTCGAAGATGGCTCTATGACACCTTTGGACATGCAGTCCATCGATACAGGCATGGGGCTTGAACGGATTGCGGCGCTGCTGCAAGGCGGTCATGACAACTACGAAACCGACCTGTTCCGCGCGCTCATCGAAGCCTCGGCTCATGCGACGAATACGGATCCGTTTGGTGACAAAAACGTTCATCACCGCGTTATTTCCGACCACTTGCGATCCACGTCTTTCTTGATCGCTGAAGGTGTGCTGCCGTCCAACGAAGGGCGCGGCTATGTATTGCGTCGCATCATGCGCCGCGCGATGCGGCATGCGCATCTTTTGGGGGCGAAAGACCCAGTGATGCATCAGTTGGTACCAGCCTTGGTGCAACAAATGGGGGCGGCCTATCCTGAATTGGGGCAGGGTCAAACCTTGATCGAAGACACATTGTTGAACGAAGAAATCCGGTTCAAAACGACCCTGGATCGAGGCTTGAAGCTGTTGGATGATGCATTGGTCGACGTGCCCGAAGGGGCCGATTTGCCGGGCGAGACAGCGTTCAAACTGTATGACACCTATGGTTTCCCATTGGACCTGACCCAAGATGCCTTGCGTGAAAAGGGCCGCGGTGTGGACACCGGCGGGTTTGACGCAGCGATGGAAGACCAAAAGGCGAAGGCGCGTGCCGCATGGTCTGGTACGGGCGCTGCGGCAGATGCGGCGATCTGGTTCGACCTTGCCGATCAGCACGGCGTCACTGAATTTTTGGGCTATGAAACAGAAACGGCTGAGGGCCAATTGCTAGCGATTGTGGCAGGCTCAGATGCTGTTGACACCGCATCTGCAGGCGATGACGTGACGTTGATTTTCAACCAGACACCGTTTTACGCGGAATCTGGTGGTCAGGTTGGCGATACCGGTGTGATCAAAACCGACAGCGGGACAGCAACGATCACGGACACCAAGAAAGTTGCAGGTGTGTTCCTTCATATCGCGACCGTGTCTGAGGGAACCCTCTCAAAAGGTCAGGGTGCGGCGTTGACGGTTGATCATGATCGTCGGTCTGCCATCCGGGCAAACCACTCGGTGACACACCTGTTGCACGAAGCCCTGCGTGAGGCGCTTGGGGATCATGTGGCACAGCGGGGGTCGTTGAATGCACCGGATCGCTTGCGGTTTGATTTCAGCCACAACGACGCCATGACACCGGAGCAGATGGACCGTGTCGAGAAGGACGTGAACAGCTATATCCAGCAAAACACAGCCGTCACGACCCGCATCATGACGCCGGACGATGCGCGCGCCATCGGGGCGCAGGCCTTGTTTGGCGAGAAATATGGTGACGAAGTGCGCGTTGTGTCGATGGGCGCTGCCGAGACCGGCAAAGGCCCTGAGGGTCAGACCTATTCTATCGAACTTTGTGGCGGCACACATGTTGCGCGCACAGGGGATATTGGTGTGTTTGCATTGACGTCTGAGAGCGCGTCATCCTCCGGCGTGCGTCGGATCGAGGCGCTCACGGGGCAGGCCGCTATGGATCACCTGCGGGACCGCGACGCCACATTGGGGGCAGTTGAAGGCCTGTTGAAAGCCAAAGGGGCTGACGTAGCGGACCGTGTTAAAGCCTTGATGGACGAGCGCAAAGCGCTGACCAATGAAGTTGCCCAACTGCGTCGTGAACTGGCGATGGGCGGTGGCGGGTCTGCTGATGCGTCTGACACCAAGACGATCAATGGCGTGGCGTTTAAGGCGCAGGTCATGCAAGGCGTGACGGGCAAAGACCTTCCCGCGATGATTGATGAGATGAAACAGGCCATGGGGTCTGGTGCAGTTCTTTTGATTGCGGACGCAGATGGTAAAGCTGCTGTTGCTGCGGGCGTGACGGCGGACCTGACGGACACCGTGAATGCGGTTGATCTGGTGCGCGCAGCTGTCGCTGAATTGGGTGGCAAAGGTGGCGGTGGGCGGCCTGATATGGCGCAGGGTGGCGGTAAAGACGCGTCAAATGCCGATGCGGCGATTGCTGCAGCGACGGCGGTCCTTGGCTAAATCGTAGGTCGCGTACTACAAACGCGGCGCCGTGCAAATTAGGGGGGCGGTCAAACGGCCCCAACCGACAACCGGAAAAGCAAAAGGGCCCCAGCGGGGCCCTTTTTCGTATCGATCAACCGTTGGCTTTGGCCATACGTTTCCGCTCATGCGGGTCAAGGTAGCGCTTGCGCAACCGGATTGCGTTTGGCGTCACTTCGACGAGTTCGTCATCATCGATGTAAGCAATTGCCTCTTCCAGTGACAAGGTCATGGGCGTGGTCAAACGCACCGCTTCATCGGTCCCGGATGCACGCACGTTGGTGAGCTTTTTACCCTTGAGCGGGTTTACTTCCAGATCGTTTTCACGGCTGTGTTCGCCGATGATCATACCTGTATACACGTCAACCTGTGCACCGATCATCATCTTGCCGCGGTCTTCGAGGTTCCAAAGCGCGAATGCGACAGAGGTCCCGTTTTCCATGGAAATCAGAACACCTGCGCGGCGGCCTGGAATTTTGCCTTTGTGCGGGGCCCAATCGTGGAACACACGGTTGATAACGCCTGTGCCGCGCGTATCGGTCAGGAATTCACCGTGATAGCCGATCAAGCCGCGGGAGGGCACGTGGGCGATGATACGTGTTTTGCCAGCGCCAGCTGGCTTCATTTCAACCAGCTCGCCTTTGCGTGCGCCGGTGATTTTTTCGATAACAGCGCCGGAGTATTCGTCATCCACGTCGATTGTGGCTTCTTCGATTGGCTCGTGGCGGACACCGTCGATGTCGCGGAACAGAACCTGTGGACGCGAGATGGACAGCTCGAAACCTTCGCGACGCATGTTCTCAATCAAAACACCCATCTGAAGTTCGCCACGACCGGCAACCTCAAACGCTTCACCGCCTGGCGTGTCGGTGATCTGGATCGCCACGTTGGATTCCGCTTCTTTCATCAAGCGTTCACGAATGACGCGCGACTGAACTTTTTTGCCATCGCGGCCTGCCAAGGGGCTGTCGTTGATGCCGAAAGTTACAGTGATGGTGGGCGGATCGATCGGCTGGGCTGGGATCGCGTCGTTTACAGATGGATCTGCCAAGGTATCGGCCACTGTGGCTTTGGTCATGCCCGCGATGGACACGATGTCGCCCGCTTCGGCGACTTCGATTGCCGTTTGTTCCAAGCCACGGAACGCCATGATTTTTGTGCAGCGGAAGTTTTCGATCAGCTCGCCCTCACGGGACATGGCTTTGATCGTTTGGCCCGCTTTCAACGTGCCTGTTTCAACGCGGCCTGTCAGCAGGCGGCCCAAGAACGGATCGCCGCCCAATGTGGTGGCCAACATAGTGAATGGCTTGTCTTGCTCTGTCACTTGCGACGGGGCAGGGACGTGATCGATGATCAGGTCAAACAAAGCGTCGAGGCCATCGCGCTTGCCGTCGAGTTCCATGTCTGCCCAGCCGGAGCGACCGGAGGCATACATGGAAGGGAAGTCCAACTGTTCGTCGGTCGCGTCGAGCGAGGCAAAAAGGTCAAAACATTCGTCCAGCGCGCGGTCCGGCTCGCCATCCGGTTTGTCGACTTTGTTCACGACAACGATGGGGCGCAGGCCCAATTTCAGCGCTTTGGAGGTCACGAATTTGGTTTGGGGCATCGGGCCTTCGGCCGCATCGACCAACAGCACAACGCCGTCCACCATGGACAGAATACGCTCTACCTCGCCGCCGAAATCGGCGTGGCCTGGGGTATCAACGATGTTGATCCGTGTGCCTTTCCATTCGACAGAGGTGGGTTTTGCGAAAATCGTGATCCCGCGTTCGCGCTCCAGATCGTTGCTGTCCATCGCGCGTTCTGTCGTCGCTTGGTTTTCGCGGTAGGTCCCGGATTGTTTCAGCAGCTCGTCCACGAGAGTGGTTTTGCCGTGGTCAACGTGCGCGATGATCGCAATATTGCGGAGTTCCATTAAAGGCTTCCTTTTAAAGCTGTCGTGCGCGAATGGCCGGCGCGACGTAAATACTGTTGCGCGGGCCATAACGCGCCTGCGCTGAAAAGCAAAGGGGGTGTTATCTGAATGTGGACCAGTTGCGCCCGAGATGTCGGATTTGGTGTGTTTTCTAGGCGATTTATCGTTAATGAACCGCGGTTTTGCTGAACAATTGGATAATCAGGATGCCGGCAAGGATAAAGCTGATGCCAAGGATCGCTGGAAAATCCAAGGATTGGCGAAAGACCACCCAACCGATGATCGCAATCAGCAGGATGCCGAGGCCAGACCAAATCGCATACATAATGCCAACCGGCATCGTTTTGAGTGTGATGGACAGCAGGTAAAACGCGAGCCCATAGGCCACCAAGACAATCAACGATGGGACCGGTTTGGTGAACTGTTGGCTGGCTTGGAGGGCGGTGGTGCCGATGGTTTCAAAGACCACGGCCAAAAGCAGGGTCACGATGTGTGTCGGCATAGGGCACCTTTGGGTCTTTAGACGGCGATATATCTGTCTGGGCGATGGTTGAAGGCAATCAATGAATTCGCGACGACGGCCCCAAGGAGGGACCACAAAACGATGCTAGTCGGGAACAGAAATACTGCAATTGAGAAGAGAATTCCATCGACAATCAATTGCACATAACCGGCCTTAAACCCCGTGCGGGACTGGATAAGAATGGCTACAACCCCAAGGCCGCCCAATGAGCCTTTGTGGCGGAACATTGCAAGCAGGCCAATGCCGACACAGGCCCCGAAAGCCAACGCTGCATAGCCCGGAGCGGGGGAAGACAGTGGCAATCCAATGGGAAGTGCTTCTGTGAAAATGGATAGGGCTGTTACACCGATCATCGAACGGATCGCGAATTGCGGCCCTAAGTGCAGGTACGCGACAAGATAGAAGGGCAGGTTAATCACGAAGAACACCAAACCGAATGAGAAACCTGTCAGATAGCTGAGAATAATCGCGAGGCCTGCGGTTTGCCCTGTAATCAGGCCTGCGGACGTCAGGATATGTACGCCAAGGCCAGACAAAACAACGCCTGTCGCCAACCCTTGGAGGTCATCGATGCGGCTGTGCCGGGCTTTGGTTTCGTCGATTTCTATCATAGGAAGATAATATGGCAGTATTGCTGACATATCTAGGGTGAATCGGACTAGCGACCATGACGCAGTAGATTTTCCCAGCGCCAATAGACAGAAACTGCACTTCTGGGCAGTTTGCTGTTTTCTGCGTCATCGTAAAAACAGGGCTGCCTTAACTCAGGTCGCGACGTACCAGTCTTTGCGGTGGTTGAAGGTGATCACAAGATTCACGATCACGGCCCCCAACAACGACAGCAGGACCGCGTTTACATCGATGATAAAGAAGGCGGCGAGGAAGACGAAGGCGTCAAAGCCCAATTGCACGAACCCTGCGCGAAACCCTGTTTTTTCTTGAATATAAAGGGCCAAGATGCCCACGCCGCCCAAGCTGGCGCCGTGGCGGAAGATGGCCAAAAGCCCGCCGCCTGTGACAACGCCAAACAGCACCACGCCGAAGATGGGGTCTAGCGTGTCGAATTGCATAAGGGGCGGAAACAGAACGGAAAAACCGGACACCAAGGCGACGGCGACTACCGTTTTGACCACAAACCGAAGGCCAATGCGTTTGTAGCCCAGCCAGTAAAACGGCAGGTTTACCAAGAAAAACATAAAGGCAAAGGACGTGCCGGTGGCGTAGGACAGCAGCAACGCGAGACCCGCCGTTTGCCCCGTGACCAGCCCCAAATGGGTGAGGATCACCAAGCCCGTGGCCGCCAAAGTGGTGCCGGTCAACAGACCTTGGATGTCTTCCAGAAGGCTGTGGCGACGAGGGCGGTCTTTGGGCGGGATTTGGGACGTGTTTGACATGGTTTAGTGCTAGGACTGCGGTTCAGGACTGTCCAGATAAAAAAGGCCGCCCCCGTTAGGGAGCGGCCTTTTTTGTTCTCGCGGTCAGAATTTAGCCGAGCGCTTTGTTCAGATTTTCATCGATTTTTTCAAGGAAACCTTCGGTGGTCAGCCAGCTTTGATCTGGGCCCACGAGAAGCGCTAAGTCTTTGGTCATAAAGCCACTTTCGACGGTGTCGACGATGACCTTTTCGAGGGTTTCTGCAAAGCGGGTCAGCTTTTCGTTCTCGTCCAGTTTGGCGCGGTGTTTCAGAGCGCCGGTCCATGCGTAGATGGACGCGATGGAGTTGGTTGAGGTGGCTTCGCCCGCTTGGTGCTGGCGGTAGTGGCGGGTGACGGTGCCGTGGGCGGCTTCGGCTTCGACGATTTTGCCATCCGGTGTCATCAGTTGCGATGTCATGAGGCCGAGGGAGCCAAACCCTTGGGCGACAGTGTCGGATTGGACGTCACCGTCGTAGTTTTTACAGGCCCACACAAACTTGCCAGACCACTTCATCGCGGAGGCCACCATGTCGTCGATCAAACGGTGCTCGTACCAGATGCCAGCCTCTTCGAACTTGTCTTTGAATTCTTCGTTAAAGATCCGCTCAAAGATCAGCATGAACTGACCATCATATTGTTTTAGAATGGTATTTTTGGTGGACAGATAGACAGGCCAACCAAGGTTCAGACCGTAGTTGAAAGACGCACGAGCAAAATCTTCGATAGATTTATCGAGGTTATACATGCCCATGTAGACGCCGGAGGAGGGGGCTTGGTAGACTTCTTCTTCCATGACGGTGCCGTCGTCGCCGACGAATTTCATGGTCAGTTTGCCAGGCCCCGGGAATTTCATGTCGGTGGCTTTGTATTGGTCGCCGAATGCGTGGCGGCCGATGACGATGGGGTTGGTCCAACCGGGGACAAGGCGGGGGACGTTTTTGCAGATGATCGGCGCGCGGAAGACGACGCCGCCCAAGATGTTACGGATGGTGCCGTTGGGCGATTTCCACATCTTTTTGAGGCCGAATTCTTCGACGCGGCCTTCGTCTGGGGTGATGGTGGCACACTTCACAGCGCAGCCAACTTCTTTAGTTTTTTCAGCGGCTTGGATGGTGACTTGGTCATCCGTTGCGTCGCGGTTTTCCATGCCGAGATCGTAGTACAGCAGGTCTAAATCAAGATAGGGGAGAATGAGTTTGTCTTTGATGAAGGCCCACATGATGCGGGTCATTTCATCGCCGTCCATTTCTACGATTTGGCCAGTAACTTTGATCTTATCCATTGGGGGATTCCCTTACCTGTAACGTTGGTCTGACCGTTGGGTAGCGCAGAGACGCTGTCAAGGGAAGAGGCTTGTATGCAATTGTATACTTATTCTGAAAGGGCGAAATTCGGCGTATGGGTCGGGTATGGGTTTGGTATGGGTCCAGTATGGGCGCGAGCAAGGTTGCGCAGGTTCGGGCAGCGCCCCCGACGGGGCGCTGCTTGGGTCAATTTATGCGCTTTGCGCCGCCGGGGCACTCTCTCGCCATGTTGGAAACGGATCGGCATAATCCGGCAGTGTATCGGGGCCTGATGTCGCCACGGCGGGCACGAGGCAGGCGTCGAGACGGGCTTTGAGGGCGGGCCAGTCGATGCCTGCGCCGATGAAAACGATTTCTTGGCGCCGGTCCCCCCAAGGTTCGGACCAGTGTTGGGTGATATAGGCGCGCGCGCCGTCGTGGTCGGGCCAGCGGTCTTGGGGGACGGAGGCCCACCATGTGCCCAGTGGTTTGACGCTGGACAGGGCGCCAGCCAAAGAGAATTCGGCCACCCATTTGGGGCGGGTCGAAATCCAGAAGTGGCCTTTGGCGCGGATCACGCCGGGCAGGTCGCCGTTCAAAACGTCGAGGATTTTTTCCGGTATGAAGGGCAAGCGCGCGCGGTACACGAACGAGCCTACGCCGTATTCTTCGGTTTCGGGGACGTGGTCGGCAAAGCCGTAGAGCTCTTTGGCCCACATGGGGTGTTCGTGCGCTTTTTCGTAGTCGAACAGACCTGTGTTCAAGATGTGCTCGGCGGCGACATCGGAGTGGTCGGTTTCGATGATTTTTGCGTCTGCATTTAAGGCGCGAATGATTTTGCGGGCGGCGTCCACGCGCTGCGGGCCTGCATCGGTGACTTTGTTGAGGATCACGACATCTGCAAATTCGATTTGGTCGGTGAGCAGGTGCACGAGGGTGCGTTCGTCGTCTTCGCCCAGGGTTTCGCCGCGGTCGTGCAGAAAGTCGTGGGAGCTGTAATCGTTCATCAGGTTCACGGCGTCGACGACGGTGACCATCGTGTCGAGGCGGGAGACATCGGCGAGGCTTTGGCCGTTTTCGTCGCGAAAGTCGAAGGTGGCGGCCACGGGCAGGGGTTCGGAGATGCCGGTGGATTCGATGAGGAGATAGTCGAAGCGGTTTTCGATGGAGAGGCGGCGGACTTCGTCGAGGAGGTCATCGCGCAGGGTGCAGCAGATACAGCCGTTCGACATTTCTACGAGGGTTTCATGGGTGCGGCTGAGTTCGGTGTCGGCGCGCACGAGATCGGCGTCGATGTTCACCTCGGACATGTCATTGACGATGACCGCGACGCGACGGCCTTCGCGGTTGTTGAGGACACGGTTGAGGAGGGTGGTTTTTCCTGCGCCCAAGAATCCTGAGAGGACGGTGACGGGAAGGCGGCTATCGGTCATGGGTGGCTCCGGTTTGGGTGGCTGGGTTTGCAACACACGGGGTGTGAATGTTATGTTATAACATAACATTACTAGAGCGAAAGGAATAATATGGGAGCGGAAGCCATGGATTGAGAAAGGTGAGGTGAAACAGCCGAAAGCTGCCGGTGCGCGAGGGGGCGCACAGGATCGCGTGGCAGGAAAAGGAGGAGGCGCGTTAGCGGTTGTTGAGCGTGAACCACGTGTCGATGCGTGGTTCGAGGTAGGCCCAGACGGCGGGGGCGCCGCGGTCGACTTTGTTGCCGACGCGGGTTTGCAATTGCGCGCGGCTGACATCGTAGTCGCGCCAAGAGCCGCCGCCGGATTCGAGGTTGCAGACGAGGGGCTGCGCGCGGTCGAGGGATTTGGCGAAAATGGATTCGTCGGTTTCCATTGCCTCGAACTGGTCCCAGATGGCGCGCAGGGGGGCGGCTTGGGCGGCGGGCAGCAGGCCGA
Source organism: uncultured Paracoccaceae bacterium (assembly GCA_947497065.1). Classification (GTDB taxonomy): domain Bacteria; phylum Pseudomonadota; class Alphaproteobacteria; order Rhodobacterales; family Rhodobacteraceae; genus Octadecabacter. The sequence goes on from CANMEQ010000001.1 coordinate 163,028, forward strand.
AGAGGCGGTTGGCCGCGGCTTGTTCCTGAGCGTCGACGGCGGCCTGATCGTAGGTGCCGTGGATCGGGTTATCGCCTGCGTCGATTTCCACCAGATCGTGGAGCAGGAGCATCATCAGCACGGTGTCGAGTTGGATGGGGACGTGGCTGTGTTCTTGGAGTGTCAGCGCCCAGAGCATGATGTGCCAGCTGTGTTCGCCGGAGTTTTCGCGGCGCGAACCGTCGCACAGCGGGGTGCCGCGCAGGACGGTTTTGAGGATGTCGGCCTCCATCACGAAGCGCAGGCGGGCGGCGAAGGTGTCTGACATGATAGGGGTTTGGCGCGCGAGCATGGCAGCGGCGGTGTCGAAGGCTTCGGGCCAGTCGTTTTTCAAATCCGCGAAGCGGCCGGTGGTTTGGATGTCGTGCAGGATGTCGCGTTCAGCGGGGCCGATGGCGGGGTTGGCCAGCTCGAGAAACATGGGTGCGGTTTTGTCGATCAGGCGGGCGAAGCGGGCGTCGGTGGTTTTGCCGGTCTCGAACTCGTCCCACAGGGTGCGGAAGGCCACGGTTTGGTCATCGGGCAGCAGGCCAAAGAGGCGGTCGGCGGCGGCGCATTCGGCGGCGTGGACGTCGGCGGCATCGTGGACAAGGTGGATCGGGTGATCGCCTGCGTCGATTTCCACGATGTCGTGGAGCAGGAGCATTTGAAGGACGCGGGGGATATTTGCGCCGCCCGATTGGTCGGCGAAGATCACCGCCCAGAGGCACAGGTGCCAGCTGTGTTCGGCGGTGTTTTCAAAGCGCGAGCCGTCGGACAGCACATTGGCGCGGGTGACCGATTTGAGTTTGTCGGCTTCGGTCAGGAAGGCCATTTGTGCGGTCAGACGGTGGGCTGGTGACATGAGGCCTAGCTGTGTCCGCGGCTTGCCAGCAGGTCGCGGGCGCGTTTTTCGGCGCGGCGCACGCGAATTGCGGTGAGGTAGGCCTCTTGCAAGGTTTGGCTGGAGGATCCGAGGATTTCGCCGATCTGGGTGACGATTTGATCGTCCCCAGAGGCGGCTTCGTCTTTCAGGGCCTTTTGCGCGATGTCATCGGCCATATCGTCGAGCAAACCCATGTTAGCGGGTGTTCTCTGTGAGGCGGCGTTTGACGTAGGATTGAACGGTGTCGATCATCGGATCCATGTGCGGGTCTTCAAAGAAGTGGCCAGCGCCCGGGACTTCATCGTGGGTGATGGTGATACCCTTTTGCTCGTGCAGTTTGTTCACGAGGTTCACGGTGTCAGCCGGTGGGGCTACGCGGTCGGCGGCGCCGTTGATGATCAGGCCGGAGGATGGGCAGGGTGCTAAGAAGCTGAAGTCATACATGTTGGCCGGTGGGCTGACGGAGATGAAGCCGGTGATTTCTGGGCGACGCATCAGCAGTTGCATGCCGATCCATGCGCCGAACGAAAAGCCTGCGACCCAGCAGTGTTTGGAGTTGTTGTTCATGGACTGCAGGTAATCGAGCGCAGACGCGGCATCAGACAATTCGCCCACGCCTTGATCGTATTCGCCCTGGCTGCGGCCAACGCCACGGAAGTTAAACCGCAGCACCGTGAAGCCCATGTTGTAGAACGCGTAGTGCAGGTTGTAGACGACTTTGTTGTTCATCGTCCCGCCAAACTGCGGGTGCGGGTGCAACACGATCGCAATCGGTGCGTCACGGTCTTTTTGGGGGTGGTAGCGGCCTTCGAGGCGGCCTTCTGGGCCGGGGAAGATGACTTCGGGCATATTGGTCCGTTCTTCTGTTCGTTTCGGTCGTTCGTCTGTGGCCGTGGAGCGATTGTTGACGAAAACGCTCAGGCACCTTAGAAGGATTCTAAACCGTGTGCGCCTGTCTTGGGCACGTGGGTTGTCTTGAATTAAAGGGGTGTCGGGGCCACGTCAACGCCCAGCATCATCAGATCGGGGGCGAAGGTCATGAAATTAAGTACAAAAGGCCGATATGCGATGGTTGCACTGGCCGATATTGCGCTGCAGCCGAACGATGCCTTGGTGAATTTGGGCGAATTGTCGAAGCGCCAAGATGTGTCTTTGCCGTATTTGGAGCAATTGTTCGTGAAATTGCGCCGTGCGGGGCTGGTTGAAAGTGTGCGTGGGCCGGGGGGCGGCTACCGTTTGGCCAAGCCTGCGTCGGAAATTCGCGTGGTTGATATTTTGGGCGCCGTTGATGAGACGGTGTCGGCGATGCATCAGGGGGCGGGCGCGTCTGGCGGGCTGTCGGGCAGCCGCGCGCAATCCATGACCAACCGGTTGTGGGAGGGGCTGAGCGCGCATGTTTACGTGTTTCTGCATCAGACGCGTCTGTCGGATGTGGTGGGCAACGGGTTGGCCCCGTGCCCTGCGGTGCCGAACCTGTTTGAAGTTGTGGACGATTGAGGGCTGATCGGTGAGCCGCATTTATCTGGATTACAATGCCACGACACCGCTGCGGGCTGAGGCACGTGCGGCGATGATTGCGGCCATGGATCATGTGGGCAATCCGTCTTCCGTGCATGCCGAGGGGCGTGTGGCCAAAGGTTTGGTGGAAGCGGCGCGGGCGCAGGTGGCGGCGGCGATTGGGGCGTCTGGCGCGGATATTGTGTTCGTGTCGGGGGCCACGGAAGCGGCGGCGCTAGCGTGCCGGGGGCGCGATTTGCATGCGGCGCCTATTGAGCATGATGCGGTTTTGGGCTGGGTAACGCCTGATTTGAAGGTGGACCGGTTGGGGGCTGTTGCGGTGGGTGATCCTGCGCGCTCTGTCGTGCAGCTGGCCAATTCCGAGACGGGCGTGATTCAGGATCTGCCCCAAGGTTTGGCGGTGAGTGATGTGAGCCAAGCGATCGGGCGGTTGCCGTTCGCGTTTTCCTGGTCGGGCCTCAACATGGCGTTTTTGTCGGCCCATAAATTTGGCGGGCCGAAAGGCGTGGGGGCTTTGGTGTTTCCGCAAGGCACTGATGTGGCGGCGCAGATTACCGGTGGCGGGCAAGAGATGGGCCGACGGTCGGGCACAGAGAATGTGGTGGGCATCGCGGGCATGGGGGCGGCGATTGCGGCGGCGGCGGCTGATTTAGAGGCTGGTGTTTGGGACAGAATCCTGAAACTTAGAAATATTCTAGAAACTGGGGTTGAGGCCGCCAATCAAGAGACTATTTTAGTCGGGAAAGATGCGGCGCGTTTGCCGAACACATCTTGCTTGATGACCCCAGGTTGGAAGGGGGAGACGCAGGTGATGGCGTTGGATTTGGCAGGGATTGCTGTATCCGCCGGGTCGGCCTGCTCCAGCGGTAAAGTAAAGGCCAGCAAGGTGTTGTTGGCGATGGGATATGATGAGGACCAAGCGGCGAGCGCTATTCGCGTGTCGCTGGGGCCTGAGACAACGGAACAAGACGTCGCGACATTCGTTGACGTTTGGACACAGAAATTAGAGCGGCACTATGCCCGGAATGGGGGGCGCCCGTAACGGGCAGGTCGCGTAATGAAGATGAGGAACATAGCATGAGTGTCGTTGAGGCAAGCGAAGATCAAGTCATGGAAGCCAAGGATGGTGTCGATCAGGAAACGGTTGATGCGGTTCAAAAGCTGTCGGGGACCTACAAATACGGGTGGGAAACAGACATTGAGATGGAATACGCGCCCAAAGGTCTGACCGAAGACATCGTGCGCCTGATTTCCGAGAAGAACGACGAGCCTGAGTGGATGTTGGAGTGGCGTTTGGCCGCGTACAAACGCTGGCTGGAGATGAAAGAGCCTGAGTGGGCGATGGTGGACTATCCTGAGATTGATTTTCAGGACCAGTATTATTACGCGCGCCCCAAGTCGATGGAAGTGAAGCCCAAGTCGCTGGACGAGGTCGATCCGAAGTTGCTGGCGACGTATGAAAAGCTCGGTATTCCGTTGAAAGAACAGATGATTTTGGCTGGTGTTGAGGGGGCGGAAGATGCGCCTGCCGAGGGCCGCAAGGTTGCTGTGGATGCGGTGTTTGATTCCGTGTCTGTGGGCACGACATTCAAGGATGAGCTGGCGAAGGCGGGTGTTATTTTCTGCTCGATTTCCGAGGCGATCAAAGAGCATCCTGAGTTGGTGAAGCAGTACCTTGGGTCTGTTGTGCCGGTGCAGGACAATTTCTATGCGACGTTGAACTCCGCCGTGTTTTCGGATGGGTCGTTTGTGTACATTCCCAAGGGCGTGAAGTGCCCGATGGAGCTGTCTACGTATTTCCGCATCAATGCTGAGAACACCGGCCAGTTTGAGCGCACGCTGATCATTTGTGATGAGGGCGCTTATGTGTCCTACCTTGAGGGGTGTACGGCGCCGAAGCGGGATGTGGCGCAGCTGCACGCCGCTGTGGTTGAGATCGTGATCATGGATGACGCCGAGGTGAAGTATTCCACCGTTCAGAACTGGTTCCCCGGTGATGAAGAGGGCAAGGGCGGCATTTATAACTTCGTGACGAAACGTGCGGATTGCCGCGGGGATCGCTCCAAGGTGATGTGGACGCAAGTAGAGACGGGCTCTGCGGTGACGTGGAAGTACCCATCCTGCATTTTGCGGGGCGATGACAGCCAGGGCGAGTTTTATTCGATCGCGATTGCCAACAACATGCAGCAGGCCGATACCGGCACGAAGATGGTGCATTTGGGCAAGAACACCAAGTCGCGCATCGTGTCTAAGGGCATTTCGGCGGGCAAGGCGCAGAACACCTATCGCGGGCTTGTGTCGATGCACCCGAAAGCCAAGGAAAGCCGTAACTATACGCAGTGCGACAGCCTGTTGATCGGTGACAAATGTGGGGCGCACACGGTGCCGTACATTGAGGTTAAGAACAACTCGTCCCGAGTTGAGCACGAGGCGACGACATCCAAAGTGGATGACGATCAATTGTTCTACTGCCGGTCGCGCGGGATGGACGAAGAAGAGGCTGTGGCCTTGGTTGTGAACGGGTTCTGTAAGGAAGTGCTGCAGGCGCTGCCGATGGAATTTGCCATGGAAGCACAAGCGCTTGTGGCGATTTCGTTGGAAGGGTCTGTCGGTTAATGTCCCGCTCTGCGCTCCATAGGCTTGGTTTCTTGAGAGAGGTTTTGGCGCCCGAGGATATGAAAATCCTCGATGTGGGTGCCAACCCGATCAACGTGCCAGATTACCAGCTGCTGTTGGAGCATGACATGTGCCATGTCTGGGGGTTTGAGCCAAACCCTCAGGCTTTCGCGGAACTTGAAAAGGCGCAAGACACCAAGGCGACCTATTTTCCGCAAGCGGTCGGGCCGAAGGGTCCGGCCACATTTTACGCCCATGAGTTCGCGGTTCTGTCGTCGCTGTTTAAAATTCACAAACCGAGTGCTGATTTTTTGGGTCGCGAGCGGTGGTATGAAAGAACTGTAACCGAGATGGATGTCGATCTCGTTGAGATCGATGATCTGGAGGCGCTGCCGCAGGTCGATCTGCTGAAAATGGATTTACAGGGCGGCGAATTGGCCGTTCTGCAAGGGGGGAAGAACAAGCTGTCGCAAGCTATTGCTGTGATCCCCGAGGTTCGGTTTCACCGCATGTATGAGGACGAGCCCCTCTGGGCGGAAGTCGATTTGGAGCTGCGCGCCCAAGGGTTCAAGCTTCACAAATTGATCACCAACAAGTCTTTGCCGGTCAAAAACTCACAATGGCGCGTGCTGGATCGTCGCTCTGTGGGGTCGCAGATGCTGGATGGGGATGCGGTGTATATCCGCAACCTAGAGGACATGGCGGCGATCAGTGACCGGCAGCTGACGCAATTGGCTTTGGCGTCATGTATTGTTTTCGAGAGCTACGATTTGACGTTGCATTGTTTGGATGAATTGACGTCTAGGGAGGTTGTTGCCAAAGACACCTCCGCAAGATTTGTTGCTCATCTGCCCGATGCTGTTTTGAAGGCGCGGGGGTGAGCGATGAGCGTGACTTCCGGTTCTGAAACTACGCCGATCGAACGGCCGAAACTAACCATGCCAGAGGCCGTGGCGGACGGCGTGCGCGCGGCGTATGAAGCTGCGGATGTCATCTTGGAATATGGCAGCGGTGGATCGACGGTGATGGCCGGTGAGATGGTTGGCAAAACTGTCTTTTCCGTTGAGTGCGATTTGAACTGGGCTGCGATGATGGAAGGGTATTTCGAACAGAACCCGCCCGCAGCTGACGTGCATATTCGACCTGTTTTTATAGGTGAAACAAAAGCGTGGGCACAGCCCAAGGGCCGCAAACATGTAGGCCGTTGGCACAAATACCCAACGTCGATCTGGCAGGCTGAGACGTTTAAGCAGCCCGATGTGGTGCTGATTGATGGTCGGTTTCGGCCTGCCTGTTTGCTGTCTGTGATGATGTTCACGCAAAAACCTGTGACCGTGATTTTCGATGATTACATTGATCGCGAGCCGTATAAGGAGGTTGAGCGGTTCATTAAGCCGTCGCGGTTTGTGGATCGGGCCGCGATTTTTGACGTTGTTCCGACGCAGCTCACGCCAGACATGGCTGTGGCGCTGATGGCGTTGAGCGTGAGAGCGATGTGAGGGCGGGTTTGATGCATAGGACACCAACACACCGCGCCTTTGGAGCGACGATAGGGCGACGTTGCGTCACCTTGGAGGGTTTGACGCAAATTGTCGCCGTGCGTCATGGGCGCGCCCAGAGCTTGCCCCATTTCAGCCCGAAACCGGTTTTAATCGTTAACACATCTGCTGTTAGGGATAGGACATATGGCTGTAAGCTCGACCACATTTGCGCAACGGATGGACAAGATTTCGTCTGGAAAAACAACATCGTGGACCGTGCCGGGCGAGGGTTTGGCGGAATTGCGCGACGAGCGGAGCTTTCTGGCGAAGGCAAATGTGAAGATGCAGGCCAAATCTACGCAGAAAAAGACCAGTATTTTGCTGTATCTTGTGGCGTTGCTGGCGGGCGCACTGAGCGTGGTTGCGTCACGTTGGGTGAATTTCACCTATCTGGACAGAGCGCTGAGCGCTGCCGCCGAGAAGGGTGTGGATGCCGCCAGCGTGTTTGCAACGATCCCCACAGTGTTGATTTTGGCCGTGATGCTGAGCGGCATCGCGATGCTGGTCTTCCGACTTCGCAAACAGGTTCTGCCGGTGCAAACCGCAGGGTTCATGGGCGCGTTCGTGTTCGAGGCAGATCTGGTCGCATTGGCGCCGCAGGTCTACGCAAAATTTTACCCACCCGCATGGGTGGCCGACATGTTGGCGAGCGCGACGCTCGTCACCTAACACCTGTCATTTCTGACAATTTAAGAAACAACCCAAATTAGGGGGCCGCGGAGACGCGTGCCCTCTCTACGACTATGGAAAGAGGAAAAGATGCTGGAAATCAAAAACTTGCACGTCAAGCTTGAAGAAGAGGATAAGCAAATCCTCAAAGGTGTGAACCTGACGGTTGAGCCTGGTAAAGTGCACGCGATTATGGGGCCGAACGGCTCTGGTAAATCGACATTGTCATATGTGTTGTCTGGCAAAGACGGCTACGAAGTGACCGAAGGCTCTGCGTCTTTGGGCGGTGAAGAGCTGTTGGAGATGGATGCGGAAGAGCGCGCGGCTGTTGGCCTGTTCTTGGCGTTCCAATACCCTGTTGAAATTCCAGGTGTCGGCAACATGACGTTCCTGCGCACGGCTGTGAATGCACAGCGCAAGGCGCGCGGCGAAGAAGAAATGTCCGCGGCGGAGTTTTTGAAAGTGGTGCGCGCCAAGGCGAAAACGCTGAAGATCGATGCGGATATGCTGAAGCGTCCTGTCAACGTGGGCTTTTCTGGCGGTGAGAAGAAGCGCAACGAGATTTTGCAGATGGCGATGCTTGAGCCAAAGATGTGCATCTTGGACGAAACAGATTCCGGTCTGGACGTTGATGCGATGAAATTGGTGTCTGAAGGTGTGAATGCGCTGCGCGACGAAGGTCGTGGGTTCCTTGTGATCACACACTACCAACGCCTGCTGGACCACATCAAACCGGATGTTGTGCACATTATGGCGGATGGTCGTATCGTGAAAACGGGCGGGCCTGAGCTGGCGCTTGAAGTTGAAAACAACGGTTATGCCGATATTTTGGCGGAGGTGGCCTAATGGCTTTGCCGAAGCTTAAGCAAGATGCAACAGACGCGCGTTTGGCGACGTTGAGCCTGCCTAAGGGGGCCGGTTGGGCTGCTGAGGCGCGTGCAGCGGCGTTGACGCGGGTGCAGACGATGGGTTTGCCCCATGCGCGGGATGAGTATTGGAAGTACACCAAGCCTGCGACTTTGGTGGACGCCGAAGCGCCTGCGGCTGCGACGTTCAAAACGGATGAGCCTTCGACGTGGGATGCGGTTGATCGTTTGACAGTGGTTTTCAATGACGGTGTTTTTGATGCGGATGCGTCTGATGATCTGTCGTTGGAAGGGCTGGAGATTGAGCGGTTGTCCGACGCTTTGGCGAAGGACATCCACTGGGCCAAAGATGTGTTTGGTGTGTTGGAAACACGCGGGCAGACACCTGTCGAGCGTCCGCTGACGGCGCTGAACACGGCCTTTGCGGCTGAGGGTCTTGTGATCCGGGTGACCGGCAAGGTGAGTAAGCCTGTGAATCTGATTTATAGCCATAATTCAGATACTTCTGATGTGATGCTGCATCACTGCATTAAGGTCGAAGAGGGGGCTGAGATGACCCTTCTTGAAGCTGGCCCTGGTGCTGCGCGGTTTAACACAGTGCTGGAAGTTGAGATTGCGGATAAAGCGGCGTTTCACCACGTGCGTGTTCAAGGGCGTGACCATGAGCGGCGCGCGGCGACGGCGGCCTTTGCGCAGCTTGGGACCGAGAGCGCCTTCAAATCGTTCACACTGACGATGAACGGCGTTTTGACGCGCAACGAGTGCGTGATTGAGCTGTTGGGCGATGATGCTGTGGCGCATGTGGCTGGTGTTTGCGTTGGTGACGGCGCTGATTTCCACCATGATGACACCGTGTTCATCACCCATGATGCCGTGAACTGCGAGAGCCGTCAGGTGTTCAAAAAGGTGCTGCGCAACGGGGCAACTGGCGTGTTTCAGGGCAAGATTCTTGTGAAAGAAGACGCTCAGAAGACGGACGGGTACCAGATCAGCCAGTCTTTGCTGTTGGATGACGATAGCCAGTTCTTGGCGAAGCCTGAGTTGGAAATCTACGCAGATGATGTTGCCTGTTCGCACGGGTCGACATCGGGTGCGATTGACGAAGACGCGTTGTTCTACCTGCGGTCACGCGGTGTGCCGGAGCAAGAGGCCACGGATTTGTTGGTGCTGGCGTTCTTGGCTGAAGCATTGGAAGAGATCGAGAATGATGCGCTTTCCGAGGCTTTGTACGACCGTTTGAACGGTTGGTTGGCGCGGCGCGCCAGCTGATGCCTGTCAGCCGCGATATTGCTGCAATGTATCGCCGTCCGCGCACTGTTGTGCGCGGGCTGGCGGACATGGGCGTGCGTGAAGATCGCGCGATTGCGTGGTTGATGATTGGGTGTTTTTTGGTGTTCCTCTCTCGGCTGCCGGCGCTGCAACGCGGTGCGGTTCAGACGGGATCGGATTTCCAGCAAGATACGATCTACGCGTTTTTCGCGTTGATGATGGTCGCCCCGTTGTTGTTCTATCTTATTGCATTTATTGCCTTTTTAGGGGCGAAAGTGGTGCGGCCTGCCGCCACGACATATGGCGCGCGTCTGGCCGTGTTTTGGGGCTGGTTGGCGGCGACGCCGCTGGCATTGTTCTACGGGTTATTGGTCGGGTTTAATGGGTTGGAACACCCGGGCACGACAGCTGTGGGGGCCATTTGGTTGGCCGTGTTGGTTTGGTTCTGGATCAGTGGGCTGATCGAGACGTCTAAGGAGCGATAATGGAATTTTCCGCGGCGTCCGTTTGGACCATGACGAAACTGTTTATTCGAGACCCTGCGATGGCATCGCGGCTGGTTTTGGGCGCGGGCATACCGCTGAACGGATCGGTTTTGATGATCGTTCTGTCCGCTGTCATGTCGAGCGTATTTTCCGGCATTCAGATGCAGTTTGTCGATCAGCCGCGCCGGATTTTGGAGATGACGGACGGCAGCCAAGTTGAGATCATTATGGGCGGCCCGCTGGAGCAAGGCATTCTGGCTGTGATCATGGGGCTGCTGTTCGGGTTCGCGGTGTTTCAGATTGGCCGCTTGTTCGGTGGTACGGGCAGTTTGGCTGCGATCATGTCGGTGATTGCGATGTTGCAGATTGCGCTGGTTGTGATTGAGGGGGCGGTGTTTCTGTCGTTCTTTGTTCTGCCGTTCCTGACATTGTTCATCTGGATTTTCGGGCTATTTGTTCTGCTGCGTGGCCTCACGGTTGGCGTGACGATGGGACATGAATTTGACGGTGTGGCCAAGGCAGCCTTGGTGGTTTTGGTGGCCGGGCTGGTGTCTGTGGCTGGCGTGGCGTTTGTGGCGGGGCTGACGGGGCTTGGCTTTGATTTGGAGCTGGTATGACGTTTGACGTAAACAAAGTCCGTGCGGATTTTCCAATTTTAGCGCGAGAAGTGAATGGTAAGCCATTGGTTTATCTGGACAATGGTGCGTCTTCGCAAAAGCCGCAGGTGGTGATCGATGCGATCAACACGGCCTATTCCGAAGAATATGCCAATGTGCATCGTGGCCTGCATTTCCTGAGCAATCTGGCGACGGAAAAATATGAAAGCGTGCGCGGCGTCGTGGCCAAATTTTTGGGGGCGTCCGATGAGAATTCGATTGTTTTGAATTCTGGCACCACCGAGGGCATCAACCTGGTGGCCTATGGCTGGGCGATGGAAAATCTGTCCGCGGGTGACGAGATCATTTTGAGCGTGATGGAGCATCATGCAAACATCGTGCCTTGGCATTTTTTGCGCGAACGGATGGGGATTAAGCTTGTCTGGGTCGATGTGGACGTGACAGGTGATTTGGACCCGCAAAAGGTGATTGATGCGATCACGCCGCGCACCAAGCTGATTGCAATTACGCATATGTCCAACGTGTTAGGGACCGTTGTTGATGTGAAGCCGATTTGTGAAGCGGCGCGCGCCAAAGGAGTGGCGACGCTGATTGATGGGTCTCAGGCGTCGGTTCATATGCCGGTGGATGTTGAGGATTTGGGCTGTGATTTCTATCCGGTCACGGGGCATAAATTATACGGCCCGTCCGGGTCTGGTGCGATTTATATTCGGCCCGAGCGGATGGCCGAGATGCGGCCGTTCATTGGTGGCGGTGATATGATCAAAGAGGTCCACAAGGACGCTGTGATTTACAATGATGCGCCGATGAAATTCGAGGCGGGGACGCCGGGGATTGTGCAGACGATCGGTTTGGGTGTTGCGCTGGACTATATGATGGGATTGGGGATGGAGAATATCGCCGCCCATGAACGTGTGTTGCGCGATTATGCACGCGATCGGTTGGACGGGTTGAATTGGCTGAATGTGCAGGGCCAGTCTGCCAATAAAGGGGCGATTTTCTCATTCACTTTGGAGGGTGCTGCCCACGCCCATGATATTTCCACCGTTCTGGATAAGAAGGGTGTCGCCGTGCGTGCCGGGCAACACTGCACGGGGCCGTTGATGGATCATTTGGGGCTGACGGCGACCTGCCGCGCGTCATTTGGGATGTACAATACCACGGATGAAGTGGATGCATTGGTGGATGCATTAGAGCTTTGTCATAAACTGTTCGCGTGACCCGTTGCACCGCGCGACGCGGGCGGGTATAGCGACATCAATGGACCGTTAGCTCAGCTGGATAGAGCGCTGCCCTCCGAAGGCAGAGGCCAGAGGTTCGAATCCTCTACGGTCCGCCATTTTACCTAAATGTGATATCGCATGCCGACGGCCGCCCACATTTTATATGGGGCTTGTGCGGTGCTTTGGGCCTGATGCGGCGGACCGCTGGGGTTGGTGCCGATGAATTTACTTGCAAGTTTAACAACTTTGGATTGAATTGGTGCGGAAGGTCCGCTGATGATGCGTGCGAAATTCGGTGTTGCTTGACCTTTGGTGCGGGGCATGTGGGAATATGGAGCCGATTTTCCTTCGTAGCTGAGGTTTCATGGTTAATTTGCGTTAGTACTCATTGTGTTAACACTCTTGCGTTGAAAACTTGATAGTGTTGATGCTGTGAAGCGGGGCGTAGAACGATTGGTGAGGGTTGTCGACGTTATGAGTATTGCAAATTTTGCCGAACATTTGGTTGGCATCTTAACCCAGCCGTCTGCAATTTTAGATTGTAGCGGGGCTGTTGTTGCGTACAACACCGCCTTCGTTGAAAGAATGCCGGACACAATGGGCGAGATGCTCGGGGTGCGTTTGGCGGAGGTTTTGGAGGCGTGTGGGGGATCTTCGATCCAACAGGCATTGCCGAGCGTGCAGGCCGCATTGGTGGGCGCTGACAGCAAGTCAGCGAAGTTGAGTGTGGAGTTGCCGTCGGGCCGGCATCGTTTGTCGTTAGACCGGCTTATGACGGACGAAGATAGCGTTTTGACCCTCTGCCAGTTGCGTTCAGATGCACCGTTAGACAGTTCGCGGCTTACCTATTTGCTCGAGCATCTGGAGCAGGGAGTTTGGCGATATGATGTCAGGCTGCAAACGCTATCTGTGACGCCAGCGTGGTGCCGTTTGCGTGGGAAACCAATAGTTCATGAATTATCAGGTCAATCGGCTGAGGACAGGGATTGGTGGCTGTTTGACACCCACCCTGATGATCACCGGCACTTGAAAGATGCTGTACGGGCGCTGGTGGGGGGCGACGAAGAAAGCCTAGATTTACAGTACAGGTACAAGACGAGTGAGACCACGTGGAAGTGGATTCAATGCCGGGTCAGGGCGATGTCGCGCGATGAGAATGGACAGGCGCGGCAGTTGGTTGGGATGGATACAGATATCAGCGCCTTCAAAGATGTTGAAGTCTCGCAACTGGAGCTGAGCAGTAAGTTGCAGCTGGCGATTGGTGTATCGGGAATCGGTGTTTGGGAGTTTGATTCTGCGACGTCGAAAGTGTTTTGGGACGATGCGCTGTTGAAAATTTATGGCGTGCAAGGTGGAGAAAACTGGCGTCCGGATGATGTGTGGGAGACGTTTTTACATCCCGATGATCGGGAGGCGACAGTCGCTGCGGCGGATCGGGCTTTGGCTGAACGTCGTGATCTCCATGCGGATTATAGGATTATTCGACAGGACGGCGAAATTCGATATCTGCGCAGCGCAGCGCGTTTTATAGGCGGCTCTGGGTCGTCTGGTAAAATGCTGGGTGTCAATATTGATGTCACAGAGGACTACGAACGAACGGCTGAATTGGAACGTGCGCGAGAGTTGCTTGAGCATGATTCACGCCACGATGCACTGACGGGTTTGGCCAACCGGCGGATGTTGGATGAATACACCAAGGAGATGCTGGAACGGCTGGGACCGCAGGATGATTTTGCTGTCCTGCACATCGATTTGGACCATTTCAAAAAGGTGAATGATACACTGGGCCATGCTGCGGGCGATCAAGTTTTGACGCGTGTGGCCGAGACATTGCGGGGATTGGTCGGTGACGCGGGATTGGCGTGCCGCAATGGCGGTGACGAATTTGTGGTGTTGTTGGAAAAGTTTGATGGTGAACGGGCGTTGCGGGCGTTGTGCCAGTCTATGATCGACGAGATGGCTGCGCCGATGATCATGAAGGGGCAAGTGCGATCTGTTGGTTTGAGTATTGGCTGCGCGATTGCGAACGGTGGTGTTGAAGATGCAGGAGAAGTTTTCATCAACGCAGATGTGGCATTGTATGCGGCGAAATCGGCGGGCCGGTCGTGTTTCAAAATGTTCTGTTCGCGGCAACGCTCGGTTTCACCCAATGATGTAGCGACCTACCACGATTTGGCTGGTGCGATGGATGCGGGCCATTTGAGTTGCCATTTTCAGCCGCAGTTTGATGGGGAGACATTGGCGGTCGTCGGGGCGGAAGCTTTGGTGCGATGGGATTGCCCCGTGCGTGGTTTGGTGATGCCGGATGAGTTTTTACCAGCGGCACAGTCTACGGGGCTTTGCGCGCGTGTGGACGAATATGTACTGGATTGCGTGCTTGCGGCGCAAGATCGCTGGGCGCAGGCGGGGCTTGCCGTGCCCACAGTTGCGTTGAATATTTCGCTGCCCCGCTTGATGCAGCCGGATTTGATCGAGCAGGTGACTGGAAAGTTAAAGTCCCACCACGCGATTTCATTTGAGCTATTGGAAACGTCGTTTCTGGATCAACGGACGGACGCGTTGGACGCGGTACTGCGCAAAGTTCGCAAGGCGGGCATTCGGATTGATCTGGACGATTTCGGGTCGGGGCATTCATCGATTTTGGCGTTGCAATCGGTGAAGCCGGATCGGGTGAAGTTGGACCGGATGTTGATCAGCCCGTTGGCGGAGAACCCCGCGCAGATCCATATTTTGAGCGCCTTGGTGCGCGTTGCGCGGTTGGTTGAGTGTGGTGTTGTGATCGAAGGGATCGAGACGCAAGCGCAATTGGACGCAGTTGCTGATTTGCACTGCGAAGCGGTGCAGGGGTATTTTCTGGGCCGTCCGGTGCCAGAGGATGAATTTGTCGCAACCTTGCCACCGGCGATTGATGGCGCACGACGCATCATGCGCGCCTAGGGCGCGATTGATTATGCCTAGGTTAGGTCTTTACCGGGTCAGGGCCAAGAGTGCGGCTTTGAGGGTTGAAAACTGCTGTTTCAGGTCCGCCTGATCTGTGGCCGTGTGCAGCATGGCTGTTTTGCTTTGTTCGATAAAGCGTGCAACCTGCTGCGGGGTTTGATCGTGCTGCATCAGCTGCGGGGCAAATGGGGCGAGCAGGTCTGAGAAGACGCCGATGACGTCGGCTGTGATGTTTGCTTTGGCCTGTTTTCCGGCTGGCGTTTCCATGCCGTCGATCAGGTCAGCGGCATCTGGAAAATCGCTCAGCAATTGAAACGAGGGGCCGACGGTGACGTCGTAAATACAGTCTAGCTGTTCGGACAAGGTGCTGCAGCTGGTCCAAGCTTGTTGCAGGTCTGACAGGGTTTGGCGGATGTAGCGTTCCAGCACGGCGGCATAGACATCGTCTTTGTTTGCGTAGCGCGCATAGAGGGACGGCCGCGACATATGCGCGGCTTTGGCGATGTCGCCCATTGTGGTGCGTTTGAAGCCATATCGTAGAAAGACACTGAGGGCGGCGTCGAGAAGGGGCGCGTTTGGGGTGTTCATTTTGACATCTTGACAAATTTTGATGAAATGTAAAGTTAGGGCTGAAAGTGGAGGCTGCTATGCGTTTGACTGTAGACGGTACGACCCATGAGGTCGATGTGGAAGATGACATGCCGCTGTTGTGGGTGTTGCGCGACGAGATCGGCATTAAGGGCGTAAAATACGGGTGCGGGATCGCGCAATGCGGGGCGTGCACGGTGCATGTGGATGGGGTCGCGGTGCGGTCGTGTCAGACATGGGCGATTGATGCGGTCGGTGCCGAGGTCACGACGATCAACGGGTTGGGTACGCCGGAGGCGATGCATGCGGTGCAAGCGGCCTGGGCGGAGCATCAGGTGGCGCAATGCGGGTACTGTCAATCCGGGCAGATTATGCAGGCGGCGTCGATGTTGGCGCAAATTCCGAACCCGACGGACGAAGAGATAGACGCGGAAATGTCGGGCAATTTGTGCCGCTGCGGCACGTATCCGCAAATTCGAGCGGCGATTGTCACGGCTGCGGCCAAGTTGCGGGAGGCGTGAACATGGGACGTGGGAAAACGATCGCGCGGCGCGCGTTTTTGATTGGGTCGGCCGCTGTTGTGGGTGGTGTGGCGTTTGGGGCGTATCTGGTGAAACGCCCGTTGGAGAATCCTTTGTTGGCGGACTTGGCTGAGGGTGAGGCCGCGCTGACAGAATATGTGCGGATCACAGCAGACGGGGTGACGCTGATCACGCCGCGGGCTGATAAGGGGCAGGGTGCCTATCAGGTGCAGGCCATGTTGATTGCCGAGGAGTTGGATATCGATCTGGATCAGGTGACGATGGAGCCGGGCCCACCGGCGGCGGCGTATTACAACACTGCGCTGAGCGAAGAAGCCCCTGGGTTTATGCCCACAGATGACGGGTTTGGCGCGAATTCGATGCGGTCGATTATGCAGGCGGCTATGAAGGTCATGGGCGTGCAGATCACAGGTGGGTCGACGACGACGGCGGATGCGTGGGAGAAATTGCGGGTTGCCGGTGCGGTGGCGCGTGAGACGCTAAAAGCTGCAGCGGCGCGTGAGACGGGTGTTGCAGTGGCGCAGATGACGACCGCGCGTGGCGCGGTGATTTTGCCGGATGGTACGAAGATTCCTTATGTGGATCTGGCAGAGACGGCGGCGGATATACAGCCTGTTGAGGATGTGACGCTAAAGGATCCATCCGCGTGGCGATACATTGGGAAGCCAGTGCAGCGCTTTGACATTGCGGCCAAATCAACTGGCACGCAGGACTACGGGATTGATTTCGAGCTGGACGGGATGTTGCATGCCACGGTGGTGACCAACCCACGAAAAGGCGGCGCGTGTTGGTGGATCAATGGGGATGAAGCATTGGCCATGCGCGGTGTGCAGGCGGTGGTGCCTGTGACGGGTGGTTTTGGTGTGATTGCCGATAACACGTGGCGCGCGTTTCAGGCGGCGAAGGTTGTGACGGCGGGGTGGAGCAAGGCGCCCTATGCGGCGGAGCAGGCAGATCATTGGGCGGCACTTGAGGCTGCGTTTTCAAAGGATGGGCAAGACAGCCAGTACCGGGATGACGGTGATATAGAGGCCGCGTTGGCCGCTGGTGATGTGGTTCAGGCCGAGTATCGCGCGCCGTATCTGGCCCATGCGCCGCTTGAGCCGATAAACGCCACGGTTCGGGTTGCAGCCGACCGTGTGGATGTTTGGACGGGCACGCAGGTGCCGCGGTTTGTGCAAGCCGAAGTGGCCAAGATCACCGGGCATGATGCGGATAATGTGCATGTGCATGTGTTGGTGATGGGCGGATCGTTCGGGCATCGGTTGGAGCTGGATGTGTGCAAACAGGCCGCCGAGATTGCGCTGACCGTGCCTAATACGCCGATCAAGCTAACCTACAGCCGCGAAGAAGATATGGCCCAAGATTACACGCGCCAAATTGCTATGGCGCGGATGCGGGGCACGGTGAAAGACGGGCAGGTGGAGAGCCTTGATTTGGGCATTGCGATGCCGTCTGTCGTGGCGAGCCAGATGGGACGGTTGGGATTGTCCGTGCCGGGGCCGGATGCGCAGATCGTAGCGGGCGCTTGGGAGCAGCCGTTTGGCATTCCGAACTACCGCGTGACGGGATATCGCGCCGAAGAACTGGCGCCGATTTCAAGTTGGCGGAGCGTTGGGGCCTCGACCAATGGGTTTTTTCATGACTGCGCGTTGGATGAAGTGATCCATGCGGCGGGCGCTGATCCGATGGCGGAACGCATTCGTTTGATGTGGGATGACGCATCGCGTGCCGTGCTTGAGGCGGTGGCGGAGCTTTCGGGGTGGGATGGACCCTCGATGGGGCCGGATCGCGGGCGCGGTGTTGGGTTTTGCATGTCATTCGGGGTGCCTTGCGCCGAGGTGGTTGAGGTGACGAACACGGAAGCGGGCATCAAGATCGACAAGGTTTATGTGGTGTCGAACGTCGGGCAAGTTGTTGATCCTGAAACATTAGCCCGCCAGATGAGCGGCGGGGCATTGTGGGGTTTGGGCCATGCGATATCGTCGGAAATCACGCATTTTGACGGGATGACCGAACAAGTGAATTTCGACGGGTTTGAGGCGATGCGGTTGTATCAGGCGCCACAGGTTGAGACGCGTGCTTTGGAGTTGGGCGACCATGTGCGTGGCATGGGCGAGCCTGCGGTGCCACCTGCGGCGGCAGCCTTGGCCAATGCTATTTTTGCAGCTACGGGGACACGGTTGCGAGAGATGCCGTTCCGCAATCACTTTAAGTTTGTGTGAGAGGCTGCAGGAAACGAAGCGCCTAACGGACGATCACAAAAAAGCCGCCGGACAGTTTTGTTCGGCGGCTTTGAATTTGGTGTTCTGTGATTGGCCGAGAGATCAGCTGCCCCAAGTGCGGACTTGGCCGCAATCCATGTGGACGAAGTTTGAGCCGGAGTAGCGGCCGACGCCGCCAGCGCGACAGGCGGCTGCAGCGCGCGCCATTTGGGACACGGAGCGGCCTTGCATGCGCAGATCGGCGGCTTTGCCCTGCAAGTGCAAGGAGTTACGGGCCACGCCGGAGGAGTTTGCGCGCAACATGGCGTTGGTCTGTGGGGACCGGTAGCCGGAAATCAATGTGAAGGGTTGATCGCTGTCGAGCAGGTTTTGCGTGGCTGCAATAATATCGACAGTGCGTGTGTCGATCTGGTGAGTTTGGCCATTGCGCCAGTCACGGAAGAAGCGGTTCACCTCGGTGACGGCTTCGCCGATGTACTGGCCTTCGATCCAATAGATCGTGTCGATGCTTTCGCCGGTGCGGCCTGAGTACATTTTGAGGCGTCGGATGTCGCCACCGCCGCGCAGGAAGCCTGCTGCGTTTGAATAGGTGGGTGCGGCTGCAATTGCGGTGGCCGCAAAGGCGCCTAGCAATCCACGCCGAGAAATGCTCGAAGCTGTTGTACTTGTCATCTTAGCGCTGTCCCGTCGCTTACCTGTATGTCCATGTTTTACCACGAACGTTTTGCATTCTATCCCCAGATGCACAGGTTGTATGACACAAGTCGAATCGTGGACCAAGCCCCTTATCTGGTTTGGTTCCACATCAAGGGGGAAATAGGCGAAATTTTGCGCAGATTGTGATTAACCGCTCATTTGTTGCATTTGTGCAAAGGTCAGTGAGGTGCAGACAGCGCAATGTTAATTTACATCGCAGGTTAACGCCAATGTGAATAGACTGCGCGCGGGTGCTGCTGCCTATCTGCATTAGAGTTTTTTGAACGGTTTTGTGCCGCGTTTTGCACATACGTCTAGGGGATAAGAAAATGAGAACCAATCTCGCCGCGCGCATTTGTGCGCTGTTTGCCTTTGTTTTGGCTGTCACGGCCATCGCGCCGAACGCGGGCTTTGCCCAGACGACGGCGTTTCGTCAGGCCGTCGCTGAAGGGGCCGCGCAAGATGAGGTGTTGGCCGAATTCTACCGCGGGCGTGAGTTTGACGGGATTTGGACGGGCAGCTCGAGCCGTGAGCGCGCCCGCCGAAATGCTTTGTTGGCGGCGTTTGCCAATGCGGCGGATCATGGTTTGCCGGCGGCGCAGTACGACCCCAATGCTTTGATGGCACGGTTGCAGGCGGCGAATACGCCGGCTGAAAAAGGCGCGATGGAAGTTGAGATGTCGCGGCTGTTTCTGGCCTATGCCCGTGACATTCAGACGGGTATTTTGACGCCGAGCCGTGTTGTTTCTGAGATCAAACGCGAAATTCCGTTGCGGTCCCGTTTGGGGTATTTGCAGTCGTTCACAGCGTCGACACCTGCGGCGTTTCTTGCGTCGTTGCCGCCCAGCTCGCCCGAGTATGCGCGCCTGTTGCGGGAGAAGTTGCGGCTTGAGCGGTTGTTGGCGTCTGGCGGTTGGGGGCCTGCTGTACCCGGTGGCACATTGGAGCCCGGCGCGAGCGGCAATAGTGTGATTGCATTGCGCGACCGGTTGGTTGCGATGGGTTATATGGAGCGGTCTGCAACGCAAGCGTATGACGCCAGTGTTCAAGCGGCTGTTCAGCGGTTTCAGACGGCCCATGGTTTGACGGCAGACGGTGTTGCCGGAGCTGGCACGTTGGAGCAGATCAACATTTCAGTCGCCCGTCGTTTGCAACAGATTATTGTTGCGATGGAACGCGAGCGTTGGACGAACCGTCCGCGTGGCGAGCGCCATGTTTGGGTGAACCTGACAGACTTCACAGCGGCGATCATGGACAACGATTCTGTTACGTTTTCCACGCGCTCTGTGATTGGGGCCTTGGGTGAAGATCGCGAAAGCCCTGAGTTTTCCGACGTAATGGAATACCTTGTGATCAACCCAAGCTGGTATGTGCCACGTTCGATTATTGTAAATGAATATTTGCCGGCGTTGCAGCGGAACCGCAACGCGGTGAGCCATATTGAAATCACCGATCGCAACGGTCGGGTGATCAACCGTGGTGCGGTGAATTTTGGCCAATACAACGCCAGCACATTCCCGTTTTCCATGCGTCAGCCGCCCAGCCGTGGCAATGCATTGGGCTTGGTGAAGTTCATTTTTCCGAACCAATACAACATCTATCTGCATGATACGCCGGCCAAATCTTTGTTTGGCCGTGAGGTGCGGGCGTTCTCCCATGGGTGCATTCGTTTGAATGACCCGTTTGAATTTGCCCATGCGTTGTTGGCGGTTCAGGAGAGTGATCCTGTTGGGTTCTTCCAAGGGATTTTGGACACGGAGCGCGAGCGTCGGGTGAACTTGGATGATCCAGTGCCTGTCCACATCGTGTACCGGACGGCGTTTACCCACACGACGGGTCAGTTGAATTTCCGTCGTGACGTGTACAACCGCGATTCCCGGATTTGGAATGCGCTGTCCAATGAAGGGGTGGCTGTTCGCGCCTTGGGCGGGTAAATCTATCCCCGTAATCAACGGGGTGTATGATGCCACAATCATTAAAAGACATTGCTGCGTCGCTGGGGGCTGAAACCCTTGGCGACGCATCTGTTTTGGTGGACCGCTTGGCCGAGCCGCTGGAGGCGCGTGCGGGGGATCTGGCTTTGGCAGTGGCCCCGAAATTTGCCGAACATTTGCAGGCGTCAGCAGCCCGCGCCGCCGTGGTGTGGCCGGGGGCGAACATCGCTGAGCTGGGGCTGGTGGGGGCTATTGTTGCGCCACGGGGGCGGTTGGCTATGGCTGGGCTGACGCAGATGATGGATGATGATCCGGTGTTTGCGGGCGTCGCTGGGGTGCATCCCAGTGCCGTGATTGATGCCACCGCCGAGATTGGTGCGGGGGCTGTGATCGGACCGTTTGTGGTGATTGATGCGGGGGTGAAGATTGGTGCGGATGCGCGCATTGCTGCGCATGTGTCGGTTGGGCGAGAAGTCCGGATCGGGGCCGGCGCACGGCTGCATGCGGGTGTGAAGATTGGGCCGCGGGTGCGGATCGGGGATGGGTTTATTGCCCAAGCCGGGGCCGCAGTTGGCGGAGACGGGTTTTCGTTTACCACAGAAGGGCCATCTGGTGTGGAGCGCGCCGTGCGGCAGCGTGGGGGGGCGCCGCTTGCGCCGCCGGACGATGGGACATGGCACCGGATCCATTCGCTTGGGTCTGTTGAGATTGGCGACAATGTGGAGATTGGGGCGAATTCCACCGTGGATGCGGGCACGATCCGTGCGACGCGGATTGGACACGGTGTGAAGATCGATAATCTGGTTCAGGTTGGCCATAATGTTGTGTTGGGTGAGGATTGTTTGCTGTGCGCGCAAGCGGCTGTTGCTGGGTCGGCGGTGTTGGGGCCGCGGGTGATTTTGGGGGGCAAGTCTGGCGTGGCAGACAACATCACGTTGGGGCGTGATGTGGTGGCCGGGGGCGGTGCGATTGTGCTGAGTTCGGTGCCCGACGGCACCTTTGTTTCGGGCCATCCTGCGCAGCCGACGCATGAGTATCGTGCAGGCCTGAAAGCGTTGCGACGTTTGGTCAGAGGGTGATAGCGCAAAACGGGTTTCAAATTTGTGCCGCAGCGCTTAAATCATGTGCAACTGTTGAAGATCACAAGGCTGATAACATGAATGTCTCATCCCAAGTTATTGAGATTATTGCAGAACAGGCATTGCTTGAGCCGAGCGATGTGCATGAAGGTCATACGTTGGAAGACCTCGGGATTGACAGTTTGGGCTTGGTGGAGAGCATTTTCGCCATTGAAGAGGGATTTGATATTTCCGTGCCGTTTAACGCGAATGATCCAACGGCGAGTGAATTTGATATTTCTTCTGTGGGTGCGATCATCAAGGCGGTTGAGCAATTGGTGAAAGACCAGTCATGAAGCGGGTTGTGATCACGGGTGCAGGAACGATCAATGCGCTGGGTCATGATGTGGACAGCACACTGGACGCGATGCGCGAAGGGCGCTGCGGGATTGGTCCGCTGGATATTCGCGATGTGGACCGCTTGGCGGTGAAAATTGGCGGTCAGGTGACTGGCTATGACGAGACCGTGCATTTTAACCGCCAGCAGATCAGTTTGTATGACCGGTTTACGCAGTTCACCTTGTTGGCGGCCCAGCAGGCGGTTGCGCAATCCGGGTTGCAGTTTTCGGGGGCGCTGGCCGATCGGTCGGGGGTGATTTTGGGGACCTCTGGTGGAGGGCTGAACACCCAAGACGAGAATTACCGTGCGGTTTACGAAGAGGGAAAGAACCGCGTTCACCCGTTTATCGTGCCCAAGTTGATGAACAATGCGGCGGCGTCTCATGTGTCGATGAAGTACAATTTGCGTGGTCCGTCGTTTACGGTGGCGACGGCCTGTGCGTCGTCGAACCATGCGATGGGGCAAGCGATGGCGATGGTGCGATCGGGCATGGCGGATGTCATGGTGACGGGCGGATCGGAATCGATGCTGTGCTTTGGCGGTGTGAAGGCCTGGGAAGGGTTGCGCGTGATGTCGAAAGACGCGTGCCGGCCGTTTTCGGCCACGCGCAATGGTATGGTGCAGGGCGAAGGCGCGGGTGTGTTTGTGTTCGAGGAATATGAACATGCCAAGGCGCGTGGCGCGGTTATTTTGGCGGAAGTGGCGGGTTACGCCATGTCATCGGATGCATCGGATATTGTGACACCGTCGAAGCAGGGCGCCGCGCGAGCGATTGCGGGGGCGTTGAAAGATGCGCGGCTGAATGCGAGCGATGTGGGCTACATCAACGCCCATGGCACGGGGACGGCGGCCAACGACAAGACAGAATGTGCGGCGGTGGCGGATGTGTTCGGGGCGCATGCGGATGATGTGATGATGTCGAGCACGAAATCTATGCATGGACATTTGATTGGAGGCACCGGCGCGGTGGAGCTTTTGGCCTGCATTATGGCGGTGCGGGATGGCGTGATTGCGCCGACCATCGGCTACGAAGAGGCCGATCCGGAATGCGCGATGGACGTGGTGCCGAATGTCGCGCGGGAAGCGGATGTTTCTGCGGTGCTGTCCAACGCCTTTGCCTTTGGCGGGCTGAACGCTGTTGTGGCGCTCAAGCGGGCATAAAAAGCCGCCCCGCGTGCTTGGGGGCGGCTTTGATTTTCTAAGTGCAGTCGAGACTTACTGGGATACCGCTTCGTAGGCTGCGGTGAAGCCAGACAGGGACATTGTGACTGTCACGGTTTGATCTGGTGCTGCTGCGGGCACGAGGGCCAAGGTGGCTTCGGCGCCGCGGCGGAACAGGGCGACGTCTTCGCCGGTCAGGCCCAAACGGGTGACGCAGCCGCCGACATTACAGAAATTGAACGGGAAACGACGTGCTTGGCCGCCATCCACGCGCAGGGTGATTTGTTCTGTCAGCAGTGTCTCGAGCGGGACGACGATTGTTGCGCCTGCGACGGCCTGGCCGGAGTCGGGCAGGGCGACGATGGCGATTTCAGCCACGTCATTGCCGTCACTGTCGTTGAGCAACTGGTACATCTGGCAGGGGTCTTCGCCGGTTTCTGTTTTCAGGCAGCGGATCGCCCAATCGTTGAAGGTCTCGCTGATGTATTGCTGGCCGGGTTGCGGCTCTTGCGGGGCATCCGCAACGGGGTTGCCGTTTTCGTCAACAGGTTCGCCCAAGTTGAAGACGCTTTCAGGCTGCGCTTCTTCGGTGTCTTGCGCGAGGGCCGGGCCTGCGAGCAATGCGGTCACTGTCAACGCTGTGGCGGTGAACGTCGTAAAACGGGTCGTGAATGTCATAAAGTTGGTCCAATTAAAGTCGTTCAGTTTGACCGTCTTTACCATGACGCCAAGGACATGTCAGGGCAAAAGACGCAGTGCGCGGTGGGTTGCCGAAGCGTGATTTGCGGGGATGGGGGTGCGGCGGGAAACGGGGCTTGAGCGTTGTTCCCAAAAGAAAAAGGGCCACGCAGGCCCTTCTTCCGTATTCTCCCTGTCGGACTTGGCCGACTTAATTGACGACACGCTACGAAACACAGTGGCAGCCGTCAACAGGGATTTTTCGATGACGTTTAGGCATCGGTTTTAGCGCGCGTTGGGGAGGCTTTTGGCGTGGGGCCGCGCGGATAAAAAAACCGCGCCAAAGGGCGCGGCAAGTCTAACAGGGAGGAAAAAACAAACCCGAAAAACATCCACAACACGACATCACCCGGGGTCATGACGAATATACTGGCCCATAAAGGTTAAGAATGTATTTTGGGCGCAGATATGAACGTCAGAATTGTCGGGGACTGCGGTATGAACAACGGAATTTTCATTGGTGGGGGTGGCGAAGGCTACGGCGAGGCGCAGCAGTTGCTGTTGGAATATGCCAACCGTCACGGGCTGATCGCGGGGGCCACGGGCACCGGTAAAACAGTGACGCTGCAGATTTTGGCGGAAGGGTTTTCAGCCGCGGGCGTCCCTGTGTTTTTGTCCGACGTGAAGGGGGACCTTTCGGGGTTGGCAAAATCGGGCACCGCGGATTTCAAGCTGCACGCGCCATTTATGGAACGGGCCGAAACGATCGGGTTGGATTTGCAGTATGATGCGTTTCCAGTGACGTTTTGGGATTTGTTGGGCGAACAGGGGCATCCCGTGCGCACGACGGTTGCCGAGATGGGGCCGCTTTTGCTGTCCACGTTGATGGGGCTGACCGAAGCGCAAGAAGGCGTTTTGAATGTGGCGTTCCGTGTGGCCGACGAAGAGGGGCTGCCGCTGCTTGATTTGGAAGATTTGCAGTCTTTGTTGGTTTGGGTTGGCCAGAACAGCAAGGATTTGTCGTTGCGTTATGGCAATATTTCAACTGCGTCGGTGGGGGCCATTCAACGGGATCTGCTGGTGCTGGAAAACCAGGGCGGCAAGAACCTGTTTGGGGAACCTGCGCTGGATTTGACGGATATGATGCACACCGAGGCCGATGGCCGCGGGCGGATCAATTTGCTGGCGTCGGATAAATTGATGGCCTCGCCCAAGTTGTACGCGACATTTTTGTTGTGGTTGCTGTCGGAGTTGTTTGAGGAGCTGCCGGAGGTTGGCAACCCGGACAAGCCGAAGTTGGTGTTCTTCTTTGATGAGGCGCATTTGTTGTTTGATGATGCGCCGAAAGCCTTGGTGGATAAGGTGGAGCAGGTTGCGCGTTTGATCCGGTCCAAAGGGGTAGGGGTGTATTTTATCACGCAGAACCCAGCGGATGTGCCCGAAGATATTTTGGGGCAATTGGGCAACCGCGTACAGCATGCATTGCGGGCGTTTACGGCCAAGGATCAGAAGGAATTGAAGCAGGCAGCGGATACCTACCGCCCGAACCCTGCGTTTGATACGGCTGAGGCGATCCGCGAGGTGGGCACCGGTGAGGCTGTGACGTCGATGTTGGTGGACAAAGGTGTGCCGGGTATTGTGGAGCGGACGTTGATCCGCCCGCCGTCATCACAGCTGGGCCCGATTACGAAGGCTGAACGTGCTGCGGTGATGGACGCGTCGCCGATGGCTGGAAAATATGATGAGCGGTTGGATCGGGACTCTGCCGCTGAGATGTTGGCCAAGCGGGCTGAGGATGCAGCGAAAGCGGCAGAGCAGGCTGAGGCGGAAGAAGAGCAGGCGGAAGAGGCCGAGCGCGAGAACAAAAAGGGCCGTCGGTATACGGGGTCAAATGTTGAGCGGTCTACCTCGCGGCGGTCTTCGTCCAAAGGGTTTGGCAGTGCGATTGCAACGGTTGTGGCCAAAGAGCTGAAAGGTACGACCGGGCGCAGGATTGTGCGCGGCATTTTGGGCGGGCTGTTTAAAGGGCGCTAGGACCGGTCGGGATATTGTAAAGGGTTATGTTATAACGTAACACTGCATCTCAAATGGTATGAGGTGCAGTGTGACCCGACGAACCCCCAGACGCAACTGCGGTGCAACAACGTTGAAGACAACACGGCGTGCGCGGAATCCGATGACCGATTACGACCGGCTGCCGCCAGAATTGCGGGCCTGGGTTGCGAATGCGTTGCTGCCATGGCGGGCGGTGACCGTGAAGCGGGCCTATGATCGTGCATTGTCGCGGGTGGGGCATCCCGATCTTGCCTTGGGGGAGCTGGACCGCGTGCAACGGTCGCTTGTTGCCAAGGACGCGGGGCGCATTTGGGGGGCGGACCACCCCGATGCTGCGCCCTAGTCGCGCGCGTTTAGGAACAACATCCGCTGGTGCAGGTGTGTGCGCTCGCAGGTTCTAGGTCACTGTAGCTCAGCGGCAATTCCCCGGTGAGGACAAAGGGCGTGATTTGCAGCGCATGGGCGAGATGATCGAGCGCGTCCGGTGTCATTTCAGCGCTTTTGGCTGTTTCCAGCTTTGTGAGTGTGCGTTCGGTCAGGCCGGTCATTTTGGCCAAGCGCGTGCGCCCGATTTTGCGGGCTTTGCGGATGGTTTTGATACGGTCAGGCAGGACAGTCGTGGCGGACATGATGTGTCTTTCTATAAGGTCAGAGGGATGTGATGCGCAGCTCTGACAGACGGTTTTCTTCTTTGGCGAGGACTTCGAAACGGAAGCCATGGAAGCTGAAGACCTGGCCGATGGTCGGGATCATTTGGGCTTCGTGGATGACCAGACCGGCGACAGTGTTGGCCTCGTCGTCGGGCAGGTTCCAATCGGTCGCGCGGTTCAGGTCGCGGATGGTCATGGTGCCGTCGATGACATAGCTGCCGTCGGCGTCGGGCTGCAGGTCGTTTTCTTCGTCGTTGTCGAATTCATCGGTGATTTCGCCGACGATTTCTTCGAGGATGTCTTCTAGCGTGATGAGGCCCTGAAGGGTGCCGTATTCGTCGACGACCAATGCAAAGTGCGTGCGGCGGGCCAGAAACTGGCGCATTTGATCGTCGAGCGTGGTGGTTTCGGGGATAAAATAGGGCTGCATCGCAACGGTGAGAATGTCGAAATCAGCCATTTCATGGGGCTCGATCCGGCCATCGGCGAGCATTTTGTGCATCGCGCGCAGCAGGTCTTTGGCGTGTAGAACGCCGACGATGTTTTCAGGCTCGTCGCGGAACAGCGGGATGCGGGTGTGGTTGCTGTCGAGGCACAAGGCGAGGATTTCGGACACGGGCAGGGCGGCGTCGATCATTTCGATCTCGGTGCGGTGCAGCATGATTTCTTCGACGGTGCGGTCGGCCAGATCGAGGGCGCCCAAAATGCGGTCGCGGTCTTCTTTTTCGACGACGCCTTCGGCTTGGCCCATTTGCAGGGCGCCTGTGATTTCCTCGCGCACGGCGAGGATGTTGTTGTCCGGGTCGGTTTGGACGCCAAAGACACGCAGCACGCCGCGCACGAGGATGCGGACAAAGGCCACGACAGGCGCGAAAACAAAAACGACCAAGGAGATCGGACGCGCGGCGATGCTGGCGGCGCGTTCGGGGTTGGTGATGGCGTAGGTTTTCGGGAGCACTTCGGCGAAGATCAACACCAAAATGGTCATGATTGCGGTCGCGGCGACAACGCCGCTTTCGCCAAAGGCGCGGGTGAACATGGCTGTGGCGAGGGCCGTGGCCAAGATGTTGACCAAGTTGTTGCCCAGCAAGACGGAGCCGATCAGGCGTTCGCGGTCTTCGGTGACGTCGAAGGCTTTTTGTGCGCCCTTATCGCCTTTGTCGGCGTTTGTGCGCAGTTTTCCGCGGGATGCGGCGGTGAGAGCCGTTTCGGAGCCGGAGAAGAAACCGGAGAGGACAAGGAGAAACAGGATCGCACCGGCGGTGGTCCAGAAAGCAGCGTCAAGCATGGGAGCCAATCTACGTTAATTTGTTGTGTATTTATGGCCCTTGCACGCTGCACGTTCAAGGTGCGTGATCAGGTCTTTTTGCCCGTATCTTTTGCCAGCGGATGATGGTCGAGCACCAGTTCCGCCAGACGTTCATCCAGAACATGGGTGTAGATTTCTGTGGTGGCCACATCGGCGTGGCCCAGCAGGGTTTGGATCGAGCGCAAATCCGCGCCGCCGGCCAACAGATGGGTCGCGAAGGCATGACGCAGGGTGTGGGGGGTGACTTTGGCTGGGTCAACACCGCCTGCGACGGCGAGGTCTTTGATCAGGTTGAAAAAGCTCTGGCGGGTCAGGTGGCCCAGTTTGCCCCGAGACGGGAACAGGAATTTCGAGCGCGGGGTGCCGTTTTTTAGGGCCGCAACTTCGGCGGTGTCGCGTGTTTTGAGCCATGCCACGAGGGCCGCGCGCGCAGGGGGCGACAGCGGGACCATGCGTTCTTTGTCGCCTTTGCCGCGGACCAGCAACATGCGCGGGTCGCCGCGGGCCGCGGAGACGGGCAGGGACACCAGTTCTGTGACGCGCATGCCGGTGGCATAGAGCAATTGCATGAGGCAGACGGTGCGGTCGGGGTCTTTGGCGCTGTCTTGGGCTGCGCCGAGCAAAGCATCGACTTCGTCGTGGGTCAGGGTTTTGGGCAGGCGTTTGTCCCGACCGGGGCCTGTGATTTGCAAGGCCGGATTGTCAGTGCGCCAGCCTTCCTCAAAAGCAAACCGGAAGAGTTGTTTGATCGCCGACAGGCGCCGTGCGCGGGTTGATTTGGCGAGGCCTTGGGCGTCGCACCAAATCAGGTAACGCTCGACGTGGGATTTTTCGACATCTGCAAAATGTGCTTTGTGTTCAAGCCATTGGGAGAAGTCATTCAAGTCGCGGGCGTAGGCGAGTTGGGTGTTGTTCGATGCATCCAGCTCGGCCGCTTGGGCTTCGATAAAGGATTGGATCCAATGGGCGTTTGGGCGGTCGGCGGCGCTCATTGGGGGAGGATCGCGTATTGGAGGGCGGCGCGGCGGGCCGTGTCCTCGAGGCCGAGGGCGCGCAGCGTCGCAAGGCCATCGCTGAGGGTTGTGCGATCGCCATCGAGGCCCTGTTGGACCGTGGCCACGGCGCGCAAGATCGCTTCGCCGGTTTGGCCGTTTGCCGACATATCAACCAAGGTCGCGTCGGGGGCGGCGGTGAAGGCTTCGCGGATCACGGGATAGGCGGGGCGGACGGCGAGCGCGTCTGCGGGGTCGCCTTTTGCGGTGGCGGCGAGGAAGGGATTGGTGGCCGCAAGATCGGGGTTAAGGGCTGCCGTTTCGTATTGGTCGGTCAGCAGCAGCAAGGTGAACAAGGTGCTGTAGGCGCGGGGGGCGACCTGTGCTTCGATCAAACGGGGGGCGAAATATTGGGCGAGCGGCACGGCGACGCCGACATCGCGTGACTCGCGCCACAGGGTGGTGAGAGCGTCTGCTATAGCGTCAGGGTCGTCGTTTGTGAGGGCTTTTTCCAAAGCGTTCACTGCTTTTGCCCGTTCCCACACGCCGCCGGAGGCTGCGGGCACGCGGGCGGTGTAGAGGCCCACCAGTGCGTTTTCAGAAATAGCTCCGCTGCGGGCGAGGCGCTCTGCGGCTTCGAGCTGGGCTTTCCAGCCGACGTTGGCGCGTAGATCGGCGTTGGAGAAGGCGCGCGGCAGGTCTTGGGTTGTTTGTGGGTCGCCCACAGCTTCGAACATGCGAAAGCTGAGCGGGGTCATCGGAGTGGGCGGCGCGAGGGGCGGTTGGTCTTCGAACAGGTCGGGATCGAGGAAGCGGGCCAGTAGATCGCCGGTGTCTGAGTTGATGTCCCCCAAGGCGCGGCTGGTATTCAGGGTTAAGGCGGCTGCGGACCAATCGCCGGAACGGGCCAAGCAGAACACACGGGCCGCCGGTGTTGGTGCGATATCTGGCGTGTCTTGCAGGGCGCGGCAGGCGCGGTTTTCGGTGCCTGTGAGAAGGGCCACATCGAACCAGCGACGAAACAAATCGGCGTCTTCGCGGCCCGCGGTTTCCAGCATCGCCAAGGCCGGGTCGAGCGCGCCAAAGTCGAGCAATTTGTCGACCCGAGCCAGTAGAAATTGGGTGCCATTGCCGCCGTCGAACGGTGGATTTGCCTGCGCCATGGCCAGTGTCATGAGAAGGTCTTGGAGGGCTGGGAGCGTGTCGACCTGTTCGGCCATCAGGAGGGCGGATAGGGTGTCGACGTCACTGCCGGTCCAGATGTCGGCTGGCAGGCCCGATGTTTGCGGGGCGATCAATCCCACAATCTGTGGCGCGGGGCTGCCCAAGGCTTGGACGGAGACGCGCGGTGTGGTGGCCGAGCTTGTGACCGGTGTTTCATCAGCGGGCGGTGTGCGCGTGCTTTGGGTGGCGCGGGTTGATTGCGTGCCGGTTTGCGCAGGATTGGGGGCCGCGGCCACAATTTCGGGCTGTTCAACCGTTTCAGACAGCCAATCGATGGCGGACAGAGGAGCGTTTTCATCCGTTTGCGCCCAAACAGGCGAGGCGCAGGCCATGAGGGCCGCGATATATGCCGCCCCCTTTGTCATCACTCGGTCCCCAAGGTCACAGGTTTGACGACTTCAGTCACTGGTGCTGCAAAATCAGATGGCATAAAGATCGGGCCCAGATAGGCGTAGGCTACGAATGCAATCGCGGCCAATACCGCCAAAACAAACACCAGTTTTATCAGTCTCCACAACAGTCGCCCCATCGAATTTGCCCCATCTTCCCTTGGACCCTTTGCAAGTGGTCCATCTTTCGTGCCCCAAAATGCGCAGCCTTAGTTGCTGCTTTGAGTTTGGTTATATATGTCCTTGCTGGCAAGATCACGCCACCGAAGCAGGAAAATTTTCAAACCGGCGGCGGTTGGCCGATTTTGTGGAAAATGCGCCCTAGGGGCATGAAATAAAGGGGCATCGGGGCTGATGAACGATCAAAAGATATCGGACGCGGGTGCGGGACGCTTTATTTTACACCGGACTGTGGTTCTGGTGGGGATGATGGGATCGGGAAAAACGGCGATTGGGCGGACGATGGCCGAACAATTGGGCGTTGCATACGTCGATTCTGATGCGGAAATTGAGCGCGCGGCGAATGCGAGCATTTCAGAAATTTTTGAGCGCTCTGGTGAGGCGTTTTTTCGCGATCGCGAGACTGAGGTGATCAACAGATTGCTGCAATCTGAGCCATGTATTCTGTCCACCGGGGGCGGCGCCTATTTGGCCGCGCGCAACCGGGCTGCGATTTCGGAACATGGGATTGCGGTCTGGCTGGATGCGGAGCTGGATTTGTTGTGGGAGCGTGTGCGCCACAAAGATACACGGCCCTTGTTGCGCACATCGGACCCACGCGCGACCTTGGCGCGAATTTTCGAGGAGCGGGGGCCGATTTATGCGCAGGCAGATTTGCGGGCGATCGCCGATCCTGCCTTCACCATTGAAGAGATGACCGACCACGTTTTGGCGGTTTTGGCGGATCGCCCTGACATTTTGGAAGCAAAAACATGATTGAAACTGTTCACGTAAATCTACCCGGACGGGCCTATGATGTTGTCATTGGGCCAGGATTGTTGGCCCAAGCTGGCGCGCGGATCACACCGTTTTTGCGCCGCCCGCGGGTGACGATTGTCACCGAAGAGAATGTTGCGCCATTGCATTTGGCTGCGCTGCGCCAAGGGCTGGAAGAGACGGGGATCACATCGGAAACGTTGATATTGCCCGCAGGCGAAAGTACGAAAAGTTGGCCCTTTTTGGAGCAAACTGTTGAGTGGTTGTTGGCCCAAAAGGTCGAACGCGGTGATATTGTGATTGCCTTTGGGGGCGGTGTTATTGGTGATTTGGTTGGTTTTGCGGCCTCGACCGTGCGGCGCGGGGTGCGGTTTGTGCAGATCCCGACATCGCTATTGGCGCAGGTCGACAGCTCTGTCGGGGGGAAGACCGGGATCAATTCGCCTAGTGGCAAAAATCTGATCGGGGCGTTTCATCAGCCGACATTGGTGCTGGCGGATATTGATTTGTTGTCCAGCTTGTCGGAGCGGGATTTCCTGTCGGGATATGGGGAAGTCGCGAAATACGGCATGTTGGGCGATCCGGATTTCTTTGATTGGTTGGAAAGCGATGGGCCGAATTTGAAGCCGCTGGCCGATGAGACGGCGTTGCCGGACGACAAAATCGCGGCGCGTGTTTGGGCTGTGACGCGGTCTGTTCAGATGAAAGCTGATATTGTGGAGCGGGACGAGACCGAGCAGGGTGACCGCGCCTTGCTAAACCTCGGTCATACGTTTTGCCACGCGTTGGAGGCCGCGACCGGGTATTCGGATCGGTTGTTGCATGGGGAAGGCGTAGCCATCGGCTGCGCTTTGGCGTTTGAATTGTCGGCGCGAATGGGGCTGTGTGCGCAAGAGGAGCCGAGCCGCGTGCGTGCGCATTTGAATGCTATGGGGATGAAGACGGATCTGTCTGACATCGAGGGTGAATTGCCCGATGCTCATGGGCTGTTGGCGTTGATGGGGCAGGATAAAAAGGTCGTGGATGGGCAGCTGCGGTTCATTTTGGCGCGCGGCATTGGCAAGGCCTTTGTGAGTGCTGATGTGCCTGCAGATAAGGTGTTGAGCGTTTTGAATGACGCGTTGGCGATGCGTTAAGCCGCGAAGGACGGACGATAGAACGAAAAAGGCCCGCGATAAACGCGGGCCTTTTTGTATATAAAAGAGGGGTTTAGAACGGGATTTCGTCATCCATATCGTTGCCGCCGCCCATGCCGCCGCCTTGGCCACCACCTTGACCGCCGCCATAGCCGCCGCCCTGATCGTAACCGCCACCACCACCTTGGCCGCCGCCGTAACCGCCGCCTTGGTCGTAGCCGCCGCCACCGCCCATACCGCCGCCGCCACCACTGTCACCGCGACCGCCGATCATGGTCATGACGCCATCATAGCCTTGCAGGACGATTTCTGTGGAGTAGCGGTCTTGGCCGGATTGGTCCTGCCATTTGCGCGTTTGCAGTTTGCCTTCGATGTAAACGGTGGATCCTTTGCGCAGGTATTGTTCTGCGACGCGCACCAGACCTTCTTGGAAGATCGCGACGGAGTGCCATTCGGTTTTCTCGCGGCGTTCGCCGGTGTTTTTGTCTTTCCACGTCTCGGATGTGGCGATGCGCAGGTTGCAGACTTTGCCGCCGTTTTGGAAACTGCGGACCTCTGGGTCGCGGCCCAGGTTACCGATAATCATGACTTTGTTGAGTGATCCGGCCATCGTGGCACCCCCTGCGAATCTGAAATTACATTTGCCCTGTTACATCACCCAAACCCGGTTAATGGAACCCTACGGATGGGGTTGCGTTGCGCAAATCTGGCATATTGTATGGAAAATATGTAAGGCATCCTTTATGGGTTGCCCAATGAAAAGGGATGGTGGCATGCGTGTGTTTGGGGTGATTGCGGGATTTGCGACTGCGATGTCGGCTATGCCGGTGGGCGCGGATACATTATCGACCAGAAACCGCACGAGCCTCTTTAGCTCTCAGACCGATGTTTTGGATGGGCGTGCGGCGTCGCAATATGCCAATTCCATTCGTTTGCAGCCGCCGCGGGTGGAGATCCCTGCCGCAGCAAACACGGGGCCGCGATACAGCGGAAACTACCGTGGGCAGTTTCTAGAGGTGGCCAAGGCGGCGGCGCGCAGGCACAACGTGCCTGAGGATTTGTTCTTGCGCCTGGTGCAGCAAGAAAGCGCGTGGAACCCTAGCGCCGTGTCTACTGCGGGTGCCATTGGATTGGCGCAATTGATGCCGGGGACGGCGCAATATCTTCGTGTAAACCCCCATGATCCTTCGCAAAATCTGGATGGCGGTGCGCGGTATCTGCGCGAGCAATATGATGCGTTTGGATCTTGGCGATTGGCCTTGGCGGCTTACAATGCAGGGCCCGGTGCGGTGCAAAAACACGGTGGCGTTCCGCCATACCGCGAAACCCGCAATTACGTTCGGGTGATCTGGGGCAGTTAAGCACTCGCGGTGTTTGTGCCGCTGATCTTTTGATACGTCGGGTTAAAGTTTCTTGAGAAACGCAAAAGGCGCCACATGATGTGTGACGCCTTTTGTTGATTTATATGCCTTATTCGGCGGCGATGGGTGTTTCGATCACAGGTTCCATCGCGGCTAGGTCTGCGTCGCTGAGGTGGCATTTCACCTGATGGCCATCGGCCAAAACGCGGACGGGGGGTACTTGGCTTTCACACAGCGAGGCGCCGGCTTTATCTTTCCAGCGACAGCGGGTTTGGAATGGGCAACCGCTGGGCGGGTTCATGGCCGATGGGATATCCCCGTCGAGCACGATGTGTTTTTTCTTGATCGATGTGTCGGCGATTGGAACGGCGGAGAGCAAAGCCTCGGTGTAGGGGTGGTATGGGGGGGCGAACACCTGTTCGGTTGTGCCCAATTCCACCACATGGCCAAGGTACATTACCATAACGCGATCAGCGAGATAGCGGACGATGCTCAGGTCATGGCTGATGAACAAAAGCGTGGTTTTGTGTTCGCGTTGAATTTCCATCAGTAGGTCTGTGACAGCGGCCTGAACCGAGACATCCAAAGCAGATACAGGTTCGTCGGCCACCACGATACGGGCGTCACCGGCGAAGGCGCGGGCGATGCCCACACGTTGTTTTTGGCCGCCGGAGAGTTGCCGCGGCATACGGTCAGCGAAAGCGCGAGGCAGTTTAACCAGATCGAGCAATTCGAGCATGCGATTGCGACGATCATCATCATTGTTCCCGATCTGGAAAATCTCCAACGCGCGGATGATTTGACGACCCACGGTCATCGACGGGTTCAAGGTGTCGAACGGGTTTTGGAACACCATTTGCACATCGGCGATGGTTTGTGTGTCGCGCGCCTCGATCGGGGTGGATTCGATGTTTTTGTTGTCGAGAAGGATCTGCCCGTCCGTGGCGGTTTCGAGGCCCATCAGCACCTTCGCGAAGGTGGATTTTCCGCATCCGGATTCGCCAACGATGGCTAGTGTTTCGGATTCGCGCGCCTCAAACGAGAGGGTTTCGTTGGCTTTGACGACCTTTTTGTTTTTTCCGCCAAACAAGGCGGACGCTGCGACTTCGTAGTATTTTTTCAGGTTGTCCATTTTTAGAACAACGCGGCCCGGTTCGGGTTTTTCGGTTTGGGCCCCCACGCTGATCGGCGCGTTCCAATCGATTTCCTGGAATTTCAGGCAGCGGGTTTCATGGTCCTCATCTGCATGAGCCATGGGGATGTAGCCTTGATCGCAGCGGCCCTCTTCGAAGTAGTCGCAGCGGGGGCCGAAGTTACAGCCCGGTGGGCGTTCATGGGGCAAGGGGAAGTTGCCCGGAATGGCGATGAGAGGGCGCGCGTTTTTGTCGGCGCCGGGCAGTGGGATCGAGCGGAACAGCGCCTGTGTGTAAGGGTGCTGCATTTTGTCGAACACATCTTCGATTGAGCCGCGTTCAACCGCTTCGCCGGAATACATCACACAAATCCGATCGCAGGTTTCCAGCACCAGCCCGAGGTTGTGGGAAATGAACAGCATCGAGGTGCCGTATTTTTTGCCAAGGTCTTTGACCAGTTCCACGACGGCGGCTTCAACCGTCACATCAAGGGCGGTTGTCGGTTCATCGAGGATCAACAAGGAGGGTTTCGACATCAGCGCCATGGCGATGACGATCCGTTGCTGTTGGCCGCCAGACAGCTGGTGTGGGAAGCTGTCGAGCATGCGTTTGGGGTCGGGGAGTTTGACGTCTGTGACCACTTCGAGGGCGCGGTCATAGGCCTCTTTTTCGGAGACACCCTCGTGGATCATCGGCACTTCCATCAACTGTTTGCCGATGCGCATGGCGGGATTGAGGGAGGCCATAGGCTCTTGATAGATCATCGCGATTTTCGAGCCGCGGATGTCGCGCAGCTCTTCTTGCGTCATCTTGTTGAGGTCTTGGCCTTTGAACTTGATCGAGCCGCCTACGATGCGGCCGTTCACGCCCAAGTCTTGCATGACGCCAAGTGCCACGGTGGATTTACCGCAGCCGGATTCACCGACAATGCCCAAGGCTTCGCCGGGCATGATTTTGGCGGAGAAATCCATGACAGCAGGGATTTCGCGCAGGCGGGTGAAGAAGCTGATGGAGAGTTTATCGATCTCGAGGATCGGACCATCGTAAGTGTCGTTTTCCATGAGATTAATCCTTCAGGCTTTCTTCGCGCAGACCATCTGCGAGAAGGTTGAGACCGAGCACCATAGACAGCAGTGCGATGGCAGGTGGCAGGGCCGGGTGGGCGTAGATGAGCAGCAGTTTGCGGCCCTCGTTGATGGTGGAGCCCCAGTCCGGCGATTCCGGTGGCAGGCCAAGGCCGAAGAAGCCCAGGGTGCCCAAGAGGATGGTGGTGTAGCCGATGCGCAGGCAGAAATCGACGATCAGGGGCCCGCGTGCGTTGGGCAGGATTTCCCACAGCATGATGTACCATGTGCCTTCGCCACGGGTTTGGGCGGCGGCTACATAGTCGCGGGTTTTGATGTCGAGGGTGAGGCCCCGCACGATGCGGAACACCGTGGGCGAGTTCACGAAGACGACGGACACAAAGACCACCAAGATGCCGCCTGGGATGTCAAAGCCATCGAGAGCGTTTGGCCAGATGTAGAGAGGCGAGCCTTTGGCGCTGATGGTGGACAGGTAGAGCCAAGCGAGCGGGATTAGGACGATCGCGAGGTAGAGGATGTTTTTGCGGCTTTGTGTTTTATAGCGTGAGTTGATCAGGACGCCGAAGAACACCAGCGGGAAGATGAACAAGAACGCGGCCAAGAAGTTGGGCAGGCCCGTTGCCACGATTTCTGGGGTGACCAGAAGGTAAAACAGCAAAATGACGGGGAAGGCCAAGATCAGGTTGGCCAGAAAGGACAGGGTTGTGTCCAGTTTCCCGCCATAAAAGCCCGCAGGCAGGCCCAATGTGATGCCGACCATGAAGGCAAAGACCGTCGCCAGCGGTGCGATGACCATCACGATGACGGAGCCTTCGACCATGCGGCTGAAGATATCGCGGGCAAGGTTATCGCCGCCCAACAAGTAATGGGGGTAGAGGCCTTCGGCTTCGGCGTCGGGGACGACGAAACCGGGCACTTTGTTCTTGATGCCAGAGATTTGGGACAATGGGTCGTGGGTGGCGATCATGTCGAACAGGCCCACAAAGATGGCGGTGAAGACCCAGAACATGACCAAGCCGAAACCGATCATGCCGATGGTTGAATCGAACAGTTTTCCGTAGAGGCCCAATTTGCGTTTGAACGTGATCGACAGGCCAAAGGTTGCGATCAAGGCGATCCAGACGGGTAGGAACCGTTTGGAGATTTCGCCTAAGATGCCCGCGTCACCGTAGGGCATGACCCACGACAGCACGATGAAGGCCGCGCAGAGCATGACAAGCAAGACAAACAGCTGACCTGTGTATTTTTCCAACCGGCCCAGCAGGCCGCCGCGCCCTTGCAGGGTGCCGTCGGCGTTGGTTTGGAGTTTTACCTCGGCTGCGAAGACGCCCATGATCAGTTGCAGGATCAGGCCTGTCAGAAAGACAGCCGCGGTGATGACGATGAGTGGGACGAGAATGCTCCCCAAGGAGCCGGTCCATGTTAATGGGTCCATGATAGGCTCCTTAAGAGATGCGGATGCGTGGGTTGAGGAAGACGTAGCCGATATCGGAAATCAGCTGTGTGACCAGAACCACGAAGACGGAAACGACGGAAACACCAAGCAGAAGATCGATGTCATTGTTGGAGGCGGCTTGCACCAAGGTCCAGCCGAAGCCTTTGTAGTTGAACAAGGTTTCAACGATCACGACACCGTTCAAAAGCCACGGGAACTGCAACATGATCACGGTGAAGGGGGCGATCAGGGCGTTGCGCAGGGCGTGTTTGAGCACGATGTTGGGGAAGCTGACCCCTTTGAGACGCGCGGTGCGGATGTACTGCGCGGTCATCACCTCGGTCATCGAGGCACGTGTCATGCGCGCGATATAGCCCATGCCGTAGAGGGCGATGGTGATCACGGGCAAGAAGAAGTTGTTGAAGTTCGCGTCGTCCATCGCAGACGTCGCGGTGCCTTTGAAGATTTGCATGCCAAATAATGGGGTCGCAAAAACCGCGATCAAGATAACACCGGAAACATATTCAGGGGTCGCGGTAGAGACGATCGACACGGTGGACAGGCTGCGGTCGGTGCGGGATCCTTCGCGCATGCCGGCCAGAACGCCGATGATCAATGCGCCGGGCACCATGACCATCATCACCCAAAACATCAGTTTTCCGGTCAGGCCCAAACGGGTGCCCACGATTGTAGAAACCTCATCGCGGAAGACCGTGGATTGGCCCCATTCCCCTTGGAGAATGCCGCAAAAGGTGGGGGTGTCTTCGGTGGGCGTGCGGCCTGCCTCGCATTTCGCACGCGTCTCACCATCGGTGCCGTCGATCACGTATCCGGGCAGGATGCCGACCCACTGGCCGTATTTGACGGGTAGCGACTGCGTGTAGCCGCGGTTGCCGAGGAACGTTTCAACCTGTTCATCCGACATGCGGAAGTTACCTTGGGTTTTGGCAAGCTTTTCCAAGTTCGGATAGAGGTTCGTAAGCCAGAACACGATGAACGTTAGGCATAATGCCGTAAGGATCATCACGCCCAAACGGCGGAGAATAAACAGTCCCATGAAGGCCCCAGTTTTGTGGTCTTTTATTGATTATTTTTGTGTGTCGCAGAGCACACAGGTGCGTAGAACGATCAAAAAGGCCGCCCCCAGTTGGAGCGGCCTTTAAGAGTTTAGATCAAATTAGGCTGCAACAGCCCATTTGTAGATCTGTGGCAGATACGCGATGTGCATATCCCAGCCGACGAAACCTGGCTTGGAGTGACGGTAGATTGTGCGCCAGTATGGCTGCAGCGTCACGGCGTCGTCAGTCAATGTCTGCTGGATTTTGGCCATCACTTCGCGACGTGCATCTGCATCTGCGATTGCGTTGGCTTCATCAAGCAGGGCGTCGAATTCTGGATTGTTGTAAGCGAATTCGTTCCATGCTTCGCCAGACCGGTAGGCCAGACCCAGAACCTGTGTGCCCAATGGGCGGTGGTTCCAGTTGGTGGAGCTGAAGGAGTAATCTGTCCAATCGTTCCAGAATGTAGAGCCTGGAATGGTTGTCCGTTTTACGTTCATGCCAGCGTCACGCATTTGGGCTGCCACTGCATCAGTGGTGTTTTTGCGCCAGTCATCGTCGATGGAGAAGATTTCGAATTCGAAATCAGCCATGCCAGCTTCTTCGAGAAGGGCCATGGCGCCTTCTGGATCGAAGTCGACCTTCGGGATGTCTGCCCATTCGGGGTGCATTGGGCCAACGTGCTGGTTGCGTGCAACCTCACCTTGGTCGGCATAGCCCAGTTCCAAGCACACAGCGTTATCAACGGCCATCTGGATCGCCTTGCGGACGCGGACGTCTGCGTAGGGTTTCATGCCGTCAACTTCGGCCTCTTGGTTTGGACGGATCACGATTGTGGACCCGGATGCGACGGCGGATTCTTCAAAGCCGATACCGTTGAAGACTTCGACGAAATCACCAACTGTTTCGAAGGTCATATCGACTTCGTCTGCGGCTGCAGCGGCAACCCAAGCGGATGGATCTGTGCCGTAGTCGATGTATTCGATACGATCGAGGAATGCGCCTTTGCCAGCCGCGTAGCCCCACCATTCGTGGCCTTCGTTCCGCACGAGGACAGCTTTTACGCCGACTTCGTTGCTTTCGAGAGTGTAGGGGCCAGTGCCGACGGGTGTGTTGCCCGGATCAACGCGGTCGATTGAGCTGTGGTAGATTGCGGCAGGGTAATCGGCCATGCCAGCGATCAATGTGATGTCGGATTTTGGCAATGTCAGTGTGACCTGATGCGGGCCTGTCACCTCAATCGCGCCGTCAATTGCAACGCCGGTTTCGCCATCGACCAATACGGTCATGCGGCCAGCCATGGAGTTGCCTTCGGCTGCGCTGTCGCACCAGTCGTTGATC
The DNA here is from genome assembly GCA_947497065.1 of uncultured Paracoccaceae bacterium. Lineage (GTDB taxonomy): Bacteria > Pseudomonadota > Alphaproteobacteria > Rhodobacterales > Rhodobacteraceae > Octadecabacter. Next base: position 203,062 of record CANMEQ010000001.1, read on the forward strand.
ACGCGTGCCACGTCTTCGGCTGTGAAGTCGTCGCCGTTGTTCCATTTGACGCCTTGGCGCACGTTCAATGTGTAAACGGTTGCGTCGTCGTTGACGTCCCAGCTTTCCAGAAGCATCGGCTCGAAGGACCCATCGGAGTTATACTCAACGAGGTATTCAAGCCAGCCCGCTGTGACGTAGGCCATTTGTGTCCAGTCAAAGGCGCGCGGATCTTTGAGGGCGCGTACTTCCATTTGCATGCGCAATGTGCCGCCTTGCTGGGCGTGGCCAGCGGCGCGTGCCGGCTGGGACAGACCCATGAGGCCATATGCACCTGCGGCTGTGACACCAAGTGCGGTTGTACGGGTCAAAAACTCCCGGCGGCTGAGTTTGCCCGCTTCGACGTCTTTTACATAGACGTCGACTGCTGGGTGCAGTGGACCGCCGGTTAGTGTTTTATTGGTCATTCGTGTACTCCCTGATGACACGTTTATCGTTATCTTTTTGGTGTTGGAAACGCTTGGTCCGATAGATGGTTGTTGGCCAAAAGGTCCCCAAATTTTCCAATGGCTCCACCTTGGGCAGGGATTCCCTGTCCGTCAACGGTCGCAATCGGCGTTTCATATCACGTTTGCGACGTTCGCATGGTCTGTATACGACATGCAAGGCGAAAGCTGACACACACGAGAGATGGAGGTGGGGTGAATGGGGCCCAAGACGTTGCGCGCTAAATTGCTGTAAGTGGGCCTTTTTTTCGAAACTGGGTCGGCGTGAGACCGGTTTCAGCCTGAAACGCACGGGTGAAATAGGCGGCAGAGCCAAAGCCCAAGTCGTCCGCGATCTCGCGGACGGGGGTGGCCGTGTCGCGCAGGCGCAGGCGTGCTTCGAACAAGATACGATCGTTGAGCAGGGTCAGAGCAGATTTTGCACAGGTTTCTTTGCAGCAGCGCGCTAAGTGGGTCGCGGTTACGCCCAGTTTAGCCGCATAGTCGGCGACGCCCAGATGCTCGTGATAGTGATGTTCGATCAGGTCGGTGTAGGCCGCGATCAGGCGCGCAGCGGCTGAGGTCGCGCGGGCATCTGATGTGTCTGCATCGCGCAGGGCAATTTGGCGTTCGAAGTAGATCGACAGCAGGCCCAGCTGGTAATGCGCTGCACGGGCAGCACCGGGCAAGTCGGATTTCAATTCTCGTTCCAATACATCCATATGGCTGGAAAGTTCTTTTTGTCCCACCACGTCACGCAGACGCAGGTGAACCGGTTCGAGCGGCCATTCTGTGGCCATGGCATGTGGGATCGTCAGCATTTGGCCAAACACAGTTGGGCCCACTTCGAACCCGTACATCGTATTTGCGGGAATATAGATTAGGTTGTTTGCGCCGTAGCCGCGGGTCAGCCCCGCAATTGTGATGCGTCCTTGGCCACGGGCGACGAATATCAGGCGAGGGCTGGAATGTGACCGCATCGCCTCGGTGCGCCACCGGCCTTGGGTCGCATTTTGTGCGATTGCCGTAAGTGCGAGGCGGTTTTGAGGGTCGGTCATCATCGGGCTGCAAACTTTCAAAAGGTTCGAATTTTGCAATTTTGGCCGGATCGAGATGGCAAATCAAAGGAATAAATGTGGATTATTTGGCATCTGCAAGATCTGGTAGTGCGATCTGCTGCCACCGCTTCATACGGGATCTAAGCCAAGTGCGTTGGCGTTTGGCATATTGGCGTGTGGCGATAATGATCGCGTTGCGCGCCGAATCGATGGATAGATTTCCATCCAGCAGCTGTATCATTTCTGCCGCGCCAATCGCCTTGGATGAGGGGGCTGACGGATCCCAGACAGGTTTCATGGTTTCGGCTTCGCCGAGGGCACCCATGTCCATCATCAGGTCAAAACGCTGGGCGATGCGCGTTCCGAGCCAGTCAACTTCGGGCATCAGGGCCAGGGGCGTACAGGCCTCGAGCGGCAGCAAGGGGGGCGGTGTGTCCGCCTGCCATGCGCGGATGCTGCGGCCCGTGGCTGTCTGAACTTCCCACGCGCGTTGCACGCGAGCACGGTTGTTGAGGTCGATCGCTTGGGCGGTGTCATCGTCCAGATCGGCGATCAGATCGGGCAGTGGGATAGCGTCAGCGCGGGTACGTACATCCGCTGGGGTGGCTGGAATGTTGGCCAAGCCTTCGGTCAGGGCGGTAAAATAGAGACCTGTGCCGCCGACAATGATCGGGCGTGGACCGGTGCCCGTCAGGAACGGCGTTACATCGCGCAACCAATCGCCAACGGAGTAGGGCGCGTCGAAGGGCAGATGCCCATAAAGGTGGTGGGGCACTTGGGAGAGATCCTCTGCGGGTGGTTGCGCCGTGAGGATGGGCCAGCCTTGATAGACCTGCAGGGCATCGGCGTTTACGATCACGCCGCCTTGGCTTTCCGCAATTTCCAACGCGAGCCCTGATTTGCCCGATGCTGTCGGGCCATAGATCAAGACCGGAAGGTCGGGGTCGATTTTGGTGAGGTCGATCATCATATGTCCCATTGCGCCTGCCGCCCTTTTGCGACATTTTACGCGGAACTGAAAGCATCGAGAGGACCCGGCCCATGTCAACGACCGAAAAAGCGGCATACAAGAGGGTGATGCTCAAGATTTCCGGCGAGGCGCTGATGGGCGACCAAGGTTTCGGACTGCATCCCCCCACCGTCGAGCGCATCGCAAAAGAGGTGCAATCTGTTCACCAAATGGGTGTTGAGATTTGTATGGTCATCGGGGGCGGCAACGTGTTCCGTGGCTTGCAAGGCTCGGCCCAAGGGATGGAGCGGACCACGGCAGACTACATGGGCATGTTGGCCACCGTGATGAACGCCTTAGCGATGCAATCCGCGCTGGAAGGCTTGGACATCAACACGCGCGTGATTTCCGCGATCACCATGAACGAAGTGGCAGAGCCCTATATTCGCCGGCGCGCTGTTCGCCACCTAGAAAAGAAGCGGATTTGCATTTTCGCAGCAGGCACGGGCAACCCGTATTTCACGACCGATACGGCGGCAACGCTGCGTGCCTCTGAGATGTCCTGCGAGGCGATTTTCAAAGGCACAAAGGTTGACGGTGTTTACGACAAAGATCCAGCCAAGCACGATGATGCGAAACGGTATGAAACGATCACTTATGATGAGGTTTTGGCCCAGCATTTGGGTGTGATGGATGCCAGTGCGATTGCTTTGGCCCGTGAAAACAGCTTGCCGATTGTGGTGTTCAGCCTTGATGACAAAGGCGGATTTAAAGGCATTCTAGACGGCAGCGGCACGTCGACAACGGTGCGAGACTAGGGCGCGCGCTTTCGGGTGTGGATCTGATTTCAGGGCGGCCTTGGATAGGCGGTTCTGCACAGGTCTTGCACAGACCTTCTATACAAACCCCGCGTGTTAACGGTATATCAGCCCCAACGCGATCAAAAGAGCAGAGATATGTCAGACGATTTTATCCTAGACACAGATGATTTAACCCGCCGCATGGACGGGGCTATTGCAAACTTGCGGACCGAATTCGGGTCGCTTCGGACGGGCCGTGGGTCTGCGTCGATGTTGGAACCTGTGATGGTGGATGCCTATGGGTCCATGACACCGATCAACCAAGTTGGCACCGTCAACGTGCCTGAACCGCGCATGGTGACAGTGAATGTGTGGGACAAAGGGTTGGTCGGCAAAGTGGAAAAGGCCATTCGTGAAAGCGGGTTGGGCATCAACCCACAGCTGAACGGCACCATCATCATGCTGCCGATCCCAGAGCTGAACGAAGAACGTCGTCGCGAGCTGAGCAAGGTTGCAGGAACCTATGCGGAAAACGCGCGGGTCAGCATCCGCAATGTGCGTCGCGATGGGATGGATCAGATCAAGAAAGCCAAGAACGATGGCATGTCTGAGGATGATCAAAAGCTTTGGGAATCCGAAGTGCAGGATCTGACCAATGATTACATCAAACGTGTTGATGTGGCGTTGGACGCGAAGCAAGAAGAAATCATGCAAGTTTAAGAGGTTCGGCTGCGGGCGACCCGCCTGCAGCCAAACTTACAAAACGAGACGCGTAAGCAGTGGGGGCCAATACTATGGCCGAGATTAACGGGCCGAAACATGTCGCCATTATTATGGACGGCAATGGACGTTGGGCGCAGATGCGGGGGCGGCCAAGATTGATGGGCCACCACGCTGGTGCGCGTCGTGTGCGCGAAATCGTTGAGGCGTGCCCTGCACAGGGTGTTAAATACCTGACAGTCTTCGCGTTTTCGACAGAAAACTGGAAGCGAACACAAAGCGAAGTGGCCGGTCTGATGAAGCTGTTTCGCCGATACATTCAACGTGAAGCGCGTGATTTGTTGGCCAACGGTGTGCGTGTTCGGTTCATCGGCGACCGTGTCCGGTTGGACGATAAGCTGGTAAAAATGATGGATGAGCTGGAACTGCTCACATCGGACAATGACAAAATTCATCTCACTGTTGCGTTGAACTATGGCGGGCGTGATGAGGTTGCTCGGGCGACCAAGCGGTTGGCCTTCGACGTGGCGGCTGGAAAGTTGGCGCCCAAAGATGTGGGCGACGAAACCTTGGCCCAATATCTGGATACCTGTTTTTTGCCGGATCCTGATCTGGTGATCCGCACCAGTGGCGAGGCACGGATTTCGAACTTTCTGCTCTGGCAATCGGCCTATGCGGAATACGAATTTATCGAAACCTTGTGGCCTGATTTTACGGCGGATGTTTTTGCTCAGGTGCTGGGGAACTATCAGACCCGTGACCGCCGTTTTGGTGCGGTGAAGGTTTAGAATATGGCCGGGAATTGGGATGATCTGAAGGTCCGCATGATATCAGGCGCCGCGATGGCGGCGGTGGGTATCGTTGCGATTATTGCCGGTGGCGTTTGGTTCCAGATGTTGACGGTTTTCGTGACCGCGGTGATGGTTTGGGAATGCTGGATCATGATCCGAGGGGCCTCGCCGACGTCGGGAATGTTGATGGCGGCTGCGGTGGCTTCTATTTTGTCGGCTCAAGTGTTTGGTGGGACGCAAAGTTATGAGTTTATTGCGCTTTTCCTTGCCGTCCCTGTGCTTGGCGCAGCTGTTTTGCCGCGCGAACGGGTGACGTTTTTTATCTTTGCGCTTGGTATCCAGTTGGCGGGCTATGGGCTGGTGCATTTCCGGATCGAGTTCGGATTTACTTGGCTTTTGTGGCTGGTCAGCATCGTGGTTGTCACGGACATTGCAGGATATTTCGCGGGCAAAGCCTTAGGTGGGCCAAAATTTTGGCCTGCGATTAGCCCCAAGAAGACCTGGAGCGGGACGATTGGTGGCTGGGCTGGCGCGGCTGTTGTCGGCTTTATCTTTACACTTTTTACCAATGCCGGTGTGTCGATCATTCTTCTGTCCGTTGTGATTAGTTTTGCGGGTCAGATGGGTGACATCGCAGAAAGCGCGTTGAAACGTCGGCAAGGGGTGAAGGACAGTTCTGCTCTGATACCCGGGCATGGTGGCCTGTTTGACCGATTTGATGCCTTGCTTGGTGCGTCGTTGTTCATGCTGGCCGTGGCGGTTGGATTTAATGTTCCCGGAGTGGCCTTTTGAGGCGGATCAGTGTTTTCGGAGCGACCGGATCTATCGGGCAGAACACCCTTGATCTGGTGCGCCGTGCGCCACAGGACTATGATGTTGTCGCCCTGACGGGTGCGCAGAATATCGCGCAATTGGCCAGCGATGCCAAAGCGTTACGCGCCGAAGTTGCGGTCACCTCTGATGAGGCCCGATTGCCCGAGTTGCGCGATGCGTTGGCGGGGAGTGGCGTTGAAGCTGCAGCGGGTGATGCGGCATTGATCGAGGCTGCAGCGCGGCCTGCCGATTGGGTGATGTCAGCGATTGTCGGGGCTGCGGGTTTGGCGCCTGGACTTGAGGCTATCAAACATGGGACGACCTTGGCGTTGGCCAACAAGGAGTCGTTGGTGACGGCCGGGCCCTTGTTGATGGCACAAGCCGCGCAGCATGGGTGCACGATTTTACCCGTCGACAGCGAGCATTCCGCGGTTTTTCAGGCGCTTATTGGCGAGGACATGGCCGCGGTCGAGCGGATTATCATCACGGCCAGCGGCGGTGCGTTTCGCGACCACCCGATTGAAGATTTGGCCAATGTCAGCGTCGCGCAAGCGTCTTGCCATCCCAATTGGGATATGGGGCAGCGGATCACGATTGATTCTGCATCGATGTTTAACAAGGCGATGGAGCTGATTGAAACCAAAGAGTTTTTTGGTGTGTCGCCGTCCCAGATTGAAACGATTGTTCATCCCGAAAGCATGATCCACGCCTTGGTCGGGTTTAACGACGGTGCCTTGATGGCGCATGTGGGGCCACCGGATATGCGGCATGCGATCGGGTTTGCGCTGCACTGGCCGGATCGCACCCATTTGCCGGTGGAGCGGTTGGATCTGGCAAAGATCGGTCAATTCAACTTTCGCGCGCCTGAGGCGGATCGGTATCCGGCGTTGGCCATTGCCGCGCGTGTGATGGAAGAGGGCGGGCTGACCGGTGCGGTGTTCAATGCCGCAAAAGAGCAGGCATTGGATGAATTCATCGCAGGTCGCTGCCGCTTTACAGATATGGCACAGGCGGTAGATCGCGTGGTTGACGCTATGTTATCGCGCGAAGGGCTGCAAAATGCCACGATTACATTAGATAGCGTCGGGCAGGCGGACGCCATGGCGCGTGCGTTGACCGTTGAACATATCGCAAAGACAAAGGGCTAAACCTTGGATTTTCTCACGAACCTGATCCCTGCATTTGGGAATATTGGCTTTACGCTGGTGGCTTTTGTGGTCGCATTGTCGGTGATTGTCGCGATCCATGAATATGGCCACTACATTGTGGGGCGCTGGTCGGGGATCCATGCGGATGTGTTTTCCATTGGGTTCGGTAAGGTTCTGTTCAGTCGCACAGACAAACATGGCACGGTCTGGCAGATCGCCGCGCTACCGTTTGGTGGATATGTTAAGTTCAAAGGCGACAGCAACGCGTCTTCGATGCCCGTGACCAACGGCGAAGAAGACATAGCGGCGCGCGACACGATGTTGGGGGCTCCGCTTTGGGCGCGGTCGGCCACTGTGGCGGCAGGCCCGATCTTTAATTTCATTTTGTCGGCGATTGTGTTCGCAGGGGTTTTGCTGTTCCAAGGGCAACCGGTGACGCCGCTGACAGTTTCCGAGATTTCCTCGTTTCCGCCCGAAATCACCCAAGACTTGCAGGCGGGCGACCGTGTTTTGGCGGTTGAAGGAACGGTGATCAATTATCCGGATGGCTTTTCGGCGGCCGTGTCTGGGCTGCCGTCCCAACCCTCGGTTTCATATGATATTGAGCGTGACGGCGTACGGATGACGGTTTTGGGCCCACAGCCACAGCCTGCGATGGTTCAGTCTCTGACGCCGCGCTCGGCGGCGGATGATGCTGGGTTGAAGATTGGTGATGTAGTCGTTCGTATGGACGAGACGCCGATTTATCAGTTCGGGGATATGGTTGATTTTGTTGACACCGCTGGTGCCACGCCCATTGAGATCGAGATTTGGCGCGATGGGGAAACGATTGTTGATACTTTGACCCCGCGTTTGGTGGCGATCCCACAGCCGGACGGGAATATGCTGGACGAACCTAAATTGGGGATTGGTAACGGCGGGCTGTTTTTTGAACCGGCCACGACCCATGTTGGATTTGGCGAAGCGGTGAGCCTTGCAGTGCAGCAGGTGTGGTTCATCATTAAGCAATCGCTCAATGGCATGAAGCAAATGATTATCGGCAATATCAACACCTGTAACCTGAGCGGTCCGGTGGGGATTGCCGAAACTTCCGGGTCGATGGCGAGTCAAGGCACATTGAGTTTCATCAGTTTCATCGCGGTGTTGTCGACAGCGGTTGGGCTGTTGAACCTGTTCCCAATCCCTGTGTTGGACGGCGGACATCTGATGTTCCACGCCTATGAAGCGGTGACCGGTAAGATGCCAAGTGATGGTGCGTTGCGAATTTTCATGGCCATTGGTTTGGCGCTGATTGGCACGATGATGTTGTTTGCGATTGGCAACGATCTGCTGTTCTGTCCGTAAGACGCCAAAGAGCTGCCCAGAAGTTGCCACAATTCATCGGTAGCTAAGCCGCAACGAATTTTAGTGGGTGACGTATGCAAACTCTGACAGCTGGATATAATGGCATTAGCCTTTTGGTGAACCTGAACTGGGACCGCCTGTTGTACCTTGCAACAATCGCATTTGCTTTGGGGTTTGGCGGTTGGGTCGGGTCGCTTTGACACTGCGATAGACCTTCATGAAATCACGGCAATTTTCAGCGCGTCCCTAGGGGCGCGTTTGTTGCTTTTGACATCGCTGTTTTGCCCCGTTAGACGGGTAACACTTGGGATGTCGAAACGAGCATAAAACATGAATATTTTCGCGCGGTCTTTGAACAACAAAACGATCCATTTGAAGGCAGGCGCATTCGCTACCTTGATGGCGGCGACCAGCGTAATTGCCTTGGCCACGCCCGTTGCAGCACAGAACTTCAGCTTTTCGAACGTTTCCGTGCAAGGGAACCAGCGGATCGAGACGGCGACAATCCTGACCTATCTTGATTTCGCGCAGGGCGAGACCGTCTCTGCGGGGCAGTTGAATGATGCGGCCCAGCGAATCCGCGCGACTGGGTTGTTCCAAGAGGTCAACGTTGTGCCGCAAGGCGGGACCTTGGTGATTGAGGTTGTCGAATTCCCGACCATCAACACAATTTCTTTCGAAGGAAATGCCCGTGTTCGCGATGCCGAGCTTGCGGCCGTTGTCTCCAGCCAAACGCGCCGCGTTTACAGCCCTGCGCAGGCAGAAGCAGATACAGCCGCTATCACGCAAGTTTATGCCGATCAAGGCCGCGTCAATGCCACGGTCGCACCGCGGATCATTCAGCGGTCTGACAACCGCGTAGATTTGATTTTTGAAGTGTTCGAAGGCGGTCTGACCGAAGTCGAGCGGATCAGCTTTGTAGGCAACCGTGCCTTTGGCGAAAACCGGTTGCGCCGTGTTCTTGAGACAAAGCAGGCGGGTATTTTGCGGGCCATCGTGGGCCGCGATACATTTATCGCCGACCGCGTGGCGTTTGACCAACAGGTGCTGACCGATTTCTACCAATCGCGCGGCTATGTGGATTTTCAAGTTCAGAACGTGGATGTATCGCTGACGCGTGAGCGCGATGCCCACCTGATCACCTTCAATGTCCAAGAGGGGCAGCAGTTCTCATTCGGGAACGTGTCTGTCTCATCGGAAGTGACCGACGCGGATCCGTTGGATTTTGAAGACGCGTTGAAATTGCGCTCTGGTGTGACCTATTCACCGGCGCTGATCGAACAAGACATCGCGCGATTGGAACGTTTGGCCATTCGCAAAGGCCTTAACTTTGTGCGTGTTGATCCGCGGATCACGCGCAATGATCGTGATTTGACGTTGGATGTTGAATTTGTGCTGGTGAATGGGCCGCGCATTTTTGTCGAACGTATCGATATTGAAGGTAACAACACAACTTTGGACCGCGTGATCCGGTCCCGTTTTGATGTGGTTGAGGGCGATCCGTTCAACCCGCGTCAGATCCGCGAAAGCGCAGAACGCATTCGCGCGTTGGGCTACTTTAGCAATGCCGATGTTGACGCCCGTGAAGGGTCGAGCCCCGATCAGGTTGTGATTGACGTTGACGTTGCAGAGGCGCCGACCGGGTCTTTGTCGTTTGGTGGTAACTTCTCCTCCGACAATGGGTTTAGCCTGTTGGCCAACTTCAGCCAGCGCAACTTCCTTGGGCGCGGGCAATCGCTGAGCTTTGGGATTGTGGCTGGTGCGGATGACCAAGATATTTCGTTCAGCTTCACAGAACCCCGCGTGTTGGGGCGCGATCTGAGCTTTGGCATCGATCTGTCTTACGGCACGTCCGACAGTGATGACACGACGTTTGATACGACGACGGCGCAGTTCCGCCCGCGGATTGGGTTCCCGGTGTCTGAGAACGGACGCGTCACGTTGTTCTATTCTTATGACTACACAGACATTTTCGACATCGATACCGATGCGTCTCAGTTCATTGAAGACGATGAAGGTTCGGTGGGCACCCATGCGTTGGGCTATTCATATAGTTACGATACCCGTCGCACCGGCCTGAACCCGAACGCCGGTGTGTTGTTCCGCTTCGGCCAAGAATTTGGTGTGGGCGATGCGACTTACGTAGAAACTACGGCTGAGCTGACAGGCCAGACCTTGGTGTTGAACGAGGAAGTGACCCTGCGGGCCACGCTTGAAGGGGGCTTGCTGACCTATTCCGATGGGAACAGCCGGATCACCGATCGCTATTTCTTGGGCAGCAGCATTATGCGCGGGTTTGAGCCAGGCGGCATTGGCCCACGTGATACGGCCACGGATGATGCGCTTGGCGGGAATGCCTTTGCGGTTGCCCGTTTGGAAGCTGAATTCCCGCTCGGTCTGCCTGAAGAATACGGTATCACCGGTGGTGTGTTCTTGGATTACGGTTCTGTTTGGGACACCGGGATCAATGATGCCTCCATCGAGTACGATGACTTTACACCGCGGACCATTGCGGGGGTTTCCATCTTTTGGGACACGCCGATCGGCCCATTGCGGTTCAACTTTACCGAACCGTTGGATGTGCAGCCAAACGATGAAACCAAACAGTTTGATGTGACGATTTCCACGTCGTTCTAATGAAGGGGTTTTGGCTCAGCATTGTGTTTGCAGGTTGGGCTGGGCTGACCTGCGCGCAACAGGCCGAGACGGGCGCGCAGGCGCAGTCAGGCCCGCTTCGAAATGCGACCAGCGTGTTGACGGTGGATGTAGACCGGTTGTTCAGTCAGTCCGACTTCGGCTTAAGAGTGATTGAGGATTATACCTCACAGGGAGAAGCTTTGGCCGCTGAAAACCGCCGCATTGCAGATGCGTTGCGTGTGGAGGAGTTGGCCCTTGCAGAGCAGCGCCCAGACATGGCGATCGAGGTTTTTTTATCCGAGGCTGAAGCGTTTGATGAAAAGGCCCAGGCCATTCGGCGCGCGCAAGATGCTAAAGAACGTGAACTTGAAACGCTTTTGTCTGAAGGGCGGGATCGGTTTTTGGAGGTCACGCGGCCTATTCTTGGGGAGTTGATGGTGGAACGCGGGGCCTTTACAATTTTGGACCGGCGGTCGGTTTTGCTGTCGCTGGGCAGTATTGATGTGACGGACGCGGCGATTGAGCGGATCAATCTTGCGCTTGGCGACGGGAGTGCCACGTTGAGCGAAACAGACGACGCCGAGGACGCGGAATAGGCGAAATCGCCACAGGACGCTTGCCGCGCTTCACTTCGCTTGCTAGGCCAGTGCTACACTTTTCGAAGGCTGCGGCTTTCATCGACGGAGGACAGTATGTCAGACCCTATCACCACTGCAGATATTCAGTTGATCCAACGGATTATCCCACACCGCTATCCGTTTTTGTTGATCGACAAAGTGGTTGATATCAATGGCACAACCTCTGCGACGGGCATCAAAAATGTCACGATGAACGAACCGCATTTTCAGGGGCATTTCCCTGGCACGCCAATTATGCCGGGTGTGACCATCATCGAAGCCATGGCGCAGACATCTGCGGTTATGGTGGGGGCCACGATGGGCCTGATGGACAAAAACATGTTGATCTATTTCATGGGGATCGACGGTTGCAAGTTCCGCCGCAAAGTTGTTCCCGGTGATGTTTTGGAAATGAAGGTTGAAACCACGCGCGGAAAGCCCGGTGGCAAGGTTTGGAAATTCAAAGGCGTCGCGACAGTGGACGGTGAAATGGCGGCTGAAGGCGAATTCACGGCCATGATGGATTTGTCGAGCTAATCGATGGCTATTCACCCTTCCGCCATTATTGAAGACGGCGCGCAGATTGGTGCGGATGTAACGATTGGTCCGTTTTGCGTTGTCGGCCCGAAAGTTGTGCTTGGTGACCGTGTCGAGCTGAAATCGCACGTCGTTGTGTCTGGGGACACGCAAGTTGGGGCCGATACGGTTATTTTTCCGTTCTGCTGCATTGGCGAGATTCCGCAGGATGTGAAATTTAAGGGCGAGGCGGCCAAGCTCGTGATCGGCGAACGCAACCGCATTCGCGAGCACGTGACCATGAACCCCGGCACCGAGGGTGGCGGCGGCATCACCAAGATTGGCGACGACGGGTTCTTTTTGGCGGGCAGCCATGTCGCTCATGATGCCACAGTGGGTGATCGTGTGATCATTGTGAACCAATCCGCTGTGGCCGGGCATTGCGTGATCGAAGACGACGTGATCATCGGCGGTTTGTGCGGCATTCACCAATTTGTTCGCATTGGCCAAGGCGCAATTATCGGCGCGCTGACGATGGTGACAAATGATGTGATCCCACATGGTTTGGTTCAAGGTCCACGCGGTGAATTGGATGGTCTCAATCTTGTGGGGCTAAAACGGCGCGGGGTGTCGCGTGCTGATATTTCGGGCCTGCGGGTCGCGTTTCAAACCCTGAAAGACGGGGAGGGATCGTTTTTGGAACGGGCCCGCCGTTTGGGTGAGGAAACCGAAAGTGATTATGTGGCGCAAATGGTCGAGTTTATTTTGGCCGATACAGATCGCCACTTCCTGACGCCCAGATGAAAGTCGCGTTGATTGCCGGTACAGGAGGGCTGCCCCCTGTCGTAGCGCAGGCTGCCCGACAGGATGGGTGGGATTTGGTTCTGTGTGAGATGCTGGGTTTTCCATCGGATGTGGATGACGCGCTGCCCCGCTTACAGTTTCGGATTGAGACGTTGGGCACGTTTTTGGCCACACTTGTAGAGGATGGCGTGACGCATGTGTGCATGGCTGGTGCCGTGCAGCGCCCTGCCGTAGATCCGGGAATGATTGACGAAGCGACGGTGCCGATCGTGCCGCGTCTGATGGCGGCGATGGCCAAGGGTGACGACGGCACCTTGCGCGAGATCGTTAAGGTTTTTGAAGAAGCGGGTTTGACCGTGATGGGCGCGCATGAATTGGCGCCCGGTCTCTTGCCGCCTGCAGGGGGGATGACCCAAACCCCAATTCCCGACATCGAGTTAGATGTGAAAGCGGCTGAGGCGGCACTGGCTGACATGGGCCGCGCCGATATGGGGCAGGCTGTTTTGGTGCGCGCAGGGCAGGTGATTGCCCGTGAAGACGCCCGCGGCACGGCAGCATTGCTGGCGGATCATTCGTCTGAATTGGTGGAAAGCCCGACGCATGCGTCTGGTGTCTTGGCGCAATTGATGGATGCCATCAGGCATACGCTGGCATGGATCTCCAGCACGCTGAACCCGTTGGACCCGCTGCCCGGTGCCGGGGCCTTTTTGTACAAAGCGCCGAAACCAAATCAAATTTTGCAGGCTGATATGCCGGTAATTGGGCCCGATACGGCGATGCAGGCGGCTGAGGCTGGGCTGGATGGGATCGTGATTGCCCACGGCGGGGTGATGGTTCTGGATCTGGATCAGGTTGTGAACATCCTTGATGGTCAGGGCATGTTTTTATGGGTGCAGCCATGAAAGTGTTCGTGATCGCGGGCGAACCGTCTGGCGATAAACTGGGCGGCGCGTTGATGGCGGGTTTAACCCAACTGGTGCCGGATGTTGCCTATCAGGGCATCGGTGGCCCGATGATGCAGGCCCAAGGTTTGGACAGCCAATTTCCGATGGAAGAGCTGTCCCTGATGGGTATTGCGGAAATTTTGCCGAAGTACCGCCACCTGAAACGGCGTATCCGCGAGACCGCTGAGGCTGTGATCGCAGCGCAGCCGGATGTGTTGATCACAATCGATTCACCTGATTTTTGCCTGCGGGTTGCGCGGTTGGTGAAGGCAGGGTCCAACGTTCGGACGGTGCATTACGTCGCGCCGACGGTCTGGGCGTGGCGGGCAGGGCGCGCGGCAAAGATGGCGCAGGTCATTGATCAGGTTTTGGCCCTGTTCCCGTTTGAACCGCCCTTCATGGAGGCCGAAGGCATGCGGTGCGATTTTGTGGGCCATCCGGTTGCCGCTGAACCGCCCATCACCCGCGATGAGCTGGACGCGTTTGTGAAACGCAACAAGATCGCAGCGGGTGCCGATACCTTGGTTATTTTGCCCGGTTCGCGCCGATCCGAGATTGAGCGGCTGGGGGAGATCTTCGTTCAGGCGATTGCGGACACGGATATCTCTGACAAACAGGTGCTGATCCCGACCTTGCCGCATCTGCGGGCGTTGGTTGAAAAGACGTTCAGACCCACGATTATGGGGGCAAACGGTGTGATTGTGGATGGCGCGGGGCTGTCGGCGGAAGAGGCCGCGCGCGAGCGACTGGTTGCGATGCGATTTGCGGATGTTGCCTTGGCGGCCTCTGGCACGGTGTCATTGGAGCTGGCGGCAGCCCGCACACCAATGGTGATCGCCTATGATATGAATTGGTTGAGCCGGCAAATCATCAGTCGGATGTTGTTGACGGATACGGTCACTTTGGTGAACTTAGTCAGCGAAACGCGTGTGGTGCCCGAATTTGTCGGGCAGGCGTGCCAGCCAGCACCGATTGCGCGGGCCTTGTCGCAAACCTACCGCTCACCCGAAGATCAGTTGGCGGAGTTGGACGTTACGATGGATCGGCTCGGGCGCGGAGGTGAGGCCCCGGGGTTGCGCGCGGCCCGCGCGGTTTTGTCCGGTCTTGAACAGAGAGAGTAAACAGATGCCCGCCCCTGAAAACACTCTCAAAACAGCGTTGAAACGCGGCATGCCGCAGTTTGGGATCTGGTTGACCCTCGCCAATGCCACGGTGGCCGAGATTGCGGGCAAGTCCGGTTTTGACTGGTGTTTGATCGACGGTGAACACGGGCCGAACACCTTACAAACCATTGCGGCACAAGTGCAGGCCTTGGCGGGCACACCGGCGCAGGCCGTAGTGCGTGTGCCCGTGGGCGAGGATTGGGTGCTCAAACAAGTGCTTGACTTGGGGGTGCAAACGATTGTTGTGCCGATGGTGCACACGGCCGAGCAAGCCCAACAGGTGGCCGCTGCCGTTCGGTATCCCGGACAAGGGGTACGCGGCATGGGGGCCGCGTTGGCGCGGGCGTCGGATTATGGGGATATCGTTGATTATGTGAGCAGCGCCAACGAGCAGATTTGTTTGTTTGTACAAATCGAAAGCGTTGAAGGCGTGAAAAACATCGATGCAATTGCCGCAACAGACGGTGTGGATGGTATTTTTGTCGGCCCCGCGGATCTGAGCGCGGATATGGGCTTCGTCGGGGATATGGGCGCGCCTGATGTTTTGGCGGCGATTGACCATGTGTATGCCCGCACCAAAGCGGCCGGAAAATGTGTTGGAACGGTCAGCTTTGATCCGTCGGACTATCAAACCCAGACCGATAAGGGTGTCACGTTTCTCGGTCTCGGGGGCGAGGCGATTGTGCTCTCACAGGGTTTGAAAGCCGTCGCACAGAAGGCCCCGCGCAAGCCTTGATGGTGCGGGCGCGACGCGGCCTAAGCGCTCGGGCTTAATAGGGCACGTCTTCCAAAACACCGTCCATGGACATTTGTTGGTACAAGAGCCCTTCCCGCAGGCCACGATCGGCAACAGACAGCCGGTCGGTCGGCCAAAGCCGCATGAGGGTTTGTAGAATGGCGGCCCCCGACATGATTAACGCTTGGCGGTCTTTGCCGATACGCGGGTCCGCGCGACGGCCTGCTTCGCCCAGTTTGAGGTAGCCTTGAATGACTGTGTCGATCTGGTCCGATGTCATGCGCAGTCCGTCGACCTTGGTGCGGTCGTAGCGGCGCAATCCCAGATGGCTGGCCGCAACGGTTGTAACGGTTCCAGAGGTGCCGATAATCTGAAATCCGTCGCGGGCTTGTTCTGATGCTGACGGCGCAAATTTTTCGAGGCTTTCTTCGAAAAACCATGACATCAGGGCAAATCGTGCGCTGTCGTCTTCGACATCGGCGAATTGGTCGCGCAAGGTTGCAACGCCCAACGGCACCGAAATCCAATCGACGACTTTTGCGGCGGCGAAGGGGCCGGGGTCTTGGGTGAAGCCGGAATGCAGGCGCATGATCGCGCGGGGGCGTTCGCGGGGCGGCACGTTGGTGAGGTCGATCCACACCAGTTCCGTGGAGCCGCCACCAATATCCACCACCAGCAATTGTTCGGATTTCGTGCTGACCAAGGGCGCGCAGGAAATCACCGCCAAACGCGCTTCTTCTTCCGGCTCGATGATTTCAAGGGTTAGGCCCGTCTCGCGGCGGACTTGGTTGATGAAATGCTGCGAATTGCGCGCGCGGCGACAAGCCTCAGTGGCAACCAGCCGCATGTTGGTGACTTTGTGGCGTTGCAGTTTTTGACGGCACACACGCATAGCGTTGACCGTTCGCGCCATGGACGAACGGCTAAGTTTGCCAGACTGTTCCAATCCGTGCCCAAGCTGGACGGATTTGGAAAAGCTGTCGACCACATGGAATTGACTGCCCTTGGGTTGGGCAATCAGCATGCGGCAACTATTTGTACCCAGATCCAACGCTGCATACAGCGCAGATGGATCGGGCGGTTTCGGCACGGGGTGCTCTACCGGCTGTGGGAACGCGCCCGCACCTTTGGGACGCTTGGGCGCCATAGTCACGCCCTCCATATCAAGTTACCTTTACCGTAATCACGACGCTGCCCACGTGCAAGCGTTGTGATCAACCTCACTAAAGTGTTGAAGATTTTGAGGGGGATAAGGGGTCGCCATTTGTCCGCCCAATGTCGAAAATAGGCACTGTAGATCAAAGCACCAACGATAGGTGTTGAGTAAGGCGCATAAGGAGCGAGATTCGCGATGGCAAATGTAGTTGTGGTTTATTGGCGGGACATTCCAGCGCAGGTGATTGTGGGAAAGGGCCGTCGTGGTACCAAAAAACAATTGTCTGAACGGTTTGAGCAGGCCATCGATCGCGCTGCGATGAAATCGGGCGCGGCAGAGACAGATGATTATCTGGCCGAGTGGCGCAAAGCCGATCCTTATGTTGTCGAAGGCACAGATGCCGAGGTTGTAGAAGCAGAAGCCGCACGGCTGGAAGCGGAATACGACAAAGAGCGTTTGATGGAGCTGATCAACAACGACGGCCGCGCGTGAGCGGGTCGCACCCTTGGAAGGAGGCTGTCATGGCCCTATTGAATTTCCGCAAAAGAGACCCTGAAATCGTGGATGGTTTTAATCCGCAGCTTGAGGCCTTTTTGGATGGCTATTCTATTGAAATGATGCCGCGCACCGCCGCCAAGGTTGAAGATTTTACAGCACTTTTGCCAAAGGGCACGCGTGTCTACATCGCCCATATCGAAGGCACGCCGATTGAAGACATGGTGGAGACGGCCAAACGGCTCGCAACGGCAGGCTATGCGGTCATGCCACATTTCCCGGCGCGGATTATCAAAGACAAGGCGACTTTGGACAATTGGATTACCATGTACCGCGGTGAGGCGGGTGTTGAGCAGGCCTTGCTTTTGGCAGGTGGCGTGGCGGCGCCGCATGGTGACTATCATTCATCCATGCAGCTGTTGGAAAGCGGTGCGTTTGACGGTTTTAAACGGTTGCATGTGGCAGGCCACCCTGAAGGCAACCGCGACATCGACCCAAACGGCGGAACGGCCAATGTCGACGACGCGCTGCAGTGGAAGCAAAGGTTTTCTGAAACAACAGACGCTGAGATGGCATTGGCCACACAGTTCGCGTTCGAAGCAGCGCCTATTATTGAATGGGCTGACAGCCTGAAGGCCGCGGGGATCACGATCCCCATTCATATCGGCATCGCGGGCCCGGCAAAGCTGCAGACCATGATCAAATTCGCCATGGCCTGCGGTGTGGGCCCATCGTTGAAGGTGCTGCAAAAACGCGCCAAAGATGTCACCAAATTGATGCTACCGTTCGAGCCAACCCAAGTGTTGACCGAGCTTGCGGCCCACAAAGCCGCGCATCCCGACAGCAATATTGAACGCGTACACTTCTTCCCGCTTGGCGGTATCAAAACCAATGCCAATTGGGCAATCCAACATGGCGGCGCCTCTGCCGTTCCTGCAAATCCAGTAGAAAGCACCTAAACATTATGGTCCGCACTGTTATCGAATCTAAAACCAAGACCGCCATCATCGGCTTTGACGAGCCGTTTTGCGTGATTGGCGAACGGATCAACCCGACAGGTCGTAAAATCCTGAACGAAGAGCTGGAACGCGGTGATTTTTCACGCGTCGAAGCGGATGCCATTGCGCAAACGATGGCGGGCGCGAATGTGTTGGACGTAAACTCTGGCGCTGTGTTTTCCAACAAAATGGCCGAAGATCCGCGTTACGCCGACAATAACTTCGTCGAGCCTGAACTGATGAAACAGTTGGTCGAAAAGGTGCAGGCGGTGTGTGACACGCCGCTGTGCATCGACAGCTCGGTTCCGGGCGCATTGGAAAACGGGCTGGCCGCTGCAGAAGGGCGCCCGCTGTTGAACTCGGTGACAGGCGAGGAAGAGCGACTGGAGTTGGTGCTGCCGCTGGTGAAGAAATACAACGTGCCTGTGGTTGCGATTTCCAACGACGACACCGGCATTTCCGAAGACCCAGAGGTGCGCTTTGCAGTGGCGAAGAAAATCGTCGAACGTGCAGCCGATTTTGGCATTCCGGCCCATGATATCGTCGTTGATCCATTAGTGATGCCTATCGGTGCCATGTCCACGGCTGGTTTGCAGGTGTTCACATTGGTGCGCCGTTTGCGCGATGAATTGGGAGTGAACACAACTTGTGGGGCATCCAACATCTCCTTCGGGTTGCCGAACCGCCACGGTATTAACAACGCATTTTTGCCAATGGCTATGACGGCGGGCATGACCTCTGCCATCATGAACCCGGTCGCCTTGCCGATTGGCCCCAAGAAAATCGCCGCTAAAAAGGAAGAAGTTCTGGCGTCAGGGATCATCCTCCCAGAAGGTATGGACGATGAGGCTTTCGTTCAGATGTTTGGCATGGGGTCGACCAAGCCACGTGCGGGTAAGGAAATGGAAGCTATTCGCGCGGCCAATTTCCTAACCAACAACGACGATGGTGGTGCGGCCTGGATCAGCGCCAACCGCCAAGCGCCCAAAGCGGGCCAAGAGGGTCGCGGTCGGGCCGGGCGTAAAGGCGGCCGTCGTCGCGGCTGATGATTGTAAATGCTCTTCGTGGTCTCTATTTCCTGTAGAGCCTGCGGAGAGTGATGCATGACAATCGATATTTCGGATCTACTACGTGAATTTATCACGTTGTTTGTGGTGATCGACCCGATCGGGTCGATCCCTGTTTTTCTATTCGCGGTGGCCAATGTACCTGCAGAATTGCACCGCAGGTTTGCTTTGCGTGCGATTTTGATCGCGACTTGCGTGTTGCTTGGCTTCTTGTTGCTCGGCCAAATCGCGTTCGAGGCCTTGGGGCTTCGGCTTGGGTCATTCCAGATCGCGGGCGGGATTGTCTTGTTGATCTTTGCCATGTCGATGATTTTTGGCGACTCAAAGCCCGATGCTGAAATCGCCGAAGCAGGGCGTGATCACTTGTCTGGTGCGGTGTTTCCTTTGGCCATGCCCTCCATCGCGTCCCCCGGTGCGATGTTGGCGATCGTTATTTTGACGGATAACAACGAACAAACCTATGCAGAGCAAGCGGTGACGGCTGGTTTGCTGGTCGCGGTTCTTGCCCTGACTTTGGTGTTGCTGCTGCTCGCCACACAGATTTTCAAATTGATTGGCCACACGGGGGCCAGCGTGATCAGCCGCGTGATGGGGATCGTGTTGGCGACACTGGCGGTGGATTCAATTATTGGCGGGCTGGAATCCCTTGCGATCATCGATGTGGCTGGTGAAGCGGCGCTGGAAATTAGCGAATAGCCGCGGGTTAATACCCGCGCCAGATCCAGCCCCCGCCGAAGATACGGCTGCTGTCTTGATCGTAGAACACACAGGCCTGACCAGGCGAGACGCCTTCTTCTGGTGTGAGCAATTCCACCTCGGCCTCTGTCGCCGAAATAGGCCGGATCACAGCGTCCATCGGTGGTTTGGTGGAGCGGACTTTGACAGCCACATGGCGTTCGGCCACGGCATCAAAGGCATCATCGCCCAGCCAATTGATTTCACGCACCGGCACCGTACGGGTCGTCAGCATGTCTTTGGGACCAACCACAACGTGCTTTTTATCAACGTCCAGTTTCACCACGTAGAGCGGATCGGCCAAACCGCCGATGCCCAACCCACGACGCTGACCTATGGTGTAGTGAATGACGCCACGATGTTGCGCCAACACATTGCCATCCACGTCCACGATATCACCAGGCTCGGCTGCACCGGGGCGCAGTTTTTCGATCACGGCGGCATAGTTGCCGTCGGGGACAAAGCAGATGTCTTGGCTGTCCGGTTTATCAGCCAGGGATAGGCCATATTTACGGGCCAGCTCCCGCGTTTGCTCTTTCGAGGCATGGTGGCCCAGTGGGAACCGCAGATAGTCCAGCTGTTCTTGGGTGGTTGAGAACAAGAAATAGCTTTGATCTTTGGTCGGGTCTGCGGCGCTATGAAGTTCGGCGCCGCGATCGCCCATCATGCGCTGAATGTAATGGCCCGTGGCCATACAATCGGCATCCAGGTCCTTGGCTGTCTCCAGCAGGTCTTTGAATTTCACGCGTTCGTTGCAGCGGATGCAGGGCACAGGCGTAGCGCCGCCCAGATAGCTGTCTGCGAATTCATCGATCACCGCTTCTTTGAATGTATTCTCATAGTCCAGAACGTAGTGGGGGAACCCCATGTCTTCGGCCACACGGCGCGCATCATGAATGTCGCGACCTGCACAGCACGCGCCTTTTTTCGCCAGCGCTGCACCGTGATCGTAGAGCTGAAGCGTGACGCCAACCACATCATACCCCTGATCGGCCAACATGGCGGCCACAACAGAGCTATCAACGCCACCAGACATGGCAACGACAACGCGCGTCTCAGACGGCGGCTTGGCAAAGCCAAGGGAATTGAGGCTTGGATCGAGGGGCATAGCGATGTCCTATGGAGTGTTTCGATTGGAATATATGAAAAGTGTAATCATTCTCAAGCCCCGGCTTTACGGGTTCTTAGCTTTGGCAAGGGATTGTGGTCTTGAAAACAGCCAAACCAGAGTATGAGAGATGTATTTGCGAAAGATAGAAGGCCCTAGGTCGGTACAATTACCCGATGGCTCGGTCATGACCCGCGCTGATCTTCCACCTGTTGAAACCCGTCGCTGGGTCGCCAGTCGTAAGGCAAGCGTGGTGAAAGCTGTCGCACATAGCCTGATTTCGCGCGAAGAAGCGAAAGAAATGTACAGTTTGTCCGATGATGAGCTTGGCGAGTGGGAAAATGCTGTGAAGAATTTTGGCGAACGAGCCCTGAAGACCACGTCGTTGCAAAAATTTCGGCAACCATAAGAAGAGTTGCAAACTTCTCACCGCGCGGTAACGTGTGATTAACCATTGTTACCTTAAGTTCGTTTTAGACATCGATTGAGCGGAGAAGCGTAATGCGCGTATTGCTAGTAGAAGACGACCCCTCGACGGCCAAAAGTATCGAATTGATGCTCAGCCACGCGAACTTAAATGTATATACAACCGACCTTGGCGAGGAAGGAATCGATCTCGCGAAGCTGTATGACTATGATCTCATCTTGCTTGATATCAACCTGCCGGACATGAACGGACACGAAGTATTGCGTCAGTTGCGCCTCAGCCGGATTGATACGCCGATCCTGATTTTGTCGGGCGAAGATGGGACCGAAAGCAAACTCAAAGGCTTTGGGTTCGGTGCTGATGATTACATGACCAAGCCTTTCCACCGCGAGGAGTTGGTTGCACGCATTCATGCCATTATTCGACGCTCTAAAGGGCATGCACAATCGATTATCAAAACGGGATCAGTTGCGGTCAATCTTGATGCGAAAACGGTCGAAGTCGACGGCGCGCCAGTACACCTGACAGGGAAAGAGTACCAAATGCTGGAGCTTTTGAGCCTGCGCAAAGGCACCACGCTGACCAAAGAGATGTTCTTGAACCATCTCTACGGCGGCATGGATGAGCCTGAATTGAAAATCATCGATGTTTTCATCTGCAAACTCCGCAAGAAATTGAGCGAAGCTGCGAACGGTGAAAATTACATCGAGACGGTTTGGGGACGTGGATACGTCTTACGTGACCCGGAGCCTGTCGCAAGCATGAACCCTGAAAAGATTGCAATCGGCGCTTGAAGGCACAACCAGCCCTTTCGATAGAAGGGAAGGCCGGGTTCCTTACGGCCGTCAGGGCTGGACCTAGCCTACCTGCGGACCTATCACTAAGCTAAATAATCGATTGGCTATGGATAGGGGCACGAGGTGACCGCTGAACGTTTGGTTGAAAATCTTGATGAGGCAGAAGCCGCGCAGGAACTTGCGCGGCTCCAGTCTATTTTGGCCACTGCAAATGTTGAGTACTATCAAGGGGATCAGCCGAAACTCACTGATGCCGAGTATGATGCACTGAAGCGACGCAATGCCGAGATTGAAGAACGTTTTCCACATCTCAAATTGGAAAATAGCACTAGTGAGCAAGTTGGTGCGGCCCCTGCAGATGGGTTCGGGAAAATCCAACATGCTGTCCGAATGCTATCGCTTGGCAATGCATTCTCAGACGAAGACGTCGTAGAATTTGAGACCTCTGTGCGTAAATTTCTGGGTCATGTTTCGGGGCCCTTGGAGTTTACGGCGGAACCCAAAATCGATGGACTGTCGCTATCGCTTCGATACGAAGAGGGCGTGTTGGTTCAGGCTGCGACACGTGGCGACGGTGCTACGGGGGAAAACGTCCTCGCGAACGCACGAACAATTGCAAATATTCCACAGGCTGTCGAAGGTGCCCCGGATGTTTTGGAGGTGCGTGGCGAAGTCTATATGTCACACGCAGATTTTGATCACCTTAATGCCGCGCAAACCAAAGCTGGCGCGAAGACATTTTCGAACCCACGCAACGCTGCCGCGGGATCTTTGCGGCAGTTGGATGCAGCAATAACCAAGGCGCGACCGCTAAAATTTTTCGCATATGCCTGGGGGGAATTGTCAGACCCTTTGGCCGAAACGCAATGGGACGCGATCGAGCGGCTAGCGTCGTTCGGTTTCGATACCAACCCGCTGACCAAATTGTGTGAAACGCCTGCAGAAATGATTTCACACTACCGCAAGATCGAAGAGCAACGCGCGACGCTGGGGTACGACATTGATGGTGTCGTCTACAAAGTAAACGATCTCGCGTTGCAGGGGCGTTTGGGGTTCAGGTCCACAACACCGAGATGGGCGATTGCTCATAAGTTCCCGGCCGAACTCGCGTGGACGCGGCTAGAGGGGATCGATATTCAAGTTGGCCGAACCGGCGCATTGAGCCCCGTCGCGCGTCTCGCACCTGTGACGGTCGGTGGCGTCGTTGTGTCCAATGCCACGCTCCACAACGAAGATTACATCGCGGGCCGCGGCAATAAGGGCGAAAAAATTCGCGCAGGCAAGGATATTCGCGTGGGGGACTGGGTTCAGGTGTACCGCGCCGGAGACGTTATCCCGAAGGTGGCAGATGTAGACATTTCAAAGCGGCCAGACGATGCGGAGGTCTTTGCAATGCCGCAGGTCTGCCCAAAATGTGGATCGCCCGCCGTCCGTGAGGAGGGAGATGCCGTACGCCGCTGTACTGGCGGATTGATTTGCCCTGCGCAAGCTATTGAAAAATTGAAGCATTTCGTGTCGCGTGCGGCATTCGATATCGAAGGCTTGGGGGCCAAACAGATTGAGTCATTTTACGAAGATCCCCAACTGCCCATCAAAGAACCCGCCGACATTTTCACGCTTCGAACACGCGACGACAGCTCCCTTACGAAGTTGGCAAACCGCGACGGATGGGGGGCGACGAGCGTAAAGAAGGTCTTCCAGGCGATTGATGATAAAAGAAAAATAGAATTGTCGCGCTTGATATTTGCTCTTGGCATCCGCCATGTAGGTGAAGTGACAGCACAAGATTTGGCGCGGCATTTCGGGTCGTGGGAGGCGTTATCTGAAAACGCAACACAGGCGCGGCCAGCAGCCTTGGCCCATCGAGCAGCTGACGAGGCCGAAGCGTTAGAACGTGAACTTGCCGCGCGGGATGGCCGACGTGCACGCGTGTCTGAGGTGCGTAAAACGGCGATCACAGAACAAGCGGTGCCATTTGATGCAGCGCGCGCGTGGTCGTTCTTGATTGATGCTGACGGAATTGGGGCAACGGTTGCCCTGTCCTTGTCTGATGCTTTGGCAAACCGCGATGAAAGCGGCGCGATTGCGAGGTTGGTCGCGCAACTGGATGAGATTATCCCTCCTAAAGCACAGCATTCTGAAAGCCCCGTTGCTGGTAAAACCGTTGTTTTCACAGGGACCTTGGAAAAGATGACCCGCGCAGAAGCCAAGGCCCGCGCGGAAGCGCTGGGGGCGAAAGTCAGCGGCTCGGTCAGTGCGAAAACCGATTTCCTGGTCGCGGGACCTGGGGCTGGGTCTAAGGCCAAAAAGGCCGCAGACCTAGGTGTAGAAACGATGGACGAAGACGGCTGGTTGTCGTTGATCGGCGACGCATGACCGAAGCAACCGGCAGACCAGAGGTGCTCTGGCCGCTGTTTGGCGCGCTGGAAAAGCTGGACGGGATCGGACCGAAATCTGCGCAGGCCTTGGCCGGTGCCCACATCGAAAAACCGCGGGATTTGCTGTTCACCTTGCCGCATTCGGGGGTCGATCGGAGCCGACGCGACAGTATTTTAGAGGTGCATGCCCCTGCCGTCTGCACCGTCGAAGTAACGATTGAGAAACATATTACACCAACAACACGCGGGCGGCCGTATCGCGTTGTCGTCGTAGATGCGCAAACGTCGTTCCAATTGGTTTTCTTTCGCAGTCACGGTGATTACCTGCAAAAACAGCTTCCCGTTGGTCAGCGGCGCGTTGTGTCGGGCAAGGTCGAAATGTTCGATGGTGTTGGGCAAATGGTTCACCCGGACCATATTTTGACACCGGATGAAGCGACGAGCATCCCCGTGTTCGAACCGGTCTATCCACTGACCGGCACGATCACGCAAAAGGCGATGTTCAAAGCGACACGGGATGTGTTGTCGGGCCTTCCCCAGCTTGCCGAATGGATTGATCCCGCGTTGTTTGAGCGCGAAGGCTGGCCTGATTGGGCCGCCGCGCTGGAACAGGCGCACAGGCCAACATCCACAGCGGAGATGGCCCCGACAGCCATTGCGCGGCAGCGTCTGGCCTATGATGAAGTTTTGGCCCACCAGCTGACGCTCGCCTTGGCACGGGCCCAGCAGCGGCGCGGAAAGGGGCGTGTCACGGCGGGGGACGGTGGCAAGCAGCGCAAAGTGCTAGCAGCATTGGGTTTTGCGCCCACGGGCGCACAAACCCGCGCGGTTGCTGAAATTGCCGCCGATATGGCGAAACCCCACCGCATGAACCGTTTGTTGCAGGGGGATGTCGGCGCGGGCAAAACCTTAGTCGCGCTTATGGCGTTGCTCAACGCGGTGGAGGCAGGTGGCCAGGGGGTGATGATGGCGCCCACTGAGATCCTGGCGCGCCAGCATTTGGAGGGGCTGCGCCCGCTCGCGGAAGAGGCGGGTGTGGTGCTGGAGCTTTTGACAGGCCGCGATAAAGGGGCCGAACGCCGCAAAAAGCTGGAGGCATTGCAGCGTGGCGATATCCAAATTTTGGTTGGCACCCATGCGGTGTTCCAAAAAGATGTCGCGTTTTCAGACCTCCGCCTTGCCATCATCGACGAGCAACACCGCTTTGGCGTCGCGCAACGAATGGAGCTGGGCGCCAAAGGCGAGGCAGTGGATGTTTTGGTGATGACCGCCACGCCGATCCCGCGGTCGCTTGCGCTGGCGCAATATGGCGACATGGATGTGTCGATCTTAGATGAAAAACCCCCAGGGCGCACACCGGTGACCACGGCTTTGGTTGCCACCTCAAAGATGGATCAAGTCGTTGAACGGCTGCGGGCAGCCGTGGCCGAGGGGCGGCAGTGTTATTGGGTGTGCCCCTTGGTGGAGGAATCTGAAGTCAGTGATATGACGGCCGCTGAGGAACGTTTCAAACGGCTGCGTGCCGCGCTTGGCGAAGGTGTTGTTGGCTTGGTTCACGGGCAGATGCCGCCCAGCGAAAAAGATGCGGCCATGGCCCGATTTGTTGCGGGCGACACGAAAGTTCTGGTGGCAACCACAGTGATTGAAGTTGGGGTAAACGTGCCCAATGCGTCAATCATGGTGATCGAGCACGCGGAAAGCTTTGGCTTGGCGCAATTGCACCAGTTGCGAGGGCGTGTCGGTCGCGGGGCGGCGAAATCAACCTGTCTTTTGATGTACCAGGCGCCCTTGTCTGAAACCGGCCAAAAACGATTGAGCATCATGCGCGAAACCGAAGACGGTTTTCGGATTTCTGAAGAAGATTTGGCAATGCGCGGCGCAGGCGATGTGATTGGTACGGCCCAATCGGGCCTGCCACGGTTCCGCATTGCCGACCTCGAGCGACAAACCGCGTTGATGGCGCTGGCGCAATCTGATGCGCGCAAGTTGTTGTTGGATGACCCGACACTTGAAACGGAACGCGGGCAGGCGGCCCGTGTTCTACTTTGGCTGATGGAGCAGGATAAAGCTATTCGTTTGATTTCAGTGGGTTAGGGTGATTTGGAACATTTTGTTCACTTTTGTTCTCAAAAAGTTCTTGCTTTAACGTCTGGTTAATGAGAACAAAGGGGCAACAAAGAGAACATCATCGAGGAACAGCACAATGGCACAAGAGATCAAAAGCGTAATCGCAAGATCTTCCGACACACTTATCGCAGATGCGATCGGCGTGGTAAGCCTGATGGTGATGTTGTTTGGTGCGCTCGCTTTGCCCAGTTTCTTCTAACTGCCTGCTGCGTTTTGTGCGGTGAACCAGATCATCTGTCCCAACTCCGGTGTTTTCCCAAAACGCCGTTTGATCTGACTACGTCCGACACTGCCTGTCTCGACCAAATACGGGAGCCTGCCTTTCCCGATATGCCACCGGTCCCAACATAAAACGCATTTCTGCCGCTGCTTTCCACTGTCCCGGAAAGCAGCGGTTTTTTCTTTTTAATGAGGTGTTTACGCAGACTTTGCGTTCTGCGCGTTGGCCATGGCTTCCAATGTCGCGTCAAAGGCCAACATGATCGACATATGTCTGTTTTTATACTCAGCCGCTGGGCCCAAAACCTCAAGCGCATCAAAAGGTGCATCCGGTGCAGGTCCACCAGATTTCAACATGGACAGCAATTGGTCACGACCGGTTTGCACCTCGTCTTGCGTGCGGCCGATGATGTTTTGCCCCACCACGGCAGCCGCAGCTTGCCCCAATGCGCAGGCTTTAACGTCCTGACCAAAGGCGGTCACTTTGCCGTCCGCCACGTTAACGTCCACGGTCACAGTTGACCCACATAGGGGCGAACGCCGCTTCGCTGTCGCGTCGGGCTCCTCCAATCGTTGACTGTGAGGGATATCAGCGGCAAGCCCGAGAATGCGTGTAGAGTAGAGTTTGATCAGGTCGCTATCAGCGGACATGGAATTGCCTTTGCGTTGCTTGCAGCATAGATAGGGCGCATGGGGCATGATGCCAAAGGAAAAACGCGTATGACTTTCGATCCTGACACATTGAAGTATGATTCCAATGGTTTAATCCCGTGTATCGCGCAGCAGGATGGAACAGGCGAAGTGCTCATGATGGCGTGGATGAACGCCGACGCTGTGGCAAAGACCCTTGAAACAAAGCGTGTGACCTATTGGTCCCGCTCGCGGCAGGCGTTCTGGATCAAAGGCGAAACATCAGGGCATACTCAAGAATTGATCGATTTGCGGATCGACTGTGATCGCGATTGCCTATTGGCGATTGTGAAACAAACGGGCGCTGCATGCCATACAAACCGGCGTGTGTGTTTCTACACCTCCGTTATTGATGGCACTGAAACCGAGCTCATGGCGCCGTTGACCGACTAAAGGCCGACCATTTTTCGGATATCACTCGGCGTTGCGCCGTCTTCGCGATACTTGGACAAAGCGCGCGACGCGCTGACCTTGGCGAGGCGTTTTCCATCATCGTCGCGGATAAGGTCGTGATGATGGTATATTGGAGCCTGAAACCCTAAAAGGTGTTGCAAAACAACGTGTAACGGCGTGACGTTCAACAAGTCACGTCCCCGAATGACGTGAGAAATACTCTGTTCGGCATCATCTACAACACAGGCCAAATGATAGGCTGGGTCGCCTGTGTCTTTGCGACGTAGCACCGGATCGCCCAGCTGGGTCAGAACAAAATCAGGATCGAGACCTATGCGCAGGCCTGTATCTTCAAACGTGGTTTTGGGCAGTGATTTCAGCGCCTTTGAGAGATCCAGTCGAATGGCGTCGCCACTATCGGCGTCGGACATTGACCGATGGCGGCATGTGCCGGGGTAGACGAGCCCGTCTACACCCATGTCTGCGCCGGCTGCCTTTACCTCACGTCGTGTGCATTTGCAGGGATACAGGTAAGGTGAGAGCAATTTGAGCGCTGTCCAATAGGTATCAAAGTGCTCAGATTGGCGCCAAACGGGGCGTTCCCATTCTAGGCCAAGCCACTGAAGATCTTCATAAATAGCCGCTTCCCATTCAGGTCGGCAGCGCGTGCTATCCGTGTCCTCTATGCGCAGCAGGAACCGGCCCGATGCGGACTGGACGTAGCGTTGAATAAACAGGGCCGAATAGGCATGACCAAGGTGCAAAGGACCGGTTGGAGAGGGTGCGAAGCGCGTGATCATGGATGATCAGCCTTGGGCTTGCCCGAGCCACGCCTGCCAATCGATTTTGGCGCGATCGGTGTAGGCTTTGTAGCGGTCTTTGCGACCCCGGCGACCGCTTTTGAGGCCTTCTACTGGCGGGAACAGGCCGAAGTTGACGTTCATGGGTTGGAACGTCTTGGCTTCGGCGCCGCCTGTGATGTGGGTGACCAACGCGCCGGTTGCGGTGGTGTTGGGCACAGCAGGCACAGTTTCATTTCGCATTTCAGCCGCGGCGAGGCGACCTGCGAGAAGGCCCATGGCCGCGGATTCAACATAGCCTTCGACGCCTGTGATTTGACCTGCAAACCGGATATTGGGTTTGGATTTCAGGCGCATTTGATCGTCAAGCAAGGTGGGTGAGTTCAGGAATGTGTTGCGGTGGATACCACCCAAACGCGCGAAGCTGGCATCGGTAAGGCCAGGTATCCTTTTGAAAACATCCGTTTGCGCGCCGTACTTCATCTTAGTTTGGAAGCCCACGATGTTGTACAATGTGCCCAATGCGTTGTCTCGGCGAAGCTGGACCACTGCGTATGGTTTCACGTCGGGCTGGTGCGGGTTGGTGAGGCCTACGGGTTTCATGGGGCCGAACCTCAAGGTCTCGCGGCCGCGTTCCGCCATGACTTCGATTGGTAGGCAGCCATCGAAGTAACCTGCTGTTTCGCCTTCTTTAAATTCGGTTTTGTCAGCGACCAACAGCGCGTCGATGAAGCCTTCGTAATCGTCTTTGGTCATCGGACAATTGAGATAGGCGGTGCGCTCTTCTTCGGTTTCGCCTTTGTCGTAGCGCGATTGCATCCAGGCCACGGACATGTCCACGCTTTCTGCGTAGACGATAGGGGCGATGGCATCGAAAAAGGCCAAAGCCTCTGCGCCGGTTTCGGCGGCAATGGCATCGGCCAGTTTGCCAGATGTGAGCGGCCCAGTGGCGATGATCCAGTTTCCATCATCGGGGAGCGTGTCAATTTCTTCGCATGAAATCGATATGTTAGGGTGCGATGTTAATTTAGCTGTCACAGCTTCGGCGAAGGGATCACGGTCGACCGCCAGTGCACCACCGGCGGGCAATTTATGCACGTCTGCGGTGGTCATGATGATCCCATCCGCTTGGCGCATTTCCCAATGGAGAAGCCCCACAGCGTTCTGCTCATCATCGTCCGACCGGAAAGAATTCGAGCAGACCATTTCGGCGAGATTGCCCGTACGGTGCGCGAAGGTTTCGACCTTTGGGCGCATTTCGTGGATGACCACTTGGATGCCTTGATTGGCCGCTTGCCACGCGGCCTCTGATCCGGCCATTCCGCCGCCGATGATGTGTAATGTCTGTGTCATGCCCGTCAAATAGGCCGATGTGTCAGCCAAGGAAAGGGGCGAAATGAGCGATATTGCTTTGGTATTGCTCTGGTATGGGGTTGGTATGGGTGGCGCATCAAGATGTGCAGCTGGAAAAACGCACGAGACCAAACGGCGAAAAGCCCGCTGAGATCATCGGGCCTTTCGTAAATCTTTCTGCGAATGTCTTAGTTGCCAGGGAAAAGAGTTTCAGACACGCCGCGACGATCAAATGTTGTTCCGCGTGCCGCCCCAAACTGGACTGATGCGCCAATACCGATAAAGCTGCTCGAGGTTTCGTCGAGATCAACGTTCCCAATTTCGGCGTAAACAGTAGGACCGTTTGAGAAATCATATTCGGCACCAGCGCTTACGCGGGTAATGTCGGTATCGGCGATATCTCCGATGCCTAGGTCAGCGATTGCCGATACAGAGTCGGTGATTTGATACGCTCCACTCAGCCCAAGAACGCTACTGTTTTCGTCGTTATCGTAAATCGCAAAATACCCTTCACCGCTCAATCTATTGGATTCAAATCCGCCCTCAAATCCGTAAAATGTTCCGCCGGTGCTATTCTCACCAAAGTCGTTGCCGATGATGAAGCCAACAGAGGCCTGATCATTCAGGTGATAGATGCTGTGGACCGTGAAGGTTGTGATTGAATTATCCACTATTGAAAAATCGTAGTGCGCCAGGTCAAAGGCAAACCCGATATTTCTATTTGTCGCGTATTCCAGCGCAACGGAGTAATCGACGGTCGAAGAAAACCCACTTTCGTCGTAGGTATATGCATCAATTGTGAGTTCGCCGCCTGCAAATTGTTGGGCCGATACGGATGTAGAGAGGGCAGCCACGATTGCGGCGCCGGATACTGCTTTGATAAACATTTGTTTTCCTCAAGAAAAAACTGCTGGAGGTTGAGTCCTCCTTGGTTGAACAAAAACAAAAATTTGCCAAGAAATCAATGAATTCCTTAGCAAATTTGAGGTATTTGTACGCTTGAACAAGATTATTTGAAGCGCGTTCGACGGCTTTGGCTTGGCGTTCCGCCAATTACAACTGTTTGCGCTGCGTGACTTTAACAACGTCACTGGTTTGCTGTTGGCGTTTACAATATGGGGCGGCGACCAACATCATGATCGCGAAAATGGCGATCATGATGCTTAAGCTATTGGACGAAAAGCGTCGGGGTTCATTCAGAACCGCCTTCGCTATCCTCTTCTTCATCGGTTTGATCAGCGATGTAGGCGACGGAGACGACTTCTTCGCCTTTGCCGGTGTTGAACACTTTCACACCGCCTGCGGAGCGGGAGCGGAAGGAGATGCCGTCGACGGGGACGCGGATGGACTGGCCTTTGGAGGTGGCCAGCATGATCTGGTCGTCCAGTTCAACCGGGAAGGAAGCGACGATTTCGCCGCCGCGCATCGCTTTGTCCATCGCGGTGACGCCCATGCCGCCACGACCGCGCACGGGGTAGTCGTGCGAGGAGCTGAGTTTGCCTGAGCCGCCTGCGGTAATCGTCAGGATCAGGTTTTCAGCCGCCGACATTTCCGCGTAGCGATCTTGGCTGATGGAGCCTGCGGGCACATCTTCGTCTTCGATTTCCGCATCATCGGCGAGGCCGGCCATGGCGCGGCGCATTTTGAGGTAGGCGGCGCGTTCTTCGGCTTCGGCGTCGAAGTGGCGGATGACGGACATGGAGACGATTTTGTCGTCTCCTTGGAGTTTGATGCCGCGCACACCGAGTGAGGCGCGGGAGTTGAAGACGCGGACGTCGGTGCATGGGAAGCGGATCGCGCGGCCGGAGTTTGTGACCAACATCACGTCATCCTCTTCGGAGCAGATGCGGGCGTTGATCAGCTGAACGTCGGCGTTTTCGTCTTCGAACTTCATGGCGATCTTGCCGTTGCGCATGACATTTGTGAAGTCTGACAGGCGGTTACGGCGCACAGTTCCAGCGGATGTGGCGAAGACGATTTGCAGGTCGTCCCATTCTTTTTCGTCGCGGTCCACGGGCATGATGGCGGCGATCGACACACCTGTCGGGATCGGCAGGATGTTAACGATGGCCTTACCCTTGGAGGTGCGGGACCCCTGAGGCAAGCGCCATGTTTTGAGTTTGTAGACCATGCCGTCGGTCGTGAAGAACAGCAGTTGCGTGTGGGTGTTGGCCACGAACAACTGAGTGACGACGTCGTCTTCTTTGAGGGAACCACCTGAGATGCCTTTACCGCCACGCTTTTGGGCGCGGAAGTCGGCGAGGGCGGTACGTTTGATGTAGCCGGATTCTGTGACGGTCACGACCATGTCTTCACGTTCGATCAGGTCTTCGTCTTCCATGTCGCCAGACCAGTCGACGATTTCGGTGCGACGGGGCACGGCGAAGAGGTCTTTGCATTCTTGCAGCTCGTCGCGAATGATCCCCATGATGCGTTCGCGTGAGGCGAGAATTGCGAGGTATTCCTTGATCTTACCGGCCAACTCTTCAAGTTCGTCGGTGACCTCTTTGACGCCCAATTGGGTGAGGCGCTGGAGGCGGAGTTCGAGGATCGCGCGGGCTTGGATTTCGGACAGGTTGTAGGTGCCGTCATCGTTTGCAGTGTGGGTCGGATCGTCGATCAAGGCGATGAAGGGCAGGATTTCTTCGGCAGGCCATGCGCGTGTCATCAAGGCGTGGCGCGCTGCCGGCGCATCGGCGGATGCGCGGATGGTGGCGACGACTTCGTCGACGTTGGAAACCGCCACGGCGAGACCGCAGAGCACGTGGGCGCGGTCGCGGGCTTTGTTCAGCTCAAACGCGGTACGGCGGATGACGACATCTTCGCGGAAGTCCAAGAAGGATGTCAGGAAGCGACGCAGGGTGAGTGTTTCGGGGCGACCACCGTTCAGGGCCAGCATGTTGCAGCCGAACGACGTTTGCATCGGTGTGAAGCGGAACAGCTGGTTCAGCACGACTTCGGCGGTGGCGTCGCGTTTGAGTTCGACAACCACGCGGACACCGTTGCGATCGGATTCGTCTTGGACGTGGGCGATGCCTTCGATCTTTTTGTCGCGGGCGGCTTCGGCGATGCGCTCTACCATGGTGGATTTGTTCACCTGATAGGGGATTTCATTGATGATGATCGCGAACCGGTCTCGGCGGATTTCTTCGACGGCGGTTTTGGCACGGGTGACCACGCTACCGCGACCTTCGAGGTAGGCTTTGCGCGCGCCGGAGCGGCCGAGCATGATGCCACCTGTTGGGAAATCGGGGCCCGGCACGTATTCGATCAGATCTTCGGATGTGAGATCAGGGTTTTCGATCAGTGCGAGGGTCGCGTCGATGACTTCGCCCAAGTTGTGGGGCGGAATGTTGGTGGCCATACCCACGGCGATACCGCCTGCGCCGTTGACCAACATGTTGGGGAAACGGGCGGGCAGAACGGTGGGTTCACGGTCTTTGCCGTCGTAGTTGTCTTGGAAATCGACAGTGTCTTTGTCGATATCGGCCAGCAGGTAGGCGGCCGGTTTGTCCATGCGGACCTCGGTGTAACGCATCGCGGCGGGGTTATCGCCGTCCATGGAGCCGAAGTTGCCCTGTCCGTCGAGCAAGGGCAGCGACATGGAGAAGTCTTGGGCCATACGCACCAAGGCATCGTAGATCGCGCTGTCGCCGTGGGGGTGGTATTTACCCATCACATCGCCGACCGGACGGGCAGATTTACGGTAGGATTTGTCGTGGCTGTTTCCGGTTTCATGCATCGCGTAAAGGATGCGGCGGTGGACCGGTTTTAACCCGTCGCGCAGATCGGGAATCGCGCGGCTGACGATGACGGACATCGCATAGTCGAGATAAGAGGTTTTCATCTCGGAGGTGATCGAGATGGACGGCCCGTCGAATGCGGGGCGCTCGGGCGGTGTTTCGCCTGTTGTTTCAGGGGTTTGCGTGTCGTCGCTCATGTGATGCCCTAACTGTCCCTTGTGCGCGGCTGCTTGTGACTCGGCCTGCGCTATATATTGTTAAGGGGGAGTGTATCAGAGGCAAGGTGTGGGGTGCAACGGATGGTTTTTGATTGCCACCGTGCACGTGAGGGGCGCCGGTTTGTGTGCAGCGCCCCTCGAGCGGGTATATTGGCCTAAGCGGTGGGTTATTTGGCCCGTTGAAGCATGCCGAACAGGTCGCGTGGATCGTCTGGATCGGCGAGCATATCGAGGTCATCGAAGAAATCGGTGCCTTGGATTGCGGATTTCACGGTGCGCAGGGCTGAGAAATCTTCGATGGCGAAGCCGACACTGTCGAACAGGGTGATTTGTTTGTCATCGCGGCGGCCTGTGGTGCGGCCTGCGAAGACATCATGGAGTTCGGTGACGGGGTGATCGTCGGCCAAGGCCTGAATTTCACCTTCGATGCGGGTTTGTGGCGGATATTCTACAAAGATATCAGTGCGATGCAGGATGTCTTTGTGGAGTTCTGTTTTGCCCGGACAATCGCCGCCGATGGCGTTGAGGTGCACGCCTGCGCCGACCATATTGTCGGTCAGGATGGTGGCATATTGTTTGTCGGCGGTGCAGGTGGTGATGATCTGCGCGCCGTTCACGGCGTCTTGGGCCGTTTTGCAGCTGACAACCGTCAGGCCGCTGGTGGCGAGGTTGCGCGCACATTTGGCGGTGGACTGTTCATCGATGTCGAACAGGCGCACGGTGGTGATGCCGCAGATGGCCGCGAAGGCACGACATTGGAATTCGGACTGCGCGCCGTTGCCGATCATGGCCATGGTGGTGGCGCCTTTGGGCGCGAGGTATTTGGCGGCGAGCGCAGACATGGCCGCGGTGCGCAGAGCGGTGAGCAGGGTCATTTCGCTGAGCAGGACCGGATAGCCGGAGTGCACATCGGCCAGCAGGCCAAAGGCGGTGACGGTTTGCAGGCCTTCGGCGGTGTTTTTGGGGTGACCGTTCACGTATTTGAAGCCGTAGAGATCGCCATCGGAGGTGGGCATGAGTTCGATCACGCCCACATCGGAATGGGAGGCTACGCGTGGTGTTTTGTCGAAAGCCTCCCAGCGCAGGAAGTCGGCTTCGATGGCGTCGGCGATGCGAATGAGCATCGCATCGAGGCCCACGTGGTGGACGAGGCGCATCATGTTGTCGACGGAGACGAAGGGCACGAGGGCTTTTTGTGAAGGGATCATGGGGAGGCTCCTAGAATGCGCGTGTGGGGCGGTCGAAGACGCGGCGGCCCATGAGGGAGGCGGTCAGGTCGACCATCAATTGGGCGGTGCGGCCGCGATCATCGAGGAAGGGGTTGAGTTCGACGAGATCGAGAGAGGTGACGCGGGCGCTGTCGTGCAGCAGTTCCATCACGAGGTGGGCTTCGCGCAGGGTTGCGCCGCCGGGGACGGTCGTGCCGACGCCCGGTGCGATGTCGGGGTCGAGGAAGTCAACGTCGAGGGAGACATGCAGCAGGCCGTTGGCGGCTGTGACGCGGTCGAGAAATTGGGTGAGGGGCGCGCGGATGCCGCCCTCGTCGATGGCGCGCATGTCGGCGAGGGACATGTTGGTGACGGACAGGGCTGCGTGTTCGGCGGGATCAACGGAGCGCAGGCCGATCATGCAGATGTTTTCCGTGGGCACGGGGTGCTGGACGGGAGGGAAGGCGTCGAACCCCGGGCGGCCAGTGAAATAGGCCACGGGCGTGCCGTGCAGGTTGCCGGAGGTGGTGGATTGGGGCGTGTGAAAATCGCTGTGCGCGTCGAGCCAGAGGACAAACAGCGGGCGGTTTTCGCGTGCTGCGTGTTCGGCGATGCCAGTGACGGTGCCCAAGGCCAGCGCGTGGTCGCCGCCCATGAAGATAGGCAGGGATTGGGAGGCTGCGGTTTGTGCTGCACGGTTGAGCGCCGTGGTCCAGCCGATGGTTTGGGGCAGGGCGACGAGGTGGCTGTCTTCGGGGATGTCATTCATATCCGGTTGCAGGTTGCCGGTGTCGGTCACGGTGTGGCCGAGGTCGCGCAGTGTTTCGGCGAGGCGGGCGGTGCGGTAGGCA
Organism: uncultured Paracoccaceae bacterium; assembly: GCA_947497065.1. GTDB lineage: Bacteria > Pseudomonadota > Alphaproteobacteria > Rhodobacterales > Rhodobacteraceae > Octadecabacter. The sequence goes on from CANMEQ010000001.1 coordinate 239,329, forward strand.
TCGGGCCCCATGATGCAGCCTTTGCGGTCTTTGCCGCTGTCGACGGGCGCGCCGATAAGGTGGATGTTTTGCGGTGTCATGAGGAGCTCCTATCTGTTGGGCCCATCATTATCGGGGTTGTGTGGTTTGGGAAGGGTGCGCATTGTGCAAAGTGAGCGCGTATTGATCAAATTGGATAGATGGTATGGACGAATTGGATGGTCGGTTGGTGCAGGCGTTGCGGCGGGACGGGCGGGCGTCTGTGTCGGAGTTGGCGGCTGATTTGGGGGTCACGCGGGCGACGGTGAAGGCGCGGATGGATCGGTTGCGGCAGGCGGGGGAGATTGCAGGGTTTACGGTGCAGACGCGCGCAGATGTTGCGGCCCATGCGGTGCGCGGATTGATGATGCTGGGGATTGAGGGGCGCGGCACGGAGCGCGTGATGCGCGCCTTGGCCGGCATGGTGGAGGTGCAGGCGGTGCATTCGACCAATGGCACCTGGGATTTGATTGTAGAATTGGGCACCGAAACCCTAGAGGATTTCGATGCCTGTTTGTTTGCAATCAGACGGTTGGACGGTGTGACACGATCTGAGACGAACCTGTTGTTGTCCACGCGGCGGGCGGGGCGCTAGGCCGTTATTTGCGTGCCGCTGCGATCCAAAGGCCGACCAAGACGAGCGAGAACAGGCCGTTCAAGGTGGCCATGGATAGGCCCATGATCGACCATGCGATATCATCGCACATGACGATTGGGGTGATGTCGGTGCTGAGCAGGTCGATATTGTCCATCCGGCCTGAACCGGTGCAGCTGGTCGGGCCGTCCCACCATTTTTGTTCGACGCCGGAGTGGAAGAAGCCGATGCCGGAGGTGAGTGCGGCGGCCAATGCGCCAAGCCACGCCAAGGCTGCGCGGTATTTCGGCTGCACCAAGGCCAGCGTGCCAATGAGGATCGCTGCAGCATGGGGCCATCTTTGCCAGTAGCACATTTTACATGGGGCGTAGCCGATGGCTTGGAAGACAAAGGCGCCGCCCAAAAGGGCGAAGCTGCCGGCGGTGGCGAGGAAGATGAGCTGTGTGCGTGTCATGGTGTGCATTATAGATAGTGAGTGGCGGCGAAGCCACCGACGAGAATGACGCAGAACAAGATGAACATCAGGCCTAGACGTTTTTCGATGAAGTCGCGGATGGGTTCGCCGAATTTCCAAAGCAATGTGGCAATTATAAAGAACCGCAATGCTCGGGCCAGAATAGATGTGACGAGGAAAGTCATGACGGGCATCGCTGTCCAGCCGGACATGATTGTGATGACTTTATAAGGAAACGGCGTGAGCCCTGCGATCAGAACTGCCCAGAATCCCATGTCGTTAAACCGTGTGCTGAATTCTGCCATCGAATCCGCTTTGCCAAGGGATTCCAAAATAGGCTGACCGACGCTTTCGAATGCGAACATGCCAATGCCATACCCCAGCATACCGCCCATTACAGATGACACTGTGGCGACGGCAGCAATTAGGAAGGCCCGATTTGGCCTTGCGATAATCATGGGGATCATCAGCAGATCGGGTGGAATAGGGAAAACTGAGCTTTCAATAAAGGCCACGAAGGCCAGCGCCCATAGCGCGTAAGGTGAATGGGCGAGGGACAGGGTCCAATCGTAAAGACGTCTTAACATGGGGCTGCTCTTGTTTGTTTGGTTGGTTAGGCCACGGAAGTTTTGTAGGGTCAACCGCAACAACGTGCAAAGGATGTGCAGATGAAGTGGCAAGGTCGCCGTGGGAGCCGTAATATTGAAGACAGACGCCAGAGCGCTGGGTCGTCCGCTGGGCGCAAGGTTGGCGGGATTGGCGGGGTCGCCGGTGTTTTGGTTCTATTGGTGGGCTGGTATTTCGGGATCGATACATCGGGGTTCGTGGATTTGGGCGGTAGTGGCACGCAAGAGCAGGTGAGCAACGAGATCACGGCGCAAGATCAAGAGATGGCGCAATTTGTGTCGGTGACCTTGGCGGATACAGAAGAGGTTTGGGCCGAGATTTTCCTGCAGCAGGTGGGGCGGGCCTATGATGCGCCGACGTTGGTTTTGTTTAAGGGGGCGACGCAATCGCCCTGCGGTGGGGCGTCGGCGGCATCGGGGCCGTTTTACTGCCCCGCCGATGAGAAGGCCTATTTGGATACGGATTTCTTTGTGACCTTGGAAAACCGGCTGGGCGCGGGAGGCGATTTTGCCGCCGCCTATGTTGTGGCCCATGAAGTGGCGCACCATGTGCAAAACGAGCTGGGCATTCTGGGGCAGGCAAACCGCATTCGCCAACAGGTGAGTGAAGCGGAGAGCAATCAGATTTCTGTGCGGATTGAATTGCAGGCCGATTGTTTCTCGGGCGTGTGGGCGCGCTATGCGCAAGAGCGGTTCAACAGTTTGGAGCGCGGTGACATTGCCGAAGCGATGAATGCGGCCGCCCAGATCGGCGATGATACTTTGCAGCGCAATGCGGGGCGCACGGTTCAGCCGCACACCTTTACCCATGGGACTTCTGAACAGCGCCAAAGGTGGTTTGCGACCGGGTATGAGAGTGGGGAAATTGCGACCTGCGACACTTTTAGTACCAACACGCTCTAAAGACTTCATTTCTGCCGTTGACGCCAGTTTAGAGGGCGGTTATTCCACGCCCATTCCAGGCAGCCAGATGCTGCCCGACATACTTGCCGGTGTGGCGGAATGGTAGACGCAGGGGATTCAAAATCCCCCGATGGTGACATCGTGCCGGTTCGAGTCCGGCCACCGGTACCAATATCTCATAACAGACAGCTCAGGTGAGGTATGCGCGCGAAAGCGTGTGTTTGACGGGTTTGCTCCGTTGCGGATCAAGTGAGCTTCACATCTTTCAGAATATCGCTGGGTGGCTAGGGGCTGCAGGTTTGCGCCGTTGCACAGGTCGCCTGCTGGTGAGGGTGACGTGTGAGAGATTTGCTGGTGGATTTTGTGTTTAGCAGAACATTCGGTGCGCATGGCTCTTGGGTGTGGTCGAATGTACCGCGAAGCATCGCTGGTGGGGGCGGTCCGCGGTGCAGTTTCGGGTCGAGGTTTTAGGTCTTTGAGCGAATCTGATTCGGATTCTTTACCTAACGTCAGTTTGTTGGTTTCCCATGGGTAAACAAAGGGTAGGCACTGGGCGCATTGTTTTTAAAATGACGGGCGAGAATGGCCGGTTTTGAGGGTTCAACATAAAATTTCGCGAGGCGAGTTCACATTTTTGCCCCAAATGAAGGAGCCGGAAAGGTGTGGGGTTGGTGGGATAAAAAATTCAATTTGCGTAAAAATTAATCAAAAGGATCGCTTTCAAAGGGCTTTAGTTGCTGTTTGGTAAACGATCAGCCGAAAAAGGGCGGTGTGGGGACAGTGTGACTTGCAACTTGGGGGTGAGTGCGTTGCAAGCGCTGTAACGTTAATCGCGGTTTCGTTCTTTTTTTTGCCTTTGTTAGGGGGGCGTTAGTCTGTATTAAGAGTGCAGAGCCGTACATGGCGAACCGGAAATCTGGGGTCCGGGCGGGTTGATATGACCTGCAAATAAAAAGTGGTGTCTGCGCGATTGGGTAATTCTTGATCTTCAATGCGGATGGTTAATTGGCCGCCTTCGGGCGGTTCACGTTGGTTTGGTGTGCCGAGCGCAGCTGGATCTTCGGGGGTGTAATTTTTTGTGTCGGCGACTTCGCTGGCAGTGAGAGTAGTTAGGATAGCGCAATGTCAGATCGTGATAGAAACGACTGTGATCATTTGGACGGATACGTTGAGGGTGATGATGGTGCGAACACCATCGATTCTTCTTACACTGGGGACCGAGACGGAGATCGCATTGATGCGAACGACGCAATTCTACCAGGCGAGCAATCCAATGATGATATCGTCTTGGCCGGTGGCGGTGACGACATCGTAAAGTCCGGAAGCGGCGACGATGAAGTTTACGGTGGTGACGATAACGACATGATCTTCGCAGCATCTGGTGATGACGTTGTTTACGGCGGTTCTGGCGATGACAAAGTCGAAGCAAGTTCTGGCGAAGATGTTGTGTTTGGCGGCGACGGCGATGATGACATCTGGGCCGGCAAAGATAACGACACTGTTTCCGCGGGCGCAGGCAATGACACAGTTGTTGGTGGCGACGGCGAAGACTTGATTGCTGGCGGGTCCGGCAATGACACGATCGATGCTGGCAGCGAGAACGACGAAGTCTATGGCGGCGGCGGTGCTGACTCTATTGAGGGTGGTACGGGCAACGACACGCTGATCGGTGGCAACACTGAGTTTGACGGCACGCTTGATTTTGACGACCTGTCCACTGGCGAATTGGTCGATGGTCAGTTCGTTGCAAACGGTGTGACGATCACGTCGTCTGATCCTGAGCACCCTGTGATGGTGTTTGACACGAACAACCCAACTGGTGGCGACAACGATCTGGCGACTAACAACCTGAACAACGTTCTGATCCTGTCCGAAGACCGCGATTCTTCTGACCCGGATGATAACGCGTCTGGTGGTACATTTAACATCGTGTTCGATGGGCCTGCGACAGTGACATCACTGACGATTTTGGATGCCGATCACGGTGCATGGGTGAAATACTACGACGTTAACGGCAACCTGCTGCAGCAGATTGACGTGCACACGGCCAACAATGGCCAAGAAGTGATCAGCACAAACCTGACAAACGTTGGGTCTATCGAAGTGATCCTCGGTGCATCTGGTGCGATCGACAACCTGACATATTCTATCGACGCTGATGACCTGGATGGGAACGACACCATCGATGGTGAAGAGGGCGACGATTACATCGAAGGCAATGCCGGCAACGACAGCCTTGATGGCGGCGAAGGCAACGATGAGATCTTCGGCGGCACAGGCGATGACCGTATCTTCGGCAACGACGGTAACGACACGCAGTTTGGCGGCGAAGGCAACGATGTTCTTGGCGGCGCTGATTTCGGCGACGATACGTATTTTGGTGGCGCTGGCGACGATATGGTCGAAGCGTCTTTCGGCGATGACCTGATCTTTGGTGGTGAAGGCAACGACGACCTGTGGGCGTCTTCCGACAACGATGAAGTCTTCGGCGGTGACGGCGATGACAACGTTTATGGTGGTCAGGGGACTGACACTGTATCTGGCGACGACGGCAACGACACATTGTCTGGCGGTTCTGGCGCGGACACTGTGTTTGGTGGTGCTGGCGACGACGTCATTGACGGTGACCTGCTGTACAAAGATGACAACGGGGCTGCTGGCAACGATCAGTTGTTTGGTGGCGACGATGCCGATACGATCATTGCGAACGCAGGTGACACCGTGGACGGTGGCGCTGGCGGCAATGACCACGATATTCTTGATCTGACAGGCGAAGGCCCGTTCTTCTTGGCCGGTCCTGATGGCACAGGCAGCCCAGTTGCAGACAGCAACGGCAATGGTCTCGACGGGACGGTTATTTTTGTTGACGAAGATGGTGAGCCAACGGGCGAAACACTGTCCTTCACCGAGATCGAGCAGATCATCGGCGACGAAGTGAACCGTGGCCCAGAAGCGGGTAACGACACTGCGTCAACCGACGAAGATACTCCTGTCACGATCAGCGTTTTGGACAACGACAGCGACCCAGACGGCGATACGCTGACAATCACTGAAGCGTCTGTTTCTGCCGATCAGGGCACAGTTGAAATCGTCAACGGTGAGCTGGTGTTTACGCCTGCTGAAAACTTCAACGGCGAAGCAACAATCACATACACTGTTTCCGACGGGAACGGCGGCGAAGACACAGCGACAGTTACTGTTGATGTGGCACCTGTGAACGATGCACCTGATGCGGTTGATGACGCTGATACAACAGATGAAGACACACCTATCACTGTTGATCTGCTGGCAAATGACACAGATGTTGACGGCGATGACCTGACTGTTGTTTCCGCGAGTGTTCCTGCGTCGCAGGGTAGCTTGGTTGATAATGGCGACGGGACTGTCACCTTTACACCAGCTCCAAACTTCAACGGTGAAGCGACAATCACGTACACCATCGAAGACGAAGATGGCCTGCAGGACACAGCGACACATGTCATCACAGTTGAACCTGTGAATGACGATCCGATCGCATGCCCAGACCACTATTTCGTCAACGAAGACGAAACGACTGGCGATCTGGACGGCAATGTCATCACGAACCCAAGCGACAATGGCGCGGGTCTGGACATCGATCCGGACGGTGACACGCTGACAGTTGTGGCCATTGATGGCGACGATACAGCTGTGGGCACGGTTGTGACCGGGTCCAATGGCGGTGAGTTTGTTCTGAACGCTGATGGATCTTTCGACTTCTCTGCGAACGGTGATTTCGAAGAGCTGGGCGTTGGTGAAACAGCTGACACGCAGATCACATACACTGTATCTGACGGGAACGGCGGCGAAGCGACAACAACGCTGACCATCACAATCAACGGTCAGAACGACGGCCCGGTTGCGACAGACAATGATTACGTCGAAAGTGCGGACGATTCTGCGACAGATATCGACGGAAACATCCTGCGCGATGACACCGGCGATGGCGCTGATTTCGATGTGGACGGTGATTTGATCCGCGTTGTGTCCATCACCAATGGCACTGACACCGATGCGCCGAATGATCCGTTCGGGAACACCGGCTCTCCTGCGACTGTTGCAGGTGATAACGGCGGCATCATCACGATCTACAACGGTGGGAACGTACAGTTCGATCCGAATGGTGAGTTCGATGATCTGGCCGAGGGTGAAACAGCAACGACATCTGTGACTTACACCATTGAAGACGAAAATGGTGCGCAAGATACGGCTGTTGTGACATTCACAGTGACCGGTACAAACGACGCGCCAGTGGCCGTTTTGGACACCGACACAACGGACGAAGACACAGCCATCACGCTCGACAATGTTCTGGGCAACGATGAAGACATCGATGGTGATACGCTGACTGTATCCGAAGTGAACGGCGACCCAGCAAACGTTGGCGAACCGATCGCAGGTGACAACGGTGGTCTGATCACGATCAACGAAGATGGTACTGCGTCCTTCGATCCAAACGGTGAGTTCGAAGCGCTCGGCGATGGTGAAACGGCTGAGACAGAAGTGACTTACACAGTCACTGACCCAAGCGGTGCAACAAGCACAACAACGGTTACGGTCACTGTAACCGGTGTGAATGATGCGCCAAATGCGGTCGATAGCTCTTATGTTGTTGCGCAAGATGAAGCGGCTGGTGATGTGGATGCGAATGCACTCACAGATGACACTGGCGAAGGCGTGGACAGCGATCCTGAGGGCGACGACCTGACAGTTGTGGCCGTTGAGGGTGACACTGGAAACGTTGGCGGTGTTGTGGCTGGCGACAATGGTGGCTTGTTCACAATCAATGCTGACGGGTCTGTCGACTTTGATGCGAATGACGAGTTCGATGGCCTAGGCGAGGGCGAAACAGCCACGACCACGGTGTCTTACACCATCGCTGACGAAGACGGTCTGGAAGACACGGCGACTGTGACGTTCACTGTGACAGGGACAAACGACGGTCCTGTGGCTGTTGAAGACACAGACGAGACCGATCAGGATACGGCGATTGTTCTGGACAATGTTCTGGGCAACGACAGCGACCCTGATGGCGATACGCTGACAGTGGCGTCTGTTGATGGCGATGCGGCGAATGTTGGTACACCTATCGCAGGTGACAACGGTGGTCTGATCACGATCAACGCAGACGGCACAGCCTCCTTCGATCCGAACGGCGACTTTGACGATCTGGGCACAGGTGACACCGAAGAAACAGCGGTTACCTACACCATCACAGACGGCAACGGCGGCACTGACACAACGACTGTGACGGTCACTGTGACAGGCACGAACGACGCGCCTGAGGCGACAAACAGCTCTTACGTTGTGGCGCAGGACGAAGCCTTTGGTGACGAAGACGCGAATGCGATCACAGACGACACAGGCGACGGTGTTGACAGCGATGTTGACGGCGATCCGCTGACAGTTGCGGCTGTTGACGGTGCTGCGGCGAACGTTGGTCAGCCGGTGGCTGGTGACAACGGTGGTCTGTTCACAATTGCGGAAGACGGCACGGTCGACTTCTCTGCGAACGGTGAGTTTGATGATCTGGGTGAGGGCGAAACAGCCTCCACAACAGTGACTTACACCATCACCGATCCAGAAGGTGGCACCGACACAGCGACTGTTACCTTTACTGTGACAGGTACGAACGACGGCCCAGTGGCTGTTGAAGACACTGATGCGACCGATCAGGATACTGCGATTGTTCTGGACAATGTTCTGGGCAACGACAGCGACCCTGATGGCGATACGCTGACAGTGGCGTCTGTTGATGGCGATGCGGCGAATGTTGGTACACCTATCGCAGGTGACAACGGTGGTCTGATCACGATCAACGCAGACGGCACAGCCTCCTTCGATCCGAACGGCGACTTTGACGATCTGGGCACAGGTGACACCGAAGAAACAGCGGTTACCTACACGATCACAGACGGCAACGGCGGCACTGACACAACGACTGTGACGGTCACTGTGACAGGCACGAACGACGCGCCTGAGGCGACAAACAGCTCTTACGTTGTGGCGCAGGACGAAGCCTTTGGTGATGTGGACGCGAATGCGATCACAGACGACACAGGCGACGGTGTCGACAGCGATGTTGACGGCGATCCGCTGACAGTTGCGGCTGTTGACGGTGCTGCGGCGAACGTTGGTCAGCCGGTGGCTGGCGACAACGGTGGTCTGTTCACAATTGCAGAAGACGGCACGGTCGACTTCTCTGCGAACGGTGAGTTTGATGATCTGGGTGAGGGCGAAACAGCCTCCACAACAGTGACTTACACAATCACCGATCCAGAAGGTGGCACCGACACGGCGACTGTGACCTTCACTGTGACTGGCACAAACGACGGCCCAGTGGCTGTTGAAGATACCTTCACAACGGATGAAGACACAGTGTCTGAGCTTGGCAACGTTCTGGACAACGACAGCGACCCAGACAGCGATCCGCTGACTGTTGCTGAAGTGAACGGCGACCCTGCGAATGTTGGTCAACCGGTTGCTGGTTCTGAGGGTGGCTTGGTCACCATCAACCCAGACGGCACGATTAGCTTTGACCCGAATGGTGAGTTCGACGAACTTTCCCCAGGTGAAAGCGTTGAGACGACTGTTACGTACACTGTAACTGACCCATCCGGTGCTGAGGCGACTGAAACTGTGACCATCACAGTGAATGGCGTGAACGATGGCCCAGAAGCGACAGACAACGCCTATGTTGTGTCGTTGACTGAAACAGCTGGCGACGTGGACGGAAACGTTATCACTGAAGACACTGGCGACGGTGTTGATAGTGATCCGGAAGACGACGATCTGACTGTTGTTGCTGTGGACGGCGATGCTGCGAATGTTGGCAATGTTGTTGCTGGCGACAACGGCGGGACGTTCACAATCAATGACGACGGTACAGTCGACTTTGATGCGGGCGACGACTTTGACGATCTTGGTCTTGGCGAAACGCGCGACACGTCTGTCACGTACACAATCGCTGATGAAAACGGTGCAACGGATACGGCGACAGCCACATTCACAGTCACTGGCATCAACGACGGTACAGTGCAGGGCACAGCCGGCAACGATGTGATCAATCCAGACATCCCATATGTGGATGCCGACGGTGATATTGTTGACGCTGGCGACGGCATCCTGCCGGGTGACGAAGACACAGACAATGATGTGATCGAAGGCTTCGGCGGCGATGACAGCATTGATGCAGGTGCTGGCGATGACGTGGTGTTTGGTGGTGCGGATGACGACACGATCGATGGCAACATCGGCGATGACGAGTTGTTCGGTGGCCAAGGCGATGATGACATCGAAGGCGGCGAAGGTGATGATGTGGTTGACGGCGGTGCCGGTGACGATGTTCTGAACGGCGGCGACGGTGATGACACTGTGGTTGGCGGCGCAGGCAACGACACCATTGATGGCAACGACGGTGACGATGAACTGCGTGGCGGTTCTGGCGACGATGTTATTAATGGGTCTGAGGGCGAAGACACATTGTTTGGTGGCACTGACGCCGACGGTATTGACCTTGGCGGCGATGACGTCCTGTTTGGCGGTGCCGACGATGACACTGTCATCGGTGGCGCTGGCGAAGACATTGTATCTGGCGACGAAGGCAACGATGAGCTTCATGGCGGTCTTGGCGATGACACCTTGTTGGGTGGCGACGGCAACGACGTGATCGAAGATGTCGAAGGCAATGACAGCGTTGAAGGCGGCGACGGTAACGATATTATCAACGTTGGTTCTACGCAGGGTGATGAAAACCCTGATGTTGGTTACCCTGAGCAGCCATCTGCGACGGTCCCGGACCTTGTGTTCCCTGGCTATGACGCGGACGAAGATCCAAACGATGACAAAGACTTTGTCGACGGTGGTGCGGGTGATGATATCATCAACACAGGCGACGACGATGACACCATCATCGGTGGGTCCGGTAACGACACAATCAACGCAGGCTTCGACGATGATACCGTCGATGGCGGCACCGGTGATGACTTTATCGAAGGTGGCGAAGGCAACGATACGGTTGAAGGCGGTGACGGCGACGACACTATCTTCGGTGGGATCGATGACCCATTGGCTGACGCGGTAAGCTTCCCTGATGATGAGCCTGACGCGCTTGGGTTCCAGGATCTTGTGCCTGAAAACAACGGTGATGTGCTGTTTGGCGGTGCTGGCAACGATACGATCTTTGGCCAAGACGACGACGACAGCCTGTTTGGTGGCGACGGCGACGATGTTCTTGACGGTGGTATCGACGACGACATGATCCAAGGCGGCGACGGCAACGATGTTGTTATTGGTGGTCAAGGCGATGACAGCCTGACCGGCAACGACGGCAACGACACTGTTGTCGGTGGTGACGGCGCGGATATCGTACGTGGCGGTACTGGCGACGACGATCTGACCGGTGACGATGGCATGGACATGCTGTTCGGTGGTGCTGGAAACGACACCATTGATGGCGGTGACGACGACGATAAGATCGAAGGTGGATCTGGCGATGATACGATCATCGGTGGCGCCGGTAACGACGATCTTTGGGGCGCATCTGGTGATGACTCTGTCGACGGTGGCACGGGTGATGACGTTATCAACACAGCCGAAGGCAACGATGTTGTCGAAGGTGGTGACGGCGATGACGTTATCGACACGGCCAACGACGAAACACCTGAAATTGTAGTGCTACCTGATGGGATTTTGCTGACAGGTGAAAACCTGCCAGATGTTGGTTATCCAGGTGCTTATGAAGCGGATGCCGATCCGTTTGATGACCTCGACACAGTCTTTGGCGGAGCTGGCAACGACAGCATCACCACAGGCGATGACGATGACACCATCTTTGGTGGCACCGGTGACGATAATATCGACGCTGGCATCGACGATGACTTTGTTGAAGGTGGCGAAGGCAACGACACGATCCTTGGGTCCGAAGGTAACGACGAAATCTACGGTGAAGACGGTGACGACGTTATCTATGGTGGCCTAGCACCTGGTGATGGTGATTTCGCAGACCTGCCAAACGATTTGGATGGTGATGGCGACAGCAACGATCCGGGTGAAGACCTTGTCACCGACAACAACAACGACACGTTGTTCGGCGGCGCGGGTAACGACTTCATCACAGGTAACGACGACGATGACACATTGTACGGCGGTACAGGGAATGACGTTCTAGATGGCGGCATCGATGATGACACGATCTACGGCGATGAGGGTGAAGACACGATCATTGGTGGTCAGGGCACGGACGAATTGTTCGGCGGCTTGGGCTCCGACACATTCCTTGGCGGTGACGGCGGTGATGTGGTTGTTGGTGGCGAAGACCCCGATGATACCGATGTTGATGTTCTGGATCTGACTGGATCTGGCGTTGATTTCATCACTTACGTTGATGGTGACCCAGAGGCAGGTGAAGTGACCTTCCTTGACGGCTCCACCATGACCTTCTCTGAGATCGAGAATGTGATCCCGTGCTTTACGCCGGGCACCACAATCGCGACACCGAAGGGGGAGCGTTTGGTTGAAGAACTGCGCGAAGGTGATCGGATCATCACACGGGACAACGGTATCCAAGAAATCCGTTGGGTTGGCCGCAAAGAGATGTCTGGCAAGGCGCTGGTCGCCAATTCGCATCTCAAGCCGATCCTGATCCGTGCGGGTGCATTGGGCAACGGTCTGCCTGAGCGCGATATGCTCGTGTCTCCGAACCACCGTTGTTTGGTCGCCTCCGAGAAGACACAGCTCTACTTTGAAGAGCGTGAAGTTCTCGCAGCGGCGAAACACCTGGTCGGGTCCGAGGGTATTCATGCGGTTGATGTGATGGGCACGTCCTACATCCACTTCATGTTCGACCGCCACGAAGTGGTTCTGTCGAACGGCGCATGGACGGAAAGCTTCCAGCCAGGTGATTACAGCCTGAAAGGGATCGGGAATGCACAGCGCAACGAAATCTTTGAGCTGTTCCCAGAGCTACAGGAACGTCAGGGGCTGGAAGGCTACCAGTCAGCCCGTCGCGCCCTGAAGAAGCACGAAGCCAAGTTGCTGATCAAGTAAACGACTATGAACCAGCCCGAGCGAATCGGGCTGGTTTCACGAAAAAGAAGCCCGGACGCGAAACAGCGTTCGGGCATTTTTTATGCAGTTTTATTCATATTTTTTGAAATTGTTGCGGGTTTCGATTTAATGGCGCGCGACGCCGGCTTTTGTTAATCGCCCTTTCTATTTTAACGTGCGTGCGCGTTTTTTCCCCGCTAATGAAAGAAAGACTTCATTTACAAATACCAAAGTATGGTCCGGCTTGGGCCTGTTTTAAGTTAGCTAACGCACACGAGGATGCACCCCATGGCTACGATTACCGGAACTTCAAATTCAGATACGCTGGTCGGTGGTACTGATGATGATGTGATCAGTGGCTTGAACGGGCAAGACAGCCTGTCCGGTGGTGACGGCAATGACACGCTGTATGGTGGCGAAGGGAACGACACGGTTGAAGGGGGTGACGGGGACGACTCTATCGAGGGTGGGTCCGGTCAGGATATCCTCTATGGCGGTGACGGGGATGATACGATTTCCGACGATGAGGGAACGCAAAACCTCGGCCAAGACACGGTGTACGGCGGTGCGGGCAACGATACGATTTCGCTGAGCGGGAATGGCGATACTGCCTATGGCGGTACAGGAGACGATCTGTTCAACATCCTGACGTTTTCCAACTTTAATGGTCTGACGATTGATGGCGATGAAGACAGTGATGGCAATGACAACGATGTCATCAATTTTGCGGCCTTGTATCAAAAATTTCCTGATCTTCAGATTATTTACGAAAGCCAAAGTGCCGATGGTGAAGACGGGCGTATCCTGATCAAGACGGCCCCGAACGGGCGAGAGCTTGGTCGTTTGAACTATTCGAACATTGAAAACATCATTTGTTTTACGCCGGGCACCTTGATTGCCACACCGATGGGCGAAGTGCCGGTTGAAAGTTTGCGCGAAGGGGACAAGGTGTTCACCCGCGATAATGGCATTCAGGAATTGGCTTGGATTGGCCGCCGTAACTTGAGCCGGTTTGACCTTGAAGCCACGCCGGAATTCCAACCTGTTTTGGTTAAGGCGGGATCTTTGGGCGCTGGGTTGCCGGAGCGGGATTTGCTGCTGTCGCCAAACCACCGGTTGTTGATGACGGGCGAGCGGGCATCGCTTTATTTTGAAGAGACAGAAGTACTGTCTGCGGCGAAACACTTGGTCGATATGGATGGTGTGGCGCAGGTTCAGACGCAATCGGTGAGCTATATTCACCTGCTGTTTGAACGCCACGAGGTGATTTTGTCCAACGGTACGTGGACGGAAACGTTCCAGCCGAGCGATCATTCGTTGAAGGGCGTTTTGGATGAGCAGCGCCGTGAAATCCTTTCGTTGTTTCCAGAGCTTTCTACGCTTGGGAGCAAAGACGGATGGCCTGCGGCACGCAAAGTGCTGAAGAGCCATGAGGCCAAACTGCTTACGGTTTAAGGGTTTTCCTGTAGGAATCCCAGTCTTCGGGCGTGTCTAGATCTAGGCGCGCCCGTTGTCCGTTGAGGGGGAAGAACGTTGTTTCGGCGGCGTGGTTTTGGCAGATTTCGAAGGCCCCGCGATCACCGCTAAGTTGGTCGAACTGGGCGAACAGGTGGCGTGCAAAATAGATGGGGTGACCAGGTTTGCCGTCGTCCGTGGTGGCGCGCAGGAGTGTAGGGCTGTCGCTTTGGGCCAGCCCGTGAATTTGGGCGAGATCGTTTTGGGTGATGTCTGGCATATCGGCGGGCAGGATGATGACGCCAGTTGCGGTTTCGGGCAGGGCCTGAATACCGGCGCGCAGGCTGAAGGCCATGCCGCGATCTGCATTGGGCACCGCTATGGAGTGTGCGCTTTCTGGCAGGCATGAGCGGCGGGTGTGCGTGAGGCTGGGCAGGGTGACGAAGGTCGGGGCCACGGCCACGGCGGACGTTGCCAATCGTTGGAGGATGGGCACGCCGTCTATGGGCTCAAGGAGTTTATCTGCGCCCCGCATCCGCGAAGATCGCCCTGCAGCGAGGAGGAGAATGGGGATCATTGGACTGAAACCCGTTTTGAGTGTGCGGGCCTGATGGCTTTGTGCAGATCAGACCCGCGCATCTGTTTTTATGGAATGATACGCGTGTATTTCGTGCCTTCGATGGTCGCGCCCGCACGGAAGCCGGCTTGGGCGAAGACAACCGCAATGACGGGGGCCAATGAGGTTGTCGTTTCTGCGCGCAGGGTTTCGCCTGAATCGCTGAGGGCATATTCGATGTCCGCGCCTGCAGCCCAACCGGAGGACCGGCGGAAGTCGAGGAGCGCCTCTTGCGTCATGAAGAACAAAACGGTCGAGAATTGCTGGCCACCGATTTGCAGGCCCGCGCTGGCCGCTGTGGATGAGTAATAATCCACTGTGCTGTCGCCGATGCGCAGGGCGCCACGGCCGAACGAGCCGCCGATGCCGAGGCCCGCTTCGGTGATGACCGGCATCACCAACATGCCGCTGGCTTTGCCCGCCAAGTCGCGGGTGCCGGGGTAGGAATTGTACATGAAATTAAGCGTGCTATCGACGCGCGCGTCGATGGTTGCCGCGCCGTTGCCGCCGATGCCATTGCCGCATGCGGACAGGGTTGTGGTTGCCAGCGCAGAGAGCGCAAAATTGCGTCTTGAAAGAAGGGTCATAACTGCCTCGTGCCTATAGGGTCGGGGTTGGTCCCCGTTATATGCCCATGACTATAGGCGGTATTGTACTGTGTGTCAGCAGCTATATGCAGGTGGGCGAAAATCGGACTATTCGGCTGTTTCGGTCTTTGGAGCGGAGAGCGGCTCTACGAGGGCGATGAAGTTTCCGCAGGTGTCGTCGAAGATGGCCATTTTGGCAGGGCCCATGTTTTGCACGGGGCCTGTGAAGGTTAGGCCTGCAGTGATGAGGCGTTCGTATTCGGCGTCGATGTCATCAACGTCGAGTTGCGTAAAAGGAAGTCCGTCTTTGCGTAGGCTTTCCTTGAAGGCTTTCATTGCGGGATAGTCTGCGTTGGGTTCGAGGAGGAGCTCGACGCCGTTTGGGTCATCTGGTGCCGTCAGCGTCAGCCAGCGGGCGCCGTTGCCCATGTCGATGTCGTGTTTGACGGCGAAGCCCAAAATATCACGATAGACGGAGAGCGCGTGGTCTTGGTCTCCGACGGAGATGGAGGTGAGGGTGACGCGGATGGTCATGCGCCTAAGGCTTTGGCGGCGGCGGGGGCGAAATAGGTTAGGATGCCGTCGCAGCCCGCCCGTTTGAAGCCCATGAGGGATTCGAGCATGACTTTATCATGGTCGAGCCAGCCGTTTTGAGCGGCGGCTTGGATCATCGCGTATTCGCCGGACACTTGGTAGGCGAAGGTGGGCACGCCGAATTCGGATTTTACGCGCCGCACGATGTCGAGGTAGGGCATGCCCGGTTTGACCATGACCATATCCGCCCCTTCGGAGAGGTCGCGTTCGACCAGTCGCATGGCTTCGTCTGAATTCGCGGGATCCATTTGGTAGGTGTTTTTATCCCCGGTGAGGGCCGATGAGGCGCCAACGGCATCGCGGAAGGGGCCGTAGAAGGCGGAGGCGTATTTGGCCGTGTAGCTGAGGATCGTGACATGGCTGTGGTTTGAAGTTTCCAGCGCTGTGCGAATGGCGCCGATGCGGCCATCCATCATGTCCGACGGGCCGAGGATATCGGCGCCGCACTCCGCTTGCGTCAGGGCCATTTTTACCAGAGCCTCGATGGTGCGGTCGTTCACGATCTCGCCGTTTTCAACGAAGCCGTCGTGGCCGTTGATGTTGTAGGGGTCGAGCGCGATGTCGGTCATGACTGCGATTTCGGGGCAGGCGGATTTGATTTCGCGGATCGCGCGGTTGGCGATATTGTCAGGGGACCACGCCAGAGCGCAGTCTTCGGTGCGGGCGTCCATGCCTGTGTAGGGAAAAACGCAGATCGCAGGGATGCCCAAGGCGTAGGCGTCTTTAGCGGCTTTGCCCACGCGGTCGACCGTTATGCGGGAGACGCCGGGCATAGAGGCCACGGGCTCTGCGGTGTCTGTCCCCTCCATCACGAAGATCGGCCAGATGAAATCTGCTGGTGTGAGGGTGTTTTCGCGGACCATAGCACGCAGGGCTGGCGTGCGGCGCAGGCGGCGCAGGCGGGTGTTTGGAAACGGGGGCAGGGTCATAAAGCGGGCCTTTCTCATCACACCCGAGTGCTGACATGGAAATAGGTTTATCACAAGTCTGGGCTTTGTCGCATTGCAGCGCTAGATTGCGGAAAAACAATCACAGGCTGCCCTTCTCGTGAACTGGACAACAATCTTATTCGAAGTCATCGATATGCGAAGCTTTTCCAATCTTTGGTATTGGATTGCTCTCGCGGTCGTGTGGTCGACGGTCAGTCACTGGGTGATGGGTGTGCCGTTTGACATGATCCAGCGGGCGCGCAAGCGAGGCGGGCAGGCGGAGATTGATCTGCACGATATGGTACGCATCAACGTGAACCGGCTGTTGTATATCGGGCAAATCGCGGGGCTGGTTTTGCTGGGTTTGGTGACGGGCGTGCTGACATCGCTGGCGATTTTGGCGTTTTGGTACCGCGTGGAATTTGCCCAGGCCGTGTTTTTGTTGGCGTTTCCGCTGACGGTGGTGGGCGCGCTGAGCCTGTCTACCGCGTTGGTGATTTCCCGTGACAATCCTCAGGGCGATGCGCTGTATGCGCGGCTGATCAAGCATCGGGTTATCACGCAGTTTATTGGTATGCTGTCGATTTTTGTGACCGCGATGTTTGGCATGTATCAAAACCTGGCGGTCTTTCCTGGCTTCTGAGCTGTGAGTGGTTGACATAGGGCCTACGCGGAGTAGGTCCGGTGGCATGACACTTTCTAAGCATATTACCGTATCTGGCGCGCCCGAAGGGTTTGACGCACGTTTGATCTTGGCTGAGGCTGAAAAAGGCCCTGTGGTTCATGTGTGCCGTGATGACAAACGGCTGGAGGCCACGCGGGCCGCATTGGCGTTTTTTGCGCCTGATATGCCAGTTGTTGTGTTTCCCGGTTGGGATTGTTTGCCGTATGATCGTGTGTCGCCCAATGCGGATGTTTCGGCCGCGCGGATGGCGGTTTTGGCGGGGCTGGCCCATGGGATGCCGCCCAAGTTTGTTTTGTTGACCACATTGAATGCCGCGACGCAAAAGGTGCCTGCGCGTGCCGTTCTGCGCGAGGCTGCGTTTTCTGCGCAGGTTGGTGGCCGTGTGGATGAGGCCGCGTTGCGAGCGTTTTTGGTGCGCATGGGGTTCACCCAAGCCCCAACGGTGACGGAACCCGGTGATTACGCTGTGCGCGGTGGGATCATTGATATTTTCCCACCCGGTCAGGCGGGGCCCGTGCGGTTGGATTTGTTTGGGGATGATCTGGATGGCGCGCGCCGCTTTGATCCGGCCACGCAGCGAACCACGGAAAAGTTGGACGTTGTTGAATTGGCCCCAGTGTCCGAGGTGATTTTGGACGAGGCTGCGATCACGCGGTTTCGGCAGGCGTATCGTTTGGAATTCGGGGCGGCTGGGTCGGATGATCCGTTGTATGAGGCTGTGTCAGCGGGCAAGAAACATGCCGGTATTGAACATTGGTTGGGGTTTTTCCACGAACGCCTAGAGACGTTGTTTGACTATTTGCCCGAGGCGACCGTCACGTTGGACGATCAAAACGCGGCGCAGCGTCAGGCGCGGTGGGACAGTATTGCCGATCAATATGATGCGCGCCGCGAGGCTATGCTGGCCAAGGGGCGGATGGACAGTGTGTATAAGCCTGCGCCGCCAACAGGGTTGTATTTGGATGACGCTGCTTGGGCGGCGGCGATCGCGCCGTTGCGGGTGCTGCAATTTGCGGCGTTGCCGCAGGCGACGGGCATGGGTGTTACGGATGCAGGTGGGCGCATTGGGCGCGACTTTGCACCGGAGCGCCAGCAAGAAAGCATCAGCCTTTTCGGGGCTTTGGCATCGCATCTTAAAGCAAAGCTTGAAGGTGGTCCGGTTGTTGTCGCGTCATATTCTGATGGCGCGCGGGAACGTCTGATGGGGTTGATTGAGGACGAAGGTGTGGGCGAGGCCATACCGGTGTCCGATTTCACCCGCGTTGGCAAAACGGGGCTGCATTTGGCGGTTTGGCCGTTGGAACACGGGTTTGAAAGTAAAGATCTGACGGTCGTGTCCGAGCAGGATGTTTTGGGGGATCGGTTGATCCGCCAGACAAAGCGTAAGAAGCGGGCGGATAATTTCCTGACGGAAACCCAAAGCCTGACGCCCGGTGATCTGGTCGTACACGTTGATCACGGCGTGGGCCGCTATCACGGGCTAGAGGTGGTGACCGCTGCCGGTGCTGCGCATGAGTGTTTGTTGCTGGAATACGCCGAACAATCAAAGCTTTACCTGCCTGTTGAGAACATCGAGCTGCTGTCGCGGTTCGGACATGAGGTGGGGCTGCTTGATAAATTGGGGGGCGGTGCGTGGCAGGCCAAGAAGGCCAAGCTGAAGGAACGCATCCGCGAGATGGCGGAGAAGTTGATCCGCGTGGCGGCGGAACGGGCCTTGCGCACGGCGCCGGCGCTGACGCCGCCGGACGGGATGTGGGACCAGTTCTTGGCGCGGTTCCCCTATGCGGAAACCGACGATCAGCTGCAGGCGATTTCGGATGTGTTGGACGATATGGGATCGGGCCAGCCGATGGACCGTTTGGTGTGCGGGGATGTTGGGTTCGGAAAAACCGAAGTGGCCATTCGCGCGGCGTTTGTCGCGGCGATGTCTGGGGTGCAGGTGGCGATTATTGCGCCAACCACATTGTTGGCGCGCCAGCACTACAAGAATTTCGCAGAACGGTTTCGTGGATTTCCCATTAATGTCAGGCCGTTGTCGCGCTTTGTGAGCACAAAAGAAGCGGCTGCAACGCGCGAGGGCTTGGCCAAGGGCGATGTGGATATTGTGATCGGCACCCATGCGCTGCTGGCGAAATCGATCCGGTTCAAGAACCTTGGGTTTATCGTGATTGACGAGGAACAGCATTTCGGGGTGCAGCACAAAGAGCGCCTGAAACAGATGCGGACCGATTTGCATGTGCTAACGCTGACGGCGACGCCAATTCCACGGACGTTGCAATTGTCGCTGTCGGGCGTGCGTGAGCTGTCGATCATCGGGACGCCACCGGTGGACCGGTTGGCGATCCGCACCTATGTGAGCGAGTTTGACACGGTGACGATCCGTGAGGCGCTGTTGCGCGAGCATTACCGTGGCGGGCAGTCGTTCTTTGTGGTGCCGCGTGTGTCTGATTTGGCGGATATTGAAGCGTTTCTGAAGGCTGAGGTGCCCGAGGTGTCTTTCGTGACGGCCAATGGCCAGATGGCGGCGGGCGAGTTGGATGACCGCATGAATGCGTTTTACGATGGCAAATATGATGTGCTGTTGGCGACGACGATTGTGGAGTCGGGCTTGGATATTCCGACGGCCAACACAATGATTGTGCACCGTGCGGATATGTTTGGTTTGGCACAGCTTTACCAAATTCGTGGGCGTGTTGGGCGCAGCAAGACGCGGGCCTATGCCTATTTGACCTATAAGCCAAAGTTGAAGCTGACGCCGCAGGCGGAAAAACGGCTGCGCGTTTTGGGGTCGATCGACAGTTTGGGGGCCGGATTTACCCTGGCGTCGCAGGATTTGGATATTCGCGGGGCAGGCAACCTGTTGGGCGAGGAACAATCGGGCCAGATGCGCGAGGTTGGTTATGAATTGTACCAATCCATGCTGGAAGAGCAGATTGCCAAGATCAAATCTGGCGAGGTGACATTGGTTGAGGATGGCCAATGGGCGCCGCAGATCAACCTTGGGGTGCCTGTGTTGATCCCGGAAGATTATGTACCTGATTTGGATGTGCGTTTGGGTCTCTACCGTCGCTTGTCTGACCTGACGACCAAGGTTGAATTGGAAGGATTTGCCGCCGAGTTGATTGACCGGTTCGGGAAATTGCCCAAGGAGGTCAACACGTTGATGTTGGTCATTCGGATTAAAGCCATGTGTAAACGGGCTGGCATCAGCCAATTGGACGGTGGCCCGAAAGGCGCTGTGATCCGGTTCCACAATGATAAGTTTGCCTCGCCCACAGGGTTGGTCGATTTCATCGAGGATCAACGCGGGTTGGCCAAAGTGAAGGACAACAAGATCGTGGTGCGCCGCGATTGGGGCAGCGACCGCGAGAAAATCCAAGGCGCGTTCAATATTGCCCGTGATTTGGCCGCCAAGGTGAAGGCCGCCAAGAAGGCCGCAGCGACGAAGGGCTAGAGGTTAGCCTTCGTCGCTGTCGCGGCGGATTTTGCTGGTTAGCCAGAAGGCCAATACGGCGCAGATAAAGCAACCGATGGCCAGCGGAAATGGGGTTCCGTTGAAGCTGAGCCCGATGGGGACGGCGATGATCACGGCACCGATGGTGGAGATTGCTGTGATGATCGACGCGGCGGAGCCTGCGATGTGGCCCATGGGTTCGAGGGCGAGGGCATTCAGGTTGCCGATGGTCAACCCAGCTTGGAAGAAGACGGTTGTCGTCCACACAGCGTAGAACAGAAGTTCGATGTGGTTGGGCAGGTGCAACAGGTCGATCCCGATGATCAGCAGTGAGGCAATGGATTGGGCGAGAAACATCGCTTTGATGATTTTGCGCATGCCCAACCGGCCCACGAGCCGTGCGTTGACGACCGATGAGGTGGCCGCGAGGATCGCGATGCCGCCGAACCACAGGTGGAATGTGTCGCCTTGGCCATAGGTTTCGTCGAACACTTGTTGGGTGGAGCTGAGCACGGAAAAGAGCATGCCGAAGCTGAGGGTTTGCACGAAAATGGAAAGGCGCACGGTGGGGTGGGCGAAAACCTCTGCCGTGGCGGCGGCCAGTGCTTTGAAGGAAAGCGGGCGGCGGTTTTCGGGTTTGAGGGTTTCGGGCTGCCGCAGGGTGAGCCAGAGTGCGGCGAGCGAGGTGAAGCTTGCAAAGGCGATGAAGACCGCGCGCCAGCCCGCCAAATCAATGATAACCGCCCCAAGGCTGGGGGCCAATGCGGGCACCAGGGCGAAGACGAGCATCACGAAAGACATGATGCGCGCCATGTCGCGGCCTGAATAGACGTCGCGGACCAACGCCATGGCCGCGACGCGGGGGGCGGCGGCGGCGAGGCCCATCAGGAACCGCGCGAGCAACATGGTTTGCAAGGTGGGCGCGATAAAGGCCAGCGCGCAGGCGGAGACGTAGAGCACCGCGCCGCAGACGATGACGGGCTTTCGTCCGAACCGGTCGGCCAGCGGGCCGGTGAAAAATGTGCCCAGCCCCATGCCCAGCACGAAGCTGGTGATGATCAATTGCGCAGCATTGAGATTGTTGGGCGTGAGGGCCGCGCCGATTTCGGGCAGGGCCGGCAACATCGCATCGATGGAAAAGGCCACGGTTGCGGCCAACATTGCGATAAGCGCCACGAATTCGGTTTGGTGCAGCGGTTTGGTCGGGCGGGTCATATATGCGGAGTCCAGAAATGTTTCGCGGCCGCAAATGTGCGGCCGCAGATGTAAACGCATGTCGTACTATTTAGTTCCAGAAGAATTTTCTGGTGACGATTTGTGTCTATTGCGGCGCAGCCAGGCTATGAGCGCGACGCAGCAAATGATCACCTCGACCAGGAAAATCCAACGGAAGATAGAGTTGAGGATCCAATTGCCCCAGTGGCGCGTGATTTCAAAGGGAAAGATGGTGAAGGCCTTATCGGTAAAAGGCCAAAGCCACATGATGTAGCCGTCGAAAGTATCGAGGCAGCAATGGAGCAAGGTGCCTAAGAAGAACGTTATCGCGGCGGGCAGGTATTTGCGCGCAAATCTTGACACCAGGGGCAGCGTGACGACCGCGACCATGAGCCAGAACATAGGGATATGGACCCAGTATTCTTGTGTGTGGTAGGCGCGATCATCAATAAAATAGTACCAAATCAGCGAGATATCTGGAAAAACCGACCCCACGAGGGCGGCGGGCAGCAGCAATGGCGCTTTGGGCAGGCTGCGCCCCAAAAGGTAGCCGGAGGGAAGGTGCGCGATAATCATGGTCAGTCTTCTTGCGGTGGTGTGTTTTCGATTTGCTCCATAATCTCGCCGATGACTTTCACCCACATTTCCGTGGTTTGTGCGCCGGGCACGGCGTGCTGATTGGCGACGATGAAGGTGGGGACCGATTGGATGCCCATTTCGCGGCTGTGGGTGTCACGGGCGCGGATGTCGTCGATGTCGGCGTCGGATTTGAGCAGTTTGCCGATGACGGCTGCGTCGAGCTCACAGCCGTCCGCGATGTCGAGGAGGACGTCGTGGTCGCCAATGTCGCGGGCATCGCGGAAGTAGGCTTCGAAAAGACGTTGGACCACGAAGGATTGACGCTGTTCGATACCAGCCCAATGGATCAGCCGGTGGGCGTCCATTGTGTTGGGGGTGCGTTTCATGCCTTCGAAGTTGATGGACAGGCCGACCTTTTCAGCCATGTCAACGATTGGGGCATAGGCGCGCACGGCGCCTTGTTTGCCACCGAATTTGGTTTCGAGATATTCGCGACGGTCCATCCCGGCGGCAGGCATCTCGGGGTTCAATTGGAAGGGGTGCCATTCGATGGTGAGCGGGTGGTCGCCAATTTGTTCCAGCGCACGGTCGAGGTTGGTTTTGCCGATGTAGCACCAGGGGCAAATTGGGTCGGAGAGGATGTCGAGTTTGACCATGGTGTGATCCTTTATCAATAGGTTTGGCGTTCTTGGTCTATCACATGGGGCGCGGTGTAAAGGGGGCGTGCGTGGGAAAAAGGCCGCAAATTTTGAAGCAATGATTTGAGATTTCGCAATGACCGTTGTGAGCATTGCCAGAGCTTTGGTCGCTGGCGTATATCGGAAGGATGAACACATCTGATCCCAGACGCCTCATCACCATCGCCCGCGAGACCGGGGAAACCGAAATGGCGCAGCCGCTGGATTTGGCTCAGCGCGTGCGCGATTTGCGCAAAGCCCAAGGGTGGACGTTGGAGCAGGCGGCAAACCAAGCTGGGTTGGCGCGCTCTACGTTGAGCAAAATTGAGAATGGGCAGATGTCGCCCACCTATGATGCGTTGAAAAAGCTGGCCGTTGGGTTGCAGATTTCGGTGCCGCAGTTGTTTACCCAGCCCAAGCGTGAGCAGGTGAATGGCCGGATGGCGGTAACGCGGTCGGGTGAGGGCACGGCCCATGCCACGACGACCTATGAGCATGAGTTGCTGGCCGAGACGCTGACGAAAAAGCAAATGCTGCCGTACCGCGCGCAGGTGCGTGCGCGCAGTGTGGACGAGTTTGATGGGTGGGTTCGCCACGATGGTGAAGAATTTCTCTATGTGCTGACCGGCACGATCAAGCTCTACACGGAGTTTTACGAACCCGTTGAGATGCGTCGGGGGGACAGTGCGTATTACGATGCCTCAATGGGGCACAACGTTATTTCCACATCATCTGAGGATGCGACGATTTTGTGGGTCACTTCGCTGGCTTGATAAGCGGTCTTAAGAGATGGGTACGCACTGGTCCGATGATTTGGAGCGCAGTTATGCGGCCAGACGCAGGTTTTGTGCGGCGTGTTGGGTAAGCGCCCAATCTTGAAGCGCTTCTGAGGCTTCGGACGGGGTGAGATCGTGGGCCTGTGCAAGCGGCCCTGCTAGATCGTTCAGGGTGGTCACAGTGTCGGGCAGGTGGTGTCGGTTGAGTTCAGAAAAATCAGCGCACAGTTGGTCGAGAAGCGGCGCGGTGAGGGCGGTTTTTGGTGTCTCGTGCATGATGTCTCCTAAAAGGTTCGCGTTCCTTAACGTTTGGGGGCGGAAAGTGTTCCGCGGTCGGGTGTCGCGGGGATCAAACAGCAGGAGCCTTTAGAAAGTGTGAACGGTTTGCGGTGTATGCTTTGCGACGGAACGACAGGCCTGGCGCGTATAACGGCTTTAGGTGTCTGGAGAGGCGTCATGAGACGATTGATTGTAGGGGCCGCCATTTGGGCGGGTTTGACCGGTTCGGCGCAGGCCCATGGGAATGTGTCGCAGGTCACGCAAGCGGGCCCGCAGACCTGTATTTCATCCAATGATACGCCAAATCACGAGATGGGCGTGTTTCCCAATCGCGCCAATCCTAATGCGTTTCGCGCGCAACATTTGACGTTTTGTTTCTCGACACATCCGCAAATGGCGGAGGAGGTGACAGAGGGGCTGATGACGGTTGGTGTGACGCTGACGGGGCTGCCAATTCGGCCCTACACGGCTGGATATTATGACCCAGAGGGGCGACGCGGGCTGAGCCAGAAGCCTGAGAGCGGTTGGCGACAGCAGGCGATGTTTGCGCCTCGGTCCTTGGGGATGGATGCGGAGAATGCCCACGTGGATCGGTCGGGGTTGTATCATTATCACGCGGTTTCGCCGTCGTATTTTGCATCTGTTGAGGGCAGCCATATTGGGTATGCGCCTGATGGGTTTGAGCTGCATTACGCGGGGGATGCGGTCACGTCGTCTTGGCGGTTGAAGACCGGATCGCGGCCTGCGCCCGTTGGTGGGACCTATGATGGGGCCTTTGAGCAGGATTTTGAGTTTGTAGATGGGGCCGGTGATTTGGATGCCTGCAATGGCCGGATGGAAGACGGCACCTACCGCTATTATGCGACGGACAGCTACCCCTATTTCCCACGGTGTTTTGTGGGTGTGATCGACGGGACGTTTATGCGCCGCCAGTGAGGTAGCGTAGGATGCAACGCCCAAGGGGTGGGCAGGCCAATGGAAAAAGGGCGCCCCGTTTGGGACGCCCTTGTGTTTAGTTTTCTGCGTACCACCAGGCGTCTGGCTGCCAGCCCGGCCAATCGCCAAAGATCGGCATGGTGTCCGGGAAGTGCAGGTTTTTGTCATGTGCGATGCGGCTGATGTTCCACTGATAGATCGGGATCACGTAGCGCCCTGATGTGAGCAGACGGTCGAGCGCTTGGGTGGCGGCGACGAAGTCTGTCTGGCTCTCAGAGGTCAGCAATGTGTCGATCATTGCGTCAATCGCAGGAGATTGGACGCCCATCATGTTGCGACCGCCTGTGGTATCCACGGCCTCGGACCCCCAGTAGAGGTACTGCTCGTTGCCCGGTGAAAGCGAGACCCCACGGCGGTAGTAGGTCATGTCGAAGTCATAGACATCAGTGCGTTCTTTGTATTGTGCACCGTCTACCATGGTGATCGACGGGGTGATGCCTAGGCGCGAGAGGCTTTCGGTGAACATGTCGATGATGGCTGTGTTCTCGGACGAGCCACTTTCGAGCAGAATGTCGAAGGTGAACGGCGTGCCGTTGGCGTCTGCCATCACACCGTCTTGGATGGTGTAGCCGGCCTGTTCCATGAGGCCCAGCGCGGTGGCGATGCCGGCGCGGTTGCGCTCGGATCCATCAGACACGGGCAGGGCGTAGCCGCTGATCGCATCTGCGGGAATGTCATCCGCGAAGGGTTCGAGGAATTCGAGCACACGGCCCGTGGCGGGGCCGTCTTGCATGGCGAGGGGCGAATTCGAGAAATACGACGTGATGCGCGGCTGCGCGCTGCCTGTGATCGTGTCGTTGATGAATTCAAAGTTGAAGGCATGCATCATGGCATCGCGCACATTGATGTCATCAAATTGGTCTGTGCGGGTGTTCATCACAAAACCGGTCATGCCAGATGGGCGGGAATGGGAGAGCACAGATTTCACGAAATCGCCCTGTTCGATCAGGTCGAAGTTGTACTGTTGCTCCCAGCGGACCACGTTGAATTCGCGGTTCGAGTTGATCTCGCCGACCTTGAAGGCTTCGAATGCGGCCACTTCGTCGCCGAAGAATTCGATGCGGATCGTGTCGAGGTTATGCAAGCCGTTTACGAAAGGCACCACGTCGTTGCCCCAATAATCGGGGTTGCGGGTGAATTCGATGAACCGGTTGGGTTCATAGGAGGTGATGGCATAGGGCGAGGAGACGATCGGAATTTCGTCGAGTTCTGAATTTTCGAAATCCAGGCCGTCCCACTGGGATTTTTGCAAGATCGGGCGCAGGCCCGCCAGCAGCGCCAATTCGCGGTCTTCGACGTTGAAGGTGAAGCGGACTGAGCGGTCGCCGGTTTGCTCGATGCTGTCGACTTTGGCGTAAAAGCCGCGGTAGCGCGGGTGGCCGATGGTGCCCAAAGTCTCGTAGGACCAGATCACATCCTCGACGGTGACAGGGCTGCCGTCAGAGAATCGGGCCTCTGGACGGAGGGTAAATTCGACCCAAGAGCGGTCTTCTGCGGTCTCGATTGTCTCTGCGAGCAGGCCGTAGAGAGAAAAAGGCTCATCCAAAGAGCGGGCCATGAGGCTTTCGCCCATCAAAAAACGCAGCTGCCAGAAGACGGTGCCTTTGGTGATGAAGGGGTTGAGGCTATCAAAGCCGCCGACCGAAGATGTGATGATTGCGCCGCCTGTTGGCGCATCGGGGTTCGCGTAGGGTAGATGCGCAAAATCTGGGGGTAGGGCGGGGTCACCATACATAGCTATGCCATGTTGTGGTTGCGCCTGCGCCAGCGTTGCCAGAAGGCTGACGCCTGCGGCCAAGCCCCATGAGCGCAAATGTGCGCCCGATTTGGTCAGATAAGAAATGGTCATATGTGCGATTATCCCCCGCGTTATGTTCTTGGTTTTGAGACTAGCCTAGAGGGGGAAACAAACCATTTCAAACTTTTAGCTTGGATGCGGGCAAGCAATTGCTTATAACAAGGGCACTGCTCGATAGGTTTCTTGCCTGTATGAAACCTGCCTCAATGACTTAACCCCTGCTTCGGCAGGGGTTTTTTTCTGCCCAAGTTTTATTGAGGTTTTTGCAGGTTTCCGGCGGTCAAATTCATGTTTTGTTAACCTCGATCTAGGCATGGAGAATCGGCCCGGAATCATGGGGCGATTCTTTAGGGGGAAAGACCGCGATTTTTACCCTTGGGCGTCAGGTGACGACAAATGCGAGCCTTGCGGTGGGTGGCGCAGGGGCGTGATCACCAAAGTGAGAGTTGCCGCAGTGCAGCAACGGGCTATGGTAGAAGTGAATGTAAGGAGACCAGCATCATGACGTTAGCAGGAAAAACAGCAGTTATCACCGGGTCGAATTCCGGGATTGGATTGGGTGTGGCCCGTGAAATGGCAAAGGCCGGGGCCAATGTCGTTTTGAATTCATTTACCGACCGTGAGGAAGATCACGCGCTGGCCGCTGAAATCGCAGACAACTTTAATGTGGATGCGAAATATGTGGCGGCTGATATGTCCAAGGCGGAGGATTGCCGCCGTTTGGTTGTGGCCGCGGGGGGCTGCGATATTTTGATCAACAACGCGGGCATCCAGCATGTGGCGCCGATTGAGGAATTCCCGACCGCCAAATGGGACGCGATTATCGCGATCAACATGAGCTCTGCGTTTCATACTTCGGCTGCGGCTGTGACGGGCATGCGCGAGCGGGGCTGGGGCCGTATTATCAACATCGCGAGTGCCCATGGTTTAACGGCGTCCCCCTATAAGTCGGCCTATGTGGCGGCAAAGCATGGTGTGGTTGGGATGACGAAGGTTGTGGCGCTGGAAACCGCGCAGGAGCCAATCACCTGCAACGCGATTTGCCCGGGCTACGTTTTGACGCCTTTGGTGGAAGAGCAGATCCCTGACACGATGAAAGAATACGGGATGGACCGTGAAACCGTTGTGAAAGACGTGTTGTTGAAGCGCCAGCCCTCGAAAGAGTTTGCCACGGTGGAACAGCTTGGCGGTACGGCTGTGTTTTTGGCGTCTGATGCGGCAGCGCAGATTACGGGGACAACGATCAGCGTGGATGGTGGCTGGACCGCGCTATGACGCAAGATGGCACGCCGAAGCCTGTTCATTTTGAAAATGCTTTTCTGCAGGGCTCGACTTTTACCAAGGTCAGCCTTGCGCAGGCGCGGATTTCGGACAGTCATTTGATGGGCGCTATGGTGCAGGATGTGAATGCATCGGGCATTGCGTTTGATGATGTGAATCTGAGCATGGCAGATATCGCGAACGTCAATATGAGCCTTGCGAAGGTAAGGAATGCGAACATGACGGGTGTGACGGTCGAAGATGCGAATATGACGGGTGTGGCGCTCCGTCAGGTGAATTTGACGGGCGCACAGATTTCAGAGGCTGACATGACGGGTATGACGATTGAAGGTATTTTGGTGACGGACCTGTTGGCGAAGTGGAACAGCGCATGAAGCGGATCAATTTGGCCTTGCAGGGGGGCGGTGCCCATGGTGCGTTTACCTGGGGTGTGCTGGACCGCATTTTGGAAGACGAGCGGATCGAGATTGCGGGTATTTCCGGCACATCAGCTGGGGCTATGAATGGGGCCGCACTCAAGGCGGGTCTGGTACGCGATGGGCGGCGAGGTGCGAAAGAGAACCTTGATTGGTTCTGGAGCGAAGTTGGCGCCGTGACAGATGATGCGCTGGTTGCGTGGATGGATATGGTCGCGCCGACCTCGCCTATTTTGTCCCAAGCGATCACCTATTCACCAGCCTTCGCGGCTGTCGATATGATGACGCGTATGATGTCGCCCTACAGTGTGGGCGCGTTATATTCGAACCCGCTGAAGCCTATCGTCGAAGGGTTCCGGTTTGACGAAGTGTGTTCCGATGAGGGCCCGACGTTGCACGTCTGTGCCACGAATGTACGGACGGGCAAGATCAAGCTGTTTACGGGGGACCAGATCACCGGGGACGCCTTGATGGCGTCGGCCTGTTTGCCGACCATGTTTCAAGCGGTCGAGATCGACGGTGAGGCCTATTGGGATGGCGGATATATGGGGAACCCTGCGTTGTTCCCTTTGTTCGATGTTGAACTGCCGGATGACATCGTGGTGATCAACATCAACCCTCTTTACCGCGACGAAGTACCGACGGACCCGCAGTCGATCGCGAACCGGATCAATGAGATCAGTTTCAATTCATCATTGCTGCGCGAGTTGCGCGCGATTGATTTTGTGAAGCGGTTGATCAAATCGGGCAAGGTGGGCGACGGCTCGATGAAGAATGTTTTGGTTCATATGGTGTCTGATGACACGCTCATGAACCAGCTTGGGGTGGCGACCAAACAGGTGCCGAACCCTGTGGTGCTGGCGCGTCTGAAATCGGCAGGGCGCGCTGCGGCGGATACTTTTTTAACCACCCATTTCGACGATCTGAACGAACGCGATACGGTGGATTTAACGGCTATGTTTGCCGATTAGGACGTTTGCCGGTTAGGGCTGTTTTGGCTGGTTGATGATTTTGCCAGCCAATTCGCCCACGCCAGCGGGCAGATCTGCGTCTTTTTCGCCCGGGTACACGAGGCCTGCAGAGATGACCAATTTGGCCGCGTCTTCGACGCTCATTTCAAGTTCGATCAGGTCTTTGGTCGGAAAGAACAGCAAAAAGCCGGATGTTGGGTTCGGTGTGGTTGGCACGAAGACGGAGGTCATCGGCTCGCCGCCGGTTTTCTGGACCAATTCGCCTTTGGTGGTGGTCGAGATAAATCCGATCGCCCAGACCCCTTTGCGCGGGTATTCGAACAGGCAAGCCTTGTCGAAGCTGGTTTCGGTTTGGGCAAACACGGTTTCCGCGATTTGTTTGACGCCATTGTAGATCGAGCGGACGACGGGCATGCGGCCCACAAGCCCTTCACCCCAGCGCAAGAAGCTGCGCCCCAAAAGACCTTTGCCGACCCAGCCCACCAACATGGTGAAAACCAAGAAAATGATCACCCCGATGCCGCGCACGTTGACCTCGACCCAGCCGGGATCGGCGGGGGATGAGTAGCCCAGCACGCGGTTCAGCAGCTCTTCTGGTTGGTAGGCATCCGGCACGAAGGGCCAGACAAAGCTGTCGACCCAGCCCACGACTGTCCAGATCAGCCACAAGGTGAGGCCGATGGGGGCGATGACAATCAAACCTGCGATAAAGTTATTGCGCAGTCCGGCAATAAAACCGCGGCGTGGTGTCGGGTCTAGGGTATTGGTCACGATGTGTGGGCCCTTAACAATGTGTTGTCGTTATGTAGGGGGTGGCGCTGCATTGCACAATGAAACGGCACATAAATCAGGTGTTTGTTTACATGGCGCCCGCAATTTGAGCAGCCAAGCGGGCATTGTTGCGCACGAGGGCAATGTTTGCAGTGAGTGAGGCCCCGTTCGTCAGCTCGAAAATGCGGCCCAGCAAGAAGGGGGTGACGGATTTTGCGGCGATGCCTTGGGCATCCGCTTCGGAGAGGGCTTGGCCGATGATCGGGGCCAGTGTCTCTGCGGGGATTTGCGCGTCGGACGGGATGGGGTTGGCGACCAGTTGCCCACCGGGCAGCCCCATGAGGCCCCGCATTTTATGAGCGTCTGCGATGTCGGCCGCGCTGTCCATGCGCAAGGGCGCGGGCAGGGGCGAGGTGGCAGACCAGAAGGCGGGCAGGCTGTCTTGGCCGTAGGCGATGACGGGCACTCCGTTTGTCTCAAGGACTTCGTAGGTTTTTTCCAGATCAAGGATCGCTTTGGCGCCCGCGGCCACAACGGTGACAGGGGTTTGGGCCAGCTCATTGAGGTCGGCGGAGATATCGAAGGTCGTTTCGGCCCCTTTGTGCACGCCGCCGATGCCGCCTGTGGCAAAGACATGGATGCCCGCAAGATGGGCCGCGATCATGGTGGCAGCCACTGTGGTGGCGCCTGTGCCGCCGGTGGCGATACAGGCCGCGATGTCCGCACGGCTGAGTTTTGCGACGTTTTGCGCTTGGGCCAAGCTGTCCAGTTCCGCATCGGTCAGGCCGATGTGCAGGGTGCCGTTCATGACGGCGATGGTGGCGGGGGTCGCGCCAGCCTCGCGCACGTCTGCCTCGACGAGGCGCGCGGTTTCCACGTTTTGCGGGTAGGGCATGCCGTGGGTGATGATGGTGCTTTCCAGTGCGACGATGGGGTTGCCCGCATCAAGAGCGGCTTGCACATCGGGGGCATAGGTCATTGGGATCGTCATGAGGGGGTCTCTCCGGAAACATAGGTGGCGGCGGCGGTCAACGCGCGTTCTAGTGCGGGTTGAGGCGCCATGCCTTGGATTTCTGATGCAATATGGGCGGCCATGAAGGTGTCGCCTGCGCCGGTGACGCGGGTGACCAGAACCTCTGGTGGCTGTGCGCTGCGCAATGTGTCGCCGCAGCATTCGGCGGCCATGTTGCCGCCATCGGTGACCAGCACGCGGTGCACGCCGCGCTTGACAAGGGCGCGCGCGCCCTCGACGGCGGTGTCGAAGGAGGTTTGGCACAACAGGCCTGCCTCTTCGAGGTTCACGTAGAGCGTGGCTGAGGGGTGGCCCACCAGGGCCAGCAAGCGTTCGGCCTTGCCCGGTGAGGCGGGGGCCACGCGCAGGTCTGCGTTTGTGAAAAGGGGCGATTTGGCGATATCAGCCAACAGATCGCGGGTCAGGTTGCCGTCAAGCGCGATAAGGCCTGCCCAAGGGGTGGTTTCATCGCCCAGTGCGCCGTCCGACAGCGGGCGCAGGATTTTGGTGCCGGCTTGTTCCAGCGAATGGGCGTCGGCAATGGCTGCGATCAGGCCGTTTGCCCCTTCGATGGCCATATAGGTGTCTGTCGGCAGATCCTCGGAGCGGTATAAATGCTGCGTTATCATGCCCATACGGTCGGCCTCTTTGACCAAAACATCACCCTGCGGGTCGCGCCCGACGGCGGACAAAAGGGCGGGAGTCAGGCCAAAGTTGATGCAGGTCATGGCGATGTTCATAGCAACGCCGCCCGGGATGCGGGTGATATGGCCCGGCACGTCTGATCCGGCGCGCATGTGGCTGGAGGAACGTCCGATAATGTCCCACAAGACGGAACCGATACAGAGAATGTCTGGGCGAGGTGTGTTTGGCTGTGTCATGGGGGAGTGATGGCCCTGTTGTGCGGCAAGGTCAACCAAAGGGCGCAGGTCTGGAATGCCTTACCGTGAGATGCGTTGCTTTGGTTCGGGTTTAGGACTATTAATATTTGTGAACGTTGTTCAATAATTGGAATTTGGAAGGTTTGCGATGAAACGGATGTTGGATAAAACACTTGGGCGCTGGTTGCGCCATATGTTTTTTGTATTGGTGCGGACCTATTATGCGTTGTTCTACAATGTGGGGGTTTCTGGCAAACATCTGTTGCAGGCGCAGCCCGGCACGTTGATTTTGGCCACGCATGTGAGCCGCCATGACGGACCGTTGATTTCCGCCATGCTTTATTCGACGGCGCGGGTCCGCCCAACGGTGCATTACGATGAATATCATCATCCCGCACAATGGTTTCCGCTTTACGTGGCGGGGGCTATTCCGATGTCGTCGCCAAAGAGCTGGGCCACAGAACGGCGTGCGGCGCGCACGGTCGAGACATTGGGGATCATCCAAAAGGTGCTGAATAACGGCAATTCGGTTTTGGTGTTTCCGGCGGGAAAGGTGCGCCGACAACCGGAAGAAATCGTGGCCCCACATCTAAAAGGGGTTCAGGAAATTTTGCGCGCGCGTCCTGAGACGCCGGTGATGCTGCTGCGCACGCAAGGATTGGGCAGGTTCCAAGAGGCCAGCTATGATCTGTTTTGGAGCTTTCTGGGCCGCAAAAAGGGCCGACGCCACGTCCAGATGAACCTTACGCCAGTGACAGATTTGGATCCGTCCATGGAATTGGCCGCGTTTAATGCCCGGCTTGAGGAGATGCTGAACAGCTAGGCCGCGTGGTCGCTATTCAGGGACTTCAAACGTCAGCGCCGCCCAGAGGGTTTCCCAGACGATATCGGCCTCTTCGGCCAATTCGGGGGAGGGTGCGCGCAGATAGACATGATCGACCAGATAGCTGTGGCCCGGTTTGACGGGCAGGGTCGCGATGCCCTCGTCATCTGTGCGGTGCAAGGTGATGGTGACGGTCCCGTCGGGGGCCTTTTCAAACAGTTCCACCTGACCGTCTGATTTCAGGTCATCGAGGAGATAGAGCTGCACGCGCATGCCATCTGATAGGTCATCGGTGTAGGGATTGTCGAGGGCCACATATTCAACGGCCAGTCCTGTGCGGTAATCGCGGCCTGTGGAATGGCCCACGCCCACCAAAGTTTTGGCAAAACGCCAATAGCCTTCATCGAAATCCTCGCGCGGCAAGTTGCGTGCGTCGTGCCGGGCTTCGATGTCTTCAAAGGCTTTGTGATCGGCAAAGGCGAGGAATTTCTCCCACTCGGCATAGCCCACAGTGGCCATGCGCGATTGGTAGCTGATGATGTTCAACCCTTCGGTCAGGGGCGGCGTGTCGAGGGCAGGGGTCGCGCCAAGGCGGTTTTCGACGTTTGCCTGTCGCAGACCCGCCGCGATCGAGAACCTTGTGAAACGTTGTGGGAGGTAAGAAATTTCAGCGCCATCAAAGTTTTGTCCGTTGACAAGCGCCCCCTGAACCGTAGCTTCGGGGCTGATTTGATAGTCGAGGGGCTCTATCCAAAATTCATGGGATGATGCGGGTAGGGCGAAAGCGACAGATGTAAAAAGGGCGGCAAGAATGCGCATCGTGAACTCCGGTATGTTTGGACTAAAGGTGACACTCGGATGGATGGTGTCAATGGCTGCTTTGATCTGGCTCACGCTTGCGTCAACAGCGGCCGCGCATGAGGTACTGCCAACAATCGGCGACATGGAGGTCGTGGACGGGCAGATCACGTTCAGTTTGAACGGCAACTTTGAAAGCATTGTGGCCGGTATTGATTTGGACGGTCTGGAAGACACCGAAGCGGCACCAGAGGCCGAAGTGTACGACGCGTTGCGGGCTTTGCCGTCTGACGCATTTGCACAGCAATTCCGCGAGGATTGGGCGCAAATTTCTGGTGAGATCCAGGTTTTGGTCGATGGGGCTCCCGTTGATTTGATGCTGACGTCTGTAGATGTGCCTGCGGTGGGTGATGTTGAGGTTGTGCGCCAGTCTACGATCACATTTGCCGGTGACATTGCGGCGGATGCCGAAACCGTTCAGATCGATTGGCCCGCCGAATATGGTGTTTTGGTGTTGCGCCAGATGGGCGTTGACGCGGGATGGGATGGGTATCTCTCTGGCGGTGGCCTGTCTGAGGAGGTGTCTTTGCAAGGTGGGGACGCCATGACCGGCGCCGAGGCGTTCGTGCGGTTTATTCCTGTGGGCGTCGAGCACATTGTTCCGCTGGGTTTGGACCATATTCTGTTCGTTTTGGGCCTGTTCTTCCTCAGCTCGCGGATGCGTCCGTTGTTGTGGCAAGTGACGGCATTTACAGCCGCGCATACGGTGACATTGGCCTTGGCGACCCTCGGGTATGTGAACATCCCCGATGAATACATGTGGATTGTCGAGAGCATTATCGCTGCATCTATCGTCTACATCGCGGTGGAAAACATCTTTACGGATGGTTTGAACCCGTGGCGGCCAGCGATCATTTTTGCTTTCGGCTTGTTGCACGGTTTGGGCTTTGCCTCGGTTCTGGGGGCATACGGCCTGCCCGATGGTGCGGTTTTGCCAGCGTTGCTGGGGTTCAACATCGGCGTCGAGCTGGGGCAGCTGCTGTGTATTGCCGTGGCATTCATCGTCGTGGTGAGCGCGATCCGGTTGAGCGAGGATGGCCAGAAAAACCCAATGGCGGCAGCGATTTACATGGCCGTTGCGATTGTTGTTGTGCCTGTGGCGATGATCCCCGTGTCGGCCATGGGGCCAGACGCTGTAGAGGCCTACCTGCCGCTGTTGTTCATGGTCGCAGCGCTGAGCGGTTTGTGTGCAGCGTCTTGCGCGGTCGAGCGGTTTGAAACCTACCGCCATATGGTTGCTATGCCTGCAAGCATCGCGATCGCCCTGATTGGTGCATATTGGGTCGTGGAGCGTGTTTTCCTCTGAAACTAAAAGTTTAGAAACTACGGCTGTTTTTCGTAAATGCGTCGTAACCACTTCTTAGTGACTTGAAGGATAGGTCAAATCATCAAAGCGAAAAGCGGATGTATTATGACCGATGTAATCAAGTTACTCACGACCTTTATTGACTCAGTTGCCTTCCTCATGGCGCTGGTTTTAACGCTTAGCCTTATTCACCGCGGGGGTCGCGATAAGTTAATCAACAAGGCTATTATGGGAGGGATTTTTTCAGTCGCGATCATTCTCACGATGTCAGACCCGATCACACTGCCGAAAAGTAGTGGCATATTTGATATGCGGTCCTTGTTGGTTGGCACAGCGGCTGGTCTTTTGGGGCCTGTCGTTGGGTTTGTGGCATTTGCAACCGCTGCGGTCTACAGGACGATTATTGCAGGTCCAGGGCTGACAGCTGGGCTTGTTGGGATCGCCGTTTCCTTTGGTGCAGGGCTCTTTTGGTACTACGCGATCCGTGAGCGCGAGGCGGCGGCTTGGAAAAAATCTATCATGCTGGGGGGGCTGCTTTCATTGCAGGTCTTCGCTATATTCTTCACTCCGCAGGCTTTGTGGGGTACGCTGTTCTCGAACTTGGCGCCTTATATGGTCGTGTCCAGCGTTTTTGGCGCGCTGATCATCAACCATTTGCTGTCGGGCGAATTGTCGTTTCTTTCGGAGGCTAAGGCTTCGAAGATTGATGCGAATACAGATCACTTGACCGGGCTGTTGAACCGTCGTGGACTCGATCTGGTGTATCCTGAAATGATGAAAGGTAATCGGAAATCAAAAGGGCAGGCGGTGCTCTATTTTGATATCGACCGGTTCAAAGTTACCAATGACAGTTATGGGCATGCGGTCGGTGATGAAGTTCTTCGCCATGTGGTCAACCATGTTGCCGCCAGTCTGCGTCAAAAAGATACGTTTGTGCGACTGGGCGGAGATGAGTTTGTCGTTATCTTGCCAGATATTGATGCCGAAGAAGCGCATTCTATTGGTGAACGCTGTCGTGCGATCGTTGCAGAGTCCGGGTTTGAGATGGATTGTAAAGTTTTGCCCCTGACCATCAGTGTCGGTGCTGTCTGGTCGCGCCAGCCCGCGGGGATCGACCGGATGCTGCAATTCGCCGATAAAGCTCTGTATAGAGCCAAAAACCTAGGTCGGAACGCGGTTGTATTTTCGTCCGATGAAAACGCCGAAGCGTTGCTTGCTTCATAAAGGGTTCACTTCGGTGACCTGCGTATCGCAGGTCGGTGAACCATGACCAAACGTAGCGCAGTATAGCACCGAAAATCAGATGAGAAATCACTTGCCCTCCAGAGCATAGGCTCCTATACGCGCGCTACGAAATCCCCAGACGGGGGCGGGTTATTTGGGGAGACATCCCAAAGCATCCACCGGTTGGAGGCATAGCTATGCACTCTGATACCTCCGTCTAAGGCATGAAACCGGAAAGGAAACGACCATGGCTCTTCCAGAGTTTACCATGCGCCAGCTGCTTGAGGCAGGCGTACACTTCGGCCACCAGACACAGCGCTGGAACCCGAAAATGCAAGAATTCATCTACGGCGCCCGTAACGGCATCCACATCATGGACCTCACACAGACGGTTCCTATGTTGGACGCAGCGTTGAACGTTGTCCGTGAAACTGTCGCAAAAGGCGGCCGCGTTTTGTTCGTTGGCACCAAGCGTCAGGCGCAAGCGCCTATCAAAGACGCTGCTGAAAAATCCGCGCAGTTCTACATGAACCACCGCTGGTTGGGCGGTACGCTGACAAACTGGCAGACTGTTTCCCAGTCTATCAACCGTTTGAAAGCCATCGACGAAGCGTCTGAGCGTGGCTTTGAGGGCCTCACTAAGAAAGAGCGTCTTGGCATGGAGCGTGAGCAGGGCAAACTGCAGGCGTCTTTGGGCGGTATCCGTGAAATGGGCGGCGTTCCTGATCTGTTGTTCGTCATCGACGTCAATAAAGAAGATCTGGCCATCGCAGAAGCGAAGAAACTGGGCATTCCAGTTGTCGCTGTTGTTGATACAAACTGCTCCCCAGCGGGCGTTGATTACATCATCCCAGGTAACGATGATGCGGCACGTGCGATCGCGTTGTACACAGACTTGGCAGCGCGCGCTGCTTTGGACGGTATGACAGCACAGATGGGTGCTGCGGGCATCGATCTTGGCGAGATGGAAGCTTCTGTTGAAGAAGAACTCGCTGCTGAAGCCACCGCTGAAGCTGCTGCTGAATAAGACCTTAGGGTTACATTTCTGATCTGGGCGCGGGAGACCGCGCTCAGCCCACCTTCATTCTTAAGGAGACCAAAGATGGCGATCACTGCTGCATTGGTAAAAGAACTCCGCGACTCTACAGGCGCGGGCATGATGGATGCGAAAAAAGCGCTGACAGAAACAGCTGGCGACATGGAAGCGGCTGTTGACTGGCTGCGGACCAAAGGTCTCGCGAAAGCTGCGAAAAAATCCGGCCGTACAGCGGCTGAAGGCCTCGTGGCCGTTGCCGTGTCAGGCGGGAAGGGGATCGCTGTTGAAGTGAACTCCGAAACTGACTTTGTTGGTAAGAATGCTGACTTCCAAAAAATGGTTGCTGGCATTGCTGATGTTGCGCTGACTGTTTCTGACGTTGATGCGTTGAAAGCGGCTGACATGGGCGGCAAATCCGTTGAGCAGACTGTGACTGACGCTGTTGCGGTGATCGGCGAGAACATGTCTGTTCGCCGTATGTCTGCGCTCGAAGGCTCCACAGTTGTGAGCTATGTTCACAACGCTGCAGCACCTGGCATGGGTAAAATTGGCGTTTTGCTTGCTATGGACGGCGGCGACGAAGCTCTTGGCAAACAGATTGCAATGCACATTGCCGCTGTGAACCCGGCTGCCTTGTCTGAAGCGGACATGGATGCATCTGTCGTTGAAAAAGAAAAGCAGGTCCAGATGGACATCGCTCGCGAATCTGGCAAGCCAGAAGCTGTGATCGAAAAAATGATCGTCGGCCGGATGAAGAAATTCGTCGCAGAAGCTACATTGCTGAACCAATCATTTGTTGTGAACCCTGATGTAACTGTCGGCCAAGCGGCTGCGGACGCAGGTGCGACAATCACAGGTTTTGCACGTCTTGAAGTGGGCGAAGGCATTGAAGTTGTGAAAGAAGATTTCGCAGCAGAAGTTGCTAAAGCCGCGCAAGGCTAAGCGTTCGCGCTTTAGAAAACTGCGATAAGATATTGAAAAGCAGCTCTTTTAGGGCTGCTTTTTAAGTTTGGGGCTGTCTTTAGACTTCGTTTACGAAATCGGCCCCGCCCTTGGGGGGCAGGGCCGAACATTGTTCGCATCTCAGGGATAGGATCATGCAGAACAAAGTGTGCTGGCCTGAAACGCGCTTAGCACGTACAGACCAGCGTCCGGAAATCCCGGCACGACAGAGCGAGCCTTGTAATCTCAAGGGGTCTTTGCCGCTGTTCCCAGGCCTTAGGCCACCACTCACGGAACAAGCTAAGGTTGTCACTTCCCTAAGGTAAACAACAGTCAGGGTTTCCGTACTTTTGACCAAACGTACAAAAACATTTGTTTCTGAGGGGAATTCGTGCGGCCCGATTAAGAAATATGCGCGTCGACGACAAACATTTGGTTGTAAAACGCTGCCTTTAAGACGGCTTGTGCTGTCGTTTCCACGTCGAGGGTTTCACGGGCAAGGCGAAGATGTTTTTCGATGGTTGCAGGTGTCAGTTCAAGCAAGATCGCAATGTCTTGGGTGGTTTTGCCATCTCCAACCCATTGTAAAACCTCACGTTGGCGCTTGGTGAGGTTCCGTTGGGAATAGGGCAGAGTTTGAATTTTCAGGTGCATGACGTTGTTCATCACCGTCAATTCGTTCCCATGTTCTTCCCAAATCGCGTCGACTTCGTTCTGTGTCATGCCAGACTTTGCGGTCAGGGCTATTGCGCCTTTTGTCCGCTCCGAAGAACTGGGAAAGCTTACAGTGTAACCAGCGGTAACGTCATGGCTTAGATTGAACTGAACGGACAACATTTCTTCACTGGTGATATTCGATGCGTCTGCCATCCAGCTCCAGCTGCACGCGCCGGTGTTTTCGATGGCCCAACGGATCATCGGGGCGCGGTAGACATGGCCGTGACTGAGAAATCCTTCCATGTAGCGGTCGCCGTGGTTCGTTAGCAGAACCCAGTCTTGGGGGTCACCAAAGGAGGCGTTGGAGCGATATCGCGTAAAACCGTAGATGAGGCGATCAAAGCCAAAGTCATTCATGCGACTGCTGTGCAAATCCCATAGCGCTTCAACGGTTGGAGCGTGTGTGATCGCATTGAGATGGGTTGCAAGACAGGTCATGGGAAATTGGTACCATCAATCCAGCTGCGCGCGAATACATTTTATGGCATATGTGGCTGTATTCATCAGTTTATATTGGAATATGTTTGTATGTATTTTACATAATACATATTATAAGAATTAGCTTAGCATGTTTTGATGTGCCGGGTGATTGGCTTACGGCCCTGCCAATGCCCTAAGCTGCGGTCTCAAATATCAAATCCTGCTATGAGAAAACGGCGCCCCAGGCTATTTCACGGTACAGATACCGTCGCGCAAAGCCTCTGGTCATTCAGATGAACGGATCGCTGTCGTCTGATTGAAGTGATGGCTTAGAAGTGTCGCTTAGGTATTTAAGATTGCTGGATTTTATTTGAACTCCGAAGGCGTCGCGCAGTTTGTTTGCCGCCAATCACCCAGCTCTTCGTTGCGAAACGCGGGCGCAGAGTTGGAGCGGTGAAATGCCAGCGATCCAAAGCTTTCAAGCAGTATGTGAAACAATGATGTGCGCTAAGGGGCCGCGGAAATACGCTTTCCTGTGCCCTGCCCTTAAATCCTCCCAAGCGCCAGCCATATATGGCGCTGAGCGGCGCGTGAAACAGACACTGATTTACAATTTCGTGCCACTTGAGATAGAGAGAGGTCGGACTTCACAAGGAAAGACGCACACGTGGCAGATCTTCAGACTATTCGTGACACCTTAAGCGCTCACTACGATTTGGCGCCGTCGCCCCAATTGGCCGAGGACATGGCTGACATTTATGCCAAGATGGACCGTGTTGTGACACCCCCCGATTGGGTGATGTATGCGCCGTATGTCAAAGCGATCAACGACCTGAAGGCAAAACGTAACGCGGTGATCTTGGGCCACAATTACATGACGCCCGAGATTTTTCACGGCGTGTCCGATTTTGTTGGCGACAGTTTGCAGATCGCAATGAAGGCACAGGACGTCGACGCGGATGTTATCGTGCAGGCTGGCGTTCATTTCATGGCCGAGACGACGAAAATCCTCTGCCCTGAAAAGACTGTTTTGATGCCCGATATGGAGGCTGGCTGTTCGCTGGCCGAAAGCATCACCGCGGATGGTATCGACGAAATGCGCGCCAAATATCCCGGTGCTCCGGTGGTGACATATGTAAACACGACCGCGGATGTGAAAGCGGCGTCTGACATCTGCTGTACATCGTCCAATGCGGTGCAGATCGTGGATGCCATGGAGAGCGACACTGTGATCATGACGCCGGATCAATATCTGGCGCAGAACGTGGCGAACCAAAGCAAGAAAAACGTGGTGTATTGGCCCGGATCCTGCATCGTGCATGAACAATATACTGCCCAAGACCTGCGCGATTTTCGTGAATGGAACCCCGGC
This sequence comes from uncultured Paracoccaceae bacterium, assembly GCA_947497065.1. GTDB lineage: Bacteria > Pseudomonadota > Alphaproteobacteria > Rhodobacterales > Rhodobacteraceae > Octadecabacter. The sequence continues at coordinate 280,660 of CANMEQ010000001.1, forward strand.
ACACGTCTGATTGCACACCCTGAATGCCCGCCGGATGTTGTGGCTGAGGCTGATTTCAGCGGCTCGACCAGCGGGATTATTAAATATGTGACCGATGAGAAGCCTGAAAAGGCAATGCTGATCACTGAGTGTTCGATGGCGTCTAATATCGCTGATGAGCTGCCGGAGGTGGATTTTGTCGGCCCCTGCAATATGTGCCCCTACATGAAGAAAATCTCGCTCGAGAAAATTTTGTATGTGCTGCACACGATGGAGGGTCAGGTTGAAGTTGATCCTGCCGTCGCGGACAAAGCCCGCGCGTCTGTTCAGAAAATGATCGACCTGTCAAAACAACTGGGGCTGTAAGCAACCATATGACCAACATCACCACCGACCGTATCCTGATTGTGGGCGCGGGCATGGGCGCGCTTTATGCTGCGCTTAAATTGGCGCCGCGCCCTGTTGTGTTGATCTCGCCTGAGACGTTGGGCGAAGGGGCAAGTTCGGCTTGGGCCCAAGGTGGTGTTGCCGCCGCGATGGACGCGGACGACAGCCCTGACGATCACGCACGTGATACGGTCAAAGCGGGTGCTGGCACGGTTGACCCCGCCGTTGCGGATTTGGTCACAGGCGATGCACGACGCTATATTCTGGATCTGACATCCATGGGAACGCCGTTCGATCGCACCGAAAACGGTGACTATGTGATGTCGCGCGAAGCGGCCCATAGTTTTGCGCGTGTGGTGCGGGTAAAGGGTGATCAGGCGGGTGCGCAAATCATGGCTGCCCTGATCGAACAAGTTCGGGAAACCCCGTCTATTCAAGCACTTGAAGGTGTGATGGCGGTGGATTTAGAAACAGACAACGGCCGCGTGACGGGTGTTGTGGTGCAAGCTGCGGGTGATGCACGCTCGGCCCCTATTACGCTGCGCGCGCCTGCGGTGTTGCTGGCGGGCGGCGGGTCTGGCGGGTTGTACGCGGTCACCACGAACCCACCGCGCATTCGGGGGCAAGTCATCGGCATGGCGGCTCGCGCCGGTGCTCAGATTGCAGATGCCGAATTCGTACAATTCCACCCGACCGCCATGGACGTGGGCGAGGACCCTGCCCCCTTGGCCACCGAAGCCCTACGCGGCGAAGGTGCGACGCTGATCAACAAAGACGGCGCGCGCTTTATGACCGCGATCCACCCCGATGCGGAGCTCGCGCCACGCGACGTGGTAGCCCGTGCGATTTACGCGCAAACACAGGCTGGGCTGCGGCCCATGTTGGACACGCGTGACGTGTTGGGCGAACGCATCAAAGAATTGTATCCCGCCGTGGCCGAGGCCTGCGCGCGTAATGGAATTGACCCCGCGGTTGAGCCTATTCCCGTGGCTGCGGCAGCTCATTACCACATGGGCGGCATCGCCACCGATACAGACGGGAAATCAACGCTCGAGGGCCTGTGGGTCTGCGGTGAGGCGTCTTCGACCGGGTTGCATGGGGCGAACCGCTTGGCGTCCAACGGTTTGCTGGAGGCGTTGGTCTATGCACGTATCTGCGCTGAGGGGATTTTGAACGAGGTTGAAGCGGTTAATGAGGCTTCACCTGTTGAGCTGAAGTTTGATGCGGGCGGCACGCCTCCGGACGCTGAGGCTGTGATGGCTCTGCGCCAGTGCATGACCGATAATGTCGGTGTGGAACGGGATGCCGCGGGGTTGAAGGCGGCGCTGCGGACGCTGGCGCAGCTTGAGGCGGCCCATGGTGAGAGCCCGTCGTTTTTGAATATGTGTGCGACGGCCACGATGATTGCTGCTGGCGCGTTGCTGCGCGAGGAAAGTCGGGGTGCGCATGAGCGGATCGATTTCCCTGAAACGAACGCTGGCCCTGCGAAAAGATCGCAGATGCATCTGCGCGAGGCGATGGCGCTACGAGATCAAATTTGTGAGGAAAAACAATGAGTTTTGCAGCAGTCCCTGATTTGATTTTGGAGCCTATGGTGCGCAATGCGCTGCTGGAGGATTTGGGGAGTTATGGGGACATTACGACCCGTACGGTGGTGGATGCGGATACGACCTATACCGCGACGATCAATGCTCGTGAGGATGCCGTGGTGTCGGGGATGCAGATTGCGGAGCTGGCGTTTCGGTTGGTGGACCCTGCCCTGAAGGTGACGGTGCACACGCCTGATGGGACGGCGTGCAAACCGGGCGATACGTTGGTGACGATTGAGGGCTTGGCGCGGTCGATTTTGTCGGGCGAGCGCGTGGCGCTGAACTTCGCGGGGCGGCTGTCTGGGATTGCGACGAAGACGGCGGGTTTTGTGGAGAAGGCCAAGGGCACGAAGGCCCGTGTGACCTGTACGCGCAAGACGACGCCGGGGTTGCGGATTGTGGAGAAATTGGCCGTTTTGCACGGCGGCGGGTTTAACCACCGTTATTCGTTGAGCGACGCAATATTGATTAAAGACAATCACATAGCCGCCGCTGGTGGTGTGCGTGCAGTGCTGGAGGCGGTGAAGGCCAAGGCCAGCCATATGACCGCCGTGGAGATCGAAGTGGACCGTTTGGACCAGCTGGAAGAGGCGCTGGAGGTGGGCGGCGCGAGCGTTGTTTTGTTGGACAATATGGACAATGAGATGCTGGCAGACGCGGTGAAAATCGTGGACGGGCGGATGCTGACCGAGGCCAGTGGCAACGTGAAATTGGACCGCATCGCATCGATAGCGGCGACGGGTGTGGATTACATTTCATCCGGTGCCCTGACCCATTCCGCCCAGACTGTGGATTTCGGCCTCGATTTCTAAGTGAGGTTAACGCGGTGCAGCAGATGCGCCCGCCCTGCCCCGATAACACCCGTTAATGCCTTATTTTTAAGGGCAAATCACGGGGCATTTTGCGTACACATCCTGTACACAGGGCGTATGTACAGGTGCACGGGATGATCTTGGTTAACGTGCTGTGTGGTGGGTGGTGTTAGGGTTTGAGTGTGCGGGAGGTTTGGCAGCTTTTCCGAGGCTGCATGATGCCGCCGTTCTTGCCTGCCAGCCCGAAGGCAACAGACGTGTTTTCAGTGGTCTTCTTCGCAGAAGTCGTGGTCGGCCAACGATGCCAAAACGTAGCAGTTTTCTGATACACCGGCACCATCGCAACCTTTCGAAATCCGGCTGAGTTCCTTCTCCAAGGTTTTGAGCCTTTTGATTTTGGTACGTACCTCTTCCAGCTGCGAGGTTGCGATACTGGTGGCAGCTTCGCATGATCGGTCTGGATGATCTTGTAATTCGATCAACGATGAAATCGCATCAATCGAGAAGCCTAGATCACGTGCGTGTTTGATAAAACTCAGGCGCTCTAGCCCTGCCTCGTCGTAGCGCCTTTGGTTGCCAGACGTACGTTCTGCTTCAGGTAATAATCCCATTTCTTCGTAGTACCGAATTGTGGGAACTTTGACTTTTGTCTGTTTCGAAAGCGCGCCAATTGAAAACATAAATAAAACCCCTTGAACCTCTAGTTACTAGAGACATTACATAGAGAGCAACCAAAATGAATGAGGATTCGATATGGCTGGTTGCTGTGGACATGACGCCAAGTTTGACGGTGTTTCAAAGGATTACAAACGACGATTGTGGATTGTTATCGCGCTGAATGCGACGATGTTTTTTGTGGAGATGGCAGCAGGTCATCTGGCAAAATCTCAGGCGCTACAGGCTGATGCCCTTGATTTTGCGGGCGATGCACTGACCTACGGTATTTCGCTTGCAGTCATCGGCGCGTCGCTTTCCGCGCGAACGAACGCAGCCTTGTTCAAAGGTGTCAGTCTGCTTTTGATGGGTGTTTGGGTGTTCGGGTCGACCGTGTATCGCGTCTTCTATGCTGGGGTCCCTACCGCTGAAATCATGGGGGTCGTAGGCTTTCTTGCGCTGCTTACCAATCTTGCAAGCGTCTTGCTGTTGGTTCGTTACAAGGACGGTGATGCCAATGTTCGATCAGTGTGGTTGTGCTCGCGCAATGACGCAATTGGGAACGTGGCGGTGTTGTTTGCTGCGGTAGGCGTATGGGGCACGGCGAGCGGCTGGCCTGACCTGATCGTGGCAACAATTATGGCGGCATTATTCTTATCCTCGGCTTTCCAGATCGTGCGCCAAGCTTTGGCTGAGCGCCGTGAATTGGCTGGCCATGCGCATATGGAGGGATGATGGAGATGGTTTTGATCATCACGGGCCTTGTGATTGCGGCTGGCACGCTTGCCGCAATACTCTGGTCTATCGCCTATCCTGCTCGCCGTTTATGGCCGCCACAACGCTATACACTGGTGACACCTTTCATGGTGTGGGTGCCGACATTCACGTTATTTGGGATTCTGATCGTCCTTGGGGTCACGTACTGGGGCGGACTTGCGTTCCCCCATTGGCTGCGGTTCGGTGTCGGTATTCCACTGATCGTTTTGGGCAATGTAATCGTGTGGGCCGAGGTCGCGCAATTTGGAATAGCGCAGACTGGCGGTGCGAAAGGATCGCTTCGAACGGGCGGCATGTATCGCTATTCACGCAACCCACAATACGTCGGAGATATTGCAATGATTATGGGTTGGAGCGTGATGAGTGCTTCAGCTGGAGCAGCTATTGTTGGCCTTGCTGGCGTGGCCGTTCTTGTGGTCGCACCTTTTGCTGAGGAGCCATGGTTGACGGCGCAATACGGGACCGGATTCGAAGACTATAGGGCAAAGGTCAGACGGTTTTTGTAGGTGCGTAATAGCTGATCAAAAGGGACGTTCGCTGAGGTGGATGTTCATAAAAAATGCCGGACCCCATTTGGGCTCCGGCATTTCTATTTTGATTTGACTGACCCTTATTGGATCAGTTCGGCAGCCCATGCGCCGTCGACGATGACGGATTTGGAGAAGTTGCCGGCGACGTCGCCGTTCTCGTCAAAGTCTTGGTTTCCTGCGGCGCCTTCGTAGTTGATGTCGCCACCGCTCGCGAGGATCGCTTTGGCTTTTTCCCATTCGCCCGGCAGGATCACTTCGCCTGGGGCGGAGGCAATTGCGCGGAGGCTTTCGGCGATGGTTTCACGGTCGCCGGAGCCTGCGTGTTCGATCGCCAGAGCCATCATGAAGGTCGCGTCGTAGCCGTTGGCCACGAAGGGGTCAGCCGCTGGTACGCCTGCTTCATCGGCGATGGCTTTCCATGCGCCGAACGACGGTGTGCTGTCGTCGGAGGCGGAGGTTGTGAAGGTGGAGGTCATCAGGTTGTCTGCGCCCAGCTGTTCGATCAGCTCGTCTGACAGCATGCCGTCTGCGCCGATGAAGTTTGTGAAGGCCGCTGTTTCGAGGGCGTTGCGCATCAGGGTGATGCCGCCGGAGCCGTAGTAGCTGAAGAGCGCGAGGTTGTCGGAGCCTGCGCCGATTGTGGCCACTTCGGAGCGGTAGGAGGCTTTGTTCGGCTCGTGTGCTTCGTTGGCTGTGACTGTGCCGCCCATGGCCTCATAGGCTTGGACGAAGACTTCGGCGATGGCGGCGTTGTAGTCATCGTTGGCGTAGGAGACCGCGATGCTGTCCATGCCGTTGGCCATGGCGAGTTCGGCCAGAGCCACGCCTTGGTAGGCGTCAGAGGCTGCGGCGCGGAACACGAGGTCTGTGCCGTCTTCCATGGTGGAGATGGCGGGCGATGAGGCGGAGACGGACAATGTGACCACGCCTGCGGGGATGGAGACCGATTCAGCCTGCGCGATGGTGGCGCCGGAGCAGACCGGGCCCACGATGGCGGAAACGGAGTTGACGTTGATTAGTTTGGTCACCGCATCGACGGCTGCTGTTGGGTCACACGCACTGTCGGCGCGGATGATGTTGAGCGTTTCGCCGTCGGCGAACATGCCGCCTTGGGCGTTGACGTTGGCCGCAGCCAGATCAACGGCCGCTGCGATGGGCGCGTTCAGGTCTGGGATCGGGCCGGTCATGGCCATTGGGTTGCCGATGTTGACGTCGGCCATGGCTGTTGTGGCCATCAAGGTGGCGGCGGTTGCCAGTAAAGTCGTTTTCATGTGTCGTCTCCCGTTGGTCCCGCTGTTGTTTTGACAGCCTTTGGTGATGCGGGTCTCACCTCTGGTAGAATCCCTCCTGGATAACGTTGGAGGATTACTTGCATCAAAATACCAATCAGCATCATGCGCAAGAACCCAGCACGTGTGGCCAGAATTGAGGGGTCGAGTGTTTCGAAGGTTGAAGAAATGAGCGCGATGCCGCCTGAGATGAACAATTCCGAAGCCGACCAGATGGTCCAGATCAGAAAGCCGCCCAAGATGGCGCCACGGTTGTTGCCAGAGCCACCGGCGATCAGCATGACCCAGACAAGGAAGGTGACTTTGCTGGGATCAAACGTGTTGGTGGGCTCGATCAGGCGCAGGTGTTGGGCGAAGAGCGCCCCGCCCAGCCCCATGATCGCAGCGCCGATGACGAAGGCTTCGATCCGGCGGCGGGTGACGTCCTTGCCCGCGGCGCGGGCGGCGGATTCATTTTCCCGGATGGCGGTCATCATCCGGCCCCACGGGGACAGGCGCGCGCGCTCGAGCATGCGGTAGAGGATGTAGACGGTGAGCAGGATGGTGCCCGCGAACAGCGGTTGCCAGTACCAGTTTGGCAGGCTGTCGAAGAAGGCGCCCCATTGTTCTGGTGTGGCGATCCAGCTCATCGGGGCGCTGGAGTAGAAACGCTCTTCGCTGAAGTGTTCCCATGCGCGGGGGATTTTGTTGATGCCGCGCGGGCCGTTCGTGATGTCGGTCTCGTTTTTGAGGATCAGTTTGATGATTTCGCCGATACCGATGGTGGCGATGGCCAGATAGTCGGACCGAAGGCGGATACAGATGAGGCCGATCACGCCCGCGATGAGGGCTGACAGGGCCATGGCGACAGCCATGCCGATGGGCAGTGGCAGGCCAAAGCCGCCGATGTGGAATGGGGACTCTGCGGTGGTGAGCAGCGCGTAGGCATAGGCGCCGACGGCGGCGAAGCCTACGATGCCTGCGTTGAACAGGCCCGCGAAGCCCCATTGGACGTTCAGGCCCAGGGCGAAGATTGCGTAGATGCCGCCGACCGTCAGCAAGGACAGGAGATACAGGAAATAACCGAGATAGGCTTCCATTAGAACGACCTCCCCTTGAACAGGCCCTGCGGGCGGACGATCAACATAATCACCATGATGGCGAAGGCGACGCCGGTTTTATAGCCCGGTGAGAGCAGTGGCGCGTCGCCGATCCAAGGATAGGCGGAGAGTTCTTCGGCGAGGCCAATGACCAGCCCGCCAAACACCGCGCCGTAGGGTTTGCCGATGCCCCCCAAGATGGCGGCGGCGAACATGGGCAGCAGCATGCGGAAGCCCATGGTGGTCTCCAACATCTGGGTGTCCATCACCAAGAACACGCCTGCGGCGGTGGCGCAGATGCCGCCGACGATCCATGTGGCGCGGATGACCATATCGACGTTGATGCCGGTGACATGGGCCAGATCGGGGCTGTCAGACACGGCGCGCATGGCTTTGCCGATGCGGGTGCGGCCAAGCAGGTAGCCCAAGGCCACGACCAGCACGAGGGTGCCTGCGAAGATCCAGATGTGTTTGTTTGGCATCAAGATCATCATGCCCATGTCGCCCGTTATGGATTGCAATGTGGCGTTCGGTCGGGCGATGCCCGGCACGAAGGTGATTTGGTTGGGGCCCCAGATGGCCTGTACGGCGGAGCGGATGATGAGCATCATGCCGAAGGACGCCATGACCACTTTGATCGTGTCGGCCTTGCGGAAGGGTTTGTAGAAGAACCTGTCGGTGCCGAGGAAGAGGATGATCACAAGGGCGGCGGCGGGCACCATGGCGACAAGCGGGTGCAACGTGAGCCCTGCTGCCCCTGCGATGGCCATGACTGTCCACGTGAGGTAGGCGCCGGACATCATGATTTCGCCGTGGGCAAAGTTCGCAAAGCGCAAGATGCCGAAGGTCAGCGTGATGCCGATGGCGCCCAGAGCATAGATGCAGCCCAGCACGAGGCCGGGGATGAAGTAGAAATTGACGAATTCAAAGCCGAATGCATCCCACATATCAGTGTCCTCCGCCCAAAAACATACGCGCGATTTCAGGGTCGGCTGCGAGGCCCGCGCCGGTGCCCTCGTGGCGGTTTGCGCCGTCGACCAGCACATAGCCACGGTCGGATACGCCCAAGGCTTGTTTGGCGTTTTGTTCAACGATTAGAATGGGAACGCCGGTGTTCTTAATCTTCTGAATGGTGCTGAAAATCTCACTGCGGTATTTGGGGGAGAGGCCCGCGGTGGGCTCGTCCAGCAGCAGGATTTTCGCGTCGACCATCAGGGCTTTTGCCATGGCGACCATTTGCCGTTGCCCGCCTGAGAGCGCGCCTGCGGCTTGGGCGCGTTTTTCGGAGAGGTCCGGGAACAGGTCGAACATCTCATCGAGACGCTGTTCGACCCCTTTGGGCCGTGTCCATGCGCCCATTTCCAGGTTTTCCTGCACGGACAGGTTGACGAAGACGTTGTTGGTTTGGGGCACGTAGGAGATGCCCCGCTCGATCACCTTTTGGGCGGGCGTATCGGTGATGGCCTCGCCGTTGAGTTCAACCGCGCCTTCGCGGATGTTGAGAAGGCCCAGCACGGATTTCATGGCCGTGGATTTGCCTGCGCCGTTGGGGCCGATGATGGCGACGATTTCGTTGGGCATCACGTGCAAGGACAGATCATGCAGAATTTCGGTTTGGCCGTAGCCTGCCTTCAGGTTTTTGAGCGCTAGAACTGGGGTGGTCATACGACTTCGCCCCCGAAATAGGCGTCGATGACGCGGGTGTCGTTGCGGACTTGGTCCATGGTGCCTTCCATCAGAACTTGGCCTTCTGCCAGCACGACGACCTTGCCGCACAGGCGGGCGATCATATCCATGTCGTGTTCGATGATGCAGAAGGTGTAGCCGCGTTCTTCGTTTAATTGTTCAATCATTTCAGCGACTTTGCGCATCAAGGTGGGGTTGACCCCTGCCCCCGGTTCATCGAGCAGCACGACTTTGCTGTCGTTCATCATGGTGCGGCCGATTTCGAGGAGTTTTTTCTGGCCGCCAGACAGGTTGCCCGCAAGCTCTTCGCCCACGTGGGTGAGGCCCAAGAACTCCAAGGTGTCGCGGGCCAGGTCGATGACTTCGGCGTCGCGGCGGCGGACGGATTTTCCGGCGAACCACGTGGACCAGATGCTTTCGCCCGTTTGGTTGGGCGCTGCGACCATGAGGTTTTCGAGGGCGGTCATGCGGGCGTATTCGTGGGACAGCTGAAAGGTGCGCATCAGCCCTTTGTGGTAGAGCGTATCGGTGCGCTGGCCGGTGATGTCTTCGCCCAGCAAGGTGATCTTGCCGGTTGTGGGGGGCAATTCGCCCGCGATCATGTTGAAGGTGGTGGTTTTGCCCGCGCCGTTGGGGCCGATCAGCCCGACGATTGCGCCGCGTTCGACCTCAAAGTCGACACCGCGGACGGCTTGGAGGCCGCCAAAGCTTTTGGTCAGTCCCGCGACGCTGAGGACCACATCATCCGACATATGCACCCTTCCCTGTAGGTGTTGTGTGCAAGCGCCCGTCGAACGGTTGCCGATCTTAACGATTGCATACGAATTGGTAGCAACGAAATTTGCAGCGCACTATTGAAAAGTGACCTTGAGCGGGAAAATGGGGTCATAAAAGGAAAAACGGCGCCCTGAAGTTCAGGGCGCCGTTCATTTGGCTGTGATTTGGATTATTTCAGGTCGAAACGATCCAGTTCCATAACCTTGACCCATGCGGTGACAAAGTCGTTCAGGAACTTATCGGAGGCGTCTGCAGCGGCGTAGACCTCTGCCAAGGAGCGCAGGATGGAGTTGGAGCCGAACACGAGGTCGACTTGTGTGCCCGTCCATTTTACCGCGCCAGAGGAGCGGTCGCGGCCTTCGATGACGTCGCCATCTTCGTCCTTGGGGGCCCAAACGGTGCCCATGTCCAAGAGGTTGGTGAAGAAGCTTTGGTCAAGCGCGCCCGGTGTGTCGGTGAAGACACCGTGGGAGGTGCCGCCGGTGTTTGCGCCGATGACACGCAGGCCGCCGACGAGGACGGTCATTTCAGGTGCGGACAGGGTCAGCAGCTGTGCGCGGTCCACGAGGTGCTCGGCCGGTGAGCGCAGTGCACCCGGTTTGATGAAGTTGCGGAAACCGTCTGCTTTTGGCTCGAGCCAAGCATAGCTTTCCACGTCTGTCATCTCTTGGGTGGCGTCTGTGCGGCCCGGTGTGAACGGCACGGTGATGTCTTTGCCTGCCGCTTTGGCGGCCAATTCAACACCGACACCGCCTGCGAGGACGATGGTATCGGCCATGGAAACAGGTTTGTCGAAGGAGGTGCGGACCTCTTCGAGTTTGGCGAGGACGCGGTCGAGCTGTGCCGGGTCGTTGACCTCCCAGTCTTTCGCAGGGTTCAAACGCACGCGCGCACCGTTGGCACCGCCGCGTTTGTCGGAGCCGCGGAAGGATGCGGCGGAGGCCCAAGCTGTGGAGACCAGTTCAGAAGCTGTCAGGCCGCTGTCGGCGATGGCTGCTTTGAGCGCATCGACGTCCGCGCCTTCGATCAGGTCGTGATCAACGGCTGGGACCGGGTCCTGCCAGCTTTCTGGTTCTGCTGGCACGTATTTGCCCAAGCCCAATTCGTACGGGCCCATGTCACGGTGCGTGAGTTTGTACCACGCTTTGGCGAAGGCTTCTGCGAATTCTTCCGGGTTTTCGTAGAACCGGCGAGAGATTTTTTCGTAGGCCGGATCCATTTTCAGAGCCATGTCCGCCGTGGTCATCATGATGTGGGTTTTGCCCGCACCATCTGCCGTTGGAGCCATGTCTTCTTCTTTGAGGTCTTTTGGCTGCCACTGGTGGGCGCCCGCTGGGGATTTGGTCAATTCCCAGTCGTAGCCAAAGAGCACGCCAAAGTAGGAGTTGTCCCACTGTGTTGGTGTGGGGGTCCATGCGCCTTCGAGACCGGAGGTGATGGTATCAACGCCTTTGCCGGAGCCGAATGAACTGGACCAGCCGAGGCCCATTTCGGTCAGGGTTGCAGCTTCGGGTTCTGCGCCCACGTACTCTTCGGGATCAGCGGCACCGTGGGTTTTGCCGAATGTGTGGCCACCCGCAACCAAGGCGACGGTTTCTTCGTCGTTCATGGCCATTTTGCTGAATGTTTCGCGCACGTCTTTGGCGGACAGCAGTGGATCGGGGTTGCCCATTGGGCCTTCTGGGTTGACGTAGATCAGGCCCATTTGAACCGCAGCCAATTGGCCGATCAGCTCGCGCGGGTCGTCATAACGCTGGCTGTCATCGCCGAGCCATTCTGTTTCCGGACCCCAGTAGATGTCCTGCTCTGGCTCCCAGATGTCGGCGCGGCCGCCTGCGAAGCCGTGGGTTTTCAGGCCCATGTCTTCGAGTGCGATTGTCCCGGCGAGGATCATCAGGTCGGCCCAGCTGAGGTTTTTGCCGTATTTCTGTTTGATCGGCCACAGCAAGCGGCGGGCTTTGTCGAGGTTGCCGTTGTCAGGCCAGGAGTTCAGGGGTGCGAAACGCTGGGAGCCGGAGCCTGCGCCGCCGCGACCGTCGCCGACGCGGTAGGTGCCGGCGGAGTGCCATGCCATGCGGATCATCAAGCCGCCGTAGTGACCATAGTCGGCTGGCCACCAGTCTTGGCTGTCTGTCATGAAGGCTTTGAGGTCAGCGATGACGGCGTCGAGGTCGAGCTCTTTGAACGCTTCTGCGTAGTCAAAGTCCGGGTCCATCGGGTCACCGCTGGGGTGGTTTTGGTGAAGGGGTTTCAGGTCAAGGGCATTTGGCCACCAGTGATCGTTGGCTGTGGAGCCCGTTGCCTGTTTCGGTCCGTGAATGACAGGGCATTTGCCTTGTGATTCATTCATTCCTTTTTCGACAGCGCCGTCCATGGCGATTCCTCCATTCGGTTACATTTGAGGTGGGTTTAGCAAGGTAGGCCGATTAGATTAAGTTGTATTTTCTGATTGTCATGATAATTTTACCTTATGAACAGCCTTACCCTAAAGCAGTTGCGATATTTCGAAGCGGTCGCCGCCCAAAGACATTTTGGGCGTGCGGCCGATGTTGTCGGCATTTCGCAGCCTGCGCTTTCGATGCAAATAAGAGAGTTAGAGCAGATTTTGGGAATGTCACTTTTTGAGCGGTCTGCGCGCGATATTCGGCTGACGCGATTTGGTGAAGAGTTCGCGCCGCGGGCTCGTGAAATTCTGCGCGCGGTGGATGAGATTGGCGATTTGGCGCGGTTGGCGCAGGGCACATTGGCGGGGCGGTTTCGGCTGGGGGTTATTCCGACGATTGCGCCCTATTTGTTGCCGTCCTTGATAGGGCATCTGACGCTGGATCATCCGTCGCTGGATGTTCATGTGCGCGAGACGATGACGACAACGTTGATTCAGGAGATTGCAGAGGGGCGCATTGATGCGGCGATTGTGGCCCTACCCGTGTCGGAGCCTTCGCTGGAGGAGGTTGCGATTTTTGAGGAAGAGTTTGTGTATGTGCGGCCTGCGACGGATGTTGGCAAACCTGTGCCTGCGGCAGAAGATCTGGCGGAAATGCAGCTTTTGTTGTTGGAGGAAGGGCATTGTTTTCGTGATCAGGCCTTGGCGTTTTGTGCGCAGCGCTCGGCGTTGGACCGTGATGGGTTAGATGGGTCGTCGCTGGCGACCTTGGTGCAATTGGTGGCCGCGGGGCTTGGGGTGACGTTGATCCCGCAGATGGCGCGTGCGGTGGAGACCCGTGCGACGGATGTGGATGTGGTGCGCTTCCCTGCCCCGCAGCCCAAACGCAGCATCGGGATGGTGTGGCGCAAGACGTCGCCGCTGTCGGATCAGTTTCGGTTGATTGCGGCGACTGTGGGCAAAGCAGCGGAGGGCTTGGGGTTAGAGTTTGTCGCGCAGGGCGTACCAGAGCATGGCGAGCGCCAGTAGCGGGCTGCGCAGGCGTGGGCCGCCGGGGAACGGGTGGCTTGGGACGGTTGCGAGGCTGTCGAACTGTTCGGCTTGGCCTTGGATGGCCTGTGCTGCAAGTTTGCCGCCCAAGGTGGCCATGGCCACGCCGTGCCCTGAATAGCCCGAGATGGAGAGCACGTTTTTCGAGAGTTTGGCGAAATGGGGCATGCGGTTCATGGTGATGCCCAATGTGCCGCCCCATGCGTAGTCGATTTTGACGTCTTTGAGGTGGGGGAAGATCTGCTGCATGGGTTTGCGGACCGTTGCGGCGATGTCTTTGGGGAAGGTGTAGCCGTAGCTTTCACCGCCGCCAAAAAGCAGGCGGTTGTCTTCGGAGAGGCGGAAGTAATTGATGACGAATTTGCTGTCGGCCACGGCATGGTTGTGGCGCAGCACGCGGCTGGGATCGGCCAAGGGTTCGGTGGCGACGATGAAATTGTTGATGGGCATCACATGGGCTGCGACGGTGCGATTGAGGGTGCCGAGGTAGCCGTTGCAGCACAAGATTGTGTGGGCCGCTTTGATCTGCGCCTGTTCGGTTCGGGTGGTGGCATCTGGGGCCACGTGGAGGGCTTTGCTGTTCTCGAAGATGCGCACGCCCGCGTTTCGGGCCGCGCGGGCCAGCCCGAGCAGGTAGCGCAAGGGATGAAGGTGGCCGCCGCCCATATCCAAGCTGCCGCCGTGGTAGGCCGGTGAGCCCACAAGGTCGCGGATTTCGGACGTGTCTAGGGGGCGGATAAGGTCGTAGTTATACTCGCGGTTTAATTTGGTGACATAGTCGTGGGTGTGTTTGACGGAGCGCGCCCGGTGGTCTGCTTCGATGATGCCGTCGGACCAGCCGCAATCGATTTTGAAATCGGCGATCAAACTGCGAACGAGGTGGACGGAGGTTAGGGAGAGGTCCCACAGGGCGCGGGCCTGAGCGGGACCCATCATGTTTTCCAGCTCGTCTTGGCCCATCCGTTGGCCCACACCCACCTGCCCGCCGTTGCGGCCCGAGGCGCCGAAGCCCACACGCTGGGCGTCGAGCAGCACAACATCGAACCCTGCCTGCGCCAGATGGAGGGCGGCCGACAGGCCCGAATAGCCGCCGCCCACGACGCAGACATCGCAGGTGATTTGGCCCGTGGCGGTTGGAAAGACCTCCAGCGGGGTGGCGGTGGCGGCGTAATAGGAGGCCGGGTATTGCCCCTGCTGATCATTCGCGGTGAGCAGATCCATCACGCGGGCTCGTACAATCCTTCGGCACGGATCAGGTCGTAGGTTTCATCCAGCGATTGGACGGCGCGGTCGATCAGGGTGTCGATTTCGGATGTGTTAATCACCAAGGGCGGTGAGATGATCATCCGGTCGCCCACGTGGCGCATGATCAACCCGTTGCCGAAACATTTGCCGCGACAGTGCAGACCGACGGTGCCCACGGGCGATTTGAACGCGGCGCGGCTGGCTTTGTGGGGCGTGAGGGCCAGTGATCCCATCATGCCGACGATTTTCGCCTCTCCGACCAGCGGGTGATCTGTGAGGGCGTTCCATTTTTCGGCCAGATAAGGGCCGGTGGTGTCGTGGACGGTTTCGACGATTTTCTCTTCTTCCAAGATCCGCAGGTTTTCCAAGGCGACGGCGCAGGATACTGGGTGGCCTGAATAGGTGTAGCCGTGGTTGAAATCGCCGCCGTCGTTGATGACCTGAGCAACCTCATCGCAGACCAGAGAGCCGCCGATGGGCGCATAGCCTGAGGACAGGCCTTTGGCGATGGTCATGATATGCGGGCGGATGCCGTAATATTCTGACCCGAACAAATGCCCTGTGCGGCCAAAGCCGCAGATCACTTCGTCGGCGATCAGCAGAATGCCGTATTCATCGCAGATGCGCTGTATTTCCGGCCAATAGGTGCTGGGCGGGACGATCACGCCCCCTGCCCCTTGGACCGGTTCCGCGATGAAGGCGCCCACGCGGTCTGGGCCAAGGTCGTGGATGGCCGTTTCCAATTGGCGGGCCCGCTCGAGGCCGAAGTCTTCGGGGGACAGATCGCCGCCTTCGGACCACCAGTTGGGTTGGTCGATGTGGTGAATATCGGGGATCACCGGGCAGCCTTGGTTTTGCATGCCGGACATGCCACCCAAGCTGCCGCCGCCCAAGGTGGAGCCGTGGTAGGCGTTTTTGCGGCTGATGATGATGTTGCGGTTGGGCTGGCCTTTTTGCGCCCAATAGTGGCGCACCAAGCGGATGTTTGTGTCGTTCGCCTCGGAGCCTGAGCCGGCATAGAAGACATGGTTGAGGTCGCGCGGGGCGAGCTCGGCCAATTTGGCAGACAGGGCGATGACGGGCACGTGGGTGGTTTGGAAAAACGTGTTGTAATAGGGAAGTTCGCGCATTTGACGGGCGGCGGCCTCGGCCAGCTCATCGCGGCCGTAGCCGATGTTGACGCACCATAGACCTGCCATAGCATCTAGGATGTGCACGCCTTCGCTGTCGGTCAGGGTGACGCCTTTGGCCTGTGTGATGACGCGCGCGCCCTTTTCGGCGAGCTCTGATCCGGCGGTAAAGGGATGCATATGATGCGCCGCATCCAGACGTTGCAGGTCTTGGGTGGGCATGTGGTTGGTGATCACATTCATGGCGGTGCTTTCTGATGATGGCGTACTGAGACTGCCTGTGTTTTGATCAGCTTTATGCGGTTGTGAAACGGTGTCAAACAAAAGCAGGCAGCCAGTTGTGCAAGATCGATAGGTCCATATTGCCAAATGAAATTCTGCTATTCATAGTCTTGGTCATAAGCGCGGTCTTAGCGCGCATTCTTATGACAGGGAAAAACAATGAACGTGACAAAGCTGCTGTCCGGTATTGCAACACTGGCCTTGATGGCTGGATCTGCTGCCGCCGAAGAGGTTCGGGTCTACAATTGGTCCGATTATATTGATGAGGAACTGCTGACGCAGTTTGAAGAAGAGACCGGGATCGATTTGATCTACGATGTCTTTGATTCAAATGAGATTTTGGAAACCAAATTGCTGTCTGGCGGGTCTGGCTACGATGTGGTTGTGCCCTCTGCGACGTTCTTGCAGCGGCAAATTTCGGCGGGCGCGTTTCAGCCGCTTGATCTGGCGCAGCTGCCAAACCACGACAACCTTTGGGACGTGGTGCAAGGCCGGACCGATCAGTATGATCCAGGTGGTGCCTATTCGGTGAACTACATGTGGGGCACCACGGGGATTGGCTTTAACATCGGTAAAGTGACTGAAATCCTTGGGGAAGATGCGCCGTTTGACAGCTGGGATCTGGTGTTTGATCCGGCCAATATGGAAAAGCTGGCCGAGTGCGGTGTGCATTTTCTGGATGCGCCGACGGAGATGATCCCTGCGGCGTTGAACTACATCGGGGAAGACCCCGACAGTCACGACCCGGAGGTGATTGCCAAGGCGGAAGCCGTGTTTGATGCTGTGCGGCCTTACGTGCAGAAATTCAACAGCTCTGAATATATCAACGCGCTGGCGAATGGGGATATTTGCGTGGCTGTGGGCTGGTCCGGGGATGTGTTCCTGGCGCAGTTCCGTGCAGCGGAAGCGGAAAACGGGCATGAGATTGATTATGCGATCCCATCAGAGGGGGCGCAGATGTGGTTTGACCAGATGGCCATTCCGGCGGATGCCCCGAACCCTGAGGCGGCGCATACGTTTATCAACTTCATTCTGGATGCGGAAAATGCCGCGGCGGCCACAAACTATGTTTGGTATGCCAGCGGGAATGGTGCGGCGCAGGCGTTTATCGATCCGGAAATTCTGGACTACCCGGCGGTGTATCCGGATGAGGCCACATTAGAAAACCTGTTCACGACAACGCCTTATGATGCACGGGTTCAGCGCGATGTGACGCGCCTGTGGACGCGCATTAAGTCTGGCCAGTAAGCGATTGACCCTCCGCACTTTTTAGGTGCGGAGGGTTTTGTTTTTCCGAAAGGTTTAGAATGGCGCAGCCCAAACCGAATGCGATATTCGCACCGTGGCACGACCCTGCTGAAAAGCCATTGATCCAGTTCAAAAACGTCACCAAACGGTTTGGCGATTTTACGGCGATCGATGATTTGACGTTGGATATTTACGCCAAAGAGTTCTTTGCGTTGCTTGGGCCATCGGGCTGCGGCAAGACCACGTTGATGCGGATGTTGGGCGGGTTTGAGACCCCGACCGAGGGCACGATTTTGTTGGATGGGGTCGATATTGGCCCCGTTCCGCCCAATGAGCGGCCTGTGAACATGATGTTCCAATCCTATGCTTTGTTCCCGCATTTGACGGTTTGGGACAATATTGCGTTTGGGTTGAAGCGGTCTGACATGCCCAAAGATCAGATCGGGGACCGTGTGGAGCGGATGCTGAAGCTGACCCAGCTTGGCAAGTTCGCAAAGCGCAAGCCGCACCAGATTTCGGGTGGGCAGCGGCAGCGGGTTGCCTTGGCCCGTAGTTTGGCAAAGGCCCCTAAGTTGTTGTTATTGGACGAACCTTTGGGGGCGTTGGATAAGAAGCTGCGGCACGAGACGCAGTTCGAATTGATGGACATTCAAGAAACGACCGGCACGACATTTGTGATCGTGACCCATGACCAAGAAGAGGCCATGACGGTGGCGTCACGGGTTGCTGTGATGACCGAGGGCAAATTGGCGCAAGTGGCGACGCCCGATCAGATTTATGAGGCGCCGAATTCGGCCTATGTGGCTGATTTTATTGGTGATGTGAATTTGATTGAGGGGACCGTTGAGGCCAAAGCACCCGATGCGCGGGCCACAGATGTGGCGATCAAATGGTCCGCGACGGAGCCTGCTATTATGGCAAGTGCGGAGATACGCCCACCTGCGGCCAGTTCGGTGACATTTGCGATCCGGCCTGAAAAGGTGACGATTACGGCGCAAAAGCCGGAGGCGGCGAATGTGATGGAAGGGAAAATCCTCGACATTGCCTATCTGGGGAACCTGTCGACCTATCATGTGGAAGTGGCGCCGGGCGTGATTATCAAGGCCCAAGCGACGAATTCGCGCCGGATATCGCGGCGGAATTTGACGTGGGAGGATCATGTGTACCTCAGCTGGACCGACACCGCGGGCGTGGTGCTGACCGCATGACGTGGCGGGGCCGTCTTTTGATAGCTGTGCCCTATGTGTGGCTGCTGGTGCTGTTTTTGGTGCCCTTTGGGATTGTTCTGAAAATTTCACTATCCGACATTGCGCTGGCGATCCCCCCCTATACGCCGACGATGAAAGACGGCCTGTGGGCGATGCTGTCGGGGCTGGATTTTGAGAACTATGCGTTCATTGGCGCGGGTGCGGTTGTGGCGGGGTTTGCGGGCCTGATCCTGTGCATCGCGATGTACCGCATTGTTTTTCCACGCATTCGTCGTGCGATGCTGCCAGACACAGCGACGACGGTGTTTGACACGGCGGCGGCGGCGCTGACGGCGTTGGCCGTGGCGATTGTGAATGTGGCCGTGGTTGTGGCGGTCTTGGCGTTTGTGCTGCCTGCGCTGAGCGATTTTGTGGATGTGCCGGATTTCCTATATTTCGCGGCCTATTTATCGTCGCTGAAAATCGCGGCGATTTCTACGTTTTTGACGCTGCTGATTGGCTATCCGGTGGCCTACGGGATGGCGCGCGCGGCGCAACATTGGCGGCCGACGCTGTTGATGCTGGTGATTTTGCCGTTTTGGACATCGTTTTTGATCCGCGTGTATGCGTGGATCGGGATTTTGAGCACCGAGGGCTATTTGAACCAGCTGTTGCTGTCGCTGGGGGTGATTTCTGCGCCGCTGTCGATTTTAAACACGCCCGTCGCGGTATATATCGGGATCGTTTACACCTATTTGCCGTTCATGGTTTTGCCGATCTATGCGGCATTGGAGAAGATGGACGACAGTTTGGTGGAGGCGGCTGAGGACTTGGGCTGTACCGCGTTATCGGCGTTTTGGTTGGTGACGGCCCCCCTGTCGAAACCGGGGGTGATTGCGGGGTGTTTTCTGGTGTTTATCCCGACGTTGGGCGAGTTTGTTATTCCGTCGTTGCTGGGCGGGTCGGATACGCTGATGATCGGGAAAGTGCTGTGGGAGGAGTTTTTCAACAACCGCGACTGGCCTGTTGCCTCTGCGGTGGCGGTTATTTTGTTGATGATCCTGATCATTCCAATCGTTTTGTTTCAGCGCAACGAGCAAAAACAACGGGAGCTTGACGGATGAGGCGGTTTTCCTGGTTCAATGCCACGTCCCTGACATTCGGGTTCGCGTTTTTGTATTTGCCGATGCTGATTTTGATTATCTACAGCTTCAATGAAAGCCGTTTGGTGACGGTTTGGGCTGGGTTTTCAACGAAATGGTATGGGGAGCTGTTTCAGAATGAGCAGTTTCTGGATGCCGCTTGGGTGACGCTGAAGGTGGCGTTCTGGTCATCGACGGTGGCGACTGTTTTGGGCACCTTGGCGGCTTATATTATGGTGCGCGCGGGCCGGTTTCGGGGGCGCGGATTGTTTTCGGGCATGATTTATGCGCCCTTGGTGATGCCTGAGGTGATCACGGGGCTGTCGCTGCTTTTGTTCTTTATTGCGATTGGTTTGGACCGGGGTGTTTTGACGATTGTCTTGGCGCACACAACGTTTTCAATGTGTTACGTCAGCGTGGTGGTGACATCGCGGTTGGTGAGTTTTGATCGGTCGTTGGAGGAAGCGGCGTTGGATTTGGGGTGCACGCCGTTCGATGCGTTTCGCAGCGTGACCTTGCCGATCATCATGCCGGCGGTGATTTCGGGGTGGTTGTTGGCGTTTACGCTGTCGTTGGATGATCTGGTGATTGCGTCGTTCACCTCGGGCCCCTCTTCTACCACGTTGCCGATCAAGATATTTTCGGCTGTGCGGCTTGGGGTGACGCCGGAGATCAACGCGCTGTCGACGATAATGATCGGGTTGGTGACGTTGGGGGTGATCAGCGCGTCGCTAGTGTCGCGGGCGACCGCGAAGAAGGAACGCGCTTAACAGGGAGCGGGTTAGCCCAAGGCGTAGCCTGCGCCACGGACGGTGCGCACAGGATCTGCGCCGCCCTGTTGGGTGAGCACCTTGCGCAGGCGGCCGATGTGCACGTCAACAGTGCGGGTGTCGACGTAGATATCGCGGCCCCAGACACGGTCGAGGAGCTGTTCGCGGCTCCAAACACGGCCTGGTTTTTCCATGAAGGTTGTGAGCAGACGGAACTCGGTGGGACCGAGTTTCAGCTCGTTTCCACCGCGGGTGACCCGGTGGGTTTCTGAATCGAGAGAGATATCCTCGAACGTGAGGATTTGGCCGACGGTGCTGGGGCGCACGCGGCGCAATTGGGTGCGCACACGGGCCATAAGTTCGGCGACGGCATAGGGTTTGACGACGTAGTCATCGGCACCTGTTTCGAGGCCGCGGACTTTGTCGACCTCTTCGGAGCGTGCGGACAGCATGATGATCGGAATGGAGCGCGTGTCGTTGCGCATTTTGAGCTGGCGGCAGACTTCGATGCCGGACACGTTGGGCAACATCCAGTCGAGGACGATGACGTCTGGTGCGTCTTCGTCGACCATGATCAACCCTTGTTCGCCGTCTTCTGCGCGGGTTGTTCGGAACCCTTCTGCTTCTAGATTGTAGCCCAACACCTCACGTTGTGCGGGTTCGTCTTCGACAATTAAAACATGGGGTTGCGACATGATCTTAATCCAATTTGGCTGACGCTGTGCTGTCCATCTTTGGTCTGTCTTCGTCCGGCATTTCGCCGGTGACCATGTAGATGACCTGTTCGCACATGTTGGTGACCAGATCGCCCATGCGTTCAACGTTTTTGGCGATGAAGTGCATGTGCATGCAGGCGCTGATGTTGCGGGGGTCTTCCATCATGAAGGTCAGGAACTCGCGGAAGAGCGCGTTGTACATCTGGTCCACTTCCATGTCCCGTTGACGCACATTTTCCGCCAGTTCCGCATCGCCGCGCACGTATGCATCAAGCGCGTCGGACAACATCAGTTGCACCTCTTTGGACATGCGGCGCAGGGCGGCATCGGTGCCGTTGATGGATTTTGTTTCGGCCAAGACTGCGGTGCGTTTGGCCATGTTTTTCGCGTAATCGCCCATGCGTTCGAGGCTGGAGGCGAGTTTGAGCACGGACAAAAGAGAGCGCAGGTCTTTGGAGACGGGTGCACGCAAAGCGATGACGCGGGCGGCCTCTTCGTTGATCTGCTCTTCCAAGGCGTCGATGACTTTGTCGCCCTTGCGCACGATTTCGGCGCGCTCGACGTCGCGGGCTTCTAGGCTGTTGGCGCCTTCCAGGATGGCGTTTTCCACCAAGCCGCCCATTTTGACGATCAGCGCCTGAATACCTTCAAGGTCGCGATCAAAAGCGGAGGAAATGTGTTGTGTCATTGGGAAAGCTCCTTACCCGATACGACCAGAGATGTAGCTCTCTGTGCGGGGGTCTTCGGGGTTGGTGAAAATCTTGTCTGTCTCGCCGAATTCGACGAGGTTGCCCAAGTGGAAGAAGGCCGTTTTCTGGCTGACGCGCGCGGCCTGCTGCATGGAGTGCGTGACGATCACGACCGAGTAGCTTTGGCGCAGCTCGTCGATGAGTTCTTCGACCTGTGCAGTGGCGATGGGGTCGAGCGCGGAACAGGGTTCGTCCATCAGGAGGACTTCCGGTTCGGTGGCCACGGCCCGTGCGATGCACAGACGCTGCTGTTGGCCGCCGGAAAGGCCCGTGCCCGGTGCGTGAAGACGGTCTTTGACCTCGTCCCAGATGGCGCCACGGCGCAGGGCCTTTTCGACGATTTCATCAAGGTCCGCTTTGTTGCGGGCGAGCCCGTGAATTTTGGGGCCATAGGCCACATTGTCGTAGATCGATTTCGGGAACGGGTTCGGCTTTTGGAACACCATGCCCACCTTGGCGCGCAGCTGCACCGGATCGACTTTTGGGTCGTAGATGTCTTCGCCGTCGATGCGAATGTCGCCTTCGACGCGGCAGATATCGATCGTGTCGTTCATGCGGTTCAGGGTGCGCAGGAAGGTGGATTTGCCGCAGCCGGAGGGGCCGATGAAGGCGGTGACGGTTTTGTCTTCGATCTCGACGTTGACGTCTTTGATGGCGTGAGTGTCCGCGTAGTAGACCTGTACACCTTTGGCGGCGATTTTGATGTCGTTCATAGTCACGGCTCTTTCAGCTAAATTAATATCTTTCATCCTAACGGTCCTTTACCAGCGACGTTCGAATTTCTTGCGCAGGAAGATCGCAAGGGCGTTCATCATGAGCAGGAACACCAACAAGGTGATGATCGCGCCAGAGGCCCGTTCGACGAAGGCCGGATCGGAGCGCGTGGTCCAGTTGAAGATTTGGACCGGCAGCGCGGTGGAGGCTTCGCCGAAGAGGCCAAGCTCGGGCGAATAGGCGGCGGGGTATTCTTTCACGAAGGCCACCATGCCGATCAACAGCAGCGGTGCGGTTTCACCAAGAGCCTGTGCAAGGCCGATGATCGTGCCTGTCAGGATGCCCGGTGCTGCGAGGGGCAGCACGTGGTGGAATACCGATTGCATTTTGGAGGCCCCTACCCCCAGCGCCGCGTCGCGGATGCTGGGCGGGATGGATTTGAGGGCCGCACGTGTGGAGATGATGATTGTTGGCAGGGTCATCAGCGTCAGCACGAGGCCACCCACCAGTGGGGAGGATTGGTGCAATTCAGCAAAGTTGATGAAGATCGCGAGGCCGAGGATACCGTAGACGATGGAGGGCACGGCGGCGAGATTGGCGATGTTCACTTCGATCACGTCTGTCAGCCAGTTCTTTTTGGCGAACTCTTCGAGGTAGATCGAGGCGGCAACGCCGATGGGCAGTGCGAGGCACAAGACCACGGCCATCATGTAGAGTGAGCCGAGGATCGCGACGCCGAGGCCGGCGGCTTCGGGGCGTTGCACTGAGGCATCGGGGTTGGTGAAGAAGCTCCAGTTGAAGCGTGTGACCATTGAGCCGTCTTCGGTCATCCGGTCCGCGAGATCCAGCTGGGCGCCGGTGATTTTGGTGTCGAGGGCTGCGGTTTCGCGGGTCACGCGGCCTTTGAAGTAGCCGTCAATCCGGCCGTTTGCGAGCAGATTGAAGTCGATCTCGGTGCCGATGACAGCGGCGTTGGCCAGCAGCAAGCGGCGCACATCGGCGGCGGCTTCGCCAGAGATCATGTTTTTGACGTCGTCTTCGGTGGCGTCACCCAACAGATCGTTGGTGGTGAGATACTCCGTCAGCGCGGATTGCAGCATTTTGTTGTAGGCGCCGGTTTTCAGGATGGAGCCTTCGGCGGCGTCGAATTCTTCCTGTGAGATGGTCACGGGGAAGGCCATGTAGGTTTGCTTGAACGAAGACGCGCCGTTGGAGACGATGGAGATCAACAAGATCACCAGCATCAGGCAGGACACGAGGATGGCGCCTAGGCCGAAGGCCCGGAAGCGACGCTCAGCCGCGTTGCGCTTTTTCGTGCGCTTGTCTTCGGTGAGCAGCGAGTTTGATGGGGTGGAGGACAGATCAGTCATTCGTACTGTTCCCGGTATTTGCGCACAATGTAGAGGGCGAGAACGTTCAGGCCCAGTGTGATCGCGAAGAGAGTGAGGCCCAAGGCGAAGGCGACGAGGGTTTCAGGAGATCCGAAATCCGTATCGCCGGTCAATTGGCTGACGATTTTGGCGGTAACGGTTGTCATCGCTTCGAAAGGGTTGAGCGACAGGCGGGCGGCGGCCCCTGCCCCGAGCACCACGATCATGGTTTCGCCAATCGCGCGGGAGGCGGCCAGAAGAACCGCGCCGACAATGCCTGGCAAGGCGGCTGGGACGATGACCTGACGGATGGTTTCGGATTGGGTCGCGCCGAGGCCGAGGGAGCCGTCACGCATGGCTTGGGGGACGGCGTTGATGATGTCGTCAGACAGGGAGGACACGAAGGGGATCAACATGACGCCCATCACGAGGCCCGCTGTCATCACCGATGAGGCGCTGTCGCCCAGACCGAGCGGTTCGGCGAAGACATCGCGCAGAAGTGGGCCGACGGTGAGCAAGGCGAACAGACCGTAGACGATCGTCGGGATACCGGCGAGGATTTCGATCATCGGCTTGGCGATGGAGCGCAGACGCGGGCTTGCGTATTCGCTGAGGTAGATCGCGGCAAACAGGCCCACGGGCACCGCAAAGGCGAGCGCGATGAAGCTGATGTAGAGGGTGCCCCAGAGCAGTGGGATGATCCCCAGCTGGGAGTCGCCACCGCGGCCAGAGAAGCTTGGGGACCATGTGGTGCCGAAGAAGAAGGCTTTCCAATCGTATTGGCCAAAGAAATTCAGCGTCTCGGAGACCATCGACAGAACGATGCCGACAGTTGTCAGGATCGCGACGGTTGAGGCGAAAATCAAAAGGCCCATGATCCAACGCTCGGAGGCGTTGCGGGCGCGGAAGTCGCGGGAGATCTTCATCATGGACAGGCCAAGGCCCGCAACAGCGAGCCCGATGAGGATGATGTAGACGAGGGTTGGGTTTTCTGGGGCCAACATAACGCCTTTGCGGGACGCGATGCGGGCAGCAAGGGCCCAAACCAACATAACCGCCAGTGGCGGCAGCAGTGTTGAGAAACAGGTGTTGAGACCGTGTTGGTGTGGCAGCGCGTTGAGAACCCGCATGTCACGTCCGGCAACGGAGATCGCGCGGGAGCGGCCGAGGAAATATCCAAGGGTCGCGAGGCCAATCGTTGCGAGGAAAGGAATTGTAAGTGGCAGCACGTCGTGTCCGATCGTCGTTCTTTGAAGTGGCAGACGCACGCGGGGGCAGATCAAGCCCTGCCCCCGCGATCGTTTGAAAGGCTTAGTTGCCCATAGTTGTCAGGTTTGCCACAGCTTCCTGTGTTGCTGCAAGCTCTGGATCGGAAACCAGACCGTAGGCCGCCAATGGGCCGTCTGGGCCAGCAAGTTCGTCAGCAACGAAGAAGGATGCGTATTCCTGCAGACCTGGGATCACGCCAACGTGCTGTGCTTTGATGTAGAAGTACAGCGGACGGGACACTGGGTATTCGCCAGTTGAGATGGATTCTGTGGATGGAACCACACCAGACATTGTCGCAACTTGCAGTTTGTCCGTGTTGTTTTCGTAGAAAGACAGACCGAAGACGCCGATGCCGTTGTTGTCGGCTTCGATGCGGGCCAGTGTTTCTGTGTAGTCGCCGTCGATGTCTACGGAGAGACCATCAGCGCGCACTGCCATGCAGGCGCTTTCAGCTGCGTCTTCGTCGCCGCCGTTGATTTCCATGAAGGCGTCGTATGCGCCTGTGTCTTCACAGCCCTGAAGAAGTACTTTTTCTTCGAACACTTCGCGTGTGCCGTGCTTTGTGCCTGGGATGAAGGCGATGATCGGCTGGGACGGCAGATCAGCGTTTGCTTCGGACCAGTTTGTGTTCGGGTTCGCAACCAGCGCGCCGTCGACTGGAAGTTCAGCCGCGAGAGCGTTGAACCAATCGGATGGTGTGAATTCGAAGCCGTTACCGTTGATGTCGGATGCGAAGACGATACCGTCGTAGCCGATGCGGACTTCAACGATGTCTGTCACGCCGTTTTCAGCACATGTTGCGATTTCGGAGTCGCGGATCGCGCGGGAGGCGTTTGCAACGTCGATTGTGTTTTCGCCAACGCCTTCGCAGAAGCGTTTCAGGCCAGCAGAAGAACCGCCAGATTCAACAACAGGTGTTGGGAAATCGGAGTTTTCGCCGAAGAATTCAGCGATGATGGAGGCGTATGGCAGCACCGTGGAGGAGCCGGCAACCTGAACGTTGTCACGTGCAGCAGCTGTGGTTGCGGAAATCGTTGCGATCGCCAGTGTTGAGGCGGTCAATTTAAGAAAGGACATGTAAATGCTCCAGCGTTTCTTCTTTGGCTGACCTAGCGCGTATCGCTAAGTCTTGCCGGTCGTCTAAGGGGTTCGCAAAACGCTTTTGTGACACTATTGTAAAAGTTATATGACAGTCGGTGATTTGCGATCAATTTTTCGCGGAGCTGTCTGCGTCGACTGGTAAAATCACTGTAAAATCAGAGCCTTGACCCATTTCACTGCGGATGCGTAAACGGCCGCGGTGGCGAGTGATAATGTGTTTTACGATGGCCAGACCGAGGCCTGTGCCGCCAACTTCGCGGCTTCTGTGACTATCGACTCGGTAAAACCGCTCTGTGAGGCGGGCCACGTGGTGCGCGGGGATTCCTTCGCCTTGGTCGATGACCGAAAAGCGGACCCCCTCTTGCATTAGGGCATTCTGATGGGCGGGCTCAGTGAGCTGCAGTTCGACGGTTTTGCCCGCCCCGCCGTATTTGATGCCGTTTTCAATGAGATTACTGACGACCTGCCACAGCTGCCCCCAATCGCCGAGCACCTCAACAGGGGTCGTTGGGATAGAGTAGTGAAAGATGACGTCATTTGCTTTGGCCACGGGGGTGAGGGCCTCGACCACTTCGCTGATCAGCGTGTTGAGCATGACCTTGGTGGTGGGACGGATGCGTTCTTGGTCTTCGACGCGGCTGAGCGACAGCAGGTCTTCGACCAAACGGTGCATGCGGCCTGCCTCTTGTTCCATGATGCCGAGAAAGCGGTCTTGGGCGGCGGGATCATTGCGGGCCGGTCCGCGTAGGGTTTCGATGAAGCCCAACAGAGAGGTCAGCGGTGTGCGCATTTCGTGGCTGACGTTTGCCACAAAATCGCGGCGCATTTCGCCTGCGTCTTCGACGGCGGTCATGTCTTGGAACGACAGCAAAACGGCGCGGCCTTCTGCCAAGGCCACGCCCGAGACGCTGACATCCCACACTGTGTCGCGCGCGCCGTCGTTGCCCAGATAGCGTGTGGTGCGGTGGCCGCCGTCTGCCATGGTGGCTTCGACGGCGTCCAGAACGGCGGGTTGGCGCAGGGCTGTGACGTAGTGCCAGCCGTCGCAATCGTTGCCGACGAGCCGATGCGCGGGGCCGTTGACGCCGCGGATCCGGCTGTCTTGCCCCACGACGATCACAGGGTTGGGCAAAGACATGATCAGGGCGCGGACGTCAGACATTGTGTGGCCTTTCTTGCGTTAGGCTTTTTGGCTTTCGGTGATCGCGTGGGTCAGCTCGTCGATCAGGAGTTGCGGGTCTTCGAGGCCCACGGAGACGCGGAAGAACCCTTCGGAGATGCCGAGATCCGCGCGGCCCTGTTCGGTGAGTGCGCGGTGGGATGACGATGGGGGGTGGCTGAGCGTGGTGCCCACATCGCCCAAGGTGGGGGCAAAGGGCAGATCGGGTGCCGCTTTGGTGAGGGCATTGGCGGCGGCGCGCCCACCTGCGATTTCAAACGACATCATATTGCCGGGCCGGTTGCCCAAGACCTGCGCCACACGGTTGTGGTCGGGGTGGTCGGGGCGGCTGGGGTGGAGCACTTTGGTCACGCCGGGCACATCCGCGAGGGCGGCGGAGAGCGCTGTGGCGGTGGCTTCGGCGCGGTCATAACGTAGGTCAAACGATTGCAGGCCGCGTTCTGCGAGCCAGCAGTCAAAGGGGCTTGGGGTGAGGCCCCATGTGACATTGGCCACGTTGATTTTTTCCATCAGCGCGGGGTCTTTGGCGACGGCGTAGCCCAAGGTTGCATCGGAGTGGCCAGCGAGCAGTTTGGTTACCGAGTGGATGACGATATCTGCGCCGTGGTCAAAGGGCTGATAGCCGCGCGGTGTGGTGAAGGTGTTGTCGACCATCAATAAGATGCCGCGGTCTTTGGCCAGTTTGGCGATCCCCTCCATATCGGCCACGCGGATGGTGGGGTTGGAGACGACTTCGACGACAATCATGCGAGTGTTGGGCTGGATTGCGGCGGCGATGGCGGCGGCATCGGTGGGATCGGCGAGCGTGGTTTCGACGCCGAATTTCGGCAGGTCTTCTGTCATCAGGCGCAAGGTGCGGCCGTAGAGCTGGTCGGCGCCGATCACGTGATCGCCCGCCTTGAGGACGCCCAAGAAGACCGCGCCCACTGCGGACATGCCGGAGCCTGTGATTATGCCGCCTTCGGCGCCTTCGAGGCCATCGATTTTTTGGGCCAGAACGGAGGCGTTCGGGTGGCCTTCGCGGGCATAGGTGAAGCCGGAGCCTTCTTCATATTGTTGGTCCAGCCCATCGGGGGTTGGGGAGGAATAGACAACGGAGGGCTGCAAGGGCGTGACCACCGGACGGGAGACGGATGTGGGCCAAGCTGGACGGCGGGCAAGCGATTTGGGGGGCTGTGTCACGTTAGATTTCTTTCAAACCGGTGCGAAAACGCGCGGCGTTTTGTTGATAATGGAGGGCAGACGCCGTGAGGGCGTTGATGGCCTGAGCGTCTAGTGTGCGGATGATTTTGCCGATGCCCATAACGAGAGAGCCGTCGGGGATGGTTTTGCCTTCGGTGATCAAGGCCCCTGCCCCGATCAGGCAGTTTTTGCCGATCACGGCGCCGTTGAGCACCGTGGCGCCCATGCCGATCAGGCTGTTGGGGCCAATTGTGCAGCCGTGCAACATGGCTTTGTGGCCGATGGTGCAATTTTCACCGATGTCGAGCGGGAAGCCCAGATCCGTGTGCAGGACACAGTTTTCTTGCACATTGCTGCCTGCGCCCACGTGAATATTTTCGTTGTCGCCGCGCAGTGTCGTGCCGAACCAGACCGAGGCTTTGGCGGCGATGGTGACATTTCCGATCACGTGACAGCCTGGTGCGATCCAGGCCTGCGGGTCCACTTCGGGGGCGAGACCGTCGAGTGCATAGAGCATCCTAGCCCTCCTCGTGAAATTCGTCTTGCAAGGCGCGGACGTGGTCGGCCAGATCCGGTTGTTGATCGCGGCGTTGGCGTTCGGCCTCGACGATGGTGCGCAAGCGCGCTTCGGTGGCATCGAGATCGTCGTTCACCAGCACATAATCGTAGGAGCGCCAGTGGCTGATTTCATCCCAGCTTTGGTGCATGCGTTTGTCGATGGTTTCTGCGGTGTCCTGACCGCGGCTTTCGAGACGACGGCGCAGCTCGGCGATGGAGGGCGGCAGGAAAAACACGCTGAGCACGTGTTGGCCGAGGCTGCTGTCCTTGATCTGTTCGGCGCCCTGCCAATCCACGTCGAACAGGACGTCGCGGCCGGCATCGATGGCCGCTTTGACCGGGGCTTTGGGCGAGCCGTAGAAATTGCCGAACACATGGGCGTGTTCCAACATCTCGTCGTCAGACACCATTTGGCGGAATTCGGATTCGGTGCAAAAGTGGTAGTCTTTGCCGTCCACTTCGCCCGGACGGGGCTGACGGGTGGTGGCGGAAACAGAAAACCGCAAGGTCGGGTCCCATGCCATCATGCGTTTGGAATGGGTCGATTTTCCCGCGCCTGAGGGGGAAGAGAGAATGATCAATAGGCCTCGGCGTGCCATGGGCTACTCCACGTTTTGGACTTGTTCGCGCATCTGATCGATCACCGCCTTTAGGGCAAGTCCGATTTGCGTCAGGGTGGTGGCTTGCGCTTTGGAACACAAGGTATTTGCCTCACGGTTAAATTCTTGTGACAAAAAATCCAGTTTTCTCCCGATTGGGCCCCCTTTTTTCACCAAATCCTGTGCGGCGGTCACATGGGCCTGCAATCGGTCGATTTCTTCGGTGATGTCGGATTTGACGGCGATCAGGGCCAGCTCTTGGGCGATGCGGTCGGGATCGACGGCGGTGGTACTGTCGAGGATGCGGGCCAAGGCGGCCTCCATTTGGGATTTCACGTTGGAGGTGCGGGTTTGGGCCTCGGTTTGGGCTTGCGCGGTGAGCTGGCCGATCTGGTCGACCTGATCTGTGAGAATGGTGGCAAGTTTGGAGCCTTCGGCGGCGCGCATTTCCGTGAGGGCTGCGAGGGCCGTGTCGAAATCGGCCATGATCGGGGCCAGCAGGTCATCGGTGGTGTCTGTTTGGCGGGTCACGAGGACGCCGCGTTGGGCTAGGACATCGGCGGCGGTGGGCTGGCCGAGGGTGACGCCCTTGTCGAAGGCGCGTTCTTGGATTTGGTCCAAGGCATCTAGGATGACGTCTAGACGGGCGACATCGACATCAAGGGTGCCTTCGGTTTGGGCGCGGTGCAGGCGCAGGCCCACGGTGATGTTGCCGCGGGTGAGAACGGCGCCGATTTTGCGGCGCAGGTCCGGCTCAAGGGGGCTGAGCCCCTCGGGGAGACGTAATTTCACGTCCAGCCCGCGCCCGTTTACGCTGCGCAAATCCCATGTCCAGCTGGTGCCTTCAGCGGCACCTTGCTGGGTTGCAAAGGCTGTCATGGATTGAATCACGTCTTGTCCTCCGGCGGATGATGATCGGCTATCTTGTTGCACCTAAAGCGAAATTGGCGATCAGGGCAAGGGCACCGCTAGGTCAGCTTGAGGGGTGGACGGACGTGGTTAACTGAATCCGTTAACCCGTTAACACTTTGTTTAGAGAAAATTTTCGGAGAATGTGCGAAAAAGACGTCAAGCAATTGATGAAAACCAAAAAGCAAAGGACGGCAGATGAGCTTTACATTCGACCCCTACCGTTTAGCCAAAGACGATGTCACCAAAGCGAGTGACGTCTTGATGACAAACCCCACCGCACTGCAGGAGCTGGAAGGCTACTGGAAGAGCTTGCCCAAACGGTTGGGCGTTCCGAAGCGGACGGATGTGAACCCCACAGCAATGGGCACATTGCTGGAGGATTGTTTCATTCTGGAGCGCGTGGCGCCCGGTGTGGCGCGCATTCGGGTGGCGGGCCGCAATATTGGGAAGTTGATCGGTGCAGAGCCGCGCGGTTTGCCGATGACCTCATTGGTGTTGCCGAACGCGCGCCCTGCTTTGGCGGGCTATCTGGAGATGAGTTTCAACGGGCCGAGTGTGATTGAGCTGACGCTGGAAGCGCCGCGGGCGATTGGGCAGCCGAAACTGGACGGTAAGATGCTGTTGTTGCCGCTGCGCGATGATCATGGGCGGGTGAGCCGTATTTTGGGCGCGTTGGTGATGAGCGGTCGCCGGGGCCAAGGGGCGCGACGGTTCACGATTGTTGAAACGTCAAAGCCAAGGATTGACCCCATTGTCGGCCTGCGGGCGGTTGGGCCTGACGACGTGGTGAAAAAACGCCCGAGCCTTTTGCACAGCGTGTCGGGCGATGGAACGCAAAAGGCGAAAGGCACGCGTGCCCTTCGCCTTGTTGTCTCGAACCCTTAGATCAAAGGGTTTTCGTTTAGCACGTCCCTTTCGGCACCGTCCGCGATTAGGCGGACTGTGCGGCGAGGACTTTGGTGCGGCGTGCGGAGAGTTCTTCGGACACCAAGAACGCCAGTTCCAAGGATTGGGAGGCGTTCAAACGTGGATCACAGGCTGTGTGATAACGGTCTGACAGGTCTTCGTCTGTCACGGCGCGCACACCACCGGTACATTCGGTGACGTCTGTGCCGGTCATCTCGAAGTGGACGCCGCCCGGGATTGTGCCTTCGGCGTTGTGAACCGCGAAGAATTCTTTCACTTCACGCAACACGCTGTCGAATGGACGGGTTTTATAGCCTGTGGAGGATTTGATGGTGTTGCCGTGCATCGGGTCGCAGACCCACGTGACGTTCGCACCTTCTTCTTCGACGGCTTTGACCAGACGCGGCAGGTGTTCGCCAACGGACCCTGCCCCGAAACGGGCGATCAAGGTCAGACGGCCTGCTTCGTTTTCGGGGTTCAGTTTGGCCATCAGCGCCTTGAGGTGGCCTGAGGTCATGGTTGGACCACATTTCAGGCCGATCGGGTTTTGAACGCCGGAGCAGAATTCTACATGGGCACCGTCTGGTTGACGGGTGCGGTCACCGATCCAGAGCATGTGACCAGAGCCTGCGAGCCATTTGCCGGATGTGGAATCGATCCGTGTAAGGGCCTCTTCGTATTCCAGCAGAAGGGCTTCGTGGCTGGTGTAGAAATCAACCGTTTGCAGTTCGTGGTTGGTTTCGGTGGTCAGGCCTGCGGCGTTCATGAAATCCAAGGCGTCGGAAATCTGTTCCGCCATGGCGCGGTATTTTTCCGCTTCGGGCGCGCCTGTGAAGCCCAATGTCCAGCCGTGGACCTGGTGCACATCAGCGTAACCGCCGGTGGAGAACGCGCGCAGAAGGTTCAGCGTGCCTGCGGCCTGCGTGTAGGCTTGCAGCATTTTCTCAGGGTTCGGGATGCGGGCTTCTGGTGTGAAGTCCAGATCGTTGATGATGTCGCCACGGTAGCTGGGCAATTCCACGCCATCGATGGTTTCCGTTGGCGCCGAGCGCGGCTTGGCAAACTGCCCCGCCATGCGGCCCACTTTAACAACCGGCACTTTGGCGCCGTATGTCAGCACCATGGCCATCTGCAACATCACCTTGAAGGTGTCGCGGATGGGGTCCGCTTGGAAGGCACCAAAGCTTTCGGCGCAATCACCGCCCTGCAACAAGAACGCTTCGCCCTTGCTGACGGCAGCCAATTCATCGCGCAAGCGGCGGGCTTCACCGGCAAAAACCAGCGGTGGATAGGAGCTGAGCTTGCCTTCAACTGCGGTCAGCGCCGCGGCGTCGGTATACTCCGGCATCTGTACCCGGGGCTTGTTGCGCCAGTCAGATTTTTTCCAGTCCGTCATGTTCTTGCTCCGATGAGATGTGCCGAGGTTCAGCACGTTGAAAGTAAGTACCGTTAGCGATACCGAACCGTCTTATAGCGCCCTTGTGGATAAGGTCCAACGCGAAAAGATATTTACCCCACGGGAAAATCACATTCTTGGGTCTTGAACATGGGTAAGAAAGGTGGTCAGGCTGCTGGCTTAGGTTCTAGAAAGCGACTTCTTATGCAGCGGTATAACTCCATTGAGCTGGATAGCACACAGGGCGCGCCGCGGCGGTTCGTCTTTGTTTTGTTGGATCAGTTTACCCTTTTGTCGTTTGCTGCTGCGGTGGATTGTTTGCGTTTGGCCAATTTGATGGCGGGCGAAGAGCTGTATGCCTGGACATTGATTGGGGATGGTGGCGAAACGTCACAGTGTTCTATCGGGACCTCCTTTGCGCTGGAGGGGGATTTGGATGTTTTGCACCGCGATGATGTTGTGATTTTATGCGGCGGGCGAGATGTGCAAAGTGCCACGACCAAGCGGCTGTTGAACTGGATCCGACGCGAAGCGCGGCGTGGATTGGTGATGGGGGGGCTGTGTACGGCGGCCTTTACGCTGGCGAAGGCCGGGTTGCTGGATGGCAAGCGCGCCACGATCCACTGGGAAAACCACGACAGTTTCGCGGAAGAGTTTTTGGAAGTGGAGTTGACCAAATCGGTTTTCGTGAAAGACGGCAACCGGTGGACCACGGCGGGTGGGACATCGTCGATTGATTTGTTTTTGCAGATCATTGCTGATGAGCATGGGGATGCCCTGGCCAATGCGGTGGCAGATCAGCAGATTTATTCGGCCATTCGCACGGATCAGGATACCCAGCGTTTGTCGATCCCCACGCGGATTGGCGTGCGGCATCCCAAGCTGAGCCAGGTGATCCAGGCGATGGAAGACAATATCGAAGACCCGATCAGCCCGTCGATTTTGGCCAAAGATGTCAGCATGTCCACGCGACAGTTGGAGCGGTTGTTTCGGCGGTATCTGAACCGAAGCCCGAAGCGGTATTACATGGAATTGCGGCTTCAAAAGGCGCGCAATTTGCTGATGCAGACGGATATGTCGGTGATCAATGTGGCATTGGCCTGCGGATTTGCGTCGCCCTCGCATTTTTCGAAGTGCTATCGGTCGCACTACGACACGACGCCATACCGCGAACGCGGCGCGCATGCGGCGCGGTTGTCGGTTTGAGGGTTTCGGCCTAGTCTTCGGTTGACGGGTTCGCTATTTGCGGGCTCTGGTTTTTAATTATGTCAGGCGGTGCCATGCCCAAGAATTCCATGCTTATGCCGATCGTGATGTTGATCGCGATTACCATTGTTATCGGTTTCGTGATGATGACCGAGCGGACGAATGCGCCAACGGTGACTGGGGATGCCAATTACCATCACCAGATTTGTACATTCAATCGGTATTGCGCGGGAAGCGCCTGCAGCGATGAACCGATGTCGGTGATTGCGTATTTTGCCCATGCCGATGGGGAGCCGCGTTTGGAGGTTCCGGGGATGTCCACACAGGCGACAATGGAGCGGCGGAACGGCCGGACCATTTTCTCCTCCACGGGGGGGACATTGTCCGGCAGTTTGACGATTTATGACACACGCAACATGGATTTTGTGGCGACCGATGATGAGTTCAGCCCACCTCAAGAACATTACGCGTCGGGGCGGTGTGACCGGCCGATTGTGCCAAGAGGTTAAGGGCGTGCGGCGCACCGTGGATGTGGCCCGCCGCGGTTGGTTTAGGATGGGTCGCGCAGGCGTTTGATCAGGCTTGAGGTGTCCCAACGGCCGCCGCCTTGGCGCTGAATGTCTTTGTAGAACTGATCCACAAGGGCGGTCACCGGAAGCGAGGCCCCTGTTTCATCGGCGGTGTCGAGGCAAATTCCTAAGTCTTTGCGCATCCAATCCACTGCGAAGCCGTGTTCGAATTCATCTGCGAGCATTGTTTTGTAGCGGTTTTCCATCTGCCATGAGCCTGCGGCGCCTTTGCTGATGACCTCGACCACTGCGGCGCCGTCGAGACCGGATTTTTCAGCGAAATGGAGCGCTTCGGAGAGGCCTTGGACCAAGCCTGCAATCGCGATTTGGTTGCACATTTTGGTCATTTGGCCTGCGCCACTGTCGCCGATGCGGCTGCAGATGCGGGCGTAGGCGGCGATGACTGGTTCGGCTTTGGCGTAGATATCTGCATCGCCGCCGCACATCACGGAGAGCACGCCGTTTTCGGCCCCCGCCTGCCCGCCTGAGACCGGTGCATCGACGAAGCCCAAGCCGCGGCTTTGGGCCTCTTGGTAGAGCTCGTGGGTCACTTTGGCGGAGACGGTGGTGTGATCGACGAAAATCGCGCCGTCGGACATGGTTTCAAACGCGCCGTCTTCGCCCAGACAGACAGAGCGCAGATCATCGT
Organism: uncultured Paracoccaceae bacterium; assembly: GCA_947497065.1. Lineage (GTDB taxonomy): Bacteria > Pseudomonadota > Alphaproteobacteria > Rhodobacterales > Rhodobacteraceae > Octadecabacter. The sequence goes on from CANMEQ010000001.1 coordinate 315,732, forward strand.
CGTTGCCCACGCAGGACATGACAAAATCGGCCCCCTTGGCGGCCAGTGCTGGTGTGCGCGCGGAGGTGCCGCCAAAGTCGGCCACCCATTTGTCCGCTTTTGCGCTGGTGCGGTTGTAGACGGTGACGGTGTGCCCCGCTTTCACCAAATGGCCTGCCATCGGGTAGCCCATGACCCCCAAACCTAAAAATGCCACATGTGCCATGTCGTTCCCTCTCGCTTGCATCACTACCTGTGTTGCGAGATAGGTAACCAACAGCGTGGCTGCGTCAATGGGTCTGAGTGTGACCGGTACAATGCCGCCGCGAGATTTGGGCAGACAAAGGACGTCGCATGGTTTTGGTGTTTCGCTGGCTTATCAGGCTTGCATCAGCGTTGGTTTTTTTGGTCGTGGCGGTGCTGGCGTTGGGGTATTATTTCGCATCCCGGTCTTTGCCTGATTATGACGGCACGCTGGATGTGGCCGGTGTGACGGCCCCTGTTGAGATTGTGCGCGACAATGCCAATGTGCCGCATATTTTTGGCGAAACGGATGAAGACGTGTTTTTTGCGTTGGGGCTGGCCCATGCGCAGGACCGGTTGTGGCAGATGACGATGCTGCGGCGCACGGCGCAGGGCCGACTGTCGGAATTGTTTGGCACGCGCACAGTCGAGATTGACAGTTTGATCCGGCGCTTTGACCTTTATCCGTTGTCGCAACGATCTGTGCGCGCGATGGATGCGGACACGCAGGCCGCGTTGCAGGCCTATTCGGCGGGTGTGAATGCCTGGATCGGCGAAGTGAATAATGGGGCGCGGGGCCGTGGGGCGCCGGAGATGTGGATGTTCAACCATGCCATCGCACCGTGGCAGCCGGCGGATTCGGTGGCGATTGTGAAAGTGATGGCTTTGCAGTTGAGCAGCCACCTTGAAGAAGAGGTGATCCGCGCGCGGACCTCGCTGATTTTGAATGATGACGATCGGCTGCGTGATATTTTGCCTGATTTCCCAGGGGCGGGCACGACCGCCCTGCCCAGCTATGCGGCCCTTGTGCCGGAGGTTCCTGCGTTTACGCCCAACACCCGCATGGCGTTTGATGCGCTGTCGCCTGTTGTGCCGCGCGCGCTGGCGGGGGCGTCGAATGCTTGGGCGGCTGCGGTTTCACGCTCGGCCACGGGGTCGACCTTGTTGGCCAATGATCCGCATTTAGGGCTGACGGCCCCGTCGATCTGGTATTTGGCGCGGTTGGAGTTGGAAACCGGTGGTGTGATTGGCGGGACGATCCCCGGTGTGCCTGTGATCATGTTGGGACGCTCGCAAGATATTGGGTGGGGGATCACGTCGTCGTATTTGGATGATCAAGATGTCTACATCGAAGAGGTGAACCCAGCGGATGCGAGCCAGTACCGCACGCCGGATGGTTGGGCGCCGTTTGTCACGCGCGAGAGCATTATTCGTGTGGCCGACGCGCCGTCTGTGACCATTCAAATGCAGTGGACCACGAATGGGCCGGTTTTGCCCCCAGACCAATATGATTTGGCCACGATCCGCCCGCCCGGCCATGTGACGGCGGTGGCGTGGACTGCGCTGTCGGATCAGGACACGACGTTGCAGGCGGCGATGAATTTGATGCGTGCGACCAATGTGGAAGGCGCGATTGCGGCGGCGGAAGATTATGTTGCGCCCTCGCAAATGTTGACGGTGGCGGATCGCAATTCGGTGGGGCTGAAACTGATCGGGCATGTGCCCAATCGCAGTGCCGATCATGTGACCCAAGGACGGATGCCGCATTTTGGCTATCTGCCCCAGAACCGGTGGGACGGGCGACGGGAGTATGCCGAGAACCCCCAACGGATTGACCCGATTGGCGGGATTGTGGGGAACACCAACAACAAGGTGACGAACGCGCCCTACCCCGCCCATGTGAGTTTTCATTGGGGCGACAGCCAGCGGGTGAACCGCTGGCGGCTGTTGATGCAGGCGCGTGAGGTGCACACCCGTGACAGTTTCATCGAAGCGCAGTTGGACACGGTGAGCTACACGGCGCGGTCTATTTTGCCGCTGATCGGGGCGGATTTGTGGTTTACCGGCGAAGCGGCCCCTGAAGGCACGCCTCAGCGGTTGCGGCAGGATGCGCTGGCGCTTCTGGCGGAGTGGAACGGTGAAATGTCAGAGCATTTGCCAGAGCCGCTTTTGTATGCGGCATGGATGCGGGCGTTGCAGGACCGGTTGATCCGCGATGAATTGGGCCCGCTGTCACGTGAATTCACCCATGTTGAGCCGTTGTTTATTGAACGGGTGTATCGCGACACCGATGGGGCATCGATCTGGTGTGATGTTTTGCAATCGGCGCCGGTTGAAACCTGTTCGGATATTGCGCGGCTGGCCCTGGATGATGCGTTGATTTGGGTCGCTGAGCAGCATGGCACGGCGCTAGAGACATTGCGCTGGGGCGATGCCCATGAAGCCACGCACGATCACCCTGTTTTGGGCGATGCGCCGATTTTGAACTGGTTTGTGAATATTCGCCAGTCGACCTCGGGCGGGGACAACACATTGATGCGCGGGCGCACCTCTGGTGTGGGCGATGATCCGTTTCAGAATGTGCATGCCGCGGCCTATCGCGGTGTGTATGATTTTGCCGATCCGGACAGTTCGGTGTTTATCACATCCACGGGGCAGTCAGGGCATTTCTTGTCTCGGTACTACGATGACTTGGGCGATTTGTGGCGACGGGGGGAATATATTCCGATGTCACTGGACCCTGCGCTGGCCCGTGGGGGGGCTGTTGGGGTGACTGTTTTGCAGCCTGCTGAGACCGATTAGTCGAGCGGGTGATAGTCGTTGTTGGGGTCTTCCTCGGCTGCGACGGGCTGCTCTTGGTTGGGGAGAAGGCCCGGGAACTGCTTTTCAAACCGTGCGCGTTGTGTGGCGGACCAGCGGACAGTGAGGGTCCAGCCGTGGTCTGTCTGGTCCTCGGCTTCGATCACCTCTTCGCGTTGGAGCCAGCTTTGGGCAGCGCCCATGGACCAGTCGAGATCGAGGCTTTCGGTTTGGGTTTGAACCCGCAGGTGGCTGGTCACGTCGTTCAATAGACGGTCGAGCCCCTCGCCGGTGACGGCGGAAATGCCAAAGACGGTGTCGTCGTCTTTGTGGAGCGCTTGCAGGTAACCTGCGTCTTCGGTGTCAAGCAGATCGATTTTGTTGAGGACTTCGATCATCGGCACGTCTGGGTTGACGTCGAGCTGGCGCAAGGTGTCCAGCACAGCGCGTTTTTGCTGGGTGGTCTGCGGGTGGCTGATGTCGCGCACGTGCAAAATGATGTCCGCCTCGAGCACCTCTTCGAGGGTGGCGCGGAAGGAGGCAACGAGTTGTGTGGGCAGATCGGAGATGAAGCCCACGGTGTCGGACATGATGACCTCGTCACCGTTTGGCAGATCGACCTTGCGCATGGTCGGGTCCAAGGTGGCGAACAACATGTCCTTGGCGAAGACCTCTGCGCCAGACAGGCGGTTAAACAGAGTCGATTTGCCTGCGTTGGTGTAGCCCACCAAAGCGACGATCGGATAAGGGACTTTGGCGCGCGCCTTGCGGTGCAATTCGCGGGTTTTGATGACCTTGGAGAGTTGTTTCTTCAGGTTGTTGAGCTGCAGATCAATGGCGCGTCTGTCTGCCTCGATCTGGGTTTCACCGGGGCCGCCCACAAAGCCAAGCCCGCCCCGTTGGCGTTCAAGGTGGGTCCAGGCGCGCACCAAGCGGGAGCGTTGGTAGCTCAACGCTGCCATTTCGACCTGCAGCACGCCTTCGCGGGTGCGCGCGCGGTCGCTGAAGATTTCTAAGATCAATCCGGTGCGGTCCAGAAGTTTGACCTTCCATTCCTTTTCCAGATTGCGCTGTTGCACGGGGCTCACTGGGCCGTCGATGAGCACAAGGCCGGCCTCGGCCTCTTCTAGCCAGTGTTTGATTTCCTCGATCTTGCCGGAGCCGAACAACATGCCCGCGTGGACCTTGGGCAAAGAGACCACTTGCGCGCCCACAACATCGAGTTCGGGCAAGGCCCGTGCCAGTGACACGCCTTCTTCAAGCGCGGCGTCGGCATTGCGACGGTCGCGGTCGGATTTGATTTCCGGATGCAGGACAAAGGCCCGCGTGGCGGACCTTTCGTCGCCCATCGTTTATTCTTCGCCGTCGTAAAGGCTGATCGGTTGACCAGGCATTATCGTGCTGATCGCCGATTTATAGACCAGTTGGCTTTGGCCATCGCGGCGCAGCAGCACGCAAAAGCTGTCAAACCACGTGATGACGCCCTGAAGTTTAACGCCGTTAATCAAGAAAATTGTTACTGGAACTTTGCTTTTGCGAACGTTGTTTAAAAACGCGTCCTGCAAATTCTGTTTATCTGAGGCCATAATCCCCGTCCTTATTGTTATTGTGGCCGCCTTTCGGGCCAATCGATCAAATCAAAGGTACTATGTCGTGCCCGTTGCAGGAATTCCACCCCTAAAAGGAACCGCGATTTTTGCAAGCGCGTCAAGCCATTACCGACGCCAAAATTCCGGGTTGAGCAGCGCAATGATGGCCAAGGCTTCGAGGCGCCCCAAGGCCATGGCCAGCGCCAGAATGACCTTTGCCAGATCCGGCACGCCTGCGTAGGAAATCGGCGATTCCGCTCCGATGGAGGCCAGAGGACCTGTGGTTGACAGGGCCGAGACCGCCAAGACGAGGGCCGTTTCGAATTGCACGCCTGTGAGGGACAGCAAAACCATCACGCCGGAGATCGAGATCGCGAAAATCATGAAAAAGACCCATGAAATTTGCGCGCCCTGCCGGCGGATTTGTCGTGCGGATGCGCCTGCCCCGCCAACGGAGGACGGGTGGACGAGACGTTCGATTTCGCGCTGGCCGTGTTTCCACAAGGCGTAGACCCGCAGCAGTTTGATCCCGCCCGCTGTTGTGGCAACGCCTCCGCCGATCACCGAAAGACCGACCAGAATAAGCCCCGGCGTGCCTAGGCCTGACCAATCGCGGGTTGTGGTCCATTCAGCAGATTCGAAGCCCGTCGTGGTCAGAAAACTGGTGATCGTGAAGATCGCCCCCCACATGGCGCGCATGGCGGCGCCGAGTTCGTGGTTGGCGTTCTCATCAAACGCAAACAGCCCGTGTCGCAAAAACAAAACCGCTGTCAGGATGGCGATCAAGGACAGGGCCATTCGGAATTCTTTGTCTTTGTGCAGCGGGCTGAGCTGCACGCCTGTGAGCCCACGGGAGTAGGACACGCGGGTGAGTGCGAAGACGAAAAACAACAGGATGACGAATTCGCCGAGAAAGCCCGATGGCGCGTAGATCAGACCATCGACAGGTGAAATGCCCGAGGTCGCCATGACAGACATCGCGTGGCAAATCGCGACGAAGGGCACCTCGCCCACGGCGATCAGGCACAGCCACAGCAGCAGTGTGAGGGCCGTGTACAGGGGCACGAGTTTGGCACCAAAGCGGACCATGCGGGCGGAAGGGTCAGAGGCGCGTCCGATCTGGGAGAGGCTTCTGGAGCTGGCGGATCCGCCACGCAGGGATCGGACCTCGAAACCCCCGATGTTGAGGGGGGCAAAGATGGAAATGGCGGCGACCCACATTAGCAAGCCCCCCAGCCAGCCCATGATCGCACGCCACAAATGCACCGATGACGGCAAACGGTAGGGATTGTCGTAGAGGGTGGCGCCGGTGGTGGTGATGGAGGACACGGCCTCGAACCAGGCTTCGATAAAGGTCATCGAAGGGACGGCTTCGAACATTGGGACGGCCAGCATCAGGGGCAAGGCCACGAAGGCTGCGAGCAAGGACACCAAGTAGCTGCGCGACAGCGTCAATCTGTAGTTGGCGGTCGCAAATCCGACGAACAGGGTGAGCACGAAAAACAGCAAAGCGGAATAGATGAAAGCGCGCGAGGTTGCGTGATCATCCTCGGCCAAGGCATGGATTGCGGGGGCGATCATCGCGAGGCTGCCGATGCCCATGAGCAGAACAATAAAGGGGCGGTTCAACAGCCGGTGCGCAAGGCTGTCTGGCTGTGCTTGGCCTAGTCCCGTCGATTGCATCACGCAGCCCTGCCCATTAGAAAAAGTCGATCGAGACTTGGAGCAAGGCTTCCACTTCGGCAACCTGACCGGCCATGGCGAAGATGGCGACGATATCGCCCTCTTCGATGCGCAGATCGCCCTTGGGTTTGTGGATGACGCCCGCTTTGAGAACGCCGCCGACGAGAACGCCTTCGGGGAATTGAACGTCGCGCAGCAGTTTGCCCGCGATTGGGCTGGTGGTGAGAACCTGCGCCTCGATCATTTCGGCTTCGGCATCGCCGATGGAGTAGACCGAGCGAACACGCCCGTGACGGATGTGCTGCAAAATGGAGCTGACGGTGGTGGCGCGGGGGTTGATGTAGGCGTCAATGTCCAAAGGGGTCATCAGCGAGACGAGCGTTGGATCATTGGTCAAACAAATCGCCATCGGGCAGCCCATGCCTTTTGCACGCACAGCGGCCAACAAATTGGTTTTATCATCGTCGGTGACGGCCAAAACCGCATCGGCGTTTGCGATGTTGGATTCCTCTAACAGACTGGCGTCCAAGCCATCGCCGTTCAACACAATGGTGCGTTCCAACTGGTCTGCGGCGGCTTCTGCGATGTCGCGGTCGCGTTCGATGACGCGGACGCGCACCCGGTCTGTTCGGGTTTCGAGGGCCTTTGCCACGGCCAAACCAACGTTGCCGCCGCCGATCACAACAACCCGTTCCAGTTTACCTTGGGTTTTGCCAAAAATTTCCAACGTGCGGGCCATGTCGTTGGTTTCGGTCATCACGTAGCAATCGTCGCCCGGGAAAATCTGATCGCCCGCGGAGGGTGCGAAGAGTGTGCCCTTGCGGCGGATGCCCACGACCACGGCTTTCAACGTGGAAAAGAGATCGCTGAGCTGGCGCAGAGGCGTGTTGATGACGGGGCAATCCTCTTCGATGGCGATGCCGAGGAGCTGGGCGTTGCCTTCGAGAAAGCTTTCCGTGTCGAAGGCGGCTGGGGCGGCTAAGCGTTGCAAGGCCGCTTCCGCGACTTCGACTTCGGGGGAAATCACAACATCGATGGGCAGATGGTCCCGCCGGTAGAGGTCTGAATAGATCGCGTTGAGGTAGCTGCGTCCACGCAGGCGTGCGATTTTACGTTGGACGGCGAAGACCGAGTGCGCCACCTGACAGGTGACCATATTCACCTCGTCCGAATGGGTTGCGGCGATGATCATATCCGCGTCTTCGGCCCCTGCCCGTTCCAGAACATCCGGGTAGCTTGCGAAGCCTGCGATCCCTTGCACATCAAGAGTATCGGTGGCGCGCCGCACCAATTCAGGGTTGTTATCAACCACCGTAACGTCGTTGCGTTCTGACGCCAGATGGCGGGCAATTTGCCAGCCCACCTGACCTGCGCCGCAAATGATGACTTTCATGATTGCATCCCTGCTGGTTCGTGTTCTTTGTGGTGACAGAAGGTCGCGGCACGGTCAATGCGTCACGCGTCAGCGTCATCCTCGACATAGGCGACCCGCGCGCCGGCTTTGTTTGAGGTTACGACGCCGAGGGTTTTCAATTTCCGGTGCAACGCTGAGCGCTCCATGCCCACAAAACTGGCCGTTCGGCTGATGTTTCCGCCGAACCGGTTGATTTGTGTGAGAAGGTATTCACGTTCGAACAGCTCGCGGGCTTCGCGCAAGGGTAATGTGGCAAGGCTCCCAGAAAGCAGAACGCGACCTTCTTCGGACGGGCCATCGGCCTGATCTGGTAGTTCTTTTGCCTCGATCGGGCCTGTGTCGTCGCCCAAGATCAGCACACGTTCCATCACGTTTTTCAGCTGTCGTGCGTTGCCGGGCCAGCGCATGGTTTGCAGCAAGGCACCGGCCTCTTCACTTAACGTACGCAGGTTAAGGCCTTGTTTCTCGTGGAGTTCTTGGATGAAGTGCTGAGCGAGCAATGGAATGTCCTCGCGGCGCTCTTCCAGATTTGGCACGTGTATCGGGACGACGTTTAGGCGGTGATAAAGCTCTTGCCGGAACCGTTCTGCTTCAATTTCGATCTGCAAGTCCCTGTTTGTGCTGGAAATAACCCGCACATCGACTTGGATTTTATCAACGCCGCCGACCCGTTGGAACTTTTGATCGACGAGCACCCGCAACAGTTTTGACTGTGTCCCAAGCGGCATGTCCGACACGCCGTCAAAATAGATCACACCACCATTTGCTTCTTCCAGCAGGCCCCGTTCCACACCGCGGCCTTCTGTTTCGCGGCCAAACAGGGTTTCTTCCATTTGGTCCGGTTCGATCGCGGCGCAATTGACAGAGACGAACGGCATGTTGGCACGATCGGAATTGGCGTGGATGAAACGCGCGGCTGTTTCCTTGCCAGCACCGCCTTCGCCTGTGAGCATCACGCGACCGTTGGAGTTGGTGACCTTTTCCAGCTGGCCGATCAGGATACGGAATGCGGCACTGTCGCCCAGCATATCCATCGGGCCAACGTCTGAGCGTTTGAGTTCGATATTCTCGCGGCGCAGGCGGCTGGTTTCCATGGCGCGGCGGATAACGACCATCAACTGGTCGATATTAAAGGGTTTTTCGATGAAGTCGTAGGCGCCCTGCTTGATTGCTGCCACGGCGATTTCGATATTCCCGTGCCCGGAAATAATGACCACCGGAACCTCTGGGTGTTCTTTTTTGACGTGTTTCAGGATGTCGATCCCGTCCATCCGGCTGTCTTTGAGCCAGATATCCAAGATCATCAACGCTGGCGGTTCCTTGTCGATTTGCGCCATGCATTCATCGGATGTGCCTGCAAGACGGGTGGAAAACCCCTCATCTTTCAGGATGTCAGAGATCAGTTCGCGAATGTCGCGCTCATCGTCGGTAATCAGAATATCGCCCATGTGAACCTCATGCAGTTACTTTACTCAGCGCATTTGCTGCGCTGTCTATTGGAATTTGAATGACAGCCATTGCGCCAAAATGGTCGTCGTCATCAAAGGCGGGTGCGTCTTTTAACGTGAGTGTCCCGCCATGTTCGTCGATGATTTTCTTTACGATTGGTAGCCCAAGCCCCGTGCCTTTGTCGCGTGTCGTTACGTAAGGCTCGAACAGCTTGGCTCGATCTTCTGGAAGACCGATGCCGTTGTCTGCGATCGTGATTTCGGCCAGATCCGCTGTGGATGTCATGCGCACCTTGACTTGCCCGGTGCGGGTGTCATCAGGGTTCTTTATGCCATATGTTTCAATAGCTTCACCGGCGTTTTTAATTAAGTTGGTCAAGGCCTGCGACATCATTGTGCTGTCAAGGTTTGCCCAAACCGACGTCGATGGTAGATCAAGATCGAAGTCCACGTCTGGCTGGCCTGCGGTTTGCAGCGTGACCGCATCGCGCAGGATCTCTGTGATATCATGCATGTGTCGATCGGGTTCGGGCATGCGTGCAAATTTTGAAAACTCATCAACAATGCGCCGCAAGTCATTGGTTTGGCGGACAATAACATCCGTCAGCTGGGCTAGTGTTTCATGATCCTCAATGGCGCGGTATTTCCGTTTGATGCGCTCTGCGGACAGCTGGATTGGGGTGAGCGGATTTTTGATTTCATGGGCGATGCGGCGTGCGACGTCGCCCCATGCGGCCATCCGTTGGGCCGAGACAAGGTCGGTCACGTCTTCAAAGGCGATCACGTAGCCTTCGAGCGCGCCATCGTCGCGCACGCGGTGGGACATGCGGACCAAAAGGCTTTCTTGTTTGCCGCTGCGCACCAAATCGACCTGCCCCTGGGCAACGGATTTTTCGCCTGTGGTGATTTCATCGAACAAGGTGACGAATTCGGGGACTGAGATTGCCAGCGCTTGATGTTCGTTGCCTTCGACGTCGAGCAGCCGTTGGGCGGATTTGTTGACGAATGTCACGCGGCCCTGTTCATCGAGCCCTACAACGCCCGATGAGACGGAGGACAAAACACTGTCGAACAATCTGCGGCGGCGTTCGATTTGGCGGGTGTTGTCGAGCAGTTCTTCGCGCTGATCCCGCAGTTGTGCGGTCATTTGGTTGAAGTAGCGGCCAAGTTGGGCGATCTCGTCTTCGCCGTCTTCTTCGCGGACGCGCACGGACAGGTCACCGGCACCGACGCGCTGAGAGGCGCCGACCAGCCGCCCGATGGGGCGCGACAGACGTTCGGCGAACCAAAGGCCGACCCAGACCGCGGCGATGATCAAAATCAACGCAAAGCCCAAGTAAATCAGGCCAAATTCAAACAAAACACGCCCGCGTTCGTTTTCCAATTGGCCGTAGAGCGCGACGGTTTCTTGGGTGTCGTCAAGCAAGGCCAAAATCTCGCCGTCGACTTCGCGGGTCACGTAGAGGTATTTGTCTGGGAAGGCTTCGAGGGGGATGAGCGCGCGGAATTCGTTGTTTGTCCAGTCTTCGATCACCAAGATGCCCAACTGGCGGGCGCGGACCAGATCCTCGGCTGTTGGTTGTTCGAAGTAGAATTCATACGAGCGATCGCCACGCACCCAGATTTCGCCCATGCCGTCGATGACGAACACTTCGGTCAGGCCCCGCTCGATCTGCGGCTGGACCCGTTCGAGAGCTTGGCGCACCTCGCCCCGCTCCATGAAGAAGGTTTGCAGACGTTCGGTGTTGAGGTAGCCCGCCAAGGCTTGGCCGTCGCGGGCGACCTCTTGGCGGTGTTCGTCTTCGTAGGCTTCTGCGGCGGACAAAGAGTTGCCCACAACATCGCGGACCCGTTCGGAAAACCAGCCTTCGAGGCCGATGTTGATGGTGAGCACGGCAAAAATCGCCACGGCGACTGTGGGGATCAGCGCCAAGAGGCCGAAAACGCCGGTGAGACGGAGGTGAAGCCGTGACCCTGCTGATTTGGCGCGCCGTGCGGCGACCATCGTGAACACGCGAGAGGCCACGAGGGAGGCGATGATCAAGACGTAGATGATGTCGGCCAGCAAAATCAGGCGCAGGATTTCTGTCCGGCCCGTTTGATCGAGCGGTCTGAGCGCCGAGATCGTCAGCAAAATCAAGATGGGCGCAAGCAAGACCAACACGATCGTCGAGGCGTTTCGCACGCTTCGCCGTTTGCGCCAGCGTGAAAACGCAGACATGTTGATGCCCAAAAGGGATCGCTGCACGCGAAAAGCCCCCAATTCAAAGGGCTTGCGCATAGTTATGCGTCGCCCACCGCCTGTTTATGTGGTCCTGCTTTGAACGACGTGTTCAAAGGGCCACGGTTATGTTGCTCTTTTACATCAACTTGCGGCGGCGTGTCACGTGAATATCCAGATCTGTGATCTTTTTTCGCAAGGTATTGCGGTTGATCCCGAGGAGTTCGGCACATTTAGCTTGGTTGCCGGAGGTGGCGTCCAGCGCAATTTCGAGCAGCGGCGCTTCGACTTCGCGCAAAATACGTTGGTACAGGCCCGGTGGCGGGAGCATGCCGCCATGCAGATCGAAATACCGTTTCAGATGCTGTGCGACCGACCCGGACAATTTGTCGGAGCTGCCGGTTTGAAGCGGCTCGACAGCCGGTTGCGAGCCCAAGACCTGTTCGACTTCTGTGCGGTGAATTTCCTCGGTTCCGGCTGTGACGACCAACCGGCGCACGACGTTTTCAAGCTGGCGCACATTGCCCGGCCAGGTGTAGGCGCGCACCAGATCGATGGCGGAGCTGGCAAGGCGGCGCGCTGGGGCGCCTTCGCGCTCGGTGCGGGCCAAGAAATGTTCGGCCAAGAGCGGGATATCGTCGACGCGGTCCCGCAAGGGCGGCACGGTGATCGTGACCCCGGCGAGGCGGTAGTAGAGATCTTCGCGCACGCGGCCTTCTTCCAGGGCTTCGAGAAGATCTGAGCGAGATGTGGCCATGATACGTGGGGCCGTGTCGCCCAAGGCGTCGAGCATTCGCACGATGCGGGCTTGGGTTTCCATGGGCAAATCGCCGACTTCGTCGAAGACCAAAGAGCCGCCTTTGGCCCGTGCGAGCAGTGTTGATGGGCCATCCATGCCTTCGAGGTCGGCAGCGGAGGCCACGACAAATGGCAAGGAACGCCGGTCTGAGAAATCGTGGATCGCGCGGGCGATCAGGCTTTTTCCTGTGCCGCTTTCGCCGGTGACGAGCACGGACAGCGGTGTGTTCATCACGCGGGCGACCAATCGGTAGAGCGCTTGCATGGCGGCGGTGCGACCCACCAAAGGCAGATCGCCGTTTTCAGGCTCATCCGCGCGCGGTGCAGGTGCTCGGTGTTTGATTTCCAAGGCGCGCGCGGCCCGTTTCATCAGGTCTGGCAGGTCGAACGGTTTAGGCAGGTAATCGTAGGCGTTGGCCTCGGCGGCCTGAATGGCCGTCATGATTGTGTTTTGGGCTGAGATCACAATGACGGGCAAACCTGGGCGGGCCTCTGCGATTTTAGGCAATTGGTCCAGCCCGTTTCCGTCGGGCATGACGACATCTGAAATGACCAGATCGCCTTTGCCCTCTTCGACCCAACGCATCAGCGTCACGAGTGAGGATGTCGCGTGGACCTTGCAGCCTGCGCGCGTCAGGGCTTGGGTGAGGACCGTTCGGATCGTGCGGTCATCATCAGCGACCAATACTGTTCCGTCCATTATTTGTCTCCGTCGTAGTCTTTAGGCACTGTCGGGAGGGACACACGGAACACCGTGCGGCCCGGAATGGATTCAACTGAGATCCACCCTCCGACATCTGCGATCAATTTGCTGACAAGCGCGAGGCCGAGCCCCGTGCCGTTTTCTTTGCCAGATATGAAAGGTTCAAACACATCTGATGCAATTTCTTTGGGCAGACCGGGGCCATCGTCGATGATCTCGATCTGGAGCGGCAAGCGGGCCGCGCTGCCGTCTTCGCGTTGCAGGCGCAAGGACGTGTCGTAGAAGGTATGTAGTGTGATCGAGCCGCCCGGCCCGCCCGCTTCGGATGCGTTTTTCAAAAGGTTCAAGAAGACCTGCAACAGCTGGTCGGCATCGGCGAATGTGGGAGGCAAGGATGGATCGTAGTCTTCGATCATCATCATATGCGCGCCAAATCCGACCGAGGCGGACTGGCGGGCACGGTCTAACACGTCGTGGATGTTCACGGGTACTTTTTTGGGCGGTTGCAGGTTGCCGAATTGTTCGACCTGTTCCAGCAACTTCACGATCCGGCGGGATTCTTCCACGATCAGGTCTGTCATTTCGCGGTCGCCGTTGGACAGGGTCATGGACAGCAATTGTGCCGCCCCTGTGATGCCGGCCAGCGGGTTTTTGATTTCATGGGCCAACATTTCCGCCATGCCGATGGCGGATCGGGCCGCGCGCACAGATTGAGCGGATTTGGTGAGACGTGCGGCCATTTCACGTGGCTCGAAAATCATCAACATTTGATCGCCCCCATCGAGGAGCGGCGCAAACTGGATGTTGCATTGCAGCGGTGCGCGTTCGCCGCTGCTGACATCGACATCATTCACAAACAGCGACGACCGGTTTTTAGTTGCGCGCATGAAGGCGTTTTCGATGGGCGCGTCGATCATCACCTTGTCCCAGAGCGGCGCGCCCTTCAGGGATTTTGCGGAGAGGTTCAAAAAGCTTTCGGCGGCGGGATTGCTGTCGGCGATGGTGTCATCGGCGTTGAGCAGAAGCGCGGGCACCGGCAAGGAGTTCCAGAGCGCGTTCATGCCGCACACGTTTCAGCAAGCGCATCTGGGAGGAGCGTGAGCACCTTGGCCGGGTCTCGCTCAGTCAGCACGGCTTTGCGCAAAGCAGGCTCAGGGCCTGTTTGATCCATGTACCAGCCCAAGTGTTTGCGGGCGACTTTGCTGCCCAGCTCTTTTCCATAAAACATTAGCATGTCTTCGTAATGTCCACAGGTCATCTCCAAGAAGTCGTGGCCAGTGGGGGCTGGCTGTATGGGGTGTCCGGCCAGGCCGCAGGTGACATCGCGCAAAATCCAAGGGCGGCCTTGTGCGCCGCGCCCGATCATCACGCCATCTGCGTCTGACGCGGCGAGCGCCGATTTGGCCGTTTGCGTATTTATAATGTCGCCATTGGCGATCACCGGGATTTCAACCGCGTCTTTGACGGCCTTGATCGCCTGCCAATCGGCGTGGCCTTTGTAGAATTGGCACCGTGTTCGGCCATGAATAACGATCCGTTTAATGCCGGCGGCTTCGGCGCGCACGGCCAGTTCGGGGGCATTCATCAAATCATCATCCCAGCCCAACCGTGTTTTCAGCGTGACCGGAATATCTACGGCGTCCACGACCGCGTCGATCAGCGTCAGCGCATGATCCAGATCGCGCAGCAAGGCAGAGCCGGAATACCCGTTCGTGACCTTTTTGGCGGGGCAGCCCATGTTGATATCGATCATGGCCGCGCCATTGCCCGCGACGGTGCGTGCGGCCTCAGCCATCCAATAGGCATCGCGTCCCGCCAATTGCACGGCTGTGTTTGTTTCATCAAAACCCAGTTCGGCTTTTTCCCGCACACCCGGTTTCGCCTGCACCATTTCCTGGCTGGCGACCATCTCTGACACCACCCAATCCGCGCCGAAAGAGGCGACCAGACGCCGAAACGGCAGGTCGGTGATGCCTGCTAATGGGGCAAGTGCGACGGGCGTATTGGTTGAATTTAAGACAGCGGACGTTTTCATGCTGAATAATTAGACTGAGCCTTCGGGAGTGGCAATGAAAAGGCGTTGAATTAATAGGCGGATGGTGGCTTGTGCTTAATTTTTAATCAAATACAAGCCACCCCTTCCGATTGGGCCTGTCACTGGCTAGAACGTTTGAAGTGAAACCAAGGATAGCTGAATGAAAACCGCAGCCATTATCGTTGCCGCAGGGCGTGGCACCCGTGCGGGGGGCGATCTGCCAAAGCAATGGCACACCATCGCGGGACAAAGTGTTCTTGGGCATACGTTGGACGCCTTTGCGCGCCACCCTGCGATTGACGAGATTATTTTGGTTGTGGCGCAGGCCGACATGGACTTGGTAGAGCGCCATGGATTTCAACAGCGTGCCCGCATTGTGCTGGGCGGTGCTGAGCGATCTGCGTCGGTTCAAGCGGGGCTGGGCGTGACGGATGCGGACCGCGTTTTGATCCACGACGGCGCGCGGTGCTGCGTGTCGGCGGATGTGATTGACCGTGTTTTGAGCGCGCTTGTTAAGAGTGTTGCCGCGGCCCCTGCTCTTGCCGTGACCGATGCGCTTTGGACCGGTGATGCGGGGCATGTGACCGGCGTGCAAGATCGCAACGGATTGTTTCGTGCGCAGACCCCGCAAGGGTTTTCGTGTGCCGCGATCCGCGATGCTCATGCGGCGTTCGGTGCCGGAAGCGCGGATGATGTTGAGGTCGCGCGCCGTGCGGGCCTGCCTGTTGCAATTGTCGAAGGCGATGAGGCCAATCTAAAAATAACACTGCCTGCGGATTTCGCGCGGGCTGAGGCGTATCTTGCCTCTCAACCGGAGACTGGGATGGATATTAGGACGGGTAACGGATTTGACGTGCACCGATTTGGGCCGGGCGATCATGTGACATTGTGTGGGGTCGATGTGCCCCATTCGCGCGGGTTGCAGGGCCATTCGGATGCGGATGTGGGCATGCACACGGTGACGGATGCGATTTATGGCGCCCTGTGCCGTGGGGATATTGGCCAGCATTTCCCGCCGAGCGACCCACAGTGGAAAGGCGCCGCGAGCGAGATTTTCCTGAAACACGCCTGCGATTTAGCGCGCGAGATGGGCTATACGCTGACCCATATGGATTGCACGTTAATCTGCGAGTTTCCAAAGATCGGGCCGGTCGCGTTGCAGATGCGCGAAAAGATGGCCGAAATCATGGCGCTGGATATGGACCGTGTTAGCGTGAAGGCCACGACATCTGAACGGCTGGGGTTTACGGGCCGTGGTGAGGGGATTGCGGCTATGGCGACAGTTACATTGGTGAAGCTATGAATATTCAGGCGGTGAAGCAACGCTGGGCGACGATCACGGCGACGGTGTTTTATGTGGGCTATATGAAGCCTGCGCCGGGCACTTGGGGGTCGTTGGCCGCCCTGCCCTTGGGTTGGTTGATCTATGAGATTGGCGGCGTCTGGCTGTTCGCAGTGGCCATCGCGCTGGGGTACGCCAAGGGGTATGTCGCGACGAAGGTGATGACCGAAGGCGCCGACAATCATGATCCGTCCGAGATTGTGATCGACGAGGTCGTGGGCCAATGGATCGCGCTGCTTCCGGTTTTGGTGGGGGCGGCCCATGCGGGCGTGTCTGTTTTCGAGCTTTGGCCCGGTTGGCTGGCTGCATTTGCGCTGTTTCGTCTGTTCGACATCACGAAACCCGGCCCCGTTGGCTGGGCCGATCGCAAAGACAATGCGACCGGCGTGATGTTGGATGATGTGATCGCGGGTATTTTGGCGGCGATCTGCGTTTTGGTCATGGCGGGGCTTTGGCACGGGGTGCTGTCGTGACGTCTGCTGCACGTTTGGTTGAGGTGTTGCGAGACAAGGGGTTGGTTTTGGCCACGGCGGAAAGCTGCACGGCGGGTCTGATATCGGCGGCTGTGACGGATGTTGCAGGATCGTCTGCTGTGTTTGACCGTGGCTTTGTCACCTATTCCAATGCGGCCAAAATTCAGATGCTGGGCGTCGATGAAGGGCTGATCGCGGCCCATGGGGCTGTGTCCGAAGAGGTTGCGGAGGTAATGGCTTTGGGGGCGTTGGATCGCTCCGATGCGGATATCGCGATTTCGGTGACAGGCATCGCTGGGCCTGGTGGCTCTGAGCACAAGCCCGAGGGGCGCGTGTGTTTTGGGGTGGCTGGAGCGCGCGGTGTGCATGTTGAAACGGTTGAATTTGGTGCCATCGGACGCGCGCAGGTGCGCAAGGCGACCGTCGATCACGCAATCGCGCTGCTTCTGGAGTGGGAGATGCACAAGTAGCCACATTTTGCATCAGATAGATTTTAAATCGCGTAAAATTATAGCAATTTAAATATTGCCCGATAAATATGCGGAAATAATCCCGCACGCCCCTTTTTTGATCGTCGCATAGCTGGATAAGCGGCGGCGGGAAAAAAATTGGGAAGGGACTCTCCTATGAACGGAGCAGATACTGCTTGGATTATCGTGGCCACAGCCCTCGTGCTGTTTATGACCCTGCCGGGGTTGGCTTTATTTTATGGTGGACTTGTGCGTGCGCGCAATGTGCTCAGCGTGTTTATGCAATGTTTCGGGATTGCCTGTTTGATGAGCCTGCTTTGGCTCGCCGCGGGCTATTCGATCGCCTTCGGGGACGGTAACGCCTATTGGGGCGGCCTTGGCAAAGCTTTCTTGAACGGCGTCGACGCAGATACAGTGTCGGGCACCCTGCCCGAGGTCTTGTTCTTTGCATTCCAGATGACGTTTGCGATCATCACACCAGCCTTGATCGTTGGTGCCTATGTTGAACGCATCGGATTTGGGTTTGTGATGGCGTTTTCGGGCTTGTGGATGCTGATCTGCTACGCGCCTGTGGCCCACTGGATTTGGGGCGGCGGTTTGTTGGCCGGGGCTGAATGGTCTTTGTTCGCGGATGGTGTGAACGATTTTGCCGGTGGCATCGTGGTGCACCAAACGGCTGGTCTGGCGGCGCTGATCGTGGCGTTTTTCTTGGGCGAGCGGAAAGACAAAGCCAAGCCGCCTCATAACCCCGGGATGGTGATGATCGGTGCGGCGATGTTGTGGGTCGGCTGGTTCGGCTTCAACGGTGGGTCGCAATTGGCGGCTGACGGTGGTGCCGCGATGGCGATCACGGTCACGCATATCTCTGCCGCGACAGCCTCTTTGACCTGGGTTGCTTGGGAAAAGATCCGCTTTGGCAAGACATCTCTTGTTGGGATGGTTACGGGTACGATTGCCGGTTTGGCCTCAATCACGCCTGCATCCGGCTCTGTCGGTCCTGTCGAGGCCTTGCTGATCGGTGCGATTGCCGGTGTGATGTGTCAAGAGCTGTGCGGTTTCGTGAAACACACAATGAACATTGACGACACATTGGATGTGTTCGCGGTGCACGGTGTGGGCGGCATGTTCGGGATTGTGATGTTGGCGGTCTTTGGTCACGCCAGCTGGACCGCGCAATTGGGTGGCTTGGCTGTTGTGGGCGTTTGGACGGTAGTAACAACTGTTGTGATCGTTTTGGTCGTCAAAGCGATCTTCCCGATCCGTGTGTCTGAGGAAAACGAGGCGCAAGGTCTTGATATCACGTCACACGGCGAACGGGCCTATGACATGACCAGCTAAGCCGGTTTGATAGAAATCTAGATTGGGCGTCCCATTGGGGCGCCCTTTCTTTTAGCCGTATAGCGTATCTGCACGGGTCTCGAATGCGCGCACGATGCGCTGCATTGCTTCATTGAAAAACATACCAGCCGCCCCTTGCAGCAGTTTGTTTTTGAATTCGAAATCCACTTCGAAATGAACGTCACAGCCCGTGTCGGTGGGCGTAAATGTCCAAGTGCTTTCAAGAAATTTGAACGGCCCATCAATATAGGCCGTGTCGATTTTGCGGGCCTCGGGCCATAAAACCACGCGGCTGCCGAACCGTTCGCGAAACACCTTAAAGCTGACCACCAGATCGGCGAGCATCACGGTGTGATCCTCTTCTTCTGTTGTGGAGCGAATGCGCGCCGCGGCTGTCCAGGGCAAGAATTTTGGGTAATTCGCCACATCGGCAACCAGATCAAACATTTGATCAGCGGTGTATGGCAGGGCGCGCGTTTCAGAATGGCGAGGCATAGCGGTCTTTCGGTCGTGACATTGCTGGGTGATGTCGTATGGTTTGCGCGAAATTACAAGCAATTGCCCTTCACAACCGCGAGGTCGGGACCACATGACGCAACCAGCCTATGCCATCGACGTAATGATTTCCGCGAAATCCATCGCAGCGCGGATCGAAGAGCTGGCCAGCACCATCCATGCCGAGTTTAAAGACACAGACAAGCTGGTGGTCGTTGGACTGCTGCGCGGCTCGTTTGTGTTTATCGCGGATTTGGTGCGTGAATTGGATCTGCCTGTGGAGGTCGATTTTCTAGAGGCGTCCAGTTATGGTGACGGCATGGAATCCTCGCGGGAGGTGCGGATTTTGAAAGACTTGCGCGGCCAGATCGAAGGGCGCGATGTTTTGGTGGTCGAAGATATTGTTGATACGGGGCATACGCTGCATCAGGTGATCGATATGCTCAACACCCGCCACCCTAAGCGTTTGAAATCGATCGCACTTCTCGACAAGCCGAGCCGACGTGAGGTGGATATGAAGGCCACATGGACCGGGTTTGAAATTCCCGATGAGTTCGTGGTGGGTTACGGGATCGATTATGCGCAGCGCAATCGCAACCTGCCCTATATCGGAAAGGTGCGGTTCACATGAATTACACACGCTGGTTGATGAAAGCCAAACTGTGGGCGCGCAACCCGCCTTCTGAGGCGCGGGTGAAGCTGGTTCTGGGCGCGATTGCCCTGTGTTTGATTCTGGTGGGGATCGAAAAGTTCATAGGGTGGCCCGAATGGGCCACCGTTGAGAAGATGCGTGGGTTTCGGCCGTAAGGCGTGCGCAGGATTTACCTAGCGAGCTTGGCCAAACGCGCCGCGCGCAGTTTCGCGAAATCATCACCGGCGTGGTAGCTTGACCGTGTGAGCGGCGTTGCAGACACCATCAAGAACCCTTTGTTGAACGCCGTTTTTTCGTAGGTGGCGAATTCTTCGGGGGTGACAAACCGGTCCACCGCGTGGTGTTTCGGTGTTGGCTGCAGGTATTGGCCGATGGTCAGAAAATCGATATCGGCGGCGCGCATGTCTTCCATGACTTGGGTCACGGCCTGTTTGTCTTCGCCAAGCCCCACCATGATGCCAGATTTTGTGAACATGGAGGGATCGAGCTCTTTCACCCGTTGCAGCAGGCGCAAGGAGTGGAAGTAGCGCGCGCCGGGGCGCACTTCGGGGTAAAGGCCGGGCACGGTTTCGAGGTTGTGGTTGAACACATCCGGTTTGGCCGCAACGACCACTTCCAACGCACTGTCGTCACAGCGAATGAAATCGGGCGTCAGAATTTCGATTGTGGTGTTGGGCGACTGACGGCGCACGGCGCGAATGGTTTGGGCGAAATGCTCTGCCCCGCCATCTTCGACATCGTCACGGTCAACTGAGGTGATAACAACGTGGTTGAGGCCCAGTTTTTTCACCGCATCGGCAACACGGCCCGGTTCAAAAACATCCAATGCTTCAGGCGGTTTACCTGTGGCGATGTTGCAGAAGGTACAGGCGCGTGTGCAGACTTCGCCCATGATCATCATCGTGGCGTGACCCTGGGACCAGCATTCGCCCACGTTCGGGCAACCGGCCTCTTCACACACGGTTGTCAGTTTGTTTTCGCGCATGATGTTGCGGGTTTCTTTGTACCCTTCGCTCGTCGGGGCCTTCACGCGGATCCAATCCGGTTTTTTGGGCTGCGGCGCATCAGGGCGGCGCTGCTTTTCTGGATGGCGTTGAGCGGGGATTTTCAAATCACGTGCAGACATCGGGTTCTCCTCTGCCCCCTACTTAGGCCGCACGAAATGATTTGTCCAAGCCTGAGCCGCCTTTAGGACCCAGCATTGCATGCTGTGCATGGCTTTTATGCAGCATTACCCGATCTTTGGGCCTAGCTCGCCCATGTCTTCGTAGTGCAACGCCAGCCGTTGCAGCGCGATCCGCAAGACGATTTTACCGGATCGGGCCGCCCAGCCCATTTGCTTTTCGGTGGTTTCCAAGCCTTCCAAATAGCAGCAGCAGCGTACTGCCACCTCGGACAGGCCCGGCCCCAAAAATTCCAACGCGCGTTTCACTTGCGGCAACGCACCGTCGCCTGCAGTTTGAAGCGGCCTGTGGGCGTTAATGTTTTCGATGATTTCATCCCAGTTGGGCGCGTCTTTCCCGTCGCGGTGCGCGCTGACATGCGCCAGCTCAAAATCTTCACGCAACCGTTCGGAGGCGCGGACCATGGCGCGGTTGAGGAACGGGTTTCCATCCCGATCACGGCGGCGCGCCAGCCCGACAATTGGGCTTTCCTGCAACGGCAAGCGGGCTTCGGTCACAGCCTGTGCCCACGCTCCGGTGCCTTTGGGCTGTGTTTCAAAGCCCTCGGGTGCTTCGGCCTGGGCCCGTGCTTGATTTTCGGTGGCGGCGGTCAACTCGCGCAATGCGACACGGCCCGTAGGTGTGATGCGGTAGCGCAGCACACGGCTTGTGGCGTTGGAACAGCCGATCCAGCCGCGCAGAGCAAGGCTCATGGCGGTGTCGGCAGGCAGTTTTGCCCCGTGATCAGGTTCGCCGCTGGCCAAATCTTGCAAGATCACGCCCTGTTCCATCCCGACGGCAATGGCGAGCATCGCATCGGGGGATGAAAGCCGGCGCAAAGCCTGCATCATTTCCAGATCAGAGGGCAATTTTGTCTGCCCGTTCTCGTCCCCGAGGGCTTTGATCGCGCGGTCCACTAAAGGATCATCGCGGCGGGTCTCGACCTTGCGGATTTGCCGCATGATCGTGGACGCATGGCACGATTGTGACCGTGCCAACACCCGGATCGGTTGCCCCATTTCAGTATGGAATACATAATTTTGTACTTCTACAGGAACCCATGACGGTACTGCCCGCGACGTACGAATTGCATTTCTCATCGTGTTCCCCAACTTCCCATGTTCTGGCGGATTAAGACCAGAAGTGCTGCAACATTTGCGCCTAATTGTTTCCAGATAGTTAATTTATATCCACAACCATTAAAATTGTTTCCAAAGTGTAAATTATTGTAAACACACCGTTCGCCGCTGTTTATCCACACGCAACACCCCCCAAGGATGTGTCAATTTCATGGCAACTCATCCAAGGGAGACTCGAAATGGAAGATATCTTAACACTTATTTCACGCCTCAAACGCCCAAGTTTATTGGTGCGTACCGCACGGCATGGCGTCGAGGATTATAGCCGCACTGTGCACCTGCGCCGCATCTTGAAAACGGAAACGTTGCCCGGCCCGGGACAGGCGATCGTGAAGCTGATGGAGCTTGAGGCTGTGGCAGATGCGCAACGTGTGTCGAAACGGGCGGAATATTCCGTTGCGCGGCACGTAGAAATTTTGGTCGCGATCATGTGCGAGGCGCGGATCCTGAAAGGCCTATCCTCCGCGCGGAAACGGGCCCTGACGGTGGTGCAATGAGCCGCTACATGAAACTGTCCGGCATGGAGGCTTTCTTGTCGGACACATAGGCGTCCAGCTTGGCTTTGATCACAGGATCAAGGGGCGGCGCCTGATAGGTGTCGAGCAGCTTTGCCACACGGGATGTGGCCAGTGTTTGACTGTCACGCGCGCCCTCTTCTTCCCAGGTCTCGAAGGGTTTGTAATCGAACACCTCTGAGCGCCAGAAGGCCGACTTGAAATTGGCCTGTGTGTGTGCGCAGCCAAGGTAGTGCCCGCCAGGGCCCACCTCGCGGATGGCATCCATGGCTTGGGCGTTCTCGTCAATCTCAATGCCGCGGGCCATGTGGTGGAGCGTGCCAAGCTGATCTGCGTCCAGCACGAATTTTTCAAAGTCAGCGACGAGGCCCCCTTCGAGCCAGCCGCAGGCGTGCAACATGAAGTTCACGCCAGACATCAGCCCTATATTCAAACTGTTCGCCGTTTCATAGGCGGCCTGCGCGTCTGGCAATTTGGACCCGCAAAAGGACCCGGCAGAGCGGTAGGGCAAGCCCATGCGGCGGGCGAGTTGCCCTGCCCCGTTGGTGATCTGGGCGGCTTCCGGTGTGCCGAACGTCGGCGCGCCGGAGTTCATGTCGATAGAGGTCACGAAAGTTCCGAAAATCGCGGGCGACCCGGGCCGGACCAATTGGCCATAGGCGACACCGGCCATCACTTCGGCCAGCACTTGGGTCAATGTGCCCATCACGGACACCGGCGCCATGGCACCGCCCACGATAAACGGGCTGATGATCGTGGCCTGATTGTGGGCCGCGTACACCTCAAGCGCGCCCATCATGGTTTGGTCGAAGGTCAGCGGGCTGTTGATGTTGATCAGCGAGGTCATCACCGTGTTATCGCGCACGAAATCCGCACCAAACAAGATCTCGCACATTTCGATGCTGTCTTGGGCACGGCTGGGTTCGGTCACCGAGCCCATAAACGGTTTGTCCGACAGCGTCATATGCGCCAACAACATATCCAGATGACGTTTGTTGACGGGAATATCTGTGGGTTCGCACACTGTGCCCCCAGAATGGTGCAGCCATTTGGACATGTACCCGAGTTTCACGAATTTCTGGAAATCGGCCAAGGTTGCATATCTGCGCCCGCCAGCGGCGTCGCGGACAAAGGGCGGGCCATAGACCGGTGCCAGAACCAAGTTGTTGCCGCCGATGGTGACCGATTTTTCAGGGTTGCGGGCGTGTTGAACAAATGTTGCCGGAGCCGTTGCACACAATTTGCGTGCTAAACCTTTGGGCAGTCGCACCCGTTCCCCTTCCACCGTGGCGCCCGCCGCGCGCCATCGATCGAGTGCGGCTGGGTTGTCGACAAAGGCAACGCCGATCTCTTCCAAAACGGTCTCGGCGTTCGCTTCGATGATGTCCAAGGCTTGGTCGGACAACATTTCGAGGTTGGGAATTTTGCGTTCGATCGTGGGGGCCGTGTCGAATGAAACGGCGGTTCTAGCGGCGCGCCGGGCGGCACCACCGCCGCCACGTTTCCGGCCACCGCGGGCAGACCCGGTGCTTACAGTTTCGTCAGATCCGCCAAAATCAGCCATTGGAGTGTCCTCTTGTTCCTTGGGCCAACCCTATCCTGCGCAAGTTTATCGCACGGGCGGCAAAGCGGCCTTTGAGAGGCGAAAACGACATGTTAGTCATCGCACATGGAAACCCTCACCACACATTGGCGGCCCCATCCGCGCATTCGGCACAAATCGCTCGCCCTGATTTGGCGGGATAATCGGATTTTGGTCTGCGCCATCCCCGATGACACCGGCCGGATCAAAGGTTGGCGGCCCTTGGGCGGTACCATTGAATTTGGCGAACGCAGCAGAGAGACAATCGTGCGGGAGTTGGCGGAGGAAATTTCCGCGACCGTCCGTGATGTGCGCCCTTTGACCGTGCTGGAAAACATCTATCAACACGAAGGCCAGACAGGCCATGAGGTTGTTTTTATCTACACGGTTGTGCTCGATGATTGCGGTTTGGCGGCTGCCGATGAATTTGTGGTGGATGATGAGGGGACCCGATTTGCCTGCGCCTGGGTTCCTGTTTCCGACTTTAAAACGAAAAAGACAGCGCTTTTCCCCGACGGCTTGTTGGATTTCGTCTAAACTTTGCGATGCGCGCCTGGACGGGGCCGTCGAATCCTTGCACCTGAACGCATCACGATTTAGGGGAAGTCATGGATATTATCGATCACGACCGCCTCCTCATCATCGACTTTGGCTCTCAGGTTACGCAGCTGATTGCGCGCCGCCTGCGCGAGTTAAACGTCTATTGCGAAATCCACCCCTATCAGAATGTCACGGATGCCAAATTGGCCGAGATTGCGCCAAAGGCTGTGATCCTGTCCGGTGGCCCCGATACGGTGACCCGCGAAGGATCGCCGCGCGCCCCTGACAGTTTGTGGACCTTGGGCGTGCCTGTTTTGGGCATCTGCTACGGCCAGCAAACCATGATGGTTCAGCTTGGTGGTGAGGTGCACGGCGGTAAGATTTCCGGTGGTGGCGGTACGGCGGAATTTGGTCGCGCCTATGTCACGCCGTCGGAGGATCGCATCGATATGTTGGCCGGTTGGTTCTTGGAAGAAAAAGAACAGGTCTGGATGAGCCACGGTGACCATGTGGCGAAATTAGCGCCCGGGTTTGAGGTCTATGGCACCTCCCCCAATGCGCCCTATGCCATTACGGCGGATCTTGAGCGGAATTTCTACGCCGTTCAGTTCCACCCAGAGGTGCACCACACGCCCAACGGCGCCACATTCTTTGAGAACTTTGTCAAATTGGCCGGGTTCAAAGGCGATTGGACCATGGGCGCTTACAAGGACATCGCGATTGAAAAAATCCGCGAACAGGTGGGTGACAAACAGGTCATTTGTGCGTTGTCCGGCGGGGTCGATTCATCTGTCGCCGCGGCCTTGTTGCATGAAGCGATTGGTGATCAGCTGACCTGTGTGTTCGTGGACCACGGGCTGTTGCGGTTGAATGAGGCCGATGAAGTTGTGGGCATGTTCCGCGATCACATGAACCTCAAAGTCATCCATGCGGATGAAACCGAATTGTTCTTGGGCGAGCTTGAAGGTCAGTCTGATCCTGAAACCAAGCGCAAGATCATCGGCAAGTTATTCATCGACGTGTTCCAGAAATACGCCAATGAGATTGAGGGCGCTGAATTCTTGGCGCAAGGCACGCTTTACCCTGATGTGATCGAAAGCGTCAGTTTCTCTGGCGGGCCGTCTGTCACGATCAAATCCCACCACAATGTTGGCGGGTTGCCCGAAAAGATGGGGCTGAAACTGGTCGAGCCGCTTCGTGAATTGTTCAAAGATGAAGTGCGCGCATTGGGCCGTGAGCTGGGGCTTCCCGCGTCCTTTATTGGCCGCCACCCCTTCCCTGGTCCGGGTCTGGCGATCCGGTGCCCTGGTGAGATCACGCGCGAGAAACTGGAAATTCTGCGTCAGGCGGATGCCGTGTACATCGATCAAATCCGCAAACACGGGCTCTATGATGAAATCTGGCAAGCTTTTGTCGCGATTTTGCCTGTTCGCACCGTTGGTGTGATGGGCGATGGGCGCACCTATGATTTCGCCTGTGCCCTGCGCGCGGTGACATCTGTGGATGGGATGACCGCGGATTATTACCCCTACAGTCATGAATTCCTTGGTGAAACGGCGACCCGTATCATCAACGAGGTTCCGGGGATCAACCGCGTTACCTACGATATCACATCGAAGCCTCCGGGAACGATCGAATGGGAATAAGAGGCGCGCCATGGTTTTGGTGCGGCTCCTGAAAATCGGCATTGTGGCCTATGGCGTTATGTCATTGGCCATGCTGGCGTGGACCTTTGTTTGGCCCGTGCCGAAAACCGATGACTTTAAAACCGCAGATGCGATTGTCTGTTTGGGGGGCGGCATGTCGCCAAACGGCACATTGGCCGCCCCCGTTTTGACGCGCATCGAACGGTGCGTGCAGCTGTTTGAAGCGGGCCGCGCGCCTGTTGTCGTGTTCACGGGGGGGACAGCCGCTGAAAATGGCCCTGCGGCAGGCACGCAGATGTCGCTGTATGCGGCGTCCCTCGGGTTGCCGGATGCCGCATCCGTTACGGAAAACAACGCGCAGTCAACGTTGCAGAACGGGTTGTTTTCCCTGGAAAAACTGCCCGATGCACAGCGTGTAATACTGGTGACTGAGGCATTCCACCTGCCGCGATCATGGGTATCGTTCAAATGGGCCGCTTGGGAACTCGATCATGACGATTTGCGCGTCGCACTTGCCATGTCCGAAAACGTGCGGCGAAACCCGCGATCGGGCGATATTGGTTGGCGTATTTTGGCGCGTGAAAGTCTGGCGATTTGGTTCAATCTTGGGCGTGCGGCCTTGTATTCCATCGCCCCTAACCCTGATGTGAATTGGCTTCATTGAGCCGATTAGGTAGCCTTAGATCATGCGTGTCGTTCTATCCAGTTTTATCATGGCAATTTTGACGGGCCCCGTTTTCGGGCAATCCTTGACGTCATCGCTTGTGTGTTCGGGGCAAGATCCGGCGTGGTCGTTGACACTGGATCAGGGCGAAGGCCAGTTTGAGCTGACCCGCACCTCTGAGCTCACCCTCGCGCTGGAAACACTGGCCCAAGGCGCACAATGGCCCCGGGCGCTCACATTGGTTGGCCGTGGTGATAGTGCAATCGTGATCTTGGAAAATAGCGCCTGCAGCGACGGAAACCTCACCGCGCGCGTGTTGACCCAACGGGGGGAAACGCCCTTGTTGCTGACGGGCTGCTGCACGACCTCTGCGAATTAGCGCGCGGCGGCAACGATCAAATCGGCGGACATTTCGCCCACCGTGCAGGCCGCGAAATCGGCGGAATTAACACCAATTTCATACCATTCCGCACGCGCGGCCAGCCCAATGGACACTTGCGGGCCGGCATTCACCGGCCGGCGGCCCCAATGGGCCTTGGTAAACGGTTCGGTGTCAAAATATTGCGCCAAATTGATCGCTGGAACCCCTGCCCGCGCTGTCAAAACACCGGCCACACATTCGACCTGCCGTGTCACCATGCCCCGCAGCGCGGCCTCCTCCGACCGGCGGGACCGGATCGCGCGCAAGGCCACATCGGCCACGCCGTGACGCACTTGAACCGCATGCCCCAGCACATGGCCCATTTCATAGGCCGCCGCGGGCCGCGTGACGAAGGTGTCAGAGATGAAAATTGTGTTCCCAGTGGTACAATAGGCGATGTGCGGATTGGTGTTTCGACCAGCCCCGCATGGATCCCCCATATCACTGACTGTTTCGACATTTGGCAAATGATCGAACAAAGTGCGCGCTGTCTGATGCACAACCATCGGGTCGGCCGCTGCCGTAGACGCGAAGACGCAGGCGATAAAAATCCATTTCATGCACACACCTCGCCCTCTTGTCAGACTTATGTCAAGCTGCAGCAGCGTTCACAGTTTGGGAAAGGGTGCGCCAATGTCCAATACACCACGTGCCGCCCTTTGGATGATGGGCGCCATTGTCTCGTTCACCTCCATGGCGATCGCGGGCCGCACGGTGAGCATCGAGCTTGATACCTTTGAGATTATGTTATTCCGAAGCCTGATTGGCGGAATCATCGTGATATCGGTCGCTTGGGGCGCGGGCACGATTTCGCAAATCAATCGCCAACAGCTGCCCCTGCATGGGATTCGAAATCTGGCCCATTTCACGGGGCAAAACCTGTGGTTCTATGCGCTTACGGCCATTCCTTTGGCGCAGGTGTTTGCGTTGGAATTCACAACGCCGATTTGGGTCATATTGCTGTCGCCTCTTTTGTTGCGCGAACGGATCACGCCCGTCGGGGCCTGTGCCGCCTTGGCCGGGTTTGCCGGTGTTGTGATTGTCACCCAACCTGGCGCGACACCGGTATCAGCAGGCACGCTCGCGGCGGCAACGGCGGCGATCGGGTTTGCTTTGACGGCTGTTTTTACCCGAAAATTGACCCAAACTCAGACGATTACCTGCATCTTGTTCTGGCTCACGGTCATCCAACTTGGCCTTGGGCTGGTGTTTGCGGGGTTTGATGGGGATATCGCCCTGCCCTCTGCGCGCAATGTGCCTTGGCTTGTTTTGATTGGCTGCGCGGGCCTGCTGGCGCATTTCTGCCTGACGACGGCCCTGTCACTGGCCCCTGCAAATATCGTCATGCCCATTGATTTCATCCGCCTACCCCTCATCGCGATCCTTGGCGCCCAACTTTATGGCGAAACATTGGATATCTGGGTTTTTATTGGCGCTGCTGTGATTTTTGCCGCAAATTATGTAAACATTAGCTTCGGTCAGCGGCGCTGAGTTTGAAATGCTGCACCTGCAGCCGTGTCTCAAATGAGACTCCCGTGAGAACTGCGACAATCTGACGTAGCGTCCGAATTGATTCATTTAGGTGCGGCTATCTACTGTGGTTCAGGGAGATATCCACCACTCATGGATAAGGGAAAAGGGACATGATGAAATATATGACAGCGGGCGCAGCCCTGCTTTTGACAACAACAGCTGCAACCGCTGGTGGTCTTGATCGCTCTGGTCAGAGCATTGGTTCAATCTTTGAAGACGGCGATTACGTAGAATTGAGCTTTGGTTCAATTTCACCATCGATTTCCGGCAATGCAAACCCAGCTTTCGGCGGTGCGCCAACAGGTAACATCGGCCAAGACTACACGCAGTTGGGCCTCGCCTATAAAACGCAAGTGAACGACAAGGTGTCCTTGGGGTTGATTTTTGATCAGCCGTTCGGTGCTGACGTGTTTTATGAAGACGCTGGCTATTTGCTTTCTGGCGCGAATGCCTCTGTAGAAAGCACCGGTATCACTGGGCTTGTACGCTATGAAATCGATAACAACTTCAGCGTCCATGGTGGCCTGCGGTACGTAAAAGCGAATGGTGTCTATGATGTTCCGGCCCTTCCGGATCTAGACGGGCCAGGCCCAGCGACTGCGACACCTGCTTATGCATCAACTTATTCTTCTGGTGATGGTGTTGGCTATGTCGTCGGTGGTGCGTATGAGCGCGACGACATCGCAATGCGCGTTGCACTGACATATAGCAGTGAAATTGATCTGGAGCTGGATGGGACAGTCGGTGACCTCAGCACAACACTACCTGAATCTTTCAACTTGGATTTCCAAACAGGTATCGCCGCGGACACGCTGCTGTTTGGTTCCGTGCGTTATGTCATGTGGGATGGTTTCAGCCTCGATGACAACCTTGCCGGAAGCATTCTGAACTATGACGATGATGTTGTAACGTGGAACGTTGGTGTTGGCCGCCGGATCACAGATAATTTCGCGGCCTCCTTCTCCATTGGCTATGAAAAGTCCACGGGCGAGCCGACCGGTAACCTCGGGCCGACGGATGGCTACATCAGCTACCAAGTTGGTGGCGCCTACACTATGGACAATGGTGTCGAAGTGTCCGGTGGTGTCCGCTACATCAACATCGGTGATGCAACCACGACAATTGGGTCAAGCTTCAACGACAATGATGCTGTAGCCGTTGGTCTTAAGGTTGCTTATTCTTTCTAAAGCGACCGCAAAATCACAACGAAAGCCCCGAACGGAGACGTTTGGGGCTTTTTCGTTGCGTGTGGCTGGAACCCGCACTAACCAAGGTTCATGATCTATTCTTCTGCCTCCGACTGGGCGCAAGCGCCGCAAAAACGTGTTCTGATCTTTGCGATGTCAGGGCTTGGTAAAACTTATGTTTCCAACATGTTACGCGAGACACATGATTGGTTTCACTACTCCATCGATTACCGGATCGGCACGCGCTACATGGGCGAATTCATTGCCGATAACGCCAAAGCCGAAGCCATGAAGGTTCCGTTTTTGCGCGAACTGCTGATGTCAGACAGTATTCATATCGCCTCCAACATCACCTTCGATAATCTGACCCCTGTCAGCACCTATCTTGGCAAACCGGGTGACCAAGCGCTTGGCGGGTTGCCGATGGCGGAATACCAGCGACGGCAAGAGCAATTCCGACGTGCCGAATTGGATGCGTTGCGTGACACGCCCTATTTCATCGAGCGTGCGCAGACATTGTATGGCTATCCGAATTTCGTTTGCGACACTGGGGGCTCGATCTGTGAATGGGTTGATCCCGATGACGCCAATGATCCGGTCCTGACCCTTTTGGCGCAATCGTGCTTGATGGTCTGGATCAAAGGCACCGAAGACCACACGGCAGAGCTGGTGCGCAGGTTTGACAAGGCGCCGAAACCTATGGCCTATCAGCCCGAATTCCTTGTACAGGCATGGCATGATTTTTTAAATGAAAACAACATGTCTGAAGGCGATGTTGATCCCGATGAATTCATTCGTTGGACTTACGCGCGTGCGCTTGCACACCGTCAACCGCGCTATGCGGCCATGGCCGATAATTGGGGCGTGACCGTTGATGCCTCCGATATGGCATCGGTGCGAGATCAAGCAGACTTTACCGCTGTCATCGGTCAAGCCCTTGAGAAGCGCGGCTAGGCCGCCTACATCCACCCTTCGTTGACACAACAGGACTGAACCTATGCCGATCCGCCTTCCCCGCTCGCTTCCCGCCTTTGACGTTTTATCGCGTGAAGGTGTTATGGTGATGGGCCAGGCTGCCGCGGACCAGCAGGACATTCGCCCCATGCGCATCGGCATTTTGAACCTGATGCCGAAGAAAATTCAGACGGAAAACCAATTCGCGCGGTTGATCGGGGCCACGCCGCTTCAGATTGAGCTGACGCTGATCCGGATGTCGGATCATGAAAGCCGGAACACCGCGGCTGACCATTTGGAAGAGTTTTACCGCACCTTCCAAGAGGTGAAGGACCAAAAGTTTGACGGGCTGATCATCACCGGTGCCCCCATCGAACATCTGGAGTTTTCGGACGTCACCTATTGGGACGAGCTGACCGAAATCATGGATTGGACGCAGACGAACGTACATTCCACGTTCGGGGTGTGTTGGGGTGGCATGGCGATGATCAACCACTTCCACGGGGTCAAAAAACATATCCTGTCGAAGAAGCTGTTCGGCTGCTACCGCCACATGAACTTCGCCCCGCAAAGCCCCTATTTGCGTGGATTTTCTGATGAATTGGCCATGCCTGTCAGCCGCTGGACGGAAATGAAACGCGACGAGATCGAGGCCGCTGGCCTGCCGATTTTGTTGCATTCCAATGACGTAGGTCCTGCATTGGTCGAAGACCCAGATCATCGCGCGATCTATGTGTTCAACCACTTTGAATATGACAGCGATACCTTGGCCCAAGAATACCAACGTGACCTGACAAACAACCAAATCGAAGGTGCGGAAATTCAGTTGCCGATCAACTATTTCCCCGATGATGATCCATCGAAAACACCGCCGAACCGTTGGCGCAGCCATGCGCATCTGTTGTACGGGAACTGGATCAGCGAAATTTATCTGACGACGCCCTATGATATCGATCAAATCGGATTAACCAGCACCGATCTGCGTTGAGCAACCGTGACGCAACGACAGCATGAAACACGGCGCATAGGCTTTGTGTTCGGGCCGAGGCGCCCTATCTATAGGGTGAACCTTTAGCGCAGGATGATCCATTTGGCTTTCAAGCTCGTCGCAACCTTGTCTCTCGCCGCCCTCGCCGGCTGCGCCGTTATGACCGACCGTCAATCGGACGGCCAGGTCGCGCAGGCCGAGCGGGACTATCCCCCAGAAGGGCAAATTCTCAACGTGGATGGGCGCAATGTGCATGCGGTTGTTGCTGGAACCGGGCCCGATTTGGTGCTGATCCACGGTGCGGGCGGCAATGCGCGCGAATTTACGTTTCAATACCTCGACCGTCTGAAAGATCGCTACCGGGTGATCATTTTTGACCGCCCTGGTTTGGGTTACACTGATCGCACGTCTGACGCCTATGACAGTGCCTTTACCACACAAGCCGAAAGCCCTGCGGAACAGGCGCAACTACTACAGCGTGCGGCTGTGCAGCTGGGGGCAACGAACGCGATTGTTTTGGGCCATTCCTATGGTGGATCAGTTGCGCTGGCCTGGGGGTTGAACCACCCCGAAACCACGGCCGGTGTCGTAAATGTTGCGGGTCCATCTCATCCTTGGCCCGGTGGTTTGGGCGCCTATTACACCGTGAACGGCTCGCTATTGGGCGGCGCAATTGTGCCGCCTGTTATTTCGGCATTGGCCACCGAAGATCGGATCGCCGAGGCCATCGCCCCGATCTTTGCACCGCAGCCCGTACCAGACGGCTACATTGACCATATCGGCGGTGCATTAACCGTGAGGCCGGACAGTTTTCGCGCCAATACACGGCAGGTCAATACACTCCGCCCCCATATCGTGGCTATGGCCGCACGCTACGTCGATGAGTTCACGCTACCGTTGGAAATCATCCATGGCGATGCAGACACGACAGTGCCGTTAGACATTCACTCGATCCCCCTGTCAGCCGCTGTACCGCAGGCAAATTTGACCGTGCTCGAAGGGGTAGGCCATATGCCCCATCACGCAAGGCCAGAGGTTGTTTTCGACGCAATCGACAGGATCGCAACGCAGGCCGGATTGCGCTAGGAGGGCTGGCCCTTCATAGTGCATCAAACCCAAGGAGGTCCCATGTCGCCATTGCCATTTGACGGTGAAATCAGCCGCTATTTCCAACAGGACGCGCCCGCCGATGTGCGCGCCGAAATTGAGGGCGCGAAAAAGGGCGAGATCCTCGCGACCGATTTTCCGTATGAGAAGAAATGGAAACGTGCTGACTACGAAGACGCTTTGGCCAATTTGCAAATTGAACTAGTCAAAATGCAGTCTTGGGTTAAGGCCAGTGGTCAACGCATTGCGATCGTGTTCGAAGGCCGCGATGCCGCCGGAAAAGGTGGTACAATCAAACGGTTCCGCGAAAACCTTAATCCACGTGGCGCGCGGGTTGTGGCCCTGTCCAAACCTACAGAGACCGAAGCCGGCCAATGGTATTTCCAACGCTACATTCAGCATCTGCCCTCTGCGGGCGAGATCACATTTTTTGATCGCTCATGGTACAATCGCGGCGTCGTCGAGAAGGTTTTCGGGTTTTGTTCCGATACTCAGCGCGCAAAATGGTTCGAGCAGGTTAACCCGTTTGAGCAGATGCTGGTGGATGAAGGGATCAAGGTTTTCAAAATTTGGCTGACCGTCGATCGGGCCGCACAATTGCAACGGTTTATGGATCGTGAACACGACCCGCTCAAGCAATGGAAGCTCAGCTGGATCGATGTTGAGGGCCTCAAGAAATGGGATGGCTACACAGATGCCATTGCCGAAACATTGGCCAAAACCCACACCGAGGCCGCCCCTTGGACCGTCATCCGCAGCGCAGACAAACGCCGCGCGCGGGTCAATGCGATCCGCTCGGTGCTGTGCCAACTGGATTATGACGGCAAAGATACCCACGCGTTAGGCCAGCCCGACCCAAATATCGTTGGCGGGCCGGAGGCATTGAGTGCCTAAGCGCGGCTATCACCACGGCGATTTGAAGCGGGCGCTGGTCGATGGTGCATTGCGCTTGATCGAGGAAAAGGGCCCCACCGGTTTCACCCTGTCCGAAGCCGCACGAGAAGCTGGGGTCACGCCTGCGGCTGTTTACCGGCATTTCGACGGCCGCGAAGACCTGATCGCCGAAGCTGCGCGCCAAGGCTATGAAATTTTCGCCGATTTAATGGAATACGCCTATGCCAAGGGCCAACCGTCAGCGCTTGCGTCATTTGAGGCGACTGGACGGGCCTATCTGGCCTTTGCCCGCAAATATCCCGGCCATTACGTGGCCATGTTTGAAAGCGGTATTTCGATCCAGCGCACGCCTGAATTGAACGATGTTGCGACGCGGGCGATGGGGGTGCTTGAAACCGCCGCAACTGAGCTGTCGCTGCACATCCCAGAAGAGCGCCGTCCCCCGCCGCAAATGTTCAGTGCCCATATCTGGGCGATGTCCCACGGGGTGGTTGAATTGTTTGCCCGTGGCGCGCCCGGAACCCGCTCGCCCTACCCGCCGGAAGATTTGCTGGAAACCGGGATTGGCGTTTATTTACGGGGCCTTGGGTTGGTCGAGCCAGACGCCTAGGGCACGCTCATCCTTCAGTCAAACGGGGCGCCTGCATTTCTGCAATTCCGGTTCTGCAATGGTTTGTATCGACACATAGCCCTGATGTTTGCGACGTTTCCCTACTGATGGAGCACATTCCATCTATGTTGCAGGGATTTAATTAACATGAACATCATATCAGACATCGGCGTTTGGGGCGTCAGAGTTGTCACGGGCTTGATCCTGTTCTGGATCGGCCTCCAGCCCATCACGGTCCACCATGCGGCCCCTCTCATCGAGACGTTTCCGCTCACACTGTCAGCGACCAACATGTTCTTTATGGACGTGATGCTGCGCTTGGCCTTTCTTGTGTTTGGTTTGGCGATTGTTTTAGGTGTGCGGACACGAGTTTCCGCATCGATCATGCTGGTTTTGACAATGGCGCAGGCCGTTCAGTGCATCCACACCCACAGCGAATGGACAATTGGGAAGGTCTTCGTGAGCCTGGCAATTGTAGGGCTCTGTGTTCTGGTTGTTCAGGGTGGCAGGCGTTTTTCGGTTTTGCGTGGGGGGTGGCAGCCGCTTCAATTGAAAACCTAATCACTTCTCAAACGCGGATCATCAAACGCAAAAAGGGCGGCCAATGGGCCGCCCTTTCGCAATACTTGGTTCCAAAACTTAACGTTTGGAGAACTGGAAGCTCTTACGGGCTTTTGCTTTACCGTATTTCTTACGCTCAACAACACGGCTGTCGCGTGTGAGGAAGCCTGCCGCTTTCAAAGAGGCGCGCAAGGATGGGTCAAACAACTGCAGTGCTTTGGAAATGCCGTGCTTAACCGCACCAGCCTGACCAGAAAGACCACCGCCTTTAACTGTCGCAACAACGTCGAACTGACCGTCAACACCAGCAACTTCAAACGGCTGACGCAGGATCATCTGCAAAACAGGACGTGCAAAGTAAACGTTCTGTTCGCGACCGTTGACTGTAACCTTACCAGAACCTGGCTTGATCCAGACACGTGCAACAGCGTCTTTACGTTTGCCGGTCGCATAGGAACGACCGAATTCGTCTTTCACAGGCTCGCGGTGGATGGTTTCAACAGCAGGTGCCGCTTCAACGGTTTCTGCAACTGCACCCAGCTCTTCGAGGGAGTTCACTTGATCAGCCATTATGCAGTCCTCGTGTTTTTCTTGTTCATGGACTTAACGTCGAGAACTTCAGGCTTCTGAGCCTCCATACCGTGCTCTTCGCCTGCGAAAACGCGCAGGTGAGTCATTTGCACGCGGGACAAACGGTTGCCAGGCAGCATGCGCTTAACAGCCTGCATAACAACACGCTCAGGGTGGTCACCTTCAAGGATCTCACCAGTTGTGCGGGATTTGATGCCGCCAACAGTGCCAGTGTGCCAGTAGTTTGGCTTCTCACGCTTGTTGCCAGTCAGCTGAATTTTCTCAGCGTTGATAACGATCACGTTGTCGCCCATGTCCATGTGCGGTGTGAACGATGCTTTGTGCTTGCCGCGCAAGCGCATGGCGATAATGGAAGCCAGACGGCCCAGAACAACGCCTTCAGCGTCGATCAGGATCCATTTCTTCTCAATATCCGCCGGTGTAGCAGAAAAGGTTTTCATGTATCTGTCCTAATGGATAAGGACCGCGTGATGCGGCCCGACATTCGATAGGGGGCTTTTAGTGACCCCTTCCCCCACCGTCAAGCGCATCAATCCTAAATAAATCAAGCAAAAACAATGTGATACAAAAACGGTATTATTTTACCCCATCAATTGTCGATCCGGCCGCTCGGCTGTGACAGCAATCTGTTGATTTCATCCAGCGCCGCCGCAAATTGTGGCTCGGACACGCAAGTCCCAATCGCCAATCGCACGGCGTTGGGGGCACGCCCATCTGGCAGCACAAATTCATCAGCCGCTTTGATCAAGATACCGCGCGCTTCGCAGGCCGCAAGAAAGCTGGACGCTCGCCAGCCTTGTGGCATGGTTAACCACACAAAAGGTGCATCCTCCCGCCATTTTAGATCCCAGCCGCCCAAGACGTTCACGGTGTGGCGGACCCGCCGCGCGACGACTGCCGTCACATCGGCCCTAATCTGCGCCGCAACCCCGCTGTTTAGCATGAGTGTGCACAGGTCGGTGATGGGTTGCGCGACACCGTAATGGGCACTTTGCCCGACGTAGCGCAGCGCCGCCCCCTTGGTCTGTGGGGCCACCGCAAAGCCGAACCGCAACGCGCCGCTGATCGATTTGGTCAGCGACGAGATGTAGTAGGCCTTTTCGGGCAGCAAGGCGCGGTAGCTGGGAACGCGGGATTGGCCGGTACCGTAGCAATCGTCTTCGATGATCGTCAGGTTCAATTTGCGTGCCACATCCGCGATGGCCTGTTTCCGGGCCATGGGGGTCGTGATGGTTGTGGGGCTGTGCACATCGGCCACTGTCAGCAACACTTGGCCGCCGTGGTTTCGGTAGGCGTGCTCTAGCGCTTCGGGGATAATGCCATCGTCATCCATCGCAACGCCCACCACCTTGGCCCGTAACAGCCGCGCGGCGTGGCGCACGCCGGGATAGGCCAGCTCTTCGCACAAAATCACCGGTGCGGGGCCAGATAGAACGGCCATCAAGGTCAACAGACATGCATTCTGCGCGCCATTGGCCAATGTGATGTCATCGCTTGTGACAGACCCGAGATCGATACTGTCCAGCCACCCGATAAGGGCCTCGCGGGCTTCAAGGTCTGTTTGGTCGGTCGGATAGTTGATGTGGC
Source organism: uncultured Paracoccaceae bacterium (assembly GCA_947497065.1). Classification (GTDB taxonomy): domain Bacteria; phylum Pseudomonadota; class Alphaproteobacteria; order Rhodobacterales; family Rhodobacteraceae; genus Octadecabacter. Next base: position 352,877 of record CANMEQ010000001.1, read on the forward strand.
GACGCCGGTGAGAGCGCGCGACCTGCATCATAGCGTCATCGATCAACACGCCCTGCCCTACATCCGGCACGCGGCTGGATCTGAAATCGGCGATGCTCTCATCTACATCGTTCACCAAGGGCACGTCTTGAACGGGTGTCGGCCGCTCTGGCCCGGCCACGAATGTCCCGCGGCCGACCTCGGCAATCAAGCGCCCCTCGTCGGTGACCAACGAATAGGCCCGGGCGACGGTGCCCGGGGTGACACCCACCCTATAGGCCAGCTCTCGCACAGGGGGCAGTTTCGATCCTGCGGGCAATTGTCCCGATACAATTCCTTCACGGATCGCTTCGGCCAGCGCCTTGTATTTCGACTTTACCGCCGCTTTCAGCTCTGGCTGCCATTTTGTATCTGGTACAATCATTTCATTTACCGACTCAATTTGGGTTTGTATCAATGTATTGCGCTACAATGGCGCATTGTATTGATACAATCAACCCGTGACCCGAAGGAGTTTCCCATGTCACATATCGAAAACCTATCCCGCCTGTCCGTTCTGTCTGGTGAACAGCGTCTTCCTGCGCTGGCCAACCTGGCCGTGGCTTTCGCGGTACTGGTGACGACGTGGGATAAGCGCCGAAAAACCCGTACGCATTTGGCCAAGCTGCCACCGCATCTGCACAAGGATATTGGCATTGATGCAATAACCGCGCGCTATGAGGCCAGCAAACCCTTCTGGCAGCACTAACCCTATTTTCGTTCTTCCTGACTGGGCTGGTCTTTCCGATACCTCGGGGACCGGCCCCTTTTTTATGCTCCGTCTCTCATTTTATGGGCGGAATGGAATAGGTCAGCGCCGCACGGGCAACGGGCGCGTCTTCGCGCCCCTCTGAATACAAGCGCCCCTCGCAGACGGCCAAGCTGCGCCCCAGTTTCAACAGCTCCATCCGGCACAGCACACGGCCCGGAGCCGGTTTGCGCATGAAATCGATAGAGCAATTTGTGGTCACCGCAAGGGCCACAGGCCCCAAGGCGGCCAAGATCAAAAGATAGGCCGTCACATCGGCCAGCCCGAACATGGATGGGCCAGAGACCGTTCCACCGGGGCGCAAATGCTGGGTCGTGGCGTTCAGCGCGACGGTGATAAACGGGGGCGTAATCTCGACGATTTCAAAATCATCGCCGACTTGCGGAAACTCCGCCTTTAAAAAAGCGTCAATTTCAGCGCGGTTCATCTTCATTTCCATAGCGTCCTCCCCTGTTCGCGCCTAACGTTGTGGCACCTTGCCTAAGATGAGACAATTGAAATGGCGTTATTGAACCGTACGGACACTGATGGGATTGCCCATCTGGAACTGAACAGCCCGCAAAACCTGAACGCGCTGAGCCTCGATATGTTGGCGGCGTTTCAGCGCGAAGTGGACGCGCTTCAGGTGGATCCCAGCGTGCGGGTTGTGATCGTATCAGGTGCGGGGCATGTCTTTTGTGCAGGTCATAACTTGAAGGAGATGCAGGCCGCACGGCAAGACAGCGACGGCGGCACCGCCGCTTGGCAGCATCTGTTCGAGCGCTGCGCGCATCTGATGCAATCGCTGCAGGCCCTGCCTCAGCCTGTGATCGCCCAAGTCCACGGCATCGCAACGGCGGCGGGTTGCCAACTTGTGGCGAGTTGCGACATGGCTGTGGCGGCGGAAACGACACGGTTTGGCGTGAATGGGGTGAACATAGGGTTGTTTTGTTCAACGCCCATGGTCGCCTTGACCCGCAACATCCCGCGCAAACAGGCCTTTGAAATGCTGACGACAGGCCGGTTTTTATTGGCGTCGGAGGCGCGCGAGATTGGATTGATCAACCGCGCGGTCCCCGATGAGGCGCTGGCAGCCGAGACCCTTGAGCTGGCACGCACTGTGGCGGACAAATTGGCCGTGGCTGTGAAAATCGGCAAGCAGGCCTTTTATGAGCAAGCGCAAATGACCACCCGTGAGGCCTATTCTTACACGGGGGCTGTGATGGTCGAGAACATGCAGCATCCGCAAACGGACGAAGGGATTGCTGCGTTTTTGGAAAAACGCCCCCCCGATTGGGGCTAATCGTTCATACGGCGCAACCAAAACACGCCGCAGCTGCCGACCAGCAAAATGATGATGGATGCGGTGATCATCGACGCGGCCCCGCCGACGCCAAACAGAATGCCCCCCAGTAAGGGGGCAGCGGCCCCTGCCATCAAGGGCATCACCTGAATGCTTCCGGCGATAGCACCATAGGCATTTTTGCCCATCACATCCGCAATGATCACGGGGCGCACGATGGTCATGATCCCAATCGCGGCCCCTTGCAGCAGCGCAAAGCCGAACACCAACGGCACGGCGAGCCCTGCAATCAAAAGGCAAAGGGCACCGGCGAACATTGTTGTCAGGCACAGGCCCAAGACGGTCCAGTTTGAGGCGACAGTGTCATACCGCATCAGGATCAAGCGCCCTGCGACCTGCGCGGGCCCCACGCAGGAGGCGGCGATCACGGCCATTCGGGCGCTGGCGCCGAGGTCTGCGAACATCGGGATAATGAACGCAATCATCATCCAATGGTTCAGGGACAACGTCGCTAAGACCAGCCCCAAGACCCAGAATTTCAAGCTGCGGAGGCCTGTCCATAAGGCTGCTGCCTCGAGCTTTTTGTCTTGGGGTGTTTGCTGCAGCGCACCTTGGCGCAAGATGCCCGTCGCGTAGTAATTCAACGGGGTTTGCACCAGTAAAACAACGGCGGCGGCGATCAAAACGGTGACGCGCCAGCCAAAGCTTTCGGCCAACAGCGCGGCTGCGGGAAAGGAAATGGTGGAGGCAAACCCCGCCACCAACGTCACGCGGATGATCGCGGCGCGGGCTTCATCCCCCATTCGGCGGATGATCAGGGCGAAACAAACCTCATAGAGAGCCGCGGCTTGTGACACGCCCAGCAGCGCCCATGCGGCGATATAGGCGGCGTGGTTTTCGATCTGGGACAGGCCGATGAGCGCCATCGCGCCCACGATTGACCCACCGGTAAGAAGGAGCTGGCCAAAGCCACGATCGATCAGCCGCCCCATCAGCGGTGCCAAAACCCCCGAGATCACAATCGCCACGGTGGGCCCCACGGCCAAACGGGCTTTGGTCCAGCCCAGATCGTCGGACCATTGCACGACAAGCGCCGAAAAAATGTAGTAAAGACAGGCGTATCCGAGCGTTTGTGTCACAGCCAGGATCCAGATTGCTCTCGCTGTGACGGTGCTCTGTGTCATGTCTAAAGTCCGTAGATACCGTTGAATTTCTCTTCGAGGTAGGACAGCAACGGGGCCTCGCTTGGGGTTTGCCCGCTGGCCCGTGTGATCAGGTCTTTGGGGGCGTACAACCCGCCGTGACGTTGCAGGTTTTCTTTCAGCCAGGTTGTGGCTGGTGTTGTGTCACCTGCGGCAAGGTTGCTGTCCAGATCCGGCAAAGCGCCGAGCATGGCCTCGTTGAGGCATCCGGCATAGACGTTGCCCAAGCTGTAGGTTGGGAAGTAACCGAACAGGCCGACGGACCAATGGACATCTTGCAAAACGCCGTTGCTGGCCTTGTCTACGGCGAAGCCAAAGTCCGCCTCGAACCGTTCGTTCCACGCGGCCTCTAGGTCGTCCACTTCGATGTCGCGGGCGATGAGGGCGCGTTCGAGGTCGAACCGCAGCAGCACATGCAGGTTGTATTGTACTTCGTCCGCTTCGGTGCGGATGTAGCCGTTTTGAACGCGGTTGACCGTGCCGTAGAAGGCCTCTTCGTTGGGGATACCGAAATCGCCAAAGGCGTCGCGCATCTGACAGTAGAGCCAGCCTGTGAAGGCGCGGCTGCGGCCGATCTGGTTTTCGTAGATGCGGCTTTGGCTTTCGTGCACGCCCATGGAGACGCCGCCGCCTAGCGGGGTCAGCAAGTAGCGTTTGTCGATGCCTTGTTCGTAGCAGGCGTGGCCCACTTCGTGAATTGTTGAGTAAATACAGTTGAATGGGTCGGTTTCGCTGGTGCGGGTGGTGATGCGCACGTCGAGGCCAGAGCCGCTGGAGAAGGGATGCACCGCCTTATCGACGCGGCCTGCCCCCATGTCGTAGCCAAAGGTTTTGGCGATCTGACGGGTCAGTTTCATTTGGGCGTTTTCGTCAAATGTGCCTGTCAGGGGCGCCGGTGCTGGGGCATCCAGCACCGCAGCGCGCAAGGCCACCAGACGCGGGCGCAGGGCGTCAAACATCGCGGAGAGTTCTGCGGCTGTGGCGCCTGGTTCGTAGTCGTCGAGCATGGCGTCATAGACATCACCGCCGGCTGAGAGGGCCGCGCCCTCTTCGCGTTTGAGGGATACCACTTCGCGCAAAACTGGAGAAAAGGCTGCGAAATCATCGGCTTCGCGGGCTTCTGCCCATTTACCTTGGGCCTGCGAGGTGACGCGGGCGATTTCACTGGCGAGGTTGGCGGGCACTTTGCTGGCGCGGGTATAGGCCCGTTTGATCTCGCGCAACTGGGCCACTTCGACATCGCCGGAGGTTTCCGCTTCGGCCAGCCAATCGGCTACGCGCGGGTCGGTGCGGCGGGCGTGCAGGACCGCTTCCATGGCGGCCATTTCTTCGCTGCGCTGGGGGGCTGCGTCGCGGGGCATGACCGTTTCTTGGTCCCAGCCCAGACGGCCAGCAACCTGCCCTAGGGCTTGGGTTTCACGTTCGAAGGCCATCAGGTCGTCGTAGGCTGCCATGTCATTATCCCCTTACGGATTGTGCAAGCGGGTAGCGCGCCAAATAGCGGCCCCGCAGAAGGGCGACCCACAACAGGATCGCGGTAAATTGGTGGACGATTGCGATGTGAACCGGTGCGGAATAGAGCACCGTTGCGATGCCGATGAGCATCTGCAGGGTCATCAGGGCCAAGACCACATTGAAGGCAAACCGCGTTTGGATATTGGGCGAGCTGCGCGCGCGGCGCCAGACGATAATACCAAACAAAAACAACAGGTAGCCAGACATACGGTGCACGAATTGCACAAGGCCAGCGTCCTCGAAAAAGTTGCGCCAAACAGGGGTGAGCTGGAAGGGATCAGGGGGGAAGAACCCGCCGCCCATGGAAGGCCATGTTGGGAAGGCGCGGCCTGCGTCGATGCCGGCGACGAGTGCGCCCAGAAGGATTTGCAGGAAGGCGAAATGCAGCAGGCCGGTGGAGAGCGAGAACAGCTTTGCCTCGCCTGCCCTGCGGGCCTGCATCAGATCAGCTTCGCGGCGACCAAGGAGGAACACATACCAGGCAATGAACCCAAGGATCACGAAGGCCAGCCCAAGGTGCGTGGCGAGGCGGTAGGAGGCCACATCAAGCATGCCATCTTGGAGGCCGGAGTGGACCATCCACCAGCCGATGGCCCCTTGCAAACCGCCCAAACCGCCGAGCAAAAGAAGACGGCCTGTCCAGCCTGTTGGGATTTTGCGGGCCACGAGAAAGCCGAAAAATCCGAGGGCCCAGACGAGGCCGATCATCCGGCCCAACTGGCGGTGGCCCCATTCCCACCAATAGATTACTTTGAATTCCGCCAAGGACATGCCTTGGTTTTGTTCAATATATTCAGGGATTTGTTTGTAGGCTTCGAATTCAGCATCCCAGTCTGCCGCGTTCAACGGTGGGACGGAGCCAGAGAGCGGTGCCCATTCGGTGATCGATAGGCCGCTGTCGGTGAGACGGGTCAGGCCGCCCACGGTGATCATCACCACGACCATCGCAAACAGGATCATCAACCAGATCCGGATGCCGCCACGGGCGCCGCGCGATTTCGCGTCAATTGCGCCAGTTGTGGCGACGGGCTTTTGGGTGTCCGAAACCTCTTCGAAAATACTGCGTGGTTTGGTGGCCATTTTGAACCTCATCTGCGTCTTGGGGGCAAACTATGCCGCGCCCCCTGAATGGGCAAGCCAAAGTGCCAATGGGTCGCAGGGAAAGCGGAAATGATGAACGGGGCGCGCGGCAGCAACGGCTGAAGCGGCGCGAATCGAAGATTAATGCCTTGTTTTTAGGCCTTTTGCGGCAGGCACAGCCCGTACACAGGCTGTACACATCCTGTACAGCCGCGATGCACCCGCGCGTGGGGTTAAGGCACCGCGCGGTGGATTTGTTAAGATTTGGAGCTGTCGGACTTGCCGCGCAGCAATTGGCGCAACATGCCGTGCATCATTTGCACATCGGCGCGGGTCATGGGCATGCGGCTCCATAGGTTGCGCAGATTGACCTTCATGTTTTCGGCCTTGTGCTCGGGGTAGAAGAAACCGGCCTCGTCCAAGCGGTCTTCGTAGTGTCGGGCCAAGGCTTCGATGTCTTTTTGATCGGCGGGGTCAATGGTTTGACCTTGGATGACCACATCGGCGATCTGTTCTTGGGCGCGGCGCCATTCGTAGCCCACCAGCAGCACGCATTGCGCGAGGTTGAGGGAGGGGAAATCTGGGTTCACGGGCACGGTGATGATCGCGTTGGCATGGGCGATGTCGGCGTTTTCCATGCCGGAGCGTTCGGGGCCAAACATCACGGCGACCTTTTCACCCCGTGCGATACGGGCCGCGGCGTCTTTCATGGCGGCCTCGGGCGAGAAGACCGGTTTGGTCAATTCGCGCGGGCGGGCGGTGGTGGCGTAGACATAGGTGCGATCGGCGATGCCGCTGGCCACATCCTCGGAGACTTCGGCTTCGTCGAGCAGACGCCCTGCCCCAGATGCCAGTGCCACGGCCGCCGGATTGGGCCAGCCATCACGGGGCGCGACGATGCGCATCCGGTCCAGCCCGAAGTTCCACATAGCGCGCGCGGCCGCCCCGATATTTTCGCCCATTTGCGGGCGGATCAACACAAAGCTGGGCTGTTGGGTATCGGTTGGCATGGGCTATTCTCCTGAAACGGTACACTGCCTTTAGCAGCCCCCTATTCAAGTGGCAATTTCAACGCTATAGCAGGCCAAAGTTTCTAAGGACGGTTCGATGACAGACCAACAAGATGCCCCCGATCAGCCCCAGATTTATCTGATTACACCGTCCGAGTTCGAACTCTCGACGTTTCCGGATCAATTGGCAGCCTGTCTTGATGCCACCGAGGTGGCCTGCGTGCGGTTGAGCCTTGCCACCAAAGACGAGGACCGCATTGCGCGGGCGGCGGATGCGTTGCGCATGGTGACCCATGACCGCGATGTGGCGTTGGTGATGGATACACATATGTTGATGGTCGACCGTTTGGGGTTGGACGGTGTGCATCTGACCGATGCGGCGCGGTCTGTTAAGAAGGTCCGCAAGGATTTGGGCGATGATGCGATTGTGGGTGCGTTTTGCCACAACTCGCGCCACGACGGCATGACGGCGGGTGAGCTGGGGGCTGATTACGTGTCGTTTGGGCCTGTGGGCCAATCGCCGCTGGGGGATGGCCGTCAGGCGGAATTGGAATTGTTTCAGTGGTGGTCGATGATGATCGAAGTGCCTGTGGTTGCCGAAGGTGTGTTGGACGCAGAGCTGATCCGCACGCTGGCGCCGCACACGGATTTCTTTGGCTTGGGCGACGAGATTTGGTCGACCGATGCGCCGGCGGACACATTGGCCGGGTTTGAGGCGTTGATGCGCTAGGCTTGGCTGTTACTGTGCCCTGCGCGCACGGTGGTTTCCAAGTGGGCGGCCAGTGCTTTGCGGTTTTCAAAATCTGAGACGTTTACGGGCGGATGGTAGATCACCGTCACGGCGCCTTGCGGGGCCTGCGCGAGCGTTGTGAGCAAATGGGGGCCGAAGTCCATGTCGCCCCACCAGCCATAAAGGCGGGGATCGGCGCCGCTGGGGGCTGAATAGTTGACCGTAACCGGTTGAATTCGCATATCAGTTTGCTGATCGCCGTCGAAGAAAGACGCGAACAACGTAGGTTTGAAGGCGAGGACCTGAAGCCCGTCTGTTGAGGTGCCTTCGGGAAAGAACAGAAGCTGGTGACCCTGCGCGAGGCGGTCTTTGATGTGTTGTACATGTTGGGCCGCTTGGGTGCGGTGGCGGGCGATGAAGACCGTGCCCGTGGCGCGGGCAAGCCAGCCGATGCCCGGCCAACCGGCCACTTCGGACTTTGAGACAAAGTAGATTTTCTGCGCGGCGTTGAGAGTGAAAATATCCAGCCAGGAGACGTGGTTGGCGACCACCGCGCCCTGCCCTGTGATGGGGTCGCCGACCTTTGTGTAGCGCAGGCCCAGCACGAAGAGTGCGGTGCGACAGACCCATTGGGTGATATGGGGTGTGATCGGTCGGGCTTGGCCGAAGAGCGGGCGTTCGATCAGGCGGATCGCCAACAAAAGGATCAGGCCGCCAAAGGTGACGGTGCCGATCACGGTGCCGCGCAAAGCGACGCGGAGCCAGCCCATGACGGTGATTTTGGGGGTTGGTTCTGTTGTGTTCGAGGTCCAGCCGGTCATGGACGCCCCCCATAAATCGCCCGTTGCCGGTCCGACATCTGGTGCGTATCCAAGATGAGGCAGACATCCGTGGTATTAAAGCTGTGATCAAGGAATGCACCATCGCCGACGCCGCCGCCCAGCCGAAGGTAGGCTTTGATGAGGCTGGGAATGGTTTTCATCGCCCCAAGGCGGTCGATCGTTTCGGTGATGTGCATGGATTGATAGCTACGCGCGCGGGGCCGCAGGTTTGCCGGGGCGCTGTGGTCGCGGGCGAGCAGCGAGAGTGCCGGGCCGAGGGATGCAAGGTCGGTGCCATGAAAGCTGGCGGTGCCGAACAGGATTTCCGCGCCGCGCTGTGTGACCTCTTGCGCCAGGGCCTGCCACAAAACCATGAGGGCTGCGCCGCTGCGGTATTCGGGGTGGATGCAGGACCGGCCGAGTTCAAGGAGAGGACGTTCGGTTTGGAGAAGTGGGCTGAGGTCGTATTCGGTTTCAGTATAAAACTGGCCCGCCGCCTGTGCTGCCGCGCGGTCCATCAGACGGTAGACGCCGACGACTTGATCGTCTGCGTGGCGTGCGCGGTCGAACAAAAGCAGGTGATCGGCGTGGGCATCGAAGCGGTCCACCTCGCGGCGGAGGGTATGGTCGACCATGTCGCCTGTGGCGCCGAGTTCTTGCACAAAGACGCGGTAGCGCAACGATTGGCCCGCCTGAATGTCCTCCGCGGTGCTGGCAATTTTCGTCTCAAATTGGGGGGTTACAGAGCGCATCGGATCCTCGGTGGTTTGGTGGCGGGGCGCCTTGTTTGCCTAGTAGAATCATGGTTAACGGCGCTAGGGTGCTGCACGACCATTAACCAAATGTAACGATGATGAGTGTTATCCGGGTTTCGTCGATCACGACTTTACCCGTGTTTTGAAAATTAACGGTGACTTTACCACCGACTGCGGATTGGACCTGACCTAATCCCCAGTCGCTCTCGGAGGGATGGCGCACGATCATCCCTGGTTCATAAATTGACTGCTCAGTCATAAATTTGGAGGCCTCCATTGCCAAACATCAACGCCCTTATCGGTTCACGCATTTGCCACGACCTCATTAACCCATTGGGCGCCATCAGCAATGGTCTTGAATTGCTGGAAATGGCCGGTGTGTCGCAAAGCCCAGAGCTTTCTCTCGTGTCAGATAGCGTTGTGAACGCGACAGCAAAGCTGAAAATGCTACGGCTGGCCTTTGGGGCCGCGTCGCCCGATCAGATTGTGTCGCGCCAAGAGGTGTTGAACACCCTTGAGGCGGTCGCGCGTGGGGGGCGGCTGAGCTATACGTGGAATGTGGCCGGTGACCCGTCGCGGTTGGATGTGCGCACGGCCCTGCTGGCGGTGATGTGCATCGAAACCGCGCTGCCCCTGGGTGGGGATATTGTGATTTCATCCTCGGGCAACGGCTGGGTGATCCAAGCGCAGCATGATCGATTGAATTTGGATCCCGATCTGTGGGTGCCGCTGAGCAAAAACACCGTGCCTGCATCGCTTTCACCCTCGCAGGTGCATTTTGGATTGCTGCCCGAGATGGCCAAAGAGGCTTCGCGCACCTTGTCGTTGAGCCACGGTGTGGATTGGGTGAAAGTCGCGTTTTAAAAGTGGTGTGTCGCGGCCCCGAGAGTGAGGGCCGCGACTGCCAGTTTTGCAGACGTCGAGTTTAAGGGCGCAATGCACCATCGCCGACGACGAGATATTTGAAGCTGGTCAATTGGGCTGCGCCGACAGGGCCGCGGGCGTGCATTTTGCCCGTGGCGATCCCGATTTCCGCGCCCATGCCGAATTCGCCCCCATCGGCGAATTGGGTTGAGGCGTTGTGCATCAAAATGGCGGAATCCAGACGGGTGAAGAAGGTTTCAACGGCCTGATCATCCTCGGTCAGGATACAATCGGTGTGATTGGAGCCGTAGGTCTGGATGTGATGGATCGCATCGTCAATGTTATCAACGACTTTCGCGGCGATCTTCATGTCGAGGTATTCCATGCCCCAATCGTCTTCGGTGGCGGGAACAGAACCATTGAGGCCCTGCGCGTGGACCTCGACCCCGGCTTTGATCAGGTCATCGACGATGGCCTGCCCCAAGTCCTGCGCATCGCGGTGGATGAGCAGACATTCGGCCGCGCCGCAGATGCCGGTGCGGCGGGTTTTGGCGTTCATCACCACGGCGCGGGCCTTTTCGGCGTCGACGTTTTTGTCGATGTAGATGTGCACGATGCCTTCGAGGTGGGCGAAGACGGGCACGCGGGCTTCGCGTTGGACCAAGCCGACGAGGCCCTTGCCGCCCCGTGGGACAATCACATCGATCGTGTCTGTCATGGTGAGCATTTCGCGCACCGCCGCACGGTCGCGGGTTGGGACGAGCTGCACAGAGTCGGCAGGCAGATCGGCGGCGATGAGACCCTGTTGGATGGCCTTGTGGATCGCGCCGGAGCTGTGAAAGCTCTCGGAGCCGCCGCGCAGGATGACGGCATTGCCCGCTTTAAGGCAGAGCGCGCCGGCGTCGGCGGTGACATTGGGGCGGCTTTCGTAAATCACGCCGATCACGCCCAAAGGTGTGCGGACGCGGCGGATGTTGAGGCCGCTGGGCTGGGTCCATTCATCGGTGACGGCACCGACGGGGTCATCTTGGGCGGCGACGGAGCGCAAGCCGTTGACCATGCCTTGGATGCGGGGCTCATCAAGCATCAGACGGTCCATCATCGCATCGGACAGGCCCTTCTCGCGGCCAAATTCGAGATCTTTGGCGTTGGCGGCGATGATATCGGCGCGTGTGGCCCAGACCGCGTCGGCGGCGGCTTCGAGGGCTTTGGTTTTTGCAGCCGGAGATGCGCTTGCCAGAGCCTTGGCCGCTGCTTTCGCGCGGTCGCCAATGTCAGCCATGACGGCGGGGATGTTCTCAAGGTCTTTCATTAGATCACCATATCATCTCGATGGATTAGAACGCTGCGGCCTTCATAGCCGAGTGTGTCTGCAATGTCTTTGCTCTGTTTTCCGCGGGCGGCTTTGGCTTCGGCGCTGGCGTAGCGTGTGAGGCCAATGCCGAGGTGGTCGCCCGCAGGCGATAGGATTGCCACGGGATCGCCGCGCCCGAAGGTGCCGGTCACCTCTGTGACGCCGACGGGCAGCAAGGATTTGCCCCGGGCCAGCGCCTGTTGTGCGCCTGCGTCGACGGTCAATGTGCCGTGCGGTTTCATGGAGGCGATCCAGCCTTTGCGGGCGGCATGGGGGTTTGTTTGCGCTTTGAACAGGGTTGAACGCGCGCCGGATTCTAATGTTTGCAAGGGGTTGTCGGGCGTTCCTAATGTGATCACCATGGAGCAGCCTGCTTCGGTGGCGAGTTTGGCGGCCATGACTTTGGTTTTCATGCCACCTTTTGAGAGGCCGGAGCCTGCATCGCCGGCTTGAGCTTCGATCTCGGGGGTGATCTCTTCGACGACGGCGTAGTGCTGTGCGTCGGGGTTGGCTTTGGGGTTGTCTGAATAGAGGCCGTCCACGTCCGACAGCAGGACCAGACAATCGGCGCCCACGGTGACGGCCACTTGGGCGGCGAGACGGTCGTTGTCGCCGTAGCGGATTTCATCGGTCGCGACTGTGTCGTTTTCGTTTACGATGGGGGTGACGCCCAAGGACAGCAAGGTTTCCATGGTGGCGCGGCTGTTGAGGTAGCGGCGGCGGTCTTCGCTGTCTTCCAAGGTGACGAGCACTTGGGCGGTGGTGATGCCATGGGGAGCCAGGGCTTCCTCATAGGCGCGGGCGAGACGGATTTGGCCCACGGCGGCGGCGGCTTGGCTTTGCTCGAGGACCAATTCGGTCATGGGCAGGCCCAAGACCCCGCGCCCCAGTGCGATGGAGCCGGAGGAGACGATGATGACATCGGTGCCGCGCGCGCGGATTTTGGCGACGTCTTCGGCCAGGGATTTGAGCCAGGTGGAGCGCAGCCCTGTGTCTTGATCGACGAGGAGTGCTGAGCCGATTTTGATGACCAGACGTTTGGCCTCGTTTAGGGACGCCACGGCTCAGCCTCCCCTTCGGCCTCCTGTGTGGCCTTTTTCTGGCGCAGCTTGTCGTCGGCGATTTCGCGTTTTAGGGCGCGCAGCACGTCCGTTGTGCCTTCACCGGTGGCGCCGGCCATCATCATCACGTCAACGCCGGTTCCGGCTTTGATTTCATCGACGATGAACTGGCGCTCTTCCTCGTCGAGGGTGTCGACTTTGTTGAGGACGGTGACGCGCGGTTTGTCGGCCAGATGGCCGCCGTAGGCTTCAAGCTCGCCGATGATGGTTTTGTAGTCGCCCACCGGATCGCCCGAGGTGCCGTCGATGAGGTGCAGCAGGACCGAGCACCGCTCCACGTGGCCGAGGAAGAGATCGCCGAGGCCTTTGCCATCGCTTGCGCCTTTGATCAGGCCGGGGATATCGGCGACCACGAATTCGGAGCCATCCACGCCCACGACGCCCAAGTTTGGCACCAAGGTGGTGAAGGGATAATCCGCAATTTTCGGGCGCGCGTTGGAGGTGGCGGCGAGGAAGGTGGATTTGCCCGCGTTGGGCAGGCCCAGCAGGCCCGCGTCGGCGATCAGTTTGAGGCGCAGCCAGATGGTGCGGTCGATCCCGTCTTGGCCGGGGTTGGCGCGACGGGGCGCTTGGTTGGTGGCGGATTTGAAGTGCAGGTTGCCCCAGCCGCCGTTGCCGCCCTTGGCGATCACGACCCGTTGGCCGGTTGTGGCCATGTCGACCAGAACGGTTTCTTGGTCTTCGTCCATGATTTCGGTGCCTGTTGGCACCTTGAGCACGATATCATCGCCGTCCGCACCGGTACGTTGCTGGCCTTTGCCCGCCTCGCCGTTTTTGGCGAAGAAGTGCTGCTGGTAGCGGAAGTCGATCAGGGTGTTGAGGTTGTCCACGGCCTCGACGATGACATCGCCGCCTTTGCCGCCGTCGCCGCCGTTGGGGCCACCGTATTCGATGTATTTTTCACGACGGAATGAAATACACCCGCCTCCACCGCTGCCGGAGCGGATGTAGACTTTGCAGAGGTCGAGGAATTTCATCGGTATAACTCTCAGTTAGCTTTTACAGGGCGATACCCGAAACAGGTCCGCGCCTCAAGCGGGCGCGCCCATCTTCCGGATATAGGTCCATGTGGGGACGACTTTGTTGCGGGCCACGCTGAAGGCTTCCGCGTCGCCCAAGTAGGCGAAGCCTGCGGTTGTGAGCACGCGGGCCGAGCGGGGATTGTCTTGGAAGACTTCGGCGTAAATCTCGGTGGCGCCTTGGGGGTTGGCCTGCAAAATGGCGGCCACGGCTTCGCTGGCGATGCCGGTGTTCCAAAAGGCGGGTGCCACCCAATAGCGGATTTCCGATTGGTTCCGATCAAGGCGGGCCATTTTGACGACGCCCATGACTTCGGCGTGCCCGTGGGCCGTGCCGTCGATCGCCCAGAAGTCTTCGATCCGGTCATCGGCGGCGGAGCGTTCGATGAGGTTCGTGACATATTCGGGCGGCAAAGGATGGGGGATGACGCGGGTCATCTCGGCCACGCGGCCATCGCCCAGATACAGGCCCAAAAGCCCTGCGTCGGACCGTTTGACGGGGCGCAAGGTGAAGCGTTCGGTCGGCATGATGGCCTGCACCGTGGGCGCTTTTTCTTTCAATAAAGGTTCAATGGTCATTTCGCTCCTCCTCCTGCGAAAAGCGCATACATTACAGACGCTACGGTGAGAGCCGCCAACGTCCACATCAGATATTTCTCCCCTGGCTTCCCAGCCAGACCCACTGCGATTGTCTGTCCCGCGAGGGTCCAGATGGGATGCAGCAGGATTTGTAATCCTAGTAGACACATGGCGATGGTCGCGGTGGCCTGCAAGGGGTGTGTGCCCGTGCTCACGAAGGTTGTGAACCCTGTTGTGATCATGCCCCAGGCTTTGGGGTTGAGCGGATGCACGACCAGCCCTGCGAGAAAGCCCGGTGGCGTGTCTTGGGCATCGCGCACGGCAAGGCGCAGGCCCGCCACGCGGTAGGCCAGATATAAGATATAGGCGACCGATATCCATTTTAAAATATTGAAGACCAACGGAAAATCATCTTGGATTGCCAGCAGGCCGAGGCCCAGCGGCCAGATGATAAGCTGTTTGCCCAGCACCACACCGGCCACAAAGGGCAAGGCGCGGCGCAAGCCGAAGCGTGCCCCTGTGGCCAACAAAATCATGTTACCGGGGCCCGGCGTGCCCACTTGAGAGGCCGCGAAGGCGAGGAACGGCAGAACTGCGACGGTCATTGCGAGGCCTCCCAATCGGTGCGGGTGAGCCCCATGTTTTGGTGCGGCAGTGTTTTGTTTTGCGCCAGATTGAACAGCTGCGTTTCGCCTGTTGGCGTGAAGCCCAGCTTGGTCAGCACCCCTTGCGAGGCGGCATTGTCTTTGAAAAAACCTGATTTCAGAAAGGGTTCTGTGGTGCTTTTAAAGTAATGATCGCGCATGGCGCTGGCGGCTTCTGTCATGAAGCCCTGCCCCCATGCGCTGCGCGTCAACCAGTAGCCGATCGAGCCGCCTTTGGTATCCACGCAGCCGATGGCCTGCCCGTTGTGGACGATCATCGCGAGCTCGGGCCAGCGGTTTTCTGGGCGGGCGAGCCAGCTGTCTGCGAGGGACTGATCATAGGGGAACGGCACCTGCGCCAACCATTTTGTGACGGCAAAATCGGACAAGCCCTCTGCGATCATTGCAGCGTCGGACGCCAAGGGCGCGCGCAGGGTCAAGCGGTTGGTTTGTATGCTGTCCATCATGATCGGGCCTTTCTGGGCCGGTGAAACCAAACGGTGCTGCGCCCGGTTGCGGGGGGCTGCGCCAAAACGAAAAGAGGGGCCGGTTTACACCGACCCCCCTTAAATTTTTACAACCTTGAGGTTCGGCTTATTCAGCGGCCTCCGCCACCGGGAGAACCGAAATAAAGGTACGGCCTTTGAAGCCTTTACGGAAGGAGACTGCGCCTTCGGTTGTTGCGAAGATCGTGTGATCTTTGCCTTCACCTACGCCCTCACCTGGCCACCACTTGTTGCCACGCTGACGTGCAATGATGTTGCCTGGGATGACAGCTTCGCCACCGTATTTTTTGATGCCAAGGCGGCGACCTGCGGAGTCGCGACCGTTACGGGATGAACCGCCTGCTTTTTTATGTGCCATTGGTGTCTCTCCTTATTCGCTTGCGAACTCAGCGGCTTGCTTGAGCCACTCATCGCGGTCAATGCGACCTTTGAAGTTCAGTTTCTCGTCCATAGCAGCGATGTCCTCTGGGGTCCATGCTGCGATCTGGGCGAATGTTGTTACGCCGAGGTCGTGCAATTTGCCGACGATGACGGGGCCAACACCGCTGATGCGTGTCAGATCGTCTGCGCCGTCAGCTTTTGCAGCTTTCTTCGGTGCGGCCTTCTTTGGCGCAGCCTTAGGTGCAGCTTCTTTCTTAGGAGCGGCAGCTTTTTTCGGTGCAGATGCACGTTCAGCAGCAGCAGCGGCCTTTT
Organism: uncultured Paracoccaceae bacterium; assembly: GCA_947497065.1. Classification (GTDB taxonomy): domain Bacteria; phylum Pseudomonadota; class Alphaproteobacteria; order Rhodobacterales; family Rhodobacteraceae; genus Octadecabacter. The sequence goes on from CANMEQ010000001.1 coordinate 368,839, forward strand.
TAGATGTTGGAGCACCTTTGCCAGCAGCAGCGGCTGCGGCGGATACGAAACCAGCACCCGCAAGTGCAGCTTTGACGCCGGACTTACCTGCACCCTTTTCAAGGATGTCAGTGATGCGGACCAGTGTCAGTTGCTGACGGTGGCCTTTGGTACGCTTGGAGGAGTGCTTACGGCGGCGTTTTACGAAGTTGATCGTTTTTTCGCCTTTGATCTGGTCGATGACTTCGGCTTGAACGCCAGCGTCTTCTACCAGGGGAGCACCAACAGTGCTGCCAACCATAAGAACGTCGTTGAATTGAATTGTTTCGCCTGCTTCAGCAGCAATTTTTTCGACACGCAGCACATCGCCAGATTCGACTCGGTACTGTTTGCCACCGGTTTTAAGAACCGCAAACATATCGTTTTCCTTTTCAATCGCGTCTCTGGGGCCCCTTATTTATAAGGCGTTCAGCGCAGATGCGGCCCGTAAACAGCGCGCCCATTCAAGGGCGAATTTTCGCTTGGTTCCGAACAAATTGCTTGCTCGGATGGCGGCTTATCTGACCAATTGGCGTTTTAGTCAACCCAAAGCAGGCGAGCTGATGCGTAAAACACCTATTCTGTCCCTTTTGCTGGGTGCGGCCTGCAGCGGTGAGGCGAACCATTTGGGCAATCCATTGGCCCTGCCCCTGAGTGGGATCGCCACCGGTTTGGGGAATGCGCGGTATAACCAGACCCGTGGGCAGGTGGAAGTGTTTGTGAAAACCAACCACCCTGCCCTGATTGCGGACCTGCGGGCCGGTGGTGGGGAGAGCTTGAGCGCTGTGTATGATATTGCGGCGGTTCCCGCGCTGCGGCGGGCGCCGCATACGTTGCAGTTGCAATCTGATCTACAGATTTATGAGGGGAACCTTGATGCTTTGGTTGTGGCGATCATGGTGGTGTCGGGGGGATAGGCCCACCGATACCGCCGAGCGGCCTGCCCCTAGAGCTCTTGGCTGGTCATTTCCAAGGCGGCGGCGCGGCCCAAGGAGCGGCTGATGCCGTTGAACAACCGATCAAAGCTTTCGAACATGGCGCGGTTGATGTGCCCGCCTGCCTCGGTTTCGGAAAAGGCGATGTAGGCTTCGAGATCACTGTCTTCTAGCGGTTGGTAGGCCATGAACAGGAAGGATTGAATCCAGTCGGTCGTGTTGGTGCGAATTTCGGGTTCTTGGCTCCAGACATCGGTGAGGATGTCCTCCTCGGTCAGGGCGCCGCCAAAGGCATTGCCATCCACGAGGCCGCTGTAGAAGGCGAGATTTGAGTTCAGGGCACCGGCGACATTGGTTTCGATCAGGTTGTTGACGGTGATGAAGGTTTGGATTTGGTCCATGCGCGGATCGTCTGCCGCGAGGGCTGTGGCGGCCATTTCTTCGCTGGCCTCCTCGACCGCGTCATCGAGCAGGGCTTCGCGGGCGCTGACTTCGAGCCCGATGATGGTTTGGCCTTGGTCGGAGCCGAAGAAATCGATCATCGGGGTGAGGTCAACATCGGCGAGCGAGAGCTCGAAGTCTTCGCGGACCATGCCGACCATCACATCGTAGGAATAGATCCGTTCGACTTTGGAGTGCCATTCGTCTGTGGGCGGGCCTGCGAAGAGGTCTTGGCCGATGGTGTCGCCGTAGGAGAGCCCCTCTTCGCGCATGATTGACAAGATGTCGGGCAAGCGCAGCAGATCGAACAAAACATCCGTGTCGCTTTGTTGTGCGGTGGCGGGCAGTGCGAAGGTGAGGGTTGCGGCGGCCGCGATGAGTGGGGTCGCGATGCGGGCGTTGGATGGCATAAACATTGGGCCGAGATCCTTTTGTCAGTCGAGAATAGAAGTAAGGTCAAATGCGGCAACTTCCAAGGTGCCCCACGCAAATGTCAGGAAACCGCTTGCCCCTTTGAGTTTGCAAGATTAAGACGCCGCACGATCACACTTTTGCGGGCAGGTGCCGGAGTGGTCGAACGGGGCGGTCTCGAAAACCGTTGTACCTTCACGGGTACCCAGGGTTCGAATCCCTGTCTGCCCGCCATGTCCCCCGCCCTGTGGTGCGGGGGGATATTTAAGCCAGATTTAGGTGCGTGTACGCGTGGCGCTCTATGTCCGTGTGCGGCCGGTTTTGTCTTATGTCCGGGTCCGGCCGGTTTGATTTATGTCCGTGTGCGGCCAATGGCATTTTGCCAGCCTTTGAAGCGGCGTGTGCGGGTGGCCTCGTCCATGTTCGGCTCGAAGGTTTGATCGAGCGCCCAGGCGGCGGCGAAATCGGCTTGGGTTGGGTAGACCCCTGCCCGCATGCCTGCGAGCCACGCGGCCCCCAGCGCGGTGGTTTCGAGCACCTGCGGGCGGTCGACCGGTGCGCCGATAATGTCGGACAGGAATTGCATGGCCCAATCGGAGGCGGACATGCCGCCATCGACCCGCAGGGCTGCGGCGGTTTCGGCGCCGTCCCAATCAGCGGTCATGGCGTCAAGCAGGTCGCGGGTTTGGAAGCCGACGCTTTCGAGGGCTGCGCGGGCGAATTCGGCGGGCCCTGCGTTGCGTGTGAGGCCAAAGACCGCGCCGCGCGCTTCGGCGTCCCAATAGGGTGCGCCGAGGCCTGTGAAGGCGGGCACGAGGTAGAGTTCAACCGATGGATCGGCGGTTTCGGCCAAAGCTTGCGTGTCGGAGGCGGTTTCGATGATGCCCAAGCCATCGCGCAACCATTGCACCACGGCGCCAGCGATAAAAATGGAGCCTTCGAGGGCGTAGGTGGTTTGGCCGTCAAGCTGGTAGGCGATGGTGCCGAGCAGACGGTTTTTGCTTTCGACGAGATCGGAGCCGGTGTTGAGCAAGGCAAAACAGCCTGTGCCGTAGGTGGATTTAAGCATGCCGGGCTGGAAACAGGCCTGCCCGATGGTGGCGGCCTGTTGGTCACCGGCGACACCCAAGATGGGCAGTTCTGGGCCGAAAATATCGGTGGTGCCGAAATCTGCGGCGCAGTCGAGGACCTGTGGCAGCATGGACATGGGGATGCCGAGGCGGTCGCAGATGGTTTGGTCCCACACGCCGTCGCGGATGTTGTAGAGCATAGTGCGCGCGGCGTTTGTGGCGTCGGTCACGTGGCGTTTGCCGCCGGTCATGCGCCAGATGAGGTAGCAATCGACGGTGCCGAACAGCAGGTCGCCTGCGGCGGCTTTGGCTTTTGCGCCCTCTACGGTTTCGAGGATGTAGCGGACTTTGGTGCCGCTGAAATAGGGATCGGCCAGAAGGCCCGTGCGGTGGGTGATTTCGGCTTCGAACCCTTCGGATTTGAGGGCGTCGCAGAATTCAGATGTGCGGCGGTCTTGCCAGACGATGGCATTGTGGATGGGTTTGCCGGTGGTTTTGTCCCAGACGATGGTGGTTTCGCGCTGGTTGGTGATGCCGATGGCCGCGATGTCGTCGGTTTTGGCGATCACCTGTTTGCAGACGGTTTCGACGCTGGCCCAGATCTCTTCGACGTCGTGTTCGACCCAGCCGGATTGCGGGTAGATTTGCGTGAATTCCTGTTGGGCCACGTGTGCCACGGCCATCTTCTGGTCGAAGAGGATCGCGCGGCTGGATGTTGTGCCTTGGTCGATTGCCAAAATGTTGGTCATGTCTGTGCCTCCCTTAAGTGTCGGGAGCCTTTAGGCGTCCGACCCGCGGTAGCCTGTGGCCACCACAAATTTTTCGGAACTGTCCGACCGCGAGCTGGGCGGTTTGACGTTCACGACTTTATTGAATTTCTGTTTGAGCAGCTTTTGCAAGTCGCCCTCTGCGCCGCCTGCTAGGACCTTCGCGATGAAGACGCCGCCCTCCTCCAGGACGTCGAAGGCGAAATAGGCGGCTGCTTCGCACAGGGCCATGATGCGCAGGTGGTCGGTTTGTTTGTGGCCCGATGCGGAGGCCGCCATGTCGGACATCACGACGTCGGCTTTGCCGCCGAGCCATTCTTTGACTTTGAGGTCTGCGTCGTCTTCCATGAAATCGAGCTGATGCAGCTCGGCACCGGCGATCGGTTCCATTTCTTGCAGATCGACCCCGAGGATCGTGCCCACCGCTTTGCCTTTGCGTTCGCCCAGAGCGTTGATGCGCGGCACGGCCACCTGACACCAGCCGCCCGGAGCAGCGCCGAGATCGACAACTCGTTTGCCCGGCGTGAAGAACTGGAATTTTTCGTTCAATTCCAGAATTTTATAGGCCGCACGACCGCGGTATCCATCGGCCTTGGCCCGTTGGACGTAAGGGTCGTTCAGCTGGCGCTGCAACCACATGGTGGACGACATTTTGCGGCCCCGCGCGGTTTTCACCTTTACGGTGAGGTCACGCTGGCCACGGCCACTGTTGTTTTTGCCCTCGCGGGATGTGGGTTTTTTTACCATGACACAGCGATACAACGGCGATTAGCGGTAGTAAAGCGACTGACCGTTGTGGAAGATTTGGACCTTCTCGGGTTTGGCGCAAACCGCGACGGTATTTCCGCGCAGACCTTCGTGAATTCCGGGCAGTTTCGCCAGCATCGGATCGCCGCCGCCAGCGGCGTCAAAGTAGAGCAATGTCACTTCTCCCAAGGCTTCAGTGAAGTTCACTGTGCCTTCGAAAATCGCGTCCCCTGCGGCGACGGTCAGATCTTCGGGGCGCACACCGATGTTGACCTTGAGGCCCATATCGGCGGCTTGGGTGGGCACGGCGGAGGTGGCGATGAGGCCGCTTTCGAGTTTGACCTTGGTCTGCGCGCCTGTTTCGACGATTTCGCCAGCCAGCAGATTCATCGCCGGAGAGCCGATGAACTGGGCCACGAATTCATTTTCCGGACGCTCGTACAATTCCAGTGGCGTGCCGACCTGCGCGATGCCTTTGTTGGCCAAGACCACGATGCGGGTGGCCAGTGTCATGGCTTCGACCTGATCGTGGGTCACGTAGACCATGGTGCTGTCGGGCATGGATTCTTTGAGCTGCGCGATTTCGATCCGCGTGGCGACGCGCAAGGCGGCGTCGAGGTTGGAGAGCGGCTCATCGAAGAGGTAGACTTTGGGGTCGCGCACGATAGAGCGGCCGATGGCCACACGCTGGCGTTGCCCCCCTGAGAGGGCTTTGGGCAGACGGTCCAAGTAATCTTCGAGTTGGAGGATTTTGGCGGCTTTGGCGATGGCCTCGTTGATTTCGGCCTTGGATTTCTTGGCCAATTTCAGGGCGAAGGCCATGTTGTCGCGCACGGTCATGTGCGGATAGAGCGCGTAGGATTGGAACACCATCGCGATGCCGCGCTGTGCGGGGGGCATGTCGTTGACGACTTCGCCGTCAATTTCCAAGGTGCCGCCGGTGATTTTTTCCAAGCCTGCGATCATGCGCAAAAGCGTTGATTTACCGCAGCCGGAGGGGCCGACAAAGACGATCAATTCGCCCTGTTTGATATCCAGGTTGATGTTGTTGAGAACATTCACCGAACCGCCATATGTTTTTTCGACGTCCGTCAGTTTTAGGTTAGCCATTTGTCCCTCCGTTCGCTCAAACCGGAACCGCAAAATGCGGCTGCCATGGTTCAAGGTGTAGTTTGCCGTCATCCGTTTGCGGTGTTGCGCCCAAGTCTTCGCCGATCACGCGCCAAGACCCGTTTGGGGCTGGGATCGTGGAGGCTGTGTCGCTGAGGTTGAAGGCGCAAAAGATGGTGTCATCGCCAATTGCGCGTGTGAAATAGACGACATCGCCGTCGTGTTTGACGCCATCATGGGTGCCTTTGGCCAATGCCGGGTGCGCTTTGCGAAAGGCGATGGCGCGGCGGTAGTGGTGCAGCAAGGCGTCTGGATCGTCCTCTTGGACGGCGACGGAAAGATTGGCGTGATCTGTGCTGACCGGCAGCCATGTTGTGTCGGCGGTTGAGAAGCCTGCGTGGGCGTTAGACTTTTCCCATGCCATGGGGGTGCGGCACCCATCGCGGCCTTTGAATTTGGGCCAGAACTGGATGCCGTAAGGGTCTTGCAGGTCTTCATAGGCCACGTCTGCTTCGGGCAGGCCCAGTTCTTCGCCTTGGTAGATGCAGGCGGAGCCGCGCAGAGACATCATTAGGGTGACGAAGAGCTCGAGGGCGGATTTTGAAAGGTCCCAGCGGGTGACGTGGCGCACAACGTCGTGGTTGGAATAGGCCCAGCACGCCCAGCCATCGGGGGCGGCATCATCGACGCGGCCCATCACATCGGCAACCAAGGCCGCATCGGGGCGTGTGCCGGAGAGGAATTCGAAGGCATAGCACATCTGCATCAGGTCATTGCCTGCGGTGTATTCGCCCATGATCTCAAGGCCCCGTTGGGCGTCCCCCACCTCGCCCACGGCGGCGGCATTGTACGGGTCCATCACCGCGCGCAGCTTGCGCAGGAAGTCGAGGTTTTCGGGTTGGTTTTTGGAGTAGAGGTGCTCTTGGTGATTATAGGGGTTCACCGAGGGCGCGATTGTGCTGTTGCGTTTGTCCGCCGGAAGGGCCGGATTGTCGCGCAGCTGTTGGTCGTGCATGTAGAAGTTGATCGTGTCGAGGCGGAAGCCATCGACGCCGCGATCGAGCCAGAAGCGTGCCACGTCGAGCAGTGCGTCTTGGACGGCGGGTTCCCAGAAGTTCAGGTCAGGCTGGGAGGTGAGGAAGCAGTGGTAATAATATTGCTCGCGCTCGCCATCCCATTGCCAGCCGGAGCCGCCGAAGATCGACAGCCAGTTGTTGGGCGGTGTGCCATCTGGTTTGGGGTCGGCCCAGACGTACCAGTTGGCTTTGTCGTTGGTTTTGTCGGCTTTGGACTGCTGGAACCACGGGTGCTGGTCGGAGGTGTGCGACAAGACCAGATCGATCATCACTTTGAGGCCCAGTTCGTGGGCGGTGGCGACGACAGCGTCGAAATCCGCCAAGGTGCCGAACATCGGGTCTACGTCGCAATAATCGCTGACGTCATAGCCGAAGTCTTTCATCGGCGAGGTGAAGAACGGCGAGATCCAGATTGCGTCGACGCCAAGGGAGGCGATGTAGGGCAGCCTCCCCACAATGCCGCCCAGATCGCCGATGCCGTCAGCGTTGCTGTCTTGGTAGCTGCGCGGGTAGATTTGGTAGATCACGGCACCGCGCCACCAGTCTTTGTCTTTCTCCAGTCGGGCGAGGCCCGCGACGTTTTCCATTTTGGTCATATCCTGAACCTATTATTTAACCGAGCCGGCCAGCAGGCCGCGCACGAGGTAACGTTGCATCATAAAGAACACCAACAGCGGCACGGCGATGGAGACGAAGGCGGAGGTCGCGAGGACCTCCCAGTCGCCGCCGCGGGTGCCCAGAAGTTCGACGATTTGTTTCGTCATCACAGTGGTTTGGCCTGAGCTGTCGATCAAGAACACCAAGGCCACGAGCAAGTCATTCCAAGTCCATAGAAACTGAAAGATCGCGAAGGAGGCCAAGGCCGGGAAGGACAGCGGCAGGATGATTTTGGTGAAAATCTGGAATTCCGTTGCGCCATCCACGCGGGCGTTTTCGATGATATCGCGGGGCAGCCCGACCATGTAATTGCGCAGCAAATATATGGCCAGCGGCAGGCCAAAGCCGGTGTGCGCCATCCAAACCCCCAGATATCCTTTGCCGATGCCGATGGCATTGTGCAGCGAGAGCAGCGGGATCAGGGCCAGTTGCAGGGGCACGACGAGCAAGGCCACGACTGCAGCGATCAGCAGCGCCCTGCCCGGAAAATCCATCCACGCCAAGGCATAGGCCGCAAAGGCCGCGATCAGGATCGGGATGATCGTCGAGGGGATCACGACGGTGAGCGTGTTGAAGAACGCTTTGGCCATGTTTTCCGAATTGGTCGGGCTAAACAACACGTTGTTGTAATTGTCGCCGGTGAATTCAGGCGGCACGGTGGCCACCACGAACATCCGTTGGCCACGACCAGAGATTTGGTCGTCGTTGCCCTGCCAGATATAGGCGCCGTCTGTGGCCAGGGTGATGGTTTCCCCCTCGCCCAGATCAGCGGTTTCGCCCACGGCGTAGGCATCAGGCGCACGTGATGAGGTGCCCCAGCGGCTGATGTCAGCGGCTTCGCCCTCTTCAAAGAGGTTGCCTTCGACGGTGAAGACGCCTGTTGCGGTTTCGATCCGGAAATCATCGGGGTCGAGCGCGCGCAATTGCAGGGTTTGTTCGGCGGGGAACAACGAGGCCCACCAGCCTGAGGAGGTGATTTGTTCGTTCGTGCGGAACGAGGAGACGAACAGGCCCAAGGTTGGGAAAATCCACAACAGAACCAAGGCCAAGACCGACAGGTTCAACGCCCAGACGACGAGCGGCTTTTTACCGGCGAGACTATCCATTAGCGCATCTCCTTACGGGCGTTGTAGACGTTCCAGACGAGGATCGGCATGACCAGAAGCATGATGATCATCGCCGAGGCCGAGCCGATGCCCCAGTCGCGGGCCACGAACATTTTCGTATACATGTAGTTGGCCAAAACTTGGGTTTCCCACTGCCCGTTTGTCATGGCGAACACGATGTCGAAGACTTTGAGCGTGGCGATCGTGATGGTGGTCCAGACGACCACGATGGTGCTGGTGATTTGCGGCACCTTGATTTTAAAGAAAATCTGGAACGGGTTCGCGCCGTCGATCACGGCGGCTTCGATGGTTTCTTCGGGGATGCCGCGCAGGGCCGCGGACAGAATGACCATGGCAAAGCCGGTTTGGATCCAGATCAGGACGGCCATCAGGAAGAAGTTGTTCCAGAACGGGATGGTGAGCCATTGTTGCGGGGTGTCGCCGCCGAATTGCATGTAGAGCGCGTTAAGCACGCCGATCTGCGCCACATCTTCGGGACGGGCCTCATAGATCAGTTTGAAAATAACGGCTGCGCCCACGAAAGAGATCGCCATGGGCATAAAGATGATGGATTTGGCAATGTTGCCCCAGCGCAGACGGTCAGTCAGCTGGGCGGCCAACAGGCCAAAGGCGGTGGAGGCTGCGGGCACGACAACGAGCCACAGGATGTTGTTGCGCAGCGCTTCCATGAATTTGTCTTCGGCGAACATCTGACGGTAGTTTTTCAGGCCCACGAAGACATATTCGTTGCCGGGAATACGTTCGAGAAAGCTGAGCCGAAGGGTCGCGAAGACGGGGTATGCGAGGTAGAGGCCCAAGCCCAACATCGCGGGAAAGAGGAAAATCCACGGGCGGATCGCCTCGCGGCGGTTGATGTTTCGGCCAATGTTCGGGCCCGCTGCTGGAAACAGCACTTTATCAAGCAAGAGGTTGGCGCCGTAGAAATAGCCAACGCAGCCGGTCACGCCGATGACGATGGTCACAACCCCGAGTAAAGCTGGATGCATGAGAGCCCCTCCCCAAGACCAGGCACCTTGCGCGGTGCTGGCAGAATTTGTCTCAGATAGACAGATAGAATTAAAACGGATGGCGCACCCGATCGTGCGCCATCCGAAAGGTTAGTTCAACGCTGAATTACTTCAATGCGTCCCAGCTTTCCTGAATAGACGTTGTGACGTCTTCGGCAGAGGCGCCGCCGACGTAATCAACCATGCCAGTCCAGAAGGTGCCGGCGCCGATGCCGCCAGGCATCAGGTCAGACCCGTCGAAGCGGAAGGTTGTGGCGTTGAGCAAGATTTCGTTCACCGCACGTTCCGCATCGGACTCGAAGCTGCTGAGGTCTGCGCCCAAGTGTGGGGACAAGAAGCCGCCAGCGGCCATCCAAGATTCGTGGGCTTCCGGGCTGCGCAGGAATTCGACGAGCGCATGGGCGCCTTCGGATTCGTTGGTGATCGCGAACAGTGTCCCTGCCCCGAGAACCGGCTTGCCGAGGTCTTTTTCCTCGAAGGCTGGGAAGTAGAAGAAGTCTGCATCTTCGCCAACCACGGTGCCTTCAGGGAAGAACGCAGGAATGAAAGAGGCCTGACGGTGCATGTAGCACTGTGGAGGGCTGTCAAACATGCCTTTTGGGCTGTCGCGGAAGTCAGTGGACGCAACGCCAGCAGCGCCACCGGCCACGTAATCGTCGTTGCGGGCGAACATGCCGAATGTTTCAACCGCTTCGATCACTTTCGGGTCGTTGAAGGGCATGTCGTTGGACACCCAATCGTCGTAGACGGACGGCTCTTGCGTGCGCAGCATCAGGTCTTCGACCCAGTCTGTGGCAGGCCAACCAGTCGCGGCACCGGACCCCAGACCGATGCACCACGGTGTTTCACCGTCGGCGACGATTTGGTCGGAAAGCGCGATCAGCTCTTCCATGGTTTCAGGGATTTCATAGCCTGCGTCTTCGAAGTTTTCTGGGGAATACCAGACCAAGGATTTCACGCTGACGCGGAAGAACATGCCGTAGAGTTGGTCGGCGCCTGTGGCGTCGGCGTAGGTGCCAAGATCAACCCAAGATTGACCAGCGGCGTAGTTTTCACGGATCCAGTCAGCGGAGCCCTCTGCCAGTGGTGTCAGGTGGCCTTGTGCGGCGAGATCGGCTGCGAGGCCGGGCTGTGGGAACACGGCCAAGTTTGGTGCGGAGCCGCCTTCGATGTCGATGACGATCTGGCTTTCGAAGCTGTCAGAGCCAACATAGGTGACTGTTGCGCCGGTCTGTTCCTCAAACAGATCGAACACCGCTTCGACGCGGTCGGCCTCGGGGCTCAACCACGGGCCTGCGACTGTAATTGTCTCACCGGCCAAGTGGCCATCGGCATGGGCAAGGCCTGCGGTCAAAGCGGCCGTTGCGACGCCGATGTAAAGTGATCTCTTCATAATTTTCCTCCCAGAATTGGGGCTACGGCCCCACGTTTTTTGCTCAAACTTTCCGCGCGCAAAGTTTTCAAAGCGCTTTGGATTTGGGTAACCTGTCGGAAAAGTTCAGCCATGTCAACGTGCGGTTTAAACAATCTCTATGCTGCAGGTGCGGCATAAATAATTGAAGAAATGATATTGATTTTACGGTCAGAACCCTTCAATCATCGGCGACTAAATGGATTCAAAGCGGTGTGAAAACGGATCAATGAACCTCAAGGAACTGTCTCAAGAACTCGGACTGTCGCAAACAACGGTCAGTCGTGCCCTCAACGGGTACCCAGAGGTCAAAGAGGCCACGCGTAAAAAGGTTTTGGCTGCGGCCCAAGCCCATGGCTATAGCCCAAATGTGCGCGCCAAGAGCTTGGCGACGGGGCGATCCAACGCGATTGGGCATGTGATTCCCACGACAAACAGCCATGAAATGGTGAACCCGATTTTCGGCGACTTCATTGCGGGCGCCGGGGAAGTCTACCGCCAGAACAATTACGAAATGGTGCTGTCGATCACCGACGATCAGAACGAGGAAAGCGTTTATCGCGCCTTGAAAGTGCGCGGCACGGTGGATGGGGTTATCCTGCACGGGCCGAAAATGAACGATTCCCGCATCGCCCTTTTGACCGAACTTGAGATGCCGTTTGTGGTCCACGGGCGCGCATCGGGGATTGAGACACCTTACAGCTGGCTGGACGTGAACAACCGGAGCGCGTTTCGCCGAGCGACTGAATTCTTGCTGGATTTGGGCCATCGCCGCATCGGGTTGTTGAACGGGATTGAGACGATGGATTTCGCCTACCGTCGCCGGATCGGGTATGAAGAAGGGCTGCGGGATCGCGATATGCCCTTGGACCCTGCCCTGTTGCGGTCGGGCGAGATGACGGAACATTACGGCTATGCAAGCACCCGTGAGCTGCTGAACCAAGACGCCCCGCCCACAGCCATTCTTGTGTCGTCGATCATATCGGCCTTGGGCGTGCGACGTGCGATTGAGGAGCGTGGCCTGACCATGGGGCGTGATGTGTCTGTGATCACCCACGACGATTCCCTGTCGTATCTCACCAATGGGCAAGATGTGCCGATTTTCACTGCGACGCGCTCTTCCGTGCGGGAAGCGGGCGGACTTTTGTCGCAAATGCTTATCGATCTGATCAAACAGCCAGATCGCGAACCGCAGCACAGATTGCTTGAGGTGGAACTCACCTTGGGTCGATCAACCGGCCCTGCGCCGGCGTGATTTTCGACGTGCTGCGCTGAACAACTCAAAGGACGAACATGAATTTTAAACGCTCTGATTTCCCGAAAGATTTTATCTTCGGCGCTGCAACATCGGCCTATCAGATTGAAGGCCATTCCTTTGGCGGCGCGGGCCAAACCCATTGGGACAGCTTTGCTGCGACGCCGGGCAATGTGGTGCGTGAAGAGCACGGGGCGATTGCCTGTGATCATTACCACCGGTTCGAGGAAGATTTCGATTTGATGCAAGCGGCCGGGTTTGATGCCTACCGGTTTTCCACATCTTGGGCGCGGGTGATGCCCGACGGGCGCACGCCAAATCCGGAGGGTTTGGATTTTTACGACCGTTTGGTGGATGCGATGCTGGAGCGTGGTTTGGACCCATATGCGACGTTGTACCATTGGGAATTGCCATCGCCGCTGGCGGATATGGGGGGCTGGCGCAGCCCTGATATGGCGAAATGGTTTGGGGATTACACCGCCTGTATCATGGGGCGGATCGGGGACCGTGTTGCAACGGCTGCGCCGATCAATGAGCCGTGGTGCGTGGGCTGGTTGTCGCATTTTCATGGGGCCCATGCGCCCGGATTGCGCGATATTCGCGCGACCGCCCGTGCGATGCACCATGTTTTACTGGCGCACGGCACGGCCATTGAAGCGATGCGCGGTTTGGGGATGAAAAACTTAGGCGGCGTGTTCAATTTTGAATGGGCGCAACCGGTGGACGACAGCCCAGAAGCGCTGGCCGCAGCGGAGCGTTATGACGGCTATTACAACCGGTTCTTCCTGGATGGTGTGTTCAAAGGGTCCTACCCGACATCGGTGCTGGAAGGTTTAGAGCCGCATCTGCCTGACGGCTGGCAAGATGATTTCAAAACGATTCAGGCGCCGTTGGATTGGGTTGGGTTGAATTACTACACCCGCAAAATTGTTGCCCCCTGCGATGATGCTTGGCCCTCTTTGACGGAAGTGGATGGGCCGTTGCCCAAAACGCAGATGGGCTGGGAGATTTATCCGGACGGGTTGTACAAGTTCCTGAAACGGACGGCCGAGGAATACACGGGCACCCTGCCCCTGTTCATCACCGAAAATGGCATGGCCAATGCGGATGTCATTCAAAATGGCGTGGTCGACGACCCCGAACGGATCGCGTTTTTGAACGCCCACATCGCGAAAGTGCGCCAAGCCATTGCCGAAGGAGTGCCCGTGAGCGGCTATTTCTTGTGGTCTTTGTTGGACAATTACGAATGGGCGTTGGGCTATGAGAAACGGTTCGGTTTGATCCATATGGATTTTGACACCTTGAAGCGGACGCCAAAAGCCTCTTATCACGCGTTGAAAGCGGCGTTGGCACAGTAGCGCCGGATCACGCGACATTTGGGCAATAAAATTGGGGCACTGGACATGAAACATCCTGCGAATAGCTTATCGTTGGTGGCCGATATTGGTGGGACCAACACGCGCTGCGCTTTGGCGGACGGGCCTACCGTTTTGCCAGACAGCATTCGCCGGTATTCGAATGCGGACTATGCCGATCTGAAAACGGTTTTGAAACAATATCTTACCGATGAGGGAGATGTTGACCCGATTGCGGCTTGTGTGGCTGTTGCCGGACCTGTGCGGGATGGCTGCGCGAAGATGACCAATCTGGATTGGCAGATTGACGAGCAAACCTTGGCTGAGGCGACGCAGGCGGAAACCGTTGCGATTTTGAATGATCTTCAGGCGCAGGGGCATGCGTTAGGGCATTTGGCCAGCGATGCTGTTCGGCCTGTTCTTGCAGGTCCGGCGGAGACGGCTTCGGCGCAGGAGACGAAATTGGTCGTGGGTGTGGGCACAGGATTTAACGCGGCGCCGGTTTTTGAAACCGCAGGCGGACGGGTTGTTGCGGCCTCGGAATGCGGGCATGCGGGCCTGCCTGTGGCGGGTCCGTTGGAGCAAGCCTTGGCGGATTTTGTGGCGAAAGCCCATGGATTTGCGGCGATTGAGGATGTGTTGTCGGGTCGTGGTTTGGAACGGGTCTATGCGTTTTTGGCCAATCAGGACGGTGTTCAGGCGCAGGCCACTGCGCAGGCCATTGTTGCTGGGGCGGCATCGGGGGAAGATGCGCGCGCGGTGCGGGCGATCAAGCTGTTTGTGAAGGTTCTTGGAGAGGTATGCGGAAACTTAGCGCTGATCCAACTGCCCTTTGGCGGGGTTTATTTGGTGGGCGGTGTTGCGCGCGCGGTGGCGCCCTATTTGTCGGGGCCTGAGTTTGAGGGTGGCTTTTACAGTAAAGGCCGGTTCTCGGACTTTATGACCGGGTTTTCAGTCTCGGTCATCGAGGATGACTATGCAGCTCTCACAGGGGCGGCCACGCATGTATCGACGATGGTGCGTGACCTGCCCTAGTGCAGTTGATCATGAACTGTTGACGTCAGCTCGTTGAGAGAAAACGGTTTGGGCAAGAACACCGAATTCGGGATGCTGCGCTGATTTTCGGCGAAAGCTTCTTCGGCGTAGCCTGACACGAAGACCACCTTGGTTTCGGGGCGCTGGACCAAAGCCTCTTTCACCCAAGTCGGGCCGTCCTTGCCGGGCATGATGACATCTGTGAGGAATAGATCGACAGCCAAATCCGGGTCGGCCAGCAAGGTGAGTGCGGCTTCGGCACAGTCTGCTTCGAGCACGGTGAAGCCGCGAAGACGCAACGCTCTGGATGCGAAGGCGCGGACCGGAGCTTCGTCTTCGACCAAGAGGACGACGCCGTCCCCCGAGGTGGGCACGATCGGATCGGCGACGGCGACCGTGTCTTCGATTTCGAGGGGCGCGTCGTGGCTTGGAATGAAGATGCTGAATGTCGTGCCGACGCCGACGTTTGAATCCACGAAAATATAGCCGCCCGTCTGTTTGATGATGCCATAGGCCGTCGACAGGCCAAGGCCGGTGCCGTCGCCTGTCTTCTTGCTGGTCCAGAATGGCTCGAAGATCTTGGTGCGTTTGTCGTCGGGGATGCCGATGCCGGTGTCATGGACGCGGAGCACAACGTAAGGGCCTGCGGGCACGGTGACGCGGTCGCGGGTGAGCCCTTCGCTCAGCGAGACATTTTCTGTTTCAATCCGGATATTGCCGCCTTCGGGCATTGCGTCGCGGGCGTTTACCACGAGGTTCATAAGGACCTGCTCCAGCTGGCGTTTGTCGGCGCGGATGGGGTTGAGGCCCGGTTCATGATCCAATGTGAGGGTGATCCGCTCGCCCACCAAGCGGTTCAAAAGGTGGGTGCTGTCGGACAGGGTGTTGCGAAGGTCGAGGACCTCTGGCTGGAGGTTCTGCTTTCTGGAATAGGCCAGAAGCTGGCCAACGAGGGCCGCTGCGCGGTTGGCGTTTTGGTGGATTTGAACCAAGTCAGCATAATCGCCATCACCCTGATCATGGCGCAATAAGAGCAGGTCGCAATGCCCTGAAATTGCGGTCAAAAGGTTGTTGAAGTCATGGGCCACACCGCCGGCGAGCTGACCAATCGCCTGCATTTTTTGGCTTTGGACGAACTGCATCTGCAGGCTCTTGAACTCGGTGATGTCACTGAGAACGGCAACGACATATGGGTTCTCGAAGTCGCCCGCGGGGTTCAAGGAGACCTGAACGTGAATTTCTTTGCTCGGGTGTTCGACCTCAAGAATTTCAGGCTTGGTTGTGCCGCGGCCATCTACGGTTTCGGCGAGCCAATCGACCACTGGCCGACCAAGGCCCGTCAACAGGTCAGACATGCGCGCGCCGGGTAAGATGGAGTTATCCATCAAAATCCGCGCTTCGTGGTTGGAGGCTAGAACCTCGCCGGTGACGGCGACTTTAATCAGGGGAACCGGCAGTTCTTCGATGGCATCCCAATCAGTGGACGCCGCATCCTCATTCAAGCTGTCGCCAGGCAGCAGGTAGATTTCGCGTCGGCCTCCTTGGCCAGCAACTTCTGCGACAAGACAATCAATCTCGCCGCTGTCAGTCATCACCTTATGCTTTTGGCCGGAAACCACGGGCAGCTCGGCAAAAACGCCGCTTAAATTCTTGGCGCGGCCGCCTAGGAGCCGGCGGAACGCTTCGTTCATGTAGAGGACTGTGCCCGTGGGGCCCGCGGTGAGCATGGGGAGGCTGAGACTGTCGGCGGCGCGGGCGCTGCTGCCGCGATCGGAGAGGTCTTCGAGGCGCCAAAGATAGGTGTCGTCATCCACGGAGTTGACCGAAAGACGCACGTGGCCTTTACGGGTGACGATGTCTTCGCGGGCGCTGCCCAAGGCCTGCGCTTTGCTTTGCAGGCGGAATAGGACTGCGCCGGGGTTGGCGAACAGATCGCTAAACGCGCGGCCCAGCGACATGACCGATTGATCTCTAAATTTTTGGGTGGCGCTGTCGTTTCGAAACGAAATATGGCCTTCAAAATCGGCGAGAAAGCACGGTGAGGCATCGTTATCGACCAGCGAGATAAGAGCCTGGGTGGCAAAGGCGTGTTTGCGCTTTTGGATGGTTTTGCAGGCCGTGAGCCCCAGCAAGAAAACCAAAAAGACTGCACCAAATCCCAAAAGACCGACGGACATCAAAGGATCCGGGATCAAAAACGAGGCGCAAATCGCGAGCAGCCCTGGGGTGGCGATGACCGATGCTGGCAGCCCACGGCTTTTGGTTTGCGGCTGTAATTGGGGCGGCCGCAAAGACGATGGTGCGAGTAGATGGTCTTGTTGTTGTGTCACGCCACGCTAATCCTCGAAATAGAAGTGAAACCAAACATACCATCAAAATTGCTAATCATCGATTAAGTGTTAACAAGGTTAACGTAGCTTAATTTTATCGCAATACAATCAAAGGCTGTATTATGATCGCTGCAGGACGGTGTAAAAGAAGCCATCTGTCGTCGCACTTGGCAGGATTGAGTGCTGCTCGACCAGCTCAAAATAGGTGTTTTCTTTGAGGAAACGCGTGATTTGATCGGCGTTCTCATCTTCAAAGACGGAACAGGTGGCGTAGACAAAATGACCGCCAGATTTAACGTAACGTTTCGCCTGATTGAGGACTTCGGTCTGCAGATTTGTTAATTCTTCGAGGCGTTCGGGTGTGAGGGCCCATTTGGCTTCGGGGGCGCGGCGCCATGTGCCGCTGCCGGAACACGGCGCATCGCAGAACACGATATCGAAGGGGTCGTAGGTATCAAGGATTGCCGGGTCTGCGAGGGTGATCTTTGCGCCTGCCCGATCTGCGCGCGGGGCGATGTCTTTCATGCGCTGCACGTTGACGTCGTGGGCGGTGACATGGGCGCCACGTGCGGCGCAGGCCAAGGCTTTGCCGCCGCCGCCTGCGCAGAAATCCAGCAGCGTCGTGCCTTGGGCGATCTCAAGGGCCAGAACAGCGTACTGCGATGCGGGGTCCTGAAGCTCGACCAGACCTGTTTTATAGGCGGTGGATTGGACAACACGGCGTTCGTTTTCAAGCACTTGCAGGGCGGTGTTCACACCGTCGACGGGGGTGGTTTTGATGCTATCCTCGGCGAGGCTGGCTTGGGCTTTGGCGCGCGTTGTGCGAGCAGTATTAACGCGCAGAAATACGCCTGCGCGGGTCTGAAGAAGGGACAAGATATCGTCTGTTCGCGGGCCGAACGCGGCGTCGAAACGGGGGAGCAACCAGTCGGGCGCGTCGAGACGGGTGGCGCGGTCTGCGTCTTTGAGGTCACGGGCCGCTTCGCCGTCGGTCACAGGCGCAGGGCCGTATCCGTCGCCTGTGAAGATGTCGTCCACCGTGCCTGCCGCGCGCATGGCGCCCAGCATGACACCGCGCCCGGTCTCCGCGCCGCCCAGCCACCCGTAGGAAGCTTTGCAGCGCAGGGCTTGGAAGACGTGGTCGCGGATCGCAGCACGGTCTTTGGAGCCTGCAAACCGGTGGCTGCGCCCCCAGCCTGACAGGGCCTTTTCAGCCGCATCGCCTGCGAAAACAGCGTCTAGAATGTCGATCGCTGCGGCGACGCGGGCGGCTGGTGTCATTACATGATCCGGTAGTTGGGGCTTTCGCGGGTGATTTGAACGTCGTGCACGTGGCTTTCTTTCAGGCCAGCGCCGGTGATTTTGACGAATTTACAGTTCTTGCGCATTTCCGCCACTGTGGCACAGCCCGTGTAGCCCATGGCCGCGCGCAGGCCGCCCACCAGTTGGTGCACAACGGCCCCTGCGGAGCCTTTGTAGGGGACCTGACCTTCGATGCCTTCGGGGACCAATTTGTCGGAGGCTGCGTCTTTCTGGAAATAGCGATCTGCAGAGCCGCGGGCCATGGCGCCCAAGGAGCCCATGCCACGGTAGCTTTTGAAGCTACGGCCTTGATACAGAATGACTTCGCCCGGGCTTTCGTCTGTGCCGGCGATCATGCTGCCGACCATGGCGCAGGACGCGCCTGCGGCGATGGCTTTGGCGAAATCGCCGGAGAATTTGATGCCGCCGTCTGCGATCACAGGCACATCGCCTGCGGCTTCTGCGCAATCGGAGATGGCGGTGAGCTGCGGTACGCCGACACCGGCGACCATGCGGGTGGTGCAGATGGAACCGGGGCCGATGCCCACTTTCACAGCGTCTGCCCCTGCCCCGATCAAGGCTTTCGTGGCCTCACCTGTGGCGACGTTTCCTGCAATGATTTGAACGGTGTTCGAGAGTTTCTTCACGCGTTCTACGGCGGCGATCACGCCTTCGGAATGGCCGTGGGCGGTGTCGATGACGACGATGTCGACGCCTGCGTCGATCAAGGCTTCGGACCGCTCAAACCCGCTGTCGCCCACGGATGTGGCGGCGGCGACGCGCAGGCGGCCGAGGTCGTCTTTGCAGGCGGTGGGGTTAAGGACGGCCTGTTCGGTGTCTTTGAGGGTCAGCA
The DNA here is from genome assembly GCA_947497065.1 of uncultured Paracoccaceae bacterium. Classification (GTDB taxonomy): domain Bacteria; phylum Pseudomonadota; class Alphaproteobacteria; order Rhodobacterales; family Rhodobacteraceae; genus Octadecabacter. The sequence continues at coordinate 387,746 of CANMEQ010000001.1, forward strand.
GACCTGTGAGAACGCCGTTGCCGTCTGTGACCAGAAGCTTTTCGATGCGCTTTGATTTCATCAAAGAGATGGCTTCTTCGCGGTCAGCAGGTTCGCGCAGGATCGCGAGGTCGTTAGACGTCATCATGGAAGACACGGGCTGATCGTCGGAGGTGGCGAAGCGCATGTCGCGGTTGGTGACGATGCCCATCACCCGACCGCTTTCGTCGACCACGGGGAAGCCCGTGAAATTATAGCGCTCAATCAACGCTTTAGCGTCGGACAATGTTTGGTCGGGACGCAAGGTAACAGGGTTGTAGACGATGCCGCTTTCGAACCGTTTGACGCGGCGCACTTCGCGGGCCTGCTCTTCGACGTTGAGGTTTTTGTGGATCACCCCCATGCCGCCCGCTTGGGCCATTGCGATGGCCATGCGGCCTTCGGTCACTGTGTCCATCGCGGACGACAAAAGCGGGATGTTCAAATCGATGGCGCTGGTGACTTTTGTGCGTGTGTCAGCTGTGCTGGGCAGCACCGAGGATGCCCCCGGAACAAGCAGTACATCATCGAATGTGAGGGCCTCGCGAATCTCCATTGGTCTCTCCTGAGCATGGCGTCGTTTGGCATGGTCCTTTCGCATGGATTGCCCCCTGTGGAAAGGCCGAAATGGCGATATGGGTTTGGTATGGGTCCAGTATGGGTTTGGTATGGGCGTGATCTGGGGTTTGGCGCACAAATTCGCCTCATGACGTTCCTGAACAAAAAGACGGCGCAACGTGGCTGTATCCACGGCGCGACTGCCCTATCATGGTCGAAAATAGTTTGAGGTCTGCACATGAGCACCGATCCGTTGGTCGTTTTCACCCCGTCTGGCAAACGTGGCCATTTTCCCGTGGGCACGCCTGTGCTGACGGCGGCGCGACAGCTGGGCGTGGATTTGGATTCCGTCTGCGGCGGGCGCGGGATTTGCAGCAAATGTCAGATCACCCCCAGTTATGGTGAGTTCCCCAAACACGGGGTGACCGCGCAAGACGGGGCGCTGTCGGAGTGGAACAGCGTTGAGCAGCGCTATGATGATATTCGCGGGTTGGCCAAGGGGCGCCGGTTGGGATGTCAGGCGACGGTACAGGGCGATATTGTGATTGATGTGCCGCCCGAAAGCCAAGTGCACCGACAGGTGGTGCGCAAGGCGGCGTCGAGCCGGGCGATGGTGATGGACCCTGCGACGCGGGCGGTTTACGTCGAGGTGGCAGAGCCGGATATGCACACGCCCACCGGCGATTTGGAGCGATTGGCCCAAGCGCTGAAAGAGCAGTGGGATGTTGAAGATGTGACGGCCGGTTTGCCGGTGTTGCGCAAACTGCAGCCTGTGTTGCGCAAGGGCAAATGGGCGGTGACGGTGACGGTGCACAAGGGGCACCAAGACGCTGTGACCCGTATTTTGGATGTCGCACCCGGATTTGACGAGACGCCCCTGTTTGGCTTGGCGATTGATTTGGGCTCGACCACCATTGCGGCGCATTTGACGGATTTGCGCACTGGGGAGGTTGCCGCGTCGAGCGGGATTATGAACCCGCAGATCCGGTTTGGTGAGGATTTGATGAGCCGCGTGAGTTACGCGATGATGAACCCCGGCGGCGATGTTGAGATGACCGATGCGGTGCGCGCTGCGATCAATGAGCTGGTGGGGACATTGGCGACAGAGGCCGAGATCTCGCCTGAGCAGATCATGGAAACGGTGTTTGTGTGCAATCCGGTGATGCACCATTTGTTGCTGGGTATTGATCCGGTTGAATTGGGGCAAGCGCCGTTTGCCTTGGCCACATCGAAATCGGTGTCCTTGGATGCGCGGGATTTGGACCTGACGGCGATGAATGCGGCGGCGCGTGTGTTTATTTTGCCCTGTATCGCGGGGCATGTTGGGGCGGATGCGGCGGCGGTTGCGCTGTCAGAAGATCCGGCGAGCCAGAGCGAGTTGACGTTGATTGTAGATGTGGGCACCAATGCGGAGATTTTGCTGGGGGATACCAGCCAGGTGTTAGCCTGTTCCTCGCCCACGGGGCCAGCGTTTGAAGGGGCGCAGATTTCGAGCGGTCAGCGGGCGGCACCGGGTGCGATTGAGCGGATCGAGATTGATCCGGTGAGCAAAGAGCCGCGGTTTCAGGTGATCGGATCGGACCTGTGGTCCGATGATGCGGGATTTGAGGCGGCGATTGCCACCACCGGCGTGACCGGCATTTGCGGGTCTGGCATTATTGAGGCGGTGGCCGAGATGCGGATGGCGGGGTTGCTGGACCCAAAGGGGTTGATCGGATCGCCCGAACAGACGGGCACGGCGCGATCAATCCCCGAGGGGCGCACCCATTCCTACGTGATCTACGATGGGACCGCCGATGGCGGGCCATTGGTGACGGTGACGCAGGGCGATATTCGGGCCATTCAACTGGCGAAATCCGCGCTTTATGCTGGGGCGCGGCTGTTGATGGATGAGATGGGCACCGAGACCGTGGACCGTGTGGTTTTGGCGGGGGCCTTTGGGGCGCATATTTCGCCCAAACACGCGATGGTTTTGGGCATGATCCCCGATGTGGCGCTGGACAAGGTGACATCAGCGGGCAATGCGGCAGGCACGGGCGCGCGGATGGCGCTGTGTTCGGTGGCGGCGCGCACGTCGATCGAGAAAACCGTGCGTGAGATCACGAAGATTGAAACCGCGATTGAGCCGAAGTTCCAAGAGCATTTCGTGAATGCCAATGCGATCCCTCATGCAACGGATCCGTTCACCACGCTACGGTCCGTGGCGCCCCTGCCCGACGTGAGTTTCAACACCGGTGGCGGTGAAGACGGTGGGCGGCGGCGGCGCAGGCGCGGCTGAGCGGATAGTTGCGATTTCTTGTGTCAGACACGTTGACGACAGACTTGCAGCGCAGTATTCCAGCTCCACGGTGCGGGTATGGTGAAAAGGTATCACGGCAGCTTCCCAAGCTTTAGTTACGGGTTCAATTCCCGTTACCCGCTCCAATTTCCCCTCGCTAGAGTTTCTGTTTGGGTGTTGCCTGCGCTGGTTTTCGTTGGCTGACATTTATCGCGCTGGAAGGTCTTGATCTTTGGCGGTTTGGGCCGTTACCTCTGCCTGAAATATTCAGGAGAGACCCTATGTCCGACATTACACGTATCGATTCTAACGCCCGCATGTCGCAGGCTGTGGTGCACAACGGAATCGCCTATTTGGCGGGCCAAGTGGGGGCTGAAGGTGGCACTGTCACCGAGCAGACCGAAGCGGTTTTGGCGAAAGTGGATGATGTGCTGGCCAAGGCGGGCACGGATAAGAGCAAACTGCTGACCGCGCAGATTTGGGTGGCCAACATCGAGACTGATTTCGCCGACATGAACGCGGTGTGGGATGCATGGGTGGCCGAAGGCTGTGCCCCTGCCCGCTGGACCGGTGAAGCCAAGCTGGCCACGCCCGGCTATAAGGTTGAGATCATCGTAACAGCGGCGGTGTAAGCCAATGGACCTGCCATTCCTAACACCGCTTGGGGCGGACGATCTGCGCGCTGCGGGGATTGAGGCGCCATGGACGTTTGGGGTGGCGGATAAGGTTCGATTTGGTGAAATTGATGCATTGGGCCACGTGAACAACGTGGCCTATTTGCGGTGGTATGAGACCTTGCGGGTGGAGTATTTGCAGCATCACCAGCTGTATGAGCATGCGGGTGCAGACGCCAAATATGTGGTGAAAACCGTAAGCGCCGATTACCACGCCGAGGTGAAATGGGGCGCGCGCTACATCAACCTTGCGCGCACGGTTCAGATGAGAAACACGAGTTTTTCAATGGAATACGCGACGATTGTGGAAGGTCAGGTGACCACCACGGGCACCGCAGTTGTGGTGTTGTTGAACCCGGACAATAGCAAACGCCCGCTGCCTGATAGGCTGCGGGCGGTGCTCATTGATGCTGACGGTGCTGTTCAGGCCTGATTAGAGGCCATTTTTCTGCAAGAACCCAACCAAACCGGCGGTGGAGCCGTCCTTGCCGGAGGCGTCTGCGCCCTCGACAATGGGTTGCAGCGCTGTGGCCAGTTCTTTGCCCAATTCCACGCCCCATTGGTCGTAGGAATTGATGCCCAGTACCACACCTTCGACGAACACGCGGTGTTCGTAGAGCGCGATGATTTGGCCGAAGGTGAACGGGTCGAGCTGGGGATAGGCCAAGGTGGTGGACGGGCGGTTGCCCGGGAACACGCGGTGTTTGGCTTGGCGTTCAAGCTCGTCCCCGTCGAATTTATCGGCGACTTTGCTGCGGGCCTCATCCAGATCGCGGCCTTTCATCAAGGCTTCGGATTGGGCGAGGCAGTTGGCCACCAGAAGTTGGTGCTGGTGGTGCAAATCGTCTTCGTGGCCGCGGGCGGCGACGAGGAATTCGCAAGGGATCACGCGGGTGCCTTGGTGGATGAGTTGGTAGAAGGCGTGCTGGCCGTTTGTGCCCGGCTCGCCCCAGACGACGGGGCCGGAATTGACGGCCAGATCTTCGCCATCCATGCTGACGCCTTTGCCGTTACTCTCCATCTCGAGTTGTTGAAGATAGGCCGGTAAGCGGCTGAGATTGTTATCATAAGGCAGAACGGCGCGGGTGGCGTGGCCGCAGATTTGGTTGTGCCAGATGCCGACAACAGCCAAGAGCGCGGGCAGGTTTTCGTGCCACGGTGCAGATTTGAAATGCAGGTCCATGGACTGCGCACCTTTGAGGAAGGCGCGGAAGGCGTCGGCGCCGATGGCGAGCATCAGCGACAGGCCGATGGGCCCCCACATGGAATAGCGGCCGCCAACCCAGTCTTCGAAGCCGAAGACGCGGGAGGCGTCGATGCCGAAGTCGGCGGTGCCCTGTTCGGAGGTGGACAGGGCTGCGAATTGGGCGGCAGGATCGGTGACCTTTTCGCCCATCCATGCCTTTGCGGTGCGCGCGTTGGTCATGGTTTCGATGGTGGTGAAGGTTTTGGAAGCGACGATGACCAAGGTGGTCGTGGGATCACAGGCGCGCAGCACATCGGCGATATCGGCTGGGTCGACGTTGGAGACGAAGTGGCAACGCGGGCCGTCGTGGTAGGGGCGCAGGGCGAGTGCGCCCATGGCGGGGCCAAGATCGGAGCCGCCGATGCCGATGTTTACCACATCGGTGATCTTGCCACCCTGTCCTTGGAACGCGCCGGTGCGCACGTCTTCAGCGAATTTTTCCATCCGCGCGAGGGTGTCCAGCACCTCTGGCATGACGTCAGTGCCGTCGACGATGATTGGATCACCGTCGAGGTTGCGCAGGGCTGTGTGCAGCACGGCGCGGCCTTCGGTTTCGTTGATTTTCGCGCCTGCAAACATGGCGTCGCGTTTTTCTGCGACGCCTGTGTTGTCCAGCAGGTCGAACAGCAAGGCGCGGCCTGTCGTGTCGATGTTGGTTTTGGCGTAATCGAAGCGCATGTCGCCTGCTTGGGCCGAGAAGTCGGCGGCGCGTGCGCTGTCGACCAAGGTTTCAAAACGGCGGTCTTTTACGGAGTCATAATGAGATTTGAGTGCGGTCCACATGGTTAACCCTCTGCCCAATGTACGGTTGATCCTGCCAGAATTGCGGCGACGGGCGCCTCTTCAGGCGACAGTGTTTGCGCTTTTTTGAGGGCGTCGAGTTTGTCTTGGCCCTTGATGACGATGTGGCGGTTCATGGCGCCGTTGAGGACCTTGGCCGACAGGGTGATGCGCGGCTCGGGCGCGCCGGGGGCGCGCATGGCGACGAGCAGGTCATCGCCGGTGAGGGCCTCATTGAGTTTGTCGGCGCCCGGGAAGATCGAGGCGGTGTGCATATCTGCGCCCATGCCCAGCAACATGACCGTCACGGGCAGTTTTTCCGCCATATTGGCGGCGAGTTCGGGCAGCTTTTCTTCGGGCGTGTCCGCGTCGCCGTAAAGCGGCACATAGGTGGCAGCGGCGGCGGCGTTGACCAAGAGGCGCGATTTCAGCAGGCGCGTGTTGGAGCGATCGGACGTTTCGGGGACCCAGCGCTCATCGGTGAGCATCACGTTGACGCGCGACCAGTCGATATGGGCGGCGGCGGACATGACGTCGAAAATGGGGCCCGGTGTGGTGCCGCCGGGCACGGCGAAGGAGACCTGATCATGGGTGATCAACGCCTGTTCCAGCTCGCCTGCGAGGACGTTGGCCAGATCCATCATCATCATTTCCGCGTCGGGATATTTGATCAGTTCCATAAATGTATCCGTGTCCTTATCGGTTTTAGATCGTCGGTTTGGATGGGAGGTGCGCAGTTCATGTGGTGCATGAAGCGCTACGCCCTACCCTTTGATTTCACGCCACTTTCGGCCTTCGCGGTGCATGAGCGCCATGGCGTCTTCGGGGCCGGAGGAGCCTTGGTCGTAGAGTTTTGGGACGTCGTGGCGGGCTTGCCAGCCTTCAATGATCGGGTCGGTCCAGGCCCATGCGGCTTCGACTTCGTCGCCACGCATGAACAAGGTTTGGTTGCCGCGGATCACGTCCATGATCAAACGCTCATAGGCGTCGGTGACGTCTTCTGCATCTGGCCCCAAGGCTTCGGCGAAGGTCATGTCGAGGGGGACATCGACCAAGCGCATGCCGCCGGGGCCCGGCTCTTTGATGGTGACCTGAAGCTGCATGCCTTCGTTCGGTTGCAATTGGATCGCCAAGATGTTGCGGTGACGTTTTTCATCGCCCGGGAAGATCGAGTGGCCGAGGTCTTTGAAGACGACGGCGATTTCGGAGGTGCGGGCCTTTAGTTTTTTGCCGGTGCGCAGGTAGAATGGGACGCCGGCCCACCGCCAGTTTGCGATTTCGCAGCGCATTGCGACGAAGCTTTCGGTGAAGGTGCGCGGATCTTCTGCGTCTTGGCGGTAGCTGGGTTCGTCACCCTTTGCGTCGTATTGACCGCGGACGATGTGGTGCGGCTCGACCGGTTGTAAGGCGCGGATAACTTTGAGTTTTTCGTCGCGCACGGCATCGGATTCGAATTCGGAGGGCGCTTCCATCGCGATGAGGCACAAAAGCTGCATCAGGTGGTTTTGCACCATATCGCGCATGGCACCGGATTTGTCGTAATAGGAGCCGCGACCACCTACCCCGACGGTTTCGGCGACGGTGATTTCGATGTGATCCACGTAGTGGTTGTTCCACAGGGGTTCGAACAACATGTTGCCGAAACGGACGGCCATGAGGTTTTGGACGGTTTCTTTGCCCAAATAGTGGTCGATCCGGTAGACTTGGCTTTCGTCGAAATGTTCGGCCAGCGTTGCGTTGAGCGCTTTGGCGGAGGCGAGATCGCGACCAAAGGGTTTTTCGACGACCACGCGGCTGTCGGCATCGGCGATTTTATAGGTGTGGAGCCGTTCGGCCAGATCGCCAAACAGGCTGGGCGCGACCGAGAAGTAGAAAGCGTTGACGACTTCAAACCGGATCAGGTCGTGCAGTTCGGACCAACCGCCGTCGCCTTTGGCGTCGACGGTGACGTAGTGTAATTGGCCGAGGAAGGCATCGATACCCTCGGCGTCGGAGGATTCTTCGCCACCGAATTCTGCAATCGCCTCGCGGATCAGTTGGCGGTAGCCGTCTGTGTCGAGATCAGAGCGCGCGGCGCCGATGATGCGGGAGGTTTCGGGCATTTGCCCGGACAAGAAGCGCCGGAACAGGCCGGGCAGGATTTTGCGCCGGGCCAGATCGCCCGTGCCGCCGAAAATCACCAGATCAAAATCTTCTACAGGGATGACGCGGGATACCATGCGGGCCTCCGATAAATACCATGATTAAATACAGCGCAGTTAGCGCTAACGCAAACGTCTTAACGTCCCGCTAACAGCAAGTCTAGCGCACAAAGTTAGGAAAAACATATGCTTTTCCATCACAAGGTGGGCCGCCGGACAGATAGCACACGCCAAGCGGGTTTCTAGGGGCTTTTGCCTAGGCTTCGAGTTCCGCATCCCAATAGAGAAAGTCGACCCAGCTTTCGTGCAGATGGTTGGGCGGGAATTTGCGACCCGCGTTGCGCAATTGCTCGGACACCGGTTGGCGCGGCGGTTTGCGCAGGGCCATGCCGGATTGGCGCAAGGATTTTGAGCCTTTCTTGAGGTTGCATTTGGAGCAAGCTGCCACGACGTTTTCCCAAGAGGTCACGCCCCCTGCTGCGCGCGGGACCACGTGATCGAAGGTGAGATCGCCGTGGGTGCCGCAGTATTGGCAGGTGAATTCATCGCGCAAAAACAGGTTGAACCGTGTGAAGGCCACTTTGCGTTGGGGTTTGACGTAGTCTTTGAGAACCACAACGCTGGGGATGCGGATTTGATGTGAGGGGGAGCGGGCCACCTCGTCGTATTCTGCAATGATATCAACACGGTCGAGCCAGGCCGCTTTGACGGCGTCCTGCCAGGACCATAGTGATAGTGGATAATAGGACAGCGGTCTGTAGTCGGCGTTGAGCACCAATGCGGGGTGCTGTTTGAGGCCCGCTGATTGTCGTACAAAGTCTGTTCGGAAATCCGCCTGTGCGGTCGTATCGATTAGCAAAATCTATCCCACCCTGTCTGCCAGCATACGGCATCAGAGCGGGAGCCCCGCTCCTGCCTTAGGAATGACTATATATCGGGATTGCAACCTGACAAGCCCGATATATTGATGGTTTTATGACATTGTGGCGCAGGCTGCGCGTTGGCGACCCAACGGCGGGCCTATTGGTAGCCGAGCCGTTCGCGCATAAAGGCCAGTGCGATCTGCAGACCGTCGGGGGCGATGCCGTGGGCGGTGCCCTTTTGGATGTGGGCGTAGACCTCTTTCCAGCCGGCTTGTTGCAGGGCTTCGGCGGCTTCGGGCAAGGATTGCACGGGCACGACATCGTCTTCGTCGCCGTGGATCAGCAGGACCGGTGGGCGGCTGACGACCTCGTCTTTGAGAAGTTCTGGTTCCAGCAAGCGGCCCGAAAAGGCGGTGAGCCCTGCCACGGGATCTTCGCGGCGTGGGAGGACGTGCAGCGACATCATCGTGCCTTGGCTGAAGCCCAAAACCATGACCTGTTCGGGCAGCAGGTCTTGGTCGACCATGATCCCGTCGAGGTAGGCGTTCAGATCTGCGGCAGCGCGTTCCATGCCGGCGCGGGATTCTTCCTCGGAAGAGCCATCAATCCATGGGATCGGGAACCACTGAAAGCCCATGGGGCTGCCGGCGCAGTCTTCGGGGGCATCGGGGGCGAAAAAGGCCGTATCGGGCAGATGTTCGCCCAGTGGATCAGCGAGGCCCATCAGGTCGGCGGCATTGGCACCGTAGCCGTGCAGGAAAATGACGGCGGACCGCATTTCGCCGGAAACCGGTGGTCGAGATTGCGAATTTAGTACCCGTGTCATGAGATGCCCTCTTTGTTCTTTAGATATGCGTAGTACGCCCACAACAGCCGCGCTGCAACCGACCGCCATGGGGACCAGTCTTCGGCCATTTTGCGAAAGGCGGCTTCTTTTGGGCGATCGGGGAGATCGTAGAGGCTGCGGGCCGCTTCTTGGAGGGCCAGATCGCCCGATGCAAAGACATCGGCGCGGCCGAGGCTGAACATGGCGTAGACTTCGGCGGTCCACGGGCCGATGCCGGGCACGGCGACGAGTGTTTTGATGACATCGGCGTTGGGGGCTGTGCGCAGGGCGTCAAAATCGATGTCGGCGCGAGCCAGCTCGAAGGTGTAGCGGATTTTCTGGCGGCTGAGGCCCAAGGCGCGCAGCTGGTCTTCGGTGGCGGCGGCGCAGGATTGGGGGGTCGTGAGCCCTGCGTCTGACATGCGGCCCCAGATGGCGTGGGCGCTGGCGACGCTGACCTGCTGGCCCACGATGGCTGAGAGCAATTCGGCGAAGCCATCGGGTTTGCGGCGCAGAGGCAGCGGGCCGGTCAGCGTGTAGGCGTGGGCCATGCGCGGGCAGCGTTGGGCGAGCCATGCCATGCCCTGTTCCACGTCAGCGTCGGTTTCGATGATCCGGCCTATGGGGGCTGTATTAGGGGCGTTCAAAGTTCGGACGCCCAAAGGAGGACGTCTTGGGCGGTGTCAAACCGCATCACGTCGAGCGGTTTGGGGCGGGCAATCATGAGGACGGGGATTTGCAGTTGGCGCGCCGCTTCGAGTTTGCTGAACCCGCCAAGGCCCCCTGCGTTTTTCACCACCAGATGGGTGACGCCCAGCTGTTTGAACAGCGCCATTTCGCTGTCGAGGGTGAACGGGGGGCGGCCGATGATGAATTCGCCATTTTCAAAAGGCAGCGGCGCATCGGGCGGATCGATGGCGCGCACCAAGATGCGGCAGCCGGCCACGTTTGCGTATTGGCCCAAGGTTTGGCGGCCTGTGCCCAGAAACACGACCGAGCCTTCGGGCAGGTGCTGGGCTGCGTCTTCGGGGCTGTCGATTGTGGTCCAGCTGTCGTGGGCCGAGGGGGACCATGGGGGGCGCAAAACCTGCGCATATGGCATATTGATGTCGGCGCAGATCCGGGCGGTGCGCGCGGTGATTTCGGTGGCGAACGGATGCGTCGCGTCGATGACGGCGGTGATGCCTTGCGCTTTGAGTTCGGAGCGAAAGCCGTCTTCGCCGCCAAAGCCGCCGATGCGTGTGGGCACGGGCAGAGGCTGCGGGTTACGGGTGGCCCCGGCCAGTGAGGCCAGAACGGGGATGCCGGCGTCGGACAGGCCCCACGCAATTTGTTTGGCCTCTTGTGTGCCGGCCAACAGCAGAAGTGTCATCCTTGGGTCCTTTCGACCTGCGCGAGAAGCGTGCCTGCCCGATCGATCACGACGACGGACAATCGGTTGGGAATCGCGGTTCCGAACAGGGAGCATGCCGCATCTGCCGCCTTGTTGGCAATAAGGTCTGCAAAGGGTTTGCCCGCTATTTCATAGGCTTGAAGGGCCGTATTGGCCTGCGCGAGGCGCGGATCGCCCATCCAATCGGCGAGCGTGTCGAAATTCACCTGCGAGCGGCCTGAGTGCAGATCGACCGCGCCTTGGGCGAGTTTGGTGAGTTTGCCGATGCCGCCGCCGATGGTGACATGGTCGATGGGGTTGCGGCGCAGGTATTTAATCATGCCGCCTGCGAAATCGCCCATGTCGAGCATGGCGTGATCGGGCAGATCAAAGAGCCCCTGCACCACCCGTTCGGAGGTGTTGCCGGTGCAGCCTGCTACATGGGTCAGCCCATCGGCGCGGGCCACATCGATGCCGCGATGAATCGACGCAATCCACGCGGCGCAGGAAAACGGGCGCACGATGCCGGTGGTGCCCAGCACCGAGAGCCCGCCGGTGATGCCGAGACGGGGGTTCCATGTTTTAAGGGCGATCGCGGCGCCATTGGGGATTGAGATCGTGATCGTTGCGTGGGGCGGTTGGTCGTAGAGGACGGCGGCGGCGGCGACTTCTTGGTCCATCATGGAGCGCGGCACTGGGTTGATGGCCGGATCGCCCACTGGGATGGGCAGGCCCGGTTTTGTGACTGTGCCCACACCCTCGCCCGCGCGGAATGTAACGCCGTTTGTGCCTGCGGAGACCCGCGCGAGAATGGTTGCGCCATGTGTCACGTCGGGGTCGTCGCCTGCGTCTTTGATGATGCCGGCTTCGACCCAGTCGGGGCCCGTTTCGTGCTGAGCCACGGTAAAGGTTGCGGTTTCGCCTTTGGGAAGGGTGATCGTGACACGGTCGGGCACGCCCTGCCCCCACAGGCCCGCCAGAGCGGCCTTGGTGGCGGCGGTCGCGCAGGCGCCCGTGGTCCAACCTCGGCGAAGCGGGGTGCGCGCGTTTTGATCAGGTGTCCCGGTCATGGGCAAACCTTAACGGGCTGTGCGGATGACGCCAATCCACAAAGCGGCGTCGCGTTGCGGCTTTCGCCCCGTTTCAAAGCGGTCCATAAAGGGGCATGACTGATTTGCTGCATTCTGCCCCCGCCCTGCCCGAGACGACCTGGCCCACATTGGAGCCCGGTTGGGTTTGGCTGTGTGGTGCGGGCCCCGGTGACCCTGGGTTGCTGACGTTGCATGCCCTCAACGCGCTGCGGCAGGCGGATGTGGTGATTTATGATGCCTTGGTGCAGGAGGCGATTTTGGACTGGGCCCCGCAGGCCGAGCATATTTATGCGGGCAAGCGTGGTGGCAAACCCTCGGCAAAGCAGCGCGATATTTCCTTGCATCTGGTTGAGCTGGCTGAGGCGGGTAAGAAAGTGCTTCGGCTGAAGGGCGGCGATCCGTTTGTGTTCGGGCGCGGTGGCGAAGAGGCGCAGACGCTGGTGCAACATGGTGTGCCCGTGCGGATTATTCCCGGCATTTCAGCGGGGATTGGCGGGTTGGCCTATGCGGGTATTCCGGTGACGCACCGCGATGTGAACCAATCGGTGACCTTTGTGACGGGGCATGACCAATCGGGCAAGACGCCCTCCTCGTTGGATTGGGGCGCGATTGCGCGCGGGTCGCAGGTGATTGTGATTTACATGGGGATGAAACATGTGGCGCAGATTTCGCGCCAGTTGATGGAGGGGGGCCGTGCGCCCAATGAACCCGTTGCGGTGGTGACCTCGGCCACCACCACAGATCAGACTGTGATTGAGACGACATTGGTGAATCTGGAGGCTGATATTGCCAAGGCCGGGTTGGCGCCGCCTGCGATTATTTGTGTGGGTCACGCGGTGCGGATGCGAGATGTATTGGATTGGCAGGCGCAGGCGGCGGGTGTGCCGCCAGTGAACCTTGACCCCTTGGGGCGTGGCCGCCCTGCCGAGAGTGCCTGACGCGCGATGCGGGGGTTGATCATTGCTGCCCCGTCTTCGGGGTCGGGGAAAACCACAATAACATTGGGCCTGTTGCGGGCGTTGCGCCGTGCGGGGCATGGGGTGCGATCTGCGAAATCGGGGCCTGATTATATTGACCCCGCGTTTCATGCGGCGGCCAGTGGGCAACCGTGTGTGAATTTGGATGCCTGGGCCATGACGCCGGACCGGATTGAAGGCTTGGTCGCGGGGGACTGCGATATCATCATTGAAGGGGCGATGGGGCTGTTTGACGGCGCGCCGCCCTTTGGTGCGGGGGCCACGGCGGATTTGGCGCGGCAGTTGGGCTTGCCTGTGGTGTTAGTGGTGAATGCTGCGGGGATGTCACAGTCGGTTGCGGCGTTGGTGCAAGGCTTTGCGCAGTTTGATCCCGAGGTCCGCATTGCGGGGGTGATTTTGAACAATGTCGGGTCGGATCGGCATCGTGATATGATGATGCAAGCGATGAAACCCGTTGGGGTGCCTGTATTGGCGTGCATTCCACGGGCGGCGGAACTGGCGCGACCGTCGCGGCATTTGGGGCTGGTGCAAGCCGGTGAAATGCCGGATTTGGAGCCGTTTTTAGAGGCGGCCGCGGATGTGATGGCGGCCCATGTTGATCTGACGGATTTGCGCGCGCTGATGCGGCGGGCTGAGCTTTCCGCGGCACCGCTGGAGAGGCCATCTGGCGGGCCAAAGCGGATTGCAGTGGCGCGCGATGCGGCGTTTTCGTTTGTTTATCCGCACCAGATTGCGGATTGGGAGGCTGCGGGCACGCAGGTTTTGTGGTTTTCGCCCCTCGCCGATGAGGCCGTGCCAGAGGCGGAGGCGGTGTTTTTGCCAGGGGGCTATCCGGAGCTTTATGCGGGTCAATTGGCGGGTAACTCGATATTCATGCAAAGCCTGAGGGATGCTGCGCAATGTTCTGATATTTATGGGGAATGTGGTGGATACATGACCTTGGGCGAGCGGTTGGTTGACGCGGATGGCGTGGCCCATGAGATGGCTGGGCTTTTGGGGTTGGTGACCAGTTTTGCGGATCGAAAGCTCCATTTGGGATACCGCCGATTGACGGGATTGAGCGCGCTGAAACAGGGGCGGTATTTGGCACATGAGTTTCATTACGCCACGACCGTATCGGCCCAAGGGGTGCCGTTGTTTTCGGCGCAAGATGCCACAGGGGCTGATTTGGACCCGATGGGGTTGGTGGAAGGCCGCGTGGCGGGATCGTTTGCGCATATTATTGATGTGATCTGAAAACCCCGTGATTGGGATTGCTAAATGCAAGTGCTGCGCGTAGCGATTGTGCATGAGTGAAACGTTCCCCTCCCCATCCGACCCTCAGGCCGATGCGCGAGCTAAGCGCAACGTCGCGGTTTTGGTTTTAGCGCAGGCCATTTTGGGCGCGCAGATGCCGATGATTTTTGTTGTGGCCGGATTGGCCGGCAAGCAATTGGCCAGCAACATCTGTTTTGCCACGCTGCCCATTTCGTTGATTATTTTCGGATCGATGACCACCGCGCCGTGGATTTCGCCATTTATGCAGAAATACGGGCGGCGTTTGGGGTTTGTGATTGGGGCCTTGTCCGGGGCGCTGGGGGCTGCGGTGGCGGCCTATGGGTTGTACATCGGGTCGTTCACGGTGCTTTTGATCGGGTCCTATTTCACGGGTATTTATATGTCGGCCCAAGGGTTTTACCGGTTTGCGGCGGCGGACACGGCCTCGGACACGTTCAAGCCCAAGGCGATTTCTTATGTGATGGCGGGCGGGTTGCTGTCGGCTATTTTGGGGCCGCAGTTGAACAAGTTGGTCGAAGGCAGTTTTGTGGTGCCGTTTCTGGGCACCTATTTGGCGATCATCGGGTTGAACTTGGTCGGGTTGCTGTTGTTTTTCGCATTGGATTTGCCCAAGGGCACACGCAACACCCCTGCCCCTGTTGATGCGGTGGTGCCGCGCACGCGGGGGGCGCTGTTGCGTGATCCTAACATTATCGTCGCGATGATTGTGGGATTGGTGGCCTATTCGTTGATGAATTTGGTGATGACATCCACGCCGCTGGCGGTCGTGGGTTGCGGGTATAGTTTGGACAATGCCAATGACATCGTATCGGCCCATGTGTTGGCGATGTTCGCCCCGAGCTTTTTCACCGGACATTTGATTGTGCGCTTTGGCGTGAAACGGATCATGTCTGCGGGATTGGTGATATTGACGGCGGCTGGGTTGGCCGCCCTGGCGGGTGTGAGCTTTGCGGAAAGTGACCAGCCGTCGTTGGTGAGTTTTTACGCGGCTTTGATTTTGCTAGGGTTGGGCTGGAATTTCGGGTTCATCGGGGCCACGACATTGCTGACCTCATCGCACAATGCGGCGGAGCGCGGTGTTGTTCAGGGGCTCAACGATATGGTTGTGTTCGGGTCGGTGACGATGGCGTCGCTGGCGTCGGGCGGATTGATGAATTGTTCAGGCGGCGTGCCGATTGAAGGCTGGTCTGCGGTGAACGCCGCCATGGCACCGTTTTTGATGCTGGCGGCGGGCGCGTTGATTTGGTTGACGGTGAAGTCGCGCAGAGCCGCCTAAGGCCAGAGCGGTGAGCCATGGTCTGATGATGGAGGCCTGTTGATTTAGGCTGTTAGCGCAGGCCCAGTGTCATGGCCCAACGGGCGAGACGCAGACGGTCGCGCAGCGGGCTGAGGCCCACGGCGCCGTCGGCCACGCGGGCGGGCTCGGATGCGATTTGCAGCAATATTGGTTTGGCCATCCATGCCTCTATCAAGGCCGCGCGGGCCTGCGGTGGGAGACGTTTGGCGACCTTGCGTGCGGAGCCTGCATCGGCTGCGGCGTTGAGCGCGAGGGTCGTGATCCCTTCGCGGGTGCCGTTGACCAGCGGGACACGCCCCGACGCCTCGAGCGCGCTGACGGCGGCCAGATAGCGCGATGTGGCGGTGGCGGCGCCGATGTTGGTGACCGCCAATTTCTGATCGTCTGGCGCCCCCAGAAGGCGCGCGGCTTGCCACATCAATGTGCCGCCCGTGTTGCGCAAATATTCGACGAAGTGTTGCGCGTCTTCAAAGGCATCTTTGTAGACATCCCAGCGGCGCGAGGCGACCACGGCATCGAGGGCCTCGGCCGCTTCGGTGTCGAGAGTTTGGGTCAGCGGTGTGGTGACTTCATGGGCGCGCACGGGTTTGCCGGTGGCGATTTCATCCAGAGCGTCGCGCCACCATTGAAGGCGCATTTCTGCGATCATTGGTTCTTGGGTGACCCATGGGGCGCGGGAGACTTCGACGTTGAAGGCGTAGAGCGGGAACAGGATTTCACGGGCCTGCGGTGGGCAGGCCATAGCGGCGCGGAAGCGGTCTGGATCGCCGCGATCTACGATTTGGGCGCAGGCGGTGAGGCTCATGATGTGGCCTCGGCCGCGCCGTCGCGGACCAGTTTCCAGCGGATCGCATCCACCAGCGCATCAAAGGAAGCGTCAACGATATTGGCGCTGACGCCCACGGTGGACCAGGCCACGCCCTGCCCGTCTTCGCTGTCGATGATGACGCGGGTTACGGCTTCGGTGCCCCCATTCGTGATGCGGACTTTAAAGTCGGTCAGGCGGATGTCATCGACGTGTTTTGCGTATGAGCCGAGGTCTTTGACCAAGGCGCGGCTGAGGGCGTTGACGGGGCCTTGGTCAGAGCCGATGGGGCTGAGGCTTTCGGACACGCTGAGGAGTTTTTCACCGTCGACGTGGACGACGACCACGGCCTCGGACAGGGACATCATCTCGCCGCGGGCGTTGCGGCGGCGCTCGATCGTGACGCGGTAGCGGTCGATTTCAAAGAAGGACGGCATGACGCCCAGTTCTTCGCGCGCCAACAGCTCAAACGAGGCTTGGGCGGTATCGTAGGTGTAGCCCACCGCTTCGCGGTCTTTGATACGGTCAAGGATGCGTTGCAGGGCGGGATCGCCTTTGGCGACCTCGAGGCCCATGCCTGCGAGGCGTTCGCGCAGGTTGGATTGGCCCGCTTGGTTGGACATGGGGATGATGCGGCTGTTGCCGACCAAGGCGGGGTCGATGTGTTCGTAGGTGGTTGGGTCTTTTGCGATGGCGCTAGCGTGCAGACCTGCCTTGTGCGCGAAGGCCGACGGGCCAACAAAAGCGGCCTGTTTGTGGGGGACGCGGTTGAGGATATCGTCGAGCGTGCGCGACGCTTTTTTCAATGTTTTCAATGCGTCAGCGGTGACGCCGGTTTCGAACTGGCTGGCAAAGGGTTCTTTGAGGGCCAAGGTCGGGATTAATGTGGTGAGGTTCGCGTTGCCGCAGCGTTCGCCGAGGCCGTTGAGCGTGCCTTGGATTTGGCGCGCACCAGCGGAGACGGCGACGAGGGAGTTGGCGACCGCGTTTTCGGTGTCGTTGTGGGTGTGGATGCCGATGTGATCGCCGGGCACGCCCGCGTCGATCAGGGCGCGTACGCCGGCGCGCACGTCGTGGGGCAACGCGCCGCCGTTGGTGTCGCACAGCACAACCCAGCGCGCGCCTGCATCATAGGCGGCTTTGGCGGCGGCCAAGGTATAGTCGCGGTTGGATTTCAACCCGTCGAAGTAGTGTTCGGCGTCAAACAGGGCTTCGCGCCCTTGGGCCACGATGTGTTCGATTGAGGCGGTGATGTTGTCGATGTTGTCGGCGAGCGGGATGCCGAGGGCGGTTTCGACGTGGAAGTCGTGGGTTTTGCCGACCAGACAGACGGCGGGGGTTTTAGCGTTCATCACGGCGGCCAGAACATCATCGTTGTCCGCTGAGCGCCCTGCCCGTTTGGTCATGCCAAAGGCGGTCATGGTGGCGCGGGTTTTGGGGGCGGCATCGAAAAAGTCGCTGTCGGTGGGGTTGGCACCGGGCCAGCCGCCTTCGATGTAGTCGACACCGAGGGCGTCGAGCACGGCGCAGACTTGGTGCTTTTCGTCCGTGGAGAATTGCACGCCTTGGGTTTGCTGGCCGTCGCGCAGGGTGGTGTCGTAGAGGTAGAGACGTTCGCGGGTCATAGCAGGCCCTCAAGTTTGGATGGATCGAAGGTGGCTGTGGGTGCGAGGTGGACGCCCTCTTTGGACATTTGAACCTCGACCCCTGCCGCGATGAGGGTGGATTTCAGGGCATCGACACCGGAGAAGTCTTTGCTGGCCATGGCTTCGGCGCGGACCCCATCGAATTTGGTGGCATAGGCGGAGAGGTCCACCCCGTCGTCGGCCCAGCCGGACAGGTCATCGGTCAACAGGCCAAGAAGGCGCGCGGAGCTGAGAAAGACGCTCTTTTCCACGGCGCAGTCTTTTTGTGGGTTGGCGGCGATGGATTTGGCCATGGCGTGAAGCTGGGCGATGGCACCGGAGGTGTTCAGATCATCGGCCAAGACATCAACGACGTCTTGGGCGGGGCCCGTTTCCTCTGCCCCGTCCACAAGGCTGCGCCACGCGCGCAGGGTTTTCTCGGCCTCGGCGCGTTTCTTTTCGGTCCAGTCCATGGGTTTGCGGTAGTGGGTGGAGAGCATGACGAAACGGATGACTTCGCCGGGCACGCCTTGGTCGAGCAGGTCGCGGACGGTGAAGAAATTGCCCAAGGATTTGGACATTTTCTTGCCTTCGACCTGCAGCATTTCGTTGTGCATCCAGTAGCGCGCCATGTCTTCGGTGTCGTTGGCGCAGCAGCTTTGGGCGATCTCATCCTCGTGGTGTGGGAATTGCAGGTCGAGCCCGCCACCGTGTATGTCAAACGTCGCCCCGAGCAGCGCTTTGGACATGGCCGAGCATTCGATGTGCCAGCCGGGCCGTCCCCGGCCCCACGGGCTATCCCAACCTGGCTGGTCGTCTGATGAAGGTTTCCAAAGGACGAAATCCATAGGGTCTTCTTTGAATGGGGCCACTTCGACGCGGGCGCCTGCGATCATGTCATCGACGGCACGACCAGACAGCGCGCCGTAGTTTTCGTAGGACCGCACGCGGAAGAGCGCGTGGCCTTCGGCGGCGTAAGCGTGGCCTTTGGCGATGAGGGTTTCGATCATCTGGATCATCTCAGCGATATAGTCTGTTGCGCGGGGGGCGGCGGTGGGTTCCATCGCGCCGACGGCCCCCATGTCGGCCAGATACCAGCCGATGGTTTCATTGGAGCGTTCGTTGATCAGGTCTTCGAGCGTGCCTTTGGCCCCGGCCTGTTGGCGGGCCAGTGCGGTTGCGTTGATTTTATCGTCGACGTCGGTGAAATTGCGCACATAGGTGACGTGATCAGCCCCATAGGTGTGGCGCAGCAGGCGAAACAGGGTGTCGAAGACAATGACCGGGCGCGCGTTGCCGAGGTGGGCGCGGTCGTACACCGTGGGGCCGCAGACATACATGCGCACGTTTTCCGGATCGATCGGAGTGAAATCGACCTTTTTGCGGGTTTTGGTGTTGTAGAGTTTGATCGTCATTTCGTTTCGCCTTGATACGCCCGTGCCTGCGCAGGGGGATGCTCGTTTTCAGCCGTGCGGGGCTTAGCAAGTTCAGGGATCAGATGAAACGTGAAAGAGCGGCCCGCGACGGAAGTCAGCAGGGAATAATAATGCAACAAATGATGCGTGTGCGTTTCATGCTGCATTGCTAGCCTGTGCGCGGCGATAAATCAACGCGCAAAACGGGCCGCTTTGAGGTCTGTGTTAATCGTATTGGACGACTTCGAATTCGATATCGTTGGCGTCTTTGAAATAGAAGCGGCGGCCCGGTTCGTAGTCTTGGTGGGAATAGGTTTCGATGTCGTGGGCTTTGACGCGGGCCTCTGTTGCGTCGAGGTCGGGGACGACGATGCCGAGGTGGTTGAGGGCGGCGCGCTGGGTGTAGGTGGAGGTGGGGTTCTCGGACGGTGAGGCATCGGCGCCGGTGTAGAGGGCGAGATATGTGTCGTCGGATCCGATGTGCATGGAGTAGCCGTCGTAGATGGAGGCCCCTTCCCAACGGATTTTCCAGCCAAAGACGTCGCACAAAAAGGCGGCGGTGCCGTGGATATTGGCCACGGTGACGTTGAGGTGTTCGAGACGGGCGGGTGTTGAATTTGGCATTTGAAATCTCCTGTGGATGTTTGTGGTGGGATTTGTGTAATTTCTCAAGTGCGCTTTAGATCAAGAGGAATTTTTGTGATGTCAGGTTTAACGATTGGTGATTTGTCGGCGCGCACAGGGCTGAGTGTTTCGGCTATTCGGTTTTATGAGACCCATGGGATTGTGCATCCGGTGCGCAATGCGGGCGGGCATCGGCGGTTCGGGGCGCATGATTTGCGGCGCTTGTCGTTTGCGATGATCGCGCAGAAGCTGGGGGTGTCTTTGGCGCAAATTGCTGAACAAATGGCGCATTTGCCGGTGCATCGGGCCCCGAGCAAGGCGGATTGGACACGGATTTCCGAAGGGATGCGCGATGATTTGAATGCGCGGATTGGGGTGTTGGAGCGGTTGCGGGACAATCTGGATGGCTGCATCGGATGCGGGTGTTTGTCGCTGGAGGCGTGTCGGTTGTATAATCCGCAGGATGCTGTGGCGGCCGATGGGGCAGGCCCGCGGACGTTGATCGCCGATTGACAGGGCTGCGCAACGCAGGTCACGTGGGCGCATGAAATTATCACATCGCATCACACATTTGACCCCTTCTGGTTCCGACGGATGGGAAATCTTTTACAAAGCGCGCGCCCTGAAAGCGGCGGGCCACGATATCACCGAGCTGACGATTGGTGAGCATGACATTCGCACGCATCCATCGATTTTGGGCGCGATGAACACGGCAGCGCTGGGCGGGCAT
This sequence comes from uncultured Paracoccaceae bacterium, assembly GCA_947497065.1. GTDB lineage: Bacteria > Pseudomonadota > Alphaproteobacteria > Rhodobacterales > Rhodobacteraceae > Octadecabacter. Next base: position 408,344 of record CANMEQ010000001.1, read on the forward strand.
ACGGGCTATGCCATGGTGCCGGGGATTGCAGAGCTGCGCGCGGCTGTTGCGGCGCGGATTGAGGCGCGGACGGCTGTGCCGACCACGGCGGACAATATTATGATCACGCCCGGTGGGCAGTCGGCCTTGTTTGCGAGCCATCACGCTGTTTTGGATGAAGGGGATGTGGCGCTGTTTGTGGACCCCTATTATGCCACCTACCCCGGTACGATCCGCGGTGTGGGCGGGGTTCCGAAATCGGTGCCGGCCTATCCAGAAAACGGGTTTCAGCCGCAGGCGGCGGATATTGCCGCTGTGGCCGAGGGCGCCAAAAGCCTGTTGATCAACACGCCAAACAATCCAACCGGTGCAGTTTATACGCGCGAGACGTTGGAGGCGATTGCCCAGACCTGTCGCGACCACGATTTGTGGCTGATTTCTGATGAAGTTTACGACACCCAGTTGTGGGCGGGAGAGCATATCAGCCCGCGCGCGTTGGACGGCATGGCGGAGCGAACCTTGGTTGTTGGGTCCATGTCCAAAAGCCACGCAATGACGGGGTCGCGTGTGGGATGGATCTGCGGCCCTGAGGCGGTGATTGCTCATTTGATCAATCTGGCGACCCATACGACCTATGGGGTTCCGGGGTATATTCAGGAGGCGGCGCTTTTTGCGCTGGGCGAAGGGGCCGCGTTGGAGGATGAGGTTTCTGCCCCGTTCAAACGCAGACGCGCGATCACGGAGCGGGTTTTGGCCGGGCAAAACGTGGTGAAGGCCAGCCCAATTCAGGGGGCGATGTATGCCATGCTGGATGTGCGAGCCACGGGGCTGTCGGGCGAGGCGTTTGCCCATGAGCTGCTCGAGACGCACCATATTGCCACGATGCCAGGTGAGAGCTTTGGCAAAGCGGGTGCAGGCCATGTGCGGGTCGCGATGACGATTGAGGACGAGAGATATGCGGGGGCGCTGGAGACATTGATTGCGTTTGCCTCAACGAAGGCGGGCGTGTCTGCCTAGGGGATCGGGGGCGAAGGCCCTGCCCTGAGCATAATGCATTTCTTTAAAAAACAAACGGCGCATCTGGGATCAGATGCGCCGCCTGCTGTGTGAGTGGTCTGGCCCAAGTGGCCGCCAAGCTTAGAATTCGTATGGTTTAGAATTCGTAAGCCACGCGGACGGAGGCTGTTGTGGCGTCGAGGTCGAGGCCTGCACCGTCGAAGTCATCAAATTCGTGCTGGAGGATTTCGCCACCTACACGGATGTTGTCGGTATAGGCATAATCGAGACCTACGCCGTAGACAGCGCCTGTGTCGTCGCCATCAAAGCCTGCACCTGTGTTCAGCTGGGCGATACCGGCTGTGACGTAGGGCAAGAATTGACCGGCATCGTAACCGGCGCGGATTTTGGCGCGTGTTACGCTGTCGACGTCGATGCCGGCATCGGCAACGTCAAAACCGGAAACTTCGAGTTCGCCACCCAAGACGAAGGAGCCAAAGTCGTAGTCGTAACCACCGTGGACACCGTATGTGACACCGTCGTCGTCGAAGGCATCGGCGTCTTCAGAGACGTCGGCATAGCCCAACGAGCCACCGACATAACCGCCTGTCCAATCGTTGGTCTGCACTACAGGTACGACCACTGGAGCGACGGGTGTGACCTCGGCGATAGGCTCGTCGAGGTTGCCTGCTGTTGCGGATGTGGCACCTGCAACCATGATAGCTGCTGCGACTGTTGCTGCTGATGATTTGAACGCTTTACGTTTCATTTTAATAATCCTTGTCGATGTGTTTTGAGCAACCCAAATGATCGCTCTCTTGACGGGGAGAGAACGCGGGTTGGGGCGTTCGGTTCCATGAAATTTTTCGGATTTTTTGCGAGTGGGTCTGCGGATGCGGTTTTTCGCGCAACCACTGCGCGACAATCAGCCTATTTGAAAACAAACACTAATTTGTGAGCGCGCGAGAAAGTGTCGGAGCGCGAGGTTCAAAAACGACCACAGGTCGCAATTGGAAAAGACCATTTCGATTCGTGCGGCAAAAGTCAGCGTATGACACGTGAAATTCGGTACAAAAGACATCTGTTTACCATTGGGGCCCGCCGTGGACGTGCGGCCCGTGGACGGCCCTGTTTGTCGTAAATTCCAACGACACTTTTCACAACAGGACCACGATTATGACCGATACTGCCACACAGCCCCGCCCTGCCCGCCGTTCTGCCCGTTCCGGTGGGCGCGCCGCCCGCCATGCCGCCCGATCTGCGCCGCTGACCTCTGATATGCGCCCGATCCGGCCTGGGTTGTCCGGTGGGTTTTACAAGCCGATGTCCGATGCGGATGTTTTAAAAATTCACGAGGCGGCGTTGACCGCGCTAGAGACCATTGGTCTGGCGGATGCGCCGCAGTCTGGCATTGATATTTTGACCGGCGCTGGTGCTATTTTGGGGGATGACGGACGGATCCGGTTTCCGCGGGCATTGGTCGAGGACATGTTGGCGGTGGCCTGCAAGGACCTGACATTGTCGGCCCGCGATCCGCGCCATGATTTGGATTTGTCCGGCACGCGGGTGCATTACGGCACGGCCGGCGCGGCGGTGAATGTTGTTGATGTTTTGGGCAATGATTACCGGGAGAGCACCCTGCAGGACCTGTTTGATGCGGCGCGTATCACCGACACTTTGGACAACGTGCATTTCTTGCAGCGGCCCATGGTGGCACGGGATATTCTGGACAATCTGGAGATGGATTTAAACACGGTCTATGCCTGTTCTGCAGGCACGACCAAACATATCGGCACGTCGTTTTCAGACCCGAGCCATGTGCCCGATTGTCTTGAGATGTTGTATATGATTGCGGGCGGCGAGGATAAATTTCGCGCGCGGCCGTTCATGAGCAATTCGAACTGTTTTGTGGTTCCGCCCATGAAATTTGCCACGGAATCTTGCGAGACGATGGAGATGTGTATTCGGGGCGGCATGCCGGTGTTGCTGTTGTCTGCGGGGATGTCAGGTGCCACGGCGCCTTCGACCACCGCAGGTGCGATTGTGCAGGCGGTGGCGGAATGTTTGGCCGGTGTGGTGTATGTGAATGCCATGGCGCCCGGCCATCCGGCGATTTTCGGGACATGGCCGTTTGGCTTGGATTTACGCACGGGTGCGATGACTGTGGGCTCTGGCGAGCAGGCTTTGCTGACGGCGGGCTGTGCGCAGATGCATGCGTTTTACGGACTGCCCGGTGGGGCTGCGGGCGGTGCGTCTGACAGTAAAATGCCGGATATGCAGGCCGGTTGGGAGCAGATGTGTTCCAATGTGATGGCCGGTTTGGCGGGCTGCAATATGGTGTATGAAGCCGCTGGTATGCATGCGTCGTTGCTGGGGTTTTGTTTGGAGAGCCTGATTTTGAGCGATGATCTGATTGGTCAGGCGCTGCGCTGTGTGCGCGGGATTGAGGTGGATGATGAAACCATGGCGCTGGATCAGATGCGCGAGGTGTGTATCGGGGGTCCGGGGCATTATTTGGGCACGGACCGCACGCTGAGCCATATGGAGCGCGATTGCGTCTACCCTGCTTTGGGGAACCGGATGAGCCCGAAAGAATGGGCGGAAAATGATCGGCCTAATTTGATTGAGAATGCGGTCACCAAGAAGGAAGCGATTTTGGCCAGCCCCTCTGCTGCACGGTTTGATCCTGCACTGGATGCGGCGCTGCGGGCGCGGTTCAACATTCATTTGCCAGAGTGAAACATGGGTGAATGTTGAGCAGGTTCGGGGGCTGAGCCCCGGGCCTGCGGCGCTTTCGGTGGGGTTAAGTCATTTGACACGACAGGCGAAGTAAACGGCTTCGGTCGTATTGATATTCCATCATTCAGGCGCGGACACGGTGCCGCCGCCAATTGCGGCGGCCACGCCTGTCGTGCCGGGGGCGCTGGTGGGGAGGCCTTTGGCGACGCGCACGGCGAGATAGGCGAAGGCTTGGGCTTCGAGCATGTCGCCATCGAACCCTGCGTCTTCGATCGGCACGACGGTGCCGTCTGTTGAGGCTGCGATCATCCCCATCAAGGTCGGGTTCAATCGCCCGCCCCCCGTGACCAGAATTTTATGCGGCGGCTGTGGGCACAGGGTGATGCCTTGAGCGACAGACGCGGCGCAGGCCATGGTTAAAGTGGCCGCGGCATCGGCGAGGTCGAGACCCGCTGTGGCGGTGGTGAGTTTGGTAAACGCATCACGGTCGAGGGATTTGGGCGCCATGCGGAAGAAATAAGGATGGTTGAGGAAGTCTGAGAGGATCGCCTCGTCCACTGTGCCAGTGGCGGCGGTTGCACCGTCCTCATCAAAGGCCTGCCCTGTGCGCGCCATCATCAGGTCGTTGAGGGGGGCATTGGCGGGGCCTGTGTCGAAGGCCAAAAGCGCGCCTTCGGTTTCGGGGCGCGGTTGGGTCGGGTCGATCCAGGTGAGGTTGCCCACACCGCCAAGGTTGAGGATGGCCACGGGGGCTGTGGCCTGCATGTGTTTTGCGAGGGCAAAGTGGAAGAACGGTGCCAGCGGTGCCCCCTCGCCGCCCATCTGCACATCCGCCGAGCGGAAATCCCAGACAACTGGTTTGCCCAGCACGGCCGCCAAAACCGCGCCATCGCCCGCCTGATGGGTGCGCGGCGTGCCAAGGGTGCCTTGGGGATCGTGGGCCAAGGTTTGACCATGAAAGCCCACCAATTCGGCCTGCGTGAACGGGGACAGGGCCTGCGCGTGGACGGTTTCGATCAGCTCGGACACCTCTGACACATCGTCTTCGGGCCATTTTCCAAGGGCGGATTTCAACAGGGCGCGCTGGGCGTCGGTGTAGGGCCGAAAGCTGCTGGGGCCGAATTCGAACACCTCATGGCCGTCGGTCACGATTTCGGCGGCATCCACCCCATCCAGGGAGGTGCCCGACATGGCACCGACAACACGACAACGATCCGTTTTCAACATGCTCTTTCCCTTGGCACGAGAGGCTTCTATAGACTGGGACAAACGATAACAGGACGACGCTATGACCTACCATCCCAAATCCGAATTCATCCGCATCATGATGGAGCGTGGCTTTTTGGCCGATTGCACGGATTATCAAGGATTGGATGATGCGTTTTCCGAAGGCGTCGTGCCCGCCTACATTGGTTATGATGCGACGGCGCAATCGCTGCACGTGGGCCATTTGATGAACATTATGGTGCTGCGCTGGCTGCAAAAGACCGGGCACAAGCCGATCACGTTGATGGGCGGCGGCACCACAAAGGTGGGCGATCCGTCGTTCCGCAGTGATGAGCGTCCGCTGTTGGGGCCTGAGCAGATTGATGCCAACATCAACGGGATGCAGCAGGTTTTTGCGAAATACCTGTCGTACGATGACAGTGATACCGGCGCGATGATGCTGAACAACGCGGAATGGTTGGACCAGCTGAACTACCTCGAGTTTCTGCGCGACATCGGGAAACATTTCTCGGTGAACCGGATGCTGTCGTTTGAATCGGTGAAATCCCGGTTGGACCGCGAGCAGTCGCTGTCGTTCCTTGAGTTTAACTACATGATTTTGCAGGCCTATGATTTCCTAGAGCTGAACCGCCGCTATGGCTGTGTTTTGCAGATGGGCGGATCGGACCAGTGGGGCAATATCGTCAACGGGATCGATTTGACGCGCCGTGTGTTGGACAACCAGATTTTCGGTTTGACGACGCCGTTGCTGACCACATCTGACGGGCGCAAGATGGGGAAATCCCAAGGGGGCGCGATTTGGCTGAATGGCGATATGCTGTCGCCCTATGAATTCTGGCAGTTCTGGCGCAACACCACCGATGCGGACACGGGCAAGTTTTTGAAGATTTTCACAGAATTGTCTGTGGAGGAGTGTGATCGTTTGGGCAGCTTGGGCGGCTCTGAGATCAATGAAGCGAAGATCATTCTGGCCAATGAAGTGACCACATTGTTGCACGGGGCAGCGGCGGCTGAGGCGGCTGCGGCGACGGCGAAAGAAGTGTTCGAGAAAGGTGGCGTTGGGGATGATTTGCCCACGTTGACGTTGAGTGCTGATGAGATTGGCGATGGGGTGTCTATCGTTCAGTTGATTGTGAAATCAGGGTTGGCGGGCACCGGTAAGGCTGCGAAACGGTTGATCGCAGAAGGCGGCGCCAAGATGAATGATGCGCCGCTCACCGATGCGGGCACGATGATTTCGACGGCTGATCTGGCCGAGCCGATTAAATTGAGCGCGGGCAAGAAGCGGCACGCCTTGGTGCAGCTAGGTTAACAGCGCCAGAACGCCACCGCCGAGCAGGGCCACGATCGCGGCAACGACAGCCGCGAGAAAGGGTGTCGGTCGGGGGGCGGGAATGTTTGGCAGATGTTTCATGATTGTATTAACCCCGCCTTAGGTAAAGGCGGGGTTAATGCGTTTTATGAGCTTGGCCTTGCAGCAATCGAAGACCTTTGCCCGCGCGCTGGAGGCTGTGGGCGTTGATGTGGTGTCGCGCGCGCCTGTGGTGATAACGCGGCGGTTTCCGGTGCTGGGGGCTGTGCGGTTTGCCTCGCGGATTGGGATCGCGGATTTGGGGGCGCGGCCACGTTTGATCAATGCAGAGGAAGATGCGCCTGCGTGCTACTGTGCGGCGGGCTACCGCCAGATCATCACGCCTGCCCATATTGCGCGGTGGAATTTGGCGGCGCCGGACCGTGTGGGGCGGATGACGGGTACGTGGCGCAACCAGTGGCGCAAGGGGGCCCAGGCGGGGCTGCGCCTGCGCGAACAGGTGTGGCGCGGCGAGGAGCACTGGCTGTTTGCGCGCGCGGCGGAGGTGGCGCGTGCGCGCAAGTTCCGGCCCCTGCCCCACAACGTGATTGCGACCTATGCCGCCGTGGATGCGGATGCGGCGCTTTTGTTTGAAGCCTATGCCAAGGGGACGCCGGTGGCGGCCTGTTTGGTGCTGCGCCACGGGCGAGCTGCGACCTATCAGGTGGCCTGGGCCTCTGCCTTGGGCAAACACATGAACGCGCCCCGTGTTGTGTTAGCCCATGCGGCCGAGCGGCTGGCTGCGCTTGGGCATTCGAGGTTCGATTTGGGCGTCATCGACACCCAGACGGCTCCGGGTTTGGCGCGGTTCAAACTGGGGACTGGTGCAGATGTGGTGCGCCTTGGGGGGACATGGGTGCATCTGGGGCGCGCGCGCCCACTAGCCCCTGCCGCGCCAATGGCGTAACACCGAAAGGGCAAGACAACGACAACAGGCCCGCCATGACCGAAAGCATCCTTCACCGCTGCGAAACAAAGGGCCTGCGCCTGACCGATCAACGCCGCACGATCGCGGGCGTTTTGGAATCGTCTGACGATCATCCCGATGTGGAAGAATTATACGCCCGCGCCTCTGCCGCTGATCCGCGTATTTCGTTGGCGACGGTGTACCGGACGGTGAAGCTGTTTGAAGAGGCCGGAATTCTGGAGAAACACGATTTTGGCGATGGGCGCGCGCGCTATGAAACGGCGGGCGGCGAGCATCATGACCATCTGATTGATCTGCAATCGGGGGATGTGATCGAATTTATTGATGCCGAGATTGAGGCCCTGCAAGAGCGGATTGCCGAGAAGCTGGGCTATGAGCTCAAGGGGCACCGTTTGGAATTATACGGTGTGAAAAAGGACCACTCCAATGACAGTTAATGCCCCACATCTGCCCCAAACGGATTGTTTTTGATGGAAAATATCCGGGGCGCGGCCCTCATGACATTGTCGATGCTGGCCTTTGCGATTGAGGATGTTTTGATCAAAACCCTTGGGGCGCATATTCCTGCGGGTGAAATTATCAGCTGCATTGCCGCCGGTGGGATCGTGGCGTTTGGCCTTTGGTTTGTTGTGCGCGGTCAGCCGATGTTTGTGCCGGCGCATCTGGATCGTGGGGTTTGGCTGCGTGGATTTTTCGAGGTGTCAGGTACGATTTTGTTCATCTCGGCGTTGATGCGGCTGGATGTGACGATGTTGTCCGCGATCATTCAGGCCACGCCTTTGGTTGTCGCCCTCGGGGGCGTTTTGTTTTTGGGGCAAACGGTGGGCTGGCAACGCTGGGCTGCGATTTGCGTGGGGTTTATTGGCGTGCTGATCATCATTCGCCCCGGTGTCGAAGGCGTCTCTGGCGCGATTTTGTTGGGTGTTGGCGGGATGCTGGGGCTTGCCGGGCGGGACCTATCGACACGAGCGTTGAAGGTGGAGATTTCAGGCCCGCACCTGACGTTTCATGCCTTTTTGCTGCTGTTTCCGGCTGGATTTATTCTGAATATGGTGAACGGACAGCCCTTGGTCGTACCCACGGGCGGTGAAGCCGTGACCCTTGTTTTGTGCATTGCTGTGGTGTTGCTGGCCTATCTGGCCATCGTGGCGGCCACGCGCAAAGGCGATGCCGCATTTATTTCAATGTTCCGTTACACGCGCATGGTATTTGCGCTGATATTGGGAATGATCTTTTTGGGCGAACGGCCCGATGGGCTGACCCTTGTGGGGGTTGCCATTGTTGTGGGCGCCGGGGTTTTCACCCTACTTCGTGAAGCGCGTGCCCGTGCCACTTCCAAATCTGCACCTGACCCGTTATAGGGTCGTTGAACGTTAAACTATTGCCGCGACATACGTCAAAGGAACTTAAAAACATGGCCATTATCATCGACATCCACGCCCGCGAAATCCTCGACAGTCGGGGCAATCCAACGGTTGAGGTCGACGTGACCTTAGAGGACGGCACAATGGGCCGCGCTGCGGTGCCTTCCGGTGCATCCACAGGGGTTCACGAAGCGGTTGAAAAGCGCGACGGTGATAAAGCGCGTTACAAAGGCAAAGGCGTGTTGGAAGCTGTTGCGGCGGTAAACGGTGAGATCGCCGAAGCCATCGTTGGGTTTGATGCGACAGAACAGGTTGCCATCGACGGCGCGATGATCGAGCTGGACGGCACAGACAACAAAGGTCGCCTTGGCGCCAACGCGATTTTGGGCGTCTCCATGGCTGTGGCAAAGGCGGCTGCTGATTTCACAGCACAGCCCCTTTACCGCTACATCGGTGGTACCGCTGCGCGCACCCTGCCCGTTCCGATGATGAACATCATCAACGGCGGTGAGCACGCGGATAACCCGATCGACATTCAAGAATTCATGATCATGCCTGTGTCTGCGACGAACATTCGCGACGCGGTGCGCATGGGGTCTGAAGTGTTCCACACGCTGAAGGGCGAATTGTCTGCGGCCGGCATGTCCACCGGTTTGGGCGACGAAGGCGGGTTTGCGCCAGAGTTGGGCGGCACACGTGAAGCGCTTGATTTCATTTTGAAATCCATTGAAAAAGCAGGCTATGTGCCGGGCAAGGACATCTACCTCGCGCTCGATTGTGCCGCGACTGAGTATTACAAAGACGGCAAATATGAGCTGGCTGGCGAAGGCAAGTCTCTCACATCTGCTGAAAACGTCGATTACCTGGCGGCGCTTTGCGACGATTACCCGATCATTTCCATCGAAGACGGTATGTCTGAGGATGATTGGGACGGTTGGAAAGCCCTGACAGACCGTTTGGGCGACAAAATCCAGCTGGTGGGCGACGATTTGTTCGTAACCAACCCTGCCCGTTTGGCGATGGGCATCGAACAGGGTTCTGCGAACTCTATGCTCGTGAAAGTGAACCAGATCGGCACGTTGACCGAAACACTGACAGCGGTTGATATGGCGCACCGTGCGCAATTCACCAATGTGATGTCGCACCGGTCTGGTGAGACTGAGGATGCGACGATTGCTGATTTGGCTGTTGCGACCAACTGTGGCCAGATCAAAACCGGCTCTTTGGCACGGTCTGACAGGCTCGCGAAATACAACCAGTTGATCCGCATCGAAGAGATGCTGGGCGAGACTGCGGTCTATGCGGGCACGTCTATCCTCAAGAAATAAGTCTTAGGACTTACGTTTGAAAAATTGTAAAAGGCCCTCGTATGTTCGGGGGCCTTTTGTGTTGGAGCGCCTGATGTTTCAGCTTAGACATGGGATATGACAGCTGAAGACTTGATCAAAGCGCTCGCGTTAGCGCCCCATCCTGAAGGTGGATTTTACCGTCAGACCTGGGTTGATGAGACCGCGGCGGGACGTGCCCACGGGACATGCATTTATTTTCTACTGACGGCTGGGAAGCCCAGCCATTGGCACCGCGTCGATGCGGTTGAGATTTGGCACTACTATGCGGGTGCTCCCCTCACCTTGAAACTGGCCGAAACCGAAAGCGCGGCCCGTCAGGACGTTGTGTTGGGGCCTGATATTTTGCAGGGTGAGCGGCCGCAGGGCATTGTGCCAAAAGACTGGTGGCAAGCCGCCGAAACCACCGGGGATTGGACATTGGTGGGTTGCACCGTAAGTCCCGGTTTTGATTTCGACGGCTTCACGCTGGCGCCCGAAGGCTTTGATATTCCGCTTTAGGTCAGAAGCACTGAAGCGGCGATGCCCCATGTTCCCATGAGGGCTGCGAATGCGATGGCGGTTGATGCGAGAACTTTCATAATATGGTTTCCTTTCCAAGCGGACCTGAGATGTCAGGACCCGCGGTGTGTTCCGCAGAGTGATTTCTGCGATACCCTTGAACTGGAGCGACAGGTGGATCTGGCAAAGCACGGATACTCGCGGTGCGGTTATGCTGCGTGTGCGAAAATCGGAAATTGTTTGGGACATGGGGGCGCGGAGAGTGCACTATTTCGCCATCCAACAGGCAAAAAATAGGCCTGAAAACAAAGCAATACGAAGATTAGCTCATGCTTCGCGTGAGATATTACATCATCTTCAACGGGGCGTGAGCCGGAGGCTGTACGGCAAAAAAAACGGGGACCGAAGCCCCCGTCTAAGTCTCGCCATCTAGGCTCATTCTAGTGTACCGCCCGGTATTCTGCCTGCGGCCTAGACGTCGCCGGAGGAGACCTCAGCCCCCTCGGGTTCGATGAAACGCGGCTTTTGCGTTTCGCCCAAAGCAACGGCTTTGGCAGCCGCTGCCTCGGGCTTGTTCGATCAGCTACAGCCGGATGTCCCGCCGCAGGTGTTGCACTTCATGCAGGTGCCGTTGCGCACCAAGGTGAAGTTGCCGCATTCGCCGCAGGCTTCGCCCTCATAGCCTTGCATTTTGGCTTTGTCGCGGGCTGTCATGCTGACGGTGCCTGACGATACTGCGGTGGTGGCTTGCGCCATGCCGCCGCCGGCTGCGACTGCGGGAGCGATGGTTTCGATCGCTGTAGCCACATCGCCAGTGCCCGTGAACGCCACAGAGCCTGCGCCGCCCTGCAACACCACCAGATCGTTCGGCACGCGCTTGCGCAGGTAGCCGGTGGAGCTGATTTGTTTCAGAACTTCCAAGGACTTAGAGGCTGTTGTGTCGGACATCTCTTGGATGTTGGACACGCCTTCCTCTTCGCCGCGACCCAGATCATCGAAGGACGCGCCTTCGGGTTTGACGTGGGCCAGATCGGTGCGGTCGAGGTAGGACACGGCCAATTCGCGGAAGATATAGTCAAGGATCGAGGTCGCATTTTTGATGCTGTCGTTCCCTTGGACCATGCCAGCCGGTTCGAACTTGGTGAATGTGAAGGCATCAACGAATTCTTCGAGCGGCACACCGTATTGCAGACCGACGGAGACCGCGATCGCGAAGTTGTTCATCATGGCGCGGAAGCCCGCCCCCTCTTTGTGCATGTCGATGAAGATTTCGCCCAAGTTGCCGTCTTCGTATTCGCCGGTGCGCAGGTACACTTTGTGACCGCCCACGTTGGCTTTTTGGGTGTAGCCTTTGCGACGTTGAGGCATCTTCTCGCGGTGCGATTTGATGACCTCTTTGACGACGACCTTTTCGATGATCTTTTCGGCGATGACCTGGGCTTTTTCCATGGTGTTGCCGGATTCGAGGATCTCGGCGGCTTCGTCATCGTCTTCGATCAAGGCGGCTGCCAGCGGCTGGGACAGTTTGGAGCCGTCACGGTAGAGTGCGTTGGCTTTGACGCCCATGGCCCATGACCGCTCGTACGCCTCTTGGCAGTCTTCGATGGTTGCATCGTTCGGCATGTTGATCGTTTTGGAGATCGCGCCGGAGATGAAGGATTGTGCCGCGGCCATCATGTCGATGTGGCTGTTGACGGACAAGAAACGCTTGCCCTTTTTGCCGCATGGGTTGGCGCAATCGAAGACCACGTAGTGCTCTTCTTTCAGGTGTGGTGCACCTTCGAGGGTCATCGTACCGCAGACGTGGTCGTTGGCGGCATCCACATCGGCTTTGGTGAAGCCCAAAGATTTCAGCAGGTCGAAGGTTGGATCGTTCAGCTTTTCAGCGGGAATGCCCAGCACGTCTTTGCAGAAGTCTTCGCCCAAGGTCCATTGGTTGAAGACAAAGCGGATGTCGAAGGCGGATGGAAGCGCCGCTTCGATTTTGTCGATTTCCGCCTGACCAAAACCATGGCCCACAAGCGCGGTGTGGTTGATGCCCGGTGCGTTGCCCAAGGTGCCGTGGCCAACCGCGTAGGACACGATTTCTTCGGATTGGCTGGAGGAATAGCCCAATTTCGCCAAAGCCGCAGGCACGGATTGGTTGATGATTTTGAAGTATCCACCACCGGCGAGCTTCTTGAATTTTACCAGTGCGAAGTCTGGCTCGATGCCTGTTGTATCGCAATCCATAACCAGACCGATGGTGCCTGTTGGCGCGATAACGGAGGTTTGCGCGTTGCGGTAGCCGTGAGTTTCGCCCAGTTTGAGGGCTTCATCCCAGCTGGACATGGCCAATTCGACCAGACGGCTGTCTGGGCAGCTGGCGTGGTCAAGCGGAACCGGTTTGATGGCGAGTTTTTCGTAACCGTCCGATGCGCCGTAAGCGGCATTGCGGTGGTTGCGGATGACGCGCAGCATGTGGTCGGCGTTTTTCTTGTAGCCCGGGAATGCGCCCAGCTCGCCCGCCATTTCAGCGGATGTTGCGTAGGATACGCCGGTCATGATGGCGGTCAGGGCGCCCGCCAAGGCGCGGCCTTCGTCGCTGTCGTAGCCGAGACCCATGTTCATCAGCAGGCCGCCGATGTTGGCATAGCCCAGACCCAATGTACGGAAGTCGTAGGAGCGCTGCGCGATCTCTTTGGAGGGGAACTGCGCCATCATCACGGAGATTTCCAGTGTCACGGTCCACAGACGCGAGGCGTGCATGTAGTCTTCGACTTGGAATTCACCGTCTTTGTAGAAGGTCAGCAGGTTCATGGAGGCCAGGTTACAGGCGGTGTCATCCAAGAACATGTATTCGGAACACGGGTTGGAGCCGCGGATTGCGCCGTCTTCGGGGCATGTGTGCCATGCGTTGACGGTGTCGTGGTACTGGATGCCCGGATCGGCACAGGCCCAAGCGGCGTGGCCGACTTTTTCCCACAGGTCGCGGGCTTTGATGACTTTGGCCACTTCGCCGTTTTTGCGGTTGATCAACTTCCAGTTCGCGTCGTCTTCGACGGCTTTGAGGAAGGCATCTGTTACGCGGATGGAGTTGTTGGAGTTTTGACCGGAGACGGAATTGTAGGCCTCAGAATCCCAATCTGTGTCGTAGGTCGGGAATTCGATGGATGTGTGGCCCTGCTTTGCATAGTCCAGAACCCGCTTGACGTACGTCTCGGGGATCATGACCTTTTTGGCTTCGCGGATCGCTGTTTTCAGCTGGTCGTTTTTCTTTGGATCGTAGGCGTCCGCCTCGGCGCCGTCCCAGCCTTTGATCGCGTCAAAGATCAGGTTCAGCTTGGCTTCGTGCATTTTGGAACCAGCGACGATGGACGCCACTTTTTGTTCCTCGAGGACCTTCCAGTTGATGAATTCTTCGACATCTGGGTGGTCCGCATCAACGATGACCATTTTCGCCGCACGGCGGGTTGTGCCGCCGGATTTGATCGCGCCAGCCGCGCGGTCGCCGATTTTCAGGAAGCCCATGAGGCCGGAGGATTTACCGCCGCCTGACAAAGGCTCGCCCTCGCCGCGCAAGGAGGAGAAGTTGGTGCCCGTGCCGGAGCCGTATTTGAACAAACGCGCCTCGCGGACCCAGAGATCCATAATGCCGCCTTCGTTCACCAAATCATCATCCACGGACTGGATGAAGCAGGCGTGGGGCTGTGGGTGCTCGTATGAGGATTTAGACTTGGTCAGTTTGCCTGTCTTATAGTCCACATAGTGGTGGCCTTGGGCTGGGCCATCGATGCCGTAAGCCCAGTGCAGGCCTGTGTTAAACCACTGCGGGGAGTTCGGCGCGGCGCGCTGTGTGGCGAGCATATAGCGCATTTCGTCGAAATAGGTGCGCGCGTCTTCTTCAGTCGTGAAGTAGCCGCCTTTCCAGCCCCAGTATGTCCATGCGCCGGCCAAACGGTCGAAGACCTGTTTGGCGGATGTTTCGCCGTCCATGGTGGCGCCTTGTGCCGGGATGGAGCGCCAGAGGAACTCAGGGACGCCCTCTTCTTCGACTTTGACTGTTGCGGATGGAACGCCAGCCTTGCGGAAGTATTTTTGGGCGATCACGTCGGAGGCCACTTGGCTCCAGGCGTCGGGGATTTCGCAATTGTCGAGTTTGAAAACAACGGTGCCATCTGGGTTCCGAATTTCAGACGTCGCGGATTTGAACCCGACCTCTGCGTATGCGTCTTTTCCAGATTTCGTAAAGTTGCGCTCGATTTTCATCGCGTGTGTGCCCCTGTCCATTTGTGGCTGTCGTTGCAGCCTGTTTTAGCTTGGTCTGATCTGAGATCAGATCTTCGAACTGGGGTGGCATGACAGTGATAGACACGTGGATTGGTTCGGCCAAAGCCGCTTCAAACCTTCAGATTGTGCTCAGCACCCTGAAATTAGAAATATGTCCCTCACTGGTTCATACACTACATGTAGTGCTGCCGTTCCCAGTGCGCACAACTTGACGCATCTACACCTAGGGGGTCAACGAATTTTTTACCCTAAATATGGTTTTAATCTGCTTGACCGAAGCAATCGAGAATCGCGCTGCAATCCGTCCCCGATTCTCCCTCAGACTTGCACACAGGGGCGAAAAAAATATCCACTTTCGCATCCTGCGAAAAACCTAATGTTTGCGCAGAGCTACGTTAAAAAGTTCACCAAACACATGAGTTATCCACATCGCTCTGGCGCCAGCGCTTAACGATTTTTTAGGAACTTGTGTGAAACGGAAACTGTGTCACTGTGGTCACGTGGACGTTGGAGGCCAGCACAATGCGCAAAGCTGCAATCGGAGTGTTTTTTGCGGTAGCGGCCTGTGCCCCACCACAAGACTTGGTGCCTGTGGTATCAGGTGCGGGCCCTGCCGAAGGGGCGGCGCAGGCTTATTTTAAGGCCTATCCCGGACATTTCTTCGAGGCAGCCGCCGCCGTTTGCACCCAGCCGGGGCAAGAGCTTGTGCGGCCGGACGCCCATGAAGTGCGCTGCGAATCTTTTCCGACGCCTGAAGTGGCCGCGGCCCTGATTCTTCAATTTGATGGGACGGTGGAAGCCTTGCCCCAATTCGTCATCGCGTTTCGCGGCGCGAACGACAGTGCGGGCTATCTGGTCACCGCAGACAGTTATATCCGAGTTCCGCAAAAATCAGGCACTGCACAACAGTTGCGCTTTCCCGATGATGAAATGACTGAGAATTTCAAAACCTTGCTCGAACAAGCAGGCGGCCGCCCCCTTTAAGGAGACGGCCAGCTTGATCAACTAAGTTGAAGTGGTCGGGGCGAGAAGATTCGAACTTCCGACCCCCTGTACCCAAAACAGGTGCGCTACCAGGCTGCGCCACGCCCCGACTGAGCGCTGATCTAAGGCCTGTAGCGCGGGATGAAAAGACCTAATTTACGTTTTTTTCAATTCTCTGAACATGACCACGCAACATCCCCTAAAACACTGGGGTGTTGGACCTCATCACCGACTTGCAGACCGAGACGTTCGGCCATGCCACCGTTGATTTCGAACACATATTGAATCTCTGTGCCGCCAAAAATCGGTGTTTCGTCCAGTGGAACGGCCATAGAATGAATGTGATCGACGATTCCATCGGCACCGATGAAAATCATGTCCAAGGGAATCAATGTGTTGCGCATCCAGAAGCTGACGCGCTGGGGACGTTCGAACACAAAAAGCATCCCCGCCAGCGGATCCATCTGTTCGACAAACATCAAACCCTGCGCGCGTTCAGACTGATCGTCGGCGACAGTGGCGTCAAACCGGACAGTTCCAAATTCACCGCGCATAGAAAAGGCATCCGCAGAACACTCCGCGAATGCCGGTGTGGCGTAGGCAGCCAAGACTGCGCAAACCGATGCTATTTTCGTGAAACGGCTGTTTCCCATGGCAAAACCTCTGCTGCCATCAGCCCACGTTTACCTTCGATGGCCCGCAGCGCGATGGCTTCACCGGGCAGCAAATCAGCCAGCCCCGCCAGACGCAAGACTTCGACATGCACAAACACGTCAGCGTCAGAGCCAAACGTATTGGCAAAGCCAAAGCCTTTGCCCTTGTCGAACCATTTCACACGCGCGGGTTCAATTGGGGCCGCTGCGATGATTTCGGGGTCAAATTCGGCGAAGTCCGCCAAATCCGCAGTGGCAGCGCCGCTGGAGTGATCAATCGTCAGAACTTCGGACGCTTGTAGCCCGCGCCCTGTGCTGACGACAGTCACTGTAATCGCTGTGCCCTCCGCAACGGAACTTTGCCCGTAGTTGCGCAAGACGTTTGCGTGGAGAAGAATGTCCGGACCGCCTTCGTCCGCGACGATGAAGCCGAAGCCCTTTGTCGGGTCAAACCACTTCACGTGACCACCCATTGGATAGCCGTCGTTTTCTATTTCGTTCATATTGCTCGTCCTTGTCCGCGCGTTCCCCAAAAACAACGCAGACGGTTCCCATCTGGCGCAATCGTGAACGCGCAAACGCCAGAATACAAGCGTCTGAACGGCGTAACTTTCACGAAGCGTGAAATTTATGGGTTCAAACGGTCAATTTTCCAAGGGTCCCCTCGCCCTTCCCGCGACCAGCGGAACCGATCATGCAACCGGAAGTCGCCATCGGCCCAAAATTCGATTTCGACCGGAGAGATTCGGAATCCGCCCCAAAATGGTGGGCGGTCTGGGTTTGCCCCTTGGGCTGCCGTCACTTTTGCGACCTCGGCCACGAGGGCTGCGCGCGAAGACAGCGGTCGGCTTTGTTTGGACGCCCACGCCCCGAGCCTGCTTTTGAGGCTCCGGGAATTGAAATAGGCATCGGCCTGCGGCCCGTCTTCGCGGCTGATTGTGCCCCGCACCCGGATTTGGCGGCGCAAGGATTTCCAATGCATCACAAAGGCGGCCTTGCCTGCGCTGTCCAGCTCTTGGGCCTTTTGGCTTTCATAGTTGGTGTAAAAGACGAAGGCCCCGTCACCAGCGCCGAGTGTTTCGATGTCTTTCAACAAAACCATCCGTGCATTGGGCATGCCATTTTGATCGACCGTGGAAAGCGCGATGGCGTTGGGGTCGTTGATCTCGGCGGTTTCCGCCTCGGCCAACCAAGATTTCGCAATCTCGAAGGGGTCATCGCCCGCAAATTTGCCTTTTCGGTCTGCCATGGTCTGTCCTGTCTTTTTAGAGGTTTGTCCAAAGGTGGGGTTTGGGCGTGCAAGGTCAAGCCTGATCTGCGCTAGCGCGGGCTGCGCGTTAGGTGGCTTGAAGCAACAGCAGCAATCCCCTAAACGGGTTCCTAACATAAGCGCCGTAAGCAGGCGGTACGAAAGGGACTGATATGTCATCCAATTTGATGCAGGGAAAGCGCGGCCTGATTATGGGCCTTGCGAATGATAAATCCATCGCATGGGGGATTGCCAAGGCGCTGTCAGAAGCCGGTGCCGAATTGGCGTTTTCGTATCAAGGGGATGCGTTGAAAAAACGTGTTGGCCCATTGGCGGAAAAGCTGGGGTCGGACATGGTGCTGCCTTGTGACGTGACCGATGAGGCCTCCATCGATGCCCTATTTGAGGACATCAAAGAGAAGTGGGGCAACATTGACTTCATCGTGCATGCGATTGGTTTTTCTGACAAAAACGAACTTCGTGGACGGTACGTAGACACAAGCCGCGATAACTTCACAATGACCATGGACGTGTCTGTGTATTCGTTCACATCTGTGATGCAGCGCGCAGAGAAATTGATGAACCCTGGCGCCTCGGCGATCACACTGACCTACTATGGTGCAGAACGGATTATGCCCCATTACAACGTCATGGGTGTGGCGAAAGCGGCCCTTGAAGCATCGGTTCGCTATTTGGCCGAGGATTTGGGCAAGGACGGCATTCGCGTGAACGCCATCTCTGCGGGCCCGATCAAAACGCTGGCCGCGTCTGGCATTGGCGACTTCCGCTATATTTTGAAGTGGAACGAATATAACTCTCCGCTGCGCAAAAACGTCAGCATTGATGAGGTTGGCGGGTCTGCATTGTACCTGCTGTCCGACCTGAGCAGCGGCGTGACCGGTGAAACACACCACGTTGATGCCGGTTACCACGTTGTCGGCATGAAAGCGGTTGATGCGCCTGATATGTCGCCGAATAAAGGGTGATCCAGCCGCGCTGCGATTTGACTTCAACACCGACTACACAAAGAGGCTGACACCATGACAGACCGCCTGCCCCACGAAAAAGGGTTTCACATCTCTTGGGACCAATTGCACCGCGATAGCCGCGCACTTGCGTGGCGGCTGGACGGGAAAGGCCCCGACAATGGCGCGTGGAAAGCTGTTGTTGCGATCACACGTGGGGGCATGGCCCCTGCGATGATTATCGCCCGCGAACTGGATATTCGAACTGTCGATACGATTTCAGTGAAATCCTATTATTCCGGTGGTGGTCAGGCCGATCAACGCCGTGAAGCGCAGGTGCTAAAGTCACCTGACGCGGAGATGATGGGTGATGGCACAGGTATTCTGATCATCGATGATCTGGTCGACAGTGGTAAGACATTGGAGCTGGTGCGTAAGCTTTACCCGAACGCACATTTTGCCACGGTCTATGCCAAGCCTGAAGGCGAGCCGCAGGTCGACACGTTTATCACAGGCGTTTCGCAAGATACGTGGATTTTCTTCCCGTGGGACATGGCATTGCAATATGTCGAGCCCTATCGCGGAAAAGACTAGACGCGGGTCTGGGCTTGGGGAACAGTGGTTGTGTTGGGGATGAGGCTAAAACCGCACCCCTGACACAGGACATTTCCCAAGATCGAGACGACCATGCATCTCCCCCGTACAGCCGCTACATTTTCGCCCCCTGTTATGGAGGCACGGCGTTGGTTGGACGGGGTCGATTTTAGCGACCTTCCTCTGATCAACGTCAGCCAAGCCGCCCCGGTTGACCCGCCGCCCTTAGCGATGCGTCAAGCTATGGCACAGATGATTGTCGAGGATGACGAGACCCATCTGTACGGGCCTGTTTTGGGGCTGCCTGCCCTGCGCGCGCAAGTGGCACAGGATTGGTCACAAGCGTATGGCGGTGAGATTTCGTCTGAAAACGTTGCCATTACATCGGGTTGCAATCAGGCGTTCACAGCCGCCATTTCAACGCTGTGCGCCGAAGGGGACGAGGTGATCGTACCGGTGCCCTATTATTTCAATCACCGCATGTGGTTGGATATGGCTGGGGTGCTGTCTGTCCCTCTTCCCCCGTCTGACGGATTGATCCCCAATGCGAACGATGCGGCGTCTTTGATCACCGATCGGACCCGCGCAATTGTTTTGGTGACCCCAAACAACCCAGGCGGCGTGGAATATCCTGCAGCGACGGTCGAAGAATTTGCAGCCCTCGCACGCGCGCGCGGGATTGCCTTGATTGTTGATGAAACCTACCGAGATTTTGACAGCCGTGTGGGTGCACCGCATAAATTATTCCAATACCCTCAATGGGATGACACGCTGA
Source organism: uncultured Paracoccaceae bacterium (assembly GCA_947497065.1). Taxonomy (GTDB): domain Bacteria; phylum Pseudomonadota; class Alphaproteobacteria; order Rhodobacterales; family Rhodobacteraceae; genus Octadecabacter. The sequence goes on from CANMEQ010000001.1 coordinate 428,264, forward strand.
TCCAGCTTTATTCGTTTTCAAAGGCGTACCGCCTGACGGGCCACCGTGTGGGCGCGATGGTGGCAAGCCCGCAGCGTCTCAAAGAGGTTGAAAAGTTTCTCGACACGGTCACTATTTGCCCCAACCAGCTGGGGCAGCGGGCCGCGCTTTGGGGGATGCAAAACCTGTCCGACTGGCTGGCCGGAGAGCGGCTGGAGATTTTGGACCGTCGTGCCGCGATTGAGGAGCAAATTCCAAGGTTGGCAGCCACGGGATGGATTTTGGAAGGGTGTGGTGCCTATTTTGCCTACCTGAAGCATCCGTTCGACATCCCGTCTGATGCCTTGGCACAAAAGCTGGTGCGCGAGGCCGGTGTGTTGACCCTGCCTGGGACCATGTTCATGCCCGATGGCGGCGGAACACAGCATCTGCGGGTTGCCTTTGCCAATGTGGATCGGGCCGGAATAACGGAATTGTTCGACCGATTGGTCGCATTCACCAGCCAACAGGCGTGACATCCGCTTGCACCCTGCTGCGCAGCCGCCTATTCAGTTAAAAACATGAATTTAGGGCGGTGAACCATGGCCGATAAGACCGAGACAAAGAAGAAAACCAGCAAGTCACGCAACCTTGCGGCTTGGGTGATTATGGGCCTGCTGTTTGTGGGTCTCATCGGGTTCGGGGGCGCGGGCCTGAGCGGCACGGTGCGGTCTATCGGCTCGGTCGGTGAAAAATCCATTTCGGCGCAGACCTATTTCCAAGAATTGAACGCGCAGATTGCCCTGCAATCCCAACGGGTTGGCCGAACAATTTCATTCCCCGAAGCCGAAGCCAGCGGCATTCCTGCACGCACGTTGCAAACGGTTGTGGCACAGCGCGCGTTGGACAACGAAGTGACGGAGCTTGGGTTGTCTGTGGGTGATGACGTGGTCAGCGAACAAGTCTTGGCGAACCCATCGTTCCGTGGATTGGACGGCACGTTTGATCGTGCGCAATACCGCGATACGCTGTCACGGTCGAACATTGGTGTGGGCGAGTATGAGGATTCCCTGCGCGAGAATGCGGCGCGGTCTTTGGTTCAGGGGGCTGTGTTTACCGGCGTGCCTGCACCTACGGTTTATGGGGAAACGCTGGCGCGGTTTGCGCGCGAAGGGCGCACGATCACTTGGGCCACCTTGTCTGCCGATGATTTCGAGGTTGTTCTGGAGGAGCCGACAGAAGCAGATTTGCAGGCGCATTATGATGCGAACCCTGCCCTTTATACCAGCCCCGAGACACGGGTGATCGAGTATGTTTGGCTGACGCCAGAGATGATCCAGGATGAGGTCACGGTGGCTGAAGAGGAGCTGCGCGCGGAATACGAGGCGCGCATCGACGAATTCCAACAGCCTGAACGGCGTTTGGTTGAACAATTGGTGTTTTCCAATGACGAGGCCGCACAGGCCGCGTTGGAGGCGATTGCTGCCGGTGACACGACGTTCCCAGATTTGGTGGCAGAGCGTGGATTGTCCTTGTCGGACATTGATTTGGGTGACGTGACCGAAGACCAGATGGACGACGCGGGCCCTGCTGTATTTGCGGCGGAAACAGGCGATGTTGTTGGGCCCTTCCCAACGGATTTGGGACCTGCATTGTTCCGGATGAACGCTATTTTGGCGGCACGGAATACAACATTCGAAGAGGCCCTGCCTGCGCTGCGTGAAGACGAGGCTGCGGCGCGTGCTGTTCGGATTATCGAAGATCAGATCGACCCGATCACAAACCTGCTGGCCGGTGGGGCCGCCCTTTCTGATTTGGCGGAGCAGACCGACATGAAATTGAGCCGCATCGACTGGGTTGAGGGCGAAAGCTCTGGCATTGCGGCTTATGCTGCGTTCCGCGATGTTGCGGCCGCTACGGACGTGGGTGATTACGCCGAGTTGCACGAGCTGGAAGATGGCGGGTTGTTCGCGATTGAAGTGACAGAGGTGCGCGCACCTGCGGTGATCCCCTTGGCGGACATCCGTGATGAGGTGATCAGCGGTTGGGAGGCCGAAGCCTTTGCAACGGCTGTTGTGGATGAGGCAGAAGCCCGTGCGGCGCGGCTTCGTGAAGCGGTGCAGGATTTTGCAGTTGTTGATTTGCAGGCCACGGAAGAAACCGCCCTCACCCGTCGTGGGTTTGTGAACGGCACGCCGCAAACCTTCCTGACGGATGTGTTTGAAATGGAAGTTGGCGAGGTTCGCGTGATTGAACACGGCGAGACCGCTATCGTGGTGCGGCTGGACGAGGTGATTGCGGCGGACACAACTGACGACGCGTTTACTGCTGAGTTGGAGACGATTGCTGAAAGTGCAGCTGAGGGTATCGCGCAGGATATCTACGAAATCTACACCCGCGACGTTCAGGTGCGCACGGATGTGAGCATCAACCAAGCTGCAGTGAATGCGATCCACGCGAATTTCGGGGCGACATACTAAGATGACCCCTGATTTTAAGACTTTTGAGGCGGGATACGACGCGGGCCGCCATCAGATCGTATACACCCGTTTGACAGCCGATCTGGACACACCAGTGTCGTTGATGCTGAAACTAAACGGTGCAGGCAAACATGCGTTTTTGCTGGAATCTGTCACCGGTGGTGAAGTGCGCGGGCGCTATTCCATCGTTGGCATGAACCCCGATTTGATCTGGGATTGCCGTGGCACCACCAGCCGGTTGAACCGCACGGCGCGCTTTGACGATGATGCGTTTGTCGACCAAGCAGGCGATCCGCTGGACAATCTGCGCAGCTTGATTGCCGAAAGCCGGATTGATCTGCCCGATGATTTGCCGCCCGCCTCTGCAGGATTGTTCGGCTATTTGGGCTACGACATGATCCGCTTGGTTGAACATCTGCCCGATGTGAACCCTGATCCACTGGGCCTGCCCGATGCGGTGATGTTGCGCCCGTCAGTAGTGGCGGTTTTGGACGGTGTGAAGGGCGAGGTGATTTTGGTTGCCCCCGCCTATGCCGATGGGGGTCTGTCGGCAAAGGCGGCCTATGCGCAGGCGGCTGAACGGGTGATGGATGCGCAGCGTGCGCTGGAGCGGCCTGTGCCCCATGTTGAATTGACCAGCGATGAGGAACCCTCGGAGCCGCCGGTGTCGAACTTCACCAAGGCGGGGTACATGGAGGCCGTTGAAAAGGCCAAAGATTACATTCGCGCAGGTGATATTTTTCAGGTTGTGCCCGCACAGCGGTGGACCCAAACCTTCCGCGAGCCGCCCTTCGCGCTATATCGGTCCTTGCGCCGCACGAACCCCTCGCCGTTTATGTTTTTCTTTAACTACGGTGGGTATCAGGTGATTGGGGCCAGCCCCGAGATTTTAGTGCGTGTGTTCGGCAATGAGGTGACAATCCGGCCCATCGCAGGCACCCGCCCCCGTGGTGCGACGCCTGAGGAAGATAAGGCCAACGAATTGGATTTGATGGCCGATAAGAAAGAGCTGGCCGAGCATTTGATGCTGCTAGATCTGGGTCGGAACGATACGGGCAAAGTGTCTAAGATCGGGACCGTGCGCCCGACGGATCAATTCATTATCGAACGCTACAGCCATGTGATGCATATCGTGTCGAACGTGGTGGGTGAACTGGCCGATGACCAAGATGCCCTTTCGGCGTTCTTTGCGGGCATGCCTGCAGGGACGGTGTCAGGGGCACCCAAAGTGCGCGCGATGGAGATCATTGACGAGCTAGAGCCCGAAAAACGCGGTATTTACGGCGGGGGCTGCGGCTATTTCAGCGCCAATGGCGACATGGATATGTGTATCGCTCTGCGCACGGCGGTTTTGAAGGGCGATCAATTGTATATCCAAGCGGGCGGTGGCGTTGTTTATGACAGCGACCCGGAAGCGGAATACATGGAAACGGTCCACAAATCGAACGCAATCCGCCGCGCAGCTGCGGATGCTGTGAAATTCACAAGCGGCAATTCCTAACGTCGGCCTAAGGCCTCACTGGCCTTAGGACCGCAGCTTAGATTATTGGTTTTTGAGAATGGTGCTCACCGGCACGATGGCGACTTGTTCGTTCAACGAGGCGGTGCCCCACAGAATAAGGGCTGAAATGGTATCAGGGCGCACGCGCCCGACCAAGATCACGTCGCTTTCTTGACGCGCGCGGAATGCGGCCTGATCGACAAAGCGGCGGATCACGCGGGCATCTTGATCATCGGCATCCAAATCACGGTAAATGACGCCTGCTGGCACGCCAGCCTGTTCAGCCGCGCGGCTAGCGGTGTTTAGCCCTTGGCTGGCGGTCACAAATCCGCGCCCTTGGGCGGCCAGAATATCCATCACTTGCGCGGTGACTTCAGGATCAGATTGCAGGCCGCCTGCCCCTGTGTCCAACACGGCGATGGTTTCTGGCAAGGTTTGGAAAACGCTTTCGAAGGCAATTTCAACGTCGGAGGGCACGGCGCCCTCTGGCAGTGATCCCAAAACGGCGACTTCGAAGCCATCGGCACGGTAGCGCGCCATCAGGTCGGCGGCGCCAGCCATGGCAGGATCGAGGGCAATGGTCACATCAAAGGGCAAACCCGCAAGGGCCGCTGCGGCGGCGGACATTGTACCGTCATCCACCAAGATGAATGACATCAACGGCGCATCCCCCACGTCGACCGAAGGGGTAGCTGCGAACTGGGCCAAGGCGTTGGTTGCTGTGGGCGCGTCTGCCTGTGCTGCCGGAGTGTCCTCGGTGGCGACGGGATCAGCGCCGGGGCGCCGCACGATCACGCCCGTGTCGCGATCAGTCAGCAGTGTGTTTTCACCGCCCTGCAACTGAAACCGACGGGGGCCTGTTGTTGGAGGTACGCCGCCTTCGTTTTCGGCGAATGGCGTCGCGTCGACCGGCGTGTCAGGTGCTTCGACGAGCGGGGCGTCTGCCGCCGGTGCCTCGGGCGCGGCGGGGTTTGGCAATTCAGGTTCGGCCACGCCCAGATCAACAACGAAGGTTTCGGTGGGCGCCGTGTCTTCGGTGCCTGTGATCAGCACGCTGCCTTCGCCGTCGGGCGTGTCGCCTTCTGCTGTCTCTGGCGTGGGGGACGTTGGTTCAGCGACGACCACAGGCGCTGCGGGTGCCGTTGAAACTACAAGGTTTTCTTCGGTCACGGGCACTTGTGGGGCGGCGGCTTGGGGATTTGGAAACACGGGGTCAATGGTTTCAGCGGCCACAGCGCTCGTCTCGCCCGCCGTTGGGGCATCTAACTTGCCTTCCACAGAGACCACAGAGGGTTCATCCAAGGGGGCTGTATCGGCGTTGAGCGTGGGTTGATCGGGCGTGATGTCCACCGGGCTTGCCGGTTCGCGTGCACTCGCTTCGCCTTCGGGCAGGCTTGGGGTCACAGGGGCTTCGACTGACAGGCTGCCTACAGGCGTGGACAGGCCGGTTGTGGTTTCATCCGCGGCTGGCGTGTCTGCTGCTGCGTCTTGTTGGGGCGCGTCCACCAAGGGTGGTGCGGGCGGTGTCACGCCTGCGGGTTGTTCGCCCATCACCGAGGCCACAGAGAGCGCCAAAGCCGACACCATGCCGCCTGTTACCATTCCACCAAACAATCCACGCATCTGCTGCTGCCCTATCTCGTCGTTGATCCGGTCTGCGGGAGCCTCAGGACTGCCCCTCTTTTGAACCGCATCGAAATCATTGCAGGCCTTGACGCCCCCCCGCGCTACGGCCCATGTATGGCAGTACTATATAGGCGGGTGCCCCCAAGACGGTAGCCCCAAATTCACAACTCCCAAAGGCGGCAAGTCCATGCTTCTGTTGATCGATAATTATGACAGTTTCACCTATAATCTGGTGCATTATTTCGGCGAATTGGGCGCAGACGTTGTCGTGCGGCGCAATGACAAGATTGATGTGCAAGAGGCCATGGGTATGGGGGCTTCGGGAATCGTTTTATCGCCCGGGCCGTGTGATCCGGCGCAGGCGGGCATTTGCCTGGCCCTGACGGAGGCTGCCGCTGAGACGAAAACACCGCTGTTGGGGGTTTGCTTGGGCCACCAGACCATCGGGGAATCCTTTGGCGGCAAAGTGATCCGATGCCATGAGATTGTGCATGGCAAGATGGGCACCATGCATCACACCGGCAAATCGGTCTTTGCGGGCCTACCCAGCCCGTTGGAAGCCACGCGTTATCATTCCTTGATTGTCGAGCGTGAGACCTTGCCCGATTGTCTGGAGGTCACGGCGGAGTTGGAGGATGGCACCATTATGGGGCTGCAACACCGCGAACTGCCAATTCACGGGGTTCAATTCCACCCCGAAAGCATCCGGTCCGAGCATGGGCATGCCATGCTGAAGACATTCCTAAACACTTTGCCCGAAAAGGTGACCGCATGACCGACGCGATGAAACCGATCATTCAAGCCGCCACCGAAGGCCCCCTCGCCCGTGCGCAAGCCGAAGCCGCATTTGAAGAGTTTTTCAACGGCACCGCGACGCAGGCCCAAATGGCCGGATTGCTTATGGCCATGCGGACGCGCGGTGAATCTGTGGCTGAATATGCCGCCGCCGCCGCCGTGATGCGCGCCAATTGCGTGCCGGTGAAGGCTCCTGCTGGCGCGATGGACATCGTCGGCACGGGGGGCGACGGCAAAGGCACGTTGAACATTTCTACGGCCACCGCATTTGTTGTGGCTGGCGCTGGCGTGACTGTGGCCAAACATGGCAACAAAAACCTGTCGTCCCTGTCCGGTGCTGCAGATGCGCTGTCCGAGATGGGCGTGAACACAATGGTTGGCGCCGATGTGGTGGAACGCGCGCTGTCTGAGGCTGGGATTGGCTTCATGATGGCGCCCATGCACCATCCGGCGATCAAACATGTGATGCCCGTGCGCCAAGAGCTGGGTACGAAGACGATCTTCAATATTTTAGGGCCGCTGACGAACCCTGCGGGGGTCAAGCGCCAGTTGACCGGCGCCTTTGCGCCGGATTTGATTTTTCCCATGGCCGAGACATTGAAAGAACTGGGATCGGAGGCCGCTTGGTTGGTGCATGGCTCTGATGGCACGGACGAGATTACGATTACGGGCACGACGGCTGTTGCGGCCCTGTCGGGCGGCATGATCGTGGCGCGCGAAGTGCACCCCGAAGACGCAGGTCTGCCCGTGCATCCGTTCGAGGCCATCATGGGTGGCGCGCCTGCAGATAATGCCAAAGCATTCAAGGCATTGCTGGAGGGTGAACATTCTGCCTATCGCGACGCGGTTCTGCTGAACGCATCAGCTGCCTTGTTGGTTGCGGGCAAAGTCGAAGGGTTGAAGGCCGGCGTGGAGCTGGCCCGAGACAGCATCGATTCCGGTGCTGCGAAGCGCAGCTTGGAAACATTGGCAAAAGTCACGCAGGGCTAGTCCTGTTGAATGCGGCCTAAAAATACGTTGGCTAGTGCGCGCGCAAGCGTGCCACCAAAGCCGCGTTTTCGCTTTCCCACTGTTTGAACGCCAAAAAGGCACGGGTGTTTTCTTCCCGCGTCAGGATTGAACCCGGCTTCGCCAAGTCCCCGTCTAAAAACAACCGTTTTGCCTGTTGATATGTTTCATTACAGGCAAAACGCTCGATCTGGGTGAGCTGGTGCAATTCAGCTAACCCCGTACAGTGATAATAGACTTCAAGCAGCGACATCAGATCGTTCATGGAAAAACCTTAGCATGGGGGCCGGTCAACGGCGTTCACAATCGGCTGAACAGCATTTTGGCTGCAAATTCGCGGCCCATGGCGCCTCGCCAATTGCCTTCCTCCAGCCGCCCCGCTACCTATGGGGCATGGATATTTTAGACAAAATCAAAGCCTACAAACTCGAACATGTGGCGGCCTGCAAACAGGACCGGCCCTTGTCTGAGGTTGAGGCCGCCGCCCGCGCCGCAAGCCCCACCCGCGGCTTCGCAGACCGTTTGATCGAAGCCAGCCGCGAAGGCTATGGTTTGATCGCCGAAATCAAGAAAGCCAGCCCGTCCAAGGGGTTGATCCGCGAAGATTTCAATCCACCCGAGCTGGCACAGGCCTATGCTGCAGGCGGCGCGACCTGCCTGAGCGTGTTGACCGATGGACCAAGCTTTCAAGGGGCCGATGACTATTTGATGGCGGCACGTGAGGCGGTGGATCTGCCTGCGCTGCGCAAGGATTTCATGTATGACACCTATCAGGTGGCCGAGGCGCGCGCGCTGGGGGCGGATGCGATTTTGATCATCCTCGCCTCTGTCGAAGACAGCCAAGCCGCCGAACTGGAAGCCGCCGCGACCGAATGGGGCATGGATGTGCTGCTAGAAGTGCACAACGCCGAAGAGTTGGAGCGCGCTTGCCATTTGAAGTCGCCGCTCATGGGGATCAACAACCGGAACCTCAAGACATTTGAGACCACGTTGGACACCACACGCACCCTTTCAAAAATGGTGCCTGCGGACCGGATTGTGGTCTGTGAAAGCGGGTTGAACACCCCTGAGGACCTCTCCGATATGGCCCAATACGGCGCGCGGACCTTCCTGATCGGCGAGAGCCTGATGCGGCAGGATGACGTTGCAGCCGCGACACGCAAATTGCTGGCCAACCCGATGACCATGGGCGGCATGTGATGACCAAAGCCACCCTCAGCCATTTTGACGAGACCGGACAGGCCCATATGGTGGATGTGTCTGACAAGGCCATCACGGACCGGATCGCCACGGCTGAGGCTTGGGTGAAAATGGCCCCTGCGACCTTTCAACATGTCGTCGAGGGCACGGCGAAGAAGGGCGATGTTCTGGGGATTGCGCGGATTGCAGGGATCCAAGGGGCAAAAAAAACCTCTGACCTGATCCCGCTGTGTCACCCCTTGCCCATCACCAAGGTGGCATTGGAGCTGACCCCAGACGACACCCTGCCCGGCGTGCGCATCAGCGCAACGGTCAAGACGACCGGCCAGACAGGTGTTGAAATGGAAGCGCTGACCGCAGCTTCTACAGCGGCGTTGACAGTTTATGACATGCTGAAAGCTGTCCAGAAAGATATGGAGATTGGCGGTCTCCGCGTGACATTGAAAGACGGCGGTAAATCGGGCCGGTTTGAGGGATGATAACAGTCGAGCAGGCCCAGTCGCTGTGTTTGGAATTGGTGCATCAAGGGCCGGTTGAACGGGTGCCACTTGATCAAGCGCTTAGGCGCACGCTGGCCGAAGATATCCAAGCCAACCGCGATCAGCCGCCCTTTTCCGCCTCTGCAATGGATGGATATGCCATCGCGGAAGGTGACGCAGTCCAGGGTCGAACGTTGCAGATGGTGGGCGAAGCCGCCGCTGGGCATGGCTGGGATAGAACGTTGGCGGCAGGACAGACGGTGCGTATTTTTACCGGCGCGCCCGTACCTGCAGGGGCCGACCGGGTTGTGATCCAAGAAAACATCACGGCTCAGGGCGATCAAATCACCTTGTCTGAGCCGCTGTCGGTTAACATCAACATCAGACCGCAAGGCGCTGATTTTTCAAAAGAGTTTACCTTGCCCTCCCCGCGCGTTTTGGCACCCGCCGATCTGGCGTTGCTGGCTGCTATGAACCACGCCGATGTTCCAGTTGTCGCACGGCCAAAGGTTGCGCTCATTTCCACGGGCGACGAATTATTGATGCCCGGTGGTGCGCCGTCTGCGGATCAGATCATCGCGTCGAACGTCTTCGCCCTCCATGCGATGTTGCTGGAAAACGGGGCTGCGCCACGGATCTTCCCAATCGCGAAAGACACCGCAGAAGATTTGGATGCAGTGCTGCGCGACGCCGAAACCTGGGACGCGGATATCGTTGTCACCATCGGTGGGGCCTCTGTGGGGGATCATGATTTGGTGGCACCTGCGTTGGACTGGTTTGGCGTCACGCGCACCTTCCACAAGATCGCCATGCGGCCCGGAAAGCCACTAATGGCCGGCGCGAAGGGTGCAACGGTGTATTTGGGTCTGCCGGGCAACCCTGTATCTGCGGTTGTATGCGGGCACCTGTTTTTGCTGCCTGTTGTGCGCCGTGCCTTGGGGCAGACTGATGTTGTCCCCAAGGGTTTGACGGCCCAATTGGGGGCGAGTTTGCCCGCCGGTGGCCCCCGCGCCCACTACATGCGCGCACGGTTCGAGGAGACCGCCACGGCACGGGTCGTCACCGCGTTCGACAAACAAGACAGCTCGATGCTGACCGTGTTAGCCGACGCGAATTGTCTGCTGTTGCGCCCCATTGAGGACGGCCCGAAAAACAGCGGTGATGCGGTGACGATTTTTCCGATCTAGCGGAACATCTTGACACAAAACAAGAACACAGATAGAACATCTAGAACTTACATTGGTTCGGGAATTGTCTGATGCTCACCAAAAAGCAACTTGATCTGCTGGAATTCATTCACAAACGGGTGCAACGCGATGGCGTGCCACCCAGCTTTGACGAAATGAAAGAAGCCCTTGATCTAAGGTCAAAATCTGGCATTCACCGTTTGATCACAGCCTTGGAAGAACGCGGATTTATTCGGCGATTGGCCCATCGGGCCCGTGCGTTGGAGATCGTGAAACTGCCCGAGGCGTTAGAGGCAAAACTAGGCGGTGCGCCTGCCCCGTCTGGGTTTGAGCCGCGCGTGATTGAAGGGGATCGCCCCGATACGGTTCCGCCAGCGGCACATGCCCTTTCAAACAACGGTGCAACAGATCTGCCAGTGATGGGGCAGATTGCCGCCGGTGTGCCGATCGCGGCTATTTCCCATGCCAGTCATAATGTAACCGTTCCATCCTCCATGGTGGGCAAAGGGAACCATTATGCCCTTGAAGTTAAAGGTGATTCCATGATCGACGCGGGGATCAACAACGGGGATGTTGTGATCATTCGCGAAACGAGTACCGCCGACAATGGCGACATTGTTGTGGCCTTGGTTGAAGATGAAGAAGCAACGTTGAAACGGTACCGTCGCAATGGAAATGCTATCGCGCTTGAGGCGGCAAACCCCGCTTATGAGACGCGTTTGTTTCGGGATGATCAGGTTAAAGTTCAGGGCCGCTTGGTCGGACTTATCCGGTCTTACTGATCACGGGCTGCGCAGAGACCGCAGCTTTTGCCTCAGCCACGTTTGCGGCGTTTGCCTGCGCCGCACCTCCGGTGTGTTCCAAAGACGGTCACCGGTACGGTCGCGGACAGAAATAAGGGTTAAAGTGCCGTCATCCACCCGTCCAGCGAGTGCCCCTGTTTCGTGCAGACGGGTGATGTCGAAGACATCGCACTCCAAATCACCCGTGACTGCTTGATTGGTGATCAATACATCTGCCCCCGCACAGCCCTTCACACTTTCTAGGGCTTTTGCGCCGCGGATGTTTATGACCTCGAAATCCCCCACTCGGGCCCGCACGATCCGCCCATGTTCCTGCAATCCTGGCCTGTTGAACGCAACCTCTTGGGGAACTGGATTGCCATCATTTTCAAGCCAGCTCGACACTGCAAACGCCTCCCCACGCTCTTTAGATACTGCGCGACCATCAGGGGTCATGACACCGATCAATGATCCGCTGTCCGCCACCAACAAAGCGGGCCGTTCTACGATCTGCCACATCAGAAACCCTGTGATGACAGGCGCAATCCAACTCCATCTGAACGATCCGCGCCACAAAACCACGCCCAAAGCCCCAATTGCGATGCAGATCAGAGCGACTGGATTTGGGGTCACGACGTAGCGCAGCCCGCCTTCGAGGTTTGCGACAAAATGGGCAACACTCAGTATCCACGACAGCCCAAGCCCCATGACCCAGAGCCCAAGGTCCGCCAGGCCCAAGGGGGCGAGCACGGTCGCCAAAACGGCGGCCGGCATAACCAAAGTTCCCATAAGCGGGACCGACAACAGATTTGCGATAAGCCCGAATTGCGCGATCTGATTGAAATGGAAGGCCGCAATGGGGGCGGTCGCCGCCCCCGCCACCAAGGACGATAGAAACACCGCCCCTGCGGAGCGGACCCATTTGGGAACAGACGACAGATTGAATTGGCGCAGCACCCCAAAGGCCGCAACCAAAGCTGTGGTCGCTGCAAATGACATCTGAAACCCGGGCCCGAACAGGGCATCCGGGCGCAACGCCAGCACAATCAGTGCGGCAAGTGCGACCGCACGCAGGGTCAACGCTCGTCTGTCGCACAAGATGGCAACCAACATCACCGCCACCATGATGAAGGCCCGTTGGGCCGAAACGCTGCCCCCGGACAACACCAAATACACTGCGCCAACCAGCAATGCGGCGATAGCTGCGATCTTTTTGGTCGGCACACGCAGGGCCACCCATGGCCAGAGGGCCAAACCGTAGCGGACTAAGGCAAAGATGAAGCCGACCAGAATACCCATATGCATGCCCGAAATCGCCAACAGATGCGCAAGGTTCGAGGCCCTTAATGCGTCCAGACTTTCGGCGCCCATATCCGCACGGTCGCCTGTCATGATCGCGGCGGCAAATGCGCCTGCTTCGCCGTCGATCCGGGCTTGTACGCCGTGGCTGATCGCCATGCGGGCACGGTAGACCAAAACTCCCGCCCCGGCATCTGCGGCACGGCCCAGCACCACGGGGGTTCGTGTATACCCAACCGCGCCCAATCCATCGAACCAAGCCATGCGTTGAAAATCAAAGCCGCCCGGTTCGACGGGGCCGGAGGGCGGGGTCAAATGTCCTGTCATCAAGACCACCTGCCCCGGTGCGGGGTCGATAAACCCTTGGTCGCCATGCAAGGACACACGCACCTTTCTGGGCGTGAGGTTCGGGGAAAAACGTTCCAAAACTACACGGTCGAGCGTGAGACGCATTGCACCGGATTGGGACCGATCAATTTTGACAATCCGCCCTTCGATCGGGCCGTAGTAGCGATAGCTCAAGACTGGCTCGGCCACCCAATGGGCCCGCGTGCCAGCCAGTCCGAACCCTCCCAAGATGAGCAGCCCGCCCATCACGATGATCCGCGCCTCGGGGTGAACCCATCGCAAGGCGACCACACCAGCCACAGCGCCCGCCAATGCGGCGGTGCACACAATCGCGGGCGGCTCAACGCGTAGATTGAAATACACGGCGATGCCAACCCCGAGAAAAACGGGTGCCCAGAGAAAGCCATGCGCGCGCTGGTCCTGCAGATGGTGAAGGACAAGTTGCAGCATGGTCTCTTGTCACTCCCCCGTGCAGTTTGTATTTGCGCACAAACGCCCAACACGGGGTAGCATTCCCGTGGTTAGCAAAAGGTTAAATACACCATGTCCGACACCTCCTCCGCCCGCCCTGTCGTTACCCGTTTTGCCCCGTCCCCCACGGGTGCTTTGCACATCGGTGGCGCGCGCACCGCCCTGTTCAACTGGCTTTTTGCACGCGGCAATGGCGGCACATTTTTGTTGCGCATCGAAGACACGGACAAAGCGCGTTCGACCGATGAAAACACCCAAGCCATTCTGGATGGGTTGACGTGGTTGGGCCTCGATTGGGATGGCGAACCGTATTCACAGGCGGCTCAGGCGGACCGCCATGTAGACGTCGCACATCAGATGCTGGCCGAAGGCACCGCGTTCAAGTGTTTTTCAACCCAAGATGAAATTGAGGCGTTCCGCGAAGAGGCGCGCGCCAACAAAACGTCTACGTTGTTCCGCTCGCCCTGGCGTGACGTAGCAGAGGCGGATCATCCTGATGCGCCTTACGTTGTTCGGGTCAAGGCGCCACGCACCGGATCGACGACGTTGCACGATCAAGTACAGGGCGAAGTGACCTGGCAGAACGAGCAGCTGGATGACATGATCTTGCTGCGCTCTGACGGCACGCCAGTGTATATGTTGGCCGTGGTCGTGGACGATCACGACATGGGTGTTACGCATGTGATCCGCGGTGACGACCACCTTGCGAATGCATTCCGCCAAAACCTGATTTACGAAGCCATGGGCTGGGAAAAGCCGGTGCTGGCCCATGTGCCGCTGATCTTCGGGCCAGATGGTAAGAAATTGTCGAAACGACATGGTGCGACAGGTGCTGCTGAATATCAAGCGATGGGCTATCCTGCCGCAGGCATGCGCAACTATCTGACGCGTCTTGGTTGGTCCCATGGGGACGACGAATTTTTCACAGACGCACAGGCCCGCGATTGGTTTAATTTGGCCGGTATCGGCAAGAGCCCTGCCCGATTTGACACGAAAAAGCTGGAAAACCTGTGTGGGCAGCATATTGCAGCGTCCGAGGATGCTGCGCTGCTGCATGAGCTGACAGCCTTTTTGGCAGCGACAGGCGCAGATGCCCTAACGTCACAGCAAAATGATTTGCTGTTGAAGGCCATGGGAAGCCTGAAAGAACGCTCGAAGACATTCCCGCAAATCATTGAAAAAGCGCAATTTGCGCTCACATCTCGCCCGATCACACCGGACGAAAAAGCTGCCAAGGCGCTGGACAATGTGCACAAAGGTATACTGTCCGAATTGACGCCGCAGTTGCAAAGTGCTAGCTGGCAGCGTGACGAACTTGAGGGGATTGTGGCCGCCCTTGCGGAGGCCCACGACACGAAACTTGGCAAGTTGGCCGCACCGCTTCGCGCGGCGTTGGCTGGACGCGCTGTGACCCCTTCGGTTTTCGACATGATGCTGGTCCTCGGACGGGATGAAACATGCGCCCGTATTGAAGACGCCGCACACTAAAAGATGCGCTGAAACATTTCTGTAACCTGAACAGGGTAGCTGAATGTTCGCCGGACAACCGCTGACGCCACGGGGCTTGCCCGTGCGCGTGCCTAGAAAGGGATACTTAATGACCGATCAGAAAACCGCAACGCTCACGATTGATGGCAATTCTTTCGAATTGCCGATCCACTCCCCGACTGCGGGCCCAGATGTTATCGACATCCGCAAACTCTATGGTCAGGCTGGCGTATTCACTTACGATCCGGGCTTCACGTCGACCGCGTCTTGCGACAGCACGATCACATTCATCGATGGTGACAAAGGCGTTCTGCTGCACCGCGGTTACCCGATCGACCAACTGGCCAGCGATTCCCACTATTTGGAAGTCTGCTACGCCCTGCTCTACGGTGATTTGCCATCCGCAGCCGAGCTTGAGAAGTTCGAAAACCTCGTGACGAACCACACAATGTTGCACGAGCAGATGGCCAACTTCTTCCGCGGGTTCCGCCGCGACGCGCACCCAATGGCGATTATGACCGGTGTTGTTGGCGCAATGTCCGCGTTCTACCACGACAGCACAGACATCAACGACCCGCACCAGCGCGAAGTTGCAACCATTCGTTTGATCGCGAAAATGCCGACAATCGCTGCGATGGCCTATAAATACACGGTCGGTCAGCCGTTCGTGTACCCACGCAACGACCTGGATTACGCGTCAAACTTCCTGAACATGTGTTTCAGCGTTCCGGCTGAAGACTACGAAGTGAACCCTGTTCTGGCCCGCGCCATGGACCGCATCTTCACATTGCACGCCGATCACGAGCAAAACGCCTCCACATCTACCGTGCGTTTGGCGTCGTCTTCCGGTGCGAACCCGTTCGCCTGTATCGCGGCTGGTATCGCCTGTCTCTGGGGCCCTGCCCACGGTGGTGCGAACCAAGCATGTTTGGAAATGTTGAAAGAAATCGGTTCTGTAGACCGCATTCCTGAATTTATCGCCCGTGCGAAAGACAAAAACGACAGCTACCGCCTGATGGGCTTTGGCCACCGCGTGTACAAAAACTTCGACCCGCGCGCGACTGTGATGAAACAATCCGCTGACGAAGTTCTGGAATTGCTAGGCGTTGAAGACAACCCACTGTTGCAGGTCGCGATGGAGCTTGAAAAGCAAGCGCTGGCTGATCCGTACTTCGCTGAGAAAAAACTGTTCCCGAACGTCGACTTCTACTCCGGTATCATCCTCGAAGCGATGGGCTTCCCGACATCTATGTTCACGCCGATCTTCGCGATGGCACGGACCGTTGGCTGGATTTCCCAGTGGAAAGAGCAGCTGGACGATCCACAGTTGAAAATCGGCCGCCCACGCCAGTTGTACCAAGGTGAAACAGCGCGCGATTACGTAGATATCGCGAAACGCTAAACCTGACCAAATCTGATAAACGGCCTCCCGATTGTTTCGGGGGGCCGTTTTTGTTTGTGCCAAACATGCTTTGGACGCCTGAAAGTTGGAATCATAGGTGACGCGGGAAAAACAATGTGTTTCCAATCTTGCATTTCCATGTCCCGTCGATTGAGGTTAATTGTTGTTAATCAACCAATGCGGTAGAGTTTTTTGAGGTGTTTTTAGAATGGGTTTTGAGTTTCTTTTGCTTTTGGGCGCAGGTGCGCTGATTGCCTCATTCGGCGGGCTGTTTTCGGGCTCTGACGACACGACAGACACCACCGTTGATGATACCCCCGATGATGATGTTGAATTGTTTCTCGAGGATGATGCCGATACGGTCACATTGGGCAGCGGCAACGATTTTGCGTCCGGCGCGGGCGGCGATGATACGCTCTATGGCGGTGCGGGTGATGACACCTTGGAAGGTGGCCGGCTTTATGATGACCTGTTTGGCGGCGCAGGCGATGACACCCTTTCGGGCGACCGAGGTGATGACCTGCTTGTAGGCGGCATCGGCGATGATAATCTGCTTGGTGGCGGTCAAAACGATGGTTTGTTTGGCGGCGCGGGGCACGACACACTGGAGGGCGGAGATCAGGATGACATCCTCGTCGGCGGAGACGGTGAAGACCGCCTTTACGGCGGGGACGGCGACGACATCATTCTAATGGGTGCAAACACGCCTGGGCCCATCGGTGAAGACGGGTATGACCTCTTTGACATTGCCGATGGTGGTTCAGGGGACGACATCATATTTGGCGGAAAGGGCGAAGACCTTCTGATTGGTGGCGAAGGCGACGACATTTTGCTCGGGTCTGACTTTATTAAGCTGGAATTAACGACGCAGAACTACGAGGAAATCCGCGATGGCAATGAACTCGGGCTGCCCGAATTAGACAGCATCCTTCCAGAGCCAGAGACGAGTAACGACTACGATGAACTGTACGGCGGCGAAGGCAATGATATGCTTCTTCTTGGTGACTACGATGTTGCTTCTGGTGGTCTTGGCGAAGATGGCTTCGTTATTGGTGACTGGATTACAGAGGGCAAAGCCGCCTCAATCACTGATTTTGATTCCACCGAAGATATCATCCTCGTGTCGGTTTCAAGCGACAACGCGGATGCAGAAATCACAACAGAGCAAGACGGCGATCGGGGCCGCGTCTTTGTTAACAATGTGTTGGTTGCCACAGTGTTCGGCAGTTTCGACAGCATCGACGGAATTGACGCCGATGTCGTGACAACCACCTACTCCTAGCGGCCCTCGTATTTCGCGGGCCGTTTTTCCAGAAATGCCATTACGCCCTCTTGGAAATCGCGGGTTTTGCCGCATTCGCCTTGCAATCGCGCTTCTGTGGCCAATTGCTCGTCCAATGTGTGCTCAAACGAGCCTTTCATGGCCTCTTTAACGCGGGCATAGGCCGCTGTCGGCCCCTGTGCCAAATGCAGCGCGCGTTTGGCGACATGGCGGTCAAAATTGGCCAAGGGGACCGCTTCGTAGACCATGCCCCAATCAGCGGCCTGTCGCCCTGTGATCTTATCACCGAACAAGGCCGCCCCCAGCGCCTTTGCTGATCCCATTTGGCGGGGCAAGAAGTACGTCCCGCCCGCGTCTGGAATGAGGCCGATGCGCGTAAACGCCTGAACGAAATAGGCTTCTTCCGCTGCAATCACCACATCTGCAGCCAAGGCAAGGTTCGCCCCTGCCCCTGCCGCCGCGCCATGAACAGCGGAAATTGTGGGGATTTTACAATCGAAAATCGCCTTTAGCATAGGCACGTATTCGTCGCGCAATGTGCGTTCCATATCCAAATTGGTCACATTGCCCGTGTCGCCCAGATCTTGGCCGGAGCAAAACGCATCGCCTGCGCCGCCCATCACCAAAACCCGTGCATCCCGTTCCGCAACCAGCACAGCATGGACAATCTCGGCCCGCATCTGACCGTTCAACGCATTCTTCAGCTTCGGACGGTTCAATGTCAGCGTGGCCACGTCATTGGCGATATCAAGAGTGATGGCGGTGTATTCCATTGCGGCGTCCTTTAGGTCCTGCGGTTTGGAGCACCGTACTAAACCCAGCAGTTTAGAAAACCCCAAACGCGGCGTCAGACCGAATTATCGGTCCAACAGATCGTTTAGTCGTGCGCGTTCATCCTCGGTTAATGCCGCAGGGGCCTCCCCTTTTGATCGGGCACGGACCGATACAAATGCAACGCCGCCTGCCACGATCAACATCATCGGGGCGGCCAGCCACAACAGCAGGTTCGCACCGCCGACACGGGGGGTCAGCAGGATATATTCACCGTAGCGATCCACCAAAAATTGCAGGGCCTGCTCATCAGTATCGCCCGCCACAAGCCTTTCCCGCAACAAAAGCCGCAGATCACGGCTTATGTCTGCATTGCTTTCATCAATGCTTTCATTGCGGCAAACGGGGCAGCGCAGCCCTGCCGACAGCTCACGAGCGCGCAGCTCCAATACGGCATCCTCCAGCACTTCGTCAGGTTGCACCGCAGCCAGCGGGCTGGCCAAAAGCGCGAGGATAAAGACCAGCACTCTCATTCCGCGGGCACCGATGTAGCGGCGGTCTTTGCCGCCCCCGCCGCCACGCGCAGCCTGCGATCAGACAATGAAATGAAACCGCCAAACGCCATCAGAATCGCACCGCCCCAAATCCAGTTGGCGAACGGTTTGATATAGGACCTAACCGCCCAACCGCCGCCGTCTTGCGGGTCGCCCAAGGTAATATACACATCACGCAACACGCCGTTGCGGATCCCCGCCTCGGTCGTTGGCATTTGGGCGACGGGGTAAATCCGTTTTTCAGGCACTACCTGCCCCACCTCACGTCCATTGCGATAAATGACCATATCGGCACCCTCGCCAAAATAATTCGGCCCTTCGATGGATCGCACGCCGACCATTTCAATCTCGTGGATGCCCACCTGCCACCGGTCGCCCACCTGAGCGACACGAATATCTTCGTCCTCCCACGCCAGCAAAGCGGCGACCGCGAACACGCTGATCCCCATGCCCGCATGAGACAGGCATTTCCCCCAATCGGCACGCGGCAGACGGGTCAACCGGCGCAAGCGGGCCTGCAGGGCGCCACGGCCTGTGCGCAACCACAGATCCACGGCAGCGCCGCCAACAACCCAGACGCCCAATATCACGCCGATCGGCCCCAGTGCCGTCCGGCCCGATTGGATAGCAAAGGCAAGCGCCCCCAGGGCGATGGCCAAGACCGCAATCGGCACCATCGGCCGCACAGCTTTCGCAAGCGACCCGCGTTTCCAGGCCAGAACCGCGCCCACGGGCAACAAAACAGACAGTGCCACGAAAAACGGCGTGAACGCGGCATCGAAAAACGGTGGCCCGACAGAAACCTGCTCCGGACGATCAAACAGCCCAATCGCGTAAAACGGGTTTTCAACCACCCCACCAAAGAGCGCCCAATGGGAGCTCCCAGAGGCCAGCTCGATCACCAGCGGCCAGATCGTGCCCACGAACACCACGAAAGACGACACGGCCAACAGCACATTATTGGCGACCAATGCGGTCTCGCGGCTGACCATTCCAAACACGCCCTTGGCCTGCATCGCACTGGCCCGCAGCGCAAAGAGCAGTAACCCACCGCCAACGAAAAACGCCAAAATCGCAAGGATAAACACCCCACGTTCTGGGTCATTCGCAAAGGCATGCACCGAGGTGAGAACCCCCGACCGCACAATAAACGTCCCCAAAAGCGAGAACCCGAACGCGAGAATGGCCAGCAAAATCGTCCAGGCTTTCAGGCTTTCCCGTTTCTCTACAACGATTGCGCTGTGCAAAAGGGCGGCAGCCAAAAGCCATGGCATGAACGAGGCGTTTTCCACCGGATCCCAAAACCAAAACCCGCCCCAGCCCAGCTCGTAATAGGCCCACCAAGACCCTAGCGCGATCCCAACGGTCAGGAAAATCCACGCCGCCAGCGTCCATGGGCGCACCCAGCGGCCCCAAGCGGCATCCACACGTCCCTCAAGCAAGGCCGCAATCGCAAAGGAGAACGACATGGAAAGACCCACATAACCCAAATACAAAAACGGGGGATGAAACGCCAATCCGGGATCTTGCAACAACGGGTTCAAATCTCGACCATCAAAAGGTGGGAACTCTAACCGCTCAAAGGGGTTCGATGTGAAGAGGATAAAGGCGTAGAACGCCACACTCACCGCCGCCTGAACCGCCAAAACACGCGCACGTAGACTGGTCGGCAGATTGCTCCCGAACCAACTGGCACAGGCCCCAAACAGCACCAAAATAAGCAACCAAAGTAACATCGACCCTTCGTGGTTGCCCCAAACACCCGTAATTTTATAAAGTAACGGCTTGTCTGAATGGCTGTTCGCCACAACGATTTGCAGCGAAAAATCAGACACCACAAACGCATGTGTCAGCGCCACAAAACTGGCCGCCACCAAAATAAATTGCAATGTCGCGGCAGGCTCACCCAAAGCCATCCAACCGCGCCAGCCCTTATGGGCCCCGACCAAGGGTACAATCGTCTGCACAACCCCGATGAGAGCCGCCAGAATCAACGCGAAATGTCCTAGTTCTGTAATCATCCACCTAGTATAAACCGCCCCCGCGCAGCCACCAGCGAAACCGCCCCGATGGGGCGACGACGAAAGGTCGCGGGGGCATCATATCACTCAGCCTTTTTGCATCCACTCAGCCAAGGCAGGATTGTCGACCAAAGCCCCCTCCGTACGAACGAACTCGGGCGCCTCTGGGGCGTCTGCCCGCAACGCTTCCAACTGCCGTGTGTTCTCCACCACGGTCGGCACGCGTGACAATGTCTCCGCAATCGACCGTTGAAATTCCTGGCTGTGCACCTGATGCCGTGCCCCAAAATAGAAACTCACGATGGCCCCCATCAACCACCACAGCGGGTCGGGCACCAAGGCAATCCCCTGCATCCGCGTGGAAAACCACACCGGATCAACCATTGCCACGATGAATAGCCCGATGGTGCCATAGGCCAGCAGTGGCCGTGGCAATCGGTTCAGCGCATCCATCACCTGATCAAACCGGCCTCGTGTGGGCCTTGCGAATTCGGCCGCATATTGCTCCATCGCTTGCTGCTTTACATCGGCCTGCCGAACCGCCGCGTTCTCGGCATTCTCACGAAAGACCTGCGCAGTTTCAACAATCAAGTTTTGCCCATTTCCAAAAAGCGCTCCAAACACCCGCTCGATCAAACCCATTTTGCGGTCCTTTCCCGGTGCTCGGCCTCGCTGAGATGAAACCGCGGCGCTATAAACTCCTCGGCACGCACAATCCAACCGCCCTTCCCGCCATCACGGCTGCGCGCATATTTACGGCTGGCGGGCCGTCGGTCGGCCAAAGCGTAATAATAATTCCGCCGCGCGATCCCGTAAGCATCAACAAAATGCGCCGGCGCCGCCGCCAACCCTTGGTGCGCCGCAGCGATCGTCTGCGGCCCGATCACGGAATCCACCGCCACATCGATCCGCATGTCTCGTAGCAGCCGCTGCAAAATGCGAACCGCATTCGCACCCGCATTCACATACATATCGAACACGCTGGCATGCAGCGGCGCAGGCAGCTCAGCGATGCGGGGGCGTTCAAAATAGTGATCAATGAAAATCGCAATCGCCTGGTCTTGCGACAACACCCGCACGTCTTGCGCATCCACAGCGCCATCACCGTTCAGATCAAGGCCCAGACGACGCATCGTGTGGATCGTCACACCGTGGTTGGTTGCCCCACCTGGATCATCCGGATCATTTACATATCCACCCTCGCGGGCCACAATCTCTTCTGCGATTTTTTCGACATCTTGCATTTCAACACCCCCAATGATCAACGCATTCAGGATGTCTTGAAAGGGTTAACCCACGGTGGGGTCACCGTCCGCTGCGTTAACCATTGGCCGCGCAGAAATTCTGTGCCTCTTGCATGTCGGCGACTTCCGCAGGCACATAATTCTCGTCATGTTTTGCAAGTATTTCAACGGCTTCAAAGGTGCCGTTAATGTAACGCCCCTGCCCAACCATACCTTGCCCTTCTTCGAACAAATCCGGCAAAATACCCTCATAGGTCACGGGAACGGCTGTAAAACAATCGGTCACAACAAACGCCACCTGCGTGCCAAGGCCACGCTCAATCGACCCCTCTTGAACCATCCCGCCAATGCGAAACAGCTCTTCCGCAGCCGGTGGTTCGCTGACCACCTCTGTGGGCGATCTGAAATAGTTGATCCCGTCCCGCAAGGCATAGCCGATGATGGCCGTCGACAACGCCAACGCCACAAAAGCCACGACGATGACCTGAATACGGCGTGTTTTTTTGAGCGATTTCATAGCGCTACCTAAATCCTACGGGAACAGCGGAGCCATCATCAGCCCCTGGGTCTCTGGCAGACCTAACATCAGATTGGCGTTCTGCAAGGCTTGGCCCGATGACCCTTTGGTGAGGTTATCAAGCGCGGCAATCACAATCGTCCGTCCTGCGCGACGGTCTGCGACGACCCCAACATGGCAGAAATTCGAACCCCGAATATGCCGGATCGATGGGTGTTCCCCCATTGGCAACACCTCGACAAACGGTTCATCCCCATAGGCATTTTTCAATGTAGTATGAATAGCTTCCGCATCGCCCTTCACGTAAACAGTGGCGAGGATCCCGCGGTTGGCGGGGATCAAATGCGGGGTAAATTGCACCTCAACCGGGCGGCCTGCAATTGCACTAAATTCCTGATCAAACTCACCCAAATGGCGATGGGTCCCGCCCACTGCATAGGCATGCGCGCCCTCTGATAATTCCGCATGCAACAGGTTCTCTTTCAACGAACGCCCAGCCCCCGAAACGGCGCACGCCAAATCCATGATGATGTCATCCAAATCGATAACACCCGCCGCAATCAAAGGCCGCAAGGCAAACTGCCCCGTTGCGGCGTTGCACCCCGTGCCCGCCACCAAACGCGCCGATGCAATGTCCTCACGGTAGAATTCTGTCAGCCCGTAAACCGCCTCTTTTTGCAGCTCAACCGCACTGTGCGGGTTGCCATACCACTTTTCGTAGGCCGCAGGATCCCTCAGCCTGAAATCGGCAGACAAGTCCACAATCTTCAACGTTTTCGGCAACTTAGAGATCACCTCTTGGCTGGTTTTATGGGGCAAGGCACAAAACGCCAAATCGATCCCGTCGAAAGTCATATCCTCGATCGTGGTCAGCACAGGCAAATCCAGATGCCGCAAATGCGGGAACACCTGCGCCATAGCCATCCCAGCCTTGGAATTCCCGCTCAACGCCGCGACCTCCATACCGGGATGCGATGCGATCAGCCGAACAAGTTCCGCGCCTGTGTAACCAGAGGCGCCCAAAATGGCGATTTTATATGTCATGTCAGTCTCCGTGCCTGATCACTGCATCAGGGCTTTTTGCAATTTCAAATCAAATTCAAGCCGATTCAAATGTGATTTGTCGTCGCATGAATTGCACCGCGCGTTGGCTCACCTGTTTGGGGTCACCGGAGGTCAAATACCGCGTTTCGCCCTCACCCAGCATTTCAGGGCGGCGTTCCAGATAATCTGCCAGACTTTCCGCAACCAGATTGGCCTGCGAAAACACCTTCACCTCTTTGCCCAAAGCGGCCTGAAACTGCTCTTGCATCAACGGGTAATGGGTACAGCCCAAGATCGCCGCATCCGGCTGCGGCATTTTACGTTTCAGCGCATCCACGTGGGAATTCACCAAGGCCTCAGCCAAAATCATGTCGCCATCTTCAATCGCATCAACCACACCGCCGCAGGCCTGCGCCTCAACATCCACACCAATCGCGCGGAACGCCAGCTCACGCTGAAACGCACGGCTCGAGACCGTGGCAGGCGTCGCAAACAACGCCACGTGTTTCACATCCACCTCACGGGGGGGCGAATTGTCACCCCAACTGCGTTCGGTCAACGCCTCGATCAACGGCACAAACACGCCCAACACCCGCTTATCGGCTGGGATCCAGCTTTCCTGCATGCGGCGCAACGCCGCCGCTGATGCCGTGTTGCAGGCCAAAATCACCAGATCACAGCCCGCATCAAACAGCGCCTGCGTGGCCTTAACGGTCAGGTCGTAAATATCATCCGCCGTGCGCACACCGTAAGGCGCATGGGCGCTGTCGGCGTAATACACAAACGGCACGTCTGGCAGGCGTTTTTGCGCCGCATCCAGAACCGTCAATCCACCCAAACCGGAATCAAATATACCAACCGCCATGGGCCTAGTCCTTACGTTTATACTTTGCGTCAAATTCATGCCCGAACACATTGGCGGGCAAAGGCTTTGGCGACAGGTCATACGTCGCTTTGCGCAAGAAATCCATGCAGCTTTTTGAATCGGCCTTGTGGGCGTTCAACTGTTCGGCGGGGATCGGCTCACCGATCACAACCCGCACGTCACTGCCCACCCGCGTTTTGAATTCGCGAATGTACATGCCCATGCGCAAGGTCACATGCAAATGACTGGCCAGCTGGAACATCCGGCTGTTGGACCCCTCAAAGAAAATCGGCACCACCGTCGCATTGCTCTTGGTCACCATCTTGGCCGTGAAGTTGCGCCACTGCGGATCAAACGGCTTGCCAAAGGGCCGCGCAGACGTGCTGACCGTCCCCCCTGGGAACACCCCCATCGCACCGCCCTCGCCCAAATACCGCAACGCCTCTTTGCGCGTCTCAAGGTTCTGTCGTGCAGCTTCTTTGGTCTCATCAAAAGACACCGGCAAAATCACCCGCTTCAAATCTTCCGATTTGCGAAACACCGAATTGGCCAAAATCTTGAAATCGCCACCGCGCCGTTCGGATAGAATGCGCCCCATCATCAGACCATCCAAAATCCCGTAAGGATGGTTCGATACAATAATCAACGGCCCCGTTTCGGGAATATTCTCCAACGCCCCGCCAATGACATTCAAACGCAGCTTGTAGCGGTCCGTCATCACCCGCCAGAAATCTGCGCCCTCCGCCACCTCTTGTTCGTACCCACGCGCCTTGCGGATCAGTCGCAAACGCCCTGTGGTGTTCTCCATCACACGGATCACCGCCCGCCCACTTTTGGAGGCAGCCGAATGCGCATAGGAAATGTCACGAACAACTCGATTTTTCTGCATGATACCCTTCGGGGAAACCTAGACTTTGACGTGGTTGGCCCTACGTAACGCCACCGGCCCCAGATATCCAGCACTTGTCACATGACCTTACAGCACACGCCTTGGGCGAACAGCTGCCTCCTCTCGCCTAGATCGGCACGTATTTCCCCCTGACAACAGGGCCCGAACCCTCCATAAAGGCGCAAGACTACTTTTTAACGATGAACGGATAGCGGCAATGCAACAAGGCCACCCAATGGATTGGGACAAACTTCGGATTTTCCATGCCGTTGCAGACGCAGGGTCCCTGACCCATGCGGGCGATGTATTGCATCTCTCCCAATCGGCCGTGTCCCGCCAAATCCGCGCGCTAGAGGACTCTCTTGCAACCGTTTTGTTCCACCGCCATGCCCGCGGCCTGATCCTGACCGAACAGGGCGAGCTTTTGTTTGACGCCACCAAATCCATGTCTCGCCGCCTAGATGCCGCCTCGGCCCGCATCAAAGACAGCGCCGAGGAAGTCTTTGGCGAACTTAAAGTCACCACCACAACCGGCTTTGGCACCATGTGGCTCGCACCGCGCCTGCCGAAACTTTATGAGAAATACCCAGACCTGAACATCGACCTCATGCTCGAAGAACGTGTTCTTGATCTTCCCATGCGCGAAGCAGATGTGGCGATCCGGATGAAAGAGCCCTCGCAGGCCGATCTGATCCGCAAGAAACTCATGTCCGTGCGCATGCGTCTCTATGCGTCACAAGAATACCTCGACAAGAACGGCGCGATTGATAGCGTCGAAGAAATCGGCAACCACCGTCTGATCTGTCAGGCGCCAAATGCCTTCCAAGTCTCCGCTGGCGCGACGCTCACTGAACACCTGCTCAGCTACGACAAACCGCGTCTTTTGCACATGAACAACTACTTCGGCGTGCTCCAAGGGGTGCTTTCCGATCTTGGAATCGGTGTTTTGCCCGATTACCTGATCGAAGACTTCCCGCAGCTTGTGCGCGTGTTGCCCGATGTTGAAAGCGGCGAAGTCCCTACCTTCCTTGCCTACCCCGAGGAATTGCGCCAATCCAAACGGATCATGGCCTTCCGCGACTTCGTTCAGGATGAAATCATCGCTCACCGCAAACGCATCCGCGATGCTGCCGCCGAGGGGGCATAGTGACCGCCAGCACCACCCAAAGGCGTGACCTATGCACCACACGCATATCGGATTTGCTCTATATTGAAGCCATTCCCCTTGATCGACTCAACTGTGCCTCTTAATTGGTCAGTATAAGGCAACGTTGTTGTTTTATACCTCCCTGTTGGACTTGCCGGGCCTTGCGCCCGGCTTTCTTTTTTCCACCCCCCCAATTCCACCGATCTGCAGCCATCCTGCCTCTCGCACCGCTTGGGTGTGCAATCCCCGTTGAACCTGAACGCCCCTTGGCATAAAGGGTCCTCAACGCACATGAGGGGACGCACATGCAAGAGCCGGCAATCACATCCGACCTGATCTCAGCCCACGGGCTTTCACCCGATGAATATGACCGTATCCTAGAGATTATCGGACGCGAGCCGACCTTCACAGAACTCGGCATCTTCTCCGCCATGTGGAACGAGCACTGCTCTTACAAATCCTCCAAAAAGTGGCTCCGCACCCTTCCCACCGAAGGCCCACAGGTTATCTGCGGCCCTGGTGAGAACGCGGGCATCGTCGACATTGGCGACGGCCAAGCCATCGTTTTCAAAATGGAAAGCCACAACCACCCCTCCTACATCGAACCCTACCAAGGTGCGGCCACCGGCGTGGGCGGCATCTTGCGCGATGTCTTCACAATGGGCGCACGGCCAATCGCGGCCATGAACTCCCTGTCCTTCGGCGAACCAAGCCACCCCAAAACACGCCAGCTCGTGCACGGCGTTGTCGAAGGCGTCGGCGGCTACGGCAACTGCTTTGGGGTTCCAACCGTCGGTGGCGAAGTTCGCTTTCACCCTGCCTACAACGGCAACTGCTTGGTAAACGCCTTCGCAGCTGGCCTCGCCGATGCAGATAAAATCTTCTACTCCGCCGCTTCCGGCATCGGCATGCCCGTCGTCTACCTCGGGGCCAAAACCGGCCGCGACGGTGTGGGCGGCGCCACCATGGCCTCCGCTGAATTCGACGACACAATCGAAGACAAACGTCCAACCGTTCAGGTCGGCGATCCCTTCACCGAAAAACGTCTGATGGAAGCCACCTTGGAACTCATGGCCACAGGCGCTGTGATCTCGATCCAAGATATGGGCGCGGCTGGTCTCACCTGCTCCGCCGTTGAAATGGGCGACAAAGGCGGCCTCGGCGTCAAGCTGAACCTCGAAGACGTGCCACAGCGCGAAGACAACATGACAGCGTACGAAATGATGCTGTCCGAGAGCCAAGAGCGCATGTTGATGGTGCTCAAGCCCGAACTCGAAGCCGAAGCCCGCGCCGTTTTCACCAAGTGGGACCTCGACTTTGCGATCGTCGGCGAAACCATCGCCGAAGACCGCTTCCTCGTGCTGCACAACGGCGAAGTCAAAGCCGACCTGCCCTTGGCCACCCTCTCCGGCTCCGCCCCAGAATATGACCGCCCTTGGGTGGAAACTCCGGCAGCCGACCCCTTGGGCGACGTCCCCTCCATCGATCCAATCGATGGCCTCAAAGCGTTGCTGTCCAGCCCCAACTACGCGGGCAAACAATGGGTCTATGAGCAATACGACAGCCAAGTCATGGCCGACACAATCCGCCAGCCCGGTCTGGGCGCAGGCATCGTGCGGGTCCACGGCACCGGCAAATCCATCGCCTTCACCTCTGACGTGACACCCCGCTACGTCAAAGCGAACCCAGAAATGGGCGGCGCGCAAGCCGTGGCCGAAGCCTACCGCAACCTCACAGCCGTCGGCGCCGTGCCACTGGCCACCACCGACAACATGAACTTCGGCAACCCCGAAAAGCCTGAAATCATGGGCCAATTCGTGGGCGCCATCAAAGGCATCGGCAAAGCGGTTAGCGCGCTCGACATGCCTATCGTGTCCGGCAACGTGTCCCTGTACAACGAAACAGACGGCACAGGCATCCTGCCCACGCCCACCATCGGCGCTGTGGGCCTGCTGAAATCCGACGATGATCTGATCGCAGGCACCGCCCGCGAAGGCCACGTCGCCCTGCTCATCGGTGAAACCGCTGGCCACCTCGGCCAATCGGCCCTTCTAGCCGAAGTGTTCAACCGCGAAGAAGGCGATGCGCCAACCGTCGACCTCGACGCTGAAAAACGCAACGGTGACTTTATCCGCGCCAACCGCCAATGGATCGACGCCTGTACAGACCTCGCCGATGGTGGCCTAGCGCTCGCGGCCTTCGAGATGGCCGAAGCCGCCGAAACCGGCGTCAGCCTTGACGCCGAGGACACGCCAACCTTGTTCGGCGAAGACCAAGCCCGCTACCTCGTGGCCTGTAACTTCGACAAAGCCGAAGCCCTGATGCTGGAAGCTGGCAAAGCCGGCGTGCCCATCACCACAGTGGGTAAATTTGGCGGATCTGACGTGTCCTTCGGCGCCACATCAGCACCCCTCGCTGAACTGGCCACACTCTTCCGCAGCGCGTTTCACGACGCCATCGGTTAACCCCAATCCATGTCAGGCCCCACAGACATACCGGACCTGACCCCAGATTGCAGCGCCTGCGCAGCCCTGTGCTGCGTGGCGCTGGCCTTGGACGCAGGCGATGCCTTCGCCATCGACAAACCCGCAGGCACCCCCTGCCCAAATCTGGCCCGCCACCACTGCACCATCCATGCGGACCTCAAAGATCGCGGGTTCAAAGGCTGCACCGCCTACACTTGTTCCGGCGCGGGCCAACACACAATCAAACTCTACGATGGCCAAAGCTGGCAAGACGATCCCGATCTGTTGCCCCTCCAGATGGACACCTTTCGCCACCTCAACCGCCTCCACGGCTTGATGGAACTGCTCACCGCCGCGCGCATCCTGCCCCTGCCAGAGGCGGTCGAACACCAGCGCCTCACACTCCTCGCCGCACTCGCGCCAGATGATCTCACACCGGACCAGGCCAAAACCTTGGCCACAGGCCCCGTGCCCGCCACGATTGCCGCATTCCTGCGCTCCTTGGCCGATTACGCCCCAAAACCACACCCCAAGTGATGGCAATTTCCCGCATCACCTTGCATGCCCCCCGCTGTCGCCCTACTTTTAGAAAAACATTTCAGGAGAGCCCCAAATGGCCATGTTCGCGCAGGACCTTGAAGACCTGCTTCGCCAATCCTTCCCCGACGCCGAGATCAAAGTCGAAGGCGCCGACGGCGTGCATATGTCCGCCATGATCGTCGACGAAAGCTTCCGTGGCAAAAACCGCGTGCAACAACAGCGCGCCGTCTACGCCGCTCTCAAAGGCAAAATGGATGGCTCCAACGGCGAACTCCACGCCCTGGCCCTCACCACAAAGGCCCCCGACTGATGCTGGGCTGGCTGACATGGGGCGGGATCGCCTTGGTGTTGGCCATTCTTGCGGACGACTGGCTCGCCAAACGTCCGCGCCGCCCGCTCAGCCATATGAAACCAAATCCAAAATCCCTCAAAGGGATCACCGGAATGCAATCGCTTGACCAAACCCGGATCAATCAACAGATTGCCCGCAAAAAGGACTATACCAATGACCGCTGAAACACAGATCAAAGACACAGTCACCAACAACGATGTTGTGTTGTTCATGAAAGGCACCAAAACCATGCCACAATGCGGGTTTTCCTCCCGCGTGGCCGGTGTGCTGAATTTCATGGGCATAGAATACACAGACGTTAACGTGCTGGCCGACGAGGAAATCCGCCAAGGCATCAAAGACTTTTCCGATTGGCCGACAATCCCGCAGCTCTACGTCAAAGGCGAATTCGTCGGCGGCTGTGACATCATCACAGAGATGACCTTGTCCGGCGAACTCGACACCATGTTGGCCGAAAACGGCGTCTCGTTCGACAAAGATGCAGCAGACAAAATCCGCGAAGCAAACGCTGAATAATCTAAACAAACAAAAACGCCGCGTTGGGATAAACGCGGCGTTTTTGCATCCAAATCAGAACCTTAGCTTGCGGCCTTCGCCTCAACCTCATCAGCCAGGCTTTCGGCGCGCGCCGCAAATTCGGCCATCGTGTCCAACACCTCCGCAGGCATCACAGGCACTTCCACCCGCTCCACTTGGGCGCTTTGCGATTGGGCGGCATCCAACTGTGCTTGCAACTGCGACATCTTCACTTCCGCCTCGCGCACCTGATCTTCCAGCCCCGCCGTGCGGTCCGCCAACAGCAAACCCGCCATCAACAACATCCGGCTTTCGGGCATCCGCCCCACTTGGGTCGACAGCGAAGACGCCTCAACATCCAGCATCGCAGCCGCCGTCATCAAGAATT
The DNA here is from genome assembly GCA_947497065.1 of uncultured Paracoccaceae bacterium. Lineage (GTDB taxonomy): Bacteria > Pseudomonadota > Alphaproteobacteria > Rhodobacterales > Rhodobacteraceae > Octadecabacter. The sequence continues at coordinate 458,883 of CANMEQ010000001.1, forward strand.
GCTCTTCGCCTTCCTGACAGGCCACCTCGAAGTTCCGGCCTCCGATTTTAATCTCAACCTGCGGCATCTTTGGCCTCCTGTTCAATCATCGGTGTCAGTTCTTCCAAAATAGCGTCCATCTCGGCAGCATCAGCCGCCCGCGTGGCCCGCAGCGCTTCCAGCTCCGCCAACATCGCCTTGTTCACCAAATGCGGCTCCGCCACACCCTCAGACAGGGCTTCGCGCAGCTGACCGTTGATGTCGCGCAATTCCGCGTTCACCTGCCGCAACCGCTGCAATTCACGATCCATCCGCGCCGACCGGGCGCGCCCAGCCTCAACATTGCTTTCAAGTTCGGAAATTTTCCCGTCCTGACGATCCTTCAACAGCTTCACACGCTCTTCCAACTGAGCATTCGCCGTACGCTCATCCTCAAGCTGGGTCGTCAGTGTCTCAACCTGGGCCTCAACGGCCGCCTTGGCCTCCGCCACGTCTTCCTGCGGCTCTGCGGGCGCCGTCTCCACCGCGTCCAAACCGCTCTTAATCCGAGTGAGCGCTGCCGAAATCCGCTGCTCTAGTTCTGAAAGTTCACTCATCCGCCTGTCCTTTCCGGCGTCCCTCGCCCGCGAAACCCGCTCTCGGCTCCGGTGCCAAAACCGCTGCTTTTGGGCGTCTTCCACGAATCGCGCCCCGTTTCTCAAAGCCTAAGCCATGCACGCGACAGCATCAAACGCCGAAAACCGTCCAAATTCAGCACCCTACGTCACAGCCTTCATCCAGGCCCATCACAACCTTGATATTGAACGCTGCCCTGATATGACCCATCCCAAACAACTCACGAATAAAAGGATCACGCCGTTGGATATCCAAGCCCTTCGCACCGCCCACCCCGAGCACTGGATGCGCGCCGCCGCGATCCGCACTCTGACCCTCGATGCCGTGGCCGCCGCCAACTCCGGTCACTCCGGTATGCCCATGGGCATGGCCGATGTTGCGACCGTACTGTACGAAAAGCACATCCGTTTTGATCCAAAGGCCCCCTTCTGGCCAGACCGCGACCGGTTCATCCTGTCCGCCGGTCACGGTTCCATGATGATCTACTCCCTGTTGCACCTCACCGGCTACGAACAAGCCACCCTGCAACAGCTCAAAGACTTCCGCCAAAAAGACGCGCGCACCGCAGGTCACCCCGAATACGGCCACCTCGAAGGCGTTGAAACGACCACAGGTCCACTGGGCCAAGGGATCGCAAACTCCGTAGGCTTCGCCCTGGCCGAAGAAATCCTGCGCGCCCAGTACGGCAAAAACATCATCAACCACCACACCTATGTGATGGCGGGCGACGGCTGCCTGATGGAAGGCGTCAGCCAAGAGGCCATCGGCCTCGCCGGCATGCAAAAACTCGGCCACCTGATCGTGTTCTTTGACAACAACAACATCACCATCGACGGCACCGTCGACATGGCTGACATCACAGATCAAACCGCCCGTTTCGAAGCCTCCGGCTGGCACGTGCAAGAAATCGACGGCCACGATCCTGTCGCCATCGACAACGCGATCATCGAAGCCAAAAACGACCAGCGTCCGTCGATGATTTCGTGCAAAACCCACATCGCTTTGGGCCACGCCGCACAAGACACCTCCAAAGGCCACGGCGCGCTGACTGACCCGGACCAAATGAAAGCCGCGAAAGAGGCCTACGGCTGGACAGCAGCACCGTTCGAAATCCCTGCCGACATCAAAGCGCAGTGGGAATCCTTTGGTGCCCGCGGTGCCGCCGCCCGTGCGGAATGGGACGAAAAATTCGCGAAGCTGAGCAAATCCAAACAAGACGAGTTCAACCGCGCCTTCGCCCTCGAGGCCCCGAAAAAACTGTCCGCCACGATCAAAGCCTTCAAAAAGGCCGCTTCTGAAGAGGGCAAAAAACTGGCCACCCGCGCCTCCTCCGAGCAGGTTCTCAACGTGGTCAACCCGATCATGCAAGAGACCGTCGGCGGCTCGGCTGACCTGACCGGCTCCAACAACACCAAATCTGCGGATATGACGGTGCACACACCGGAAAACCGCACAGGCCGCTACATCCACTACGGTATCCGTGAACACGGCATGGCCGCTGCGATGAACGGCATGGTGTTGCACGGCGGTATCCGCCCCTACGGCGGCACATTCATGTGTTTCACCGACTATGCCCGCGGCTCCATGCGGTTGTCGTCTTTGATGAATGTGCCAACAGTCTACGTCATGACCCACGACAGCATCGGCCTTGGCGAAGACGGCCCAACACACCAGCCGGTCGAACACCTCGCCATGCTGCGCGCGACACCAAACACTAACGTGTTCCGCCCAGCAGACTCCGTCGAAGTGGCCGAGGCTTGGGAAATGGCCCTGACCTCCAAAGGCACACCTTCCGTCTTGGCGCTGTCCCGTCAGGGCCTGCCCTTGGTGCGCACCGAGCACAAAACCAAAAACCTCACCGCGCAAGGCGCCTATGTTCTGGCCGACGCTGAAGCCGGCAAACGCCAAGCGATCCTCATGGCCTCCGGCTCAGAGGTTGCCGTCGCCTTGGACGCCCGCGCGATCCTCGAGGCGGAAGGCATCGGTGTGCGCGTGGTCTCCATGCCATGTTGGGAGCTGTTCGAGGCGCAAGACGAAGCCTACCGCAAACGCGTGCTTCCAGGCGGCCCCGTACGTGTCGCCATCGAGGCAGGCGTGCGTTTGGGCTGGGACAAATGGTTGCTCGGCGAACGTGGCCGCGAAGCCAAAGCCGGCTTCGTCGGGATGGACAGCTTCGGCGCCTCCGCCCCTGCGAACGAATTGTTCGAAATGTTCGGCATCACCGCCGAAGACACAGCCCAAAAAGTCCGCGACTTGCTGGCTTAACTCTCATGCATCGCGCGCAGGTCACCGCGCGCGATGCCACCCCCGTGACGGGTGCTCCCTCACACCGTCCGGTCGCTTTGCGGAATAGACAGATTGATCAGTTCCGCCACAGACCCGATATTCATTTTCTCTAAAATACGCGCACGGTGATGATCCACCGTTCTGGGGCTGATATTCAGCTCACGGCCAATTTCCTTGCTCGCCGTGCTCGACGGATTTGCGATCATAAAATTCGCAACTTCCTTTTCACGCTGGGTCAGCTTGGCAAATCGGCTGAGCGCCAAAATCCGCTCTTTGTCGCGCGTCCGCTGCTCTGCGTCCGCTGCAAACGCCGCCTCAATACACTCCACCAGCACCTTTTGCCGAAACGGCTTTTCTAGAAAATCAACGGCCCCGCCTTTGATGGCCTGCACCGTTTCCGGCACCCCGCCATGACCGGATATAAAGATAATGGGTATCCCGATCTGCCGTTCGCTCAGCACCTGCTGCAGCTTCAAACCGTCCATCTCGGGCAACCCGTAATCCAACACCAAACAGCCAGACTGCTCCGGATCGTACGCTTCCAAAAACTGCAAAGCATCCGCAAAGGTAACCACCTGAAACCCACGTTTGATCAACGCCCGCGACAGGCTGGCGCGCACATCTGCGTCATCATCAACCAGAAATACCGTCGCGGCTTGGGGTGTGTCATCCGTCATGTTGGCGCTACCTAATTCCGACATTTCAACAATGTTACAGCGTTTCACACGGCACTGTAAAACGGAACTGATGGGCGCCCTCATCATACCAAAGCTGCCCGCCGCCCGTTTCCACAATCGTGCGTGAAATCGACAACCCCAACCCCAACCCCTCAGGCTTGCTGGTCTTAAACTCTTTGAACAACACAATATCCGGGTCCACACCGGGCCCTGAATCGTGCACCCGCACCTCGACATGTGTCTCAAATTGCAGCGCCGAGATCCGGATGTACCGGTTGTCACTGTCCGCCCCAACAATCGCATCAATCGCATTGCGCAGCAGGTTAATCAGCACCTGCGCGATCTGCACACGGTTGCCAATCACCATACGCAGCGGCGGGATATGCACGTCGACCGCAATCCCCCCCGCCTCCAGCTCTTGCCGCAAAAGCCGCTGTGTTTGGCCGACCAGCTCTGCAAAATCAAACGGCTGGGTGCTGCTTTTGTCCTTACGCATCAAACTGCGGAGCGCGCGAATGATATCGCCCCCCTGATGGGCCTGTTCATCCAACTCAGACAGGATCGAAATCAACTCCCCGTTCGCCGGCTCCTCCATCTTGGCAATCGACAAAGCCGTATCCAGATTTTGCGAAATCGCCGTCAACGGCTGGCTCAGCTCATGGGCCAAACCGGTTGCCATTTGCCCCATCATGTTCACCCGCGTGACGTGAGACAGCTCCCTGTTCAGCTCTTGCAGCTTCACATCCAAACGCCGCCGCGCAGCGATCTCTTCAATCAACGTGGCATTGGCGGCCCGCAGCTCTTTATAGGTGCGCGGCAACGGATCACCCGTCGACACTTCCCCCTGCGACACCAACGCCGTGCGCACCGCAAACGCCCGCACGGGCCGCAAAATCAACTCCGACAGCGCCAGCCCCACGGCCCCCGTCACCGCCGAGATCATCACCGCAAACCAAATGTTGCGCACCCGGTTATCTCTGATCCCTTGGATAAAATCAGCCTCCGGCGCAAAAACCGCAATGTTCCACGGCAAATCAATGTCCGGGATCGGCAACAGCAAGGTCATGAACGGCGCGCCCGCAAATTCAAATTCCGATCGCACAGGCTGGTCCGCAACCGTTAACTGCGCTTTGAAATCCGCAAACGCCGCGCGCACAATCGGGTCGCTGAAATCATTGATCCCGATGAACCCCATCGTTCCATCGGCATTGCGCACCCCAATCCGCGCCGGATCAGGATGCGCAATCACGCGTCCATCGTCGCTCAAAATAAACGCAGCCCCCGTCTCGCCCACGGTCAAATCGGACAAAAACAGCGAAATATCGGCGATGTCCAAATCAATCCCAACCACCCCGCGCAGCACCTCAGCGCTGTCATGAATGGGCGCCGCCACCGTAATGCCCGGCTGCTGCGACGAGAAGAAAATGTAAGGATCCGTCCAAATCCGCGCCGCCAAACCGCGCGCGTCTTCGTACCACGGGCGGCGCCGTGGGTCATAGGTATCGGCGGGATCAAAGCTGCGATCTACAACAGAATACTCTGCATCGCGCCAAATATATTCCGTGGTCCGCTGCCCCGCCTCAATCGAAATCAGCTTCGTGCGATACGGCCCCGGCCCATCGCTTTTCATCACATAGACGAAATTGCCCGCCTCATCCCCGTAATAAATCCCCGACAATTGCGGCTCGATGCTCAGCAATTCGAAAAAGTACCGCTCCATCACAGCCGTATCCGCCGTGGACAGCAGCCCGCTGTCCAATATCCGGCGCGCCTGTTCTGTCACTTCGGTGGCAGGCTCCAAAAACCGTTTTGTATGCTCCGCCGCATTGGCCCCCGCGCGGTCCATCAACCCGCGCGCGTGATCCAATATCGCACGTTCTGACGACACGTAAGACGTCAGCACCACGATCAGGATCGCAATGAACTGCAATCCCGCCAAGCTCAGCGCCAGCACGAAACCTAAGGAATACCTCATACTTGAACTGTGTTCCGTTCTTGCCCGCAGTTCAAGTCATAGCCCCGCATCGACCACAACCGCATCAATGGCCGCCGTCAGTTTCTCGGCCACTTCCCCCAAATGATCCGGCGTGGAGATAAACGGCGGCGCGAGCAAGACATGGTCACCCCTAACACCATCCACCGTCCCGCCCATCGGGTAACAGATCAGGCCATAGTCGAACGCCGCTTTCTTGAGTTTTGCGTGGAATTTCAACGCCGGATCAAGGCAGGCTTTGCTGTCGCGGTCCTGCACAAATTCCAGCCCCACAAACAACCCCCGCCCGCGGATGTCCCCTACATTGGGGTGCTCGCCCAAAAGATCGCGCAGCAGCTCTTGCAGCATCTCGCCCTTGCCGGTCACCCCCTCCACAACACCAGCGGTCAATTTCCGAACCACTGCCAACCCGGCGGCGCAGGCCGTGGGGTGGCCCACATAGGTATGTCCATGCTGGAAAAACCCGCTGCCTTGGGCAATGGCATCGTAGATTTTGCCGGAACACAACGTGGCACCAATGGGCTGATACCCGGCCCCCAACCCTTTCGCGATCGTGCAGATGTCTGGCTGAATGCCGTCATGTTCGCAGGCAAACAACCGGCCCGTCCGGCCCATCCCACACATCACCTCATCCAAGATCAGCAAAACACCGTAACGGTCGCAAATCTCGCGAATGCGTTTGAAATACCCTTTCACAGCCGGCACCGCCCCCAACGTGGCCCCCACAACAGGTTCCGCCACAAAGGCCATCACCTGATCCGGCCCCAACCGCAAAATCTCGGCCTCCAATTCATCGGCCATCCGCACACCAAAGTCCGCCTCGGTCTCTCCCTCCAGCTGATCACGGTAGGCATAGCACGGGGCAACATGGCTCACGTCCATCAACAACGGCGCAAACGGCGCACGCCGCCACGCGTTCCCGCCCACGGCCAGCGCCCCCAAGGTATTCCCGTGATAGCTCTGCCGCCGCGCGATAATCTTGCTGCGCTGCGGCTCGCCCGTCTCCACAAAATACTGCCGCGCCAGCTTGAGCGCCGCCTCCACCGCCTCTGAACCACCCGACACGAAATACACCCGCTCCAACCCCGCAGGGGCATTTGCGATCAACAGATCGGCCAGCTCCTCCGCCGGGCCGGAGGTCAAAAAACTCGTATGCGCAAAGGCCATCGAATCGAGCTGGCTTTTGATCGCCGCGATCACATCCGGGTCGCTGTGCCCCAAACACGAAACCGCAGCGCCACCTGATCCATCGAAATATCGCTTGCCCGTCGCGTCTTCCAAATACACCCCGTCGCCTGCGGTGCCCAACGGCGGTAACGTCTTGGAATGACGTGGAAAGACATGATTCATGGCGCGCGCTCCGACCTGTGGAATGGTTAATTTTCTCACGCCTTGGCCCCCACGCATATAGGTAGTTACGCGCATAGACAGGTTTCACACCCGCTGAGACAGTGAATTCACACGCAGGAATCCCCTGCATTGCTGCACTGGGGCGGACCAAAAAGACAGACAACGGCACACCTGCCAAGCTCTGCGCAAACCCGCCTCCTTCAATTTTTGTCCTTGGGAGTACAACAATGAAACACACGAAACTCACATCCATCGCAGCCGCCGCTGTGGCGCTGACCGTATCGGCCCCAGCCGTTATGGCCGAAGAGTTCATCACAATCGGCACCGGTGGCGTCACAGGCGTTTACTATCCGACAGGCGGCGCGATCTGCCGTTTGGTCAACCAAGGCCGCCGCGACCACGGCGTGCGCTGCTCGGTCGAATCCACAGGCGGCTCCGTCTACAACATCAACACAATCCGCGAAGGCGAGCTGGAATTCGGCGTTGCTCAATCTGACTGGCAGTACCACGCCTACAACGGCACCTCCCGCTTCGAAGAAGCTGGCGCGTTTGAAGACCTGCGCGCTGTCTTCTCCGTACACCCAGAGCCCTTCACCGTCGTCGCCCGCGCCGACAGCGGCATCACCTCTTTCGAAGATCTGCAAGGCAAACGCGTCAACATCGGCAACCCGGGCTCCGGCCAACGCGGCACCATGGAAGTGCTCATGGACGCCATGGGCTGGTCCACAGACGACTTCGCTCTGGCCACAGAACTCAAAGCCTCCGAGCAATCCGCAGCCCTGTGCGACAACCAGATCGACGCGATGGTCTATACTGTTGGCCACCCGTCCGGCTCCATCTCCGAGGCCACAACAGCCTGCGATTCCGTGCTGGTTGAAGTCTCCGGCGACGTTGTTGCCCAACTGATCGAAGACAACTCCTTCTACCGCTCCGCCACAATCCCCGGCGGCATGTACCGTGGTAACGACGAAGACGTCACAACCTTCGGCGTTGGCGCAACCTTCGTCAGCTCCGCAAACGTCTCCGAAGACGTGGTCTACACTTTGGTCAAATCTGTGTTCGACAACATCGATGACTTCCGTGGCCTGCACCCTGCCTTCGCGAACCTCGAACCGGCTGACATGGCCTCTGCCGGCCTGTCCGCACCGCTGCACGACGGCGCTGCGAAATACTACACCGAAGCTGGCCTGATCGAATAAGCGCCACGCGACGACCCTAAAACACCTTCGGGGCCGGTCCATCCGGCCCCGAGCTGCCAAACACGATCAGCCGGAAACCGGCGACAGGGGGACATATGACGACGCATTCCGAAAATCGCGCGCTAAGCGAAGAAGAACTTCAAGACCTTGTCGCAGCCAGCGACAGTGGTGCCCGCAGCCCGACCGGCGCTGTCGGCAAACTTATTGCCATCACTGCATTGATTTGGTCCGTATTCCAGGTCCTTTTGGCCTCGCCCATCGGCCCGTACATTCTACCCGGTGATTTGATCAACAACTCACGTCAGATCCACCTCGCCTTTGCGGTGTTCTTGTCCGCAATGGCCTATCCATTGTTTAAAAACAGTCCCCGCGACATCATCCCGTGGTACGACTGGATCCTCGGTCTCGGCGGCGCATTCCTCGCGCTCTATGGCTATTTCTTTTATGATAAAATCGTCGGCAACGGCGGCCTTGCGGATACGTCTGATTCCTATTTCGCACTGGCGGGCCTGATCTTTTTGTTCATCGCCGCCTACCGCACCTTGGGGCCTGTCATGGTCCTGCTCGCGGTTGTATTCTTGTGCTACGTTTTCTTCGGCTCATCTGAACTGGTGCCCGATCAAATCCGCTGGGCCGGTGCCTCGCTGCGTAAAGCCATGAGCCACATGTGGATCACCTCCGAGGGTGTGTTCGGCATCGCCTTGGGCGTCTCGACACGCTTTGTGTTCCTCTTCGTGCTGTTCGGCGCGCTCCTCGATAAGGCAGGCGCGGGCAACTACTTCATCAAAATGGCCTTCGGTGCCTTGGGCCACCTGCGTGGCGGCCCAGCCAAAGCGGCTGTTGTAGGCTCTGCCGCAACGGGTCTCATTTCTGGCTCCTCCATCGCCAACGTGGTCACCACCGGTACCTTCACCATTCCCCTGATGAAACGTGTGGGCTTTTCCGCTGAAAAGGCCGGCGCGGTCGAAGTCGCCTCTTCCGTGAACGGGCAAATCATGCCCCCAGTGATGGGCGCTGCTGCCTTCTTGATGGTGGAATACGTGGGCATTTCCTACGTCGAAGTCATCACCCACGCCTTCCTGCCTGCGATCATCAGCTACATCGCGCTGGTCTACATCGTGCACCTCGAAGCGGTGAAAACCAACATGCCCACCATCGGCAACAAAGTTGTCAGCATGGGGCGCACCATCGGCGGTATGATGGCCTTCTTCGCGGGCTTCGCGGGGCTGTGCTACATCACACAATATCCCGTGGGCTGGATCACCTCCCTCTTCCCCGAAGGCTCCGGCTGGATCTTGGCCCTTCTTTTGGGCGCGGTCTATGTGGCGCTGGTCTATCTTGCAGCCCAATCCGAAGACCTCGAAGCGGATGATCCAAACGCCGCCGTGGTCGAGCTGCCAGACGTGGCCAAAATCTACAAATCCGGCCTCTACTACCTGCTGCCCATCATCGTCTTGGTCTATTTCTTGATGATCGAACGCAAATCACCGGGTCTGTCCGCCTTCTGGGCCACCTTCCTGCTCTTCGGCATCCTGCTGACGCAAAAGGCCCTCAAAGCGTTCTTCCGCGGCGAGGCCAACCCGATCAGCCGGTTCTACGAAGGCGGTGTTGATCTGGTCGAAGGCATGATCGACGGCGCGCGCAACATGATCGGCATCGGTCTGGCCACGGCCACTGCGGGCATCATCGTCGGCACCGTGTCTTTGACGGGTATCGGTCAGGTCATGGCGGATTTCGTCGAATTCCTGTCCGGCGGCAACCTGATCTTGATGTTGGTCTTCGTGGCCATCCTCTCGCTGATCCTTGGCATGGGCTTGCCCACCACTGCGAACTATATCGTCGTGTCATCCTTGATGGTCGGCGTGGTCGTGGAACTGGGCGCGCAATCAGGCCTCATTGTGCCACTGATCGCCGTGCACCTGTTTGTGTTCTACTTCGGGATCATGGCTGATGTGACGCCGCCCGTGGGGCTTGCCAGTTTCGCCGCCGCCGCCGTCTCTGGCGGGGATGCGATCCGAACTGGGTTTACCGCGTTCTTCTACAGCCTGCGCACCGTGGCCCTGCCCTTTGTGTTCATCTTCAACACCGATTTGCTGCTGATCGATGTCACATGGTATCAAGGCATTCTGGTGTTCATCGTCTCGACAATCGGGATCTTGGTGTTCACAGCCGCCACCATGGGCTGGTTCCTGACGAAAAACCGCATCTGGGAAACCGTTGGCATGCTGCTCATTGCCTTCGCCCTGTTCCGCCCCGGCTTCTTCATGAACCAAATCCAACCCCCGTTCGAAACCATCGAACCGGCAGGCTTCACCCAAGCCTTGGCCGATGCCGAACCGGGCAGCACCTTGCGCACGATCATCACAGGACCGGACTTTGACACCTTCGAGATGAAGGACATCACAGTCCCCCTCACCGTACCAGACGTAGAAGGCGCCACAGCTCGCCTTGATGCGCTGGGTATCATTCTGGTGCCAAACGGCGATGTGCAACAAATGGATGAACCGGGCTTCGGCACGGACCTGTCCGACGCACTGTCATCTTTCGACTTCTACGGTGACGAACCGGTGGCCATCACCTCCGTTCAGGCCGCAGCAAACCAGATGCCCAAAGAACTCATCTGGATCCCTGCGCTGCTCCTGCTCGCCTTGATTGCCTACCTGCAAAAAAGCCGGGCGCACACTTACGTCCACACCACCCCCCGTGAAGGAGACATGGCATGATCAAAACAATCCTCTGTGCGGTCGACATCAACCGCCCCGAAGACGAAGTAGACGTCGTCAAACAGGCCAAAAAACTCGCCGATCTTGACGGGGCGCAGCTGGACGTCATCACCGTCGTCCCTGATTTCGGTGCAAATGTCGTCAGCGCCTATTTCAAGGACCACGATGTCAAATCTGCACAAACGGGCGCGGCCAAACTGCTCAATGACATGATCGCCGACATCATCGGCGAGGACGCCAACACAGCAGTGCGCCACGTCGTCGCCATAGGCACAGTCTATGAAGAGGTTCTGAAAACGGCCAAATTGTCCAAATCAGACCTCATCGTGATCGGGGCCCATCGCCCCGATCTCAAAGATTATCTCCTAGGACCTAACGCCGCGCGCGTGGTCCGGCATTCCACCTGTTCGGTCTATGTCGTGAGATAACCCCATGCGTTTTGTCCCGAAACGCTGAACAGCGGGCACCGGCTTCATTTCCCCTAGTCAATCCGGTGCCCGCACTTTCCATCCAACAGCCCGCCACTTGCAACGCGGCACCGATCACACGCCATTGATCAGATGGCATGTTGTGACACACGCAGGTTCTGCTAGGGTCACCTGACCTTACAGGACTAAACCATGGCCAACGCGACCACCCTAAAACCGCACGTGACCCGTCTCGCCGCCGTCCTCGGCGCCGTCACACTGGCCGCCTGCGCCGCACCTGTGTCACCCACCCAGCCGTCCTATATCGGCACCAGCGCGCCCGTGTCAGTGGTCCCCACAAACGCCCCCTCCGGTGGGGCGGTTGACAGTTTCGCGCGGGCCTTCCTCAACGATATCCAGCCCGCCTCAATCCGCGCACGCGCTGAATTATGCGGCTATTTCTTCGTCGACGCCTCCGGCCAGTTGTTCGGCACACCGCCCATCACAGGCACGCCTGCCCGCTGCGATATGCCCGCCCCTCAGCCGGGCCAGGGCATCATTGCCAGCTACCACACCCACGGCGCATTCGACCGCGGCTACGACAACGAAGTCCCCTCCGTCATCGACCTGAAATCGGATTTCCAATTCGGGATCGACGGCTATGTTTCCACCCCCGGCGGGCGCATCTGGCTGGTCGACTTTGACACCCGCTCAACACGTCAGGTCTGCGGGCGCAATTGCGTCTACTCCGATCCGGCGTTTGAGGCGCGCGGCGAAAACAGAATTCAAACGTCCTACACGCTGCCCGCCCTCACCCAACGCCAAAACCCATTCGCATTTTGACAGGGCGCGTTTTGACAGGGTGACAGCGGTTTAGACACGCGGCTCAGGCTGCGCTAATGCGCAGCCTTTCCTTTGCCAACCAACGGCATGATGACCTTGGTCACGATCGGGATCAAAATCAGCCCCACGATCAGCCCAAATACACCGTCCAACCCGGCCGTAACCGCCCAGTTCAAGAACCCTGTGAACTTAGCCGCCAAATATTTGATCGGGTTATAGGGCCAATCAATACCAAGGTGATGCAGTTCATTCACCAAAATCGCGCCACCGACCCACAGCATCGCCAAGGTGCCAATGAAAGCCAAAACCTTCAAAAACAACGGCATGCCTTTCACCAAACCGCGTCCCAAACCGCGCCCCACGGGCGTCGGCGCGTTTTGGGCCAGCCACAGCCCCGCGTCATCCGCCTTAACGATCAACGCAACCGATCCGTAAACAACCATCGTGATCGCAATGGCCACGACCGCCAGCACACCGCCTTGCAGCCAGATGGAGGCATCAGGAAAATCGCCAGTGATCGCGTTAAGCGTGATCGTCATGATTTCGGCTGACAGAATAAAATCGGTCTTGATCGCACCGCGCACACGGGTCTCTTCCAAATGCGCCGGATCTTGAACTTCCTCTTTGTTCACATGGGCTTCTTTGTGTGGCGCAATCACATGCCAGACCTTTTCGGCGCCTTCAAAACACAAATAAAGCCCGCCGAGCATCAGCAAAAAGACCAAAACAATCGGTGCAAAGGCCTGCAACACCATCGCCACAGGCAGCAAAATCACCAGTTTGTTGAAAAATGACGCACGCGCGATTTTCCAGATGATCGGCAGTTCCCGTTTGGCATCCAAGCCGGTGACGTATTTTGGCGTGACAGCCGCATCGTCAATCACAACGCCTGCGGCCTTGCTGCCAGCCTTGGCCGCCATACTAGCCACATCATCTACACTTGCCGCTGCAACCTTCGACAGGGCCACAACATCATCCAACAGGGCGATCAAACCGCTCATACTGACATACCTTTCTGATTCTCTTTTGACAGGATGTAACGGCCTGCCCCCTATACGCCACCCCCAAGCCGCGCCATCTGCGCGCGCGCGCCGTGATATGTTGGCGCAAACGGTTAGCGCAAACCCCACCCCAGAGGGTAGGTTTATCGCTAACATATTGATCAAAATGAAATAATTTCTTGCGTCATCCCTCCCACCCCCTAGGAAGGCTGCACCTGCGTCAACCATAGGACTGACACCATGACCGTGACACTTGGCATCAACGGATTTGGCCGCATCGGCCGCTGCACCCTCGCCCACATCGCCGAAGCCGCACGCAACGATGTGCAGGTTGTGAAAATTAACGCCACCGGCCCCCTCGAAACCAACGCCCACCTGCTGCGCTACGATTCCGTCCATGGCCGCTTCGCAGGCAACGTCACCACCGATAACGGCAAGCTCGACCTCGGGCGTGGCCCCATCGATGTCATGTCCACCTACGACCCGAATGAATTGGACTGGGAGGGCTGCGATGTCGTCCTCGAATGCACCGGCAAATTCAACGACGGGCACAGCGCCGCCACCCACCTCAACCGCGGCGCTGGCAAAGTGCTGATCTCGGCCCCCGCCACAAACGTCGACAAAACAATCGTCTACGGCGTCAATCACCGCGATCTCACCGCATCAGACCGCCTGGTGTCCAACGGCTCCTGCACCACCAATTGCCTCGCCCCGCTGGTCAAAACCCTGAACGACGCCATCGGCATTGACCGTGGGCTGATGACCACAATCCACAGCTACACCGGCGACCAACCCACCCTCGACCGCAGACACTCCGACCTCTACCGCGCCCGCGCCGCCGCCATGGCGATGATCCCAACCTCCACAGGCGCCGCCAAAGCGCTGTCCCAAGTTCTGCCCGAAATGGAAGGCCGCCTCGACGGCACCGCCATGCGCGTGCCCACCCCCAACGTCTCCTGCGTTGATCTGACATTCGAAGCCGCCAAAGACGTGACCGTCGCCGACGTCAACGAAGTCGTCGCCACCGCCTGCGCTGGCCACATGGGCCAGGTCATGTCCTACGATCCCGCCCCGAAAGTCTCGATCGACTTCAACCACACCCCCTATTCATCCATCTTCGCTCCCGACCAAACCAAGGTCATCGGCGGCCGCTCCGTGCGTGTGCTGGCATGGTACGACAACGAATGGGGCTTTTCCGTGCGCATGGCCGACGTCGCAGGCCACATGGGCCGCCTCAGCTAAAACCACACCCGCTAACGCAAAACGGCGGCGCATCCCTGCACCGCCGTTTCAAAATCTCATGGCCCGCTTGCGCCGCCAAACGCGACCCGCTTAAGCCGCCGCCAGCGTCTCGTCCGCCGCTTTCGCCGCTGTCTTCCGGCGACGGCCAACAAACGCCACAGCCCCAAGACCCAAAACCAAGAACGACAGGCTCGTCGGCAGCGGTACCGCAGCAACCGTGCCATTCAACGTCGCAGTCCCACAGGCCCCGCTGAAACAGATCGACTGATAATCGTTGAACTGAACCGTCAATTGATCCGCAACCGACGCATCAACAGCCAGCCCGCCGGATGAGAACGCAAAGCTGGTCAACGTGCCACCCGTGTAGGTGAACCCCGTCAAACCGGAAATCACGATATCAAAGACGCTCGAGTTGTTGCCCTGCACGCCGTCCCAATCGAAAAAGTTAATCAACGCGCCACTGGCCTCGCTGAAATCCAGATCAATGGAGGTCTCGTTAACGTCAACCGTGATGGAATCAACGGAATCTCGCCCGCGTCCCTGATCACTGATGATACATTCCGCAGCCGAGCTCACGGTCACGCCACTACAGCTTCCAAACGGTGAACTGATGCTAACAGACAACCCTGTCAACGTCAGCGCATTTACCGGGCTTGCAACGGTCAACGCCGCCGCGACCGATACGTATTTCAAAAGTTTTAGCATTAAAAATCACTCTCTTATGCCGCAGGCCAGTCTCCATCGACTGTCCCAACGTCTGCCCAAATTCTTAGTTACCAAATGGTTTAAATTTCAATTTAGTTCACATTCGTAAAGAATTGGGGCGAAATTGTGATTATTTTAACGCGCCCGGATCTCGCGGCCCAATGACCCTGCCCAATGCACCTGTCCCATGCCCGACCCATCGCAGCGCATGTCCCCCATCAAAGACCGGCTAAACGCCCACACCGCGTGAGAACCCCCTCGACATTTCCCGCGAAATCATGTGGCTTACTGATTATGACAAACCGCCTCGCCCTCACTCTCATGATCCTAATCATCGGCTTCTTCGTGCTGGATCACTACGTGTTGGGCCTCAATGCCTTTCCCTTTCTTGTCCGCAAGGGCCTCGATTTGATCAGGTGGATGGCATTCTGGCGCTAGTATACCAGTTTCCCGCGTTGGCGGGTTGACCTTTCCGCCACAATCGCGATGTTAGCGCCAACGGAACTCGCATTCAGCGGGCCCTTTATCGCTTTATCCACCTTATGGAGGCTCCCATGACCGTAAAAGTAGCAATCAACGGCTTTGGCCGCATCGGCCGCAATGTTTTGCGCGCGATCATCGAATCTGGCCGTACAGATATCGAAGTCATCGCGATCAACGACCTTGGCCCCGTTGAGACAAACGCCCACCTGTTGCAGTACGACAGTGTCCATGGCCGCTTCCCTGTTGAAGTCAAAGCCACCGAAGACACAATCGACGTGGGTCGTGGCCCGATCAAAGTGACAGCCATCCGCAACCCCGCTGACCTGCCATGGTCTGACGTTGACGTTGTGATGGAATGCACAGGTATCTTCACATCCAAGGAAGCCTGCCAAGCACACCTCGACAACGGCTCTTCCCGCGTGCTGATTTCTGCACCGGGCAAAGACGCAGACAAGACAATCGTGTTCGGCGTGAACGACGGCACATTGACCACAGACGATATCGTCGTCTCCAACGCGTCTTGCACAACAAACTGCCTGTCCCCTGTTGTTAAAGTCCTCAACGATGAAATCGGCATCGTCAAAGGCTTCATGACAACAATCCACTCCTACACTGGCGACCAGCCAACGTTGGACACCATGCACTCCGACCTGTACCGCTCCCGCGCGGCAGCTCTGTCCATGATCCCAACATCCACAGGCGCGGCCAAAGCGGTGGGTCTGGTTCTGCCAGAACTCAACGGCAAATTGGACGGCGTCGCGATCCGCGTGCCAACACCAAACGTGTCCGTTGTCGACCTCACATTCGAAGCGGCACGTGACACCACAGTCGAAGAAATCAACGATGCCATCCGCAAAGCCGCCACAGACGGCCCGCTCAAAGGCATCTTGGGCTTCACCGACAAAAAACTCGTGTCCTCTGACTTCAACCACGACCCACATTCTTCTGTGTTCCACACAGATCAAACCAAAGTCATGGAAGGCACCATGTGCCGTATCCTCACTTGGTACGATAACGAATGGGGCTTCTCCAACCGCATGAGCGACACAGCCGTCGCCATGGGGAAGTTGATTTAAGGTTAATCAACCAAGGGGAAAAAGATCTCAAATAGATCACCCCCCACCATTCAAGACCGATTTACAGGGGCCATCTTCGCGGATGGCCCCTATTTTTATGGCCCAAACGGGAACCTATGCATTTTCTGCAACTCGGGAGTGGACTTTTCGGACCTAGTGCTGCGCCGCAGCATTGCTAAATTGGGTGCAAGAGAAACAAACACATTCCTTAGAAAGGAAACGCTATGAACATGATGAAAACACTCCGCACTCGTTTGGAAAAACGCGCAGCCTACAACCGGACACGCGACGCAATCGCAGCGCTTCCTGTTGAGCTGGCCGTCGAAGATCTGGGCATCTACCCAGCGGACGCCGACAAAATCGCAATGCGCGCTGTTTACAGCTAAGCGCACCGGAGCGGGTCTCCTCCCTGATTCTCTCCACGATCTGGCGCAGTTCTCCTCCCTGGCTCAATGTCCTCCCTGCTTGACGCCGACACTGCGAACCAGACACCAAAAAGGCCGACCCCACACCGGGGCCGGCCTTTTCTCATTCTAACACCCACCCTTGGGCCTATTTGCCCAATCGCGCTTCCAGGGCTGCCTTCACTGCAGGTGGCACGAACTTGGAAATATCGCCGTCCAACCGAGCGATCTCCTTGACCAGCTTCGACGCAATCGCCTGATGCTGCGCCTCGGCCATCAAAAACACCGTCTCGACACTATCGTCCAACTGCCGGTTCATCCCGACCATCTGATATTCATATTCGAAATCCGCCACAGCCCGCAGCCCGCGAATAATCAGCGACGCTCCCACATCGCGCGCGCAATGGATCAGCAGGTTCTCAAACGGATGCGCCACAATCTCGCAGCCAGTTTGCTCCGACAAGGCCGCGCATTCCGTCTCGATCATCGCAACCCGCTCTTCCAACGAAAACAGCGGTCCCTTGTCGCGGTTGATCGCCACCCCGATCACCAGCTTATCCACCAGCGAACAGGCCCGCCGGATGATATCGATATGTCCCATCGTCACAGGATCAAATGTTCCTGGGTAAAGTCCGATCCGCATTGCTGCCCCCTCTCTCTTTTTCGGGCGCAAGACACCGCATCATCGACCGAAACGCAAGCGCCTAGTGACCCATCACCATACCTTCCAGTGCGTCACGCTCCATCGACAGCTGTGCCAGCCGCGCCTTGACCGTGTCCCCAATGGAAATCAAACCCAACATTTCTCCGTTCTCGATCACCGGCATATGGCGAAACCGCCCCTCGGTCATCTTGCCCAACACACTGTCAGACGTGTCAGACGGCGCACAGGTCACCAACTCACGGGTCATCATATCGCCCACAGTGCCGGCCAAACATTCCGCCCCGCTTTTCCCCAAATTGCGCACCACATCGCGCTCCGACAAAATCCCACTGGGCGTTTTGCCCCCATCATCGCTGACAACGATCGTCCCGATCCGTCGGTCCGCCATAATCGCCACGGCCTCCCCAACCGTCGCACCAGACGTCAGCGTCAGCACACCATCCACAGCTTTTGACTTCAAAATTTGCGATACAATCATGGGTCTCTCCTCCTCCATTTCCCCCAGCCTACGCGCGACGCCCCCCATCTTGTCAACGGTCCTCAGGCGATCTGCCCCTCCAGCCGCGCAACCTCAGCGCGCAATCCCGCCGCCAAAAGCGCGGCAAACCGGTTCAACCTGTCCGATGTTTTGTCGCTCAAATGGCGCACCAAATAGAACGACCGCCGCAAGGAAATCTCCTCCACCAACACCCGCTGCAACTCCGGCGCGAAGGGCAAGGAAAAGTCATGCACAATCCCAACACCGGCCCCCGCCCGCAACGACGCCACCTGCACCGCCACCGAATTCGATGCCTGCTGCACCCCGCCCGCCGCCAAATCGCCCAGATAATCCAGCTCCTTGTCGAAAATCATATCCGGAATGTAGCCCACCACCGGAAACCGCGCCAAATCCGCAGAACTGGCAATGTCTTTGGCAATCTCGCTACAGGCCGCCATGTGCAAATGATAATCGGTGATCTTTTGCACCGCCAACCGACCCGCCTGCGGTGGCGACACCGTCACCGCCATGTCCGCCTCCCGCTTGGATAGGTTCACCATCCGCGGCAGCGCCAAAATCTGGATCTCCAACTCCGGGTTTTCAGCCCCAATCGCCGCACAGACCTGCGGCAACAGATAATTTGCCGCCCCATCCGGCGCCCCGATCCTGATCTGCCCGGTCAATTCAGCCTGATCGCCCTGCGCCTCCTCGCGGGCCCGCGCCAATGCCGCCTCCGCCGCCTCCGCATGGTCCCGCATCCGCGCGCCCAAATCCGTCAGCGCATAGCCTTGGGGCGATTTCGCAAACAACGCCGCCCCCAAATCCGCCTCCAACCGCGCGATCCTGCGCCCCACTGTCGCCGCATCCATCCGCAACGCAGGCCCCGCACGGCTCAGGCTTTCCGCCCGCGACACCGCC
Organism: uncultured Paracoccaceae bacterium; assembly: GCA_947497065.1. GTDB lineage: Bacteria > Pseudomonadota > Alphaproteobacteria > Rhodobacterales > Rhodobacteraceae > Octadecabacter. The sequence goes on from CANMEQ010000001.1 coordinate 477,926, forward strand.
AAAAACACCCGCATGTCGTCCCAACCTGTCATCGCCATACCTACAAAATTGCAAAATGAATTTGCCCAACTGACGCTTTATCCAGCGATTTTGCAAGACTAGAGTAAACCCAACGCAAAGTTCACAGCAGGAATAGTCCATGACCACAGAACTCACCCATTACATCGGCGGCGAACACGTCAAAGGCACCTCTGGCCGCTTCGCAGACGTTTACAACCCCGCCACAGGCGAAGTGCAGGCCAAGGCCCCATTGGCCTCCAAAGCCGAACTCGACCACGCCGTCGAGGTGGCCGCCGCCGCACAGCCCGCTTGGGCCGCCACAAACCCGCAGCGCCGCGCACGGGTGCTCATGGCCATGGTCGGCCTGCTCAACCGCGATATGGATAAACTCGCCGAAGCCCTCTCCCGCGAGCACGGCAAAACCATCCCCGACGCCAAAGGCGACGTACAACGCGGCCTTGAAGTGGTCGAATACTGCATCGGCGCCCCTGAACTGCTCAAGGGCGACTACACTGACGGCGCAGGCCCGGGCATCGACATGTACTCCATGCGCCAAGCCCTTGGTGTTACTGCAGGAATCACGCCCTTCAACTTCCCCGCTATGATCCCCATGTGGATGTTCGCCCCCGCCATCGCCTGCGGCAACGCCTTCATCCTCAAACCCTCCGAACGCGATCCGTCTGTGCCTTTGATGTTGGCCGAATTGATGGAAGAAGCGGGCCTGCCCAAAGGCATCCTGCAGGTCGTCAACGGCGACAAGGAAAGCGTCGACGCGATCCTCGACAATGACACGATCCAGTCCGTAGGCTTCGTGGGCTCCACCCCGATCGCCGAATATATCTACGGTCGCGGTTGCGCCAACGGCAAACGCGTGCAGTGTTTCGGCGGCGCGAAAAACCACATGATCATCATGCCAGACGCTGACATCGCCCAAGCCGCAGATGCGCTTGTGGGTGCGGGCTACGGCGCTGCAGGTGAACGCTGCATGGCAATTTCTGTGGCCGTCCCCGTGGGCGAAGAAACCGCCGACCGCCTGATCGAAGAACTGGTGCCGCGCATCGAAAAGCTCCGCGTCGGCCCCTACACCTCGGGCGATGATGTGGATTATGGCCCCGTGGTCACCTCTGCGGCCAAAGAAAACATCCTCGGCCTCGTGCAATCAGGCATCGACCAAGGCGCAGAATTGGTCGTGGACGGTCGCGACTTCAACCTGCAAGGCTACGAAGACGGCTTCTTCGTCGGCCCCCACCTGTTCGACCGCGTCACCCCCGACATGGACATCTACACCAAAGAAATCTTTGGCCCGGTCCTGTCCACCGTGCGCGCTGGCAGCTACGAAGAAGCGCTGAAACTCGCCATGGATCACGAATACGGCAATGGCACCGCGATCTTCACCCGCGATGGCGACGCCGCACGTGATTTCGCCAACCGCATCAACATCGGCATGGTCGGCATCAACGTCCCCATCCCCGTGCCACTGGCCTATCACACCTTCGGCGGCTGGAAGAAATCGGTCTTCGGCGACCTCAACCAGCACGGCCCCGACGCGTTCAAATTCTACACGCGCACCAAAACCGTGACCTCCCGTTGGCCATCCGGCATCAAAGAAGGCGGCGAATTCAACTTTAAACCTATGGACTAACCCCCCGTAGGAAAACGTAAAACACACCATCTGCGCCAGCCAACACTCCGTTTTGGCTGGCGCAGTCTTTTGGGGCACAGCAGCCCTCGGCAGGCCTTCGCCAAGACGTCTCACACCCCCGTGAGGGGGCTTGATTTACCCCACCCGCCGGTTCATGTGTATACCAACCAAAACTGTAATACCGTAAGGACAATAGGGCCTGACATGCAGACAAAACGGACTTTCCTCTTGGGCGCCACAGCCGCCCTCGCAACCCCCATGATCGCGCGCGCTCAAGCCGCACCCACCCGCAACGCGTCCTCTTTCGTGACCCAGCAATGGCAGGATCACTTCAGCACGCTCGGGCGCGGCGCCATCCTGGCCGACATCACCTCCCGCGCCGTGCACCACTGGGGTTCCGACGGCACATACCGCCTCTACCCCTCCTCCGTCCCCCTGACCGAGGAACTCACCCGCCGCGGCTACACCGAAGTCGTGCGCAAACGCGTGGGGCCCACCTGGACCCCAACCGCCAACATGCGCGCCCGTGACCCGTCTTTGCCCGAATTCCTGCCCGCAGGCCCAGGCAACCCCCTTGGCACCCACGCCATGTACCTCACATGGCCCGCGTACCTGATCCACGGCACACACGACACACGCAAAATCGGCCGCCGCAGCTCCTCCGGCTGCATCGGTTTGTACAACGATCACATCGCGGAACTCTTTGCCGCCGTCGAAGTCGGCACCCAAGTCCGCCTTCTGTGACCTTTACCTCTGGGGCAACATCTCGTCTGCCCCAGAGCCCGCCGCCCGCCTGAGGCGCCCCAAACACCCCACCCAAAACAGCTCCGCGCCTAAATCGCGCGCACGCCAACAGCACCCGCGAGGCTCAAGCCCCACGGATGCCGCAGCAATCCTCAAAACAAATTACTCCGCCGCGACAGTCTTCGGCTGCAACATCGGCTTCAGGTATTGCCCCGTGTGCGATCCCTCAACCTCAGCCACCGCTTCCGGCGTCCCGATCGCCACAATCGTGCCGCCACCATCGCCCCCTTCAGGGCCCACATCGATGATATGATCGGCGGTTTTCACCACATCCAGATTGTGCTCAATCACGACAACAGTGTTCCCACCGTCGACCAACTCATGCAGCACCTCTAGCAATTTTCGAACATCTTCGAAGTGCAAACCCGTGGTTGGCTCGTCCAAAATATACAATGTGCGACCTGTGGACCGTTTCGCCAGTTCTTTGGACAGCTTCACACGCTGCGCTTCACCGCCCGACAATGTCGTCGCCTGCTGCCCCACCTTGATGTAGGACAGACCCACGCGCATCAACGCATCCATCTTGTCGCGAATGCTCGGCACCGCTTTGAAAAACTCCTGCGCCTCTTCCACATTCATGTCCAAAACATCAGCAATCGACTTGCCCTTGAACTTCACTTCCAAGGTTTCGCGGTTGTAGCGTTTGCCCTTACAGGTCTCGCATTCCACATAAACGTCCGGCAAAAAGTGCATCTCGATCTTGATGACACCATCGCCCTGACAGGCCTCACAGCGCCCGCCCTTCACGTTGAAACTGAACCGTCCGGGCTTGTACCCACGCGCCTTGGCTTCGGGCAAACCCGCGAACCACTCGCGGATCGGCGTAAACGCCCCCGTATAGGTCGCCGGGTTGGACCGTGGCGTACGCCCAATCGGCCGCTGATCAATGTCGATCACCTTGTCCAGATGCTCCAACCCCTTGATCGTCTCGCACGGTGCGGGCGTCTGCCGCGCCCCATTCAACGCCATCGATGCGGTCTTGAACAACGTCTCAATCGTCAGGGTCGACTTGCCGCCCCCAGACACGCCCGTCACACAGACAAACTTGCCCAGTGGGAAATCCACCGTGACATTTTGCAAATTGTTGCCACTGGCTTTCTTCACCGTGACCTTCTTCTTGTTCCCCTTCCGGCGCACTTTTGGCACCGAAATTTCGCGCCGTCCGGCCAAATAATCGCCGGTGATACTGTCAGGGTTGGCCACAATCTCGGCGGGGGTGCCTTGCGCCACAACCTGCCCGCCATGCACACCGGCCCCCGGTCCAATATCGAACACGTAATCGGCCTCGCGCACGGCTTCCTCGTCGTGCTCCACCACAATCACCGTGTTCCCCTGATCGCGCAGGTTCTTCAGCGTGGTCAACAAACGGTCGTTGTCGCGCTGGTGCAACCCGATCGACGGCTCATCCAGAACATACAAAACACCGGTCAGCCCTGAGCCGATCTGGCTGGCCAACCTAATCCGCTGGCTTTCCCCGCCAGACAGCGTGCCCGCATTGCGGCTCAACGTCAGATATTCCAAACCCACGTTGTTCAAGAACCCCAACCGTTCGCGGATCTCTTTCAAAATCGCACGGGCAATCTCGTTCTTTTGCTTGCTCAACGCCTCTGGCACACGCTCGCACCACTCAAACGCCTCGCGGATCGACATCTGAACGACCTGCCCCACATGCAGCAGATCGTCTCCCCCATCGTCCTTCCGGCCGATTTTCACCGCCAAAGCCTCTTCACGCAAACGGTAACCACCACAGGTCCCGCAGGACCGGTTGTTTTGATAGCGTTCAAACTCTTCGCGAATCCAATTGCTGTCCGTCTCGCGGTACCGCCGTTCCATATTCGGGATCACACCCTCAAAGGCGCGGCTCACCTCATATACGCGGCCACCCTCATCGTAGCGGAACTTGATCTCTTCATCGCCAGAGCCGTGCAAAAACACCTGCTGCACAAACTTCGGCAGGTCTTTCCACCGTGTGTTCTTATCGAACTCGTAGTGTTTCGCGATCGCTTCAATCGTCTGCAAGAAATACGGCGACTTGCCCTTGCGCCACGGCGCCAACGCACCGTCGTAAATCTTCAACGTCTGATCTGGCACCACCAAACGTTCGTCGAAAAACAGCTCAACCCCCAAACCATCGCAATCCGGACAGGCCCCAAACGGCGCGTTGAACGAAAACAAACGTGGCTCAATCTCGGGAATGGTAAACCCGCTCTCAGGGCAGGCAAAATTCTCTGAAAACGTGAACCGCTCCGGCTCGCCCTCTTTGGGGGCCGTTTCCAAAATCGTGATCCCGTCCGCCAAATCCAGCGCCGTCCGGAAACTGTCCGCCAACCGCGTCTCTAGCCCCTCACGCACCACAATCCGGTCCACGACCACATCAATGTCATGGCGGAATTTCTTGTCCAATGTGGGCGGCTCATCTAGCTCGTAGAATTCACCATCGACCTTGACCCGTTGGAAACCCTGCTTGCGCAGCTCTAGAAATTCCTTGCGGTACTCCCCCTTGCGGTCGCGAATGATCGGCGCCAGCAAAAACCCACGGGTGCCCTCTTCCATGTCCATGACGCGGTCCACCATGTCCTGCACCTGTTGCGCCTCAATCGGCAGCCCGGTGGCCGGCGAATAGGGCGTGCCCACACGGGCAAACAACAATCGCATATAGTCGTAAATCTCGGTCACCGTCCCCACGGTCGACCGCGGGTTCTTCGACGTGGTCTTCTGCTCAATGGAAATCGCAGGCGACAGGCCCGCAATATGATCCACATCGGGCTTTTCCATCATATCCAGGAACTGGCGCGCATAGGCCGATAGGCTCTCGACATAACGCCGCTGCCCTTCCGCATAGATCGTATCAAACGCCAACGACGATTTCCCCGACCCCGACAAACCGGTGATCACAACCAACTGATCCCGCGGGATATCTACATCGATTCCCTTCAGGTTATGTTCGCGCGCACCGCGCACTTCGATGTTCTTTAGCTCTGGCATGGCAGCCCCCGTTTATTCGCCTACCACCACATAGGCATCCCATAGGCGTTGACCAGCCCAGATGTAGAACGTTTCGGGAACAAAAGAAAGAATTAACCGATCTGTGCTGACATTGCTGAACTTTTCCGCGCCGCTGCATAGGCAAGCCCTGCAAAAATCACACCAGCGGCACAAATCACAACGCTCACCCCCACGATCCCCCACAGGTTTCCCGCCACCAAGGCGTAAATCGGCGTCCCGCTGAACGTCCCGATATTCCCGATCTGCGCCAGCGCCCCATTGGCCCGCGCCTGCTGCTCTGCGGTCTCGTTCAACTCCGGCACCGCCGCGAAATTCGCCCCCGCCGTCAGCCCCGTGAAAAACAGCGCCACCAACGCCACCGCGATCGATCCCGTCAGTCCCAAAACCACAAACAACACACCAGCCACCGCAAAACACACGATCGACAAATGCGATGCCGCAACCCGCCGCGCCACAAACCCGCTCACAAACGTCCCCGACAGATTCGCCAAAGGCAACACCGCCGTCAACCAAGGCGCACCCAACACACCGGGCAAAAATGCCACCAGCGCAATGAAGATCGACGTATAAATCCCGTGCCCCAACCCCGGCGCAAACGCCCGCGGCCGCGTGTAAATCGCACGGTGCAACACGGCGACATTGGGAAACACACCGTCCCCCGTCATCACAACCGGCAGCCGCGCGTATAAAATCGGGAAAATCGCCAGCAACAGCAGCCCATGCGCCACATAAACCGTGCGCAACCCGCCCCAAGCTTCGATGCTGGGCACCACCAGCGCCAACAGCGCATAGCCCACCCCGAAAAACGTGCCCCACAGCCCCATAACCACGGGCTTATCATTGGGCTTCGCCAGCACCGCCATCATCGTCGGCAAGGCCACGACCAGCAACAAATGCCCCATGCCCTCAAAAATCCGGCTCGCCATAAACGCCCCGAACGGCATCTCCAGCCCCTGCACCAACGACACACAGGCCGAAAGAACCACCGCAGCCAGAACCGACTGGCGCGCCCCGATCTTGGCCACCAAAAATCCGGCCATGGCGCCGCATAAAATGCCCACCACCGACACGCCAGAAACGGCCAACGCAAAAGGGGCCGCCGGATATACCGCCTGCAACCCCTCCAGTGTCAGGGTTAATTTCGCAAATTGCGCCGCCGCCAAAAGCCCCGTGGACCACAGCAACACAATCATCGGCCATTGAGTTCGAACCTGTGTCATGCCTGCTGGCTACGCCCCAATCCCGCCCGCCGCAACACAAACCCGCCATGCAAAAGAGGCGACCCTAGGGCCGCCTCTCGAACATCACAAAATATGTGAAGACTTACATATGGATAACACGCCCATAGGCATCCAAAACGCTCTCGTGCATCATCTCCGACAGTGTCGGATGCGGGAAAACAGTTTCCATCAGGTCTTCTTCCGTGGTCTCCAGTTTCCGGCCAATCACATAGCCCTGGATCATCTCGGTCACTTCGGCGCCCACCATATGCGCGCCCAGCAATTCACCGGTTTTCTCGTCGAAAATGGTTTTCACCATGCCCTCAGGCTCGCCCAGTGCAACCGCTTTGCCATTGCCGATGAACGGGAACCGACCAACCTTGATCTTATACCCCAGCTCTTTGGCTTTCGCTTCGGTGTAGCCCACCGATGCCACCTGCGGGTGACAATATGTACAGCCCGCAATGGTTTCCGGCTTGATCGGGTGCGCTTTCTGACCACCGATCAGATCCGCAACCATCACACCTTCATGGGATGCTTTGTGCGCAAGCCATGGCGCGCCCGCGATATCACCAATCGCATAAACACCTTCAACACCGGTGCGGCAGTATTCGTCCGTCACAACATGGGTGCGATCAATCTTCACGCCCAGCTCTTCAAGGCCCAAACCTTCAACGTTACCGACGATCCCAACAGCGGAAATCACCGTGTCGAATTCCATCTTCTCGATCTTGCCGCCTGTTTCGATATGGGCTGTCACCTTGCCCTTACCCCGATCCAGCTGCTTGACCATGGCTTTCTCCATGATCTTCATGCCCTGTTTCACAAATTGCTTTTTGGCGAATTTGGAAATGTCTTCATCTTCCACAGGCAACACACGGTCCATAACCTCGACAACCGTCGTGTCAGCCCCAAGCGTGTTGTAGAAACTCGCGAATTCAATGCCGATCGCACCAGATCCGATGACCAACAGCTTCTTGGGCATCCGCACAGGGTCAAGCGCGGCCTTATATGTCCAAACCAGATCACCATCAGCCTCAAGGCCCGGCAATTCACGGGCCCGCGCGCCTGTCGCCACAATGATGTTCTTCGCTGTCAGCTCTTCGGTGCCTTTGTCGGTTTTGACGCTGACCTTGCCCTTGGCAACGATCTTCGCCTCGCCCATGACAACATCAACCTTGTTCTTTTTGAACAGGCCCTTGATGCCGCCTTCCATCTGCTTCGCAACACCGCGCGACCGTTTCACAACCGCAGGCAAATCATAATCGATCTTTTCGGCAGACAACCCGAATTCCTTGGCCCGCTCCATCAGGTGGAACACTTCAGACGACCGCAAAAGCGCCTTCGTGGGGATACAGCCCCAGTTCAGGCAAATCCCGCCCAAATGTTCACGTTCAACAACGCATACTTTCAATCCCAATTGGGCGCCACGAATTGCAGCGACATAGCCCCCAGGGCCTGCACCAATTACGATCATATCAAAGTTTTGAGCCACGTTCAGGTTCTCCTCATCCGAATTTAGTTTAGCATTAAACTATATTTTGCGTCAGGGCCAGCAATTGCGCATCAATCCAGCTATGCATCTAGGGCAACCGCAGGGCTTTCAAATCGCGCAACTAGTCCACGATGCGCAACGCGGCCGCATAGCCTTCGGTCTCGGCCCAGTCTCGCTCCGCCTGCGTGCTCTCTCGGCCAAGCGCCTCATTGCGGTAGGGAAACCGGCCAAACCTTTGAATAATATAGCGATGTGCCCGCGCGTGCTGCAGATTATTGCCATCCCCATCCAGCCGCTCAGCCATATAGGCCACGCAGGCGTCTTGATCCGCCATATCCTCGGAATGCATCATCGGCAGATAGAAAAACTGTCGCTGTGGGTGCGGAATTTTCATATCCCACCCGCTCTCGATCGCATCATAGGCCACTGCCCGCGCACTTTGATCGGTTGCAAAGGCCTCCGCAGACCCGCGAAACATATTGCGCGGGAACTGGTCCGTTAAGATCAAATAGGCCAACGCACCCTCAGGCGACATCAACCACAATCCATGCGCCCCTTCACAGGCGTCCCGCCACGCCGGCAAGAACCGCGACCGGATCGTGTCGTCCAAAGTCGGGTCAGATTTGTACCACCCGCTGGGCCCAACCTCGTCCAACCAAAACTGCAGAATGTCCTCTGGTGTCATCACAGCCCCCTCACGCCAACTCCGGTGTGAAAGGGTCGCAGATCATCCAGCGCGATACAACCGCTACGCGCTTTGCACCGCCGCATCATCCTCGGCCTGGTCTTCCAGCTCGGTCTCAATATAAATCTCCTGCGCAACCTCCATCGCAACAGGCGAAGCATTGGCCATCACTGGCGCATAAGACACCTGATCATCCACAGACACTTCGCTTGGACGCTGCAGCACACGCAGCAAACCATAGGCCGCCATCGCACTCATCAACACAGTCACCACGCCCCAAAACGCCGATTCCCCGAATTGGCCCATCAAAAAACCAATCAAAACCGGCCCCATAATTGCCCCAACCCCATTGATAAAAATGAACCCGGCAGACGCCGCAGGCATTTCCTCGTGCTCCAGAAAATCATTCGCATAGGCAATATAAAGCGCATAAAGCGGGTTCGAAGACCCGCCCACCAAGGCCGCGCCAACGAGCAACATCGTGTAATCCCCAGCGCTCACCCACGCCGCCGCCGCCCCAAACGCACCAATGGCAGACACCGCAATAATCAATAAACGGCGGTCCATCCGGTCCGACAACCAGCCAATCGGATACTGCGCCAAAAGCGCCGCGATATAAATCACCGACACCAGCACAGAAATCTGCGCCACCGACAGGCCCACCTGCGTGCCATACACAGCCGTCATCCCGAATTGCGCCGCAAACACACCGCCCAACAAAAACATCCCCACCGAGGCCGAAGGCGATGTTTCAATCAAATTGCGCAACCGCATCGGCTTCGTCGCCTCAAACGCAGGCGTCGGCTGAACCGACAGCAAAATCGGCGCAAACGCCAAGCTCACCAAGACCGACGGAATGATAAACAACGTGTACCCGCTCGCATCGCCAAACCCCAAAATACCTTGGGCCACAACAATCCCGCTCATCTGCGCCAGCATATAAACCGACAGCGACTGCCCCCGATTTTCATTGGTCGACGCGTTGTTCAACCAGCTCTCCGCCGTCACATAAACGCCCGAAAAACAAAACCCGATCACGACCCGCCCCAAGGTCCAGGCCCAAACCTCAACCAACACCGGATACAAAATCAAAATCGCCGAAATCGTCGAGCCAAGCGCCGCAAACACCCGCACATGCCCCACGCGCCGGATCATCTCAGGCGCCAATTGCGACCCGCCCAAAAACCCTAGAAAATACGCCGACATTACGATCGACATCTCAAAGGTCGAAAAGCTCTCGATGCCCCCACGCACGCCCAGCAACGTGCCCTGCAGCCCGTTGCCCACCATCAGCATGAACATGCCCAAAAACAGCGCCCATGACGCGAAAAATACTTTAACCATTGCCCGTTCCTTTGAGCCTGAGGGACATTAACACACCTAAAGAGTGTGCCTTCAGGATGGCCCCCTAAAGACGACACACGTCGCACGCAATGAGTCGTTTTTATCGCACGAAAGGATTAAGCGAAACTTAGCCGCAGCCCGGGCAAACAGCCAAGCCCACAGCCCCTAAATCGCTCAAGGCAACAGGATCGAGCTGTCCCCATAGCTGAAAAATCTGTATTCATTTTCAATGGCATGCGCGTAAATTTCGCGAATACGCTCCACACCCATCAAGGCACTCACCAACATCATCAACGTCGACTTCGGCAGGTGAAAATTCGTCATCAACCCATCGGCAATCTGAAACTCAAACCCCGGCGTGATGAAAATATCCGTCTCGCCTTCCCACGGGGCCAATGCCCCACCGGCCGCCGCACTTTCAATCAACCGCAGCGCTGTGGTACCCACGGGGATCACCCGCCCGCCCGCGGCCTTGGTGGCCTCAATCTCCGCCACGGCCTGCGCCGACACATGGCCCCACTCCGCATGCATCTTGTGGTCCGAGACATCATCCACCTTCACCGGCAAAAATGTCCCCGCCCCCACATGCAGCGTCACATGGGTAAACGTCACGCCCATCGCGGCCAAATCATCCAACAACCACTGCTCGAAATGCAGCGATGCTGTGGGCGCGGCCACAGCCCCTGCATTTTGCGCCCACACAGTTTGATAATCCGTTAAATCCTGCGCATCTGCCGCCCGTTTGGCGGCAATATAGGGGGGCAAAGGCATGGCCCCTGCGGCATTCAACGCCGCATCAAAATCATCGCCCGTCAGGTTAAACTGCAAATACCCCGTTGTGTCTTCACGCCGCACGAACGTCGCCCGCAACTCGGGCGAAAACACAATCTCTTCGCCCTCTTTCACCTTGCGCAACGGCTTGACCAATGCCGCCCAAGTGCCGTCCGCCTGCGGCTCCAACAACGTCACCTCGATCTTGGCAATCCCATCGCCACTGGTCGTCTCCCGCGTCCGCGTCCCAAACAGGCGCGCGGGGATCACCTTGGTGTCGTTCAGCACCAACCGGTCTCCGGCCCGCAAAACATCCACCAAATCGCGCACCACCCGATCCTGCGTCTGCGCCCCGTTGGCGACCAACAACTTGGCCGAGGTCCGCGGCCGCGCCGGGCGCACAGCGATCAGGTCTTCGGGCAACTCAAAATCAAACTCGCTCAGCTTCATCGCGGGGTCCTATTGCTCAACAGTGGGCGGGGCGCGTCGGAAAATCTCGCGGAACATTCCGGGCGTCAACGCCGACAGCGGATTGACCGAAACCTGCGGATTGTCAACGGCCCCCCGCAGGTTGAAATTGAACCCGATCAACCCTTCGCCACGGCGCGTGAACACAGCCCCAATGCCGTTCACCAAATAGAATGGCGATACAACACCTTGAAAATCCAAAACCTTTTGCACCTGATTATAGATGCCATCCAATGAAATCCCAATCGATGGCCCCACCGCGCTGGCCTCTGTCACGATCACCCGCGCCGGTGTCAGGCGGAATTTCGCATCCACATCCCGAAACATCAGCCCCTGCCCATCCAACTGCGTGATCAGCCCCACGACCGACACCGCATCCAGCAAGGACGCCAAGGCAGGCGCCCCCTGAACCCGCAAATCTCGCCCCACAACCGTGCCATCATAGGTGCCCTCGGCCCCCGTCGGAATAAGCGTCAACTGCATCCGCCCGTTCAACGCCCCAGGGATCAGGCCCGTCGCACGCAGCAAGGCCCCCGCATCGTCGCTATCAATCCGCACCGCCGAGCCTCCGTTCACCGGCACCAAGGTCCCGCGCACCGGGGCGCCGCCATTTACATCCCCTGTAAAGTCCCCCTGAAACCCACCGGTCGAGGAAAACGAGCCCCGAAAATTATCCAAGAAAATCGAATCCGTAATCCGCAACCGGTCCAGCGCAATCTCCATCGGGCCGCCCTGCCCGCCACGGCCCCCGCCGCCGGTTCCACCAAAATTCGCAGACCGTAGATCAAGGGTTCCACCAGCAATCTGAACCTCAGCCGCCCGCCCTTGCCCGCGCCCCACCAAAACCACAGGCGCATTCAGCCAGCCGCCCAGCCGAACCCGCTCAAACGCCGCGCGCTGCAATCCGCCGCCCTGCGCCAAAGTGATCGATCCGCTCGTCTCCAGCCCCGGCGCAGACACGGCCAACCGGTCAATCCGCGGCGTACCACCCAAGCGCCCCTCAATCGTCAACGACCCCGACTGCGACCGCGCCTTCGACCATCCAACACCCGCCAACGACAGCCCAATGCCTTGCAAATTCGACGTCAGCGTAAAATCAGGCTGCGCCGGATCCGACAGGTCCAACGCAATCCGCCCCGGCCCCTCGCCCGTCACCATCCCCGACGGCAGGTTCACATTAAACGTCTCCAAAAACGCAGGCCCAATGGTCACATCCGCAACCACCCGCGCCGTCCCCTCAGACCCAGGCCCCAATGCGCGCGAAAACGTCGCCGTCCCGCCCGTGCCTCCAATTCGCATCGGCCCCGACACCACCAAACTCTCCGGATCAACCTGCACCTGAACCCGCGACGCCGTCAGCACTTGCCCCGGCACCAACACCTCAGACCGCACATCCCGCACAGTCGCAACCGCCCGCCAACTGCGCTCCTGCGGCGTCACATCCCGCCCCAGCGGCGTCCTGATCGCGGCCGAAATCTGCGCCCGCCCTTGGACAAAACTCACTGGCAAATCCGAAGCCTTGAGCACCCCAAACGGCTCCAAATTCAGCACCGACATCACCGCCGTCATGCCGCCCGCCAGCTCCAAATCAATCTCTGCGGGCGCACGCGGCCCGGTCTGCGGGATCACAAATGTGCTGCCCGCCAACCCAATCCGCCCCCCTTGCGGCGCCGCCACATGCCCGTCACTCAACTCCAACGCCAGCCGCTTACCCACAATCGACAGCGTCCCAACCGCCCCCTCAATCGGCGGCATCGTCCGCATGAACCCGATCTCGGCATCGCGAAACTCACTGCTCAGCGCAAACTGCGGCGCCCCCTCCGGCTGCCCGCGAAACGCAACACTCACATCCCGCAGCGTCCCGCCCCTCAGGTTCTCCCCCAACCAGCCGCGCGTCTTCGCCGCCGCAGCCTCCGGCCAGTAAGCCAACACCTGCTCCGTCTGCACCGCCTCCGCCTGCGCATCGAGCGACACCGTCCACCCATCGGTCGCGGCCCGCACCCGCCCGCGCATCAACACCGGCACCTCATCGGCCACAAAAACCGCCTCGCCAATGTCCAACGTGAACGGATCCAACCGCAGCCTAAAATCGGCACTGCTGTCCGTCACCCCGATGGGCCGGTCAAACATATCCTGTGCCAGCACCGTCACCTCCGACAGCGAAACCTGCCCCAACAACGTCTCAGGCCGCCCATTGGTGTAATCGCGCAAATAGGTCTGCGCCGCGCCGGACACCCGCCCTAACGCCGTATCAATTTCAATCAAATCAAAGCTCAACCGCTCCGCCACCGGATCGTAACTCAAGTAGGTCTGCGCCGATTGAAACGGGATCGGCTTGGTCTGCGCCGTGGGCTGCAACTCGCCCGCGCCAATCTGCAACGTGGCCGACAGAGACGACACAACCCCACTGTCATCCAACTCGCCGCGCATCGACCCCGAAATCGGCGCATCCAGCACCCCCAACCACGACAGGATCGGCGCCTGACTGGCAATATCCGGGGCCGCCGCATCGGTGATCCGCAACCCCAAACTGGCGGTGCTGCTGCCACGGGGGCTGTCATAACTCAGCTCCGCCGAGGTCACATAAGACCGCCCCGACAGCAGCGCAATATCCGCCCGCAACGCCAGATCGTCCTCGCTGACATCCAGCGCAATCCGCCCCCCATCAATCACCCAAGAGCGTCCGGCCCGCGCATCGGTGTAATTGATAATCACGCCCTCGGCGCGCACCGCCTCCAATGCTTCCAACGCGGCCACTTCAAACGCCGCATCCACCTGCTCCAGCAACCCGATAAACCCGTCCGCCGCCGCAAGCTCCGCGCCGCCTTGGCGAAACGCAAACGCCATCGACCCGTCACTGGCGCGCCGCAACGCAATCTGCGCGCCCTCAATCTCAATCTCCTGCGCCAGCACCCGCCCCTTCAGCGCACCGCGCGGCGACAGCAATCCATCGATGCGGGGCACTTCCGCCAAAATCCCCCCGTCTGCGTCGCGCAAAACCGCATCGCGCAGCACCAACCGGGGGTGCAAATCCTTGCCCACGGTGATCTTCATGTCCCCGAACCCCAAAGACCCGCCCGCCAAAACCGCCTCAGCGCGCGCCTCAACATCCCGCACGATCCAGCTGGGGGCCGTCACCTCTTGTCCGATCAGCAAAAATGCGCCCACGGCGACCATCAGCACGGGCGCCAACGCAATCAAACAGACCGCGCGCACCCCAAAATACAGCCGCCACCACGCAGACCGACGTCTGCGCTTAGGCGCTGGCGTCTGCGCAGCCCCCTCCGCCGAAGCCTGTTTTTGCTCCGTTTGCGCCGCGTCTTGCGTATTTTCTTCGCTGCTCTGCATCATTGCTCTTTATATTCGCCGCACGCGTCCTACAACGCAAAGGGAAAGCTGATCGAAAGGACCCCCTATGTCAGACCTCGCCGAAGGCATGCCCGCCCCCGCCGTCTCTTTGCCCCGCGATGGTGGCGATATCGTGACCCTGTCGGACATTTCCGGCCCTGTCGTGCTCTATTTCTACCCCCGCGACGACACGCCCGGCTGCACCAAAGAAGCGATCGGCTTCACCGAACAACTCGACGCCTACGCAGCCTCCGGCGCGACGGTCTTGGGCGTCTCCAAAGACACGGTCGCCAAACATGAAAAATTCATCACCAAGCACGATCTGAAAATCGCCCTGCTGTCCGATGAAAACGGTGACGTCTGCGAACGCTACGGTGTCTGGGTCGAGAAGAACATGTACGGCAAAACATACTTCGGCATCGAACGTGCGACCTTCTTGATCAACGACGGCAAGATCGCGAAGATCTGGCGCAAGGTCAAAGTGCCCGGCCACGTGGACGCGGTCCTCGAAGCGGTCCAAGCGCTGTAACTGTCACGCAGCCTCAGTCTGCGAAACCTCTCTTCGGGCGGCGTTCCGCCCCAAGACCTCTGCCCCCAGTGGCCCCTGAATGGCCCCCCAAAATCTCAAATCGGGCCTTCGAAGCGTTAAAATGTCCCAAACGCCGCATTAACATTTCTTAAGGTGGCGGTAACACATCCAGACATCCCCCAGACTTGGCAAATTCGTTAACAAAAATCGCTCGCACATTCCCAAAAATGGGTTCAGACCCATACCAGAGCAATACCAGACCCATACCCGAACCATATGCTGGTATTTCAGCCCCACGGCAGGTAACCAGCGGCCATGACAATGCTCTCAAAACCCCTCGCTGAAATGGCCGACGACGTGCTGCGCACCGCAGACGGACGCGCCAAAACCGCCCTGTCGCGCACCTATGCCGCTCAATGGCAGGCCGCCCGCGCCGCCGGTGAAACACCCGCCATCGGCAGCGCCACACCGCCAATGCAGCCCGCACGCCCTGCCGAACCCGCGCTCCTGAACCCACGTGACGTGCCGCGCCGCAAACCCGGCACCCCCGAGGGGCGCATCGCCATTTTGCATGCCGTGGCCCACATCGAATTGAACGCCGTTGACCTCCATTGGGACATTATCGCCCGCTTCACAGATACGGTGATGCCCATCGGATTTTATGACGACTGGGTGAAGTCCGCCGACGAAGAATCCAAACATTTCAACCTGATGTGCGACTGTCTTGAAGCACACGGCAGCCACTACGGCGCCCTGCCAGCCCACGCGGGCATGTGGCGCGCCGCCGAAGATACTGCCGATGATATCCTCGGTCGTCTCGCCGTGGTCCCCATGGTCCTCGAAGCCCGCGGGCTCGACGTGACGCCGGGCATGATCAAGATTTTCAAACAAGCCAAAGATCAAATGGCCATCGACGCGCTGGATTTGATCTACGCCGAAGAGGTCCACCACGTGGCCTACGGATCCAAATGGTTCCACTTCCTGTGTGGCCGCGACAACCTCGACCCGACACCCGTCTTCCACGATCTGGTGCGCCGCTATTTCCACAGCACCCTCAAGCCCCCCTTCAACGAAGAAAAACGCGCCGAAGCCGGCATCCCCCCCGATTTCTACTGGCCCCTCTCCAACCAACCCCCAACCCATTCCTAACCCACGACAACAACCCTCCATTTCGGCGGTTTGTGAACCACAAACACCGGTTCATCGGCGGTATACTGCTCAAAAAACCTCAGTATAGCAGTGATTTGACAAGAAGTTGGCCAAATAGCTTGTCAGCGATTCCCGCAGTCGTTAACAAACTCCCGACGCGGAATTTTGGGGATCGCGCGTCACGAAATGGGATGGGATCAGGACACTATTGTGAAATCACGACTGATACACAAAATGCACGTCGCGCTGGAAAAACGTTTCCCTGAGAAACGGCTCTTCCTGCGGTCCGACACTGAAACACGCTTTATTCGCCTTAAACCGGAAACGCAGCTTGTCGCTTGGGCAGGTAGCGCTGTGGTGGTCAGCTGGACGATTATCGCGACCGCCGTTTTGTTGATGGACAGCATCGGCGCCGGCAACTTCCGTGCGCAAGCACAACGCGACCAGGCCACGTACGAAGACCGCCTCAACGCTTTGTCTCAAGAACGCGACATCCGCGCGACAGAAGCCGTAGCCGCGCAGGAACGGTTCTCCTCTGCGCTGGATCAAGTGTCGCTTATGCAATCGGAATTGTTGCGGTCCGAAGATCGCCGCCGTGAGCTGGAGACTGGGTTGGAAGTGGTTCAAGCCACATTGCGCCGCACCATGGGCGAACGCCGCGCAGCTGAAGAGCAAGTCGCAGCATACGAGGCCGCTGCCGCTGGTGATGGGTCCGCTCCTGTTGGGCTGGCCCAAGGCAGCGATGCCTCTGGCACCGTTGATCTTTTAGCCGATGCTTTGGCGCAAACCGCAGCCGAGCGTGACCAGATCGCATCGGATGCTGAATTCGCGCTAAGCCACGCCGCCGATATGGAATTGGAACTGCGCCTTCTGCAAGAACGCAATGACCAAATTTTCCGTCAGCTTGAAGAAGCCTTTACCGTCTCTGTTGAGCCGCTGGACAATATGTTCCGCGCGGCGGGCATGAACCCGGACAACGTGCTGTCTGAAGTACGTCGCGGGTATTCTGGCACCGGCGGTCCACTGACACCATTGCAGTTTTCAACACGCGGTGGCGAGGTCGACCCCGATGCCGCGCGTGCGAACGGTATCTTGTCTTCAATGGACCGTTTGAACCTGTACCGTATCGCAGCAGAACGCATCCCGTTTGACCAGCCGGTGAAATCGGGTTTCCGCTTCACCTCTGGATTTGGTCCACGTTGGGGCCGCATGCACAATGGCACCGACTTTGCCGCGCCAATCGGCACCCCAATCGTCGCCCCGGCAGACGGTGTTGTGACCTTTGCGGGCTGGTCCTCAGGATATGGTCGTTTGGTCAAGATACAGCATGCCTTCGGCATCGAGACACGATATGCGCACCAATCACGAATTCGCGTCGAAGTTGGACAAAGAGTCTCGCGCGGCGACCGAATTGGTGATATTGGAAACTCCGGACGGTCAACCGGTCCGCACCTTCATTACGAAATCCGTGTGGGCGGACGCCCTGTTAACCCGATGATCTATATAAGAGCTGGACAAGATGTTTTCTAAAAGCAAAATCAACGAGCCTGGAACGCCTGCCGCAGCTGGAGCGTCCACTGACGCCCCAAAGCCCGCAAGCAGCCCAGCAGCCCCTGCCCCTGCAGCCTCTCCTGCCGGTGATTTCAAATCATCCGCGCCGAAGGCTAAACCGCCTGCCTCTCAGCTGAGCACCGATTTGCACATCACGGGCAACCTGAAAACATCTGGTGATATCCAGATCGAAGGCACCGTAGACGGCGACATTCGCGCGCATCTGCTGACAGTTGGCGAAGGCGCCACAGTTAACGGCGAATGCATGGCGGACGACGTTGTTGTAAACGGTCGTATCGTCGGCACCGTGCGCGGCCTGAAGGTACGCCTGACGTCTACGGCACGTGTTGAAGGGGATATCATCCACAAAACAATCGCGATCGAATCTGGCGCCCACTTTGAGGGTTCTGTTCAACGCCAAGACGATCCATTGAACACTGCGTCAAAGCCTTTGCCAAAAGCCTAAGGCGCGACGTAACAGAACCAACGAAAAAGGCCCACGCATATGCGATGGGCCTTTTTTGTGTCTGGCGTGATGCTGTGAGGTTTAGTCTTCAGCGCCAGCCTCAGCCCGGCTTTTCCCGCTGACATCCATGGCTAGGGTTGCGGCCATGAAGGCATCCAGATCACCGTCCAACACGCCTTTCGTGTCAGAGGTTTCATGGGAGGTCCGAAGGTCTTTGACCATCTGGTAGGGTTGCAGAACGTACGACCGGATCTGGCTGCCCCACCCTGCATCGCCCGCATTTTCGTGCACTTCGTTCACCAAGGCAGAGCGTTTGTCCAACTCGATCTGGTACAGCCGTGATTTCAGGGCTTTCATCGCGATGTCGCGGTTCTGGTGCTGTGATTTCTCAGAACTGGTAACAACGATGCCTGTGGGATGGTGTGTGATCCGCACAGCGGAATCGGTGGTGTTCACGTGCTGGCCGCCCGCGCCTGAGGATCGGTAGGTATCGATCCGGATATCAGAGGGGTTCACTTCGATTTCGATATTGTCGTCGACAACGGGATAGACCTTCACCGATGTGAAAGACGTATGTCGTTTAGCGGCAGAATCGAACGGCGAGATGCGCACCAAACGGTGGACACCGCTTTCGGATTTCAGCCAGCCATAGGCGTTGTGGCCGCTGATTTTATAAGACGCTGATTTGATGCCAGCTTCTTCGCCCGCGCTTTCGGACTGCAATTCAACCTTATACCCTTTGCGTTCGGCCCAGCGGACATACATCCGCGCCAGCATGCTGGCCCAGTCACAGGATTCAGTTCCGCCCGCGCCGGAGTTGATTTCCAAGAAGGTATCATTTGCATCCGCCTCGCCGTTCAGCAGGGCTTCCAGCTCCTTCTCTGCGGCTTTCACCTTAAGGGCTTTCAGCCCCTCTTCGGCTTCGGTGACAACATCTTGGTCGTCTTCCATTTCGCCCAGTTCGATCAATTCCTGACCGTCGGATAGCTCTTGCTTGATGCTGTCATAGTTCGCCATCGCATCCACCAAAGCCTGACGTTCACGCATCAGTTTTTGGGCCGCGTCAGGATCATCCCAAAGGTTCGGGTCTTCCACACGGGCGTTGAATTCTTCCAGACGGTGCGCTGCCGTTTCATAGTCCATACGCTGGGCAAGCAACGTCAGGCTATTTTCAATGTCGGTCACGATGGATTGTATTTCAGCACGCATGGATCACGTCTCTCATTAGGTCAGACAGCGTGTAACCGATTGGCACGTGGGGGGCAATTGAGAGCGCAGGATATTCCCGCGCTCTCGGTCACGAGACGTGAATTAGTACAGGCCGCCAGAAGAGAGCGAACCGAACGAGGCGTTCGAGTTGATTGTCGCGGTTTGACCGGTCGAGGTGGTCACGGTCACGCCTGCGGGGCGGGCTTCCTCGAACAGGGGCAAATCTGCGGCCATCGCAAACCCACCGTCAAAGGTGATACCGAACACCGGCTCTTCGTCGATGCGGAAGCATTCGCGCACAACATTGTCGCCAGATGCGCTGTCGGGCAACCGGGCGCCTGTGAAACGGTCGATGTTGATGAACTTACATTCGTCTGGCACTGAAAAATCGCCGCCGCCATATTTGTTGATGGCCGTGCTCATGAAGCTGTTGAACACAGGGCCACACAAGCCGCCACCGGAGGCAGAGCGCCCCAAGGACCGTGGTGTGTCAAACCCGATGTAGCAGCCCGCAACGATGTTGGAGCTGAAGCCCACGAACCACACGTCTTTCGCATCGTTGGTCGTGCCTGTTTTGCCTGCAATTGGCACGGGCAAGTTCACGGTCCGGCGCGCTGTCCCGCGTTGCACAACGCCGCGCATCATGGAGGTCAGCTGATAGGCCGTGACCTCGTTCATCACACGTTCACGGTCGGACGCAATACGCGGCGATTGACCTGACGCCAAACGCAGGTCGCTACAATCGGCGCAAACCCGTTGATCGTGGCGGTAGATGGTGTTGCCCCAGCGGTCCTGCACACGGTCGACCAAGGTGGGTTCCACACGCTCGCCACCGTTGGCAAACATGCCGTAAGCGGCGACCAATTTGTACAGGGTCGTTTCCTCAGAGCCGAGCGAGGCGGACAGGAAGGCGTTCATACGTTCGTAGACCCCGAACCGCTCTGCGTATTCGGCGATCGTGCGCATACCCACCTCTTGCGCCAAACGAACGGTCATCACGTTACGAGATTGCTCAATCCCCGTGCGCAGCGGCGTTGGGCCATAGAACTGATCCGATGCGTTTTGCGGACGCCAGATTTCGCCACCAGCCACCACTTCGATCGGCGCGTCGACGACGATGGTTGCAGGCGTGTACCCAGAATCCAATGCCGCCGCAAAAACGAACGGTTTGAACGCCGAGCCCGGCTGGCGGTTGGCGTAGGCTCGGTTCAATTCCGACACGGCGATTTCGTAGCCAAACCCGCCCTGCATTGCCAAAACGCGGCCTGTGTTCACGTCCATCGCCATGAAGGCACCCTGCACTTCAGGGACTTGGCGTAATGTCCAGCGGATGAAGGACCCATCGGAATCAGCTGTCATGCGACGCACGTGTACAACATCGCCGGGTTCGAAATTATCAAAGAAGTTGCCACGCATCCATTCGATATCGTTGCGCGGCACGACCGGGGCAGGATCGCCCTCCTCCCAACCTTCGATGCCCAAGACGAGCTGCTGGTCCTGCACCTCGCGCACAACGGCGGGGTACCATTGGTTTTCCAAATCCACGGTCCGGATGACCGACGCCGATTGAAGGGCTGCACGCCACTGCGTCTCGTCGTTCAAGGTTTCCACAGGAATGGACAGACCTGTGCCGCGCCAAATGCCAGAGCTGCGGTCGTAGCTTTCCAGCTGGCGCTGCAACGCATCGCGTGCAGCCAGCTGCAGGTCTTCGTCTACGGTGGCTCGGATGGAGAGGCCTGCGCTGTCCATGTCTTGGTCTGGGAACAGGTCTTCGACTTCGCCGCGAATAGCCGCGGTGAAATAATCACGCTGTTGGCGTTGATCTTGGTAGCTTGGGAAGTCACCATTCTGCACCGTGCGAATGGGGTCGGCCAGCGCCACGTCGAGCTCTTGTTGGGTGAGATAACCGTTCTCATACATCTCCGTCAGGATTTCATTGCGGCGCGCCATGGCCCGGTCGCGGTTGCGTACGGGGTGGTAGCTGTAGGGCGCTTTGGGGTGCACCGCCAAAAACGCAGCTTCAGCGGGGTTCAGCTCGGTCAAGGGTTTGTTGAAATACGACCGCGCGGCAGCGGCCACACCAAAGGACCGAACACCCAAATCGATCTCGTTGAGGTACAGCTCCAGCACGCCCTCTTTGCCCAGAACCTCTTCCATGCGGGGGGCCAAAATGATTTCTTGGATTTTACGCTCGATGGTGCGCGACCCATCCAACAGGAAGTTTTTCGCCACCTGCTGCGTGATCGTCGACGCACCGCGTAGGTTTTCCCCACGGCTGGCCAAAGCATCATACATGGCCGCGCCAATCGCGCGCATGTCGTAGCCATCGTGGACGTAGAAGTTTTTGTCTTCTGCAGAAATAAACGCCTGTTTGACGATGTCTGGGATTTCTTCGGCAGGTGTGAACAAACGGCGTTCTTCGGCGAATTCATCGATCACCTGACCTTCACCAGAATAAATCCGGCTGATGGTTTTGGGCGTGTAGTTCGACAGGGTCTCGTAGGTGGGCAAATTGCGCCCATACATGTAAAAAATCGCCCCGAGCGTGAGCGCGGCCATGCCAGCCCCCAAGGTAAGCATCGAAAAGATGCCGCCAAAGAACGAAAAAATGAAACGCAAAACCATCGCGGCGATCCCCAAATGTGTTGTCCTGCTTATAGGCAGGTTGCCCGCCAGCGTCAAAAGATTGCACAGCGAAATCGGCCTATTCTCGCCGGTGGATCTGGGGCGCCGGAAAAGAGGGTTGCGGTTGGGAATTGAAACCCGCACATCGAGCGTATGACAGCGCAA
The DNA here is from genome assembly GCA_947497065.1 of uncultured Paracoccaceae bacterium. Lineage (GTDB taxonomy): Bacteria > Pseudomonadota > Alphaproteobacteria > Rhodobacterales > Rhodobacteraceae > Octadecabacter. Next base: position 500,403 of record CANMEQ010000001.1, read on the forward strand.
AGCACCCCCGACGATATCCTGCCGACCTACGACAAAGTGGCCTCTGACTTTCAGCACTTGCGCAGCCGCGTTTTGTTTGAAAAAGCGGCGCTAGACAGGCTTTTGGGCATCGCGCCGCGCAATGTTTCCCCACGCCGACTGCTGGATTTGGGCTGCGGGACGGGCGCGCCGATTGCCACCTATTTGAGCGACCGCGGCATGGCGATTACGGGTGTGGATGGGGCTGCAAATATGGTGGAGTTGTTCCGCGAAACCCTTCCCCGCGCCACAGCACATCACGCAGATATGAGGACGTTGGATTTAGGGACACCCTTTGATGCGATCCTCGCCTGGGACTCGTTTTTCCACCTTAGCCCCGATGCGCAGCGCGGGATGTTTCCGGTTTTCGCCAAACACGCCGCCCCCAATGCCGCGTTGATGTTCACATCCGGTCATATCGGTGGTGAAGTCTGGGGCAGTGTTGCGGGCGAGCCTGTCTATCACGCCAGCCTTGATCCGGCGGAATACCGTGGTCTGCTGACGGGCAATGGATTTAAAGTTCTGGATTTCCGGCCCGAAGATCCAGAGTGTGATTATCACACAATCTGGCTGGCCCGGTTTATTGGCGAATAAGCGGTTTTAGCGCAGCTTCCTCAATAGCCCAACGCCCAACAGCAAGCGTGACCGCCGCAACAATCGGTGCGCGACCTTGGGGTGTTGTCAGGCGGGCGCGATCATCCGGGTTCGACAAAAAGCCGACCTCTAGCAGTACCGACGGAAAATCAGCGGCGTTCAGAACCGCCAAAGCGGCCTCGCGTCTGGGGCGGCTGTTGAGAACCGCGCCTGTGTCTTGCATGGCTTGCACCAATTGGTCCGCAAACCGCTCAGACGCGGCCTCTGTCTCAACCCGCACCAAATCTTGCAGGACCAACGCAACCTCGTCCCCCTGCCCGTCGAGATCGACACCGGCCAGAAGATCATTCTGATCATGACGTTCCGCCATGCGCGTTGATGCAAAGCTCGAGGCTTCATCGGTGAGTGTATAGACCGAGGCGCCCGTCGCTTGGAGCCCTTCGAGCGCATCGGCGTGTAACGAGATGAACAGATCCGCACGGGACCCGCGCGCCAAGGTCATCCGTTCTTGGAGGGGGACAAACGTATCATCGGCACGGGTGACGGCGGGTTGAACCCCTTCAATGCGACCCAATGCGCTGGCCAGCTCCAAGGCTAGCGCCAGCATCACATCCGCCTCGTGAATGCCGCCCTGTTCGGCGCCCGGATCGATGCCGCCATGGCCGGGATCGATCACCACAACCAAAGTATCGTCGGCAGGCGCAGGCACTGGCTGGAGGGATGTGTCTTCTGTTTCAAAGGCCCAGTCCGGATCGTCAGGCAGGCCTGCAGTGCGGGCAAATTCTTCCTCGGATGTCGGTGAGAGAACCACATCGATCTGCGCGGTGCCATCGGTCGTATCCACCTGCATGCCCGCCGCATCGATCTGCATTGGGTCAGACAGATCGAGGATCATTCTGCTCCATCCCGGGCGCAACCCGCCGAACCGCGCGCCTTCGATCCACGCGCTGCGCGTAAAGGCGATCTGGTCGGCATCGCGAAAATCGACCTCTTTAAAGTCAAGAACCAAGCGTCGTGGGGTGTCCAAGGTGAACACGCGGTAAGGAACCGGCTGCGATAAAAACAAATTAACCGTCGCGGCACGGCGGCTGTCAGCGGCCCCCGATTGTGCCACATCCATGCGCGCCAAGGCCGAGAAATCTTGCGCGCCTGCGGGCAACGTCGCTCCGAAGAACAAGGCCACCAGGAGGCTTCGCGCTCTCAAGCCTCGCGTCACGGCGCGTCCCTCACGGTTTCCATAAACCGCGCAAGTCGCGCCAAGCCTTCTAGGATATCGGCGGTGCCTCGGGCGTAGGACAGCCGGACCCAATGGGCCCCTTCAACTGGGTCAAAATCCAGCCCTGGGGTTATCGCCACGCCTGCTTCCTCAAGGACCTGAGCGCAAAAATCCAAACTGTTGTCGGTGTAATCGGACACATCCACATACACATAAAACGCCCCATCCGGGGGGGCGAATTTACCCAAGCCCATTTTGGGAAGCGCTTCGATCATGGCCAGCCGATTGGCGCGGTAGACCTCAACGTTGGCATCCAGCGCATCGCGACAGTCCATCGCGTGCAGTGCCAGTCGTTGGGAGGCATGGCTGGGACAGATAAACATGTTTTGCGCCAGGCGCTCAATCCGGCGCACATGATCGTCGGGGACGATCATCCAGCCCACGCGCCACCCTGTCATCGAGAAGTATTTCGAAAACGAGTTGATGACGTAGACCTCGTCGGTCACCTCAAGAGCGGTTGTTGCGCGACCCTCATAGAATAGGCCGTGATAAATCTCATCACTGATGAACGCCGCCCCCGCTTGGGAACAGGCCTCAGCCAAGCTGCGCATATCGTCCAGCCCCAGCATAGTGCCCGTGGGGTTCGCAGGTGAAGCAACGATCAACCCTGCCAAATCATGCTTTTCCACGTCTTCGGAAATGGGCTGCATACGCGCCTCGAGGGTGGTGGGCATGTCGACGGGGATCAAATCTAACGCTTTGAGGATCTGGCGGTAGGATGGATAGCACGGCGCCCCAAGCCCGACCCGCTCGCCGGTGTCAAAAAGGGCCGAAAACGCCAGCAAAAATGCCCCTGACGCGCCCGCGGTCACCACAACGCGGGAGGGATCAACATCTACGCCATACCACTGCTTATAATGATCTGCGATTTTGGATCGCAGCGCAGGCAGGCCCAATCCGACGGTGTAGCCCAACGGATCACCCGCCATATCCTCTGCCAACCGTTCGATCGCTGCTGTTGGCGCGCCAGTTCCGGGCTGCCCGACTTCCATGTGAATAATGTGGCGTCCGGCATCTTCCGCCGCGCGCGCGGCCTCCATCACATCCATCACAATAAACGGATCGACCTCGCCACGTCTTGAGTTTCGCATCTGCCCCGCCTTATCCTGCTTTGAACCCTGTTTGCCGACCCAGCCGGAGCCCGTCAATGCGCCATTCCATCCTTGCGACCCTGATTGGCCTTTGGTTGGCCATGACAACACTGGTCAATCCGGCACAGGCCGTGAACCTGATCCGCGACGCCGATATTGAACACAGCCTAGATCAACTGGCCGCCCCCATCTTGCGGGCTGCTGGTTTGAACCCAAACAATGTGCGTATTTTAATCGTGAATGACAGCGGTTTGAATGCGTTTGTGATCAGCAACAACGCTATTTTCATTCATTCCGGGCTTTTGCTGCGGTTGACGTCTGCGGCGCAGGTGCAATCGGTTATCGCACACGAGGCCGCGCATATCGCCAATGGCCATATCTCACGCCGGTTGACGAATTTACGAAACTCAAACACCGCAACGGGGTTCGGTGTGGCCCTTGCCCTTGCGGTCGCTTTGGCGTCTGACAACGGAGCGGCTGCGGGCGGAGTGGCCTTTGGCGCGGCCAGCGCGGCACAACGCCAATTTTTCAGCCATACACGTGCCGAAGAATCAGCCGCTGACCAATCTTCTGTTCGGTTTATGTTGCGCGCGGGCGTCGATCCTGCCGCAGCAACAGAAGTGTTAGAGCTGTTTCGCGGGCAAGAAGCCCTTTCCGTTTCGCGCCAAGACCCTTACGCGCGGACCCATCCCCTAACCGCAGACCGGATACGGGCGCTGCGGGGGTTGATCGCCGCTAATCCGTTGGCACCGGGCGATACGCAATCTGCTGATTTTTGGTTCGCGCGGGCCCAAGGGAAATTGAGCGCCTTCATTCAAAACCCCGGTTGGACTTTGCGTCGCGTCCGAGGGGACAGCAGCCCCGTTGCGACCATGCGGCGCGCGGTTGCCTATCACCGCCAAGCGGACGCCAACAACGCCATTCGTGAAATGCAAACTCTGCTGCAGGCCTATCCGAACGATTCCTACTGGCACGAGCTTTACGGTCAGATCCTGATCGAAAGCAGGCAGGCCAATGCGGCCGTGCAATCCTATCGCAATGCGGTGAACCTGAATGGAAACGAGCCGTTGATATTGGGGGGCTACGGGCGCGCCTTGCTGGCGCTGAACACCGCCGACAGCAACGCCCAAGCGGTGCGCACGCTGGAACGTGCCCGCGCATTGGATGGGCAATCGTCATCAATTCTACGCGATCTTGGTCAAGCCTATGCACGCACGGGCCAGCCTGGTTTGGCGTCACTGGCGACCGCAGAACGCTTTGCCTTACAAGGCCGTTTGAGTGACGCCACCCTTCATGCGACACGCGCGGCGGACCGCCTGCCCCGTGGGTCTGCCCCTTGGCAGCGCGCCCAAGACGTGCTTTCTGCTGGTCAATAGTTTTTGGAGATTTCCCATGCGCCTTGCTACATCCATCGCCGCCCTCACGCTCACCGCGACATCCGCATTTGCCGTTGATCTAGATGCCATGACAGATGGCGAGCGTGACGCGTTCCGCGCCGAGGTGCGGGCCTATCTTTTGGACAACCCCGAAGTGTTGATGGAAGCGATTGGTGTGTTGGAAAACCGCCAAGCCCAAGCCGAAGCGGTGCGGGACGAACAAATGGCGCAGGTAAACTACAATGAGCTGACCAACGACGGTTTCAGCTATCAAGGTGGCAACCCCGACGGGGATGTGACGATCATTGAGTTTATCGATTACCGCTGTGGGTTCTGCCGCCGCGCCCACCCAGAGGTCGCGGAATTGGTGGAGACGGATGGAAATATCCGCATCATCACCAAGGAATTCCCGATTTTAGGCGAACAATCCGTCATGGCGTCTCGCTTTGCCGTGGCCACAAAACTGATCGCCGGTGACGACGCCTATAAAGACATTTCCGATGCGCTGATTTCCCTGCGGTCAGATGTTTCCCAGGCCAGCCTGAGTGCTTTGGCCGATGCCTATGGGTTGGATGCAGAAGTGATTTTCGACAAAATGGACAGCCCAGAGGTGGGTGAAATTCTGGCGGCGAACCGCGCGTTGGGTGACCGAATGCAAATTACCGGAACACCAACGTTTGTGTTCGGAGAACAAATGGTCCGCGGTTATGTCGACCTGAACCAGATGCGCCGCATCGTGGAAGAGGAACGTAGCGAAGGCTAAACGCCAACTCCGAAAGAATGCGCCGGATGCGAAAACATCCGGCGTTTTTTATTCTGCAGCCTCGGACGCTGCGATCGCATCCAGCTCTGCCGCTTTGGTTTCGACCTGTTCAACGATGTGGTCGACCATCTCGTCGTTGTTCAGTTTGTGGGATTGCTTGCCAGCGAGATACACCATTCCTGCCCCGTTCCCACCGCCCGTAAATCCAACATCAGTCATCAAGGCTTCGCCTGGTCCGTTCACGACACAGCCGATGATCGAAAGGCTCATCGGGGTTTTGATGTGCTCCAGCCGCTGTTCGAGTTTTTCAACGGTTTTGATCACGTCAAACCCTTGGCGCGCGCAGCTTGGGCAGGAAATGATGTTCACTCCACGGTGCCGAAGCCCCAGGGATTTCAGAATTTCATAGCCGACTTTCACTTCTTCAACTGGATCTGCAGAGAGGCTGACGCGGATTGTATCCCCGATGCCCATCCACAATAGGTTTCCAAGCCCGATCGCGGATTTGATGGTGCCCGAGGTTAAACCGCCAGCTTCTGTGATCCCAAGGTGAATGGGGGCGTCGGTTTGTTCCGCCAGTTGCTGATACGCAGCGGCGGCCATGAACACATCAGAGGCTTTGCAGCTGATTTTAAATTCATGGAAGTCGTTGTCTTGCAGGATTTTGATATGATCGAGGCCGGATTCCACCATCGCGTCCGGTGTTGGCTCGCCGTATTTATCCAGCAGATGCTTTTCCAAAGACCCCGCGTTCACCCCAATACGGATGGAACACTTATTGTCGCGCGCAGCTTTGATAACCTCTTTCACGCGGTCTTCTGACCCGATGTTTCCGGGGTTAATCCGCAAGCAGGCCGCACCCGCTTCCGCCGCTTCGATCCCGCGTTTGTAGTGGAAGTGGATGTCAGCCACGATAGGCACAGGGCTTTCGCGACAAATCTCTTTCAGGGCGCGGGACGAATCTTCATCAGGAACCGAAATTCTGACAATATCTGCGCCCGCATCCGCGGCGGCTTGCACCTGTGCGATTGTGGCCTTCACATCCGGCGTCAGCGTGTTGGTCATGGTTTGCACCGTGATGGGCGCACCGCCGCCCACAGGCACGTTGCCCACCATAATTTGACGACTTTCGCGGCGGTAAATATTGCGCCACGGACGGATATGATTGATCGACATTTTGGATCACCTGCAAGCACTGCGTTTGTGCACAACTTAGTCGGCACAGCGGGTGTCAGCAACGCCCTGCGACAGTTTGTTTTAAGGATTATTCGTTGACGTCTTGTGCAGGCGCGAGGCCTTGCAATTCTGCGACACGTACAACTTCAGCCAGATCGTTATCAGCGGACAAATCTGCCACCGCGTAGGTCTCAGACAGGCTATCCACGGAGAGCGCGACGTTTGATGTCACCTGCCCGCGTGGACCAACAGGCCCATAGTGGTTGCCGTTCATGGCAAAATATACCGCGCCAGATTCGCCGATCCGCAGTGTTGCAGGTTCTTCGGTCTGGGGCACATCGAAGGTATCGCCTGCCGACATAACCGTTTCATAGATCACAGAGCCATCTGCTGCGCGCACACGCACCCAAGCGTCACGTACCGCAACCAGCTGCACACCGGGCCGCGGTGTTTCAGTGACTTGGACACCGGCTGGCGCCACTGGGCCAGCACTTTCAACATTTGTATCCGCCGCAACGATCAGCCCTGGACGTTCAGACGCTGTGGGCCCTAGTGCCCCACCAGTTTGCGGATCGAGACGCGCAATTGGGCCATCGCGCGGAACCAAAACAGGCGCATCCAAAGCTTGCGGACGATAGAGGCGATCCAACGCTTCCGTCGAAGGCGCCTCGAAGCCTGCAACCACATCAACGCCCGCGCCTGTGGCGCCAAGGCCGCCGCCTGCAAGCGGATCGATATCCGCAATCACAGTGGGTGTGTTTTCAACGGGTGCCAGTTGTACTTTCTGGACCTCTTGCAGAACGGTCCAACCGCCATAGCCCAAACCACCGATCAAGGCGACTAGCACCATCAAGGATCCAACAGCGCGCGGTTCGACAGAGGCGAACATTGCATCACCCGCTGGCACGAAAGGCGTCGCAGGGGTGGCAAAAATATCTTTTTCAAAAGGTGCAGGCGCCGCTTTGATTGGTTTCGCACCCGATGCCTGTTCAGACATGCCGTGCGCCGTGGCAAATCCACTTTCGGCGCAGAATGTATCGAACGCCCAATCGGGATCCATGTTCAAATAGCGCGCGTAAGACCGCACGTAACCTGCAATGAAACCTGGCGTATCAAAGGCAGTCGGATCAGAATTTTCGATTGCGGCAATATAGGCTGCTTTGATCTTCAGCTCACGCTGCACATCCAACAGACTTTTGCCCATGGTCGCACGTTCGCCGCGCATGATGTCACCCAGACGCAGCTCAAAGGCGTCAAAGCCAGCTGGCTCAACGACCTCTTGATCTTTCGCGCGTCTGAACCCCTTGCGGATCATACGAAACCTTTAATTCTCTGCCCCAAAAAGACCGGCACGATTCGAAGGAAATGCCGATTCCTTGACGTCTAGTTAGCACATTATAAATTGGTTTGCACCTGCAGAGAATTTAACCCGCAAGCTCAGCACGATTCAGCGCACAGTGAGACCACAAAGCGTCCAATGCCTTGATAAGAGCGTCCATTTCCTTTGGCCCGTGCACCGGTGATGGGGTGAAGCGCAACCGCTCTGTCCCCCGCGGAACCGTTGGGAAATTAATGGGTTGTACGTAGATGCCATGCTCTTGCAGCAACATGTCAGACAGCTTCTGAGTGTGCACAGGATCGCCCACGATCAAGGGCACGATGTGGCTGCCATGATCGATGATCGGCATGCCGAGACCACGCAAACGTGTCTTCAAAATCTTGGCTTGGGTCTGCTGCGCGTCGCGTAGTTGCTGATTCTCTTTCAAGAACGCAACCGATGCAGCCGCCCCTGCCGCGACAGCAGGTGGCAAAGATGTCGTAAAAATGAACCCAGGTGCATAAGATCGGACAGCGTCGCACATTTTTGTGGATGCAGCGATGTAGCCCCCCATCACGCCGTAAGCTTTCGCCAACGTCCCGTTAATGATGTCGATCCGGTGCGCCAGCCCATCCCGCTCGGAGATGCCGCCGCCGCGTGGGCCGTACATGCCGACAGCGTGCACTTCATCACAATAGGTCAGCGCGCCAAATTCATCGGCGATATCGCATAGCTCTTTGAGAGGGCCAAAATCACCGTCCATAGAATAGACGCTTTCGAACGCAATCAATTTTGGTGCGGCGGGATCATCAGCTGCCAGTTTGGCACGCAGATCGTCCAGATCATTGTGTTTAAAAATCCGCTTTTCGCCGCCGTTGCGACGGATGCCTTCGATCATCGAGGCGTGGTTCAGCTCATCTGAATAGATGATCAGGCCAGGAAACAAACGCGGCAAGGTCGACAATGTGGCATCATTGGCGATGTAGGCAGAGGTGAACAACAAAGCGTCTTGCTTGCCATGAAGATCCGCCAATTCAGCTTCGAGCCGTTTGTGGTAGACCGTGGTGCCGGAGATGTTGCGCGTCCCGCCGGAGCCTGCGCCGGTTGCGTCAATCGCTTCGTGCATCGCATCGCGGACGACCGCGTGTTGGCCCATGCCCAAGTAGTCGTTACCGCACCAGACCGTAATGTCCTGCTCTGCACCATCGGGACGTGTCCAAACCGCGTGCGGGAATTGACCTTGCTTGCGTTCGATATCGATGAACGTGCGGTACCGGCCTTCTTCGTGAAGGCGGTTCAGCGCATCGTCCAGTTTCGCGTTAAAATCCAATCTTCTATCCCCGTTTTCTAGGCACTGCAGGACTCATGCAGCGGAGGTTCTGGTTCTGATATAGTCCCTGCCCCATTCAGGCAATACTTTGATCCATTCTAAATTGACCCTGATACGCTCTGTCGCAGGGCCGTATGGTTTGGTTAGCTGCAATCGAATGGGTATTCTTTGATCGAGATCAAATAAGCCAACTTGTGATTTGCCCGTCTCGAAGAGATTGTCCCAGCCCTTATCGATTGCCCATGCTCCTGAGACAACGGCCAGGTGACTTTTCCTCATTGACCCCGCCCTTCGATATGACACTGTGATGTCAAACAAATTTTGGAGCTTTGCCCATGTCACTCGACGCTGTTCTCACCCAAATTGACACCGATCTAGACGCCTCGCTTGAGCGCCTGATGGGACTGTTGAAATTGCAATCTGTCTCGACGGATCCAGCCTATAAAGAGGACGTCGATAAGGCGGCTGATTGGTTGGTGGATGATCTGAAATCGCTTGGTGTGGATGCAACAAAGCGGCAAACGCCGATGCATCCGATGGTGGTTGGCCATGTTGGCGAGACCGGGCCGCACCTGCTGTTTTACGGCCACTACGACGTACAACCTGTTGATCCTATTGAATTATGGGACCACGACCCCTTCGATCCTTTCATCGAAGACCGTGATGGGAAAAAAGTCATCCGCGGACGCGGCACGTCTGACGACAAAGGCCAATTGATGACCTTTATGGAAGCCTGCCGCGCGTGGAAGGCGGTTCACGGTGCGTTGCCGTGCCGGATCACGTTCTTGTTTGAAGGCGAAGAAGAAACCGGTTCGCCCAGTTTGGTGCCCTTCATGGAAGCCAATGCAGAGGAGCTGAAAGCCGACTTGGCGTTGATTTGCGACACGGGCATGGTCGCCCCCGGCGTGCCGTCCATCGCAAGCCAGTTGCGCGGTATGTTGAAAGATGAATTCACCCTGCACGGCCCCGCCATGGACCTGCATTCCGGCCACTACGGTGGCCCAGCGGTGAACCCGTTGAAAGAAATCAGCCGTATCATCGCCTCGTTCCACGATGACACGGGCCGCGTGACGATTGATGGGTTTTACGACGACGTTATTGAGATTGGCGATAATCTGAAGGCGCAGTGGAAAACCTGCGGATTTGACGAGGCTGAATATATGGCAGGCGCAGGGCTGACCACGTCGGCTGGCGAGGCTGGGTATTCTATTTTGGAACAACAATGGTCGCGCCCTACCCTTGAGGTCAATGGTCTGTGGGGCGGCTACCAAGGTGCCGGTTCAAAAACCGTGATCCCAGCTGAAGCGCATTGTAAAATCACCTGCCGCTTGGTGGGTGACATGGACCCTGACAAAATTCGCACTGCCCTGCGCGCCCACGTCGAGGGCCAGCTACGCCCTGATACACGCGTGACATGGGACAATGATTTGGAAGGCGCGCCTGCATCTGTCATGAACACAGACCGCCCAGAATTTGAACAAGCGCGTCAGGCCCTTACAGATGAATGGGACCGCGAGGCGGTGTTTGTGGGGATGGGCGGATCGATCCCCATTGCGGGGCATTTCAAGACCGTTCTGGATATGGACGCAATGCTGATCGGCTTCGCGTCTGAAGATGATCGTATCCATTCGCCCAACGAAAAATACGATGTCGATGCCTTCCACAAAGGCATCCGGTCATGGGCGCGTGTTCTGGCGTCTTTGACGCACTAATTGAAACCCGTGGCAGAGCCACACTCATAAGGCGGCATTTATGCGACTTCTCAAACAGCTTTGGATCTTGATCGGAGCGTTGATCGCCGCCTTTGTTGTGTCTTGGCTAATATACATGCCGGACAATACGCAACGCGGGATTTGGCGGGCTGACACAGGCGGCAGTGTGATCGCACTGACGCCTGTGACGGCGACGCTTTATTCGGAAAGCAGTGTGTCTTGTGTGCGCCAGCTGACCTTTCCCGCGCATCTGAAACTGGTGGAGATGGCAGAGGGTGTAACCTTAGATGCCGAAGGCGACGCGATGACGCTCCATATTGATGGGGCGCTTGAACCGGCGCAGTTCACCAGGATCAACGCCCTGCCCGCCTCGTGCTCGGCACCTGATCCAGATGCCACCCCCGAAGACGTGTTCGATGCGATGTGGACAGCCATGAACGAGCACTACGCGTTTTTCGATCTTTATGGCGTTGATTGGGATGCACGCCGCGCAAATGTGCCTGCCGCTGATCTGTCAGATGCGGAGTTGTTTTCACATCTCTCGGAAACCTTGGTGGGGCTGGATGATGGGCATGTTCAACTCTACGGTGCCGATCAGCAGTTTTCACCATCCCAACGGCCGGACTGGCTGCCAGATAACGCCAGCTTCACTCGTAAGGATGTCTGGCAGGCTGCGCGCGATGTGGTGGGGACGGATTTAACCGCCATTGACCTAACCGGCGTTGAATACACTCTGCTGCCAGACGGTATCGGCTATATCATGATCCGGCATATGAGCCTCGACACGCCCTTTGGTGCGCGCAGTGAACCGGCGATGGCGCAGGCCTTTGCCCAAGCCGCGAACGCACTGTCCTCCGCACGCGCTGTGATTGTTGATATCCGCTACAATCCTGGCGGGTCTGATTCCGTTTCTTTTGGGGTGGCCAGCCATTTCACGGACACACCAATTGATGTGTTCACCAAAACCACACGCGTTGGCGATGATCAATCCGCCCCCTTTACCGCCACGCTGAACCCCTACGGCGCGCGCCCACTGCCCCAACCGGTCGTTTTACTGACAAGCGGGCTGACTGGATCTGCTGCAGAAATCCTCACCATGGCGTTGCGCGATTTGCCAAATGTTACGGTGATGGGCGAAAACACCGGCGGTGGCTTATCCGATATTCTGAGCTTCACCCTGCCCAACGGATGGGAGCTGGGCCTGTCGCATCAAACCTATCGTACCATGGATGGATCGCTCTACGAGGGCACAGGTCTGCCCCCTGATATTGAGTTTGAAATTGAAACAGCCCCGCTCGCGCGTGGTGAGGATCCGCTTTTGCGGGCTGCGTTTGAGTTTGCCAGATCGCTTTGAGGTAGACGCGACCTATGAAGTTCCCCACGCGCAAAGTGGTTTGAGGGACAGAGCCCCCGCCATTGCGGGGTTAAATTCGGGCAAATTCCGATTTCAAGATCGCTTCGCGATACTCGCTGGCGGCGGTGCTGTCGTACACAATGCCCCCGCCCACGTTCAATGTGACCGCACCAGATGGCGCGCAGACCAGTGTCCGGATGGCCACGTTGAATTCCATCGCTCCGTCGGGTGCGATCCAGCCGATGGCACCGCAATAGGCATTGCGGGCCTGAGGCTCCAAGTCTGACAGGATTTCCATCGCCCTGATTTTCGGCGCCCCTGTGATAGATCCGCAGGGAAAGAGAGCCTCGAAAATGGCTGTTAAATTTGTGTCGGGCAAAACCTGAGCGACAACATCCGATGTCATCTGGTGAACCGTTGTATAGCTTTCGATTGCGAACAGTTTGGGGACGTGGACGCTGCCAACCTTTGCGATCCGGCCGATGTCGTTGCGCAACAAATCCGTAATCATCAGGTTTTCAGCCTGATTTTTCTCAGATGCCGCCAATTTTGCTTTCAAAGCGCTGTCTTCTTCTGGCGTAGCACCGCGGCGGATTGTACCCTTCATGGGCCGCGCTCGAATTTCGCCCTGCGCGGACAGCGCAAAGAACAGCTCAGGGGATCGGGACAGCAACTTTGTGCCACCTAAATCGACCAATGCCCCGTAAGGTACCGGCTGCGCGTCTGCGAGATGGCGGTACAGGCCAAAGGCGCATCCCTTCAACTTTGCAGCTAGAGAAAAGGTTAGGTTGGCTTGATAAATATCACCACTTTTCAGGTAATTACGAACCTGATTGAATGCATCACTGTAACTTTCTTCCGTCCAATGCGGGGTGAAGTCGGATAGGTCGAAATCGCCCTTTGGTAAGTCCGCTGGCGGAGCTTGCGGGGCGTCAAATACGCCAAACCGCAAAAGTGGCTCGGACCGGTTCTGTGGCAAACGATCCGCAATTTTCGGGATCAGCGCATAGCCCAACTCATATGATGCAGCACCTGCGAGCCACTTCCCCGTCGCCTGAGCCGCCTCAAGCGCACGCAAGGCTTCGTAGACCTCCGCAGGTTCCCACGCTTCGATGATCTGCTCTGGATCGTTAAAAAACGTTCCCGTCCCCAAGGGGCCGCGGTCAAACAGAACCGATGGAGGGGCCGCCGTCGTTGTCACTTAGAAATCCGCCGCGATACGCATTTCACGCAAAGGGCGCACAATCTCGATGCAGTCTTGATAAATCGGGTGCGCACGGTACGCGGCCAAGGCATCGTCGTTTTCAAATTCTGCGTAAACAATGACATCCACGTCGTTCCCGAACCGATCTTCATTTCGGTTTCGCGATACCTCAAAGTGACTGACCGATGGAATCGCTTCTAGCATCGACAAACCATCTACGATCCGGTCGATATCCCCCTCTGCCTTGCTGCTGAAAAACACAACGTGGCGGATAATGCGTTTCTCGGCGTTTTGCTGGGACATCATAAGCTCCAATATTCGAAGTCGATCGCTGGTTGTATTTGGATGTTTGCAACAGCTTGCTCACCCCCAACAAGAGGGAAAACGACGGGCGGCGTAATGGTCGCACCAAAATATACTTATGACGAAGAAGGGGGAGAGTGGCGCGGTTGACGGGGCTCGAACCCGCGACCTCCGGCGTGACAGGCCGGCACTCTAACCAGCTGAGCTACAACCGCGCATCTCGATCATAACCCCGATCGCGGGACCCGAAACTCTCGGGCGGAAGGACAGTGTGGCGCGGTTGACGGGGCTCGAACCCGCGACCTCCGGCGTGACAGGCCGGCACTCTAACCAGCTGAGCTACAACCGCCCACTGTCCGCTGATTTGCATCAACATGGGGTGCTTCTAGGCACGCATGGCGGGACCGTCAAGCCAGAAGAAACACCAAATTCACGGTTTTCTGCATTTACCTGTCACAAGATGCAGTGTGGATCGGTGAAAAGCCCCCTATGAAATGCCGTTTTTCGAAGAAAGTCTTTGATTTTAGGCGGAAATATTCGCAATCCTCTACAGGTCTGCACAGAATCCCTGGGGAGGGTGAAATGAAAAATTTGTCACGCCGTCATCTATTGACGGCGAGTTTTGGGGCCTGTGCCCTGCCCTTTCTTCCGGGATCGGCGGCTGCACGCCCTTTGATTGCCCTGCCGGATGACATCGCGCAATCGGACAGTGCAACGATTACAGCCGTGCGCACCCCCTCTCCCGTGGTGGCGATGACATTTGATGATGGCCCGCACCCTACCCATACGCCGCGTCTGCTGGGCATGCTGCGTGAGCGCGGCTTGCGCGCGACGTTTTACCTGATTGGAGAACGGGTTGCGGCCTATCCCCAGTTGGCACGCCGCATTGCCGAGGAAGGCCACGAGATTGGGAATCACAGTTGGTCACACCCGTTCCTAGATCGCCACAGTGACGCGACCGTTCTCCGCGAGATCGATCGCACCACCGACGCCATCTATCAGACCACAGGGCGCCCGCCGGTGACTTTTCGCCCTCCCTATGGGGCGTTCACGCATAGGCAGCGCAGCTGGTTGAACGTGAACCGAAACTTGCCGACCATTTTATGGTCGGTCGATCCGCAAGACTGGCGCAGGCCCGGCGCTACGACCGTGGCAAACCGGATTTTACAGGCGACCCAGCAAGGGGCCATTATTCTGAGCCACGACATTCACCGCGGCACGATTGACGCCATGCCCCAGACGCTCGACGGGTTGTCTGCACGCGGTCTGCGGTTTGTCACGGTCAGCCAAATCATCGGCTGGCCCTTATGGCAATCGCGCCAATTCAGGCGGGTCACGCAAACAGGCTAGAACGCCCCAACCTTCGGCCTTTCCTTAACCTTGCGCCTATTGCATGGCCGCTGCCCCTATACATCCAAGGTTTTAAGGCTTAGAGGACGCCCAACCGGCCGCCAAATGATGCGGCGACCCCCAAGTTAAATAGGACTTCCCTTGAAACAGGCTCTATCAGCGGCCCTCGCCGCCCGTGGCTACGACACACTCACCCCCGTGCAACAGGCCGTCACCGCGCCCGAACTGGAGGGGCGTGACCTTTTGGTTTCTGCGCAAACCGGCTCTGGTAAAACTTTGGGCTTCGGTCTTGCGATTGCACCACGTTTGTTTGGCGACGACGAAAAATTTGGCCGCGCCGAGGCCCCGATGGCCTTGGTCATCGCACCCACCCGTGAATTGGCCATTCAAGTGAAAACCGAACTGTCTTGGCTTTACGCCGAAGCTGGCGCTGTCATCGCGTCAACGGTTGGCGGCATGGATATGCGCGACGAGAAACGAGCCTTGGCGCGCGGCGCGCACGTTGTGGTGGCGACCCCTGGACGTTTGCGCGACCACATTATGCGTGGCTCTATCGACCTGAGCGCATTGCGGGCGGTTGTTTTGGATGAAGCCGATGAAATGCTGGATCTCGGTTTCCGCGATGATCTGGAATTCATTCTCGATGAAGCCCCCGAAGAGCGCCAAACGCTGCTGTTTTCGGCCACCGTCCCTGCCTCCATCGGCAAACTGGCACAGCGCTACCAAAAGAACGCCGAGCGCGTTGAAACGGTGTCTGCGGCCAAACAACACTCTGACATTGAATATGTGGCCTACCGCGTATCGCCGCGCGATGTTGAAAACGCCATCATCAACGTGTTGCGTTATTACGAAGCGCCCAATGCGATCATTTTCTGCAACACGCGCGCGACCGTAAATCGGATGACCACGCGTTTGTCGAACCGTGGCTTTTCCGTTGTGGCCCTGTCGGGTGAGTTGACCCAATCAGAACGCACCAATGCCTTGCAAGCCATGCGCGACGGCCGTGCGCGGGTTTGTGTGGCAACTGATGTTGCAGCCCGCGGCATCGATTTGCCGAACCTGAACTTGGTTATCCACGCGGAATTGCCCAGCAACCAAGACACATTGTTGCACCGCTCTGGCCGCACGGGGCGCGCCGGACGCAAAGGCGTTTCCGCGTTGATCGTGCCGCCAGCCGTCCACAAAAAAGCGAACCGCCTGTTGGGCTGGGCCAAGCTGACCGCCGAATGGGCTGAAGCCCCTTCTGCCGAAGCCGTTATTGCCCGCGACGAAGAACGCATGCTGACCGAAACCGATTGGTCGCCAGAGGTTGATGGGTCGAGCGAAGCCACGGTTGGTGAATTGGTAAAACAATTCTCATCCGAACAGCTGGCCGCAGCCTATTTGCGTTTGTGGCGTGAGAAACATACAGCCCCTGAAGACCTGTCTGACGTGCACGAAGCACCAAAACAACGGGAAGCCTTTGGCCCCAGCATTTGGTTCTCGCTTCCAGGTGGGTACGATGCGGGTGCAGAGCCACGGCGTTTGCTGCCAATGATCTGCAAAATGGGCAATCTGGACCGCAACGACATTGGTGCGATTCGTGTGAAAGACACCGAATCCTACATCGAAATCCGCGAATCCTCGGTTCCGACGCTGATCGACGCCCTGGATGCCGACATGACGCTGGAAAATGGTGCCCCGCTGAAACGCATGGATAAGGCCCCAAGCCTTGATCGCGGCCCGCGCCCCCCTCGTAAAGACGGCAAGCCCCCCTTCAAAGGCATAGGCGACAAGCCGGCTTACAAAGGCAAAGACGATCGCCCGCCGCGCAACGACAAACCACCGCATCGCGGCAAGCCAAGCACGCCGCCCACCGATTGGAACGACGATCCGGCGCCACGGCACAAAAAACCACGTGCAGATAAAGCAGGTGGCGGCAAGAAATACGAAAAATCAGACAGCAAGCCTTACGCAAAATCTGGCGGCAAGCCTAAAGGCAAACCGCAGACGTCTGACGACACGATCGAGCCGTACAAACCACGCAAACCGCATGGCGATAAGCCTGCGTATAAAGGCAAGGATGGAAAGCCCGCCTACAAAGGCAAGGGTGACAAGCCATCTCACAAGGGCGGGGACGGTGGTAAGCCACACCGCAAGGGCAACAGTGACCCCTCCAAACGGGCCACTCCACCCAAAGGTGGCAAAGGGGCGCCTCCCCCCAAGGGAAAACCCTCAAGCAAGAAAAACCGCGCGCGGTCTGAAGGGCAAAAATCCGGCGGCATGGCGCCACCTCGAAAGCCACGCAGCTAAAGCTCTAATATCAAGCGACTTGGATCAAACGGGGCGTGTGCTGATGCACACGCCCTGTGTGTTTATGCGCCTATCAACCAAACCGTCATAATTCTAAGACGTCGCCTGTGCCGGAACACACCGTACTGTGATCGCGATGACCTATCGATCATCTAATATTCAGTTAGATGTTGTCCGGAAAGCCACTCAAACTGATCGGAGCATTTAATGAATTTGATGAAATCAACCGCCCTCGCATTGACCACAGTCGCCACAACCACTCTTGGCACCGCAGCGCTGGCCGAAGCCGAAACATACACGCTGGACCCAAGCCACAGCCAAGTCATGTTCTCCTACTCCCACCTCGGTCTTTCCACAACCTTCGGGATGTTTTCAGGGTTTGAAGGCGAGATCAATTTCGATCCTGAGCACCCAGAAGACGGCAGCGTTTCGGTCTCCATCCCGACATTGGCGATGTTTACGGGCTGGGAAGCACGGGATGCTCACTTTCAAAGTGAAGACTTTCTAGGAAGCGCCGAGGGAGACCTCGTCACCTTCACATCCACAGGAATCGAAGTAACTGGCGAAGACACAGCGATCATCACAGGCGATTTGACCGTGAATGGTGAGGTTGCTGAAGTCGCGCTTGATACGAAATTGAATTTCGTGGGCGCGCACCCAAACCCACAAGCTGGCGGTGTTCCTGCGGTTGGCTTTACGGCGACAACTCAGATCTTGCGATCTGACTTTGGCGCAGGCGCGTTTGCCCCCTTCGTGAGCGACGAGCTGGATCTGGTGATTTCCATCGAGGCCACTGGCGACGCCGAATAAGGGCTCTCATCGACACTAGAGAAGGCCGGTGCGTGATAAACGCGCCGGCCTTTTTTATGTGGGGCGTGTTACGGCTGCGAACGGGTTGCCGTTAAATCAAACGTGATCGTCACCGCGAAACCGACGGAACTTTCATCGGGATACGCTTGACCGATATCATAATCGCGCCGGTCCAAAACAGCGGTGCCTGAGGCTTTCGCGGTCTCTCCCTCCAAAGTGAGGACGAACGGTAAAGACAACGGCATGTCTTTGCCCACAAGGGATAACGTTCCGTCGACAACAAATCGGCCCTCCCCATCAGACGCTTTAATCGGCCCCGTAAATGTCGCGGTCGAGAAACTTTCAGCGTCTAAGAAACCATCGTTGAGGGCCTCGCTCGTGACGCTGCCGAGCGTCAGGGACGGGATTGCAATCACGACCGTGACATTCCCGTATTCATCCGAAACCGCGGTTTCTGTGAATTGAATATCGGCCGTCCATTCCGCAAACGTCCCACCGACAGATTGGCCGAATTGATCGACCGCGATGTTCAATGTGCCATCCGCTACAGCCCACTGCGATTGAACTGTGTCCAAGCTGGGCGATGTGGAGGCCGCGGCGGATCCTTTCATGCCACCCAACGCAACCCCAATGCCCGCTGCGCAAACCCATATCAGGCAGGCTATGACAAGCGGGCCTTTGTGAAGCGGCTGCTTTTCAATGCCCGCTGGCAAGGGGACCTGCCCCGGTAACATGCGCTTCAACGTGGCATCGCGATCAATCACGTGGTGCTTTATCGCACCAGCAACGTGAAGCGCCAACGACGTTGCCAAAAGCACATTAAATACGAAATGCAATTTCCCCAAAATTGCAGCCAAGCCCACGGACTGCGGGATGAAAAATAGCGTCTGGCCAAACGGCCATAGGATTGGCGCGAATCCTGTGGTGGCGGCATGGTGGGTCCATCCGGTCAAGGGCACCAAAACCAAGGCGCCATACAGCGACCAGTGCACTGTTTCAGCGGCAAAATGTTGAAATTTTCTGCCGTTCGGCAAAGGTGCGGGGCGCGGCTGCGATATCGCCCAGAGGATACGCAGGCTTGCGACCAGAAACGTAAAAAGACCAAGCGTTTTATGGATGGAAAACAAAGTCGCCTTTGTTCCCAAGGCGTCCGATGTGTCAAAGGGCCACTTGCTGGCAACGACACCCAGCACGAGCATAGAGACGATCAGAAAAGCCGTCAGCCAATGAAAGGTTTTAGCAACCGCGCCGAACTGCGTCGCACTGTTGCCTAGCCCGCCAGATTGAATGTTTGCTTCAGTCATCGTTATTTACCCTCAGTCCGACATAGTTAGATCCGAACGCGATCCTATACCGTTATACACTACGCATTCAGGCCGACTGAGCTAGGCAAAAGCAGCATGTCGCACAGCACAAAACTGTGCGTACCAACAGTGGGTGTATCTAAAAGTATCGGTGAAATGGTGGGTCGTGAGAGGCTCGAACTCCCGACATCTTCGGTGTAAACGAAGCGCTCTACCAACTGAGCTAACGACCCGATGACGGGGATTTAGCCTGCCCTATCAGGTACTGCAAGACGCATTTTGCGGATTTCCCAAATTATTTTTAATTCACTCCAAGAGCGTCTGAACACCATCGCGCAAATGATAAACACAGCCCTGCCCGCCGTGCACCGAAGGGTTGTCCAACGCCGCAGGACCGATCACGATCGAACGCAAAGCGCGGCTGGTTATCCCATGGGTGATCAGAACCGCTGGCCCTTCTAGATCTTGCAAAAATGCCGTCGCGCGGGCGGTAACGGCGTCAAAGCCCTCCCCGCCGGGCGCCATTTCATATTGCGCCAGTTCCGGGTCCGGCCCCTCTGGCATCGGCAGGTCTTCCCGCAGACGCCCAGACCAATCGCCAACGCCAATCTCGCGCAGTCGAATATCCGTTTGGATCGTTTCCGAGATCGGCCCACAGGCAATACCCGCAGTCTGAAAGGCCCGCCCTGACGGGCTGGACCAGAAAGAAAACCCAGCCAAATCAAGGGACTTTAGGATCTCCCCCTGTCGTGCCGCATCTTGATGCCCCTTCAACGTCAATGGGGAGTTCAACCAGCCTTGCATGCGGTTTTCGGCGTTCCATTCGGTCTGACCGTGGCGAAGAATATATAATTCGGGATATTTCATTCGAAATCCATAGCCCGCACTGCCTCAAACTTAAAGAACCAAACCTGCCCCCAAAATAGGGGCTGGGAAGGCTAATTCATCAAACGTCATCCTCGACGGATGCGGCTGATGTAGCCGTCGGTGCATTTTTGGGATGGCGGATCTTCACCTTAAGGATCGTCGCGTTTGCAATGTCCTTAACCTGATTGATTTTAACCTTACCGAGGGGTGGCACCTGAAGCTCTTCGCCTTTGATAAGGGTGCGCGCGATCACAGCCAGCGTGGCCTCTACAACAGGTTTCACATCTTTCTTTTTCATACCTGTCTCAGCGACAATGCGGTCAACAAGTTCTGGTTTTTTCACAAGTCCCGCAGCAATGACCGGCTTTGCAGTTTCAACAACAGTGGCCTTTGGCGCCGTTACAGAGGCCGCGGCCTTTGCGGCGGTTGTGGCTGTCTTTGCCTTCGTCGTTTTAGCCTTAGCTGTCGACTTTGTACTGCGGGTTGCCATGCGTATATCTCCAAACCGGGCACAGAATTGTGCCTCTTTCAGAAACAATAGACCGATGAATGGGCCAATCCCATGGGAAAACACAGGTAATTCACCCCTTCCCCATAATATCGGCAAAAAACTGGCCACCCAGTCTTGACCAAATGCGCAAAATCGGTCCGAAATAGGGCTTTAACTGGGGGTAACCAATGTTCAAATCAATACTTTTCGCACTATCGCTCGTTTCAGTCTCAGCCATGGCCGCACATGCGGGCGGTCTGGGTGCACCCATTTTGGAACCTGAGGTCATCATCGATGCGGTCGAAGCCTCTCCATCCAGCGCAGGAACATATTTACCGTTTATTTTGTTTGCTATGCTTGCGGCGATTGCTGCGGACTAAGCTGATACGAAAAAAGGCGCTGCATTCCCGCAGCGCCTTTTCTCAATTTAAGTGTCGTCAAATTTAATGGGCGACAGCGCCAGACCCTGTCGACGGTGCACGCAAAGCGGCCTCCGCGGCAGCGGCATCCTCTGCCTCTTGATCCCATTCAATTTCTTGCGGTTCAGAGATCAATGCATGTTTCAAAACTTCAGAGACATGCGTCACCGGAATGATCTTCAAGCCCTCTTTTACGTTGTCCGGAATATCGGCCAAGTCTTTCACGTTTTCCTCGGGAATCAAGACGGTTTTGATACCGCCCCGCAAGGCCGCCAGCAGCTTTTCTTTCAAACCCCCAATAGGCATCGCATTACCGCGCAAAGACACCTCGCCCGTCATCGCAATATCTTTGCGAACTGGAATTTTGGTGAGGACAGATACGATCGAAGTAACCATCGCCAGGCCTGCAGACGGACCATCTTTGGGGGTCGCGCCGTCAGGCACGTGCACGTGGATATCCAACTTATCGAACTCCGGTGGTTTCACGCCGATCTGTGGCGAGATTGACCGCACATAGCTGGATGCTGCATCGATGGATTCTTTCATCACATCGCCCAACTTGCCGGTGGTTTTCATCCGGCCTTTGCCAGGTAAACGCAAGGCTTCGATGTTCAAAAGCTCACCACCGACGGAGGTATAGGCCAGCCCCGTTACGACACCGATCTGATCCGTCTCTTCTGCCAGACCGAACCGATGCTTTTTCACACCAAGGAAATCATCAATGTTGTCGGCGGTGACAACAACAGTGTCTGTTTCCTTTTTGACGATCTTGGTCACCGCTTTACGCGCAACTTTTGCGATTTCACGCTCAAGATTCCGAACGCCAGCTTCGCGGGTGTAGTACCGGATGATGGATGTCAGCGCGCTGTCTTCTAAGGTGAATTCACTCTCTTTCAGGCCGTGGTTTTTCATGACCTTACCGAGCAGGTGATGCTTGGCGATCTCGCGTTTTTCATCTTCCGTGTAGCCAGACAGCGAAATGATTTCCATCCGGTCCAACAGTGGGCCAGGCATATTGTAGCTGTTCGATGTAGTCAGGAACATCACGTTGCTGAGGTCATATTCCACCTCAAGATAGTGATCAACGAATGTGCCGTTTTGCTCAGGGTCCAGAACCTCAAGCATTGCTGAAGCAGGGTCGCCCCGAAAGTCTTGGCCCATCTTGTCGATCTCATCGAGCAAGATTAACGGGTTGGTCGTTTTCGCTTTTTTCAGCGCCTGAATGATCTTGCCAGGCATCGACCCGATGTAGGTCCGACGGTGACCGCGAATTTCGGATTCGTCACGCACACCACCAAGGCTGATACGAATGAATTCGCGCCCTGTCGCTTTGGCTACAGATTTGCCCAATGACGTTTTACCGACACCCGGAGGGCCGACCAAACACATGATTGGGCCTTTCAGCTTCTTCGACCGTTGCTGAACCGCCAAATACTCGACGATACGTTCTTTGACCTTGTCCAAACCGTAGTGATCTGAATCGAGGATGCTTTCAGCGCGCCCGAGGTCTTTTTTCACGCGCGATTTCGTGCCCCATGGAATGGATAGCATCCAATCAAGGTAGTTGCGCACAACTGTGGCTTCGGCAGACATCGGCGACATGTTCTTAAGCTTTTTCAGCTCACCTTCGGCCTTTTCGCGCGCCTCTTTTGACAGTTTGGCTTCCGCAACTTTGCCTTCCAGCTCGGCAATCTCGCCTTCGCCCTCTTCGCCATCACCGAGTTCTTTCTGAATGGCCTTCATTTGCTCATTCAAATAATACTCGCGCTGGGTCCGCTCCATCTGGGTTTTGACGCGGGTTTTGATCTTTTTCTCGACCTGAAGCACGGACAGTTCGCCCTGCATCAGTCCGTAGACCTTTTCCAAACGTTCAGAAACAGACAGGGTTTCGAGCAAGTCTTGACGTTGCTCAACCTCGATCCCGAGGTGTCCGCCCACCAAGTCAGCAAGCTTTGCAGGCTCCGTCGCCTCCGAAACGGCGGACATCGCCTCTTCTGGAATGTTCTTTTTAACCTTGGCGTAGCGTTCGAATTCGCTGGCTACGGTGCGGGTCAGTGCCTCAATCGTTGAGGCATCGCCGGGCATCTCGGTCAGGTATTCCGCGGATGCTTCGAAGAAGTTCGGATTGTCTACGAAATCGGTAATCCGCACACGCGCAATGCCTTCGACCAGCACTTTCACCGTGCCGTCGGGCAATTTGAGTAATTGTAGAACGCTGGCCAAAACACCCGCTTTGTAAATGCCGGACTCGTCAGGGTCGTCTATGCTGGGGTCGATTTGGCTGGACAGCAAAATTTGCTTGTCATCAGCCATTACCTCTTCCAGCGCGCTGACAGATTTTTCGCGACCCACGAACAGTGGGACAACCATGTGCGGGAACACCACGATGTCGCGCAACGGCAATACGGGGTAAGATGGGCTCAACGGCTCAAGGGAATGGGGGTCTTGCATGCTCTTTTCCTTTACTAGCAAGACAGACGGTCCCTCTTTGAGGCAACGACATCTGTCTCCGGTCTTGGCCTATAGATGTGGGGGTCTTTCGCCCGCTTTCAACCAACAAACCGTTTAATCGCCAAACTGCCCCTGTCGTGTTGCGGCTGCAAGGTGACAATGTGACGTTTTTGGGGATAACTTCGATATTTTCTGCCGAAACGACGCAATTTAGCGTCAAATTCGTGCGTTTTGCGTTTTTGACGTCTTATTCGATGGGGCGCAGCAACCCCGCGCTTGTGATGAATGCGATCCCCCACTCCCCCGTCACCTCCGCTTCGCTGATCAACAAAAGACCGTCGGTGAAATAGGGGATTAAGGTGACCACGGCGTTGACTTCTGGGGTGGTCTCAACAGGAACGTTGAGCTGTTGCAGGCCTTCAGGGCCACAGGGCGTCATCGAGAGCGCATCCGCAATCCACGGCGCTTCAACGGTGTCCAAAATGTCGTCAACGCCATCTACATCATAGACTGTCGCGGTGGGCACGATCATCGGGCTCGCGCCATCGATGATGGCTTGTGGCATGTCTTCATCGGCCAAAACCTCAACCGAGGCGAAACGCCCCTGATCATCAATCGCAACATGGCCAATCGTATTTTCGGTCACCGACACATTTGTGCCCTCGACCGATGTGCCCCCCTGAAGGGTCCAGCCCCCCTGCACCGCATCCAACACTTGCGCCATATCGGATACATCGCAAAGACTTTCGGCATGTACAGGGGTGGTCAGCACCGCGAGGGCGATCCATGCGTATTTCATAACGGTTCAATATCCCCTTGTGCGCGTGTCGCATGGAAATCCGCTTCCCATGCGGCAAATGTACCTGCGGCGATCGCGTCGCGCATACCTTGCATAATATCTTGGAAATAGGTCAGATTATGCCACGTGAGCAGCATGCCAGAGATCATTTCATGGCTGCGGAACACGTGATGCAAATAGGCGCGGCTGTAGTTCCTGCACGCAGGACACCGGCAATTTTCATCCAACGGGCGCGGATCATCCGAATGGCGCGCGTTTTTGATGTTTACGACACCGTGCCGTGTAAACAGCTGCCCCGTTCGACCAGACCGAGACGGCAAAACACAATCCATCATATCGATCCCGCGTTTCACCGCGCCGACAATGTCATCCGGCTTACCCACGCCCATCAAATAGCGTGGTTTATCAACGGGCAATTGCGCGGGCGCAAAATCGAGACAGCCAAACATTGCCTCCTGCCCCTCGCCCACGGCCAAACCACCCACGGCGTAGCCTTCAAAACCAATATTTGTCAGCGCCTCAGCGCTTTCGGCGCGCAGGTCTTCCTCTAGCCCGCCTTGCTGAATTCCGAACAAGGCATGCCCCGGCCGGTCGCCAAACGCATCACGCGAGCGCTGCGCCCATCGCATGGACAGCCGCATGCTTTCCGCGATGCGCATTTTGTCGGCAGGCAATGCGGGACATTCGTCAAAACACATCACAATGTCCGAACCCAGAAGCCGTTGAATTTCCATGGATGTTTCGGGCGACAAGAAATGTTTAGACCCATCAATATGCGATGTGAACGTCACACCGTCTTCGGTCAACTTACGAAGATCCGAAAGGCTCATCACCTGAAATCCGCCGGAATCGGTTAGGATCGGACGATCCCAATTCATGAATTTGTGCAGGCCGCCCAACCGATCAATACGCTCCGCCGTCGGACGCAGCATCAGGTGGTAAGTGTTGCCCAACAAAATATCCGCACCGGTTTCCCGCACAGATTCTGGCATCATCGCCTTGACCGTCGCCGCCGTACCAACCGGCATAAAGGCAGGTGTTCGAATGTCGCCCCGCGGGGTCGAAATCACGCCCGTGCGGGCTGCACCATCGGTGTGGTTCAACTGAAACGAAAACTTTGATGGCTGTTGTGTCATGGAAACCTCGTGCTGGAGGCCCCTTCTAGGCCTGATGCGCACCGAATGCAAAGCACACCGTGACGCCGAAGGCGGGAAAACACTGTCTTTGCACGACATCCCCGAGCGGCCCTTTACGACCCACCCCCTAAACCCTATATGAACAGTCAGGAATAGACGGGATCTGACGAGATGACTGACCAAAACACACCTGACGACGCGCCTTTGGAAGGCACACCTTTGATCAAACCCTCGACCTCGGATCACCCGCTGTACCCCAATGTGGTCGAAGCATGCCGGACGGTGTATGACCCTGAAATTCCGGTCAACATCCTAGATCTCGGGCTAATTTACACCATTGATATCAATGATGAAAATGAGGTTCGCATTCTCATGTCCCTAACAGCACCGGGTTGCCCTGTCGCCGGTGAAATGCCGGGCTGGGTTGCGGACGCGGTTGAGCCTTTAGCGGGCGTGAAAACCGTAGATGTCGAACTGGTGTGGGAGCCGCAGTGGGGCATGGAAATGATGTCCGACGAAGCGCGCCTTGAATTGGGCTTCATGTAAACCCGAACCAAATGCAGCGCGCGAACAAACCGAGCTACGCTGAATTTCGATAAGCCAGTCGGAATATGTGTCGTCAACTGCTGGAAAGAAGTGAGTTTTCAGCAAGTTCTGTGCATGGGGCATACATCTGCCAAACAGTGTTTTAGGTAGGCTTTACCAAAATACCGGCAGTTGTGGACCTTGTTCTGTGCCCCTTCCCCGCCTACATTATCCTCAAAGGAGACCTGACATGTTCGGCATTCCCGGAAAACAGGCCGTCAGCATGACGGACAAGGCAGCAGCCCAAATCGCGAAACTGATGGCCAAAGACAACACCCAAGGTCTGCGCATCGGCGTGAAAAAAGGGGGCTGCGCTGGCATGGAATATACCATGGAATACGTGACCGAGGTCGACCCTATGGATGAAGTCGTCGAGCAAGATGGCGCCCGCGTGATGATCGCACCTATGGCGCAGATGTTTCTGTTCGGCACTGAAATCGACTACGAAGTGTCTTTGCTCGAAGCTGGGTTTAAGTTTCGCAACCCGAACGTCACCGAGGCCTGCGGCTGCGGTGAATCAATCAAGTTTGACGACACTCTTTCCGCAAATACATGAGCGTCACTGCGGAAGAGATAGAGTTCGCGACAGATCTTTTCGCGGACCTTGGTCCGCTGACCACCCGAAAAATGATGGGTGGGCTTTGCCTCTATCACGAGGGCACGATCTTCGCGATTGTGCATTCAGATTTTGGTGTGATGATCAAAGGGGCTGGCGCGTTTCAGGCTGAATTGGACGAAATGGGCCTGACCCGTTGGACATACCAACGCGCAAACGCAACCAAACCCACCGCGATGCCCTATTGGAAACTACCCGACAGCGCGCTGGACGACCCAGAAGACGCCTGTGCAATAGCCCGCCGAGCACTGGCTCACCTTTAACGTTTCGCCAGTGCCATCACGGCTTGCGCTGCCATTTCAGGGGTTGTGAACACCTCCATGCCTTCTGCACGCAAGCCGTCTGCCGCCACGGCCATCGATGCTTGCGCCAACAAAACGCGCGCGCCCTGCCCCCGAACGTTCGCTTGGATTTCAGCGGAAAACGCGAGGATATCACCGCGCTCAAAATGCGGCCAAGCGCTGTCGCACATAACGAGCTTCGCTGCGGCACGGCCCCCGGAAATTTCTTCAAACAAAGCAAGCGTTGCAGAACGGGTGCTTTCTAAGCAGAGCGCGACAACCACCTCGCCGCCCTTTGCGACAGCCTGCTCCATCGCGGGTCGATCAATGCGTAGAACCTGTGGGTTCCCAGCATCGTCCACCAGCGGCCCTAATGTAGAACACGTGCACAACACTGGGCCGTCCGCCGCAAGCCGCGCGAGTTCAGCGCCAACCTCGGCTCTCACAGCCTCGATCCCGTCCGCGCGGGCCCGTTCCAGAAACCCTTCATTCACCACATGGCGCGCATTCGGGATCAATGCCCCAAACGTATCCACGTGCACTTGGGCCGTATGAAGACATGTGATCATCAACGCGCGCTCCCTCTCATCCCTCTTTCGTAATGGCGAAGCAGTTGTTAGACCAGCCCCAACCAAGGAGAGACCCCAATGCGCAAATTGATCGCTGGCAACTGGAAAATGAACGGCACATCGGCAGATTTGCCTCAACTTACGGAGCTGGCAGACAGTCATCCAAACCCTGCGGTGGACATGGTGATATGTGGCCCCGCGACATTGCTGTCACGCATGGCAGCCACGGGCCTATCTGTGGGCGGTGAGGATTGCCACACGAAAGTATCAGGCGCATACACCGGTGATATCTCGGCCCAGATGATCAAAGATACGGGCGCGGATTATGTCATAACCGGACATTCCGAGCGTCGCATCGATCACGGTGAAACCGATGCATTGGTCGCAGCAAAGACCGAGGCCGGTTGGGCCGCTGACCTGCACGTCATTCTCTGCATTGGCGAAACAGAGGCCCAATACCGCGCTGGGGACACCTTAGATATTCTGCGCAGCCAGATGGATGGATCAATACCGGATGCAGCAACGGCCGCCACCACAACAGTCGCCTATGAGCCGGTTTGGGCGATCGGTACCGGCCTCACACCAACACCAGATGAAATTGCAGACGTTCATGCCGCACTGCGGGCTTATCTGTCCAATCGTTTTGGAGAGGACGGCGCCGAAATGCGCTTGCTGTACGGTGGATCTGTCAAAGCGTCCAATGCGGCAGAGATTTTCGCGTTGGACAATGTGGACGGTGCGCTGGTGGGCGGCGCATCTCTCAAAGCAGCGGATTTCTCCCCAATTGTGACGGCGTTGGAAAACAGCCTTTAGGCGCAAGCCATGATGGCACATGAAAAAGGCGGCTCTCTGGAAACAGAGCGCCGCCTTTCATTGCTTTATCAACTTAATGGTCAGTTCGTAATGATCTCAGGCCCCATGTAAGCCGTTGGCAGCATCGTCGACAGCCACGGAATGTAGGTCACCATGATCAAGAAGACGAACAGCACAGCCAGGAACGGCAGGGCCGCTTTGACCACCCGCATCATCGACATGTTTGCCACGCCAGATGTAACGAACAGGTTCAAACCCACTGGCGGCGTGATCATTCCGATTTCCATATTCACCACCATAATGATGCCGAGGTGGATCGGGTCGATCCCAAGCTGAATGGCGATTGGAAACACCAAGGGTGCGACAATCACGATCAGGCCTGAAGGTTCCATAAACTGACCGCCGATCAACAAAATGATGTTGACGATAATCAGGAATGTGATCGGGCCCAACCCTGCGGCCAGCATCGCCTCTGTGATCTGCTGTGGGATTTGCTCATCCGTCAAAACATGCTTCAGGATCAGCGCGTTGGCGATGATGAACATCAACATGATCGTCAGCTTACCCGCCTCAAGCAGGGTCGACTTCGTTTCGCGGTGCACCAATGCGGGGATGGCAAAGATTACGTTTTCGAGGTTGGCACGGACAAGGTTTTTGCCCCCCACCGCCAAAGACTGACCAAAACCACCACCAGACACTTGCAAACGTTGCGCGCCACGGACCAGTGAAAACACAAAGACCGCAGGCGGTAGCAAAAGAATGAACACAGCGCCGATGATTTGAATGACTGCGAACAAGGCAGTTGCATCCGACCGCAAGACATGGACGATCGCGTAGATCAAAGGTGCCGCGCCAAAAATGGCCACTGCACCCCCTGCGACCGTCATCCCCTTACCGGCCGCAACCGCTTTGGACATCACATAGGCAAGCACCAAGGCAATCGCACCGAAGACCAACGCAGCATACACGGCCACCATGATCGACAAGCCCATCATAAACCCGCCCACCGCGTACAACAGGAATGTCACCAAGGTGAAGCCCCACACCCGCAAACCTAACAGGCCCACGTCCGCGTCCGCCTCTGGCAGCCAGCTGCGGCCTTTCAATGGACCCATGTCCCGGTAGATGAAAATCGACACGATGAACGCATAGACAGATGCAATCGCGGCGGCCTCAGTCGGGGTGAAGACACCACCGTAGATCCCGCCAAGGATCACCACCATCAAGAACAACCCCCAAGAGGCGTCCAGAATGCTGGAGAACACATGCTCAAACCCCATCCATTCACCCTTCGGCAGGTTCTTGATGCGGGCAATGACATAGATTGTGATCATCAACATCAAACCTGCCAACAGGCCCGGAATAACCCCAGCCAAGAACATGCGCCCGACAGAAACATCAGTCGCCGAAGCATAAACCACCATCACAATCGAAGGCGGGATCAAAATACCAAGTGTACCGGCGTTACAGATCACACCGGCGGCGAAATCTTTGGAATATCCCGATTTCACCATACCCGCGATCACGATGGACCCCACGGCTACAACCGTCGCCGGCGAAGACCCAGAGAGAGCCGCAAACAACATGCACGCGAGGACACCGGCAATCGCTAGACCGCCACGCACGTGACCGATAATCGCAATTGCAAACTCGATGATCCGTTTGGCCACACCACCGGTCGACATGAACGACGAGGCGAGAATAAAGAACGGAATGGCAAGCAAGGTGTAGTGCCCTGCCATCGCCTGATACAAGGATTGCGCGATAGAACCCAAAGAGCTGTCCGAGAAGATCAGCAAAAACAACGTGGATGACAAACCCAACGCCACGGCAATCGGCACACCGATCGCCAACAGGGCAATCACCATTCCAAATAAAAGTGCAACATCCATGGCTTATGTCTCCAGCGCGAGGGATTCACCCGCTTCTTCCACGGCATCTTCGGCCTCGTGGCTTACAATCAAAGTATCAATTTCACCGGACAGAATGCGCACCAACAATTGCACCAGCCGGTACAACATCAGCGCCATCGAGAACGGCAACATGGCATAGGGAATAAAACGTGGCAGTTTCTCGTATTCCTCGCCAAGGTTGAACGTGTTTTCCAACCACGTTTGCGCGAACGGAATGGGCAGCTGTTCGGTCTCGTACCAGCCCTGATCGCGGCTGTTGGCAAACCCAGTCGGGAACCAGCGGCCAGTTGTGGCGTCCAGCCCGGCGAAGGGCGCCCAGTAATCCCAAGCGCCTTTCAACAAAAGGCAGCCGTAAGTAATACAGGCAACAGCGGCGAGCACGCCCAGCCATTTGCGCGGCCCCTTACCCACAAGATTGATCACTGCGTCTACACCCAAATGGCTGACCACTTTGAAACCGTAGGCAATGCCAAACAACACAAGCCAGGCAAACAGAACCAGAGTGAGTTCCAAGCCCCAGATCAGCTGGCTGTTAAATCCATAGCGCATCACAACGTTGATAAAAGTCACCAATGTCATCAGCCCCATAAGCAGCGCGATAACGGTTTCTTCCAAATTGTGTACGATTGCTCCTATTTGCCCCTTGGGCTGGTAGGCACCCGACATTTTGTCCCCTCCATTAAAATAGGGCCGACCACAGCGCAGCCGGCCCGTTTCAAACGATGTTTCGTTTGGACTTAGCGGCGGGGCGACCAACGCGAACACACATCACGCGCCGCCCCTTCCAAGACTTACAGGCTGGCGTTGATCGCCTGCGCTGCGTCGATGTTTTCTTGGCCTACGTCGTCAACAAACTGGTCCCAAACCGGACGCATTGTTTCGACCCAAGTCGCACGCTGCTCATCTGTCAGCTCGCGGATCACACCACCAGCATCAATGATCGACTGCTTCGCTTCTTCATTTACGGCAAAGGCTTCAGCGTTGCGGGTCTCAGTGACTTCGCCAAGAATGGTCATGAACTGGTCACGCACGTCAGCATCAAGGCTGTCGAGGAAATCAACAGAGGTCACGACGAGATAGTCGATGATGCCGTGGTTTGTTTCGGTCACGCCGTCTTGAACTTCGAAAAACTTCTGGCCCCAAACGTTAGACCATGTGTTTTCCTGCCCATCGACAACGCCAGTTTGCAGCGCTCCGTATACTTCGGAAAACGCCATCGGCTGTGGGGACGCGCCCATTGCTTCCATCTGCGCGACCAACACGTCAGAGGCTTGCACGCGGAACTTCAGGCCATCCGCATCGGACGGAACTTCCAAAGGAACGTTCGCGGACATTTGCTTCATGCCGTTGTGCCAGTAGCCCAAGCCCTGAAGACCGCGACGCTGCATGCTGTCGAGCATCGCCTGACCTGTTTCAGACCCTTGGAATGCGTCAACAGCTTCGATGTTTGTAAACATGAACGGCAAATCGAAAATGCGGAACTGACGGGTAAAGGCTTCGAACTTTGACAACGACGGTGCGGCCAATTGAACATCGCCTTGCAGCATGGCTTCCAGCACTTGGTCATCATTGTACAGCGATGACTGCGGGAACACTTCCATGCACATTGTGCCGTTCATCTCTTCGTTCACACGTTCGGCCAGCAATGTCGCCGCAATGCCTTTCGGGTGGCGGTCTGTGTTTGTCACGTGGCTGAATTTTACGACGATTTCACCGTCGTCACATGCGGCCATAGCTGTGCCAGCGGATACAGTTAGCGCAGCAACACAGGCTGCGTTCATAAGAAACTTCATGGGTTTCCTCCCTCCAATTGGAATCGCCACCCCCCTCCCGGGCGCAGCTTGGCTTTATAGAAAGCGATTTTTCGCTCACGCCAAACTCATTTGGGTAGTTTACCGTAAGTCACTGTAGATAAATAAAAAATACTCAAGAGGCCAGATAGATCAGCACTGGCCCTGCGGTATTCCGCACGGGTGCTACCGCAAACTGTGCGGAAATCCACACATAGCACAAACCTAGATGCGATAGCTTTCTGGCTTCAAACCATGGCGGGCCAATTTATCGTAAAACGTCTTTCGGGGTAGCTTTAACGTTTCAGCGGCCTCGCCAGACCTCCCCTGCGCCCGCTGGAGCGCCTCGATCAACAGCGACCGCTCGACCTGCGCCAATTGCTCCACCAAACCAAGCCCCTCGTCTGGCTTTGCCGTCAGGGTTTCTTCCCCCATTCCCATCGCGAAACGCATGGCGGTGTTCATCAGCCCACGTGCGTTTCCGGGCCAATCTTGCGCCATCAACCCCGCCACAACGTCAGATGATATCGCTGGCTCTGGCAGGTTCGCCTGTTCGCAAGCCTGCGCCACATAATGCCGAAACAAGACAGGAATATCTTCTGGCCGTTCGCGCAAAGCCGGAACATGCACGCGCATCAAATCCAGTCGGTAGAACAAGTCGGTGCTGAAATGCCCGTCGGCCACGTCCGCTTCAATATCGCGCGCCGTTCCTGATACCACCCGCGCGTTTGCCCCAGCCTCCAGCGCTTCGAGCAGTGCAAATTGTACGGCCGGTGCGAGCGCTGTGACCTCGTCCAAATACAGGGTTCCCGCTTCGGCCTCAGCCATGGCCTCTGCCAGGTCATCGGCACTGAGCTGAGCAGCGGCGCGTTTTACAAACGGCCCACTGGCTCCCCCTGAAAGCAGATGGATCACTTCAGCAATTTTGGGGCTTCCCGTACCGGGCTCTCCTGTGATCAAGACTTCCGCGTTGGCACGTCCGACAGACCTTACCCGCCCACGAAGATTAGACGCTGCTTGCGAGACGCCGAACAGCATGCGCGCGGCTGCGTCTCCGCGGTCGAGTTCCTGCTTGAGACGCCGGTTCTCCATCACTAAGCCCCGGGCCTTCAACGCCTTTTTGACGACCACCAGCAAGTCTTTCGCGCCGCATGGCTTTTCCAAGAACCCAAAGGCCCCCTCCGACATCGCTTTGACAGCCATCGGAATGTCGCCTTCGCCGGTCAACAAAATCACTGGCAAATCAGGGTCAATCTCATGCACATAGTTCAGCAGGTGAAACCCGTCGCGCCCGGGCATCCGGATATCGGTGACAATGACACCATCAAACGTGGGGGATATTTGGTCTTTTGCTTCCACGAAAGAGCCTGCACGCAACGGCTCTAGATCGGCCAACTCGATGGTCTGACCTAGGGCTTCGCGAACATCGCGCTCGTCGTCAACGATCATGACTTTCGTGCTCATGCTGCATCCTCTCGGGGTTGGGCGGCATCAAGGGTAACGGTAAAGACGGCCCCACGCACAGGATGATTGCGCCCTCGGATCATACCGCCAAAGCTTTGAACCAATCCATAAGAAATAGACAGCCCAAGCCCCATACCATCCTGCCCTGTCCCATCTGAGGTGACCTGCTTGGTGGAATAGAACGGATCGAAAATCCTGTCGGGCTCGTCCAAACCGGGGCCAGTATCGCGTACGAAAAGCTCAATCCGGTCATTGTGGCGTTCAGCGTCAATCTCTATACGACGGGGGCTGTCCTGCGCCTCCATCGCGTCCATCGCATTGGTGACAAGGTTTAAAACCACCTGTTGGAGGCGCACTTCACCGCCGCGGACGACCAGGTCCACATCTGGCGGTTGCCACACGATCTCTACGCCCGCATCCCGCGCGCGCGCTTCAACGATTTCCAAAACGGCCGTGACAACGCCGTCCAACGGAACATCCGCGATCCCTTCGCGTTCTTGCTTCGCAAAGGCACGCAAATTGCGAATGATGCGCCCCATGCGGCGCGCCAAATCTGCAATCCGCGCCAAGTTTTGGCCTGCAACTTCTGACTTGCCTCGGTCCAAAAACGCTTCTGCGTTTTCGGCATAGCTGCGAATAGCCATGAGAGGTTGGTTCAATTCATGGCTGATCCCTGCAGACATTTGCCCCAGCGCACTAAGCTTCCCCGCTTGAACCAAATCAGATTGCGCCTTCTTTAGCTGGGCCTCCGCAGCAATCCTCTCACTTACCTCACGGCGCAATTCCGCATTTGTGCGCGATAGTTCGGCTGTGCGCGCCTGAACCGCACCTTCCAACTGGGCATTCGCGATCGCCAAAGTGCGGCGCCTTTCGGTTGCCAAAAACAACATCGCACCAAACGCCAAGCAAATCGCCGCCGCGACACCCGCTTGCAGCCCTGCCAAAGTTCGCGCAGGCGACACATCCAGCAGCGCCTCACCGGTCATTTGGATAACGGGCAGCGACAGTGATAAATAAAGTGCATGTCTTGGAACGTAGCGTTGTCCCTCAACCGACCAAAGCTGACGCCCTCTCACGTCACGTTCTTGGTGGTCCAAAAAGGGGCGCAAAGTATCGGGGTAATATTCGGCCGAGGTGCCGCGCACGGTGCTGATATTCCCCCGCGCCATCAGAACCATTTCGGACCGGTTTGAAATAAACGTCACCCCGAGCTCATCGGTGAAAAAAACGGTCGGTCGGGCACCACGCCAAACGGCCTCTACGGCACTGACGTTTACGATGATGATAACGGCGCCCTGAACAGGCCCCGCATTGGAAAACACGGGTGCCGCAAACATGAACGTTCGCTGGCCATAGCGGTCACTTACACGGTGATACACGCCCATCGCCCCGTCCATCGCACGTTCAAAATAAGGCGCACCGCCGTGGGACAGCGCCCCCTCGCCCGAAGCAGATGCAAGCTCTGCACCAAATTGGGACACCACCAAAATATCGAGACTTCCCGTCTTGTCTGCCGTTTCACGCAACAGATCGGAAACGCC
This sequence comes from uncultured Paracoccaceae bacterium, assembly GCA_947497065.1. Classification (GTDB taxonomy): domain Bacteria; phylum Pseudomonadota; class Alphaproteobacteria; order Rhodobacterales; family Rhodobacteraceae; genus Octadecabacter. The sequence goes on from CANMEQ010000001.1 coordinate 535,408, forward strand.
GCGCGCATCACCCGTGACAGCAGCCATGACACCGGGATGGTCGGCCATAAGAACTGCCAACTCCCGATACCGCCCCAGCTCGCCCGTCAAACGATCCGACGCTAAGGCGAGATCAGATCGCCCTCGCTGTTCTAGCTGATCGAGCGCTGACACATACCCGGCCCAGCCGACACCTGCTGACAACAGCGCCACAGCGACCAAAAAAGTCACGATCGCGATAATTCTTGTCTGAAGCGCATTCAACATGGCCGCAATCTACGAAGCCGCCCTTGCATTGGCTAGAGGTCAAAGGCATTCATCCGTGATGGAAAAGCTCTCACACGCCCCGACCGACCCTGAATTCGTTCAAAACCCTTACCCGTTTTACGACCAAGCACGCGCATCAGGTGATTTGTTTTTCTGGTCTGAATACAATGCAGTATGCGCCGTATCTCATGCCGCAGTCGGCGCCTTCTTGAAGGACCGCAGATTTGGTCGCGAGATCCCAGAAGAATTTGCTCCTACGATCCCCGATCACCTCAAACCGTTTTACGCGGTCGAGGCCCATTCCATGCTGGAGCTAAACCCGCCGCGCCATACCCGTCTGCGCGGATTGGTTTTGCGGGCTTTCACCTCACGGCGCATTGCGGCGTTGGAACCCGAAATAACCACGTTGTGTCACGAGCTGATCGACAGCTTTCCGCAGGCCGACTTTGACCTGCTTGACGCCTATGCACGGCGTGTCCCCGTGATCATAATCGCGCGGTTGTTAGGGGTGCCAGAAACGCGGGCCGATGACCTTTTGCAGTGGTCCAATGATATGGTCGCGATGTACGTCTCGGGCCGGACCCGAGCGATCGAAGACCGCGCCATCGAAGCCACAGAAGATTTTGTGGCCTTCATGCGGTCTTACGTTGATGAAAAACGTGCCGCTCCCGCGGATGATCTCATTTCACATTTGATTGCCGCAGAAGAAGACGGTGAAAAACTGACGACCGATGAATTGATTACAACCTGCATCCTGCTTTTGAACGCGGGCCATGAAGCAACGGTACACACATTAGGTAACGCCGTAAAAACCCTGTTGGAACGTGATATCCGAGAGGTCGACGCGAAAGTCGTGGAAGAAGCGTTGCGGTTTGATCCCCCGCTGCATTTGTTCGACCGCTGGGCGATCGAAGACTGTGAAGTGTTCGGCCACGCGTTCAAACGCGGTGATAAGGTCAGCTGTTTGTTGGGCGCCGCGAACCGTGATCCAGCGGCCTACACCGATCCGCACACCTTCGATCCAGCACGCAAGGGGCCCGTGAACGTGGCCTTTGGCGGCGGCATTCATTTTTGCGTAGGCGCCCCTCTCGCCCGCTTGGAACTGCGCGTCGCCCTTCAAGTGTTGTTCGAACGATGCCCGAAGATTGCGCTGGCATCGCGGCCAAAATACGCAAATGTCTTTCACTTTCACGGGTTAGAGGCCTTGCATGTGCGGACTTGACCCGCATTAAAAAGTTTCCGACAAAGTGCCATGGGGTCTGACGCGAACACCCCGTGAGGCGTTGGCCAAACGTTCGCATGTCCATTCCCAAACCGGAGACATGCGCATGGCTGCCCCGAACGAAATCACCCCGAAACAATTGCTCCGCCTGATCGGAACGCCCGACTGCCCGCTGATCGTTGATATCTGTCTAGCTGAAGACCGTGCAGAGGACCCATTTCTTATCCCGGGTGCACTCATCGCCTGTCATGAAGATGTCACTCAAATCGCAGATATGTCGGCTGAAAAACACGTCGTGATCGTGTGCCAAAAAGGCTTGAAACTGAGCATGGGTATGGCCTCGTTCCTGAGAGCGCACGGCGTGACCGCCGAATATCTTGCAGGCGGCATGGCCGCGTGGCGCGCTCAATCTGATGCCCCGAGCATTCCCCTATCAGCCCTGCCTAAATCGACACGTTGGGTGACCCGGCACCGACCCAAAATTGATAGAGTTGCAACGCCGTGGCTGATCCGCAGGTTTGTAAACCGAGATGCTGACTTTCTCTTCGTCCCAGCTGATCAGGTGCTGAATGTTGCTGAAAAGTACAGTGCAACGCCTTTTGATGTAGAAAACGTGCCTTTTAGCCACGTGGGTGATCACTGCACATTTGACGCCGTTCTTGATCACTTCAATCTTCGAACGGCAGTGTTGGACACACTTTCAAACGTCGTTCGCGCCGCGGATACAGGTCGCGACACGAGCCCCCAAGCGGCGGGGCTTTTGGCCGTATCTGTTGGCCTGTCCCGCATGTACAAAGACGACCACAGCCAATTGAATGCCGCGATGCCGCTGTACGACGCACTCTACCGATGGGCCCGCGACGGCCAATCTGAAACCCACAGCAGTTTCGGAGATGCGACATGACTGATAAGGAAATGGTCCGCGTGTTTGGCCGAATTGGATGTCTGTCTTTTGGTGGGCCCGCCGCCCAAATCGCGTTGATGCAAAAAGAACTGGTCGATGATCGACCGCTTTTGTCGCAGTCGGACTTCTTGAAAGCCCTGTCCTTTTGCATGGTTTTACCGGGCCCAGAGGCGATGCAATTGGCCACCTACGCGGGTTGGAAACTGAACGGTATCCGAGGCGGTCTTTTGGCGGGCGGGCTGTTTGTTTTGCCCGGTGCATGTATCATCGCCATTCTAGCCGCAGCCTACGCAACCTTCGGCGACCTGTCGCTGGTACAGGCGGCATTTCTGGGCATCAAAGCGGCGGTGATCGTGATTGTTGTGCAGGCCATCCTGCGGTTGTTAACCAAAGCCCTTGGCAGATTTGAGCACCGTATCATTGCGGCCTTTGCGTTTCTGGCCTTATTTCTCTTCAACCTCCCCTTTCCGTTTATCATCATCATCGCTGCCGTTTACGGCGCTATGACCTATTCTGGCGTAATCATGCCGGCCCAACGCCCACCGTGGAAACATGCCGTGACCCCTATGATCCTTGGCGGCGCAATTTGGGCCGCCCCCTTGATGTTGGCTTGGGTCACGGGATCGGTGTTCTTGCTAGCGGTGGGTTTGTTTTTCTCAAAACTCGCGGTTGTCACATTTGGCGGGGCCTATGCGGTGCTCGCCTATATGACGCAAAGCCTGGTTTCGGATTTCGGTTGGCTTACCACCGCAGAAATGATCGATGCGTTGGGTCTTGCAGAAACCACGCCAGGCCCGCTCATTTTAGTGACGGAATTCACGGCGATCATCGCGGGCCTTCACATTGGCGGTTGGGGGCTTGCTCTGCTTGCAGGTGTCATGGCCCTTTGGGTGACATTTGTACCTTGTTTTATTTGGATATTTGCCGGGGCGCCTCTCATTGACTGGCTCGACAGTGCGCCCCGCTTGCGCGCCGCCCTAATTGCCATCACGGCCGCTGTTGTGGGGGTTATCGCGAACCTGTCCGTTTGGTTTGCCTTGCACGTGTGGTTCGCAGATCTGACCCCTGCGGCAGAACCATTTTCGACCCTCATTCCCGTTTGGGCCAGCTTTGATATAAGCGCAGCCGCACTTACCTTGCTGGCCATCATGTTGCTGATGTGGCGAAAGATCCCGTTGCTGCCAACATTGGCGCTTATGGCGGCGTTTGGCATGATATTGAGCATTTGGGCCTAATCGGCCCATTCCGCCCCTTTCATCCGCTCTCGAATCTCGTATGTTATCAACAACGCCAAAAGGGGGCTTTCCGTGACCATCTCGAACCAAACAATCGACTACGGCAACCTGATGCACAAAGCCATGCGCGGGTTGATTTATGAGGTTTTGACGGACATTTCCAACAATGGACTGCCCGGCAACCATCACTTTTTCATCACGTTCGACACAATGCACCCCGATGTGGAAATCGCCGATTGGCTGTCTGACCGCTATCCGGGTGAGATGACGATCGTCATTCAGCACCAATATGAAAACCTGAACGTGACCGAGGTGGGTTTCGCCATCACCCTCAGCTTCGGGGACAACCCCGAACCGCTGTATGTGCCCTACGATTCCATCAAGACCTTTGTTGACCCCTCTGTTGAGTTTGGCCTGCGGTTCGAAACCCAAGACGATGAAGACGCCGTCGCCCCCGAAGCCCCGATGGACGTGATGGCAGAGCCGGACGACGAGACCGACGACGCCCCGAGAGAGGCCGAAGTCGTGTCGTTGGACCAGTTCCGCAAGTAACATAAGATCGCGCAGACCGTTGCCCTAGCGGCAGAACGGCGCTAAACGGCATGCAACAGTATACAGCATGAGCCCGAGGACACTTCCATGACCGATACACGTACAGAAACCGACAGCTTTGGCCCATTGCAGGTCCCATCTGACCGCTATTGGGGCGCGCAAACACAGCGTTCTTTGATGAACTTTCCCATCGGTTGGGAAAAACAACCTGTCGCGATCGTGCGCGCCTTGGGCGTGATTAAAAAAGCCTGTGCGATGGCCAACAAAGACAGCGGTAAGCTGGACGCGAAGCTGGCCGATGCCATGATCGAAGCCGCAGGAGAGGTGATCGACGGCAAACTGGATGACCATTTCCCACTGGTTGTTTGGCAAACCGGTTCTGGCACCCAATCAAACATGAACTCAAACGAGGTTATTTCCAACCGCGCCATTGAAATCTTGGGTGGCGTGATCGGATCTAAAGACCCAGTTCACCCGAACGACCACTGCAACATGGGCCAGTCGTCTAACGACACATTCCCAACAGCCATGCACATCGCCGCAGCAATGACGGCACGTGACGTATTGCTCCCTGGTCTGGAAACATTCGCAGCCGAGCTCGAAGCGAAATCGGAAGAATTCAAAGACATCATCAAAATTGGCCGGACCCACACCCAAGATGCGACACCGCTAACATTGGGTCAGGAATTTTCCGGCTATGCCACGCAAATCCGCAACGGCATCGCGCGTATCAAATCCGCGTTGCCCGGCATCTATGAATTGGCACAAGGCGGCACCGCCGTCGGTACCGGCCTGAACACCTCCCCCGGTTGGGATACAACTGTCGCCAAACACATGGCCGACATCACCGGCCTGCCCTTCGTGACCGCACCGAACAAGTTCGAGGCTCTGGCAGCCCATGACGCGATGGTCTTCATGTCCGGTGCGATCAAAACCACCGCGATGGCCGCCTATAAAATCGCTAACGACATGCGCTTTTTGGGCTCTGGCCCACGCTCTGGCCTTGGCGAACTGATCTTACCTGAAAACGAGCCAGGCTCCTCCATCATGCCGGGCAAGGTAAACCCGACACAAGCCGAAGCCATGACACAGGTGTGCGCGCATATCATGGGCAATGACGCGGCAATCGGCTTTGCAGGGTCGCAAGGCCACTTCGAATTGAACGTGTACAACCCGATGATGTCCTACAACTTGCTGCAATCCATGCAGCTTTTGGGCGACGCAGCAGACAGCTTCACCAAACGGATGTTGTCGGGCACCAAAGCCAACGAAGAGCGCATCGAGAAACTGATGCAGGAATCGCTGATGCTGGTGACGGCCTTGGCCCCTGAAATTGGCTACGACAACGCAACCAAAGTCGCCAAAACAGCCCATAAAAACGGCACCACCCTGCGTGTCGAGGCCGTGGCTTTGGGCTTTGTGGACGAAGAAACATTCGACCGCGTCGTGCAGCCAAAAGATATGATCGGCCCGAAATAATCGACAGGACTGGAGCGTTTGATGTCAGAAATTGTGAACCTGAACAAAGTCCGCAAAGATCGCGAACGCACCGCAAAGAAAACCGAAGCCGACCAGAACGCCCTGCGTTTTGGTCGGACCAAGGCCGAGCGATTGGCAGAAGCCGCACGCGAAGCCAAACTAAGAACCCATTTGGATCAGCAACGTTTCGAAGACGAGTAGGCCCTGTGTCAACGCGCCCAGCAAAACACTCCCTCACACTGCGCGGCCACCGTACATCTGTGTCGCTTGAACCGGAATTTTGGCAGGCATTCCGCCGCATCGCCGAAGACCGCGCACAAACCTTAAACGGGTTGGCCATCGAGATTGATGAAACACGTGGCGATATCGGCCTCGCGTCCGCCATTCGGGTGTTTGTCCTCAAGACGTTACAATCGGAAATCGCGCGCTAGCGGGCCGTTACTTTCAGGCGAATACCCTCTTTTGATCGCACGGTCAGATGGGCCACGGGAACAGGCACGTCATCAGTCAGTTCAAACTTGAACGCGCGCACCAACATCGCCAACAACAAGGTGCCTTCGACCATGGCAAACCCAGCGCCTGTGCACACACGTGGCCCGGCCGAAAACGGAATGTAGGCGTCACGTTGACAGGTTTTACCATTCTCGGTGTCCCACCGCGCAGGATCAAACCCATCTGGATTGTCCCACAAGCGACTGTGCCGGTGCAAATGCCATGGACTGAGAACAACTTGGCTCCCCTTTGGGGCACGCCTGCCTCGCATGTCTTCGGCTTGGTTGGTTTCGCGCACCATCATCGGAACAGGCGGGTACAACCGTAGTGTTTCGCGAAACACATCGCGGCTGACCTTGAGGTTCGACAGACTAGCAAAGGCAGGCCCCGCGCCTGTGGCTTCTTGCGCCACACGGTCCTGCCAATCCGGGTGCATCGCCATCAAGTAAAGCGCCCATCCCAAAGCAGAGGCGCTGGTTTCATGGCCTGCCAGAAAAAAGATCGCAACCTGATCAACCATGTCCTCTGTGCTGAAGGTTTCACCGGTTTCGGGGTCTGCTGTGGTCATGATTTTGGTGGCCAGATCGTTGGGTGCGGTCCCCGCATCGATTTGCGCCATCCGCTGTTCCGTCAAACTGGTGATCAAACGGCGAATGTCCGCGGCTGTCTCTTTCGTCGCCCGTTTGAAAAACCGCGGCATCCACCGAGGCCCCGGAATAAAGGCCGCCAAATTCAAAATCGGCTGCGTGCGTTGATGATCGCGAAACTTCTCGAACACTTGCGTCGCAACATCGTCCTCGATCGGGATCGAAAACAACGTTCGAAAAATCACATCCGCCGCTGCATGAGACATTTCAGGTTCGATATCAATCACACCTTGGGTGCGCGTCATGCGCGCCACGGCAGCCTCAGCTGCGGCATAGATCGCACCGTAGGTTTCGCGCAATCGCCCCCCTTCGAACGCAGGGTCAATGATCCGTCTCTGCTGCTTCCACACCTCGCCATTGGTCAAGAAAACCGAGTTACCCAAGAGCGGGCGCAACCCTGCACCAATCCGGTCCGATTTTGGGAAATCATCCGGCCGTTCCTTCAGCACCCGTTTTACAAGGGCGGGATCATTGGCCAAATAGCTTCGGAAAAACGGTGTCTTAAACTCAGCCATCCACGCGCGGTAGAGTTTGGCCGGCTGCGCCGACAAGATATCCTGTCGAAACAGTTTCAAGTAACGCCGCAGCGATACCCTCTCAGGGCGCGATGGCGGCTTTGGGGGCAGTGGCGCAATCATACGGACATGCTTGTGTATTTCGACGCAGGCACAACGATCCGCGACTTTGACGGTGCGCGCCCTTCAAAGCGATCCCCTAAGGTTTTTGGCCCCGCAGTTACGCGGAAATAGTCATAGTCATTTACGCGATCAAAGGCGCATAAGTACTGGAAATGAAGCCGGAAAAACCGCCAACGTAATTCTTTCCACCGCGCCGGGCTGAGCGTTTGTGTAAAGGCCGCCGAGATGACCAAAGGCCACTTCTGGCCCTCAGGTGCGACCCCGGACACAGCGACCGGGTCACACAATGCAAAGGCACAGCCGTCGCCCGGTGCCGTAACATCGACCCAGGTCAATTCATCCCGCAATGAAAGATAGTGAAGATCGGCGCGTAATCTGTCGGCCTTGGGCAGAAAGCTGACCATGGGCACAACCTGCCCCAAACTGAGAAAACCTAGTGCCGGGCCCTCAGGGATAACACCGCCATCGCGGATGAGATCAGCCAAAATCGACACGCCCAAATGCGCACCAGACGAATGCCCGACAACCAAAACCTCATCAACATCTTCGCGCAATGCCTCGGCAATCGTGTCTTTGAACTGCGCCATCCGCAGCTCGAGATCAGGCGGGTTTGCCCCTTTCCAATGGGCGGAATATGCGTAGTCGTGCATCAAATAATAGGCAAAGAGTTTGCCGTCTTTCGATTTGAACCACCGCAAGATCGCAACAAACACCGCCCCACCACCAATTAAACCTGCCAAAATCGCCACGAAACCAGGCAAGACCGGCAGCGCCGCTGCCACTGCGAAGTGCACGAGCCCGCCTATGAACCGCCACGCCAACGCTGCAACAGCCAATTGCAAGATCAACATCCCGACGGGATAAAGCGCCGCTATAACCGGACCTTTGCGCAACCGCATCAGCCGCCGCAACGCGCCAGAGGCAATATAAGTCCAAGCTGTGCGGATGAGCTGGAGGTACGTCGCAGGAATGCTTGACGCCATGGACCCCCGAACAATGTCCGACCAGACCAAGACCTCAACCTGCGCATCAACGGTTTGATCTTCGATTTGCGCTGCGACCTGCCAGCCATAGTTTTCGCCCGCACGCGGAGAGATGCCGATGTCGTACCCCGAAATCGCAGCCTGCGCTGCGGATTCCGTGCGGTACAATTCGCGATACCGACGGGGGTGAATGGGGTCATAGCCAGGAATGTAAAATACCCGGCGATTTTTGACTATCTTGCTCACTGCTTGACCCATCACTGCCTACTATGGTTCTTACAATCACCTTAGCAGGCCGTTTGGGCAAAATTAAGGACGCAATGGCAGCATCAGCTAGCCGAATACCTGCAAAACAGGAAATGCCTCGAGCAACCAATACGCAAACACGGTCATGAAGCCCGTCGCCATGGCCAGCCCGACCACAACCAACAACACACCGGAAATCTTTTCGATAACGTTCAAGTTCCGTTTCATCCACGCCATAGGCCGTTTCATATGCGGGAAAAACGCGGCCACCAACAAGAACGGAACACCCAAGCCCATCGCATAGACCCCCAGCATCCCGGCCCCTTTGCCGACATCACCAGTGCCGGTCGCAAGGCTCAAGATAGCACTCAATATCGGGCCAAGGCATGGCGTCCAACCGAACGCGAAGGCCAGCCCTAAAAAATAAGCCCCAAATGCCGACCCGCCTTGATCCCCAGCATCGACGCGCACTTCACGATCAAGAAACTTAAGTCGGTAAACACCTAGAAAGTGAAAACCAAAACCAATAACGGCAAGGCCCGCCCCGATTTGAAGGTAGGTTTGGTAGCCCAACAACGTCCGCCCCAGCGCAGAGGCTCCTGCCCCCAGAATCAAAAAGACCGTGGACAAACCGAGCACGAAAAACAGCGCGGCGATAACGGTCCGCCTGCGTGCGGTCACGTCATCCTCCATGTCGGTCACGCTGACGCCGCCCATATAGGCCAGATAGGGTGGCACAATCGGCAGCACGCACGGGCTGAGGAACGACAAAATACCTGCTGAAAATGCAATCAGCAAAGCAGGTATAAGCGACGCGGCGAGGAAGGTTTCTGTTTCAAACATGAGGAACGTTTAGCGGGGCTTTGCACCGACGTCACTGGCACAAGTGGTCACATCCGCGTTGAAACATGTTTCAAAACTGTTGGACATTTAGAAGCGGCAGAGGCAGACCGAGGATATGGATGACATTATTGATGCCCGCGGCCTGATGTGCCCGCTTCCTGTTCTCAAACTAGGGAAAGTTCTTCGGTCTACGCCGAAGGGCACTGTTGTGACAATCTGGGCGGACGATCCAATTGCCGTGATCGATATTCCACATTTTTGCGCCCAGTCCGGAAATCGTCTGATCTCACAGACAGAAGCTGAAACACATCAAATTTATGTGGTTGAACATAGATAAACGCCGCCCCGAATTATCGAGACGGCGTTTAAAATCAGGCAATTACGCGACACTTCTCACGCAAAAGATCAACGACCTCCCAAAGACCACCAACCGCGTTTCTTCGGTTTGTCCTCGGTGTCTGCAACCTTCTCTTTTGGCGCCTCTGCCACATCAGCCACGGGCTGTGGCTTTGATGTCGTTGTGCGACGCTTTTTGGGCTTCTCTGCAGGTGCCTCAGTTGGCGCTTCAGCCTTTTCTTCAGGCGCAGGTGCGGGTGCAGGTGCTTCAACCTTCACGTCCGCAGTGGTGTCTGCTGCGACTTCGGCTACCGGTTTCTTGCGGCTCCGCGTCCGTTTCTTTGGCTTCTCTTCAACATCACCCTCTGTAGCTTGGGGCTCAGCCACATCTGGCTTTGCATCCACACCCGCAGTTGCAGTCTCCGTATCAGCCTTTTTGCGACGTGTCCGTGTGCGCTTCGGCTTAGGCGCCTCTTCCGGCGCATCCTCGCCCTCTTTCGCAACAGCATCTGACCCATCTGCATCTGCTACTGGCGCCTCAGCAGCCTCAACAGGTTTATCATCGCTCTTCTTGCGGCGCGTGCGGGTCCGTTTAGGCTTAGGTGCGTCTTCAGCCGCCTCAGCAACAGGCGCATCTTGAGCGGCAGCATCAGCCGTAACGGTAGCCTCTGCCTCGCCCTCAACCGGTGCTGCTGCAACTGCACCTTCGTTTCCTGCGTTTTGGTCGGCATTATTTTCGCCAGCCTCACCGCCACCATTTCCACGACGACGACGACGACGACGACGGCGTTTTTTGGTCGGCGCTTCGCCCTCTGTGGTTTCTACGGCGGGTGTTGCATCCGCCTCAACCTCTGCCGGCGCATCTTCAACATCGGCCATCACGGCTGTGTCGGATGAAATGACTGGCAATTCGACCTCGGCAACAATACGGCTCGCTGTTTTGAATTTTTCCAATGCGAAATCTGGCGACACCATATGCGGGTCGCCCTCGACACGTACGGACAAACCGTAGCGGCCTTCGATCTGTGCGATATGCTCGCGTTTTTGGTTCATCAGGTAGTTCGAAATCGCGATTGGTGCCTTCACCAAAACCTCTTTCGAACGCCCCCGCACGCCCTCTTCCTCGAGTTGACGCAGAATGCCCAAAGCAACGTTATCATCAGACCGCAACAGGCCTGTGCCGTGACAATGCGAACACATCTGGGTGGTTGATTCCAACATGCCCGGACGCAAACGCTGACGCGACATTTCCATCAAGCCGAAACCGGAAATCCGGCCAACTTGAATGCGTGCACGGTCTGTTTTCAGCTTATCCTTCATCCGCTTTTCAACGGCAGAATTGTTCTTACGCTCGTCCATGTCGATGAAATCGATCACGATCAAACCGGCCAGATCGCGCAGGCGCAACTGCCGTGCAACCTCGTCAGCGGCCTCAAGGTTGGTTTTAGTCGCGGTCTGCTCGATCGACCCTTCTTTGGTCGCACGACCAGAGTTCACGTCGATCGCCACCAAGGCTTCGGTCACGCCAATCACGATGTAACCGCCGGATGGCAATTGCACCGTCGGGTTAAACATGCCCGAAAGGTAGCTTTCCACCTGATGCCGCGCGTACAGCGGCATCGGCTCTTGGTAGTGCTTCACGTTCTTCGCGTGGGACGGCATGATCATTTTCATGAAGTCTTTCGCGGTGCGGTAGCCCACCTCGCCTTCGACGATCACTTCGTCAATTTCTTTCGAATAGAGGTCTCGGATCGACCGCTTGATCAGGTTGCCTTCTTCGTAAATCTGCGCCGGTGCGATAGATTTCAAAGTAAGCTCGCGGATCTGCTCCCACAAACGTTGCAGGTATTCATAATCGCGTTTGATTTCGGTCTTCGTGCGCTGGCTGCCCGCGGTCCGAATGATCAAGCCTGCGCCATCGGGCACATCCATCTCATTGGCAATCGCTTTGAGTTTCTTACGGTCTGCTGCGTTGGTAATCTTGCGTGAAATACCGCCACCGCGTGCCGTGTTTGGCATCAAAACGCAGTAACGACCTGCCAATGACAGGTACGTCGTCAGCGCTGCACCTTTGTTGCCACGTTCTTCTTTGACAACTTGAATCAACAGGATCTGACGAACCTTGATCACTTCTTGAATTTTGTACCGCTTCGGGCGCGGCTTGCGCGCAGGGCGCACGTCTTCAGTCTCATCTTCGTCTGCAACGCTTTCGATGTTGTCATCTTTCGACGTTGCATCCGCAGACTTCGCGGCGTTGTCATCGCTGTCATCGCCGCTTGCATCTTCTGCATCAGCAACGTCTGCGTCGCCTGGCGCTTCGTCCTCGTCCGCACCGCTTTCCGGCGTTTCAACAGGCGTTTCCGCGACGGTTTCCATGGGGGATGATCCCTCAAGATCAATCGTCTCCATACCCGCGATATCGCCAGATGTGCTCTCTTCCGAGGTCTCAGCCGGCTCAGCCGTTACCACCGCATCCTGCACCTCAACCTCAGCCGCAACTGTTTCAGACTTCGGCTTGCGACGACGGCGAGAGCGCTTTGGCTTTTCGGCCTCGGCCTCTGATTCCGCGCGCATCGCTTCCGCATAGGCACGCTCTTCAGCGATCAGTGCTTCGCGATCTGCGACCGGAATTTGGTAGTAGTCAGGATGGATTTCGTTGAACGCCAAGAACCCATGGCGGTTGCCACCATAGTCCACAAACGCGGCCTGTAGCGACGGTTCGACCCGTGTAACTTTCGCTAGATAGATATTGCCAGCAAGTTGCCGGCGGGATTGTGTTTCAAAATCGAATTCCTCGACCTTGTTTCCGTCAACCACCACAACGCGGGTTTCTTCCGCGTGGGTGGCATCGATAAGCATTTTCTTAGCCATGTATTCCATTCGCACAATGCATTTAACCGCGCCCGAAGGGGCCCGGTTGGAAGTGCATTATGTCCAAAAAAGGCGAGTGTCGCAGCAGCGCCAGCTCGAACGAAACCGTTCGATCCACTGGGGGTTATCTGTGCCGCGCGCATCATCGCGTTTACTCTCCGACATCTGATGGTCATCATCAGCTGCCCGTTCAGGGCCCCGGCGTGTAAAATTTAATCCACGCCCGAGGGCTGTTCATCTGATCCGCGCAAAGCGCAGATCACATTTCGGTCTGACTGTGGGGTGGCGCTGGCCACGACCTGACACATTCAGAAAATCTCACCGAGTCTTTGATATTCCATCATATCAACAACCCGTCCCTCATACATAGGGGACAACATGGACAGTTTACAATGTGAAAGTGTCACAATCGCGCTTCATGACGCGAATTCTGGACAATCCGCATGCGAAACCATCCAAAGGCGGCCTACAGGAGACCCAATCCCGTCATGGCCGCACACAGATCTGGGGCGACGCATTGGCCCAGATCCGGCAGAGGCACCGGTGGACGTAAATCCGGGATCTGAGTGGTCGTGCATCCTGCACCAATTGCCGCCATGGTTCCAAGATCACTGTCCTCAAAGGCGGCGCAGCGTGTTGGGTCAACCTCTAGCATGCGCGCGGCCTGCAGGTAGGGCGCAGGGTCAGGTTTATTGGCCGAAACCTCATCACCTGCGACAACCAACTGGAAATAGCCAAGTAGCCCAGCATGTTCCAAATGTTCTAACGCTGGGGCGCGCTTAGTCGACGTGACGACAGCCATTTTGTGCCCTGCTTCTGCCAGCGCAGGCAATACCTCGGCCACTTTTGGTCGCAGGGGTATCGCGCCACTCCGGCGATCCGCATTCGCCTGCCGCCACGACCTCTCGAACGCGACCGCATCAACTGACGCAGGCAAAAACTCCGCCAGCCGCGCGCCGGTAACTTGGGCCGACGTACCAACCAACGTACAAAAGAAAGCTTCCAATTCCTCGCGCGAGACCCCGATAGGCTCACCGATTTGAACCAAGGCCTCCATAAAGGCGCGTTCGGAATCCAGCAAAAGCCCGTCCATATCGAACAGAAGCGCATCGTATGATTTAGCCAAGGTAATCAGACCGTTGCAAACCGTACTTGGCCATTTTTTCATTCAACGTGCGGCGCGGCAAACATAGCTCTTCCATCACACTTACGATCGACCCTTTGTGTCGGCGCATGGTATTGTCGATCAACATCCGCTCAAACGCTTCGACGAACTCTTTCAAGGGTTTGCCTTCGGTGGTGATCGCTGGCTGGGTCTCGTCGTCTTCGGTCATGAGCAACGATGCAATCGTGCCCGAGCCGCGACGGTTCTGCAAAACGGCCCGTTCCGCAACATTGTACAATTGCCGCACGTTGCCGGGCCACGGCGCCTGCAACAGTTGCGCCGCCTCTTGCGCCGAGACTTCAGGCGCGTCGCAGCCATACTCTTCGGCGAAGCCTTCGCTCAGACGTGTGAACAAGGTCAATATGTCCTCACCACGGGCTCGCAAAGGCGGCACCGTGATCCGAAGCGCGGCAAGCCGATAGAACAAATCCGACCTTAGCTCGCTCTCACAGGTTTTTCCCTCGTCCTGCAAATTACAAATTGCAACAATACGAGTTTCTGCAGGTGTGCCTTGCTCATTGATCGCTTGCAGCAGACGAGATTGAGCTGTCGTGCTCAACGCTTCGATATCTTCGAGCACCAATGTGCCCCCCCGCGCCTCTTCCATGGCGGGGATCGGGTCGTCCTGCCCTGCCGGGCCAAACAAACGTTTCGTTAACGCTTCCTCGTCATAGGCCGCGCAAGAGATCAAAACGAACTTCCTGTTCGCGCGCGCACCGACAGCGTGCAAGGCATGGGCCACCAAAGTCTTTCCGGTCCCAGTTTCGCCTTCGATCAGCACATGGCCGTCCGCCTGCCCCAAATCCAGAATGTCTTCTTTCAGCCGCTCCATCACCGGCGACGCGCCAATCAATTTCTTAATCAACGCCCCGCCATCTGAAAGCTCCCGACGCAAAGCTCGGTTGTCCAGCGTCAGCCGACGGGCAACCGTGGCCTTTTTGGCCAATTCATTCATGCGATCAGGGTTGAAAGGTTTTTCCAAAAAGTCGAACGCACCGATGCGCATCGCTTCAACCGCCATCGGCACATCGCCGTGCCCTGTGATCATGATAACAGGTAGGCTGCTGTCCACCCCTTTCAGCTTTTTCAGAAACTGCATCCCATCCATGCCGGGCATCTTGATGTCGCTGACCACGATACCGGGATAGTCTTGACCAATGCCCTTCAGCGCATCCTCAGCGCTGGCGAAGGCTTCCGTGTCATAGCCCGACAGTGCCAGCCATTGGCTGATGGACTGCCGCATATCTTGTTCATCGTCTACAATCGCGATTTTCATGGCTTGAGCCATAGCGAGTTACTCCGCTGCTTCTATGTCTGAACCCAATATGGGCAGTTCTACCTCAAATACAGCCCCACCCTTCACCGCATTGCGCGCGGTGAGCCTGCCGCCGAAGTCCGACACGATCCCAGATGAGATCGCAAGCCCCAAACCCGTGCCGTCTCCGGCCTGCTTGGTGGTGTAGAATGGCTCGAACAATTCATCGAGGTCTTCAATCCCAGTACCGTTGTCGCGCACCGACAAACGGACCACATCCCCCTGCGCCAAAAGCACTTCAATCGATGGCTCTGGCGCGGTTTTCGTAGCATCCAGGGCATTTCGCAACAGGTTGATAATCACCTGTTCTAGCCGCATTCGATCAGCATAAATCATCACTGAATGGTCCGGCAAAACGTTGGAAATTGCCACCTGTCTTTGGCGCAACTGAGGCTCCATCATGGAAAGAGATGAGAGAATTGCATCTTTAACATCAACGGGTTGCAGACTATCGCCGCCTTTACGGGCGTAGGATTTCAATTGTTTCGTGATCGCGCCCATCCGCTCGATCAGCCCGTCAATCCGTTGGACGGCAACCACCGCCTCATCCGGCCGCTCGCGGCTGATCAAAAGCCGTGCGCCGGCAAGGTAGGTTTTCATCGCGGCCAATGGCTGGTTCAGCTCGTGGCTCACTGCCGCGGACATCTCCCCCAAGGCCGCCAATTTGCTGGTTTGGGCCACCGTGCGCTCTGCGACTTCAAGGTCCTTTTCGACCTTTTCCCGCTCGGCAATTTCTCGCTGCAGCCGTCTGTTCAACTGGCGAAGCTCCGCCGATTCAAGCTGGAACATGCGCGCGGCCAAGTTTGATCGGCGTGACAAAAACCAAAACAGCCCCGCCAGAAGGATGGCAAACCCCATGATTTCCAACGCCAAAATACTGTTCACCCGTTCACGGACAGATTGGAACGTCGTAAAGCTGACCACTCGCCACCCCTGAAAGGGCACACGAACCTCTTGTCGTAGCACCCCTGCACCGCGCAAATAGGCCTCAATCGGCAAGGCGGACCAGTCTGGTGTGCCGCGTAAAGCTCGCTCAATCGCGTCTTGCGGCTCTTGCAGCGCCACGCCTTCTTCCTCTGAACGACCACGCCACCTTGGCTCGGTCGCCAAGATCGCACGCCCTGTGCTATCCAGCACCATCACCGCATCAGAAATACCGGCCCAAGACCTTTCCAGCTTCGCCAAATCCACACCAACGGACACCACACCAAGGGCCAATCCGCTGTCGTCCACGCGGCGCGAATAGGTGAACGAAAATCCACCTTCTTCACGTTCATCGACTGTAAACGTCGTAATATTCGACCGCATCGCATCGACAAACGACCGTTGGTTACGCTGGTTCTCCCCCAACCGCTCGCGGTTGGTTGCCGCCACAATACGGCCGTCCGTGTCCATCAAAATCAAAGACGCGGCACCAATCTCATCCACAAACGACAAAAGCCGTGCTGTCGATTGGGTAAAGTCACCGGAATTCAGCGCGCCAATCAGCGCGGGATCGCGTGCCAGCAATTGTGGAACGATGGAATTCCGCTGCAGCTCGCTCAGCAAGTTCGCAGAATAAAGCGCCAACCGCACCTCGGCTGCCCCGCGCGTGCGCTCCGTAAAGCGTTCCGTCAGCAGGCGGTTGGATATCAACACCACAACACCTGCCACGCACAAAAGCGCCAGCACGATCAATCGTGTGGTCCAAACCGGTGAAAGCCGGCGACGTTTCACAGAAAACCCCAAGTCATGACCTGACTTTACTGTACCGTCGTCCGACCGTCCATCACGGGGTTCAGGCCGAGGTCAATTGCCCCATCAAACCGGCGAAAAGGCGCTGACCATCGGTGTTGCCATGGGCCTCTTCAAACGCGCGCTCCGGGTGTGGCATCATCCCCAACACACGGCGGTTTTCAGACAAAATGCCCGCAATATCCGCGCGGCTGCCATTCGGGTTGTCTGTATAGGTAAACGCAACGCGATCATCGCCCTGCAGGCGGGCAATCACGTCATCATCGGCGAAATAATTGCCATCGTGGTGCGCAATCGGCACGCCGATTTCAGCGCCAGCGTTATACCCTTCGGTGTACCCGCTGTTCGATGTCTCCACCTTCAGACCGACCGTCTTGCAGATGTATTTCAAACCCGCATTGCGCAGCAACGCACCAGGAAGCAGACCTGTTTCGGTCAAAACCTGAAACCCGTTGCACACCCCCAATACGTATCCGCCACGTTCCGCATGAGCCACGACGGAGCGACAAATCGGGGAATTCGCAGCAATCGCACCACAGCGCAGATAATCGCCAAACGAAAAACCTCCGGGAATTGCGACCAAGTCGATGCCCGCAGGCAGCGCGTCATCCTTGTGCCAGACAACGCTGACATCTGCGCCTGATTTCTCAAGTGCGACCGCCATATCGCGGTCGCAGTTGGACCCGGGGAATTGAACTACCGCCGCCTTCATAGGACTTCGATCCGGTAGCTTTCGATCACCGTATTGGCGAGCAGTTTTTCACACATATCACCAACCTGTGCTTCGGTCGTGCCATCGGCCAGATCAAGTTCAATAACTTTCCCCTGACGCACACCTTCAACACCATCGAACCCCAACGCGCCAAGCGCGTGCTGCACGGCAGCCCCCTGCGGGTCCAAAACGCCATCTTTCAACATCACGTGCACACGGGCTTTCATAGTCTTCGTCCTTTTATCGTCTGGCCAATTGTCTGGCGCGGTCACCGAGGTTAACTCGACCTTTAATTCACAAGCGTCGGCTTACCCGACGGCGCGTTATTTTGTGGCAAAACGCCCAAGCGACGCGCCACTTCTGTGTAGGCGTCGGACAGGCTGCCAAGATCGCGCCGGAACACGTCCTTATCCAACTTCTCGTTGGTCTCAATGTCCCACAAACGGCAGCTGTCTGGGCTGATTTCATCTGCTAAAATCAACCGCATGAAATCGCCTTCGTAAACGCGGCCAATCTCGATTTTGAAATCGATCAGTTTGATCCCCACGCCGTGCATCACACCCGCCATGAAATCATTCACGCGCAACGCCATGGCGATAATATCATCCAGATCCTGCTGCGAGGCCCAACCCAAGGCAACAATGTATTCTTCCGGCACCAAAGGGTCCCCCAAAGAATCGTCTTTGTAGCTGAATTCTACGATCGGACGGGGCAATTGCGTGCCCTCTTCCATACCCAAACGTTTCGCCATGCTGCCCGCGGCAAAGTTCCGCACGATCACTTCGAGCGGGATAATCTCAACCTGACGGATCAATTGCTCACGCATGTTGAGGCGCTTGATAAAGTGCGTAGGGATGCCAATGCGCTGCAATCCTGTCATGAAAAACTCGGACAAACGGTTGTTCAGAACACCTTTTCCGTCGATCACGTCTTTTTTCTCAGCATTGAACGCCGTCGCGTCGTCTTTGAAATACTGCACCAACGTGCCCGGCTCGGGGCCTTCGTACAGAATTTTTGCTTTGCCTTCATAAACCAGTTTGCGACGTGCCATGCTGTCTCCTGCTGGGGGCGCGCTCTTTAACCGTCAAAGAGGTCATAATCATCCCCAATGTGGGCCTCATAATCCAAGCCCCCCTTGCGGGCAAGCGTCTGTAACGCCATATCTACCTCAAACACTTAAGGGAGCTTAAAATGTCCGCATTCGAAGACCGCGAAAACGCATTCGAAAACAAATTCGCCCATGATGCTGAAATGCAATTCAAGGCAGAAGCCCGCCGCAACAAGCTTGTTGGCCTCTGGGCCGCTGAGCTTTTGGGCAAGGACGGCGATGCCGCTGCCGAGTACGCGAAAGACGTCGTTAAATCCGATTTCGAAGAAGCCGGAGACGAAGATGTCTACCGCAAGCTTTCCGGCGATCTTGGCACGTTGGCCGATGAAGCCACGATCCGTGCGAAGATGGCTGAACTCATGGCGCAGGCGAAAGCCCAGTTGATGGACGAAGCCTAAAGCCAAACGAACGACCAGCATCGGCTGGCGTTTGGTTTATTCTTTTCGGGTTTATGCCCGACACAAAGGGCCAAAGCGGGACACCGTTTTGGCCTTTTCGCAACATTGCAGACCTGCCAATTTACAGGTAATGCCCCAGAGATATTAGGCTCAGCGCCCGACATTTGACGCCCCTAACGCATAGCCGCCAGTCGGTTGCAAATCCGGCTCAGTCAAATGATGAAGATTATTCATTTGCTCAATCCCTCCCCCCGTGCGACTGCCCGTCATCCCATGAATGGAGCCTGACCAATGTCCAATGCCTTGTCCCGCCTTATGTCATCCCGCGATTGGCTGCTTGCCGATGGCGCAACAGGCACAACATTGTTCAATATGGGCCTGCAATCCGGAGATGCCCCCGAGTTCTGGAATGTTGATCACACAGACCGCATCACCGCCCTTTACCAAGGTGCTGTTGACGCAGGCTCTGACCTGTTTCTTACAAACACATTCGGCGGCAACGCCGCTCGCCTGAAGCTGCATGACGGTCAATCGCGCGTGTTTGAGTTGAACAAAGCAGGCGCTGAAATTGGCCGTGAAGTGGCCGACAAGGCCGGACGCGATGTGATCGTGGCGGGCTCTGTCGGGCCGACAGGCGAAATCATGGAACCGATGGGCGCGCTCACCCATGCTTCTGCCGTTGAAATGTTCCACGAACAGGCCGAAGGTTTGAAAGCGGGCGGTGCCGATATTGTTTGGGTTGAAACCATTTCTGCCGCTGAAGAATTCAAAGCTGCTGCTGAAGCCTTCGCATTGGCCGACATGCCTTGGTGCGGCACAATGAGCTTCGACACGGCGGGCCGCACCATGATGGGCCTGACGTCTGCCGAGATGGTCAAACTGGTCGGCAAATTGCCAAACGCACCAATCGCTTTTGGTGCGAACTGTGGCGTCGGCTCATCCGATCTTTTGCGCACTGTAAAAGGGTTCGTCGATGCTGGCCCAACAGCCCCGCTGATTTCAAAAGGCAACGCAGGCATACCAAAATACGTCGAAGGGCACATCCACTACGATGGCACGCCGGAGCTGATGGCCGATTACGCCTGCTTGGCCCGCGATTTGGGGGCTACGATCATCGGCGGGTGCTGTGGCACAACCCCAGATCACTTGCGCGCGATGCGGGCCGCCCTAGAAACGCGCCCGAAAGAGGACATGCCGACATTGGACGCCATTACAGCGGCTTTGGGCGGGTTTTCCTCTGAATCCGACGGAACAGATGGTGCAGGCCCTACCCGCGCCCCACGTCGCGGCCGCCGTCGCGCCTAAAACGCTCTAGCACACTCCGTGCTGCCCCTCTGTATGACCTAGGGCAGCACAAACCTGCCAATACACATCACAAAACTGTGGGCTGACTGGGCGGACCTTCCCTGCCCCGCTATATCCATGATCATGACAACCCAAACGGGAGACTGGATCATGCACGCCCCATTCTACAACCGACGTTCCTTTATCCGCACCGCAACACTGGCGACAGCGGCAACGACACTCACCGGTCTGTCCACGACAGCGCGCGCCCAAACCTTGGCGCCCACACAAACCATGCGCGGTGGTTCAAACAATTACAGGCCCAACGCCCCCCTTGTTGATGCTTTGGGTGAAGGTTTTCTGATGTCCGGTCTTGTCCGTGATGCCCAATCCGGCGACCCGCTCGGCAATGTCCGTATTCAAATCTGGGCCGCCACAACTTTGGGCGGCGAACGCGAACCGCGCAACCACGGCTCAGTTCTGACCCACGCAGACGGAACCTACCAGTTAGAAATGCCGCAAATCGTGCCAAATTTTGGCCAACCCCATGCCCATTTGGCCTATGATGACGCAGACTTTGAAACTGTTTTCTTGAGGCCCGTCATGGCAAGCGCGACAGACACGTCACTTCAGGTCGATTTCAACCTCCAACGCGCCTAACTTCGTGACATTTACTCGAACAACCTGCATCTGGTTCAGCCTAAGTGCGCTTATGGCCTGGCCAGTGCTTATGGCAGCATTCAGCCCTTACCTCGCCTTTCGGGGCCCAATTTACATCGCGGCAGGATTTGCAGGCATCGTATGTTTGTCCTTGTTCGTCGTGCAGCCGCTTCTCACAACGCGGGTGTTGAACCTTACACCTAGGCGCGCCGTGCGGCTCCACCGTATCATTGGGCTGTCCGTGCTCGCTCTGACCTGCGTTCACTTGGCAGGGCTATATATCACCAGCCCTCCCGACGTGATTGACGCTCTACTTTTAAGGTCCCCGACAGTGTTCTCCGTCTTCGGTGTGATTGCGTTGGTAGGTGTCATCGCCACTGCCGCCATCGCGAAACTGCGCAAATCGATCGCACCGCGCCTGTGGCTAGGCCTGCATCAAGCCCTGTCAGCGCTTGCTGTTGGCGCAACACTCATCCACGCCCTTCAAATCCAAGGCGCGATGGAACCGACCAGCAAATGGGCCATCGCTGTCGCGGCCCTCGCAGCAACAGTAGTGTCGGTGATGTGGCGGCAAAAACGCGGTTAATCTCGTGGCAAAGAGGCGTCATCCCGATGCATTCTTGAACAATATGAACGTCTTTCACAAAATACACTCGAACTATTCATTTGCCTATGGGTCGCTGGTCAGGCACGTCTTGTCGCAATCGGTCCAGACCGTGCCCTTTCTTTCAGGGCTAATCAAATAAACATAGCAGCATAGGGCGAACAGCATGTCCGACGAAGAAGACGACATCATTCTGAGTGAACTGAACGACGACGATCTTGTCGCACAAATGTTCGACGATCTTTACGACGGTTTGAAAGAAGAAATCGAAGAAGGCGTAGACATCCTGCTTGAACGCGGATGGGCCCCTTACGACGTTCTAACCAAGGCACTTGTGGGTGGGATGACCATCGTCGGGAACGATTTCCGCGACGGTATCTTGTTCGTCCCAGAGGTTTTACTGGCCGCCAACGCCATGAAGGGCGGTATGGCAATCCTCAAGCCACTGCTGGCCGAAACCGGAGCACCACGCGTTGGCAAAATGGTTATTGGCACCGTAAAGGGCGATATCCACGACATCGGTAAAAACCTCGTCGGCATGATGATGGAAGGCGCAGGTTTCGAGGTTGTCGATCTTGGGATCAACAACGCGGTCGAAGCCTATATGGATGCGATCAAATCTGAAGAAGCTGACATTCTTGGTATGTCTGCCCTGCTGACAACCACGATGCCTTATATGAAAGTCGTGATTGATACGATGATCGAAGAAGGCATTCGCGACGATTATACCATTCTGGTCGGCGGCGCGCCGCTGAACGACGAGTTTGGCAAAGCGATTGGCGCCGATGCATACTGCCGTGATGCGGCTGTGGCCGTAGAAACCGCCAAAATGTTCATGGACCGTAAGCACAACCAACTTGCCGGTTAATCAAAAAAGGCCCGCTCAAACGCGGGCCTTTTAACTATCTGTCGTGCGGCTTAGACCTTTTGAAAAAACCGCATCACGGCGACCATGACGATACCGTATAAAACGTGCCCGACAAGCGCGACCCAAGTGATACCGGTGAAGCCCAAGAAAAACGGCAACCCTGCGATCATTGTGATGCCGCCGATGGCGAACACCCACAGGCCAAACCCGTAAATGGCGGACGCAACAAACGGCATGGACGGCAGGCCAACCGCATTCCAAACAGGGCGGAACACGAACAACCACCCAATCGGATAACCGATCAGACCGACGAGATAGAAGTGAACAAGATAGCCACTAAAAGCATTCCCCGACAAACCTAGTGTTTTCAGGAGGCTCTGCGCCAAGCCATGTGGCGACAGGGTCGCATAGCCCAAAGACGGGCTAATCAACTGCCCCCAAAGGTCGAACGCGATTGTGGCGAAGAACCCGGAAATAAACATAAGCCCAAGCGTGTCCCGCACAGCTTGATTTTTACGATCCGCAGGGACGACGGCTTGAACTGATATATCTGATGGCATTGAATGTGCTCCTAAATGTTTTCATTGGATGAACGCGGCACCCGTTGTGTAAGTTGCACGTGTTACGGAAAAGGTCACCCATCGCACGGAAAGGTGCAGCTTTGAAACATATCCCCGATGATCAAACGCTGACAGAGGCCGGTTTATCAGCAGCCCCCGAAGGCAAAGTCCTGCTTTTGGCCTGTGGCGCGTTGGCCCGCGAAATTCTGGATCTTATTGCAGCGAATAACTGGGCGCATATGAGCCTGCATTGCCTGCCCGCGATTTTACATAACCACCCCGATCAAATTCCTAAAGCGGTCGAAGACGCGGTCAAAAAATACCGCGAGACTTACGATGATATTTTTGTGGTCTACGCAGATTGCGGCACAGGCGGATTGCTGGCCCAAACCTGTGAACGGCTCGGTGTGCAAATGGTCGAAGGCCCCCACTGCTATTCCTTTTTCGAAGGCAACGCCGCCTTTGTCGCACAGGAAGAAGTGACATGCTTCTATCTGACCGATTTCCTCACCCGCCAGTTCGAAGCTTTTGTGATCAAGCCCCTTGGCCTTGATCGGCACCCTGAACTGCGGGACATGTATTTCGGCAATTACACAACCTTGGTCTATCAGGCCCAAACAGACGATGCCGCGCTCACAGGCCTCGCGCGCCAACATGCCCAAACACTGGGGCTGGCCTTTGAGCGTCGTTTGACCGGATACGGTGATCTCGCGACAACCCTTGAGACCATCAAGGCCCCCTAGCCTTGCGCCGCCACAGACCGGATACGTTCAATCATCGCGCGCAATCCATTGGACCGCTGCGCCGACAGGTGATCGTTCAAACCAAGCCGTTCCAGCTCTGCACGTGCGTCTACCTCCGCCACGTCGGTGACGGGCAATCCGTTGTACAACGCCTGAAGAATGGCGATCAGCCCGCTGACAATCATCGCGTCACTTGCTCCGAGGAACGTGAAAACACCATTCTCAACTTTAGGAACCAACCAAACCTGCGATGCGCAGCCATCCACTTTGGTCGCAGGCACTTTGAACGCATCATCAAGCGGTGGCATCTCACGGCCCATGTCGATCACATGGGCGTATCTGTCTTCCCAGTCATCCAAGAACGTGAATGTTTCTGCAATCTCTTCGAATTCTTCAGTCGCCATGGGTCTCCCTTTCAAAACGAGACCTAAGCCCCGTTTTCGCAAACGTCCAGTGTCCGCTTTTCACCGCCGGTTGTTTCCGTTAGGAATTGAGCACTCAAAAGACAAAGGGTTCTAAAATGCTGCGCGCGACGTTTCTTGGCACTGCTGTTTTGTTTACACTCTCGGGCTGCGCCCGCCTTGCCGAAAGCCCGATCAACCCAGTCAACTGGTTTGGTAACAGCCAAGAGGCTCCGGTCGCGGCAACCACAAGCGCGACACGCCCATTGGTCGATCAAAGCCGTCGCACAATCGTCGTAGATCAACGCGCCCTCGTCCAAACCGTCGACAGTCTTGTGATTGATCGCAAGGCCAGTGGCGCAATCGTCCGCGCGTCTGGCACAGCCCCGACGCAAGGGTACTACAACGCGCAATTGGTGAATGCCGGCGTCTCAAACGGTGTGCTGACGCTTCAGTTCCGCGCCCAAGCACCGTCGGGTTTTGAGGGAGAAGGCACAGCCCGCTCCCGTCTGATTAATGCAGCCTATGTCATTGATAGTGCCGATTTGGCAGGCATCCGAACCGTGCGCGTTGAAAGCGCCACAAACGTCCGAACGACAGCGCGCTAGATCTCGAAGGTCACGACCTTCTCGCCTTTAACAGCCAAGCCAACCTCACCTGCACATAGGCGAAGCGCATCCGCACCAAACACCTCTTTGCGCCAGCCACGCAACGCCGGCACATCGCGAATGCCGCCTGCAATGGCGTCCAGATCAGCACTCGTCGCGATCAGCTTTTGCGCAACGCCGGTGTTGTCAGCCTTGGCTTTCACCAACACCCGCAACAAATCGGCCAACGCAGGATTAACCTGTAGCTTTTCACGCACATTCTCCGTGCGCGGATGATCCTCAGGCTTCATTGCGATGCCATTTTTCACACCGGTCAAAATGCCCGCTGCTATGTCACCCTTGCGCGCATCTCGCATCAACAGCCGAGACCGGCCCAAATCCTTTTCAGATTGCGGCTTCGTTGACGCCAATTCGACCAGCGCATCGTCTTTAAACACACGATTACGTGGGATATTCCGCGTTTGCGCAAACTCCTCACGGAACCGCGCCAGTTCTTTCACAATCGCTAGAAACTTGCCTGAATTGGTACGTGTCTTAACCCGCTTCCACGCGTTTTCGGGGTCAACCCGATAGGTCGCAGGGTCATTCAATACGGCCATTTCCTCGGCGACCCACTTCTTGCGACCAGACTTGTCCAATTGCTCAGACAGATATTCGTAGATCACCCGCAAATGGGTCACATCAGCCAGCGCGTAAGATTTCTGCGCATCGGTCAATGGGCGGCGCGACCAATCTGTGAATCGCGAAGATTTGTCGACTGTCTCTTTGGCAATTTTGCGCACCAGCGTTTCATACCCAGCCTGCTCGCCAAAACCGCAGACCATTGCGGCGACCTGGGTGTCGAACAATGGCGCAGGAATAACGCCCTGATCGACAAAGAAAATTTCCAGATCCTGTCGTGCAGCGTGGAACACCTTCACAACGCCCGCGTCTTCAAAAAGGTCGTACAAAGGGGCCAGATCAATCCCGTCTACCAACGGATCGACCAAAACAGCATCATCTTCGCCGCCTCCGGCAAAGGCCAACTGAATCAAACACAATTTCGAGTAATATGTGCGCTCTCGCAGGAATTCGGTATCAACCGTCACATAGGGAAATTTCGCCGCCCGTGCACAAAAAGCAGCGAGATCTTCAGTCGTTGTGATGGTTCTCATGTGGGCTGGTACTCAATTCAATTCCTGTATCATCACGCACTGTCGTACCGGAATGGTCGCCCAAAGGAAAGTATCCACAGCATTGGGCGCGTGTTTAACTGAAAATAGGGTGTCGCGGCCTGCGGTACATTGCACTCGGATGCCCGAGAAAGGGCGACCGCTCTTTCGACTTACGCCCCGAACGTGACCATGCTGCGATCGTCCGACGCATACCGGCGCAGAACTGCAGGATACAATTTATGCTCCAAGGGCAACAAGCGGCTGGCTAGGCTGTCGGCCGTATCATCGGCCCGCACATCGAGCCGCGCTTGTCCCAATATTGGCCCATCGTCGAGCTCAGCGATCACCTCATGCACCGTGCAGCCGTGTTCCGCATCCCCTGCCTCAAGCGCGCGCGCATGGGTGTGAAGACCTTTATACTTGGGCAAGAGAGAGGGATGAATGTTCAACATTCGCCCCTCATACTGGCGCGTGAAATCACCGGTCAAAATCCGCATGAACCCTGCAAGACAGACGATATCGGGTTTCACCTCTTCAAGTTTTTGGTGAAGAACGGCCTCGAACGCACTGCGATCCTTGCCAAATTCACGATGATCGACGGCCGCAGTCGCGATCCCCATGTCTTGTGCTTTCAACAATCCACCTGCTTGCGGATCGTTCGACATGACCAAAACGGGTCGCGCCGGATGATCCCCAACCATGCTGTTGGCAAGCGCAACCATATTTGACCCGCCGCCAGAAATCAGAATAGCGACGCGTTTGGTCACAGCAGCGTGCCTTCGTAGGTAACTCCCTCGCCTGCGGTGATTTTGCCAATCTCAAAAACATCATGACCTGCGTCTTCGAATTTGCCACGTGCCACATCAACCTGATCTTGCGGCACAACCGCGATCATCCCGATGCCGCAGTTGAACGTTTTCAACATCTCGGCCTCGTCCAAACCACCCTCTTTCGCGAGCCATTCGAAGACTGGCAAAATGGTCCAAGCATCCAGATTGATTGCTGCCCCCAACCCTTCAGGCAAAACGCGCGGCAGGTTTTCGGTCAATCCACCGCCCGTGATATGGGCCAAGGCGCGCAACGCTGCAGACTCATTGCGAATGATGTCCACCGCACCTTTGACATAGAGCGCGGTTGGCGCCAGCAACGCCTCCCCCAGGGTACCCTCACCAAAGGGGTTTGCCGCATCCCATGCAAGGCCGGAGCGCTCCACGATCTTGCGTACCAGCGAATACCCGTTTGAGTGCACACCGTTAGACCCAAGGCCCAATAGAACATCCCCTTCGGCCACGCCTTTGGGCAAATCCACACCACGTTCCATCGCGCCAACAGAGAACCCGGCCAAATCGAAATCACCCTCCGGGTACATCCCCGGCATTTCGGCGGTCTCCCCACCGATCAGCGCGCAACCAGACAGCTCGCAGCCGGTTGCAATACCGTTGATGATACGTGTCGCTTGATCCAGCTCCAGCTTGCCTGTCGCGAAATAATCGAGGAAAAACAGCGGTTCAGCACCTTGACACACCAGATCGTTGACACACATGGCGACCAGATCGATCCCGACACCATCTACATTTCCGGTATCAATCGCGATCCGCAACTTGGTGCCAACGCCATCGGTCGCACCCACCAAGATCGGATCGGTGTACCCTGCCCCTTTCAGATCGAACATGGCCCCAAAACCGCCCAAGCCTGACATAACCCCCGGCCGCGATGTCCGTTTTGCAGCGGGTTTGATCCGTTCAACCAATGTATTGCCCGCGTCGATATCGACGCCCGCATCTGCATATGTAAGGCCGTTTTTTGGTGTGGTCGTCATGGCGCGCATTCCTTAGGGCAACTGAATGTGATGTTGGCCCTGCCGATACCGCAAACCACCCCACGCGGCAACCGAATTGGCAGTTCTGTCTTGACCAGCCCGATCTCTCTGGTACGAACGCGTCAGGCGGGCCTGTAGCTCAACTGGTTAGAGCAGAGCGCTCATAACGCTTTGGTTGCGGGTTCAAGTCCTGCCGGGCCTACCAATCCTCCGTCTTTCCTCTCCAATGTCTATAGCTACGTAGATCGTTTGCGCGGCATTCGCTGCAGGACAATTAAATGACACAGAAGCGCAAGCCAGCTCACCGATTCTCTGGCTCTACCTTCACGGCCAAACAACCGCGACAGCTTTGTCGCTCCAGCTATCGTGCCAACACAATCTCAGCCTTCAGCCCGCCTAGATCAGGGCTCTCCCCCAACCGAAGCACACCACCGTGCGCGCGGGCGATATCTGCGACAATCGATAATCCCAACCCAACACCAGACCCGCGATCTTGATTGCGGGCCGGATCAAGCCGCGTGAACGGGTGCAGCGCCTCCTCGCGTTGATCCGCTGGAATACCCGGCCCGTCATCCTCAACGCAAAATATAACCGTGCGCTGCGACATCGTGACGCTCAACCGTGCCTCGGCACCGTAACGCAACGCATTTCCAATCAGGTTTTCAACGGCCCGACGAATAGCCAGCGGGCGCAGGGCAACAATGCCCTCCCCCGACATCTCCCCCGCTTCCACCGCTTGGTTCATACGCCTGGCATCGGACAATATGGTCTGCGCTAACCCAATGGGATCCACCGGTTCCGGGTCACCCTCTGCATCGCCGCGCGCGAAATCCAGAAACGCATCCAACAAGTGCTGCATATCATCGACATCACGGATCAACGGCTCAACCTCGTCACCATCCATCAACCCCAACCCCAACCGCAGCCGCGTCAATGGCGTGCGCAAATCGTGGCTCACACCAGACAGCATCATCGTACGCGTCTGCGTCTGCCGCTCGATCCGGTTCCGCATCTCCAAAAACGCATGGCCCGCAGACCGCACTTCATTAGCGCCAGACGGATGATAAGGTACAATTCGTCCGCGACCATATTCTGCTGCCGCAGCAGAGAGCCGCTTGATCGGGCGCAGCTGATTGCGCAAGAAACTATAGGCGATCAGGGTCATAAACACCCCTAAAACCACCATCCAAACCAGCAATTGATGCGGGTTCGAGGCCGAAACGCGGCGTCTTTGAAACTCCACTTCCATGGTGCCGAATTTCGTATCAAACCAAACGTCGACCAGCCGATTATCCGGCAGCACAATCGTCTGGATTTCAGGCAAGCTTGCGCGCAAAGTCTCCTCGACAACCCGACCTGACAGATCATACCACCGCCGCTGGTCCAGTGGCGGTTCGCCCAACACCGGAAGCGTCATTTCAAGCTGCAAAGGATCAGCGACCGACCGCGACGCAGCCTTTGCGTCCTCCAGTGTTTCTGCGGCATCTACGACATCCAACAAATACTGCAAGTCCAGCATCATTGTCGCAGTCATCTGCTCGGTCACACCCTCAAAATGGCGTTGAATAAAGACTACAGATACGGCCAACTGCACCGTGATAACGGGCAAAATCAAAATCAACGCCGCGCGCCCGTACAAAGAACGTGGCATGTACCGTTTGAGCCAATGAAAAGACATGCGATAAGACATATCGCGACGCTACCCGCAAAATCACCGTAAGGAAACGCACGATCATGTCTGAAATGCCCCCCGTTGGCACCGCCGTACCACTGGCCGAAGGCCTCGTCAGCGTCCTTGCGCCAAATGCCTCCCCCATGACCTACTGGGGGACAAACAGCTACATCCTCGGCCACGAGTCCGTTGCCATCATCGACCCAGGCCCGGCGCACCCGGATCATCTCCAGGCCCTACTGCACGCAATCGGAACCCGACCGGTAAGCCACATTTTTGTAACCCACAGCCACCTTGATCATTCCCCATTGGCCAAACCCTTAGCGGACAAAACCAACGCACCCATCTTGGCCTATGGCGACAGCACCACGGGCCGGTCTAACATCATGTCTGAACTGGCAAAAACAGGCCTAATCGGCGGAGGCGAAGGCGTGGATCACGATTTCCGCCCAGACATTTGCCTCAAAGACGGTGAAACAATTTCGGGCGACGGATGGCGCCTCACGGCTACCCACACCCCCGGCCATTTCGGGAATCACCTTACGTACCTATGGGGCGAGGATGCGTTTACCGGCGATCATCTCATGGGCTGGGCCACATCCCTTGTCTCCCCTCCAGATGGCGACCTGACCGATTTCATGGCGTCCTGCCGCAAGCTACTGAAATACCCGATAAAACAGGGCTTCTGCGGCCACGGCGCCCCAATCGAAAACGTCCAAAATCGCCTGAACACACTCATCAGCCACCGAGAAGGCCGAGAGCAAGACATAAGAGCGGCGTTGACCGAACCAATGACCGCACAAGACCTTACAGCGTTGATCTATACAGACGTTGGACCACAACTCTTGCCGATGGCAGAGCGGAACGTCTTAGCCCATTTGATCGATCTTTTGGGCCGAAAATTAGTCGCTCCAGAGGGGCCATTATCAGCTTATTCAAAATTCCTACCGATATGACCAAAAAAATGAAAAAACCTCTAGACGCCCCCAAATCCCATGGCTATAGGAGTGCCAGGTTTTCCGGCGTAGCTCAGCGGTAGAGCAGTTGACTGTTAATCAATTTGTCGTAGGTTCGATCCCTACCGCCGGAGCCAAATTCCCCATAAGACATTGATTTATAAAGATTCATGGGGAGTTTGGATTTCACTGCGGCACAGCAGTGTCCCACCACCGCAGGCAGCGTGATCCATCCGTTTCAACGAACGGAGAGAGATTTTGCAGACCCAATCCCACCTGTCCAAACGCGGCGTCGTCTACCAATGGCAGCGCAAATCCCGAAGGTTTTCCACAGAAACCATCGACATCAAGCTCTCCCTGGAGACGACGGATCGCAATCGGCCGCTTATCTTAGCCCGAAAGGTCAGTGCTGAGAGTAATCATATCATGGAACAAATTACCGAAAATCGCATTACCCCGAACTCTGCCGGACGTTGCTAGCCGCGGTGACCCGGGACGAAAAGGTCAAAATTGATCAACGCAGGTTGATGGCCCGCATCGAGATGCCTCAATCGGAAAGACTAAACACGCCAAGACGCGCCCAAGGCCGAAGCCTAGGCCGCAGGCAAAAAAGCGAACTTTTTCACGGCGCAACAGTTGTTGGGGCAACATCTATTCGGAGTCGTAGCATCAACAACTTTGCTGTTGTTTCGCTTCGCTAATTAGACCTGACATTCAACGGCGTCACTGCTCGCGAAGTATGGACCTACCTACCCTTCACTGCGAGAAGCTTCAAAAATTAAGACAATCGGAAGTGCCCTTGCCGCTCAAGATTTTTATTTTATCGAGTCCAATTCTTCTCTTTCTCGCTGCAAACGGCGAGAAGATACACCTGGTTCGCCCCCCCAGACAGCGATCCAGCGGTAGAACACCGGCGTCAGAAACAAGGTGAACACGGTGGCGAAGCCGAGCCCACCGACGATGACCCAACCGACCGCGATACGCGCCTCTGCGCCTGCCCCAGATGAAAGGATCAGGGGCAATCCGCCAAAAACAGTAGATACCATCGTCATCATCACTGGCCGTATACGCAGGCGCAAGGCTTCGCGAATGGCTCTATCGATATCTTGGCCTGCTTCTCGCAACTGGTTCGCAAATTCGACAAGCAGAATGCCGTTTTTCGCCATAACGCCGATCAGAAGAACGAGACCGATTTGGCTGTAGTAGTTCAGCGAACCGCCTGTAATCGAGATCGCCAGTAGCGCGGCCGCAAGGCCGAAAGGCACAGTAAGCATGATGACGACAGCACTTGCGATGCTTTCGAATTGCGCTGCCAGAACAAGGAACACGACAATCGCCGCCACACCGAACACCATATACATGCCCGACTGACTATCGCCCAAGGATGCCGCCTCGCCAGTGTAAACGATCCCCATGCCCTCTGGCAAAGTCTGTTCAGCCAGCTCCTCAACGCGTGCGACAGCTGTGCCTAGATCAACACCGTCCGGCAGGTTGGCCTGAATAGACACGGCCAAGGTGCCACCCTGACGTTCAATGGAAGATTGGCTTACCACTGGGATCAGGGTCGCCGTCGAAGACAGCGGCACGTATTCGCCACTGGGCAGTCGCAGTTGAATGCCTTCTAGATCGTTCGGGTCGTTGATCGGCGGTCCACCAGGGACGACGTTCACATCCGTTTCAATGTCATCGACGAACACGCTGACAGCGACGGTGCCTTGGGTTAGCGCACCAATCGTTCGGGTAATATCTGCCTCACTCAGACCAAATACGCCCGCCATTTCGTGATCCACGGTAATCTCATACTGCGCCTGCACGCTGTCGCCGGAAACCTGCGGGTTTGAAAAGGCGTCATCCTGCGCCATGACCGCCACAAGCGCGTCAGCGGCTTCTGTCATCTCGTCAACATTGGTCCCACTGACCGCAAAGGTAAGCCCATTTCCGCCGCCCCGAATATTGAGGCTGTTTGGCGAGATTGCGAAGACTTGTACGCCAGGCACGGAGGAGAGCATGCCGTTAATCGGCCCCATCAGCTCTTGTTGCGACCATTCTCGATCCGCCCAATCTGGCAGGCGCGCAATGATGAACGCGGTCGTTCCATTGCCAATACCAATGATACTTTGCACTGTGGTGATTTGCCCGCGGTCCTGAAACGGAGAGAGGATTTCTTCGATCTGAGTGATTTGAGAATCGAGGTATTCAGCGGTCGTATCCGATGCACCACGTGCCTGGATCAGAAAGAACCCGCGATCCTCTGTCGGCGTTATCGTGGATGTGAGGGTACTCGCCGCACCAGCCGCAATAATCGCAAACCCAAAGGCAATGGCTAGCACGAGCAACGGCGCGCGAATGGCGCGGTCTGTCATCCAGTCAAATCCGCGCGCAAGCCGGCCCGGAGCCGGCGGGGTTTGCTGCGTCGGCTCTGCTGGTTTGCCGGGGTCAAGAAGGGCTGCCAAAACCGGGGCCAAGGTCAATGCAGCTATAGACGACAGTGTGACGGCGAAGGCCAACACAAACCCAAATTCACTGAACACGCCACCCGCTTGCCCAGGAAGGAACGAAATCGGAATAAAAACAGCGGCCAGCGTTGCTGTGGTCGAAATGACAGCAAAGAAGACCTCATTGGTCCCCGCAGCAGCGGCGGCGAATGCCCCCATCCCCTCTTTGCGTTTGCGAACGATATTCTCGACCACCACAATTGCATCATCCACGACCATCCCTGTCGCAAGGACCAGTGCCAAAAGGCTTATGGTGTTGATCGAAAAGCCCGTTAGCCAGATCGCCGCAACGGTGCCGACTAGTGCAACTGGGATCGTAACGGCTGGAATGAGCGTTGCGCGTGGTGAACGCAAGAACGCGAAGATCACGAGGATCACAATTCCCGTAGCCAAGCCGATCGACTTGATCACTTCGGTCAATGCGCCTTCGATAAAGATGCCATCATCGCTGGTGACAACCAACTCTACGCCCTCTGGCAGGATCTCACGCAGCTCCTCGACGGCGTCCTGAACGGCGAGGGAAATTTCGAGCGTGTTTCCCTCAGATTGGCGTGTGATGTCCAGACCGATTGCGGTCTGCCCGTTGACGCGTGTTGTCACGTTAGTGTCTTCGGGTAGAAGCTGAACTAGCGCGACATCTGCGATCCGAGTGGTCGTATCGATTAGGATCTGACCAATGCTATCGACGGTGACGTCGGCATTCCCAACTTGCAGAGCGATCGTCTGCGCATCCGTTTCAAGGGAACCCAACGGGGTATCGTCACGTAAATTTTCCAACGCTGCGGTCACGTCAAAAACCGTGAGACCTCGGCTGAGCAATAGACGGTCGTCAAGGTTGACACGAAATTCGTTAGACCGGTCACCGCGCGTTGTGACCTCTGCAATGCCATCAATGACAGACAGACGATCATATATGGCCCCTTCTGCAAGGGTGGTCAATTCATCCAGCGTGGCATCGCCCAAAACGGCTAACCGGATGATCGCACTGGCGTTACTATCAGATTTTGAAACGGAGGGGTCATCATCAAGATCACTGGGCAACTGACGCGTCGTCGCGGAAACGATTTCGCGGGCTTCGTTCGCGGCCACGTCTATGTCAGTGCCATCTGACAGATCAATAGTGATGCTGCTTGTCCCTGTAGAGGAACTGGATTCGATGTAAGACAGACCTTCAAGCGCACTCAGCGCATCTTCCAATACTTGCGTGATTTCCTGATCGACCGTTGCAGGCGTTGCCCCTTCGTATTCGGTACGGATTGAAAGCACAGGCTGATCAACATCGGGCATTTCCCGCACGTCGACGGAAGACAACGCCGCCAAGCCGGCGATCAGGATCAATAGGTTGACAACGAACCCGAAAATCGGACGTGCAACGAACAAATCGGCAAAACCGGAAGCCGCGCGTTGGATGGTAGGTTTTTTCATGTCGGTTCCTGAACCCGCTGCTGCATGGCATTTGCATCCGTGATGGCCGCACCTGTGCGCAGCTTGTGTGCGCCCTCGGTGATAACCATCGTCCCTTCTGGTAAGTCAGCGTCGAGCCAGACATTTTCGTCGCGTCGGTGTAATATCGTCACCGGAACACTCTTTGCCTGACCCTCATCCTCAAACCAAATGCTGGCGCCGTCACGGGACCACGTGATCGCCGTGGTTGGCACGACCAGAAGCGGATCGCTGAGGTTGCTGAGGCGCGCGGTGAAGGTCATGCCTGGCCAGAGTGTTTCGTCGGGATTTTCGACGCGCGCCTGCACGGTTACGCTTCGCGATACATCAGAGATCCGACTATCAAAGGATGTAATTTCTCCCTCGAAGATTCGGCCCGTGAGAGACGGCGTTTCAAGGGCTACCTTTCGTCCGATAGCCAAAAAGCTGACGGACCTTTCAGGAAGTTCGAATTCCACTAACAAGGCGCTTGAATTGTCGATGGTTGTAATCGCCGTGTTGGCAATGAGAAGGTCTCCGACGTTTACGTCGCTCAAGCCGATCTTGCCCGAAATAGGTGCGCGGATGGTGAGATCTTCCAAGGTCAGTTCAGCCTGCGCAACCGCGGCTTGCGCCACGCTCTGCGCCAATCGCGCATCGGAGAGTGTGACATCTGTCACAGTCTGGCTCCCAGCTTGTTGAAGGCGTTCATACCGTTCAACCGTGGAAGAGGCCTGCTCTAACTCACGCTGTGCCGTATCGAGAGACAGCGTGGCGGAGCGCGCGTCAAGCTGCACTAAGATATCACCCTGCGTGACCCGTGAGTTCGGCGCCAGATTGAGCATGACGATTCTTCCTGAGACGTCAGCGGTCACTGTTGAGCTCTGGATCGCTTCGGATGTGCCGATTGCACGAAATGTGTCCTCAAAGGGCTGCATGTCTAAAGCCGTCAACACGACTGTCGTAGCTCCTCGTCCCGGAAAGCCGCCAGGAGGACCACCAGCGCCCGGAGGGCCACCTTGGACTTGCCCCATCGCTCCGCCACTTTCAGCGCCGGGCAACGTCGCACTCGGAACACCAAAAGACCAAACGTATGCACCCGCGACAATGGCGAGCGACGCGATAACATAGAGTAGCTTTTTCATGATTGGGCCTCACCATCTTGTTTAAACGAAAGCAGTCGCGACGCATCAATCACCCCTTCCCAAACAATATCCAAGGCCGCGCTAAGTGCGATTTCCCCGTCTTTCTGCCAAAGGAAAATCGCCGCCCCAATTGCGCTGGTTGCATTGTTCGCGAGAGATGCCGCGGTTTGACGATTATTTAGGCGAGCACACAATGCTTCTGTGAGAACGAGACGCTCTGCAGCCAACAGCCCTTCAAGTATTCCGCGTGCCTTATCATTTGATCGCAGGACACTTCCAACCAAGCGGACAATATCTTCTCTTTCCGACAGAGCCTCCATGTGGCTGTCCAAAAATTGCTTAAGATCGGCCACCAAAGGCCCCGTACCAGCGCGCAAGGCCTCCATTTGCTCTTTTGTAAATTCAGGTGGGTGCCCGATCGCTGCCGCTTCTTTATTGGCATAGTAATTGAAAAACGTTCGCGTGCTAACTCCTGACGCCGCTGCGATCGCGTCGGTTGTAACCGCATCAAGTCCGTTTTCCTTAGCCAATTCCAAAGTCGCCCTTTGGATTAGCAGCGCTGTTTCTTGTCGCCGCTTTTCTCGTAACGGAAGTGTCATCCTAGTAATCCTTGCGCAGTCTGCAAAGTTTGCATATCCAGCAATCATATGACATGCAAGTCAAGGATTGGAAAGAGAATGAAACATTTGGGAAGTATCGCCCTACTGGTCGCCGTAGTCGGGGCAGCCGCTGTAACACTGATGGTATTCGGTGCGCGACTTGGGCTTTGGGAGCCGATTGCGGGCTTGAGACTCTACCGGTCCTGGTTCAATCCAATTGCGATGGTTGTCGCGGCAGTGGGCATCATAGCGCTCGTCTTCAATACTGTTCTCAAGGAAAAGAAGCAGGCGGTACTATCAACCGTCGCTACCCTCATTGGTGCTGCAATGCTGGCGCCAATGATATCCTCAACGATAAACCCACCTGTGCGAGGGGCCCCAATCAACGACATTACAACCGACACGGCCAATCCTCCGGCCTTTCTCGTTTTGGAAGCCCCACGACCTTATGCGGGCGCAGAGGTCGCCGAGGTGCAAACGCGCGCCTATCCGGATATCTCACCGTTATTGACTGATCTCGACGCAGATGCAGCCTATGCCCGCGCTTTGAGCGTGGCCAAGGGTATGGGCTGGGAGATCGCGGCAGAAGACGCTGAGACACTTCGCTTCGAAGCAGTCGCCCGTACATCCGTTTTCTATTTCGCGGATGATGTCGTGATTGTTGTCACCGACCAAGAAAGCGGGAGCCGTGTCGACATGCGTAGCGTATCACGCGTTGGTCGCAGTGACCAAGGCGTCAACGCAGCCCGTATTCGCGCGTTTCAAGAACAGTTCCGAAACTAACCCTTAAGAAAGGACTGAGCCATGAAAACAAATGCTTCAACATCCGCGTTCCTGATAGCCCTCACATTTGGGCTGTCGATCGCGCAACCGACATTCGCAGATGCGCCCAACATCCAGACCAACGGTCCGATCATTTATCTTGCAGACAACCTTGGCGAAGCAGCCTCACTAGGGTGGTGCATCGACACCGAAGGTCGTGGACGGAGTGACCAGTTACACGCACATACCTGTAAACCAACAGGCGACGATGTACTGTTCGTCTACGTGGCGGACAGCGGCTTGATCCAATCAGCAACCTATGCGGATCTATGCATGGCCTACAATGCACCAGACGACACCGAGAACCCCTTTGGACTAATCGCGTGTGACGGAACAGATGAAACGCAGCGCTTTGAATACGACGAGGATAGCATGGAAATCCGTCTGGGAAGTAACACGACCCAATGCGTGACGGTTGCAACGACCATTGACGATGCGGGCCCGTACCAGTCACGCGACCTTATTCTTGCTGCCTGTGCGGACTTGGACCCGAGCTTCAAGCAGTGGGTCCTTCAAGAGTAACCAGTTTTCAAGTTTTTTGGGTCTCCGGACTATTGGTCCCGGCGCCCCAAGGAGAACAGTCCAACGCACTCTCAGTGCGAGACAAATATGCCCAGCGGTTCAGGCGCAAGAACCCGATTTGGAATGATCATCGGATCGAACATTAACCGGGATATGTGGATGATAAACGACCCGATCTGAACCGGGTGCCCCTGCCCTTGCCCGCACACATCCCGCCCCGAGCCCAAAAGCTGCGGGAGCGGGCAAAACCATCGCGAGCGACGCGCATCTAAGCTGCTGTATCCGCCATTAGGGCACCTATATTTTCAAAAGGGTCACAATCCATTTTTGACGCGCTGACGGCAGAGAAACAGGATTCAGCGGTTCCCTCAGTATCCCATAACGCATCGCAAAAGAATACGGCACGCCTTGCGCGGCCTCGTCGTGCACAGAAATGAAGCTTCGCCTTACACTCATGACATCTCGGATTGCCCCGGTCAGTCGGGTGTTCCCAGGTCGCCGTTGATGAAGAGGTCTCGACTACACCAAGCCGAAAAATTGCAACAGCGCGAGGAGGTCCTCAGTCGCCAGGAAACTATACTTGATCGATTGAGCCAAGAGTTCAATCAGATGGTGGGCGACATCACTGAACCGCTTGATGTAGAAAAATCCCTCCGCGCAATTCGGGATCGTTTGCAGGCCGCCCGGGCTTGATACGAGCGAGTGCTCATCGTTCAGAATGTTCCGCCATTCAGCCATCGAGGAACATTCACCTCACAGCACCTTCACCTTTTCTCTCAAAAGTTAGAAAAGACCCAAGTGCAGGTTCACTGCGATCGCAATTAAGAGGATTCCACCAAGCCAGCCCAGTCTTTCGCGAAACTTCTGCCGATGGTTGATGCTTTTGGTTAACGAGCCTCCCATATAGGCGATTATCGCGTCCGACGGCACGGCCGTCAGAGGCACGAGTATCCCCAACACCAACAGTTGTGTCTGAACATCGCCCGCCGATGCTGCCCCCCCTTCGATCTCTACAAAGGGCGGTAAAAATAGCGCGAAAAATAATACAGTTTTCGGGTTGAGCAGCTCCACTAAGACGCCTTGCCAAACGATCGATGAATACGACTTGAATGTCACCTGATCCGCTTTGAGGTTTACGTGTGAATCGGATCGCGCATTATAAATCATCGTGACGCCAAGCCACACCAAATACGCCGACCCGCAGTATTTTAAAATGACGACCAGCATCGGCACATTTTCAAACAGTTTTGCCAACCCCAGCGCCGTTGCCACGGCTAGCACGATCCCCCCAAGCGCCAAGCCGACAGCCGACGCCAAACCGGCAGATCGGCTTTGGCCAACACTGCGCGACAAAACATATAGCATAGATGGACCTGGCGTCATGCTCAGCAAAAATCCGGCAAAGCAGACGGCCAATATACTCTCGATGGGGGGCATTTCTTAGGACTTACTCTTCTCAATCGACCCGCAGTCGACCCTCAAACGGGTTATGGACTGCGCTTCGTGTCTCTTCTGCCGCCCTATACGGGTCGGCCTCTCTTTGGTTTCGCAAATACGGAAAATCTCGCATCAACATGCGCTCAAGGTGTTCACCAGCCAAGAACGGCTCATATTTTGGTTTCATACCAGCTCCAACAAGCTGCGGAAATGGTTTGATGACCGTATCGTGGTTGGCGGCCACAAAGTAGGGCAACGAAAATCGTTCAGCGCTCAAATTCAAAACCCGATGAGGCGTCGATCGAAACGCCCCATTGCTCCAAGCCTCCATCATGTCCCCGATATTCACGATAAAAACATTCGGATCAATCGGTACATCAATCCACCGATCATCTGTCGTCATAACCTGCAACCCCTTGTTGCGGGTGTGAAGCAGCGTCAAACATTCATAGTCGGTATGCGCGCCCATATTCACCGAAGTGTGTTCTTTGGTGGCAGCCTGACGCACATAGTGTAGCAGTCTCAGTTGCGAAATCGGCTTGCTCATTTGGCTGGTCATTGCGCCCAACGGCAATTTCAGATGAGCCTCCAATGCGGTACACAAAAGCCGACCAACAGCTGATATTTTTGAATAATAATCCGCCACAGTATTCTGAAAGCCATGCAATTCCGGCCATACGTTGGGTCCCAAAAGCCTGCTACCGGCTAGGTAATCGGGGTCGTCACAAGACAAGTCCAATCCAAGATCAAACGCCTCATAACTGCGATTTTTCTCATCAGGATAATCACCTTTTTCAGTAAATGGCACGTATCCACGATGGTTTGAGCTATTGCCGATGTAATAGCCGCGCTTGACCTGATCAGAGAGGGCAAAAAACTCTATTGCTGCGGCATAGGTCGCTTCGATCGTCTCTATGTCAATTCCGTGATCACATACTCGGAAAAACCCAAATGAACGGGCTGCACGGCCAATCTCATCGGCTGTTTTAGCAAAGTCTGGCGCGCTTGAATTCTCAAGACCACGAAGACTGATCAGCGGCAACTGATCGCGTGCAGCTGTCCCGTTCCCAATTGAATTTGTCATAAACCCTCCATCAAGCGTTAATCTAAGGTTAACGCCAAATGGTTAATAAAATATTGTCTCAAGTTGTGACGGTAGGAAAGTAAAGGTGCAACGTTGCACCTTGCAAAACGGTGGAGGTCACGCCCACGGAGCCACCAGATTGCAGCATAAACCCAAGTGTTAAAGACAGCCCAAGACCTGTCCCGCCACCGACGGGTTTGGTCGTAAAAAAGGGATCAAATATTTGCGGAAGATGTTCGGGATGAATGCCATCTCCATCATCAATCACACTCAGGCGCACATATCGCCCAGGTGAAAGCTCGGACACGAGAGGCAGATCATCCGAAAGTGCATACGTGATTTCATCCGTTTCAATCCGCACGATACCACCCTGCTCCATCGCAGCCTGCGCATTGTCTATCAAATGCCCCAGCGCCGTCTCGAGAGTCTCGCGATCGACATTGATGTTGCTCAGGCTCTCCGCCAGCATCAGCTGCACTGTGCCGCTTTGCGCCCCATCGTGCCCCGCAACAACATCTTCAACTACCGAATTCAGGTTCGTGATTTTCGCCGTCAGCCGCTTGCGTTGCGAATAGGCCAACATTGCCTGTATCAGCGTCGCCCCTCGGCCTGCAGCCGTTTGTGCGTCCTTCAAAATCTCGACGTAAGGTTCATCCGTCACCGCGTCATTTAAAAACTCAAGATTACCGGACACCACGGTAAGCAAATTGTTGAACTCATGGGCAAAACGCCCCGTCAGCCGGCCAATAGTCTCCAGCTTTCTTGCGTTGTAAAGCTCCGCTTCCAATGACTTGCGATTTGTCACTTCCTGACTGATCTGCGCATGCGCCGACACAAGCGCATGATAGCGACGGTTGGATTGATCCGCTTCGGCCAACAATTGAAGTTTTGCACAAATCATGGCCGCGATAGTCGTTAACACCTCCATCTCGGCCGCCCCAAAGGCGTTAGGAGAGGTGTGTTCACTGTCGATCACCCCCATCACGCGGTCGCCACACATAATTGGCACACAAATCTCAGATCGGGCAAGCTGCGTATCTTCGATATAGTTTCGATCCAAAAGCAGATCATCTACGATGAGCGCTTCGCGATTTGCAGCAACCTTGCCTGTTATCCCCTCTCCGAAAGGAATTTTAAGCGGGTTTACAATACTACGACCATAGGGGTTTTTCTCGCCCAA
This sequence comes from uncultured Paracoccaceae bacterium, assembly GCA_947497065.1. Taxonomy (GTDB): domain Bacteria; phylum Pseudomonadota; class Alphaproteobacteria; order Rhodobacterales; family Rhodobacteraceae; genus Octadecabacter. Next base: position 576,569 of record CANMEQ010000001.1, read on the forward strand.
AGCGGCCACTTGGGTCAGCAGTGTTTGCTCCTCGTTTGCTTGATAAATAACGCAATCTACGAAATCGAGACGCCCAACCACATTGCGCGCGACATACCAATAAAGATCCTCAACATTGGGGATCGAAATCAAATCGACAGCGAATGAATTCAATATTCTAAGCGTTGCGCTCTCATCTCGTTCTTCGAGTAAGTTCCGAGTTTGAGGTGCATTTTCTGCCACAGCGCCGCCCTATGATGATCCAATAAAGATTAATTTAGATCAAGCACAGGCATAGGTATAGCGTAAACCCCATTTTACCCTCATGGGGGCGCAACAACGACGAGAAGCGCCTGCAATCTCAGCTTCCGAACCTCTCCCGCGTGCGGTTTGCGAATGCCACCAATGTCAGCATGACAGGCACCTCCACCAAAACCCCCACCACGGTCGCGAGTGCCGCTCCCGAGTTCAGCCCAAACAAGCTGATGGCGACAGCAACGGCCAATTCAAAGAAATTTGAGGTCCCAATCAAGGCACAGGGCGCCGCTATGCGGTGGGGCACCTTCATCGCAAATGCCGCCGCATAGGCGATCGCAAAGATACTGTAGCTTTGTAAAATTATCGGCACCGCAATCAAGACGATGATAAACGGCTTCGCCACAATCACCTGCCCTTGCAGCCCGAAAAGGATCATCACGGTTACGATCACCCCGACCACCGAATAGGGTTTGACCCGTGCCTGAAACGCGTCAATTGCGGCCTCTCCCCCTAGACGGTTGCGTGTGAGCACCCCTGCCGCCAGCGGCAATGCGATAAACAGCAAGACCGACAATACCAAGGTCGACCAAGGCACTGTGATATCCGTCACACCCAGTAAAAATGCCACAATCGGAGCAAAGGCGATCACCATGATCAGGTCATTCACCGACACCTGCAAAAGCGTGTAGGTCTCATCCCCGCGCGTCAACTGGGACCACACAAACACCATCGCCGTACACGGCGCGGCCCCCAGCAAGATCAAGCCCGCGATATATTGCATCGCATCTTCAGGCTGGATCCAGGGCGCAAAGATGTATTGGAAAAACACCACAGCCAAAGCCGCCATAGTGAACGGCTTGATCAGCCAATTTACAACAAGCGTGATGATCAACCCACGCGGCTGTTTGGCCACATCTTTCAATGATTTCGGGTCCACCCCCACCATCATTGGGTAGACCATCGCCCAAATCAGCACCGCGACCACAAGGTTAACGCTCGCCACCTCAGCCGCCGCAATCGCGCTGATCAAACCGGGCGCGACATTCCCCAAAAGAATGCCCGCCCCCATGGCCAATGCAATCCACACCGACAGGTACTTTTCAAAAATATTCATGCCACAGCCGACTCTTGCTCTTGGGGTTTCAGGTGCGACGTGCCCCACCAACTCAGGCCAATCATAACCGCCGCGGTCCCAAGACACAGGGGCAGCCCGCCAATCTGGTAGGTGAAACCAGACAAAACCGTCCCGACCAATCGGCCCGCCGCATTTGCCATGTAGTAAAACCCCACGTCCATCGTCACCCGTTTCGCATCCGTAAAGCTCAGCACGAGAAAGGAATGCAAGGCAGAATTCACCGCGAAAGTGCCACCAAAGATCAAAAGCCCCAAAACAATCGTGGCCGTCAGACCGTGAGAGGGTTCAGGCACCACCCAAACAAGGATCGCAAGAAACGCAGGCACGACACTCAAAAGTCCCACCCACCGTTTTGCCAACCCCAAAATCTCCGCATCTGTTCGCGTTGCTGCCTTCAAAATACGTGGCGCGGCCCCTTGGACAAGCCCGTACAGGATCGTCCAAACGGCCATGAACGTCCCGATCATGAAAAATGCAGCACGGTTCCCTTCGGTACTACCATCAGACAGAACCGCGTAAAAATAGATCGGAATACCTACCACAAACCAAACATCGCGTGCGCCAAACAAAAACAGCCGCGCCGCACTCAGCCAGTTGATGTTGCGGTTTTTCGAAAACACCTCCGAAAACTTCGCATCCTTACGCCCCATCGGCAGGCCCTTAGGCATGCCTAAAACGACACCAACAAGAATGGCGAACAGCACCACTGCCATCGTCAGCACCGAGGGCACAAACCCGAACACCGCCAACAAAACAGCACCCAAAAGAAAGCCGCTTCCTTTGACAGCATTCTTTGATCCCGTCAAAATCGCCACCCACCGGAACAGCCCGCCGCCGGTTGTCGGCGCCAAAATCTTGACCGCGCTTTTGGAGCTCATCTTGGCCAAATCCTTGGCCACACCTGACACGCCCTGCACCAGCATCACAAACACAACAGAGGCCGTGATCCCCCACGCAGGGTCAAGCTGGGTCAGCGCCAAAAGTGCGACAACCTGCAGCGACAGCCCCGCATACAACGTTGACGTCAAACCAAACCGCGCCGCGATCCACCCTGCGGACAGGTTGGTGACAACGCCCGCAATCTCATACAAAACAAACAGATAGGCCAGCTGCACCGCAGAAAACCCGATTGTGTGAAAGTGCAACAGAACCAACATCCTCAACGCCCCGTCGGTCAACATGAACGCCCAATAGGCGGCCGTCACGGTGATATAGGCCGAAAACCCTGTGGGCCGTGTCATAGCTGTCCACCCACCATCAAAGCGACATCAACCAATCGGTGGGCATAGCCCATCTCATTGTCGTACCACGCATAAACCTTCAGCTGCGTGCCGTTCACGACCATGGTCGACGGCCCGTCAACAATGCCGCTGCGTGTATCATTGGTATAATCGCATGACACCAGCGGGCGCGTCTCAAACCCTAAAATCCCTTTCAGCGGCCCATCCGCAGCCGCTTTGAACAACCCGTTCACCTCGTCCACCGTGGTTTCCCGTGCCATCTCGAACACACAGTCGGTGATCGACGCATTCAAAAGCGGCACCCGCACCGCATGCCCGTTCAGCTTTCCCTTAAGTTCAGGGTAAATCAGCGTGATCGCTGTGGCTGAACCTGTGGTCGTCGGGATCAGGTTGGTCAGCGCCGATCGCGCGCGGCGCAAATCTTTGGCTGGGCGATCAACAATCGTTTGCGTATTGGTCACGTCATGGATCGTGGTGATTGACCCGTGTTTAATCCCGATGCCGTCCAACAGAACCTTTACTACAGGGGCTAAACAATTGGTGGTGCAGCTCGCAGCGGTGACAATGTTGTGGATCTCCGGATCATAAACATCATCGTTCACGCCGTAGACAATATTGGCCGTTGGCCCGTCTTTCACCGGCGCTGAAACAACAACCTTTTTCACCCCAGCCTCAAAATAGGGGACCAGCTTTGCTTGGGTCTTGAACGCGCCAGTACAATCAATCACGACATCCACACCTTCCAGCGGAAGCTCCTCAAGGCTGCGCGTGCGCGTGATCGGAATGCGCGTCTCATCAATCGTGATCGCACTGTCTTCAGCCGAAAACGCCGCAGGCCAGCGCCCGTGGACAGAATCAAACTCTAGCAAATGGGCATGCATCTCCGGATCGCCGACCGCATCATTGATAAACGCAATCTTCGCACCCCGCTCCAAGAGAGGACGAAGAGCGAGTTTTCCGATACGGCCAAGGCCATTGAGGGCATAAGTTGTCATACTGAATTATTCCTGTTTAACGGTTTCAGAACCAATTTTATCGATCTGGGTTTGCAGCGATCCACGGTCCAATGCCTCAAACGACAGGGCCGAAAACGCCATGATACGGTTGTGCAGCGCACCGTAGGTCTGCTGAAACGCGCACATTTTCTCAGCGTCGGGCCCTTCAACGCGCGCAGGGTCCGGCACGCCCCAATGCCCCGACACAGGATGGCCTGGCCAAGTCGGGCAATCTTCATTCGCCGCGCGGTCGCACACCGTGAACACAAAATCCATGCGCGGCGCATCAGCACGTTGAAATTCTTCAATATTTTTTGATCGCAAATGCGACACATCATGCCCCTTCGACGTGAGCAATTCGACCGCAACGGGGTTCAGAACCGACCGTGGATCTGTACCCGCCGAATAGGCCCTGAACCTATCTCCCACGGTGTCGCGCAAAATGGTCTCGGCCATGATCGACCGCGCCGAATTTCCGGTGCACATAAACAAGACATTGTATTTGTCGCCCTTCACCGCGTTGATATGGCTCAGAAAATCAGAAAATTCCGGCGGACAAAGATCCGCACGGCCACTGCAACAGTCAAAAAACAGCCCCGAAACAACCTCGCGGGCGGCCTCTAGACTGACAGAATAATAGAGGCGCGTCCCCTCGCGCCGTTGGGAGATCAGCCCCGCTTGCGTCAACGCGGACAGGTACACAGACGCGGTGCTCGCCTTCAGCCCTAGCGCATCCGCAATCTCCCCCGCCGGAACATCATCAGGGCACCGCCGCATGAGCAGACGAAACACCCCCATTCGTTGCGGGTGACTGAGCGTGGCAAGGCGATTTATAAGCAATGATTCCATAATTCATGAAATTGTAAATTAAAGAGATTCGGTCAAGCGATTTTTCATCCTCGAGCAAAATTGGTGACGGCAGCGCACACAGCCCCAACCGCCGATCTCGCGCGAGCATCTCCCCCAATCCAAGCCCACGTTCGCCTTGAATGTTCTAATTTGGAACAATCTGCATCCCGCTCGCGTTGATCACACGAATGTTAAGTTCACAAAAAGGAGACGACCCAAATGTCTACAACGAAGAAAACAGCACCCAAATCGTCCAAGAAATCCTCCCCCATCGCGGATGCGAAAGACGCTGCAGGAAACGTTGCTCAGGTCGCATTTGATCGTGCGAAAGATGCCATCCCAGATATGGACGACGTGGCAGCCACCGCGGGTGACGTCCACGATTATGTCAAAGATCAGACAAACATAGATTTCCAGCGCATGGCCAACGACGCGACAGATTTCGTGCGCCGCAACCCCGGCACATCCCTCGCAGCCGCAGCAGGTGTCGGCGTCCTTCTCGGTATCCTAGCAACGAAACGCTCCTAAGCGGATCCCTTGAAAGGATACATCATGCTCAAGCACGATACCCCCCCACACCCGACCACTGCACGGCCAAGTGAAGCCCCGAACGCAGCAGACCCTTCTTTAGCTGACGCCGCGTCCATGGCGGCAGAACAGCTCGACCTGAACACCCTTCAGGCGCAGGCTGCCAGCCAAGTCGCCGATCAAGTTGAGAGCATCGCTCAAAAACTGCGCACCTCTGATCTCAGCACCGTCACAAAAGACGTCAGCGATTTCGCGCGAAAAAACCCTGCCCTGTTCATCGGTGGCGCCGCCCTTCTGGGGCTGGCCGCAGCTCGTTTTCTGAAAGCCCGCGACCCACAACGCATCGAACCCGCTCCCACCGTCGCCGATACGGCGACCGATCCTTGGGCAGACACCGCAGGAGGCCCCAATGTCCCATCCTGATCCTCGCGACGCACCAAACCTGCTGGCCGATGTCATCCGAAACGCGTCCACGTTGATGCAAAAGGAAGTCCAGCTGGCCAAGACCGAAATCGCAGCCAACGCATCGCGCGCCGGTGTCGGCATAGCACTCTTCGCCATCGCTGGTATTCTGGCCGTCATTGGCTTGAACGTTCTAGTTGGCGCGCTCGTGGCCTACCTCGCAGCGACCTCCCTCTCAGCGGGCACCGCTGCCGTCATCGTTGGCGGCACAGTTTTGGCTCTTGCCATCGTACTGGCCCTCTTGGGCAAAGCACGCCTGTCCGCATCCGCGCTAAAGCCTAAACGCACCATGGCCAACATCCAACGCGATGTCGCAGCAGTTAAAGGAGCAACCAATGTCTGATATCGAGAACCTCGAACGCGATGCAGCCGCCGAACGCCAAACGCTCGCGGCCTCCCTTGATGCGCTTTCCGCCTCCGTCAATCGCGGTAACGTCAAAACCCACGCGGCGGCCTTGATGGACCAATACGGTGGCGATCTGGGCCGTCAAACATGGGGTGTTGCCAAACAGAACCCCGCTGCCTTCGCTCTGGTCGGCGCGGGCCTTGCCCTGATGCTGTCAGGCGCAGGATCCCGCCCAGATGTGGCCCCTGCCGCAAAACCCACACCGCAGCCAAATGATGCGCTCGACGGGTTCGACGAACGCATAGCTGCAGCCGACGCAAAGATGGCAAAAGAAAACAGCCCCAGCGCCGCAACCCTAGAACAGCGATTGAACGATGGTTTGGACGCCCTGCCCGCCTCCGCACGCAAGCGGGTGATCCGCGCGCGTAAGGCCGCCCTTGCCGCCCAAAAGCAAGTAGAACACAGCGCGAAGAAAGCTGCGGATAAATCCAAAACGTTCCTTCAGAAACAGCCCCTTGCCGCGGGTGCGATCGCTGTCGGAATGGGCGCGCTGATTGGAGCGTTTTTGCCATCAACACGTCGCGAAGACGATCTACTGGGCGAACACCGTGACACGGTCATGGCAGCGGCCCGCGCTACGTTGAATGAAGAACTTGAAAAAGTTCAAAGTGCGGCCCGCACCTCTATGACCCGATAGAAAGCGGCCCTTCGAACACACACGTCCGGTCGGGACACCCTCGACCGGACCAAAAAAAATCAAAAATCACCACCGGCGCCCTGACCCTGCCCCTTCAAACCAGACAGCTCTTCCAACACAACTGCTCGGTCTCGATCCTCCACAGCCTCCGCAAGGTTCGTCAACAGTTCGATCGTATGGGCTGTCACCAACTTGTCCGGCTCAATGTATTGGCGGCACAGGGGAAATGTGTTTTCAAACAGGTGATCAAACCCCAAGGGCGGCATCCGTAACCGCCTTTCTCCCCGCTGTGCAATCAACCCCTCTTTATAGGTCGAGGCCACCGTCAGCGCAGAGGCCAAACGGTTCAGACAATCCATCGCCGTATACGGATCATTCACCCCCGGCGACAATGCCCGCGCCACCATTTCGACCAACTGCTGGGCGATAAACGTGGGGTTTTGTTGCTCGGTCCGATTAATGCCAATAACGCAACAGGCACGAATTTCGGCACACTGCTCTTCGGCAATTGATTGGCGCGCAAAAACCGTCACAACATCCGTTTTCGACGTCACAAAATCCCCAATCCGCACCGCAACCACCACATACCAATCATGCGCCTCGGCCAGCCGTTTCAAATCGTCCATTTCAATCGTCTGAACATAGCCAGACGTTTCTGGCCTGAGCACAAATGCAGCCTCTTCAGGCCAGGTTCCAACCTCTTTCCCTGCGTCTTCCTGCTCATCGCCTTGGGCATCGATCATCGCCCCTATCTGCTTCTCAATCCTGTGGCTCAGCGCCGCAGAAATACGGCCCACGTTGATCATCTCCGGCACATGATGAATGAAAAACACAATCGTAAAGACACACAGCAACGCAAGGCAAAGCACGATCATCAACGATATGTGCGGCACAAAATCGGGCGCGCCCGCACCGTCACCGCCATCCACCGCCCGTAAAATCGCAATGATGTAAACGAACGTCGAAATCAGAATGCCAAGGCTCCACTGATTGCCCCGGTCGCGCATGAAATTCCCGATCAGCCGCGGCCCGAAATTTCCAGATGCAAACGACACCGCAACCAATGTCATCGAAAACATCACGCCCGTCACCCCGATCACCGATTGCGCCAAGACCGCCAAAAGCCCCCGCGCCGCATCCGGTGACAAGCCAACCAAAGCATCGAAACCCCAAATTTTTCTGGCATCAAAAGCACGGTCCGCCCACTCCGTCGCGCCCGCCAGCATCAAACCGAAACAAATAAGAACGGTCGGGATAAACCAATACGACGCCCGAATATCCGTCAGGACTTTCAGAACGCGTTCCCGTTTTTTCAAGTTGCTCATCGGCGCCCTTTCAAAGCGAAATCTAGCGTAAATCTTCGTGTCGCAGGAAAGGCAGACCAGCTGAATTCCACCTCTCCAACACCTAGTGCCCTGACATGACAGTGACAACCAAAGAGGATCGTTCGCCACACCCACCCAATCGCAACTGCCCGAATTTCCCTACATCCTCAATCAAACCGGAACCAAACACATATCCAAACGGTTCTTTCAGTGCAGTCGCTTAAGCCACCAAAGCACACCCGAGATCGGCCCCGCGACACCCGAACGAAGGAGACCGAGTATGACAACGGTTCAAGAAGGCGATCCCGTGGAATGGGCGTGGGGAAACGGCACAGCGCAGGGCACGGTCCAATCAGTGTTTAAAGAAAAAACAACCCGCACGATCAAAGGCAGCGAGGTCACACCCAACGGCACCAAAGATGATCCGGCCCTGTATATCAAACAGGCCGATGGCGATGCGGTGCTCAAACTCGCCTCCGAAGTGGGGCCAGCATGACCGACCCCCTCGTGTATGTCTCGGACGCAGACCCTGGGATAAAGCGCCGAAAACACGGGCGCGGCTTCACCTATATAGCACCAGACGGCACGACAATCGCGGACCAGGGCGAACGCGCCCGCATTCAAGCCCTCGCCGTCCCCCCCGCCTACGAAGACGTCTGGATTTGCAGCCTCGCCAACGGGCATTTGCAAGCCACAGGGCGGGACGCGCGGCGCAGAAAACAATACCGGTATCATCCCGACTGGTCAGCGGCACAGGCCACCGCAAAATACGACCAACTCATCCCTTTCGCAGACCACCTACCCCGTATCCGTCGCCGCATTAACCGCGACCTAGGCGCAGACCCGGGCGATCTTGAATTTGCCCTCGCCGCAGCGGTCACAATGATCGATCGTGCCTCCCTGCGCGTCGGCAACCCTGACTACACCCGCGACAATGGCTCCTACGGCGCTATCACTCTGCGTCGCCGCCACCTCACCTTTCGCAATAATCAAATTGACATGCGCTATACGGCCAAAGGCGGCAAAAAAATCAAACGCAGCATCACGGACCGCAAGCTTCAAAGACTACTCCACAAAGTCCATGATCTGCCCGGCGCCACGCTCCTGTCTTGGACCAACGACGCAGGCGAGGTTCAAACCCTGTCGTCACACCAGCTCAACGCCTATATCGCCGACGCCGCCGCGGATGACCGTTTCACTGCCAAAACGTTCCGCACTTGGGCGGGCACCCTTGCCGCCTTTGAATGCGCCGAGAAAGGCAACAAAACCACCGGTCAAATCGCAGATGCAGCCGCCGCTCGGCTGTACAACACCCCCACCGTTGCCCGAAACAGCTACATTCATCCAGCCGTCCTTGACCTCGCGGACCAAGAGAAAGTTGACGGAGAACCTGTAAACCGGTCCGGTCTTTTCGCCGCAGAACGACGGCTGTTGGGGCACCTTTCCAGACAATAAACGCCCGAGAATATCACAGCCAGCATTTGTTTCGCTGGACCCGCTGCGCAAAGAAACCCAATGCCCCGATCAAAACGCTCTGTGCCCGGGCCACGCATAAAACGTCGTTTAGGGCTACAGTTTGACGCTAAATTTGCTAAGACACCAAACGGCAAGCAATCATCACAATTCAGGGCTAGGCAGGATCCGACAGATGGCAAAAAAGAAAAAAACATCCGGCCCGAAGACCCCCAGCCCCTGCATCGATGTGTGCAAATTCAAACGTGAGGGCCACTGCATCGGCTGCTCGATGACCAAAGCCCAGAAATCACTGTTCAAAGAGCTCAAGAAAAACAAAAGCCGCGATGCATTCGTGGCCATGATCGTGCACCAACAGGCGCGTCTTGGCAAATTCAGTCATTGGCCCGCCGAATACCTGAAAAAATGCGCCAAAAAAAAGGTCAACCCGATCCCTGCTGTGCAGGACATGGATTGACCTCTCCTTCGTCGCGCAGGCCCAAAACCCCACGCGACGCTCAATTGTATTCGTCTCGCCTTAGCTCAGGTGCGCACGCAGGAACCAAGCAAATTTTTCATGCACTTGGCCGCGCTCAATGCACAGATCTTCGGTCAACGTATCGCCATGTGTTGCAGCAATTTCACCAGCGCCCGCCAATGTTGCGGCCAATGTTTCTTCTGCAATCTGCATGGCCTTGATCATCTCTTTGTCGGTCGCGGACCCTTCGTGTTCTTTCACCTTGGAACGCGCCAACATACCGGCCAACGTGCCTTCCGCATAAACGTCAAGCGCCCGAATACGCTCGGCTAGATCGTCTTGCCCAACAAAGTGATCTTCGTAAATTTTCTGGAACAGCTCGTGCAACGGGCCAAAGCCCATCCCTGTCACATTCCAATGAAAATTCTGGGCCAACATGGTTGCAACGGCTGTTTCGGCAACGGATTGGTTCAGTGCCTCGGCAATGGCTGTTTTTGCGTCGGTCGAGAGTGCGGATGCTGTTTGTGTCATTTTGATACTCCTGCGATTCTGTAACTGGCTTGTGACATCGTCACTGGCTTCACACTCAAATTAGTGGCCCGCAGTCAAAAAGCAAGGTACTTTAGAATAATTCTAATTCAGGGAAAAACACTCAACTATTCGGCCCATCAAAAAGCCGACCAAACGTCGATTTTCGCGCCCCACCCGCGATCGCAGCAAAAACGCGCGGCTTGCATCATCGCCCGCAGCACAGGCCTGCCCCAATTGAACCAACCACTTCTCGTCGAACGTCAACTCCCCGGTGCCCGGCGCCAATAATTTAGCCGGTTGCCCCAACGCTTGGCTCAAACACCGCACCAACGCCTCTGAATGCGCCGCTTGGTTTGCGGACCGTGTTACCTGCAGCAAAGCACAGGCCTGAAACAACTCCGTCTGCGGCTTCGTCCGGCACTGCAGCGCCGTAAACCTTAGATGGTTCAATAGCGCCATCGCCCCCGTATTGAGGGTTTTTTCAAAAATGGGGTCCGCTTGAATTGGATGTCGAAGTGGGGTCATCAAAGGCAATTCCAATAGGGTCTCACGTGGCTCACCACATACCTGACTATTACTATCGGAAATTGCAAGTCGTATTCAACACGGCGCCATGCGGCAAGTTGCCCAAGCATAGGCACGGCGCGTTCGGGCCACCCTTTCAGGCAGCCCAACCCTAGATTTATGCCGCACGACGCGCGCTTGGGAAAAAGGCGTAATAAAACACCGGCGCTGCGATCAACGTCAGAACAGATGCAAACGCAAGCCCGCCCATGATTGTCACCGCCATCGATTGGAAAAACGCATCCCAGATCAAAGGTATCATGCCCAAAATCGTCGTCGCAGCAGCCAAAATAACCGGCCGCAAACGCGACGTGGACGCCGCAACAATCGCCTCCATCAACGTATCATGCGTCTCTTCAGCCCGAACAATGTCGATCTCTTCAACCAACACAATGCCGTTCTTGATCAGCATCCCCGACAACGAAAGCAGCCCTAAAAGCGCTGTAAACGTAAACGGCAATCCCGTCCCCAAAAGAGCTAAGGCCACACCGTTCACCGACATTGGAACCAACAACCAAATAATCAGCGGCTGGCGCAACGCGTTGAACAACAAAACGGAAATCAAAACCATAATGATCAGGCTCAGGGGCAGCTGCCCTGCAAGGCTCGCTTGTGCCTCGCTCGAACTTTCCAACTCACCGCCCCACTCCATTGTGTAGCCCGCCGGAATTGGCATCGTGTCGATCGCCTCCTGAACCTGTGCTTGAACCTCAGCCGCCGTCACATCCAAAGACACATCCGCCCCAACAGTGATCGTCAATTGACGATCCCGTCGCATGATCAACGTGTTTTGCGGATCAAACACAAACCCATCGATCACCTGTTCCAACGGCACAAACGTTTGCCCACTGTCAGAATAGATAACCTGATCCGTCAGCGCCAAACCGGCATCTGGTGACGTCCGCATCACAATCGGGATTTGACGGGCCCCTTCGCGGAATACCCCCGTCGAAACACCTTCGCTGGCAAACAACAAAGCATCCGTCACGTCGTCCCGCGTCAGCCCGGCCTCTTGCGCGCGATCCGTGGCGTAAACAGGGCGAAGCACCTGTTCCATCTCGCGCCAATCTACACGCGGCGCGAGAATATCTGGCGATGCCTCAAGCAAACGTTCCATCGCGACATCGGCCAATTCACGCAACACCGCCGGGTCAGAGCCGGAGAACCGCACCTGAATGGGATCTCCCCCACCCGGCCCGAACGCCAGCCGCTTCGCCCGAAACTCTCCTTGCGGCAAAGCCTCAGCTGCAAAGGCTTTCATATTATCAATCAAGGGCGCGATTTCATCCACTGAGTTGGTCCGCACGATCACGTGACCATAGCTCGGGTTTGGATCTTCCGCTTGGTACGTCAACATAAACCGCGCTGCACCCTGCCCGGCATAGGATGTATAGGCCAGAACATCGTCCTGCGCTGACAGCCAGTCTTCCATGATCGTCAAATCACCGGACACTTCGTGAATAGAGGCCCCTTGGGCCAACTTATAATGCACGAAGAACAACGGCGTGTTGCTGTCTGGGAAAAACTGCTGTTTCACCTGCCCGAACAGCGCAAAACACACCACCGTCACAGCCAAAAGCGCTGGAATAACGAGCCACCACAGCTTCAAACACAACCGTAACGCAGCCCCATAGGCGCGGAACAAGATACCGCCGTAGGCATCGTCCTCATCCCCTGTGCCCTGTTTGAAAAAGTAATGTCCCAACAGCGGTGTGACAGTCAGCGCCAGCACCCATGACAACATCAACGAAATCCCGATCACCGCGAACAGTGAAAACAGAAATTCACCCGTTGCATCCGGGCTCAACCCGATCCCCGCAAACGCCATAATCCCAATGACCGTTGCCCCCAAAAGCGGGATTTGTGTTTTTCCAGCCGCCTCTTCTGCGGCCTCTCTGGATGTTTTCCCTTTGCGCATGGAAATCTGCATGCCCTCGGCAACCACAATCGCGTTGTCCACCAACATCCCCATCGCAATGATCAACGCGCCAAGCGAAATCCGCTCCATCTCGATGGAAAAAATCGCCATGAAGAACAACGTGCCAACCACCGTCAGCAACAACGTCGCCCCAACAACCACAGCCGCCCGCGGCCCCATAAAGATCGCCAGCACCGCAACAACAATCGCGACAGACATGGCCAGGTTCACCAAAAACGCCGATGATGCTTCGTCGACAATCACGTGCTGCTGATAGATCGGCGTCAGTTCCACGCCCACAGGCAAAAGCGGCGCCAATTGCGCCAGCTTCGCATCCGTGCGCTCCCCGACTGTGACGATATTTTCACTCGCCAAACCGGCGACGCCAATCGTAAACGCTTCATCTCCGTTGTGTCGGATCATCAAATCAGGGTTCTGTTCGCGCGCGCGGTACACATTTGAAAAATCGCGCAAATTCAAAACTTCGCCACCAACCCCCACGGTCAGGCCGGCAATATCTTCAACCGTTTCATCCCCTTCTGGGCCTTGGATCAAGGTCCTTCCGTCCAGTGACTGCAATGACCCGCCATCACCGACAGAATTCGCCGTCGACAAAGCCGCTTGAATAGCGGCGGGCGGAACATTTTGGTTCACACTCAACACCAGATCCGGCTCGACATAGATAACCTCGTTTGGCACGCCCGAGACATTCACATCGGCCACACCGTCAACGGTCAAAATTTCGCGCCGCAAAAACGTGGCCAAATCGTAGATCTCAGCGTCCGAAAACCCCGGCGCGGTGACGGCATAATAAATCCCAAAAACGTCACCAAATGAATCGTTCACAAACGGCGTCGTCGTCCCGCTGGGCAATGCAGCATTCGCAACGCGGTTGCGCAATTTATTCCAGATTTCAGGCAATTCAGACCCGTCATACTGGTCGTTCATATCCACCGTAATCCACGACAAACCAGGCTGGTTCATCGACCGAACCTCTTTAACCTCTGCCATCTTTTGAATTTCAGATTCAATCGGCTCAGACACCTCCTGCGCGACCTGTTCGGCATCCGCACCAGGATATTGTGTCACCACAATCGCGGTCTTAATCGTGAACGCCGGGTCCTCCAGACGCCCAAGCGAGGAAAACCCCCACAGTCCGCCCAGCAAACACCCCAAAATAACCAGCCACGCCATGAGCGGGCGGTTGATAGAACCACTAGCAATATTCATTGATCCGCCCTCACTGCGCAAAGCCTTGGAAACGGCGCACTGTCTCACCGTCTTCAAGCATGTTTGCACCGCTGGCGATAATCTCTTGATCAGCCCCCAAGCCAGACACTACCGTCACGCGGCCGCTTGTATCGGGCTCAATCGTCACAGGCACAATCTCCACCGTCCCCTCGTCGTCAGAGGTCGGCGTGAAAACCATCACTTGGGTACTACCATCATTGGCATTGATGATCGCCGAATTGGGCACGTGGATCACCTCCGCCTGCGCCATAATCTGCGCAAACACAGTCACCGATGACCCCGGCAAAACAACCAAATTCTCGGGCGGTTCCATCCCCAATGTGATGGTGTACGTCTGCCCAATATCCGAGGTTTCCGCATTGTATTCCCGCACAGCCAGCGGAAAAAACGCGTCGCTGGCTGGGAATTTCGCAGTCAATGTAATGTTGGGGTTTTGGCCGGCTTGCTGAAACAAAATCTCAGGCACGTCGATCTCAATCCGCAAATCAGACATGTCATGCAAACGCACCACAGGCGTTCCCGCTGAAATTGTTGAAAAATTCGCCACATTGCGCGAGGCGACCAACGCAACAAACGGCGCCGTTAACTGCGCATTGCGCAGCGATCGTTCCGCATCACGCAAAGCGATTTGCGCGATTTGCACCTGCGTTTGCGCATCATCCACACTGACCTGACTGACAGCCCCGCCCTGCAATTGTTCCAGCCGCTCGAACGTGCGCAGAGCTTGATCGTATTGCACCTGCGCTTGATCCAGCGCCAACTCGAACGGCTCCACATCCAGCGCCGCAATCAAACTTCCACTCTCAACGCGCGCACCTTCCGTCACCGGCAGATCCACAATTTGCCCGCCGACCTGAAATGCCAAATCCACAGTTTCCTTGGCGACCACATGCCCAAAAAACTGTCGCGTGGCCCCCGCGGCATCGGCATTCACAGAAATCACTTTTGCCAAGCGCGGCATGTCCGTTTGCGCAACCGCGGCGGACATCAAAACACTCAGACCCAAGGCAAGGCCCATCCTCGCAAGAACGACTGATTTCATAAAACTCTCCGATACTGCGCAACCCCTAGCGAAAGGGTGCTGAAAATGGGTTAATCACCGCGTTTGTTCAAGAAATGGCGCACCGAAGAGGTGTTTCAAGACCGACTCACGCGACTGCTTTTGCGAGGCTTATAACACCGCTGCCACAAAAGTGAACTGAACAGTTCATTTTGCCATTTAAAAATACCCCCTGCTCACAAACCACCAATCCATAGCCCCTCTGGCAATCACCATTTCGCGATGCCGTTGCACCACCCCTCATGGCTGTTTAGCTTTCTCAATCAGTTCAAACAGGACCCGTCAAAATGGCCGACTTGAAAGACTACAGCACCAATGGCGACATCATCCACGCGCCCGACGGCACGCGTCTCTTTGCGCCCGGTGATCTCAGCTCCGCATTTTTGATCGTCACAAAAGGCGCCGTTCGTGTCGAACATACCAACAGCGCGGGCAGAACACGGGTCTTGTACCGCGTCGAAGCAGGCGACAGCTGCGTTTTAACCACAACCTGCCTGCTGTCCGATCGCCCCTATTCCGGCTGGGGTTATGCGGATGGCGACGTGACCGCCATCGCCATCCCCGCCACCAGGTTTCGCGCGCTTTTGGCAAACGACCCTGCATTTCAAACCCTCGTCTTTCAACGACTGGCCCACCGCGTGGGCGAGCTGACCGATGTCATCGATGACCTCCTCGAACACCGCACCGACCTGCGTCTTGCCCGTTGGATCGCAAACCGCGACGCCCCGGTGATCAACATGAAACACCAAGACATCGCCCAAGAACTCGGCACCGCACGCGAAGTGGTGTCACGATCCCTCAAAGCATTCGAAGCTTGGGGCTGGATCAAACTTGGCCGTGGCACCGTCACCGTTTTAAACAACTCCGCTCTCTCCGCCCACGGGCGACCCTCCGCAATGTGACACTGTCACATACCATGCACCGCTACAGCGCTAGTCATGGCTGATCATTTCACAGGAGAAATATGATGACACGCAATCTCGCCAACTGGGACCGCGCCGCCCGCCTAATCTTAGGCGCCCTCTTAATCCTTCTCGCCCTCACCGGCACAATTGGGGCCTGGGGTTACTTGGGGCTCATTTTCGTCGCCACAGCTTTCGTCAGCTTTTGCCCCCTCTACCGGATTGTTGGCATAAAAACCTGCTCTGATTGTTGATCACAATCCCGCCACAGGGATCGATTGCAGCGCGGCATTGCGATAGTCTGAAACCAACCGCGCTGCACATCAGCCCAACCGTATACACCCTCTAGGCCAAAATCTGCATGTCCCCTCGCCCTGCCAAAACACCACCCAAACGCCCTATCATAACCCGTCGTCTGGCCCTCACAGGCACTGCCGTGGCCGCTTTGGGCAGCGGCGCGTTTGCCGCAAACTGGTTCAACCTCACCGGCGATACGACAGCCAGCGGCGCCCTCACCGTGACCGACGCGTTCGAACAGGCCACCGCAGGCCAAATCTACCTGATCGATATCAGACGCCCAGATGAATGGGAGAGCACCGGAGTCGCCCGCCCCGCCCTCCCGCTGGACATGCGTCGCGCAGATTTCGAACAGGCGCTGCGCGCATTGACCCAAGACAACCCCGATCGCCCCATCGCCCTCATCTGCGCGCGCGGCGTCCGGTCCAATAGGCTAAACACCCGTCTGCAAGCGGCAGGCTTTGAAAATTTACGCGACGTGCCCGAAGGCATGCTCGGATCAGGAGCAGGTCCAGGCTATATCGCCTCAGGGCTGCCTCTGCGCGCTCCAACCTCCGCAGAGCTAAACGGGCAACTCTAGCGTTCCAGAACCCCCAACACCGGTTGCACGCCCCCACGGCCCGTGCCACGCTTCGGGCATGAACACGCTCGATGCTTTCGCCCCGCTATCCGCCGCCGAACAAAAACTGCTGGACCAAGCCGCCACCCCCAGTCGCGTCACAATCGGCGACGGCACATTGCCCCCGTCAGACGCCCCCGATCTGCGCATCCGCGCCGAGCTCATCCGCTTTTTACTGTTGGGCGATTGCGGCGACGTGCGCCTGCACGACAAGGGCATTCGCTTGCGCGGCGCCTACATCACCGGCGCACTCGATCTTCAGGGCTGCGATTGCGCGCGCGACATCTCCTTGACCGCCTGCCGTGCGACCGACCCGATCAACGTCGTCAACGCACAGCTGCGCGGCCTTCACATCTCCGGCTGTAGCATCGCGGGCATCGCTGCCGACAACGCCGTGTTCACGGGGTCCTTCTACCTGCGCGCGGGCACCCATGTTGCGGGCGAAATCAGCCTCGCAGGCACCCGAATTGCAGGCGATTTGCAAATCTGCGACGCCACTTTGGTCAGTACCACCCAAGACGCGGTCTTCGCCCCGTCCTTGCGGGTCGAAGGCTCCGTATTTTTGGGCAATTACCCCTATTCCGACAGCACCACCACACTCACAGCCACAGGCCTGTTGTTCTTTTCCTCCGCCCGGATCGACCATGATTTCTTCCTGACCAACACCGCAATCTCGCTCACCGAACCCGCTGGCCAAATCGACACCTTCAACGCCACAGAAGAACACGGCCGCGACATGGCGCTCAGCCTCGCACGGGCGCGAGTCGGCGGAATTTTATACCTCGACGACAATCAAATCACCCGCGGGATCGTCAACCTCGCAGGCGCCCAAGTTGAACGGCTCAAGGATGAGCCCGTAGGGCCCGGCGCCAACTACCCGATCCGGCTCGACGGTTTCCGCTACACCGACTTTTCCAGACACGCCGAAACCGATCTATCCGCCCGCCTCGCTTGGTTGGAACGCCGCCCGCCTGACATGCCATTTGTCTCTCAACCTTACGAACAATTGGCCGCTGTGCTCACACAACTGGGCCACCGAAACGACGCACGCACGGTTTTGATGCGCAAAGAGGGGCTTTTGCGCGCCGAAAACCGCAAACTGGCCGCCGAAAACAGATCTTACGGGATCCGGTCTGCCTTCTCTTGGGCGCTGGACCACCTCCTCTATTGGACAATCGGCTACGGCTACCGCCCCGGTCGCGCGGCACTCTGGGCGCTTGTACTAATCCTCGGGCTTGGCGTGTTTTTTGATCGGGTTTGGGCGGCAGGCGACATGACCCCAAACGCCGCCCCCATCCTCGTATCCGCCGATTGGATCGCCGCCACGAAATCACACCCCGAAAATCCCGCCGCATACTGGTCGTCCGTGGGCCAAGGCGGCCAAGACTGGGAAACGTTCAATGCCTTCGCCTATGCCGCAGACCTCGCCATCCCATTGGTAACACTTGGCCAAGAAACCGCATGGGCCCCCTCCACGTCACGCTCCCCATTGGGGCGGATCGGCTGGGGCCTGCGTTGGTTTGCCAAAACAATCGGCTGGATCGTAACCGCATTGGGCGCCGCCGCAATCACCGGCGTCATCCGCAATGACTGACACACAAAACCGAAAATTTTTGAAGCCGAGCGCAAGGTAAAGACAGGACCTATGTCCTAGATCATTGACTTAGCTATAGAATTTGGCGCAAAATCTTCCCACACGGTTCCGAAAAAGAAACGGTGCGTTCAGATCACGGGCAAAATCCTTGCGCTGAAACCCCATCGTAACATCGGGCAAGCCGTCGCCGGGGGGGACATGGACACGAATTTCAGACGCATTTTGCGAGAGGCTTCAATGCCGGCGCACGACCGCGTTGACAGTCTCATCTCTGAGATTGGCGTCACGTCGCGGCGTGGCTTTGCCCAATTCCTCACCCTCCACAAATCCTGTTTCATCACGATGCGCGCCGCCACGCCCCCTGCGTCAGAGGCTGCACTCAGCCTGTCGGACATGTTGATGCGGATCGACGCCGATCTTGCCATTCTGGACCACCCCCTGCCTGCACCCCCGCAGACGACATTGGGCCCGATCGATCCGCTCGCAATCGCATATATGATCGAAGGCTCGCGCATGGGCAGCAAGGTCCTACACCGCAGATGGTCCGCCACCGCCGACCCCCTCGTCGCCCAAGCGCAATCCTACTTCTCAACCCCCGCCGATGCAGGCCGCTGGCGCACAGTCTGTGATCAGCTGGCCGCCGTGCCCCTCGACAGCCCCCGCGCCGATACGATCATTCAAGACACAACAACGCTGTTCGAACTCTTTTATCACTCAGCCCTCTTCTACCGCCACGCTTCCACTGCCCCGACGAAAGCCGCATCATGACGCAAACAGCTCCTCACTCCGGTACAACGACCACTGTCGATCTGACAAATTGCGACCGCGAGCCAATTCACCTGTTGGGCCACGTGCAAGCTTACGGCTGCCTCATCTCCACCTCAGCGGATTTGATGATCAACCACCTGTCGGAAAATTGTCACGCGATTTTGGGTCTCGACCCCAAAGAGGTCGTGGGCCAGCGCCTGCTCGAGCTGCTCCCCAGCCAAACCATCCACGACCTGCGCTCCAAACTTCAAGTCAGCGGCATCGCAGACGCCGGCCCCAGCCGCCTGTTCGCCTACGACGTGCTGGAAAACGGCACCTTGTTCGACATCTCAATCCACGCCTCCGGCTCGTCCTATATCTTTGAATTCGAACCCAAAACAGACGCCACCGGACGCGACGACCTGTCGATGGTGCAACCGCTCATCGCCCGCGTCTCCCGCAAAGACACTGTCAAAACAGCCGCACAAGAGGCCACGATGGCCCTGCAACTTCTGTCGGGTTTTGACCGTGTGATGGTCTATCAATTCGCGCCCGATGGATCAGGCGAGGTGATCGCCGAACGCCACGCCGCAGGGATGGAACCCTTCTTGGGCCTGCGTTATCCGGCCAGCGATATCCCTCAACAGGCCCGCGCCCTTTACAAACGCAGCACCCTGCGCCTGATCGCCGATGTCGACGGTGAAATAGCCCCCCTCGTGCCGCAAAAAAACCCCAACGGCGACCCCTTGGATTTGTCTTTGTCCGTCACCCGCGCGGTCTCTCCGATCCACCTTGAATACCTGCGCAACATGGGCGTTGCGGCCTCCATGTCCGTGTCGATCCTGAAAGACGGTGAACTCTGGGGGCTGTTTGCCTGCCACCACCGCACCGCCCGCTACGTCGACTACGAACGCCGCACCGCAATCGAATTGTTCGCCCAATTCTTTTCCTACGAACTCGAACGTAAAATCGACGCCGAAATCCGCGACGAAGAACGCAGCGCGCGCACCCTTCATGACCGTTTGATGATGCGCCTGTCCTCGGGCGGCGATCTGATCGACAGCTTCGAAGACATCGCCGACGAGCTGTCGCAAATCATCAACAGCGACGGGATCGCCGTCTTCTCCGAGGGCCGCTACACTGCCCGTGGCGCGGCGCCAAATGCCGAAGAATTCAAACGGCTGGTCCGGTTTCTCAATACCGCCCCCACAGGCAAAGTCTTTGCGACAGACAACCTGATCGCCAATTACCCCGATGCAGAAGCCATTGCCGACAGGGTCTCTGGTCTGGTAGCCGTCCCTATTTCCCGCACCCCGCGCGACTATATCGTCTTTTTCCGCCACGAAATTGCACGGTCTGTCCGATGGGCTGGCAACCCCGAAAAACCTGTTCAGCTTGGCCCCAACGGCACACGTCTCACGCCCCGAAAAAGCTTTGACGCCTGGACAGAAATGGTGCGCAACACCTCTGACCCATGGACCGATAGCGATTTGCGCACAGCCGAATCTTTGCGCATCTCCTTGATCGAAATCGTCCTCAAGCTCACCGATCAGGCCAATTCAGACCGCAAAGCCGCAGCCGAAAAACAAGAGCTGCTGATCGCGGAACTGAACCACCGCGTCCGCAACATTTTGAACTTGATCCAAGGCCTCGTCTCGCAAGGCAAAGCCACCACCGACAATCTGCAAGCCTACACGGAAATGCTCGACGGCCGAATTCACTCCCTCGCCCGCGCGCATGATCAATTGACCCGTCAGGAATGGTCACCCACCGCCCTCAGCAGCCTGATCGAGGTCGAAGTCGATGCCTATCTCAACGGTCAAAAAGACCGCCTGATCATCACAGGCGACACCCCGATGCTGGCCCCCGAAGCCTTTTCGACCATGGCGCTGGTCGTACACGAACTGGTCACCAATTCGGCCAAATACGGCGCGCTCACCGACCAGTCCGGCAGCGTGCACATCGCCCTCAACATCACCGATGACGGGGCCCTCATGATCCAATGGCGCGAAAAAGGCGGCCCTCCCGTCCAAGCCCCCACACGCCGCGGGTTTGGCTCCACGATCATCGAACGCACGGTCCCCTTCGAGCTGCAAGGCAAGGTCGAAACCCGTTTCAAACCAGCAGGGTTTGAAGCCGATATCATGATCCCCTCCACATATGTGACCAAAGGCGCAGCCATAAAAGCGCCTCTTAAAAGCACATCCGAAGATGAGACAGCCCCCGCGCCCGAACCTCTCTCCGGCACGGCGCTCGTCCTCGAAGACAATATGGTCATCGCCCTTGATGCCTCAGACATCCTGACGCACAACGGCGTGCGCGACGTAAAACTCGCCAGCTCTGTGGCCGAAGCCCTCACCATCATCGAGTCCGAAGACATCAGCTTCGCAACCTTGGACGTAAACCTCGGGAACCATACCTCCCTGCCCGCGGCCGAAAAACTTGCCGCGCTGAACATTCCCTTTGTTCTTGTTACTGGCTACGGCGACGTAGAAAGCCTGCTCGTGGATTTCCCAAAGGCGCCCGTTGTTCTCAAACCCTTCACAGGTGAAAGCCTCACCAAAGAAGTGTCCAAGGCGCTGGCCCTCGCTAAGAAAACCTCGGCCAAATAACACATGGCGCGCCGCAGTTACGCGGCGCCCACAGCCCCCGGTCTGCGCGCCCGCAGTGCAATCGCGCTGGATTAGTCGCGCAATGCGCCCTAGCGTGGCGGCCATGACACTTACATTCAGCTCCCAAATCGCCACGGCGCTCGGCCCCGCTCCGCACCAAAATGTCACGATCACAGGCAGCGGCACACTGCCCTCGTGTTTCGCAACCTCGGACTTTGCCGTAGCCACGCTGGCCGCCGCCGCCTCCGAACTCGCATCCCTCACAAACGCGACCTCCCCAACCGTCAACCGCCGCCACGCGCTGATGTGGTTCGACATGACCCTGCGCCCCACCGGATGGGACATGCCAAACCTGTGGGATCCTATTGCAGGCGACTATGAAACCGCCGACGGCTGGATCAGGCTGCACACCAACGCCCCCCACCATTGCGCCGCAGCCCTGTCTGTCTTGGGCTGCGAGGCTGACCGCGCAACTGTCGCAAAGCAGGTCAAAACCTGGGCCAAAACAGACCTCGAAACCGCCGTGGTTGCCGCTGGGGGCGCAGCCGCCGCTCTCCATAGCCAAACGGACTGGGCCAATCACCCCCAAGGCCGCGCCGTCGCTGCAGAACCGCTCATCCATTGGGACCACTACGATCACAACGCCCCGCCCGTAGCACTCGCAGGCCTCAAAGTCCTCGACCTCACCCGCGTTCTCGCGGGCCCCGTGGCCACCCGCTTCTTGGCAGGCTTTGGCGCAGATGTGCTGCGCATCGATCCGCCCAGTTGGGAGGAACCCGGCGTCGTGCCCGAAGTCACCTTGGGCAAACGCTGCGCCGGTCTTGACCTGACCCGTCTCGACGACCGCGCCACTTTTGAGCATCTGCTGTCCCAAGCGGACGTGCTGGTCCACGGCTACCGCCCCGGCGCCCTGTCGCGCATGGGGTTTGACGCGGCCTACATGCGCAAAATCGCGCCCAACCTGATCGACGTCAGCCTCTGCGCCTACGGCCATACCGGCCCATGGGCCAAACGGCGCGGCTTTGACAGCTTGGTCCAAATGAGCAGCGGCATCGCCCACACCGGCATGCTCCACGCGAAATCTGACCGCCCACGCGCCCTGCCGATGCAAGCATTAGATCACGGCACAGGCTACCTCATTGCAGCAGCCGTATTGCGCGCCTTGCGCAGCCGCAACACCACTGGCCAAACCGCAACCGCCCGCCTCTCCCTAGCGCGCAGCGCGGCCTTGCTCACCTCCCACACCGCCCATGAGTTCCACGGCGCGGAATTGCCCCCAACCCCGGAGGACATCGATCCAGCCGTCGAGCACACGCCATGGGGCCCTGCAAAACGGATCCGTTTTCCGGTCGCTCTCAATGGAAACGGCCCCACATGGCCACAGCCCGCAGGCCCCCTGCGCCGTCATCCCGCGCAATGGTAGCCGCAAACGAAAACGCCCGGCACGAAGCCGGGCATTCAAATCACATATAAACTGTGTGTCTTTACAGGTCTTCTTGAATGACCTGAAAATCAAGACGGCTGTCGCTCAGCCCCTCAACAGACGTCGCCTCAGACGGCGCGCCAAGGATCAACTGCTCAGATGGAAACCCTTGATTGACCAAACGGGTCATCAAAATAACCCCCCGCAAACGACCTGTAGAGGCATCTTCATTCGCCCCAGGTGCCGCGCTGTGCTGCCCAACCAAGCGCAACCGCGCCTCTGGGCAGTTTGTCGCGATCCGCGCAAGCTGCGCAGCAATTGCCAGATCGTCGTCAGAAACAGTCAAACCGCTTGGTGCATATTCAATAGATGCACCCTGAACTGCAGCTTCCAACTGCGACACACAGGCCGCCACTTGGAAATTGGTGCCCGCGCTGCCATTTGCCGGTGCTACAAAACGCGCCTGAATAGGTGTCTCAACAACGGCAAACTCAACCCGACGATCGTAGTAAGACTGCGGCTGTGGGCCACTCACCAAAGAAGGAACGGTATCCCCGCGCCCCACCGCTTGGAACAGCGACGCATCCACACCAGAGGCCGCAACCCGCGTGATCACCGCTTCCGCGCGATCAAGGCTCAACCGTTGGTTCACAACCGGATTGCCCGACGGATCAGAATGCCCAGACACTTCAATCGTCACACCGGGGCACTGCTGCGCCAAAAGGCCCAAAAGCCGCGCCTGTTCAATGCCCGATTGCTCAGCGGTCAAACCGCCGCTCGGAAAGTACACCCGCGCCTGTGACGCGAGCGATGTCAAATCATCGATACACTGACGGTCGCGGGCCAGATTGGCCTGTGCCGCAGCAAAGAAATCAGCGTTTACGGGGCCAGCGTCAGCTGGGGCCGTCACCGCAGCAGCAGCGGCAACCTCAACAGCTTGTTCAGCGGCAGGCTCAGCCCCAAGCGCCACTTCCGTTGCCGCCTGCAGCGTATCTACAGAAAACCCCTGGTTCCGTGTTACTTCAACAGGTGCAGCCACCGGCTCAGGGGCATTGCTCGCCTCCAAAAGCGCGGCAAGCTGTGCGGCCACATCATCCGCGCTGGCGGTCGACGTTGCAGGCTCCGCAACGGCCACAACAGGCTCAACAACAGGTTGCACGTCCACAGCGGCCTGAACCTCTGCGTCATCTCCCCCAAAGGGCAGGTTCAATTTACCAGAAAAGCCGGATCCCACGGCCAAAATCGCGACAGTCGGCGCAATCCACGGTAGATGTTTTACTATTTTGCTCATAAGTCCCCCCAAGCAGTTGGTCATTAATATGACTCTTGGCCACGGTGCAGCAGATGCGGCCTACATTTGGATACTGCCATGATATATAGTGGTCAGGCTAGTCCGAAGACCAAGATATTTGCACTTATCCACAGGTTCTTCCCCAAGGTTACCACCAGACCCGTTGCCCATTTGCGCCAAAATCCGCCCCTTTTCAGGCCGCCACATTTCCACCACAAACCCGCCACGTTCCGACCATGAACCCCTGCTTGGATTCCTTAACATCCTATTAATGCGACAAAATCAGCGGGCTCAAAGACCCGCGCCCAAGGCAGACACAGCACAAAGGAACGGCCCCATGCCAACCCAATCCCCACAACCACAGCCACCGCGCGTGCCCAGCACCGCCCCCGCGCGCCCTGCACCCCACTCCAGCGCCGCAGCACCTCAACCGGAAAAACCGGTCCTCTTCAAAGATTTCGCCAGCATCTGAGCGCCGCATCTGATTCTCTGCCGCCATGTGCCCGGCAAACGCTGGATCATCTAACCGAGACCACTTAAACTCTGCCCCATGACAGCGATCTCAAGCATCCGAAACCTTGGCCCCGCCATGGAACGCGCGTTCAACGCCGCAGGTATCATGACCGCCGAAGAGCTGCGCGAGATGGGCGCCGATGCCGCCTATAAACGGCTGCTGGAAAACGGCAACCGCCCCCATTTCATCGGCTATTATGTGTTGCACATGGCGCTCCAAGGGCGCCCGTGGAACGATTGCAAGGGCGACGAGAAAAAGGCGCTGCGCACAACATTCGACGCCCTCAAAAGCGGCCATTTCAACGCGACCAAATCCGAACTCGACCAATTCATGGATGAGATCGGTCTGATCGAACGGCGATAAACCGCCCCGTCCAACTCCACCGGCTTGCCCCGGTCCGGCCCGCCCGAATAGGGTAACGCCATGCGCGTCCTCTCCTTCATAACCGTAACCCTACTGGCAGCCTGTAGCGCCCAACGCGCCCCCGCGCCCGAACCAGCCCCCGTCATCGCCCTGAACCCTGGCGAAACGCCGCAGGTGCGCGCGCTGGTGGTGAAATACGCGGCCCACCACGACATCCCCGAGGCTCTCCTCCATGCGGTCATCCAACGCGAAAGCGATTACCGCGCAACCGCCCGCAACGGCCCTTACTACGGCTTGATGCAAATCCTACCGGAAACCGCAGGCCAAATGGGCTTTCGCGGCGCCCCAAATGACCTGCTCGATGCGGAAACGAATTTGCTCTACGCAGGGCGCTACCTGCGTGGCGCGTGGCTGCTCTCGGATGGCGATATCCAAACCGCCGTCGGCTGGTACGCCCGTGGCTACTATTTCGAGGCCCGCGATCGCTGCATGCTGGTCGAAACCGGATTGCGCGACCGCGAAGTACGGCGCGACTGTTAGCCAGCCTTGCGCCCCAAAACCGCCACCGCAATGCCCCCCAGTGCCACCGCTGACGCCAACACAATCTTCGCGGTCACAACCTCACCCAACAAAATTGCCCCCGCGACCAAGGCAATCACCGGAACACTCAACTGCGCCACAGCCCCCGTGGTCGCCGCCATCTGCGGCAAAACCCGATACCAAAGCGCATAGCCCAAACCCGACATCACAGCGCCGGACAATACCGCCAAAATCACGCCACCGCCTGTCCAGCCGCCGCCCATCACCATCAAAAGACCGGCAACCGGCAGACATAAAACAAAGCTCCACGCCATATCCCCCAGCGGCGTGCTCGACCCGCGGCCGCGCAGCGAAAACACGCCCCAGCCCACGCCCGCCAGCACCATAAACATCACGCCAACCGCGCTCAGCACCAGCTCGCCACCGGGCCACAACAGCCAGCCCAATCCAGCCATCGCAATCGACATGCCCGCCCACTGCTGCACCCCGGGCCGCACGCCCGTCAGCGCCGATCCGGCAAACATCGTGATCTGAACAATCCCGAATAAAATCAATGCCCCAACGCCCGACGGCAGCGTGACATAGGCAATCGAGAACGGCACCAAATAGGTCAGCAAAGCCCCCGCCGCGAATATCCGTCCGCGGTCCAACACCGGCCAGCCCTGCCCCCGCTGCATCACCAGCACGGCAAGCATCACCGCCCCACTGGCCA
Organism: uncultured Paracoccaceae bacterium; assembly: GCA_947497065.1. Taxonomy (GTDB): domain Bacteria; phylum Pseudomonadota; class Alphaproteobacteria; order Rhodobacterales; family Rhodobacteraceae; genus Octadecabacter. The sequence continues at coordinate 603,252 of CANMEQ010000001.1, forward strand.
AGCGGAGCCCTGAAAACACAGTCGCATCCATGCCCAGCTCAAAAATCGCCGCCCGACTTAAAATCGAATTCGCCGCAAATGCGACCATCACAACAGTGACCAAGGCAAACAATTTCATCTACGCGCTCCAAACGATCCATCGTATAGCGCCCACAGCTAGGCTGCCCGCCGCCCTGCCTCAAGCGCAAAGCACGCCCCTCGCCGTGACGTGATCACCAAAGTCCCAAAAGCAAAACGGCCGCCCCACAGTTTACCTGCGGGCGGCCGTCTCAAATCTCATAAACCTGACGTCGGCTTAGCCAACCAGCTCAAGACCGGAGAAGAAGAACGCGATTTCTTCAGCAGCTGTCTCAGGTGCATCGGACCCGTGAACAGAGTTTTCGCCGATGGACAGCGCGAACTCTTTACGGATTGTGCCTTCAGCTGCGTCTTCTGGGTTTGTTGCGCCCATAACTTCGCGGTTTTTCGCGATCGCATCTTCGCCTTCCAGAACCTGAACAACGATAGGCTCGGAAATCATGAATTCACACAGCTCGCCAAAGAACGGACGCTCAGAGTGTACACCGTAGAACTGCTGCGCTTGTGCAAGTGTCAGCTGAATACGCTTGGATGCAACGATGCGCAGGCCAGCTTCTTCGAACTTAGCTGCGATTTTACCAGTCAGGTTACGCTTTGTAGCGTCTGGTTTGATGATGGAGAATGTACGCTGGATAGCCATTTAAGGACCTCATATAGTTTAGATGATTTGGGGCGCTGCTAACACGGGTCACTTGCGTTGAAAAGCCGTGTTGTGCGCAGCTTCACGAGGCCACAGCGCAAACCGTCCGCCCCCCGCCACCATCAAGGCCAAACAACCACCTGCAATGGCCCAATTTTTCACAAAAATCGTCATCTGCCAGGGGTCATCCGGGATCCAATGAAAATAACTGGTCGCCCCACAATAGATCGCCAAACCAAACGCCACAGGCCGCACATAAACGCCCAGCACCAGCGCCAATGCCGCGCCCCCGTTGAGCACCGCCACCAGCCCGACCAGATCGGGCCATAGCCCCACGCCGTCGATCATCGCCGCCACCTGTTGCGGGCTGAACAGCTTTTGCACGGCCCCGCCCGCGAACAAAACCGCAATCAAAAGACGCGCCAACAGCAGCGCCACATCATCCACGTACCGTGTCATGCCCGCTCACCGTTCCGCATCGAAATCACCCTTCAAATGCAGGTCACTCCGTCGGCAACGCCCGCGAATTTCCATCATCATCCACAGACACAAACACGAATTCAGCGCTCGTCACTTTGGCCCCGTCTTTGGAATACCGCGCACGGGCCCAAACATCGATGTGAATGCGCATCGATGTGCGCCCCACTTTTTCCAGTTGAGCATAGAGCGTCACCTCATCGCCAACCTTCACTGGCCGCAAAAACTGCATCCCCTCAACCGCAACCGTCACACAGCGCCCTTGCGCCACACGCGCCGCCAAATTTCCGGCCGCCAAATCCATCTGCGACATGATCCACCCCCCGAAAATATCCCCCGCAGGGTTCGTATCGGCCGGCATTGCAATGGTCCGAATGACCAAAACGCCTTCGTCTTGCTGGCGCCCGTGCGACCCACGCTCTTTGGCGCGCTCTAAAATACCTGCGTCTTCGGTGCTCATGCTGTGTCCTTCTTATCGTCTATCGGCCTTGAGTGCGCCGCGGCAGTGCCGCAGCTGTCGCATCGTGTCTAACCTATCAGCACACAAGGCGCATCAGTACTCTTAATCCCTCACGATTGTGTAAACTTTCCCCCGCACGCGCGAACATCCCTGTCCGCGATTGACGCCCAGCCCCGCCCGTGGCACTGCCCCTGTCATGTTACGCATCAAAGACATCACCTATTCCGTCGCGGGCCGCACCCTGCTTGAAAACACCACCGTCACGATTCCGGCGGGCCACAAAGTGGGCCTCGTGGGGCGCAACGGCACGGGCAAAACCACGTTGTTTAAAATCATCCGTGGCGAAATGGTCCTCGACACCGGCGAAATCGACATCCCGAAGGGCTGGAAAATCGGGGGCGTCAGCCAAGAGGTGCCGGGCAACGAAGTGTCGCTGATCGACACCGTCCTCGCCGCCGATGTGGAACGCGTGCAATTGCTGGCCGAAGCCGAAACCGCGACCGACCCGGGCCGGATCGCCGACATTCAAACCCGTCTTGCCGATATCGATGCCTGGTCCGCCGAAGGGCGCGCCTCCTCCATCCTCAAAGGTCTCGGTTTCACCGCCGAAGAGCAACTGCAACCCTGCTCAGCCTTCTCTGGCGGCTGGCGCATGCGCGTGGCCCTCGCCGCGGTGCTCTTCTCCGAACCCGACCTGCTGCTGCTCGATGAGCCGACAAACTACCTCGACCTTGAAGGTGCGCTTTGGCTCGAAGCCTACCTTGTCAAATATCCACACACCGTCCTGATCGTCTCCCACGACCGCGAATTGCTGAACCGCTCCGTCGGTGGCATCTTGCACCTCGAAGACAAGGGCCTGATTTACTACACCGGCAACTACGACATGTTCGTCAAACAGCGCGCCGAAAAACGCGCATTGCTCACCGCTGCCGCCAAAAAACAAGACGCCAAGCGCGCCCACCTCGAAGCCTTCGTCAGCCGCTTTAAGGCCAAGGCTTCAAAGGCAAAACAGGCCCAATCGCGCGTCAAAATGCTGGAAAAAATGGAAACAATCCGCGCCCCCGAAGACGCGGCACGCACTGTTTTCACCTTCCCAAAACCCGAAGAACTCTCGCCCCCCATCATCGCCACCGAAGGCGTCTCCGTGGGCTACGGCGACACCATTGTGCTCGACAAACTCGACCTGCGCATCGACCAAGACGACCGCATCGCACTGCTGGGCCGCAACGGTGAAGGCAAATCAACACTCTCCAAGCTGCTCTCGGGCCGCTTGGAAAAGAAGGGCGGCAAATTCGCCTCCTCCACCAAACTGCGCATCGGCTTCTTCGCCCAACACCAGGTGGATGAACTGCGCGTCGAAGAAACCCCGCTCGACCACCTTTTCCGCGAACGCGGCAAAGAAGGCGGCGCCAAGCTGCGCGCCCGCCTCGCAGGTTTCGGCCTAGGTGCAGACCAAGCCGAAACCGAAGTGGGCCGCCTGTCAGGGGGCCAAAAGGCCCGCCTGTCGCTCCTGCTCGCCACGCTCGACGCGCCGCACCTGCTGATCCTCGATGAGCCGACAAACCACCTCGACATCGAATCCCGCGAAGCCCTCGTCGAAGCCCTCACCGCCTACACAGGCGCCGTGATCCTCGTGTCCCACGATATGCACCTGCTCTCCTTGGTCGCAGACCGGTTGTGGCTGGTCAAAGATGGCCGCGTGAAACCCTACGAAGACGATCTGCAAGACTACCGCCGCCTCTTGCTCGCCCCCGACACGCGCAAACAAGACAAGGCAAAGCCGGTCAAACCCGCCAAGCCCAAAATCACCCGCGACCAGCTTCTCGCGCTCAAAGCGGACGTGCGCAAATGCGAAGACCGTGTCAATAAAATCAATGACATGGCTGAAAAGCTCTCCAAAAAGCTGGCAGACCCTGCCCTCTATGAAGACACCCGTAAGGGCGAGCTGGAAACCTGGAACAAGAAATACGCCGAAGTCCGCGACGCGCTCGCCAAGGCCGAATCCCTGTGGATGGTCGCTTTAGAACGCTTGGACAAAGCCGAAAAATCATAACGCCTCTGGCCAGTTCTCAATTCCTCTCCTAGGGTCGCGCCATGGATCCGAATTTTCTCATCACCGCCTTCGTTGCCCTTTTCGTGGTCATCGATCCCATCGGCCTCGCCCCCTTATTCGTGGCGCTGACCGCTGGCATGTCGACCTCAAAACGGTACCGCATCGCCGTGCGGGCAACCTTGGTCGCCGTGGGCATCTTGTTGGTGTTTTCCATCTTCGGCGATTCCATTCTCGCCTTCATCGGCATCTCCATGCCCGCTTTCCGCATCGCAGGCGGCATTCTGCTCTTCCTCACGGCCCTAGACATGCTGTTTGAGCGCCGTCAGAAACGCCGCGAAGACCAAGCCGACGATGAAGACATCGACGACGATCCGTCGGTCTTCCCCCTCGCCATTCCCCTCATCGCAGGGCCCGGCTCCATCGCAACCGTCATCCTGCTGGTCGGCCAAACCGACAGCACCGCAGGCTTCCTTGCCGTTTTGGGCGTCTTGGCGGCGGTTTTGGCGCTAGTGTTTGCCATGTGCATGGCCGCCCCCGTTATCGAACGGTTTTTGGGAAAAACAGGCATCACGGTCGTCACCCGACTTCTGGGCATGCTGCTGGCGGCCTTGTCAGTCCAATTCGTTTTAGATGGCCTCAAGGGTTTCGGTTTGGGCGGCTAGCCCTATATCTAATCTATGGATATCGGATTAATCATAGCGCTGGCGATCCTCGCCTTGCTGACTTTGTCATTTTTCGGCTCTGCCCTGCGCCATGACGGCGCGCGGAATGCTATGATTTGGGGCCTTATTTTCGTAGGCGTCACAGTTGTGGCCAGCGAGTGGGACAACGTCAGCCGCGCCTTTGTGCCCCAGCAAACAACCTTGGTCGATGGCCGCATCGAAGTCCCCAAAAGCCGCGACAATCACTTCCACCTGACGTTAACCATCAACAACACGCCCGTCGATTTCCTGGTCGACACAGGCGCCAGCCAAATGGTGCTCACCTTAGAGGACGCGACCCGCGTGGGCCTCAACCCCGATGACCTCGCCTTCATCCAGACCGCCTATACCGCCAACGGCGCCGTCGCCACAGCCCCCGTGCGGCTCGACACGGTCAGCCTTGGCCCCATCGAAGACACTCGCGTGCGGGCCTCGGTCAATTCCGGCTCCATGGAAAAATCCTTACTGGGCATGTCCTACCTCAGTCGCTTTGAAAGCATCGAAATCCGGCAAGATAGGTTGATCCTCAGCCGCTAACGGCAGCTACTTCTCGGCCTTCTTTTCCCACCGGCCACTGTCTTGGCTCCAATATTGGGCCGAACAGCCCGCATCGGTCAGCGTTTTCCACTGCACCCGCGCCTTGGCCAAAGCATCCCCATCATAACCGTCAAACAAAATGCAAACGCGCTCGGCCTCCGTCACTTCTTGGGGCGACACATCCGCCCCCTGAACAGACATCACACAGGTGGCCCCATTGGCCGCTGTCTCCCCCACGGTCAGCAATATCGGCTGATCCGCATCATGATCGCCGCCCACCAACCCATGGGGCAAAAACGCCTCAGGCGGACCGGACCACAAGGCGCGGTCCAGCTGTTCCATATACCCACGGTGGCTCCCGCGCACTTCAATCACCCAGCCCGCCGCGCGAGATTTCTCCAGCAACATCGGCAGGGTTTGCTCCACCGAACTTTGGGTCAAATGATAAAAGAACGCAGCGCCCATTTTAGGTCTCTTTCGTCTCGTAAACGTCTGCGATCAAACGGTTAAGTGCCGCAACACCCCAGCCCGTCGCCCCCGCAGGTGCCAAAGCCGTCTCCGCCTTGACAGAGGCCACACCCGCAATATCCAAATGCATCCAAGGCATGTCGTCTTTGATAAACCGCTGCAAAAACTGCGCCGCCGTGATGCTGCCCGCATCACGTCCGCCCACGTTTTTCATATCAGCAATCCGGCTTTTGATTTTCGCATCATAGGCAGCCCCCATCGGCATGCGCCACGCGCCTTCACCCTCGGCCCCTGCCGCCTTCAAGAACCTGTTGCACAAGGTATCGTCATTCGAAAACGCACCGGCATTTTCATGGCCAAGACCCACGATAATCGCCCCCGTCAATGTCGCCAGATTGATCACGCCCGTCGGCTTGAACCGCTCCTGCGCGTACCAAAGCACATCCGCCAGCACCAACCGCCCTTCCGCATCGGTGTTGATCACCTCAATCGTGTCGCCCTTCATCGACGTCACTACATCGCCGGGCCGTGTCGCCCGATCCGACGGCATGTTTTCCACCAATCCAACAAGCCCCACGACATTGGCCTTCGCTTTGCGCAGCGCCAATGTCTTCATCACGCCAGAAACAACACCCGCGCCGCCCATATCCATGGTCATATCTTCCATGCCACCGGCAGGCTTCAACGAAATACCACCCGTGTCGAACACCACGCCCTTACCGACCAGCGCAAATGGCGCTTCATCACCACCGCCGTTCCATTGCATCACCACAACCTTGCTCGGCGACGCAGAGCCAAGCCCCACACACAAAAGCGAGCCCATGCCCAACTCTTCGAGCTTGTCTTCTTCCAAAACCTCAACCGTCAGACCAATATTTTCCATCTCTTTCAAACGGTTGGCAAACTCTTTTGTGGTCAGAACATTCGCAGGCTCGTTTGTCAGATCGCGGGTAAACACCACGCCCTCGGCAATCGCCATCATCACATCCGTCGCCGCTTGAACTTCATCCGGCGCGTTGGTCATCACGTCAATCGCACCCACAGCATCCTGATCGGCTGTCTTATGCGCCGTGAATGCATAGCCCCGCAACGCGCAGCCATAGGCCACGTCCGCCATCCGCGAGGTCGCTCCCCCCATGATCAAAACATCAGATGTCCCACGTACCTTGGCAATCGATGCCCCAGCCTTGCGCGCTTCCTCAACACTCGGGCGGCGCCCCAATTTCACGACCATCACTTTGCCCGCCGCAATCCCCACAGGGTAGGACATCACCATGGCCTCGCCAATCTTGGCGCTCTCAAACGCCTCGCTTTCCACCAGCCGCAATAGCGATTTCTTCATCAACGTGCTCAGCTTGCGCGCGCCCTGATCCAGCTTTCCATCCGGCGTGGCAAACACAACAATCGCGCCCTCGTGGGATGGCAAAACACTCAGGTCGGTTTCAAGAATGCGAACAGTGGGAAGATCAGTCATGCAAGGGCCCTCAAAGGTTGGGAAAATACGTCTTCAGCAATAGGTAGCCCGCGTCCTGCCCAAAGACCAGACAGCACTTGGGTCCGCGCCACAAATGAGGTAGCAACACGAAGATCAGACGCAAATCGCGTCAGTCCAACACGTCGCGAGAACGACAATGCGCCTAAGGCGCATCACCAACGTGCGCCTACGGCGCAACACAAATGGCAACCGGGGGGATGACCAGTGGCACGATTTGACCGCTATTTGCTGTCTCAATTGCTTGTGCTGTTCGGATTCTTTTCGCTGATCTTGGTTCTCATCTACTGGATCAACCGCGCCGTGCGCCTGTTCGACCAGCTGATCGCAGACGGCCAAACCGCTTGGGTGTTTTTAGAACTCACCTCCCTTTCCCTTCCCAGCATCATCCGCGTGGTTCTGCCCCTGTCCGCCTTCGTCGCCTCCGTCTACGTCACCAATCGCATGGCCTCAGAATCAGAGCTCACCGTCGTACAAGCCACCGGCTATTCGCCCTACAGGCTCGCCCGCCCCGTGGTCTATTTTGGCGTGATCGTTGCCCTGTTGATGTCCGCACTTGTCCATATCCTCGTGCCGCTCTCCACCGAACAACTCTCCGCCCGCGAAACCGAAATCGCCGAAAGCATCAGCGCCCGCCTGCTGTCCCCCGGTGAATTCCTCACCCCGACCGACGAAACCACCTTCTACGTCCGTGACATCACAACCGAAGGCGAAATGTTGGATATCTTCATCTTCGACAGTTCCCACGCCACGGCAAATGTCACCTACACAGCCGCCAAAGCCTACATCATCCGCACCGACCGTGGCCCGCAATTGGTCATGATCGACGGGCTGACCCAAACGCTCGACCTCGAAACAAACCGGCTTTTGACCGCAGGCTTTGACGAGCTGTCCTATGACATCAGCGGCCTGATAGGCTCAGACGAAGCGCCCCGCCGCTCCGTCGACAACCTTCTCACATGGGACCTGCTGCGCCCAACGCCCGCACTTCTGGCCGAAACCCAACGCTCTGCCCAAACCCTCACCCTCGAAGCCCATGACAGATTTGCCCAAGTGGCCCTCGGCTTCGTCGCCGGTCTCGTCGGCTTTGCGGCCCTTTTGGTGGGTGGGTTCAGCCGCTTTGGCTTGTGGCGCAACATCATGTTCGCAGTCTTTTTGGTCGTACTACTCAAAGTCCTCGAAGGCGCGGGCGCAAGCCTCGCCAGCGAAGACCCCACACGCCTATGGCCGTTCATGTATCTGGCCGGCATCGGCGGCATCGCCATCACGGCCCTGTTGCTCTACATCTCCGCACGGCCCTATTTCTTCAAACGCAAACCCAGCCGCACAGGCGCGCGCAGGCAGGTGACGCCATGATTTTGCACCGCTATTTTGCCCGCAAATTCGCCTGGACCTTCGTGATGACCCTGGGCGGGTTTTTCCTGCTGATGTTGCTGATCGATCTGGTCGAACAACTGCGCCGGTTCGGCGGCGACGCCAGCGTCACCGCCCTGCTGCAACTCAGCCTGCTCAACCTGCCCAGCGGTTTATACAGCGTCCTCCCCCTAGTGATGGTTCTCGCTACCATCGCAATGTTTTTGGGGCTGGCACGCTCCTCTGAAATGGTTGTCACCCGCGCGGCAGGCCGCTCCGCCTTGCGGGCCTTGGTGGCCCCCATGATCGTCACCTTGATCATCGGCGCCATCACCATCGCCGCCTTCAACCCCATCGTGGCGGCCACATCCAAAGAATTCGAAGTCCGCGAAACCGCCCTGCGCTCTGCCGGATCCTCTGTCCTGTCCATCTCGGCCCAAGGCCTGTGGCTGCGCCAAGGCTCACAAGACAGCCAAACGGTCATCCGTGCCGCCCGCACCAACCTTGACGGCACGCAATTGCAAAACGTCACCTTCCTGACCTTCACCCCCACAGGCGGCGCCACCCGCCGGATCGAAGCCGAAACCGCCGTTCTATCCGCTGGCGCATGGACCCTAACAAACGCCAAATCTTGGCCCCTCAACACCGCCCAAGTCGCCGAAACACGCGCCACCACCCACGACAGCCTGCGCATCCCCTCAACACTCACCGCCGACGAAATCCGCGACAGTTTCGGCGAACCCGCCTCAATCCCCATCTGGGAACTGCCCGCCTTCATTGAACGGCTCCAAGTGGCCGGATTTTCGGCCACACGTCATCAGGTCTGGCTGCATATCGAACTGGCCCAACCTGCGTTCCTGCTGGCCATGGTTCTCATCGGCGCCAGCTTCACCATGCGCAGCCAACGGGGCGGACGGACGGGCGTGATGGTCCTCACCGCCATTTTGCTGTGTTTCGCCCTGTTCTTTTTACGAAATTTCGCGCAAATCTTGGGCGAGAACGGCCAGATTCCCGCGATTTTGGCCGCATGGGCACCGCCTCTGGCCGCCATTGGCGCGGCCTTGGGCTATTTATTGCATCTGGAGGACGGTTGATGCGGCTTCTGCGGACCTTCGCACTGACATTGCTGCCACTGGCCGCCCCCGCCTTTGCGCCCACGCCGAGCTTCGCACAGGCCGCCGCCACCTTGGTGGCGGACAACGTCTTCTTGCCCGCAGGCGGCGAAACGCTCGTCGCAGAGGGCAACGTCGAGGTTTTCTTCGACGGCACCAAACTCTCCGCCCAACGCATCACCTTCGATCAATCGGCGGACCGGCTTATCATCGATGGCCCCATCTTCATTCAAACCAGCGATGGGACGATCTTTACCGCAGATGCCGCATCGCTCGACCCGCAATTGCGCAACGGCATTTTACGCGGCGCGCGCTTGGTGTTGAACGAACAGCTGCAATTGGCCTCCACCCAGATTGACCGCGTCGATGGCCGCTACACGCAGCTCTACCAAGTCGCCGCAACCTCCTGCCACATCTGCGAGGACGGCGGCACACCGCTGTGGGAAATTCGCGCCCGCCGTGTGGTCCATGACACCGATGAACAACAGCTCTACTTCGATCACGCCACCTTCCGCGTCTTGGGCCTGCCTATTTTCTACCTGCCCCGCATGCGCCTGCCCGACCCCACCTTGGAGCGCGCAACAGGTTTACTGATCCCCGAACTGGAATCGACTGACACCTTGGGCACCGGCATCAAACTGCCCTACTTCATCCGCTTGGGCGATGACCGTGACCTCACGCTCACCCCCTATCTGTCCACCTCCACCACAACCCTCGAAGCCGTCTACCGCCAGATGTACCTCAACGGCGAGATCGAAATCGAAGGCGCCGTCACCCGCGACGACCTCACAGACGGCACCCGCGCCTATCTCTTCGCCGAAGGCATCTTCGACCTTGGCCAAGACGTGGTGCTGCGGTTTGACGCCGAATACACCTCGGATGACGACTACCTGCTCGCCTACGATTATTCCGACAAAGACCGCCTCGACAGCGAAATCTCCATCGAACGGATCCGCGACCGCGATATGCTGGTCGCAGCCCTCACCTATTATACCTCCCTGCGGGACGGCGAAGTCTCCGCCACCTTGCCGCCCCTGCTGGGCGACATCCAATGGGAACGGCGCACAAACCCCGATTGGGGCGGCACCCTCACCTTCACGTCCGACATGCAAAGCCACTACCGCGAAAGCAGCGCCGACATCACGGGCCGCGACGTGGGCCGGCTTGGCTACGGCGTCAACTTCCGCCGCGACCACGTCACAAACTACGGCCTCGTGATCGACAGCGACGTGGGCTTCCAACTGGATTTCTACAACGTCAACGACGACAGCACTGTCTCCGACACCTTGCGCACAACAACCTTCACCCAAACCAGCCTGCGCTACCCCCTGATCCGGCGCAGCGCGCAAGCCACCCATGTCCTCGAACCGGTCGTGCAGTTGGCCTGGTCCAACACAACCGGCGGCACCGTCACAAACGAAGACAGCGTCGCGACTGAATTCGACCAAGGCAACCTGCTGTCCCTGTCGCGCTTTTCGGGCGAAGACGCCCTCGAAGAGGGGCTGCGCGCCGCCGCAGGCCTCACCTGGACCCGCCTTGGCGCAAGCGGATGGGACAGCACGCTGACCGTAGGCCGCGTGTTCCGCGAAGACGCAGACGATAATTTCACCTTCACATCCGGCCTCTCCGGCACCGCCTCCGATTGGCTCGTGGTCGGCCAAATCTCAACCCCAGCGGGCCTGACCTTCGACAGCCGCTTTGTCGTGGGCAGCGATTTCGACATCACCAAAGCCGAAGCCCTGATGGGCTGGTCCGGCCCCAAACTCGACCTCACCGCAGGCTACATCTTCCTGCCCGAAGACGCCGATGAAGACCGGACAGAGAATGTCTCCGAATGGACCATCGACGCCGACTATGACGCCAATGAAACATGGTCCTTCGGCGCCTTCGCCCGCTACGATGTCATCTCCAGCGGCCCCTCTCGCGCGGGCCTCGACATCGGCTGGGAAAACGAATGCGTCACCGTTGATTTTTCGGTGTCGCGCCGCTTCACAACTTCCACTACACTGACCGCAAGCACGGACTTCGGCCTGTCCGTTGGCTTGAACGGCTTTAGCGCCGGACAACCCGCCAACAGCGCCGCACACCGTTGCACCAAATAGATCGAGTTGAGCATATGAAACAGCAGATGAAGACAAACTGGCGCACCGTAACAGCCGCGCTCGCCACATGCGTGACCTTGATGGGCCCAACCACGGCCACCGCCCAGTTTGGCCCCGCGATCACCGTCAACGACAGCGTCGTCAGCCAGTTTGAAATCACCCAACGTCTCACGATGCTGGAAATGTTCCGCACCCCCGGCGCGAACGAGGCTCTGGCCCGTGAACAGCTCATCGAAGACCGCCTGAAACTGCAAGAATTGCGCAACGCAGGCCTGACAATCACCGAAGAAAGCCTGCGGTCCGCCATGGCCGACTTCGCCGCCCGCGCCAATATGGACCTTGACCAATTCATCACCGTCCTGGGCCAACAAGGTGTCTCCGAAGAAACCCTGCGCGACTTTGTTCGCGTCAACATCAGCTGGCGCGACTACATCCGCAACGAATTTGGCAGCCGCGCCCAAGTGACCGAGGCCGAGATCGACCAGGCCTTGGGCCAGTCCGGCGGCGCCTCCGGCATCGAAGTTCTGCTGTCCGAAATCATCATCCCCGCGCCGCCCCCACGGGCCCAACAGGCGCTGGCCACCGCGCAGCGCATCAGCACGCTCACCTCCACCTCTGCCTTCGAATCCGAAGCCCGCCGCGTCTCTGCTTTGCCCTCGCGCACCCGTGGCGGCCGCCTCGATTGGCTGCCCATCACCAATTATCCCGCTGGCCTGCGCGGATTGTTGCTCGACCTCGCCCCGGGCGAAGTCACAGCCCCGATCCCGATCACCAACGGCGTGGCCCTGTTCCAAATGCGCGGCGTGCGCGAAGTGGCCCGTGCCGCAGCCGAACCCGCCGCCATCGAATACGCCGCCTTCTATATCGCTGGCGGTCTGTCCGAGCGGGCCCTGCGCGAAGCTGCCCGCATCGATGCCAGTGTCGACACCTGCGACGACCTCTACGGCATCGCCCGCGACCTGCCCCGCGAACAGCTCGAGCGGGACATTCTGCCCCCCGCAGACATCCCCCAAGATGTCGCCATCGAATTGGCCAAACTGGATCCGGGCGAAACATCCTACACCCTGACACGGGCGAACGGCGAAACATTGGTGTTCTTGATGCTGTGTGGCCGCACGCCTGCTCTGGGTGACGGCCAAGATCGCGAAACCATCCGCAACCAACTGCGTTCCCAACGGCTCAGCACCTACGCCGATGCGCTGCTGGCAGACCTGATGGCTGCCGCAACCATCACCTACAACTGATGAAACCCATCGCAATCTCCTGCGGCGAACCGGCGGGCATCGGCGCCGATATTGCCGTCGCCGCATGGAATGCCATCGGGCAAGACATTCCAATGGTGTGGCTGGGCGACCCCAGCCACCTGCCCCCCCAGACAAAATGGCAGGCGGTCGAAACCGCAGCCGAAGCAGTGCACGCCACAGCCTTTCCCGTGCTCGCCCGCGACTTTGGCGCGCCACGCACCTTGGGCACCCCCAATCCCGCCCATGCCCAAGGCGTAATCGACGCCATCGCCGATGCCGTCTCACTGGTGCAATCAGGCGATTGCGCAGCCCTGTGCACCGCGCCCATCCACAAACAGGCCCTGATCGACGGCGCCGATTTCGCCTACCCCGGCCACACCGAATACCTCGCCGCCCTCGCAGACCGCGACAGCGTGGTAATGATGCTGGCCTGCGACATGCTGCGCGTGGTGCCCGCCACCATCCACATCCCCCTCTCGCAGGTGCCTCAGCAGCTCACCGCCGCCACCCTGACGGACACGATCCTCATCACCCATGCCGCCATGATCCGCGACTTTGGCATCAAAGCCCCGCGCATCGCCGTCGCAGGCTTGAACCCCCACGCGGGCGAAGGCGGAAAAATGGGCATGGAGGAGATCGACATGATCACCCCCACCCTCAACGCCCTGCGCGCCGAAGGCTTCGACATTGCAGGCCCGCTCTCCGCCGATACCATGTTCCACCCCGCGGCCCGCGCCCGCTACGATGTGGCCATCTGCATGTACCACGACCAAGCCCTGATCCCGATCAAAACGCTGGATTTCTCCAGCGGCGTCAACGTCACCTTGGGCCTGCCCTTCGTGCGCACCTCTCCCGATCACGGCACCGCCTTCGACATCGCCGGCACCGACAAAGCCGACCCGACCTCCATGATCGCAGCCCTGAAAATGGCCGCCCAAATGGCCAACGCCAGATCCTAAGGCCCGCACATGAGCATCGACACACTCCCCCCCCTCCGTCAGGTCATCGACACCCACGGGCTGGCCGCGAAAAAATCGCTCGGTCAGAACTTCCTGCTCGACCTGAACCTGACCGCCAAAATCGCGCGGCTGTCGGGCAAAAACGAAGGCCACGATGTCCTCGAAATCGGCCCCGGCCCCGGCGGCCTCACGCGGGGCCTGCTCTCCGAAGGCGCGCGCCGCGTCCTCGCCATTGAAAAAGACGAACGCTGCCTGCCGGCGCTGGCCGAAATCGCCGCCGCCTACCCTGACCGCCTGCAGGTCCTCTCCGGCGACGCCCTCGACATCAACCCCCTCGAACACCTCAACCAGCCCATCCGCGTGGCCGCCAACCTGCCCTACAACGTCGGCACCGAACTGCTGGTGCGCTGGCTCACGCCCCCAGAATGGCCTCCGTTCTGGGACAGCCTCACTCTGATGTTCCAACGCGAAGTGGCCCAACGCATCACCGCCGAACCCGGCTCCAAAGCCTACGGCCGCCTTGCGATCCTCAGCCAATGGCGCACCGACGCCCAGATCGTGCTGAACCTCCCCCCCGAGGCCTTCTCCCCGCCGCCCAAGGTCTCCAGCGCCGTCGTGCACCTCACAGCCCTGCCCGAACCGCGCTTTCCGGCAGATGCCAAAACCTTGCAGCACGTCACCGCGACTGCCTTCAACCAACGGCGCAAAATGCTGCGGTCCTCGCTCAAAGGTCTCTCCGCCCAGATCGAAGACCACCTAATCGCAGCCGACATCAAGCCAACCCAACGCGCCGAAGAGATCGACCTCGAACGTTTCTGCGCCCTGGCCCGCTCCCTCAAAAACAACAGCTGAGCAAACGAAAAAGGCCCCCGAATAATCGGAGGCCTTTTCTTCAAAATCACTTGGCGGTTTAAATCACTCTGCCGCTTCTGGCGCAGCTCCACCCTCGGAAGACCCGCTCTCAGCCGCCGGCTGATCCGGCCGCGTCTTGGGCTTGCGCGTGCGGCGCTTTTTCGGCGCTGGCTTTTCTTCCGGCGTCTCCACCAAACCACTGTCTTGCTCGCCTGCGTCCTGTTGTGGGGCATCCTCGCCCGCATCAACAGGCGCTGGCGCTGCAGCAGCCTCTTCTTGCGCTTTCAACCGTTCGGCGCGCTCACGATCCCGTTCCGCCTGCCGCTCACGGTTCTGCTTCTCTTGCTCTTCGCGTTTCGCGTCGATCTCTTTTTGTGCTTCCGCCAACATCCGCGTGTAATGCTCCGCGTGCTGGGCAAAGTTTTCCGCATTCACACGGTCACCAGACAGAACAGCATCACGGTGCAGCTGATTGTATTTTTCAATAATCTGCTGCGGCGTCCCGCGCACCTTACCCTCGGGGCCGGAACTGTCAAAAACGCGATTGACGATATTGCCGCCAGACGGGCGATTGTTGTTGCGGTTCTTATTCCGCGAACGGGACCTAGATGACTTCATAAAGTGATTTCCAGTTAACTCTTTGGTCGCGGCCCTGTCCCACCTCATGTGAGAGCTCAATAAATTGCCTGCGATGTTCTGGCGTCGTCGGTTGGGGCGAACCGCCCGTCATCCGACTAACGTAAATATGCCGTCCATTTCGTTAATCGCAAGCAAAAACTGCACTTACCCCCAGATTTCGCAGGGTTAAGGCGCCTTTTGGCCCAAAACCACACGGTCCCGCCCATCCAAATCCGTGCGAATCTCAACATTCAACAGACCGGCGGCCTGCATCATCCCACTCACCGCAGCCCCTTGTGTCGGGCCGATCTCAACCATCAGCCATCCACCGGCGCGCAAATAAGAATCAGCCCCCGCACAAATCGTCCGGTAACAGCTCAACCCATCCGCCTCATCCGTCAGCGCCATGCGCGGCTCGAACGACAGTTCGGTGGCCAAACCTGGCATCTCATCGCGCGCAATGTACGGCGGATTCGACACAATCAGGTCAAACGATCCCTCAATCGCCGCATACCAATCGGACGCCACGAAACTGCACCGCTCTGACACAGCCGCCGCTTCCGCATTCTGCCGCGCAACCGCCAAAGCCGCGTCCGACATATCCGCGCCTAGGCCAACAGCCTCCGCCCGCTCCGCCAGGATCGACACCAAAATACACCCCGAACCGGTGCCCAAATCCAACACCCGTGTCACCGGCACCGCCAATGCGGCGGCCACCAATTCCTCTGTCTCAGGGCGTGGGTCTAAAACGTCGGGGGTCACCTTGAATGTCCGGCCAAAAAACGCGCGTTTGCCCAACAGGTGCGACACAGGCACGCCGCGCGCACGCTCGTTAATCTGCACGGCAAATCTCTCAGCAGCCCGGTCTGAAATCTCGTCGCGCTCATGCAACGTCAGACGGCCGACCTCGATCCCGAGACAGCCCGCCATCAACCAACGGGCATCACGGGCCGCCCCGTCAATTTCAGCATCAACCAACTGCGCCACGCCTTGGCGCAGCGCAAATTGCACGATCACTCACCCATCTCCGCCAAAGCAGTGGCCTGCGCATCTTGGATCAAGGCATCCATCACCTCGTCCAAATCGCCCTGAATAATCTGTTCCAGCTTATACAGCGTCAAATTGATCCGGTGATCGGTCATCCGCCCCTGCGGATAATTATACGTCCTGATCCGTTCAGACCGGTCCCCCGACCCAACTTGAGACGCCCGATCCGCAGACCGTTCATCATGCAACTTCTGCCGTTCCGCATCATAAAGACGCGTCTTCAACACCTGCATCGCGATCTCGCGGTTGCGGTGCTGTGATTTCTCCGAACTCGTAACCACAATCCCAGACGGCAAATGGGTGATCCGCACAGCCGAATCCGTGGTGTTCACGTGCTGCCCCCCCGATCCGGACGCCCGCATCGTATCAATCCGAATGTCGCCGGGGTTGATCTGAATATCCACATCTTCCGCCTCAGGCAGCACCGCAACAGTCGCCGCAGACGTGTGGATCCGCCCCCCGCTTTCAGTTTCCGGCACCCGTTGAACACGGTGCACACCGCTTTCATACTTCATCCGCGCAAACACGTTTTCACCTGTTATCCGCGCGGTGGCCTCTTTGATGCCCCCCAACTCGGATTGGCTTTCTTCAATAATTTCGAACTTCCAGCCCCGTGTTTCGGCATAGCGATTGTACATTCGCAACAAATCACCGGCAAAAAGCGCTGCCTCATCTCCACCCGTCCCGGGCCGAATTTCAACCAAGGCAGGCTTTCCATCTGCACTGTCACGGGGGATCAGCGCCAGCTTCACGGCCTGTTCGGCCTCCGGCAAACGCTCGCGCAGCTCGGGCAGCTCCATCTCCGCCAGCTCCCGCATCTCCGGGTCGTCCAGCATCGCCTCAGCGCCTTCAATCTCGGCCACCAGCTCTTGATAGGTCCGCACAACCTCCACCACAGGGCGCAGCTCTGCATACTCGCGGCTTACGGCGACAAATTCATCTCCGCCCAATCCCTCGCCCATGCGGGCTTCTAGGAATTCGAAACGTTCGGTGATCTGGATCATACGGTCTTGAGGTATCATGAAGTCGGTGTATCCGTTCCAGTGCCCGCGTCAAGCTGCGCCAACCATCCTTCGATCCGCGCGCGGTTCACGCCCAAATCCGATCGACCAAACCGCAACCGGCCAAACACCTGCAACGCAGGCTGTCCGGTGGCTGCATCAGTCACCAAAGACACCGTCGTGTAATCGGGAAACCCACACACACGTGACCGCGTCACATAGGTCATCTTGCCGCTCTCTAGCGTGCCCACCAGCCCCATCGTGCGCGGCGTCGCACGGATGATCCGGTCCAAAGCCGCCATCTCGGCCCGACCATCCCCGCGCACAGCCCGCTGCTCCACATAGCCGCTTTCAGCCGGAAACTGGCCCAGCCCCATCGCCGGCAACTTCGTCTCATGCCAATCAGCGGCGCGGCTGGGCGCCACACGAATGTAGATCAGCAACGCAACAACCGCCGCGACAAACCCGAACAAAATGAATTTCAAAACGATAGCCCTTCAAAGACGATGTGAGCCCTAGCGATACTTTACACCCGGCAGGATACTCAACATCTCAAACATGATATTTGCCCCCACGAGGGCCGTGTTTCCACTCGGGTCATAGGGCGGCGAAACTTCAACTAAGTCCCCCCCAACAATATTCAATCCCCGCAACCCGCGGATCAATTGCATCGCCTGCGGCGTGGTCAGCCCCCCGATCTCCGGCGTGCCCGTTCCGGGCGCAAAACTCGGGTCCAGACTGTCGATATCATAGGTAAAGTAGCACGGGTGATCCCCAATGCTCTCAACGATCTCTTTTCCTAAATTATCCAATGGCTTATGCCACAAACTTGATGCAAGTCGTTGATTGAACCCCCATCCCGCAGCTTCCGTGAAATCCTCTGCCGTATATCCAGTCCCTCGAAGCCCAATTTGCCATACTTTTGAAGGCACTAGCAGCCCCTCTTCATACGCACGCCGAAACACAGTGCCATGGGTTTCCCGCTCCCCAAACATTTCGTCATTCACATCCGCATGGGCATCCACATGCACCAGCGCCAAAGGCCCGTGTTTCTTTGCCATGGCCCGCAAAATCGGCAAGGTCATCGAATGATCGCCCCCCAATCCCATAGGGATCACAGGATGCTCTAACAGCGCCTCATAGGACCGTTGAATGATCGCCAAACTGTCAGCTAGTGAAAACGTATTGATCGAAATGTCGCCCAAATCCGCACATTGCAAACTGTCAAACGGGGCCGCCCCTGTTTGAATATTATAGGGCCGGATCATCGCACTTTCCTGGCGCACTTGTTTCGGTCCAAACCGCGTACCAGACCGCCAGCTGGTGCCAATATCCATGGGGATGCCCACAAACCCCACATCCAGCCCCTCAGCCGTTTCCGCAACAGGCAAGCGCATAAACGTCTGCAGCCCCGCAAACCGCGCAAGATCATTTCCCGATACCGGTTGATTAAATTCGCTCATCTCAAACCCTCTTGTTCCACAGCGCAAGACAACACAGCTCAAACGCAACATGCGCCCCTGCAATCGCCGTCGCCCCCGTCGTGTCATAGGGCGGCGACACCTCAACAATATCGCCCCCCACCATATTGATCCCCGCCAAATCGCGCAGCACCGCCGCCGCCTGCCAACTGGCCAAACCACCCCAAACAGGCGTGCCCGTGCCCGGTGCAAACGCAGGATCCAACGCATCGATATCAAAGGTTACATAGGTGGCCCCATCGCCCACAATGTCGCGCGCCGTCTGCGCCACCCAACCGGCCCCCTTTTCGTGGCATTCGCGGGCATCCAGATACCGAATGCCCAAATAATCGTCGCATTCCGTCCGTATCCCAATCTGCACAGACCGCGCAGGATCGACCAAGCCCAGCTTCACAGCCTTGTACATGAACGTTCCATGATCCACGCGGTCCAAGTCATCATCGGCCCATAGGTCGGAATGGGCATCAAACTGAATCACCCCAAGCGGCCCGTATTTCGCCGCATAGGCTTTCAAGATAGGCAGGGTTATAAAATGATCCCCTCCCAAGGTCACCGTGCCGACATCCGCCGCCAAAATCCCCGCGATATGCGCCTCGATCGCCGCAGGCGTGCCCGCGACATTGGCATAATCAAACGCCAAATCCCCGTAATCGGCGATGGCAAACTCCCCCAGCGGATCAAATCCCCAGCCATAGGGCGGATCATAGGGCTGCAACGTGCTGGCCTCGCGGATCGCACGAGGCCCAAACCGCGTGCCGGGCCGGTTCGTCACCGCCTGATCAAACGGCACCCCCGTGATCGCCAAATCCACACCGCGCAAATCCTTGGTGTATTTGCGCCGCAAAAATGACGTGGCCCCGCCAAATGTATTCTCAAACGCGCAGCCCTTCAGGTCATCGCGCGTAAACGCCAAATCTATCTGCCCCTTGGCATCTTCCAAAGCCATTTATGCACCCTCCAAGGGTAGAGCACGCTCCGCGATGCGCGCAAAAAACGACGCACCATAGGGCGCTGTCTCATCGTCAAAATCATAATCCGGCTGGTGCAACCCCGCCGTATCTCCATTGCCCACAAACAAATAGGCTCCGGGCCGTTCCTGCAAGAAATACGCGAAATCTTCCGCCCCCATCTCTGGCGCCACATCTTCGCGCACCGCGCCCCCGGCGGCCACGTCTCGCGCAACTTCTGCCGCAAACGCTGTGTTTTCCGACGTATTCACCGTCGGCGGAAACCCCTCTTCGTAGCGCAAAACAGCCTCCACATTGAACGCCGCCGCATGCCCCGCCACAATCTCGCCCATCCGGCGCTTCACCATGTCCTGCACGGCCGTATCAAACGTGCGAACCGTCCCACCAAGGTACGCCCCCTCGGGGATCACATTATCCGCCGTCCCCGCATGGATCATCGTCACCGAGACAACCAATTCATCCAAGGCACAATGGTTGCGACCCACGATCGTGCCGATGGCCTGCCCAATGGCCAAGGCCGCAGGGATCGGATCGCGCGTGTCTTGCGGATAGGCCCCATGGCCGCCCTCGCCCGTAATATCCACATGAAACGTATCCACCGCCGCCATGATCGGCCCCGGCGTCGTGTAAAATTCGCCCACGGGCGTTCCGGGTGCATTGTGCAGCGCATAAATCTGCGACACGTCAAAGCGGTCCAACACACCCTCTTCCACCATCAACTCGGCCCCGCCGCCAGTCTCCTCAGCGGGCTGAAACACCAACACAACACGCCCTGAAAACTTGCGCGTCTCCGCCAAATACTTCGCAGCCCCCAACAACATCGTCGTGTGCCCGTCATGACCACAGGCATGCATCTGCCCCGCATGGGTCGACGCCCAGTCAGCCCCGGTGCTCTCCGTGATAGGCAAGGCGTCCATATCCGCCCGCAACCCAATGCTCGGCCCCTCCCTTTGACCATTGATCACCGCAATCACACCGGTCTTCGCCACCCCTTCATGTATTTCATCCACGCCAAATTCGCGTAAACGCTCGGCCACAAAGGCCGCGGTCTTCGGGCAATTCTGCCCCAACTCAGGGATCGTATGCAGATGCCTACGCCATGTCTTCATCTCGTCGGCATAGGCGGCAATACGGTTAATTACGGGCATGTCTGGACCTTATCTGCGGGCTTGAATACCGTCACTGTGTCACCATTAAAGAGCACCCACAATATGCCCTCCCACACCGCCCCCAACGACCCTGCAATTCACGCCACCGCCGATGCCGATCAAATGAACCGCCTGCTCGCCATCATGTCGGCCCTGCGCGACCCGCAAACGGGCTGCCGCTGGGATGTAGAGCAATCCTTCGCCACCATCGCGCCCTACACAATCGAAGAAGCCTACGAGGTCGCAGACGCCATCGCCCGCAATGACATGCCCGACCTCAAAGGCGAATTGGGCGACCTGCTGTTCCAATCCGTGTTCCACGCTCAAATCGCGCAGGAGGCCGGCCATTTCACGTTTCAGGACGTGGCCCGCACCATGTCCGACAAAATGATCACCCGTCACCCCCATGTATTCGGCGATCAAAGCAATAAAAAATCCGCCGAACAACAGACCGCCGATTGGGAAAAAATCAAAGCTGCTGAGCGCGCCGACCGCGCAGAAACCCGCACCCTCGATGGGGTCGCCGTGGGCCTTCCCGCCCTGCTGCGCGCCTACAAACTGCAAAAACGCGCCGCACGCGTGGGCTTTGACTGGCCCGACGTCGTGCATGTCATCGATAAAATCGCCGAAGAAGCCGCCGAAGTCGTCGAGGCCCGCGACACGCTCACCCAGGATGCGCTGACCGAAGAAATGGGCGATCTGCTGTTCGTCATGGCCAACCTCGCCCGCCACCTCAAAATCGACCCCGAGGCCGCCCTGCGCGCCGCCAATGCGAAATTTCAACGCCGGTTCGAAGGCGTAGAAGACAAACTCGCCGCACTGGGCAAATCCCCCTCTGACAGCACCCTCGAAGAGATGGACCGCCTGTGGGACGCTGTGAAAGCCGATGAAAAAGCACGTAAAAATGCGCAGAGCGCCACGCCCTAGAGCACCGCAGCTAGAAACACCGGGCCCAGCCCAAAAAATAATGTGGACGTGGCTCGCACCACGTCCACACGAATTGTACTGAAAACATGTGCGAAAAGACCACTCACAAGCCAATTTCGCTGATCTACTTATGCAACCAAACCGTGCATAGCGACATATTTCACCTCCAAAATTTCGCCCTGAACCTTGCGGCACCCGTCCTGATGGTGAAAAAATACAGCCTCTTGCCTATAAATTGAGCAAATTCAAAATCCGCGCCCTATCTCAGTCCACGAAATCGCACAAATACCCGTCATGGGCCCAGCCAGACACGCTCAGGTGTTTGTACTCTTGTGGAAATCCGTCTTTCGAATGGGTCCGCGACCCATCCACCACACGCACCCAATTGCCGCGACGGTTCGTGGTATCCACCTCCAAAATCGCCAAACGGTTAAACGCGCGCACCTGCTGATACTCCGTGCCAGCCCCCGACCGCACCGACAAAAATCCGTCCGGCCCGTTTACATTGCACACCATCACATAATTCAGCCCCGGCGCATTCAACGGCCAAGCATTGTCCCGCGCCAAACCGGCCAGATACACCTGACCATAGGTGCGGTTCTCCGCGTGAGCAGACGGCGCAATCGCAACAGCCGCCAACGCGGCAAGAATAAGGTTTTTCATAAATCTTTGGTCTTTCTAAAGCGTTAAAACACCCCACGCTGAGCCCCTCAACGCAAGATGCCGCAACACTAAGGGCGCCACCCACCCCAAGACCAGTGCAAACCACCCAAGGTAAGGACAGCCCTACCTCAGGCCCAAAAACCCGGGCGCCCGTAGGCCGCAGACCGACGCCTCGCGCGCCTCAGCCCTACCCGGCCTTTTCTTCCAGCATCAGCCACTCTTCCTCGGCGGCATCCAGCTTTTCTTGGCGCTCCAGCAACGCATCGGTCGCCTTTTGGAACTTCACAGGATGATCCGTGAACAAAGCAGGATCGGCCATCAATTCGCCCAGCTTCGAAATCTCGGCCTCAAGGCGCGCAATCACACCCGGCAGCTCTGCCAAACGGTGCTGCTCGGTAAAGCTCAGCCCCGCCTCTTTGCTCACAGGCTTGGCCTTCTCGGCTTTCACCTTTGGCTTGTCCGCCTTTGGCGCCTGCGCAACCTCATCGGCCTTCTGGTTCTGATAATCAGACCATCCGCCCGCATAGGTCACCGCCCGCCCTTCACCTTCCATGGCGATGGTCGTGGTGGCCACGCGGTCAATGAAATCACGGTCGTGGCTAACCAACAGCACCGTGCCCGGATATTCGCCCAATAGATCCTGCAACAGGTCCATCGTTTCGATATCCAAATCGTTCGTCGGTTCGTCCAAAACCAGCACGTTGGATTCGCGCGCCATCAGCCGCGCCAACAGCAACCGCGCCTTTTCGCCGCCCGACAGCGATCGCACCGGCGCGCGGACCTGCCGTTCGTCAAACAAAAACTCTTTCAGATAGCCCACGACATGTTTGGGCTGCCCCCGCACCATAATCTGATCAGCCTTCCCGCTGACCGCCATGCTCGGGTCCGTCGTCAGATTATCCCACAACGTAGTGTCCGGGTTAAGCTGCGCCCGCGCCTGATCGAACACGGCAATCTCGAGGTTGGTCCCGTGTTTGACCGTGCCTGCATCCGGCTCAGCTTTACCCAGCAACATATTGATAAGGCTCGTCTTCCCAACACCGTTAGGCCCCACAAACGCCACTCGATCCCCCCGCTGCACGGTAATATCAAATCCGCGCAGAATGGTTTTATCGCCAAACGCTTTCTTCAGGCCAACCGCCTCAATCACCTTCTTGCCAGATGTCTGACCACCCTCAAACGCCATCGCCGCCGTGCCCTGCCGCTTGATCTGGCTGGCACGCTCGGCCCGCAAATCCTGCAAGGCGCGCACACGGCCCATGTTGCGTTTGCGGCGCGCAGAAATGCCCTCTACCGCCCAACGCGCTTCCGCCTTGATCTTGCGGTTCAGCTTGTGTCGCTGCTGGTCTTCTTCTTCCCAGGCCTTCTCGCGCCATTCCTCGAAATGAGCAAACCCGCGATCCTGACGGCGCACTTGCCCGCGATCGACCCACAACGTGGCCCGCGTCAGCGCGTTCAAAAACGCCCTATCGTGTGAAATCAAAACGAACGCCGCTTTCGTCTGGCTCAGCTCACGCTCCAACCACCGGATCGCTTCAATATCCAAATGGTTTGTCGGCTCGTCCAGCAACATCAACTCGGGCGCTTCTGCCATCAGCTTCGCCAGCGCCGCACGGCGGCGCTCCCCGCCCGAGGCCACACCAACCTCGCGGTCAGGATCAAATTTCAACCCCTCCGCAACAGCCTCAACCTTCCACGCCTCAGACACATCCAACCCGCTGGACGCATAGGCCCCCAAGGTCGCATAGCCCTCCATCGTGGGGTCCTGCTCCATGTAGCCGACGCTCACGCCGGGGGCCGCAGTCACGCTGCCCGTGTCCGCCTCAACCAACCCCGCCATCACCTTCATCAAGGTCGATTTGCCAGACCCGTTGCGCCCCACCAGCGCCACACGGTCCCCCGGTTGCACAACAACCGACAAATCAGAAAAAACAGGATCGCCGCCAAAGGTCAGCGCGATATCGGAAACTTGTAATAAGGGTGCTCTAGCCATGCTGTCTGCTAGCGGTCAAACCCGCCCACTTCAAGCCCATTTACGCCCCTCAAACGCCCGCCGCCACCGCCCGCAGCGCCTTGGCCCGCGCCGCTGGAATGGCTGCAATCTCAAGGCCCGTGAACACATGCAACGTGTTCATGTCCCGATCCACCACCGCATGATCGCTCACCCAGCCGCCCATGGATAAATAGGTGCGCAACAGCGACGGCACCTGCCCCATCGCCACCGCACGGTCCCCCACAGGGCAAGCCGTCTGCGCATACGCCACGACCTCGGCCGCCTTCACCCCAATCCGGTCCGACACATGCCGCGCGGCCAACAGATTGAACGCCTCTGAATAGACCTCGGCTGCGATACCTGCAAAAGACGAACAGCCAAACAGCACCTGAACCCCCTGCACATCCACAATCCGCGCCAACATCCCCCAAGCCAGGCGCAACACATCCGCATCACCCTCGCCCTCCAAAACGCAAAACCGGCCCAGCTCCAGAAACCCACCATCAAAACTGTGTAACCCATCCATGCGGTAAAACTGCGCCGCATAACTGTCGGCCAACGCCAAAGGTGCTTGAAACACCTGCACGCGGTAACAACACACCAACCGCCCCGCCGCATCCTCAATCAACACATGCTCGCACGCCGCATCAAACCGGTCGCGGTCCACCCCACCGGGTTGCGCAGGCACACCCGCCATTTCGAAAAAACACGCATGGCGCAGCCGCTGGGCCGCCATCACATCTGCGTCACTTTGGGCAAATCGCGCCGTATACCCACCCCGCACAAGCGGATCAGGCCGTCTGCTGAACATATCTGTTGCCATGTTATTGCCGCCCCATCCTCGGACCGACCACGCGCACCATCAGCCGTCGCCGATAAAATCACCGGCGTTGATCTGACCGATAGACCCAAACAACTGACGCAAGAATGTCGTATCGCGTACGTTGTCGCGCGTCACACGCCGCGACAGCGCCACAACCTGACCGTTCTCCAAACCGAAGCGTTCAACGTTGGACACAACACCCTCCGCATCAAACCGGATCGCCACAACCTGACGCTCAATCTCTTTGGGCTCAAGCGGGCCGTAGAACCGGAAACGGCTTTCAACATAAAAGAAATCACCGCCATTGGTCACACCAGAGGCCGTCGGCGGCCCGATCACATCAGACACAGTGCCGCGCGTATCTACCCCAACCAAAACTTCGGCCAATTGCGCATCCGTGGGCGCATATCCGTGATTGCGGTACAGCGTCGTACATCCAACCGCCACCAATAGGGCAGACCCCATCACGGCTGCGCGTATCATCCGACCTGCTGTGCGACCTGTCTGCGTCATGCGACCCCCTGTTTCACCGCTACCTGACGTTTTCACGTTGGCTTCGTTCGGCTTTTAACGCATTTACAGTCAACACGCGACGTTATTCAAGGGTGCCCGCACATGACCGACCTTCCCAGCCAAATCGTGCGACTGGCTGACTTGCCAAACCGCAAGCGCACGCATTTCACGTTCGAACCAGACGCGCCCGCACGCGCAGCGCTCGCCCAATCTCTCGACGTGCCCACCTTGCGCAAACTGCGCTTTACAGGCGAGCTGATTCCCTTGGGCAAACGCGACTGGCGGATCGAAGCCACACTGGGCGCCACCGTGATCCAAGACTGCGTCGTCACCCTCGATCCCGTCACCACCCGCATCGACGAAGACGTGATCCGCACCTACACCGCCAAATTCGATCTGCCCGATACCGATGAAATCGAAATGGCCGAAGACGACGACACCACAGATCCGCTGCCCGAAACCCTCGATCTGGTGGCCGTCGCCCTCGAAGCACTGGCCCTCTCCATCCCCGCCTACCCCCGCAAAGACGGTGCAGAAACAGGAAAAGCTGTTTTTACCGAACCGGGAAAAGCCGCGATGACAGACGAAGACGCGCGCCCCTTTGCAGGCCTCGCAGCCCTGCGTGCGGGCCTTGAAAACAAGGCCGAAGACGACAAAGGCTGACCCCCACGGGGGGCCACCCAACCCCCTTGGCAAAAACACTTGCGTCCTAAAAGAATCGCAGTATGTTCGCGCCTCTTTTCAAATCACGTCTCGACAGGCTGGCCGATATGTCCTAAAGCCCCCGAAACGCTGACTTGAGCGACGAAATTCACACGGCTCCATCGCCCAACTGATGTAGCCCTTTACCCGAGGTTGCGACATGGCTGTCCCACAGAATAAAATCTCCAAATCCCGCCGGAACAACCGTCGGTCCCACCACGCACTTGGTGATGCAAACCCTAACGAATGCCCGTCCTGCGGTGAGCTGAAGCGCCCGCACCACGTGTGCCCGTCTTGCGGTTCCTACGCAGACCGCGAAGTAATCGCGCAGTCCGACGAAATCGATCTGGACGACGACGCAGCATAAGCCCTAGGGTTGGCCGGACAAAGGGGTTCCAATGACCGTGTCTGATCCTAAGACTGAACAGCTCGTATTATCTGTCGACGCCATGGGCGGCGACCGCGGGCCCGCAGCAATTGTTGCGGGCCTTTCGCGTTTCCTGTCGAAAAACGCGGATGTGCAGGTGCTCCTGCACGGGGATGAAGCACAGCTCAATCCCCTGATCGCAAAGCGGAAAATCAACGCGCAGGTCACAATCATCCACGCCGATGATGTCGTCACCATGAACGACAAGCCCAGCCAGGTCATGCGCCACGGCAAAGCCACATCCATGTGGTCCGCCATCGAATCTGTGCGCTCCAAACAGGCCGCCGTCTGCGTCTCATGTGGTAACACCGGCGCGCTTATGGCCGTCTCCATGGTCCGCCTGCGCAAGGCCGAAGGCGTCAATCGCCCTGCCATTGCCTGCCTCTGGCCCTCGCGCACCAAGGCCGGGTTCAACGTCATGCTCGACGCCGGCGCCGATATCCGCGCCGACGAAGAAGACCTGCTGACCTATGCACTCATGGGCGCGTCCTACGCCCGCAACGGCCTCGGCCTTGGTCGCCCCCGCGTGGGCCTGCTCAACGTCGGCACCGAAGAGCACAAAGGCCGTGCCGAACTCAAAGTCGCCAACGACCTTATTCGCGGCGCCGCCAACCGTGGCGAATACGAATATGTGGGATTCGTTGAAGGCGGCGATTTGCCCGGCGACCGCACCGATGTCATCGTCACCGACGGCTTCACCGGCAATATCGCGCTCAAAACCGGCGAAGGCACCGCCAACTTCATCTCCGATTCTCTGCGCGCCGCCTTCAAGGCCACCCCCTTCTCGCGCATCGCAGCACTGCTGGCCGCCACTTCCCTTGGCCGCCTGAAAAAGAAAATCGACCCCCGCCGCGTCAACGGCGGCGTCTTCTTGGGCCTCAACGGCACCGTCATCAAAAGCCACGGCGCTGCCGATGCCACCGGCGTCGAAGCCGCGCTCGCCTTGGCCGCAAAACTCGCCCGCTCCGGTTTCACCGACAAACTGGCAGCACGGGTTGCATCTGCCGCCGCCCTTGCGCAAGATGACGCAACGGAACAATCCGCAGATGAAGCCCCAGCAGCCCCCACCGGCGCGAGCAAGGACACTTAATACCAATGACCATTCGCGCGACCGTAAAAGGCGTCGGACACTATCTCCCCTCTCGTGTTGTGCCCAATTCCGAATTCGAAAAGACCCTCGACACCAGTGACGAGTGGATCAGAACACGCTCCGGCATCGAACGTCGGCATTTCGCCGCCGATGACGAATTCACATCCGACCTAGGCACCAAAGCCGCGCAAAACGCGCTCGATATGGCCGGCCTCACCCCCGATGACATCGACGCCATCATCGTCGCCACATCGACTCCGGACCTCACATTCCCTTCCGCCGCGACCATGATTCAGCAAAAACTGGGCATGACACGCGGCTTCGCCTTCGACATCCAAGCCGTCTGCGCAGGCTTCGTCTACGCGCTCGCCAACGCCAACGGCATGATCCTCTCGGGCCAAGCCAACCGCGTCTTGGTCATCGGCGCCGAAACCTTCTCGCGCATCCTCAATTTCGAAGACCGCTCCACCTGCGTCCTCTTCGGCGATGGCGCAGGCGCGCTGATCCTCGAAGGCGAAACCGCCACAGGCACCGCAGAAGACCGCGGCATCTTGGGCGTCGACCTCAACTCAGACGGTCGCCACCGCGATATGCTCTACGTCGATGGCGGCATGGTCAGCCAAAACACCGGCCATATCGTCATGCAAGGCAACGCCCTTTTCCGCCAAGCCGTTGAAAAGCTTGCATCTACAGCCACAACCGCCCTCACAAAATCGGGCCTCGGCCATGAAGATGTAGACTGGGTTGTCCCCCACCAAGCCAACATTCGCATCATCCAAGGCACCGCCAAGAAGCTTGGCGTCAGCATGGATAAGGTCGTCGTCACGGTCCAAGATCACGGCAACACCTCGGCCGCATCGATCCCCTTGGCCCTCTCCGTGGGCGTCGAACGGGGGCAAATCAAACAAGGCGATCTGCTGGTCACCGAAGCCATCGGCGGCGGCTTGGCGTGGGGCGCTGTCGTTCTGCGCTGGTAATCGCACAAGCCCCTGTTATTGACTCTCTTTTTGTCCTTGGCCTAAGGTCTTCCCAACTCAAAGGGGATGAACAATGGCAGACAAGACACTGACACGTATGGACCTTGCAGACGCGGTGCACGAAGAAGTGGGCCTGTCCCGCAACGAAAGCGCCGACTTGGTCGAAAGCGTCCTGACCCATATGTCCGATGCATTGGCCAGCGGCGACAGCGTGAAAATCTCGTCCTTTGGCACATTTTCCATCCGCGACAAAGCCGCCCGCGTTGGCCGCAACCCTAAAACAGGCGAAGAAGTGCCCATCACGCCGCGCCGCGTGCTCAGCTTCCGGCCCAGCCACCTGATGAAAGACCGTGTCGCGGACGGCAACAAACGCTAGCGCCACCTGAAAGGACGCATCGGATGTCTAAATCCCGCGACGCTTTCCGCACAATCTCCGAAGTTTCAACGGCGCTGGACACTCCAGCCCACGTGCTTCGCTTTTGGGAAAGCAAATTCAGCCAAGTCAAACCCGTCAAACGGGCCGGCGGCCGCCGCTACTACCGCCCCGGCGATTTGAACCTGCTCGCGGGGATCAAACGACTGCTCCATGACGACGGCATGACCATCAAAGGCGCGCAAAAACTTCTCCGGGAAAAAGGCGTGAAACACGTCACCGCCTTGGGCGCCGAAACCCTCGAGGGCTCCGTGGATATGGTCTCAACCCCAGACGCGGACACCACCGCGCCAGCGACACCAGAAGACCAGCCCACAGCAGCTACCCCCGTGGCCGAAGCCACGCCCGAAGGCGAGGCCCCCAAAACCGAAACGGCTCCCACGGAACCGCAGCCTGCGAAAGCGATCGAAACGCCACCCCAAGATCTCTTCGCCGTGCTGGCCGAAAAAACCGCCGCCGCCGAACCGCAGCACACCCCCGACACCACGCCAGCCCCTGTCTCTGAAGCCGCGCCCGACGCTGAGCCCGAGCCAGAAACTGAGACCGCGACCGAATCTGAACCCGCATCAGAGCCAGAGGCGCAGATCGACATAACAAACATCGTGGCCCTCCCCCGCACCCCAACAAAAGTCACCAACGACGGACCCGCGCTGACTTTGAATCTATCTGGTGCCCAGCCCGAAACACCGTCTGAGGCCGAACCATCTGAGCCTGAACCGTCCGAGCCTGCTGCCGCCACACTGCCCGCGGAAGAGACTCCAGCGCAGCCCAAACTCACACTGCCGGATGTCCCAGCAGACCCGTCAGACAACGACAGCAAAGCCTCCGCGCGCGTGTTCCATCTTCTGCAAAATACCGCCCCATCCGGCCTGCACGCCCGCCGTGATCAGATCGCACCGCTTTTGGCCCGCCTGCAAGACCTCCGCGATCGCGTCGGCGCATAGCACTCCATAGCCAATTGATGCGTTTTACGACTTGCCTCAGCGCTCAGTTCCGGTATGAACCCCGTCAAGTCGGGCTATGGCGCAGCCTGGTAGCGCGTCCGTCTGGGGGACGGAAGGTCGCAGGTTCGAGTCCTGCTAGCCCGACCAACAAAAACCGCCCGTCACGCATTCGCGTAGGCGGGCGTTTTTGTATCTCGATGTTTCCAGCACCTTTGCGTGCAAACCAAGGGACCAAGACATGAAAAATGGTGTTCTCTCCGACGAACAGATCGATGATCTGCGCACCAAAGGCGCCATAACCGCCAGCGCGCCTTTGGACAGCGGCCAAATCCAACCCGCCTCCCTTGATCTGCGTCTGGGCCACACCGCTTACCGCGTCCGCGCCTCATTCCTTGCGGGCAAAGGCCAGACCGTGGCCGACAGGTTGGCCCAGTTCACCATGCACAAAATCGACCTCACCCATGGGGCCGTGCTGGAAAAGGGCTGTGTATACGTGGTCCCCCTGATGGAAGCCCTCAATCTCCCCGAAGGCATGACCGCAGCGGCCAGCGCAAAGTCCTCAACCGGTCGTCTCGACCTGCTGACCCGCATCATCACCGATGACGGCGTCGAATTCGACCGCGTGCCAAACGGATACTCCGGCCCGCTCTACGTCGAAATCTGCCCACGTTCCTTCTCGGTCCTCGTGCGTCCGGGCCTGATGCTCAACCAAATCATTTTCCGGCTCGGCAAAACCTTCCTGGACGACGCCGAACTGGCCGCCCTTCACGCCGAAACCCCAATCGTTGATGGCACCGCAGTCATTTCAGACGGTCTCGGCTTCTCCGTCGATCTGCGCCCTGCAACCGGCGACCTCGTGGGCTACCGCGCAAAACCCCACACCGGCGTGATCGATCTGGGTCAAATCAACCACTACGATCCCGCCGACTTTTGGGAAGAAGTCCGCACCACTCAAGGCCAAATCATCCTCGATCCCGGCGCGTTCTACATCCTCGTCAGCCGCGAAGCGATCGCGATCCCCCCAAATTGCGCTGCTGAAATGGCCCCCTATTTGGCCATGGTTGGCGAGTTCCGCGTCCACTACGCGGGCTTTTTCGACCCTGGATTCGGCTGGGACGGCGCAGGCGGTGCCGGATCACGCGGCGTCCTCGAAGTCCGCTGCCACGAAGCCCCCTTTGTCCTCGAACACGGGCAAGTCGTCGGCAGACTGGTCTACGAACACATGTCAGCGCACCCCAAGGCTCTCTATGGCCGCGACGTAAAATCAAACTACCAAGGCCAAGGCCTCAAGCTGTCAAAGCACTTCCGCAGCACCAACGCCTAGGCCGCTTTGCTATCAGCCGCGCTCACGATCACCTCTAGATCCAAAAGCTCTTCTAATTCGGGCTCGGCTTCAGGGGCGAACGCAAACACAGGCTCGAAACGCCCATTCCCAAGCGGCACAAGCCCGGCACCAGTCTGTTGTTCAAGATGCAGCCGCTGATCCGCACGCACAATCGCATCTGTCGGGCTTTCATCCCCTAAATCCATCGTCCCGATCCCAAGCGGAATATGCATTGCTGCGGGCTCCAGATCCAGTCCAGCCAAGAACGGGGCAGTCGGATCGGAAAGCGCAGCTCTCAGTCGCTTCGCAACAATCACCAAATCGCTCTTTCGCTTCACCCTCAATGTCACCAAAAACTCATCAGCGCCCCAACGACCCAAAGCATCAGACGCACGCAAATGTGGCATCAGGGTTTCAGCAACACGCGCCAGAACCGCCTCACCATCCCCAGCCCCAAACGCTTGATCCAAATCTCTGAAATAATCCAAATCCATTAAGATCAGACCGTAATTCGCCCCACTGCTCCGAAAATCCACCCAAGCGCCCTCTACCACTTCGGTAATCCCAAACCGGTTCAGCGCGCCGGTGACCGGATCAACTCGTGACGACATCGCTTCATCCCGCTCCGCGCGCCTACGCCGCGCCACAGACCCTTCATGCCGCGCAGATGTGGTCAGCAAAATCACCATCATAAAGCACGACATCACCGAAATCATCGTCGCCTCATAGGGAAGGCCCGACGTTCCAGTTTGCCCCATCTTGTGCAAAACAAATCCCGCAGCCCAAGGCACGATGGCAACCGCGACCCCCATCACCCGTGTCTGGCTGCCCAAATCACCCCGCAAAAAGGCAACGCGCACAAAGGGCCTATGCACATAGACAGACATCATCGCCAAACTGGCCGATGCCAACCCAAGAAACGTAAATACGCCCACGTCACCTGCAAAATATTCCAAACCGTAGGTCAGCTCGACCATCGTGCTAAACACAAACCCAAGGCCAATCGCCAACAGCAGCCCCCCAAGCTGCCCACTGCCCTGCCGTGCAAGCGCCGCCCCGGAAAACGCCCCGATCGTGATCGCGGCTTCCATACTAAACTGCCCAGTAAAATTGCCGAGAGGGCCGAACATCAGGGTCGGTGCACCACCTGCCACCGCAACGACCAGCGCATCCATCACCCGCGTCACACAGGTCAACAAAATCACCGACAAAACACCGGTGCGCCAAATCTCGTTTCGCCCAAACCGCCGCGTGCGCAGGATCGAAACCCCAAGCCCCAGCAAACACAGCGCCGTCACCGGATGCGTCGCCGCACCACCGTTCAACGGCTGCATCAACCACGTAACTGACAAGAAATTCGTAAGCGCCCCAAGACCCGCAAACGCCATCACCATAAACGCAAGTGGCACCCGTGCGCGCAATGCGAACCGAATGTAGTTGAACGGTTCACCGCCCATCTCCAGTTTCAAAACCTTAACCATAGCGTCCCTCATTTTCTACATTCAGGGACGTTATGAACCGAAGGCTCTGAATATTTTAATAACTCGAAATTCAGAACCTGTTAATACGTCGGATCAACCGCGATGCTTGACGCAAATTCTTGCTGTTTTGCTTGCCCTGCTGGGCCAAAGCACGGTCTTCTTGGGATTGTTTGCCCTGCCCCTCACCCCGTTTAGACATGGCTTTCATGCCAGAATTTAGGCCTTTATTCACCAACCGACGCAGGATCATATTTAAAATTCTGTCCATGAAACTCTCCAAAAAACGAAGCATCCGCAGATCACGGGCCCCAACACCACTTAGGCTACATCCTAATTCAGGCAAAGTATGGGCGCAAATCACGTCTCTTCAAACATATCCGTCTGATCTTCATCGCCATCGTCTTCATCGGGCGTGTCCATTGGCGGCGTGGGGCGGCTTTCCAACAAACCAGCCGACCGCAATTCCTTCAGCCCCGGCAAATCGCGCGCGCTTTCCAGCCCGAAATGATCCAAAAACCCTTGCGTCACCACAAATGTCACCGGCCGTCCCGGCGTCATCCGCCGCCGCCCGAACCGAATCCACTCCATCTCAATCAACTGATCAATCGTGCCACGGCTCACACTCACGCCACGAATTTCCTCGATCTCGGCCCGCGTGACCGGCTGATGGTAGGACACAATCGCCAGCGTCTCCACCGCAGCCCGGCTCAGCTTTCGCGTCTCAACCGTTTCTTTTTGCATCAAGAACCCAAGGTCAGGCGCCGTCCGAAACGCCCAGGCGTCGCCCACACGCACCACTGAAACACCGCGCCCCTCGTAGCGTTTGCGCAAATGCACCAAGGCCTCAGCCGGATCGCACCCATGGGGCATCCGCCCCGCCAATTCCTTCACCGTCACCGGATCGGCCGTGGCGAACATAATCGCCTCCACCATGCGCTCCTGCTCGGCCATGGGCGGCGCCTCGAACAGGCTGTCCTCTTGTTCCACCTCGGGCTGCACATCACCGGTCATCGTCTATCCTTTTGATATGAATGGGGGCGAAGGTCTCGCTTTGGCGAATTTCCAGCTTCCCCTCCTTGGCAAGCTCCAAAGACGCCGCAAATGTGGCCGCCGTGGCCGACCGCCGCTTCTTGGGGTCCATCTCCCACCCCTCAGGCAGGTAAGACACAATATCCGTCCACTCGCCAGCAAACCCGATCAGCTTGCGCAACCGCCCCAAGGCCTCTTCCATCGTGTAGGTGCTCTCGCGATCCAGCACAAACGGGCGAAACTCGTCCTTGGTGCGAATGCGCGCATAGCCTTGCATCAAATCCAGCAAGGTCGCCGTATAGGTTACACGCCGCGTCCGCGTGACATCCTCGGTGATCCCGCGGGCAAAGAAATCCCGCCCCAACTGATCGCGCGCCATCAACTTCGCCGCCGCATCACGCATCGCCGCCAAACGTTCCAACTGAAACGCCAAATGCGCGGCCAATTCCTCGCCCGATGGCCCCTCTTCCGCAGGATCAGGGGGCAACAACAACCGCGACTTCAAAAACGCCAGCCAAGCGGCCATCACCAGATAATCCGCCGCCAACTCCAGCCGCAAATCCTGCGCCTTGTGAATGAACGCCAAATACTGCTCCGCCAAAGCCAAAACACTGATCTGGCGCAAATCCACCTTCTGCGTCCGGCTCAGCGTCAGCAGCAAATCCAACGGCCCCTCAAACCCGTCCACATCCACAATCAGCGCCTCGGCTGCAAGCCGCTCGCTGACGTCCGGTGTTAGGTTTGGTAATTCGTCCGTCATCTGACCTCAAATCATGGGGAACCAGCCGCCAACAGCGCCTAGTTCAAGAGATCATCAAGTTCTTCTGTGAGCGCTTCAATGTCAACGTCCGCAGGCGTTTTCCGCCACGCCAACGCCGCCTCCGCCCGCGCTTGGGCCGCCTGGCTCATCGCGCCAGCCGCCTCACCCACCGCCGAAATCTCTGCCGCTTCGCCATTGCAATGCAACACAACATCACAGCCCGCCGCGATCGACGCCCGCGACCGCACCGCCACATCGCCCGACAAAGCTTCCATCGAAATGTCATCGGTCATCAACAACCCGCCAAACCCGATCTCATGGCGGATCAGGCTCATCATCGTGGGCGATGTCGTCGCCGGTGCGCTGTCATCAATGTCTTCAAACACAATATGCGCCGTCATGCCCATGGGCACATCCGCCAACGCTTTGAAGGGTGCAAAATCCTGCGCCTCCAAAAACGCCCGCGTCGCTGTCACGCGCGGCAAATCCTTGTGACTGTCGACCGAGGCCAACCCATGACCGGGAATATGTTTGGCCACCGGCAGCACGCCGCCCGCCAAATGCGCATCCGCCACAACGCGCGCGGCATCCATCACCGTCACCACATCCTCGCCGTAACAGCGGTTGCGCAAAAACGGATGGGTCACCCGCCCCGCAATATCCGCACAGGGGGCACAATTGGCATCAATCCCGACATCGCGCAGCTCATGGGCAATCACACGGTAGCGGATCCACATGGCCCGCATGGGATCACTGGCGCGCTGCATCTGCTCAAGGGGCGGCAACCACTCGCGCCAATACGGGCTGCGCAACCGCTGCACACGCCCGCCTTCTTGATCAATCAAAATAGGCGCATCATGGCCCGCCGCCTCCCGCAGATCGGCGCACAACCGGCGCAGCTGATCTGGCGTGTCGATGTTGCGAGCAAACAAAATGAACCCAAACGGCTTGAACGCGCGAAAATACGCGCGCTCCCAATCCGTGATCTGCGTGCCTTCAGGGCCGAAAATGGCCGCCCCGAATGTCATTACCGCACCACGACAGGAATGCAGGCGGCCCCTTCGGCAGACATGGCCGAACAGAACCGGCGCGCATCGCTCAGGTCCGCAAAGCCCATGGCCCGCAACCGGTAGAACGTACGCCCACCCGACGCGGCCTCTTGGATAATCTGCTCTTTGCCGTCAAAAAACTCTGGGAACCGGCCAGTCAAACGCAACCATTCCGTCGCTGCAATATCGGCACTGTCAAACGCGCCCAACTGAACCAGCTTGGTGCCCGCAGGCAAGGCCGCTGTCGTCACTTCACCCGTGACAGGTGCCGCCGCTTGCGCCGCACTCACCGCCCCAGCAGAGGCCGCAGCTTGCACAACAGGTGCCGCCGCAGGTGTAGGCGTCGGTGTGGTGCGCAAAGCCGCAGGGCGCGACGCTGGGCGCGGCGAACGCCGCACACCGGGCACCGCGTCCGGAATAATATTTGGATCAACCGCAACACCATTTACGGCCACTTCCACAGGCACATCCTCACCGGCAGACAGCTCGCTCAACGGGGCCGCCCCCGCTGCAATCTGATCCGCCAAGGCCAGCACATCATCCGCCGTCAAGGGCGTCGACGGATCCACCGGCGTGGCCAAAGCCGCCACAACCTGTGGCGCATCTTGCGTATCATCTTCTGTCAGCGTGACCGGAATAGCCTCAACAGTCTCCGCTTCGGGAACTGGATCAGGCTGCACCTCAGCCGCTTCTGCCGTCGGCACAACCTCTAAATCTTCAGCCGCCAATCCAATGCTGTTGGGCGCCAGCACCAAACGGTCCTCCGGCTCAGCCGCGCCCCCAATGGCGGGCACAGCATTCACAGACAACCCAACATTTGACGCGATCTCGCCACCGGGATTTTCAGGCGCCACCCGCATTTCGCCGGCCATCGCTTGCACCACCGGCACACCGGTCACATCGCGCATCAACAGCTTATAGCCCCAAATGCCAACGCCACCGACCAGCGCGACTGAAACACTCGCCGCTGCAATGTTTACGAATTTTCCCGCCTTAACGGAACCTGCCGGAATCGATCCGCCTGACCCGTTTGGGCCAGATGTAAAATCTGCCATACTCGCCTCGCTGCGCGGGACTTAAGCCCCGTCTTCTGCTTGCCTACTCGTCCCCAGACACGTGCGCTTTAGCGCATCTCTTCCGCTGGAGTGACACCAAGAATAGACAAACCATGAGAAATTACAACGCTTACAGACTTCACTAGGGCGATTTTCGCCTGCGAAGCTGCGACGTTATCCTCTTGGATGAACCGCAAACTCACGTCATCATTGCCGCGATTCCACAATCCATGCAGCTCCGACGCCAGATCATACAGGTACAGCGCAATGCGATGCGGCTCGTTTGTCCGTGCCGCAATCTCCACCACGCGCGGCCATTCCGCCGCCTTCGCAGCCACAGCCATCTCCGCAGGATGGGTCGCAAGCGACAGGTCCGCCCCAGCCAAATCCGACAGATCAATCCCTGCGTCACCCGCCTTGCGCATCACCGAATGCACACGGGCATGGGCGTATTGCACATAAAACACGGGGTTGTCTTTGGACTGCTCCGTCACCTTGTCGAAATCAAAATCAAACGGCGTGTCGTTCTTGCGCGTCAACATGATGAAACGGGCCACATCCTTGCCCACCTCATCCACCAAATCCTGCACGGTGATGAACGTGCCCGCCCGCTTGGACATTTTGAATTCTTCGCCGTTTTTGAACAAACGCACAATCTGCGCCAGCTTGATATCCAGCGGCACACGGTTCTCAGACAGGGCCGCAACCGCCGCCTTCATCCGCTTCACATAGCCTGTGTGGTCGGCCCCGAACACATCAACCAATGCGTCGAACCCTCTGGAAACCTTATCAAAATGGTACGCGATGTCTGGCGCGAAATAGGTCCAGGCCCCGTCACCCTTTTGCACAGGCCGGTCCTCGTCATCGCCAAACTCGGTGGATTTAAACAACCATTGCTCGCGCGGTTTCCAATCCTCGGGCATCTTGCCCTTCGGCGGCTTCAACGTGCCCCAATAGATCAGATCCTTGGATTTCAAATCCTCAATTGCCTGCTCAATCCGGCCCGTCCCGTAGAGCGACTTTTCAGAGAAAAACACATCCATATTGATGCCCAAAGACGCCAAGTCTTCCCGCACCAAATCCATCATCGCATCAGTCGCAAAGCTGCGCACATCCGCCAGCCACACATCTTCAGGCTGGCCCACATAGGCATCCCCAACCTTCGCCTTCAACGCTTCACCCGCGTTGATCAAATAGGCCCCCGGATAGGTCCCATCCTCAAACTCAACCGTCTGGCCATGGGCCTCCAGGTACCGCAAATACACAGACCGCGCCAAAACATCGACCTGCCCGCCACCGTCATTGATGTAATATTCGCGCGTCACATCGTACCCCGCGTAATCCAGCAAAGACGCCAAAGCATCGCCAAAAATAGCGCCCCGCGTGTGGCCCACATGCAACGGACCGGTGGGGTTTGCAGAAACATACTCCACGTTAATCTTTTTGCCGGCCCCCATGTCAGACCGCCCGAAATCAGGGTTGGTCAACACATCTTTCATGACCTGCCCCCAAACCGCCGCATCCAACCGCAGGTTCAAAAACCCCGGTCCCGCAACATCGGCACTGGAAACTCTCGCATCCGCAGCCAACCCTGCCGCCAAAGCCTCGGCAATATCGCGCGGCTTCATCTTGGCAGGCTTGGCCAAAACCATCGCCGCATTCGTCGCCATATCCCCATGGGCGGCATCGCGCGGCGGCTCGACGGCCACGTTGTCAAACGTCAATCCATCGGGCAACACACCCTCGGATGTCATCTGGGTCAAACACTCGATCACTAACGCGCGGATATCGGCAAACAGGTTCATGGCACTTCCTTTCTCGGATGCGTCCGTTTAGCACTACCACATCCCACGTCAACGAGCCTTGCATGACACGAACCCTGTTCTTTCTTACGGCCCTAACCGCAACGCTAGGTGCAATGACCGCAATCCTTATGCGGATCGAACTGGCCTACCCCGGCGTCTCGCCCCTTTTCCAGACAACAGATGGCGCCCCAGACGGCAATATGTTTAGCGCCGTCACGACCTTTCATGTTACCGTTAGCTACCTGTGTGTCACCCTGCTTGGAACCACCATGGCCAGCGCAGCGAGACCAAAAGGCGCCCCGTTATCAGCGCTATTCATCGGCCTCGGCTGCCTTTTCTCCTTCGTCATCCTCTCGATCTTGGCCCTCACGCTCATACCTGCCCCGTCGGGCGATCAATCTGGCGTTGGATGGGTGCTGTACCCACCGCTATCAACGCAGCCCCAATCGATGTTCGACACACTGCTAGACATGCTGCCCTTCGAATTTTGGCTAGACCCAATTGTAACGGACATCACAAAAGTCTTCATGTTGCCGTCTTGCGCCATGGTGCTTCTGGGGGCCTATGCAATGGTCGCGACGGTGCCATCATTTCGCTGGCTGTCGGTGATTGGGGTCATTCTGTTGGTCCCAATAACGATATTGGTTGGCGCTATCATCTTCGACAACAGCACCCCGTTTGTCGCGCCAACCTATCTCATCGCCGTCTTTCCATTGCTTGCCTTCGCCAGCATTCGCCTGATCGATGCCGCGCCAAGCTGGCTCATGATCCTAACGGCAGGGCTCATCATAACCTCGGTCGGTCAGATTATTTTTCTGATCATCGCGACCCAAGGCTTCATAGATGGCACCATCGCAGAACCCGCGGCAACCTATGTGTTCCCCCTTGGCATGGCGTTCTTTGCCCTGCCTGCGCTCATTCTATATGACCGAAACACGGACCTGCCCGCTTGGGCGACTGCGGCCACGGTCGGCGCTATTGCGATCCCAATGACCCTTTGGGTCTCGTTTTTGGTCAAACTGGGCCTCGACGGCATGCCCGCACGATATGTCGACTACCCGAACGCCTTTGCCGCCGACAACCTAGCCGTTTCGGCGAATGTCATCTTCTTCGCCGCAATCTACCTGACTGTTATCACCGCCATTCATCGCCAAACCCGATAGGACTACCCTAGCAACCGCTCATGAGTTTCCAGTGCAAACCGGTCCGTCATCCCGCTGATATAATCCGACACGATCCGCGCCAAGGCGACCTCATCTTGCGCCGCCGCCACATCCTTGCGCCATTGTTTCGGCAAATGCTCCGGCTGGGCCATGAACAACGGAAACAAATCCTC
The DNA here is from genome assembly GCA_947497065.1 of uncultured Paracoccaceae bacterium. Lineage (GTDB taxonomy): Bacteria > Pseudomonadota > Alphaproteobacteria > Rhodobacterales > Rhodobacteraceae > Octadecabacter. The sequence goes on from CANMEQ010000001.1 coordinate 643,374, forward strand.
AACCACCTGCGTCACATTCTCCCGCATCGCCACAACCGTCGGCGCGCGGTACATCTGGGTGAACAAAAATTTCCGAACAACCTTCAGATCCGCCCAAAGCGCTGGTGAAAACTGCACCATCATCCGCCCCGCGCCCCGCACATCACCACACGACTGCGGATCTACCTCCGCCAAATTCGCGCGACTCACCGTGATCACGTCTTCCACCAAAACCCCGAAAAAGCGCCGCAGCGCCTCATGCCGGCGGCGGTATTTGTCGAGGTTCGGATAAGTAACATCCACCTCCCGAAAACACTCCCCAACAATCGGCAGCCCCAGCAAATCATCCGTGCTAAACAGCTCTGCCCGCAACCCGTCGTGAATATCATGATGGTTGTAGGCCACATCATCGGCCAACGCCGCCACCTGCGCCTCGGCACTGGCATGGGTCGCCAACTCCAAATCATGGCGCGCGTTATACTCTTCCAACGCATAAGGCACCGGCCCCTGACCCTCCGCAACAACCGGCCCGTTGTGTTTGGCAATCCCTTCCAACGTCTCCCACGTCAGGTTCAGCCCATCCCACTCCGCGTAATGCCGCTCCAAAGAGGTCACAATCCGCACCGCCTGCGCATTGTGATCAAACCCGCCATAGGGCGCCATCAGCGCCGCCAGAGCATCCTCACCCGTATGGCCAAACGGCGTGTGTCCCAAATCATGGGCCAGCGCCACCGCCTCGGTCAGCTCGCCATTCAAGCCTAGGGCACCCGCAATGGTCCGCGCCACCTGCGCCACCTCAATCGAATGGGTCAGCCGCGTGCGAAAATAATCGCCCTCGTGCTCCACAAACACTTGGGTCTTGTGCTTCAGCCGCCGAAACGCGCTGGAATGAATAATCCTGTCCCGATCCCGCTGAAACGGCGACCGAAACTCGCTCTCCTCTTCCGAATACAACCGTCCACGCGTCTGCGTGGGATGACATGCATAAACTGCACTCATAGCCTGCCTCATTTGTCCCTAGACCACAGCACTGCCTTGCCGGTCCTTGTTAGCGCACCTATATTACGAAAGTGTTGAAACCGATAGGCCAAAGCCATGCTGACCCTGCCCCCAAAAGTCACCCCGCGCGCATTTGAACGTCTCGCCGAAATTGGCGCGGCAAATGATGGCAAAGCGCTGCGCGTCGCCGTCGAGGGCGGCGGCTGCTCCGGCTTCCAATATGAAATCGACCTCGACGCCCCCAAAGACGACGATCTCGTCCTCGAAGGGTCCGGCGAAAAAGTCGTGATCGACAGCGTGTCTCTGCCGTTCCTCGCAGACGCCGTCATCGACTTCACCGAAGAATTGATCGGCGCGCGGTTCGTGATCGAAAACCCCAACGCCTCCAGCTCCTGCGGCTGCGGGACCAGCTTCTCAATGTAGCCCGCCTGCACGGCTGTACATACAGGATGTGTACAGCCGGTGTACGCAAATCATACGCTTGTTTTTCGCCCCTTTAACCGTCAAAACGACAGGGTAATTTCGGGGGCATATATGAAAATCGCGACATTCAATATCAACGGCATCAAGGCCCGCATGGGCGCGCTCACCGAGTGGCTGGAAACCTCCGCCCCAGACGTTGCCCTGTTGCAGGAAATTAAATCCGTCGACGAAAACTTCCCGCGCGAACACTTTGAAAACCTCGGCTACACCGTTGAAACACATGGACAAAAATCGTTCAACGGCGTCGCGATCCTCTCCAAACTCCCCCTCGAAGACGTCACCCGCGGCCTCCCCGGCGGCGAAGGCACAGGCCGCGACAACGAAGACGACATCGAGGCCCGCTACATCGAAGCCACGGTCATTGGCGAAAAACCTATTCGTATCTGTGGGTTATACCTGCCCAACGGCAACCCAGCCCCGGGCCCCAAGTACGATTATAAACTGCGCTGGATGGAGCGTCTCCGCCTGCGCGCGCTCGAGCTGATGGAACTTGAAGAACCCTTCCTAATGGCCGGTGATTACAACATAATTCCCCAACCCGAAGACGCAAAACGCCCCGCCGCCTGGACCGAAGACGCCCTCTTTCGCCCCGACAGCCGCGCAGCCTTCCGCCGTTTGCTAAACCTCGGCCTCACCGAAGCCTTCCGTGCCCGCCACCAAGGCGCTGGCCACTATTCGTTCTGGGACTACCAAGCCGGCGCATGGGACCGCAACGATGGCATCCGCATCGATCACTTTTTGCTGTCAAATCAATGCGCTGACTTGCTCAACGACTGCTGGATCGAAGCCGAAGTCCGTGGCCGTGAGAAGCCATCAGACCACGTTCCCGTCTGGGTCGACCTCGACGCGTAAAGGCCTCTGCTGCCACGCACTCTAGGCCTCTCACAGGTCGGTGACGTCATACTCATACAGCCAATTCATCCGCTTCAAAAACGCGGATGGGGCAACTAACCCCAGCGTTTTCAAACCCATATGGGCCACTCTTCGCTGGATCCCTGACAAATGATAGTTGCGCGCATTGCTGTTCGCGGCCTCAATGGCCCGCGTCACACGGGGCGCACGCATCGCTTCATAGGATTTTAACCCGTTTGAAATATCGTCTTCGAGATCACAAACGGAGGCCAGTACATAAGCATCTTCAATCGCCAAATTTGCGCCCTGCGCTAAAAACGGCAATGTCGGATGGGCCGCATCACCGAGAAGGCATAGCGAGCCATCGCGCCACGTCTCTGCCACGGGATGCCTGAAAAGGCCCCATAAATGAACTTGGTGCACGCACTCCAAAATGCGCTGCAACTCGGGTGCCACGTCTGAAAAGGCAGCCATCAGATGTGCGGGATCATCCTCGTGGGACCATCCCTCCTCCGCCCATGTGCTGCGCTCCTGAACGGCCACAATGTTCAACCGCCCGTCGCGCAACGGATAGGTGACAACATGTTTTTTAGGGGCCATCCAAATGCGGGCCACCGGCGGGGCAGGCATATCAACAATCGCGCGCCACGCCACTTGTCCGGTAAAAAAGGCATCCCCGCTCGGGTTCATCACTGCACGCGACGCAGACCGCAGCCCTTCGGCCCCTACGATCAAATCGCCGTCCACCTCCGCAGGTAGCTTTGCGGACCCTAGGTGGATGCCAACACCAGCCGCACGGCAGGCCTCCGCCAAAACGCCGATTAAATCAGGTCGATGATAAAACCGGTAAGGCGCATCATCGAGACGTGTCAGATCAAACCGCGCTATGCGGCGCCCTGTCAGCGCATCCGTCGGTTCAACCGCCTGTGCGGCCAATCCAACCCGCGCCAAAGCGTCCCCCAGCCCCAAGGCATTCAAGGCGCGCGCCCCATTTGGCGTGATCTGGATACCCGCACCGACCTCCGTCAGCGCCTCCGCCCGTTCATGAACCGTGACCTCGGCCCCATGTCTGGCAAAAGCCAACGCCGCCGTCAGCCCGCCCAAACCGGCCCCTATAACGCAAACGCGGCGGCCCTTGTTGGAGCCGCCGCGGTTCGTATTCGTCAGAGTGTTCAACACCTTAGTCGTCACGGTGCACTTTTTCGCGGCGCTCGTGACGCTCTTGCGCCTCAAGGCTCATCGTCGCAATCGGGCGCGCATCCAGACGTTTCAGGGAAATCGGCTCACCTGTGACATCGCAATAGCCATATTCGCCCTCATCAATACGGCGCAAGGCAGAATCAATTTTGGCAACCAATTTGCGTTCACGGTCACGGGTCCGCAATTCCAAGGCACGATCGGTTTCTTCAGAGGCGCGATCCGCAACATCAGGGATATTGCGCGTACCATCTTTCATGCTTTCGATCGTATCGCGGCTGTCTTCCAAAATATCAGACCGCCACGCAATCAACTTCCGCCGGAAATATTCCAGCTGCTTGTCGTTCATAAATGGTTCGTCTTCGGCCGGTTTATAGTCATCCGGCAAGAATTCTTCAGCTTTCATGTTCGCTCCCTCGGCGGCGGGCAACCCATAACTGTCAGGCGACGCAGACAAATCCCGCTCTCCTTTGCGCCTGCTCTACTACCATCACGTGCCCGTGTCACCCCCTGTTCACGGTGATTTTTTCTGGCCTTGATGACGCGTTACAGCGTGATACCGTTGCGCCAAATATTCATATGAAAAGGCTGCAGACCTATGCGCTTTACCGGCACCGAAACCTATGTCGCCACCGACGACCTGACCATTGCGGTCAACGCGGCCGTCACATTGCAACGTCCCTTGTTGGTCAAAGGCGAACCCGGCACCGGCAAAACCGAACTGGCCCGCCAAGTCAGCGCGTCTCTGGGTCTTCCCATGATCGAATGGCACGTAAAATCCACCACGAAAGCCCAACAGGGCCTGTATGAATACGATGCCGTCTCGCGGTTGCGCGACAGTCAATTGGGCGATGAAAAGGTCAATGACGTCGCCAACTACATCAAAAAGGGTAAGCTGTGGCAGGCGTTCGAGGCAGACGGTCGCGTGGTTCTGCTGATCGATGAAATCGACAAGGCCGACATCGAATTCCCCAACGACCTTTTGCAAGAACTCGACCGGATGGAATTTCACGTCTACGAGACTGGCCAAACGATCAAGGCGGCACAGCGCCCGATTGTGATCATCACATCCAACAATGAAAAAGAACTGCCCGACGCGTTTTTGCGGCGCTGCTTTTTCCACTACATCCAGTTCCCCGACATGGACACGATGCGCAAGATCGTTGAAGTCCACCACCCCGGCATCAAAGACAGTCTTCTGACCGCTGCGTTGACGCAGTTCTTTGAGATCCGCGAACAGCAGGGATTGAAGAAAAAACCGTCAACATCGGAAGTCCTCGATTGGTTGAAATTGCTGCTGGCCGAAGATTTGACCGCCGAAGATCTGAAACAGAATGGCGCCTCTGCGCTTCCGAAATTGCACGGGGCTTTGTTGAAGAATGAGCAAGACGTGCATTTATTCGAACGACTCGCCTTTATGGCGCGTGGTGGACGCTGAGTTGGTCTGAGGCTGGGCCAGCATACCCCAATCACGCCCCAGAATCGTGCCGAAACCATATCTTGTAGGATGATGAACAACACCTACTAAGCCATTGAGTCTTTTGAAACACACACCGTCGTACAATCGTTCATTTTGGAACTTTTACGGTGAAATAAGGCAGCCTTCTCCCCTTTAATGTTTTTGTCCAAGCAATGGACGTGGAATTGCCCAATTTCGCGCCCACTTGGGCCTCAGTCGACAGGCAGGTTCTGACTGAGACAAAAGGAGAGCAGAGTTGACCAAGGCAAAAATGCCGGTCGCAAAGCATCACACGTCGCGGACCCAAAGGGACCGGACGGGACAGGTGTGGACCGAAGAATTAACCTATGCCATGAGCCGCGCAAATTGCGCTGGCGCGCAGGGTATAGATGCATACGCCCAACACAGCAGCGCTGCGGCTGGGGGTATCCTATGAGCCGTACATTCCGCCGCCTTTTGGCCCTATCGATCATGTTCATGACCGCCTGTACCCCTGTGCCACAGGCCAATGTCGCCCCCTCCCTTCCGACCCGCACCATGGGTCTGCAGGATGCGCTGCCGCCCATGCGGTCCTTTGCGGGCAACCCGATTGCCACCCCCACACGGTCCAACCGTGAAATCGGCAAAGACTTCATGGATTTGGCGTTCCGCATGGAAAGCGGCCGCCCCGTGGCCCGTCTCACCCGGTTTGAAGCCCCTATTTCCGTGCGTGTCACTGGTGACGTGCCCGCCAGCCTGCCGCAAGACCTGCGCGCCCTTTTGGGTCGCCTGCGTTCTGAAGCCAACATCGACATCTTCATGACCGGCGCCGAAAGCGCCTCTATCACAATCGAAGCGATCCCACGTCGTGTGCTGAACGAAGCCGTCCCCCGTGCGGCCTGTTTCGTGGTGCCACGTGTGTCGTCGTGGGAAGAATTCAAAACGGTCCGCCGGACCCCGACCGTCGATTGGACCACATTGGAACGCCGTGATCGCGCGGCTGTGTTCGTCCCCTCCGATGTTGCTCCACAAGAAATTCGCGACTGTTTGCACGAAGAGCTGGCGCAGGCCCTCGGCCCCCTCAACGATCTGTACCGTTTGTCGGATTCCGTGTTCAACGATGACAACATTCATGCTGTGCTGACGGCCTTCGACATGTTGATTTTGCGCGCCTATTACGATCCAGGCCTTCAAAACGGCATGAGCCGCGGGCAAGTCGCTGCACGATTGAACCCGATTTTGGCGCGCCTGAACCCAGCCGGTGAAATCCAAACGCCACGGCCACAAAATGACACGACCCGCGACTGGATTGAAAACATTGAAACCGCGCTGACGGCAGGCTCGTCCGCCCAGCGCCGCCGGAACGCCGCCCTACAGGCTGTCAGCGTTGCAAAAGCCCTGAATTGGTCCGGCCCACGGGATGGTTTCGCCCATTATGCCTTTGGCCGCCTGAATGTCGGCCACGACAGCGACATCGCCTTGGCCTCTTTTAACCAAGCGCTGTCCATCTACAACCGGTCCTCTGAAACACGTCTTCACGCCGCCCACGTCTCCGTACAACTGGCGGCCTTTGCCCTCTCTGCGGGCGATGGTGCTGCCGTCTTGAACCTCGTCGAAGGGGCCATGCCGATCGCGGCAGCCCATGAAAATGCCGCTCTGCTCGCGACATTGATGATGTTCAAGGCGGAAGCGCTGGATATGACGGGCCAAAAAGACGCGGCAGCCGCAGTGCGCATGGACTCTTTGGGTTGGGCACGGTACGGATTTGGCGACGACCAACAGGTCCGCGCGCGATTGCGCGAAATTGCATCACTCAACCCACTCAAAGGGATCTAACGCTATGATCTACCCCCTCGCAGGCATCTTCATCGGAGCAGTGCTGGGGGCGTTCAAGGCGAAATCCAAGGGTGGCAAGCCAGCGGATATGGCGCAATGGGGCGCTGTGTTTGCGATGATCTTCGGGATTATCGGGTTGTTTATCGCTGTGATCATCACGCGGGCGTCTATCTGATATGTTCCTGCCCTTCTTCGATCAGCTTCGAAGAGGTGGTGTGCCGGTCTCCTTGCGGGAATATCTGACGTTCCTTGAGGGCATGGACGCAGGCATCGCCACCTATGACATCAATGCGTTTTATTATCTCGCGCGCACCTGCATGGTCAAAGACGAGCGTAATATCGACAAATTCGACCGCGCCTTTGCCGCAGCCTTCGAAGGTCTGGATGCCATCACTGCCGATCAAGTGCTTGAGGCCGTGGATATCCCCAAAGACTGGCTTGAGAAGATGGCGGAAAAACATCTGTCAGCTGAGGAAAAGGCCGAGATCGAAGCCATGGGCGGCTTTGATAAGTTGATGGAGACGTTGAAGAAACGTCTCGAAGAGCAAAAGGGCCGCCATCAGGGGGGCAACAAATGGGTTGGCACGGCTGGCACCTCCCCCTTTGGGGCTTATGGGTACAATCCCGAAGGCGTGCGGATCGGTCAGGACACATCCCGCCACCAGCGTGCGGTGAAGGTTTGGGACAAGCGCGAATTTCGCAATCTTGATGACACCGTCGAGATTGGCACCCGCAACATCAAGGTTGCCTTGAAACGCCTGCGCAAATGGGCCCGCGACGGCGCCGTCGAGGAGCTGGACCTGAACGGTACCATTCGGGCCACAGCAGAGAACGGCTATCTGGATGTTCAAACCCGGCCAGAACGGCGCAATGCCGTAAAGGTTTTGCTGTTCCTTGATGTAGGCGGCTCCATGGATCCGCATATCAAATTGGTCGAAGAGCTGTTCAGCGCCGCTAAGACCGAGTTTAAACACCTTGAGCATTTCTACTTTCACAACTGCCTCTATGAAGGTGTGTGGCGCGACAACCGCCGCCGTTGGGGTGCACAAACGCCCACGTGGGATGTGCTGCGCACCTATGGGTCCGACTACAAGTGTATCTTCGTGGGTGACGCGTCTATGTCCCCCTATGAGGTGGCCTACCCCGGCGGTGCGAATGAACATTGGAACGAAGAAGCAGGCCAGACTTGGCTGGAGCGCGCGCGCGACCAATGGCCCAATCATATCTGGCTTAACCCCCTGCCCGATACATATTGGCCCTACACGCAATCTGTCCGTATGATCCAAGATATCTTTGGGGCGGACCGTATGGTGCCAATGACGCTCAGCGGGATCGAACGTGGAATGAAGGTGCTGACATGATACGCGACCTCTGGGAACACAACAGACCTGCCCTTTTGGCCTTTGCAGTTGCCTTGGTGGCTTTGGGGGTGTTCGGGGTACGCACCTTTGCCTCTGCGGTGTATTGGTATGATCCTGCCCACCAAGATCAGCCGCTCGCCCCATGGATGACACCGCGCTATGTGGCGAAGTCTTACGATCTACCGCCCTCCATTATGCGTGAGGCGCTTATGCTGGCCCCCGATGGCCCACCGCGCCGGATCAGGCTGGACCGCTTGGCATTGGAGAAGGGTGTAACCCTAGAGGTTTTGCAGGCCCGTGTTGAGGCCGCAGCGGAAATTCTGGACGCCCAGCGCGAGGCGGAAAAGCTGCATCGGGCCAACGATGAGTGAGACGCTTCTTTCCCTAGTCGTTGATTACGGCGTGACAATCGTCTTTTGCGTGACGTTCCTGAGCTGTCTGGCAGTTCCGGTACCATCGTCCTTGTTGATGTTGGCAGCAGGCGGTTTTGCGGCAACGGGTGATTTATCCTTGTTTGCCGTAACGGCGGGCGCGTTTTGCGGGGCGGTATTGGGGGACAACACAGGCTATTGGATCGCACGACGGCTGGGCGCGCGCGCCGAACACTGGTTGGCGGCCAACCCCAAACGCGCAAACCTACGGGATCGCTGCGTGGCCTTTTTAGACAAACGCGGCGGGCCATCTGTGTTTTTGACCTGCTGGCTGTTTGCGCCATTGGGACCATCCATGAATTACGTCTGTGGCTTGTCGAAATTCCATTGGCCCCGTTTCGCGCTGTGGGGCATGGCAGGCGAAGTTGTTTGGGTCTCGATCTACGTGGGCCTTGGCTACACCTTCGCAGACAGCATTGCGGTTCTGGCCAGTGTCTTGGCCAACGCAAGCGGATTCGTCACAGCCTTTGGGGCGGTTGTTGTTTTGGGCTTCTGGTTGCACAGCGCTGTGAAAAAACGCGCAGCAGAGAAGGCCAGCATGGCTCGTCAGACCTAGGACGCGCCGCTTTAGGCGGCCTTCAAAAGAACCGCAGCTTCATGACGTTTCAGGCTAAGGCGCGCGGCGGGTTGATTTGCCTGGCCCGTGGCGACACCGGGGAATAGCCCCTCCAACTCTGCACGGACGGCGGCATCCATACCTGAGACGGTTTCCAAACCCGGCTGGAAGCTTTCTGTCCAAATGCCATCGCTCAGCACCAATTGGTGACGGGCGAAGGCGAAATGAATGTAGGTCACCGGCCCTAAGGCTGTATCGCGGTGCACCTTGCGCTCGTCGACCATATGGCCTGCGGGGACCAGCACCTGATCTTCACCAAACAGCATTTCCACATTTCCACCTGCATAAAGCACGCGATGCATCGGCGAGACGAGCATATCACGGCACGGTCGCCCTTCCCCGAAGGTGCCGGCAGGTATGACAACCGGCCGCAATTTAGGGTTCACCCAAAGATCTGCCCACGACAGGACGGTTTGCGCCACCCATTCAATAGGCTGGAACCCGTCATCCATGGTTTTCACCATATCCCCGACGGTCAGGTCTTCGACAGCCACAAGCCCGCGGTCTGTTTCGATCTGGGTGCCCGGCGTAAAGCACGGCGGCGTCGCGTAGGATGCATAGGGCGTTGTAGACCCGCCTGGCCCTTCGGCAGTGCCAACCACCGTCAAGGTCACGCCAATCGGTGGAAAGCCTCCCACAGGACCGACAAAGGCCAACCCTTCGACAGTGCCGAAGCTGGGCTGCCCGTCGTTGCCGTTGATGTTAAAGCCAATCAGGGTGTAGGTGTTTCCACTAGGGTCCGACACGGTCAGCCGATACTCGGCCTCGACCCGGTCGCCTGCGTCATAGTCCACGTTCCCGTAGGTGATATCGCTATCAAGGTTTTGCCCCGATTCACTGTCGTTGAAATTCGCGTCATCATCAACGACATCCACAGTTTGCCATGCGTTCGAGTTCAGGGTGATTTCCATCCCCATCAGATGAACGCCACTGCCCTGATTGAACCCTGACAAAACGGGCGTCGCTGACGCGTCGTTGGGGTCAGTGATGCTGATGTTGGATTCTTCTAAGGTGTAGAGTGTGAAAACAGGCAATGTCGGACCCTCGTTACATATAGCTTCGCTATATCGGCAAATTGCGGCAATTTTTTGGAAACTGTGCTGACGCAGTTTAGGTTTGTGCTGGGTGTTGCGTGTTGGACTCGGTTCTTATCCCTGCTTGCCCGCGGCACCCTTAAGCCCCATATCTGAGGTATGTTAAAATTTACCCCCATTTTGCTGGCCGTTGTTTACGGTTTCATCATGTACCGCTTCTCTGCGTGGCGGTTGAAACGTGAGCTGGATGAAAAGTCGACAGAGCTTGCCGATCCTGCGTTGCGCAAGCTGGCGGCGGATATGGCGCAGGTCGTCGATATTCCACGCATCAAGGTCCACATTTATGAGGTTGAGCCGGTAAATGGCCTGGCCGCGCCGGATGGGCGTATTTTCATCACCCGAGGCTTTTATGCCAAATACCAAAACGGCGAGGTCACAGCCCCTGAAATGGCATCCGTGATCGCGCATGAACTGGGCCATGTTGCATTGGGCCATTCGCGCCGCCGGATGATAGATTTTTCAGGGCAGAACGCGTTGCGCACGGCCCTTGCCATGGTTCTGTCGCGTATCTTGCCAGGGATTGGGCCAATGATTGCGAATGCTGCCATGTCGCTGTTGATGGCGCGCCTGTCCCGTAGCGATGAATATGAGGCCGATGCCTATGCCTCCGCGCTGCTGGTGAAGGCGGGCATCGGAACCGCACCTCAAAAGTCGCTGTTCGAGAAATTAGAGCATTTGACAGGCGCACATGGGGCCGCACAGCCCGCTTGGCTGCTCAGCCACCCCAAAACTCCCGAACGGATCGCGGCCATACAGGCCAATGAAATTAAATGGGATGTTTGACCGGCTGGATTAACGGGCACGTTTGACCAGAACGGGGCCCTAATTTTGCGTAAGCCGTTTGCCAAGCCGAGGCAGGCGCGCTTTGCGCATCAGTTTACGCATATCCCACGCGTCACCCGACAGGCGCCGCGCTTCGGCCAAGACAGCCTCCCCCACCGCTTGGACGACGTCTGGATGATCGTCGTGCAGGGCAATCAAGAACCCGTCGGGGTCCACACGCCTAACGCCTTCTTCGGCCAAGATGTTGCGAGGGAAGTCTTTGGCATTCACCGTCATCACAGCATCAGCCGAGCACCCGATTGTTGCGGCCAAGACATGGATGTCATTCGGGTCTGGCAACCACAGGCGCGCTTCTAGGCCTTGGGGAATGTTCACCAAGGCCTTCGGGAACCGCGCAGTGAGGCTTACGATTTCACCACGGGCAATGGTTTCACCCTGTGGCCCGATTTTACGGGCCGCTCTGGCCCATTCTTCCAAGATGCGCGGCGACCAACGCGGCTCGAACAGAGCGTGCTCTGCGACCCCGAGAACCACCTCGCGCATGACAGTTGGGTATAAAACACAGGCGTCAATCAGGACCCGCATGTTGGTCTACAACCGGAATGTCAGCGCTTTGAGGTATCCGCTTTCGGCCAGCTGGGGCAAAAGCGGATGATCCGGACCGGCAAACCCTGTACTGACCAATTGGCCACGTTTGCCGCCCTTGCCGATCCCGCGCGCGGAGGCATCGCGGAACCGTTTGAGGTCGGCGGCGTGGGAACACGAACACAGCACCAAGTATCCGCCCTCTTTCACCAACGGTGTCGCCATGCGGGCAACGCGCTCATAGGCGCGCATGCCCTTTTCCAATGCTGGTTTGGAGGGCGCGAAAGCGGGCGGGTCGCAGATTACGACGTCAAACCGTTCTTTGGCTTTGCCCATTGCTTCGAGAGCATCGAAAGCATCTGATTGACGGGTTTCAAACCGATCGGCGACGCCGGTTGCGTCGGCCCCGGCCTGCGCCAATTCAAGCGCTGCGGCTGATCCATCGACCGCAACGGCGCTGTCGGCACCAGCAGCCAAGGCCGCTAGGGAAAACCCACCGACATGGCTGAACACATCAAGCACACGACCACCGGAAGCCAGACCTGCGGCAAAGGCGTGGTTGGGGCGTTGATCAAAGAACAGGCCGGTTTTCTGCCCCCCCATTACGTCGGCCATATAGGTGGCGCCGTTCATCGGGACAGCAATTGGCCCCGTCGGCGCGGTGCCTGCGGCCACGGTCAGCTCTTCATCGAGGCCTTCCAAGCTGCGGGCCCGGCCGGTGCCGTTTTTAATCACTGTGGTGCATCCCGTCACTTCGATCAGGGCCGCGACGAGAACATCAAACAAGCGCTCCGCCCATGCGGCATTGGGTTGCACGACAGCCACATCGCCAAAGCGGTCAATCACCACCCCGGGCAGGCCGTCAGCCTCGGCATGGACGAGACGGTAGAAGGGATCGGGATACATCCGCGTCCGGTGTTCGAGGGCCCGGGTCAGGCGCGCTGCGAACCATGCCTGATCAACCTCTGCTTCCGTATCGAAATCCAACATGCGCACGGCAATTTTGGATTTAGGGTTAATGGTCCCAAGACCGAGCGGCTTGCGCTCTGCGTCTTCCAACACGACCAAACCACCATGGCTGAGGCCCTTGGTGCGGCGGTCCATCACCACTTCATTGGCGAAGACCCACGGAAACCCGTGACGAATGACTTGCGGTTTTGCGTTGGGACGCAGGCGAACAATGGGAAGCGGGATATGTTTCATGACCGCCCCATAGCGCGTTCCAATGCCGTTGGGAAGCAAATCAGCAGGGCAAATGACCTATCCTACTGCGGAATTCAGGAAAATGTGCTAGACTGATCGCGAAAGATAAAATGACGGCCACTCTCACGCTGAGCCGATAGGTCATTTTAGGAAAAACATACGAAAAACAACCATTGTTAGCGCAAACATATTCTGGTAGCACCCAAGCAACCCGAAACACCAAAAGGTGCATCATGGCATTAAATTCAACAATCGACCGCGTCACAGATCGTATCATCGCACGAAGCGAAGGTGCGCGGAAAACTTATCTGGACCGTATGGCAGCAGCGGCGGCCGAAGGCCCGCGGCGCGCGCATTTGACCTGTGGCAACCAAGCCCACGCCTATGCAGCCATGGGCCAAGACAAAGACAGCCTTGTGGCGGAGCGTACGCCCAACATCGGGATCATCACGGCCTACAACGACATGCTGTCGGCGCACCAACCGTTTGAGACCTTTCCAAACCAGATCCGCGAAGCTGCGCGCGCTTTAGGCGGCACGGCCCAAGTGGCGGGCGGCGTACCTGCCATGTGTGACGGGGTGACCCAAGGCCAAACAGGCATGGAATTGTCGCTCTTTTCACGGGATGTGATTGCTTTGGCGGCGGGCGTTGGCCTGTCACACAACGTGTTTGATTCCGCCTTGTACCTAGGCGTTTGCGACAAAATCGTTCCCGGTTTGATTATCGCTGCAGCCACCTTCGGCTATATCCCCGGCCTGTTTGTGCCCGCGGGCCCGATGGTGTCTGGCCTACCCAATGATGAAAAGGGCAAGGTGCGTCAGGAATTCGCGAAAGGCAACATTGGCCGCGAAGAGCTAATGAAAGCCGAGATGGCGTCCTACCACGGGCCGGGTACCTGCACGTTCTACGGCACGGCCAACACCAACCAGATGTTGATGGAATTCATGGGCCTGCACCTGCCGGGCGCGTCTTTCGTCAATCCGGGCACCGAATTGCGCGAGGCGCTGACCACAGCGGCCACACAACGCGCGCTGGAGATCACAGCCCTTGGTAATGACTACACCCCTGTGTCGGACATTTTGGACGAAAAGGCCTTTGTAAATGGCTTGGTCGGTTTGATGGCCACCGGTGGATCCACCAACCTTGTGCTGCACCTGCCTGCCATGGCGCGCGCGGCGGGGGTTATTCTCGATCTGGAAGATTTCTCTGATCTGTCTGCGGCGACGCCTCTGATGGCAAAGGTCTATCCAAACGGGTTGGCGGACGTGAACCACTTCCACGCAGCAGGCGGTTTACAGTTTATGATCGGTGACCTGCTCGAGGCTGGATTGCTGCATGAAGACGTGAAAACAGTCGCGGGTGCAGGGCTCAGCCATTATGCAAAAGACCCGAAATTCAGAGACGGTGGCGTTGTATATTCGGATGGTCCGAAGGAAACGCTAAACGATCGTATTTTGCGCCCTTCTGCAGATCCGTTCCAACCCCAAGGTGGTTTGGTGCAGCTCAGCGGAAATATCGGTCGCGGTGTGATCAAGATTTCCGCCGTCGCACCGGACCGCCACGTGGTTGAAGCCCCTGTGCGTGTTTTCCATGAGCAACACGATGTGAAGGCGGCGTTCCAAGCGGGCGAATTTACCGAAGACACGATTGTTGTTGTCCGCTTCCAAGGGCCAAAATCAAACGGCATGCCAGAATTGCACTCGCTGACACCGACATTGGCGGTTCTGCAGGACCGTGGCTTGAGGGTGGCTTTGGTCACGGATGGCCGCATGTCTGGCGCCTCTGGCAAGGTGCCATCAGCCATTCACGTCGCCCCCGAGGCGGCAGACGGTGGCCCGATTTCGCTGCTGCGCGATGGGGACATCGTGCGTTTGGATGCTGACGCAGGCACATTGGAATGCCTGACTGACCTATCGGACCGCCAACCGGCTGTCGCGGATTTGACAGGAAACGGCAACGGTGTAGGCCGTGAATTGTTTGAGGTCTTCCGTAATCAGGTTGGACCCTCTACAGATGGCGCAGGAGTGGTCGTCTAGTATACCACTTTACTTACTCACTTGTGTCAGCAGGGCTGCGGCGTTGCTGACGATCCGCAAAGGAAACGAATATGACACCCGAACAAGCTTCTATTGAGGCCGCAAAAGTCTGCCAACTGGCCCCGGTCGTCCCCGTTATCGTGGTTGATGATGCCGCCACCGCTGGCGATCTGGCCAAAGCGCTGGTCACAGGTGGCCTGCCCGCATTGGAAGTCACCCTGCGCACCCCTGCCGCATTGGACGCGATCCGCGAGATGGCAAAAGTTGAAGGTGGCGTTGTTGGTGCGGGCACATTGCTGACCCCTGCTGACGTTGAAGCCGCAAAAGAAGCCGGTGCAACCTTCGGCGTGTCGCCCGGTGCGACTGACCGTTTGCTCGACGCCTGTGAAGCCAACGACCTGCCGTTGTTGCCCGGTGCGGCCTCGGCATCCGAAGCGATGCGTTTGTTGGAGCGCGGCTACACGGTACAAAAGTTCTTCCCCGCTGGGGCGGCAGGCGGCGCGCCGCTGCTCAAAGGGATTGGCGCACCGATCCCGCAGGTGAAGTTCTGCCCGACCGGTGGCGTGTCTTTGGCCAACGCCAATGACTATCTGTCGCTGAGCAACGTGATCTGTGTGGGTGGGTCTTGGGTGGCCCCAACATCCATGGTGAATGCAGGCGACTGGGCTGGCATCACGGCACTGGCCGCTGAAGCGTCTAAACTGGCGCGTTAATTCTGTTCCTCTACGCGGGCGCGGCGACCGCCGCGTCTGCGTGGGGTGAGCGATGGGGCAAGCCCATCGCGCAACGTTGCGGTCATCGGATGATCGGTGGGTTTGTCTGCGTGGCGTTCTAAAAGCCCAGCGATACCAGCGGTTGCTTTACCCTGATAGCTCAACGCCCAATCCAAGAAAATCGAACGACATTCAGGCGCGGTGATGCCATCGATGGCATAGGCATCGGTGATCAGGCCCTTTGGGTCCAATGTGTCTTTGTTGGTCATGGCGCGCCTATTAAAATGCGATCGATCGTGGCCGCCGCAGCGGTACTGCAGGTTTGCATCTGATGCGCCAAATCTTCAAGACTTTCCGCACCCGTTTCCCGCAGGATCAGCCTACGGCCGCCTTCGCCCAGTTTGTCGACGTTCAAACCGCCACCCTGCAAAAGCTGCGCTGCAACTTGAACGGTCCAGCACAATTGAGCGGCGTCTGTGAGCGCGTTTTGATCCGCGCTGTTCAATCCCGCGGCAGCGACCTGCTCCATAGTTGCGCGGCCGGTGTTGCCAGCCCGCAAGGCCAGGGTTTGTCCGGCCAGTTCAACATCTTGCAAGCGCCCCGCCCCGATTTTCGCATCAAAGGGGCCGTCCATCGATTTGGCCTCTGCGATGCGGCGGCGCATATCTGCGACATCCGCCAACACGGTTTCACCCGTGGCTTTCGCAGCGAGAACCCGTGCACGAACAGCCTCGACATCTGCCGCGAGCGCCGCATCGCCGGCAACCACCCGCGCCCGCGTTAACGCCAGATGCTCCCAGGTCCAGGCTTGTTCCATCTGATAGGTTTCGAACCCAGAAAAGGCCGTGGCCACGGGCCCTTGCCCGCCACTTGGGCGCAGGCGCATATCAACCTCGTACAGACGCCCTTCGGACATCGGGGCGGATAGGGCTGTCACCAAGGCTTGTGTCAGGCGCGCATAATAGGGGCGCGTTGCCAAGCTGCGTGGCCCGTCCGACGCGTCTTGTCTTTGGCCGTCATAGATCACGATGAGATCGAGATCGGAAGCCGCATGCAAGCGCCCAGCCCCAAGCGATCCCATCCCAAGTACGACTGCCCCCCGACCTGGAGGCGGACCATGCTTTTTGGCGAAATGTTCAACGACCACAGGAAAAAGTGCCTCTATGACCGCCTGTGCTAAATCAGCATATTGAACGCCCGCCGTATCTGCATCGATCAGATTGCGCAGGTAATGCACGCCGATCCGGAAATGCCATTCTTTCATCCAGCGACGGGCCGCATCGAGCCGTGTTTCATAGTCAGATGCGTTGTCCAATTTGGATTTGAGGGCCGTATGCAAGCCCGCTTGACCGGGCCAGTCTGAAAAGAAATCACCACCGATCACCGCGTCAAACACGGCCGCGTTGCGGCCTAAATATTGTGCCAACGCTGGTGCGGTTGCCGCGATATCAACGATAAGCTGTGTTAGCTGCGGATTGGCGTCGAACAAGGAGAAAATCTGCACGCCCGCAGGGAGGCCGGACAAAAACCCATCAAAGGCCAATAGCGCCTCTTCAGGTTTGGCGGCATCTTGCAGGGCCGCCAAAATACGCGGTTTCAGGCGACCAAAAATCTCCACGGCGCGATCGGACCGCAAGGCCGGATAGGTCAGCCAACGGTCTGTGATGGTCGTCCCGAAGGCTGGTGCGGGGGCCGCTTCGCTGGGGGCAAAGAACCCTTCCGTGAGGGCGTGTACCTCTTCCAGCCGCGCCGTGAGATCGGCGCGCAATGCGGTGTCTTCGGTGCCCATGAAGGCGGCCAAACGCGCAAAGCCGTCGTCGGTGCTCGGAAGGTCGTGGGTTTGGGCGTCGCCGATCATCTGCAACCTGTGTTCGACCTCGCGGTGAGCGCGGTAATGATCGGTGAGGACCGTGGCTTCTGCCTGTTGGACCCAGCCTGCATCAACCAACGCGGCCAAGCCATCGACGGTGCCGCGACACCGCAAAGCCGGATCGCGCCCGCCGGCAATAAGCTGGCGGGTTTGAGTGAAAAACTCGATCTCGCGGATGCCACCACGGCCGAGTTTCATGTTATGACGAGGCAGGCTGATTGGCCCCCCGAGGCCCTTGTGCTCGCGAATGCGCAACCGCATGTCGTGGGCGTCTTGAATGGCAACAAAATCAAGATGTTTGCGCCACACAAAGGGCCTCAGAGTTTCCAAGAACCTCTCGCCAGCGGCGATGTCGCCCGCAGCCGCGCGCGCCTTGATATAGGCTGCGCGTTCCCATGTGCGGCCAACGCTTTCGTAATACCGCTCCGCCGCTTCCATTGATAAACACACAGGTGTGGCGGATGGATCTGGGCGCAGACGCAGGTCGGTTCGGAAGACATAGCCGTCGCCTGTCATGTCGCTAAGCAGCGCCGCCATTTTACGTGTCACGCGAATGAAGGATGCGCGTGCATCGTGGAAGTCATCTGGGTCGAAGCGGGTTTCATCAAAGAGGCAAATCAAGTCGATATCGCTGGAGTAGTTCAGCTCAAGCGCACCACCTTTGCCCATCGCCAAGCAAACCATTCCGCCTGCGGTGACAGCGTCCTCTGGTCCCTGCCC
This sequence comes from uncultured Paracoccaceae bacterium, assembly GCA_947497065.1. Lineage (GTDB taxonomy): Bacteria > Pseudomonadota > Alphaproteobacteria > Rhodobacterales > Rhodobacteraceae > Octadecabacter. Next base: position 661,570 of record CANMEQ010000001.1, read on the forward strand.
TGGCAATTTTCCACGTTTGATTTCGGCGGCCACAAGTCGTTGCAGTGCGACATGGACCGCACCGTCTGCCAATCGCGATAGGGCGTGCGTGACGTCCTCTAGCGACCAAACGCCGCCCAAATCGGCTAGTGCCGTGAGCAAGGCGATGCGCCGCTTTGCTTGACGAAGGCCTGAGGGCAGATCGGAAAGTTCCAATGTGGCAAGAGCTGCCAACTCTTCGTCCAAAGCGGTCTCCGGTGCGTCCAACGCAGAGCGCAACCACGCACCATCGCGGCGCATAAGACCCGCCAGATAACCGCTGCAACCGGCGGCGCCAGAGATCAGATTGCGCACTTCGGGTCCGAAATCACCGAAAGGATCGGCGGCTTCACGGCCTAAAACGGCATCAAACGGGATCGGGCTACGGGTCATACGGGATGTAAATGTCATTTCGCAAGTGTGCGGGCCTCTGCGGAGGAGTTCAACCGGTCTGACCATATTTGGAGAGCGATTTGCGGGGCCAAAAGAGGAACTGGCGCATGCCGGTAATCTACGGGAGAGCAAAGTAACGAAATTGCGGAGTGCCGCGCCTGCGTGCGACCGTTTCTAGAGGGGCGACGGGTGCGATTTTCGGGTCTCCCCCCCGCGGCGCGCCCTCTCGGCACCCAATTCTTTTTCTTTTTAATCAACGTCTTAATATGTAAATGTAAAAAACATTTACATCACATCTTGCCAGACAGCGCCGAGTTCCCCATTTCTATTAATGTGAAAAGCATTCACATACACACAAACGCACACAATGGAGCACCCCGCATGACCACTTCGTCCACCAACATCGACTATTCGGCCCCCTATGCCCGTCCGGTGAAAGACGGCAATTGGTTCCAACGCAGCGAAGCCTGGCTTGATGCCCGCGGCAAAGGCGCATGGATCGCAGCGATGGTTTTGGGGTTCATCTTTGTGTGGCCCGTTGGCCTCGCCCTTCTTGCCTATATGATATGGAGCAAACGTATGTTTTCAGGAAATTGCGCATCCAAACGCGCCCACCACACAGCACACCGTGGCGCATTGCGCCCCTCTGGGAATTCTGCATTTGATGCCTACAAAGCGGACACGTTGCGCCGCCTGGAAGACGAGCAGAACAACTTCGAAGAGTTTCTGAAGCGCCTGCGTGAGGCGAAAGACAAAGCCGAATTTGATCAGTTCATGGAAGACCGTGCGGACCGCACAGCACATGATACCCAAGACTAACCTGCCTTTATCGGCAAACCAAACGCCCATCCGCATGCGGGTGGGCGTTTCAGTGCGTCTTGATCTGCCCCGTTCACTTATCGAAGCCCCCAGAAACTGCGGGGTTGGCGCGGGGCAGTGCAACCGCTACGATACCTAAAAATGGGTCAGTCTCGGCCACTTACAGGGTACTCTCAGGTCACGATGCGTCACAGCCTCCCAATCGCCCCGCAGTTTTACGTCACTGCGCCCCAGCCTTGCCCCTATTTGGCGGACCGGATGGAACGTAAATTGTTTACGGCGCTCCAAGGTGATGCGGCTGAAAAGCTGAATGACAGCCTATCAAAGCAAGGGTTCCGCCGATCACAAAACGTGCTGTACCGCCCGTCGTGCGCGGATTGTAACGCCTGCCTGTCTGCGCGCATTCGTGTTGCGGATTTTAGCCCCAGTAAAAGTCAGAAACGTGTTTCCAAACGCAACGCATTCTTGAGCCGCAGCGCATCGTCCCCTTGGGCGACAGAGGCTCAATATGCATTGTTTCGCGACTACCTCGACAGTCGGCATGCCACTGGTGGGATGGCCGATATGGATCTGTTTGAATTTGCAGCGATGGTGGAAGAGACGCCCATTCGCACCCGCCTGATTGAATACAAAGAAGCCGAAGCGCAGACCTTGGATGACCCATATGAGGGGCTGCGCGCGGTGTGTCTGACGGATATTTTGGAAGACGGGGTGTCGATGGTTTATTCGTTCTTCGACCCTGCGTTGATGCGCAATTCTTTGGGGACTTATCTGATCCTTGATCATATCGAGATCGCTCGGAACCTCGGGCTGCCTTACGTGTATTTGGGCTATTGGGTGCCTGGGTCTGACAAGATGGGCTACAAGGCGAATTTCAAAGGTGTTGAGATTTACCGCGATGGGGCGTGGGAAACGCTGACCCATCCAGATGATTATTCGGCCGATATCCACCCGATGTCCGTGGAGCCTATTGCCGAACAAGTCGCTCGGATCGACCTGCCTGACGGCCAAGGGTAGACGTCGGAAACCTGAGACCATTCTAGACATGGCATGCAAAAAGGGCGCCCGGTTGGGGCGCCCTTCTTTGTTTCATACCCTTCACCGAAGAGGTTACTTCAGCAGGTTCGGCACAATCGTTACGATGCTTGGGAAGAAGGCCAAGATCGCAAGGCCCGCCACTTGGATCAGCACGAAAGGTGCAACACCGCGGTAAATATGGCCTGTGGTGACTTCTTTGGGTGCCACGCCACGCAGGTAGAACAGCGCGAAGCCGAACGGCGGTGTCAGGAACGACGTCTGAAGGTTCACCGCGATCATGATTGTCACCCACTTCGGATCGAATGTTCCGCCGTAAATCACGGGCCCCACAATCGGGATCACGATGTAGATGATTTCCAAGAAGTCGAGCACGAACCCAAGGACGAACAACACCAGCATAACGATCAGGAACACGGTCCATTCATCATCAAACGAGCGCAAGAATTGCTGGATGTAATGTTCGCCGCCGAAGGAAATGACGACCAAGTTCAACAATTGCGACCCGATCAGGATGGTGAACACCATGGATGTCACCTTCGCCGTTTCGCGCACAACGGGTGTGAGCACGCCACCCAACCACAAAACGGCACAGGCGTAGAACAGGCCGAACATGGAAAACAGGAACATGGAGAACGCGAAGATGAAGGCCAGTTGGTCTTCGAAGGCCACGTTTTCCTGCCCGATGCGCATGTCAAAGTTGACACCCACGATCAACAGCAAAGCCACAGCCCCTGTCGCCAACAAGATGATCTTGCCGGATTTTTCCTGATCCGCCAGTTTGCGGTAGGCCGCCAGCATGATCGCCCCACCTGCGCCAAGTGCGGCAGCCGGTGTTGGATTGGTGATACCGCCAAGGATCGAGCCCAGCACAGCCACGATTAACACGAGCGGTGGGAACACCACGCGCAGCAGATCGTTTTTGGCCAGACGCGCCATGGCAAATCGCATGGACCAAAGCACCAACAGAAGCGGCAGAATAATGATCAAGGTGGTCACGCCCGGCGTGGTCAACGGATTGATCAGCACGATATCGGCCAACAAGATCAGCGCGATGCCCCCTGCCCCGATGATCAGCGGCATAGGGTCGGACGATGGCGATACACCGCGTGCGGTGGTCAAAACCAGCGCCATCAACAGCGCCATGATGCCCAAACCCGTGCCAATCACAGGTGCCGTTGCAACCTTTTCGGCAACCCGCTCAGCGCGCTCTTCGTCGCTGAGAGCCCGAGCTTGCTCAACACCGCCTGCATCGTCGATGGCTTGTTGTTCAGCGAGCGCCGTTGACCATGCCTCTTCACCGTGCAGTTCCAACATGGAGGCTGCACATTCGTCAGACACGTTTGTGCGCAGGCTTGCTGTTTGACCGGAGTCGGTGAAGCTGTCGACAATCACAGACTGGCTGCCAACGACGCCGAGGTTCATCAAGAAGACCAACAAAATGATCAAACCGCCCGGTACAGCCAAGAACCATGTCAGGCTTTCATTGCGGGTGATGGGTTCGCCATTGGCGGATCCTGTATCGACCGCTGGTGCTTTGGCCGGGTTCAAAAGCGCGAAACCGAAGGCGTAGGCCGCATAGAGGAACGCCAACATGATACCCGGCAGCAAGGCCGCTTGGAACAATGTCCCGACGGAGACAACCGCAGGCTCGCCAAGATAGGTCAGCGCATCGGTACACCCTGCCAGTTGAGCGCGTTCTTCTTGCGCGGCAGAGTATAGATCCCCCGCCAAGGTGCCCAGCAGAACGATTACGATAGAAGGCGGAATGATTTGCCCCAGCGTGCCCGACGCAGCAATGACGCCTGTGGCGAGTTCTTTCGAATAGCCCGCCCGCAACATAGTTGGCAAAGACAGCAAACCCATGGTCACAACTGTGGCGCCAACGATACCGGTCGAGGCTGCGAGAAACGCACCAACAACAACAACCGAGACCGCCAAACCGCCAGGTAAACCGCCAAACACGCGCGACATGGTAGTCAGCAAATCATCTGCGATTTTGGAACGTTCAAGTGTGATGCCCATCAGAACGAACATCAGAACCGCCAAAAGCGTTTCGATAGACTGCCCCGCCAGAACACGTTCGTTCATGCGGTTCACAACAAAGGACACATTCCGGTCCAGCGCGGTTTCCCAACCGCCCACAAAAACATGTTCTGCAATGCGTGGCAGATCGGGATATCTGAACACCGATATGGTGTCGGGCCGGATGCCTTCGGCAATGAGGGCCGCATATTCAGCCGTTCCGGTATCGATCGCTTGGTGGATCAGATAGCCGCCAGAATCCAACGCCGCGATAATTGCGAATGAAATGATCGCCGAGCCACCGATGGCAAATGCCACCGGGAAGCCAGACAGGATACCTGCGAACAAGCACAGGAATACGATGATGAGGCCTATTTCTACGCCATCAAGTCCGAACAGCATTAGTGTGTCCCCTCAAATGCTTCTTCGCCTTCACCCAGCGAGTCTTTGTCTAGATTTTTGCCAACGCTCTCTTCGCCTTCCACCAATTCAAGGTATGAGCGATAGAAGAACGCGACCGCCTGCAACAGCACGAGCACCGTGAAGGTCACCAAGAGAATTTTAAACAAGAAGTAGGCGTTAAACCCGTTCGGGCTGAAGCCGATTGTTTCGACGTTCCAGCGCAGCGCGCGAGCCTTAGTGATCAACCGCTCCAAGCTGTCGGATGCGGAGGGGTTTGGAACGACCAAATGACGCCACAAGAAATACCACCCGTACATCCATGTCAAAACCGCAGCAGGCACCATAAAGATGATAGCACCGACCATATCGATGATGCGTTTGGTGCGGTGGCCCACAGCGGAATACACCAGATCAACCCGCACGTGGCCGCCTTGCACGAAGGTGTAGGTCACGCACAAACACACGATCATGGCGTTGTAGAGTTTGAGGCTTTCAGCCCACCAGCTCACGTCGTGGGTCAAGACCATCCCGAAGCCAAGACTGATCTCGGATACGGCAAAAACACGTTGCATGAAAATAATCACGATCTGGATCATCACCATCGTCAAACCGGCCCAAGCGAATGTTCGGCCGATTGTGTTGGCGATTTTTTCAAACACCATCACACAGCCCCACATGAAGGGCCGGTGCATAAACGCTGCAATCGTTATGATGAGGAAGAGCGTGAAGACCGCGAAAAACAGCTCGACGGACCCGCCATAGTAGATGAACCGCATCAGGGCTTCTTTGTCTTCGGTTGTGTTGCCCCAGCTGAGCCAATCCAACCAGATATTCGGATGGGTGATCACGAAGGCCATGTTGTAGAAGGCTTCGATGATATTGGCGAGAACCCAGACAATGCTGTCCCAGATGGCGCCAAATGTTGTTGTGGCAGGTTCAATGGGGTCCGCACCTTCAGCGGCATGGCCCTGAAGTCGTTCTACCCAAACCGTGAACCCGTTTTCGTAAGAAGCCCAAAAGCCTGCGTTTGCGGCGTCTTCTTCCATAGCTCAGCCCCTCGAGATGTCTTGCTAAATGTAATGGATATGCGCCGCACTCCCCTCCCCGGGTCGTGGACGTTGAAAAGGTGGCCCCGCTGAAATCAGCAGGGCCGCCCGAATGTGTTCTGAACGCGGACGTTCAGAGAGTGGCCTTAGCCACCCATGACACGGTCACGCTGGGCGCGGTAAGCCCCTTCGGATTTGGAAATCCAGCTGGAAGACGCAGCCATAGACGTGTTGTAGGACGCGCGGATGCGGTCGTACAATTCGTCACCTGCATACTGATCCATTGTCTCAGTCGCAGCTGTGCCCATTGCATCCCAAACGCTGTCAGGGAATTCCAGAACTTTAACACCGCCGGCCTGCAAACGCTCAAGCGCTGCGCCGTTGTTGTTCATGAACTGTGCCAGGTTCCACTGATGGGATTCGCCCGCAGCGATCTCGATGATCTTCTGGTGCGCTGGGGACAGATCGTTGAACACGTCGAGGTTTGTCGCCAAGGACAGGCCTGCGCCCGGCTCGTGCATACCCGCTGTGTAATAGAACTTGGTGATTTCCTGGAAACCAGCCTTCTCATCAGCCCATGGGCCGATCCACTCGGTGCCGTCGATGGCGCCGGATGCGAGGGCTTGGTACACTTCAGCACCTGGAAGGTTCTGGATAGAAGCACCCATGTTGCCCAACGCCTGACCACCGAGGCCTGGCATACGGAACTTCAGACCTTGGAAGTCTTCTGGGCCGTTGATTTCCTTGGAGAACCAGCCACCAGCCTGTGGGCCTGTGTTACCAGCCAAGAAGGATTTCAGACCGAAGATTTCACCCAGTTCAGAGTGCAGATCATGGCCTTCACCGTTGTAGTACCAGTTCATCAGTTCCTGTGGGGACATGCCGAACGGAACGGATGTGAAGAATGCATATGCTGGGTGCTGACCTACGAAGTAATAGTCGGCGCCGTGGTACATGTCGGCCTGACCAGCTGTAACAGCGTCAAACACTTCGAACGCGCCAACAAGTTCGCCAGCTGCTTTCAGATCAATGGTCAAAGAGCCATCGGACATTGCTGTGATTGTGTCAGCTGCGCGTTGCGCTGCGTCATGTACACCAGCAAGGCCACGGCCCCATGTTGTCACCATTGTCAGTGTGCGGTTGCCCTGCGCGTATGCAGGTGCGGCGAGTGTTGTAGCTGCAGCGGCTGTGCCACCGAGTGCAGAGTTCTTTAGAAAAGAACGACGATCCATGTGTTATTTCCTCCCATGGAATTGAACGCCCGCCACTCTCCCAAGTGCCAGACAGATCGTTTCAAGTAGAGAGACGTTAGCGAAACAATTGCGCTGCCGGAATACCCACTGCCCCGTAGTTTTGCCCAAATTGTCAGCTAAACAGACCAATCAGCCCATATTTCGCGGGCATTCGCGGCGGTTTTCGCGCTGCAGCGGCGAATCGCGCTCTCGTGTTTTGGGTGATTCCCCGTTATCGATTCGGTATGCGCGCCTTGTTCAAACACCTGACTGCACCCTTTTCGATCAGCTACGGCCAAAAGCTGTTTTTGCTAGCGACAGTGCCGTTGCTGGTGTCTGTCACCGTAATCACCTGGATCGTGGCGAACCAATCCCGTGACTTGGCGGACCGAGAGATACGCGCGTTGGAAACACAATTGATTGACGCAAAACGCGCCGAATTGCAGAACTACCTCTCCATCGCGCGAACAGCGTTTGTGAACATCTATGGGCGGGCCGCCCCGGACGATGAAGATGCCAAACTGGAAGTATCGCGCGTGTTATCCGCCATGCTCTATGGGCAAGACGGATACTTTTTCGTGTTTGACTACGACGGAAACAATCTGGTCGCACCGCGCCAGACAGATTTAATCAATCGGAACTGGACCGGTTTAAAGGACGTAAATGGTGTGGAGATCACCGACGAAATTGTGCGGCTTGCCCGATCCGGTGGGGGCTATCATGAATTTGACTGGATCAAACCAACGACCCGCGAAACCGCACCGATGATCGTGTATGTGAATGGCTTGCAAGATTGGCGATGGGCCATTGGCACCGGTATTTTTGTGGATGATGTGCGCGAAACGGTTGCCGAAGCACGCGCGGACGTTGAGGCGCGCATTCAACAAACGACGTTCTACATTCTGCTGATTACGATCGCGGCTTTGATCGCCGTTTTTCTGACAGGTATCGTGTTGAATGTCCGTGAACGGCGGCTGGCGGATGCCAAGCTAAAGCAGTTGACTGAACGGATTATCGACACCCAAGAGGAAGAACGCAGCCGGGTGGCGCGTGAATTGCATGATGGGATCAGCCAGATCCTTGTTTCTGTGCGATATGCCCTTGATCTGTCGCGCATTCGGCTGCGCAAAAATGATGACCGCGCGGGCGAGAGCCTCGACAAGGGGATTGCCAGTTTGGGCGGCGCAATTCAAGAAGTCCGCCGTATTTCACGCGACCTGCGCCCCGGTGTTTTGGATGATCTTGGGCTGGGCCCTGCCCTGCAATCGCTGATCGAGGACTTTGGCACCCGAACCGGCATTGAAACCTATTTCGAAACGGTCGTGTTTCGCGGACGACTGGACGAAGAGGCGCGCATTGCCCTATATCGCGTCGCACAAGAGGCCCTGACCAACATTGAACGTCACGCTGAGGCGAGCCATGTGAACATGACACTGCAAGGCACAAGACAAGGCGCGTTGATGCGCATTGACGACAACGGAAAAGGCATCCCGCCCCGGCACCGAGGGCACAATGGCCTTGGGTTGCGCAACATGTCGGAACGTATTGAGCAATTGGACGGTAAATTGACCATTACATCATCGCGTACAGGCACATGCATTGAAGCTTTGGTGCCGCTGAGCCATATGTTGGCCCCTGAAAAATCCAGCCTACAGATCTTCGAGGAAAACACATGAAAACCACACGCGTGATTATCGTGGACGATCATCCCATGGTCGCTGAAGGCATTGAAGCCATTTTGGAAACCTATGACGATCTGGAGGTGGCGGCAGTTCTGACAAACGGCCAAGAAGTCATTGATCGCGTTGAAGAATTGCAGCCAGATGTGATTTTGCTCGACCTCAACATGCCCGGCGTAAACGGGTTGTCTGCCACGGAGATTATTCTGGAGCGCCGCCCCGAGACACGGATCTTGATCCTCTCGATGCACGACAGCCCCGAGTATATTTCGACAGCGCTCAACCACGGCGCCAAAGGGTACGTTTTGAAAGATGTGCCGACTGAAGAAATCAAAACCGCGATCGACACATTGATGCAGGGTGACGAGTATTTGTGCACGGGCGCACGCGGCTCATTGGCGCCGCGCACCACAGATGGCCGCGAGCCCCTGACGTCGCGCGAGCAGCAAATTTTGCTCGAATTGGCCCAAGGCAAATCGAACAAAGATGTCGGCGAAGCATTGGATATTTCGGTGCGTACCGTTGAAACCCATCGCAAAAATCTAAAACGCAAGCTGGGCATCAGCACGACAGCCGGCTTGACGCGCTACGCGATGGAACACGGGGTTTTGCAGGGCACAGGGCGATTGAGCTGACGGTCAATCGACGTATTTGCAGCCCCCCCTTCTTCCCTAAACAAAAGGCCGCCTTCTTTCGAAGACGGCCCAGTGAGTGCGTTCATAGTTTAGCCGATCACGGCGTTATCATCCCGCTTGATGGCAACAATCGTTGAGCGTGCAAGCGATCCTTCACCATCTGGGAACGGGGCCGATGGGTGCTGGATGCCGACAAAAGCGGTGCGACGGTCCGACGACCACGTGATGCCGGTCACCTCAGACCCGTTGGGGCCGGTCATGAAACGTTCGATTTCACCTGTCACGGGGTCGCCAACCAACATCTGGTTGTTGCCCATGCCTGCAAATCCGTCTTTGTTGCTGTCATCCCCATCGGTTTGGATCCACAACAAGCCCGTGCTGTCGAACATCATACCATCTGGACTGTTGAACATGTTTCCAACGTTTACGTTGTCTGACCCGGCATAGGCATCGTCATGCACTGAAGGATTGCCCGCCATCACATAGAGATCCCAAACGAAATCAACAGCGGCATGATCATCGTTTTCGGGATACCACCGCACGATTTGCCCGTAGTTGTTTTCTGCGCGTGGGTTGGGCCCGTTCACAGGTGTGTCGTCGCCGCCCGCATTCGGTTTCACCGCGCGATTGCGGTTGTTGGTCAACGCGCAATAGGCCTCGGCGGCCACTGGGTTTACGGCGACCCATTCGGGCCGGTCCATTGTCGTGGCCCCGACAGCAGATGCGGCCAAACGCGTATGGATCGCGATTTCGGCAACATCCATGCCGGTCGCCTCTGGCGTCAGTCCCAACCATTCCCCACGACCATCATCCGTGAATTTCGCTGCATATAGCTGGCCATGATCCAGCAGTGTAGATGTATCACCGCCGGGAACATAGACATCACGGGAGACGAATTTGTACAAATATTCGCCCCGCTCGTCGTCCCCCATGTACACGACAATGCGCCCATCAGGGGCCACGGCTGTCGCAGCATTTTCGTGTTTGAAGCGCCCAAGGGCTGTGCGTTTGACAGGTGTGCTTGTGGGATCGGCGGGATCGATTTCCACGATATACCCGAAACGGTTTGGCTCGTTCGGATTGACGCTCACATCGAAACGCGCATCGAATTTTTCGTAGGCGTAGCGCCCTTCTAGGCCGATGCCGTAGCGGGCGAAGGCATCAGACCGTTCAAAGGCCTCATCGGTGGAGCCAAAATAGCCGTTAAAGTTTTCCTCGCAAGTCAAATAGGTCCCCCAAGGCGTTTTGCCCGCACCGCAATTATTTAATGTGCCCAAGGCCAACACACCCTCAGGGTCAGCCTCCGTTTGCAACAAGTCATGCCCCGCAGCTGGCCCCTGGATCGCCATGGGTGTCGTGTGCGTGATGCGGCGGTTGTAGGGGCTGTCGATAACGATGTCCCAAACGCCGTCTGTTTCGGCGACTTCAAACACGGCGACACCTTGTGCGTTTTGCAACAAGGCCACGTCTTCAGCTGATGTCACATCACCATCTGTCTGAGGCAGGTTCTGCGATGTGTTTGCGTATTCGTGGTTTACCGCGATTATTTCGTGGCCGTTGACGTTGAACAATTCCATGCCGTCGGTGTTTTCACCGAAGGCGCGCGCTTGGCCATCAACTGTGACACCGGTGACCGGGTCGAACGCAGGAGCATCGGAAAACAGCGGATCGCCCCATTTGGCGACAGGCGCCCACGAATACCCTTCTGGCACATGGATGGTGAAATCAGTGGCGATTGGAATGGGGTTGAATGCGAAACGACTGCTGGATTGGGCGCGTGCGGCGGTCGAGTTCATCAAACCCGCGCCCATCACAGCGGCCCCTGACCCCACGGCCAAGATGCGCCCCATAAATCCACGGCGCGTCATGGCGGAGGCAACAACCCCGTCAAAATCGTTTTCTTCCGGGCGCGGGTCTTTCAACTCGTCCCACTCATCCCAGCTCAATTCGGGCTGTTCGATATCTTTCATGGCTCATCCTCAGGATTTGGCTGGCAGCGCCAATGCTGCTGGGGCGCACTCAATCCAACGTCTGTAACGAAGAGATTTCAATTTGATGCCAAATCCGTAAAATCGTTGTTTGACGCCCCCGAAAACCGCGGAAACCACATCTGGAAATAAAGTTGCGAAAAATTGCCCCGCTGCGACATTTTCGCGATTTGTGCTGTTGACCCCTCTTTTCAGCTTGGGCATAACACCCTCATGCAAAAGGAGACCTTAGGGATGAAATCCGTCCTAGTGATTGTGGGAAAGACGCGCATGGGCCTGTAGATCAGGTTGACCAGACCGGTTCCCATGCGCCTCCGAAATCTTCGGGGGCTTTTTTATGCGATACGACACCGCCCCAAGGGGCACATGAACGATGATATGACACGCGATAAACGTAGGATGAATACAATGTCAGCTCAAATGACCGGTGCAAAAATGGTAGTTCAAGCTCTGATTGATCAGGGTGTGGACACAGTGTTTGGATATCCCGGTGGCGCGGTCCTACCGATTTATGATGAGATCTTTCAGCAAAATTCGATCAAGCACATTTTGGTGCGCCACGAACAAGGTGCTGTGCACGCCGCCGAAGGCTATGCACGCTCAACCGGCAAGCCTGGCGTTGCTTTGGTCACATCTGGCCCTGGCGCCACGAACGCGGTTACGGGTCTGACAGACGCCTTGCTGGATTCCATTCCGATTGTTGTTCTGACCGGTCAGGTGCCAACATTCATGATCGGCTCCGATGCGTTCCAAGAGGCCGACACCGTTGGCATCACGCGGCCCTGCACCAAACACAACTGGCTGGTCAGAGAGACCGACGCGCTGGCCCCTACCCTGCACGAGGCATTTCACGTGGCCACATCAGGCCGCCCCGGCCCTGTTTTGATCGACATCCCTAAGGATGTTCAGTTTGCCAACGGCACATATGCAAAACCTGCGCCTGCGAAATCCCACTACCAGCCACAGCTGAAGGGCGACATTGAGGGCATCACGGATTTGGTGGCCGCGATGGAGAAAGCCAAGAAACCCCTGTTCTACACAGGTGGTGGCGTGATCAACTCCGGCCCGGCAGCTTCGAAATTGTTGCGTGAACTGGTCGGTGCCACGGGCTTTCCGATCACATCCACCTTGATGGGGTTGGGCGCATACCCCGCATCTGGTGAGCACTGGATTGGCATGTTGGGCATGCACGGCCTCTATGAGGCCAATATGGCCATGCATGACTGTGATTTGATGATCAACATCGGTGCCCGATTTGATGACCGCATTACCGGCCGTCTGGACGCCTTCGCGCCGAACTCCAAGAAAGCGCACATCGATATCGATCCAAGCTCCATCAACAAAGTGGTTCAAACGGACATTCCGATCATCGGCGATATTGCTCATGTTTTGGAAGACGTTCTGAAGGTTTGGAAATCCCGCGGTGGCAAAACTAACACTGCCGAAGTCGCGAAATGGAACAGCCAGGTCGGGGACTGGAAAAAGGTAAATTGCTTGGCGTTCACGCAGGAGGGCAAAATCATCAAGCCGCAATACGCGCTCGAACGCCTCGAAGCCCTGACCAAAGACCGCAAAGACCGCTACATCACCACCGAGGTTGGCCAGCACCAAATGTGGGCGGCGCAATACCTCGGGTTTGAGGAACCAAACCAGTGGATGACATCAGGCGGATTGGGAACCATGGGCTATGGCCATCCCGCGTCCATCGGTGTGCAAATGGCCCACCCGGATGCGCTGGTGATCAACATCGCTGGCGAAGCCTCATGGTTGATGAACATGCAAGAAATGGGCACAGCCGTTCAATACAAGCTGCCTGTGAAACAGTTCATTCTGAACAACGAACGTTTGGGCATGGTGCGCCAGTGGCAAGAATTGCTGCACGGTGAACGCTATTCATCCAGCTGGTCTGAAAGCCTGCCTGACTTTGTAAAGCTGGCCGAAGCCTTTGGTGCAAAAGGAATTATCTGTTCCGATCCGGCTGATCTGGATGACGCGATCATGGAAATGCTCAACCACGACGGGCCTGTTCTGTTCGACTGCTTGGTCGAGAAACATGAAAACTGTTTCCCGATGATCCCATCGGGCAAAGCACATAACGAAATGTTGCTGGGCGAAGCGGAAACCCAAGGCGTGATCGACGCCAAAGGATCGGTGCTGGTGTAATGCTTGGGGCGCAAACAAAAAAAGGCGGCCCAGATGGGACCGCCTTTCTTTGGACACCTGAAGGGTCTTACGATGCGGCGATATGCTCTTCGGCAAGACCGCGCTCTTCCGCATCAATCGCACCGCTTCCATCGATATCGAATACATCCATGTTACCCTCGATGATCTCATCCGAGGACACTTCGCCGTCACCATCACGGTCAAGGGTCAGGTCGAGCTTTGCGGCATTTACGTCAAAATCTTCGATATCCGCCAAAGAAGCCGCGAACGCTGGGGCGCTCAAAGCGGTTACGGTAGCGAAAGTCAGGGCGACTGTTTTTGTGAGAGTAGACATAGTATTCTCCAAGGTTTGTGGCCCAACCGTTTGGGACTGTTTGTCCTGCTGGGCTTCGAGAATACAACGGCGTATTTGTGTAATTTGTTCCCACAAAAATGTGAGGATAGCGTGTGATTGTGCAATTCAGCTTTTGAGAACAATAGACTACGCGGTTAAAAAAATTCGAAACGCGCTCATCGGATCGTCACCCTGCACCTCGTCTAACCCTCGTTTTGGGGAGGCTATTCACCTATGAAGGTCGCATTCCGCAACATCAAATGGACCGTCGGGCTCGTTTGCGTTTTTGGTGTGATCGGCTGCTCGGGCGCGATCATCGCAAGCACAACACCGCAAACCCAAGTCACAATCGAAGGGGTCCCCTTTGCTGTCGCACAGACATCCAGTGGGCTCACCATACGTAATTTCGAAACAGGGCGCACCGCCCCTGCACTGCTCATCACCTACGCGGGCCGCGCGGCCGAAACGGTCTCCGGTTGCCCGCTTACACACATCACCAAGGAAACGGGCGTGAACACCTATTACGCAACTGTTGCCTGCCCTACCGCCTAAAGGACCAGACCATGTCAGCACTCAACATCAAAAAAGGCTCTACAAGCCATTCTGCCTACAACCTGCGCCCTTCGTTCTCAGACACAGAAGAACGCCATACACTGGCTGTGCTGGTCGAAAACGAACCCGGCGTCCTTGCACGTGTGATTGGCCTGTTTTCAGGCCGTGGCTACAACATTGAAAGCCTAACAGTCGCTGAGGTTGACCACACAGGCCATCTGTCCCGCATCACGGTTGTGACCACCGGCACGCCGCAAACGATCAACCAGATCACCGCACAGCTAGGTCGGATCATCTCAGTTCGGGATGTGCACGACCTAACCGTTGAAGGAAGCGCGGTGGAGCGTGAATTGGCCCTGTTCAAAGTCCAGGGTAAAGGCGACGATCGTGTCGAAGCTTTGCGTTTGGCGGATGTCTTCCGCGCCAGCGTCGTCGACAGCACTTTGTCATCGTTCACATTCGAAATCACGGGCACACCAGAGAAGATCGACGCATTTGCCGATCTCATGCGCCCAATCGGCCTGTCTGAAATGGCGCGAACCGGTGTGGCGGCCCTGTCGCGCGGAAAAGAATAAAACAAAAAAGGCGGCTCCGTACGGGGCCGCCTCTTTCCAAATCAGGTTTGTGATTAATTCAATCGACGCAATTCGAGCTGCTTTAATGCAATCCCACGTTCGCGCGCGTCCAACCGACCGTCGCCATTGCGGTCAAACGCATCCGGTCGTGCCAGCAGTATCTCGTCTGCAGTGATGTCACCGTCCTGGTTTCTATCGGTGTCGTAGGTTAAACGTAGCTTCCCAAGCTCAAAGCTACT
Organism: uncultured Paracoccaceae bacterium; assembly: GCA_947497065.1. Lineage (GTDB taxonomy): Bacteria > Pseudomonadota > Alphaproteobacteria > Rhodobacterales > Rhodobacteraceae > Octadecabacter. Next base: position 676,705 of record CANMEQ010000001.1, read on the forward strand.
CAAGCCAAAGCCTTGATCTGCAGACGCTGCGGATGTTCCCAAAATCACAAGTGAGACGGCGACAATATTCGTTATAATTTTCATGGTGTTTTCCTTTGTTTTCAGTGCACAAAGTGGACCAAACCCGCCTGTGCATTTACAAATAAATAACTGATATTAAAGCCTTAAGTTCCCCTACCTCACGTTTGACGCGGCGGCACAGCACAGCCGTGTGTTCTTCCGTTTTCAAAATTTCATTGCCCCGTTACCAACATGAAATTCAGCGCCCCCCACACGCAAAACGGCGACCCCGAGGGGGCCGCCGCTGATCAAACACGAGGGATGTGTCTGGTCTTATGATTGCTCAACAAAGATCTCTGCAACGCCGCGCT
>CANMEQ010000002.1 GCA_947497065.1 uncultured Paracoccaceae bacterium
GCTCGTCAGGCTCATAACCTGAAGGTCGTAGGTTCAAATCCTACTCCCGCAACCAACAAAAAATCCCTCAACTGAATAATAAAAGCAACACATCGATATCTGTAATCTCTATCGAGACGTCGCTGTTTTTGCGGGTGTATGCGCGTCGAATTATGGCCATGTGCCGAGCAACTTGTGCCTCAACGCCTCCATACCTCTATCTGACTGACGGACTACCATTTGTGTTTGCACAACGTCACTGAGTTGGTCCCCTGCCGATGACATACATCTTCAGTCGTCACTCCAACTTCAAAGCGATAGGTAACCTACGCCGCAGAAGGCGATTAGACATCCTATCCATTGCATCGTGTTTATCCGCTCTTTCAAAAAGAATGCCGTAAGCCAGATCGCCGGGAGGCCATACATTGCTGTCGTGACAGCCGCGTACTCAGGGTTGGGGTGGTTGCCCGCTGAAACAATCGAAAAAATGGCGATCCCATCAAGAACACCCATTGCTGCAAAGGTGCGCAATGAGCTTAGAGGGGGCCAAAGGGGAAGATGCAACGCAGTGAAACCTGTCAACAGAACCCCGATTGCGATCACACGCATCGAGATTGCGGAAACAAGACCGTTGGTAAGTTCTGTCGCGACTTGTCCGAAGTGAAATGTGCTCGCAAATGACGCAGCACAAATTAGAGAGCTGACCACTGTCCAAAAGTAACCACTACCGCCATTTTCTTCACGATCAGCAAGGACGCCGATTAGGCTTATGCCAAACAAGATGACGCCCACGGCAATCCATTGGCCAACTGATACTGTCGCACCACCAATCGCCGCTATTCCGACGGAAAAGACGCAGAAGCAAGCGACCAAGGGTGCTGCCAACCAGACAGGTCCGCGTTGGAAGGCGACGTATAGACCGCAATTCGCAGCTGCAAAGGATATGCCCGCGAACAGGATTGGCGCGAAGCTTTCAGGGGGGAGGGCTGTAAAGTTGCCTGAAACGATCAACAGCATTGATTGAAAGCCGAAGCCGAAGACCATCACCGCGATCATGGCCGAGCTAATTGGTATCGCTTTACTGCTGTATCGAATGAGAAAATCGTGAAGACCCCAGCAGGCCGCTGCAATACATCCCAAAATCAAAGACATCCGGACAGAACCTTATGGCAGCCTCCGGTTCTGGACCGGATTGTTATAAATGTGAGGTGAGTTTTCACACGGATCATGCCGATTATATTTGCGCGTTGACGCACCTAGATATATTCATAGTATTCAATAATTATTCCATACATGCAACAGGCTGGGTGGGTTATGCGAGATCAATATTTGAAAGTTCAGTCTGGTCCGCCACAACCGAGCGCCATTGTTGAGCCGCACATCTTTTCTTTGCCACCGGGTACAGAACGCTATGTTGTACAAGGTCGTGGAGCGGCTCTTGTTCCCGTTTTTACTGGTGATCAGGTGACGATCATTAATGATGAGGGGGGGCAGGCCTGTGAGATCGTCGTGTGCGACGCCAATGGTGGAGTAGCACCAGATATTTTTGGCACCGCAGGGCAGGGCCCCGCTACAGGTTTACAGGCCTTGCTCGCTCACGATGACCTTTCTTTGCGCGGGCTTCGGATGGGGCTTGATGCCCGAAACATCGATGTCACCCAGCCCGGCGCAGTTCATCTATTTGAGGCAACAACCCCCGCCAAGACAGAAGAAACATTCACAGCCGTTCGGGATGGATGTGCAATCATCGCAGCGCCTGGTCGTGCGATGGATATTGAACGTCAGAACACAACGACACCCCTGACAGTTAAGGTGAAACGGGCCGTCATTAAGCCCCACACCCGTTTTGAGTTGCCCACGCCCCTTGCGACACCATTGCAGGACATTCGTGTCCATACGCAAACGGCTGAAGCCTATTTTGTGAAGGCCGGTGACTATATTCAGATTTTGGATGTAGATGGCAGGCAGTGCACAGACTTCGAATGCTTCAGCGCGCGCAAGCTCGACAAAGGGATCGAGCACGCGCTCGATGTGACAACCACGCGCACCTTAATGGGGCACGCCTATCCGATGCCCGGACTTCACGCGAAATACTACGATCAGGACATGGTCCCGCTGGTGGAAGTCATACAAGACACATGCGGACGCCATGACGCTTTCGCGATGGCCTGCGCCGCTAAATATTATGATGATATCGGTTACCCAGGTCATCCCAATTGCTCTGACAATTTCAACAGTGCGCTGGCGGAATTTGGGGTGAGCGGACGGCCCGGCTGGATGGCGATCAACTTCTTCTTCAACACCGGCATTGATGATCATGGGGTCATGTATACGGATGAGCCATGGTCACGGCCTGGAGATTATGTGCTGTTGCGGGCGCTGACCGATATTGTCTGTGTGAGTAGTGCCTGCCCCGATGACACGACCGCGGCGAATGGATGGAACCCGACGGATATCCACGTTCGCACCTATTCCGGTAAAGAAACATTCCAGCGCGCAGTTGCGACACGCACGACCCCAAATTCGGAGCCCAAAATGACAAAACAGACCGGTTTCCATTCGAGTTTTGCAAAGCACACCCGCAATTTTGTAGAATACAACGGCTATTGGCTGCCCAATTGTTTTGCCGATGCAGGCCCAATTACGGAGTATCATGCGTGCCGCCAAGAGGCTGTGATCATGGATCTCTCGCCCTTGCGCAAATTCGAGATCACGGGACCGGATGCAGAAGCACTGTGTCAGTATGTTTTCACACGCAATATGAAAACGCTCCCTATTGGTGGGGTCGTCTATACCGCCATGTGCTATGAACACGGCGGTATGATTGATGATGGGACGGTGTTCCGTCTTGGCCGCGATAATTTCCGTTGGATCGGGGGAAGTGACTATGGTGGCGAATGGATCCGCGAGCAGGCCGAAAAACTGGGGCTAAAGGTTCTGGTGCGATCCTCTACCGACCAGTTGCACAATGTGGCGGTGCAGGGTCCAAAGTCACGCGATCTGCTGCGTGAATTGGTTTGGACCGCGCCCCATAACCCCGAGTTTGATCAGCTTGCTTGGTTTCGATTTACGCCCGCGCGTTTGCGCAATGAAGCCGGAACGCCGTTTGTGATTTCGCGCACAGGCTACACTGGGGAACTCGGTTACGAGGTCATGTGTCATCCGAAACACTGCGAAGAGGTGTTCGACGCCATTTGGGATGTGGGGCAGGGATATGGTTTGCGCCCTATGGGCCTAGAAGCATTAGATATGGTGAGGATCGAAGCGGGGCTGATTTTTGCCGACTATGATTTTTCCGATCAAACGGATCCGTTTGAAGCCGGTATTGGTTTCACGGTTCCTTTGAAATCAAAACCCGACGATTTCATCGGGAGAGACGCTTTGATCCGGCGTAAAGATCACCCAATGAAGAAACTGGTGGGTCTTGATATCGGGAGCGAAGTTGAAGTGGGGCACGGTGATTGCATCCATATCGGCCGTGCACAGATTGGCGAAGTTACATCCTCGATACGTTCGCCGATCTTGGGCAAGAACATTGCCATGGCACGCATTGATGTGACCCACGCCGAAGCCGGAACCCACGTCGAGATTGGAAAACTTGATGGACACCAAAAACGCCTGCCCGCTGTGATCCGCGCCGATTTGGCAGGGTACGACCCGAAAAAAGAACGCCCCCGTTCGTAGAAAGGGAGAATGGCAGGTGTGTGGGACGAAGCCGCCGTTCAGTTTTGAAGGGGGAACGTCAACAATGGAGAAAATCGGGCTCGTTGTCTTCGAAGTTGTGGTGGAATGCACTGACAGCCAAGAACTTAAGCCAGCTTGCTGCATCGCAAATCAATTTGTTACCAGCGAGCCAGATTAGTCTGAGACGCTCAGTGGAATGACCAAGGTGAAGCACGTGAAGCTTTCATCAGATCTGACGTGCAAGCTGCCGCCGTAAGCCTTCGCAATTTCAGACGCAATATGCAGTCCAAGCCCTAAACCTTGCTGATCCTCTTGGCTGGTGCTTCGGACGAAGGGATCAAAGAGCCTCGCTATAGCTGCCTCAGGGATGGGCGCCCCATAGTTTTTAACACTTAGCTCAAAACTATTGGCGCTTGGCTTGACGGCCCTGACCTGAATTGGCTTTGATGGATCGCCGTACGTCACTGCATTTCCAAGAAGGTTTGACAGAAGTTGACCAACCTTCGAAACATCACACCTGACTGTATCTAGATCGCCAATCTCTAGCTGTATTTCCCGATCCGTTTGCGCCGAACGCAGCTCATCAACCACCTGTCTAATTTCGGCACTCAACGCCGTTCCGGCAGTCATTGTCAGATGAATGCCACTACCCAAACGGTTTCGTGCAAAATCAAGCACGTTCTGAATGAGAAGTGACATGCGCTGTACGCTGCCGTTGGTCAGCTCTACGATGTCTTGACTGCGTTGACTGAGTGGTTCTCGCGATAGGATGCTCATCGCCGAACTGATCGACGCCAACGGGTTCCGCAGATCATGTCCCAGAATGGCGATGAACTGCTCACGCAGCTGGGCTTCGTGCAAAGACGTCGTCAATCGGTCTTCCGCTTTCGCACGCGCGTCATTTAGGTCACGTTCATACGCGCGTCGTGCATCTGCTAGTAGAAACACAAAACTGGTCACTTTGTGTTCACCTGAACCTGTTTCTTCTGCACTCAGCAAGACCGGCAGCTTATTCGCTTCAGCGTCTTTTAAATCAAGGCTGACCCCATCGACGTGCCCATTGAGAGACAAAAGCGGAACGATTGAGGTTTCAAAAACAATGCGGCTGGCCTTGGTCAGCATCTCCACGAACGGCGCACCTGTCATTTGAAAGGCGTCCAGTCCCAACCAATTGGCCAGTCTCTCGTTTGCCGCAATTATCGTTCCTGTTTGATCAGTTGTTAGTCGACCGTATCGCGCAGGGGCCGTCTCAGGGCCAAAGCTCTCATTTCTAGTATCTGTCATGACAAGAAGTTGCGGATAGCCGAGATCACCTCTTCAGGTGCCGTCAGGTTTGGGCAGTGGCCTGTCGCATCCAACAACACAAACTCGCTTCCGGGAATTTTGTCATGCACGTACCTGCCTACATGTTCGGATGCGATAATGTCTTCGCGACATTGAAGGATGAGCGTCTTTGCCGAAATCTTGCACAGATCCTCCCGATTATCGGACGTAAACGTCGCACGCGCAAAGCCATTTGCAATCACGGGATCAAGGTTGCAGATGCTGTCTGCAAGTTCTTGTCCGTGTTCTGGTGCATCAGGATTGCCAACAATCTTCGGTGCAAATGAAGCTGACCAAGCAAGCGGGTTTTCCTCAAAAGATGTGAGAAGGTCCTTGATGTCGTCAACTGTGAAGCCGCCCTTGTAAGATGTGTCGTCAATGTAGCGCGGGGAGGGTCCGACCATCACCAAAGTCGAAAACATATCCGGTCGGTCAACATGTGCTAGAGCGCCGATCATCGCACCAACAGAATGCCCAACGAAGACGCCGTCTTGGATGTTCAGTTCTTCGCCAATGTCGACAACGTCTGAGGCATATCCATTGAGCGTTTCGTATTTGGCAGGATCGTAGCCCCCCGCATCGGAACCACCAGCACCTATATGGTCAAAGGTGATAACGTTAAAGCTGTCCTCGAAGTGTGGTGCTACGTGCCGCCACATGGATTGGTCACATCCAAATCCGTGCGCAAAAACCATCGCCCGCGCATCAGAGCCAGACGTCTTTACGTTGTGGCGCGCAACTGCACTCATACGATTGTCCTAGCACAAAAAATATTTGGCAGCCATTAGTACAGGTTTATCGTGTTTTGCCAAGCCGTGCTGTCGCGTAGATCGGTACTTCCAAGAAGCCTTCCGTTGGGAAATTGACGCACCGGCCACTCTATTTAAGCCGACTTTCGCTGCACGCACTCAAATCCTTAACAAACACCACCGCGCGGTGCGTTAACTGTGCAATACCCATCCTCAGAGCAATACCAAACCCATACCGAACCCTTACCAGTTCCATATCGCGATTTTCCTGCAAGATAAGGCGTTAACCTGTAAGTCCTGCATGTGTGGACGGTCGAGCGATCTGCGCCTTAACCTTTTCGGCCCAAACCGCCCCCATGCAACCCAGCTCGAAGCAACCCTCGAGCCTGCAACCTTAGTTTTCCAGATAGACCTCTAGGCTGTCGTCTAGCGCGTCTTTCCAAGGGGTGTGGTGTTTGGGGGCCATTGTGCCCGTGATGACGGACTTATAGCCATTGTCCCTAAAGGTCATGATGCCTTTCTTTTTATGGCCTTTCCATTCCTTGAAGGCCTTGCAGGCCCCTTCGACGTCAAAAGAGGGATAATCAGTTTCATCGATCAGTTCTTTGACGTAGCCGCCTTGGTACCAGATTGCGTCATAGTCATCTTCGCCTGCGTCTTCCCGTGCAATGCGGTCCTCGACGTCCGCTTTCATTGCTGCGTCGTCTGGAAGAGAAATGCGGCCCATAATCACATCACGCACGTACCACGCCTGCGCGTCAAACATGTTGAAGGTGAACCACTGGTCCTGCATGCCAACGTAGAACAGGTCAGGTTCATGAACATACGCGACGCCCTTGTATAGGTCGGCCCCTGCCAAACGGTTGGCCGTTTTTAGGCGCAGATCATCGGGCAGGAATGGGAAGTGATGTTTGTAACCTGTGCACAAGATCACTGCATCGACGTCTTTGGTCGTCCCATCTTTGAAATGGGCGGTGTTACCATCCACATGGGTCAAAAGGGGGACTTCGGCCCAGTTGTCTGGCCAATCATACCCCATCGCTGCGGTTCGGTGACTAACGGTGATTGATTTTGCACCGTATTTCCAACATTGCGACCCGATGTCTTCAGCGGAGTAGGAGGTTCCTACGATCAGGATGTCCTTGTCTTTGAACTCCATTGCATCACGGAAATCATGTGCATGAAGGACCCGCCCTTTAAATGTTTCGAAACCGTCGAAATGCGGGACATTGGGCGTGCTAAAATGGCCGGTGCAGACAATCACATGGTCGAATTCTTCGGTGTATGTGTTGTCTTCAGGTAAGTTGCAGGCAGTCACTAGGAACTTGTCACCGTCCTTTTTCACCCAGCGGACTGCCGTTTCAAAACGGATCCAATCGCGGACACCAGCCTTTTCAACGCGACCTTGGATGTAATCAAATAGAACGGCGCGGGGAGGGTATGACGCGATTTGTTTTCCGAAATGGTCTTCGAACGAGTAGTCGGCAAATTCCAGACCTTCTTTGGGCCCGTTAGACCAAAGATAGCGATACATGGATCCATGAACAGGTTCACCGTATTGATCCAGACCCGTGCGCCACGTGTAGTTCCACAGGCCGCCCCAATTTGATTGCTTTTCAAAACAAACGATCTCAGGAATCTCGGCCCCTTTCTCCTGTGCGGATTGAAACGCGCGGAGTTGGGCAAGGCCCGAAGGGCCAGCGCCGAGAATAGCAATACGTTTGGTCATCTGAGAATCCTTCTATCTTTTAAGGGATACCAGCGAAGCGATTACCTTAAGTCAATAATTATTCTTATGAGTGAACAAAAGTTGAGCAGTTTATCAACCTAAACCGCCTTGAACATGCCCTTTGCACCGGTAATTATGACGGCAGCGGTAAAGGAAACTGGATGGAAAAACCAAAGTGGTCTTATTGGTCCCTCGCTGTCATGGGACTATTGTGGGGGGTGATGGGATGCTTGAACTTTGTGATGCAAATGAACGATGATTTCATTTCGCAGCTACCGCCACGCTATTATGACATCATCGCGGTGCGACCGTTTTGGGCAACCGCTGCTTTTGCTTTCGCCGTTTTTGGTGGGACTGTTGGATGTATTCTTTTGCTTTTGCGCAAAAAGGTGGCTGTACAGCTTTTGGGGCTTTCGCTGGTCGGTTGCGTTGTGACCTTTGGCTATATGGTCTTAAGTCTAGGACCATCTTTGATTTTGAGCACAGGTGTCTCAGTTCTTGTTGCGGCGGTTTTGCTATGGCTCGCGGTTATGGCGCGGTCGCGAAACTGGTTGCGCTAGTTCTCTGGTAAGGCGTCGATGGCCAATCGTTGGTTGAGTGCGACACCGCTCAGGCCTGTTGCTCGCATCTGTTTTATCAGTTCGCAGGTTTGCGCGACAGCCTCGGTAACCGGCAACCCTTCCTCCCTTACGTTTGAGAGGCAGTGACGGGCGCTGTCGGCGGTGTGATCTGTTGGGTTTTGGGTTATGTAGACGCCCAACCCGTCGGCGGCCGACAGGCCGGGGCGTTCACCAAGCACCATAACAACCGTCTGTGCCCCCATTGCGCAAGCGATACCATCGCCCAATGCGACGCGGGCTTGCCGCGCGAGGATGACGGGGCTGCACCTTAGGTTTAATTGTGTAAGGCGGGTGTTTAGTTCAGTCATGAAGGCCGCTCCGTTTAAAGCGACGGCAACCGCGGACAAACCATCACCCAGCACCAGAGCAACATCAACCTCCCCAAATCCGGTCAAGGTTGAAGCCTGATCCTCGGGCAGTTGCCGCCCTAGGTCTGGGCGCGTTACAAATACATCCCGATGCTGTGCAGCGCTGATGACGATGGCATGCTCTATGCCTGCCTGCGCGAGGTCACGAGTCAGTCGCGGCACATCGAGTTCGGAGTGTACCGCCTCACGGGCGCGTGCATGATCTAGCGCAAAGGCAAGGGAAGTTGCTGTACCGACTGCGCCGCGTGGTGCGTTGCGGCTGAGCCTTGCCTGAGTAATCGCACGTATCGTTGCTGGAGGGGTGATGGGGTTTGTCATGCTGCTGGCAACCGCAACTGGCCGAGCGCACTGTCGATGGACGGCAGTTTTACATCCGCTGTGCCGACACCGTTACGCTCCATCCATGCCTCAAACTCCGGGGCAGGAGGGCGCTGCAGTGTATTGCGAATAAAGTTGGCATCGTGGTGCGACAGCGTTTGATAATTTAACATGATGTCGTCCGATCCGGGGACCGTAATCACAAAGCTCACACCTGCAGCGGTAAGCACGGTAAGCAAAACATCCATGTCCTCTTGGTCGGCATATGAATGGTTGGTGTAGCACACATCTACGCCCATCGGCAGGCCAAGCAGCTTGCCGCAGAAATGATCCTCAAGGCCCGCGCGAATGATCTGTTTGCCATCCGCAAGGTATTCGGGGCCGATAAACCCAACAACTGTGTTGACCAACAGCGGGCTGTACTGCCGCGCGACCGCGTAGGCGCGGGTTTCCATAGTTTGTTGGTCCATGTCATGGTGGGCATCAGCGGACAGCGCGGCACCTTGACCCGTTTCGAAATACATCAAATTGCTGCCAGCCGGGGCACGGCCCAAAGACCGAACAGCATCATGGGCTTCGGTCAGCATGGGCAAGGTAACACCGAAGCCTTCGTTTGCCTTGGTCGAGCCCGCGACCGACTGGAACACCAGATCGACAGCTGCGCCTTGCGCGATTGAGGCGATTGCGGTGCTGACATGCCCCAACAAACAATGTTGCGTCGGAATATCTAACTGCGTCCGAATGGTTTCGAGCACGTCACAAATGCGAATATAGTCCGGAATAGTGTCTGTTGCTGGGTTTACACCAATCACGGCATCCCCGGTTCCCATCAAAAGCCCATCGATGGCCGACAATGCGATACCGCGGCTGTCATCGGCGGGGTGGTTCGGCTGGTTTCTTGTCGAAACCCGCCCCTTTAAACCGATGGTCGAGCGAAATTTTGTGACAACTTCGATCTTTGCGCTGACCGCTATCAAATCCTGCGCCCGCATAATTTTACTAACGGCGGCGACCATTTCGGGCGTCAGCCCCCACGCGAGACCCTGAATGTCTGCACCGGTGACGTCAGGGTTCAAAAGCCAATCCCGAAATCCACCCACAGTGAGCGAGGACACAACACGGAATGCCTCTGGGTCATGTTGGCTAAATATCAGGTCAGTGACATCATCGCCTTCGATGCAAAGCACATCATCCAGAAAAACCTTCAGCGGAAGATCCGCGAGGCAATGCTGGGCCGCCAATCGCTCGACCGGGCCGCTGGCGGCAAGCCCCGCAAGATCATCGCCCGTCCGCTGGGGCGTTGCGTGAGCCAAAAGATGTTTGAGTGACGACCATGCAAAACGATGACCGCCAATGTCGGCGTAATAAGTCATGGGATAATCGGATCACACAAGGATGGGGCTCTCAATAAAAAAAGGGCCGTGAAGGGAGGCACGGCCCTGAGTTGATTAGGGATTGGGCACTTTAGATGTCCAACGTGTTTTGTTTTTCCCATTGGCTGAAATAGCCAACAAAGCTGTTCCATTCTTCCATCTTCATTTTGATGAAGGAGGCTGAGAAGTCTGCACCCATCGCAACCTTGAGATCTTTGTCTTTGTCGAAGGCCCGCAAAGCATCCAACATGTTGAGCGGCAGTTTCGGCGCGCCCTTCACTTTGTATCCTTCGGCGTACATATCGATGTCATATCGTTTGCCCGGGTCTGCCTTGGATTGAATACCGGACAGACCCGCTGCAATGATCACAGCTTGCAGCAGGTAGGGATTCACCGCACCATCTGGCAGGCGCAGTTCAAACCGACCTGGGCCGGGGACACGCACCATGTGCGTTCGGTTATTGCCAGTCCATGTCACAGTATTGGGTGCCCACGTTGCCCCTGATGAGGTGCGCGGAGCATTGATCCGTTTGTAGCTATTTACAGTCGGGTTGGTAATTGCTGGCAGGGCGCTGGCATGTTTCATGATACCGCCTAAGAAATTGCTGCCCTTCTCTGACAGGCCAAGCTCTGCTGTTTGGCTACTGTCGTTCGGCTCCATCGCGAAAACATTTTCGGTCCCATCAAGGTTCCAAACGGAGATATGCGCATGGCAGCCATTGCCTGTCAGACCCTCAACAGGTTTCGGCATGAACGTCGCACGGTAGCCATGTTTTTCGGCAACCGTTTTCACCATAAACTTGAAGAAGCTGTGTTTGTCGGCGGTCGCGAGCGCGTCGTCGAAATCCCAGTTCATTTCCCACTGGCCATTCGCGTCTTCGTGGTCGTTTTGATAGGGGTTCCAGCCCAGCTCCAGCATGTGGTCGCTGATCTCTTGGATCACGTCGAGGCGGCGCATGAACGCTTGTTGATCATAACAGGGTTTCGCGGCCGTATCGAAGGGGTCACTGATTTGCTCACCATCCGGGGTCAGCAAAAAGAATTCCGCTTCGATCCCTGTTTTAACGCGCATCCCTTCTTTGGCAGCTTCATCAATCAACCGACGCAACACATTGCGCGGCGCTTGTGCGACAGGTTCACCTTCCATTACGCAATTGGCCGGCACCCATGCGATTTCGCGGTTCCAGGGGAGGATAATCGCGGCCTCTGGGTCTGGCACGGCAAGCATGTCAGGGTGCGCGGGTGTCAGGTCCAGCCACGTCGCAAAACCTGCGAAACCTGCTCCATCTTCTTGCATATCTTCGATGGCACGGGCAGGGACCAATTTGGCGCGCTGCCCCCCGAACAAGTCGGTAAAGCTGATCATAAAGTACTTAACGTTGTTATCTGCTGCGAACTTGGCGAGATTTGTGGTCATTTGGAATATCCCTATTGTGCATAATACAGGGCGCGTCTCATTCGATCGCGCCCGCATTTTTTAGTAAGACGTACCGGGTTTGCCGGGGTACCAATCGGTCCCAGCAAGTGGAATCTTAGCCATTGCTGCTGCTTCTAGCGTCAGCGCGCAAAGGTCTTCGGGTTCGAGGTTGTGAAGGTGGTTTTTACCGCAGGCCCGCGCGATTGTTTGGGCCTCTAGGGTCATGACCTTTAGGTAATTGTTCAGCCTGCGGCCCCCTTCGATCGGATCAAATCGTTTCATCAGTTCGGGGTCTTGGGTCGTGATCCCTGCAGGGTCGCGGCCTTCGTGCCAATCATCATAAGCGCCCGCCGTGGTGCCCAAGGCGTTGTATTCAGCTTCCCACTTCGGGTCATTGTCGCCAAGCGCGATGAGGGCTGCCGTGCCAATCGCAACAGCATCCGCGCCCATGGCCATCGCTTTGGCAACATCGGCCCCTGTCCGAATGCCGCCGGAGACGACCAGCTGTACTTCACGGTGCATACCAAGGTCTTGCAACGCACGAACCGCTTCGCGGATACATGCCAAAATGGGTTGGCCTACGTTTTCAATAAACACGTCTTGGGTTGCGGCCGTACCGCCCTGCATCCCGTCAAGCACGACAACATCGGCACCAGCCTTTACCGCCAGTGTCGTGTCGAAATAGGGGCGTGCACCGCCAACTTTGATATAGATCGGCACTTTCCAACCTGTGATTTCCCGCAACTCAAGTATCTTGATCTCGAGGTCGTCGGGGCCGGTCCAGTCGGGGTGACGACAGGCTGACCGCTGATCGATCCCTTTTGGAAGATTGCGCATTTCAGCGACGCGATCGCTTATCTTTTGACCCAATAGCATACCCCCGCCGCCGGGTTTGGCACCTTGGCCAACGACAATTTCAATTGCATCTGCACGGCGCAGGTCATCGGGGTTCATCCCATAACGAGACGGCAAATATTGATAGACCAGCTTTTTGGAATGGCCGCGTTCTTCGTTGGTCATGCCGCCATCACCCGTTGTGGTCGATGTGCCGGCAAGGGTTGCGCCACGCCCCAACGCTTCTTTCGCGGGGCCAGATAGCGCGCCAAAGGACATGCCCGCGATTGTCACGGGGATGTCCAACTCGATCGGGTTTTTGGCAAACCGCGTGCCTAAAGACACGGAGGTTTCGCACTTTTCACGATATCCTTCGAGCGGATAGCGCGACATCGAGGCGCCAAGGAAAAGTAGGTCATCGAAATGCGGAAGTTTGCGCTTCGCGCCGCCGCCTCTGATGTCGTAAATGCCCGTCGCTGCCGCGCGCCGGATCTCTGCATTTACGGGGTTGGAAAAGGTTGCTGATTGGATAGGTGCCGTGTGAGGGGCGCCGTTGAAAGTGTCGGTCATGGCTGATCCTCAGTAGGCGTTGTCAATTTTAAAGGTATAAAGTTCGCGGGCTGATCCGTAGCGTTTGAACTCTTCGGGTTTTGCATCTGCTTCGGCCTGTTCAAGCAACTCAGCGAGCAGCTCTAGGTGTTCAGGGCGCATTTCCTTTTCGACACAATCAGCACCCAAGGATTTGACCGAACCACGCACAAACAGGCGCGCTTCATAAAGGCTATCCCCCAACGCGTCGCCCGCATCACCGCATACAACCAGATTTCCAGATTGCGCCATGAAGGCAGACATGTGCCCAATGTTGCCGTGCACGACGATATCGATGCCTTTCATAGAAATGCCGCACCGCGATGACGCATTCCCTTTGATCACCAAAAGACCGCCATGGCCCGTTGCGCCGGCATATTGGCTGGCGTCGCCATCAATGATGACTTTGCCGCTCATCATATTTTCGGCAACACCAGGCCCTGCGGACCCTTTGATGTTGATCGTCGCTTGCTTGTTCATGCCCGCACAGTAGTAGCCCGTGGACCCTTTCACCGTGACCTCGATAGGCGCGTCGATACCGCAGGCAATCGCATGCGCGCCTTTCGGGTTGACGATTTCCCAAGCAGTTTGATTGGTTGTTTCTGCTTGTGCATGCAGGGTTGCGTTCATCTCGCGCAGCTCGATGTCCGCCAAATCTAAAGTTTGCATCTATGCTGCCTTTTCTTCTGTCGGCTGGTCCGTGTGGCTCCAGAAATAAACGGTGGCAGGTTCGGGTTCCCAAACCCGCGCGGTTTCAATGCCCGGTAAATCGACCAAGGCGCGATATTCTGAACCGAAGGCAACATATTGGTCTGTTTCAGCCATAACCGCTGGCTTACAGGCGATCGGGTCGCGCACGACACCAAAGCCGTCTTTGGTGCCAACGACGAATGTGAAAAAACCATCAAGATCATCGAGGCTGCTTTGAAGGGCTTCCCCCAACGTCGCGCCGTTTTTCATTTGCCACGTCAAATAGGCAGCACCGACTTCGGTATCATTTTCAGTTTCGATGTGAATGTCTTCACGGCGCAGCTTGCGGCGCAGACTAGCGTGATTAGACAGGGAACCATTGTGTACAAGACATTGGTCATCCCCCGTATTGAACGGATGTGCGCCCATTGTTGTCACGGCTGATTCTGTTGCCATGCGCGTATGGCCGATCCCATGACTGCCTGACATTTGATCAATCTCAAATCGGGCCGCTACATCTTTGGGCAGTCCAACTTCTTTGTAGATCTCAAGCGCATCGCCGCGGCTCATGATCCGAAGCGAAGGATTCACAGCTGCAATCGCCATGCGTGCACCCTGAAGTTTGTTTGCTGGCACTGTCAGGATAGCATGCGTGTCCGCGATTTTTACGGAAACGGGCGCATCAAGTTCGGCGCTCAGAGCTTTTTCCAAACCTTCAAATTCGATTTTCGGCGTGTCGGATTGAACAACAATCTTCGACTTAGCATCTGAATTATTTGAATAAATTGCAAGTCCGGCACTATCCGGTCCGCGATCAGTCATCGTGATAAGCATTTTCGTAAGCAATGCGCCAAGCTGGGGCTCAAGCGCTTTGTCTTTTAGAAATAGCCCAACAATTCCACACATTATGGTTTCCTCAATAATTGGCCTGCATATCGCAGTTTGGTCGAATCCGACGCTAGCACCCCACCTGATATTGATCAACTGGTGGGAAACTAATTTTCACTTCAGGTAAAAAAGTTCTAGCCACACCTAGTTCCCCATGGTTCATTTTTGAGAGCGGCTGTGAATCAACAACAGCCGACCGAAGCCAACTTTAACCAACTGGGGATTGAAACCGTGGAAGAACAACTCGCCGAATTAGCAGCGCAAGTCGCTGCCATAGAAACGAAAGGGAACCTGACGAACACAATGTTCGCAGAGCTCTATTATTATCTAACCATCCCATTGATGATCATCATTCACGCGGGCTTCTTGGCCTATGAAATGGGCGCATCACGTGCAAAGAACGCATTGTCCTCCGGTGTGAAAAACATCCTAGCCTTCGCATTTGTTATTCCAGCATTCTACTTCTTTGGGTGGTGGATCTATTGGGGTTTCCCAACAGGTCTGACCTTTTCTGAAGGGCCGAACGGGATTTCCGGTGCGGCCTACGCCAATGCTATCGCTTGGGGTTGGGGTGAAAGTGCCGCTTACATGGGGCCAAACACAGAAGACCAAATCGACGGCGTCTTCTGGGGTGCATTTGCACTTTTCGCGGCGACAACTGCATCCATCATGTCAGGTGCTGTAATCGAACGCATTCAGACTGTGGGCTTCGTTATCTGCGCAATTGTTCTGGGCGGGTTCAGCTGGACAGTTGCTGCGGCTTGGGCTTGGCACGCAGACGGCTGGTTGGTTCAGCAGTGGGGCGTTCACGATTTTGGCGCCGCAGGTCTGGTACACGCAGTCGCTGCATTCTTCGCGCTTGGTGTCTTGATTAACCTTGGACCACGCATTGGCAAATTCAACGAAGATGGCACTGCAAATGATTTGCCGGGTCACAACATGCCACTGACCGCGACAGGTCTGATGATCATTATCGTCGGTTTCTGGGGCTTCTTGATGGGCTGCGTTGTTGTAGGTGGCGAAGCGTGGTCATGGGGCGGAAACTACTCCACCATCTATGGCACACCGACCAACCTTGGCGCATTGGCGTTCAACGTCTTGATGGCTATCGGTGGCGGCATCATCGGCGCATGGATCGCGACCAAAGATCCGTTCTGGATGATGTCTGGCGCATTGGCAGGAATCATTTCGGTCGCATCTGGTGTTGATCTGTACTGGCCAGGCCTGACTTTCATCATTGCATTCGGTGCTGGGGTTATCCTCAAACCGGCAGCAGCAGTTCTAGAGAAATTCGGAATTGACGATGCGGTTGGCGCTGTGACTGTTCACGGGACAATCGGTATTTACGGTATGCTACTGCTTGGCATTACTGCGGCTGGTTACCCTGCGCTGGGCGGCCCTGATGCGCCAACAATTAGCCTTGTTGGCCAGTTCGTGGGCTCTGTTGTTTTCGTCGCTCTGGGACTTGGGACTGGATACGCGACATCCTTCATTCTGAAGATGTTCGGTATGTTGCGCGTGCCTGAAGCCGCCGAAATCGCGGGCTTGGATACGGTCAAAGTTCCGGCTCAAGCCTATCCAGAGGGCACTCCAATATCCGCCCCTGCAGCCAGTTAATCCATAAACCAAAGAAAGGAGAATACGATGGGATTTCCATTTGTAGAAGCGACGTGGGACGGTGTATCCGGAGCAATTTTTATGGGCTACGGAACCGCATTGCCGGGCCTATTTACATTGATCTCTATCATCATCTGCATTGCCGCTCTGGCGCTCGGTCAAAAGGCCGAAGCAGAGAAATACGCGAAGTATAAGTAACGCGCTGAAAAAAGAAGCAAGGGGCCTGCTCTGCGGGCCTCTTTTGCCTATTAGGAAAATAATTTAACTTACAGTCTTGATTTCGAGCGCACCCTGACGCTCAATCTGACGAAACGTATTCCGACAAAGGACATGAAATGGCAATTCTTTGGAGAGCATCCGCACTCGCACATCGGCACGCTGAAATCGGCGGCGAGCTCGAAGATTGGAACGGTATGGGAACCGCTTGGTTCTATGATCATACGCCCGAACGCGCGAAGGCCGATTATGAGGCGATCCGAACTAAAGCGGGCCTTATGGATGTGTCCGGCCTAAAGAAGGTTCACGTTGTTGGCGCCGATGCGGCATATGTCATTGACCGCGTTACAACACGCAATGTGGAAAAAATTGCACCTGGGCGGTCGACATACGCATCGATGTTGAACAGTGAAGGCAAATTCATTGATGATTGCATCATCTACCACATTGCGGTGAATTCATGGTTGGTCGTGCACGGAACTGGCACAGGCATGGAGCAGTTGGCTGCTGCGGCAGCTGGTAAGAACTGTGAGATTTTGTTTGACGATGATCTGCATGACATGTCCCTGCAGGGTCCTGTCGCGGTCGATGTCCTTGCCAAAGAAATTCCATCAATCCGCGACCTAGCGTATTTTGGTTTGATGCAAACGCGCCTTTACGGCCGCGATGTTATGATTTCGCGGACAGGCTATACTGGCGAACGGGGGTACGAAATCTTTTGCCGCGCGAAAGATGCTGTGCACATTTGGGACAGCATTCTAGCGGCTGGAAAAGACATGGGGGTACGCCCTGTTCAGTTTAGCACGCTCGATATGTTGCGGATCGAAAGCTATCTTCTGTTTTACCCCGGCGATAACTCGGAAACATTCCCGTTTGAAGATGAAACCTGCGGTGACACGCTGTGGGAATTGGGTCTCGATTTTACTGTTTCGCCAGGCAAGGAAGGCTTCGTCGGGGCCGAAAACCATTATGCGTCTAAGGGCAAAGAGCGGTTTAAGATTTATGGTGTGAAACTGACCGACAGCATGGACCAGATGGAAATGAACGCGCGCGTACTGCGGGATGGCGAAGACATCGGCGTGATCACCTATGGTCTGTCGTCTGAACTCAACGGCTACTCCGTAGCAATCGCTCGGATCACGCCAGATGCGGCAGTACCGGGGACGCCGCTGATTGTGAAACAGCCAGATGGAACCGAGCTGTCAGCGACGGCGGAAGAAATGCCATTTTACGACAAGGATAAATCGATCCGGACGGCGATGGGCTGAAGAGGGCGGTATGTCAAAATTTGAATTCCCACCAAGTATCAAAAGTCGCCCCGTGTGGGGTACGTTTGAGGAGCGCAAAGGCTCTGCATTCTTATTTATTGCGGATGCAGAAGGCGCAGACGCCATCATTGATATCGCAACACCGGACCTGATGGCGAAAGCGCATATCATTTTCATCAACCGCGGTACTGATTACGCTGAAAAACTGCGGGCACTTGCCCCGGCACAATTCTACGAGGGGCCAAGTTATGATGCCGCATTGTCACGCATCAAGCGGGTGCTGAGTGATGCAAAGATGGGGATTCAGGTATATCTGTCAGGCACCGAAAGTCTGATGGGGCAAGCCGCAAATGAAGCAACGCTCGCGGGTGTGCCACTCGCGTCTATTCAGACGGAACATCGCGGTTCCACCGCTCGCCGGATGCAATGTGTGCATTGCAAAGGGTTCACCGAAGACGTGGAAACCGACCCGTTCCAATGCAGCCATTGTGGGCTAAACCTATTTGTCCGTGATCACTATTCCCGCCGATTGGCCGCCTATCAGGCTGTTTGCATCGATGCGGAAGATCCCGGAAACGTCCCGCCGAGCAAGGGGATCTACGAATGAGCGCTCCACAAAAGGCAAAGGCAGGCCCAGAGGAAATACCGGTCATCGTCAGCGCGGTTGTTCCCGTGACCGATCACGTCACCCGTTTTGAATTCACCCGTTCAGATGGCGCAGACTTTCCGCCGTTTTCAGGCGGTGCGCACACTGTTGTTTCTATGAAAGATGAGGGCCGGACGCGGCTGAACCCATATTCGCTTATGTCTGATCCGGCAGATCTGTCGACATACGCGATTTCTGTGCGCCGAGAAGATGACGGGCGCGGTGGATCCTTGTTTATGCACACCAAGGTTTCGCAGGGTGATGCAATGACAATCACCTATCCGGTGACCTTGTTCAGTGTCGATCAGCGCGCGAAAAAACATGTGTTTTTCGCAGGCGGAATTGGCATCACGCCGTTCCTGTCAATGATCGGCCAGCTTGAGCACAGCAACGGGAACTGGGAACTGCACTATGCGGCCCGCACGCCTGAAAGTGCTGTCTACGCAGACATGCTGTTGATGAAATTCCCTACGAAAGTAAGTGTCTATTACAGCGGAAAAGGTGATCGCATTCCGTTTGGGACATTGCTAGAGGGGCAGCCGCTTGGCACACATACCTATGTGTGCGGCCCTGCGCGCTTCACAGAGCATCTGCGCGACACAGCAACACAAAAAGGTTGGCCAGCAAGCCACATTCATTCCGAGGAATTTACTGCACCGGCACCGGGCGAACCATTTACAGTGCGGCTGTGTAAATCTGACAAGACAATCACCGTGGGCGAACACGAAAGCCTTTTGGAAGCGATTGAACGCGAAAAGATCGACGCCCCGTTCATGTGCCGTGGCGGATCATGCGGGCAGTGCGAAACCCGCGTGGTTTCAGCCAATGGCGAATTCATTCACCGTGATCATTGGCTTGATGAATCCGACGCCGAAAGCGGTACCAAGATTATGCCCTGCGTTAGCCGTTTCATTGGCTCGAAACTGGAGCTTGACCTATGACAATCCAATTCAACGACGAAACATTCCGCGATGATTATTCCTTTCGCAATTCAGACTGGGCGATAAAACGGTTTCCGTTTCCGTTCCACGAAGACAGCTATATGTATTCGGTGAACATGGAACAACATCGCGGTGGCCCCGAAGGGTCGGTCTACGAAAAACGGTTTGACGTTGATGAACACTACGTATCGGAGATGCGGGATCGTGCCAAAGTTCTGGATGATGATCCGCTGCGCTGCCAATCACTGCCGCATATGACATTGGCGGGCTGGGATTTGCTTGAGCTGATCATGGTCAGCAAATCGGAAGACTACCCAGATCTGTTTGAGTTGCACCGTGATGGCGACACGTGGCGTTGGGTCAATAAACCGCTTGGCATTGATGACACCTTTACCTTTTTGGATGAAACCACGCTGCCCTATGGCCCAATGGAATACATCACACGTCAAAGTCAGGGCGATTTTGCTGTGCTTGATCAACGGGAAAATAACCTATGGATGGACGCGGGGATGATCACCACGCAAGCCGATTGGTCGCTTGATTTTGACATCGGTATGAACTTTTTCGAATGGCATGCGCCGGTGCCAATGGCCCACGAGATGGGTATTTTCAAACGCGCGCTCAAGTTCTTGCTGAACATCCCACAAGGCGCGCCAGCGCGACGGTTGAACTGGACCATGACGGTCAATCCATTGCTGGATACCTCGCCTGAAAATTATCATAAGTGGGGCATCCAGAAAACGACCCTCACGCCAGAGAATATCGGCGCAAAGCAACACCTGCGTGTGGAACTGCAAACATTCTATCGGTTGCCACGGTCAAACGCATTGGCTTTCCCGATCAGATGCTACCTGTGTAGTTTTCAAGATTTGATGACCATGCCCAAATGGGGCCGCAGGCTGCACCGTGTAATCAAAGACCTGCCCGACGAATTGGCCACCTATAAAGGCTTCATCGATAATCGTCCGATGATGTTGGACTATCTGGCACAATTCGATGATGGCTTGCCAACCAGTCCTGGGATTTTCCCCGAACCAGAAACCGAGCCGCCGCTCAAGACAGGCTAAATCAGGTGTTCTGTGGGTAGCTGATGATGGATAGGAACCGCGCGGGCAGTTTTATCAAAACTTCGGGCCCGTGCGGCGCATCCGCATCAAAGAACAGGGTATCACCAGGTTTGAGCGCATAAAGGCTATCGCCATGGCGATAGTCAATTTCACCTTCAAGCATGTAGATCGTTTCGATCCCGCCATGTTGAAACGCAGGGAAGATATCAGATTTCTCTGTCAGCGTGATCATATAGGGTTCGACGATGACACCGCTGGTGTTCGACCCAATATGCCCAAGCAGATTGTACTGGTGGTTTGCCCGTGTGCCATCACGCTCCAATTCCACACCTTCGCCGGCTTTCGTGTGGACCGCAGATCGCGCTTCTTCGAAACCGCGGAAGAATGAGGTGATGGGTACAGACAATGCATTGGCGAGTGTTTGCAACGTCGTAAGAGACGGGGAGGTATTTCCGTTCTCTATTTTCGACAACATACCGATAGACAATCCTGTCGTTTCAGACAGCTCTGCGACTGTAATGTTCTGTTTGCGTCGCTGCGCGCGAACGACACGGCCGATGGCCACTTCTAGAACTTTTTCGCGAACCTCGCTGGCGCGGTGAGGATCTTGGGAAAGTGGAGTTCGTGCCATAACAAGGATATTCACTCTTCAATTCATTTCAGGCGTTCTAGAACTTTCAATCAGTCGGTCAACCCCTGCGAGCCGTTCCGCCAGTGTAGACGAATACAGCCAATCGCCAAGAGGCGGGCAAATTTTGGCTCTATGCAACCGCCATTGCTGCGGTGGTCAGCACATGGTGCAAAGATTGCGCAGACGATCGCGGCCCCAGAATGCGTATGTGATCCGCATTCGTGCGCCGTATCACAAAGCAACCAAGTTGATGAATCAATGTCCGTTGCACATCGCCTGCATCCATTTTTCGAATGGGGACATTGCACAGAATTTCGCACATATCCGGCATCTTTTCACCGACGACATCAAAGATAACCCAACCGCCCGACTGCTCCGTGATCGAAGCATCTGCTCCGAATTTTGTTTTCAAATGGTCCGCAAGCGTTTCATGTGTTTCCATTGGCGCGCCGATCATCCATTGATCCGGTCCCATCCAAAACCCGGCTTCTGGATCACGTAAAACCGCTTTGCCAATGTCGGGGACCGCCCCAAGAACGGATTTCAAAACCCTTTCACAGCTTGCCGACTTTCCGTGCCGCGCGGCAACCGAGGCCAGCGCGACGCCGGTGTTTTCAGTAATGGTGACCGTGCCGATCGTTTGCGGGGCGCAGCCCAATGCAGGTGCTAACATCAAATCATGCACGGAGCCGTTCTCCCTCTGGATCAATGAAATGCGCACTGCAAATTTCGACCTCTACGTCGACACCTGTTAACGGGCTGACAAGCCGCATGGTGTCTCCGATCCGGTTCTCACCATCTTTTAGGAAAGCTAACGCAATGTGGTGACCCAAGTTTGGCGAATAGCAGGCTGATGTGACATAGCCTTGGTCGTGCGCGGCATCCACGGGCGCGCCTGTGTTCATTAAATGCGATCCTGCAGGAACAGTATCGTCGTGATTGATAGGCTTGATGCCAACCGCGCGTAGATCATCCGCGGTATTCAATCCGGACCGCCGTGACAAAATGGCGCCGATGCTGTCTTTCTTTGTGCTGACCATGCGGCCCATTCCAAGGTTCGCTGCCGTGGTCGTTCCGTTCAATTCGTTGCCCGTTGCGTGCCCCTTTTCGATACGCATAACGCCGAGCGCTTCGGTCCCGTATGGGGTGATGTCAAACTCCTCACCTGCGGTCATGATCCGCCGGATTAATGCATCGCCGTAGGCCGTTGGCACGGCGATCTCAAACGCGAGCTCGCCACTGAACGAAATGCGGAACAAACGCGCCCGCAAGCCGCCACACACGGTAATGTTAGCGCAGGCCATGAATGGAAAGGCGTCGTTCGAGATGTCTTGATCAACAATCTTTTCCAGCACCCGCCGTGCTTTCGGCCCTGCCACAGCATATTGGGCCCAGCTTTCCGTGGTTGAGATCAGTTGAACATCCAAATCCGGAGCCAAACATTGGCGCACGAATTCCATATGCCGATAGACCGAAACCGCGTTCGCCGTGGTCGTGGTGACAACAAAATGATCTTCGGCCAATCGAGCGGCTGTTCCGTCATCCATCGCGATCCCGTCTTCGCGCAACATCAACCCATACCGTGATTTGCCTACCGGAAGTTTCGCAAAGCCATTGCAATATATCATGTTCAAAAAGGTCGCGGCATCCTGCCCCTGAACATCAACCTTGCCAAGCGTGGTCACATCGCAGACCCCAACAGAACCGCGCGTGGCAAGCACCTCCCGATCCACACTTTCACGCCAGGACGTTTCGCCCGGTTTGGGGAACCACTGCGCCCGCATCCAGTTGCCGACCTCGACAAAAACAGCGCCCTGTTCTTCGGCCCAACCATGGGAGGGCGTCAAACGTTTCGGGTGGAATTCCTGCCCCCGATGACGCCCGCCAAATGCACCAATCGCAACCGGCGTATAGGGCGGGCGAAAGATAGTTGTTCCAACCTCTGGTATATCCTTGCCCGCCAGCTCTGCCATAATCGCAAGGCCGCCTACATTTGACGTTTTCCCTTGGTCTGTCGCCATACCCAAAGTGGTGTAGCGCTTTAAGTGTTCGACCGATTTAAACCCTTCTTGGTAGCTCAGTTTTACATCCTTAACGGTCACATCATTCTGCTGATCCAACCACGCACGGCTTGCCCCCTCGACATACCAAAACGGGGTGACTTTGATGGGCGCATCTTCGGCCAATGGCAGTGCGGGCAAACGCCCGCGAAGGCCTAGGGCCTTGCGCGCAGCTGCAGCGCCACCCGCCAAAGCACCAGCCGTTGACAGATCACCGTTGGCGGCACCCGCCACAAGCATGCCCACCGGCAAGGCACCCGGCACAAACGCAGCCAGTGCATTATTCCAAGTCGGACGTCCCCGTTGATGACAGGTCAAATGCACGTTCGGGTTCCAGCCGCCCGCCATACCCAACGCACCACATTCAATTGTTCGCTCACTGCCATCCGCAAGGCGTACCGTGACGAACGTTAGCCCCAGACGACCCAATGTGTTGATCACTTGTGCGCCTACTAAAACCTCGTAATCGGGCGATTTGCGTGCATCCATGCGCGTGTCTATTACGATGACTCTAACGCCCTTGGCATGCAGGTCTGCCGCGCTGCGATGGCCGTCATCGTTATTGGTGAAAATCACGGTTCGCTTATCCACCGCGACACCAAACCGATTGGCATAGCTGCGCAAAGCACTGGCTGTCATGATGCCGGGTCTGTCATTGTTATCAAACGCAATGGGTCGTTCAATCGCGCCGGCCGCTAGTACCGTTTTCTGCGAATAGATACGCCATAAAATTTGTCGCGGCTTTCCAGAAGCGGGTGTTGCGACATGATCGCTGACGCGTTCAACGGCCCCGTAGATACCATGGTCAAATGCGCCAATCACCGTTGTGCGCGGCAACAAACGGACGTTGGGCATGTTGGCCAATTCCGCAACGGTCTTGCGGGCCCAATCCGCGCCGGATGCCGCATCTATTTCGTAGGTTTCGCTGTTCAGCCGCCCACCCATCCGGAAATCTTCATCCGCAAGAATAACATCCGCGCCACTGCGCGCAGCCGTCAGAGCCGCCATCAGACCAGATGGGCCCGCGCCAATGATCAAAAGATCGCAGTGCAAAAATCCCTTATCATAAACATCGGGATCATCTTCTAATGACAGCGACCCAAGGCCAGCCGCACGGCGAATGATCGGCTCGTATACTTTTTCCCAGAACGCCGCGGGCCACATGAACGTCTTGTAATAAAACCCTGCTGTTAGAAAGTTCGAAAACCGGTCGTTCACAGCCAGCAAATCGAATGACAGAGACCCAAGTTTGTTTTGGCTTGTGGCTGTAAGCCCGCCGAATAGTTCCGTTGTCGTTGCACGGGTGTTGGGCTCTTGCCGCGCGCCGCTGCGCAACTGCACCAAAGCATTCGGTTCTTCTGAGCCCGCAGTCAGTGGACCACGGGGGCGGTGATATTTGAAGCTTCGCCCCATCAACCGCACACCATTCGCCAATAAGGCGGAGGCCAAGGTATCACCTGCGTGACCTTCATATGATTTGCCATCAAAGGTGAAATTTAGGGGGGTGTCGCGGTCGATTTGACCGCCGGCGATCCGGTTCTTCTGGCTCATGTGGATCGCCCTTTTGCGCGGGCGACATCCGTCGCAAGCTCTACCTTCGCAATTTCATGGGTCACCGTATTTCTGGTCACGACAAGCCAAGACCGGTCACCCGCTTCGTGGAACCATAGTTCCCGATGCAATCCGGCGGGATTGTCACGAAGATAAGCGTATTCATAGAACGCGGCAGCCGCATCTTCCGCATCTGGTGAGGGGCGTTCAATCAAGCGCGCATCACCCATATAGGTGAATTCGGCACTGTCACGGGGGCCAAGCAAAGGGTGATCAATAATCATCAGTGCAAATTGGGCTGATTGCCCATCCCTTTTTCATCAATCATTCGGCCGGTTTCAAACCGGTCAAATCGGTACGCCTTTGCTGTTTCATGTGGGGTATCTGTGGCGAGAAGGTGCGCAAAGGCATACCCGCTTGCGGGCGTTGCCTTGAAGCCGCCATAGCACCAGCCCCCATTGAAATAGAGACCGTCGATATGGGTCTTGTCGATGATGGGCGATCCGTCCATCGACATATCCATGATTCCGCCCCACATCCGCAAAAGCCGTGCGCGCCCGAGCATCGGGAAGATCGCCATCGCGCCTTCGCAGACATCTTCAACGACGGGCAGGTTGCCTCTTTGGGCATAGGAATTGTAGCCATCAATATCGCCACCAAATACCAACCCACCTTTGTCGGATTGGCTGCAATAGAAATGACCGGCGCCAAATGTAATCACACCTGGAAGGACCGGTTTCAAACCTTCTGACACAAACGCCTGCAAGACATGGCTTTCGATCGGCAACCGTATATTTGCAAGACTCATCAACCGTGATGAATTGCCAGCCACAGCGCATCCGACTTTACCCGCGCCGATAAATCCACGTGTGGTTTCAACACCCTTGCAGGCACCGTTTTCAATCCGGAACCCTGTGACCTCGCAGTTTTGAATAATGTCTACACCGCGACTATCTGCACTACGCGCATACCCCCACGCGACTGCGTCATGGCGCACGGTTCCGCCGCGATGTTGTGCCAAACCCGCTTTGATCGGGAAGCGTGCATCTTGCGTGTTGAGGAAGGGATAGCGTTTTTTGATATCGTCGATGCTGAGCAGATCGGCATCCGCACCATTCAGAAGCATCGCGTTACCACGCCGTATAAAAGCATCGCGTTGGTTGTCGGAATGGATCAGGTTCAGAATGCCGCGCTGGCTGACCATCGCATTATAGTTAAGGTCCTGCTCCAGTCCTTCCCACAACTTGAGGGACATCTCGTAGAACGGTTCATTGCCATCGAGCAGATAATTTGATCGAATTATGGTGGTGTTCCGGCCAACGTTGCCGCCGCCGATCCAGCCTTTTTCGATCACCGCTACTTTCGCTTGACCAAATTCCTTGGCGAGATAATGCGCCGTCGCGAGCCCGTGCCCCCCGCCGCCAACGACAACTATATCATAGGCCTCGGCCGGTTCTGGGTTCCGCCAAGCTGGCCACCATCCCTTGTGGCCGCTCAGCGCTTCTTTAATGACCCTCAGTCCTGAATAGCGCATCATTTATCCACTCAACAATATTCCCATGATGAAATAGATATTCATTTAAGGCAATGGAAAAGTTTAAATATCGTCACGCGGCTCTAGGACTCTGCTCCCCTATTGCAGTCAATTGGCTGTTATCGATCAAAATCAAATTGGAAGCTGGTGACACCAAGAACCATGGCGCCAGAGACAAATTATGTTGGTGATTAATCGAACTGCTTATTTCGCTATGTCGCCGCGTGCCAAATCGAGGGACGTCTTGCTCAGCGTGTGCGCGTGAGTTTTGTGTTAAGGTTCGGCGCTAGCAACTATAAACGGACGTCGAGACTAATTTTTTACCAAATTTCAACTGAACCAGAACGTTCTAAGCCTAGCTGCCGCAACTGGCTAACCTCTCAAGTAAATCCAGTTGCGGCGCATAAATGTATCCTTCGTTGGAAGCCAAGAACGACGCGAAATGTGTGCAGCTGCTTTCGTCTTTGATGACTATCAAGACGTATAGTCACAATGTCCGCGCTGAGGGTCTTGAGAAGGGAAAACAGATGCACTCAACCGTGCGACGTCTCGTCCGAAATGGTTTAGTTAGATTGAAATAGTACCTTCCAAAGCCTCAGTCGGATTCTTCATTTCATCAAATTTGAGACTTCCCAAAATACGTGCTCGACTTGGGAGGCGGCCCTTTGTTGGTAAGGTCTATTCCTTTGGCTAGTTCCACTACCCTTTGGTTGCGTTACTCACCCGCTATTTCCGGTTTGGTATTCTTTCGCGCGTTGGCGTTCAACGCGCTGCAAAGGCATTATCTAGGAAACGGCAGCAACGAAGTGATTTAAAAAATGAACTTAAAAAACCAATTCGGCACGATGGGCGAGGGGCAAGTCGACATCGCAAAAGTTTTGATCATCGAGGATGACGAAGCGACCTTAATTGCATTGTCCGAAGCGTTGATCGACGAGGGCTTTATTTGCCGCCCCTTCGTCGATCCAAACGATGCGATCGATTATGCGTTGGAAAACGACGACTATGTGGCGATCGTCTCCGACATTAAGATGCCTGGAATGACCGGCCTGGAGCTTATCGACGAGCTCAGAAAAGGCCCCGAACCCATGTGCCGGACACCGGTGATCTTCGTCTCTGGGAACGCGACAAAAGACGACATCCAAGAGGCCCTTCGGCTTGGCGCACACAAGTTTCTCGACAAACCAATCAATGTCGACGACCTGCTCTTCACACTCCGCAATATCGCGAAAGAAGCCATGAACGCATTGGTGGATTCCAGCGATGTTGAAGAAAGCGGACCCGATGATGAAAACCGACAGCTCATCGAGCTTCTGGCCCACGAAACGCGCACACCGTTGAACGCTGTTATCGGCTTTTCGTCTTTGTTGCTGGAACCAAACCTCCAATATAAACCGACCGACATTTTGATGATGGCCAAGTTGATAAACGAGGCCGGCGAAGAGCTGACCAAGAAGGTCAATTTGATTTTGGGGACCATGACAACCTCACTGGAAGGCGGCTCAAAACTCGAGCCGACCCTCGCGCAGCAGGTGATCTCGGAAACGCTTGACCGCACCGAGATCAAAGATCGAAGCGAGGGAAAAGTCATCAAAATCGACAATCAAACCGGCAACCGGCTCTGGTGCATCAATCCGAGAGGCACCGCAGACGCACTTGAGCAGATCGTGCTCAACGCCCTCAAATATACGCCCGACGTCACTGAAATTACGATTACGGCGAAAAGCGGAAAGAATGAGTTGATGCTGGAGGTCTCCGACCGCGGCGTGGGGATGACAAAAAAGCAAGCAACACGCGCGCTCAACATGTTTTCCAAATCTGATCCGTCAAAAATCGCAATCGATAACGGACTTGGCCTTGGCCTCCCGTTTGCGAAACGCAAAGTCGAGATGCAGGGCGGAAAGCTGCAAATCAGGTCCTTCGAGAGAAGCGGAACAATGGTCCGCATGACAATTCCGGACACCCAGTTCGTCGCATAAATTTCCAGAGCTCAGGGCTCGACCACCTTCGCAAGGGATACAAAATGAAACTCGAGTTGACGACATTTGCATTCACGCTCGCCGTTTTCGTGGCGGCTCCAGGTGCGGTAAATGCCATTGAGACGCAAGACTTGGTGGAAGACGCGCTCAAACCGGCTTCGGACTGGCTCTACCCGTCCGAAGCCATTCCCGCAGCGGAGGATAAAGCCATTGTCTTTATCGCAGATAACCTGCGCAACTCTGGAATTCTATCTGTTGCAGAGGGCGTTCGCGAAGCGGCTGATGAACTCGACTGGCACCTCCAAACCATCGATGCCAGAGGGGATCTTGATGCACGGCGCACCGCGCTGGCAGGGTTGTTGTCCAGTCCACCAGATGGGCTCATCCTCGGGGGGTTCAACGCAACAGATCACACCGTAGTGTTGGAAGAACTGGCGGCCAGTGGCACGGCGATCATGGGGTGGCACGCAGCTGCCAAACCGGGCCCAATTGCTGGTACGCCCGTGACCTCAAATATCACCACGGACCCGATGGCCGTCGCACAAGTGGCAGCAGCCTACGCCATCGAAGTCACAGATCATCAGGCGGGTGCCGTCATTTTCACCGATAGCCGCTTTGGTATCGCCGTGGCCAAATCAGACGAAATGGCACAGGTCATTGAAAGCTGTGCGACCTGCGAAGTCCTCGAAATTGTTGACATGCCACTTGATCAAACAAACGAAAGAATGCCCGCTGAGATCGCCCGCCTCGTCGGCAAATACGGTACCCAATGGTCCGTAACCCTTGGGATCAACGACCTCTATTTCGACGACGCAATTATTGAATTGAGCTTCTCAGAACCGGCGTTTGCTCAGTCGCTCATCAATATTTCAGCCGGCGACGGAAGCCTCTCCGCCTATCAACGGATCGGAAGTGAGTTGTTCCAATCCGCAACCGTACCAGAACCTCTTGTGTTTCAAGGGTGGCAAATC
The DNA here is from genome assembly GCA_947497065.1 of uncultured Paracoccaceae bacterium. Lineage (GTDB taxonomy): Bacteria > Pseudomonadota > Alphaproteobacteria > Rhodobacterales > Rhodobacteraceae > Octadecabacter. Next base: position 29,042 of record CANMEQ010000002.1, read on the forward strand.
GCTGATGAGCTGAACCGCGCATTTGCAGGGCACCCACCTAGTGCCTTCGTCGCCCCCACAAAGCTCGTGACGCTTGACAATATTCAAGATGACGGCGGCCTCGATTGGCGATTTGAGCCTGCGAATGACTATCGGAACACATTTAAAGATATCTGGAAGCCATGACCATTCTGATCGCAAAAAGCCTGAGCACGCTGCGCGGAAGACTGTTGAGTCTTCTCTTTCTAGCCGTCTCAACAGTCCTACTTTTAGTGGCGCTTTTGCAATTCAGCCATGAACGGTTCAACGCTTTCACTGAGTCCACTCTCCTCGACAAGTTTCCTGCGATATCTCGTGCCTATGAATTCGAACACGTCGGGCACAAGCTGAACCTTTTTTCCTACAAATTGCTGGCGGCCCAGTCGGAGGCAGACATTGTCAGACACGGTGCTGACACCGCAGAACTGCTCTTGGAGCTTGAACGAATTACTGCCGAACTGTCGGTAGAAGGTCAGTTCGATGCGGTATTGGACCTCAACCGCCTAAGCCAAACACTTGATCACGCAATCAAGATCTTGGTCGCCTTTGAAACGCGCGCGCGGGCGGAAGATCGCGAATACGATGGGAGCGCTGCACGACCAGAATTGCTCGACGTGACCCGAGAGCGTTTCCAAGCGGGAATTTCTGAAGTTGCAGAGCTCGCTCAACGGTACCGCGTTCAAATCGAGAGCGAACTTGACCAGAACGTGGTGGACCTTGGCGCGGTTCACGCCCGCATTCGTATGATGAACTTGATCGCGCCGGTCCCATTGATCGGCTTTATGGTGCTGCTTGGTTGGGCCTTGATCAACGGCTACAGCCGGCGCACTCAGCTGGTGAATGATGTTTTGCTTGGCAAGCGCAAAGAGCTCGACAAAGACTTTTTTGCGCAACGCGACGAACTAAGCCAATTGGGTCGTGTTGCTCTCCATTTTTCCGAACAACAAATGTTGTTGCGTAACTCGCAACGCGAGCAAGAAAACCTCGTTGCTGACCTTAGCAACTTGATTGATCGTGCAAACAGCGCTGTCTTTGCGTTTGACGCAGATGGTCGTGTGACAATCTGGAACAAATGCGTCGCCGATCTGACAGGAATAAATGCGAAAGGGCCCAATCCCATCTACGCATCCGACATCATCAGCCCCGACGACTTCGCAGCATTCATGGACTATATTGAACAAGCAAAATCGGGGATCGCAGTTTCAAATGTAGAGTTGCGGCTGATGCATGCGGACAAGCATGAAATCCCAATCCTGTTCAATCTAACCAGCCATCTAAAATCATCAGGCAAGGAAAATGAAATCGTGTGCATCGCGCAGGATTTGTCGCTCCGCAATGCACTTCAATCCGAAGCCGTCCACGCGTCCAAACTGGCAACGCTCGGGGAAATGTCGACGGGGCTCGCACACGAACTCAATCAACCTCTCAATGCGATGAGGATTTCACTTTCAAGCCTCAAACGTGGCCTAAAGTCCGTGACGGGCATCCCTAAAAAATCCGACCTTCAGATCGATCGCATCGATGAGCAAATCACACGGGCATCCGAAATTATCGACCACATGCGCATCTTTGGCCGACGCGCAGATGAGCCGCCAAGCCGTATCGATTTGCACAGCTGCATCACACGCGTGGCTAAAATGTCAGAACGACAGCTGATGCTCGCCGGGATTAAACTCGAGCTGGACCTGCAAGACGGCCTCCACGTTTTGGCGCACAGCGTATTGGTCGAACAAGTCATCCTTAACCTTATATCGAACGCGAAATTCGAGCTGCTGAACCGCAAAGTGACCGACCCATGGGTTTCCATGGTGGCCCGCAGCACCGATGACCATGTTGTGTTCACAATCGACGACAATGCCGGCGGCATACCTGAAACCGTATTGAAACGTATTTTCGAGCCGTTTTTCACAACGAAAGACGCGGGCGAAGGGACCGGCTTGGGCCTTTCGATCAGCTACGGGATCGTAGAAGACACAGGTGGCACAATGTCGGTCACGAACACGGAAGCCGGGGCACAATTCTCAATCAAATTTCCAAAGTGTTTGGCCAATGATTTTCAAGAAGCTTCTTGATATCATCTGAAATCAATGGGTTAACAACTCTCTGAGCATTCAGGGCAAAAGAGCTTTAGGAAGGCGATACTAATGAGAGGTTCCGGGAATTGTTCGCTTTGAGCTTGTGTGCGTTTTTTGAAAATCCGACCTTTGGAGGCCAATTCACGAACAGCTGGAAAGGACCGAGCGACGCTCTTCAATTGGGCTTCAATTGGGTGAATATATCGCGAGATAGTGCCAATAAAGTCAACTATTTATCAATTTAGATCCTGTTTTGGCACTAGATGCAGCGCTTACCAATTTGCATCTGTTCACGTACTGCCGACAGGCTGGCAAGCATGAACGATCAGGCGTCTGTCTCATCGACTAGCCTCTAAAAACGCCCCGACGATTTGAAATGAGTAGCGATTGAGTATTTGTTTGGTATGGGGTCTTTCAACAGTCAGGTTCATAAATAGACATTCTAGGGGGGGAATACCGCTCGCCCTGCAAATATGTGTCGCAAAACACTTGAGCGGTAACTCAGATATCGAAGCATTAGGATGCACCCTCAACCGATCTGCCGATTTCGCCTCTACTCTCCAGATTTGAGACGCTAGTAATAACGTCACTACTTCCGGCTGAAAATTCGGTAGTGTAATTTTCAGCCGGCTGACAAGGTATTCGGAGCCAATCACACCTCAAGTTGCTAAGAGCGTTTTTGAGGTCTCAAGACTTGCTCAAAGCCGAGGCCCGCGTGCAAGAGCTCGACGTCTTTGGCATTAGCCATTGAGAACAGCGCTCCGATTGGGGCACCATCGTCATTGGTGCCGATCGGGATGCTGAGACCGGGCATGCCAAGGTAGTTGCCGAGCATTGTGTTGCGCAAAGCCAGGAGGTTGGTTTTGACGAAGAGGTCATTGTCGGCCTCAAGTTCGGCGATGGACGGGGCTGTGATTGCAACGGTGGGAAAGACCAAAGCGCTATCGCCAAGCTGTTCGGCGACGGCATTTTGCAGTCGGCTGCGTTCCCACTGAAGGCGAATATAGTCTTGGGCGGTGAACTGGCCTGCCGTGCTGATGCGCTCTCGTACACGTTGATCCATTTTTTCTGCGTCGGGACTGTCGAGCAGATCTTTATGGAGTGTGGCGGCTTCAGCCACGGTGAGGGTGCCATGCTGGGCGAAGAGGGCTGTTACGACTGAAAAGATCGGGAAGTCACGTTCGGTCACCTGGTATCCGGCATCTTTGAGGCATTGAACACTGGTCTCAAAGGCCGCTGCAACTGGAGGGGCAAGGTTATCTAGGACACATGTCGTCGGCACGATTAGATCAGGCTTTGCCCTTGATGCGACGTAAGGGGTTTGCGGAGATGTGCCACGTAAGATCTCATCGAAGGTGATCAAATCTTGGGTGGTGTGGGCGAAGGTTCCGATTGAATCCAAACTTTCAGAAAGCGGGAAAACGCCCGTTTTGTCGTAGTGTGTTTGACTGGATTTGAACCCGGTAATGCCACAAAACGCGGCGGGCACACGTACTGATCCGGCGGTATCGGTGCCGACTGCGAGGGGGACAAGTGCTGCGGCGACGGCGACTGCTGATCCGGAGGAGGAGCCCCCCGGGGCCAATGGATCGTCTTTGGAATACGGGTTTACAGGGGTTCCAAAGTGGGGGTTCAGGCCAAGGCCCGAATAGGCAAATTCCGAGAGGTTTGTTTTGCCGATACAAATCAACCCGGCCTTGACGCAGTTTTCATAGATCACCGCCGGTGTTGTGGGAGGTGTGGCATGTTCCATGACAGCGCTTGCGGCTGTTGTCGGTGTTCCGGGGATATCCACGAGGTCTTTCCAAGCGACAGGGAGGCCGTCAAATGGGCTTAGGGTCTTTCCGGCCTGTCTTCGGGCATCACTCGCACGGGCGTCTTTCAATGCGGCATCTTCAGACAGGGAAATGAAAATGCTGTCATCCTTGTGGTCTGCTATCCTGGCGAAACAGGACCGGACAAGAGCTTCTGACGTGAGTTCGCCGCGTGCGAGTGATTGAGCGAGAGCGGTTGCGCTCAAGGGGGATTGATCTTTGGGCACAAAAGCTCCGATGAGTAAGGGTTAGACGAAAAAGGTGATGATCTGCGGGAAGAGAATGAGGCCCAGAAGGACGACCAGATAGGCCGCGATATAGGGCAGGGCGCTTTTCGAGATGTCTTCCATGCGTGAACCTGAAAGCCGGGCGGCAATGAAGAGATTCAGCCCCACGGGCGGCGTGAAGTTTCCGACGGCTAGGGCAACAACTGTGAATACCCCGAAATAAATCGGATCGATCCCGACCGCTGCGATGAGCGTGCCCAATGTGGGGACCAACAAAACGAGTGCCGCGACATTGTCGAGAAACGTTCCGGCGACGAGCAAGAGGGCCAGCACCATAAACATGATCAACATCGGGTTGCTGCTGATCTCGAGCATCGAAGAGGCTACGGTTTGGGGCAATTGTTCGGCTGTGATGATATAGGAGAACGCGTTGGCCGTTCCCATCAGATACATAACAACAGCGGAGCTGATGGCCGTGTCGACAAAGATAGGCGCCAAGGATTTGAGGCTAATGGAGCGATAGACGAACAGCCCCACAATAAGCCCATAAAGACAGGCAACAGCCGCGGATTCCGTGGGGGTAAATATGCCGCCGTAAATGCCGCCAAGGATGATGAGCGGCATGATCAGCGCAAGGCTGCTTTCGCGTAACACCTTTGCCATGCTGGCTGACGCTTCGATTTTTTCACCGGCCAGCCCGTTCTTTTTGGCCAGAATATAGTTCACGGCCCCCAGCGCGAATGCGATCAGGATGCCGGGCAGGATACCTGCAATAAACAGATCCCCGATCGAGACGTCGGCAATGGTTCCGTAAATCACCATCGTCAAGCTGGGGGGAATGATCAGCCCGAGCGCGCCTGAAGAGGCGACGACCGCGCCAGCAAATGAAGGTGCATACCCCCGTTTTTTCATGGACGGGATCAAGATAGACCCGATGGCCGATGTGGTCGCTGGGGCGGAGCCGCTGATTGCACCGAAAAATGCAGACGCCCCGGTGGACATTTGAGCAAGACCGCCAGGATAGCGGCCAAGTGCGAGCCCGGCGAGTTTCACCAGACGTTCGGATATTTGGGCTGCGGCCATAATGTTGCCGGCGAGCAGGAACAGTGGGATCGCGAGGAACGGAAAACCGTTGAGACCGTTGAAGAGCTTTTGCGGGATAATGAGAAGGGGAATTGCGCTGGCGAAGTGGAGTGCAAGGACCGATGCAATGCCCAGTGCGAAAGCGACGGGCACGCCCAAGAGCAGGAGGCCGAAGAGGGCGATGAAAAGGATTTCTGTCACGACTTGGGCCTTTCCAGGAGTTTCTGTATTTGCTGTTCACACAGGAACGCCAGCGCAATGACCGATCCGACAGGCATTGCCATTGTGATGTATCCGACGGGTATCCGCGCGGCCGGAGAGGACTGTCGCATGGCGCGCATCGCAAGATCGTGGCCTTCGACGGCGACAAGGCCCAAAAAGGCGACCAGAAGGATGAAGATTGTAAAATCCGCGAGGTGGCGCGCACGGTTTGGGAGTTTTGTGAGAAGGATGTCCATTGCGATATGGCTGTTGTGGCGAAACGCGACCGCTGCGCCAAGAAAGACGGACCAGATCATCGCGTAGATGGACAGCTCGCTTGCTGCGGCCAGTGAAAAGTTGAACAGAAAACGACTGGCCACTTGCGCGGTGACCAAAACAAACACGGCCAGCAAGAACAATCCTGCAAGGTACTTTATCAGCGTTTCTAGCCAGTCGAAGAACTTCATATGTCACCTACGTGTTAGCCCGCACCGATTATGGTACGGGCTATCTGGTTTAGTCAGCCAGTGTTGTTTGGATTTCTTCGATGATGCTCGCGTCGAGGGTTTGTTTGAACATTTCGATCACCGGCGCTGTAGCTTCTTGGAATGGAGCCACGTCGACATCATTGATCTGGTTGCCAAGTTCAGCCAGTTCAGCCCATTGCCCATCTTCGAGCTCGTTCACCATTTCAAGGTGGATGCCGGCCATTTCGGTCGCGGTGTCGAGCAGGATCGTGCGGTGCTCTTCTGACAAGGACTCCAGCAGCGCCTCGTTCATGATGAGCGGAGAGCCAAGATAGATGTGCGCTGTGCGGGTTGTATAGGCCTGAACCTCGTAGAATTTTTGCGTCAGGATGTGCGCGGGCGGGTTTTCTTGAGCATCAGCTGTGCCCAATTGCAAAGCAGAGTACAGCTCGCCAAATGAAATCACGACCGGGTTCGCGCCCATTGCCTTGAAGGTTTCCACGAACACTTCGCCTTCTGGAACACGGATTTTCACACCGTCAAGATCAGCGGGGGAGGTGATGGGTTGAACGTTGTTGGTGATGTTGCGCAGGCCGCCCATCCACCAGCCGATGACGACCGCACCTGTGCCATCCATTTTGGCCTCAAGCTGATCCCCAACAGGGCCTTCCAGAACCTCGTGGACGTCATCCAATGATGAGAACAGGAAGGGCAGGTTGAGGATGCCCATGTCTGGCACCCAGTTGGACAATACAGTGTCGGACACCAGGAAGATGTCTTGCGTTCCAAGCATCGTGCCTTCGACGGCTTCAAGCTGTTTTCCAAGCTGGTCGGCAGGATAAACCTGAATGTCGATTTCACCATTTGTCCGCTCGCGGACAGTATCCGCGAACAGGACCGAGATCGTTTGGTAGTGGTGGGTTGGCGCGCCTGTGTGACCCAGACGAAGCGTGATTGTTTCAGCGTTTGCGGCCGTCACGAGGGCCGTAGACAAAGCGATGGCGGATGCGGCAGAGAATAGTTTCATTTTTGTTCCTCACTGTGAACGAGATGTGTTGACGGCCATTTCCTGGCTCTGTGTTTACGGTCGGAACCGACCAATTCCCTAAACGTCGAAAGGGACATCAAACGGAGCGCTGGGCGTTTTCTGCCTGACTGTCTCCGTCCTTGTGTTGAACTATGGCATTGCATTTTTTCGCTCAGGTAGCATTAACTTGCGAAGTGCGCGTTGCCAAATCGGCAACGACTGTATTTTGAAGGAGCACAAAAATTGGGCGTGAAATTGAGGGGTGTGCCGTGAATCTAAACGGGTTGAGGTATTTTTTGGAGGTGGCGAAGTGTAAATCCATTCGCCGCGCCGCAGAACGCCAACACATCGCGGCGTCTGCCATCAGTAGACAGATTTCAGCCCTAGAGCATGAGTTGGATTGTGTGCTGCTGGATCGACGTTCCGATGGTGTGACCTTGACCGAAGCGGGAATGCGGCTGTGGAAACACGGGCTCAAAATTGAGGCTCAGCTCCGGCTGGTTCAATCTGACGTTGATGATTTGCGGGCGCTGCATCGGGGGGCGATCCGGATTACAACTGTTGAGGGGATAACCGAGAATTTTCTGCCGGATGTTTTGACAGAATTTAACGAACGTTACCCGGATGTCGTTTTCGAAACCACGGTCGCCAGCCGTGATGAAACCATCGATGCATTAGATCGATACGAGGCGGACCTTGGGTTTGTTTATGACTTTTCCAATCATCATGCGATTGAGACCTTGGCCGATTACCACCAACCGCTTTTGCCTTTTGTTCCTGAAGGGCATGATCTTGCGGATGGACGAGAGATTGGGCTCGCGGAGCTATTGGAGTACGATCATGTTTTGCCCGATGACAGTTTTGGGATCAGCCAGCTGATCAAACGTGTGGCAAAGAAAGAAAAAGGGAAAGTCTCGCCCAGAACGATTGGGAACAGCCTTCAATTTTTGCGTGGATACGCGATGCGCAACAGCGCCGTGTTTTTTGTTCCTGTCCAAGCGGTGTTTACGGAAGTGAGCGAAAACCGGTTGATCCCTGTGAATTTGGTGTGTCCTGCGTTTGAACATCGCAAGCTGTCTATCGCGCGTAGACGGCAGAGATCGCTTTCACCGGCAACGACACTATTTGCGAAATTTGCGGAGGAACGTTTCAAGGCATGGGAGGACCGCGACATGTCGGCCCTGGACGCAGCGCGCCAGACATGGTGGGCGCGCTGCTAGGTGGTTAGGCCTTTAAAAGGACAGTCATTTCCGCTTCGATTGGCGCATCTAAGCCGAGCTCGTTTTGGAACAGCGCTGCGCGGGCATGTTTGCCGCGCTCTTCCCCAAAAACGTCGACATAGAGGTCGGACGCCCCGTTCAGCACCAAATGCGCTTCGGTGAAGCCGGGGGCGGAATTGACGTAGCCGACCATCTTGATGATGCGTTCAATCCGGTCCAGATCGCCAATCGCTTTCTTCATCAAGGCAAGGTGGTTCAGGGCCATGAGCTTGGCTGATTCATAGCCTTGCTCAATCGTCAGTTCACCACCGAGCTTACCTTTAATCGGCATGATGTCGTTGTCGTTCTCGTCGCGGATTGTGCCCAGCGTGCCTGACACGTAGAGGATTTGGCCGACCTGAACCGCAGGTAGGTAATTCCCGATTGGCCTAGGGGGCGGGGGCAACTTGAGCCCAAGTTCGATCAGTTTGCGCTCTACTATGCCTGTGGTTTCAGTCATCCGGTTTCCTCATTAGACAGTTTCTGCGTTAATCCTAGGGTCATGAATTGACTGCAGGAAGTCGCCATCGGGCAGGGGTTCGTTGCCGCTTCAGCAACGCAATTTTTGGCCTTCGCCTGGCTGAGGTAACTTGGGCCACAACACAGGTTGCTGGTATCTATGCTGCCATTGAAAGCGATTATCATTCCCCAGCCTGGCTATACGACACGTCGGCTGCAGCTAATTGTACTGAAGCGGATTTCGCGGTTGGTTGACTTTTCGGTGCGAGGTTCGGTTTTTTTGAAGAACGCTTTCTCTAAGATCATCTAGTTTTTGCAAGGTATAGAGGGGAGCTGATCGCGGCCGGGAATGTTGTCACCGCAATAAGACACTCTGGTTTCGTGGATATGAAGCTACCAGTTCGCAAAAGCGTAACTGCCAGACCTGCAATACGGATCACGCCGGCGCAGAATATCATTTCCATAGATGGCTTTGGAAGGTAGCTCCTGGAGGAGGTGGTCCGGTCGTTGATACCGCTGTTTACTCGGTTTGTAGCTGCGATATCTAGATAAGTTAGATCGTCACCCGATAGATCATCTCACATTTGGACCGCACGTAAGAAATCGCCGCTCTGGCCAGAAAATCTGGGTGCACTTCTGGAACTCCTGAAACCTCTCGGGTCTACGACCCGAGAGTGTATTGTTTTTCACACTGTCTTGAGCCACTCAGGTATCGCTGCAAACGAAGAGATCTGGCCAATTGCAGATAACTCTATCGTCAGATATGAGTACTAGTCATGAGACGCCTTGTTGCTCCATAACAGTGGATTTCAATGCGGACTCGTATTAGTGCATCATTTAAAAGATAATCGACCCGTCTAAAAACGCGCCGAGCTTATTGCCGCTGCCTTTGATTCCATTGGGCTGAATGGTTCGATATGCCAAGAATGCGAAGTGACGTAGAACATACGACTATTTGCAACGCGGTTAAGGAAAAAGCATCGGAAACTGCGCCTTTTCTCGAGGTTGAGAGTGCGGATGAGTGGTTTGTTATCCTGCTCACATTTCACAATGTCTCAAAACGAATGCGCATGTACCTAAAAATTGAGACCAAAATACACCTAGCATGCCTCATCACAGCGTGAAGTTTTCCAAGTTGCAATTTAACTCTACTCGATTGCTTCTCGGAAACAGGAAAAGCGCGGCCTAAGCTGTGAAATTCTGAGAGACGGATTTGGTAATTTGCAACAGGACATGAAAGTTCGTCAAAGTCGCGGCCCGTTCAAAACGGCTATTGGAGATATGCTCAAATGCCGCGGATTTACAATAAAGTACTAGATTGGAGGTGGACCGTTTTTAGAGCCGAATGCATTTTTGAAAATCAGAAAAAAAAACAAACAAAAATCTAAAAACTGACGCACCCCAGAAGAGCGGCGTTATCATTGTCGGCGACAAAGAGTGATGGGTTCTTTTGCAACCAAAATTGGCTGGGGGCTTGCAGAGCTTTAACGAGTTGAGGAGCAGCAACTGTGGCCAGTGCACGGGCCACGCTACCTGCCAGGTAAATGCCATGCGACGGCATGTAGCTCAGTGAGAAATCACGAAGTAGGAGGCCCAAAAGCTGCGCGTAGATGTCTATGGCCTGAGTTGCGATTTCGTGGGTGGGCGCGCCATAGTTTTGTGTTGCTTGTAGGCCTGTAACAGTGCTCGATGATGTGAATGCTTGACAGAATGCAGTTAGGCCGCGGCCTGAAAAAAGGGCTTCGACCGTTGGGAAGTGTTTCGAGTTTTGAATGTATTTGTCTAGTTCGGCTTTGATGGAGGACGGCACCGAAATGTGGCCCGCCTCGGCGGGGGGGCAAATTGTGCGTTGGTCTGCCGTGATGACCTGACTTACATTAAAGCCTGTTCCAATCCCGACCACCAAGGCTTGGCCGTCGGGATTATCGGGGCGACCGGGGCCGCAAAGCTGGGTCACCTGATCTGCGCCTAACATAGGCACCGCGTAACCGAGTGCTGCAAGATCGTTCATTAGAGTGACGCTCCTACATGCGAATTCCTGCGCCAGATCATCTGCCAAGATTGACCAATTGCGGTTGGTTAGGGTGGCGCGGCCCGCGTGAACGGGCCCCGCTACTGCAATGACCATCTCATCCACCACGGCAGTTGGATGGGCCTTAAAATATGCGCGCAACAGATCATCAAGACCATCCCAACCGGTGTTTGAAAACCGTTGTACTGTGTCTGGATCGATCACACCGTTGAAGGTCAAGCCTAGGCGTGCGTTTGTACCGCCGATATCTGCAACAAGCCGCATAATTTAGTTCAGACGCTCGCCAGTTTCAGGGCCGAAGTAGGACACTTTGCCGAGATCAAACGCAAGGTTCAGGTTTTGCCCTGCGACTGCAGCCGTTTCGGCATGCAAACGAGCTGTGACCTGTTTTCCACCAAGCTGCATCACGGCGAACGTATCAGCGCCTGCAGGCTCAACGATATCGATCATGCAATCCGCTTCCTGACGATCTTCGCTGCGACGCAAATTTGCATCTGCGATATCTTCGGGACGCACCCCCAGAATGACGTTTTCGGGCAGATCTTTGTTTTTCGTGTCAATCAAAGTAATCGGTCCACCGGTTTCACGCGCAATCTCGATTTCCACACCTTGACCGTTGTTCTTTGTTTTTGCGGGGATCAGGTTCATCGCGGGGCTGCCCATGAAGTCCGCCACAAAGAGGTTGGCTGGGTGGTTGTAGATCTCAGATGGCGTACCAATCTGCTGGATCACGCCGCCCTTCATTACGACGATCTTCGTGGCCAAGGTCATCGCCTCAATTTGGTCGTGCGTCACATAGACCATCGAGGCACCGAGACGTTTGTGGAGTGCCTTGATTTCGGTACGCATTTCGACACGCAGTTTGGCATCAAGGTTCGACAGCGGTTCGTCAAATAAGAACAGCTTTGGATCACGGACAAGCGCACGGCCCATGGCCACACGTTGACGTTGGCCGCCAGACAATTGACCTGGTTTACGGTTCAAGAGCGGTTCGATCTGCAATTGTGTCGCTACATGTTTTAGCTTTTCGTCCTGTGTGGATTGATCAACGCCACGCACTTTCATACCAAATGTGATGTTCTTGGCGACCGTCATTGTCGGGTACAGCGCGTAGGATTGAAACACCATCGCGATGTCTCGGTCCTTTGGATTGACGTGTGTCATATCCTGCCCACCGATGCTCAACCGACCATCTGTGATGGGCTCTAAGCCAGCGATGCAATTCAATAGGGTGGATTTCCCACAGCCAGATGGACCGACAAGAACGAGGAAGTCACCTTGTTCAATGGCAACATTGATATCTTTAAGGATTTGAGTGGACCCGTAGCTTTTGAACAGGTTGTTTATTTCGAGGATGGGGGCCATTGAGGTTATCCTTTCACGGATCCGGCGGTTAATCCGCGGACGAAGTATTTTCCAGCGACGACATAGACGAATAGGGTTGGCAGGGCTGCGATGATCGCTGCGGCCATATCCACGTTATATGCTTTGACGCCAGTGGTTGAGTTTACGATGTTGTTGAGAGCAACTGTCACGGGTTGCGTTCCGGCTTGGCTGAACGACACACCAAACAGGAAATCGTTCCAGATTTGGGTGAATTGCCAGATGACGGTCACAACGATGATGGGGAGCGACAGAGGCAAGAAGATCGACCAAAAGATCCGGAAGAACCCCGCGCCATCCACTTTTGCAGCTTTTGTCAGTTCGGATGGGATCGAGACGTAGTAGTTCCGAAAGAACAGTGTCGTGAAGCCAAGCCCATAAATGACGTGCACAAAGATCAGCCCTGGAATAGTGCCGGCCATCCCCATCAGACCCAACGTGCGGGCCATGGGCAGCAAGACCACCTGAAACGGAATAAAGCAGCCGAACAACATCAGAGCGAAGAACAGGTTTGCGCCTTTAAAGCGCCATTGGGCCACGACATATCCGTTCAATGCGCCAATCAAGGTGGAAATGAGGACCGCAGGAATAGCGATTAGGACCGAGTTCCAGAAGTAAGGGCGCACACCTTCACATTGGATACCGGTGCAGGCTTGCGACCAAGCTGTCCGCCATGCCTCGAAGGTCACTTCGCGGGGGAGCGAAATTAGGTCGCCGGTGCGAATTTCATCAAGGCTTTTGAACGATGTTGTCACCATGACGAACAGCGGCATGAGATAGAAAAGCGCAAAGAGGCCAAGCATCAGGTAGAGCGTCCAACGCAATGCGATTTTGCCAGCGCGGCTGCCCGATTGAGAGGCTGTGTAAGACATATCAGTCATCTTTAGTCCTCAGTTCTGAGTAGAGGTACGGCACGACAATGGTGAAAACGACCATCATCATAATCATCGCAGAGCTGGCCGCTTGGCCGATATCACCGCGTGAAAACGCCATTGTGTACATGTAAGTCGCGGGCAGATCGGTGGCGTATCCTGGGCCACCCCCTGTAAGCGCGATCACCAAATCGAAACTTTTGATCGCAAGGTGCGACAAGACGATAAAGGCTGATAGGAAAATCGGAGCCATCGCGGGGATGATAATCGCCGTGTAAACGCGCCAAGTCGGGATACCGTCGACCTGAGCGGCCTTGATGATTTCTTGATCAACGGATCGCAGACCCGCAAGAAACAACGCCATCACAAAACCAGAGCTTTGCCAGATCGCAGCAATCACAACTGTGTAAATCGCCATGTTTGGGTCAACGAGCCAGTTGAAAGTGAAATTCTCAAATCCCCAACCGCGGACTGTGGCCTCGAGGCCAAGCCCCGGGTTCAAAATCCACTTCCATGCTGTCCCGGTCACAATCATAGAGAGGGCCATAGGGTACAGGTAGATGGTGCGGATCGCGCCTTCGGTGCGAATGTTTTGGTCCAACAGAATTGCGAGGATCAGGCCAAGGATCATTGCGATCACAATGAACAAGAACCCGAACACAAACAGGTTGGTAAACGCGGTATCCCAGCGTGGGGATGCAAACAGGCGGTCATACTGAATGAAGCCGTCAATCTCATATCGTGGTAAAAGCCGCGACCGCGTCAAAGATACCCAAGCCGTCCAAGCGATAAAGCCGTAGACGAAGATCAGGACAACGATGAACGAGGGGGCTAAAACCAATTTCGGCATGTGTTCTTCAAGCCATTTGGTCATAGAATGTTCCTTAAAAGTGTCCCCCCTCAACACGGTTGAGGGGGGAGGTAGACCTTACAGGCTATTTGCGATGGCATCTGCCAACATCTGTACCGCGTCCGCGGAGGACATATCAGAGTTGAAATGGGCCGTCACAGTATCCGTGATCGCACCGGCCTGAGCACCGCGAAGCGCCATGCCGTGGGCATAAGATGGCAGCAGTGAGCCGCTTTCGTTGCTTGCGGCCATATCGGCAGAGGAAAGAGCTGCACAGCTGTCAAAGTTATCTAAGGAAACGTCTGTACGCACAGGGATGGAACCTTTGTTCAGGTTGAATACTTCCTGAAAGCTTTCACCGACAACCAATTCGGCCAAAAGCGCCTGACCGTCTTGTTTGTCCTGACCGTCAACTTCGAACATCGCGAAGCTGTCGACATTGTAGAGGAAGCCTTCACCCGGCGTAGACAGGCACAAGAAGTCTTCGCCCGGTACTTTCCCAGCCGCAATGAATTCGCCCTTGGCCCAGTCGCCCATGATTTGGAAAGCGGCTTCGCCGTTCATGACCATTGCAGTTGCGAGGTTCCAGTCACGACCAGAAAAGTTGCTGTCAACGAAACCCCGCATTGTGCGCATTTGGTCGAACACCGCGACCATCTCTTCAGACGTCAGCGTGTCCATATCGAGTTCAACGAACGCTTTGCGGAAGCCTTCGGCCCCCAAAATGCCCAGTGCCACAGCTTCGAACACCGTCGCGTCTTGCCATGCCTGACCACCGTGTGCCAATGGGATGATACCTGCGGCGAGAAGCGTTTCAGCCGCTGCGTTGAACTCGTCCCATGTTGTTGGCATTTCCAAACCGTTTGCGGCCAACACTTCGGCATTTGCCCAAATCCAATCAACGCGGTGAACGTTTACAGGGGCAGCACACCAAGTGCCATCACACTGCATGTGCGCCGCGATTGCCTCGGGCAAAACCTCCGCCCAATTTTGAGCCTCTGCTACTGCAGAAATGTCCGCAAGAACGCCTTCTTCGAACCATTCTTGGATTGCTGGACCTTTGATTTGCGCAGCTGTTGGCGCGTTACCGGCCAGAACGCGCGCGCGCAAAGCTGTACCTGCAGCGTCACCGCCACCACCGGCGACCGGCATATCTGTCCACGTTCCACCGCCTGCAGCGAATTCTTCTTGCAGAACAGCAACGGATTTGGCTTCGCCGCCAGATGTCCAGTAGTGCAGAACCTCTGCCTGTGGTTCTGCAAGTGCCGCAGTGGACGCAACGATTGCCATGCCAGAAACGGCGCTTAGTGTTTTCAATGTCATTTTGATTTCCTCCCAGAAATGAACGGGCCCGTGACGGGACCGGTGTCCTGATTACTGCGTTTGCACCTCGAGCATTGCAATTAGCGAAGAGCGGGTATTCGGGGTGAAGATGCTATTAGTGGCGGACTTCGTTACACGTTGTTACGTTACTCTCGATTTTGTTGCACGTTGTTACATAAGTGCTCATCTCTGGGGCAATGTCGCCTGAATTTCGCATCATAAAAGGGCAGTTTATGGCAATTCCGCGTATTCTTGTTGTCGATGATGATTCTGACATGCGGCAGATGATGACGCAATTTTTGCGCCAGAACGGAACGATCGCTCTGCCCGCGGCAACCGAGCGAGAGGTGCAGGGCCACCTTGCTGGCGGTCGGGTTGATCTGATCCTGTTGGACGTCATGCTGGGCGATGAGAATGGGCTCGAAATCTGTGGTCGTCTGCGGGACGAGCAAGATGTACCGGTGATCATGGTTTCCGCCCTTTCAGCCGATCATCAACGCATGGAAGGCTATGCGGTGGGTGCCGATGATTACATCGTCAAACCGTTTAACCCTGACCTGCTCTTGGCGCGGGTCAAAGCCGTACTGTCACGCGCGCGGAGATCGTCTTCGCTTGTGCATCGGCGCAATATTAGGACCTTCCTTTTTGCGGGCTGGACCTATCACGCAAAAACCGAAGAGGTCCTTTCGCCAGACAACGTACAAGTCGCGCTGTCGCAACGGGAAACCGCCCTTTTACAGGTCTTGATCGCCAATCCTCATATCCCTCTGACACGAGCTGAAATAGCCGCAGCTTTGGATGTCACTGGCGATACGTCTCAATCTACGGAAAGCATTGGCCGATCGATTGATGTCTTGGTGGGCCGCTTGCGCAGCAAGATCGAGGCAAACCCGAAGGCCCCTAATATTCTCAAAACAGAACGCGGCGTCGGATACGTCTTTGCCGTCGACGTCGAAACGCAAGATACTTGAGCGGGTCGATGGTAAGTCTGCGTTCCATCAGCATTCTATTTGTGACCTCCGCGTTCCTAGCGGGCGGCGCCTCTGTGTGGCTCTGGACGCAATCGACGGCAAATTGGCGCAATCATCAAAGTGCGGCCTATGTTGCGGGCATCACGTTATATGGTGCGTTGCAAAACGGCACAGCGCCGCCGCAAGGTGTTATGCTTGAGGCACTCCCAGCCACAGAACAGGCCTTTGCGGCCGACGGCCAATTTCGTCAGATCAGTGGTGCTACGTCAGCGTCGCGCCTAACGATCATTCCTATTTCGGCGGACATTACGCCTCAACGGATTGGCACCCCGCTCTTACTTGCCATTTTGTCGCCAGATATCATTTATAATATTGCTGATTTGCCCAATCGGGCAGGACAGACAGCAGCTGAAACAACAGGTGCGGTGACCCGCAAATTGGCATCCTTTTGCAGCGATCCGATTGTTCTTGCCAAAATGGGGGATAGGGCATGGGTACGAGTAAACGGGCTAGACGTTTGGGGGTGCGATGCTAGCCCAGCGGATAGACGTTTACTAGCGGCGCTCGTTGCAATCCTGGCGATCGCGACGCTCGTCACCACTGCGCTCAACCTGTCGTCCGACTTTACAGCCTTTGCTTATCAGTTGCGCAACCGGCGCCGTGTTGGCGGGCCCACTCGCTATGCCGCGACAGGCCCACAAGAATTGCGTGAAATTGTGACGGCGGTGAATAGCTACCTTGAGGTCGAGCGGGACCAACTTTCCAGCCGTGCCGCGGTGCTGTCGGGGGTCAGCCATGACCTTGGGACGCCCGCTACACGTCTGCGTCTGCGCGCCGCCCTGATTGATGATCCTGAGCTGCGCCAGAAATTTGAAAACGACATTGATTCAATGACGGGCATTATCGAAAGCGTTCTAACCTACACCAACGCTGAGATGAATTCTGAAGCACCGCGTAAATTGTCTCTGACATCTCTCATCGAGGCCATAGTAGCTGATTACCAAGACGTCGGGCGCCCCGTAACACTGGGGCAAAATAATGATGTCATTGTCCAAGCTGGGCGATCCATTTTTCTGACCCGCCAAGGTCAAGGCGTTGTTCCATCAGACCACAACATCATCGTGTCCGCGCGTCCTGTTTCGCTACAGCGAGCAATTACAAACCTTATTGAAAATGCGCTCAAATACGGGCGACGTGCGCATATTTTGGTAGAGGTCACGGCCGAAACTGCGACGGTTGTGATCGAAGACGAGGGCACCCAAACATCTGCTCATGAAATTGAAACCCTCATGGCTCCTTTCAAACGGGGTGAAAACACGACCACGATAGATGGCCACGGGCTGGGGCTGACGATTGTGGCTACGATTGCTAAGCAGCATGGTGGTTCATTGACCTTCGAAGACAGCTCACGCGGTGTGGCCGCTAAGTTGGAAATTCAACGAAGTTAGGTCCATGCGATGGGAGACGCTGTTCCGAAAGAACTCCGATAAATGCTTGGCCGCGGGAGCCATCATTTCGCGCCTATGTCGTGAAATGCATGTGTATGGTGCGTGTTGATACGGGCCCCAATTGCTTAGCCGGGACCAATGAGGTTAGATCCGTTTCTTCCGGATCTGATCTTTTCGGAGGGTATCTAGAGAGTACATTCCGGCCTTCTGTCCTAAGGAACGCCGGCACTCGACATGTTTGGTGAAAGCTTCCTTGGCACTTAATTGGTTAGAATAAGGGCTATCGCTTCAAGGGTTCTTTGGCGCATGTCGATTACGTTTGAGCGTAGCGTGGACAAATTATCTGTTTCATCAGTCCGAAGGGCCGTTTCAAATGACATCAGTGCAAGCCTTACACTTTCAGCGCCCAAAGTCGCGGCGGAGCCGGCAATTTTGTGGGCTTCATCAGCGACGGCTATGTCAATCACTCGGTCTGGCGCGATGCGATCGCAAAAGGTCTCTAATTCGGAGTCAAATTTTGAGAACAAGGTAGAATACGCGTCGGCCCCGATAAGATCGACCGTTTCCGAGATTTGATGTTCATTTACGATCATCGTTCTAGCTTTCTGTTTCCGCGTCTAGGGCACCTAACGGAGCCACGTTCGAGAATGTCTATGTTCAATGACTACCTGAACACTTGAAATGCAACCCTTCACAAAGCTCGCTCGCTACTCTAGGTTGTTTTTTGCACGTAATTCCCCGTTTGAAAAGCCGGCAGAAGGGTTTGTGTTTATGTCTTCACTTGGTACAGGTTTCGACATGAGAGCTGTTTTCATATTCTTGATGTCCCTTTCATTTGCGAGTTTTGGGGGGACGATCGCAAAGGCCCAAGAGGTGACGTTTTTGATGTCACACTATTTGAGGGACGATGGGCCAGGTTTGCACCAGAGATTTTTGGCGCCATTTGCACAAAGCCTGGTTGACGCAGGTCAGGGCCGCATTGCTGTGGAAATGGAAACGGCAGGCAGTTGGCTTGGTTTGATTTCTCAACAATATGAACAAACCTTCGATGGATTGAGCGATATTTCCTTTGGTCTTCAAGGCAATCCGCGAGGTCGTTTTCCTTGCTCGCAGGTGATCGAGCTCCCTTTCTTGACGGATAGTGCGACCGAGGCCAATGAGGCGCTTTGGAGGCTGTACGAAACGCATCTACGCGCTGAATACAGCGGTGCAAGAGTGCTGGCACTAATGGCCCATGATCCAGGAGTGCTTGCGACGAAAAACGTCGCTGTGCGGGAGCCAGAAGATTTGGCGGGATTGCGTATTCGCGTGCCGTCGCCTTTCGTGGCGCGGTTGATGAGAGACTTGGGCGCCGAACCCATTTTGGCCCCACCTGATGAGATATTAGAAGCTCTAAGCGAGGGCGCCATTGATGGTTTGGTTATGCCGTGGGCCGGACTAACTGAATTTAACCTGTTCGGAGAGGTGACGAATGTGATCGAGATCGCCGCCTACACGACTCCATTTTACCTAATTATGAACCAAGATTTGTACGACTCGCTGCCGCAGGATATCGCGGCAATCGTTGATAGCGTCAGTGGCGAAATGCTTGTCGATACATTTCCACAAGGATGGGATCAAATGTCAGCTGTTAGCAAATCCCGGTTTCTTGCAAATGGCGGTGTTGTAATTGAAAACGGCGAATTCTCGCGCGAAGCCTGGATTGAAGCTGCGGCCCCAATTGTGTCTGTTCTCGAAGCTGAAATCGCAGCGGAGTGCGGGCAAAAATTAGTGGATGCGGCGCGAGAACTAACGCGAGATTAAGCAGCGTAGCGGCTCAAAATAAACCCGCGTCGCGTGCCATGATTGCGGCTTGCGTACGGTTGGACGCTCCGATTTTAGAATACAGCGTTTTCACGTGTAGCTTCACTGTCGGCTCAGTGATGCCGAAATCCAGCGCGATCTGTTTGTTGGATTTACCTTGCGTGATGCCTTCAAGCATTTGCAATTCTCGGGGGGTGAGGTCTTTCGCCAGTTCATGGGTTGAAGGGTCATCGTCTTCGGCCGTCATGAAGTCGAGCGGTGCGTACTGTTCGCCCATCGCCATGAATTTAATTGTGTTGCCAAGCGATTTTGCCGGCAGGGATTTGGGCACAAAACCGGCCGCGCCCAATTTCAGAGCATCCTCTGCCACTTTACGGTTCGCTTCCCCCGACATCAATGCAACACGATTGGTACGATCATGAGCGAGCACTTTGGCCAAGCCATCGAGGCCGTTCATCCCTGGCATGTTGTAGTCGAGAAGAACCAAGTCAAAGGGGCGTTCTTTTTCGATCACCTCTAAAGCCTGATCGACGTCAGCAACGGATGTAATGATCAGCGAATCCTGTTGTTGCAAAAACAATGCAATTGCCTCGCGCACGAGATCATGATCGTCAGCAATTAATATCCGCACTCAGTTTCCCTCTCGAAAAATCAGCTTAACGTGCCGCTATTGAAGCATACAACATACATGAATGTTTCATCGCCGCTGCACTTAGAGCTGTCATCGAGATGACCATAGTGAACTTTATGGTTTAAGAAAAGTCTGTTCGTTCCCGTGTGTATTGAGGTCGGGCATCGTTGTTGCATTTGACCAATGACTGACTTTAACCGGCCCCTACGGCAATCGCGATAAGCGGCACAAGCCCTAGAAGCCAGCCCAACCCCGCCGCGCCACCGTCATCCGAAGGATCCTCGACAATGTCGTCTTCGTTTTCTTGTGTGTCCTCTTCGAAGCGGTCGTCTTCAGACACTTGTGGAATTGTCGGTATTTCAATTTCGTCTCGCTCTTGGGTGGATTGGTCTTCAACCTCAGCCTCAACCGCAGTTTCGTTTGCCAGCACAAGTTCATCTGCCGCTTCGGGGGGCAGATATGTATCGACGTCATCCTTAGCGCCAATCACCTTCGCAAGCGGCTCTTCAGGAATGTAATCGTGAATGTTAACAATCAAAATTTCGCCAGGATCGAGGTTCACATTAAGAAAGCCGTCTTCGATAACCGTATCGGGGTCAAGCTGCTCCAACTCTGCCTCGCTGCGGTTGCTGCCGGGGGCTTGGCCGTCCTTCACGCCAAGAATGGACAATTCAATGTCGCCGTAACCTGATACCAGTTCTGAAATATCAAAATCGGCTTCCACGATGCCTTCTTTGTGCTTGGTGGTTACGAACAGCACAAGGTCCTCAGGATCGGCGAAGCCGTGGACGGAAAAATCCTCGAATTCAGCTTCAGTCTTGCGATTATCTTGAGTTGAGAAATCCAAAAGTTGTTTGCCAGGCAACACGTCTTTCATGATGCTAAAAAATTCACCCGGTGCGTTGGGTTCATCGTAGCTGTATCCATTGTTCAAAGCATTAGGCGTGTTCTGGATCAACGGCCAAATATTTGCAGCGTCTACGTTAAATGCTGCGAATTCTTCAAAGATGTTCAGCATTTCTCTCGCTTGAAACAGACCAAAATCTGTTTTGTCGTTCAGAAGGGCACTGCTGCCTTTCAGATTCCATTCGGTGACGTAGGTTTCAAGTTCGGGGTAGTCTGTCTTCCATGTATCCTCAATCTCGTTGAGTGCGAAGACCTTCGACCACGTGTTTAGCTCGCCTACGGAATACACATGGGCAACAACGCCGTCGACGTCTTCGATAGACCCGTATTTTTCCAGTTCCGCCAAGATCAACTCGTTGTTGATGTGCGTTTGGTTCACGTTGCCACTGCGGTAGAGCGTTTCGTCACCCAGATCGAGGTCGTAGGTTTCATTGAAGTGATCAAGGGTTTCAGCAGCTGTCGCGAAGCCTGCGGTTTCTTCGTTCAGGTTCGATGTGCCGTGGTTTGTGCCCATCTGGACAATAATGTCGATATGTTCAGCTTCAGGATTGGCTTCGGCGGCTTGCATGATTTCATCGTCAATGATGTCGGTCATTTCTGCAGCGACACGGCCATATTCGACGGCATCCATACCGCCAGACCCCCAGTATTCGTTGCCAATTTCGAAGGCACGAATTTCTGCTGTGCCATACTGTCCATCAACCACGTCCTTGATGAACGTACGCAACGCGTCTTCGTCAACATTTGCAAAGCGGTGACCATTTTCGTCGACGTCTTCGGTGAGGCTGTGGCGCGTAGGGATCACAATGGTAACCGCGTGCCCATTTTCATCGGCGAAGTTCATGAACTCGCTCAAGGGGATGAAATCTTCGATCTTTCCAGTTTCAGAGTGTATCGCAGTCGGGCGATCGGGATTGGTGATATCGAAGAGATATTCGGTCAAAGAACCGCCGGGGTACCGAAGATCTGTGATCCCCAGGTCATCTATAGCGGTTTCATATTGGCCGTCGCCCTCTAGCGCGCCGCGATCTGCAAGAATGTTTCCGCCGAACAGTTTATTAGTATATGCGCCGCCAACGCTTTCGATTGAGCTAAATGAGGTCATCCGCGTGCCTCATTCCGAAGGAGGACGGGACCGGCAACATGGTATGCAATCAGATTGTCGGAGCAGCCACACCGTGTAGTGGATCGTCTTACCTCATGATTTGAAGCAATGGGGCAATACAGGGAAGGGAACGTTTGGTTGGCCATCTGCACTCGGTATGTGCTTGTTTGGCGTTTCATGTGGTAACCTCGATAACAACTCGTCTGGTCACATTTCTGCCGTGTTTTGCCTTCGCATTTGGAAGCGCCAACGGATAATTTCGCCTTATTTGGCATGGTCGGTATAGGGAGGAGGATGGGGCCTAGATACGATCGGATAGGTGGTCGAACCGGAAGGTCTAGGTTGCATTCATTGTGTGTGCAGACCTAATTTTTGGACTATTGTCTGAGCCTGAAATGCTGACTTCAAATACGAGCTTGGGGAGCATGCTGAATTTGTTGGCTGCCATATGCGAGGGGGCGCGTGAGGAACACGCAACGCAGCTAGCGCTTATAAGTAGATATAGCTGCGCTGAAAATTATTAGCGTCGTTTCACGGCGCCATTCCCGTATCGCGGAAATATTGCGATACTCAGTATGTCGTTTGCAGCCATGAGGTGATGCCGTTCACAACTATGGGATGTTTGGCGCTTCGAAAACCTATCCGTTCGGATATGTTAAGTGTCCGAAAGATCAGATTTTGACGGAGAATCTGTATAGTAGTTGACGACTTTTGCCCTAAGTTGTTCAGACTGGGGTGAATTTTTGGAGTTGGCGGAATGCGGCCGTTTTTACGAGTTTTAGCAGCTTGTTCTGTGAGTGCTCTTTCAGCACCGCTTGCCGCACAAGAACGTACGCTTGTGTTTACGCACTTTCTACCAGGGACAGGTTTGGATGAAGTTTTCGTCCGTCCTTGGGCAGATGAATTGACTGAACGCAGCAATGGGCAGCTTAAGGTTGATATTCAGGGCGGGGACGATTGGCTCGGGAATGTCGCATTGCAATATGATCAGGTTGAATCAGGATTGGCAGACATTGCATTTGGTGTCACGAGCCTGCCACGCGGTCGGTTCATTTGTTCGCAAATTTTAGAGCAACCCTTCATTGTTGACTCTAGGGTGCAAGGCAACGAATTGCTGTTGCACCTTTTCCCTGAGTACCTCGGGGCCGAGTACAGCAATGTTAAGGTGTTGATGCTCAGTGCCGCGGAACCTGGCGTTTTATTTACAAAAGGGGTTCAGGTCCGCGACCCAAGCGACATCGACGGTTTGAGAATACGGACCACATCACCCGCGATGGGCGCGCTTATACAAGAGCTGGGGGGCGTGCCCTCAACCGGTGCTCCGGAGTTGCTTTATGATGATTTGGCAGAGGGACGGCTGGACGGATTCTTTTTGGAATGGTGGTCGTTCACGCAGCTTAATCTGGCCGACGTTGTCGACTATGGAATTCAGCTAAACGCGACCTCCACAATGAATTTCGTGGTTATGAACCAGGATATCTATGATGATTTGCCCGCCGACCAGCAGCAGTCAGTGGATGACATGTCGTTGGAAACGTTTTACGCGCGCACGAATGAAACATGGTCGACCTTTTGGGAGCCCGGCCAATTGGAGGGGCTATACTCCAGTATGCGTGACACCTTTGAAAATGAGGGTGGGGTATTGATTCGTGCGGAAGACGCACCGCGCGATGCATGGATCGAGGCGGCGTCGCCGACGATTGCACGGCTTGAGCAAGACTTGGCCGAGCACTGCGGGCAGGGCATCATTGATGCCGCCCATGCTTTTCTAGATCGATAAAAACGCGGGCCATAATTGATACCCCGTGAACACGTCGCTCTAATCCTAGCAGTCCATGAACGACTTTTCAGCTAAGGCTTGCCTTAATGGTCGCGCAGCGTCTCTCTCGGGGTTTGTCACTCATCGTCATCAAAAGTGCCGTCAACTTCTAGAGTGTGGAACAGGTCCACGACGCGAGCCAGCGAAATGGGTTTGAAGATATAGTCGTTCATACCAGCTTCGTCGAACCGGATTTTATCCGACTCTAATGCATTCGCAGTTGTCCCAACAATGTGCGCTCCAAGCGACTTGCCGTGGCCGCTTCGGATCATGCGTGTCGCGGTTACGCCGTCCATGACGGGCATAGAGACATCCATGAAAATCACGTCATATCGAACGTCACGTGCTGCATTCACACCTTGAGATCCGTCAAACACCTCATCAACAGTATGGCCCAGTTTCAACAACATCTGACGCAGAACGATACGGTTAATCTCATTGTCTTCAACAATCAAAACACGGCGTGGGGCGACATCAAAGTCATCCGGCTCGATCAACCGCTCTTTGAATTGCTGTGTCGCTTCGGCCTTGGGAAGAGGAAGCGTGAGCGTGAAACATGTTCCTTCGCCCTTCACGCTGTCCACTTTGATCTCGCCTTCAAGCGCATCAACGACACGGCGTACAATTCCCAAGCCCAGCCCTGTGCCTTCGGATTGCCGCATGTAGCTGGCATCGACCGTTACAAAATCATCGAACAATGTATCGATGTCTGCTTCCGCAATGCCGATACCTGTATCGCTCACTTTGATCTCGACAGTGTCCGGATCAATGCGTCTGGATGCAACGGTAATGGTACCATCGGTCGTGAATTTTGCTGCATTGCCGATGATATTGAGTAAAATCTGGTTGATCCGCCCCGCGTCTCCTTCGGCCCACAACCATTTTGGCACTTGGTCCATGTTGAAAACGTTGCCTTTGGCATCCGCTGCCGCTTGCAAAGACAAAACGATGTCTTTGATGACATTTGCCAAGTTGAAGGGTTCTTTTTCGAATGTCACACCCTGTGCATCCAACCGCGAAATGTCCAAGACGTCGTTCACATGGGTTAACAATTGTTTCCCTGAAATTTCCATCACGCGCAGGAATTCTTGGTTTTCAGGAGTTTGCTCGCTGAGTTTCATCAGCTCCATCGTTCCGATCAACCCGTTGAGCGGGGTCCGCATTTCATGGCTCATAACGGCAAGGAAAGCCGATTTTGCCTCTTCGCTGCTGAGCGCCTCATCGCGGGCTGTCAAAAGATCGGCTTCAGCTTTCTTGCGATCGGAAATGTCGCGCAAGAAGGCGATAAACACACTGCCCTCCGCGTTATCTTCGCGCTGGACCGACATTTCGACAGGAATGATGCTACCGTCTTTTCGTTGGGCCGTGATTTCTATTCTGCCCTTGTTCACAAACACGGGTTTACCCGTTTTTAGATACCGTGCCATTCCAGAGGTATGGGCTTCGCGCATCTCGGGCGGCACGATCAGATCAGCCATGAATTCGCCGATTACTTCCTCTCGCGAATACCCAAGGATTTCTTCCGCGGCGGGGTTGAACTCCATAAAGCGGCCCTCTGTGTCAGAAACCATGACCGCATCAAGGGATGAGTTTACAACCGCAGACAACCGCGATGATGTACGCTCAAGGGTTTCTTGCGACTGTTCGGCAACCACAGCGCCCCGGAAGGCGGCGAAAACAGCCAAGGCAGACAGTGCCATCGCTACCGCGAGCAATCTTCCGAAAACTGTTAGGCTATTGCTAATATCAGACTGCCGCTCTTCGGTATCAGCCACCAACGCGCGTGTTCCCAGAACGACCGTACGTCTGAGGTCGGGTTGAATATCCAATATTTGGTACAGCAGAACATCTAAATTCGCCTCAAGCCTAGTGTCATCGCGTTCAAATACAGTTTCAACGGTTTCAAATCTTGCTACAAGTTGATCTATCCGGCTGAGCTCTCTGATCGGCTCGAAGTCGGCATTGCGGGACAAGGTTGCCACCCGCACATTGAGCTGATCGAACTTGGTTCTAACGTTGTTCAGCAAAACTGAACGTTCGCGTGGAGAGAGATCACCAACTTCATTGTCGCTCACGTGGTCAATTTCGTGAATAGCATTTATGAGACGGTAAAAGTCAGTTTCGACTTGCGTAAGGCTCCATTGAATTGAATTCGAACTGGTGCTCGTAAGAAAGGTGAGCTTATTATTTACAACAGAGCCCATAATCGTGAGCATAGCCGCGGAAATGACCAACACAAAAGCGATCGCCAATCGCAAAGAAAAGCTGCGGCGTTGTTTACTGTGTGCCACGTTCCAAAACCCTTGATACAAGTTCTTGTTCTTCCAGTTCCGCTCGGACGATACACTGTATTTGACGAATTGGTAGCACGTACTAACGCGGTGCTAGGATCTGATGTGTGTTGCCGAAGGCACTTCTGGCCTGTCAGGTACCGCGCAAGTGCGCACCAGATAATATTAGATGTGACCGATGCGTGAAACTGAGAGATGAATAGTGAGCGCTCTATCCCAATGGAACGCGTTTGGAGCGATTAGGCCTCGCCCTTTCAAAGCGAAACCGTCTGCCAGAATTGCTTTCCCATGCAGCCCACTTTAAGTGGCTTTAAGTGACGATTATTATTGGCGTTAGGCGGGGCAATTTGCCTGAAGTGAGCACCTGCCTCGGCACCGATATGAGTGTGACAAATGGCTCACGTTCACCCATAGCGCGCAAAAAGCTTGCCTGCAGATCATTGGAATTTCGAGAATTGTCCCTATCTTGATAGCATGAAGACCCTCCCTAACGTCCAAATCATCTTATGAATACCGTAGCAAAGAAAAGCCCCGTTTTTCCTCGGCGTGCGTTTTTGGCGGCTGGCTTGTCTGCGCTTTTTGCAGGTGGGGCGGTTGGACTAGCTATTTTGGGTGGGCAGTCTGCCATCGCTGCTGAAGAGTTTCAATTTTCACGGGGCTTGACGTTCGCTAATGGCGACCGTGATCGGCTGCTTGCGATGCTGGCTCAAGCCCTCAGAGACGACCGGATACACGTCACGATTTTGGGGCACACAGGTACAACCGGTGATGCGGACGCCAATGTGAAGTTGAGCGAAGATCGCGCTGAATTGGTCGCTGGCATGGCTCAAAGTTTGGGTGTGACTTCCGGTCGTGTCACGGCGCGGGGCGTCGGCGGAGCTGACCCCTTGGCTAAGCTTGACGATGAAAGCGAGCGCGCGTTTCAGTCGCGGCTCGCACGGGTGGAGGTTAGCCTCCAAATGAGAAAATGAATGCGCGCATAAGTCTTTGGTTCGCCGGTATATTGGCGTGTGCCGCAAGTGCGACGTTCGCCTGGTTTATCCGCCTGCCATTGCCGTTCGAGGGATTTGCAGCGGTCGCGGCGGCTGCATTGGCGGGATTGGGCACGATGTCCATTCTAGCGTGGATGCCCTCACGGTGGGTGTGGTCCGACGCGGAAATCTTGCGACATGCGTTTCAGGCGCGGCATGGCATATCAGATTATGCAGCAGGTAGCGCGCTGGATGCGATTACAGTCGCGCACCAAAGGGCCAATGCGCTGCGTAAATCGGCAGAGGCGACGCGGGCTGATGTGGCTGAACAGGTTGCAGGTGTTGCGGACCGGCTTGATGCAGCGGCCCGTGAGATTTTTTACGAGCCCGACAGGCACCGCGCGCTGCGGTCTGTCCTGATCCGCTCTGAACTGATCGACGACGCAGCGCGGGCCCATGCTGCCCTGCGGCAACGCAAACAAGATGCAACTGAACAAGCATCGCGGGAAAAATTGATTGCAGCGCTGGGCGCGTTGGATGCAGCGTTTGACCAAACCGATTTGCTCGCAGCGCGCGGGCTTTTGCACGAAGTCGAAGCCGCGTCTGAGGTGGCGGAAACACTGCTCACGCCGCGCCGAAGCCGATTTAAAGACTAAAGATGTTTCACCTTGAGGGGAGAATTTTGAAATGATGAAGAGAACCACGATTGCTGCCGCGGCGTTTGCCGTGAGCGCCCAGGCTACATTGGCCCAAGTGGGTGCCCCGCTTGCCGAAGTTGTTACTGAGCCCGTCCGTGAGTGCGCGGCGGGATGGAACGAAGAAATGCCATTGATCGCGTGGGGCGCCGACGGTGTCGTGGCTTATGCGAACGGTGGCGCGCTAGAGAATGACGGCGGGCTATTGGGCGCCGCCGGCTTGCCGCTTTCGCTGACTGTGGAGGACAGTTTCGAGGAACAATTGGCCGCATACTTGTCGTGCGAAACACCTTATCTGCGCGGGACCTTGGGGATGCTGGCGTCAGCTGCACCTGTGACAGAATTTGATCCGCGCACCGAGCAGATCGTATTTTTCAAACACTCGTTTTCTGCGGGTGACGGCATTGTTGCTGGCGAAGGCATCGAGCGAATTGCGGACTTGGCCGGCAAACGCATTGCCGTGCAGGCTAATGGGCCACATGTCGACTTCTTAGGTCGCATCCTTGCGGACGGTGGCGTGTCTTTCGATGATGTCGAGCTGGTTTGGGTTGAGGATCTAACCGGGGATGGCGACACGCCAGCGGCGGCATTGGCCGACGGGCGTGCGGATGCCGCCGCTGTTATTTTGCCAGATGCGCGGTTCCTGACCTCCGGCGGTGCCGTGGGGACAGGGGCCGAAGGGTCTGTGCGCGGTTCAACGATTTTGATCTCCACTCAAGAGGCGGCTTCTGTTATCGGCGATTATATCGCCGTGCGCGCCGATTATTTTGATGCTCACCGAGACGATATCGAACGCATGGTCAATATTTTCTTCCAAGCGGAAGAGCAGATGCGTGACTTCATGGCCAACCCGAGCGACCCACGCCAGACGGAGATGGCAACGCTGATGGCGAGCGAGTTTTTGGGTGGTTTGCCGATGGAAGAAGGCGTGTTCTTGTGGCAAGATGCGATCACTGACGGTTGGTCAGGAAATGCGAACCATTTTGCTGACCCGAGCGAAGCCCGTCGGTTTGATGTTTTGCTCGAAGAAGTGAATGTCGCCCTGCGCGGGGCCGGTCGTTTGGACGCACCTGCGAACCTGAGCACGGCGGAGTGGGACTATTCGGCGCTGACGGCTGGATTGACCAACTTGGATGATCGCCAAATTGCTGCGTTCAACCCAGAGGCAGCGGCGGCCGCTGTGCAAAGATTGCGGCGCACTGGCCAATTAGACGCCAACACCAAGATTGATTTCGAAGTCTACTTCGAGCCCGACAGCACGTCTTTCCCAATTGCGCTCTACGCGCAGGATTTTGAAGAAATCTTGCGTCTGGCGTCCACATATTCAGGCGCGATTATTACCGTTGAGGGCCATTCTGATCCGCTACATTTCTTGCGACGCGAGCAAGATGGCGCGGACAATGCAGAACTGCGCGCAATCCGCACGTCGACACAGAACCTGTCAATGGACCGTGCAATCGCGGTGGTCGATGCATTGGCCGGCTACGCGTCCGATCTTGATACACGAATGAATCGGGACCAGTTTACGGTTGATGGTGTTGGCATTTCTAACCCCCAGCACAACCCACCTGCGACGGAAGCAGAATGGCGTGAAAATATGCGCGTGGTCTTTCGCGTTCTGACGGTTCAGGCCGAGGCCACAACCTTTTCACCATTGCAGTAGGGGCGCGGCATGAAATTAGGAAATCTAATCAGCTTCGCCGCCGTTGGCTTTGTCGTTTTGATGGTGCACCAAAGCACCAAAGGCACAACATATGAAGCATCGCGCGATGTTGCAGTAGAACCCAATTGGGCTGCGATCACCGCGTGGCCGAGTGTTCAGGCTGATATCGTCGAAGCACAACCAAACCCAAACCGACGCGTAACAGCAATTGTTTTGGATGACAGCGGATCGATGGGTACGGACATCGGGGCGGCAAAGGCCGCGGTGGTCGGTGCGCTCAATGCGATGGACGATGCAGATCGCATCGCCGTTTTGGGATTGAACGCGGGCGTGATCCTTCCGTTTGCATCTGTCGCCGAGTCTAAGACAAATCTGGAAAGGCTCCTTGCGCCAATCGAAAGCGACGGGTCAACGCCGCTCACCGAAGCGATTGTGAAGGCCCAAGCGATGTTAGAAACCGAGGCCGCTGCGGCACGGGGTTTCGGCACATTCCGGGTGATCGTGACGACAGACGGGCAAGCCGACAATGACGCTGCGTTGGAGTCTTTGATCGAAGACTTGGCTGCGACAACGCCTATTCAGGTGACCACGATTGGTATTGGTATTCGCGGGGGGCATGTTTTGCGTCGCGAAGATTTGGGAATGTTTGTTGACGTTGCGAATGTCGATGCATTGGAAGACGCATTGCAGGCTGCGGTGGCTGAGAACACGGACTTTAATGCAATCACCGATTTCGGCGCGACAGAAGGATAAATCATGGGACGGCGCATTGATTTGAAGTGGGACGAATGGAACCCCGGCCTTGATACGGATGATATGACTCTCGCGCAGGTGCTGGCTTCGATGCCCGCGGCCGAGGCGGAGGACGTGCCCGCGATCATCCGAAAATACGAGAACCCCGAAAGCCCAGATGCGCTGCCCGGTGCGATTTCGTTGAAACGGCATGATTGTATTCACGTGTTGTTAGGGAGAGGGCTGCACGTTCAGGATGAAGCGTTTGTAATCGGTGCCACGATGGGCGCTGCATCGGAGATCACGGGCGAGATCGTTGATTTCTTTATCGAGGTATCGACGACGCAGTACCCCAAACATTGGCGTTTCGAAGAAGAACACATCGCATCTTATCGCTTGGGCGTGGGCTTTGCGATGGACAATATGGCAGGCCAGAACTTGCATCTGATCCCACTTGAGGAGGAGCCTTGGCAGTCCAAAACCGTTCGGCAGGCTCGCCGAGATCTGGGGATCGTTAAGGAGGAACTGCGAGCCTACTTCCGCAAAGCTGAACTGTTGGTCCCGGGCACGCGAGCGACGCGCAGGCTAGATACCTCAGGGCATCGCCCTGATGTGCAGCTGGGGCACAAAGGCGAATGATTTTCAGCCAGCGCAGTATTTTGAGACCGCGCTGGCCTCTTATCACGACCGCACTATTTGCCCCGCCATTTGGCCCAAAGTGCAACACTGCCCGCTGACGCGACGATCGCAAGCCATCCCAAAGCGGGCAGGGCGGTGGTTGCGAGGATCACCTCGTGGTGCGCCGTGGCAGGTGTTGCAGCGATAGCCGTGAAAATTGATAGACGTTTCATGTCACGTCCTTTGCTGCCGGGTGCGACTGCAAAAAGTTTCGCAGATCGGTCACTTGCTTTGCCTTTAAGGAAACATAGACAAAACCCATATTTGTCCGTTCCGTGACCATATCACCTGGATAGGGCAGATAGGATAGTTCCTGGCTGCCAAATGATGGAGATGCCGTGCCGACCTGCCATTCGGTGGTCAGCTGAACGTCAACCAGTTTCATCTTGGGGCCCCCTTCGGGGGCGTCAATTTCTAGGGGGACACCCGCCAGCCGCAGGTAAGACATTTTGTCTTTGGCGTCGACAAAGCCATCAATGAACTGGGTCGTCAGGACCAGCAATTCCTCGGCTTTATCTGCGTCGGGCAGATGGCTGTGCAGGTGCGTACCATCATGGCTGTGATTGTGGCCAATGTGGCCGTTGATGATGTCATGGGGCATAAAGGCCTCCGTTCTGGGCTGCTTTACTTTGCATTTGACCACCGTTTGCCTTCGAATTCGCCGTGGGGAATGGTCACCGGTTTATCGATGTGACGTTTGTGCTTGCCCAAGTTTCCGGATGCCACGAGCGATCCCAAAACATCGACAATCACGCGTGTGCCCATCAGGGCCGTAATTTCGGATTGATCATATGGGGGGGACACTTCGACCAGCTCCATCCCGCAGATGCCTTCAGCCGCAACTTTTGAGGCGAGTGCGAGGGCTTCGCGTGGCAAGAAGCCACCCGGTTCCGGCCAGCCGGTGCCGGGGACGAAGCCACAATCGATGCTGTCGATGTCGAACGACATGTATACCATGTCGACACCATCCCATGCCATTTCCAAAGCCATCTCTGCGGTCTTGTCTACGCCCATTTTCTCCATGTCGCCCATGGTGATGATGTTCGTCTCGCGGTCGCGCGCGACTTTGACTGCGTCTCGCGGCACTTGCCAGCCGCCGATACCGACCTGAACAAGGTTTTTCGCGGGCACGTTTGGCAACAAGGTGGAGTGGAACCAAGGTGTCGTATGCATCCGCTCATCTAGGTCTTTTTCTTGAATGTCCGCGTGGCGGTCAAAGTGGACGATCCCGATTTTTTTCGATGTGCATTCTGCGATCCCGCGAACACAAGGGAACCCGATTGAATGATCGCCGCCAATCATAATCGGCAAGGAGCCCGATGAAGCAACGTGGCTAACGGCGCGGCTGATCTGATCAAATGACTTTTCAATATTGGCCGGAATGGTGAACACATCGCCAGCGTCGCACAGGCTCATTTGTTCGCGCAGATCGACGGACATTTCGTAGTTATACGGCGTATAAAGTGCAGAGATTTTGCGCACGCCCTGGGGCCCGAAACGGGTGCCTGACCGGTAGGTGGTGCCACCATCAAACGGAATGCCCAGAACAGTGGCGTCGTAGTCGCCAACTTCTGTGACATCCTCGGCGTAGGGAGCTTTGAGGAAGGTATTGATGCCCGCATAGTGAGGCAACTCGCCGCGCGCGAAGGTGGGGATCGATTTATCCTCGATACTGTCAGCCCCGGTGAGCCCCATCCGCAATGCCCATTTGCGTTCCTCCGCCCAACCGCTTCCAGGAAGTTCAGCCTCAGCTTGCATAGATTTCCAACCCTGAAGTTTGGTCAGGTCAGGGTGGTGCGCGCGGGCCTCGACGTGGGCGTTATCTTGGATGTTGTGAGATCGTGACCGGTCACGGGGTTGTTCGAACATTGATACTTTCCTTTAGTCTTTGGAACGGAATGCCGCCGTCACGGGCGTCAAAATCGTAGGTGATCGTCGCGCCGTAAGCGGACGGGTCGTGGGGGTCCCAGCGGGGCTTGTCGAAAACCAAAACGCGGTCGCCCAGCTTGAATGCTTCATCAAGATCATGTGTCACCATGAACACGGTCATTCCCGTTTCTGCGCGCAGGTCTTGTAGGAAATCGTGCATCGATAGACGTGTCCCCGGATCAAGCGCGCCGAAGGGCTCATCTAGCAACAGCACGCTTGGCTTGGCCGCCAACGCTTGCCCAATGGCGAGACGCTGCTGCATGCCGCCAGACAAGGTCGCGGGGTACTGGTCGGCCACATGATCTAGTCCGATCCGCGCCAGCGTTTCATCGGCACGGGTCCGTGCTGCTTTCAGCTCCGCGCCAAAGAACCGCCCCCAAGTGGTGCGCATGCTTTCGCCCGCAACAATGTTTTCGCGGACCGTCATATGCGGAAAGACCGAGTATTTTTGAAAGACGACACCGCGGTCCAACCCTGGCTCAACAGCCGCGGCAGCGCCGTCGATGGAAATGGAGCCGTGGGTCGGGCGTTCTTGGGCCAATAGCAGGCGTAGGAATGTTGATTTACCGCAGCCTGATGCGCCAACAATGGAGATGAATTCCCCCTGTTCTACCGATAGGTTGACCCGCTCGATGATGGGGCGGTTCCCGTAGGATTGGAAAATATCTATTGCGGTGACAAAGCTCATAACCCGCCCTCCGCCCAAGGGAACAAGCGTTTCGAGGCGCGCCGCAAAAGCCAATCCATGATAAAGGCCAATATCGTGATCCAGATCACGTAGGTGAGGATCACATCCATAGCCAGGTAGCGGCGCACCAAGAAAATTCGGTACCCCAGACCGGAATCTGACGCGATGGCTTCAGCCGCGATGAGGAAGAGCCAAGCGGGCCCGAGCGAAAGACGAACCGCTTGTATCAAACGAGGCATGACCTGCGGCAGTGCGACACGCAGCGCGATGACCCAAGACGAGGCGCCCAATGTCTGTGCTTTAACGAGCAATTCGTCAGGGATTTCTAGTGTGCGTTGGCTCATATCGCGGATGATGAACGGCAGGGTGCCGATGACAATCAAAACGACCTTTGAAAGCTCACCTAAGCCAAAAACGATAAATAATATCGGCAGCAAAGCCAGTGGCGGGATCATCGACAGAACAGCAACAAACTGGGCCAGCAAACTGCGTGCCATGGGTAGCAGGCCGATAACCAGACCGAACAGGAGACCCAGTGATCCTGAAATGCCTATTCCCAATGCCAATCGTTGCAGACTGGCCCATGTGTCTTGCCAAAATAGAATATCACCCGTGCGACGGTCGCCTTCAGTTGTCAGCTTGACCATCGTCTCGCCGATCGTGCTGGGCGCAGGAAGCAACTTGTCCTGCGGGTTTGCCGTTAAGCGGATATCAGACCCAATCGCATAGGCGATGATCACGGCTATGAATGGAAGCAGCACCAAAAACAGTGCGAGCGGCCGACTTGGGACTAAGTTTATGAGGCGCATGTCGAAATGACCTCGGTCCAGAGTGTGAACCGAGGTCCCTTATTTTAAAGGCCGCCGTCGGCCGCCATTTGCATGTAAGTCGTGTCGAACCGGAACATAACGTTGGCGTCGTTGCCGGTGATCGTGCCATCTGGATATTCGATGCCAACAAAGTCTGCCGAGGGTGCATTGACGCCAAGGATGCCTTTGTCGAACAGGAATTCGGCAACGTTCACCATGGTGTCTGGCAACGTGTCGCTCGCCGTGAACGTGACAGCGTCTTCAGGGGCGTAAAACATTTCAGTCGAAGCCAATTGCGCCTCATATCCAGCCAAATCGGTTCCTGAGCTTTCGGCCATTGCCGTCAGCACCTCTTCATCGCCTGTAGCCATCAGAGCCAACACTTCGTACCACGCACCGACCAATGCTTTGCCAAAGTCGGGGTTCGCGTCCAGCGTTTCGGTGTTCACGACCATCAAATCGATGATTTCGCCGGGAATATCTGCGCTGTCGAAAACAGATGTCGCGCCTGGGCTTTCTAGGATTTCAGAGACCAGTGGGTTCCATGTAACAACCGCTTCGACATCATCTGTCGCGAAGGCGGCGATCATATCGGCATCAGATGTGTTGATGACACCGTCAAGATCGGCCTCGGACAGGCCTACGCTATCAAGGCCGCGCGCCAATAAGTAGTGAGACACAGACAATTCGACGAGGTTGACAGGTTTGCCTGCCAAAGATGCCAAATCACTGTCCCCTTTGAGGATGATCGCATCGTTGCCGTTCGAATAGTCGCCTACAATCAAAGCTGTTGTGTCGACGCCGCCGCCAGACGGGATAGACAGGGTATCCATGCTGGTCGCGGTCACGCCATCGAACTGGCCTGCGGTGTATTGGTTAATGGACTCGACGTAGTCGTTGATCTGTACGATTTCGACGTCGATGCCGTATTTATCGGCCCACTTGTCCATGATGCCGCTGTCTTCCAAGTAGCCCCAGGGCATCCAGCCAACATAGATCGACCATGCGACTTTAAACTCGGTTTTTTCTTGCGCCATCGCGCCAGACGCGGCGCAGAGTGCAAGTGCAGTTGTTGCAATAAGTTTCTTCATTTTCGGTCCCCGTTTCGTTTTAAGGATGGATTGACCGCGTGGAAGGCAAGCGGAGCGCGGGTCAAACCAGCGCAGTAGCCTCCCGGGATTTTGCCCCGCCGTGTACCGCTCGGGATTTACCAAAACGGCGATGTCTCTCGGACCTGACCCTATAGTTAAGGCGGAACCCTAGACATCCTGCTCCTTCATCCAGAACGCTGCTGGGTGCTCGGGCAAGAAAGAAGCGGAGCGAGAGGCTGCTGCCTCTAAAAATGGTGTTTTTTTGTGCACTTTTGTCGCGGCAATGATTACTCACGCGACAAAGTGTAGAGTGATTGAAGGGCGTTTGGTTTAAGCGGCAGCCACGAAGACACGGTTTGCCTCTTTGCGACTCACTGGGCGACACAGATGGGTGCCGCCCAGAGAAACGTCTCATTCTGCGCTCAACCCAAGGTCCGTCGCGATCAGTTCGATAACCGCGTCGTGGAGCTCTGCGCGATTTGCCCCGGCGGGGTCGGTGCAGACCGGGTCGTCGTTTTCTTCAGCCAAGATGGCTTCACCTGCCGGCTTGCACAGGGGCAAAAACATAAAGTGGTTTGCAGGCACGAACCGGTTGATCCGCGCATCTGGGACGAGGTCCACGAAGCCGCTTTGGTCAAAGTTTGTGGCCAGCAACCGGTCATCGCCGTCGCCCAGAGCAATTAGGCGTAAGTTGGCCGATACATTTGCAACTGCCGCGTCTTCAAGTCCCCAGATCAAACCGGGATCAATCGCCGCGATATGAGTGAAACGATCGTCTTTGCGCGACGCATTCCATTGTTCTGTATCGGCGTCGCCGAGGCGGATTTCAGCGCTCATCAGATCGTTGCAATGGCTTGAGGCCCGTGTGAATGCAGCACAGTGATCAATGTAGCCTTGATGATCACCTATCACACCCGCGACTGACAAGGATGTCCAACCCCCGTAGGAAAAACCGGCAGCCATTGTGCGGGCAGGATCGATGTGGTCCGCGAACATTGGTGCGGCTGTGATCCAGTCAAGCGCTGCCGAGACATCTTGGGCACGGGTCCAATGGTCCATACCGGCCGATAGGTCAAAGTCGCCCCAAGTTGAATTCGGGTGATTTACGCCGACAACAATCGCACCGCGTTCCGCCAGCGCGGAAGCAAGCCATGCCATGGTCCGATAGTGTCCGCCCATCCCGTGGCTTAGGATAACAACAGGATATTCACCGGGGGTGATAGGGGCATCGAATTGGCCATCGACACCGAAGAAAACCGGGTTCTCTGCCACAGTCGATAGTGGGCCATCTTCGGCAGGGTACCAAACCACGGCTTGCAGATCTTTTCTGTGATGCGCGGCAGGAATTGCAATCTCTTGTACTCCAGGTGCTGTGCCGATGCTTTGGGAGGGTGTGCCAAGCGCTGCGGCAGCCAAGGCTGTGGCGCCTGCTGCGATTGCGATAGAAAGTGCGATAGTACGGTTCATCGTATGTCCTTTCAGGATTTTGTTGGTGGGCCGACATGGCGCTGTTTGTGAAATTGTGGCGACCTGAAACGGGTTTTAGGTCGCCAAGAACCGGTTTGAGGACCTAAAAGAGGATGATTGTTCTGAAGAGAGGGTGCGCCATGCCCAGTTTGCCGATTCCGATGATTTCATCGCTCGTCCTGTCCGTGTTGCTGGTGCGGATGTGGGTTGTCGATCGACGGTGGGCAGATGACCGTGAAAGTGCGACGGCAGGGCCATTGGTGGTTTTGCTGGGCCTGTGTGCCTTGCAAGGTGTGATCATTTCGCTGGCGCAACATTACGGTGTGGCGGTGGCACGGTGGATACAACCCGTGACCGCGACATTGGTGCCAGCGATGGCATGGGTGGCGTTTCAGGTCACAGCCGTACGGCCATTGCGGCCCACAGATTGCCTACATGCGCTTGGGACTGTTGCGGTAATTTTGGCCCTATTCGTGAACCCATACTGGGTCGACACGCTGATCCCCGCGTTGTTCGTAGGCTACGGCATAGCGATTTTATGGTCGTCATTGCGTGGCGCAGATGCGCTTCCGCGGCTGCGGTTGGGGGCCGGTGATCTACCGGGGCAGATTTGGACGATCATGGGCGCGGCTTTGATCGGGTCTGCGTTTACAGATGTGTTGATTGTCGGTGTGCAAATTTTCGGGGCAGCATTTTTGCAGCCGTGGATCATTAGTATTTATTCCAGCGCGATGTTGCTTGTCATCGGCGTGCTCAGCCTATCGCGGGAATTAGACGCCCGTGTCGAAACGTCTCCCTTGCCGGAATTGGAAATTACGGAACAGGACACTCAGATCATCGCGCGGCTTGAGGCGTTGATGGACCAAGAACGTCTGTACCTTAACCCCGACCTAACCTTGACCCGTTTGTCACGGCGCTTGGTCGTGCCCATTAAGCAGCTGTCAGGCGCGATCAACCGTGTGACCGGGGAGAACGTGTCGCGCTACATCAATGGCGCGCGCGTAAAGGCTGCGCAGGCTGCGTTGTTAGAGGGGCAATCTGTGACAGAGGCGATGTTGTCATCTGGGTTCAGCACCAAATCGAATTTCAACCGCGAATTTTTGCGGATCACGAACCAAAGCCCAAGCGCTTGGGTGGCGGGGCAGGCGACCTCTATATAAAGCGAAGTATCATGGCCAGTCCGCCCCAACCGAAGGCGGCCATTGTAAATAGCCATGCCCCGAGACACAGCGTCGCCCGCTTTTTAGACATGCGCGCATAGGGGGGCGTGCCGTCGCTACCACCGGTCTGCACAATATGCTGCGCGCCGATCAGCAGGATGAACAACAAGAACAGGCGCTGGTTGATCACAGCAAAGACACCGATCAAGGCGAGTGCTGTGACGAGAACATAGAATGGCGCGCGTTCGTGGTAGGCGGTGAGGATCGTGGACGTGAGACGCCCGCCATCCAGTGGCCAAATAGGCAGCAGGTTAAAGAAATTCAGAGCGCCGCAAACACTGGCGAAGATAAACAGCGGATAGGCCGCAGGAGGGAAAGCCGTTTGGGCGACGGGCACCAGCGCCATTGCCAAAACCATAGGTGCTAAACAAATGGCTGGCCCCATCAATGAGACGAAAACGCTTTCTTCCTGAGTGGCCGGCGCGCGCGATGAAATGGCGTAGCCGCCCAACAGTGGCACCAGCCGGAAGCTGGCATCGTGATGCCCGATAACGCGGTAGGCCGCGACATGGCCGAACTCGTGGATCACAACCACTGCGATCAGCGACAAGCCCAAAACCGGCCCGAAGAAAACCCAGGCTGCCGCGACGGACAACGCCGAAATCCCGAGACCCTGTGGATCGAGGCCCAAGATCGTCGTTTTGGTGCGCGAAGTCCAACCACCGCGCAAAATGGCCCCCGTCGCTAGACATGCGACGAAGGCTAAGAAGACTAGGATCACCCGAGGTTTTCCAGATTGGGCATCATCATCACGTGCAAACCACTGTCGACGTGGACAATCTCACCCGTTGTGCAGGCACCCGCATCAGAAGCCAAATAAACCGCAGTGCCGCCCACCGCGTCCAAGGTTGCATTGTGGCGCAGTGGGGCGTTTGCTTCGGCGTATTTAAATGTACGTCGGGCACCGGCAATCGCAGCCCCCGCGAGCGTTTTCATCGGCCCAGGCGAGATTGCGTTGACGCGAATTTGTTGCGGGCCAAGGTCGGCGGCTAAATAACGTGTAGCGCTTTCAAGGGCCGCTTTGGCAACGCCCATCACGTTGTAATTCGGTGTGATACGTTGGCTGCCATCGTAGGTCAGGGTCAAAAGTGTGCCACCGTTGGGCATAATGTTACGCGCGCGGCGGGCAACATCTATGAAGCTGTAACAGCTGATGTCCATGGACTGGGCGAAGTTGGCGCGGCTCGTATCTGATACACGGCCTGTCAATTCGTTTTTGTCGGAATAGGCGATAGCGTGGACCACAAAATCGATGCTGCCCCAACGGTTTTTCAGCTCTTCAAAACACGCATCCATAGATGCATCGTCGGTCACATCAGCTTCGACCATGAAATCGGAACCAGTGCTTTCGGCCAGCGGTTTGACGCGTTTGAGGAGGTTTTCACCTTGGTAAGAGAACGCCAATTCGGCGCCCGCTTTGTGCATCGCAGAGGCGATCCCCCATGCGATAGAGCGATCATTGGCTACGCCCATGATGAGGCCGCGTTTTCCAGTCATTGAAATCATTGTGTGTTCTCCACCTGTTGCAACAGGTTTGCGCCGGAATGCTGGGAAAGGTCAAGTTTGCTGAAATCTTTAAACAAACAACCGCGGATATGTGTGGTTTTGGCGGCGTTTTAGCGGCAATATTCTCGGACGGTTTAACTCAGTTTAACGTTTGAGGGCCTTTAAATTGGGAGGAGGCGTGCAGCGACACAAAGGGACTGAGGTGCGCGCCTGTTGTGTGGTGAGTTCCGCTTTTTTCTCCCCTGTGACGCCGGTCGTTTCTCTCGTAGAAGTGGTGTTGTTGGTGAGTAAAGGGCGCATTTTTGCAAAGCCCGTTGTGGTGTGTGGAGAGTTTGAAGAATGGCAATCGTGTTAATATCGATGTGCGGGATGATTGGTAGCCTTGTCCTCGCGGGGGCAACGATTGTGGCCGGCGGGGCTATTGCGTCCACCATCGGAGCGTTTTTTGTTGGAGGATTTTGTGGCGGGCTCGTCGGACTGAGCATTCTCTCAGCAAAGTATTTTCTTTGTGATGGTCGCCATGACGCGGCAAACCTCGCGCCCGATGTCACAGAGTAGACAGTCAATCAGTTAAACGCCCGCTTTCATTGCGAGCATTTCTATCCCGCTGTCTTGGGCAATATATGCCCAGAACCGTTCTCACCTGTCTGGAAAGCGGGCCGCCATATCGCAGCCCGCCACAACGGGGTTAATCGCTTTTATACTTGCTCAACATCATGGATCCATTGGTGCCGCCGAACCCGAATGAGTTGGTCATAACAGTGTCCAAACCGGCGTTTTCTTTGAGCTCTGTCGCAATCTCGGCGGGGTTCAAAGCAGGGTCCAAGGTTTCGACATTGATCGAAGGGATGATGTAATCACCCTGCAAAGCCAACAAACAATAGACGGCTTCTTGTGCGCCTGTGGCCCCCTGAGAGTGGCCGGTCATTGATTTGGTCGAGCTGATAGGGGGCGTGCTTCCTTCGCCAAAGACGCGGCGCACTGCTTCGACTTCGCCAACATCGCCGACTGGCGTCGACGTGCCGTGGGCGTTGATGTAGCTGACGGCTCGACCTTCGGGCAAAGTTTTCAATGCGCCGCGCATTGCACGCTCGCCGCCCTCGCCGGACGGGGCAACCATGTCCGCACCATCTGATGTGGCCGCAAAACCAGTCACTTCAGCGTATATTTTCGCGCCCCGTGCAAGGGCGCTGTCGAGGGATTCGAGAACGACCATTGCGCCACCACCGGCGATGACGAAGCCATCACGGTTTGCGTCGAATGCGCGGGATGCGCGTTCTGGCGTGTCGTTATATTTGCTGCTCATCGCGCCCATCGCATCGAACAGGCAAGACAGCGTCCAGTCCAGCTCTTCGCCGCCGCCGCCAAACATAATGTCTTGGTTGCCCAAAGCAATTTGCTGAGCTGCCATGCCAATGCAGTGCAGCGAGGTTGAGCAGGCAGAGGTGATCGAGAAATTCATACCTTTGATTTTGTAAGCGGTCGCAAGGTTCGCGCTGACCGTGGAGGACATCGTTTTAGGCACGGCAAATGGCCCGATGCGTTTTGTGGCGCCTGTCTTTTCAACAACTTTATGCGCCGCATACATAGCAGACGTAGATGGCCCACCGGAGCCTGCGATGAGGCCCGTCATAGGATTCACAATTTGATCTTCGTTCAGGCCGGCATCTTCGATGGCTTGGCCCATTGCGATGTAAGCATAGGCTGACCCAGGGCCCATAAACCGAAGGGTCCGCTTGTCCACATGTTCGGTGATGTCGATTTTCAGGGTGCCGGCCACCTGGCTGCGAAACCCATGATCGGCCATGTCCTGTGATGCGACAATACCGGACTTACCTGCACGTAAGGCGGCATCTACCTCGGCTGCGTTGTTTCCGATAGGGGATACAATCCCCAGACCTGTAATGACGACGCGACGCATAGCGGCTCCCTTTGTATCTTTGAGTATGGTGTATGTGAGAGGCGCTGGAGGGGCAAGTGGATGGTGAGGCCCAAGATGAGAGGTGTTTGGAACTTGGGCGTTTGGCGAAAGCAATGGCTGAAAATGGCGCATTGAAGGAAAGATGGGAATGCCAGTGTCGTTTGCGACGGGAGTTGGGCTATGCTTCGTATAAGGACAAAATCTAGTTTGAAGGAACGACCTATGTTGAAAGCCAGAACGTTTGCCGCATCGTCTATGATTGCCCTTTGTTTGGCTGGGGCCGCGCATGCGGATGATGTTGAAGTGTATCTGTCGGATATGCTGGACAACACGCAGATCGGCTATTGTTTGGACATTGCAGGGGGCCGTGAAGCTGAGGCTGATCCGGCTGATGGTTTGCAGGCTCATACCTGTTACAGCAACCTTGGCGCGCTTGGTGTGGATCAGACGTTCGACACGGATCAATTCGCCGATGGCACGCTTTACATGACCGAATTTGACGTCTGTGCGACGCTGGACTCGACGCAGGCTGGGTCATCAGTTGGCCTGAGTGACTGTGATGGCAGCGATTTGCAGCAGTTCGTGTTCTCGGGTGATGGGACGATCACGGCAACGGCCGCGCCTGAAATGTGTTTGACCGCAGGTGAAGACACGAGATCTGGCCGCAGCGACGCTAACCAGATCAAAGTGCTCTCTTTGGAACTCTGTTCTGAAGATCTGGCGGCCTATCAAGACTGGGCTGTTCGCGGCGTAGAATAAAAAATGGCCGCGCTGCATATCTGCTGCGCGGCCAAATTATGCTAGAAATGCGCGCGTCTCTTAGCTTTCGCTAAGGGCGACTTTCATATCTTTTACTTCATAGGCCAGCTCGCCATCGACTTTCACGATGCCGTCAGCCACGCCCATGGTCAGGCGGCGTGTTTGGATCGCTTTTGTGAAGTCAATTTCATAGGTCAGCAATTTTGCGTCTGGGCGCACCATAGACTTCAATTTGATTTCACCTACGCCCAATGCATATCCACGACCTGTCCAGCCGCGCCAGCCGAGGTTGAACCCGGTCAGTTGCCACAGCCCATCAAGGCCCAAGCAGCCAGGCATGATCGGGTTTCCCGGAAAATGGCAGTCGAAAAACCAGAGGTCCGGTTTGATGTCGAACTCGGCCAGAACATGGCCTTTGCCATGGGCGCCACCATCACCGGAAATGTCGGTGATGCGGTCCATCATCAACATGGGTGGCTCTGGCAATTGCGCGTTGCCTGGGCCAAAAAGCTCGCCACGCGCACATTTCAACAGGTCTTCGCGGTCAAATGAGGACGGATATTCGGACATTGGCCGGTGTTCCCTTTCGTGTTTTCGTTGTCCCCGCCTACCAGAGGCAGCCAAACAAGGGCAAGGGGCGTGGTCGTTTGGTGCGACCTATTCGCATTAAAGATTGAAAGCCGTGGCGTTTCGACCATATTATCAAAGGAACCAAGGAACGAGAGCAGATGACCGAGACTGAGACACAGAATGATCGCGGCGAACGCTGGCTTGCAGGCGCGGGGCTTCGCCCGACGCGGCAACGTAAAGCGCTGGCTGATCTATTGGTCGGTGATGGTCTGGATAGGCATGTCACTGCCGAAAGTCTGTTTGAAGCGGCGGCTGGGGCGGGTGAGAAAGTGTCACTTGCGACAGTTTACAATACGCTGAAAGCCTTTTGCGACGCAGGGTTGCTGCGTGAAATCACCGTAGACGGGTCGAAAAGCTATTTCGACACCAACATGACGGACCACCCGCACTTTTATTGGGAGGATGACCAGCGATTGTCTGACGCTCCCTCGGAGCAGCTGGAGATCGCACGTGTGCCGGATGCCCCTGAAGGCGCGGAGATCGCGTCGGTGGATGTTGTTATCCGTCTGCGGCGCAGCTGAGATATTTTGCTCAGGCAGGCTTTGTGTTGACGGTTCATTAACTAAGGCGGCGGCACAATCCGCCTATGACCTATCATATTTCTCATTCTGAATCATTCTTTCGTCCTGCTTCAAACAAGTCTTTCGTGGTGTGCAAACTCAGCTTGCGTGACCCGTCCAGTGAGCTGCTGACCCAAGAAATTTTATTGCTGCGTGATTGTATTGCGCTGTCCCGCAAGCAGTGGGGTTTTGAAATTCTTGCTGCGGCGATTTTACCGTCACAACTGCAAATGTTGGCCGTTTTTGACACGGGCGAATTTGGCATAAAGCAGGCGATGGCCATCGTGCAAAAAACGTTTGAGGAACACTCATCACATGAAGGTCCGCCATTGTGGGATGGGCCTGCTGATGTGTCTACCTTAGACCCAAGCGCAGTACCGTTGCGCAGTGCCTTTATTGAAGCGGCTCCGGTTCGGGCCGGATTGGTCGCACGCCCGAAGGACTGGCGGTTCAGCACGGCCTACCGAAAAGAGCAGGGCCCCGACCAGACCGATATGAATACAGCATACGCGGCCAAGGCTGCTGCATTTCAAGTGCTTGAAAGGCAATAGGGCGCGATCTGGCTTTCGTCCTGATCAGAGATGTCGGTCGCTAGAACCACTGCCCCGGTTCCATCAGTCCTAGATCCAAGAGCTGTTGGGAAT
This sequence comes from uncultured Paracoccaceae bacterium, assembly GCA_947497065.1. GTDB lineage: Bacteria > Pseudomonadota > Alphaproteobacteria > Rhodobacterales > Rhodobacteraceae > Octadecabacter. Next base: position 73,069 of record CANMEQ010000002.1, read on the forward strand.
GCCACTGAAACGGAATGGAGTTATGCCATTTGAACGTATCAATGTCATAGGTGGAACCCGGGTTTCGCTTTAACGCTTTGGCGGTTCGGAATGAACAAACGCTGGCTGTAATGTTATTATGCCACGGGCAGGCATAAGTATTGTACTCAGCATCATTGAACGTGTGGTCGGGATTGAAAACCAATCCGGGCTTGTTCCGGAAGATTGAAACACGATCAATTTTCCTGCGGGCAATCGGGACATGTTCCTCAAACCGCCACCTCAAACCGCCAAAGAAATCCTGCTGCCGATCCAGATCGTTTTTCCAGCGGTCTTTCCGAGCTAAGGCATAATAGCCTGTTTTGTCCAAATGGGCGTCTTCGATATTTACCGCGGTAGGGTTTTGCCACAGATCACCAGTGTAGAGGTCGATCACATAGGTTAAAATCGTGTCGCGCCGCTCCTCCACATTGAACGCAATCATTTCACCAACCGTGCGGTGTTCGCAGAACGGGTGAAACAAAAATTCGGCGTTATAGCAGTAATATATCCAGATATCGCCAGCAGCCTTAATCGTTGCATTCAGCGCTGTTTCTAAGGCGCTAGGTACCGACATGCTGTATGAGACGCGAACAATGTGATCGCTCAAATCTTTCGCGATGGGAAACTCGGGCATCGCAAAAACGACTGTATGCAAAAATCCAGCGTCGATATGATGGCGGATCGTGGCGTCCAGCTCGATCTCGTCCTCCGCAAAAATGAGAGCGACTGGCCCCTTTTTGATCTTCGGGACACCCTCTTTGATGAAGCTGGAAAGGTCGGAATACTGGATCATATGTGTGCTCTGCCTGATTGGGGGCAATGTCAGTCAAATTGGCCTGCATTGCAAGCGTAGCAGTGCTGCGTTACATGGCGCTGAACCCCGTGTCAGAGGCCTTGCTATGTCAGAACCAAAGAAGTTGTTTATCAAAACCTACGGCTGTCAGATGAATGTTTATGACAGTGAACGCATGGCTGAAGCGCTGGGCGGAAAAGGGTATGTTGAAACCAAGTCCGCAGAAGATGCGGATATGATTTTGATGAACACCTGCCACATTCGGGAGAAAGCGGCCGAAAAGGTCTATTCCGAGCTGGGGCGGTTTAAGGGGCTGAAAGAAAAGAACCCAGATTTGAAGATTGGTGTTGCTGGCTGCGTGGCGCAAGCTGAAGGCGAGGAAATTATGCGCCGCCAGCCAATGGTTGATTTGGTCGTTGGCCCGCAGAGTTATCATCGCCTTCCCGCGATGGATGACGCGTTGCAAAAGGGCGAAAAAGCGCTGGATACGGATTTCCCCGAAGACGACAAGTTCGAAACGTTGAAATCACGCCCCAAAGCAAAGCGTGGCCCGACTGCGTTTTTGACCGTGCAGGAGGGCTGTGACAAATTCTGCGCATTTTGCGTTGTGCCCTACACACGCGGTGCCGAAGTGAGCCGACCATCAGAGCGGATCATTCGTGAAGCCAATGAATTGGTCGAAGCTGGGGTGAAGGAAATCACCCTTTTGGGGCAAAACGTGAATGCCTATCACGGCCATGAAGGTGGTTTGGCTGGGCTGATTTGGGCTTTGGATAAGGTCGATGGTTTGGAACGGATCCGGTTTACTACAAGCCACCCTAACGACATGGATGACGCACTGATTGAGGCACATGGGACGTGTGATAAATTGATGCCTTATCTGCATTTGCCCGTACAGTCCGGTTCGGACCGCATTCTGAAAGCGATGAACCGTAAACACACACGCGACGAATATTTCAAACTCATCGATCGCATACGGAGTGCGCGACCTGACCTGTTGCTGTCAGGTGATTTTATTGTCGGTTTTCCGGGCGAAACAGAAGCTGATTTTGAGGATACTTTGGATTTGATCCGTACAGTTCATTACGGGCAGGCCTATTCATTCAAATACTCAACGCGCCCAGGCACGCCCGCAGCAGAAAAGACTCAGCTTCCCGATGATGTGGCCTCGGATCGTTTGCAACGCTTGCAAACACTGTTGGGGGACCAACAACGCGCGACGCAAGAAAGTATGGTCGGCAAGACCGTAAAGGTTCTATTTGAGAAGGCTGGCCGCGAGGCTGGCCAGATGATCGGAAAGTCCGAATATCTCCACGCTGTTTTCGCCCCTGCAACCGACGTGGCAATCGGCGATGTGCGATCTGTGCGTATTACAAAATCTGAGCGGAATTCTCTGGGTGGTGAGCTCATTTGAGTCGCCTCTCGGAGCTGAATTAAAACCCTTAGAGGTGACGTAGGGTTATCTTTGGTGGTGTATGTGCTACAATATTGTGCGTTTATCGGTGTTTGTTTCGGTCGGGTACACAATATATAGGCGATTTTGCTTTATTTTCGGTGGAAAATTGCTAACGTACCTAGAGATAGTTAAGACGTCAGTCGTGCGGGTGTGATGGGATTGCTCTGGTGTTCGGCCTGTCGGTTCGTACGGCAAGAAAAACACACTCGATGATAAAGTGTTTTGCGGCTCTGGTCAGGGTTGAAGGCATAAACGGTTGAGTTTGAATTAAAAAGTTCTGGGGGATTATGGAATGCCTAACGTGATGAGACAATTGAAACGGGGCTTGGCGGTGTTTGCCGCAGTAAGCTCATTAGCGTTGCCTGCGGTTGCGCAGGAACGCGGAGAGCCGGTCGGGCGCATTCAGTGGGGTGTTTGGATTGACCCTGATGGCTGTATGCACTGGATGGCCGATGGTGGCGCTGAGCAATACCAAGTGAACCGTCTGGACCGCGAGACGGGCCGCCCTGTCTGTATGCAGGTCAACACCTGTTACGTTGGCGAAGCTGACACCATGTTCCACACCGATAGTGCGAATTTGACAAGCACCGCACGTAACGAATTGGAAGCTGTGTTCAACCAGCAAGGCGTTTCTGGGTTTGCTGTTTACGGTCACACAGACAGCCGCGCCTCCAACAGCTATAATCAAATCCTGTCCGAGCATCGCGCAAGGGCTGTTGCAAATGTGGGTCGCAGCGTAGGAGCTGTCATTGAACGTGAAATTGGTTTTGGCGAAACACGCCCAATCGCATCTAACGCGTCTGCTGCCGGTATGGCGAAGAACCGTCGCGTCGAAGTAATCTGCTACAGGTGGTAATCATGAATATTATTAAAATTTCATTTGCGGGGGTCGCGATCGCTACCGTTTCTGCCTGCTCTATTGAAGGCACTGGAAAATTCGGTGGCCCTGATGACTATATAGCGGTCGCAGCTGACGTTGGTCAGCGACGCGGTGGTGCGAACTTGAACAATAACTCCGCTGACAACGCTGGTATCGCGGTTACCCCGGATGGGTGTCAGGCGTGGATCATCGATGACGGCATCGAAGGGCGCGCAAGTAACCGCTTAGATCCTATTTCCGGCCTTCCTGTATGTGGTGGTGAACCTGGCGTGGTATACGGTGACTACAACAGCGGAAATACCGAGCTGCAAGATCGTGTTCCTCGTCGTCCAACAAATATCGTTATTGAAAACGTCGAGGTGCGCAACACTGAAGGCCATGCGCATGTCGTTCATGATCCCTCAGTTGCTCACCACTAGGTGAATTTGAAAAGTAAAAAAGGGGCTGCAGCTTTTGCTGCGGCCCTTTTTCATTTCAAATATGTGACAAAACGCGGGTTCGACTTGCGCGTCGCGCCACAAGGGGCCACCATAGTAGAAACACAACACCGGAGAGTTGATTGGCCACGAACACGCTGCCCCCGACGCCATATGAGCAAGACGCTGAACCAGTGGTCTTGGAGTTTCCTGATAATTTCCTGCTGATAGATTTGTGCGGTGAGCATGACCGCAATCTTGCAGACGTTGAGCTGAAGCTCGGTGTGCAGGTGTTAAGGCGCGGCAATCAGTTGTCGATCCATGGTGAAACAGAAGCTGTGAAAGAAGCGGCCGAAGTTTTGACGGCCTTGTACGAACGGTTAGAGGTCGGACGCGCGGTTGAACCCGCCGACATCGACCGCGAGGTGCGTATGGGCGCATCGGAAAAGGAAACCGGCGCATTGGCTGGCGATCAGATGGATCTCAGCATCGGTGATCGCGTCGAAATTAAAACACGCAAAAAAATGGTGGAGCCGCGTACCGAAGCGCAGAAAGCCTATGTGAAATCGCTTTTCGAGAATGAACTGGCGTTTGGCATCGGCCCTGCAGGCACCGGGAAAACCTATTTGGCGGTGGCTGTCGGTGTGAACCTGTTCATCGGGGGGCATGTCGATAAAATTATCCTGTCTAGGCCTGCTGTCGAAGCGGGTGAAAAGCTGGGGTATTTGCCCGGTGATATGAAAGACAAGGTCGACCCCTACATGCAGCCGCTCTACGATGCGCTGAATGATTTTCTGCCGTCGAAACAGGTTGAGAAGCTGATCGAAGAAAAGAAGATCGAAATCGCGCCGCTGGCGTTCATGCGCGGCCGAACCCTCAGTCGCGCCTTTGTGGTGTTGGACGAGGCGCAGAACGCCACGACCATGCAAATGAAAATGTTCCTAACTCGTTTGGGCGAGGGATCGCGCATGGTGATCACTGGGGACAGGACACAAATCGACCTACCGCGAGGCGTATCCTCGGGGTTGCGAGATGCGGAACGTTTGTTGGCAAAAATTCCAAAGATTGATTTCAATTATTTCAGCTCGAAAGACGTGGTGCGCCACCCGCTCGTGGCCGCAATTATCGAAGCGTATGAAGCTGATGATCCGAAGTAAGTCTCCTAGGTCTTTTAAAATTGCACGGGCTCCATACGCCATCGGGCAAGTGCTGTCTTTGGATATTGCCTGATGGGATTAGGCGTTGAAATTGCCTATGAAGGTGACAGTTGGCCCGATACGTTTGAAGGCTTGGCCACTCGCGCGGTTACGGTATCGCTCTTGCATTTCGGGCTAACGCCATCGGCATTCGAAGTGAGCATTCTGGCGTGTGATGATGCGCGCATCGCTCAGCTGAATGCAGACTTTCGGCAAAAGGGTGCACCGACCAATGTTTTGTCGTGGCCCAGTGATGGACGGGCGGCAGAGATTGAGGGTGACCTGCCAGAACTGCCAGCTTTGCCCATGGACGCAGAACTTGGCGATATCGCGATTTCCTACGACACATGCGCGCGTGAAGCATCCGAGTCGTGCAAATCGTTTGAGGACCATGTGACCCATCTCATGGTCCACGGAACGCTCCATCTGTTGGGTTTTGATCACATTCGGGACGGTGATGCAGAATTAATGGAACGGTTAGAGGCAGAAATCCTTGGTAAACTGGACATTGCCAACCCATATTCGTAACACTTTACACCTGCTATCCCCCCGTTACGGGCGGACTATTTGGAAATGGAGAAGATGGGCGACACGACCGACGGGTCCTCTAGCGCGGCGCACAGCGCGCAGCTAGACCCAAATAACACAACGAGTGAGCGCGGCTTTTTTGGCCGCATTGTGGAGGCGCTTAGCCCTTCGGACACCCCAGAGGATGATGTGCCGCAAGACGGATACATCCAGCCGGCTGAAGCACGTGGCATGATAAATTTGCGCCGAATGCGGGTTGAGGATGTGATGATCCCCAAAGCCGACATTGTGGCGGCGCCTTTGATCATAAACCGAGATGACCTTGTGCAGGTGTTCCGCGACTGCGGATTTACACGACTGCCGGTGTTTGACGGCACGTTGGACACACCAATCGGTTTCGTGAACCTCAAAGATTTTGCGTTGACCCACGGGTTCAACGGGACCTCCAAGGCTTTTGATCTTCGCGGTTTATGTCGTGACTTGTTGTTCGTACCACCTTCAATGCCATTGGGCGTTTTGCTGCAGAAAATGCAAAGCGACCGGACGCACATGGCCTTGGTTATCGATGAATACGGTGGCACGGACGGTTTGGTGACGATCGAAGACTTGATCGAACAGGTCGTCGGTGAAATCGAAGACGAGCATGATAGCGATGAAGCCGCACTTTGGGTGCAGGAAAAAGATGGCGTCTATTTGGCGGAATCCAAAACACCGTTGGATGATTTCGAAGTGGAAATCGGCAGGCCTTTGACCGAGGACGACGAGATCGACGAGGAAGAAATCGATACCTTAGGCGGCCTCGTGTTTATGTTGGCCGGTCACGTGCCTGCGCGCGGCGAGATTATTCAACACCCTGCCGGAGTGGAGTTTGAAGTCGTCGAAGCCGATCCGCGCCGCATCAAACGGATGCGCGTGCGTGTTGATGGGCACGCAAACGGTTAACGTGGCGGCGTTTCACCCAAAGGATCTGGCGGGGCGTATTGAGCGCGCGCCGCGCGCTGTCCGTTGGGGTGCGCCGGTGTTGATGGGCGCACTGGCGGCATTGGCGCATGAGCCATCCGTCGGAAACTGGTCTTTGTTGGTGGGTTTGGTGCTCGCACTCCTCGCGTTGCCGCAAGGCCGCCGCCGCGCCGCTTGGCATGGTTGGTGCGTCGGGGTGGGGTATTTCGCAGTAACCTTGCGCTGGATCATTGAGCCGTTTTTGGTCGATTTAGCACGGCACGGCTGGATGGCCCCATTTGCGATTTTGTTGATGGCTGGCGGATTGTCATTGTTCTGGGGCCTGTCAGCGTGGTTTGCTCGATCCGTATCTGGGCCACGGGCGTCTGGCATCTTGTGGTTCGCATTCGGCCTCGCATCGGTTGAATTTCTGCGGGGACATATTTTTACAGGGTTCCCTTGGGGCCTATGGGCCTACGGTTTGGTGGGCTCCGTTTGGGATGTTTGGTTGGCCTGGGTTGGCCCCTACGGTTTCGGTGCGCTGATCGCGGGCGTGGCGGGTGTTACGGCGTATTGCCTTCATCGCGGCTGGACGTTGATTTGGCCCGGTTTGGTGCTCGTGTATTTTGCAACTGTCGGCCTGCAGGTTTTGACGCCGCAGGCCACAGTGGCGGATGATGCATCCGTTGTTCGGGTGGTTCAGCCCAATGCGCCGCAGCATCAAAAATGGGATCCAGATTGGATGGGCGTGTTTTATGGGCGCGCGTTGGAGCAGACTGCAGAAGCAGGAGACGTTGATGCCGTGATTTGGCCGGAAACATCGGTTCCGAACTTGTTGAATTATGCCGATGGCTTGATCGAACAAATGTCTATCGCCGCGGGCGGCGCTCCTGTGGTGGCCGGTATCCAGCGTGCCGAGCAAGACGCTTATTTCAATTCGCTGATCGTCATCGATGGCCCGTCCGAGGTTTCGCAAATTTACGACAAACGGCATTTGGTCCCATTTGGTGAGTATATTCCTTTCGCAAGTGTTTTACGGCCACTTGGCTTGGGCGTGCTGGTTGACCAGGTGGCAGGCTTCAAAGCAGGAACGCGGACGGGCGTTTTAGACATCGACGGGTTGGGCCGTGTGCGGGCCTTGATTTGCTATGAAGGAATTTTCCCTGAGGAAATTCAGACAAGTGGCCCACGGCCAGACGTTTTGATGATTATCACCAATGATGCCTGGTTTGGCACCGGCCCTGGGCCACGCCAACACTTGGTGCAGGCCCAAGCGCGCGCCATTGAACAAGGATTGCCGGTGATCCGCTCCGCGAATACGGGAATCTCTGGTGTGATTGATGCGCGCGGTCATATCACGGCTAGCCTGCCGCACAACGAAGCGGGGTTTATTGATGCCCTTGTCCCACAGGCTTTACCACCTACGTTGTACGCCCGGATGGGAGATATACCACTGATGGTGTTGCTTATTCTCATGGGGATGAGCGCGTTGGGCGCACGTTTCTTGTTTCCCGTTGACCCAAACGACCAGCAGGAGTAGGCCTGCGCAATCTTAATCCATCCACAACGGCTTCCTGACGTGGATCGGCAACCCCATTGGAGCACTTTCATGACGCGCGCTAAATACACATTTACCTCGGAATCCGTTTCCGAAGGACACCCCGATAAAGTCTGTGACCGCATTTCGGATTCGATTTTGGACGCCTTTTTGGCAGAGGACCCGCTGGCTCGGGTTGCTTGCGAAACGTTCGCGACAACCAACCGTGTTGTGATCGGCGGTGAGGTCGGGCTGACCGACCAAGACAAGCTGGCTGAATACATGGGTAAAATTGATGGCATCGCGCGCGATTGCATCAAAGACATCGGCTACGAGCAGGATAAATTCCATTGGGAAACCTGCAAAATCACAAACCTATTGCACGAGCAATCAGCCCATATCGCCCAAGGTGTGACGGGCGAGCAAGGCGATGAAGGGGCCGGCGACCAAGGCATCATGTTTGGCTACGCCACACGTGAGACGCCGGAATTGATGCCAGCACCGGTGCATTATGCTCACGCAATTTTGCGTCGTTTGGCTGAGGTGCGCAAAAACGGGACCGAGCCTACATTGGGTCCAGATGCGAAATCCCAATTGTCCGTGCGTTACGAAAACGGCACGCCGGTTGGTGTTTCCTCAATCGTTTTGTCCACTCAGCATTTGGATGAAAACATGACCAGCGCCGATGTGCGTGCGGTGGTCGAGCCCTATATTTTGGACGTTCTGCCTGATGGCTGGGTTGACGCCTCGACCGAATGGCATGTGAACCCGACCGGTAAATTCGTAATCGGCGGTCCTGATGGTGACGCTGGTTTGACGGGCCGTAAAATTATTGTCGACACATACGGTGGCGCAGCCCCTCACGGTGGTGGCGCGTTCTCTGGTAAAGATCCGACCAAGGTCGATCGCTCGGCGGCCTATGTCTCACGCTATTTGGCGAAAAATGTGGTCGCTGCTGGCTTGGCGGACCGGTGCACAGTTCAGCTTTCCTACGCGATCGGTGTGGCAAAACCGTTGTCGATCTACGTGGATACCCACGGCACTGGCGAGGTGAAAGCATCCGCAATTGAGGCGGCTATTCCAAAAGTGATTGATCTGACACCACGTGGCATTCGCACGCATCTGGACCTGAACAAACCAATCTATGCGCGCACGGCGGCCTACGGGCACTTTGGTCGCGCCCCTGAGACCGACGGAGGGTTCTCCTGGGAGCAGACCAATTTGGTCGATGCGCTTAAAGCTGCGGTATAAATTAACAGGGCGGGCCATCGATTGATGCGCCCGCCCTTATTCTATCTGGAAATCATGCTCTCACAGCGCTAAAGGGCTGGCATGACACATCCACAACGCCCCCACCGCAATTTCTATGGCCGCCTCAAAGGCAAACATCTCAAAGACAGCCAAAAGGGCTATCTTGAGGAAGATCTTGCTGCGCTGTCACCTGGTGCTGTTGATTGGGATACCAATCCGGCCCGTGACGACCTTGATCTAAACGGATTGTTTGGCGGCAATGATGTTTGGCTTGAAGTGGGCTTCGGTGGTGGCGAGCATGTCATTCATCAAGCTGCAGAAAACCCTGACGTCGGCATCATCGGGTGCGAGCCTTATATCAACGGCGTTGCGATGCTGTTGGGAAAAGTGCGCAAGGCGAATGTTTCCAACCTGCGAATTTACCCAGGCGATGTGCGCGACATGTTTGATGTTTTGCCGCCAGCCTCGATCTCCAAAGCATTTTTGTTGTACCCGGATCCATGGCCGAAATCTCGCCACCATCGGCGCCGGTTTGTGACACCAGAACATTTGGATCCTTTGGCACGGGTTCTAAAACTAGGTGCGGAGTTTCGTGTGGCAACAGATATTCCTGATTACGTGCGCCAGACCTTGGAAGAGGTGCCAAAGGCAGGTTTTGAATGGCTTGCCGAAGGTCCAGAGGATTGGCGCAGGCCATGGTCCGATTGGATTTCAACACGGTACGAGCAAAAAGCGCTGCGCGAAGGCCGGACACCGCATTATTTGACGTTCCGCAAGACCTGAACCCAAGCGAGAAACTCCGCGCGATTGAGAGCGGGCGTGGACCTTAAAGGCCTCACAGTTTATCAGGCCTCAACAGATTAAAGGACGCAGATATGTCAAGCCACGGTGACCCCATTCCAATGACATCCCGCAAGGGTGGCCCGCTAAAAGGTGAGGCGCATGTTCCTGGCGATAAATCAATTTCGCACCGCTCATTGATTTTGGGCGCAATGGCCGTAGGCGAGACGCGGATCACCGGCCTCTTGGAAGGCCAAGACGTGTTGGACACGGGCCGCGCGATGGAAGCATTTGGCGCGACTGTGACAAACCACGGCGGGGGTGACTGGTCGGTTCATGGTGTCGGCGTCGGCGGGTTCGCCGAGCCGGACAATGTCATTGATTGCGGCAACTCTGGTACCGGCGTTCGTCTTATCATGGGCTGCATGGCGACGACCGATATCACGGTTACATTCACGGGGGATGCCTCTCTCAATAGCCGTCCTATGGGGCGCGTGACCGACCCATTGGCTTTGTTCGGCACACAGACTGTTGGCCGTACGGGCGGCCGTTTGCCCATGACACTCGTGGGTGCGAAAGACCCTGTTCCCGTGCGCTACACCGTGCCTGTTCCGTCGGCGCAGGTGAAATCGGCGGTCTTGCTGGCGGGGTTGAATGCACCCGGCCAAACCGTGGTCATTGAGCAGGAAGCCACGCGAGATCACACTGAGCGGATGTTGGTCGGGTTCGGGGCGGAATTGACCGTTGAAGAAACCGATGAAGGCCGTGTCATCACACTGACCGGGCAGCCCGAACTCAAGCCGCAAGACATCATCGTGCCCCGTGACCCAAGTTCGGCCGCGTTTCCGGTGTGCGCAGCGTTGCTGGCTGAAGGGTCGGATGTTTTGGTGCCCAATATCGGCCTCAACCCAACACGCGCAGGATTGTTCTATACCCTCCAAGAGATGGGCGCAGATTTGACGTTCGAGAACATGCGCGAAGAGGGCGGGGAGCCCGTTGCGGACCTTCGCGCGCGGTATTCGCCAAACATGAAGGGCATCGAAGTGCCACCTGCGCGCGCGGCGTCAATGATTGATGAATACCCGGTTCTGTCCTGCGTAGCAGCCTTTGCCGAAGGTCAGACCGTGATGCGCGGCGTGAAAGAATTGCGCGTAAAGGAAAGCGACCGCATTGACGCAATGGCCAAAGGTCTGCGCGCTGCAGGTGTTGAGGTTGACGAGGGTGATGATTGGTGGATCGTGACCGGTAAGGGTTTCGGCAATGTGCCAGGCGGCGCGACAGTTGAAAGCCGGTTGGATCACCGGATTGCCATGTCGTTCTTGGTGATGGGATTGGCGACGAACGCTCCAATGACCGTGGACGATGGCGGCCCGATTGCCACGTCATTCCCGATCTTCGAAGGGTTGATGACACAGCTTGGCGCGGGGATCGTGCGGGGCAACGGGTGATGTCGTTCACTGTTGCAATTGATGGGCCGGCAGCTGCTGGTAAAGGTACAATCTCCAAAGCCGTGGCCGCACATTTCGGGTTCGCGCATTTAGATACGGGGCTGCTCTATCGCGCGGTTGGCGCCAAAGTTCTAAATGGGATGGAGCCGTTGAAGGCGGCGCAAACGCTGACGGCGCGTGAACTCGAAGCGAACAATTTGCGCACGCCTGAGGTGGCACAAGCCGCCAGCAAGGTGGCTGTGATAAAAGAGGTGCGTGCCGCTTTGGTCACGTTTCAACGAAGTTTTGCAGCCCGTGATGGCGGTGCGGTTCTCGATGGTCGCGATATTGGAACCGTGATCTGCCCGGATGCGGATTCAAAATTGTTCGTGACAGCATCCGCGCCGACGAGGGCGAAACGCCGCCATGCCGAACTGCAAGCCGCGGGGAACAAGGACAGTTTTGAAACTGTTTTGGCAGATGTGCAGGCGCGTGACGCGCGTGATGCTGGCCGCGCCGAAGCACCGATGGTCGCGGCAAATGACGCGGTAACTCTGGACACGTCTGACCTGTCGATTGAAGCGGCTGTCGCAAAGGCGATTGAGCTCGTGGAGCGTTCACGCAGCAGTGTTTTGTGAAAAGCCGAACCTGGCGCTAGGGTTAAATCCACCCTAGCACGGAGGCACAGGCCATGTTTCGACTATTCGTTTTCCTCATGTTCGCGACCTCTGCCGCTTGCGCGCAAGACGCGCCAATGACGGTCGAACGGATGGCCGAGATTGTGGCCGACCTGGACCCTGAAGCCTCAATCACGCCCAGCGGGTTTGAACTGGTGTTGGAAGATATTCCTGTTTTGATTGTTGTCGCCCCCGGTGCGGACCGAATGCGAGCAATGGTGCCAATCGCGAGCATTGAAGATGTCACGCCTGAAGAAATGCTGCGCATGATGCAGGCCAATTTCGACACGGCGTTGGATGCGCGCTACGCGGTGGCGCAAGGGCGTGTGTGGGGCACCTATATTCACCCGCTCGCCGCGTTGGAGCGGGAGCAATTTTTGTCTGGCATCGCGCAAACTGTGAACCTCGCCCGGACATATGGCACATTGTACTCGGGCGGGGCGAATGTGTTTGGTCGCGGCGATTCAGGTGAGATTTACCGCGACTTGTTCGAAGATTTAATTGGGCGCGGGCAAGACATCTAAACCTCTAGTAATGCGTGCGATGACCGGATTGATCTGGATGGTCCAAATGCGGAATGGTATTGAATGACGCAAGGACATGCCCTTGCGCGCGCACATGAAACCTATGCAGCGATGAGTTGTAGATTGGCAATAAAATCTGCGCCGTCTGTGTGATCCCCAACCCCAAACTGGCGCGCATGGCCATAGCGATAACGCCGCCTGACGTAACACACAACACCCGCTTTCCCGGGTGTGCGAGGTCTGACAGGGCAGAGCGGATGCGCGTCTCGAATGCGGAAAACGGTTCGCTGCCTGCGATGCTACCCTGCTCCCAAGCGGTAAACGTTTGTGGCATGTGAACTGCGAAATCGTCAGACGTGCTTGGTGGTGTTAGGCCATGGATGCGTTGCATCTCGTGCACCAAGGCGAAGTAGTTCATTTCATTCAACCGGCTGTCTTTGTGGTTCGGTGTGAAGCCCATTCCGTTTGCTGTCTCAACATGGCGTTGCATCGTGCCTGAAATGACAAGATCGAACGGGGCTTCATGGGTATCCACCCATTGACCGAGTAAAGTCGCTTGTTTGTGTCCAAGCTCCGAGAGGCGATCATAGTCTTCTTCGGTCGTCGCGTGAGAGTTGGCCTGCCCGTGCCGCACAAGATAAAGTTGCCCCATTCCTACCCCTGATTTTCCAAAACAAGATCGCGCCACAGAAGGGATGTGCCTTGCGCGAGGCATTCAATTTGCGAAAGCGTGCCTACTTCGGTTCCTGTTGGTATGCTCTGGCATTCCTCACCAACCCGCCCCAAAAGATCGCGGGAGGTTGGATCGTTAACGGGGCCGTTTTCCAGCTGCATCAGGGCATTTAGCCAAAGCTGCTGCTGGATCGCAGCAAGCTCGATGCAGGTAAATGTGCCGGTGCACTCCAGGTTGCCATCTAAGGGGATCGCACCCTCATCTGCGAGGATATCGCCCGTGATTGCAACGCAGTGATCTGGGGGCAGTGCAGTATCGGCGGGATAGAGGGTCATATCACTCATGTCGCAACCAATGCCCGCTGCAATTTGTGCGCCAAAGGCAGGCAGTCCAGCATTCTCAAACGGGGCGGCGCAGTCGCGGAGCGGGACATCGAGGCACTGTTGAAACGCCAATGCGACCTCGCGTTTTAGCACAAACGCGGTCGCGAGAATGGCGGTGCAGCGCGCGACTAGATCGTCGCCTGTGGCGTCAGCTGTGCAATCTGCAAAACTGGCATCATAGGTGAATAAATCCGGTTTCGGCGCCCATTGGCCGACCGACGCGGTTGGTAGAATAGTTAGTATCAGGAGCAATATTCTCATGGCGGCACCATAGACGTCTGGCCGATGGGTGCAATCGGGCCTTTGGTGCACTTGGGCGGTGCGTTCCCTGCCGACTGCGTGATAAGGGAAAGGTGACTACGAAAGGAAGCCATGATGTCTGATCTAAAAATCACCTGTCCGACCTGTTCGAGCGAGATCGAACTGACTGAGCAATTGGCAGGGCCATTGGTGGCAGACCTGAAAGCAACGTTTAAAAATCAACTGGCGCAGCGCGAGGCAGAGACGACCCGTGCGGTCGCGGCCGCCGAAGAACGTGCCAAAGCGGCTGGCAAGGCAGAGGCAAGCGCAGAGCATTTGGCCTTGCAGGCGCGGGTGAAAGAGCAAGAGGAAAAGTTGCGCGCAGCCCAAGCCACACAGGCAGCCGCGCTGAAACGCGAACAGCAATTGGCGGACAAAGAGGCCGAGCTAGAGCTTACGGTCCAAAAGATGATTACAGCGGAGCGGGAGGCCTTGGCCGAAAAGCTCGCTAAGGACGCAGATGAGAGAGCCGCGCTTAAGGTTGCTGAGAAAGATCAGATGATCGATGGCATGAAGCGCCAAATCGAAGCGTTGAAGCAGAAATCTGAGCAAGGTTCGATGCAAACCCAAGGCGAAGCGGCAGAGATTGTGTTGGAAGATACGCTGGCCCAGGCGTTTCCAATGGATGGGTTTACGCCCATCGGTAAAGGGGTCAGCGGGGCAGATGTGCGCCAAGACGTGATGGCGGCGAGTGGCGCTGCTGGAAGTATTCTGTGGGAGAGCAAGCGGACCAAAAACTGGACGGCAGGCTGGCTCGCAAAATTACGCGGGGATCAGCGGGCGGCCGGTTGTGAGATCGCGGTGATCACATCAGTCGCCCTGCCAGAGGGGATCGATAGTTTCGGCCTGGTCGATGGAATTTGGGTCTGCGCGCCACGCTATGCCGTTCCGCTGGCAACGTCCCTACGCCAAGGTTTGTTGGATGTCGCTGGCGCGAAAGGACGAGCCATGGGGCAAGAAACCAAGGCGGAATTGGTGTATGAATACCTGACAGGGACGCAGTTCAAACAACGTGTAGATGCGATCGTGGAACGCTTTGAGGATATGCAGGCCGAACTGGCAAAAGAACGCAAGTTTATGGAGCGCGGATGGGCGTTGCGGGCCAAACAAATTGATCTGGTGATCGCGTCCACCGTGGGGATGCATGGCGATTTGCAGGGCATCGCAGGCCGTGCGATGCCAGAGATAGAAAGCGTTGAAAGCCTGTTGATCGGTGATGATGGAGATTAAAGCCGAGCAAGCCCGCGTGAGATATCTTCAGCAGTTTTAAACGCATTAAAGTCAGGCCGTTCGGCTGACAGGCGCAACCCCATCAAATCTGATTGGTAACGTTGCGCCAAAAACTTCGGTTCGTGCTCCGCACCGATTTGGTCGTTTGACTGCGCAGCGGCAAACAATGTCGCGAATTTGTTTTCCATCTTGCGCAAATGGGCGCTGGCCTGTTCGGCCAACGGATGGTTTTGCGGCGAAAGCTCTAGGTAGGTCTTCGCCAACATGCAGGCTCGCGCGGCGGCTGCGTCGTTTTCCAAAATTGTTTTAGGATAGGCTTGAAGCGCGGGTAGAGGGCCTAGCTCATCGGCGAGCCTATCAAGCGTCGCGGACCCCTCGCTGATATAGCGGTCGAGCGCCAAGCTATACAGTTCATCTTTAGATCCGAAGGCCGCGTAAATACTGCCCGGGTTTAAGGACAGCGCTTTTTCGAGATCTTTGAGCGAGGTTCCTGCCCAGCCTTTGCGCCAAAACAAATCGCGGGCACGGCGTATCAGGTCATCTTTATCATATGTGGGTCTGCGCGGCATAGGATCACGTTTAGTTGAATGTTTGCTCAATTATATACTTGAGTGATTGCTCAAGAAACCCATATAAGGTGGGAAACAGACCTTAAAAGGAGTCTCCCATGACTGATTTTCCATCCCACGACCTCGAATCCGCACCTGAAGCATCCAAACCACTTCTCGAAAAGTCCCAAGCCGCATTTGGCCGTTTGCCCGGCTTGCACAAAGTGATGGCCGAAAGCCCACAAAACCTTGAGGGCTACCAAGTGTTGCACAAGCTGGCGACAGAAACAGATTTTGACGCGGATGAGACCACTGTCGTCTGGCAGACCATCAACGTTGAAAACGAATGCCACTACTGTGTGCCAGCGCACACGGGCATCGCAAAAATGATGAAGGTTGACGATGCGCTGTCAGAAGCTCTGCGCACTGAATCCGCTCTGCCAACAGCCAAGCTTGAAGCCTTGCGTAAATTCACGCTGCAGGTTGTGCGCCAACGCGGCAACATCACTGACGAGCAGTTCGCAGCATTTTTTGATGCAGGCTACGGCCACCGCGCGGCATTGGACGTTGTCTTATTCGTGGCACAAAAAACCATGTCCAACTACGTAAACCACTTCGCGAAAACACCTGTTGATGAGCCAATGCAGGCGTTTTTGTGGGAACGCGGCGACACTCCTGCCGAATCTTAAATTTCAATCGTTTCGTTGCAGAGACGGGAAAAGGGGCGCTTTGGGGCGCCTCTTTTTTGTTGGGGTCATCGAATTGTGATCTTCAAATTCGCCGAATGCTGTTATCCCAGCGGCATCGAGTGAAAGGCGAATTAAATGGTTGAAGTGTCTCGGAGACGTTTGGGCGAATTGGTGATAGCGGCTTGCGCATGGGCAGCGCTCCCATCGGTCGGCTTTGCGAAAACGATCAGTCGGTTTAGCCTATCGGGCTCAGGTCATGCGTTGAACGGTTATGACACCACGGCCTATTTCGACGCGGGCGAAGCCGAGGATGGGTCTGACGTCACAACAGTCCAATGGAAAGGTGCCGTTTGGCGGTTTGCAACGGCCGAAGATGCCGCGTTGTTTCAATCAGCCCCTGATGCCTATGCGCCGCAATTTGGCGGATACTGCACGCGTGCAATGTCGATCAATCGTGAGGTTCCTGGAGATCCAGAGGTTTGGCGGATCTACGATGGAAAGCTATACGTGTTTTTCGCACCGCGTGGCGGTAGACTGTTTGACGACGGTCAGGGCGAGATGATCGCACTGGCGCAAACCCATTGGGACACGCTGACTTTGATCGAATGACGGAGAGCGGCAGCATCGGGCCCAACGGGCCTGTCGCCAAACCCCTTGCGTATAAAGCCAATAACGCCTATACGCCGCCCTGTTGATGGGTCGCTAGAACACACAGCAGGGCAGGGTCGGAATTTCCGACCCTCTTTTGTTATTCTGGGCCTGCCAATACTTTTCATCCCGTCCCACCGCAGGTGGGCTCACCCAAAGTCCGGCGCACCCGCGACGCGTCCGGCCAACACAGACCTAGGAACAGACGCCACATGGCTCAGAACGTATCTATGGATGAGTTTGAAGCACTCTTGCAAGAAAGCTTCGAAATCGACACACCTCAAGAAGGTAGCGTCGTAAAAGGCAAAGTCATCGCAGTTGAGAATGGTCAGGCCATCATCGACGTCGGCTACAAAATGGAAGGCCGCGTTGACGTAAAAGAATTCGCAAACCCTGGCGAAGCCCCTGAAATCAATGTTGGCGACAGCGTCGAAGTGTTCCTTCGTTCGTCTGAAAACGCCCGCGGCGAAGCTGTTATTTCTCGTGAAATGGCACGCCGTGAAGAAGCATGGGATCGCCTTGAAAAAGCATATGCAGACGAAGAGCGCGTTGAAGGCGCAATCTTTGGTCGCGTTAAAGGTGGCTTCACTGTTGATCTGGGCGGCGCTGTTGCGTTCTTGCCAGGCTCTCAGGTTGACGTACGCCCCGTGCGTGACGCTGGCCCATTGATGGGTCTAAAGCAGCCATTCCAAATTCTGAAAATGGACCGTCGTCGTGGCAACATCGTTGTGTCTCGTCGTGCAATCCTCGAAGAATCACGTGCAGAACAGCGCGCTGAAGTTATCGGCAACCTCACCGAAGGTCAGGAAGTTGACGGCGTGGTCAAGAACATCACTGAATACGGTGCGTTCGTTGACCTTGGCGGCGTAGACGGCTTGCTGCACGTCACAGACATGGCATGGCGCCGTGTGAACCACCCATCCGAGATCCTCACAATTGGTGAGACAATCAAGGTTCAGGTAATCAAGATCAACAAAGACACGCACCGCATCAGCCTCGGCATGAAGCAGTTGCAGGCTGATCCATGGGATGCCGTTGCCGGCAAATACCCACTGGATTCCGTGCACATGGGCCGCGTGACCAACATCACTGACTACGGCGCATTCGTTGAGCTGGAAGCTGGCGTTGAAGGTCTGGTTCACGTGTCCGAAATGTCTTGGACCAAGAAGAACGTACACCCAGGTAAAATCGTATCTACGTCTCAAGAAGTCGAAGTTATGGTTCTGGAAATCGACGAAACAAAACGTCGCGTTTCCCTTGGCCTGAAACAGACACAGCGCAACCCATGGGAAGTGTTTGCAGAAACACACCCTGAAGGCACTGAAGTCGAAGGCGAAGTCAAAAACATCACCGAATTCGGTCTGTTTGTTGGCCTCGAAGGCGACATCGACGGCATGGTTCACCTGTCCGACCTGACTTGGGAAGGCCGTGGCGAAGACGTGATCGGCGATTACCGCAAAGGCGACATGGTAAATGCCAAGGTTACCGAAGTGGACGTTGAGAAAGAGCGCATCAGCCTCTCCATCAAAGCCATGGACGGCGACCCATTTGCAGACGCAACTGGCGACGTAAAGCGCGGTTCGATCATCACTGTTGAAGTGACCAAGATTGAAGACGGCGGCATCGAAGTCGATTATGAAGGCGCTAAATCCTTCATCCGTCGTTCTGACCTGTCCCGTGACCGTGCCGAACAGCGTCCAGAGCGTTTCGGCGTTGGCGACAAAGTCGACGTTCGTGTGACAAACATCGACGCGAAAACACGTCGTTTGGGTCTGTCCATCAAAGCACGCGAAATCGCGGAAGAAAAAGAAGCCGTCGAACAGTTCGGCTCCTCCGATTCCGGTGCGTCTTTGGGCGACATCCTCGGCGCGGCTTTGAACAAAGGCGACGAGTAAACCTCGGAGCGCGCCTGAGGGACGTCCCTCAGGGTCTAAAAATTGCGGAGCCCCGTTTGCGCTAGCAAGCGGGGCTTTTGCTTTTCGCGCCCGATGCACCCTGCGAATCGGCTCGGCTATGTCATAAGATGTAGGGGGACTTTGCAGGCGCAGCATGGATTGGGCGGTGTTCAGTGGGGGAAAATCGCTGAAAACGACTGATTTAACATAGAATTCCCCGTTTCGGGTTCTTCCTTGGTTTGATTTTCCGTCCTATAGTTTCTGTCAAAGGGCCATACTGTCGCTGGCCTGCGTTGGACCGCCTGGGGAGAGACTACATATGATCCGTTCCGAGTTGATCGAGAAGATTGCCGAAGAGAACCCACATCTTTACCAGCGCGATGTTGAGCGCATCGTAAACACGATTTTCGAAAGCATCATTGATGCCATGGCCAAAGGCGACCGCGTAGAACTGCGTGGCTTTGGGGCGTTCTCGGTAAAACAACGCGATGCGCGTTTGGGCCGCAACCCGCGTACGGGTGAGGCGGTTCAGGTCGATGAAAAGCATGTTCCGTTCTTTAAGACAGGTAAGCTCTTGCGGGACCGCCTGAACGGGAAGTAAACAGACCTCATGAAATATATCAGATACATCTTTTGGGCGATCGTTGCGATCTGCCTCATCATCCTCGGAATGGCCAACCGGGATATCGTGACCTTGAAGGCCCTGCCGGAAACACTCGCTGGCCAGCTTGGCATTTCACCAACCATCGAATTGCCGCTTTTCATGGCGATCTTTATCGGTGTTGGCCTGGGTTTGTTGATTGGCTTCTTGTGGGAGTGGGTGCGCGAGCACCGTATCCGTTCGGAAGCAAAGGCAAAGGGTCGCGAGGTCAACGCATTGAAGCGCAAAGTGGATTCGCTGACGACCGAAAAGCACGAAGGCAAGGACGAGATCGTCGCGTTGCTGGACAAAGCTGGCTAAGCCACCATGACCGCTGACATTCGGGTGAAAATTTGCGGGCTACGCACGCCTGCGGACGTTGCAAATGCGGCTGCCGCAGGTGCTACTTATGTTGGCTTCAACACTTTCCCCAAATCCCCGCGATGTGTCGATCTCGACCAAATGCGCGCACTGTCATTCGAGGTGCCCATTGGCATCGCGAAAGTGGCGTTGGTGGTCGACGGTGACAATGTGCAGCTCGACGCGCTAACCGAGGCTGTGCCCTTGGACATGTTGCAACTGCATGGACACGAGACACCGCAACGGGTGGCAGAGGTGCGCGCGCGCTATGGTTTGCCTGTGATCAAGGTTCTCGGCATTTCCAGCGCCGAAGATCTGCCGCAGATCGATATATTTAGCGAAGTCTCAGACCAGCTGCTGTTGGACGCCAAGCCCCCCAAAGGCGCGGTCCTGCCAGGCGGGAATGGAATTACCTTCGATTGGCGGCTGCTTGCAGACCGTAAATATTGGACCAAGCCGTGGATGTTGGCCGGTGGGTTAACCCCCGCTAATGTTGCTGAGGCTGTTTTGCGGACAGGCGCGCAACAAGTTGACGTCGCCTCGGGCGTTGAAAGCGCGCCGGGCGTCAAAGACGCTGACCTAATGCGCGCCTTTGTCGATGCCGCAAAAGGGCAACCTGTGCCAAAGCTGTAAATTGGTTGCTCTGCGCGACGTTTTGACAGGCCAGACCGCTTTACCACCGCACCCAGCCGCGCTACATCTCGCTGGCCCAATTGGACCCTGCGGGAGACGCCCAAATGAACGATCTGTTTAATTCCTTTATGACTGGCCCTGATGAAAAAGGTCGCTTTGGCGATTTTGGTGGGCGGTTTGTGTCTGAAACCCTGATGCCACTGATCCTTGAGCTTGAGGAACAGTACGAGCACGCCAAAACAGACGAGACCTTCTGGGCTGAAATGCATGACTTGTGGACCCACTACGTGGGCCGCCCGTCACCGCTGTATTTCGCGGAACGGCTGACCGAACACTTGGGTGGCGCGAAAATCTACCTGAAACGGGATGAGCTGAACCACACAGGCGCACACAAGATTAACAATGTTCTGGGCCAAATCATTCTGGCGCGCCGCATGGGCAAAACGCGGATCATTGCAGAAACCGGCGCAGGCCAGCATGGCGTTGCAACAGCGACAGTCTGTGCGAAATTTGGTTTGAAATGCGTTGTTTATATGGGAGCCCACGACGTTGAGCGTCAGGCCCCGAACGTGTTCCGCATGCGTCTGCTGGGCGCTGAGGTTGTTCCGGTAACATCCGGTCGGGGGACATTGAAAGACGCGATGAACGACGCATTGCGCGACTGGGTAACCAATGTTCGCGATACGTTTTACTGCATCGGCACTGTTGCCGGCCCACACCCTTATCCTGCGATGGTCCGCGATTTCCAATCGATCATCGGCAAAGAAGCCAAAGAGCAGATCATGGCCGCCGAAGGCCGTTTACCCGACACATTGATTGCAGCCATCGGTGGCGGATCAAACGCGATGGGCCTGTTCTTCCCCTTCTTGGACGACAAAGATGTGAACATCATCGGTGTCGAAGCTGGCGGTAAAGGGGTTAATGCCAAGATGGAGCATTGCGCATCGCTGACCGGCGGGCGTCCGGGCGTGTTGCACGGGAACCGCACGTATTTGCTGCAAGACGACGACGGGCAGATTTTGGAAGGCTATTCCATCTCCGCAGGGCTCGACTATCCCGGTATTGGCCCAGAGCACAGCTGGTTGAATGACATCGGGCGCGCAGAATACGTGGCCATCACCGACAAAGAAGCGCTCGAGGCGTTCCAACTGTCGTGTGACAAAGAAGGGATCATCCCTGCGTTGGAACCATCGCATGCCTTGGCCCACGTCATGAAAATCGCGCCTGAATTGCCCAAAGACCACATCATCATCATGAACATGTGTGGCCGCGGCGACAAAGATATCTTTACCGTCGCCCGCCACCTCGGGTTTGACATGTCCGGCCCCGAAGGCCGCTCTGTGGAGTAAGACCATGACCAAAACGATTGTTCTGTCGAGCGACCATGCTGCCATTGATCTGCGTCAGGCTGTGGCCAAACATATCAAAGCCAAAGGCTACACAGTCGATGATATTGGCCCCGTGACGCCCGAAAGCACCCACTACCCGAAACACGGCGAAGCGGCCGCGCGCAAAGTTGCATCGGGAGAGGCTGACCTCGGCGTGATTTTGTGCGGCACAGGGCAGGGCATCATGATGGCCGCCAACAAGGTCAACGGCATTCGCTGTGGCTGCTGTACGGATGAATTCTCTGCGTCAATGATCCGCGCGCATAACAACGCAAACATGTTGTCTATCGGTGCTCGCGTCGTGGGTGAGGGGCTGGCCTTGGCCTTGGTGGACGCGTTTTTGGACACCGAGTTCGAAGGTGGTCGCCATGGAACACGCGCTGACATGATTGATGCAATCGAAGGCTAAGCTTTAGGTCAGGGCGTTTGCCTGTAGAACCTCCAGCGGCACGATATCCAAAGCACGTTGATGCGTTGCCGCTAGGTTTACCTTCGGCGCGCACCCTTCATCATGGGCTTGCAAAAACCGTGAGGCGCACAGACACCAGCCGTCACCGGGCATCAGTCCCGCAAACCCAAACTCTGGGCGCGGCGTGCTCAGGTCATTTCCAACATATTTACTGAACGCGAGAAATTCGGCGGTCATGATGGCACAAACCGTGTGACTGCCTGTGTCCGCTGCGCAAGTGTCACAGGCCCCGTTGCGGAAATACCCGGTGAGAGGATCTGTCGAACAGGTTTCCAGCGGCCCACCCAGCACATTCAGCGAAGGTTCTTTTTCCATCAGTCGAAGCTTTCTGCAAGTTGGCGGAACATGGCGATGTTTTGGTCAGACACACCCTCTTCGCGGAATGCCCTGTCCGCACTGTTGACGGCAATCACCACACCGCGAGGGCGATCAATGTAAATATACTGACCGTAAATGCCACGCCCCAAGAACACGCCCTCTGATGCGTCATACGGGATCCACCATTGGTACCCGTATTTAAATTCGCCGTCTTGTGTGTTCGCTGACGGGGTTGTGCTTTCTACGATCCAGTCTTCGGATACGATGCGCGTGCCAAAGGATATGCCACCATCGGCAATCATATGGCCGAACAGCGCGTAATCATGGGTTGTGATGTTCAGCCCACCCAACACAAACGCCACGCCGTAACCGTCTGTCAGATAGTAGGGCGTTTGGGTCATGCGCAGCGGTTTAAGAACCTTTTCATTCAGCAACTCCGGCACGGCGCGTCCCGTGGCGCCGCGAATGACCATCCCGATCACATGGGTATCGATGGACACATACTGCCAGTGTTCGCCCGGTGCCGTGAAGCTTTCCGTCAACCCGGATGCGAAACCATCCATGGACTGCCCAAGAGCCAAGACACGGCCCATTTTGTTGATGTCGCTCCAAAAATCCAGGTAGTCCTCGTTGAACGTAACGCCGGAGGACATCTGCAGCACGTCGCGTATGCTGGCGTCGGTGTAGGCCGAGCCCGCGAGGATCGGCACATATTGGATCACAGGCGCGTCCAGATCGGGGAGGGTGCCTTCATCATGCAACACCCCCACCAAGGTCGAGAGATAGCTTTTCGCGACCGACCAGCTGATGCGGCGTGACGTGGCGGGATCAGTCTCATTTTCAGCGGTCAGTGGATAGCTCTCGTGGCGAATGACGCCGTCTTTGACCACGATAACGGCAGTGACCGACCTGTCAGCGGTCCAGTCCGCGAACCCAAGGGGCAGGTTCATCGGGGTGCCTGATGGCAGCCGGTTCGGCGTCGCATCTGACAGCGGCATAGAGACATTTTCGAACAACCCATCCATCGCAATGAAGTTGCCGACAATTTTAGGTTCTGAGAATAGGGAATTTACAGCCATCAACCGGACAAGCTTCTCACGGTGCCACAGCCCAAGCCCCGTGAGCGCGATGATCACGACCAAGACAGCCATTAAAACCCATTTCAAAAGTGGTGCCATATCTGCAGTTCCCCCAATGGAGGCACCGTGCCATGGGGGCGGGCAGGCGGCAAGCGTTCCGCGCCTAACGGAATTTGTCAGCCAGTTTTTGAAGTGCCGTTCTCGTATCCTTTGCCTCCACCTCAATCGGTTTCTTCGGCGGCTCTGCCTTAGGTTTGGGCTTTGTCGTTGAAGATCTTGGTGGATTGGCGCGCAACGCAATTGCGTTCAGAAACTCGGGGCCTTCATCATTGGCCAGATGTGGCGCGCCATCGCCAATCCCGCGCATAACATCATCCAGCCACTCTTGTTCAGCCTTCGCGAAATCAGACAATACGTAACCGGCAACGCGGTCTTTATGGCCCGGATGCCCCACGCCCAGACGCACGCGATCGTAGTTGGGGCTGATATGTTGGTGGATAGATCGCAATCCATTGTGGCCCGCATGGCCGCCACCGGATTTCAGGCGCACCTTGGATGGCGCCAGATCAAGCTCATCATGGAACACGGTCACATCTGTACTGTCGAGCTTAAAGAATCGCATCGCTTCACCAACAGATTGCCCCGATAGGTTCATAAAGGTTTCCGGCTTGAGCAGGACCACCTTTTCAGATCCAAGCTTGCCCTCGCACAGCTGCCCTTGAAATTTCGCACGCCATGGCGAAAATCCGTGGTCGCTGGCAATCTGGTCCAACGCCATAAAACCAATGTTGTGACGATTGTGCGCGTATTTCGCGCCAGGATTACCAAGGCCGACAAAAAGTTTCATAAGCTATCTATACGATGAATTGTGGAAACGAAAAAGGGCGCGCCACTCATGGCACGCCCTTTCAAAAGTCTAGGCTAGAAGAGCTTACTCTTCGCCGTTGTCTGCTGGAACTTCGTCCGCTGCGACTTCTTCTTCATCGTCGTCAGATGCAGCCAAGCTGGATGGTGCTTGGATGTTCGCGATTACGAAGTCACGGTCGATGGTTGGCTTCGCGCCAGCTGGCAGATCAACAGAGTTGATTGTGATAGTGTCGCCGATTTCCAAACCTGTCAGATCAACAGTGATCGTTTCAGGAATGTCACCTGCTGTTACAACCAGTTCAACCTCAGGGCGCACAACAGTCAGGATGCCGCCTTTTTTCAGGCCAGGCGCCGCGTCTTCGTTCACAAAATCAACGCCGATGAACAGGTTGATTTTGGATGTACGCTTAAGGCGCATGAAGTCGAGGTGTGTTGGAAGGTCTTTGACCACGTCACGTTGAACGTTCCGGCAGATAACGCGAACGTCCTCTTGGCCTTCCATTTTCAAGTTGAACAATGTGGACAAGAAACGGCCTGCTTTGAGTTTCTTGAACAAAACGTTGAACGGCACGTTGATCGCGATGGGGTCTTCGCCACCACCGTAAACAACACCTGGTACTAGGCCGTCGCGGCGGGCTTGACGTGCGGCACCTTTACCGGTGTTTTCGCGTGCGGTTACTTCGAAATCTGGAACTTGACCAGCCATTGGATAATCCTTTCAATTCGCGCGTCGCCCTACTCTGATGACGACCCACTTTGCCATGTCAGGAACCACAACGGCCCCCAAGTGAAGCCATGCCTATAGGACAGCTTTGCCTTTTTGGAAAGGGGATTCGTGCCCCAAAGTGGCCTTTAGGTCCATCGTCCTTCGAAATCGTCAGGCACCAGCAAAACATCGCGGTCGAGCGTGTTGACGTCCCGCCGGCCACACAGCGCCATCGTGACGTCCAGCTCGCGCTGAATGACCTCCAACGCTTTGGTCACACCCGCTTCGCCCATAGCGCCCAGCCCGTGGATATAGGCCCGCCCGATCATCACCCCCTTTGCGCCCATCGCCAGCGCTTTGAGCATATCTTGGCCAGACCGGATGCCACTGTCGAGGTGTACCTCAACCTTATCGCCCACAGCTGCCACGATCGACGGCAACATGCGAATAGAGCTCAACGCCCCGTCCAGCTGCCGCCCCCCGTGGTTGGACACGATGATGGCATCTGCACCAATTTCAGCGGCCATTTTTGCGTCTTCGACGTCCAAAATGCCCTTCAGTATCAGCTTGCCGCCCCATTTCTCTTTCAAAATGCGGACCTTTTCCCAATCAAGGCGCGGGTCGAATTGCTCGGCGGTCCAAGAGCTGAGGGAGTTCATGTTTTCCACGCCCTTTGCGTGGCCCACAATATTGCCGAAACTGCGTCGCTTGGTGTGGAGCATTTCCATCCCCCACCGCCACTTCGTGGACAGGTCAAGCAAGACCGGCGGGGTAAGCTTGGGCGGGGCCGTCAGGCCGTTTTTGATGTCTTTGTGCCGTTGCCCCAGAATTTGGAGATCGAGCGTGAGCACCAGGGCCGAACATCCCGCCCGTTTCGCCCGTTCGATGATATTATCGACGTAGTCTTCGTCCCGCATCACATAAAGTTGGAACCAAAACGGTTTTTCGGTGTGTTCCGCGACATCCTCAATCGAGCAGATAGACATGGTCGAGAGCGTGAAAGGCACGCCGAATTTTTCGGCGGCGCGTGCCGCTTTGATTTCGCCATCGGCGCGCTGCATCCCTGTCAGCCCAACAGGCGCAAGGGCGAGGGGCATTGTGACATCCTCGCCAATCAGTTTCCCAGCAACCGTGCGGTCCGACATATCCACCGCGATCCGTTGCCGGAGGCGGATCTTGTCAAAATCGCTCTCGTTGTCCCGAAACGTCTGCTCCGTCCATGATCCGCTTTCGCAATAATCATAAAACATCTTCGGCGTGCGCCGTTTGTGAAGCCGTTTGAGGTCGTCAATTGTTGTGATCGGAGCCATGAAGAGCGCTTTCTGTCAAATTGGTATGTGTTTTTTACCAATTTAGGCAGTTGGGCGCAAGTTTTCTGTGGCGAGAATACCAACTTCAAAAAAGGAGGAGGGGTTAGGCCCGGTGCGCGCCGTCTGCCAGTGTTTTGACAAAAGCCAAGACATCGGCAACAGGCTCACCAGCGCCGATTTTCTCAACGATGGCCGAGCCCACAACTGTGCCATCCGCAACGCCAGCAATCTCTTGCGCCGTATCAGGGGTGCGCACGCCAAAGCCCACGATAACCGGAAGATCGGTGGAGGCTTTGATGCGGGCCACTTCGGGCGCCACGTCGGCAGCTTCAGCCGCGGCAGCACCTGTCGTGCCTGTAACAGAGACGTAATAAACAAAGCCTGACGTGTTTTTCAAAACCGCCGGCAAACGCTTGGCATCGGTTGTTGGTGTGGCCAGACGGATGAAATTCAAACCAGCCGCTTGCGCTGGAATGCACAATTCATCGTCTTCCTCTGGTGGAAGGTCCACGATGATCAGGCCGTCGATACCGGCCTCTTTCGCCTGTGCCAAAAACGTATCAACGCCGCGCGAATAGATCGGGTTGTAGTAGCCCATCATCACGATCGGTGTCGTGTCATCGTCTTTGCGCAACTCGCGCGCGATCTGCAGCGTCTGGTCCAGCGTCATCCCACCGTCCAACGCGCGCTGTCCGGCCAGTTGGATCGTGGATCCATCGGCCATAGGGTCGGTAAACGGCAGCCCCAGTTCGATCACATCAACACCCGCTGCGGGCAAACCTTTGACGATTTCGATGGATGTTTCGTAGTTCGGATCGCCCGCCATGACATAGGCGACAAAAGCTTTGCGGCCCTGTGCGTTCAATTCGGCAAATTTTGCATCAATGCGTGTCATGACAATCCCCCTGAGGTAACTTTTGCGGTTTGGCGCAGCGGGACGGGAAAATCAATGGGGTAATGCTTGCTTGCAGGCCTTCAGCATCCTAGAAGCCCAATCAAAGCGAAAAGGAGCGTCAAAATGGGTTTTAAAATGGGGATCGTTGGTTTGCCAAACGTCGGCAAATCCACCTTGTTCAATGCGTTGACACGCACAGCGGCTGCACAGGCGGCCAATTTCCCGTTTTGCACCATTGAGCCAAACGTGGGCGAGGTGGCCGTTCCGGATGCGCGCCTCGACACACTCGCGGCGATTGCGTCGTCCAAATCCATCATCCCAACACGCATGACGTTTGTTGATATTGCCGGGCTCGTAAAAGGTGCGTCCAAGGGCGAGGGGCTGGGCAACCAGTTTTTGGCCAACATTCGAGAAACCGATGCGATTGCCCATGTTTTGCGCTGTTTCGAAGATGGCGACGTGACCCACGTTGACGGTCGCGTCGATCCCGTTGCCGATGCAGAAACCATCGAGACCGAGTTGATGTTGGCCGATTTGGAATCGATCGAAAAGCGCCTCCAAAACATCATCCGCAAGGTGCGCGGTGGCGACAAAGAAGCTGTGCAGCAGCAACGCCTGTTGGAAGCCGCGAAAGAGGCGCTGGAAAACGGGCAGCCCGCGCGCACGGTTGAGGTCGATGATGACGACATCAAAGCTTGGAAAATGCTCCAGCTGCTGACCACGAAACCTGTGCTCTACGTCTGCAATGTTGGCGAATCCGAAGCCTCAGAAGGCAACGCCCATTCCGCGGCTGTCGGCGAAATGGCTGCCGCCCAAGGCAACAGTCACGTGATCATATCAGCCCAGATCGAAGAAGAAATCAGCCAGCTGGAAGATGACGAGGCTGGAATGTTCCTAGAGGAAATGGGACTTGCCGAAGCAGGTTTGGACCGTTTGATCAAAGCAGGCTATGCGCTGCTCCATCTTGAAACCTATTTCACAGTTGGGCCAAAAGAAGCCCGTGCCTGGACAATCAAAGAAGGCACGCTGGCCCCGCAAGCGGCTGGCGTGATCCACGGCGATTTCGAAAAGGGTTTCATCCGCGCAGAGACAATCGCCTACAATGATTTTGTCGAACTTGGCGGAGAACAACCTGCCAAAGAGGCCGGAAAGATGCGTGCCGAAGGCAAAGGCTACACCGTCAAAGACGGCGATGTGCTGCACTTCTTGTTCAATACCTAAGCCAAAAAAAGACGACGGGCTGGGCAGTCCCGTCGTCTAACACACACCTTGTAAGTGTGTGACTGGCACAAAAGATGGGTGAGTGGTGTCTGCGCCAGATTCTCCTAGACCGTTAGAAACGGCTATACCGTGGCAAACCTCTGTACGGCGGGTGCCGGCTTGGGGCTTGGGCAAGATAATCACGTTGCATCAAAATGGCCGCCCGCAGAGCTGCCGGAACAATAATGATTAACGCGACAAGCCAAAGGTGCGAAAATGGTGATCCATGTTCGTCCCCACCTAACGAGCAGGTCCAATGGGTGGCCACAAGCGATAGCAGCAATGTGATGTTTGTGGTAGCATGTTTACTCTTCGCCATGGCGTTTTTGGTCTTGTTTATCCGTGACATTTTAGATTTCTACCTCCCGTACATTTCCCCTGACGTAACGGTAGCGTGAGGTCTTGGGGTTGCACATTGCATTTTTTGCAACGCCGTGACTGCAAAGATGTGGGCTTGATTTCCTTGCTGAAGTCACTCGAAGGCTTCAACCTAGGGTTGGTAAGTGCGCCATAAACTTCGGTTGGTCAGTATTTTATACCCTTAAGTATATGTGCATGTCCTTTTGGGCCCAAAACCATCCGGTTGGCGCAGTGTTTGCGTACTAGCGATTTATGTATCTGAAAATGGAGTGAACTACACAGCGACCTGTGCGCTGTATCTATGATGGGATTGGGTATGATAAAGGACTGGAACGACCTGCGGTATTTGCTCGCTTTAGAAGAAGGCGGGACAATGAAGCGTGCTGCAGAGTTACTGAACACCAGCGCCACTACTGTGTCTCGTCATATTCAGCACCTCGCAGAAAACTGCGATGAAATGCTCGCTCAGCCAACGAAAGGCGAAGCCTGGACGTTGACGCCATTCGCATTGCGGTTGACGGACATCGGAAAGGATTTTGCGGACCAGCTGTCCGGTTTAAACGATGTCGCGGCGGATCAAAGTGAGAGTGTCTCAATCACGTCATTAGATTTTGTACTGACCTATTTTTTGGCGCCAGAACTTAAGGCGGCACGCCTGCACATGCCAAATGTGAACATCGCGCTGTTGAGTGCAGATAAACGCCTCAGCCTTGCTTATGGCGAAGCTGATGTTGCGCTTAGATTTGGCCGGCCAGAGGAGGGGCAGCTCGTGTCGCGACGTGTCGCGGCAATTCCATTTTGGATCTGGCGCAATGTAGAAACCAAGTCGAGTGATTGGGTCGGAATGGTTGAAAGCCTGGATTGGACGCCGGACATGCGGGTCTTTGGAAAGCCACCGCTGGTGCGGGCGACATCCTATGCCGCTGCCAAAAAAGCCGCGATCGCGATTGGTGTGAACACGATTGGACCCGATGCTGTATTGGCAAAATGCACCAAGTTCAAAAGGGACGACGCGGTCGGCCCCGTAGACCGAGATCTATGGCGCGTTATTCACGAAAGCCGCCGGCTTGACCGAACACTGCAGCAGTTCAGCCAATGGATTGATGAATTGTTTGCTGCCACAAAGTGAAAATTTCGATTTTGTGCGTGAGCTTTTTCAATTCAGCCGTATTTACGGCTTGCTCCTTGAATTGGGCTTAGATAGACGGGTCGACGGAGACGTGGCCGAGTGGTCGAAGGCGCTCCCCTGCTAAGGGAGTAGGCCCGGAAGGGTCTCGAGGGTTCGAATCCCTTCGTCTCCGCCATCACGCCTTGTTCCCGGATTTGAATGGATTTCCTTATACTTGCGATTCCCTAGTCGAAACGGCGTTTGGGCAGCTGTGTAACAGTACCTGACGATGGATATGCCGTTCTTTCGTCTAAAACGGCCCGAACGGCGATGACCAACGTCCAGGCCGACATCTGTCATTTCTTTGATCATGCGTGGCCCACCCAAACCGCCCAGACTCAGTAGAGGCTGTAGTTTGATACCCGCCAGCGTGACGATATCAAAACGTTGTCTGCGAAGAGCAGGACGATTGTGAAAGGCTCGCTAGCCAGCTTTGTTAACGCCGGAATTATAGCCGATCCGGTTGGCTGGGAAGGGATCTCTGCTTTCTCAACGAATCTAAACTTCATTTCGTTAGGAGCACGAAGAAGGCCCCGGCCTTTGTTAGGATGTCCCTCGCCGTTTCAGTCTCATCGTAGGTCGCATTCATCGCAGTACATGCCATCAAGGGAGCGGCATCGTACTGCGACAGGCCCATGGGGCTATCCAGCCAAAAGGCAGGGGCAGCGTCCTAGAGCAGAAAGTCGAACAAATCGACGTCTTTCACAAGCATGCTGTCATCATCACCATACTCAATCTCCAGTCCGTCGTCCGTGAAAGCGATGTTGTAGTCATCGGAGCTTTCACCGGTTTTGAAGAAAACACTCAATGCTTCAGCGAACGGGTCTTCATCAAGTGTTGTGTTCGATTGGATTGTGTCGCCCTCGGCGGCATCAAAGTCAGAGACTACATTGTGTCCTTCACTCAATACGAACGCATCAGCACCTCGACCACCGATTAGAATATCGGTTCCACTGCCTCCCATGAGTACATCATCGCCGGATTGGCCATGAAGAAGATCATTCCCATCGCCGCCGAAGAGTACATCATCACCGGCCCGGGCAAAGATGCGGTCATTGCCATCTTCCCCTTGCACCCAGTTGCCGCCAGTGTTCCCGAGAATGTTGTTGTCCAGCTCGTTGCCGAAGGCATCCAAATCCTCGGTACCCCCAAGCAACAAGCCATCGAGGTTCTCGCCCATCTTGGTTGAGGAACTAACCGTTTCACGCTCCCAAGTCAGCTCGCCTGCGACAACTTCGGCGTGTTCACCGCTGTGTTCTTCCCACCGCGGCCCTGCGATCTCAAGACGTTCAGGAACGGCCTCGAATTCGTAGGAGTTATCTGCAAAATGGACTTCCTCAAACAATGACAGATGAGTTGAATTGTCCCCCCAAGACACGATTAAGGTGTCACCGTCCCACTGAGTGCTATAGGTCTCTTCGTCATTTTCGAAATACACGCGGTCGTACGATGATCCACCAATAAGGGTATCCTGGCCGGCCGACGCAAAAACAGTATCTTGCCCCGTTCCCATATCCACGTAATCGTCGCCGTCTCCAGTAACTGCGATGTCACTTCCGCCCAGCAATTCAATATGAGAACCGCTGTCATCAGATGTTGCTGTGTCTGCGCGGACTGTCCCGACAACCGTGCCAAAAACAACGGTGTTTGCATCTGCATCGGTCGGGGCGCCATACGTCTTGCCTGGATTGAAAAACACAGTCGGAGACATATAGGATGTTTCTTCGCCAAGGCGGATCGAAACATCAACAGTTACGACGTTGTCCGTATCTAAACCGCCGTGGAAATTGATGTCACGATTTGTGTAGTCTAGCTCAATCACATTGCCAGATGCTGATGTGTAACTGGCAAAAACTACGGCATGCCTAACGTCAGTGATCGTCAGGTCGGAAAAATCACTGTCATAGACATCTCGGATCCAAATCCCGTAGCCATTCCCGCCGGCACCTTTATCCGCGGCTCCATCAACTAGAATGTCTTTCATCACGACATCTGTTGACCCTGCGATGGTGATGCCATGCGATGCCGCATCTAGAACGCTAATTCCGGACAGTTCCGCATTGCTTGTCCCAGCTAAAAGAATGGCTGTGGCTCCGTTATCTGTACCCAAAGTATTCGAGAAATCACCGGGGTCAGCCTCTCCCCAGCTTCCTTGGACAGTAAAGCCTGATAGCTCGTTCCCTTCCAGTATTTCTCGATGCTCTACTGTGGTAATGTCAGGATCATAGTCGAAGGTCAGTTCTCCGTTAAAGGAAACCGTATTTCCATCAACTTCGCTCACCTTTAACAAGATGGTGCGCAGATCACTGTCCTTTTGCCAAAGCTCATCGCCAATTTCTTCGAAAAACGTATCCGTATTTTCCTGAGTGACGTAGACATAGTCACCCGCTTGCAGCCCATGGCCGGCCTCCAGCTCTATTGAACTGTCCCCGGCGCCTGCAGGTTCAGCAAGTTTGAATTCGTCCAAAATGTTCGGTGAAAACACGTCATGACCCACTTGGATAACTGGGTCCGATGCCATCGACGCATCTGCAATAATAATTGTTTGGTCGTCTCCAGCACCAACTAGAGACACGTCGCTGCGGTCGATCACGAGCGTTTCATCAAAGATGTATGTTCCCGCCCCAAGGTGGACGGTTGTCGCGCCTTCTGCATCATCGATAAGCGCTTGAATGTCAGACACTGACATACCGGAGGTCACAAAAATATCGTTCATAGCCATAGACCATTCTTCTCTGTTTGAGATTCGTTGAATTTGGCGAAGCGTATATTCCGAGACACAGCGCGAGATGTTTCACTTAAAACGCAATTAATTTGCGCCCAAAAAATGACCTCGGCTCGGCGAAGTGATGGAATTTTAACAATCAAAAGTGGTTTTTGGACATAAATCGGCCTGAATTTGGGAATTCACATTTGATTTTTCGAGTTTTGGTTTCTTGCTGACCCTACCGGTTGCCTCATTTAACTGACCGAAATTTTTTATATTCGGTTGAGTTGTTGCAATCTCACTTAATCAAGCAATTGCACTTACAGATCGGCATATTCTCACGGGTTTTTGATACCCTGACCGAGGGATCACATGACGAATATTTTAAAAATTGATGAATTGAATTTTGTTTCTAACCCTGAGGATTTGAAAACCGTTCACTTAATTGACAAAAACCCGGTGCTCGCAGACGTGCTGGCCATGAGACTAAACGAAATAGAAAATGTTCGGTGTAGTTTTCAAGGCGCTGATAGCGACGTTATTCAGGTTTCCAGCGAGCTTAGGCCGGATGTTCTTTTTCTGGACCCTATGCACCTTGATTTTAGTCGAGACTATGATCTGGCCGACTTTAGCCGGGCTGTTCGTGGTGTGAGTCCAAAGACCAGACTTCTAGCATATAGTTTTAACGTGACAGATAATATGCTGCGTGCGGTTCTTGATGCTGGTTTCAGGGGATGCGTCTCCAAGGGCTCCGATTTTGAACGTGTGAAAATCGCACTCTCTGCGGTCCTGAGTGGCGGGATATTCCTCGACCAAGGCTTTGGTACACATCTAAGGCCAGCTCTGGGAGAACCGGCCGACCTCCACGGACTAAGCGCCCGGGAAAAAGATGTACTGGTCGCCCTCGCACGTGGATTAACTTCCAAGCAGATCGCGCAACAACTCGATATCAGCAACAAGACTGTCGACACCTATAAGTCCCGCGCGAGCAAAAAGTTGAAACTGGTCGATCGAGCGAAAATTGTTGAATTCGTGAACGAGCAAGGCTGGCTCGATTAAAGTTTTTTTAAGACATCAAACACTGTTTCCGAACCGAACATAATGCACCTGCAGCATTGCTGATTGTGCGCCCTGCAGTAACGCCTAGCCCTCAAATTCAGAGGGTTGAGTTGTTTTATATCATTTTAATTCAATGATTTAAGTTCCGTTACTATGGAAAAGTTAAGATTTCCTTACAGTGTAAGGATTTCACCGACTGGTTTATTTTTTTGCAGCGCAGCATCGTCAAAGTGAAATTTATTTTGAGAGGCGCTAATGGCTAGAATCAGTATTTTTGGAATTGGATACGTCGGCGTTGTCGCTGCAGCTTGCTTGGCAAAAGACGGACATGAAGTAATCGCGGTTGATGTTGATCAAGGCAAAATTGATGCCATCAACGCAGGTCAATCTCCTATCGTAGAAAACGGTCTGGACGATCTTGTGAAAGACGTGGTGGCGGCTGGCAAACTAAGCGCTACAGACGACGTTGCATACGCGATCAACAACACCGATGCGTCCTTCGTCTGCGTTGGCACCCCGAGCGCTGCCGACGGGTCAGTTGGATTGAAATACGTCGAAATCGTCTGCCGCAATATCGGTGAGGCTTTGGCCGAGAAAGACGGGTTTCATTCGGTTGTTATCCGCTCGACAATCGTTCCTGGCAGTTGTGAAACGACCTGCATTCCAGTCTTGGCCAAGGCCTCTGGCAAAGTTCCCGGTGAAGGATTTGGGGTCGGCTATTACCCGGAATTCCTGCGCGAAAGCACAGCCATTGAAGACTACTATGACCCCGGTTTGATCGTATTTGGCGCAATGGATGACCCAACGCGGGACATACTCACGGAACTGAATGAAAACCTGAACTGCAAAATCCACACCGTCGATCTGCGTACAGCCGAAATGGTGAAATACACCTCAAATACTTGGCGCGCTGTTAAGGTGACATTCGCCAATGAAATCGGAAATATCGCAAAGTCCTGCGGACTTGACGGCCAATCCGTCATGGAAATTCTGTGCTCCGATTTGAAGGTGAATATCTCGCCATATTTCATGCGGCCGGGTTTTGCTTTCGGCGGGTCTTGTCTTCCTAAAGATGTACGCGCTTTGCGGCACCTTGCGGCAGTGAACGAAACACCATCTCCGCTTCTCAACGCTGTCCTGGAAGCGAACGAAGCGCAAATCGTTAAAGCTGAGACCATGGTCAAATCTTCGCAAGCCCAGAAAGTCGGTTTCATTGGGATTAGCTTCAAACCTGGCACCGATGATATGCGCGAAAGCCCTCTGGCAGAACTTGCTGCGCGCTTGATCAAAAATGGTGTTGGAGTGGAAATTTTTGATCCGTTCGTCCACGAAGCCTATGCCAACGAAAACTCAACGGCTGGTCGGGGCAACGATGTGGTTCCAGATCTGAAGGACCGCCTTAATCCGGATCTGACTGAAATGATCAATGGGTCAGATGCGATCGTTGTTGGCAACATTTACAAAGATGTCTTGCCTGAACTGAACGCAGTCAACGACAAGTTGATGATCGACCTTACCCGCATCAACCGCAACCGCGTCAGTGGCGACAGCTACGACGGCATCTGCTGGTAATTCCGATGGCTATGGTTCTTCACGTTCTCTCTCATCTTGCGTTTCTATCAGCTGCCGCTCTCTTGGCCGGTACTGTTCCAGCAGGGCTGCTTGGGGACGTGAAGGAAACCGTTTTGGTTTTGGGCTTTCTGGGTATGTGGCGGTACAGTTGGGCTGCCATCAATTTCACCCGTGCTGTGATTTTTAGACGTTTCACATATCCACGGCGAAAAGCCCGAGCTCAGGCGCGGTACGACCAAAAAACAGTCGATGCGCACGCGTTTTTTCTTGTCACGTCTTACATGATCGAAAGCAGTGTGACCGTACCGGTCTACCGCAGCATCTTCACAGCCGCCGCGAATGCCAGCAACGGCGCAACGATCGTTGCTTCAGTCGTGGATGGCGCAGATGCGCGCCTAATCCAACAGATCTACGCCACGATGCCGATGAATATGGCTTCGGTTAACCTCGTCGTTGATCGAATTCCTGGAACAGGCAAGCGGGATGCGTTGGCAAAATCCCTCAGCCTGATTGCGCGCCAATGCCCGACAAAGAACGACATCGTTCTGTTTGTGGACGGTGATAGCTGCGTCCCTGAGGACATCGTCGCACAATCCGCGCCATTCTTTACGAACCCCAAGATTGGTGCCCTAACAACAGATGAAGAGGTCGAAATCCC
Organism: uncultured Paracoccaceae bacterium; assembly: GCA_947497065.1. Taxonomy (GTDB): domain Bacteria; phylum Pseudomonadota; class Alphaproteobacteria; order Rhodobacterales; family Rhodobacteraceae; genus Octadecabacter. The sequence continues at coordinate 109,309 of CANMEQ010000002.1, forward strand.
GACGCCGGGCTTGTTTCGTGACTGGTTTGAACTGCGGTTTGACCAACGACAGGTCATGATGTGCTCAATGGGGCTAAGCAACCGCGTGCTGACCTTAACAGGGCGCATGTCGGTCTTTCGAGCCGATCTTGCGACCGATCCCGACTTTATCAGCGCTGTCCAGACCGACTACATCGATCATTGGCGCTTGGGGCGGGTCAATTTCCTGACAGGCGATGATAAATCCACATGGTTTTGGCTGATGAAAAACGGCTACCAGATGGCATATTTGCCTGATGTCGCCTCCAGCTCAATGGAGACACAGCCCAAACCAAGCTTTTTTGCCAGTGCAACTGTCCTCATGGTGCGTTGGTTCGGAAACATGTTGCGGACCAACGGCCGCGCCTTGGAATTGCCCGCGTCACATATCGGATATTTCACGTGGTGGTCGATCTTTGATCAACGCATCTCGATGTGGACAACCCTTGCCGGCCCGATCTGTATGATCATCGCAGCCATATTCTACGATCCAATGGTTGTGCCTGTTTATATCTCGTGGGTGATGGTCACGCGATACGTTTTTTGTACCGGTATTTGCCTGTTCCGCGGGCGCAGCTTCCCCATAGTCTACCCCTTCCTTTTGTATTTTGGTCAGCTCTTTGGCGCCTTGGTGAAGTCATATGTTGTGTTTCGCTTGGACCGGCAGAAATGGACCAGACAGACCACCGCGACTGGCGGGCAGGCACGGCAAACTCTTGGAAAGCGCATCAGCTCTGCGGGCTCCGCTTACCTCCACCTACTGACAATTGGATGGCTCACCGTCGGGGTCCTTTATCTCACTGGCGTCGTTTGAAAATTCATAAAAATGGGACATAAACATGACTGAATTACTTTCACCTCAAAGGACAGCTCAACCAGAGGAGAGCCTTGCAGGAGGGTTTGTTTATGAAAGTGAGCACCCGCAGCTGCAGATACCATTTTCAGCGCGCATTTCAGGTCGCCGACTTGAAGGAAAGACCCTGTCTATCACCGAAGCCTATGTGTCTGGCCTTATCCCTCCCAACAGCAACCAACAGGGAAACACGATTGCGCTTCAGTTCGACTTCGAAGGCTTTACCCTAAGCCTGTTTGTTGTCGCCGATATCGAGAAAATCGGAGAAAGCGACAACCCAGATTACCGTTTGCGGTTCCGCGATCCCTCCGCTAGCCACCTTGCACCGCTACGCCATATTTTGAATAGTCATCTTGCGGGCGATCTTGTCACAATGGACCGCTTTCTAGGCTACACAGGTCCCACGAAAGCAAAGCACAAAGCGCCTCCTCCAGCACCGACAAAAATGCAAACGTTCAGTCGCGGATTGCGCAAGCTTTGCATCGCAGGCCTGAGTGTGGGGCTAATTGTGATCGCCTCAAACGTCATTCATGATCGCTTCGTATTCAGCTACGAACCACGTCCAGTTGTCATTGGTCAGGGGGGTGAAACCCTTCGTGCAACATCGGCCGGCCAAATCAACTACACCAACAATCAGGCCGGCCAGGGCGATGTGATTTATTCGATCAGCGCAAATTCCGGTGATCTCCTCAGTGTTCGGATGCCATGCGATTGCGAGGTTCAGCCTCTTGCCGACTTCTACGAAGGCGCAACGATCCTGGCAGGCACCCCACTTGTTCGCTTGGTCTCCGGTGATACCGGCATTGATGTCCGGACGTTCATCAGCCCCGAAGGTGCCGCGCGCATTATCTCTGGCGATATTGCCGAACTCGAGCTGTCCGATGGAAGCGTTTTCCCTGTTGGTGTCGAACTCATCGAACAATCCGCAGACGCTGGCGGCCAAACAGATGCGATGATGGCCGCTGAACTTTCTCTTTCAGACATCGACGAAACTCAAGTCCAAGTTGGCGAGATTGCTCGCTTGCGGTTCCGCCGCGACCTTGTTCCGGACGCTTTAGAGGACCGGATCAAAGACATTTTCAACGGGATCTGAGCGACAGACGTCGCCAGCCCAAATTGCTCGCAATTTCCGGGTTTTAGTTAGTAAGGATTGCCAAAATGGAAGATATTAGACCAGTTATTTTATGTGGTGGTACAGGTACACGCCTCTGGCCGATGTCACGTACTCAAAGCCCCAAGCAATTCCAGCTTGTCGCGGGCCCAGGGTCCCCGACATTCTTTCAAGCGACAATTCAGCGGCACCGTTCCAAGGGGTTCGGTAAACCGGTGGTCGTCACGGCTACTCAAAACTACCGGACGATCGTTAAACAACTAAAAGAAATCCAGTGTGATGCGACCGTCATTTGCGAACCAATGGCCCGCAACACGGGGCCAGCTGTTCTAGCCGCAGCCTTGGTGCTTGCCGAAGAAACGCCCGATGCCTTGATGCTTGTTCTCCCTGCGGACCACGTCATTGTGGGCAATTTGAATACTCCGATCTTGGCCATGCGCCAAGCCGCTAAAGATGGCCGTATAGTCGCCTTTGGGATCAGACCGACCTATCCGGAAACCGGATATGGATACATAACGGATGGTGGTGCATTTACCTCTTATTCTGGCCTGCACAATGTCGCTGAATTCGTTGAAAAACCACCTTTGAACATTGCCTCCGGGTTGGTTGCCTCCGGGTTAGCCTACTGGGCGTCCGGCATTGCTCTCTATTCCGCAAAAACCATCCTCAAAGAATTCAAATCATTGGATGCTGCAACGCACAGTGCCGTTACTGCGGCAGTCAACCAAGGCGAATGGAATGGTGACTGCCTTCAATTGGATCCCGATAGTTTCAGAAAATCCACGAACGAGCCAACTGAGCGCATCATTTTCGAAAGAGCGCAATCGGTAGCCATGGCTCCGCTTGATGTTGAGTGGAGCGACGTCGGGTGTTGGACATCCATGCACGCCATTGGCGTCGCGAACTCAGACGGCAACGTTCTGTCCGGCGATGTTGTTTCCATCAATTCACAGAACACTTATGTGCGCTCAGAGGATCGTTTGGTTGCTGTCGTAGGTTTGTCGGACGTAATCGTCGTCGATACGCCAGATGCGGTTTTGGTCACGGCCCGTGGGAAATGCCAAGATGTCAAAGCCGTTGTGGAAACACTCAAGGCGGAAACCCGACGGGAAGCAAACCGCCACTTAACGCGCGAGCATCAGTGGGGCGAAAGCAAGCACATCACATCTTCGTCTGATCACGATATGACACTGCTACGCATCAATTCGGGCTCATCGATCTCGATCGACCCGCTTCCAGGCCGTCACATTATCGCAGGCAGTAGCGGGCTTTCTATTTTCGACGGTCTAAGCCGCAAAACTCTCGGCAAGGGCGAACGTGTAACACTGGATGTCATCGACCAGACAAAGTTGACCAACACCTCGCCGAACCGGATCGACGTTATCCTCGTCACTTTATCATCACAAATCTCTACCGGCAGCGACGCGCCACGGGTTGTCAATGCGTAGATCCAGCATCAAACGCGTCACGAACCTTGCCCTTGCGCTTCTTTGCGCAATGCTCGGCACAGGCAATGCGCAAACAATGCACGACTATGAAGAATTGCGGGCTCAAATCGTCCACGTTCACACACGCCTGAGTGAGGAAAGCGAAACCCTTCAGCATGCGTCACGCGCGGGTCGATTATTGGCTGGGCTCATTGATCAAAGTGGCGAGCCCGCATTTGAAGCCGAGCCACCGCGTGCCTCAAATGGTGCCGCTGAATTTGATCTTATCGATCTAAGGCTCGCGTTGCTGCAGCTTTCGTTTGCGGCTGGCAGCAATGACCAACTTTCAATTGTGAGGGCTCAGTCCTCCTCTACACCTCAGGCCATTGTTATTAATGACGGGCAGGCCAATCTTTACGAACTCCGCGCTTGGGTTTCTAGCCAACCCCATCCCGAGCGCTTGCTGGCCGGAGACACACTTCGCGTGCCACTTGTGGTGTTCCAAAATGGGCGGTTTGACATGACACCCGGTGATAAACTGGAACTCAGCACGAAGGACGGGGCATTTATCGCAAACCTTGGTGTTTTGGTTATGAATGGTGCCGCCATCTCAGCCACCGCAGAAAAAAACGAAGTAGCCGAACAATTTGCACCTTTCGTCGCAACCGCAGGCACCGGCCAAGCGCAAATATCGAACTCACTATTTGAAAGGCTAGGGTTCGGGGACACAGCCTTGTATTCAGGTGTTTCTGTCATCAATCGCGGGTTATACGCACCGATCGGACAGTCTTATCTCACTGATACAGTATTGCGGGACGTTCGAGGCGCAACGTTTGCTGGCGGGGCATCGCCAGTTGTTATGTCAAACGTATTTGTTGGTGAGCAAGCTGGCGGGCTCGTTTTGCGTTCAACACAAAACGCTCTGATTTCGTCGAATGCCTTTCTGGGAGGGGCAACTGAAGCGGCCATTAAGTTTATGAACAGCGCCACGAACACTACAGTGCGCCGGAACATTATCTTCAGCGCGTCAGGTCCCGGTATCTTCGTGACGGAAGGCAGCCACGAAACAACAATCACTGACAATCTCATCTGGAGGAGTGGCAGTGGTATCTCTGTTCTACAGTCAGACTGCGTTGATCTGACCGGCAACATTGCCGTCGATAATCTTCGCAAAGGGATTGAGTTGCGTACGAGCAGGAATTCCAGAGTTGTCGCAAATCAAATGCTCGGCAACCATAGTTCTGGTTTGTTTATAGGTGCCCAACCAAGCGGCACAACGACGTGGCTGAATGACAACGTATTCATCGGAAATAGGGTAGGGTTGTCTTCAGCTTCAGCGGATCATCTGGTGCTGAGCCGAAACGATTTTCAAAATCAATTCCCGCGCTTCCTCGACGGTGATCTGGCTGCTCAAACTTCACGGATCGTCACCAATCTTCGCGGTACGGATGCAATCGAACTACGGGCAGGTGGCATAGAGGCGTTTAGTTTGACGCGCTTGTCTTGCCGTAAGCAGCTGGAGGGTTAATCCATGGTTTTTTCTTCAGAATCATTTTTGTTTTTGTTTTTGCCGCTTTTCCTACTGGTGTACTACGCGACGCCTGTTCGGTTCCGATCTTATCCAATACTCGTCGGATCATATATTTTCTACGCATGGTGGCGGGTCGATTTTTTAGGGTTGCTGTTTCTGACCACTTGTTTTGCGTATGTCATTGGCCAGCAAATTTCCAAACACAAAGGCACAAAGCGGGGCAGGGCGTTTCTGGCCGTTGGTGTGTTGGGCTGCCTTGGCGTGCTGGGGGTCTTCAAATACCTCAATTTCTTTCTGGACAGTTTTGCGGTTCTGTTGGGAACAGACACCGCAGGCCTCGGTATCCACTGGCGCTTGATACTGCCTATCGGAATTTCGTTCTATATCTTCCAAGCGCTCAGCTATTTAATTGACGTGCACCGCGGTGATGCCACTGCCGATGCAAAATTTATCGATTTTGCCGCCTTTATTGCACTTTTCCCGCAACTCATCGCGGGGCCGATCCTGCGCTACAAAGATCTTGAAGATCAGTTTCGGGAACGTGACCATTCAGTAGAAATGTTTTGCGACGGTCTCGCGCGTTTTTTGATTGGGCTCGGCAAGAAGGTCATTTTAGCTGACGCCGTTGCACCACTGGCCGATCTTGCGTTCGCAACCGATAATCCGGGAATGGCATTGGCCTGGGCCGGTGCGGCCGCATACATGCTGCAGCTCTATTTCGATTTCTCTGGCTACAGCGACATGGCGATTGGCCTCGGCAAGATGATGGGCTTCCGCTTCCTCGAGAACTTCCGTTTTCCATATATTAGCCGATCAATCACCGAATTTTGGCGCCGCTGGCATATCTCGCTATCGAATTGGCTCCGCGATTATCTGTACATTTCTTTGGGCGGAAACCGAAAAGGCGCACTTCGTACATACATAAACCTGATGCTTGTCATGCTGCTTGGCGGCCTATGGCATGGCGCAAATTGGACGTTTGTACTCTGGGGCGCATGGCACGGTGGGCTGCTTGCTGCCGAACGGTTCACGGGTTGGGATCGTAGCGCCCAATCCCACTGGTATGCGCTACCTCTGACTTTGACGTTTGTGCTGATTGGCTGGGTCATGTTCCGGGCCACGCATGTCGGTGAAGCATTTGAAGTTTATGCTGGGATGATCGGGCTAAACGGCCTTATCGGCAATCCGGTCGCTTGGATGTCGGTTACAAGAGAAAGCCTGGCACTCGCTTTGCTGGCAGCTTGTGTGGTTTTTGTCGAACCCCGAATTGACGGGGTCATAGACAAGCTGGGTGCTCCGCAATCGCCGAACGAATGGGCTGCCGGCGGTGCCGTGCAATCAATATCGCTACAGCTTGCTGCGACAGTGGCGGTTCTCGTCATCGGGACTGCTACGATCCTGAAGCTCGCTGAGCAAAGCTTTTCACCTTTCCTGTATTTTCAATTCTGATCGGAGCGTATGATGTCGTTTCGCCTTGCTACAAAATTGACTGTCCCGCTAGCTTTTTTCGGCTATGCCGCGTTCGCCAACCTCGCCTTGTTTACAAGCGAAGCCGAAAAACCGGTCCCTCAAGCGCTGCTGAACGGCGGGTTCACGAGCGAAATTGATACCCTTTATCGGGCTCACCTTCCCCATCGGGCGCCTGCAGTTGGTTTGGTTGGAGCTGTGCGTTATCTCACGCTGAATGAAGGGCGAAAAGGTGTCGTTGCCGGTGAGAACGGCTGGCTTTTTACCGACGAAGAGTTCCGCGATCAAAGCATCGCACTTCAGGGGCTTTCCGAAACCATAGATTGGATCGTAACGGTTCAGCAGGAATTGGAAGCATACGGAACCGAGCTGGTCTTGGTGCCGATCCCAGCGAAGATTGAGTTCTCCCACACCTCTGGACATGATGGGCAAATCAACGCAATCGCAGCAACATACGACACCTTTGTTGCAGATACGATTGAGGCGGGGGTTAAGACTGTCGACACTCGCTCAGCATTGGCGTCTGCAGACCTTGCGTTTTTTCCAACAGATACACATTGGACCATCGAAGGCGCTGCGGCTGTGGCTGAACGTGTATCTCAATCGGGGATGATTGCGACAGGCTCTGAGGCGTTCGAGCGGGTCGCCCTTGAAACCGTATCATTCGAAGGCGACTTGGTGTCCTTCGTGACCTCTGAAAAGCTAGCTCCGGTCATTGGGCTGCCTGCCGAGACCGTGGCACCCTATGTTGCCAACCTTCTAACTTCTGATGCGCAGACCGGATCACTCGATCTATTCGGGGTCGATATGGCAGCACCTTCCGTTTTGGTTGGAACCAGCTATTCGGCCAACCCAAACTGGAGCTTTTTGGAAGCTTTGAAATTGTCGTTGTCCCAAGACATCGTCAACTACGCTCAGGAAGGTCGCGGGCCAGTTGCCCCAATGCAAGATTTCCTCGATGCGCTTGATCCAACGGAAGCACCGCCTGTCGTTATTTGGGAGTTTCCTGTTCGATATCTTAGTGACCCTTCGCTCTATGATGCGCTCAAAGCGGCTGGTGACGAAAATGCGTAGCTTCATTGTCGGGTCCGTAATGCTGGGGCTGTGGCCCTACACCGCACTGGCGCAGGACGTCTCCGCTGACAGGATAACCGTGAGGGTCGTTCCTGGTATCACCGCCTCACGTCAACTGCCAAGCCAGACACTTATAAATGCGCGTCGGGCTTTGGCCGCGGGAAACGACATCAGCGTTTCAAACATTCGTCAATTGGCAGACCTAGGTGATGGTTTCGCGGCGCTTCGTTTTGCACAAGCTCTTGCACAAAGCGACAACCCAAGCCTTCGGGCAGATACCGCTCACTACTACGGGATCGCAGCGGCCACTGGGCGCGGCGGTGCGATCACAGGGCTGATCCGCACGCTTGACAACATTGATGCCGACACCCTGTCCGATGGTCGGCGCGAAACGCTAAAAGACATTCTGATCGCCTACGCGCTTGCAGGTAATAGCCACGCGTTAGACGCCGTTATGCGATACCAACTGGCAGAGGAGCCATTGGGGCAATTGAACGATGAAATGATCGCTCTGATGGAAGGCGCTTCAGGTGAGGGTGCAGCGAAACTCGGGCTCCAGTTGGCGTTGACAATTATGCGTAACCCAACATCCACAACTGCCGAACTTCTGCACGCACAGCGATATCTTGCCGTCGCTAATACCGCCAATTCGCTAGAAACCAAAGTCGTCGCACAAAACCTCATCTCCCTTCTTGAGGCAGATTTGCAATCCCGACCAGATCTTGAAGAGGCGATTGAAGCGCAACGGCTTGCCGTTCTTGCCCCACAATCGACGGCATTGGTCGCACCTGCAATCCGCCCGACGACCCAAACCGAGGTGACACAATGATCCGTTCCGCCCTGCAAATTGCATGTACAATAACCTCCCTTTGGGCCGTTGAAGCAAGCGCGCAAGACGCTCTACCGACCTCGAATTTTGGATGTATCGGTCTGCAAGAAAATGGTGAATTGTCTGCCATTGAAGGGCGCGACGGCGTTTTCTATCGCATCAATGCGGACCTTCGAATGCACCACCCATTTTCGGACCGGACCGTTGAACGATTGGCTGATCTCTCTGAGGCTCTAGCGGCCAATGGAACGACTCTAATCTTCGTTCCTATCCCAACGAAAAGCGTGACGATGCCAGGCCACCTGCCGGATAGCGCGGCGTTGTATGGTTTTGATCTCGACATAGCCACACATGTACATTTGGATATTTTACAACGCCTTGAAAACTCTGGCGTGCGCGTTGTTGATGCTCGTGCGGCCATGCTGGAAACACCAGAAGGTGAGCTTCCCTTTTTTAAAGCAGATTTCCACTGGTCCGCTGCAGGGGCACGGGAAACCGCCCGCGCGATAGCCGACACTATTCGTGCTTTGCCTGGCTACGCGGAGATGACCAAATCACAATTTGAAACGACTGCGAATGGGACGAGTGTTGCGTTTTCGGGAATGCGGCGGATCCTGCAAAAAAGCTGTTTAACGACACTGCCTGAAGCTGTGTCCACCACCTACGAAACGACGCAAATCCAGTCGTTAGACCTCGGGGAGGGGGGGCTTGATCTGTTTGGCGGTGGCACAGATGCAATTCCAATTGCCCTTCTTGGGACGTCATTTTCCGACAGCTCCATAAACAACTTTCCGGGTTTTTTGGCGGAGTACTCTGAATTGGAAGTCATTAATTACGCGATGACTGGAGGTAACCAGTTCGGGGCCATGACATCCTACCTCACCTCTCAAGAATTCGAGGAGTCGCCCCCGCAAGTTCTGGTTTGGGAAAACCCAATCTATAACAACCTCGCTCAATATGGCGACGCCCCAATGCGTGAGTTGATTGCGGCTGCAGGACGCACGTGCCGCATCGAAATGCCTATTCAAGTTGAAGGCGCATCTGTCACCGTTGACTTGACGGGGTATGACCTTTCCGCCGAGGACACGATTTTCATCGATACATACCGAAACATTGATGCCCGCGCTGAGTTTGCATTTAGCTCATCGGCAGGTCTCGAGCGTGTCAAAACAATCGTGCGGGGGGAACGTTTGGACCGTACGGGCCGGTTTTACATGCCTCTTTCAGGGCTGTGGGATGATGGGGCCGCAACTGTCCGAATTGACCTAGAACATCCCCTCTCTACCGCCCCAGCTGTTTATCTATGCCCCAACTTAACAAAGGATGAATCATGAAACGTTCAATCATTGGTGCTTGCGTTGTTCTGCTGTCCACTCTCTCCGCAGCATCTGCAGATGATGGTCTTTACGAAAATGTCGCAGACCCGAACTCAAGCTTTGTGCGTGTCATTGCACCGGGCGAAACAGTGGCATCCATAAACGGTAACACCCTGCGCGATCTGGAAGATGGTATTTCAGGTTATGTGAATGTGGTTCCGGGCGATGTTGATATTGTCCTACCCAGCGGCACAATCGATCTGACTGTTGGTGCCAGCACTTATTACACGGTTGTCTTTAATGATGCGGGAGAACCGACAATTTTCAACGATGAAATAACCAACAGCCCATCCAAGGCTGATATCTCTATCTACAACCTGTCATCAGCGGAAAGTATCGATCTCTACGTACCTGCGGCAAACGCCGTCGCCATCGCTGAAACGACGTCCAGCCAATCGCAAACTGTATCGGTACGTGCACCGCTTACGCTTGATTTCGAAGTCCATGCTGATGGGGAGGTATTGGCGCAGATTTCACAGGTCAGTCTCGTGCGCAAAGGGGGGGTGTCGATCGTCTTACTGGATGGCGAAGACGGTTTCACGGCATTTTCAACGGCGAATACTTTCATCAAGTAAGTTAAATAACGGAGACGTCATATGGCTCGCTACGCAAATTTGATCAGACAACACGTCGCCCCCACGTTTCGTGTGTTACAGGCTTTTTCGGTGCTGACGGTGTGGGGTGTCTCGGTCATTTGCCTACCGTCTATGACGCGCGCGGAAACGATCGCGCTTGAGTTTCTTCCCCCCCAAATTAATGCAACGAAAATCTGTACTGCTCGCCCGCCGGACGCAGAAACTGTTGCGCGTTGGGAAAACTGGGATGGGCTGCGCCTGCCAGAAGGCACGCAAGAAATCGTTCGCCGCGATATCAACAGATTGAAACAACTCGATGCGGTGACTTGGCTCCCTAAAATCGAGTTGATGATAGCGCGTCTTGAAGAAGCGGACCCGCGGTTCGCGGGAAACAACGCTCTTATTTCGCGTGTTTCGGCGATGGAAGCGGCTGGGGCGTTCGAAGATCTGCGTAGCCAACAATTGGTCGCACAACTGGCAGCTCAAGCCGATAGCCTCTCACCGAGTTTGAAAAATTCACTCTCCCGGTACTATCGCGATGGTGTGGGCGTAGACCGGAATGTTGAGTTTGCAAATAACTTGTTGATCGACGCAGCGTACTCAGGAAACGCCGATGCGCTCCTATCCCTCACCAGCATGGCCCTGAAAAATGAAGCGCCTGCGGGGTGGGACGTGCCTGCTGACTTGGCAATCACTATGGCATTCGGAGCGTTGATTGGTGAATTAGATTCATCGATTTGTGATCGGGCGTCACGTATTGCGCGGGAATATAGCAGTGGCGAGATCGTAGAGCGCAACATTCAACTTGCACACGACTGGTTTCGATTTGCGGCTGATTTAGGTGACAGTAACTCTGCTTGGAAGGTCGTTGAATATCACATGCAGGCTGAAGGCTTCGAAAAAGACAATGATTTGTTGCTGCACTATCTAACCCAAGCGGCTGATGCACAACTGCCTTATGCTCAGATCGAATTGGGCCGTTTGTACGAAAGCGGTGCTCTGGTCGACAGAGATCTTGATGCAGCGCTTTCGCTATATCGCGCTGCAGCGGTGGATGGCGGGCGCCCGGCGCTTACACGGCTCGCGATTTTCCTTGAAACCTATGCGGACACGTACCCTGACCTACAATCAGTAAAGCAAAGTGCTCTTGAAAGCCTCAGCACTCGTGGCGACGTTTCTGGTTGGGTCTTGACACGTCTCGCAAATGACATCTACGCGCGGGATGGTCGGTGGGCCGGGCGAGATGAAGCGATGGCCTATTTGGAACGCGCTGCAAATCTTGGTGATTTGGACGGGTCGATCGAATACGCAACAGGTCTCATCGCCCAGGGCAACGATACACAGGATTTCGAGCGAGCCGTAGGCATTCTAACCAATTCTGTCGCCTTGCTCGGAGCCGTTACTCCCTCAAAATTGCTATATGGTGCGTTCATGTGCAACGCACCTGACAGCCCACGGATTGCCGAAGCGCAGTACTGGAACAACATCGAGGAAGCGACAGCCACTCGAAATGTCGAAATTGACGCAAACGACATCGGGCAACTGTCGAGACATGATGATCCGCTGACCATTGCCCGTCTACAATCACATGCCTTGTACGGAAGACCCAAGGCAATGGCGAACTACCTAAAATATCTGGAACAGGACACGAGTTATGGGCCCGAAGTCCTCGCGTTTTGGGAAGGCTACTCAAATCAATATGCCCTTGTCCTTGAAGCTATAGCTGAGCTTGACCTCGAACTGGCTCAAAGCCCTCAAGAACGGGTTCTGGCAATCGAATTGTTGCGTCAGCAACATGCACAAGCTGGTGAGCAATCAGCGCTTTCCCTTGCAAATGCTTTGCTCGACTACGCAAATGAAGTGAACGCAAGTTTCGATGAAATCGTGAGATTACTTGAAGAGCCAGCAGCGCGCGGAGATGGTGCAGCCCTGAGCCTCCTTGCCTCGTTAATCGATACGGAAACTGGCGGGCGCCTCGTCTATCATGAATATGCAGACGTTGTTGACGCGAATGGCGATTTTGACGCTCTATTGTTTGCCGTCCCTTTTGTAGATGGCCAAACACGCGTCGAATATTTACAGCGCGCGGCTGGGATCGTTCCGTGTGACTATAAAAACGTCATGTCGATGTCGCGGACGCTCCAAGAAACGGGAGATTTTGAAGGGGCCCTACATTGGGCAAACATCGCCACGCATCTAACTGGCGACAACGCATGGGCTCAGACAAATTTGGCTCGTGCTAAGCTAGACTTGCTTGGAAATGACGCCGCGCCTGAAGCTTTAGCTCTTCTTGAAAAAGCTGTTTTGACGGGTGATCCAACAGCACAAACAACTCTGTTTGAGCTTCTGACTGACTCAACCGGCTCTGTGTATGATCCGTCCCGTGCAGCCATGATGATCCAGGATGCAATAGCTGTTGAAAACTCGAACATCTTAAACCGTCTTCTCAGCCGTGTACGATCCGCAGATGAGGTGGCGCAAGCCGCTCTTGAGGACGAGTTGGACTTCCCGACGGTTCTATTGGCGGGTGCTCTCTCAGGAGATGTTTTCTCGATGCGGGCCTATGCGATTTACCGTCGAGACAATGCAGCAACTCCAACTGACATGGCAGAGTCCACGCAATGGTTCGGACGAGCCGCAGAAGGTGGCGATGTCACGGCCATGACTGAGTATGGCTATGCCCTCGCTTTTGGCATGGGGACCAAAGCCAATCTGGATACCGCAATTTACTGGCTGGAACAGGCCGCGGATGCAGGGTCAGAAAAAGCCGCAAATATCACGTCTCTGCTGAACTTGAATGAGGACGCCTGAATGAAATATTCCATCCTTTTTGCGGTAACAAGCGCCCTGTCAATACCGGGACTGACTGTGATGGCCCAAGCCGATGAAGTGATCTGTCAGACACCGCCCGCGCCTGTTGTTTCGTTGAATTTTGGCAGCCGATATACAGATGAAAGTGTTTCGCGATCCGACATCGACGAAGAAAGCAATGCTGCCGTCAATGCAGCCCTTGCACCGATTGAACAGTTCCTGCGGGACCTTTCGTCTACCGCAAACAAAATCACGGCAGGTGGTGCGGACCAAGCCGCCCAAGCCGACTGTGTTATTGAACAATTAAATGTTTGGGCGGAGGCTGATGCGTTTTCAGATCTTGGAACAATCACAGCCAACTTTGCCATCGGAGCAAGACTTGCAGGTTTCGCAATGGTTTACAGGCAGGTAGCTCCGTACTCTAGCGACTTTGCTGCACGTTCAGCAATCGAAGACTGGCTTGGCCGACGTGCATCTCAACAGATGTCGTTCTGGGAAGAAGACGCTACAGCTGGCGCAAAAACCGGAAATCTTAGAGCATGGGCGACCCTTGCGATCAACTTAGCGGGCGAAATCCGCGAAGACCCAGTCGCGTTGCGCTGGTCGGCTTGGTCCATGACGTATTTGCAGTGTCAGGCACTCGAAGACGGGAGCCTGCCTCAAGAGATGCGGCGTGGAAAATACGCATTGCATTATCAGCTGCACGCCATTGCTCCTATGGTGCTCACAACGCGTTTACTCGAAGATCAAGGTTTCTCTATCTTGGGCGTATGCGACAATGCGTTAGACAGGATTGTAGAATATGCTTTGAACGACTTGGCCGATGGAAGCGCGAGTGAAGCGTATTCAGGCAAACAACAAAGCTACTTTGACGGAACCGAGGATTTGCGCAGCTTCGAACTAGCTTGGATCGAAGCGTATTTGACGCTTTCACCAAATTCAGAACTTGATGCTTTTGCGGAGACCTATCGCCCTTTACGACATAGCAAACTTGGCGGTGACCAAGCGCTGCTCTGGAACAACGCAATTTAGGAAGAAGTCTTTGCGATTCTCTAGAACCTAGCCGATTGCACTTCATGTCAGCTGGCGATGAATGCTGCGGGGGCATCGATGTTATCGCCCCCCTCTCGCCACCATTGTTGTTAAAGGGTGGACTATCTGAAGCGTCAACTGACGACAGAAGCATCAGCCGGCCATAAGGATACGCGTGATGATTGTTCGCTAGGAGGCCTAGCTCAACTTCAGGAGTTTTAGCCTTTTCAGGGGGTACCGTCATCAAAGTCCCGAGCCGTTATTTCAACGTCCGGCGTTTCGGAAACTATATCGTAGAATGCTTGGTTAAGAAACGCGATGACAGGTTTTGATCAGCACGTAACAAAGTCCTTTCTTGATGCAAGCGTCTTGCGCAATCCCATTGCAATTAATGGCAGACGGGCAAGTGATGTACGAAAGCTTTTGGAACCACCTCGGCCACAAGAAGGCGATCAAACTCGACCTTTCACATCATCGATTAAGGACGATCCTAAGCGCAAGCTGAAAACTGATCTGCCGATTGTTTCGTGGCGCACATCTAAAAACTAATTAAATCAATGTGGGCTCTGGCAATGCTTTAGAGTGGTTTGCCCAATTCTATTGCCAGCTTTAAGACAAGCATCGGCGTTTCTGGAAAATCAGTTTCTTTTGGTGACCCCGGCAGGATTCGAACCTGCAACCTGCCCCTTAGGAGGGGGCTGCTCTATCCAGTTGAGCCACGGGGCCATCTAATCTGTGTCTGCCTTTGAACAGCGAAATGCGCAAGACCTTGGACATCTTTCCTTTGGGAAGTTAAAGCAGGGTGGAAGAACTCAGGACCAAGCCCGTGCACACACGAACAAAACGCCCTCTTACTTTACGTGACGTCTCCGAAGCCTCTGGTGTCAGTGAAATGACGGTCAGTCGCGTTTTGCGCAACAAAGGTGATGTCAGCGTCGCCACCCGTGAAAAAGTGAAAGAAGCGGCGCGTCGTTTGGGGTACGTCCCCAACAAGATTGCAGGGGCGCTGGCGTCACAACGTGTGAACTTGGTCGCCGTGATTATACCCAGCCTTGGTAACATGGTGTTTCCAGAGGTGCTGTCTGGAATCAGTGAAGAACTCGACGAAACCGAATTGCAGCCGGTTGTCGGGGTCACCGACTACCAACCTGAAAAAGAAGAGAAAGTTCTCTTCGAGATGCTGTCATGGCGCCCCAGCGGTGTGATTATCGCTGGGTTGGAGCATTCTGATGCCTCGCGTGCGATGTTGATGCAGGCGGGCATTCCGGTCGTCGAAATTATGGATACAGACGGTGATCCAATCGATACGGCCGTTGGCATTTCGCACCGCCGCGCAGGCCGCATGATGGGTGAGGCGATTTTGGCTGCCGGCTACAAGCGGATCGGCTTTATGGGAACGAAAATGCCGCTCGACCACCGTGCGCGCAAACGGTTCGAAGGCTTCACCCAAACGCTCGCCAAAGAGGGAATCGAAATTGCAGATCAGGAATTTTATTCCGGCGGCTCCGCCTTGGCCAAAGGCCGCGAGATGACGCAATCCATGCTGGAGCGCACGCCAGATTTGGATTTTCTGTATTACTCCAACGATATGATCGGTGCAGGCGGGTTGTTGTGCCTGCAGGAGCAAAACATCGATATCCCCAATTCAATTGGTTTGGCTGGCTTCAACGGTGTCGAACTGCTGGAAGGTCTGCCCAAGCAGCTGGCCACGATGGATGCCTGCCGCCGCGAGATCGGGCAAACAGCAGCGCGGATTATTGCGGCCCGCAATGCAGAAGGGGCCAGCGACGAAGGCCAGGTTGTCGAGCTGACACCAAAATTAACATTTGGCGACACCCTGCGACAGCTCTAACCAAGCCCTCAAATAATTGCTTTTTCCACAATTTTGCGTCCCGCCGGAATACGGTCAAAATGAAACTGTGACAGGTCCAACGTTTTGTAGTGGCCGTGCACCATAACCTCGGAAATCCCACGTCCCATGGCAGGAGATTGTTGCAACCCGTGGCCAGAAAACCCGTTGATGAAATAGAAATTCTCAACATGTGAATGCGGCCCCAAAATCGCGTTGTGATCGAAGGTGTTGTAGGCGTAATGCCCCGCCCATTCAGAGGTTACTTTGATGGCTTCGAATTGCGGAATGCGGGTGGCGAGAATGGGCCAAATATGATCCTGCCAAAGGCTGTGATCCATCGTGAAATCATCAAATGCGACAGCTGGGTCAATCTGCGAATGTCCACCGCACTGATACGTCCCCCCACCATTTTCGCGCACGTGAACACCGGATGGATCAATGGTCAGCGGCAGGTCGCGATCCAACGGGGTTTCGGCGGCAAAAATCCACGAAAACCTTTTGCGCGGCTCAACCGGTATATCAATGCCCGCCATGCGCGCGGTGCGTGCTGCGCGCGGCCCCGACGCATTGAGAAGTTGACCGCAGGACACAACCTCACCGGACTTTAAAGTCACCGATTGAACATCTGTGCCCGCTGCATTCTTCGTGATCGCGACGACTTCGTTTTCAATGTACTCGACCCCGCGTTCGCGCGCCGATTTTCGAAACCAATCAAAAACCGCCGTCGCGTCCCAAAACCCCTCGTCGACCAAATTGATCGACCCTAAAACAATGTCATCCAGCGCGTAAAACGGGTAGGCGGCCTTGATTTGATCGGGCGTCATCAATTGCGTTGCGGCACCTGCGTTTTCTTGCACCCTTTGGCTCTCGCGCAAAACCTCTGCGCCGTCAGCGGTGTCCGCCAAATACATGTAGCCAAACGAATGGATCGACAGATTTGGAACACGCGGATCGTTCCCCATGTATCGCGGTAGGTTTTTCACGAAATCCGCTGCGAATTGGCTGATGCGCACATTCAATTCACCTGAAAACTGTTGTCGCATGCAGGAATTGGTGTGCATCGTGGATGCAGTTTCATAGGTCAGATCCCGATCCACCACGAGGATTCTGCCATCGAAATCAGGGTCGCCCGATAAAAACCAAGCGGCCGAGGCCCCCATGATCGCCCCCCCGATGATCACAACGTCGTAGGTGGTATGGCTTGGCGTGGTGGCTTTCAACGCGGCTCTCCTTTCGCAACCTTGGCCTGTACATCGGCGATCGTCTCGGCTGATAATCCATAGACATCAGCGGCGGTTTGCGCCGAAATATACCCCCGCGCGAGGTCGCGTTCGACGAGCTCCGCAGGCCGTTCAGACGGGTCGCCGTACCCACCGCCTCCCGGAAACGCCATTTGAACGCGCCGCCCATGGGGGACAAATTGTTTCCCCTTTCCGGCCATCGCCGCACCGTCGTCGCGCTGGATGACTGTGGGTGCACCTGCACCACCGCCGCGTCGCCCGAGGGCAGGGTGGTCAACGCGGTCAAACATGGCTTGAATATCGAACTCATGCCCGTCTCGCGCACCCACCTCCATATACTGCCCCAAACCACCGCGCGTCTTGCCGGCTCCACCTGAATCGGGCCGCAGCTCTTTGCGCCAAATGATCACGGGGCCTGCATGTTCCGTGGCCTCAATGGGCATCGTCATCACGCCAGACGGGAAGGCGGTGGCGTTTAACCCGTCAACGTTA
Source organism: uncultured Paracoccaceae bacterium (assembly GCA_947497065.1). GTDB lineage: Bacteria > Pseudomonadota > Alphaproteobacteria > Rhodobacterales > Rhodobacteraceae > Octadecabacter. Next base: position 126,998 of record CANMEQ010000002.1, read on the forward strand.
GGCCGCGCGCCTGACCCGCCGGAATTGAAAGTCAGAACCTCGGCGCGGCGGGTTGTCTGCGGCGCGGGCGCATCACTGCGCGGCCTGAGGGAAACTTGGAAATTGCAAAGGCATCCAGCCCCTTCAGCAGGGACAATCCCGGGCAGGATTTTATCAAACGCATTGTAAACCACGTCTGGCACGAAGTGGCCCACGATATGCCGCAACGCCACGGGAGCAGGGTGCAGCGCATTCACAATCGTGTTCTCTGGTGCAGTGATTTTGAACGGCGCGAGCGAGGCCGCATTGTTCGGAATATCAGGCGAAATTGCCACTTTGAGGGCGTAGCAAGCATAGGCCTTCGCATAGACCAGCGGGCAATTGATCCCCTTCGGATCAAGCCCGGACGAGCCTGCGAAGTCGCACATAATATGGTCCCCCGACACGCTGACGTTTACCTTTAAGGTAATCGGCGTCGCGAACCCATCGACCGTCAATTCGCCCGTGGCGGATTTTTGCGGCAGGTCCGCGATCAGCGCCAATGTCGCACGGCGCGAATTGTCGAGGATGAAATCCGCGATCCCATCCAGGTCCTTCAACCGAAATTCCGTCATCATGTCGGTCAGGCGTCGCTGGCCAATCTCGTTGCAACTGGCCAAGGCAAACACATCACCAATCAACTGATCCGGTTCCCGCACATTGCCGCGCATGATGCGGATCAACGTGTCATCCACCTGCCAACGGTCCGCAAATTTCAGGATCGGGATGTACAGACCCTCTTCGTAAACGCTGTGGGCATCCGCCCCCAAGCCGCGCCCCCCAATATCAACGACATGGGCGGTGCAGGCGAAAAACCCAACATGCCTGCCCTCAAAAAAGCTTGGCGTGACCATGGTGATATCGTGCAGGTGACCAGTGCCCTCCCATGGGTCGTTGGTGATGTAGATGTCACCCTCATGGATGTTGTCTTCCCCAATGCGGCGCATGAAATGGGCCACCGCATCAGCCATCGCATTCACGTGGCCGGGCGTGCCGGTGACCGCCTGCGCCAACATGTTTCCTTGGGCATCATATACTCCTGCAGAAAGATCGCCGGCCTCACGCACGGATGTGGAAAACGCGGTGCGGATCAGCGCCTGCGCCTGCTCCTCGACGATTGATATCAATCGGTTCCACATCACCTGATAGGCCACGGTTGAGGGTGCAGTCATGGGCGGCTCCCGATTTGGATTATGTCAATACAGCCATCCGGTTGCGCCGTGGCGGTGCGGCTGCTGGGGATCACAATGGTCGTCTCATCTTCAACAATCACAGCAGGTCCATCGACCGTGGCACCACAGTCCAAATCAAACCGCGCATAGTGCGCCGCGTCTCGAAAAGCCCCTGCAGCGGCCTCAAACACGCGCCGCGTGCCGCTGGCGGTTGCAGGCCGCCCACCACTGGCGCCGCTTTCCCGCGCAACCGGTTGTGGCGGGGTCGTTGCATTCACCGCCCAGACCGTAATCTCAACATCCATGCCAGCAACGGGGCGACCGAAAAGCTTGGTGTACTGTTCAGTGAAAAGCGCCTCAAAAATCTCAGCGTCCGGTGCCTCGGCTTGGGCCTGTGTCAAAGCAATGGGAATTTCCCAGCCTTGCCCCGTGTACCGCATATACGCCTTGTACTCTGTCTCGATGGGGCTGTGCGCATCACAGGTCCGCACAAACCGTGTCGCCTCGGCCCGCAACTCGGCCAGTAGCGTTGCAATCTGCCTTTCGTCGAACCCCGACACTTTCATGTAGGCAGACCGATTGGCCTCAAACGAAAAAGGCGCACGCAGAAACCCGATCGCAGACCCCACACCCGCCCCCGGCGGCACCAACAACCGCGCGACACCCAGTTTTTCGCACAAACGCCCGGCATGAAGCGGCGCTGCACCGCCAAAAGCAATCATCGTATATTCGGCAAGGTCTTCGCCATTCTCAACCGCATGAACGCGCGCGGCATTTGCCATATTTTCATCCACAACCTCGGCCACACCAAAAGCAGCCTCAACCGTGTCCATGTCCAACTGGGTCGCCACATGATCATTCATCGCCTCGCGCGCCGTATCTGGGTAAAGCGTGATTGACCCGCCCGCGAAATGCGCCGCGTCCAATTTCCCCAATATCAGATCAGCATCCGTCACCGCAGGGCGCGTGCCGCCGCGCCCAAAACACGCAGGGCCAGGTTCTGACCCAGCACTCTCCGGCCCCACACGGATCTGCCGCAAGGCATCCACATGCGCCAAAGATCCACCGCCTGCGCCAATTTCAACCATGTCGATCACAGGGATCGAAATCGGCATGCCGGACCCCTTCTTAAACCGATAGGTGCGGGCCACCTCGAACACGCGACTGGTTTTCGGGGTCTGGTTTTTGATCAAACAAATCTTTGCCGTTGTGCCGCCCATATCGAACGACAGCACTTTGTCTAACCCGTACCGCGCAGCAATATGGGCCGCGAAAACGGCCCCACCGGCTGGGCCGGATTCAACCAACCGCACCGGAAACTCAGCCGCACTTTCTATCGAAATGATCCCCCCGCCGGAATGCATCAAGAATACCGGGCAGGTCACGTTTTCAGCCCGCAAGCGATCTTCAAGTCGCCCAAGATAGGACGCCATCAACGGCTTGATATAGGCATTGGCAACTACCGTGTTGAACCGCTCATACTCCCGCATCTGGGGGGAAACATCTGAGGAAATGGAGACAGCAACATCAGGCAGCCTTTCGGCCAAGACATCGCGGACCAGACGTTCATGGGCTGGGTTCAAGTAGGAATGGATCAGACCCACCGCCACACTCTCAAACCCGGCTTCAGCGATTTTCTCAACCACCTCTTCAACCTCGGCTCGATCGATATCGACCAAGGTCTCACCACTCGCATCTATCCGCCCGCCAACCGTGAACCGCATCTGGCGCGGCAGCAGCGGCTCGGGCAGGGTCAGGTTCAAATCATATTGTTCGAACCGCGATTCAGTACGCATTTCAATCACATCCCGAAACCCTTCGGTCGTGATCAATGCCGTCTTCGCACCCCGCCGCTCAATCAACGCATTGGTCGCCAGCGTCGTCCCGTGAATGATTTGCCCGATGTCACTAGGCGTTACATCTGCCTTGGCACACACCTGCTTCAAACCATCAATGATCGCGTCCTCTGGCGCGGCATAGGTTGTCAAAATCTTGGCCGAAAACACCACGCCCTCTTTTTCCAGAACCACATCCGTAAATGTGCCGCCGATATCAACGCCAAGGCGGAGAGAGCTAGATGTCATGACGAACCCATCGTTTGGTGTGCTGCTGTTAAAACCATCAACGCATATGCGGACCTGTCAAAGCAAACGAATTTCGCCAAAAGTGAAAAACCTACCACATGCATGCGTGCACAGCTGCTAGGCGCCTTGGATTAAATCCAAGGCAAAGCAGGTAATTTTCCAAGAGAATGAGAGGCTTGCCGCTTGTATCTTTTTGTTTTGTGCCAAATGATGACCCATATGAAATCAATCGTCGTATTTTCTGATCTCGATGGCACGCTGCTGGATCATGACACCTATGGATGGGATGCAGCACAACCTATTCTTGATCATCTCGCCGCAATAAACGCCCCCGTTATTCTAGCCACCAGTAAAACCGCAGCCGAAGTTTTGCCCTTGCAAGATCAAATGGGGCTCTCCGGTTTGCCCGCGATTGTCGAAAATGGCGCAGGTCTGGTGGGGCTTGATGGGGCTGATGCGGCGGCCAACGACTATGCAAAACTGCGCACCTGTTTAGACCGCGTACCGCATCCCTTGCGCAGCCACTTTACCGGTTTCGGTGACCTCAGCGTCGATCAAGTCGCAGACATCACCGGCTTGACCAAATCCGCCGCCAAAGGTGCCAAAACGCGCGCCTTTTCCGAACCTGGCCTATGGTCCGGCACCGACGCGGACAAAGACACCTTCATTGAGACACTGTTAAAGATTGGCGTGCATGCTCGCATGGGGGGGCGTTTCCTAACGCTCTCGTTCGGCAAAACAAAGAAAGACCGCATGGCAGACGTGAGTGCCCATTTTGCGCCAGATCTGACTGTCGCTTTGGGGGATGCCCCAAATGACATCGAAATGCTGGAAATGGCCGACTACGGCTTTATCATTAACAATCCACATCATACTGCCCTGCCTCCCTTGGCGGGCGAAACAGACGGCCGCATCCTGCGGACACATGCCTCTGGCCCCCACGGTTGGGCCGAGGCGATGACAGGCTTTTTAAGCCGCCACGACCTGCCCAAGAAAGGCGAAGACATTGGTTGATTTTCACCAAAACGGAAACATTGCGACACTGCACAATCTGCGCACCAGAACGCTGGAGGATTTGACCCACGAGCTTGAGGTTATCGCCCCTTCGCGCAAAATTTCACTGGTTCTGCCCTGTCTTTATTCCGAGCTTGAAACAGATGCGATGCCCAACATTCTGTCCGAGCTTACAAAGGTAAATTACCTGCACCGGATCATCATTGGCTTGGACCGTGCCGACGAAGAGCAATTTCGCAAGGCACGCGAGTTTTTCAAACCTTTGGGCGACCGGCACATTGTCATCTGGAACGATAGCCCAAGGATGAAAGAGCTTGAGGCGCGCCTCGAAAGCATCGGCCTCGCACCTTCCGAAAACGGCAAAGGCAAAAACGTCTGGACCTCTATCGGCTACCTTTTAGGCTGTCAGGATTCCTCAGTCATGGCGATCCATGATTGCGATATCGTCACCTACACGAACGAGCTTTTGGCCCGCTTGGTCTACCCGGTCGCAAACCCTGCGTTCCCCTATCAAGTGGCCAAAGGCTTCTACGCCCGCATCGGCGCCGATAAGCTCAACGGTCGTGTCACGCGATTGCTGGTCAGCCCGCTCTTGATCGCGCTAAAACGTGTCATTGGCGACCGTGACTACATCGATTACCTGCGCAGCTTCAGGTACCCGCTGTCCGGCGAATTCGCCATGCGGACCAATATCTTACCCGACCTGCGTATCCCGTCCGATTGGGGGCTCGAAATCGGTGTGCTGTCCGAAGCATGGCGCAATCTTGCACCCAAAGCGGTCTGTCAGGTCGAAATCGCCGACAGCTATGACCACAAACACCAAGAGGTGAGCCCCGATGATACCGAAGCGGGCCTGAACCGGATGTCTGCCGATATTTGCAAAGCCATGTTCCGCAAATTGGCCGCAGACGGCACGGTGTTCACCCCCAACACATTCCGCACGTTAAAGGCCACCTATTACCGCTCGGCGCTGGACCTTCTCGAAGCCTATCACGCAGATGCCGTGATGAACGGCCTGCACGTGGATCGCCACTCTGAAGAAGCCTCGATCGAGCTGTTTGCCGAAAGCATCATGCGCGCGGGGCAGGTGTTCTTGGACAACCCCAACGAAACCCCCTTCATCCCCAGCTGGAACCGCGTCCACGCCGCTGATCCAGATTTTATGTTAAATATGCTGGATGCAGTGGCGGCAGACGAAGTCGAATATTCCTAAGGGGTATTGGTGATCCAACGGCATTGGTAGGGCGCCATCGTGATGTCGCCCGTACCAATGTGGTCACCGGACAGCAGGTCAACCCAGGTTGAATCCGCAATCAAGTTCAGGGACGAATTCGAAATCGTAACCTGTTCATCGCTGACATTGTGCAACGCGAAAATGGATTGGTGGCGATCCAAGCTTTGCCGCCAAATCCCCAGCACCCGATCATCCACGGTCGGCAGTGTGAATTGCGTCGCATTGGGGTGGAACGCAGCCTGCTCGCGGCGAACTTCCAACCGACGGCTCAACTGGCCCAAAACCTGACTGTGAATGCTGCCGGGGTTCGCAAGCTCGGTGCGCAATTTGTCATAATCCCAAACATGGCGGTTGATCGCACGGTTCATGCCGCGCCGCTCCACCGCATCATGATCATTGGGCGTGCCCAACAGCGCATGGATGTAGAATGCGGGGATACCTTCCAGCGACATCACAATGGTTTGGGAACATATAAACCGCGCGAGATGGTACTCGTCCGCACCTTTCACGGTCTCTTTCGTTGCATCAAAGAAGGTCGTGTTCAGCTCATAAGGGGCCTCACCCCCGTCGGGCAGGGACCGCATCGACACCAATCCGCCAATGTCGCGCACCTTGTCGACGACGATCTTTTGGTCTTCTTCGCTCAACAGGCCTTCCGCAGGGCGCATGCCGATACCGTCATGGCTGGCCGTGAAATTAAGATAGGCACATCCCAGCGGGGCAGGGGGCATACCCCGTTGCCACTTGGCCAAATGCTGGGCCGTGCCTGTCATCATCGCGTGCAAAATAAGCGGCGGCAGCGGGAAGTTGTAAATTACATGCGCCTCATCCCGATCGCCAAAATAGCTCAGGTTTTCGGCTTTGGGCACATTCGTTTCTGTCAGCAGAACAACCGGCTCAACCTCGTGATCACACAAAAGCCGCATCAGTTTCACCACCGCGTGGGTCTGCGGCAGATGGATCGACGCCGACCCCACCTCTTTCCACAAAAACGCAACCGCATCCAAACGGATGGTCTGAACACCGTTCTCAATATGCAGGCGAATGATCCGCAAAAACTCCAGCAACACTTCGGGGTTGCGGAAATCGACATCAATCTGGTCATGGCTAAACGTGCACCAAACGTGGCGCGTGCCCATGGCCGTTTCAACCTCCTGAAGCAGCGGTGTCGTGCGCGGGCGCGTCACCATGCTCAGATCATCCTCGGGCGACGCCTCAAAGAAAAACTTATCATAGGGATCTTGGCCCTGCCGGTAGGCGTTAAACCAGCGCCCCTGACTGGACACGTGGTTGAGCACCAAATCCGACATCAGCTTAAAATCTTTCGCAATGCGGTTGATGTCCGGCCAATCCCCCAGCTGCGGGTTCACCGCACGGAAATCCGAAACCGCAAAACCATCATCAGACGTGAACGGAAAGAACGGCAAAATATGCACACCGTTGACCACGCCTTTAAGGTTACTGATCAGAAAATCATGCAACACATCCAAGGGTTTATGCACGCCGTCTTTAAGCGTGTTGCCATATGTGATCAGCAATGCATCCCGCTGCGACCACATCGTATTGCCCGGCACACGCCCGCGTCGTCGCATCCGTTGCCCATCCGGCCAGAACGCTTCAATCACTTGATTGGCCAGCGCGTCGTTGTCGACATCAGGATAGATGAACGTCAAATATTTTTTCAGTTCACGGGTGAAAGGTGCAGTCGATCTGTCGGGTGTTTTTGTATTTGCCATATCGATACGAAACCATGGTCTTATTCGGAAAACAATTGATTACCGGTTTCGGCGGGCGAATGCCTAAATATTCGGGAATTTGCCAGTTTTCTGAATGCACATTAATTAATCATTAGCGCCAATAATTTGGCGCCACGCATAGCCTGTTCTATGGCATTCCCCGCAATGGTGCGAGGTTTCGTGGCGCGGCGCAAAGAATCTGGTACTCACAGGCACTGGATGAGGGGTGGGCACGCATGCTGGACGTCAGCAACGTTCAAAAAGTTACAAAATCCGTGGCGCAACCGCGCGCGCGCGGCAAAGCCCGAGTCAGTGTAAAACCGTTCAACGGGCGCACCGTGCTGGGCGATTTGCATCAGGCCGGATCACTCAAAGTCGTCTTCCCCCGCACCCAAGGGCCTGACCTTCAAGCGGTGACCGTGAACACCGCAGGCGGCATCACCGGCGGCGATCAATTCGAAGCCTCCTTCGAGGCGCGCGCCGAAACAACATTGACGGTCACCACACAGGCCGCCGAACGCGCCTATGCCGCCACCACCGAAGCCGGACAGCTCTCCACAAAACTGCAGGTCGCAGCAGGCGGCGCGATCAACTGGTTGCCGCAAGAAACCATATTGTTCGAGGCCTCAAAATTTAACCGCCAGATGCACGTCAACCTCGACGGTGACGCGCGTTTGCTGTTCGTCGAACCACTGGTCTTTGGCAGGCCCGCCCACGGCGAGGCGCTGCGCGATGTGCAGTTCCGCGACACCGTCCAACTTAACCGCGACGGCGCGCCCCTGTTTCACGATGGCATGGCGATGAACGGCGACCTCAACGCCCAACTGGCCCGCACAGCCCACGGCGCCGGGGCCTTGGCCTCGGTGATTTATGTCGCCCCGGATGCCGAAGCCCACCTGCCGCAGGTCCGCACGTTTCTGCCCCAACATGGCGGCGCCAGCCTGTTGCAACCGGATGTTTTGCACATCAGACTGCTGGCACAAGACAGCTTTGTTCTGCGCCAAAGCCTGATACCCATTTTGACCCTGTTGAACATAGGCCCCTTACCCCGAGCTTGGATGATTTAGATGCAATTGACCCCCCGCGAAAAAGACAAACTGCTGATTTCCATGGCCGCCGAAGTGGCCCGCAAACGGTTGGCCCGAGGCGTAAAGCTGAACCACCCCGAAGCGATCGCGCTCATCACCGATGCCGTGGTCGAAGGCGCGCGCGACGGGCGCAGCGTGGCCGACATGATGGAGGCCGGCGCACAGGTCATCACGCGCGAGCAATGCATGGATGGCATCGCCGAAATGATCCACGACGTCCAAGTCGAAGCAACCTTTCCCGACGGGACCAAACTGGTCACTGTCCACAACCCGATCCGCTAGGAGGTTCCCATGATCCCAGGTGAAATCATGCCCGCAGCGGGCGATTTGGTTCTCAACGACGGCACAGACGCCGTGACCTTTATGGTCGCCAACACGGGCGACCGTCCGGTGCAAATCGGGTCGCACTATCATTTCGCCGAGGCCAACGCGGCCCTCGATTTTGATCGCACCGCCGCACGCGGCATGCGCCTCGACATCGCCGCAGGCACAGCCGTACGTTTCGAGCCGGGCCAACGTCGCGAAGTGAACCTCATCCCCATCGGGGGCGACCGGAAAATTTTCGGGTTTAATCAAGCCGTGATGGGAGACCTGTAACAATGGCAACAACAATTTCACGGCACGATTACGCAGCCATGTTCGGCCCCACCACGGGCGATAAAGTCCGTCTGGCAGACACCGACCTCATCATCGAGGTCGAGCGCGACCTCACCACCTATGGCGAAGAGGTCAAATTCGGCGGCGGCAAAGTCATCCGCGACGGTATGGGCCAATCCCAAGCGACCCGCGCTCAAGGCGCCGTCGACACGGTCATCACCAACGCGCTCATCGTCGACCACACGGGCATTTACAAAGCCGACGTCGGTCTCAAAGACGGGCTGATCCACAAAATTGGCAAAGCGGGCAACCCCGATACGCAAAGCGGCGTGGACATCATCGTCGGCCCCGGCACCGAAGCCATCGCAGGCGAGGGGCGCATCCTCACCGCGGGCGGTATGGACAGCCACATCCACTTCATCTGCCCGCAACAGATGGAAGACAGCTTGCACTCCGGTGTGACCACCTGTTTCGGCGGCGGCACCGGCCCCGCGCACGGCACATTGGCCACCACCTGCACCCCCGGTCCTTGGCATATCGGTCGCATGTTGCAGTCCTTCGACGGCATCCCGATGAACATTGGCCTGTCCGGCAAAGGCAACGCCTCCAAACCTGATGCGCTGGTCGAAATGGTCAAAGGCGGCGCCTGCGCGCTCAAGTTGCACGAAGACTGGGGCACAACACCGGGTGCCATCGACTGCTGCCTTTCCGTGGCTGATGACATGGACGTACAGGTGATGATCCACACCGACACACTGAACGAATCCGGCTTCGTGGAAAACACCGTGGCCGCCATGAAAGGCCGCACCATCCACGCCTTCCACACCGAAGGGGCAGGGGGCGGGCACGCGCCCGACATCATCAAAATCTGCGGCGACGCCAACGTTTTGCCCTCCTCCACCAACCCCACACGGCCCTTCACGGTCAACACGCTCGAAGAACATCTGGACATGTTGATGGTCTGCCACCACCTCGACAAATCTATTCCAGAGGACGTGGCCTTCGCCGAAAGCCGCATCCGCCGCGAAACCATCGCCGCCGAAGACATCCTGCACGACATGGGTGCCTTTTCGATCATCGCCTCCGACAGTCAGGCCATGGGCCGCATCGGCGAGGTTCTGATCCGCACATGGCAAACCGCTGACAAAATGAAAAAACAACGCGGGCGTTTAGCGGACGAGACCGGCGACAACGACAACATGCGCGTGCGTCGCTACATCGCGAAATACACGATCAACCCGGCAATCGCCCATGGCATTTCCAAACACATCGGCTCCATCGAAGAAGGCAAACGCGCCGACCTCGTTTTGTGGGACACGGCCATGTTTGGCGTCAAACCGGAAATGGTGTTGATGTCGGGTACGATTGTCGTGGCGCAAATGGGCGATCCAAATGCGTCGATCCCCACACCACAACCGGTCTATACGCGCTCCATGTTCGGCGCCTACGGCTCTGCCACCGCGCAAACCTCTGTCAGCTTCATTTCCGGCGCGGCACAAGACGCAGGCCTGCGCGACAGCCTCGGCTTGGCCAAACAAACCATCGCGGTCGAAAACACCCGCAACATTGGCAAAAAAGACCTGATCCTAAACACGGCCATGCCAACGGTAGAGGTGAACCCCGAAACCTACGAGGTGCGCGCAGACGGCGAATTGCTGACCTGCGAACCCGCCGAGGTTCTGCCCATGGCGCAGCGGTATTTCATGTTCTAATGGCTGACTTCACCTGCCAAAAACACCGCCATGCCGGCGCATGGGCCGATGCGGTCGATGTCTGCGTGATGACCTATGATGAGCGGTTCTTGCGCCGCAAAGTCATCACCACGCAGGGCGGCCGCGCGGTCCTCGTGGACTTTGAACACACCACATCCTTGGACCATGGCGATGCGCTGGAGGCCACGGACGGCTCCTTCATCGAAATTCGCGCCTCCGACGAAGCCTTGCTGAAAATCACCGGCAACCTCGTGCCTTTGGCGTGGCACATCGGCAACCGGCACACCCCCTGCCAGATCGAGGCGGATCACCTGTTGATCCAAACCAATCACGTCATGGTGGATATGCTGCAAAAACTGGGCGCGCATGTGGAAAACATCACCGCCCCTTTCACCCCCGAAGGCGGCGCCTACGGCCACGGGCGCACCCACGGTCACGATCACAGCAGCGGCCATGCGCACTGATCCGGTTCTCACGCTCGCCCAATGGTTTTCGCCCGCCTTTCCGGTGGGGGCGTTTGCCTATTCCCACGGGCTGGAGCAATCCATCGAAGAGGGCGACGTCACCGATCCGGCGCAGCTCTCCGCATGGATCAAAGACGTTTTGCGCTACGGGGCCGGCCGCAGCGATGCGCTGTTCCTCAGGGCTGCCTTCAACGCACCCGACACGGACCTCCCACAGATCGACGCGCGCGCCCGCGCCTTCGTCTCCTCCAAAGAACGGTTGATGGAAACCGATTTGCTCGGCGCCGCCTTTGGCCGCATCGCAGGGTCGCTGTCGGGGGATGACGTCTCGAAATTCACCTACCCCGTGGCGGTCGGTTGCGCTGCTCGAAAGGCGGATCTGCCGCTGGACTTGACCATCTCAATGTATCTGCACGCCTTTGTCAGCAGTTTGGTGTCGGTCGGCCAACGTCTGATCCCCATCGGGCAAACGGACGGCCAGCAGATCATTCAATCCCTCGCCCCCCTGTGCCAAGAGATCGCGGCACAAGGCGGCACCTTGGATGACCTCTCCAGCACCGCCTTTGCATCCGATATTGCGGCCATGCGCCACGAAACCCTCAACAGTCGAGTATTCAGAACATGACCACAAACGGACCTTTGCGCATTGGTATCGGCGGGCCGGTCGGTGCGGGCAAAACCACCCTGACCGCAAAATTGGCACAACACTGGAAAGATCAGTTTTCCGTCGGCGTCATCACCAACGACATCTACACCCAAGAAGACGCGGATGCCTTGGTGCGCATGCAGGTGCTGCCATCCGACCGTATCATCGGCGTCGAAACCGGTGGCTGCCCGCACACGGCCATCCGCGAGGATGCGTCGATCAATCTGGCCGCGGTCGCTGAAATGCGCGAACGCCACCCCGATCTGGATGTGGTGCTGATCGAAAGCGGCGGTGACAACCTGTCTGCAACCTTCTCACCAGAGCTGGCCGACATCACCCTCTACGTCATCGACGTCGCCGCAGGCGAAGAAATTCCACGCAAAGGCGGCCCGGCGATCACCAAATCCGATGTCCTCGTGATCAACAAAAAAGACCTTGCCCCCCATGTCGGCGCGGACCTATCCGTCATGGACCGCGACGCCACCAAAATGCGCGCAGGCCGGCCCTTTGTGTTCAGCGCCTTGCGCCACGGCGAAGGTGTCGAAGAGATCGCAGCCCTCGCACAGAAAATTGGCGGATTGGGCTAACCCCTAGTAATCGCGCTCAAAGAAAATCCCGACACTGGTTTCACCGTCGCTGGCCACAGTCCCGCGCGCGGTGAAGTTGCGGTCGATATCAATGTTGATGCTGATCTCGGAATTGTCCGAAGACCCCGCCGTGACCTCCGTATAAACATTCTCGGAAACATATTTCCCCGCCCGCACGGCGGCATTCCCGTCGTCGTCGGTGATAATATCCAGATCATCCAGATCCAGATCCTCGCGGAAACTATTGATGACACCGCCGTTCCCATTGCCCGCCAAGGTCGCCACAGCCGATGCCAACTGGACCGCTTGCAAAGGCGAGATCGACGACAAGTCGCGCCCAAACAGCAGCTGCGCCAAAACCTCATCTTGGGGCAGGGTGGGCGAGCTTTCGAAGGTGACATCAATATCGTCTGACGTGCCTTCAACAATGATGCTAATCTCGGTCCCCGTGCTTGCCTCCGTGGTGGCCACCAGCCGCAGGTAGGGTGAAAAATCGCCCTGCAATTGGGCATAGCCTTCATCCAGATCAAACCGTTGGCCCAAAATACTCAATCGCCCGCGTACAAGGTCAAACCGCCCGATCGGGATGATATTGTTCGTCGTGCCCGTAATCTCCAGCGACCCGCCCAATTCCGCATCCAAACCACGACCGCGGACGAAAATCTGCGAAGGCGCGCGAATAGTCACATCAATCGGATACCCAACGCTGGACGAAGATGCGCTCGATTGCGTGTCGTCCTCCGTCTCCCCAACGCCCGCGCGGGTCAACGTCTGAATAACCTCGCTGCGCGCGCCCAAATGGGTCACATCCGGCAAACTGCCCAAGGCGCTCACCCCTGTTGACGGAACCTGCACCTCAACGTCGCTCAGGTCGATCGTCCCTGCAATTGCAGCGCCCCCCGTCAGCGCGCCGTTCACTGTAATCGCCCCATTGGCAAGCGCGCGGTACAGGTCGGGGTCTTGCACAACAATATCGTCCAGCTCCGCACGCAAGGCCGCTGTGTAAGGCGCAGACAGCCCCACCGGACCAGACAGCGTCAAATCCCCACCCGACGCGCTTGAACCGCGCAAGTCGATCTGCACTGAGCTACCCGTCAACCGCAATGTCCCGTTCAGGTCTTCGAGCGCCTGCTGAAACGTTGGCGCCGTCAGCCGTGCGTTGCGTATCGTGATCGGGCCACTAACCGAACTCAATTCAGCGGGCCCATTAACCGTCAGATCAAACAGGGCTTCCCCATTCAGCTGTCGTGGCGCGATGTACAGGTTCGCCAACGCCAAACGCGCATTGCCCGTTACATCAAGGCTCAGGTCGCCGTCATTCCCAACGCGCCCTTGAACCTGCGCCGCCGTGTTCACAGGCCCCGTCGCATTGCCCGAAACCTGCCAACCCGCCGCATCCTGAACCGCGTTGATATCCGCCGTCACAGGGCCGGAAAAATCAGCCACAAACAGCCCCAAATCACGCAACCGCACTGACAGATTTGCCACCGTGTCATTGCCGGATGTAGCGATGTTGCCATTGGCCGTCAGGTTCGGAAACGCAACGTCCAACGCATCCAGCCGCAACCGACCCGCTTCGGAAAGCCCAACATTCGCATTGATCCGGCCAAGCCCCGCAAGAATGCTATCGGCCACAGAATTGCCAATCCCCACATCCCGCGTCGCAATGCTCACATCCGCATCCAGCGCACCGGTAGGGGTCTCATACGTCCCCTCAAGGTCCACAGACAGCCCACCCGAAACAGGCTGCCCGATCAACGCGCGATAGGCGCTCAAATCATTGACCGATGCGGTGCCAGATGTGACGACGGAATACCCACCATCCTGCGGCGTCGCGGTTCCATCAAAATCCGCATTGGCCTGTGGCGCGGTCAGCGATGTATCCAGTGTAATCACGCCATCTGCGTCGGTCTGCACATCCGCTGTCACGGTTGCAGGGCCAGACACCTGCGGTGCTACCAACCCAATATCTGCCACACGTGCCACCAAACGTGCCGTCGCACCCTCACTGGAATAACTGCCTTGCCCGCTGGCCGAAATGGCATCCCCGTCAATATCAAACGCGCTCACCCGGGTCTCGCTCGCATCATGCTCGACAGATGCGGTCAGCTCGGTCGCCCCCTTCAAAAGCGGATCAACCTGCTCAATCCCAACCTGCAAATCATCGCCCACAACGGCGATATCGGCGTTCACCGCGCCGGTTGTCGTGCGGTAGGTGCCGTCGAAACTCACCGTCGCCGCCCCCGACAGATCCTGCCCGACCAAGCCCGCATAGGTCGACAAATCCCGCGCCACAAGCACGCTGTCGGTGTCCAGATCATAGCCATCTTCGATAGGGGTGGCCGTGCCTGTTGCATCCAAACGTGCGTCGGCCAGTGTCGCAGTGGCATCCAATGTGATCGTGCCGTCCTGCGCGGTAGACACATCCGCGCGAATGTCGGCTGGGCCGGACAATTCCGGCGTCACCAGCCCCAATTCCGTCAGCGCCGCGGTAAACGACGCATCAACACCGTCTGACGTGATCGTGCCGGTCCCGTCGGCGCTCACGTTCTCGCTTGCGATGGTAAAGGCCTCAATCCGCGTACCTTCGGTGTCGCGCGCAACCGTGGCAGAAACCTCCGCTTCGCCGGTCAGCAGGGCATCGGCCTGCTCAATCCCAACTTCTAGATCGTTGGTTGTCGCGTCTGCGGTTATGTCAAAAATACCATCGAAGGGCAGGGCGGTGCCGTTCACTTCAATCGCCCCGCTGCCCGCCAAATCCATCCCAGCGAGCGCCGCAAAGCGGCTCAAATCATCCGCCGTCACGCGCAGCTCGCCCCGCGTATCAAACCGCTCGTCAGGCCCCTCGATATAGGCGCGCACCATCGCATCAATGCCCGCACCCACCAGTGTCAGCTGTTCCAGAACAAAGGGTTCGTTTTCCAATCGACCAAGGTTAATCCGCCCCTCAATGTCGGACCCAATCGTCTCCGACAATGTCGCATCATCCAGCACAAGCCCCCGCGCGGCATAGGTCATATCCGCTGAAAACCGCCCCCTCGTGTCCTCGCCCGCACCAGGAATAATGATCCCCCCGCCCGACAGCGCCAGGCCATCAATGGCAATGCCGTCCCGTGCCAACCCCGTGATATCAAACGCGCCGGTCCAATCATCGCTCTGCGTTGCATCATATTGCACGCTCAGCGACATGCCCCCCACTTCGGTTTGCGCCCCGCTGATCGGCAAAATCACGCGGCTGCCATCGGCAGCGGCCAAACGTCCAGACACATCAATGCTCTCTGGCCAGTTCTGGGCATCCAATGTCGCCGTGCCCGACAGCTCCAATTGCTCTGCCGCAATGTCCAAGTTGGATAGGATCAATCCACCTTCAAACGGGGCCGTTCCTTCCACAACCAACGTCGTCTCAGCCCCGAAAAACGCATCATACGTATCATCGAGCAGCGGACGCAGATCACCGCTTAAATCCAGATCAAACGCTTGATCTTGCGTGTCTTCCGGGCGGAACAAACGGGCTGTACCACTGATGCGGTCCACATCATCGGTGGCCAATGCGATTTGCGCCTTGAAATCATCCAACGGGGCATCACCGGTCACCTCCAGCTGAACCGCCGGATTGTCGGGCAACCCGATCATACGCGCCGCGATCCCGTCTTGGCCCTCTTGGGCCAACAGCGCAATCGCCAGATCCCGTGACGCGTTCTCATAACTGGCCTCGACGGTGAAAACGCCCGTCTTCTCGTCGGTGCGCTCCAGTTCAATATCAGCCTCACCCGCCCCGTCATTCAGGGTCAACGACCCGCTAAACTGCGCCGTCACCGGCTCGCCCAGCAGGTCTTCGGTCAGAATGATTTCATCCGCAGAAATGTCTTCGATCAAAACCGCCACCGGAATATCCGGCAAGGTAAACGGCGTGGCCTCTGCGGTTGGCACGTCCAATTCATCCTCGGTGGCCACCGGCAGGCGGACGAGCTCAATGCGCTCTGCACTCAGCTGCTCAATCTCCACCCGACCACGCAAAAGCGCCGATCTGTTCCAATCAAACACCAGCCCCTCAAGCCGCAGCCAAACGCCCTCAGGGTCAGCAATGCTGATCGAGGTCGCCGTCGCCGCCGAACTCAGCGCGCCCTCAAACCCCGACAGTCGCACCGTCATATCGTCGTTAGACACCGCATCTTCGATCAGTCCAGTGATCCAGTCGCGATCATCCTCATTGGTGTCTTGCGCAAACGCTGCGGTGGCCAGGGCAGCAACCGCGCATGAAAGTAAAAAACGTCTCAAAATGCTTGCCCGATCCCAATATAAACTTCGATGCTTTCACCCGCATCATCGCCCGATGTGGGGGTCGCGACGTCCAGCCGGATTGGCCCGATGCCCGTGTTGTACCGCAGGCCAAGCCCCGCGCCGGAATGGAAATCACCATCCTCAAACGGCAACGCCTCAGGGCCGATATATCCCACATCGTAAAACCCAACCACGCCGATGCTATCGGTGACATTCACCCGGGCTTCCAATTGCGCGCCAACGAATGACGTCCCACCAATTTCATCGCCATTGCCCAGATCAACCGCCAAGGATTGGTATTCCTGCCCGCGTACCGTGCCGCCGCCACCGGAATAGAACAGATAGCTCGACGGCACATTGGCCGCATCCGCCCCCACGATCGATCCGATCTGCCCCCGCGCGGCCAGCGTCACTTTGTCGTCCGCGCCAAAGCTGCGGTAGATCCGCGCGTCACCAACAATCCGCGCGCCACTGTCGGTGTCAGAAAAACCGACGAAGGGCGCAATTTCGAGATTGGCATAGTACCCACGTGTCGCATTCAGCTCACTGTCACGTTGATCCGTGGTCCCTTCAAGGGGAAGATAAATCAGGCTGTAAGACCGCTCGCCCAGATCATCATCAATATTCCCCACCGCAGCCCCAAGCCCGTATTGCAGCTCCACATCATCACCAAGACGGCGAATAATACCGGCCTCAATCGATGCATCTTGCTGGAAATACTCGGGCTCATCATCCTGCGTCAGGCTGAAATCGGTGTAAAAATCCGTGTCGCTGCGAAAGGTGGCAGGGCGCAAAAAGCTCACCGTCAAACTGTAATCAACGCCGCCGGTTTCCCCGCCCAGGCCTGCAATCTCACCGTCCACACGAAAGTTTTCAGCCCCGCCCAACAGATTTCGATGCATCCAATAGCTCGACAGGGTCAGCCCATCGACCGTTGAATATTCAATCCCAGCGCCAACGCGGCGCGGCGTTTGCTCAACAATCGTCAGGGTCAGGGGCAGGGTGCCATCGACAGGCACCTCACTCTCGGTGATCGAGACCGCCGAAAACGCACCGGTCCGCCGCAAATTGGTTTCGGCACGGTCGATCAAAACAGGGTCGTAGGTGCTCTTGGTCAACCCAGCGATCGCCAGCACACGTTCGGTGCGCACATCTTCATTGCCCTCAACCGTCACATCCCCAAAGGTCAGCTCCGGCCCGGGCGCCACAACAATCGCCACATCCAATTCGCTTGCGTCATGATCTGCGGTGATGCTTTGGCTGTCCACGCCCGCCAAGGGCCGCCCAACCGCGCGCCATCCCGCAACCGCCGTGGAGGCCGCATCGCTGATCACGTCAGACGCGGCGGTTTGGCCCGTGCCAAAGGCCTCCGGCAAGGTCGTGCCACTGGCAAGCGGCGCAATATCGGCCCGCCCAAAGGTGAACCTCGGCCCCGGCGTGACCCGCATCTGCACGCTGCTCACGGACGTGCGGCGCACCAAGGGGTCGAGCGTCGAGGCTTCTACCCCATCCACCAAAATCGAAATCGTACCGCCGTAATATCCAGCCGAATACAGCCCCGTCAAAAGCCGCCGATAATCGGCGCGCGCAGCCGCAATAAAATCTTGCGCAGAGTCCGATCCATCTTGCTCCAAAGACAAGGTCAGCGACGCGGCCTCCAACGTCGTTTGCAAATCTTCATCTTCGGTAGGGATCGAAAGCTCAACGGATTGCGCCGACACATCGAACGGGGCCAACAAACTCACTAAGGCCGCGATGGTTAAAATCGGTCTCATTGTGTCGGCACCCCCATGTCGTTGGTCTCATCCTATCTGACGGAACGTCACCATGGAACGCTAAAACTATTTGTTTTGTTCCCAATGGGCACAAATTGTTGTGTTTTTTTGTCCCCAAAGACGCAGATGACCGATCTGTGGCCGCTTAGGAAAACGGATCATCCGGATAGCCAACACCCGCCAAATACAGGCCTTGAGGCGGGCAAACAGGGCCGCACGCCCCGCGATCACAAGCCTCCAGCGCTGCTGTCACATCGTCGGGCGACCATGCGCCCGCACCAACCCGTTCAAGCGTGCCAACAAAGCTGCGCACTTGGTTGTGCAAAAATGATCGCGCCCGCACATGAAAATGAAATTCCTGCGCGCCATCCGTGCGGGCCACCGTCTCAACCCGCAATTCATCCAATGTGCGCAGCGGGCTGTCGGCCTGACAAATCGATGACCGGAATGTCGTGAAATCGTGCCGCCCCAACAACCGGTCCGCCCCTGCCTGCATGGCAGCGCCATCCAAAACATGCCCGATCTGCCAAACCTTTCCCGCCTCCAGCACCAGCGGCGCGCGCCGGCACACCAACCGGAACAAATATCGCCGTTCCATGGCTGAAAACCGTGCATGCCAATCGTCCGACACCGGCGCACAGGCCACAATCGCAACGGGATGGGGCTTGAGATGGAAATTCAACGCCTCCGACAGACGGAAAGGATCCCAGGTTTTTTCCATATCGCAATGGGCCACTTGGGCCAGCCCGTGCACCCCGGCATCCGTGCGGCCCGCAGCCGCAATCGTGTGGGCGCGCGGCTCCAGTTTGGCCAGCGCAGCCTCAATCGCGCCCTGCACAGACGGCACATCCTTTTGGCGTTGCCAGCCTGAAAACGGCGCACCATCGTATTCAATTTTCATCGCATAACGGGGCATGCCAGCGGCCTAAGCCGCAGCGCCCAACAATTCAAGAGGGAGCTGTCCCCCAAAACAATCCCTACACAAGCGGCATCTGTCCCCCTATCTGTACTGAAATAGCTAAAAGGGGCCGTCAGGTGGTCATTACAACACTCGCAGACGGGATTACGCGCACGGTTGGCTCAGTGGCAGATACGCTCACGGCCCCGTTTTCGGATCAAGTGATCAGACTGGGCGTCACCGGCCTCAGCCGTGCGGGCAAAACCGTGTTCATCACCTCGCTGGTGGCAAACCTGCTCAACCGCAACCGGATGCCCCAGTTTCAGGCCGCCGCATCCGGCCGCATCCAAACCGCCTATCTGCAACCCCAACCCGATGACACCGTCGCGCGGTTTGACTACGAAAATCACCTTGCCGCGCTCACCTCCAGCACCCCCCATTGGCCCGAAGGCACGCAGCGGGTCTCGGAATTGCGCCTGTCTATGAAAGTCCAGCCCAGCGGCCTGCTCTCGGGCCTGCAAGGCCCCCGCACGGTGCATCTCGATATCGTCGATTACCCCGGCGAATGGCTGCTGGATCTGTCCTTGCTGGAAAAAGACTTCGCCACTTGGTCGGCAGAGGTTTTGACCCGCGTCGCAGACCGTCCCAAGGCCCAGCCATTTACCGCAGCACTGGGCGCGATTGACCCCGCCCAACCCTTCGAAGAACCTCAGGCCCAACAGCTCACCGCGCATTTCACCAACCACCTGATCGCCGCCCGCGACGCCGGCTTTTCAGACTGCACACCGGGCCGCTTCTTGCTCCCCGGCGACCTCGAAGGCTCACCGGTTTTAACCTTCACACCGCTGCCCCCCGTCGAAAAAGCCGCGCGAAAATCCATGTGGCGCGAGTTTGAGCGGCGTTTTGAAAGCTACAAACGCAACGTCGTACGCCCCTTTTTCCGCGATCACTTTTCCAAAATTGATCGCCAAATCGTCCTGACCGACGTGCTGGGCGGCATTCACGCAGGGCCCAAAGCGGTCGAAGATATGCGCCGCTCCATGTCCGATATTCTGGCCGCCTTCAGACCGGGCCGGAACGATGTCCTCACCCGCCTGTTCCAAGGGCGCAAAATCGACAAAATCCTGTTCGCCGCGACCAAAGCCGATCACCTGCACCACGAACAACACCCGCAACTGGCGGCCATCACCCAAGCCTTGGTGCGCGACGCCAAAGACCGCGCAGATTTTTCAGGGGCGCAAACCCAAGCCATGGCCATTGCCGCCCTGCGCACCACCACAGAATCCACACGCACCCATCAAGGGCGCGCGCTGGGCGTCGTCCGTGGCAGGCTGATGGGCAGCGACAAACAGGCCGCCTTCTACCCCGGCGCCTTGCCCGTCGACCCCGCCCATCTGTTGGGGCCCGCCCGCACCGGGGCCGACAGCTGGCTGGATGTCGATTATGAAATCATGGGCTTCGCACCTGCGCCGCTCACCCTCAAACCAAACGAAGGCCCACCGCACATCCGGCTCGACAAAGCCGCGCAATTCCTGCTGGGAGACTTGATATGACCAAAGCCCCCCAAGGCCCCGTCCTCTTCGATCTGGAGGATGACCCCATCACCTCCCCGGACACGGCCCCACCTGTGCCCGACGTCGTGCAAGCCCCCGCCGCGATGCAACAGGCCGCCGCCTTGGCCGCCGGTCGCCCCAACCGTCTCGCACGTTGGTTTTGGGGCCTGCTGATCTCAATCGTGATGTTTTTCGCGGGGATCGCCGCTTGGGATTTCGTCACAAGCCTCTTGGCGCGCGCGCCCATTTTGGGTGCCATCGCCGCCACTTTGGTCGCTTTGTTCTGCATCGTCATGCTCGCCATTGCCCTGCGCGAACTTGGGGCCTTCGCCCGCTTGCGTCGCGTCGACCGCATTCAAACAGGGGCGGCCCAAGCCCTCGCCGATCACGACCTGAAATCTGCCCGCGCCGTCACCACGCAGGTCACGGCCCTCTACCACGGGCGCGAGGATACGCTGTGGGGGCGCGAAGCCTTCGCAGACCGTAAAGACGATATCCTAGATGCCGATGGCCTGCTCGCCCTCGCCGAAACCACAATCCTCGCTCCCCTAGATGCCCGCGCCCGGCTGGAGGTCGAGGCCGCCGCCCGCCAAGTGGCCACCGTAACAGCCGTCGTACCGCTGGCCTTGGCGGATGTGTTCACAGCCCTCACCGCAAACATGCGGATGATCCGCCGGATCGCCGAAATTTATGGTGGCCGCTCCGGCACCTTGGGCTCCTGGCGCCTGACCCGTAAGGTCCTGTCACATCTGGTGGCCACAGGCGCAGTCGCCGTGGGGGACGATCTGATCAGCTCAGTCGCCGGGGGAGGGGTCTTGTCCAAAGTCTCCCGCCGCTTCGGCGAGGGCGTGATCAACGGCGCCCTCACCGCCCGCGTCGGCGTCGCCGCCATGGAGGTCTGCCGCCCACTGGCCTTCACCGCCCAACGCAAACCCTCGGTCACCTCCCTCGTACAACGCAGCCTAACCGGCCTGTTCGGGCGCAAAGACTAAGCCCCCAGCGCTGACAATTCGGTCCACTCGGAAAATGCTGGGTTTGTCTCAATAGTCCCGAATGCGTCATTAAACCCAGATGATGGCCTCGGCCGGAATTCGGTCATTTGTTGCAGACGCAATCTCTATCGGGAAAACGCCTCAAACGGTCAATCCGGCTTTTGTCGAGAGGATGTCCGAAATTTTGTTTGGCCTTAAATTCCGAACTAATTGAATTGATCCATCTGGATACCAAGGGATTTGGCTTTTGAATACGCAGTTGTTGGCGCAATCCCGAGGATCGCGGCTGCACCGAATTTTCCAGAGATTTTGCCCTTCGCCCGGCGCAGTGCGGCTTCGAAATTCTTGATCTCCAGATGTCGTAGTTCTTTCTGGGTCAGGACGCGGTTTGTCTCCATAGGTCTATCTAATTGACCGCTTTGAATGTCGAATTGCAGCCGGCCACCCTGTGCAAGGATCGCGGTGCGTTCGATAACATTTTCCAGCTCTCGCACATTTCCGGGCCAGTCATAGGATTGCAGCGCTTCGATGTTGGCCTTGGTCAAGGTCATCTTTGGTAGGCGCAGACGTCGCATTGTGCGGTCGAGGAAATGCCGTGCGAGGTAGGGGATGTCTTCGGGCCGGTTCATGAGCGGTTCCGTCATGATCGGTAACACGTTCAGGGCAAAATAGAGATTTTGACGGAAACGTCCCGCACGCACTTCTGCCAGTAGATCATAGCTTGTTGTGGCGATAACTTTGGTCGCGACAGGAATGTCTGTGCTGTCACCCAAACGCCGGAAGTGGCCGGTTTGAAGAACGTCGTGCAGGCTGGATTGCACCTTGAGGGGAAGGGCCGCGACCTCGTCCAGATGAAGGGTCCCATTGTGGGCCATTAGCAACTTACCGGTCACATCCCGTGTCGCCCCAGCAAATGCACCGCGACGATACCCAAAAAGCTCTGCCTCCAGATCTGCCGCTCTTTTCTGATCACAGTTGATGCGAACAAGGGGGCGGTGCTGACGGTCGCTTGCCTCATGGATCGCCGAGGCAGTCATGCTTTTGCCAGACCCAGATGGGCCTGAGACCAAAACATGTGCGCCGCTTTGCGCGGCCAGATCGATCTGTGCATTCAGTGATTTGATGGCGGGTGAGACACCGACCACACCAGTGTGAGACCGTGCAGATCGGATTTCGGTGAGAAGGTATTCGTTCTCTTGTTCTAGCTTTACTTTCAGATCTTCGACCTGCGCTAAAGCCTCACGCAGCTTACGTTCGTTTTCCTTGCGTTCGGTCACGTCTCTGAAAATCACGACGGCCCCAGCCAAGACATCATGGTCGTAAATCGGGGTGGAGACATATTCCACGAGGATTGGTTTGCCGTCCTTGCGCCAGAACACGTCATCATCCACGCGCATGGTCTCGTCGCGGCGGAAAGATTTGTAGATCGGACATTCATGAGCGGGAAAGTGATCGCCACATAGGCGCTTGTGGTGGATGATTGAATGCAATTCGCGACCGATCAAATCATCGGATGACCAACCCAGCATCTCCTGTGCTGCGCGGTTCACGAATGTGGCCTGTCCTTTAGCGTTAATACCGTAGATGCCTTCGCCCGCGGCCTCTAGGATCAGATGGTTCTGGGCTTCGACCTCGCGAAAGAAGCCATAGATATTTTGCCATTGAGACAGCCCCGCGTTCTGGTGGGCCTCCCTTTCCGCTTGCTGATCGCGACGGTCATGTTCGTCGAGGTCCAGGAAGCTGAGCATTACTAACCCTGCCTTAAGTTGTGCCCCATGGGTTTGAAGCCGTAACGCAACGCCGTTCGCGTCTATCAGCGAAAGACTGCGGTCGACATATGTACCAAAATGCGCAACCGCATCGAAAAATACTGCAGCGGCGGCAAAGTCATTTTTCATCCGGCTGGACAGTTGGGACGACAGAATAGCCTCGCCCAGCAAGGCACGCCCCGCGTCATTGATCGCCACAACCTTGTCGGAATGGGTGTCGAGCATGATCGTGGGCATCGGATGATGGGCGATCAGATGGGCGGATTCGGTTTCATCAAGCATGGAACCGATGATGAGGTCTCTTCGGGCTCTACCAAATTACGAAATCCCGTAACTTACGAAATTTCGTAACGCTCGCTCAAAAATTAACCAATAAATTCAGACCCAACCCGCTTTGAAGGCATTTGGCGGAAGGTCTTCCTTGCTGCTGTTTGGCGTGGAACCTTGTTGTTAACCAATGACAGGAGACGGACATGACCATCAAAAGCCTTGGAAATCCATTTTCCGATAAGACCGATCTAAGACACGGTGCTGACTGCGGGTGTGACACCTGCTTGACCGGTCACGGCCACGATAAGCTCCATTCAGAGCCAGAAGCGATGTCATCAGAGCAGATGATGGAACGCGCCGTCGAAAGTGCGGTCGTCCGGTCGATGTTCGGCCAGAATGACATCGCGCGCCGATCGTTCATGGGGATGTTGGGGGGCACGTCTTTCGCGGCAGCTCTTGCCTCGGTCTTTCCTGTCAAACAGGCAGTAGCCAATATTCTGGATGATCTTGGCCCGCCGGAGAAGACCGACCTGAACATTGGCTTTGTGCCGATCACGTGTGCCACGCCGATCATCATGGCGCAGCCATTGGGCTTTTACGAACGCTACGGGTTGAACGCGCAGGTTATTAAAACTGCAGGCTGGGCCGTTGCTCGTGACAAATCGCTATCAGGCGAATACGACGCGTCTCACATGCTGACACCTATGCCGTTGGCAATGACGATGGGTGCTGGCTCGGTCGCTGAGCCCTACATCATGCCCGCCGTGGAAAACATCAACGGGCAGGCGATTGTGCTGTCTAACGAACACCTAGACAAACGTGACCCAAGCCAGTGGAAAGGCTTCACGTTTGGTGTTCCATTTGAATACTCCATGCACAACTTCCTGCTGCGCTACTACGTGGCTGAATTCGGGCTGGACCCTGATGTGGATATCCAGATCCGAGTTGTGCCCCCGCCAGAGATGGTCGCCAACCTGCGCGCTGGTAACCTTGACGGCTATCTGTCGCCCGATCCGTTCAACCAGCGTGCGGTTTATGAGGGTATCGGCTTCATTCACATCCTCACCAAGGAAATCTGGGAAGGTCACCCATGCTGTGCTTTCGCGGCACCCCAGTCTTTTGCGACTGAACTACCCAATACCTACGGCGCATTGCTCAAGTCGATCATCGACGCCACGCAATACGCGTCCAACCCAGACAACCGGTCCGAGATTTCGGAGGCCATCGCGCCAACGAACTACCTCAACCAACCGGTCACCGTCATCGAACAGGTTCTTACGGGGACTTATGCCGATGGTCTGGGCGCCGTACAGCGGGTACCTGACCGTATTGATTTCGACCCCTTCCCATGGCAGTCAATGGGCGTGTGGATCCTGACGCAGATGAAGCG
This sequence comes from uncultured Paracoccaceae bacterium, assembly GCA_947497065.1. GTDB lineage: Bacteria > Pseudomonadota > Alphaproteobacteria > Rhodobacterales > Rhodobacteraceae > Octadecabacter. Next base: position 152,278 of record CANMEQ010000002.1, read on the forward strand.
GTGGGGCTATATCGAAGGCGAAGTGGACTACAAAGGCATCGCAGAGCAGGTCTATCTGGCCACCGATGCGCGCAAAGTCATGACCGATCTTGGCTACGACGCACCGGCAGAAAACTACAAGTCGCACACGATTATGGGCAAAACTTTCGACCCTGATCAGCCAGAGGCTTACGTCGACAGCTTTGCTATCAAAGCAGGCGACTGATGGAGCTTTTGTCAGAAAACAAGCGGGCAGCGATCTGGTCGATTGCACTTCTGATTGTTGGGTTGCTTGTGTGGGAACTGTCGATTTCCGCACAAGCGGTCAACACGGGCGAGCTGACCGAGTATGAACTTCTGACAGGGGCGGGCACGGCGAAAGCTGGTGTGCCGCCTCCCAGCGAAGTGGCGGTCAAAGCTTGGCAAGAGTTGTCCAACCCGTTTTATGATGCGGGGCCGAACGACAAGGGCATTGGCATTCAGATCGGCTATTCGATCTACCGCGTCCTGACAGGCTATTTTCTGGCAGCGATCATTGCGATCCCGCTCGGGTTTCTGATCGGCATGTCGTCGGTGGCTTACAAGGCTCTCAACCCGTTCATTCAGGTTCTGCGCCCGATCTCTCCACTCGCGTGGATGCCGCTGGCACTTTTTATCATTCAAGACTCCGAAGCCTCCGCCATTTTCGTCATCTTCATCTGTTCGATCTGGCCGATGCTGCTCAACACTGCTTTTGGCGTGGCGGGCGTGCGCGAAGACTGGGTGAACGTGGCGCGGACCCATGAACTCGGTGCTTTCAAAACGGCCTTTACAGTCGTTCTGCCTGCCGCCGCCCCCACCATCGTGACGGGTATGCGCATTTCCATCGGGATCGCTTGGCTTGTCATCGTCGCCGCAGAGATGCTCGTGGGGGGAACCGGGATTGGGTATTACGTCTGGAACGAGTGGAACAACCTCGATCTGACCTCCGTCATTTTCTCAATTCTCATGATCGGCGTTGTCGGCATGTTGCTGGACGCGGCCTTCGGCCTGCTCCAGCGGCGCGTGGCCTACGTGGAATAAGGTGGTCCTATGGCAAATTCATTTCTAAGCATTGAAAAACTGACCCAGCGCTACCCGGACGGCAAAGGCGGCGAGTTCACGGTTTTCGAAAACGCCAGCTTTGGCATCGAAAAGGGCGAGTTCGTTTGCATCTTGGGGCATTCAGGTTGCGGTAAGTCGACCATAATGAACATCCTGGCTGGCCTTTCCGAGCCAACCCAAGGTGTCGTAAAGATGGACGGCTTTGCAGTGTCTGGACCTAGCCTTGATCGGGGCGTGGTCTTCCAGAACTATTCGCTGCTGCCTTGGCTTACGGCCTTAAAGAATGTGACCTTCGGGGTAGCCGCGCGGTTCCCCGATTGGACCAAACAACAGGTCGAGGACCATTCAATCGCATTTTTGGAAAAAGTTGGGTTGTCGGGTGACGCCATCCACCGAAAGCCAAGCCAATTGTCCGGTGGCATGCGACAGCGCGTGTCCATCGCCCGGGCCTTCGCCAATGAACCCAAACTGTTGTTGCTGGATGAGCCATTTGGCGCTCTGGACGCGCTGACCCGCGGCACCATTCAAGAAGAATTGCTGAAGGTATGGAGCGGGACCGACCAAACGGTCTTTATGATCACCCACGACATTGACGAGGCAATTCTGCTGGCCGATCGCATCTTGTTGATGACAAACGGACCGCTGGCACGCGTCGCCGAAAGTGTAGAAATCACCATTCCAAGACCTCGCATGCGCACCGATATTGTGGAGCACCCGAACTACTATGCCATTCGCAATCATCTGGTGCAGTTTCTTGGGAAACGCTCGGCAGAATTGGCGGGCCAAGTAAGCGCGCCGGACGAGATCCATTCCCCTGAAACAGTTCGCATCGACAAAACGCAGGATGATGCGGTGGAAGAGCAACCATTATTACAGGCGGTCAAGACATGATAAGCCAACCACCCCGCGCCCCGGTGCCCCCGTTCAGCTTTGACGACGCAGTGCAAAAAGTGCGGATGGCGGAAAACGCTTGGAACGGGCGTGACCCGGCCAAGGTCGCGCTGGCCTATACGCCTGATACCAAGTGGCGCAACCGTTCAGAGTTTTTGAACGGGCGTGCAGAAGTGGAAGAATTTCTGACCCGCAAATGGGCCACCGAGAATGGGTATCGCCTGATCAAAGAAATCTGGGCCCATAGTGAAAACAAAATCGCCGTGCGCTTTTGCTATGAATACCACGATGCCGAGGGCCAGTGGTTTCGCGCGCACGGTAATGAAAACTGGGAGTTCGATGCCCTTGGCTACATGGCAAAGCGCCACGCTTCGATCAACGATGTGCCCATCACAGAGGCAGAACGCTTGTTTCATTGGGATGCGCCCGGGCCACGCCCCGATGATCACCCCGGCCTGACCGAGCTTGGACTTTAAGAAATCAATACATAAGAAGGACACCACATAAATGACCGACATGATGACTAAAGAAGACGTCACAGCCATGATCCTCTCGGCCAAGAAACAGGCTGGAATGACATGGGAAGGTATTGCCGAAAAGATCGACATGTCACCTGTCTGGACCCATTCAGCCGCCATGGGCATGAACGCTTTTCCCGCGGATAAGGCCGCACTCATGGTCAAGGTCATGGGCCTGCCGCAAGAGGCAGAAAGCGTGCTGTCCGAAAGCCCCACCAAGATCTGGGAACAGGCGGTTCCTACCGACCCTTGCATCTATCGCTTCTATGAAATCGTTGGCGTTTATGGCCCCACCCTCAAGGCGCTGATCCAAGAAAAATTCGGTGATGGCATCATGTCTGCGATTGATTTTGACATGTCTGTCACTCGGGTCGAAAACCCGAAAGGGGACCGCGTAAAAGTTGAAATGTCGGGCAAATATCTCGGATATAACAGCTGGTAAGACTTGAGTAGGGTCGCCTTCACAGGCGGCCCTTTCTACCCAGAATTCATCGGCAAAGCGGATCCGAATTAAACAAGCTTCAAAACATTGACGCCAGTTTCACCGCTGAATGGACACCGTCAATGAGCTTTACCGGCAGGTCTTCGTTTTCATCAACGATGTGCACCATACCGGCGCACCCGAGGACAACACTATCAATGTTATCCTCGGCTAGCGCAGCGCTGATTTCGTCTTTGACCCGTCGTGTCGCATTTCCGCGATCGTCCTCAAGGGCGAGCACAGGCACACCGCTTGCCCTTACGCGGGCTAGATTGTTCCCGAATCCATAGCTGTTGATATTGCAGGCCAAAATGGGAACGGACACCTCCAAGGTCGTAACAACCGAAAATCGTCGCCCATAGAGCGAGGCGAGGTGATAGGCCGCTTGCCCGATCCCGATGACAGGACAAGAGGCGTTTTCACGAGCAGCATTCAGCCCGGTATCATCAAAGCAGCCGATAATGATAGCTTTGGCCCCGCTTTCATCGGCCTGTTTCACAAGGTCCAAAAGATGCGGGATCGCGGCGTTCCCGTCTTGCTCGCCCTGAATGGCGGGCGGGCCTTTTGTCGAGGTTAAACCGATAATGTCCACACCGGGTGCCGCTTTGCGCCCTGTTTCAACCATCGCATCGGTCATCGAAACCGTTGAATTGGGGTTGATGATGACGATCATACCTCACCCTTTCCCGCATCGGAGGTTCGGCGCGCGCGACGGCGATTTGTGATCAAGGCGATGCACAAGAAGGCACCGATTATGATAAGCGAGAAGACCGTGGTCAGCGTCCCCAATGCGTACAGAACGGGGGAGGTCACATTGGTCGTCATCCCGTAGATTTCCAGCGGAAGGGTGTTGTAGCTGCCTGCCGTCAAAAGGGTGCGAGCAAATTCATCATACGAAAGGGTGAAGCCGAACAAGGCGACGCCGATCAAGGACGGGGCGATGATTGGCAAAACCACATGGCACAAGGTTTGCCAGCTGGTTGCGCCAAGGTCTCGGGCGGCTTCTTCGTAGCTTTTGTCAAAGCGGTTGAAGACCGCAAACATGATCAGCAGGCCGAAAGGCAGTGTCCATGTCAGTTGCGCCCCGAAGCCGGATGTCGACCAATGGACGTTCAAGCCAGATTGGGAAAACAACAGGCCCACCCCAAGCGAGATCAGAATCGAAGGGATCACAAGTGATGTGATGATCAAATAGAAGAGAATATTTGACCCTGGGAATTTTCTGCGAAACGCCAGCCCACCCATTACGGACACCACAACTGTCACGACCATGACCATCAGGCCCAAAGCGAAGCTGCGCCGGAAACTACCCCAGATATCGCCAACAGCCTGTTGTTCGAACAGGTCGCGGAACCAATGCAATGACACGCCCCGCATCGGGAATGTCAGCCCTCCACCTTCGCCTTGGAAAGACAGGATACCGATCGTGATAGTCGGGCCGTAAAGGAATAAGATGAACAGCGCGAAAAATCCGCTGAGGATGTAGAATGACCGCGGTCGAGGTTCCATCCTAAAGCTCCTTTCGAATATCAACGAAGCGCAGCAGGATGCCGATGGTGATTAACACTGTCAGCAGCAGAACAATCGCCGTAGCTGAGGCACTTGGGTATTGCAGCAAGGCAATATCGTTCGAGATCAGGCGGCCGACGTTCGCGGACTGACTGCCCGACATAAAGCGTACGGTGATGAAATCGCCCATCACCAGCGTGACCACAAAGATCGTGCCGATCATGATCCCCGGTTTGGTCAGCGGGATGATCACATTCCACAAAATCTGCGCGCCATTGGCGCCTGCGTCTCGGGCGGCTTCGATCAGGGATTTGTCGATCCGCATCATCGTGTTGAAGATCGGAACGACCATGAACAACGTGTAAAGATGTACGAATGCTAGGATGACGGCAAAGTCCGAGAAGAGCAGCCACTCTATCGGTTCCTCAATCACGCCCCATGACATCAGCGTGGAGTTGGCAATCCCATTGCGCCCCAGAAACGGGATCCAAGATATCATGCGGATAATGTTGCTTGTCCAAAACGGGATTGTGCAGAGTAAAAATAGCGCAATTTGCCATGTTAGAGTGCGGATATGAAAGGCCAGATAATAGGCAACCGTGAACCCGATCAGCAGGGTGCAGGCCCACGTGATCACCGCATATTTGAAAGTATTGAAAAAGACCGTGTAGGTCACGGGTGACCCGAACAAAAAGGCGTAGTTGTCAAATTCAAACGCCGGAATGATCGAAAATTCAGTGGCACGCCAAAAGCTGACTATGACGATCAGGACAATCGGAAGCACTAGAAAAATTAATAAAACTGCGGCCAATGGCGACACCATAAGCAGGCTGGATATAGCTGAATTAGCGCGGAGTCTTTTCATGAGGCATTCTTATTTGAGTGATGTGGGTGCGCCACGTTGCGGCGCACCCGGTGTTGGCTTAAGCGGCGATAAACTCGTTCCACTTACGGACCATGTACTGGTTCTCGTCCATGACGGAGTTCCAGCAAACAACAGACCCCATCCGTTCAAGGAAGGAACCGCCATCGCGGACCTCACCTGCACCGGCCAGCTTGTCACCTGTTGGGGACAGAATGTCGCCCTCAGCGGCTTTGCCTTCGTACCAGAAGCCCCATTCGTCAGCTGACATGAACTCTTTGGACGTCTCAGGTACCGCAGAGTAATACCCCTGACGCATCAGGTAGCCACCGACCCAGCCGGACAGATACCAGTTGATGTATTCATAGGCCGCATCCAATTCGAGCCCGGACAGCGCAGCCGAGATACCAAGGCCACCACCCCAAGAGCGATAGCCCTCTTCCAGCGGCTGATAGACACATGGAATGCCTTGGGATTTGACCGCAGTAATCGCAGGCGACCACATCGACTGGATCACGACCTCACCGGACGCCATCAGGTTGACGCTTTCATCAAACGATTTCCAGAACGCGCGGAACTGACCGTTCTTCTTCGCTTCTGTGAAGATGCCAATCGTGAGATCGATCTCTTCTTTGGTCATGTTGCCTTTGTCTGGGTAGGTGTATTCACCCATGGATTCCACAACCATCGCCATGTCCATGATCCCGATGGACGAGATGTCGAGGATCGACGCCTTGCCCTTGAATTCAGGGTTCAACAGCTCGGACCAGTTGGAGATAGGACGGCCGATCAAGTCAGGGCGGATGCCCAAGGTGTCAGCGTTGTAGATCGTCGGGATCAGCGTCATCCAACCGGATTCTTCTTGCACGAAATCCGTGCCGTTCGGACCAGATGTAAAGCCGACCGTGTGCGGCGCGGTGCCCTGCGCGATGGTGCTTTCAGGTGTCAAAAGACCGCTGCGGAAGGTGCCGGCAATCTTGTCGTAGTTATCGATCTTAGTGGTGTCCATCGCCTGCAGGTTGCCTGCGCCCCAGACTTTTTTGGCGATAAAGTATTCAATGTCGGCGATGTCAAAGCTGTTGGGTTGGGTCGCTGCACGCTGTGTCACACTGTCTGTATCCAGTGCAGTCATCTCTAATGTGAAACCAAGGTCTTCTTGAACCTTCGTGGCCACGTCATTGAGGTTGGACACACCTGTGCCGAACTGGCGCAGCGTAACGTCTTTGATATTCTGCGCCCAGAGCATCGGTGCCCCGAGTGTTGTAGAGCCTGCGGCGATAGCGGTTGACGCGGCGCCTTTCAGCAATGTCCGGCGGCTGAGGCCGTTTCGTTGGGTGAATTTCGTCATTGGTCAGTCTCCTTGTCGGTCGTTTCTTGGTTTGGATTGAGGTCGCCGCAGTTCATGCGATCAGTTTGTGTTGATTGGTGGAGTCCCAGTGCAGACCAATCCGGTCGCCCGGCTGGTGAGGATTGGCAAAAAAGGTAGCGTCCGGGATCAGGGCAAGAACCTCTTGATCGCCCGTTATCCGTGCGGACACAGACACATGTGTGCCTTGATATTCGACAGCCGTGACATTGCCCTCTATCGCGCCCGGGGTCGGGGAAGTGATCGACACGGCATCGGCGCGGATCGCAAAATTGCCGTCAGGCAGCGCAATGACGTTGTGGCCACCCATAAACTGCGCAACAAATTTTGTTTGCGGCGCATTGAACACCTCGCGGGCGGGCCCCGCTTGTTCGATCACAGCATTGTTCATGACAATGATCTCATCGGCCAAGGCCAGGGCTTCGTCTTGCCCGTGTGTCACGTGGACAAAGCTGATCCCCAGTTCTTTTTGCAGTTTGCGCAACTCGCTGCGCATACGAATGCGCAAGAACGGGTCGAGGGCAGACAAGGGTTCATCCAGTAACAGAACCTGCGGGCGAGTGATCAAAGCCCGCGCAAGGGCCACGCGTTGTTGTTGCCCGCCCGAGAGTTGATCCGGCAAACGATCTGCAAGCTCGGTCAGGTCGACCAACGCAAGCATTTCGCGTGCTTCCGCGTGACGTTTGGCCGTGCTGACGCCCTTCATTTTCTGGCTGAAAGCCACATTGTCGAGAACGTTTAAATGGGGAAACAGCGCGTAATTCTGGAACATCATCGCCGTACCGCGCTGGGCGGGGGGCAGGTGCGAGATATCACGCCCCGCAAGAACGATAGATCCGTCGCTGATGCTTTCATGGCCGGCAATCATCCGTAGGGTCGAAGATTTCCCACAACCGGACGGACCCAACAGGCAGGTATAACTGTCAGATTTGAATCGGTAATTTATCGCGTCCACCGCCACCGTAGCACCGTAGCGCTTGGTCACTGACACCAATTCCAGGTCTTGATTACGCATGTTGATCCCACTTCACGTTGGAACCAGCAGCGCCTTGGTGGTCATGTGACACAATCATTTTGCGCCGCAGCAACTGTCAATTGGACGCAAAAGCCTGTTCTTTGTACGAAGAAAAAGGGCATCGACTAATTATTGCGCACAATATTGTATACAATGTGTTTGGGGAATTGTTTGCACGAAATTCGAGTTGTGTCTCGAATCCCGCTCTGTCATTTCGATATACAGGAGCCTGTTATGAAACTGATCAACGCCAAATCTGGTTCGGCAAACGCCAATACAATTTCCGACGCCTTGTCCCAAGCGATCCATGAACACCGACTGGCACCGGGGACCAAGTTAGGTGAGGACGAGCTGTCAGATATCTATGGGGTATCGCGGACAATCGTGCGCACGGCGCTCCAGTCTCTCGCACACCATCAGATCGTAGAGATCAAACGTAACCGTGGTGCCTTTGTCGCTCAACCTAGCCTCGCCGAGGCCCATGAGGTGTTTGAGGCTCGCGAATTGCTGGAGCCGCGTACGGCAAGAACCGCAGCGCTGCACGCGACACCCGATGATATTGTCCTTTTGCAAGACCACATCACTCAGGAACATGCCGCCATGAACGCAGGTGATCGTGGGCGAGCACTGTACCTGTCAGGCCGATTTCATATCGAAATCGCCCGTATAGCGAACCAGCAGACCATCGCAGATATCATCAATGTCTTGATCGCGCGCTCATCGCTTATTATCGCGCTATATTGGCGGCGTGAAAGTGCACTGTGTGAAAGCCAAGCCCACCATGCCCTAATTAAAGCGATCAACGACAATGATGGAACACGGGCTGAAGAGTTAATGCAAAGCCACCTTGTTGATCTTCATTCGGCACTAAATCTCAGCGAATTGCCGGCGGTTGAGCAAGATTTGAAGTCCATGCTGTTAGGGGACAGCGGGCGCTGAGTTCGAATTGGGGCGACTATCACTACGTCGACGCGTACGCACGCGAGAGAAACCTACAGCCCGACACCGGAAGCACAGATCAAATTGTTTCGCAGTTAGCTATGAACCAGCAGCCGATGTTCGCCTAAAGCCCACACCCTGCGTCAAATCTTAACAGAGCGCTGCGTTCGGTGCGTTAACCACGGCAAACCCAGCGTCAGAGCAATACCAGACCCATACTGGCCCCATATCGTCGAAACCCCACGAAAAAAGGCGTTAACATACGATTCGTTCATCGGAACGGGGGCGGGGCGTTTGGGCGTTAACCAATCGGGGTTACTGCTCCGCTAGATACGCGACCAGAATGTCTTTGGCGGCCTGCAAATCGGTTTTGTGGATCATCTCCGTCACCGTGTGAATGTACCGCGTGCCCACCACAATCCCGACAGCCCGCGCACCTGCGGCCGCCTGTTGTGCCGCGGCACCGTCTTGCCCGCCAGCCGCCAGCATGGTGCGCTGGTAGGGGATGTCATTCTTGATTGCGATGTCCTCAATCTCACGCACCAGCGCCTTGTCGGCAATGAAACTGCTGTCGCGCACATGCAGGCCAAATCCTTTGCCTTGGGTCGTCGTGGCAAATTGTTCGGGGATGCCCGGCGTGTCGCAGGCCAACGTTGTGTCGATCCCAATACCAATGTCTGGCTGCACCTTGAACGCCGATGTGCGCGCACCGCGCAGGCCCACTTCTTCTTGACAGGTGAACACCACATGCAGCTCCGCACCGCGGCCTTTGTCGCCCAAGGCTTTCATCACCTCGATGCCTAACCAGCAGGCGATGCGGTTGTCCAAAGCCTTTGAAACGAATTTGTCGCCCATCTCCAGAAACGGCTCGTCCATAACAACGTAATCGCCAACGTTCACCACATCTTTGGTCGCGGCACCCATTCCCAAATCCACGAAAAACTCACCCAATTCAGGCACCTTTTTGCGGTCTTCGGGAGACGCGATGTGCACAGGCTTGCCGCCCGGGTTCATCACCCCTTTGAAATCCCCGTCATCGGTGCACACCAACACGCGGCGCGAAAACAGGTTGCGCGGGTCAAACCCACCGACCGGCTGCAAATAGACAAACCCCTTTTCGCTGATGTGGCTGACCAGAAAACCGATCTCATCCATGTGGCACAACAGCATGATCTTCGGCGCATCGGGCGTGTCGGCATCGCGGCGGCACAGCAGCGATCCCATCGGGTCAACCGTGACCTCATCGAACAGCCCATCAATCTGTTTCAGGATTAAATCGCGCACGCGCTCTTCATGTCCGGGCACGCCGGGGGTTTCGCACAGGGTTCGCAACAGCTCGGTGTTCATCATGGGATCCTTTGATCTAACGTTGGCCTGACCTTGGCGCAGGCGCTTGGCACCTGCAAGACCCTGTCAAAGGTTAACAAACCGCTGAAATTTCGAGGTTATCCACCGGAAATGTCCCGCGTCTCCACCTTATCCCCAAGAAAATGCTTTACACAAAGGGGGTCCAGCGCCCACCATATGTTGTAAGGAGTGCGACGATGTATCCACTCCCTTGAGCAGGACACCAGATTTGCACCTCTGCCAGGGTGCGCTGGATTGGACAGGAGGGTTTACGCCCATGGCACTCACCGAGCACTTCGATTCCGTCGACGATATTCACCCGATTGATCTGGTGGAGCACATCGCAGAACACCATTCTTGGGAATTTGACCGCATCCACGACGACCAGATTGCCTTCGTCGTCGAGGGGCAGTGGCGCAGCTATTCGATCACCTTGGCGTGGTCTGCGTACGACCAAACCCTGCGTCTGATCTCGACCTTTGAGATGGAGCCGCCCGCCGATCGTTTGCCGGCCTTGTACGAATGTCTGAACCGCACCAACGACATGTGTTGGGCCGGCGCGTTCACCTATTGGGCAGAACAAAAATTGATGGTCTACCGCTACGGTTTGGTGCTGGCAGGCGAGCAGATCGCAAGCCCGGAACAGATCGACACGATGATCAATGCCGCCGTGCTGTCCGCCGAACGGTTCTACCCCGCATTCCAGCTGGTCACATGGGCCGAGCGCACCCCCGAAGACGCACTTCAGGTTGCAATCTGCGAGGCCTACGGCACCGCCTAACCACCACCCGCGAACCATTTGACCCCCCGATCTACGCGGCCTAACGTCGGCCCGACTAGATCGGGGTTTTTTATGTCTATGGATAAAATCGAACAACAGGGGTTGGTCCTGTTGGGATGCGGTAAAATGGGGTCTGCCATGTTGGCGGGATGGTTGGCGCAGGGCCTGCCTGCAACGTCGGTTTGGGTGCTGGACCCGCACCCGTCTGCGTGGCTGACCGCCACGGGCGTGCACGTCAACGCGGGCCTGCCACCGGCGCCCGCACTCGTTTTGATCGCCGTTAAACCGCAAATGATGGGCGATGCGCTGCCTGCGATGGCGGCTTTGGGCAACGGCGAAACCGTGTTCCTCTCCGTTGCGGCGGGCACACCGATTTCGATGTTCGAAACCGCCTTGGGCGCCAGCAGCCCGATCATTCGCGCCATGCCAAACACACCTGCCGCCATTGGGCGCGGCATCACGGCGATTGTCGGCAACGCCCACGCAACGCAGGCCGACATGGACATGGCCGATGCATTGTTGCGCGCCGTAGGGCAGGTCGTGCGTTTGGAGGATGAAAGCCAGATGGATGCGGTAACAGCCGTCTCCGGCTCCGGCCCGGCTTACGTATTCCACCTGATCGAAACACTGGCCGCGGCAGGTGCCGCCGAAGGCCTGCCAGCCGATCTCGCCATGGCGCTGGCCAAGGCGACCGTGGGCGGTGCAGGGCAATTGGCAGAGGATGCCGACGAAGACCCGACCCAATTGCGCGTCAACGTCACATCCCCCAACGGCACCACGCAGGCCGCATTGGACGTGCTGATGAACGACACCGATGGCTTCCCCGTTTTGCTGCGCCGCGCCGTGAAGGCCGCCGCTGACAGATCAAAAGAGCTCGGCGCATGAGCGAGATTTCATTCGATGATTTCATGAAGGTCGATATCCGCGTGGGTCGTGTGACCCGTGCAGAGCCGTTTCCCGAAGCCCGAAAGCCCGCGATTAAAATGTGGATCGATTTCGGTGCCGAGATCGGGACCCGCAAAACATCGGCCCAAATCACCGCCCATTATACGCCGGACACTTTGGTGGGGCGGCAAGTCATGGGGGTGGTGAATTTCCCACCCCGTCAAATCGGCCCCTTCATGTCCGAAGTGCTGGTGCTGGGCGCCTATGATGCCGACGGCGTGGTGTTGATCGCGCCCGATAAAGAAATCCCTTTAGGAGAACGCATGTGTTGAAACTACTGATCACACGTAAAATCGCCGACCCTGTGTTGGAGCAGGCCAAAAACCTGTTCGACGTTACCCTGCATGACGGCGGCCCATTGTCCGTCACCGACAGCGCGACCGCCTTGGCCAGCTATGATGCCATTTTGCCCACCTTGGGCGATGATTTCAGCGCAGCGGCTTTTTCGGGCGAGATGCGGTGTAAAATTTTGGGCAATTTCGGGGTTGGGTATAACCACATTGATGCCGCTGCTGCGGCAGATGCGGGCGTTATCGTCACCAACACGCCCGACGTTCTTACCGATGCGACCGCGGACATTGCTCTCACGCTTCTGTTGGCCACTGCACGCCGCGCGGGCGAGGGCGAGCGTATGGTGCGCGATGGGCGTTGGGGCGGATTTGGCCCCAAAGGGTTACTGGGCACACAGGTGACCGGAAAAACTCTGGGCATCATCGGCATGGGCCGGATCGGCCAAGCGATTGCCGCGCGCTGTCACTACGGTTTCGGTATGGATGTCGTGTTTCACAACCGCTCGCCCAAAGTGACCGAGGTCCCAGCCCGCCAATTAGAATCACTTGTCGAGGTGATGAGGGCCGCAGACTTTGTCGTGGTCGCCACACCAGGTGGTGCAGAAACAACCAAACTGATCAATTCTGCGGCATTGGCTGCAATGAAGTCCTCTGCGATTTTTGTGAACATCAGTCGCGGCGAAGTGGTGGATGAGGAGGCCCTTATCACCGCGCTCGAGGAGGGTCGCATCGCCGGGGCAGGGCTTGACGTATACGAAAAGGAACCCTTTGTTCCGCCACGTCTTTTGGCGCTGGAGAACTGCGTGCTGTTGCCTCACCTCGGGTCTGCCACTGTCGAGACGCGGCAGGCGATGGGGCAGATGGCCTTGGATAATATTATCGCATGGTCAGAAGATCGTGACCCGCCGCAGCGGGTCAATTGAGAGTTCTAAAACAATGTGTCGTCGCTGTTCATGGCATCGCGCCAATGGCGGCGACATAGGCTCACATAGCTTTCGTTGCCGCCGATTTGCACCTGATCCCCACCAGAGACCACGTTGCCTTCACCGTCTTTGCGCACGACCATAGAGGCCTTTTTGCCGCAAAAACAGATGGTGCGCACTTCGCGCATTTCATCTGCCAGAGCCAACAATGCGGCGGACCCTGGGAATAATTCCCCCATGAAATCAACGCGTAAGCCAAACGCCATGACGGGGACATTCAGGTCGTCCACAACGCGCGCCAGCTGCCACACCTGTTTTTGGCTCAAAAATTGAGCCTCGTCGACAAAGACGCAAGCGCAGGGTCCGTCGTTTAATCGGTCCGAAACTTTGCGAAACAAATCATCTGACGCGACGAAGGTATCCGCCTCTGCGCCGATGCCGATACGGCTCGCGATGCGGCCTTCGCCTGCGCGATTGTCGAATTGCGCGGTCAATAAATATGTCTGCATGCCACGTTCGGCATAGTTATGCGCCGCCTGCAAAAGCACAGTCGATTTGCCAGCGTTCATCGTCGAGTAGTTAAAATAAAGCTTTGCCATGACGCCGATAGATGGACCGCCGCTGACCCTGTTGCAAGGGGTCTGCGGCGATCCTTTCGGTGTTTCGCCCGTGAGCGGGGGCTCTGGAAAGAGCCTTACGAAACAGTGGACCAAGAGAACACGAAATACAGAATTTTAACGTTCTGTCCTTGGATGGGGTCCGGTCTCTTGGTCCTACGGCGTTGGGGACGCCGATTCGATTTCATGTTGAGGGTTCCCAACCCTGCCATGGGTCTATATTTGTAAATGAACGACTGGATGGGTATGGGAAAACGCTTGGGGCATTCCCCTCACCTTCAAAAGAGATAGGAACTGCAAAACATGGCTGGCATCGGCAGCTACTTGAAAAAGCACACAGAAGCTCTCGTTAAAGACGTAGGTATAGAACCTGCATGCGAGCTGACTGGAAAATCAAAAGCAACGCTTGGGCGTTATTATTCGGATTCGGATGAACATGCGGATCGATTCATGCCTGTTGATGCGGTGGCCCAGCTTGAGGCTGCAGCAAGTTACCCTCACGTCACGTCGGCGCTGGCCGAGTTGCACGGCAGCACGTTGAACAAAGAAACGGCACCGAAAAATTCAACCGGGACCGGTGGGATCAATGCGGATGTGATTGCCCTGAGCCAACGGTTCGCGATGCTGATGTCGGAATACCAGCAATCCATCGAAGACGGTATTATTACCGTGAACGAGGCAAAACGTTTGCTGCGTGAAACCTTGGAGCTGCAGAAAGTTCTCATTGATATGAAGCTGCATCTTGAGGATGAGAGTGTCTGAGATAGATCTTTCGGACATGCCCAACATTGTGGATGGGCAGTTGAAGCCGTTGGATATTCCTGCGCTTGTCGGCCCGGATGAGCCTGACCACGCGCCGCGTATTTTGTTGCTGTATGGGTCGTTGCGTGACACCAGTTATTCTCGCACGGCTGCCGAGGAAGGCGCGCGTGTGTTGCGGGCCTTGGGCTGTGAGACGCGGTTTTTTGACCCCCGTGGCCTACCGATGCCCGATGATGCGCCGGCGGATCACCCCAAGGTCGAAGAGCTGCGCCAGTTGGCGCTGTGGTCTGAAGGCATGGTCTGGAGCTCGCCCGAGCGACATGGCGCGATGACCGGAATTATGAAAACCCAGATCGATTGGTTGCCCTTGGCCCCGATTGGGGGCGTGCGGCCGACCCAAGGTAAGACACTGGCTGTGATGCAGGTGTCGGGCGGGTCGCAATCGTTCAATGCGGTCAATCAAATGCGCATTTTGGGCCGTTGGATGCGGATGGTGACGATTCCCAATCAGTCCTCCGTGCCTAAAGCGTGGTCTGAGTTTGAGGCAGGGCGGATGAAGCCTTCGCCGCTGTACAACCGCATCGTGGACGTCATGGAAGAGCTGGCCCGTTTCACACTGATGGTGCGGGGCCGCAAAGACATGTTGGTCGATCGCTATTCAGAACGCGTTGAAAGCCTCGAAGAGGTTCATAAACGCGTCAATCTATGAGTTAGATGAACGGCACGAAGGGCACACCGCAGGCGGACAGCACGAAAAGAGCGGTGAGTGCGAGGATCGGTTTCATTGTTTTTCCTTTTTGACTGCTGCGATGACCCTAACGCAGGGACTTTGCCGCAATCAACACAACTGTCGCATCCAAAGGTTAAAGTTGTTTAACCAGACCGTTCCACGATCACAGAGCCCACCGAATAGCCTGCACCGAAGGAGCAGATCAGGCCGAAGTCGCCTGCGGCCAAATCATCGGAGTATTTTGAGAACGCAATGATTGAGCCCGCGGAAGAGGTGTTCGCGTAGTCTTGCAAAATGTTGGGTTGCTCGCCCGCGTCAGGCACACGGCCCAGAACTTTTTTACCGATGTAATCGTTCATGGTTTTGTTCGCCTGATGCAGCCACAGCCGTTTGAGGGCGTCCGCTTGGAGATCCTCTTCGGCCATATGATCTGCGATATGGGTGCTGACCATGGGCAGGACTTCTTTGAACACTTTGCGGCCATTTTGCATGAATTGCATGTCGCGCCGGTCGTCCATCTGGTCGCGGGTGCGACGCAGGAAGCCGTTGTTATTGCGAATATTATTGGAGAATTTCGTGGCCAGACGGGTGGATTTGATTTTGAAATGCGGGCCGTCTAGATTTTCGTCGCGCTCAATCAGCAGGGCTGTGGCCACGTCGCCGAAGATGAAATGACAGTCGCGGTCGCGCCATTCGAGGTGGGCGGAACAGATCTCTGGGCAGACGACGAGAGCGCTGCAGATGGAGCCGGATTTGATCATGTCGGTCGCTGTTTGAATGCCGAAGGTGGCAGAGCTGCAGGCGACGTTCATATCAAAGGCAAAGCCATCAATTTCAAGCATTTGCTGGATTTCAACGGCGATGGCGGGATAGGCGCGTTCGTGGTTGGAGGCCGCACAAATCACCGCGTCGACGTCTGCGGCGGTTTTGCCTGCCTGCGCCAGTGCGGTGCGCGCGGCGTCTACGGCCATTTCGGCCATCAAGCTGGGCTCGTCATCGCTGCGGTCGGGGAGGCTGGGGAACATGCGTGCCGGGTCGAGAACGCCAGATTTATCAAGCACATACCGCCGCTCAATGCCGGAGGCTGCGAAGATAAAATCGGACGAGGAATGGGGTTTGGCGGTGACTGTGCCGGCCTCAATCGCGGCGGCATTTTCGGCGTTAAATTGATCGGCGTAGGCGTTGAACGCCGCGACCAATTCATCGTTTGAAATGCTGTGTTCTGGCGTGAAAACACCCGATCCGGTGATAGCTGCGCTGTACATGGCCTGTCCTTTAAACTGGCGCACATAGGGCCGCAGTGCGGGCAAAATTACAAGGGTTACGGTACGTCGGATTGAGCTGGATGGCGGCACGTTTTGGCCTGTCACACCGCGTACACAGGCTGTGCACAGCGCGTATGTACAGGCGGTGCGTACGCTTGGGTCACGAAGGGTTCAGGATTTCGCCGGACAGTGGGGGCAACCGAAGATTAGCCAACAGGGGCCTGCAACAGAGGGCAGGCCCGAAGAGGAGACCATGATGCGTAAAATTGAACCCAAGTCGATGACCAAGGCCGAGAAGATGCATTGGGGCTACGGCGTGGATGCGATCAAGATGCTGGAGCATGAGCTGATGGGGTATCTGCATGAGTTCAAAGCCCTGCCCAAAGAGTGGGATCAGATTTGGGAGGATGAGGACCGCCGCGACCCCAAACGCACCCGCGTGACCATTCGGCTCGATGCGGATGTGGTGAAGTTTTTCAAAGGGCTGGGGCCGGGGTATCAGACGCGCATCAATCGCGTGTTGCGGGCGTTCATGCATTTCCGGTTGGCGAAGCTTTTGGATGGGCCAGACACGACCGATTATGTGCTGCGCCCCGAAGAGGTGCTGGAGAAGGCGCGGCGGGAGCACAAATGGGGCGATACGGAAGCCTTGGTGGAAGACATGCTGCGCAAGTAGAGGTGGCGTGAGCATTGAGCGGATGCAGCGAAAGTCGGCTTCGAGCCCGAATGACCAGTCTTCTGCATAGCGACTAACGCCCGCTTACCCCCCACGCCACCTTCGACCACGCCAGCTCATGTACAAAATATGAAACGAAACCAACAACCGATCCGGTAATGGCTATCCCGCCCCCAGCTGCAACGGAGCCTGTGAAAATAAAGCCGATCAACAACATTGAACAGAACCCAGCTACTTGCCAGGTTACGGCCTTTGTTAGGAGCCTGACCTTGCTGTCCATGCAAATTACCTCGCTTTGAATATTACATCCTCATTGGACTACCTTGGGTACGGGTGTGTGGACATTAGGTTAGTTTGCTGCATAATTTCAGCTATGCAGATTTATATCAACAAAGCAGGCTGAAATGGACAAGCGGCACCGAGCAAGCCTGTTTCGAGAGCGCTTAATGGAAGCGATGACTTTGAAGGGTGTAACAAAAAGTGGGCTATCCAGAGCCGCAAATGTGGACCGTTCTACCGTTGGTCAACTTCTCAAGAGCGACCATGCGCGCTTGCCAAACGCTCAGCTGACGGCAGATGTCGCGGCATCTTTGGGGGTTAGCACGGACTGGTTGCTTGGGCTCACAAATCGACCTGAAACGCCGGGCGATATTGTGGCTGCTGCGCTCTCACTTAGTCCAGCCGAACGCACATCGGCTGATGAACAATTGCTTGAGTGGCACCATGAAGCCGCTGGGTACAAAGTGCGACATGTCCCAGCAACTTTGCCAGATATCCTTAAGACAAAGCACATGTTGGAATGGGAGTATGCTACCGTTCAGGAGCGTCGGCTGCCAGAAGCATACAACGCAATGCAAGATCAACTGGAATGGCTTTCATCGGGCGTTTCCGACTATGAGATAGCGCTGCCAATTCACGAAATTGAGGCCTGTGCAGCTGGCACAGCATACTACAAAGATGCCGAAGAAAATATTCGACATGAGCAACTCAAATTCATAGCTGATCAATGCGATCAGATGTTCCCAAGGCTGCGCATATTCCTATTTGACGCACATCGGGTGTTCAGTTCGCCCGTCACGATTTTTGGCCCGAATTTAGCTGTCGTTTACGTGGGGCAATGCTATCTCGCATTTCGTGAGGTTGAGCGTGTTAAGGCCCTCTCAGGTCATTTTGACTGGCTTGTCAGAGAAGCAGTCGTGGACGCACGCAATGTCCCATCTTACATTCGCTCCTTACTAGCTTCCTGACGTCATCCAGAAGCAGCCATTGGGTCGCTTTCAGTTTGAAAACTTTTCCAAAGCCAACGGTAACTTTGGCAGTCTTGGAATCAACGCTTCCAGAATGCTTTCTTCTTGGGTTTGCTGGCCTTTAGATGTTTTTTCAGATCGGTGTAGCCACCGATTTTCACGCCGTCGATGAAGATGAGCGGTGTGGTGGTGATGTGGTGTTTGTCTTTGAATTTATCTGTCGCGGTTCGCGATTTTAGGATGTGCTCTTCGATCTCGAACCCATTCGCGCGCAGCAGGTCGCGGGCAGCGGTGCCGTAGCCGCAGGTGTAATTGGGCAGGTCCATGCGGTGCAAAACGGCTTTGGGCATTGAGGTCTCCTTTTTTGGGGGGATCAAAAAGAAATGAGCGCCCAGCACAAGGTGCGGGCGCTCACGTTTTGGTGTTTACGCAAAGGTATAGACGGTCGTTAGCCTTGCAAGGCGCGGACTTTGATGTCGCCTGCGACTTTGGCCTTCATTGCCAGCGCTGCGGCGTGGGAGCCGGCGAGCGTGGTGTAGTAAGGGATGCGGTCGGCCAGTGCGA
The DNA here is from genome assembly GCA_947497065.1 of uncultured Paracoccaceae bacterium. Taxonomy (GTDB): domain Bacteria; phylum Pseudomonadota; class Alphaproteobacteria; order Rhodobacterales; family Rhodobacteraceae; genus Octadecabacter. The sequence goes on from CANMEQ010000002.1 coordinate 171,068, forward strand.
TCGCACGGATGGAGCGGCTGTCTTCGACCGCGGCGGAGCCTTCGGTGGAGTTGAAGACCAGTGCGATTTCGCCGTCTTTGAGCAGGTCGGCCACGGTGCGACCGCCTTCGTAGACTTTGGCGACGACGGTGGCGTCGATGCCTTTGTCGGAGAGCCATTTGGCGGTGCCGGAGGTGGCGCAGATGGTCATGCCCAGATCGGTGATGATTTTCGCGGCATCCAGAAGCTGATCTGTTTTGTCGCTGTCTTTGATCGAGAAGAACACCTGACCTTTGGTCGGCAGGTCAACGCCTGCGCCCATTTGCGCCTTGAGGAAGGCACGGTCAAACGAACGGGCCCAGCCCATGACTTCGCCGGTGGAGCGCATTTCTGGCCCCAAGATCGTGTCGACGCCCGGGAAACGGTTGAAGGGCAGCACCGCTTCTTTGACGGAGAACCACGGTGTTTTCGGGTCGGCCAAGGTGAAGGGGTTGCCCAGCGGCATGACATCCATCGGGTCTTCTGCGGGGGCGTAAGCCTCGCGCAGTGGGAAGTTGGACAAAGGCTCGCCCGCCATCAGACGCGCGGCGATGGAGGCCACGGCGGAATCTGTTGCTTTGGCCACAAACGGCACGGTGCGCGAGGCGCGTGGGTTCACTTCGATGAGGTAGACGTCACCGTCTTTGACGGCGAATTGCACGTTCATCAGGCCGACCACTTTGAGGGCCAATGCGAGGTCGCGTGTTTGACGTTTGATTTCCGCGACGATCTCGTCGGAGAGCGTGTGCGGGGGCAGGCAGCAGGCGCTGTCGCCGGAGTGGACGCCAGCTTCTTCGATGTGCTGCATGATGCCTGCGACGTGGGTGTCTTTGCCGTCAGAGAGACAGTCGACGTCCACTTCGACGGCGCCGGAGAGGTAGCTGTCGAGCAACACGGGGCTGTCGCCGGAGACAACCACCGCTTCGGCGATGTAGCGCTCGAGCTGGGCCATATCGCGCACGATTTCCATGGCGCGGCCGCCCAGAACGTAGGACGGGCGGATCACCAGCGGGAAGCCAATTTCACCTGCGATTGCAAGGGCTTCGGCGTCGGTGGAGGCGATGCCGTTTTTCGGCTGCAGCAGCTTGAGGTCGTTGACGAGCGCCTGAAAACGCTCGCGGTCTTCGGCCCAGTCGATGCTGTCGGGCGAGGTGCCCAAGATCGGGATGCCCGCGTTTTCGAGCGCCTGTGCGATTTTCAGCGGTGTTTGGCCGCCGAATTGGACGATGACGCCGTGCAGGGTGCCGTTTTCTTGTTCGACGCGCAGGATTTCCATCACGTTTTCAAAGGTCAGCGGTTCGAAATACAGACGGTCAGATGTGTCGTAATCGGTGGAGACGGTTTCGGGGTTACAGTTGACCATGATGGTCTCGTAGCCCTGATCGGTCAGCGCGTAGCAGGCGTGGCAGCAGCAGTAGTCGAACTCGATGCCTTGGCCAATGCGGTTTGGACCGCCGCCCAAGATGACGACTTTTTTGCGGTCAGAGGGGCGTGCTTCGCATTCGACCTCGCCCATCATCGGGGCTTCGTAGGTGGAATACATGTAAGGTGTTTGGGCCTCAAACTCGGCGGCGCAGGTGTCGATGCGTTTGAACACCGCTTTGACGCCGAGGTTGTGGCGTGCGCGGCGCACGTTGTCTTCGTCGCGGCCGGTGAGTTTGCCCAAGCGGGCGTCGGTGAAGCCGAGCATTTTCAGCGCGCGCAGGCCAGCCTCGTCGGTGGGCAGGCCGTTTTTCTTCACGTCGGTTTCAGCGTCGATGATTTCGCGGATGCGATCGAGGAACCACGGGTCGAATTTGGTGACGGCTTGAATGTCGTCGTTGGTCAGGCCTTCGCGCATGGCTTGGGCGATAACGCGGATGCGGTCTGGTGTTTGTTTGGCCAAAGCTTTGGTGATGGCGGCCCGATCTGGGGCGCCTTCGATGACGATATCATCGAATCCGGTCAGGCCGTTTTCCATGGACGACAGCGCTTTTTGCATGGATTCGTGGAAGGTGCGGCCAATGGCCATGACTTCGCCCACGGATTTCATCGCGGTTGTCAGGTAGGGCTCGGAGCCCGGGAATTTCTCAAATGCGAAGCGCGGGATTTTCGTGACGACGTAGTCGATGCTGGGCTCGAACGAGGCGGGTGTGACGCCTGTGATGTCGTTGTCGAGCTCATCCAAGGTGAAGCCCACGGCGAGTTTGGCTGCGATTTTGGCAATCGGGAAACCCGTCGCCTTGGAGGCCAGCGCCGAGGAGCGGGACACGCGGGGGTTCATCTCGATCACGACCATACGGCCATCGACAGGGTTTACGGCCCATTGCACGTTGGAGCCGCCGGTTTCGACGCCGATTTCGCGCAGCACGTTGATGGAATGGGTGCGCATCAACTGGTATTCTTTGTCGGTCAGCGTCAGGGCCGGGGCCACGGTGATGGAATCGCCCGTGTGCACGCCCATCGGATCGACGTTTTCAATGGAACACACGATGATCGCGTTGTCGGCTGTGTCCCGCACAACTTCCATTTCGTATTCTTTCCAACCCAGGAGGGATTGGTCGACGAGGATTTGCGCCACGGGAGAGGCTTCCATGCCGGTCCGGCAGAAATGCTCGTATTCTTCGCGGTTGTACGCCACGCCGCCGCCGGTGCCGCCCATGGTAAAGGCAGGGCGGATGATAGCGGGCAGGCCGATTTCTTCGAGGGCGTCGAGGGCGATTTTGATACCTTCGGCGATGTCGAATTTATCGGTGACGCGGGCCGCTTTGGCGTCGATTGTGGGGGCGGTGACGATGGTTGCTTTGGGGTTTTCGATTCCCAAACGGTCCATCGCTTCGCGGAAGAGCTGGCGATCTTCGGCCATCTCGATGGCTTCGCGTTTCGCGCCGATCATTTCAACGCCGGCAACCTCGAGGATGGATTTGTCAGCGGCATCTGCGCCGAATTCTTCGAGAACCGCGTCGAGTTCTGCGCCTTCGAACAGCTGGGAGATTGTCATCTCGTCAGCGGCGAGGGCCGTGTTCAGGCCGGTTTGCCCGCCCATGGTGGGCAGCAGCGCGTCGGGGCGTTCTTTGAGGATGATTTTGGCGACAACCGAGGGGGTGATCGGTTCGATGTAGGTGGCATCGGCCATGTTCGGGTCGGTCATGATTGTGGCCGGGTTCGAGTTGACCAGAACAACGCGGTAGCCCTCTTCGCGCAGGGCTTTACAGGCTTGGGCGCCAGAGTAGTCGAATTCGCAGGCCTGTCCGATGACAATAGGACCCGCGCCGATGATCATAATCGACTGGATGTCGGTTCTCTTTGGCATGGCAGCGCCCCCTAAATTTTGTAAGTGTCAGCGCCCAACGCGGCGCAAATTATCGGGGGTTATAGGCATGGATCGGCCATGTGCAAGGGGCCAAAGACGCGGAATCGCGGTGATCGGCAGGAATCTTTGCATTCGGTGGCGGGATTTGCCTTGATTTACCTTGTGCGCTTGACTTCTGCGCCTATGCAGGGTGTATCGACGCGACTGATTTATCCCGTTCAAAGGACACACCATGCACGCCTATCGCAGCCATTCTTGCGCACAATTGACCAAGGACAACGTAGGCGAGACCGTTCGCCTTTCTGGTTGGGTGCACCGTGTACGCGATCACGGTGGCATTTTGTTCATCGATTTGCGCGATCACTACGGTATCACGCAGGTGTTGTGTGACCCCGACAGCCCCGTGTTTGCCGAAGTGGAAAAGGTGCGGTCCGAGTGGTGTATCCGCATTGATGGCACGGTGAAGGCCCGTGATCCTGAGCTGGTGAACCCGAAATTGCCAACAGGCGAAGTTGAAGTGTTCGTGCGCGACATTGAGGTGTTGGGTGCGGCGAACGAGCTGCCGCTGATGGTGTTTGGCGATCAGGAGTATCCGGAAGAGACACGCCTGAAGTACCGCTATTTGGATCTACGTCGCGACGTGATGCAAGAGAACATGAAGTTGCGGTCCGATGTGATTGCCTCCATGCGCAAGCGGATGTGGGAACAGAATTTCCGCGAGTACCAGACGCCGATTATCACAGCATCCAGCCCTGAGGGCGCGCGCGATTTCTTGGTGCCGTCACGTTTGCACCCGGGTAAATTCTATGCGCTGCCGCAGGCGCCGCAGCAGTTCAAGCAGCTGATCATGGTGTCTGGCTACGACAAGTATTTCCAGATCGCGCCGTGTTTCCGCGACGAAGACCCGCGTGCTGACCGCTCGCCCACCGATTTCTATCAGTTGGATTTGGAAATGTCGTTCGTGGAGCAGCAGGACATTTTCGACACGATCCAGCCGGTGATCACCGGTATTTTCGAAGAGTTCGGTAAGGGCCGTAAGGTTGACCAGACGTGGGAGCAGATTTCCTACCGCGATGCGGCGAAATGGTATGGCTCTGACAAGCCGGATTTGCGCAACCCGATCAAGATGCAGGACGTGTCCGAGCATTTCCGCGGCTCTGGATTTGCGATTTTCGCCAAGTTGCTGGAGCAAGAGGGCACCGAAGTGCGCGCGATCCCGGCGCCAACGGGTGGCGGGCGTAAATTCTGTGACCGTATGAACGCCTTTGCGCAAAAAGAAGGTCTGCCCGGCATGGGCTATATTTTCTGGCGCAAAGAAAGTGCTGACAGCATCGCGCAGGAACGTGGCATCACCGTGAAAGAGGTTAACGCCTTGATCAAATCCGGTGAGATCGTGCTGGGTGAAGAGGCCGCTGGCCCCTTGGCGAAAAACATCGGGCCGGAGCGCACCGAGGCGATCCGCCAGCAGTTGGGTCTGGGCGTGGGCGATGCGGCGTTCTTCTTGGGCGGTAAGCCGAAGTCGTTCGAAAGCGTCGCGGGCAAGGCGCGTGATGTGATCGGTAAAGAGTTGGGTCTGACCGATCTGGACCGGTTTGCATTTGCATGGATTGTTGATTTCCCGATCTATGAACGCGACGAAGAAACCGGCAAAATTGATTTCGAACACAACCCGTTTTCGATGCCGCAGGGCGGTATGGAGGCGCTGGATGGCAATCCAGAGGATGTGTTGGGCTACCAGTACGATTTGGCCTGTAACGGGTACGAGCTGGTGTCTGGTGCGATCCGGAACCACAAGCCGGAGATCATGTTCAAGGCGTTTGAAATTGCGGGCTACGGCAAGGACGAAGTTGAGAAACGGTTCGGCGGCATGGTTAACGCGTTCCAATACGGTGCCCCGCCCCACGGTGGCTGTGCGGCCGGTGTTGACCGCATCGTGATGCTGTTGGCGGATGCGGACAACCTGCGCGATGTGATGATGTTCCCGATGAACCAGCGCGCCGAAGATTTGATGATGGATGCGCCATCTGCCCCAGAAAACGAGCAGTTGCGCGAATTGCGTTTGCGTGTGTTGCCGCCCGAAGATTAAGGGCTGCTGCGCAGGCAATGTGATGAAATTTTCAAATGGGCGGGGCAAAACCTCGCCCATTTTTGTATGATTGGGGGCGAAGTCTTGCGCGTGGGTGCAGACTGCCCACATTGAAGATCAAAGGAGACCGCCTCGCATGCCGTTTGACCCTATCCTTGCCGCGATCCGTTTTGGCAACGGGCTGTCGCCCGATGTGGCGGCGCCTGCGTCGGTCGAGGATATGTTGTCGATGTTAGAGGGGCCGGATCGGGCGGCGCAGGCGTTTCCTATTCAGCTGTATGATGAGGTGGTGCCGTCGCGGTTGGATTTCCAAAGCGCGGGGGCGGCCATCCGTGCTGCTGAGGGGGAAGAGGCGGTTGAGGCGGCGGAGGCTGCGCGCACAGAGATGCGGGCCGCTGCCTTTGAGGTTTTGGGCCGCTCGACCGCATCGCAATTGGCGCGCGATATCACCACGGCGGATGGATTTCGCGAGCGGCTGACACGGTTTTGGGCGGATCATTTCACGGCACCGGCAACCAACGGGTTGTGGCGGTATTTGGTATATCCCTACATCGAAGGCGCGATCCGGCCCCATGTCACGGGGCAATTTGCAGATATGTTGAGGGCCGCTGTGATGAGCCCGATGCTGATCCAATATCTGGCGCAACAGGTGTCGGTCGGGCCAAACAGCCGGCAGGCGCGCAATTCTGGCCGTGGGTTGAACGAAAACATGGCCCGCGAGGTTTTGGAGCTGCACACGCTGGGCGTGGGCGGGGGGTATACGCAAACAGATGTGCGCGAATTTGCCGAGCTTTTGACGGGTGTGACGACCAATGTGCGAAACGGCGGCCATTACGATGCGCGGCGTGCAGAGCCGGGGGCGGAGACCGTTTTGGGGGTCACTTACGGCGGCGACGAAGAAAGTGTGGATCACGTGATGGCCGCATTGGACGATTTGGCGCGCCACCCGGATACCGCGCGGCATTTGTCGCAAAAGCTGGTGACCCACTTCATTGGCCCGCAGGCTGATCCGGCGTTGGTGGACGCGATGACGCGGACCTATGCCGCGACCGATGGGAATTTGATGGCGGTGTATGATGTGATGCTGTCGGCCGAGGCCGCTTGGGCGCCGCGCTTGCAAAAGGTCAAGCAACCTTACGGGTTTATCGCGTCGTCCTTGCGTGCGTTGGCGGTGCCGCCAGCCTCTCTTTTAGAGCTTAAATATGTGGACGTGCGGCGGTTGGTGTTGAACCCGTTGCAGCGGATGGGGCAGGAATTTCAACAGCCTGTTGGCCCCGATGGATGGCCGGAAGACGATGAGGCGTGGATCACGCCGCAGGGCATGGCGGGGCGTATCACTTGGGCGATGCAAATGCCCGAACAATTGGTAGACCGGCTGCCGGACCCCCGTGAATTTGTGATTGATGCCTTGGGGCCGACCCCCGCAGAGCCTGTGGTTTTTGCTGCCAATGCCGCTGAAACCGTGAGTGACGGGATCGGGTTGGTTTTGGCCTCGGCTGCGTTTCAAAGGAGATGACGATGGAACGACGACAGTTCTTGATTGGCGGCGCGGCGATGGGCTGTTCGGTGGCGGCATCGCCATTCGTGACGCCGGTGGCCATGGCGGCGGCCCCTTGGGACACGCGGCTGGTGGTGATTATTTTGCGCGGCGCGATGGACAGTTTGGATGTGATCCAGCCCTACGGTGATCCGGCTTTGGCGGCGTTACGGCCGAATTTGCCTGTGGGTGAAGCGGGGAATGCATTCGATTTGAATGGGTTTTATGGGTTGAACCCGCATTTCGCGGCGTTGAAGCCACTCTATGATGCGGGAGAGTTCGGGGCTGTTCAGGCGGTGTCGACACCTTACCGCGACAAACGCAGCCATTTTGACGGGCAAGACATTTTGGAAGCCGGATTGCCGGATTTATCTGGTGGGGGGCTGCGCGATGGGTGGTTGAACCGCATGTTGCAGGTGGTTCCGGGGATTGAACCGGAGGTGGCCTATGCCATTGGTCGCGAACAGATGTTGGTGCTGACGGGCGATGCGCCCTCGTCGCGCTGGGCGCCGGACACGCGGTTGCGTATTTCGCCCAATGCGCGGGCTTTGTTGAATGTTGTGCACCATGATGATCCGCTGTTTCGAGATGCATCTGCCGATGCGATTGCCATTGCCGAAGAGATCGCGCTGGATGAGGCTGCGGCGGCTGAAACCAGCGATATGATGGCGGATAATCCGATGATGCAGGCGGTGTCGACCAATGGGCAGCATGTGAAAATCGCCGAATTCGCGGCGACGCGATTGCGGGGGGACACGCGGATTGCGTCGTTCTCGCTGAGTGGGTGGGACACCCATGTGCGCCAAGACAGCGCGATGCGGACCCGTGGCAAGGTGTTGAGCGATACGATTTTGACGTTGAAGGCCGGATTGGGCGCCGCGTGGGAGAAGACGGCGGTGTTGTGTCTGACGGAGTTCGGGCGCACGGCGCGTGAGAACGGCAATGCGGGAACGGATCACGGGACAGGCAGTGCGATGCTTTATGCCGGTGGCGCGTTGCGCGGGGGCCAAGTGATCGGCGATTGGCCCGGTTTGGGGGAGGGCGATCTTTACGCGGGGCGTGATTTATTGCCCACGCGCGATGTACGCGCCCATGCGGCTTGGGTGATGCGCGGGTTGATTGGGGTGGACAAAACGGCGCTAGAGCAGACCATTTTCCCCGGGCTGGAGCTGGGGACAGATTCCGGTTTGGTGTTGTAGGCGGAGTTTGGGTTAGGTGCCGTAGCCCACAGTCGCCATCACGGCGGAACCGAGCAGGACCAGGCCTGCGGTGAGGATCATCCAATCCAAGGTGATGCTGCCGTCTTCGTCTTTCCAGAATGTCTTAACAAATCGTTCCATTGTCTTAATCCCTCTTGCCAAAGCGCGTTGTTGAGCACCTTTATGGGGGGCAAATGGGGCGAAAACCTGCCGCCGCTGGGGCGCGGGTCGGGGCATTTGGAGGAATTGTAATGAACAATGAGGCGCGCCCTGTTGGCGAAACGGTTGGGTTCGCGGGGGCGGAGGTGCCGGATTTGAGGGCGCTGGAGGGGCGTTTTGTGCGCCTCGTTGCGCTGGATCCGGCGGTGCATGGTGCCGCACTTTGGGCGCAGATGGAGGGCAAACCGCACCTGTGGGATTACCTGTCTGAAGAGCCGCCCCAGTCGCGCGCGGCGTTTGAAGAGGTGTTGCGCGCGGCCAGCGCCAAGCCCGATTGGTTGGGCTATGCGATCTGCCAGCCCTGCGGCACGGCGGTGGGATATGCGTTCTACCTCAATATCGTGCCTGCGATGGGCAGCATCGAGGTGGGGAATATCAATTTTTCACCGGCTTTGCAGCGGTCGCCCGCGGCGACAGAGGCGATGTATCTGATGATGCGCGCGGCTTTTGAGCTGGGCTATCGGCGGTATGAGTGGAAGTGCAATGCGTTGAATATGCCGTCACGGCGGGCGGCGCAGCGGTTTGGGTTTTCATGGGAAGGGATTTTTCGCCAGCATTTGGTGGTCAAATCGCGCAATCGGGACACCGCTTGGTTTGCGGTGATCGATGCGGATTGGGTGGCCCTAAAAACCGTTTATGAGACCTGGCTGTCGCCCGATAATTTTGACGCGGACGGCCAGCAGATCCGCAGTTTACGGGGGCTGACCGCGCCTGTTCGCGTGGCAGGCGATCCGGCGCAGGTGGATTAGATAGAGGCGGTGCGTGCGATACGGTCGCGGACCATGGCGGCGATCCGTTCGACCTGACCATCGACCGCTGTGCTCGATCCATCCATCTGGGCCAAGGCCTGCGTTTCTTTTTCGAGGTTCGGGTCATCTGCGCTGCGGGCCAATCCGCCCAGAAACTGGGTGACATATTTCAAGGTGCGTTTGTTGTTGGCATCCGCGAGGGCCATTGCGGCGGCGGTCAGATCATCGCGCAGGGCCACTTCATCGGGGACGACAACATCATCGGTCAGAACGCGCAGGCCCTTGGGCTGGCGATCTTTGGGGAGATGTTCGAGGATTTTGGATTGAAAGAACCCGATGTTCGAGATGGGCTTTGCGATGAAGCCATCGGCGCCTGCTTTGAGGGCGAGGCTTTCACCGTCGGGGTCGCCAGAGGTGCCCAAAACCACATCCACGCGCGGTGAGCTTTGGGTGAGGTCGCGGATGAGGTCGACGCCGGAGCCGTCTGGCAGGCCGATGTCGACGATCACGGCGCAGGGGCGGTAGACGGCCAGATGACGCTGTGCGCTTTGCAAGGTGTCTGCACGGCGGATGCGCGCGCCCGATCGCAGGCACAACAGGCGCATGGCTTCGGAGGCGAAACGGCTGTCTTCCACGACCAACACGGTTAACCCGAGCAACGGGCGGTTCGCGGTGGGTGGTCGCGTTTGCATAAAGTCGTCTAGGCTATCCATGGCTTTCCCCAATGTGGCTGCATGCGACTCAGTAAACCGCATTGTAGTGAATTTGAGGTTAATTGATCTGGTCCCGCGCGGTGCTGGAGGCTGCGACGCAAGGGCACAGGGGGCGGGGGCACCTGAATGTTGCGTTGCAGCATATCATGGCCGATAACCCCACGAGACGTTTGGGAGGACGAGATATGATTGGACGATTAAACCACGTGGCCATTGCAGTGCCGGATTTGGACGCGGCCTGCGCGCAGTATCGCGGCGCGTTGGGGGCCAACGTAGGCGCACCGCAGGACGAGCCGGATCACGGTGTGACGGTTGTGTTTATTGAGTTGCCCAACACGAAGATCGAGTTTTTGTACCCCTTAGGCGAGGACAGCCCGATCAAGGGGTTTTTGGAGAAGAACCCGGCAGGCGGCATTCACCATATCTGCTATGAGGTGGAAGATATTCTGGCCGCGCGCGACAAGCTGCAGGCGGAAGGCGCGCGTGTTTTGGGCACGGGCGAGCCGAAGATCGGCGCCCATGGCAAGCCGGTGTTGTTTTTGCACCCCAAAGATTTCAATGGCTGCTTGATTGAGCTGGAAGAAGTCTAGGTTAACAAAGGACGGGTCATAGGGACCCTGTGAAAGGAAAAGATGGGTATTACATCCGCAATCGTGTTGTTCGCCGTGGTTTGGTTCATGACGTTTTTCATCGTCTTGCCGTTGCGCATGGTGACCCAAGATGAAGATGGCGCGGTTGTGCCGGGCACCCATAAATCCGCGCCCGCAGACGCGCAGATCGGGCGCAAGGCGCGGATCACCACCTATTGGGCCGTGCCGATTTGGGCGGTTCTTGCGGTAATAATCCTGTCGGGGTGGATTTCGGTGCGCGATCTGGATTGGTTTGACCGTATGGCCACGCCAACTAGCGTGACCAACTAGGGTCTGCCCGCCACGCGGTGATAAAAATGCGTGAAAGTGGCCGCGCCAAGGATGGGCACCAAAAGGTTCAGCACCGGAATGGTCAGCGGCACGGCCATTAAAATACCAGCAAACCAGATGGCCATGCGGTGTCGGGCCCGCAGGGCGTTTGCTCCGGCGCGGCCTTCGCGGCGCAGGGCAGCGACGGTGAAATATTCGCGCCCCAGCAGCCAGCCGTTGATCATGTAGAACACGAAGGGTGCGGCGAACCAATAAAACGGCAGTAAGACCAGCGCGATCAGGTTCACACCGATCATCACGCCCAGAAAATTCAGCGTGTCGCGGGCCACTTCGCCGAAGGTGACACGCGGGGCGGGGGGCAGGTGCGGGTAATGTTTGTCTTCCACGGCATCGGCCACGTCATCGAGGAACAGCGAGGTGATGACTGAGGCCACGGGGATCATCAAAAAGATCGACAGCACCAACATCAAAGCCATGCTGCCCCAGGTGAGCAGCCCGCCCACGAGGGCATTGGGCCCCAAGAACGGCAGGTCGAATGAGGCCGGATCGAGCCACGTGAGAAGCTGGACGAAACCGGCGTAAATACCCACCAGCAGCAAGAGCGTGAGCCCGAGGCCCTTGCCCAGCACGCCGCGAAATCGTGCGTCGCCCAGTTGGGCGATGGCTTTGGCAATGTCGCCGAAAATCATGCGCTGACCCAAGTGACCTTTTGCGCCAGATCGGGGCGGGGGCGTTCGGGGGGCGCGCTGGTTTCGGTGCCGATATGGATGAGGCCCGCGACGCGTTCATGGTCGGCCAGCCCCAATCCGGTGCGGCAGAAGGTGCGGTCGTGGGAGGCCCAGCCGGACAGCCAGTTTGCCCCCCAGCCTGCGGCCAATGCGGCGTTGAGCAGGGAGAGGCAGACAGCGCCTGCGGAATAGGTCTGCTCGATCTGCGGGAATTTCTCGGTCGCAACGGTCGCGTCGATGACGGCCACGGCCAAATCGGCGTCGCGGTATTGGGCGACGGCTTTGTCGGCCTTGTCTTGGGGGATGTTCAGTGCTGCGGCGCGTTCGGGCACGAGCGCCGCGAGGCGGGTCAGCGCCGCCTTTTCCAACACGATAAACCGCCAAGGTTCCAATTTGCCGTGATCGGGGGTGCGGGCGGCGGCGGTCAGGATGACCTCCAGCTCGGGGCGGTCAGGCACGGGGGCGCGCAGGGTTTTGGCGGGGCGCGACCGGCGGGTGAGAAGAAAATCGAGTGCGGCTTGGTTGCGGTCGGGCATGGGGTGGCTTTCGCAGTTGGAAGGGACATTTGTTGCACCTTAGCTAAGGGCGATTGCCCCAATCGACAAGACGCCCGAGGCGCTGCGCAAGGATGCCCCTTGCCGTGCAGGCCGCAACACGGTGTAATTGGGCCATGAGATTTGCAGTCATCGCCGATATTCACGGAAACGCAACAGCGCTGGAGGCGGTGTTGGCGGATATGGATGCGCTGGGCCTCGCGGACGCAGTGAATCTTGGGGATTTTTTCAGCGGCCCGTTGGAGGCTGCAAAAACCGCACGGCTGTTGCAGGCGCGTGATTTTATTTCGGTGCGGGGCAATCACGACCGGTATTTGATAGAACAAGATCCGGCGCAAATGGGGCCGTCTGACGCGTTTGCGTTTGCCCAGTTGAGCGCCGATGATTTGGCGTGGATCGCCAGCCTGCCGATGACCTGCGCGCCTTTTGACGGTGTGTTTGCCTGCCATGCGACCCCCAGCGATGACGGGACCTATTGGTTGGAGCGGGTGACTTCGGAGGGGGCTATTCGGACGGCGACCTTGGCCGAGATCGAGCAGGTGGCGGAGGGCATCGAGGCGGGGCTGATTTTGTGCGCCCACACCCATATTCCCCGCATCCTGCGTTTGCCCGACGGACGAGTTATTTTGAACCCCGGCAGCGTGGGCTGCCCCGCCTATGATGATGATCATCCCGTGTATCACGTGATGCAAACGGGCACGCCGCATGCGTCTTACGCGATTGTGGAGGGGGGTAAGGGCCAGTGGGATATCACGTTCCGGTCTGTTCCCTATGATGCCGCGCGGGCCAGCGCCCTTGCCGCTCAAAACGGGCGCCCGGATTGGGCGCGCGCCTTGGCCACGGGGTGGTTTTAGCGGGACTGGGCCGTGGTCCAACGTCCCGCCCCGGATTATGCGTAGGCCCCTGCGGAATAGGTCAGCTCGTAGCTGTGACTGTAGAGTTCGAAGACGACGCCAAAGGGGTCTTCGACGTAGACCATGCGGAACGGTTTTTCATCGGGGAAATATTCCCGCACGGGCATGCGCTGTTTGCCGCCCGCGGCGATGATTTTCGCCAGCAGGTCTTCGAGGTTGGGGTCCTGCACCGCGAAGTGGAATGTCCCGTGGCGACGGTAGGCGAAGTTGTCGTCGGGCGCTTCGTTGCCTTTGAATTCAAACAGTTCGATCCCGATGCCGTCTGCGGTCGATAGGTGGGCGATGCGCAGCTTGTCCCAGTTCGGGCCGAACACATCGGTGCACATGACGCCGATGGCGCTGTCGTCTTCGGTGACGTCGCTGGGGGCCATGATCTCGTAAAAGCCCATCACGTCGGTGTAGAATTTGACGGCGGCGTCCACGTCGGGGACGGAAATGCCGATATGAGAGAAGGTGCGGGGGGTCGTTGAGGTCATCTGTGCTGTCCTTTCGAGGAGGCGTGTTGTGAGGTTTGAAAGAGAGATAGACAGCGGGTTTGAGTATGTGAAATTATCATAAATAATTGTTTTGATAACTATGTGTGATTGAACATGCTGAATGCGACGTGGCTTGAAACCTTCGTGACCCTGACGGAAACCAAACATTTCACCCGTGCGGCGGAGCGGCTGAATATGACCCAACCCGGCGTGTCGCAGCATCTGCGCAAGCTGGAGGAGCAATTGGGCCAACGGCTGATCGCGCAGGATGGCAAGAGCTTTACCCTGACGCCTGCAGGCGAGGCGGTGCGTGCGCTGGGCCTTGCGCGCCGCACCGAGGAGCAGGCCCTGCGCCGCGCGATTATGGCCGATGATCCGGCGGTGGGCGAGGTGCGCGTGGCCTGTTCGGGCAGTTTCGCACAGCTGCTGTACCCGCGCGTGCTGCGGGTGATGCAAGACGCGCCGCAGCTGAACATTCACGTGGACGCCGCCCCACACGAGACCATCGTGGCCGGCGTGTTGGAGGGGCGGTTTGACCTAGGGGTTGCAGGGCAGAACACCACACATCCGCGGCTGAGCGTGCAGCCCATCGGCCATGAGGAATTGTGCTTGGTTGTGCCTGCGGAATGGCAGGATGGGCCTGTCATCTTTGCGGATTTGGATGCATTGGGGTTCGTGGCGCATCCCGATGGATTTGCCTATGCCAACGATTTGTTTTCGTTGAACTTTCCTGATGTGTTTGCCGGTGCTGACCGACTGAATCTGCGCACATGTATCAACCAGATCGGGCAGATCCTGCTGCCCGTGGCGGAGGGGCTGGGCTATACCTTGTTGCCGCGCAGTGCGATTGAGGCTTTTCCGGCGCCGGACCGGCTGAAGGTGATCAACCTGCCCCAGCGCCGCTACCATGATTTGCTGTGTATCACACGACGCGGGGCCCAGCCGCCCGCGCGGCTTTTGGCGGTTTTGAACGAGGCTCGCGCGGTGGCGGCGGAGATAAAGTGACGGCCCTAAGGGGCGGAGGCTAGGTCAGCGCGGCGTGCATTTCGTTGATTTGGCTTTGGATGAATTCATCGAACGCGGCGGAGGGTTGGCGTAGGGCGAAGACGTCGGCGAAGGGGTCGGGCGCGGCGATGGGGCTGCCGGCCATTTCGGCCAGAACCTGGTGGCCGCAAAAGGGGACGTAAACTTCGGAATATCCGCCTTCGTGGGACATCATCACACGCCCGTCGCACAGCTCGTCGGCCAAGGCCAGCGTCGTGCGGGTGAGGGCGCGGAAGGTCTCGGCGGTGGCCAACATGCGGCCCAGCGGGTCGATGGCGGCGGCGTCATAGCCGCAGGCCACCACGATCACATCGGGTTTGAAGGCGCGGATTTGCGGGGTGACGATCTGGTCCATCACGGCCAGATAGCCCACATGCCCCACGCCCGGCGGTAGGGGGATGTTGAGGTTCGCCCCGTGCCCCGCGTCCCGCCCCCGGTCGGCGAAGGCGCCAGTGTCCATCGGGTAATTGCGGTCTTGGTGGATTGAAATCGTGAGAACATCCGGGTCGTCGTAGAAGATTGCTTCGGTGCCATTGCCGTGGTGCACATCCCAATCAAGCACCGCAATCCGCTGGGCGAGGCCATTGGCGCGGGCGGCTTGAATGGCGATGGCGAGATTGGCCATCAGGCAAAACCCGTTCGGAATATCGGGCAGACAATGGTGGCCCGGCGGGCGGCTGAGGGCGTAGGCATTGCGCACATCGCCTTGCAAAACGGCCTGTAGGGCGGACAGGCACAGGCCCGCCGACAGGGCCGCGATCTCATAGCCGCCGGGGCCAAAGGGCGTGCGGCGGCCCAGCTCGCCGCCGCCTGCGTCAGACGTCTCTTTGAATGTGGTCAGGTAAGCCTCAGGGTGGACGCGCAACAGAGCGTCGTGGGGGGCGTGCGCGGCGCTGGACAGGGTTAATTCCTGCGACAGGCCTGTCACATCCATGAGGTTTTTCAAACGCCGTTTGCTTTCAGCCGTTTCGGGCAGGCCGCCGTTGATCATGGGTTGCACCAAGCCGCCCACGGGCAACAGCCCCGCATAATTGCCGCCTCCGTGCCAGAAACATTGCTCGTCCCAGAAAAAACCTGTGGTCATCGTGGCCCCCTTACGTGTCGTCGCGGCGCAGGCGGTAGGAGCCTTCGGGCAGGTCCAGCGCCATGGACAGATCGCGCAGCTGCGACAGGGACAGGGTGACGGTCACGGGCATGTCCGTGCGGCTGTCGATTTGGGTGACGGTCACGCAATCGTCAAAGGCGTTGATGGTGACGTCTTCGCGCAGGGGCGTGCCACCGTCATCGACCAGGGTGACCACGGTCGCGTCAAATTCATGTTCGATTGTAAACATTTAGCAAAACTCCTGTAGGGTTGCTTTGCAGGTACTGTGCCGACACAGCGCCCCCCGATCAAGAGCGGACACGCGCGCACAGCTGTGTGATAGGGCTGGCCCCGCGCGCCAAGCCTGTTAAATTAGGGGCGGTTAATTTCGAAGGACGGACAGCGATGCGGATTGCACCACTTTTGGCGACATTGGGGTTTTTGGTTGCCGGCTGTGAGGTCGCGGGCCCCGTTTCGCCTGCCGCGCCGATCCCTGCGCCGACACAAGCCGCAGCCGCGCCGCTGCCTGCGGGCGAGCGATCGTTGGCGCGGACCTTTGTGCAGGTGGTCAACCGGCTGGAGCCTGTGGCCGAGCGGGAATGCCGCATCAGCGCGCCGCAGTTGAACTGTGATTTTCTGATCGTTGTGGATGATCGCCCCAATCAACCGCCCAATGCGTTTCAAACTGTGGATGAACAGGGGCGGCCGATCATTGCCTTTACCCTCTCGTTGATTGCGGGGGCCGAGAACGAAGACGAGATTGCCTTTGTGATGGCCCATGAGGCCGCACACCACATTGAAAATCACCTCGCGCAGCAGCAACGCAATGCCACCTTGGGCGCTGCGGTGTTTGCGCAATTGGCCAATGTGTCGGGCGGTGGCGAAGAGGCCATTCGCACGGCGCAAGAGCTGGGTGCTGCTGTGGGCGCACGCACCTATTCCAAGGATTTCGAGCTGGAAGCAGACCGTTTGGGCACCATCATTGCGGCACGCGCGGGCTATAATCCGGTTCGCGGCGCCGAGTTTTTCTTCCGTATCCCTGATCCGGGTGACCGGTTCCTGGGCACGCACCCTGCCAATGCAGACCGCGTGCGGATCGTGCGGGAAACGGCGGCTGGTCTTTAGGCAAACGCGCCCAGAGCGATGGCCGCGAAAAAGCACGCCGATGCTGTCAGAACAAACCCGTGCCAGATGGCGTTTTGAAATTTCAGGTGATCGAGGCTGAACACCACGGCCCCCGCCGAGTAAATCAGCCCGCCCGCGAATAGGCATACCAATGCGCCAGTGGGCAGCAGGGGCCAAAGCGACGAGAGCAAAGCAACGCTGATCCATCCAAGGCAAAGGTAGAACGCCGTGCTCCACCGGCCCTGTCTGCTCCAAAAGAACAGCTTCGCGATCGCACCCAAAGCGGCCAGCGCCCAGACGACCGCCAGCACCCCATAGGCAAAGGCGGACCCGATCAACACCACCAAGGGTGTGTAGGTGCCTGCAATTTTCAAATAGATCGCTGCATGATCAATGCGTTGCAAAAGGTGGCGCGGCCCTTCCCACGGGGTGAAATGGTAGCACGCCGAGGCGAGGAACGACCCGATCAAAGCCGCCCCGTAAATCGACACGCCTGTCACCGTGGCAGCCCCCCTCTGGGCGATGTGCTGGGCGGGGTCTTGGCCCATGGCCCACAGGATCAACGCAACGGTGCCGAGAATGGCAAACAGTAGCCCGATGGCATGCACCACGGCATCTGCGATCCGTTCGGCGCGGCTATAGGTCGGGTAGGGGTCGACATCTGTCATGAGATTGAGCCTAGCCCCGAATGGTTAGAAAACCCTTATGCCGTCACGTCACACAGTGTCAGTTTGCGAAAACCTGCCAATGGCCGTTTTGCCAAAGATACATGTGGTCTGACAGTTGGTGGGTGCCATTGGCTAAAATGTTGTCTCGTGCCTCTGCCAAAAACGCGCGGCCTTCGTCATTGGACGCCGCGGTGAACATCACCAGATCACGGGCCGGGACGACCATCACCAGATCATCGCCCACCTGACGGGACACATCGGCCCAAAGGGCGGCATCCAGCACCGTTGAGCTTTCGTAAAACCCGTCAATCGCCAGCATGAAGGTGCCGTTTTGCTGTTGGAATTGAATCTGGTCCAGCTTTTGGCTGAGGTTCAGGTCAGCCTCCTGTTTCAGGCGGATCGGCGAGACCTGCCCCGTGTCCAGATGTGCCTGCGTAATATAGGCCACGTGATCGGGGTAATCGATGGCATAGACCAGCACCATGTCGCCCAAAAACGGCTGGGCATAGACGCCGGCACCTGTGGCGGCATCGCCCTGCGTGGTGATGAAATCTTCGTGGCGCAGCACCGGGTGGACCAGCTCCAGCGGGATCCGCTCAGCGTTTGTGTTTTCCGCAAGGGAGGTTTTGATGACGGTGATAAACCGCACCAGCTCCGCCTCGCGGGTGGCGCCATCATCGATGGTTTGCAACACCGCGTGCAGATTATCGGGGTTCACCACACTCTGCCCGTCGCGGTCGAGGGTGATGTTTTGCGCCGCTGTGTCGATCGCGGCATCGGGGAAATCGGTGCGCAGGTGGTCCAGCATCAGGGCCAGCGTTTGATCCACGGTGGCGGGTTTGGCGATGTCTGCCTGGGTAGGGCTGGCCAGCAGGGGGGCGGCCAACAGGCAGGTGAGCAGTAGTAAACGGCGCATTGGGGTCTCCTTTGTGCAACCTTACCGCGCGCAGGCAGGCGGGCCAAGGTGTGGGTCAAGACATTGCCATGGGGGCGGCGATGGGCCATCACGGGGCATGATCGTTCATGATGCTATTTTCACCGACCGCGGGTCGAAATATGCCGTGTCCGGCGGGGCCTGCGCCAGCGCCGATGAGGCCAAGGCATTCATCAAGCAGCTGTGCCGTAAAAAGAAGTTCGCCAAGGCCACCCACAACACATGGGGGCTGATCTTGCCCGATGGCACGCCGTTAAAAAATGACGATGGCGAGGCCGGTGCGGGCATGGTGATTTTGCGGATGCTGGAGCGGGAAGAACTGGTGGGCGAGATCGTCGTCGTGACACGCTGGTTTGGCGGTGTGCATTTGGGCGGCGACCGGTTTCGCCGGGTGCAAGACGCCGTGCGCTACTACCTCGATGCGCGGGGCTGAGGCCGGAAACTGAGAAAATTCGGTGACCTTTCCCCCTGAAAAAACCGGCGCGGGGCGGCTAGCTTGAGGGTATGAGTAACGAGTCATCCCCTTTGTCCCAGACCGACGGACCACAACCGACAGATCAGGCTGCGTGTACAGCGCCTGATGTGGCCGTCGGAGGGGAGAAATTGCGCCGCTTTCTGAACATGTTAGATGCTGAAACCGCGCCAGACGCTCCGAAAAACGTAAGCGACTAAACCGCTAGGGTCGGTTGCGCCGTTCGTGCAGGGCGTACAGGATCGGGGCGGCCACGCGGGTGTACAAAACATCTGTGATCTGGCGCAGGACGGGCAGGCCGGTGATCGTGGAGAGGTGCCGCCAATAGGGCAGCTCCGCCCAGAGCGCCCGAAACGCAGGCATTCCTTCGAGAACCTCACCGTCTTTTTCCACACGAAACACGCGGGCCGCTTGGTCTTGGCTGAGCCCCCACGCGACGGCATCGTTCAGGCCGCAGGTCTCTACCGGAATATCGTGTTTTTGCGCCAGGCGGTCGTAAGAGGCCACTTCGCGCGAACAGATCGGACAGGTGTCGTTGTGTAGGATTTTGATCATGGGAGTAAGGTAGGTCTGTTCATGAATTAGGTTATCGTTCGCTATCGCCACTATTCCGGTCAATGAGTTTTCCGACCAAATCGAAGATGGGGTTCGAAGCGTTCGTTTTGGCACCTTCAAGTTGTTCGGTTGTTTGCCCAGGAGAAAGGCGACCAGAGTGATCTTCTTGCAAGATACTTGCGAGGAGCGCCATTTTCCCATCCTTGTCGTTCTCGGTCATCTCGCTTGCGGCCAAGAAGTTAGATCGCTTTAGGTATTGACTAAACGCCCATTTCTGATCGTCGACCAACTGGCGATACTGGCGCAAGAGGAACCATGCAACCGCTTCGATAAAGAACAACATACCAAACGCCCTGAGAAGATGGAGGTATCGAGCAACCTGAATATTTGTTTTTTCGTCTTCCGAAAATGCCAGCTCCAATTGATCAAGCCGGGCGTTTAGCTCGGTTAAAGCTTCGGCGCTAGAAACGCTTTCGTCGATTTGTTCGATCAAGTCACCAACTTCCCAAACCTGAGCTGATAAATTGAAGTAGCGGCTGTTAACGCTTAGGTCTTGAGTAAGGGAAAAATAAAATACGCCAATTCCCACAAAGGCCATTATCACACCTGAAATGAGTAAATAGGTCGCCCGCCGGTAGATTCCGTCTGCTCGAATGCGGGCGAATTTTGCGCTATCCGCTAAGAAATTAGCTGGAATTTCGTCGTCATTAATTTTGGATTGCCGCGGTTCGTCACGATTTTCCATGCTGTCGTTCTGAGACACAAGGACATATGCGGATACTAACAGGATCATTGCAAAGCCGAAGAAAATCGTAGCAGCTTCAAAGTCGAACGCTAAAGAGGCATATTCATCGGAAATCACCTTTGTTCGTGTTGTGAATGATCCATCCTCCTCGCCTTCGATTGGAGTATTAACCGTTTCGCCCGCAGCCGTTGAAATCCGGTAATCTAGTCTTACGAGAGGCGTTATGCTGAGCGAGCCTCTATCATCATAAGAAGTACGACCGTTTTCTATGGCGAGGTTAAGATTCTGTTGGATCTCTGAATAAGCGAAATGTGACTGTAGGCGGGTCAGTGCGCTACTCGTGTTCCATTGATAAAGTGGGGAGGCAGCCCACAATGCGATCGCACTAATGATTGCGAATAGAACCAAAACGGATTGTGAAGCCGACAGGTTTGAAATTCGTTGGCCAAGCTTCGATAATAATCTAACTACGCGATCCTTATCGCGGGCGGGTTGTTCAGCCATGCATGATCACTCAATATCT
Source organism: uncultured Paracoccaceae bacterium (assembly GCA_947497065.1). GTDB lineage: Bacteria > Pseudomonadota > Alphaproteobacteria > Rhodobacterales > Rhodobacteraceae > Octadecabacter. Next base: position 191,623 of record CANMEQ010000002.1, read on the forward strand.
GTTATTCGTCCCCACAGATCATACTCGCCCGCCTCATCAACTTCAACGCGAACAATCTCACCAACCTTCAACCCATCGGTCCCCTCGTCGATAAACAGGTTCCCGTCGATCTCTGGCGCGTCGGCCTTCGTGCGGCAGGTGGCGATGCCGTCTTCATCGATGTCATCAATAATCACATCCATGGTCTGGCCCACTTTGGCAGCCAGCTTCGCCTCGGAGATCGCTTGGGCTTTCTCCATGAACCGGTCCCAACGCTCTTGCTTCAGCTCTGCGGGCACATGGTCGGGTAGGGCTGTGGCGCGCGCGCCGTCGACGTTTTCGTATTGAAAACAGCCCACACGGTCGAGCTGCGCTTCGTCCATCCAATCGAGCAGGTGCTGGAATTCTTCCTCCGTCTCACCCGGATAGCCTACGATAAAGGTCGAGCGCAGGGTGATGTCGGGGCAGATGTCGCGCCATTCTGAAATACGGTCGAGCGTGCGTTCGGCCGCAGCGGGGCGGGCCATGCGGCGCAGGGTGTCGGTGTGCGAATGTTGGAACGGGATGTCGAGGTAGGGCAGGATCAGCCCATCGGCCATCAGCGGGATCAGCTCGCGCACATGGGGGTAGGGGTAGATGTAATGCATGCGCACCCACAGATCGCGGTCAGCGCCGAGGTTGCCCAGATCGCGGGCCAGATCGGTGATATGGGCGCGGTGGCCACGATCGGTCGCGTGCTTGATGTCGACCCCATAGGCGGAGGTGTCTTGGCTGATCACCAGCAGCTCTTTCACGCCATTATCCACCAACTTTTCCGCCTCGCGGATCACCGCATGGGCCGGGCGCGACGCCAGTTTGCCGCGCATATCGGGGATGATGCAGAACTTACATTTGTGGTTACAGCCCTCGGAAATTTTCAAATAGCTGTAGTGGCGCGGGGTGAGCGACACGCCGCTGGCGGGCAAAAGATCGATGAAGGGATCGGGGCTTGGCGGTACGGCGGAATGTACCGCGTCGAGCACCTGTTCGTATTGGTGCGGGCCGGTGACGGCCAGAATATTGGGGTGGTGCTCGCGGATATACTCCGGCTCGGCGCCCAGACAGCCGGTGACGATGACCTTGCCGTTCTCCACCAGCGCCTCGCCGATGGCATCAAGGCTTTCGGCCTTGGCACTGTCGAGGAACCCGCAGGTGTTGACGATCACTGCCTCAGCGCCGGTGTAATCGGGCGAGATCGCGTAGCCTTCGGCGCGCAACCGCGTGAGGATGCGTTCGCTGTCGACCAGCGCTTTGGGGCACCCGAGGGAGACCATGCCAATGGTCGGCTGGCCGTCCCGCTTGGGTTCGATAAAGCGGGCTTGTGGGGCGAGATCGGGGCGGAGGTTTGGCGGATTGCTAGACATGGGGCCCGTGTAGCGCGTTCTACGGGCGGCGGGAAGGGTGGACGGCGGTCCTCCGGCAGGAGTTTGAGGATCGCATGCCTGCGAGGCCGCGAAAATGGGAGGGTGACCCTTCGTTTGGTTTTCCTATTCTTTCTCGGTCGTCGTCGCGCTATAGCGGGGGCAAGAGAACACAGCCTAAAAGGGGCGGATCATGATCATCGGGCATATTGGGGCGCGGCGCGGCAGTAAGGGCGTTCCGGGGAAGAATTTTCGCGACATGGGCGGCAAGCCGCTGATCGATTGGTCGCTGGACCAACTGATCGACAGCACCCGCATTGATGCGGTGGTGGTCAGCACCGACAGCCCCGAAATGTACGCCCATGCGGTCGCCAAAGGCGCGCTGGATATTGGCCTGCGCCCACCGCATCTGGCCACGGATGATGCACCAAAATGGGGGGTGTGGCAGCATTCCTTGGCCGAAGGCGAAGCGCGCGTTGGTCCGGCCACCGCCTTTGTCGACCTTGATTGCACCTCGCCCTTGCGGCTGATGGAAGATATCGACGGCGCGCTGGATTTGTTTGCCGCGCAGGCGCCCGATATGGTGATGTCGTGCTGTCACGCCAATAAAAACCCCTATTTCAATATGGTCGAGCTAAACGAAGAAGGCTCTTTGCGGGTGTCCAAACCCCTGCCAGGCGGCGTTTGGGCGCGCCAAAATGCGCCGACAGTTTATGAACATGCGGCGTCAACTTACGTGCTGTCGCCCGATTATCTGCGCCGCGCTTCGACCATTTATGAGGGGCATGTGATCCCCTATGTGATGCCTGCGGACCGCTGCATGGATGTGGATGATCCGCTGGATTGGAAAATTGTAGAATTCTTGATGAAGGACCGAATGAATGGGACAGCTTGACGGACGGACGGTTTTTATCACCGGATCGGGTGGCGTTTTGGGCAGCACCTATGTGCGCCGTATGTTGGCCGAGGGCGCGAAAGTTGTGGCCACCGATTTGCCCGGCCACCGCTTTAACGGGCTGCAAGAGGCCCATGGCGATAACCCCGATTTCGCGCTTTATCCGCTTGATGTCGGCTCCGAAGAGCAGATCGTCGAGATTTTTAAGACCGTCGAAGGGGACGGGTGGAAGCCGGATGTGGTGCTCAACAACGCGGCCATCACCGGCGAGATGCTGATGGGCGCGGGTGGCACCTTTCCCGATTTTGCGGACACCACGTTGGACGACTGGGAAAAGACCATGAAAACCAACCTGACGGGGGCCTTCTTGGTGGCCCGCCAGATGGACCGTGACATCGTCGGCAAACGCCCCAGCACCTTGATCAACGTCGCGTCGATGTATGCCCTCAACGGCGCACATCACCCGATTTATGACGGCATGCCGTTCAAAAACTTCAGCGCTTACGGGGTGACCAAGGCGGGCATCCACGGGCTGACCGTGTGGTTGGCGGGCTATTGGGCGAAACGTCAGGCGACGGTGAACACCATCGCGCCGGGGGCTGTGTTTAACGGCCATTCCGACGAGTTCCAGAAACGTGTGGGCGAGCTGATCATGGCGGGCCGTATGTGCGAACCCGATGAGATTGCCGATGCGATGCTGTTTCTGGCGTCCAAACAATCTGGCTATGTGACGGGCCAGATGATCAACGTCGACGGCGGTTTTTCTGCATGGTGATTGCGGTTATCGGGGCAGGGTCGATTGGGCGGCGCCACGCAGAGAACCTGCAGGCGCTGGGCCGCGATGTTGCCCTGATCCCGTGGCGGGAATTCGACCGTGCGACATTTGAAACCCGCAAAGATATCAAAGGGATGGTCATCGCCACCGCCACCCATGTGCGGCTTGAACTGGTCGATCTGTGTGTGGCGATGAACATTCCGTTCTATGTTGAAAAACCCCTGCATTGGACAGCCCAAGGCGTGGCCGAGATTTATGACCGTGCCGGTGATTTGGCGCAGCGATCCATGGTGGGGTTCATGGCGCGCTATCATCCGGTGGTGCAGGCGTTGGCGGGCCAAGACCTGTCGGACGTGTACGGGTTCACGTTCGAGATTGGCCATGACGTGCGGCAATGGCGGCAAAACTGGTCGTTTCCCGCAAGCTATGCCGCCCGTGCCGACGGCGGCGGCGTGTTGCTGGACCTGTGTCACGAATTGGATATGGCGCTGGCCCTGTTCCCCGACCTGAAAATCGACGCGGTCTCTAGCGTGGGGCATGCGGACTTTGACGGCGTGGATTTCGCCAGCCGCATCGCCCTGTCTGGCGCGGGGCGGTCGGGCACGGTGGCGATGGATTATCTGTCGCCCGTGTCGATCCGCCGGTCCGAGGTGAATGGCGTGACATCCGCACGTTCGCTGGACCTGCTGGCCGCGACGCTGACAACGAACGCGGGCGAGCCTCAAACCGCAACATTTGACTATGACCGCAACGACATGTTCCGCGCGATCACCAGCGATTGGTTGGCCCTCATCGACGATCCGCAAACGCCCCTGCGGCCCCTCGCGCCGCGCCTGTCTGACATGCGCGCATCCAGCGATTTGATTGCAGATGCATGGGGCAAACGCCGCTTTGCGGGCACGGCAGAGATGACGTTCTAGCGGTTTAACAAACCCATCAAATCATCCGTGATTTGGGCCAAACCATTGGCTGCCGTCGCGCGAATGTCTGTCGCACGCGCCGCCATTGCGGGCAGTGCCGGATCGGTTAGCGCCGTGACGATATCCTCTGACGTAGGCACGGGCCGCACGGCACCGTTCAACTGCGCGAAGTCTGTGGCGAAATTGCGCGTGCGCGGCCCGTGTAACACGGGGCACCCGACCGCGACGGCCTCCCACGGATTGTGCCCCTCAACCCCATCAAATGTGCCGCCGATCAGGGCCGCAAACCCCGCGCGGTACCACAGGCCCAGCTCGCCAAATGTGTCGGCGATATAAACATCCGTGTCCGGCGTTGGCAGGGCGCCAGTGCTGCGCCGCAGGCTCACCATATCTTTCGCACGGGCGCGGGTCTCGACCTTTGCCCAATCCTCCAAAGTGCGAGGAACGATGATCAAAAGGGGTTTTGGCCCACCGGCGTCTAACGCCAGTCTCTGCGCGTCCAAAGCCACGCTAATATCCGCCGGATGGGCCGAGGCGGCGACCCAAATTGGCCGCCCCGATGCTGCGACAACAGCATCGCGCGCCGCCGCATCATCGGCCAAGGGGGCCGCCGCCGCCTTCAGCGACCCAGTGATCGCGACGGGCGTGTCGTCCCCCATCAAATTGTGCAAATGATCTGCCGTTTGCGCATCTTGGGCATGCCGCAGATCCAACACGCGGTAAAGGTCGCCATAGGCGTTGCCAAATCGCGCCTTGGCCCGCGCCGATGCGGGGGTGATCCGTGCGGCCACCAAGGCTTGGGCAATGCCGCGTCTGGCACAGGTCACGGCCAAACGCGGCCAAACCTCTTGATCCGACCACACGGCCAGATCGGGCCTCCAATGATCCAAAAACGCCGTCACAGGCGCGGGGAAATCCAGCGGCAAGTATTGATGAACCGTGCGCGGCGGCAGGTTATGCGAAATCACATCCGCCGAGGATCGCGCCGAAGAGGTCACCAGAAAATTCAAATCAGGGCGCCGCGAAGACAGGCTTTCGATCAACCCACGCAGGGCCATCACCTCGCCCACGCCAACACCGTGCGCCCAAATCAACGGGCCATCGGGGCGCGGCACTGTGGCCTCGCCCAGCTTCTCGCGCCACCGGGCCGGGTCTTCTTTGCCGCGCGTCAATCGCCGCTTGAGGATTGGGCCCGCCAAGGGCGCTAAACCGGCGCCCACGGCCAGAACCAGCCGCAACATCGGCCCGATTTTGGGGCTAGTCCGTGTCATGGAACCGCTTTTGCAGATCGCCTTCCCAGAACGCCGCATCGCTAACGATATCCGCAAACCGTGCCGCCGCATCACCGCGCCCGAACGCATCGTGGCGGTCGTACCGCTTGCCCCATTCCTCCGCCAAAAACGCATCGATCCCCGCACGGTCAGCCGCCGCCACAGACCGCAACGACGGCGCCTGCGCACGGTTGGTCTGGCGCGTGCCAATATCGAGCGACGGCGTGCCCAAAAACGGTGCTTCACGCACGCCCGCACTGGAATTGCCAATCATCGCAGCGGCGTTTTTCATCAGCTCGGAAAAATGCCCGAACCGCATGGAGGGCAGAATGCGAAACCGGTCCTTGGGCAGATCGTTCAGCACATCAAAAATATCGCTCGACCCGGGGTCGTTGTTAGGGGCGATCACCACGAACGACTTGCCTGACGCATCAAGGGCCGCAAACAAATCGCGCGCCTGCTGGCCCATCGTCTCGGCCTCGGAGGTGACGGGGTGGAACACGACGATGCCAAACTCGCCCGCGGGTAGGTCATAATGGTCGCGCACCGCATCGATGGTGACACCGGATGGGGCCGAATGAAAATCCAACTCCGGCGAGCCGATCACATAGATCGCGTCTTCCGGTTCGCCCATTTTCATCACGCGGGTCTTGGCGTCTTTGGAGGACACAAAATGATGGCTGGCGAGCTTTGAATTACAATGGCGGAAAATCTCGTCGATCGTGCCGCTGACCTCGCCGCCCTCAATATGGGCCGAGCGAATATAATTGGTCGCGGCCACCAAAGCACAGGCCAGCGCCTCGATCCGGTCGCCGTGAATGACTACCAAATCGGGCTTCATCTCGGCCACGAAATCGGAAAACCCCATCACGGTTTTGGCCAGAATTTGATCCTGCGGATCGCCCTCTTTCTGGTTCACGAACTCATGCACGCCAACGCCTTTGGTCCGCGCCACCTCAACCTTGGTCAACCCGTAGCGGTCCATCATATGCATGCCGGTCACCCAGAAATGCACATCATGCCCCGCATCACGCGCAGCCACGGCCAGCGGTTCCATTTTACCGAAATCCGCACGGGTGCCGGTGACGAAAAGAAGGGTTTTGGGTTTGGAGCGATGTGTTTCCATTCGGTTGTGAGTAGATTATTGAATGACTGGTCGCAATACTTGGCTTGGCTGAGAGCAGGGGGCGTTATGGTTCATTTTCCCACCGAATTTTTTGAAACAGGTTTCGACCGATTGAAATCTGGACTGGACCGGTGGCTCGGGTTCCCGATGCTGCGGGCAAAATTTCGGAAGAAATGCGGATATGAGTTGAATTTGGACGCCCCTGAAACGTGGAACGAAAAAATTCAATGGCTCAAGTTCAACACACGTGGCGACATCTTCGTACGTGCTGCTGATAAGCTGGAAATGCCAGTTTTGGTGAAAGAATTGATTGGCGATCAGTTGTCTGAGGGCTTGTTCGCAAACATTCACCAACAGGGCTATGAGGTTGATGATATCAATTTCGATGCCTTGCCCGAGGCGTATGTGATCAAGCCCACTCACGGGTCAGGCTGGTTGCGCATCGTAACCCCTGAGCACCCCGCGGAAATTGATGATTTACGGGACCAATGTGCCCGTTGGCTGCGTCGTTCGTTTGGGTACCGCCAGTTTGAATGGCCTTATCTGCAGATCAAACCGCGTATCATGGTGGAAGAACTCCTGCCCACGCCAAACGCGTTGGGTGCAGATGATGTGAAAATCCACATGGTTAACGGAAAAATTGGATTTGTTCTGTTGGCCAAAGATCGCCACGGCAACCTTACGCGCGATTATATGAAAGAAGATTGGACACCGTTTCTGTCCGATAAGGCTGATGCTTTGGAAAAAGTTTTCGGCTGGGAGAAAATGCGGGATGTCGCGTTGGCCATTGGCCAGAACTTCGATTTCGTTCGCGTCGATTTTTTATCGACGCCCACGCGGTTCGCACTCAACGAACTTACGTTTTTCCCAGATTCCGGGTTCACCACTGCAGGCGGGCAAGAATTTGACCGCGCTGCAGGTAAGCTCCTGAAATTGCCGGCTGTTTAGGTCCAATTATCTGCAATCCATTGCGCAGGGCGCGTGGAGTGAAATGGATCGGACTTGTAGCCGTTCAAAGCTTCGTCGACATTGGGGCGTCCGTGGAAGCATACGATACGTGCGTCGCTGGGCAGCTTTGGCGGAACAAACAAATTCAGTGGCCGTTTGGGACGGCAATGATATTTGAAACTGACGATCCACTCTGAAGGATACGCAGTGAAAACCCCGTTTTCATGCGCTAATGTCGATGTGTACGTTTGTTCCGATCCTTTGCACATAACAACCGCCTCTTCAGGGTTTTCGGCCATTGTCGAATACAAGAAACCATGGTGCTTTGGCTCAAATTTAATGATGGACCCTTCACCAAATGTGCGTGGTTCGGCGTCAGGGGCGAAGGGGCCACGCATTGTCACGTGGCCCGGCGCGAAATCAGCCATTTCATCCAGATCACCCGTGATGAGAATGTCGAGGTCCAGCGCTAAAACAGGGCCAACGTCATCTTCAAAGATCGCTGGATTGAACATCGCGATCTTTCGTAACGCGCCTTGTTTTTTAACTGTCTTTTGGGTGGCTCTCATCCGTGCTTCATAGGGCTGCTCTTCGAGAGGGATAACGCGTATACGATTATCCAAGCCTTCGGCCATTTCAGTCATGCAATAAAAATCAACATCGCGATCCGTCTTGCGCAACACTGCGCGGAACAAACGATTCACATGTTCCGTAGGGTAGAGGGTTCCCCACTTGATACAGATGCATGTTAAACGTGGTGTGATTGGCATGGTGTCTCCAGTGGGCGACAAACAGGTTGGACCCGGTGCTGTACTGCCCCAAAAGAAGAGAGCAGTAAGACGTGGCCGTTTTAATCGTATTCAAAAGCTTGATAATCTGCGGCAAAGAAATCCCGAACATCGGTTTCAAGCTGCTTAAACGCATTCGGCGAAAGCGCCAACCGTTCTAAATGATCTGATGACCCTCGTGCACTTTTGTTGCGGTGTTCAAGCGGTCGGTCGCCGACATCTATGCCAGCGTTCGAAAGGGTAGCCTTCCAATTTGCAATGTCTTCGAAACGCAAAACCAAATCGGCCTGAGGTTTGTTGAGTGACGGGTAGTTCGTCCAGTTCAATTGCGAGCCGCCGTACTTTGGGTTCTCTGCTAATACGTCCAAATACTCGCGCGCAGATATTTTCTTGATGTCCCATCCATACATTTTGACCAATCCGTTGCGGTTCGACTTAAGGATGTGATCATAGTATCCAGATAAAAAACGTTCAAACGGGTGCCGCACGATTGTTACGCTAAAGGAATTGAGCCAATGGCGCTCGTTCAAGCGGTATTTTGCACATGTGTGAGAAAGGCGTTTCACCCCCAGCATCCGAGCCAACGAAATACCGGCTGTTTTGGGCGAATGTAGGAAGATCACAGGTTGGGTGTTTACTGTAAAGTCTGTCCGCATACCGGCGCTCGGCGCGCCACGAAACAAGGTTGTCCGTGACTGCCAATCATGAATTTTAGTCCGCAATCCGAAAGGCCCGTAGCCGATGCGGTCGGGGATGCTCATCCCAAATCATCCCACGTCAGCTGTTGGTTCCGCGTCACGGCGACCTTTAGGGTCTTTCCCACAACCTTATCAAAATCATAGCCCGCAATTGCGCCTGATCCGGGGCGGCGGGCCCAGATGTCGGCCTCAGAAATCACATGGCCTGCGGGCAGGTCTGCATCTGCCACCACAGAGGCCCGCGCGAAGCGGTAGACGTCTTCTTCGGCGGCGGTGCGTTCTTTGGGATTGTGCAGGGCGGTGTGAATTTCGGCGCTGCGGTCAATCAGGTGGCGCAGCTCGGCAGGGTCCATGGAACAGGCAATGTCAGGCCCCTTGCGGTAGCGCGTATCGGTGTAGTGACGCTCCAGAATGCAGGCCCCCAATGCCACCGAGGCCAAGGCCATTTCCGGCCCGATCGAATGGTCGGAAAAGCCCACAACCGCATTGGGAAACGCCGCTTTCAAATCGGTCACTCCCTGCAACGACACGATTTCTGGCGGAGAGGGGTAGAGGTTGGTGCATTCCAACAATGCGTACTCCACGCCAGAGGCTTCCAAAATCTCAACAGAGGCCCGCACGCTTTCAATCGTTTGCATGCCAGTTGACATAATCACTGGCTTTCCCTTGGCCGCGATGTGGCGGATCAGGGGCAGGTTATCGGCCTCGCCAGACCCGATTTTATAGGCGGGCACATCCAGCGTTTCCAAAAAATCACAGGCCGCGCGGCTGAACGGGGTCGAGATGAAAATCATCCCCAGTTCTTCCACGTAGGCCTTCAACGCGGTCTCATCCTCACGGCTCAGCGCGCATTGCGCCATCACATCCCAGATCGACACATCGGCATTGGGCGGGAAAATCTGTTTGGCTTCCTCGGTCATCTCGTCTTCGACGATATGCGTCTGGTGTTTGACCATTTCGCAGCCCGCACCCGCGGCCAGCCGCACCATCTGCTTGGCAACCTCCAGATCACCCCCGTGGTTGATGCCGATTTCGGCAATCACAAGCGGGGGATGGGCAGGGCCGATGTCACGATTTGCGATCTTCATAAACGTTCTCCGATGTTTCGATCTGTCTGGCACGGGGCGGGGCGAATTTCCAGCCGCATCTGTGCCAAGCGCGGATCGGCGCTTGATTTACCCAGCCGTTTTTCCCACAACTGCATCAGATTGAAAAAGGGCCCACAGACATGGCGCGACACCATCTGATGACGTCGGTCAAAAACGAAGCGGTCTACCTTGTGGAATGGGTCGCCCACCACAAAACCTTGGGCTTCGACCAGATCTACCTCGCCGCCAACAATTGCAACGATGGCACCGTCGCCCTGGCGCAAAAGCTGCACAATCACGGCTTTATCAAGTTCCGGCACAACAAATGCGCCCCCGACAAGATCCCGCAGCACGAAGGCTATAAAGCCTTGCGCAAACGGTTTGATGTGGACGCGTGTGATTGGCTGATGGTTTTGGACGTGGACGAATTTTTACACGTCGAAACCGGCGATGGCACCGTGGGCGCGCTGACCGCACAGGCTGCAGACACCGTCGATATTATATCGTTGAACGCCATGACCTTTGGCACTGGCCCCGCCCCCACGGCAGACAGCTACGATCTGACGACACGTCAGTTCAAACACCGGCTGCCCGCAGATCACAAAGTAAACCGCGCGCTCAAATCCCTCACGCGCGCGCCGGCGCGCTTTCGTGGCACCCACAATCACAACATGGTAAATATCGATCCACCCACCTCCCTCGTCGTCATGCGCGGCGATGGGTCCACCTTCGATATCCCCGCAGGCACCCCTCTGTGGGAGGTTCTGCGCAACTCTGCCACGAGCGACATCACCCAGCGCTTGGCCCATTACAACCATTACGCCATCAAAAGCAGCGCTGAATATCTGATGCGGCAAAAACGCGGGCGGGGGGCTGTGTCGCCGCTCACCACCGGAAAGCTGCGCCATTCGGTGGATTATTTCGAAAAACGCGCCGCAGCCAGCATTGCCGATGACCGCATTGAAAAATACGCGGAAGGCACGTTGAACTGGATGGAAACCATGCTGGCCGAACCCGCGATCCGCGAGGCTGACGCCCATGCCAAAACGCGGTTTTTCACCCGTATCGGGCGCTTGAACGCATCAACCTAGCCCCAGCGGCGATGCACCCAGAACCATTGCTCGGGGTTGGCCGCGATCCGCGCCTCCAGCCGCGCGGTGATCTCTTCCATCATCGTTTTCGGGTCGGTCAACGGCACAGGCGCCTCAACAGCCACATCAAACGACAGCCCATCCTGCTGACGCACACCGAAATATGGGATCACCAGAGCATCCAGTTTCAGCGCAATATCCGCAACAGAGGTCGCCGTATGCGCAGGTTGACCTAGGAACGAAATCTTCGGAAACCGTGTCGCGCGCACGTCAAACAGCAGCGTGCCCATGCCCCCGTCTTTCAGCATCCGCACAAACCCGGCCGTGCCTTTGCGCCCTTGGGCAAACACCGCGCCAGACATATCCAGCATGTTCTTTTCGTAATGGGCGTTGAAATAGGGGTTGGCGATCGGGCGATACAGCCCGCCAATGGTATACCCCCGATGGGTCAGGGCCTGCCGCGGCGCTTCGTGGTTGCCGAAATGCGCCGTGACAAACAGCACGGGCCGCCCTTGGGCCTTGGCCTCTGCCAAGGGCGCCAAACCTGCGCCACCAACCGATGCCCCCTCAATCTGGCGCGAAAAATCAGCGCCTGAATAATTCTCAATCATCGTGCGGCCGAAATTGTTGCACACACGGCGCGCCAAATCGCGGCGGGCGGGGGCCTCCATCTCGGGGTAGATCAGCGCCAATTGTTCCTCGGCCCGTTTCCGGTAGCCCGCCATGGGCGCCACGCCCCGTTCGACCACAGCCCCAAACCAGCGCACGCGCCGCGCATAGGGCAGCGCAAGCGCCGTCCGGATAATCCCGCGCAGGGCACGGTCGATGATCCAGTCGGACCAAGTGGCAGAGTCAAAATCACGCATCGCCAGCGGGTGTAGGCCCGCACAGCCCGTCCTGCAAGAGGCAGCCTGCAGGCTTTTGTGCGTTGGCGCACAGTTACTCTGCCGTATCGCCAATTGTCTGCGCGCCCGCGCAGGGATACGTTACGTCATACCTTTACAGGAGATGCGTCATGTCCATTCGTCCCGTCGTTGAAAAACGCCAAGCTGTCCCAACCATGGAAGGGGCGGGCGTGCACCTGCACCGCGCCTTCGGGTTTCAGGACCCTACCGAACTTGACCCGTTCTTGCTGTTTGACGACTTTCGCAACGACACGCCCGCCCATTTCGAACAGGGCTTCCCGTGGCACCCCCACCGCGGCATCGAAACCATCACCTATGTCCTCAGCGGCGAAGTGGAGCACCAAGACAGCCTTGGAAACACCGGCAATCTGGGCGCGGGCGACGTGCAATGGATGACCGCCGGATCGGGGATCATGCACCAGGAAATGCCGCGAGGAAACGCCCAAGGGCAAATGCACGGCTTCCAATTGTGGGGCAACCTGCCCAGCAGCCAAAAAATGACCGCCCCGCGTTATCAAGATGTCGAGGCCAAAGAAATTCCGGAAATCACCGATGACGATGGCACCACCGTGCGCGTGATCACTGGCGAATTTTGGGGCAAACGTGGCCCCGTCGATGGCATCGCCGCCGATCCTCAATACCTCGATATCTCCATGCCTGCAGGCGTGAGAAAGACCTTTAAAATCGATACCTACCGCCGCGCCTTTGCGTATGTCTTCGATGGCGACGCAGCCTTTGCCGATGCCAGCGCGCCCACCGGTGTGTTGCTCGAAAAAGAGGTGATGGGCGAAGAGGTGAACATCCGTGATCTCAGCGGGGATCGTACCCTCATCCGCTTCGGCACCGGCGATGAGGTGACCGTGCAGGCGGGGGCGCGTGGCGTCCGGTTCTTGCTGATCTCCGGCGCGCCCATCGAAGAACCCGTGGCGTGGCATGGCCCCATCGTCATGAACACCCAAGAGGAGTTGCGCACCGCCATGCGCGACCTGCGCAACGGCACGTTCATTCGCCCTGCACATTGATCAGGGGGCAAACAGGGCCCTCGGGCCGCCACAAAATCTCTAGCGGGATAGCGCGGCCTTGATCGCCTCGACCGTGCGGGCGCTGGCCCCTGCATTGGCCTCCATGAAGGCCGTGATATCCTCTGACGTCGTCCAATCCGGCCCCGACAGCACCTGCGCCAGCGCAGTGCTGTCAGCCACCGAAACAGCCACCCCCGCGGCCTCTGCCTCGACAAAGGGGTTTTCAATCGTATGGGTGTAAGGCCCTGTGACAACAGGTTTTTCCAAAGCCAGCGGTTCGATGATGTTGTGCGCGCCGCTGGTCAAAAAACCACCGCCCGCAACCACCTTATCTGCCAGCGCCAGATAGAAATACATCTCGCCCATGCTGTCGCCCAACAACACCTGCACCCCATCAAAATCCGCCATTGTCTCTGCGGTTGCCGTCAGCGTCTCATCAAAAACCGCGCTGCGCTGTTTCACCGTGAACCTCGCCTCGCGCAGCATCTCAGCCACGGTGTCAAACCGCTCCGGCGCGCGCGGCACATAGATGAACAGCGTGTCAGGGGCCTGCGCCAAAATGGCCTTCATCGCCGCAAAATAGGTCTGGTCTTCACCCTCTACCGCGCTGGCAATGGTCACCACAGGGCGTGATGCGATGGTGTGGGAAAAGGCCTGCGCGGCGGACAAAAGGGCAGGTGGAATGGGCTGATCAAACCGCAATTCGCCGGTGATATGAATGTTGGGCACACCCACGGCCGCAAACCGATCGGCCTGAAGTTGCGATTTCACAAACGCGCCCGCGACTTGCCCCATGATCCGCTGCCGGATCCGCAGTTTTGTGCTATCGCGCGCGATGGATTTCGTCGGGTACTGGGCATTGCACATAAACAGTGGCACAGCCTGCGACCGCGCAGCCATCACCATAGCGGGCCAGATTTCAATCTCCATCGTCAGACCCAGTTTCGGCTGGCAGGCGCGGAAAAACCGTTTGAACACCCAAGCCATATCCAAGGGCACCCACACCGATGCCACGCGCCCCGCAGCGATTTCATCCGCGAAAACCTTATGCGCTTCGCGACGGCCAGCGGGGGTGAAATGGGTGAACACCACAGTCTCGCCCGCCGCCAAAAGATCGCGCGCCAGCGGCACCGCAGACCGTACCTCACCTAGGCTAACCGCATGAAACCAAATAGGGTTTTGGGGCAGTGCAGGGTAGCGGCCAAACCGCTCGCCCAAATGTTTGGAATAATCCGCGTCGCGCCGCGCGCGATGCCACAGATAGATCAAGACCAGCGGCGTCAGCAGCAGCCACAGCACACGGTAGACAAAAAGAAACGCAGCCAAAATCATTTGCCTGCGCCTCTCAAACACATACTTAGCGAAACGGCTTAGCGACGACGGTCGCGGCGCGACGACATCGGCTGGAACGCAACACCCACGTGGGCCTCGCAATAAGGTTTGCCTTGCTGAACAGGCAGACCGCAGAACCAGAATTGATCTGTCGCAGGGTCACCAACCGGCCATTTGCAGGTCTTTTCTGTCAGCTCCATCAAGCTGATTTTCTTCGCGGTCTTCTCGACCTCGTTCACCTTGGCCAGAGCCTCGGGCGAAATTTCATTGGCGCTCGGCTGGGGCGGCAAAGGCTGGCCCGCTGGAATTATCGCACGACGACCAGAGGCTGTTTTGGGCTGTGGCGGTGGAGACGCGCTCACTGTGCGCGGCTCGTCCACCTCGGGCTCCGGCTCTGCGGCCTTTTTCGGCGCAGGCTTTTTCACCGCGGGTTTTGCGGGCGCCTTTGGTTTTGCATCGGCCTTCGGTGCGGCTGTTTTGGCGGCCCCACCAGATCCGGCACGGTTGGATAGGCCCAACCGGTGCACTTTACCGATCACAGCGTTGCGGGTCACACCGCCCAATTCCTTGGCGATCTGGCTTGCGGATTGGCCTTCGCCCCACATCTTTTTCAACACTTCGACGCGTTCGTCGGTCCAAGACATATCTGTTCCACTTATCTGGGCTGGACCCCGGAACGCCGGAAATCCGGTTTCGGGGTTGAGAATTCTGCTAGGGTCCTATTCTAAGCACCCAAGCGGGGGATACAACCACCGCTGCGACAAAAACCACGTTTGGTGTTGCTGTGCTGCCGTTGGATGCCTCCGGCGGGAGTTTTTTGGTCAGAGGAAGACGGGACGATGGAGCAAAAAATGCAAATGGGCGTGCGGCGGTTCGGGGCTGTCAATTGGCTGGGCACATGGACCTTGGCGCGCCGCGAGGTCTTGCGGTTCATGAATGTCTGGTCGCAAACCATCATGGGGCCTTTGGTGAATGCGGGATTGTTCTTGCTGATTTTCACCATCGCCATCGGCCCGCGCCGTGGTGATGTGATGGGCGTGCCGTTCATGGAATTCCTCGCACCGGGCATTTTAACCATGACGGTGATCCAAAACGCATTTGCCAACACGTCCTCGTCGATCATTTCGGCCAAGGTGGGGGGCAATATCGTTGATACCCTCATGCCACCGCTGTCCGCGTTAGAGCTGTTGGTGGGCTATCTGGCAGGCGCGGTTGCCCGTGGCCTGATCGTGGCTGTGGTCATCGCAACCGGCGCGGTGCTGTTTTTGGGCATGCCCTTGCACCACCCGTTGATCGCACTTGGCTTTGTGATCCTCGGGTCCATCTTGATGGGCGATTTGGGCATGGTGGCTGCGGTCTTCGCCAATAAATTCGACCAGATGTCAGCGATTTCCAACTTCCTGATCACGCCTTTGGCGTTCCTATCCGGCACCTTTTATTCCATCGAAGCCTTGCCGCCGGTGCTGCAAACGCTCAGCCATGCAAATCCGTTTTTCTACATCATTGATGGCGTGCGGTTCGGCACCATTGGTGTCAGTGACAGCAGTCCGTGGATCGGTCTGGCCGTTGTTCTCGTTGCATCAGCGATTGTGTTATCTGTGGTCTGGCGCTGGCTGCGGGACGGCTACCGCCTGAAGGCGTGATCGCGCCACCGCCTCGCGCCACGCCAAAAGCGCGGCCCCCGACACGATGATCGCAGCCCCCGCAAGCGAGACCCCATCGGGCACCACGCGAAACGCGATCACATCGTAGAGGGCCGCAAAAATCAGGGTCATATAGGTGAACGGCGTCACGAATGAGGCTTCTGCCCGCGCCAATGCATTTACAAAACAGGTCTGCGCGCTGGCCATCATCAGCCCCAGTGCCGCCAAAACCACCCATTGTTGGGCGGTGGGCATCGCCCAAACCGGCAGTACGGCACAGGTGATTAAAACCGCGCCGATACAGTTGTTGATGAGCAAAATTTGCAAAGGCGGCTCCGTGTTGGCGAGCTTTTTGATAAAAATAATCTCGAAGCCTAGGGCCAATGCGGCCCCCAGCGCCAAAAGGGCCGCCACCTGAAACGTCTCCGGCCCCGGGCGCAGCAAAATCACCGCGCCCACAAAGGCAATCCCAGCCGCCGCCCACCGCCAGCGCCCCACTTTTTCGCCCAAAAATGGAATCGCCAAGATCATCCCGAACACAGGGTTCAGAAATGAAATCGCTGTGGCGTCCGACAGGGGGATGAACGCGACCGAGGCGAACATCAACGTCACGCCCAAGGCGCCAAAACTTGTCCGTCCGACGTGTAAGGCCCAGTTCGGCGCGGCGATCTTTGGTCGCATCACAGCCGCCACGCCCACAAATCCGCACAGCGCAAATATGAACCGCCCCTGCGTAATCTGCAACGGATGCAGCGGTGCCCCGAATGTGTCGGTCCCCAACATCTTCGCCGCCAGCATGGTGCCTGCGATAAACATCGCAGCCGTTAACATTAGAATGATGGCTGCGGTTGGGTTTTGTGGGCGGTCATTGGGGGGCAAAGTTGCGGTCATGTCCGATGCCTGTCACGGCCCGTACACCACAGCAAGCACAAAGGGGCTTCTCAAACGCGCCGCGATGGCCTAAGCCATGTCCCATGACACAGATTTTTGCACAGACCCAACTCCGACGCCGACGCTGATCTCATCCGATCCGCGCGGTCCTGTTTGGCTGCACCTCTGCCTGTCTAAATCCCAAAACCTTCAAAATCGTTGACTTACGCCCCGCGCTCCGGCACCTGTGGGCCTTCATTTATAAAGGGTAATCCCCATGATCTCGACCGTTCTTCCCACCTATAACCGCGCCCCGATGGAGTTTGTCTCGGGCAAAGGCACTTGGCTGGACAACAAAGACGGTCGACGCTTTCTCGATCTGGGCGCAGGCATCGCCGTGAACGCGCTGGGCCATGCCCATCCGGCATTGGTCGAGGCGCTGACAACCCAGGCCAACACCCTGTGGCATGTGTCCAACCTCTATCACATCGGCCCGCAGCAAAAGCTGGCCGATCTGCTGGCGGAACACACAGCCCTTGATACGAGCTTTTTCACCAACTCCGGCACGGAAGCCTGCGAGCTGGCGGTCAAAATGGCGCGCAAATATTGGTTTGAAAAAGGCCAGCCCGAGCGGACGGATATCATCACCTTCTCCGGCTCGTTCCACGGCCGGTCCGCGGCAGGTATCGCCGCCGCCGGTTCCGAGAAAATGACCCACGGCATGGGCCCGCTTTTGCCGGGTTTTGTGCACCTTGAATTTGGCGATCATGACGCGCTGACACAGGCCGCGAAATCCCCCAGCGTGGGGGCTATCATGGTCGAGCCGGTGCAGGGCGAGGGGGGCATTCGCCCGCTGCCAGATGCCTGCCTTAAAGGTCTGCGGGATCTGTGTGATGAACACGGCCTCCTGATGATCCTCGACGAGGTGCAATGCGGCGTGGGCCGGACCGGCAAACTCTTCGCCCACGAATGGGCCGGCATCGCCCCAGACATCATGATGGTCGCCAAAGGCATCGGCGGCGGCTTCCCCTTGGGCGCTGTTCTGGCCACCGAAAACGCCGCCCAAGGCATGACCGCGGGCACCCATGGCTCCACCTACGGCGGCAATCCACTGGCCTGCGCCGTGGGCGCCAAGGTCATGGAAATCGTGACCGAGCCCGCCTTTCTTGAGGATGTGAACCGCAAAGCCGGCCTGCTGCGCCAAAAGCTCGAAGGCCTCGTTGCGGCACATCCCGATGTGTTCGAAGAGGTCCGTGGCTCTGGCCTGATGCTGGGCCTCAAATGCAAAGCCACCAACATCGACGTGGTGAACGCAGGCTACGATCACGAGCTCCTCACCGTGCCCGCCGCAGACAACGTCATCCGCCTGCTGCCGCCGCTCACCATCACCGACGATGAAATCGCAGACGCGGTCAGCAGGCTCGACAAAGCCGCAACGCAGGTGACCGCGGATGGCTAAATATACCATTCGCAAACTCACCCGCGCGGATTACCCTATGTTCGAGGGCTGGCTGAACCAGCCCCACATCGACGGCTGGTGGGACTCTGCGGGCGTCGAGCTGCGCTTGATCGAAGAAGACATGGAAAAGGACATCGTGCAGATGCACATTGCCCTGTGTGACGGCACGCCCTTCGCCTACATCCAAGATTATAACGCCCACGCCTTCGACGCACCGCAATACGCAGACCAACCCGAGGATGCCCGCGCGATCGATACCTTCTTAGGCGATCCCGCGTTCCTCGGCCAAGGGCATGGCTCTGGATACATTGCCGCCCGCCTGTCCGAATTGCGCCGCAGCTACCCCGTGGTGCTCGCGGACCCCGACCCGAAAAACACCCGCGCCATTGCCGCCTACGCCCGTGCGGGCTTTCGCCCGCTCGACATTTGTCCGTGCGAAGACGGCGACCCCGTCCAAGTGATGGTTCACCCCTAACTTCTTTGGTTCCAAAAGACCTCCCCTTGGGGCAGCCCCCCCAAATCCGAGGCGAGATAAAGCAAAAACGATATGACTGATTTTCTAGACATCCATAAAACCGCCCCCTCCGATCTGCGCGCGATTATCGACAGCGCAGCGCAGATGAAATCCGCGCGCACAGGCCTGCCCAAAGGCACCCCTGATGCCGAGCAACCCCTGGCCAACCACATGGTCGCGCTGATTTTTGAGAAACCCTCCACCCGGACCCGCATTTCCTTTGATGTGGGCGTGCGCCAAATGGGCGGGCAAACCATGGTGCTGTCGGGCAACGACATGCAGCTGGGCCACGGTGAAACCATCGCCGACACAGCGCGCGTTCTGTCGCGCTACGTCGACCTGATCATGATCCGCACCTTCGAAGAGCAAACCCTGCTGGAAATGGCCGAATACGCCACCGTGCCCGTGATCAACGGCCTGACTGACCGCACGCACCCCTGCCAGATCATGGCCGACATCCTCACGTTCGAAGAGCACAACGGCCCGATCAAAGGCAAAAAAGTCGTCTGGTCCGGTGATGGCAACAACGTCTTCGCCTCCTTTGCCCATGCGGCCAAACAATTCGATTTCGACCTGACCTTCACAGGCCCTGAAACCCTGCAACCCGAAGCAGCCCTCGACGGGCTCTACACCACAGAGCGTGATCCGATCAAAGCGGTGCAAGGCGCGGATCTGGTGGTCACCGACACATGGGTGTCCATGCACGACCCGCAATCCGCACGCGAACGCCGCCACAACCAGTTGCGCGGGTATCAGGTGAACAAAGGCCTGATGGACCACGCCAAATCGGACGCATTGTTCATGCACTGTCTGCCGGCCCACCGCGACGACGAAGCCACCTCCGAGGTGATGGATGGCCCGAACTCTGTGATCTGGGACGAGGCCGAAAACCGCCTGCACGCGCAAAAGGCAATCATGCGCCACTGCTTGGGCAAATAATGAAAACGGCGGCGCCCCGCTGTGCTTGCGCACAGGTGGGGCGCCGCCGCACCGCCCGCCATAAACGGTGCAATTGGGGCGCTGTTTCCTGCGGCGCGGCGCCCATGTTTTAAGCATTCAAACGCCCCAATCCGGCGCTGACCTCGGGTCGCGTCATAAAAATTTTTCGAAACCATTGCGCGAATGTTGCGTTGAGTTGTCAGATTTTAAACATCTCAACCAACGGAACCGCTCATGTCTGATATTCAGTCATTCCCGCAAATCCACCCCGCCCCGTTGCGCGCCCACTCCGCGCTGGCCCATAGGCTGAGCTTTTACCCCGTGCTGCTCACACAGGGGCCCTACACAAAGATGCGAACCCCCAAATTGCCGGAGCCGAAAGGCCCGCGCAGCGGCGTCGCCGGCCACGGACGGCCGATCAAATTGCTCATCACCGGCGATTCCTCTGCCGCAGGTGTTGGCGTGTCCCATCAAAGTCAGGCCCTGTCGGGCCACCTTGTGCGGCGCTTGGCGCGCCATGCCCAGATCGATTGGCAATTGGTCGCAAAATGCGGCAACACCACGCCCGCCGCATTGGCGCAGCTGGAACGGCAAGCCGAAGGGCAGGTGGATGTGGCCGTGACCGGTCTTGGCGTGAATGATATCACCTCGGGGGCAACCTTGGGCCAGTGGCTCGCCCGCACCGATGCCTTGATCGACCATTTGCGTGGCACCTTGGGCGCCAAACACGTCTATGTCTCGGGCATCCCACCGCTGTCGCAATTCCCCCGTCTTCAAAACCCCCTGCGCTGGGCCCTGGGCCATCAGGCCGAACGGTTCGACCGCGCCTTACGGACCCATCTGGTAAACCGTGGCGATGCCACATGGATCACCCTCGATGTGGGGCTGGATGACACCAATATGGCGATCGATGGCTACCACCCAAGTGAGACCGTCTACCAAGAATGGGCCGTGACCGTCTCGCGCCGCATTCGCCGCGATCTGGACCTCTAATCGCGGCCTTTGCAGCCGGCAAACCCAGAAATCTGACTTGTCCTTGGAGCAAGATCGCCCTAGCTACATCTGGGATACCAGAGGAGTTCACATGACGGAAACCGCAACACTCGGCCTTTACGGTCTGGGCACCATGGGCAGCGCGCTGGCGCTTAACATTCTCGACAACGGCTTTGGTCTGTATGTCTCCAACCGCTCGTCTGACGCCGTGGCGGATTTTCTCAAAGAAGCCGAAACCGATGGTTTGGCCGAAAAGCTGACCGGTGCGGACAGCCTCGAAGAGATGGTAAACGCCATGCCGTCGCCCCGCGCGATCATTCTGATGGTCCCCTCGGGCAAACCCGTGGACAGCACAATTGAAACACTGATCCCGCTGCTCAAACAGGGTGACACGATCATCGACGCCGGAAACTCCGACTACCGCGACACCCGCAGCCGCACAAAAACCGTCGAAGATGCAGGGCTGACCTACATCGGGATGGGCGTGTCTGGCGGCGAAGAAGGCGCGCGCAACGGCCCCTCCATCATGGTGGGCGGCACACCCGAAGCATGGGACGCCGTGCGCCCCGTCATCGAAGCCATCGCCGCTGATTTCGAAGGTGCGCCTTGCGCCGATCACCTCGGCCCAGATGGTGCGGGCCACTTCGTGAAAACCGTGCACAACGGCATCGAATACGCGGACATGCAAATGATCGCAGAAACCTACGGCCTGATGCGCTACGGCCGTGGCCAGTCACCGGCGGATATTGGCAAAGTGTTCGAGGGCTGGGACAAAGGCCGCCTGCAAAGCTATCTCGTGGAAATCACCGGTAAAGTTCTGCAAGCGACCGATACAGAAACGGGCGAACCTGCTGTTGACGTGATTTTGGATGCCGCAGGCCAAAAAGGCACGGGCCGCTGGACCGCGATCGAAGCCATCCGTCTGGGCCAATCCGCAAATGTCATCGAAGGGGCTGTGGCAGCTCGTGCATGGTCCGCCGAAGGCGACGCACGTAAAACCGGCGAAGAGATTTTCGGTGGGGACCGCAGCGAAGTGGCTCTTTCTGATGAAGATCTGGAAGCGGCCTTGCTCGTGGGCCGCATCGTGGCCTACGCCCAAGGCTTCCGCATTCTGGCCGCCGCATCCGACGAATTCGACTGGAACATCGACCACGCCCGCGCCGCCGAAGTCTGGCGCGCCGGATGCATCATCCGATCTGCCTTGCTCGATGATATCGCAAGCGCGTTCCGTGGTGATTTACCCAAAGGCCAGCTGATCTTTGCAGATAGCTTTGTCCCGCTGATCCGCGAAGCTCTGCCCGCTTTGCGCCGCGTTGTGGGGGCCGCCGTGGCCGCCGGTCACGCGATCCCGGCCTTGTCCTCGGCGTTGGCGTTCATCGACACAATGCAGACGGCCCGTGGCACCACGGATGTTGTCCAAGCCCAGCGCGACTTTTTCGGGATGCATGGGTTTGTGCGGTTGGATGGCCGTGAAAACCAGCATGGTCCTTGGTGGGAGTAACACAGCTGAAGCTGTAGCGCCTGCGGCGAGCGGGTAGGGGGGCGCTGCCCCCCGCGCTGCGCGCTCCCCCCGGAGTATTCGGGTCAGAGGAATAAAGGCCAGATGACCAAAGGGAACCGGTTATTTGCGTGGTTTTGCGCGCAAGGTCGGGTCCGCTTGTGTCGGGTCCTCGGGCCAAGGGTGTTTAGGATATTGCCCGCGCATATCTTTGCGCACATCGGCGTAAGACGAGGCCCAGAAACCCGGCACATCCATTGTTGTTTGAATGGGTTTGTGCCCCGGTGACAGGAATGTCACCCGCAGGGCGCGCCCTGCGACGGTGGGATGGCGAGTGGTACCAAACATTTCTTGCAGCCGCAGGGTGATTTCAGGCGTTTCCCCACTGTAATCAATTGGCGTTTGCCGCCCCAAGGGGGTGGTGAAATGCGCCGGAACCTCTGCGTCGAGCCTCTGCATTTGGTCCCACGTCAGGGTTGCCCGCAAGGCGGGCAAAATGTCGAACGCCTTCCACTGGGCCATGGTGTGCACGCCCGTGAGATAGGGCAGCAACCATGTTTCCAGATCGTCCAGCAGCGCCTCATCGGACAGGTCTGGCAGCGAGCTGTCGACAGCGCGCATCAGATCAACGCGGGCGCGGAACCGGTTCGCGGCCCCCGATGCCGAAATCCCAAAGCCGCGAATACCTTCCAGCATGGCGCGCGCGATGTCGTCTTCGGGCGCGTTGGGCCAACGTGTGTCGGACAGCACAATCGCGCCCAAGCGATCTTGCGTGCGTGCCAGAACCTTGCCCTCGCGTTTGGACCATAGGCAGATGTTGTCTGCGGTGATCCGCGTGCCCGCTACCTCGCGTAATATACCCTCAGAAATAGGCAAAGCCGCGCGAATTTTGGCCTCGCGTGGGTGGCCATCTGTGTCTGTCACGACCAAAAACGGCTGGCCTGCAAGAGGGTCGCTCGCGTCCAGAACCGCGCCCTTCCCGCCGGACATCACAAACCGCGGCGCATCGCCCTTGCGGCGCATCGCGATACGGTCGGGGTAGGCGCGGGCTGCGTGCACTTCGGGCGCGGCGGCTGGCGCGTTTGGCGCGATTTTCGACAAGCGTTTCGCCTCTTGTTTCACGCGGGCCAAGCCGCCTTTGTGCACCATGTGCGGCACCCGCGCGCCCGACAGCGCCTTGAGCCGCAATCCCAGATCCACCGGCGCGCCTTGCAAAATATCACGGTCCGCCAGGAGGGCCGCCAAAGGCGCCGCATCGCGCCCCCCGAGGCTGACCATATGGCCCAACCGCGGGTGCACCGGAAACCGCGCCAAACCACGCCCATGCTCTGTGATCCGGCCACCCTCCAATGCGCCCAAATCTGTCAGCAATGCACGCGCCTCGGCCAAGGCCCCTTCGGGCGGGGGCGTTAAAAATGCCAAATCATCGCTGCCCCAATTGGCCAATTCCAATGCCAAACCGGTCAAATCGGCGGCTTCGATTTCGGCAGGGGGGAAGGCCAGCAGCGCGCCATCCTCGGCCTTGGCCCATAATTTATAGGCCACGCCTGCCGCCACACGGCCTGCACGCCCGGCGCGCTGGGTGGCCTCGGCACGGGTCACCCGTTCGGTCACCAGCCGCGTCATGCCAGACCCGGCATCGAACCGCGCGCGCCGCGACCGCCCGCCATCCACGACCACGCGAATATCCTCGATCGTCAGCGAGGTTTCGGCAATCGATGTGGCCAAAACCACCTTGCGCCCTGATGGGACAGGGGCAATCGCCGCCCGTTGCTCTGCAAAGGGCAGGGCGCCAAACAGGGGGCGCACGGCGCACCCCTCGGGCAGCCGCCCGTCGAGCAAGCCCTGAACGCGGCGGATCTCCCCTTCGCCGGGCAAAAACACCAGCACGCCACCTTCGGTCTCGGCCACAGCCTCGGCCACCAAATCGGCGAGAGCCACTTCGAACTTGCGGTCTTTCGGCAAGGGGCGGGGCAGCCATTTGGCCTCTACCGGAAAGGCGCGCCCCTGCGATGTGATCACGGGCGCGCCAATTAAATCGGCCACTGGACCCGCGTCCAACGTGGCCGACATCACCACCAACGCCAGATCATCACGCAACGCGCCGCGCACCTCCAGCACCAGCGCCAGCCCCAAATCCGCATTCAAGGACCGCTCGTGAAACTCATCGAAAATCACCGCGCCCACGCCGGGCAATTCGGGGTCGTTTTGCAACATGCGAGTCAAAATACCCTCGGTCACGACCTCGATCTTGCTGCCTGCCACGCTCTCCCCGCGCATCCGGTAGCCCACGCGGCCCCCCGGTGTTTCGCCCAGCTGCTGGGCCAACCGCTCGGCAGCGGCACGCGCGGCCAACCGGCGCGGCTCCAACATCACGATCTTGCCGGTGATATCGGGCATCAGCGCAATCGGCACCCGCGTGGTTTTACCGGCCCCGGGGGGCGCTTGCAGCACCGCACAGCCCGCATCGCGCACGGCCGCACGCAACTCATCCAACACATCATCAATGGGCAAAGCATCTGTCATGCCCCCGTTTCACCCCGCCCATGGGGGCAGGTCAACCAAAGGGCGCGAAAAAACACCAACTGGACAGACACCGCACGCGCGCCCCATATACGGGGCATGGATATCGAAACCACAGCCACCGCGCTCCGCAGCGGCAACCGCCGCGCCTTGGCCCGCGCCATCACCTTGGTCGAATCGACCCGCCCCCAAGACCGCGCAACCGCCGCCCGCTTGCTCGCGGCCCTCGGTACAGAGCGGCAAGCCCTGCGCATTGGCCTGTCCGGCACACCGGGCGTGGGAAAATCCACATTTATCGAAAGCTTCGGCCGCATGCTCACAGGGCAGGGCAAACGCGTGGCCGTTTTGGCGGTCGATCCGTCGTCCACCCGGTCGGGCGGGTCCATCTTGGGCGACAAAACCCGCATGGACCTGCTCTCGCGCGACCCCAATGCCTTCATCCGGCCCTCACCTTCGCAAACCCAATTGGGCGGCGTGGCGCGGCGCACCCGCGAAGCAATCGCCCTGTGCGAAGCCGCCAATTTCGACGTCATCTTGATCGAAACCGTGGGCGTCGGCCAATCGGAAACCGCCGTGGCCGAAATGTCCGACCTGTTCTTGCTGCTGCTGGCCCCCGCGGGTGGGGACGAGCTTCAGGGCGTCAAACGGGGCATCATGGAAACCTGCGATATGATCCTTGTAAACAAGGCCGATGGCGACCTGAAACAACAGGCCACCCGCACCTGCGCCGATTATGCAGGCGCCCTGCGCCTGATGCGCAAACGCCCCCAAGACCCCGCCGATTTCCCTAAAGCAGTGCCCGTCTCGGCGCTGGAAAACGACGGCATCACCGCCGCATGGGACGAAATGCAAACCCTCATCACCTGGCGCCGCGACACCGGCATCTGGGCCAGTCGCCGCACCGATCAGGCCCGCTATTGGTTCCACGAAGAAGTCCGCGCAGGCTTGCTCGCACGCCTCACCGCCGATGCCGCAGTCACCGCCCAAATGGCCACCCTCGAATCCGCCGTCGCCCAAGGCGATGCAACCCCAACACAGGCCGCCGAAGACCTGATCACCAGCCTTTTGGGCCCCGCATCGCGCGATACCGGCTAACAATGCGCCAAAATCCGCGCCAAAATCCCACGTCACACCCTGATTTCCCGCAAAACAGGTTGACGGCCCGCCGGAATCCTCCTACTTCCCGCGAACCGAATTCAGGCTTTTGCATCTGCATTGGCCATTAACCGTATGAAACAGGGCCCGACGTGAAACGCGCGGCCTTCGATGGACAAGGAAAAGCTCATGTCTCGCCGCTGCGAATTGACCGGAAAAGGCCCAATGTCGGGCAACAACGTTAGCCACGCTAACAACAAAACCAAACGTCGCTTCTTGCCAAACCTGCAAGACGTCTCCTTGATGTCTGACGTTCTGGGTCGCACATTCAAACTGCGCATCTCTTCTGCTGCGCTGCGCACTGTTGACCACCGCGGTGGTCTGGACGCCTTCATGGCGAAAGCCAAAGACGCTGAGCTGTCCGACGGCGCGTTGAAAATCAAAAAAGAGATCAACAAGGCAATGGCAGCAGCCTAAGCCCTGTCTCATATCTGTTTTAAAAGGCCCGAGCATCTGCTTGGGCCTTTTGCGTTGGTGGGGCAGGCGCAGAGGCAGGGGATAGCATTTCATTTCCCCCGATCTGCGCTTAGGATGGCAGCGCAGGCCTCGTCGTCTGCCCGCTCCAAAGGTGCCCGATGTCAAATCTTACAAACGCGCCCACACTGCAGACCGACCGGCTGATCCTGCGCAGCCCGCGCCAATCAGATTTGCCCGCCTTCACCCGTTTCATCACCAGCGCGCCGTCGCTTGCGGCCCAAGGCGAAACCGGCACCGCAGAACAGGCCTGGTTCGGGTTTCTCGCCGGTATCGGCCATTGGCACTGGCACGGGTTTGGCTTCTTTGTCCTCGAAAGCCGGCACACAGCCGCGCCCATGGGCCGCGTCGGCTTGCTCAAACACTCCAACTGGCCCGACATCGAATTGGCATGGCACCTGTTTGAAGAGGGGGAGGGCCAAGGCTTCGCCACCGAAGCCGCACAGGCGGTCAAACGCTGGGCCTACGATGACCTCGGCCTCGACCGGTTGACCAGCTACATCGACCACGCCAACACCCGTTCACAGGCCGTGGCAACGCGGCTCGGCGCCACCACCGACGGCACACGCGCGCCCCATGAACCCGATGCCGAAATCTGGGTCCATACGCGCTGAACACAATCGTGCCGCAGTCCCCTGCGACTTTTGTGCTCTTCCCCCCGCCACGCGGCCCTGATACCTCAGCCCCATGACCCGCTTGTTCACCATTTTGCTCGCGCTCCTCATCGCTGTGACCTCACAGCAGATGGCCGTTGCGCGCGGCATGATGATGAACGCCGCAGGGCAGGTGGTGATCTGCACGGGCCACGGCGTGCAAACGATCACAATCGACCATCAGGGCGACCCGATAGAGGTTGTCCATATCTGTCCTGACTGCGCGTTGACCTTGGCCGCCCTTGCACAGGCCCCCACCACAGCACCTGCGCCGGTTATCCACATGCAGGTCCTCGGGCAAACACCTGTGCGCGACCTGCAAATCCCGTCTGTCCCCACATCCGCCCAACCGCGCGGCCCCCCTGTGATGCTCTGAAACCCGACTTGCACTTTTCCAACATTCAGACAGATCAGACTGGACCTTCAGATGTCTTTTAAAACAACACTCCTTTCCGCCATCGCTGCGGTTGCTTTCGCTGTGCCGGCCATCGCGGAAATCGAAATCCATGATGCCTACGCCCGCTCCTCCAACCCTGTGGCAGGCGCGGCTTTCATGGTCATCCATAACCACGGCGACACCGATGACCGCCTCCTTGGCGTCACCTCAGACGCCGCCGCACGGGTCGAGCTTCACACCCACATCGAAGACGCCGATGGCATCATGCGCATGACCCACATCGAAGAGGGCTTCGACCTGCCCGCAGGCGGTGAAATCGCCATGGTGCGCGGCGCAGAACACGTGATGTTCATGGGCCTCACCGATCCGTTCGAGCAAGACGCCATCGTGACCATCACCTTTGAATTCGAAAACGCAGGCGATGTTGTCGTCGAAATCCCCGTCGATCAAAACCGCGAAGCGACGGAAGCGAGCGACGACCACTCAAACCACGGCAGCCACGACCACTAGGTCAAAACCTCATTGACCCACCCCGGCACCACCTCGGTCGCCGGACCAAAACACGAGCGGGCGAAATCAGTCGCCCGTTCGCTCGGCTCTAGGTTCAATTCCAACGTATCCGCCCCAAACTCCTGCGCCGCACGCACAAACCCCGCCGCCGGATACACCACGCCACTGGTCCCAATCGCCACAAATAGATCCGCACGTTGTAACGCCGCCCCAATGCGGTCCATGTGATAAGGCACCTCGCCAAACCACACCACATCGGGCCGCGCCATGCCCCCGCAAACGCACCGCGTCTCAACGCTCATCACCTCTGGCGCAGGCCAGCGGTCGCCACAGGCTGCACACAGCGCCACCAAATGGGTCCCATGCATATGGATCACATCCCGCGATCCGGCCCGTTCATGCAAATCATCCACATTCTGCGTGACCAATGTCACTTCAACCCGCGGGTCCATCTGCAACGCCGCCAACGCCACATGCGCCGCATTCGGCTGGCATGACCGCACCTTCGCCCGCCGCATATTGTAAAACGCGTGCACCGCCGCCGGATCCTCGGCAAATCCCTCCGGCGTGGCCAGCTTCATCAGGTCCGCATTCTCCCACAGTCCGCCCTTATCGCGAAATGTCCCCATCCCGCTTTCCGCAGAAATGCCCGCGCCTGTCAAAATCACGATGCGCATCGCCCAATCTCCCGCTATGCTGCCCCCATGCACCGTATTCTATTTGTCTGTCTGGGCAACATCTGCCGCTCCCCCTCCGCCGAAGCCGTCACCCGCGCCAAGGCACCCCACCTGTCGCTCGACAGCGCAGGCACCGCCGGCTACCACATCGGCGCGCCGCCCTACGGCCCCATGCAAAAAGCCGCCAAACCCCGCGGCTACGACCTCAGCCCCCTGCGCGCACGCCAATTCACACCCGAAGATTTCCACACCTTCGACCTGATCATCGCCATGGATTCCGAAAACCTAGAAGACATCGAGGCCCAGCGCCCCACCGGCGCCCAAACCCCTGTGACCCTGTTCACAACCTACATCGGCCAAACCGGCACAGCCGTGCCCGACCCATACTACACCCGCGACTTCGACGGATGCCTAGACCTGATCGAACACTGCGCCGACGCCCTGATCAAAGACCTGTCTTAACCGCAGGTGTTGCGCGCCCGCGTCACAAACGCCTGATAACGCCGCCAAAACGCATCATTGGCCGTGGTGTCGCTGATGCGAATGGAATGGGCAAACTCCGGATCCCCAAAAAACCGCGCCACACGGCTGCGATCACTGGGCGACAATTCCGCATTCGCCACACCTTGCACGCAATTGCACAACGATGTCGACGCCGCCGACCGATCCGCCGCCAAACACGCACGGCTGATATCCCCCGACGCCCCCCGCGTGGACCCGGACCGCTCGAACCGGTTGCCACAGGCCGAAAGCGCCAAAACACACGTCATCAAAAGAACTACCCGCATCACTACCACCTCATCTAAGCCCGCCGATTTTCCGGTCTGGGTCATTCACTGCTTTGCCCGAGTATGTCTGATTTGCCCCAGACGGGGAAGGGGGAACCACATCACATTCACGACCGTCGGCGGATCACGGACCACACAAGCCAAATCATAGAGGTCCCAACGCCCGAACCTACGCTTCTTAATTGTGTCACTTTGGGCCGGCAAAGCCGGACCGCGCCCGACCCTCCCCCCGGGAGGGCGCATTGCAAAGGCCCGCCACAAATCCCTCGCTCATATGTGGAAATGGATCGAAAGCCACAAACGCCACAACGCGCCCACCCAGGCTCGGTCGCGGTCCTTGAGTGAATTTTCTACAGCAGCGCCAGCCAAGTGTTTGCAGCATCAATTGCGGCTTGGATCTTCGCCGGATTAGCAACCAAATAGGCGCATCCAGCAGGTACGCCCCACTTAATCAGTTGATCGACCGTCAAATCCCCCTTCCGGCCAATCCATTTAATAATCGCAAGCAACCCATTGCCCATTAGGGAAAGGCCGCGTTCGATCAGTGTCTTATCTGGATTTGGGGCATCTGATTGAGCGCGGATAAACGTCGCACCTTCCACAATTTGCGCCGCCGCAGCTTCTAATTCTTGATCAGGCGGCGGGTTGTTCCCGCCAATCCCATGCCGATTTTGCAAAGGTAATTGCAAGGTGTCTAAGGAGCGTTTTGCTCGATCACGTGCCAACTGCTCAATCTCAGCCGCAACCGCCTCAACACCTTCTTCCCAAATCTCCTCATCAATCTGGATGACTTCAAATGCGAGGTCCCATTCATCAAAGGTGCCGTTCCACATGCCGTCATAAAAGCGGTGCCAAAAATGCCAGTGCGGCTCGCTACTTAGTTCTCGAACTAACAAATGTTGTTGTTGAAGCAAGCCCTGCGAGAATGGCCCGTCTCGCCAAATTGAAGTGTTCAACAGGACGGCCAGTCCAACACTGTCATCAGCACGTATTTCATCAATAAATTCAAGAACACCAAAGTGGTCGCGAGCGCGTACGACTCTAAACGCGTTTTCTAATGCTTCCGCCGCCGCAAGACTCCCGCCGTTCGTTGCGCTTCTCGCTGCTGCTCTGCAGGCATCGATAGAGCTCGCGTGTGGAGATAGTTGATTCCGCTTAAGACTCAAGCGAGTTTCCGAGAATGCCGCTGCATATGATACAGCTTCCCATCCAAGAGCTTTCGGCCGATTGCTCGCTTTTGTCATCGAAACCAAAATGCATCTCAGACAGACCAAAATTTCATGGGAGCTGGGAACTTGGTCGGTATCAATCAATTGGGTAATGGTTCGAATTGCGACCCTACCTGCAATTGCACAACGTATCTCTGGGCTTTTTATCTCAAACCACGCCTCAGTGCTTTCTAAATCAGAAAAATCAACCTCAGCCAAACCAACACCCCCACCGCTTATACCCCATTGCCAAACCCCTTATTCCACTCCATATCCTCTCACATGACCGACCTAGATAAAATCCGCAATTTCTCGATCGTGGCGCACATTGACCACGGTAAATCCACGCTGGCTGATCGCCTGATTCAGTCCACCAATACGGTGGCCGAACGGGATATGAAGGCGCAGCTGCTTGACAGCATGGATATCGAACGCGAACGCGGCATCACCATCAAGGCCAACACCGTCCGCATCGACTACACCGCGAAAGACGGCGAAACCTATGTCCTCAACCTGATCGACACCCCCGGCCACGTCGATTTCGCCTACGAAGTCTCCCGCTCCATGCGCGCGGTCGAAGGCTCGCTGCTCGTCGTCGACAGCACCCAAGGCGTCGAGGCCCAGACCCTCGCCAACGTCTACCACGCGATCGAGGCCGACCACGACCTTGTCCCCGTCTTCAACAAAATCGATCTGCCCGCCTCCGATATCGACCGCGTCGCGGAACAGGTCGAAGACGTCATCGGCATCGACGCCTCCGGCGCCATCGCCGTCTCCGCCAAAACAGGGCAGGGGATCGAAGAAACCCTCGAGGCCATCGTCACCCAACTGCCCGCCCCCAAAGGCGACGTAAACGCCCCGCTCAAAGCGATGCTGGTCGATTCCTGGTACGACAGCTACCTCGGCGTGATCGTCCTCGTCCGCATCATCGACGGCGTCCTGAAAAAGGGCGAGAAGGTTAAATTCCTGTCCAACGACACCATCCACCACGTGGACCGCATCGGCGTCTTCCGCCCCGAAATGCAGCCCGTGGACCAACTCGGCCCCGGCGAAATCGGCTTCCTCACCGCCTCCATCAAACAGGTGCGCGACACCCGCGTGGGCGACACAATCACCCACCAACGCTCCGAGGTTGACCCGCTCCCCGGCTTCAAACCGGCCCAGCCCGTGGTTTTCTGTGGCCTGTTCCCCGTCGACAGCTCCCAATTCGAAGACCTGCGCGAAAGCATCGACAAACTCGCCCTCAACGACGCCTCCTTCTCCTTCGAAATGGAATCCTCCGCCGCCCTCGGCTTCGGCTTCCGCTGCGGCTTCCTCGGCCTGCTGCACCTCGAAGTGATCCGCGACCGGATCGAGCGCGAGTTCGATATCGAGCTCATCACCACCGCGCCCTCGGTCATCTACCACATCCACATGAAAGACGGCACAAAGCTCGACCTTCATAACCCCGCCGACATGCCCGACGTCACCCTGGTCGACCATGTCGCCGAACCGCGTATCAAGGCCACCATTCTGGTCCCCGACGAATACCTGGGCGAAGTCCTCAAACTCTGCCAAGACCGCCGCGGCATCCAAGAAGACCTCACCTACGCCGGCACCCGCGCCATGGCCGTCTACGACCTGCCGCTCAACGAAGTGGTGTTCGACTTCTACGATCGCCTGAAATCCGTAACAAAAGGTTACGCGTCCTTCGATTACCAACTCACTGGCTACCGTCAGGACAACCTCGTGAAAATGTCCGTCCTCGTGAACGAAGAACCGGTCGACGCGCTCTCCATGATGGTCCACCGCGACCGCGCCGAGGCCCGTGGCCGCGCCATGGTCGAAAAACTCAAAGACCTGATCCCGCGCCACATGTTCAAAATCCCGATCCAAGCGGCCATCGGCGGCAAAGTCATCGCCCGCGAAACCCTCTCCGCCATGCGCAAAGACGTGACCGCGAAATGTTACGGCGGCGACGCGAGCCGGAAGCGGAAGCTTCTGGATAAACAGAAGGCCGGTAAGAAGAAGATGCGCCAGTTTGGTAAGGTTGATATACCGCAGGAAGCTTTCATCAGCGCTCTCAAAATGGATGATTAATCATCCATTTTGACGCGTGATGAAAGACGGTGGGCGTAAGCGATTGGCGCAGCCAATTGCGGGCCCACACAGGAGTTAAGGCTCGCTAAAGACGACTAGTCCATTTTTGCGCGTGTGCGTGGCAGCGAATTGCAAAGCAATTTGCGTACTCATTTCGGGAGTGGGTTGCTAAGATCAGCCTTGTTCAACCCAATGACCAGCTTGACAATTTAACGGTCATTTTAGGGTTGAAGTAGCGGCTGCCTTCTGCAACCTCTGCCTGAAGTTGATTGTAGGGACTGTAGGTTAAGATATGGGCGATAACTCTGATCTCATCGAAACACAGACTAAAGACGGCGAATTTCACGTCAAACTGCCTGTTACGCCTGATGATTTTGCAGGGTTTATTCGTGGCATTCTGGGGAAAGGGGACGAACTTTCAACAGTTTACCGTGAACCTGTTGTCTTAACCTGTGATCTGGTCTCGAATATTCGAGACGCGCTTCTTTACAGGGTCAAATCGCAGAATGATTCAGACTTAGTTTCTGAAACTCTGACCATTTCATTTGAGAGTGGAAAGAGGTATTCACTTACATACTTTGATGACTTTAAGTCATTTACACCTATCGGCTCTGATGAAGCCATATCTCTTGTGTACTCGGTTGAATTCTTGATTCTCTTTCCAAACAGGGAACATCGCTCGAAAGAAACTGTCGAAATCACATTCTCTAAGCTTCAAGCTGACGAAAAAATTGTGTTATTGGGTTCAAATAGTGAGGGCTCAAGGCATTTTACCCAAACACAAGCTAAAACAGCAGATATTTTGTGCAGGTATAGCGAGCGAACTTGGGCAGAAGATGTTACTCAGCTCATTACAAAAGTTTTAGATGGATCCTCTAAATATGATCTACCTGTTGGTAAGGGGCGAAAAAATTTCATTTCTCGTAACTTAGGTTTTTTCCAAGGCTTCGGTTATTTGGCGATCATGATTACGTACCTCGGATCGTTCGCGTTATTCTTTAAAGGGCCAGAAGTAGATTTTGATCAAAACGATCTTGAGCCAATTGTTCGTGAGATTTTTCGACATGTTGAACAGGATTTATATAGGCTAATGAGTGGTTTGGTGCTGATTGCGGTGTTGATCGCAATCTGTGCTACTTATGGTGTAGTACTTTCTCGGCTTAGTGGAGGAACGAGGTGGCCTTCTCTTGTCTTCAAAATGTATGAGGGGGATGAAGGCCGGATTGCAAATAGATTGAAACAAGATAGACGAGCCTTGAGATTTACGGTTCTTAGCTTTTTGGGGTCTGTCGGCGCGAGTGTAGCTGGGGCCTATCTCTATGAGTGGTTTTTAGGTCTGTAGCCAAACGCAAAGCGTTTGGCAGCGCCCGATCCGCCCCCACGGGGCGGGCGCTTTCAGCACCAGCCCCTCGGCTCGGGCGCAGACAGCCAATAAATGCTCCGCCTGTTTCCCCAGCGCGATCCTTGCGGATCACGCGTTCAGGTCTTTGAATGATCCACAGGATCATCCAATCTGGGCGCTGCCCAGACCGACCTTCACCCCCTCACGGGGCGGGCGCTATCGCACCAGCCCCTCGGCTCGGGCGCAACCAAGCCAGTAACCTCCCATCCAGCTTCCCCGGCGAATTTCTTGCGAAATCCGCGTTCGGGCTTTCGAAGGGTCCACCGGACCCTCCGATCCGGCTTGCGCCGGACCAGCCCTCACCCCCTCACAACCGCCGAAAATGTGCACCACGCCCGACAAATCCCAGCCCCCCGACCGTATAATCGGAAAACACCACAAAAAGGTCAGGGACATGAACCTTCTATCCTACATTTTCATCGTGCTCGTTGGCGGAGCATGGTTGATGCTGTTCTTCACATCCACGTCGTTCTGACGGCTGCACCGCTGTACATACAGCCTGTGTACGGCCCGTGTACGCCCAGTGTACCGAGGAATCAGGCCAAAAACGCCGCCAAAGCCGCCTCAAATTCCCGCGGCTTTTGCGCGTGCAACCAGTGCCCCGCGCCGTTCAATTTCGCAAACCGAGCGGCGGGAAACAGCGCCTTAATGGTGGGTCTGTGCTCTGGCAAAACATAGTCACTCTCCGCGCCCGACAAGAACAATGTCGCCCCCTCAAATGTGCCGTAAACCTCTGGAAAACCAATAATTTTCGGCATCTCAGCCTCCAAAACATCCAGGTTCAGCTTCCACTTTTTCTCCTTCACATCAAGCGATTGCAAAAGAAAATCTCGTACCTCAGGGTCCAGTGTCTCCCCCGCGTCCGACCGGCGCTCAATGCCCGATAAATCCACCGCGCGCATGGCATCGATATGCTGCGTTTGCGTGTGCGAATACTCCACCGGCGCAATATCCGCGATCACTAATTTTTCAATTAATTCAGGGTGTTGCAGCGCCAAAACCATCGCCGCTTTGCCGCCCATCGAATGCCCGACAACCCGTGTCGGCCCATCCAAAAGCTCCGCCAGATCAGCCGCCATATCAAAGTAAGTATGCGTTTCAAACCAAGGGCTTGACCCATGATTGCGCATGTCAGGGCAGATCACATGAAACTGGTCCGAAAGACGTTTCGCAATCACCCCCCAATTGCGCCCAGAGCCATAAAGACCATGTGCAATCAACAACTTAGGGTTCGACGGGTCGCCATGAGTGAGGATATTCAGCATCGTTTTTAATTAGACCGACACGGGATGAATTGAAACCCCGCAGGTGTCCCGCTAGGGTCAAAACATGTCTGGGGCCCATATTGAAACATACGCCGAAGAAGTGCGTCTTCTGATCGAAGAACGCCTTAAAATTAAGGGAAAAACCCTTGATCGCGCCCTCGCGCGTGCGGGTCGTTTGTTGCCGAAATGGGCACAGCGAGAGGGCAAATTTCTGGCTCAAGCCACCCAGTTGATGGCCCACCCAAAGCTGCGGTTGATGATAGACGAGGCAAAAGTCGAAAAAGCCCACCGTGATCTCGTCACCCATTTGCAAACCATCAACCCCGCCGAGCGGCGCAAAGACTATCTGCTCAGCACATTGGGATCGATCAGCTTTGGACTGATTGTCGTTGCTGGTGCATTTGTCGGCTACCTTGTCTGGCGTGGGTATCTTTGATCAATGGCGCGCGGATGACCAAGGTGACGGTCACGAAGCTGACGTAGAGCAACAGATACCAACTGCCCATTTTGCTGAGGCTGGCCCAGTCAAATTCTGCCGATCCTGCATAGACCCACGTGCCTGTTAAGGTTCCGATATTTTCGGCAATCCAAAGAAAGGATGACGCGAGAAATGCCGCAACCGGCAGGGGCATCCAGTACGTTTGCCCGACCGTGAATGTGATGCGCGTTCGGCCGAAGACCAAGACGGTCGCGAGGAATAAAACGGCGCGCATATCGGGTAAAAAGTGATGCGCGAAAAAGTTGACGTAGATCGCGCAGGCCAAGGCAACGGTCATCCAGAACGGCGGGTAGGGGGCAAAGGTCATGCCAAAAATTCGGACCACCCGCGCGATATAGCTGCCGACAGAGGCGTACATAAATCCGCTGAATAAGGGCACGCCCGCGATCATGAAAACCGCCTCTTCAGGGTAGGCCCATGATCCTGCGGCAATCTTGAAAAACTCCATGCCGGTTCCGGTGAGGTGAAACAATGCGATCACCCGTGCCTCGGCCCAAGTTTCCAATCGAAACAACAGCATGCAGGCCTGTAGCGTCACGGCATAAATGAAAAGCGCGTCGTATCTGGCGATTGCCCAATCATCGGTCCAGATGGCATTTGTGAAAATCAGGGCCGCCAACAAAAGCCCGCCAAACAGACAGGCCCAGCCCTGTTTCAGAACGAACATCGTAAATTCGGCAAGGCCCGTGGGCAGGGTGTTTCGTACCGTGCGACCAAGGCCGCGCTCGAGGGTCTTTGTATTTTCCATAGCCCTAGAAACACGAAAGCCGCCCTGATTGACCAGAGCGGCTTTGCGTAGCGTTTGTGCAGATTTTACAGGTTTGGATACATCGGGAACTTATCGCAGAGGGCCTCGACCTCTGCCTTCACCTTTGCTTCAACCTCGGCGTTGCCGTCTTCGCCGTTTTGGGCCAAGCCATCCACCACTTCGACGATCCAATCGGCGATCTGGCGGAATTCAACTTCGG
Organism: uncultured Paracoccaceae bacterium; assembly: GCA_947497065.1. Classification (GTDB taxonomy): domain Bacteria; phylum Pseudomonadota; class Alphaproteobacteria; order Rhodobacterales; family Rhodobacteraceae; genus Octadecabacter. The sequence goes on from CANMEQ010000002.1 coordinate 228,375, forward strand.
TGAAGCCGCGTGTTGTGCCCGCAGGAGAGCCAAGACGCACACCGGATGTGACCATCGGCTTTTCGGGATCAAACGGGATGCCGTTTTTGTTGCAGGTGATATGCGCGCGTTCCAGCGCCTTCTCGGTTGCGTTGCCCTTCACACCCTTGGGGCGCAGGTCGACCAGCATCACGTGGCTGTCTGTGCCGCCTGTGACGATGTCGAGGCCGCCTTTCATCAACTGATCCGCCAAAGCTTGGGCGTTCTTCACGACCTGCTCTTGGTAGGCTTTGAATTCAGGGCGCAATGCTTCACCAAAGGCAACCGCTTTACCTGCGATGACATGCATCAACGGGCCACCTTGGATGCCCGGGAAGATGGCAGAGTTGAACTTCTTGGCCAGCGCTTCGTCGTTGGTCAGGATCATGCCGCCCCGTGGGCCGCGCAATGTTTTGTGCGTTGTCGTTGTGGCGACATGCGCGTGCGGGAAGGGTGACGGGTAGATGCCAGCCGCAACGAGGCCAGCAAAGTGCGCCATGTCGACCATCAGGTAGGCGCCAACGCTGTCGGCAATCTCGCGCATGCGGGCAAAATCAATGATACGCGGGATCGCAGAGCCACCAGCGATGATCAGCTTTGGCTGATGCTCAGTCGCCAATTCTTGAACTTCGTCGTAGTCCAAACGGCTGTCTTGCTTGCGCACACCGTATTGAATGGCGTTGTAAATTTTACCGGATTGGTTCGGTTTCGCGCCGTGTGTCAGGTGACCACCTGCGTCCAGGGACATGCCCAAAATGGTGTCGCCTGGTTTGATCAGGGCCTGAAACACACCTTGGTTCGCTTGCGAGCCAGAGTTTGGTTGAACGTTCACAAAGTCGCAGCCAAACAGTTCTTTCGCGCGATCGATGGCAAGGTTTTCAGCAACGTCAACGTGTTGGCACCCACCGTAGTAGCGGCGGCCTGGGTAGCCTTCGGCGTATTTGTTGGTCATCACGGAGCCTTGGGCTTCCATGACGGCGGCAGAAACGATGTTCTCGGACGCGATCAGCTCGATCTCTTTGCGTTGGCGGCCAAGTTCGGCGCCGATGGCAGCTGCCACGTCTGGGTCACGGGTGGACAGGCTTTCGGTGAAAAAACCTGAGTCTTTGGTGGATGCATTCATGGCAGATTCCTTTGGTTACAAGGTGTGCGCGCTACATATGCGGCCCGGCGCGCCCGATAAACCCCAAAAAACTGCATGATCATTATGCCGCAGACCACAAACGCACCCGATGCGCGTCTTGCGTTTCCGATGCGGGCGGGGTTCAACTGTTTCGAACAAATTGAAGGACGGACCGATGGCCGCGCAAATTCAACTTTCCTTTGTGGCCAGCACAGCCCCCAACGCCCAGACGGCGCTGGCGGCGTTGACCGCGGAATACGGGAATGTTCCGGTGGACGAGGCAGATATCATCGTCGCCTTGGGCGGGGATGGGTTTATGTTGCAAACCTTGCACCATACCCAACATCTGCCCGCGCCGGTCTATGGCATGAACCGTGGCACGGTCGGGTTTTTGATGAACGCCTTCGCGACAGATAACCTGCGGGACCGGTTGGCCAAGGCAGAAGAAGAAACCATTCACCCGCTGCACATGAAGGCCACTTGCGTGGACGGGACAGTGCACAAAGGCTTGGCCATCAACGAGGTGTCCTTGCTGCGCGCGGGCCCTCAGGCGGCTAAGCTTCGGATTTATGTGGATGGTAAAATGCGCATGGATGAGCTGGTGTGCGATGGCGCGTTGCTGGCCACGCCTGCTGGGTCCACGGCCTATAATTACTCGGCGCATGGCCCGATTGTGCCGATTGGGTCTGATGTTCTGGCCCTAACAGCCGTGGCCGCGTTTCGTCCGCGCCGCTGGCGGGGGGCGTTGCTACCCAAATCCGCACGGGTGACATTTGAGGTTGAGAACGCGGCCAAACGGCCGGTGAATGCAGATGCAGACGGTGTGTCGGTTAAAAACGTCGCAACGGTTGATGTCTGGTCGGCCCCCGAAATCCGCCACCGCATCTTATTCGATCCCGGTCACGGGTTGGAAGAACGACTGATCCGCGAACAATTTGCATAATTCCAAATTTTCTTTGGAACGTTTTGCGTCCCCACCCGTTGTATCCCCGAAGCCGAGCGGGGCGGTTTACCTCGCAAGTGTTAAACAACACAGGAGACGTCAAAATGAACTTGGACATTGCCAAAGGTAAATGGAAACAAGCCAAAGGAGCCGCCAAAGAAAAATGGGGCGAGCTCACAGATGACGAAATCGATCAGGCGGATGGAAACATCGACATGCTGGTCGGTAAAATCCAAACGAAATACGGCAAAACCAAAGCCGAAGCAGAGCGTGAAGTCGAAGACTTCGTCGCAAGCCTCTGAGAAGAGGCTGTTCATGGTAGGGGGGCGGTCTTTTGGACGGGACCGCCCTTTTACCAAGCCGACAGAAAATCGCACGTGCTGCCGCCGTGCGATTTTTTTTGTGTCGTTTGCTAGGGTTGCGCGTAGCCGATCTGCGTTAGCGCAACTTTGATCTCGTCCAAAATGACGGGATCGTCGATCGTTGCAGGCATTTTGAACGGTTCCGCATCTGCGATTTTCACCATCGTGCCCCGCAGAATTTTTCCAGATCGCGTTTTGGGCAGCCTGTCCACCACACAGCACAATTTAAAGGCCGCCACCGGGCCAATTTTCTCGCGGACCAGTTTCACACAGTCGCTGACGATCTCGTCGTGAGGTTTTGTCGCCCCGTTGTTGAGGCATACAAAGCCGACGGGCAGCTGGCCCTTTAAGGCATCGGTGACACCGATCACGGCGCATTCAGCGACATCCGGATGGGCTGCGAGAACTTCTTCCATTCCGCCTGTGCTCAACCGGTGGCCTGCCACGTTAATCACATCGTCCGTGCGCGCCATGATGTAGAGGTACCCATCCTCGTCGATCATTCCTGCGTCGCCCGTTTCATAATAGCCGGGGAAGGCCTCAAGATAGCTTTTGCGGAACCGGTCTTCGGCGTTCCAAAGGGTTGGCAACGTACCCGGTGGAAGGGGCAGTTTGATCACAATTGCGCCCAACTCTCCAGCAGGCAGGGGCTGGCCTGCGTCATCTAACACGTTCATGGTAAAGCCGGGCAGCGGCACAGAGGGGCTGCCCAATTTGACGTCCAGCAGTTCAATGCCCACCGGGTTGCACACACCGGGATAGCCCAGTTCGGTCTGCCACCAATGGTCGATGATCGGTTTCTGCAACTGGTCTTGCATCCAAATGATGGTGTCTGGGTCCGCCCGTTCGCCCGCAAGGAAAATCTGATCGAGGCAGGAGAGGTCGTATTTCTTGACGAACTCGCCCGTCGGATCCTCGCGTTTGACCGCGCGGAATGCTGTAGGTGCAGTGAAGAAGGATTTAACGTTATGTTGTTCGATAACGCGCCAAAACGTACCCGCATCCGGGGTGCCCACGGGCTTGCCCTCGAAAATAATGGAGGTGTTGCCGTGGATCAGCGGGGCGTAACAAATGTAGCTGTGCCCGACGACCCAGCCGACATCGGACGCGGCCCACCAGACATCGCCGGGATCAACATTGTAAATGTTTTTCATTGTCCAGTTGAGCGCAACAAGATGACCGGCCGTATGCCGCACGACGCCCTTGGGGGCGCCGGTGGTGCCTGACGTGTATAGGATATAGGCGGGGTGATTGCCCTCGACGGGCACGCAATCCGCGGGTGTTGCGTCTTTTACGAAGTCCGCCCAATCGTGGTCGCGGCCCTCGATCAATTCGGCGCGGTGTTGTTCGCGCTGAAGGACAACGCAAAAGTCAGGTTTGTGGGTGGCAAGCTCGATCGCGCCATCCATCAAGGGCTTGTATTCAACGACCCGCCCAGGTTCCAAACCGCAGGAGGCCGCAATGATTGCCTTTGGCGTCGCGTCATCAATGCGGACCGCCAATTCATTGGCCGCGAAGCCGCCAAAGACCACGGAGTGAACTGCGCCGAGGCGGGCGCAGGCCAGCATCGCATCCATCGCTTCGGGGACCATGGGCATATAGATGATCACACGGTCGCCCTTGGTCACGCCCTTTGCTTTGAGGGCGCCTGCAAGTGTCGCGACCCGTGTTTGCAATTCGGCAAACGAGATTTCACGGATCGTATCGGTGATGGGGCTGTCGTAGATAAACGCGGTCTGGTCACCGCGCCCATTTTTGACGTGGCGATCAACGGCATTGTAGCAGGTGTTCACCTTTGCATCGCTAAACCATTCATACAGCGGCGCGTTATCGGCAAAGAGCGCTTTTTTCGGCGCCTCGTCCCAATCGATTGCTTCTGCGGCTTTCATCCAGAAGGCCTCTGGGTTGTCTTGCCAGCTTTTGTATACGTCGCGATATGCCATGATTAAGTCTCCCTTGCGTAAGGGATAAAACGCGTTTCGTATCTGGGGCAAGTGTCATGAGCGCAGTTTGCAAAATCACCTGAAATTGCAGTGCAAATATTTGCAAAGTCACGTGGTTCAGCTCTGGTTTGCTAAGTGTCCCGCTTTGCTCTGCAAAGGTGCAAAGCAAAGCGGGTGTATTTCACGGCACGTGTCGGTGATTAGCCGTATTCTTTGACGGGCGTGCCCGCGATGGCCGCCATGTTCAGCAGGCCGCGCGCCGTGATCGACGGGGTCACAATATGTGCGCGGTTTCCCATGCCCATCAAGATTGGACCAACCTCAAGCCCGCCACCTTTCATTTTCAGAATGTTGCGCACACCACTGGCCGCATCGGCGTGACCGAAGATCAGCACGTTGGCCGCCCCTTTCATGCGGCCACCGGGCAGCAGACGTTCACGCAGCTCTGGGTCTAGGGCCGCGTCCAAATTCATTTCGCCCTCGAACACAAAATCAACGTCTTGCTTGTCGAGAATGTCCATCGCCGCGCGAATGCGCGTGCCGGTGTCGCAGTTCAGGTTGCCAAACTGGGATTGGGCGCAAAATGCGATCTGTGGCGAGATGCCGAACCGTCTCACGTGGCGCGCAGCCCCCATAGCGGATTCAGCAATTTGTTCAGGGGTAGGTTCGGAATGCACATGGGTGTCTGCGATGAACAGGGGCCCGTCTTCGAGGATCATCATGCTCAGCGCGCCCTGAACCTTGTGGTTCTCGCCCAGAACATTTTCGATGTATTTCTGGTGCCAACGGTATTGGCCGAAGGTGCCGCAAATCAGGCTGTCGGCCTCGCCGCGCTGAACCATCACGGCGCCGATGGCCGTGGTGTTGGTGCGCATGATCGCTTTGGCCAAATCCGGTGTCACGCCCTTGCGCGCCATCAACGTGTGATAGGTTTCCCAATAGTCGCGGTAGCGCGGGTCGTTTTCGGGGTTTACGATGTCCAGCTTGTCAAAATCCATATCCAGACCGGCGCGTTCGGCGCGGGCGCGGATCACATCGGGGCGACCGATCAGGATTGGGGTTTCTGTGGTTTCTTCCAAAATCGCCTGCGAGGCGCGCAGCACACGTTCGTCTTCGCCTTCCGCAAACACAATGCGGCGCGCGGCGGTAGCAGCGGCTTGGAATACAGGGCGCATCAACATGGCGGATTTGAACACGGATGCATCAAGCGCGGCTTTATAGTTTTCAAGATCAACCGGCGTTGTGGCCACACCGGTTTCCATCGCTGCCTTCGCCACGGCGCTGGCCACCACGCCCATCAGACGCGGGTCGAATGGTTTTGGGATCAGGTAATCCGTGCCAAATGTCAGCTGCTCGCCCTGATAAGCCGCCGCAGCTTCGGCGCTGGTGGTGGCCCGTGCGAGAGCAGCGATACCTTCGACGCAGCCGATTTGCATGGCATCATTGATTTCTGTCGCGCCGACGTCCAGCGCCCCGCGGAAGATGAACGGGAAGCACAACACGTTGTTCACTTGGTTCGGAAAGTCGCTGCGACCTGTGGCGATGATCGCGTCAGGTGCCACCTCGCGGGCCAGATCGGGCAGGATTTCCGGTGTGGGGTTGGCCAGCGCAAAGATGATCGGCTTGTCGGCCATTTTCGCAACCATGTCAGGTTTCAAAACGCCGGGACCTGACAGACCAAGGAACATGTCTGCCCCTTCGATCACATCATCCAATGTGGCGGGCGTGGTGCCTTGCGCGTAGTCCTGTTTTTGCGGGGTCATGTCCTTTTCGCGGCCCTCGTAGACGAGACCCTCGATGTCGCACAGGTAGACGTTTTCGCGTTTCACCCCGAGCTTCAACAGCATGTTCAGGCAAGCGATCCCCGCAGCACCGCCCCCGGTGCTGACGATCTTGATGTCTTCGAATGACTTGCCTGTCACACGCAGTGCGTTTGTGGCTGCGGCCCCCACGACGATCGCGGTGCCGTGTTGATCATCGTGAAACACGGGGATGTTCATGCGTTCACGGCAAAGCTTTTCAACGATGAAACAATCCGGTGCCTTGATGTCTTCCAGATTGATTGCGCCGAATGTCGGCTCCATCGCGCAGACAATATCGGCCAGTTTTTCGGGGTCCGGCTCATCCAGCTCGATATCGAAACAATCGATGTCGGCGAACTTTTTGAACAAGACAGCCTTGCCTTCCATCACAGGTTTCGACGCAAGGCCGCCGATGTTGCCCAGCCCCAAAACAGCCGTGCCATTGGTGACCACCGCCACAAGGTTACCGCGCGATGTGTAATCGCGGGCGGTTGTGGGGTCGGCTTTGATTTCCAAACAAGCTTCGGCCACGCCGGGGCTGTAGGCGCGCGCAAGATCACGGCCATTTGCCATGGGCTTCGTGGCACGAATTTCCAGCTTACCCGGTTTGGGAAACTGGTGATAATCTAGCGCGGCCTGACGCAGCGTGTCTTTTTGGCTCTCGCTTGGCTTTTCGGGGGGCGTGCTAGACATCTGATCACCATCTTTCGGTTTTGGCCGGATATTTGTTTAACGCTGAACGCGGTTTGTGTCGTTAGGTCAACGCCGGCTTTAAAACAAGATTGGAAGGGGCTTGCAATTACGGGTTTGCGCTAACACGGTGAATTTATGGAAACGATTGATCATGAAATCCGGGCAGAAGTCTGTTTGGGCACAGAAAACCTCACCGGCGATATTGGGTTTTTCACCAAAACTCTGCGCATGCGGATGGACAGTATTTTTCCCGCTGATGATCCTGCGATGGCGGTCTTTTCGGGCCACGGCTTGCGCGTGCGGTTGGAGCGCGATGGCAGCGCTTGCGCAGGCCGCCTTCGGATTTTAACCGATGACACCGATTTTGCCTCGGCGCCGCAGATGACCTCTCCGGGCGGGACCGTGGTTGACTTCGATGTGCTCAACCCGCCGGTTCACAGGCCCGAAACCGATCATGCATTCGTGGTGCGGCGCCTGAAAGACCAAGCGCCGTGGGTGATTGGGCGCGCAGGTATGCACTACCGTGATCTGATCCCAACGCGGCTGGGCGGGTCGATCATTGCCAGCCATATCCGCATCCCCGATGGCGGGCCTGTGCCGGATATGGTGCATTTTCACAAAGTTGGGTTTCAACTGATCTACTGTTATCGCGGTTGGGTGGATGTCGTCTACGAAGACCAGGGGCCGCCGATCCGGCTCAACGCGGGGGATTGTTTTATCCAGCCCCCCGAAATCCGCCACCGTGTATTAGAGGCTTCCGACGGGATTGAGGTGATTGAGATCGGCGTTCCGGCAGAGCATGTGACCGAGATCGATCACGACATGGTTTTGCCAACGCCACATCTGCGCCCCGACCGCGAGTGGCAGGGGCAGAAATTTGTTCATAATGTGGGGGCATTGGCGGCTTGGCACCCGTTTCGTCTGCCCGGGTTCGAGGCGCGGGACACGACGATCAACGATGCCACAAAATCGGTCGCCGGTGTGCAGGTCGCGCGCCGCAGTGCGGGTGATCCCGTGTGGGCCACTCATGATGCGGACATCCATTTTAGCTTCGTGATGGAAGGATCGCTGACCTTGGAGGGGGAGGGTGAAGACCCCATCCGCGTGGCTGCGGGCGATGCATTCGTCATCCCGCCCGGCATGGCCACGCGCTACGGCGACCCCTCCGACGATGTTGAAATCCTCGAGGTGTCCTTGCCGGGGCGCTTTAAAACGACACTCTAGGCGTCGCGCATTTTCTCAAGCTCAATGATTCTCTCATAGGCCTGTTTCTGGTCCAGCGCGGCATCGAACTCTTCATCGAGATCGGCGCATAAGTCTCGCAGTTTTGCGGTTTGCTTGTTGGTCATGGGGGCATGGGCATCATACTCTGGGTCCATGTTAAGGTTCGCTTCGGCGACACGCACTGTGTTGGGCATTGCTCTCTCCTTTTCTGCGGCTCAACGTCCAAACCTGCCCTTCGGTTCCCCTTGCACTTGGGCGTGCCTATTGCGACAGTTGAAGGAAAAAGGAACGATGATGCCCCTGATTGATGACGCGCGCACGGTGCGCGAAAACGCCTATGCTCCATATTCAAAGTTCAAAGTCGGCGCGGCCCTGCGCGCGGCTGACGGCACTGTTTACACAGGCATCAATGTCGAAAACGTGGCCTATCCCGAAGGCACCTGTGCCGAGGCTGGCGCAATTGCGGCCATGTGTGCCGCAGGCGCGCGCGAGATTGCCGAAGTCGCGGTTATCGCCGATGCGCCCGCGCCCGTGCCACCCTGCGGTGGATGTCGCCAGAAAATTGCCGAATTTGCAGGGCCCGATGTGGTCGTGACGATGGGCACCATGGATGGCAAAATCCTGGAAATGACCGTGGCGGAGCTTTTGCCCGGCCGGTTCACCACCGATCATATGGCGCGGACCTGACCTGTGGACGCGCGTGCAATTATTGCCAAAGTCCGCCGGGCTGAGGACCCCAGCGCAGAAGAGCTGATCTGGTTTGCCAACGGTCTAGCCACGCGCGCTGTGTCCGATGCGCAGGCAGGGGCCTTTGCGATGGCTGTCTGTCTGAATGGTCTGTCGGATGACGGTCGCGTCGCATTGACCGCCGGCATGCGTGACAGTGGTGATGTGATGAAATGGGATCTGGGTGGTCCCGTTTTGGACAAACATTCCACTGGGGGCGTGGGGGATCCTGTGTCGTTGATCTTGGCCCCGGCCTTGGCGGCCTGCGATGTGTTCGTGCCCATGGTTTCTGGGCGTGGTCTGGGGCACACAGGGGGCACGTTGGATAAACTTGAATCCATCCCCGGTGTGTCGACCGCGCAAACGGCCGCCAATTTCCGCAAGATCACAGGTGAAATCGGCTGCGCAATCGTCAGCGCAACCAGCGCCATCGCTCCAGCGGATAAACGGTTATATGCCATTCGAGACGTAACCGCGACGGTAGAGAGTGTTGATTTGATCTGCGCGTCAATCCTCTCCAAAAAGCTTGCGGCGGGTTTGGATGGAATGGTTCTGGATGTGAAAGCGGGCAGTGGCGCGTTCATGAAATCTGTCGAAGACGCCCAAGATTTGGCGCGCGCGCTCACCTCGACGGCCAATGGCGCGGGAACGCCCACCGCGGCCTTCATTTCTGATATGTCGCAACCGCTGGCGCCTGCTTTGGGGAATGCAACCGAAGTGGCCGTCTGCCTCGAAGTTTTATCAGGCAACCGGGCTGCAGCCCCGCGTTTGCACGATCTGGTCGTCGCACTTTGCGCACGGGTTTTGGCGTTGTCTGGGCAGGATGAAGCGGCTGCAACGGCCAAGGTGAACGCCGCTATTTCCTCGGGTCACGCGATGGTTTGTTTTGCATCGATGGTGCGCGCTATGGGCGGCCCGCCCGATATTGCCGATGACTGGCACACGCATTTGCCAAAAGCCCCCGTCGTAGGCGATGTGCCAGCCCCGACAGACGGTGTGATCGCTGAAATCGACGGCGAAGCATTGGGGCTTTGCGTTGTTCAAATGGGCGGTGGGCGGCAGGTCGAAACCGACCGGATCGATCCGCGCGTTGGCCTGTCGGAGGTGGTGACATTGGGCACCAAAGTGTCTCGTGGCGACCCGATAGCGACCATTCATGCCAAAGATGAAGCCAGCGCCGAGCGGGCCGCACAAACTGTTTTGCAATCGATCCACATTGGCGATACCGCTGATATCCCGAACTTAATTCACGAACGGATAGATCCATGAGCCGTGCTTTTGTCGTTGTCATTGACAGTGTGGGGATCGGCGGCGCGCCAGACGCTGATAAATTTTTCAACGGGGACACGCCCGATGTTGGGGCCAACACGCTTGGCCATATCGCACTGGCCTGTGCTGCGGGTGAGGCCGAAGAGGGGCGATCTGGCCCGTTGCACATCCCGCATTTGAACGCGATGGGGGCAGGCGCTGCGATAGAGCTTGCCACCGGGCTCGATCTGGGCTGGCCCGCGCCGACAGGGGCCTTCGGGGCCGGCACTGAAAAAAGCATGGGCAAAGATACTCCGTCAGGCCACTGGGAATTGGCAGGCGTGCCCGTGCCGTGGGATTGGCACACATTTCCAGACGCGCAGCCCGCCTTTCCGCAAACGGTGACCGACCGTATTTGCGCGCTGGCCGGAACGGACGGGATTTTGGCCAATTGTCATGCCTCCGGCACCCAAGTGATCGACGATTTTGGCGCAGAACACCTGCGTACGGGATGGCCCATTTGTTACACGTCGGTCGATAGCGTGCTGCAGATCGCCGCCCACGAGACCCATTTCGGGCTCGAACGGCTTTTGACGTTGTGCGAGGACCTGTCACCGATGCTGCACGACATGAAAGTAGGTCGCGTGATCGCGCGGCCGTTTCAGGGCGAAGACGGCGCCTTTGAACGCACTTTAAACCGTCATGATTACGCCATTGCCCCACCGGACAAAACCCTGTGCGATTGGGTGAGCGAGGCCGGTAAATCCGTGCAGGCCGTTGGAAAGATTGGCGATATCTTCTCTATGCGTGGCATCGATGAGGTGCGAAAAGGCGCGGATGAAACCTTGATGCAGCATCTTTCTGATCTGGTGGATGAGGCGCCCGACGGCGGTTTGGTCTTTGCGAATTTTGTCGAATTCGACAGCCTCTACGGCCATCGCCGTGACGTTTCGGGCTATGCGAAACATCTGGAATGGTTCGACGCCGCTTTGGGCCAAATCCTGCCAAAACTGCGCGAGGGCGATCTGCTCTGTGTGACAGCGGATCACGGGAATGATCCCACGTGGACAGGGACAGATCACACCCGCGAACGGGTGCCCGTTTTGATACAAGGTGTCGGCGCAAAAGACTGCGGGATCATCGATTTCGTCGACGTGGCCGCCACCATTGTTGCGCATTTGGGGGTCCGCTACGGTGGACCCGGAAGGAACATTCTATGACCTACAGAACCATGCCGAAGGTTGAGCTTCACACCCATCTCGAGGGGTGCGCCCCGCCAAGTTTTATTCGTGGGTTGGCTGCCGAAAAGTCGATTGATATCAGCGGTATATTTAATGCCGATGGCACCTATGCCTACCGTGATTTTGATCATTTCCTTAAGGTGTATGAGGCCGCTTGCACCACCTTGCAGGGCCCGCAGGATTTCTACCGACTGGTGAAAGCAGTGCTCGAGGAAAGCGCATCGCACGGGGTCGTTTATCAAGAAGCCTTTGTCAGCCCTGATTTTTGCGGCGGCGGGGATGTCGCCGCGTGGCGTGATTACGTGGCGGCGATGGAGGCGGCGGCCGCTGAAGCCGAGGCTGAATTTAACATAACGTTGAAGGCCATCGTGACCTGTATCCGCCATTTTGGGCCGGATGCGGCAAAGCCTACCGCGTTGTGCGCTGCCGAAACATTTGGCGATTTCATCACTGGGTTTGGCATGGCAGGCGGCGAATTGGCGGGCCGGCCCGGCGATTTTGCCTATGCCTTCGATCAAGCGCGCGAAGCTGGGATGCCCTTGACCTGTCATGCAGGCGAATGGGGCGGCCCAGATATGGTCGCCGACACGCTGCGCGACCTGAAGGTTCAACGCATCGGGCATGGGATCAACGCAATCAAGGACCCCGCATTGTTGGAACAGATGGCCGAGGCCGGCACGGTTCTCGAGGTTTGCCCCGGATCGAATGTCTTTCTGAAAGCCTCGGGCGGCTGGGCGCAGCACCCGATCCAACGCCTTCGCGATGCGGGGGTGAAGGTTACGGTGTCAACGGACGATCCACCGTTTTTCGGAACAACAATGACCCATGAATTTGAAATGCTCGCCAAAACCTTTGGCTGGGGTGACGAAGACTTTAACGACGTAAATCAAAACGCGCTGGCCGCCGCATTTTGCGACGACGAGACGCGCACGAAAATTGCCAAACGATTGGAAAACCGATGACGACCTTGCCTCATTTGACACATGTGACCCACCCCTTGGTGCAGCACAAATTGACCCTGATGCGGGACAAAGACACGCCAACAGCGGTCTTTCGGCAATTGCTACGCGAGATCAGCCAGCTTTTGGCCTATGAAATCACGCGCGAATTGCCAATGACCACCAAAACGATTGAGACCCCATTGCAACCGATGGAGGCCCCAACGCTTGAAGGGCGCAAGCTGGCGTTGATTTCGATTTTGCGGGCTGGCAACGGATTGCTCGATGGTATGATGGAGCTGATCCCCTCTGCCCGTGTTGGGTTTGTCGGGCTCTACCGTGACGAGGAAACGCTGCAGCCGGTGCGGTATTATTTCAAGGTGCCCGAGGCCATGGATGAACGCATGGTGATCGCCGTTGACCCCATGCTTGCGACGGGCAATTCGTCCATCGCAGCGATTGATCTTTTGAAAGAATCTGGCGCGAAAGATATTCGTTTCTTGTGTCTTCTGGCCTCGCCAGAGGGGATTGCGGCCATGAAAGAAGCCCATCCGGATGTGCCGATTGTGACAGCGGCTGTGGACAGCCACCTGAATGACAATGGATATATTGTTCCAGGGCTAGGGGATGCGGGTGACCGCATGTTTGGCACAAAATAGAGGGAACAATTCCTTTACTTTGTTGGCTTTGTTGGGCATTCTTCCACCATATATTGTGGGGGCAGTTATGCAGATAGTCGGTAAAAGAAACGGTTTTCTTTCGACCGTGGCGGTTTTGGCCGTCGTTTTAGGGTCATCAGCGTCGGGCCAAGCGTTGCGCAATGCGGGCGGCCCGGCAGAGACGCCACCGGCAAATTTCTCGGGTAATCAATTTGTTGACAGCAATGGCTGCGTGTTCGTGCGTGCAGGCATTGGCGGTACAACAAGCTGGGTACCGCGCGTGTCGCGCACGCGGCAGCAATTGTGCGGGTTCCAACCGACCTTGTCTGGTGGAACAGTCGCACTGGCACCTTTGCGGCCCCTGCCAAGCCCCGAAACGCCCGCGGCGGAGCCAGCCGTAACCGCCCAAGCGCAGCCAGAACCTGCGCCGGCCCCGGTACGGACTCCCGCGCCAGCACCTGTGCAGGTCGCATCACCTGCACAAACCACACCTGCACCAACGGTGTCACGCCCTGTTCCCGCTGCAGCCCCGGCACCAACAGTCATTGCTGCACGCCCGTCGCCTCAGGTGATTGTACCACAAGCCGCACCCACCCCGCGCGTTTTGACCCGCGCGGAAGCTTGTGAAGGTTTGACAGGTATTCAACCAAACTTGATCGGTCAGCGCTCTGGCCGACCAATCGATTGCGGTGGCTCTGCTCCGGTTCAACAGGTTGCAACCGTGGCCCCTGCACCAGTGGCAGCACCGCAGCCCGTTGTTGCCGCACCAGCGCAACGGCGACTATCCCGGGCGGAAGCCTGCGCCGCGATGTCGGCGTCTGGCCGCCAGTACATCAGCACCACCACCGGTTTGCCGTTGCAATGCGCACCGCAAGCGCAAACCACGACGGGCTTGGGTCAACTTCAGGCCGATTTGCGCAGACCGCAGGCCCCCTACAGCAACCCACTGGATTCCGCGCCTGGAACATTCGCGACACCAGAGCGGATCGTGATCAGCAACGCAACCTGGCAAGCACCCTATTCCAACGTGCTTGATTCCGCACCTGGGTCCGTATCGACCACAAACACGCAATTTGCTTCGGCAGCTGCCGTTGCGCCGCGTCCGCAAGCCCCAACGCTTCTTCAGTCGCTGACCGGTCAACGCCCAGCCCCCTATTCGAACCCGACCCACGCGCAGGCGTTGGCAGCCCCATCTGTGCCGTCAGGCTATGATCGGGTGTGGTCGGATGGTCGTTTGAACACGCAACGGGGTTTGCCAGCGGCAACGCAAACAACGAGCTACGCGAAATCGCCAGCCCCACAGGTGCAGGCCCCAGCAACGACAACTCGTGCCGCAGCGCCAACACCTGCGCGCCCGCAGGTGGAACAGATTTCCGGCCATCGGTACGTGCAGGTTGGCACATTCGGAACCCGTGATCAGGCGCAGTCTATCGCGCGGGCTTTGCGGTCTCGTGGGTTGCCCATGCGGGTCGGCGTTTACAATCAGCAAGGCCGTGAGATGCGGATCGTTCTGGCTGGGCCCTTCGCGAATGACAGTCAGCTTCAATCTGCGTTGAACACAACGCGCGGTGCAGGATTTTCAGGCGCATTCACGCGCCGCTGATCTGACCCACTGAAACGTATGCGGCCCTGCAGCAGTGCGGGGCCGTTTTCGTTTGGCGGCGATGGCTAGCTGCAAATGCCTTGCAGGCTGATCCATTCCCCATCGGTCAAAATTTGCCGCACGTCGCGCCCTTGCATCGGGTCCGCTTCGATGAGACCAAGCGTCGTCTCGCCGGTGATGTCGACCGAATAGGCGTAGGGCGTGCTAGGCAGTTCGGCGGCGGTGAACAGGTCTAACAAAACACCGTCGCTGGCCCGCTCCGGTGGGTTGGCAAAAATGGTTTCCGCATAGGTGCGCAAGGTGTCTGGGGCAATCTCCCCCGTTGTGAGCAAGGAAAACGTGGTGCCGATGCCAGCTTCTTCCAGCAGCGCGGTGAGTGGATCTTGCTCGCGAAGCTGGCCTGCGGCGGAAATAATTTGGCCCGCCACGACAGCGGGATCTTCCGTATCTTCGATCAAATCGCTGTTCATCACGATCAAGCCACCGGGCAGATAAATGGCCACCTCGGGCCCGGAGGGCACCACGAAGACCTGACCGCCAACATCCGCGCCCAACGCCCGTCGGTGCAGTTTTGCCATGGCATCTGTGCCCAACGGGCTGCGGCAGGTTTGGCCGGTGATCCGCTGGATATGACCCAGCAACGTCGCCCCAATCTCGGCCCGTTTAACCTGGGGGACGACCGATTGGGTCTGCCGGATCAGCGCATCGGGCAACCAGAACACCGCAGCGGCGACAAGCCCGGCAAAAACTGCCAAACTGCCCAAGCCGCGCAACCGGCCTGGTCGTGCGCGCCGCCGCTTCACGGTCTTTCGCACCTTTTCCATCGCGTCGATCATCAGGTCGTCTGAAATTTCCAAGGTTTCAGTGGCCTCAGCATCGGGCGAAAACAGGGCAGGACGCACGCCCACGTTCAGACGGCGCACAGCGGGCAGGGACCAATGGGTCAGCGGGCGATCGGCCGTGTCGGAAATGGTGACGGTTGCCTCACCCAATGAGACAACGACATCGCGCCGTTGATCCCCCGGCGATGGACGCCAAAGACCACCGCTTTCAAGGCGGGAAAAATCGGTCAACGCTGTGGTTTTATCGCTCATGCGGGCCTGCTCTGCCTCATTCTTTGATCCTATCGTACTGTGTGCTGCGCGCAATTGACAGGGGGCACTCAATTGGGGCTATGCGAGAGATTTGCGCAATTCGAACTTCTGGATTTTACCGGTTGAGGTTTTGGGCAGCGTGCCGAAAACCACCTTTTTCGGGCACTTAAAACCTGCCAGTCGCTCTCGGGTGAAGGCCATCAATGTAGCTTCATCGCAGGTCTGCCCGTCTTTGAGTTCAACAAACGCACAGGGCACTTCGCCCCATTTGTCGTCTGGCATGGCAACCACAGCACACAACATGACGGCAGGGTGGTGCATCAACGCACCCTCCACCTCGACGCTGGAGATGTTTTCACCGCCCGAGATGATAATATCCTTTGCGCGGTCGGCGATCTGGATAGATCCATCGGGATGCTGAACGGCAATGTCTTCGGAATGGAAATACCCGCCCGCAAACGCCTGATCCGTCGCACTCGGATTTTTGTAATAGCCCTTCATGACCGAGTTGCCCCGGATCACGATTTCACCTTGGGTTTTGCCGTCCATCGGGACCTGATCTCCTGCGTCAGCCAAAACGGTAATGTCTTCCATATGGGGAAACGCCACGCCTTGTCGGGCCTGCAAGGCGGCTTGCGCCTCGGCGGGCAGGGCATCCCAGCTTGCGTTCCACAAACATTCGGTCACGTGACCATAGGTTTCCGTCAGCCCATAAACCTGCTGGACATGAAACCCCAAATCCGTGATCGCCGCCAAGGTCGCGGGCGCGGGGGGCGCACCGGCTGTGAAGACATCGACGGTGTGATCAAACGCACGCCGATCCGTGTCTGCCGCATTGACGATTAAGTTCAACACAATCGGTGCGCCGCCAAAATGGGTGACACCTTCGTCGGCGATCGCATCATAAATCGCAGCCGCCGAAATATCGCGGCAACAAACAAGTGTGCCCCCCATCAGCGGCATCATCCAGGTGTGGTTCCAGCCGTTGCAGTGAAACATCGGCACGATGCTCAGGAATTTGGGCTGCAACGTCATGCGCCACGAAACCGGCGTGCCCATGGTCATCAGATAGGCACCACGGTGATGATACACCACGCCCTTGGGGCGGCCTGTCGTGCCAGAGGTATAGTTCAGCGCGAGGCTCTCCCATTCGTCCTCGGGCATGACCCACTCGAACGTCGGATCACCCGAAGCTAGAAACGTTTCATAATCAATCTGTTCGCCAATCTCTGGCACCCCCGCCACAGGGTCTGGTACTTCGACGATCAAAGGGGCTGGGCCCTCCATCAGATCAATCGCCTTAAGCGCAAGCGGTAGGAACTGACTGTCGACGAGCAGGACCTTCGCTTCCCCATGATCAAAAATATAGGCGATCGTATCCGCATCTAGGCGGACGTTGATGGTATTGAGCACCGCCCCCGCTGCAGGCACGCCAAAATGCGCCTCGGCCTGTGCGGGAACATTGGGCAAAAGGGTTGCGACCACATCACCTGCGTTCACACCGGCCAAGACGAGCGTATGGGCCAGCTGGCTCACGCGGGCATGATACTGCGCGTAAGTCAGCCGCTGGTTCCCATAGACAAGCGCCTCATGGGAGGTGAACACTTTGGCCGCACGGGCCAAATGGCTAAGCGGCGTTAACGGAACATAGTTCGCAGGCCGTTTCCCAAGCCCGCTTTCATCGCGCATCCATCCCATGACCAGCCCTCCCAAACTGTGTGTCAAACCTCTGACAGAAAGCTTGTCTGCATGTTGGGAAATGTCAAATATGTTTGCGGGTGCAGGCCAAAAATCTGCTGGAAAATTGGGGATGGTGCAGGCCAGCGAAGTCTGGTCAACTTCCGCCATGACGAAAGCCGCCTGTTTTCCCCCCACGACATTCGCCGCAAGTGACGGTGCGCCATGATTGTCTCGCGCGGGCGCAAATATATTTTCGTGCACATCCCGAAAACGGGGGGCACGGCGATGGCGCTGGCGCTGGAGGCGCGCGCAAAGGCCGATGATATTTTGGTTGGCGACACGCCTAAAGCCATCCGGCGCAGGGGGCGGCTCAAAGGGGTCCAAACCGCAGGGCGTTTGTGGAAACATTCCACTTTGGCCGATGCGGAAGGCATGATCACCCGCGATGAAATGGCCGAGATGTTTACCTTCACCTTGGTGCGCAATCCGTGGGACCGGATGGTGAGCTACTACCATTGGCTGCAGGCGCAAACCTTTTCGCACCCCGCCGTCGCCCTGTCCAAAACCGAAAGCTTCACAGGCTTCCTCAACGCCCCTCTCACGGCGGCAACATTTCGCGCCACACCCTTTGCGCACTACATGACCGACGGGGCAGGAATGGTGCACGCGGATCTCTATATTCGGCTGGAACACTTGCAGCAGGATATGGCGCCGCTGGTTGATCACCTTGGGTTCATGCCCGATATGCCTGTGGCGAACACAAGCGTTAGGCCACGGGATTGGCGTGGCTTCTACTCCAGCCAAGATGCTGAATTGCTTGCGGAAATTTGCGCGCGAGACATTGCAGCGCATGGTTATGCGTTTGATTTTGAATAATTCCCACTTGACCGAGATTTAGATTGTTTCCCGTTTCAGGGTTAATAAAGCGTGAACATTAAGATTGCGCGTTAACCCTAATCAATGCCCCAAACTTGCCGCTTTGTCGGCCAATGTCGGTCTTTAGAATCACCGCTTATGATCATGTTGCTACGGATTACCTCGCTGCAAAAAAATGAGGGATCCAAAAATGAACAAGACATGGGGATGTCAGATATGTTTGCTTGGAAACACACGGCTTGGATGCAAAACAATACCGCGCAGATCGAGGTGCAAGACCTGGATGCGCGTACAAGTGGGTTGGTCGCAGGGACGAAAATCGCGACAAAGTCTGGCTGGACGCCGGTAGAAAATGTTCAGGTGGGTCAGACGGTTTTGACATTTGATCGCGGCCTGCAAACGGTCGTGTCCGTGACACGAAACGTCTTACTGGCCAATGGTCGCGATATAGACAGTTTTCCGATGACCGTGCCTGCAGGTGCGCTGGGCAATCTCGAGGCGATGAAGATTCTACCCCATCAGCCCGTGATGATCGAAAGCGATATGGCCGAGGACATGACCGGTGATCCCTTTGCCTTGATCCCGGCGTCAGCCTTGGGCGGTGTGCGTGGCATCACACAAGATCGCCCCCAGCAGAGCATCGAGGTGATCCAGCTGCACTTTGCCCAAGATGAAATCGTGTTTGCCAACATTGGCGCATTGTTTTTGTGCCGCCAGCAAGCCGATCTGGCTTCGGACGCGGCCGAAACTGGCTATGATGTCCTGTCTTTGGACTTGGCTTGGGACTTGGCGTGCTACTGGGGCCAAGAACGCCATTCACCTCTGCAGGCATCAAACAGCCACTGACCGCAACATTAGCCGCGCGGCGCATTTGAGGCTCGTGTCCCGAATTGGGACACGGGCATTTCCCTGTGCGTTTTCCCCTCATGAAGAACTATCTTTCGTAGCTTGGTCCGTCTAGCCTACTAAATATTGATATTTTCCTGGGGAGGAGAGAAAATGAATCAAGCTGATACAGTTTGGGTGTTGGTTGCGACCGCACTCGTGTTTTTTATGACGATGCCGGGATTGGCGTTGTTTTATGGCGGTCTCGTGCGGGGGCGCAATGTTTTGAACATGTTCGTGCAGTGCTACGCGATTGCCTGTTTGATGGTCATTCTTTGGTACGTCATTGGATATTCGGTTGCGTATGGTGGGGGGACCAGCGGCTACTTCGGCGGTTTTGATCGCGTCTTGTTGCAAGGGGTAGACCTCGACAGCATCGTCGGAACCCTGCCTGAAATTCTGTTCTTTGCGTTCCAAATGACCTTCGCAATCATCACGCCGGTGATCATCATCGGCGCCTGTGCCGAGCGGGTAAAATTCGGATTTATCCTGATGTTTACCGGGCTTTGGATGGTTCTGGTCTATGCTCCGGTGGCCCATTGGGTCTGGGGCGACGGCTTTTTGTCCGATGGCGGCATTTTTGGTGAAACAGGTGTGCGTGATTTTGCGGGCGGTCTTGTTGTTCACGAAACCGCTGGGATTGCCGCATTGGTTTTGGCGGTTGTCATCGGCCCGCGTATCAAACGCGGCTCCGTACCGCATAACCCCGGTATGGTCATGATGGGGGCCGCAATGCTCTGGGTCGGCTGGATTGGCTTTAATGGCGGATCCCGTTTGGTGGCCGATAGCACGACCGCCATGGCGGTGACCGTGACCATGGTGTCGGCGGCCATGTCATCCCTGACGTGGATGTTGTGGGAATACATAAAAACGGGCCGCGCCACGATGGTTGGCATGGTGACCGGCACCCTAGCTGGCCTTGCCGCGATCACGCCTGCATCAGGCTTCGTCGGCCCAGCCTATGCCTTGATGATCGGCGCGCTTGCGGGGATGGCCTGCCAAGAGGTTGTGTACCTGCTGCGGGACAAACTGGGCGTGGATGACAGTCTGGATGTTTTCGCGGTGCATGGTGCCGGTGGCATCTACGGGTCATTGATGATTGCACCTTTAGGTGCGACCAGCTGGGCCGCCCAACTTGGTGGGATTGCAATCGTAGGGGGCTATACCTTGGTCGTCACACTGGTTTTGGTGTTCTTCTGCAAAGGCGTGGTCGGTATCCGCGTCACTGAAGAGGAGGAAGAGGCCGGATTGGATGAGGGCAATCAGGGTTATAAAGCCTACAACCTATTTACCTAACCAGGCCATTGACCCACGGACATGAAAAAAGCCGCCCTGCGATAGGGCGGCTTTACTGTTTTATAGGCTGGGTTAAGCGGCTTTGCTATCAACGCCTGTGCCGAACCGGCCATAGAACGTTTGCCCCTTGTCGGCCATCTCCCGCAACAGGGCAGGGCAGGCAAAGCGCTCGCCAAACTTTTCGCTCAGCTCGTCACAGCGCGCCGCCGCATAGGGCGCGCCCAAGATGTCGAGCCAGCTGAACGGGCCGCCGGACCAAGGCGCAAAGCCCCAGCCAAGGATCGCCCCCACATCGCCTTCGCGGATGTCCATCAGCACGCCTTCTTCCAACGCGCGCACCGCTTCGAGGACCTGAGAGAACAGCAAACGGTGCTGTACTTCGGTCAGGTCAGGCTGCGTTTCCGCGGCGTCGTAGCGGTCGCCCAAACCGGACCACAGCAACTGACGTTTGCCCTTCTCGTCATAGTCGTAAAAGCCCGCGTTGGATTTGCGCCCCAAACGGCCTTCCTCAGCCATCCAGAAGATCAGCTCATCTGCGCTGTCGTCATAGGCATCGCCCATGGCGGCTTTGGTGGCCTTTGCGATTTTGACACCCAGATCGATCGAGGTCTCATCAGTCAATTGCAGTGGACCCAAGGGCATACCAACCAGTTTGGCCGCGTTCTCCACCATGGCAGGCGCAACACCTTCTTGCACCATGCGCACGCCTTCGTTGACGTAAGGCAGGATGCAGCGGTTGGCGTAGAAGAACCGCTCGTCATTCACAACGATTGGCGTCTTGCGGATCTGGCGCACGAAATCGAGCGACTTGGCCACAGCAATATCGCCGGTTTCTTTGCCGCGGATGATTTCCACCAACAGCATTTTATCCACCGGAGAGAAGAAGTGGATGCCGATGAACTGATCAGGCCTCACAGAGGCTTTCGCCAATTCAGTGATCGGCAAAGTAGATGTGTTTGTGGCAAAGATCGCGTCGTCGCCAATGATCGCTTCGACTTTCTTGGTCATCTCGGCCTTCACGCCCACGTCCTCGAAAACCGCTTCCACGATCAGGTCGCAGTCTTTCAACGCCTCCAGATCGGTCGTGGCGTTGATCAGGCCAAGCACGGCTTCTTTCTTTTCTTCGGTCGCCTTTTTGCGCGCAATCCCTTTGTCCATATAGGCAGTGGTGTAGGATTTGCCCTTGTCTGCGGCCGCCTGTTCGCGGTCGATCAGCACAACTTCGATGCCCGCCAAGGCAGACACAAGGCTGATGCCCGCGCCCATCATGCCCGCGCCCAAAACGCCAACTTTCTTGACCTTCTGATCCGCCACATCGGGGCGGTTCGCGCCCTTCTCCAGAGCTTCTTTGTTGATGAACAAAGACCGGATCATCGCTTCAGACGATGGGTTGAGAAGAACATTGGTGAACCAGCGCGCTTCGATTTTCAGCGCGGTGTCAAATGGCACCATCGCCCCTTCGTAGATCGCGGAAAGCATGGCTTTCGCCGCAGGATACACGCCTTGCGTTTTGGAATTCACCATCGCGGATGCGCCGACGAAGGTCATGAAACCAGCAGGGTGAAACGGTTCACCGCCGGGCATTTTGTAGCCCTTTTCATCCCATGGTTTCACAATCTTCGGCTCGGACAGAACCCAGTCTTTCGCAGCGGCCACCGGATCGGCCACAACTTCGTCCACAACACCCGCCGCTTTCGCTTTCTTGGGGTCGTTCATTTTGCCTTCCAGCAGCAAGGGGGAGGCCGCCATGGCGCCCATTTTGCGGACCAAACGTGTGGTGCCGCCCATGCCTGGGAAAATACCAACCTGAATTTCCGGCAGGCCAATTTTGGCCTTCGGGTTGTCAGCGGCAAAAATGCGGTGGCAAGCCAGCGGAATTTCCAACCCAATCCCAAGCGCCGTGCCGGGCAGGGCGGCTGCAATCGGCTTGCCGCCTTTGTTGGTTTTCGGATCCATGCCTGCGCGTTCGATGTTGCGCAGAATGCCGTGGGATTTCATCAAACCATCCATGAGGCCTTGCGCAGGGTTATCCCCAGCAGAGGCTTTCATTTTCGCGATGATGTTCAAGTCCATACCGCCTGCAAAGGTATCCTTGCCGGAGGTGATGATGATGCCTTTGACCGCGTCGTCTGCCAATGCGTCTTTCACGCAGGCATCCAGCTCGTCCCACCCTTCAAGGCTAAGAACGTTCATGGATTTATTGGGAACATCCCAAGTGATGATTGCAACGCCATCGGCGTCTGTTTTCATGGTAAAGTCAGTCATGATTTCTGCTCCTTACACGCGTTCGATGATTGTTGCCGCACCCATGCCGGAGGCGACGCAAAGTGTGGCCAAACCAACCTCTTTGTCGGAGCGCTCAAGCTCGTCCAGCAATGTGCCGATGATCATGGCGCCAGTGGCACCCAATGGGTGACCCATCGCGATGGACCCACCGTTCACGTTCACCTGCGAATGGTCGACGTTGAACGCCTGCATGAAGCGCAAAACAACGGAGGAGAAGGCTTCGTTGACTTCGAACAGATCGATGTCGCTGATTGCCATGCCAGAATCCGCAAGAATTTTATGGGTCACGGGCACAGGGCCAGTCAGCATGATGGTCGGATCAGTGCCGATCTTCGCCGTCTGGCGGATGCGGGCCCGTGGTGTCAGGCCAAACTTCTCGCCAAATTCTTTCGACCCGATCAAAACACCGGCAGAGCCATCCACGATACCAGAGGAGTTACCGGCCGTGTGGATGTGGTTAATCCGCTCAAGGTGCGGGTATTTCATCAAAGCGACTTTGTCGAAACCGGGCATCATTTCGCCCATGTCCTTGAACGCGGCCTTCAGCCCGCCCAAAGATTGCATATCGGTTTCAGGGCGCATGTATTCGTCGTGCGCCAGAATCTCCAAACCGTTCTGGTCTTTCACCGGAACAACGGATTTCGCGAAACGATTGTCTTTCCAAGCCGCTTCCGCGCGCTGCTGGGACGCCATCGCCAATTGGTCGGCGTCATCGCGTGTGAAACCATATTCGGTGGCGATGATGTCAGCCGAAATACCTTGGGGCACGAAATAGGTGTCCATGGCGATAGACGGGTCAACAGCAATCGCCGCCCCGTCAGACCCCATCGCCACGCGACCCATCATCTCTACACCGCCAGCAATGTAGGCTTCACCTGCGCCGCCCGCCACTTGGTTCGCGGCCAGGTTCACCGCTTCCATGCCAGAGGCGCAGAACCGGTTGATCGACAGGCCAGGAATGCGTTCGTCTAGGTTGGACGCCAGCACAGATGTCCGCGCCAAACAGCCGCCCTGTTCTTTGACTTGGGTTGCATTGCCCCAGATCACGTCTTCGACAGCGTGACCTTCAAGGTTGTTGCGGTCTTTCAATGCGTTCAAAACGCCAGCCGACAGGCGTGCTGCGGTCACTTCATGCAGGCTGCCGTCTTTGCGGCCCTTGCCCCGCGGGGTGCGGATGGCATCATAAATATATGCGTCTGTCATGTGGAAGCCTCCTACTTCGTATGCAAATTCTCTTGATTGACGTTAACGTCAGGTCGTTTGGTTTCCCACCGTATCGTCACGTCACATTCGGGGTGACGCTGGGGTCAGGCGCGATCGGCGGGCGAGCCTGGCATCAAATCATAGGGGTGTTTCCACCCCGGCGTGTTCGCTATCCGGTCAAGCCATGCGTCGATGTGCGGAAACGCCGCGCGATCAAACCCGAACGGTTCGGGGTAATACAGGTACCCGCAGTTGGCGATATCCGCGATCGTCAGATCATCACCGGTTAAGTAAGGGGTCTGCTCAAGCTGGGTTTCCAGAATTTTCAACGCCCCCTGAAACCGCGCGGTCATAAAACCAATCACATCCGCGTTGCGTTTCTCTTCGGCCAGAAAGTTCATCAAGAACCGCAGGGGGCCATTCACACCGCTGACCTTGTGGTTGTCAAAAAACATCCAGCGCAACACATCGCGCCGCTCAGCCGCCGAACGCCCGCCAAGTTTGCCTGTCTTGGACGAGACATAATCTTGGATGACACCCGATTGCGTCAGCACCAGATCACCGTCTTCCATCACCGGCACTTCGCCCATGACATTCAGGGCCCGAAACGCATCTGTACGAGTCTCGCCGTTAAAGAAATCCACGTAAACCGGTTCCCACTCTGCGCCCGAAAGCTCCAGTGTGAGGGCGGCCTTATAGGCGTTTCCGCTTTCGCCAAAACAATGCAATTTGATCATGATATGATCCCTTCAAATGATCGGGCCAATTTCAGACCGGAAAGATGTGTGGTGATGACCGATGTTGGGGCAGGGGGCGGGCATGTCATCGTTTGCGCGCTTCCAGTTCGGAATTGAACAGGCGCAAACGGTGCCCAAAGGTGTCTTCGTCTATGACACTGTCGAAGTTTTCGAACAAAAAAGAAAGCGCTTCCCCCTCATCCAAGCCAGCCTCTTGGGCGAATTTGCGAAGGCGGCGATAGCCATCTTCGGTCATGGCGCAAGGAAAGCGTCGGGTGAGGCGAAAGCGTTTGGGCATGGAACTTCTCCGGTAAAGTAGGGTGGGGGTCGCCCCCCACCGCTCACCTTAGAAGCTTGCTGCGTCCAATGCCATGACAGTATCGGCACCGGAATTGATCCGCGCCAAATGCATGCCCGTCGCAGGCAGTTGACGGGCCATGTAGTAACGGCCAGTGGCGATCTTTGTCTCATGGAAATCGGTGTCGCTATCACCGTTCGCAAGAGCCTCCATAGACGCCTTCGCCATGCGGGCCCACATCAGGCCAAGGCAAACATGGCCCATCATGTGCATGAAGTCATAGGAGCCGGACAAGGCATTGTTCGGGTTCTTCATGCCGTTTTGCATGAAATACATGCCCGCCGCCTGCAGATCCTTAGATGCTGCTTTGAGCGGATCGAGGAAGTCTTTCTCGAACGCTTCATCGCCCTTGTTTTCGGAGGCGAATGTTTTGACCATCTCAAAGAACGCCATCACGTGCTTGCCACCGTCTTGCGCCAACTTCCGGCCCACAAGGTCCAGCGCCTGAACGCCGTTTGCGCCTTCATAGATCATGGCGATACGCGCGTCGCGGGCGTATTGAGACATGCCCCACTCTTCGATGTAGCCGTGACCGCCGTAAACCTGCTGTGCGGCTGTCGCGTATTCAAAGCCTTTGTCGGTCAGGAAGCCTTTGATGACAGGTGTCATCAAGGAAATCAGGCCATCAGCCGCCTTGTCTTCGTTTTTGTGGGCGCGGTCGATCAGGTAAGCCCCCCAATATGTAAACGCACGCGCCCCTTCGACGAAGGATTTCTGATCCATCAGGTTGCGGCGAATGTCGGGGTGCACGATCAGCGGATCAGCAGGGCCGTCCGGGTTTTTCGCGCCCGTTACATCACGCCCCTGCAGACGGTCGTTGGCGTAGGCAACAGCGTTTTGATAGGCAATCTCGGCTTGGGCGTAACCCTGAAGACCCACACCCAGACGCGCTTCGTTCATCATCGTGAACATCGCACGCATGCCTTTGTGCATCTCGCCAATCAAATAGCCCTTTGCACCGTCGTAGTTCATCACGCAGGTGGAGTTCCCGTGGATGCCCATTTTTTCTTCGATCTTGCCAACCGTCACAGGGTTGCGATCGCCCAAAGAGCCGTCTTCGTTGACGATGAATTTAGGCACGATGAACAGGCTGACACCTTTGATGCCCTCTGGTCCGCCTGGAATTTTCGCCAAAACAAGGTGAATGATGTTCTCTGAAAGATCGTGATCGCCAGCAGAGATAAAGATTTTCTGACCGGTCACCGCGTAGGACCCGTCCTCTTGTGGTTCCGCTTTGGTCCGCATCAGGCCCAGATCCGTGCCGCAGTGCGGTTCGGTCAGGTTCATTGTGCCCGTCCATTCGCAGGTCACCATTTTGGGCAGGTACATCGCCTTTTGTTCATCGCTGCCGTGGGCGTGGATGGCGGAATAGGCACCGTGGGTCAGGCCCTGATACATGTTGAACGCCATGTTCGCCGAAACAAATGCCTCTTGGGCGGCGGTGTTCATCACATAGGGCAGGCCTTGGCCGCCATATTCTGGGTCACAATCCATCGCGGTCCAGCCGCCGTCTTTCATCGCTTTAAACGCCGCATCAAAACCGGTCGGTGTGCGCACGATGCCGTTTTCCAATGTGCAACCTTCGGTGTCGCCCACCACGTTTAGCGGCAATAGAACCTCTGTCGCGACCTTGCCGGCCTCTTCCAATACCGCGCCCGTGAAATCCGGGTCCAACTCGTCAAATCCTGGAATGTCCTGTTCGCTGACCTTCAGAACATTATGAAGGATGAACTGCATGTCTTTGGTAGGTGCGGTATAGATGGGCATGGTGTTCTCTTCGTATTAGGGGGTATCGCGGCGCGCGTTTTACGACTTTGCGGTACCCTGTTTCTCATTGAGTTGCTTGAGCCGCGCCTGACCCCAATCCATCTGAGCTTTCAGCTCTGCGATGGCGTCATCAAGTTCGGCGCGCTGGGATTGCATGTCCGCCAAGTGTTTCTCGGCCAGAACATAGGTTTCGCGCAGCTGTGTTTCCTGACTGTCATCCATATAATACAGATCAAGAAGTTGACGAATTTCTTCCAACGAAAAGCCAAAGCGTTTGCCGCGCAAGATCAGCTTCAGCCGGACACGATCGCGTTTGCTGTACAATCTTTTTTGTCCCTCACGCTGCGGGAAAAGCAGCTCTTTCGCCTCGTAGAAACGAAGCGTTCGTGGGGTGACATCAAATTCATCGCACATTTCGCGAATAGTCATGATTGGTTCCGTCATTCAATTGTCCTCAAGCGGTTGGTATGCAGATGAGGCCGATGCCATCACCTTACATGAAGGGATGACGCGAACGTAAACGTAACGCCGCGTCAAAATTTTAAGTTACGAAAGGTCAGGGTGGGTTTTACTGTTTGGTATTGGACTGAAGAAGAGGGAACACGCCCGTCAATTTCCCCGTACCCCCTTATTTTTATAGTGTTTTTGGTATGGTTTTCCTTACCCACCCCGAAATTCACGAACATTTCTTTACGGAAAAAGCTCACAACTTTTGGTTGCCATTGCTACCCGAGCATCTCTGCGAGGCGGTCACAAATAGGTGTATCCGTGTTTTTTGTCATCTTTAGCTGCGGGAGTCTGCGTCGTTTGGGCGATATTCAGCCAAGACTGTCCGCGGTCTCGTCACGCAGAGATTTCAGTTCTGCCATCGTCTCATCGAGTTGCTGACGCTGCTCGTCCAGCTCGGTCAACTGCCGGTCCGCCAGCTCCACCCAGGCTCGCATTTGCGCCTCGGTGCCCTCGTGTTCATAGATCAACAACCACTGACGGATATCTTCCAGCGGGAACCCAAACCTGCGGCCCCGAAGAATCAAGGTCATCCGTGCAAGCTCTTTCCCACCATAATAGCGCGAGCGTCCCTCGCGTTCAGGAGACAGCAATTCGATATATTCATAATATCGCAACGTGCGCGGTGTGACATCAAACTTGGCGCACATCTCTTTAAATGTCAGGCGTGGCTCGGTCATTGGTGTCTCTCCTTCTGGGCAGACTGTAATCATCTCTGGGGGGCGGTTCAACGGGGCAGCGATTCATACTTGTGCAAAAGTACAGTTCAGGGTTCAAAAGGATATGGAAAATGACCGCAGATATTCTAACGCCCGCATGTTTATCGAGGCGCTGCCTCATGCCAAAGCCCTAGGCATGACCTTGGTCCACATCGGCGAGGGCGGGGCGACCATGTCCATGCCCTACGACGAACGTCTCGTCGGCGATCCCGACACAGGCGTTATTCATGGCGGGGCGGTGTCTGCCTTGCTCGACACCTGTAGCGGCACTGCGGTCATGTCTCACGGCAGCCAGCCAACGGGCACGGCTACACTGGATTTGCGCATCGATTACATGCGCCCCGCGAACCCGGGCGACACAATCACCGCAAAGGCCGAGTGTTACCACGTGACACGCTCTGTCGCCTTTATACGGGCCACCGCGTTGGACGCGGATGAAAACCGGCCTGTCGCTACGGCAACCGGCGCCTTCACGGTGCAGCAAACACGAAAGGGCACGTCATGAAGCGGCCCGAACCAGTCCAGGTGATCAAACAACGGCGCGACGCGACCTTGCAGGCGCTGATCAATGCGGTGCCTTATATTTCGTTTATGGGCTTCAAATTCGACCGCCGCGGGGACGAGCTGACAGGCATCATGCCCTACCGCGACGATCTTATCGGCAACCCCATGTTGCCCGCCTTGCACGGCGGCGCCACGGCTGCATTTTTAGAAACAACCGCGATCATCGAACTCAGCTGGGCAATGATCTGGGATCGGATGGAAGCGGGCGAAGACATGACCCACCCGCCGTTGCCCAAAACCATTGATCTCACGGTCGATTACCTGCGATCCGGCTTGCCCCGCGATGCCTACGCGCGCGCCACGGTCAACCGGTCGGGGCGCCGCTACGCCAGCGTTCACGTCGAGGCATGGCAGGACAATCGCAGCCGTCTGTTCGCTCAGGCCACGGGCCATTTCCTGATGCCCGCCCAAGGCGAGTGAGATGTCACAAACCCAGCCCTCCGCGCCCCTAAATCGTCACCTCGCGCCACGGCCGGTATCTTGACCGATCACATCCTCACCCATCGCCGTATTTTGAACATCGCCGTGCCGGTTGTGCTGGCAAACATCACCGTGCCGTTGCTGGGGCTGGTCGACACCGCCGTCGTCGGCCAAATGGGGCAGGCCGCACCCATCGGTGCCGTAGGCATCGGCGCGATAATCTTGACGGCCTTCTATTGGTTGTTCGGGTTCTTGCGGATGGGCACAACAGGGTTCGCCGCCCAAGCCCGTGGGGCAGGGGACGACAAGGAAACATCCGCCATTCTCATCCGGGCCTTGGGCATTGCGGCGGTTGGTGGTCTGGCTATCGTGGTGCTGCAATCTCCACTCTTTCGCCTAGGCTTCTGGATGTCGCCCGCCAGCGCAGAGGTGGAAACCCTTGCGCGCAGCTACATGGCAATCCGCGTCTGGTCGGCCCCCTTTCTGATCGCGACCTACGCTGTCACAGGCTGGCTGGTCGCCGCCGAACGCACGCGCGCAATTCTAGTCATTCAACTGCTGATGAATGGTACGAACATTGCCCTCGATCTGGTGTTCGTGTTGGGGCTTGGCTGGGGGGTGCAGGGCGTGGCCTTCGCCACGGTTATTGCCGAAATCGCCGGCTGTGGCTTGGGGCTGTGGTTTTGCCGTGATGGGCTGCGCCGCGACATCCTGCGCGATCGGGGGCGGCTTCTGGATGCAGATAAACTGCGCCGATTTGCCAGCGTGAACGCAGATATTTTGGTGCGCTCCCTGTTCTTGCAGGCCATTTTCATGTCGTTCTTGTTTTTCGGCGCGCGGTATGGCGACACGCGATTGGCCGCAAACCACATCCTCCTCCAATTCCTGACCTTTACCGCCTACGCGATGGATGGCTTTGCATTCGCGGTCGAAAGCCTCGTCGGCCAAGCGTTGGGCCAAAAAAACCGCGCCGCGTTTCGGCGCGCCTCTGTGATGGTCTCGAAGTGGTGTTTTGCAATCGGCGCGGGGCTGGCTTTGCTGTTTGGCCTGCGGGGCGGCACCATCATTGATCTGATGACCACCGCTGCGGATGTCCGCACCGCCGCCCGCGACTTTTTGATTTACATGACCCTTACCCCGTTTCTTTCCGCCGCGCCCTTTATGCTCGACGGAATATTCATCGGCGCCACGCGCACACGGGACATGCGCAATATGATGATCGTGTCCGCAGCCCTTTATTTCGCCGCGGCCTTTGCGCTCATGCCGCTGTTGGGCAACCACGGACTATGGATCGCATTGCTGATCAGCTTTGCCGCGCGCGGCATCACATTGGGGCTGAAATACCCAAACCTCGAACGCTCGATCCCCGTCTAAACGACGCGGGGCAGCGGCCTCAATTATAGAATGTCCAGCACAGCAGCCGGTGGTCGCCCAAGCGCGGCTTTGCCATCGTGAAGAACCAAAGGCCGCTCGATCAGGATCGGATGGTCGGCCATCGCCGCGGTCAACGTGTCGTCGTCAGCATCGGCCAAGCCAAGCTCTTTGAACAGCTTTTCGCCTTTGCGCATCATATCAATCGGGGGCACGCCTAAGGCCTTTTGAACCGCGAAGATATCCGCCTCCGATGGCGGATCCTTCAGATAAAGCCGCACCTGAGGCTCAAGACCCCGTGCTGTCAGCAAGGCCAAAGTTTCGCGGGATTTCGAACACCGCGGATTGTGCCAAATGTCCACCGTGCCAGCCATCAAAGCCAGGCCTCTTTGTCGGTGCCAACGGCCTCGGCAACTGTCGCAAACCCATCTCTCTCAAGCAGCGCGTCAAGCCCTTTGGCAATGGTCGCCGGCAGTGAAATTCCGCCATAGACCAGCGCGGTATAAAGCTGAACCACACTCGCCCCCGCCCGAATTTTAGCATAGGCCTGCTCGGCAGATCCAACACCGCCAACCCCGATCAGCGGCACGTCCGTCAAGGTCGAAAGCTTCGCCAGAACCCGCGTGGATTTTTCAAACACCGGCTGCCCGGACAGGCCACCGGCCTGATCTTTGTGGGGCGACGCCAGCCCGTCGCGCGACAAGGTGGTGTTGGTCGCAACCACCGCCGCAACTCCGCTGGAGGCCACAACCTCCGCCACATCGTTGATTTCGGCATCGGTCAAATCCGGTGCGATTTTCAAAAACACTGGAATGCCTGCATCATTTGCCGCCATCACACCGCCCAAAAGCGCTTCCAACGCGTCCTTGCCTTGCAGATCACGCAGTTTTTCGGTGTTGGGCGACGAAACATTCACAGTCGCAAAATCAACAAACGGGCCACAATGGCGCAAAACCTGCGCGAAATCTGCGGCACGGTCTTCGCTCGTTTTGTTGGCGCCAAGGTTAAGGCCCACAATCCGCCCGGCAGGGCGTGTGGCCAACCGCGCAGCGATCGGGTCCATGCCTTGGTTGTTGAACCCGAACCGGTTTATCGCAGCCTGATCTTCGGTCAGGCGGTACAACCGTGGGCGCGGATTGCCCTCTTGCGCACGCGGGGTGGCCGCACCCACTTCAAGAAACCCGAACCCCGTTTTCCCAAGCGCATCCAAGGCTTCCGCATTCTTGTCAAAACCAGCGGCCAACCCAATGGGATTAGGCAGCGCAAGTCCCGCGATGGAACAGGCCAAACGCGGCGATGTGACAGGCCCTGCTTTGGGCCCCAACCCAGCATTCAAAGCCTTGATCGACAGACCATGGGCCGTTTCAGGATCAAACAGACGCAGCGCGCGAAGGCCGATTTTCTCAACAATATTCATGACATATCCAACACGTGACGGCCCTCAACCAACGGCATCGGGCGGGCCCACACAACCTCCGACAGCTTCAGCGGACGGTTATAGATATGCGGGAATTCAGCCCCACCGCGTGACACCTCCCAGATCAGGTCATCACCGTAGGTGTCACTGTCCAAGGCGGCCAACATTAGCCCATCTTGCCCCGCAAAATGCTTGTCAGTCGTCTCTTGCGCTTGCGCCGCGGTGGAGGTGTGAATGTAGCCATCCGCCAAATCAATTGGCGCACCGGCAAAGGTGCCTGTGCTCTCAAGGGTCGCCCATTGCTCGGACGTGAGTATTTTATAGATCAACATACCACCGAACTGCCGCGCGATTGGGCAAAGGTCAAGTGTCACGGACCTGTCACAGGGTGACGTTACGACCTATTTTGCGCCATTGCTTTGACTCTCCCACCCGACTCGACCCAAGCTGGCGCCAGAAAATAACCAACGGGGGCTAAAATGCTTGCACGACTTCTATCCACGACCGCCGGTCTGACCCTTCTCGCGGGGACCGCCGCGGCCGATTACACCCTGCACATCGTTCACATCAACGATCTGCACAGCCGCATTGAGCCAATCAGCAAATACGACGGCACATGTAGCGCCGAAGACAACGCCGCAGGCGAATGCTTTGGCGGTGTTGCACGCGTCAAAACAATGATCGACCAACTGCGCGAAACGCTCGACGGTGAAAACGTGATCGTCATGGATGCGGGCGACCAATATCAGGGCAGCCTGATGTACACGACCTACAAAGGCGACGCCGAAATCGAATTCATGAACGCCATCGGTTTTGACGTTATGGCCGTGGGCAACCACGAGTTTGATGATGGTGACGAAGGTCTTGCGAAGCTTACAGCTGGCGCGAACTTCCCGATCATCTCTGGCAACATTGACGTGAGCCAATCCAATGTTTTGGCGGGCTCTGTGCAGAACCACGTGGTTCTGGAAATCGGCGGCGAAAAAATCGGCGTCATCTCTGCGCTGGCCTCTGACACCGCTGAAACATCCTCACCGTCTGATGCCGTTATTTTCAGCGACGAAATTGAAAGCCTGCAGGCCGACGTTGATGCATTGACCGCAGAAGGCGTGACCAAAATCATCGCGCTGAACCACGTTGGTGTCACACGTGACATGGCAATCGCCGAAGCTGTTGATGGCATCGACGTTGTCGTTGGCGGTCACTCGCACACGTTGTTCAACAACTATGACGAGGGCGCGATGGCCTACCCGACAATGGTTGGTGATGTGCCTGTTGTTCAAGCCTACGCCTATTCCAAATACGTAGGTCACTTGATCGTTCAGTTTGACGATGAAGGAAATGTTCACACCGCCGAAGGCGAAGCGATTTTGTTGGACGCCTCTGTCGCGGAAGATGAAGCAATCGTCGCACGCGTGGCCGAGCTTGCTGGCCCGATCGAAGAGATGAAGACACAGATCGTGGCAGAATCTACCGACGTGATCGAAGGCGCGCGCGAAGTATGCCGTGCTACAGAATGCGCGATGGGAAACCTCGTGGCTGACGCAATGCTGGCCCGCACTGCGGATCAAGGTGTTGTTGCCGCCCTGCAAAACGGTGGTGGTCTGCGTGCCTCCATCGACGCTGGCGAAATCACAATGGGCGAAGTGCTGACAGTTCTGCCGTTCCAAAACACATTGGCGACATTCGAAACAACTGGGGCCGATTTGATCGCCGCACTTGAAAACGGTGTGGGCCAGGTGGAAGAGGGCGCGGGCCGTTTCCCACAAGTGGCTGGCATGACATTCACTGTCGACCTGTCTGCAGAGCCAGGCAGCCGTATCTCTGATGTGACAATCGGTGGCGCGCCACTTGATGAAGCTGCAAGCTACCTGATGGCGACCAACAACTATGTTCGTAACGGCGGTGATGGCTACTCCATGTTCGAAACCGCTGCGAACGCCTATGACTTCGGTCCGGGCCTCGAGCAGGTTGTCGCGGATTATCTGGCTGAAAACGGCCCGTACACGCCATACACAGATGGTCGTATCACGGTCAAATAAATGACGCTCCTAGAGTGTTAGAGCCCCGTCGCACATTCGTGTGGCGGGGCTTTTCTTTTTGCGGTTAGGCGGGGCGCTGCATTGTTTGAAAATAAGACGTCGCTATTATGCTGCCATATGCGCCCAAGAAAGGGATTTTTATGCGATTGTTTTGTTTGATTTTCCTGATGTGGCAAACGGCGGCGGCTGCGCAAAATTATCCGCTGTATGACTCTATTGCGGTGAATGATTACGCTGATCTTCTACCTCCGCAAGATGAGGCCGATCTTACGCAGCGGTTGTTGGCTTTGAAAGCTGAGACCGGGGTTGAGATGACGTTGCTGACACTTGGCGCGCAAGCCGCATTTGCACCTGAACAATCGCTAGAAGAGTTTGTGACGGGTGTGTTTGACACTTGGGGGATTGGTGATCCCGAGTTGAACGATGGGGTTTTGGTGCTTGTCTTGCGGACTGACCGCGCGATGCGGATTGAACTGGGGGCAGGCTACGGGCGCGATTGGGATTTGGCGGCGCAGCGCGTGGTCGATCAACGTTTTTTGCCATTTTTCCGAGAAGACAAATACGCGGAGGGTATCGCGGAAGGGATGGATGCTGTCATCGAAGACATTGTGCTGCCGTTTAAGGGGGGCAAGGCGTCACCGGTGCGGGCGATCAACGGGCAAGAATTCTTGGCCATCTTGGGTGGTGTCATCGCAGGTTCGATTGCTATTTTGGTTGTGATCGTTCGGGTGTTTAAAACGATGGTCCGTCGGTTCCGCAAATGCCCACAGTGTGGACAGGGCGGGTTGAACAAAACCCGAATTGTCACGTCATCCGCATCGACCGTTGCAGATGGGCGCGGGATCAACCGGTTTCACTGCAACTTTTGTGACTATTCCGCAGATCGCGCATTTACGATATCAAAGGTACAGACCAGTTCCAACGGATCATCCGGCAGTGGCTTTAGTGGCGGGCGCTCTGGCGGGGGTGGTGCCTCTGGGCGTTGGTAGGTTTCGAAGAGGGTTTTATGGCGCGGCATCCTTTGGAAGATTTGATAGATGCGCGCATTCGTGCGGCGCAGGCGGACGGGGCGTTCGACGATTTGCCTGGCGCTGGCAAACCTTTGCCGCCGGAGAACGCCCTAGAGAATGCGCTCTTTGACCGGGTGGTTAAAGAAAACGGTGCGGTGCCTGAGTTTGTTTCGCTTAAACGTGAGCTTGAACGGTTGCGCGAGGAGCTGGCCGAAACCGGTGACAGGGCAAAGCGCCGGGAAATATTGAAAAACATGTCGATGATGGATGCACGGATCGACTTGGCGCGAAAAGCGTATAGGCGGTAGGTAAATGTGTGGACGAATGGCTGTTACATTGCCCCATGACGCTATGGTGAACGTCTTCGATGCGACACCTTCGAACGACTTGCCAGAGGTGCCCAACTTTAACGTCTGTCCCACCACGCAGGTCGGCGCGATCACGTCAGATTTGGGCACGCGACGTTGCAGGTCTATGCGTTGGGGCTTCGTGCCCCATTGGTACAAAGCGCCCAACGATGGCCCGCTTCTGATCAACGCGCGGGCAGAAACCATCGCCGAAAAGCCTGCGTTCAGGGCGGCGTGTCGGGCGCGGCGCTGCATCATTCCAGCCTCCGGTTTTTATGAATGGACGCGGCTGGAGGATGGCAGCAAATTGCCATGGTACATTCAGCGCGCGGATACCGCCCCGTTGGCCTTTGCCGCAATCTGGCAGGACTGGGGCGACCTCGGCGCAACAGCGGCGATTGTAACGACGGGGGCGAATGCTGCGATGGGCGAAATCCACCACCGCATTCCGGTGATCTTAGAGGCGGATCAATACGCCCTATGGCTCGGCGAGGCGGGAAAAGGAGCCGCCACCTTGATGACGGCCACCGCCGAGGACACACTCAGCTTTCACCGCGTCGGAACTGCCGTAAATTCCAATCGGGCCTCGGGGCCGGAACTGATTGATCCGCTGGATATCTAGCCCAAAAGCCCCGCTTCAAGCGCTGCGAAAACACCAACCAAAACCAGATAGGCAAGCCCCCCATACCGCAGGTTCCACCCCCATGTCAGACGGGTCGGCGCAATCTTGGTGGTGGCTGAAATCAGCAAAGTGGCGGTCGCATTGGGCGAGGCCAACATCGAGATTGCCCAGCCCGCGCTCAAGGCGAAAACAATGTGCGTCGGCTCGGCAGGCAAGGCGGGCACCATCTGAACAACTTGGCCGATGAACACCACAAGAATAATCGGGCTGAGCGCGATTTGCCCGCCCAATGTGATCAAAATCGGCAAAACAGCCAAGAACAGCCAACCCGGAACATAGGCAAAATCGACAAGTGAAAGAAGCGGTTCAACGGGGATCACCTCCGCCAGTGTGCGACCGATAAAGCCGGAAAGCCCAAGTGCGATGGCTGATCGCGCCAGCCCTTGTGCATCCGCTGTCAAGGCGGGCCAAAACCCCTTTAAATGCTGGGCCATCCCCGTATTTTGCGAGCGCTGGGCCACAAACCATATCGCCGTCACAGCCGGTGCGACAAACATCAAAGCCAGTGCCGTTGAAAACCCTGTTATGGCTTTCAACGCGGCCGTAGACAGGATCAACGTGGCGCAAACCGACATCACTTTCAGGACGTGCAGGAGTGGCACGGGCAGGGGCGGGGCAGAACTGGTCGGCGTTTTGCGCCATTCAAAACGGTCGTAGAAAAGCCCGAGAAGGATCATGAGCACCGAGGTGCCAAGCCCGACCGCGAAGATTTTCCCTAGTTCAATATCGGTGAACAACGTCAAAAGCACCGCCTGCGACAGGGTCGTCGGAGCCCAAAGTAGGATCCAGGAAAAACCGCGCAGCAGTGCCGAAAGCTGCCGTCGTTCCATGTGGCGATCGACGGTGCCATCATCACGTTTGGCGGCGTTTTGGATCAAGGGCGCCATAAGGCTGATCGCACCAAAATTCAGGAAAACCCCCAAAACATGCCCGCCCGAGGCCGTCGCTATAAAACGCGTGTTTGCGGGCTGCCTGATCAAAAACTGCCCCACGCGCAACACGGACGTGGACCGCTCCGCTGCGATTTTCAACGCCGTCAGCAAAACGATGAAGGCAGAAAAATAGGCTGCAAGGTCCAACCCCGATGCGATGGCTACGGTGTTTCCGGCTGCGAACAACACACCGCTAAGTGCGAGGGCTGCCACTGTCAAAACCCATTCGCGACTGGTTGCGCGCGGCAGGCTTGCACAACACAGCAACACGAATGCAAACTTTGATGCGATGGCGAAAACATCCCAAGTCAAAGTTTGGGCCGCTAAAACGCACCCCGACAACATGAGCAAGAGAGTGGCAACGATGGTCGCGCTCATGTAGCCTTCGCCCGAGCGCGAGATGGAGGGCCGACATGTTCATGACATTGACCGATATGGGATTTAACCAATATGTCCCCTCGCTTTGTGCGGGACATTGGGTTGAGGCACCGGAGCGCGGCGCTGGGTTTCCTGCGGGTCGTGCACTGCCTCAGGCAGGCCGCGGTTTGGGGGTCGTGGTCACCGAAACTGCGCTGTCTGGGGCTGGCGTATTGGGGTGCAAAGCGGTTGATCTGCCGACAGAGGGGTGGGCGTTGCGCATGGACGAGGTTGCGTTTCCGGTTGGGGCCGTGGCGCACCGCCATACCCATTCGGGGGCCGGATGGCGCTACCTTGTGTCTGGTTCGTTGCGGATAGAAAGCGCCGCGGGCGAACAGGTCATGCGCAAGGGCGACTGCTGGTTCGAGCCCGAGAACACGCCCGTGCGCGCCGTCGCGTTGCACCAAAGTGGGATCACGCGGTTCGTCCGCGCGATGGTGATCCCCCTGAGTGCAATGGGCCAATCCACATTCCAATTGTGTGACCCATCGGATGGCGATCTGCCCCGTTTGCAAGTGACACACCGCCATTTTGATCAGCCCTATCAGGTGGATGCCGGATAGTGATCCGACAGCGAAGATGTGCGCCAGTCGGGGTTTGGTTCAGCGGGTTCTGAAACAAAGCCCGCCGATTTGATGGCTTCAATGGCGCAGTACTCATCTTTGTCAGATGTGTCGCCCGAAATGCCCACAGCGCCTAGTGTGACGCCGTCTGAATTTTCAACCAACACACCACCTGGCACAGGGATGAACTGCCCACCCGATGCCGCCGCGATGGCGTTTTGAAATGCGGGGCGTTCCGATAGGCGATCGCGGATCAATCGGCTAGAAATACCCATGCCCAACGCGCCATAGGCTTTGCCGAATGCGATTTCGAACCGCACCAAACCGGACCCATCTTCGGATTGCATGGCCACCAGTTTGCCGCCCGCATCAATCACCACCACCGTGAGCGGCAACAGCGATGCCGCGCGACCCCGCGACAGTGCTTCGGCGATGATTTTATTGGCCTTGTCCAGAGGCAGGGATGTTTGCAATCGCATGTTGTTTCCTTACTGGCTGGCAGCCCAAAGGCCGGCCCACCATGCTTCAAAATCAAAGTTTGGCAACCATGTGACGATCTCTGGGAACATCAGCAATGCGGCGATGGTGATCACATCTGCGATGAAAAACAAAGCAACGCCCCGAAAGATTGTGCCCAGTGGAATGTCGGGTCGCACGCCATTCACGACGAAACAGTTCAATCCGATGGGCGGCGTGATCAGGCAAACTTCGGCCATTTTCACGGCGATAATTCCGAACCAGATGGGGTCGAACCCAAGGGCGATCACGGCAGGGTAGACCACTGGGAGGGTCAAAAGCAGCATCCCTATAGCATCCATGAACATGCCCAAAACAGCATATCCCAACAGAATGCAGATCATGATAGTCATTGGCGCCACGTCGAGGCCTACGATCCATTCTGTGAACGCGCCGGGGATGCCGGAAAAGCCCAAAAACCGCACAAAGATGAGGACGCCCCAAATCAGGGAGAAAATCATCACGGTGAGTTTTGCACTTTCCATCAGACTGTCTTTGATGGACTTCAAAGGCGTGCCGCGCACGAGCGCCAAAATGAGAACCACAGCCGCGCCCAATGCGCCTGCTTCGGTGGGGGTGGCCCAGCCGCCATAGATTGAGGTCATGATAATGATGACGACCAACAAAATGGGGGAGATGCCCGGCAAAGTACGCACGCGCTCGCGCCAGGTGAACCCTTTGACAGATGGAGCCGATCCGGGTTTGACCATGGCCCAAACCACGATAATGCCTGCATAAACGATGGCCGAGAAAATGCCGGGCAAGAAGCCTGCCAACAACAATTTCCCAACCGATTGTTCAACGATAATCGCATAGATCACCAAAATCGCGGAGGGCGGAATGAGGGTCGCCAGCGTGCCTGCGGATGCCACAACACCAGCGGCCATACGCCGGTCGTAACCGTATTTGAGCATTTCGGGGATCGCCACGCGGCTGAACACAGCTGCCGTTGCTGTGGAGGCGCCGGACACTGCGGCGAACCCTGCTGTTGCAAATACGGTTGCGACAGCTAATCCGCCTGGCATCCAGCCCAGCCATTTTCGTGCGGCGTCGAACAATTGCTGGGTCATCCCGGCGTGGAACGCAAGAAACCCAATAAAGATGAACATCGGCAAAACGGACAGCGCATAGGCCGATGATTTGGAATGAGGGATCGTGCCTACGATTCCAGCTGCAGGCCCCCAACCGCGCAGCTCAACCAGCCCAAGCAGGCCAACTACAGCCGCGGCAAAAACGACGCGGACGCCGAGGAGGATCAGCAGCAGCAACAAGCCGAGCGTGATCATGCCCACCAAAAATGGGTCGGACATTCCGATACCTAAGATCATGATTTGCCCTCCGGGTCGGGGAGATCTGCATCGTCACCCATAACTTCGTGAATTTCGTCTTGGGCCTGTTCGGCGACATCTTTGGCGATCACCACACCGACCGGCGCGAGATCTGGATTGGCAAAAAGCCGGAGAGAGCCGGCGAACTGGATCGCCAACCTGATCCACCAGATCGCAAACGCGATTGGCACCAGCAGTTTCGAGGGCCAGGTGACGTATTCAGCATCCATCGTTGTGTCACCGGTGGTGTAGGCGCGCAGAAAATGGCCGTACCCGTAATAGATCAGCACCCCGATGATAAACATCGCGACAGCCGCACCAAAGGCTTCGGTGGCCCACAACATGCGCCCTTTTAGACGCCCGGCCAGCAGTTCCATCCGGATATGGCTGCCCAAACGTTGGCAATACGCGGCGCCCAAAAACGCCATAGAGGCCATCGAAAGCTCGACGAGATCGATGTACCCTTTGATGGGTGAATTGAAGAGAGTTCGCGCCACAATTTGGGTCACACCCAGAAGCATCAGAGCGACAATAGCAAACGCGGCAATCAAATTTGCCAGGTCTTCGATTGGCATCATGCCCCGATGCACGCGGCCCAATAGCCCACCATTTTGGTCTGAATTTACAGCCATCCCCGCCCCCTAAGATGTCTTAGAATGAATCATTCATGCGGGTCTGGCCCCTGCATTAGACGCGGGGCCAGACCGTCAGTCTTATTGGTTTTTCGCTTCTTCTGCGTAGGCCCAAACAGCGTCGAACACTGCTTGTGCATCAAAATCGCCTTGGTTGGCTTCGATCCAGGCGTCCCAAACAGGCTGGCCAGCCACTTCGCGGAATTCTGCGATTTGTTCGTCCGAATATGTGACCGCTTCAAGCGTTTCGTTGAAAACAGGCAGGTTCTTCTCGTCCTGCTCGGCGTAGGCCGCTTGTTCAACTTCCATGCCCATATCGCGAAGGCCCATCAGCAAAGATTGGTACTGCTCAGGCAATGCGTCATAGGCGGTTTTGTTGAACACCCAACCACACTCTGACGTGCCGGGCGTGAGGTTCGCTGTGAACCAATCCGCCTCTTCAGAAATACCGAAAGACACGTGGGCATAGGTAAACGGGAATGCCGCCGCATCAACAGCGCCACGTTGGAAAGCCGTTGACGTTTCACCAGCCGGTAATGAGGTCGGCACGGCGCCCAATGCTTCCATTGCGGACCCTAGACCACCGCCTGCACGCACGCGAAGGCCATCCCAATCGCTCAGCTCCGTCGGG
Source organism: uncultured Paracoccaceae bacterium (assembly GCA_947497065.1). Classification (GTDB taxonomy): domain Bacteria; phylum Pseudomonadota; class Alphaproteobacteria; order Rhodobacterales; family Rhodobacteraceae; genus Octadecabacter. The sequence continues at coordinate 269,178 of CANMEQ010000002.1, forward strand.
GCGTCGCCTTTGCCGAGGATCTCATACTGCGGCAAAAGGCCGGACATGTAGGGGATCGCGTTCCACTGTTCCATGTCCGCAACGATAGCGGGGTGTTCGAACATTTTCGCGCGCACGTAACGGTCTACGTCTGGGTCACCCAGTGGCAGGAACGGCAATGAAAACACCATCCAAGCCGGGTTCTTACCCGGGTGATAGAAGTTGCAGATCGCAGCGCCTTCGAAGGCGTTCAATTGCAGCCCATCGAGATTTTCACGTGATGCAGACAGCTGCGCACCGTAGAAAATTTCGATGTTAAAGTTGCCGCCGGTCTGTTCGCGAACTTCGTCAGCGACGGCTTCCATGCCCGCAGACAGTGCGCGTGGGTTGCCCCACATGGAAAAGCTCCAGTTCACTTCAGGACCTTCGACAGTCTGCGCAAAAGCAGCCGTTGAGGCCAGCAACGTGGTTGCCATGGTAAGTGCTTTAAGGGTCTTCATTGTATCCTCCCAGATATGTTGGGCGTTCGCCCGTTTGATTCTCCCTCCACCATTGAGCCTGTTCGAATAGGCTTTTGGCAAGCTAACTCTCCTCAATCAGCTGCTATAGGTGGCGCGAAGAACGTTTTTCTGAACCTTCCCCATGGTGTTGCGGGGCAGTGCATCCAGCAAAATATAGCGACGCGGGTGTTTGAACCGCGCGAGGTGGGGCTCGACCAATGCGCGGATTGCGTCATCTGTCAGATTGGCGTCTTCTAGAACAACAGCTGCCAAAACGCTTTCGCCGAAATCCGCATTCGGGATGCCAAACACAGCGCTTTCCAGAACACCTGCGACATCGTTGATCACGTCTTCAATTTCTTTCGGGTAGATATTGTATCCACCTGAAATGATTAAATCTTTCTGTCGGCCGACAATGCTGATGCGTCCGTCTGCGTCTTTAACACCCAAATCGCCCGTGATGAAAAATCCGGTGTCGCGCAGTTCTTCGGCCGTCTTTTCCGGCATGTTCCAATAGCCTTGGAACACATTGTCGCCCCGGACCTCGATCATGCCGACGTCGCCCGCGGCAATTGGCGTGCCGTTGTCGGTTATTTCCACCTCCGTGCCGGGAAGCGGATAGCCGACCGTTCCCGCTACGCGGTCTCCGTCAAACGGGTTGGAGGTGATCATATTTGTTTCCGTCATCCCGTATCGTTCCAAAATACGGTGGCCGGTACGGTCCTCGAATGCGGTGTGCGTTTCGGCCAGCAGCGGCGCTGAGCCTGAGACAAACACACGCATCTTTGCCACCAAATCTTTCGTCAGGCGTGCATCGCCTAGCAGACGGGTGTAAAAGGTGGGCACGCCCATCATCATCGTCGATTTTGGAAGCTCATCGACGATCACATCTACATCGAAGGCATTCATGAAACGAACCCGCGCACCCGAAAGCAGTGAGGTGTTCATGGCCACAAACAGGCCATGGGTGTGAAAGATTGGGAGGGCGTGGATCAGCCGGTCAGCGTTTGTGATTTGCCACAGATCAGTCAGTGAAATTGCGTTGGAGAGTAGGTTTTTATGGCTCAGCATCGCGCCTTTTGAGCGGCCTGTCGTGCCCGATGTGTACAGCAATGCGGCCAAATCATCCGGTCCGCGTGTCACGGTCGTGAAGGACGTGGGCTGATCGTTGGCCTGACGGCTAAGTGTGCCCGATGCATCATTCGACAACGTCATCACCTGCCTTCCGTCGCCGCAAATGTCTCTCATTTCATCAGCGTTTTGCGGGGCGCAAACAACCACGCGTGGCGCCGCGTCCGTGATGAAGTAGCTGACCTCTGATTTTGTGTAGGCGGTGTTGAGCGGCAGATAAACCGCCCCCGCCTGAACCGCCGCGCCGTATAATGCGATTGCATCAGCCGTTTTGGGGCCTTGTACCACAACGCGGTCCCCAGGGGTGACGCCAGCGTTCACCAAAACATGGGCCAGCTGCGCAACACGGGCGACGAACTGCGCGTAGGTCACGGATGTTCCATCGTCGAGGTCTAAGAAGACGGCCTCGTTTTGGGCATGTGGGGCAATCAGCGCATCGTAAAGTGTATTGGTCACGACGTAGGTTCCTTGGGTTTGGTGACAAAGGCCGCAGTGATCAACGATTGAACTGTGCGAGACATCGCAACACTTCCACCTCGGGCAAAGTCTTCGTGGTTTTTCTCAGTCTGGCTGAGATCGTAAAGGTAATTCACCATCGCGCCACTTGATTGTTTGCGCCCATTTTCTGAGCTGTCCGCATTGGCATGAACATCGTGAATTTCCGCGCCGTTGCCGAGGTGAAAGCGGGCTACGGGATCAACGGGTTGATCTGTGTCACCGCGTTTCGCCGTCGCCAAATACCGTGCGGCCAGGGCCCGGACATCCGTTTCAGGGGCTGTGCCGTCCAGAACTGCGCGTGCCACGGGGGCGAGGGCTGGGTCGTCCTCCTGTTGGGTCAACCATCGGTTCAATCCCGGAATAGGAGATAGGGTCACGAAATTTTCGATCTGTGGGTATTCAAGCGCCAGTTCGGCGGCCACTTGTTTGATCAAAAGGTTTCCGAAACTGATGCCAGCCAAGCCACGTTGGCAGTTTGAAATAGAATAATACACCGCCACTTTCGCGTCTTCCGCCTGCAAGGGCTCGCGCCCTTCTGACAGAACATCATCAATCGATCCCGGCAAGCTGTCGGTTAGGGCGACCTCGACAAAAATGAGCGGCTCGTCGGGCATAGCGGGATGGAAAAACGCGAAACATCGGCGATCTGGCGGGTCCAGACGGCGGCGCAGATCGTCGAGGTCATCGATTTCGTGAACCGCTTCATAGGCGACGATTTTATCGAGCACGCGCGCGGGCGTGTCCCAGTTGATTTGTTTAAGTACCAGAAAACCGCGATTGAACCAGCTGCTGAGAAGATGAACGAAATCAATGTTTGTGCGCAGCAAGTCTTTGTTGCTTTTGGCCAAACGCAAAAGATCGACCCGCATCGAAACCAAATCAGATGTGGCGCCCATTGGCTGGTTCAAACGTCGCAAAAGCTCTTGGCGTTTCGGTTCGGCTGCCTTTGATAGTTTTTCAAAAATGTCTGTGGTGGGCGAGTGTTCGTAAACCTTGGCCAATGCACCAAGCGCGCTTGCGTCGATGTCGAGTTCCGTGTTCAGAAATTCGAAAAATGCTAGTTTTTCGGCTTCGGAGAGCTGACGGTACTGCGCCAATATAGCTGTCGCCAGCTTTTGCCCCGACACATCGCCTTCTTTGGACAGTAATGCGCGACACAATTGATGAATGTCGCGGGCATCATCCTCTTTGGACCAAACGCTGCGCCGATCAAAAAGTGTCGACAACATATCCGTTAAGAATCGATTGCGTTGCATCGTGCGTCTCCAAGGGTCTTGAAAGACGCTCCCATAAAATCGATTTTACTGCAAATGAATTATTTAAATCGCTAAAAATCAAAGGTCACTCAAGGGGGCTGTCAAGTAGTCGCCCGTTACCCGGTAGTGGTTCATCAAGGCGTCACTCGCAGCTGATGCATCTCCGCGCACAGCGGCGTCTAGAATGTCTTCGTGTTCTGAAGCGACGTTGCGTTTGCGGTAGTTTGTGCCGGCGGCGGCAAGATAGCGGTAGCGAATGTTCAGATCATAGAGCTGGCCACAATATCGTAGCAAAATCGGTGAATCGGCATTGTCGAGCAGCGCCATGTGGAAGGCTTTGTGGGCTTCCTCGAATTCGGGAATGCCTCCATCGGCTGTGGCGCGTTTCATCCGGTGATGGGATAGGACCAATTTTTCTTCCCAATCGGGCGTCGCATTGGCAATGGATTGGCGCAACGCCATGTCTTCCAATGCGCAACGCAAGGTTAGAATTTCTTGGAAATTGGCCAAGCTGGCCGGGGCGGCCCGAAACCCCCTTTGGTCTAACCGCTCTACCAACATATCTGATGTCAGCAGGCTAAGCGCCTCACGGACGGGGGAGGCGCCAGTGTCCAGCCGCGTACGAAGTTGTTCGATTTTGAGCTTTTCGCCCGCCGCCAGTTCACCTGTTAGAATCATTTGTCGCAACGTGAGGTATGCGGTGCGTGTGGCAGATGTTTCTTTGCCATCGGAGTGTTGCATCAAGTTCATAGTATCCCTTCCGCGCGTTTGAACTGTCCCATTCAGGTGAGACCGACAGTCTTTTTCGACAGGCCAACCGACAACGTCAGCGATCCTTCATTTATCATCCATCGCCGTAAGGTAAATGTGCGTGCTCCGGATTGATGCATCGGATCGGATTCAGCCAATTTACGCGCGGTTTCTATGCTGTCGGCACGGTAAATGATCATTCCCATGCCTTGCATCAATTCGCCCGTGTCGTCCGACATAGGCCCGGCGAAGGCCAATGCGCCGCTTTCCTCAAGCTCTGCCTGATAGGCGAGGTGGGCGGGAAGGTTCGCTTTCACGTCTTCTGGCGCTTTTGCTGGGGTGCTGAGCGCCACGAAAAGTTCCAAAGCCAACGCGCCGCGTTCTTTCGCGTGTTGGTGATACTCCGACCATTTCATGGCAATTCCCCCTAGTTTTGATAAAAAATCGATATTTGTTGACATTTGATCTGATTGTAGTCAGAAATTTTTGAAACTTACAAGGATTGGTTCGATGAAATATCTGGTTGGCACAACTTCTGAGGGCACCTGCGTCTTTGCTGTAAAGGGCGATATGGCTGTAAACCTTACGGCTTTGGACAGCGCGGTGGGGGCGGATCTCTCGGCGTTGATTGCCACACCGGGGTTGGCAGAATCACTGGAGGGAAAGCTGGATGGTGCGCCATCGGTTCCGGTCTCATCGATCACACCTGCGTTGCCCGTCGCAAAGCCTGGTACGATCATTTGTATGGGGTTGAACTACACAGATCACATCAAAGAGGGTGGCTATGATATCCCCGAATATCCAGCGCTGTTCATGCGTGGTAAAAATTCGATCATGGCCGCGGGTGCGCCACTGGTGCGGCCAGCGTGTTCTGAGAAGTTGGACTATGAGGCCGAGTTGATGATCATCGTCGGCACGGGGGGGCGGCACATTAAAAAGGCTGACGCCTTAGATCACGTGTTTGGGTATACCGTTTTCAACGATGGCTCTGTGCGCGACTATCAGCGCAAAACCCACCAATGGACGCCCGGAAAGAACTTTGACAACACAGGCGCGATTGGACCGTTCACGGTGACCCCTGACGAGGTGCCTGCAGGGGCTGCAGGATTGAAAATCGAGAGCCGGGTCGGTGATGAAATTCTACAGTCTTCAAACACGGCGAATATGATTTGGGATGTGGCGACGGTGATTGAAACCGTGTCAGAATATACGACGCTAGAGCCGGGGGATCTGATTGCGATGGGAACACCTCCGGGGGTTGGTCACGCCAAAAAGCCAGAGCCGCGTTGGTTGAAGCCGGGCGAAGTGGTCGACATCGAGATCGAAGGTATCGGGATTTGTTCGAACCCGATCGTGGATGAGGCGGATTTTAACGCATCGGTAGCGGCACAATGAGCGCGCCTACAGGAGCAGAACTGGGCGCATTGCGCGCCAAGGCCCAACAGGACCACCGCGATTTGCGGTCGCGCATCGCACGACTGGACGCCGATTCCATCGATCTGATATTGCGTGATGCGCGGTCTCATTACGCATGGACCGACAAGCCTATTCCTGACGGGCTGCTTGAAGAGATCTTCGATATTACAATCAATGGTGCGACGTCGATGAACACGTTGCCCGCGCGGTTTGTTTTCGTGAAAACGCCTGAAGGAAAAGAGCGGCTGGCAAAATCGCTAAAGCCGCAGAACGTTTCCAAAATGATGGGCGCGCCGGTAACCGCGATTATCGCACAGGACATGAACTTCTGGCACGAACTGCCGTTTTTGTTCCCGCACGAAGACCGTCGACACCTGTTTGATGGAAACGAGGCCTACTGTCAGGATACGGCTGATCGGAACGCGACGCTGCAAGGCGCGTATTTCATGATTGCTGCGCGGGCTGTCGGGCTGGATGTCGGGGCCATGTCAGGTTTCTCCAACCAGATTGTTGATGAGGAATTTTTTAAAGGCACTAGCCTGAAATCAAATTTCCTGTGCAACATAGGGTATGCTGACGAAACCGCGTTGTTTCAAAAACTACCGCGTTTTCCATTCGATAAAGTATGCAGCTACGCCTGAGGAGGGGCGGACGTTCATGGCCATCAAAGCGAAAACCGTTGTGACATATCGTGCGACTGCGCAATGTCCGACACATGCGCGCACGGAAATTCCGGTGCGAAACCTCGATGTGATCATCGACGAACCTGAAGAGCGGGGCGGTACCAATTTGGGCCCGACCCCAACCGAAGCTGCGATGACTGCGTTGATCGCCTGCACCAATGTGATTGGCCACAAAAACGCCAAACGACTTGGGGTGGATTTGGGGCAGGTCACGATTGATGCGGCCTGTCAGTTCGATCGCCGCGGTGTGTTGATGCAAGAAGAAATCGATGTGCCGTTTCCCGCCGTTACGCTGACTGTGAATTGCGACACGGAGGCCAGTTTGGAGGAACTGGAGGCCGTGGGCGTTGAAACAGCCAAGTACTGCGCGATTGCCAAGTTGTTTGAAGGCGCGGGGACCGACCTGACCGTAAATTGGGTGAAGGCAAATTAAGTAAACTAAAAACGGGGTGGAGGAGCCCCATCATGTTTCTGGGAGGAAAACAACATGATCAACTGGACCAAAAAAACACTGGCTGGTGCAGCCTTGGCAACGCTCACGGCGCTGCCTGTTGCGGCACAAGAGACCGTTTCTGCTGTCGTGATTGACGGCTATCCGGACCGCGCCCTTTGGGTGCGCGAGTTTACGAACTTCTTTATCCCTGAAGTCGACCGTCGCTTGGCAGAAGCCGGTAACTACGAAATGGATTGGCAAGAAAACTACGGCGGTTCCATTGTGAAACCACGTGGTGTTCTCGAAGGCGTTCAGTTGGGTTTGGGCGATATCGGTATCGTTACAACGATTTTCCACAGCTCGAAGTTACCAAGCCAAGGCATTTCAGGGTCAACGCCATTCGTCGCCTCTGATGCGCGCGCAGTTGCGCAAGCGGTTGACGAGATTGCACGCGAATACCCTGCGATGAACAATGAGTTCGAAGCGCAAAACCAAGTGTATCTTGCGACCGGCGTTGTTTTGGACAGCTATCAGATGTTCTGCTCTGAAGAGGTCGCGTCGACCTCCGACCTTGATGGTATGAAAATCGCAGGCGCGGGTTTGAACCTACGGTACTTGGAGGGTCTGAATGATGCCGCAGGTGTGCGTGGCGGCCTGACCGATTTCTACAACATGTTGCAAACGGGCTTGGTTGATTGTGGGATGTTGTGGCCAGAAGCGGCTGCGACCTTCAAGATTTCTGAGGTTGCTCCTTACATGATGCGTACGGATTTTGGGGCGGTGAATTCTAAAACCATCACTGTGAACGCGGACTATTGGGCAGGTCTCCCCGATGAGGTCAAAGAAGTTCTTCAGGCGGTTGCGATTGATTACCGCGATCACCTTGCCGGCATCGCAATGGACCGTGCCGCGGCCTCTGAAGCCGCTTATGTTGAATCAGGTGGCACGATCATTGAAGTGCCCGCAGCGGACCGTGAAGCTTGGGCCAATGCCATGCCAAACATTGCGCAGGAATGGGCCACAACCCTGAACGACGCAGGCGAGCCGGGCACGGAAATGCTCGAAGCCTATTTGGGCAAGCTTGAAGCAGCCGGTTTCACCGGTGTTCGTGACTGGACGGCTGAATAAGCCACGAAAAGCGACCTGAAAGGGGCTCAATTCATGCTAAATTCGGCATTCTCTGGCCTCTCTCGGGTCGCCAATTTTTTCGCAATCATTGCCAACGCCTTAGGGACCCTTGTGGTCTTGGCGTTGGTGGTGATCCTCAATCTGGACGTCATCGCACGGGGGGTGTTTTCCGAACCGATCCCCGGTGTCTATGAAATGGTCCAGTTCTCGGTCGTGTTGATCGTGTTTTTACAGCTGGCAGACGTGGTGCGCGTTGATCGGTTGACGCGATCTGACGGGTTCTTGACCGTGATTGGCGGCAAACGCCCCCACATTGCCGCGAATATGCGGCGAATAATAAACGCGGTGTCAGCGATTTTTATGGGGTTGGTAGCCTACATCACATTCCCCGAATTCCTGCACATGTGGGACACCCAAGATTATTTCGGCGTGCCAGGCTTGTTCACCTTGCCGTGGTGGCCCGTCAAACTGGTCATTTCATTCGGGACCGCACTGTCGTGCCTCGTGTTCGTGATCAAAGTTATTTCCGCGCAGGACCGCCCTCAGCTGGTTCGCGCCCCAGAACATGAAGAGACGTCCAAATGACCCCCATTGAGATCGGCCTCATCTCGGTCGTTGCTATCGTTTTCCTGATCTATTCGGGTGTCTATATTCCGATCGCGCTGGGCATGGTGTCCTTCGTGTCGATTTGGCTGATGCGGGATAATTTCACGCTTGCGCTGAACCTTCTGAAGATCGCCGTGGGCGACAGTGCGATGGAATATTCCTTTGCCACGATCCCGTTGTTTACCTTCATGGGATTAATCGTGTCGAAGGCGGGATTAGGGCGCGATATCTATGAAGTCATGACGATGCGGTTCCGCAAAGTGAAGGGCGGGATCGGGATGGCCACCGTGGGCGCAAACGCCGTATTTGCCGCGGTGACAGGATCGTCCATCGCGTCGGCATCGGTGTTTACGAAAGTATCTGTGCCGCAGATGATCGCCCAAGATTACAATCCACGGTTTGCCGTGGGCGTCGTTGCGGGGTCGTCCGTATTGGGCATGATCATTCCGCCATCGGCGATGTTGATCATCTATTCCTTTGTCGCAGAACAATCTGTCGGTGACATGTTCTTGGCTGGTGTAATTCCTGGCATCATGCTGGCTGTCGCCTATGTCGCGGCCATTTGGTTTATGGGGCGCTTCACCCCAAATTTCGTGGGGGGGCGTGTGGTGGAAGACACCGAGTGGATGTCACGCCGCGAGATTGCTTCTAAAACGTTGCCGACGTTGGCGTTGATCACCATCGTCCTAGGCGGGATCTACACCGGTTGGATGACCGCTGTGGAAGCAGGGGCCACTGGCGCGTTGGTCGCCCTCATCATCGCCTTGGTGCGTCGTTCGATGACACTCAAAACCTTTTGGGAGGCCTTGTTGGAGACAGGCCATATCACGGCGGCGATCTTGTTCCTGATCACAGCAGCTTCGATTTATAGCCGGATGTTGGGATTAGCCGGATTGCCAAACCAGTTGCAAGATATTTTGGCCGGAAACTCAGCATCCTTTTGGTCGATTATGTTGCTCTACGTACTCTTGATGCTGTTCTTGGGCACCTTGCTGGACACCGCATCAATCATCTTGATTGTCGTCCCGCTGTTCTTGCCACTTGTCGAAGCGTTGGATCTGTCTTTGATCTGGTTTGGCATCGTGACGGTTGTGGGGGCTGAAATTGGCCTGCTCACGCCGCCGCTGGGGATATCGTGTTTCGTGATCAAATCGACGATCAACGATGATCGGATTTCACTGAAGGATGTGTTCATGGGCGCGTTGCCGTTCGCCTTTGTGATGCTCATCATTCTCTTCATTTTGATCGAATTCCCGATCCTCAGCCTCGCTCTACTGTAAGGACCACACTCTATGCGTAATGTTACCAAAGACAACATCACAGACGTTTTCAAAGGCTACATGGCCGATGATATGGCCCCGCGTACACGCGAGATTATGTCATCTCTGGTTCAGCATTTGCATGACTTCGCCCGCGAAACCAATTTGACCCATGACGAATGGCGGGCAGGTATCGCGTTTCTTGAAGGCTGTGCGGCCATCGAAACAGAGGACCGCCACGAGTTTGTTTTGGCATCTGATGTATTGGGCCTGTCGTCGTTGGTAGACATGCTTCATTCCAAGCCAGAGGCAACGTCTTCGTCCGTTCTGGGGCCGTTTCACGTGTCAGGTGCGCCGCCTTTGGCCTATGGCGGCGATATGAAACGCCATTACGGTGGTCCGATCCTGTTGGCAGAAGGGACAGTGAAAGACGTTGATGGAAACCCAATCGCGGGGGCTGAATTAGATATTTGGCAGACCGCGCCGAACGGACTCTATGCTAGCCAAGACGACGAACAGGAAACATTTTCGTTCCATGGCTTGATGACAGTGGGCGATGATGGGCGATATGCGTTCACAACCGTGAAACCTGTTGAATACACGGTGCCCTCGGATGGGCCGGTGGGTGATATCCTGCGGGCCTGTGGGCGTCATCCATGGCGGCCCTCGCACCTGCATTACATCATCACAGCGCCGGGCTATAAATCATTGGTCACTGAAATCTTCCCCGAAGATGATCCGTATTTGGACCAAGATACTGTTTTCGGTGTCCGTGACGATTTGGTGATGACCTATGTTGAAAAGCCCGCGTCAGCGTTTCCTGAAGGTTTAGAATTGTCAGGCAAAATATCTGACGAGACATTTTTGCATGTCGAGTTTGACGTTACCCTGGCCGCAGCAGAATAAAGCGTGTTTGGAGAGGGCAGGTCATGCTTGACCTCGCCCTCACCGTGTCCTAACAACCGCTACACGGCGCGGGTGTTGTGTAATGGTTAAGACCCCAGTTTTCCAAACTGGAGATGAGGGTTCGATTCCCTCCACCCGCTCCAAAACTCCCCAAGACTATGTGTTTGATTGAGGGTAAGTATCAGCCCCCTTCGGTTCCGGTTTGCCCAACCAACCGCGGACGTGGGCATCTGTCGCTGTTGTACCTGCTTAAATGCGGGTTTATGGCAAGCGGGACTGAGAGACATCCCAAGGATATGACATGGCCGACGCCCCCAGATTAGCTGAGCAGGATCGCGAGACGTCCAAAAGAATTGGCGCGCTCAAGGCTTTGTGGCCTTTTATGAAACCTTATGGAGGGATGATCGCATTGGCCGGTACGGCATTGTTGCTGACGGCCTTGGTGTCGTTGGTTTTGCCGCTGGCGGTGCGTCGCGTGATCGATAATTTTGAGACGGCTGATGTGGCCCTTCTGGATGGCTATTTCAGCGCAGCGATTGGGATTGCGTTGTTGTTGGCCGTTGGAACCGCCTGTCGGTACTATTTCGTGACCCGTTTGGGCGAACGCGTTGTGGCCGACATTCGTGTAGCGGTGTTCAACCGCATGATCGGGATGAGCCCTGCATTCTACGAAAAAATCATGACCGGTGAGGTCCTGAGCCGCATCACCACGGATACAACTTTGATCCTGTCTGTGATCGGGTCTTCGGTGTCAGTGGCGTTGCGGAATGTGGTGATTTTGATTGGCGGCATTGCGTTGATGCTTTTCACCTCTGCGAAAATGTCCTTGATGGTTTTGTGGCCCATTCCAGTGATCGTGTTTCCGATCATTATTTTGGGGCGGCGCGTGCGACGACTGGGGAAAGAGAACCAAGACTGGATCGCCCAATCCTCCGGCGAAGCCTCCGAGCAATTGCTCAGCGCGCAAACTGTTCAGGCCTTCACACATGAGGGGCCAAGCCGTCAGAAATTTCAGTTTGTGACGGAGCAAAGTTTCAACGTTGCGCTGCGCCGCATTGCGACCCGGGCTCTGTTGACGGCGATTGTCATTTTTATCGTGTTTAGCGCCGTGGTCGGGTTTTTGTGGATTGGCGCGTCTGACGTGCGGGCAGGCGTCATCACCGCCGGCGAATTGGCGCAGTTTTTAATCTATACAATTATGGTCGCGGGGGCTGTCGGCGCGTTGACCGAAATTTGGTCAGAGTTGCAGCGTGCGGCAGGGGCGACTGAACGGTTGGTTGAGTTGTTGACCGCAGAAGATGGTGTTCAAGATCCCGAAATCAGCACGGACTGGCCCGAAGCGCGAAACGGCGAAATCACCTTTCAGGATGTGACGTTCGCCTATCCAGCCCGCCCAGATACGGCCGCATTGAACGCGGTGTCCTTCACCGTCTCGCGCGGTGAAACGGTGGCCCTCGTCGGCCCGTCCGGCGCTGGCAAGACGACCATCATTCAGCTTCTTTTGCGGTTCTACGACCCTTCGACGGGCAAAATTACATTCGACGGGGATGATTTGCGCGATCTTCAGCGCGGCGATTTCCGCCGCCACATCGCATTGGTCCCGCAGGATCCAGTGATCTTTGCAGCCTCGGCCCGCGAGAATATTCGCTATGGCCGCCCAGATGCAACGGATGCCGAGGTCGAGGCTGCTGCGAAAGCTGCTGCGGCTCATGACTTCTTGGTGGCTTTGCCTGAGGGGTATGAGTCTTACGTTGGTGAGCGGGGTGTCATGTTGTCAGGCGGGCAAAAACAACGGATCGCCATCGCGCGCGCGATTTTGCGGGATGCGCCGGTATTGCTGTTGGATGAAGCCACCAGTGCATTGGATGCAGAATCGGAGCGCGCGGTGCAGGCGGCTGTGGATGTCCTGTCGCAGGATCGAACGACACTGATTGTTGCGCACCGTTTGGCGACGGTTAAGAAAGCGGACCGCATTATCGTTTTCGAAGAGGGTCAGATTGCTGCAACCGGCACACATGATGATCTTGTGGCGCAAGGCGGGCTTTATGCGCGACTGGCGCGGTTGCAGTTCACCGATGGCACAGATGCTGCCTAGGGCCGTCTCTTGCCGAAATCCGTCCGGTATCCTCGGTTTTTCGTAGCGTCAGACTTGCGCGGGGCGGCAAAGCGCCACATCTTAATCTTTAGGGACACGAAGCCACCGGAGGAGGTGGCCCAAACATATGGGAGGTACGACCATGACCTTTGCGTCTATGGCCGATCGCAATGCAATCGAAAACGAAATGACCTGGGACGAGCGGGAAATGCCCCATTCTGTCTGGTCACAATTGAGCGCGACAGCAGGCAAGTTTGGAGATCGCAAAGCGGTCACCTTCCAGATGTTTTCTGGCCCAAATGATCCGGATGAAACGTTAACGTGGTCGGAATTGCAGGGCAAAGTTGCGCAAACGGCAAACCTATTTCGGTCGCTTGGGGTCGGGTCTGATGATGTTGTGGCGTTCTTGCTGCCCAATTCGATGGAAACGGTGCTGACTTATTTGGGCGGCGCTGTTGCGGGTATCGTTAACCCCATCAACCCACTGCTGGAAGCGGACCAGATCGGGTCGATCCTGAAAGAAACCAATGCGAAAGTTTTGGTGACATTGAAGGCGTTTCCAAAGACCGATGTGGCGCAGAAAGCGGCTGAAGCTGTGGATCATGCCCCCAACGTCAAACATGTCGTTGAAGTCGATCTGTTGAAATACCTCACTGGTCTAAAGAAGCTTATTGTACCGCTGATCCGCCCTAAAAATCCCGTCAATCACGGTGCAAATGTTCTGGATTTCAATAAATCCATCGCCAAGCAACCAACGACATTGAGGTTTGAGGACCCGAAAGAAGATCGAGTGGCCGCCTATTTCCACACAGGTGGCACCACGGGTATGCCCAAAGTGGCGCAGCACTGCAATTCAGGGATTATTTACAACGCGTGGCTCGGTGATCGTTTGCTGTTTACCGAGGAAGACGTGCAGATGGTGCCTTTGCCGCTGTTTCACGTTTTTGCAACGATCGTCGCAATGGGGGCATCTTTGTCATCGGGCGCGCAAATCGTTTTCCCGACGCCGCAAGGATACCGTGGTGATGGCGTGTTCGACAATTTCTGGAAACTCATTGAACGTCACAAAGCCACATTCATGATTACCGTGCCAACGGCGATGTCCGCGTTGATGCAGCGGCCTGTGAACGCGAACATCGAAACCTTGCGTTTGGCGTTTTGTGGCTCAGCACCGCTGCCGCTGGAGCTGTACAAAAAGTTCGAAGCGGCTGCTGGTGTGACGATTTGCGAAGGTTACGGTCTGACGGAGGCAACTTGTCTTGTTTCGATCAACCCACCTACGGGTGAAAAGAAAGTCGGCTCGATCGGGTGCCCGTTCCCCTACACAGATGTCCGCATCGTTGACCCTGTAACAAACCTTGATGTTGAGGGTGGGGGCATTGGTGAAATTTGCGTGCATTCTCCCGGCGTTTACGAGGGTAATACCTATACCGAAGCCGCCAAGAACGTTGATTTGTTCTACCCGCCCAAAAAAGGTGGAAAAGGGCTGGATCGCCAATACTTGCGCACCGGTGATTTGGGGCGGATCGACGAGGACGGCTACCTTTGGATCACGGGCCGAGCCAAAGATCTGATCATTCGTGGCGGCCACAACATCGATCCGGCTGAGATTGAAGAAGCGTTGGCCGGACACGCGCAGGTCGCATTTGCGGGTGCGATTGGCCAACCGGATATTCACGCGGGCGAGTTGCCTGCCGCCTACGTCGAGTTGACGGATGGTGCGACGGTGACCAAGGAAGAGCTGATGGCCTTCGCAGAGAAGCACATCCACGAACGAGCAGCTTTCCCGAAATACCTAGAAATCATGGACGAGCTTCCGAAGACAGCCGTTGGCAAGATCTTCAAGCCAGATCTCCGTAAGTCCGCGATTACACGAGTTTATAACGCGGCTCTCGCCAAAGCAGGCGTGCCGGCTGAGGTGTCTCACGTTGTGGAAGATAAAAAACGCGGTTTGGTTGCACAGATTTCGAAGACCGGTGATGTGACTGAAGACCAAGTTGGCGATGTTTTGGGAGGCTTCACCCGCCCTTGGGAGTGGGCCGCGGCCTAAAGATTTAGGGCGAATAAGTTGAAAAGAGGGGGCGCAGTGTTACCACTGCGCCCCTTTTCAGTTCTTATTGCATGTTACTGCAGTTTTTCGACTACGTTGTCGGCAAAACCGTCCAGCATCGCAGAATAGATTTCGACGCTATTGATGTTTGGTGCCACGATACGATTTTCTTCAGGGATGTATTGCAGAACGTCTAACGCACTGACCGAGAGGTCGTAGGCCTCATCAAAATAGCCACCGACGCCGTAGAGCGTCACCTTACCTGCAAGTTCTGCATCCTCAAGTCCTGCGACCTGCTCAAAATTGTTGGCCAGGGAAATCTCGTCGATATCGACTTCGATTTTACCGCCACCTTCAACAAAATCGGCATTCAAACGTGTCTCCAATCGACGCTCGAGGTCTTCTGGAAGGCTCTGCCAAATCGTAGCAGCCTCATAGTTTGCCACGGCTTCCATGTCTGCTGTGACTTCGATTTCCTCAATCGGTGTCATCGCCATTGTGGCTGTTGCGATCATGGCTGCTGCAGATGCTGCGAGGGTCGTTTTCAATGTACGTTTCATTGGATTGCTCCTTTGTTGCGTTGGGTCATGTAACGATTGCACCAAAGGTTAAGTTCCGAGTTTCTTTTTGGGCAGGGCATTGGATTGGGCCGATGTGCTGCTTTTCGCGGGCCGTCAGTTTATTGTCTTGGCGTGAGGTTGAGGGAGGGGTATTGAGACGGTCCGGACAATAATAGGACCTCGCTATGACCCTTCTCGAAGACCGTATTGCGCGTATGATTGCCACTGATATCGATGCGCGCCCACAGCAGGTTGCGGCGACGGTTGCGTTGTTGGATGCAGGCGACACTGTTCCTTTCGTTGCGCGCTACCGCAAAGAGGTGACCGGTGGTTTGGATGATACTCAGCTGCGCCGTCTGGCTGAGCGTTTGTCGTATTTGCGCGAGCTTGAAAAGCGGCGCGAGAGCATTTTGGCGCAAGTGAAAGAGCAAGGAAAGTTGACGGATGAGTTGGCTAAATCCATTGCCGCTGCCGATACGAAAGCGTTGCTTGAGGATTTGTATTTACCGTTCAAACCGAAACGCAGAACGCGTGCCATGATTGCCCGTGAGAATGGGTTGGAACCATTGCTGCGGTCAATTTTCGAGGATCGGGCCGCTGTTCCGGAGGAGCTGGCAAAAGCCTACATTTCGGATGAAGTTGCGACCGTTAAAGACGCGCTAAATGGTGCACGGGATATTTTGGTAGAAGAGTTGGGCGAGAATGCCGCGTTGCTGGGCCGTTTGCGGGAGGTGATGCAAAAAGAAGCACATGTAACGGCCCGCGTGAATTCTGGCAAAGAAACAGCGGGTGCGAAGTTTTCTGACTATTTTGCCCATAGCGAAAAGTGGGCGACGATTCCGTCTCACCGTGCGCTGGCTATTCTACGGGGTGCCAAAGAAGAGATTTTGACGGTCGATATTGCGCCTGCAGATGAAGAGGCGGTTGAGCGTGTTGTTGGTGTTGTCGAAAGCCATATTGGCATTTCCGGGCGCGGCGCAGGTGACACATGGCTGCGTGCGGCAGCGGGGTGGGCATGGCGCATCAAGCTGAGCCTTTCAATGTATATCGATTTGATGACCGAGCTGCGGCAGCGCGCTCATGCGACGGCCATTGATGTATTTGCGCGCAATTTGCGGGATCTGTTGTTGGCTGCCCCGGCGGGGGCGCGTGCGACCCTTGGTCTGGATCCGGGCATTCGAACCGGGTGCAAAATCGCGGTTGTGGATGAAACTGGAAAGCTGTTGGAAACAGCAACGATTTATCCGTTTCAACCTCGCATGGATGTGCAGGGCGCGCAGGAAACGATCCTGCATCTTATTCGCAAACATGGGGTCGCATTGGTGGCTGTCGGGAATGGGACGGCCAGTCGCGAGTCAGAGCGGTTGGTTGCGGATGTGTTGAAGCGTTTGCCAAGCGACGTGGAACGGCCGACCCAAGTGATCGTGTCAGAGGCGGGTGCATCGGTGTATTCAGCATCTGAATTGGCCGCGCGAGAGTTTCCGGAGTTGGATGTGTCCTTGCGCGGGGCCGTTTCCATCGCGCGGCGGTTGCAAGATCCTTTGGCGGAGTTGGTGAAGATTGAGCCACAGTCTATCGGCGTTGGGCAATATCAGCACGATGTGGACCAGCGGCAATTGGATCAATCGTTGGCCGCTGTGGTTGAGGATGCGGTGAATGCGGTGGGTGTGGATTTGAACATGGCGTCGGCGCCGCTGCTTTCACATATCGCGGGGCTTGGCCCCTCTTTGGCGCAAAGCATTGTTGCGCACCGCGATGCAAATGGCCCGTTTGATAGCCGTGACGCGTTGCTCAGCGTGGCAGGATTGGGGCCGAAAGCGTTTGAGCAATGCGCCGGATTTTTGCGTATTTCGGACGGGGCCGAGCCTCTCGATGCGTCTTCGGTTCACCCAGAGGCCTACGGTGTTGCGCGCAGAATTGTGCAAGCTTGTGGCAAGGATGTGCGGGCAATTATGGGCAATAGCGAAGTGTTGTCAGGGGTGCGTGCTGAACAGTTTGTCGATGATAATTTCGGCCTGCCAACGGTGCGCGATATTTTGTCAGAGCTTGAAAAGCCCGGGCGCGACCCCAGGCCCGCGTTTAAAACAGCGACTTTTGTTGAAGGCGTTGAGGCGATCTCCGACCTTAAGGCGGGCATGTCCCTAGAGGGGACTGTGACCAACGTGGCGGCATTTGGTGCCTTCGTTGATATCGGCGTGCACCAAGACGGATTGGTGCACGTGAGCCAACTGGCGGATCGTTTTGTGAAAGACCCACATGAGGTTGTGAAAGCCGGCGATATCGTGCGCGTTCGTGTCACGGAGGTCGATGTCGCGCGTAAACGTATTGGTTTGACGATGCGTAAAGATAACAGTGCCGAAGCGGCGCCGTCGAAACGAGGGGCTGCGGGAGGTAAGGCAAAAGCGGCACGCGGCAAGTCAAACGCTGGCCCCAAAAATGCAAAGCCGACGGAAAGTGCTTTGGGGTCTGCGTTAGCCGAGGCGTTGAAGAAGAGGTGAGTGCGGTTGCTCAAATCGGTGGAGTGGCGTGTTTCGGTCGTCGAACCTCTAGTCGAAACGCTTATGATTGTGTTGAGAAAACCTAGGTGCTGGGCCAGATAAGAAAGCTTACCGCCTAGGCATCAACAATTGTATTCAAGGCAAAAATCATGGAAACAAAGTCATTTGTATCAACCCGTTGAGAACAGATCACGGACGTAAGTGCTCAAACATGATAGCGTTTAAATGGTGCCCGGGGGCGGAATCGAACCACCGACACGAGGATTTTCAATCCACTGCTCTACCCCTGAGCTACCCAGGCACTGGAAGGGGCTAACCCCTTGGGTGTGGGCGTTTTAGGGGGGCTACGCAGGACTGTCCAGACCCAAATTCAAAACAAACGACCAAAGTCGAAATTACTTTTGCGATTACGACAAACGTGGCGGAGTTTCTTCGGATTTTGCCTTTTCCAACTCGTCCATCAGCTCGTCGAAATCATCAGGATTTTCGGAGGGAATCGCATAAGATCCGCCCAGCCATTTTGCCAAATCGACGTCCGCGCATCGTTTGGAGCAGAAGGGGCGAAATGATGGGTTGGTTTCAGCGTGGCATATTGGGCAGGTCATCCGGCGAGCCCCTTGGGGAGGGGTAAGCGTTCGCGTTTGCGCTGTAACTCGTAGTGACCCAGTGGGGTCCACCCCACCAAGGCGGTATCAACCGAATCTGTCTTCAAAGCAGAGCGCAAAGCGGATTCGATTTGTTTTCTGTGGGCCTTAGACATCGGTGCCATGTCGATCACGATCTGGCCGCCCAAGCCACGCAGACGCAGTGCGCGGGGTAGGGCCGAGCAAGCAGACAGGTTGGCTTTCAGGGTTGATGCCGGGGACGTGTCACCACCGGTGTTTACATCAACGGCGATCAGTGCCCGGGTAGGCTCAACGTACATAAATGACGGGCCATCAAGGCCAACACGTGGATTATCTAAAGCGATCATTTGATCCAAAACACCGTGCGTCTCGAAGCTGCCTGCATCCGTGATAATCGTGGCCGGTTCGACCCATTCGCGCCATGCAAGCCCATGGGGGCCGTCGCCTTCGGTCAAAGCCTCGGCATCGCTCGTCGTGTCGGCCATGACGGCAGAGGCGAGGGCCATCATCGCGGCGATGTCTTCGATGATGTCGTCATCGGCGGCTTCGGCGCAGCAAGAGCGCAGGATCAGCCCGTATCCTTCCACCAATTCAACCTCATGGGCACAGGCGAGGATACGTTCACGTGCGTCGTCATCTTTGATTTGCCGGCTGACGTTTATACCGGGTTTCCCAGGCGTCACAATCGCATAGCGAGACTTGAAGAGAACCCGATCTGTGACGGGGACGGCTTTTCCATCATCCGCGTACCCTGTGACCTGCACGAGCAAAGCTTGCCCAGGCGCCAGCCCTTTCGCTTGGCGCAAGAAGGCGGTTTCGCCGTCTGGCAAACGCAGCATCATGCCGCCCATGCCTTTGATAGGGCGGTCGCAGATGGCGCGATAGATCGCTCCGGGGCGCGGAGCGCTGTCATTGTCCACCAAGAGATCTTGAAGCTTTCCGTCCACCATCAACGCAGCGGCTTCGCGACCCTCTAAGTGGTCGAGAACGATCATACGTCCCTTCATGTCCATATCCTTATTCCAGCCGCTTGCAGCATGTTTGATGTTTCGACCAACGGGAGCCCCATGACAGCGGCGAACGAGCCGCCAATCCATGGAATGAACGCCCCGGCAGGCCCTTGGATACCGTAGCCGCCGGCTTTGCCGCGCCAATCGTTCGTCGCCAGATATCCCACGATCTCTTGGTCGCTGAGGCGTTTCATTTTCACGTCTGTGACGACATCTTTCACAGAAATTCCCGAAAACGTCTTTACCGAAAGAGCGGTGATCACCCGGTGCCTGCGGCCCGACATCAATTGCAAAAACGCGGCGGCCTGGTTTGCATCTTCGGGCTTGCCCAAAATGCGCCGGCCGACAGCTACGGTGGTGTCTGCACACAGCACAACCTCGTCCGCCGCACATCTGGAGGCTTGCGCCTTTTCCAGCGCCATACGTCGCACATAGTCGCGTGGCTTTTCATCACCAACCGGGTCTTCGTTGATGTCGGGCGCGCGCACGGCAGTGGGGGTAAGCCCCAGTTGTGCCAAAAGCTCCAGTCGCCGAGGCGATCCGGAGCCGAGGATAAGTTTGGGACCAGTCATTCGCTCTACCTGAAACGGGGCGCGGCTGCTGTTGGCCAAAGGCAAACGTCGAGCTCACGCGCAGCGAAACTGCGTTTCGCTTTACTTAAATCGATAGTTGATCCGACCTTTGGTCAAATCATAGGGGGTCATTTCAACCTGTACTTTGTCGCCTGCCAGAACGCGGATGCGGTTTTTGCGCATCTTGCCTGCCGTGTGTGCGATGATCGTATGGCCGTTTTCCAGCTCGACCAGGAATGTCGCATTCGGCAGGAGTTCCTTAACGACACCGGGAAATTCGAGCAGTTCTTCCTTGGCCATGTTCTCTCCAACACTAAAATCCGCGAAACTGCGGACGTTGCTTAAATGCGCTGGGATGGGCGGGTTTTCAAGCCCTAAGTGACGCATTGGCAGGCAATGCGGGCGTCAAACAATGACAAAATTGGCCTTACTATTCGATTTTGCGGCGCGTCTGCGCATTTCGGGGTACCACTGCGGACGGCGTCACGGTTTTCCGAGGCCCCACCTTTGGGTTAACCGAGCCATAATCTGGTCGCGCGCCTGCCTGTAAGAAACAAGCCGATCTTCGCGGCCCTCGCCCAGGCCTGTCGGGTCCAGGATAGGCCAGTATTCGACCTGCAAATGACTGTGTCGAGTGAGCTCCAAAGCTCGGCGTTGGCTGGCGGGTGAGAGAGCGATGATAAGGTCGAATGAAGACAGATCGTCGCCCCAATCCTCCATTTCATCAAAGCTGCGGCTGCGATGGCGGGATAATTCAACATCAATTTCTTGGCAGACGGCAACCGCAAATCCATCTATATCAAGGTCGGATTTTACACCGGCTGACTGAATGTAAGCCTCTGTACCATATAGTTTTTTCGTAATTCCTTCTGCCATAGGCGAGCGGACGGAATTGTGGTCACAACAAAAGAGGATTGATTGTGGCAACGGCTCCAATTCAGCCTCCGAAATGCAAAACGCAGATTAACGTAAACAGACGGCGGGCCGTGTCATTGTCGACCTCAGCCTTGCCTTCAAGGCGCTCTGCCAGAATGCGGGCACCTTCGTTGTGAATGCCGCGGCGCGCCATGTCGATGGTTTCGATCTGGCTTGGGGCCGCAGATTTGACAGCATCAAAGTAGCTTTCGCAGATCTGAAAGTAGTCCTTCACAACCTGCCGAAAGGGACCCAATGATAAATGGAACTCGCCAGCCTCATTGGCGCTTTCCGTCGATATCTCGAACACCAACCGCTTTTGCCGGATGGACAGCCCCAAACGGTAGGGGCCTTGGGGCACCGTTTTATCGTCGCGTTGAGGGAGGATAAACGAATTGTCCTCCAACAGATCGAACATCGCCACTTTGCGTTCTTGCTCGATTTCCGGTGTCGGTGGCGGCAAGGCGCTGTCGTCCAGTTCGATGTGAATTATCTTTGACATCATTCAGTCCTGTTCAAACGGTCCAGCCGCGCCCGCACACTTAGCCCATGAGCCTCTAAACTCTCGGAAATTGCAAGCCGTTCTGCAGCGGGCCCTATTTTTGCGAGTGCCTCAGGCGTCATGCGAGACAATGTGGTGCGTTTGACAAAATCCATCACCGACAATCCGCTGGAGAACCGTGCAGAGCGTGCGGTGGGCAAGACGTGGTTTGGGCCGCCCACATAATCGCCTATCGCTTCGGGGGTCCATCCTCCGATAAAAATCGCACCGGCATGGGTGATTTTTGCTGTCATATCATCGGCGTCTGCTGTGCAAATCTCGAGGTGTTCGGGGGCAATGCGGTCCGATAATTCAACAGCTTGCTCCATGTTCTCAACGACAATGACCGCGCCGTAGTCGCGCCAACTAGGGCCCGCGATGTCGCGACGCTCGAGTGTTTCCAATCGTTTCGCAACTGCATCCATTACCGCTTGGCCAAAGGATGCATCGTCCGTGATCAAAAGGGATTGTGCGCTTTCGTCGTGTTCCGCTTGTGACAACAGGTCCAGCGCGATCCAATCGGGGTCATTGTCCTTGTCGGCGATGACCAAGATTTCCGAGGGCCCCGCGATCATGTCGATGCCGACCTTGCCGAATACGCGACGTTTGGCAGCGGCCACAAAGGCATTGCCAGGGCCTGTGATTTTGTCGACCGATGCGATGGTTTGCGTGCCATAGGCTAATGCCGCGACGGCCTGCGCACCGCCTACGCGGTACACTTCGTCAATCCCTGCGATTTTCGCAGCCATCAAAACAAGGGGGTTCACGGCCCCGTCAGGTGTCGGCACGACCATGGCCAAGCGGCCAACGCCGGCGACTTTTGCAGGGATCGCATTCATCAAGACGCTGCTGGGGTAGGTTGCCAACCCGCCGGGCACGTAAAGGCCCGCGGCTGAAACTGGTGTCCATCGCCAGCCCAATGAAGCGCCAGTTTCGTCTTCCCAAAAGGCGTCTTCTGGCAGTTGGCGCGCGTGGTAGGCGCGGATGCGGTCGGCGGCCAATTCTAGGGCGGCTTTGTCTTCGCTCGACACGACTGCACAGTAGGCTTCGATTTCCGCGTCTGAAAACCGAAGCTTATCGGCGGTTAACTCTAGACGGTCAAACTTGGCTGTCAGCTCGAGAACAGCGTCATCCCCGCGCGCGCGGACGTCTGCGATGATGTCCGCGACGACGGCATCCACATCAGGGCTGTCTTCGCGTTTTGCGCCCAGCAGGGCTTGGAATTTGGGTTCGAAATCCGCGTCTGTGATGTTCAAAAACTGTGGCATTGCGCCCTCCGTGTTGCGGCTCAAATAAACTGACGGGCAGGGGGCTTCAATGGGGGCGGCACCACGTCGCATAGATTGGTGCCGCATGGGATGCTGCCAAAACCTGCCTGATATTGCAATCTAGGCTGGATGGTTTGGTTTTGATTTTGAGGGGGCCACATAGGGGCGCGTTACGTCTTTAAGGACGACTTCGAGCGCTTCGACTTCTACGCGGATGGCACCATCGCCTGCCAACGTCAGCTCAAGGTGCCCTGCGCCATCCTCTGTTGCGGTGAATGCAAGCGAAAGCAGGGACAGCACCATATCGCTATCACTTGGGTCGACCCCTTGGGATTGTACCTTGAGCGCATCTTCGATCACCAAAACGGATTGGACACGCTCGTACTCCCGGTTGCGACGTTCCGCTTTGGGCGCGTCTTCCCAGCGAAAACGGTTTAGCAACAGCGCGAAACGGCGTGCTTTGCGGTCCCATTTGATTTCGGACGCGGGGAAGACCGCGTCCTGCACCAAACCGGACAAAACGCCCAGATCATCGGTATCGAGAGCCTTTAGGCGCAGGGGTTTTTCGGCCCCATCTTCAAAGGTTGCGTCGCTCATGAGCCTGGCACGCGTTCAATGTCGGCGCCAACGCCGCCCAGTTTGCCGGCCACGTCTTCGTAGCCGCGATCAAGGTGGTAGACGCGGTTCACTTGGGTTTCGCCTTCGGCTTTCAATCCTGCCAGAATCAAGGAAACAGACGCACGCAAATCTGTGGCCATAACCGGCGCCCCTTTCATGGCATCGACCCCTGTAACCGAAGCTGTGCCGCCGTGGACTTCGATGTTGGCCCCCATCCGCACTAATTCCGGCGCGTGCATGAAGCGGTTTTCGAAAATCCGTTCTTCGAGGACGGATGTTCCATCTGCAAAGCAGAGCATCGCCATCATTTGCGCCTGCAAATCCGTTGGGAAGCCAGGGAAAGGTTCGGTGGTCACATTGACCGCCTTGGGCCGGTCACCTTTGAGTTTCACTTTCAAGCCGGCGGTTGTTTCTTCAACTGACACGCCAGCTGCGTCCAGCTTTTCGGCGAAGGAGGCGACGAGCGACATTCGGCCGCCCAAACATTCCACCTCGCCGCCCGCGATGACGGGGGCCAGCATGTACGTGCCCAGCTCGATCCGGTCGGTGACAACAGGGTGGGTCGCGCCGTGCAAACGGTCGACGCCTTGAATGGTGATAGACGATGTTCCGTCGCCTTCAATTTGTGCGCCCATTTTCCGCAGGCAATCCGCGAGATCGACGATCTCAGGCTCGCGCGCTGCGTTGTTAATCACAGTCGTCCCTTTGGCCAAAGTCGCGGCCATCATTATGTTTTCTGTGGCACCAACTGAGGCAAACGGGAAATCAATGACCGCGCCTTTCAGTTTGCCACCCTCTGCTTTCGCGTGAAGGTAGCCGTCTTTCAGGTCAATCTCGGCGCCCATTTTGGTCAGGCCGTCGGTGTGAATATCCATCGGGCGCGCACCAATCGCGCAACCGCCTGGCAAGGATACGATTGCATGGCCTTCGCGTGCCAGTAGTGGGCCCAACACAAGGTTGGACGCCCGCATTTTGCGCACGATATCGTAATCGGCCGTGGTGTTGATGGCCCCATGGCAAGACATGGTCTGAACTTTGCCATCCTGAAGGGATGAAATTTCAGCGCCAAGCGATTCCAACAACAGCGTCATCGTTTTGATATCTGACAAACGGGGGGTGTTTGTCAGTGTTAGCGGCTCATCTGACAACAGAGTTGCAGGCATCAATGTTAACGCGGCGTTCTTTGCGCCAGCGATTTCGATTTGCCCTGACAGCGTTTTGCCGCCCCGTACTACGATGGAATCCATGCCTGTTACTCTTTCTTATCAGCGGCTTGATCGCCTGCTTGTTTGGGGGTTGCCGATTGCTGCCGGGCCCGTGCCTGTGCCTTTCGCCGTCCCATGTTGGCCTTCAACGCGGCCTTTAGGCGGTCTTCGCGTGTTTGGGCTGCAGAGGATGGTTTTTTGTTTGTCATACCGCTTGTTACCTCAAGGTATAAAAACCGTCCAGAGAGGGCTTGCAAGGAGAGGAATTTGCGTCTACTTCCCGCGCCACGGTCGCTGCCGTAGCTCAGAGGTAGAGCACTCCCTTGGTAAGGGAGAGGTCGAGAGTTCGATTCTCTCCGGCAGCACCACTTCCCGCATCTTCATCGCTTAGGTTAGGACATCGCTTTGCCTGCGAGGATCATGAAGACTATGCCCAAAAGAATGCACAATGGGGCGTAGTAGGTCTCATCAAGTTTGCGAAATGGCTGTTCAGGTGTCGCGCGTTTCATAAAGGGGGCGTAGGCGATGATGGCGCGCAGTTGGAACACGATTGCGATTATGAACAACCCTAGCCCCTTTATGGGGGTATCTGGAAACCAAGGCCATGCTGCTGCGAACAACAACGCAACAACGACGATTGAGCATGGCACAGCGCCCGGCATGGATTGGATGCCTTTTGTGCCCACAACGGCCCGTGCCAGTTCTGCTTCGTCTTTGATTGGCCACCAGAAGCCTATTGCCCAAAGCAGATGAATGGCTGCGATTACGACCAGTATCGTGGACGCGAAAAGGGCAAGCAGGGTCATGTCGAGGCCTTAGATCGTGCGTGATGAATGTGATTTGTTCGCGATCAGACGGTAGATGAAGGCGATCAGGAAAAGAAGAGTGAGCACAAGGATCACTGTTGGCCCGGCATCTGAGCCGATCCAAAAGCTAAGGTAAACGCCGCCCACCAAGGATGCGGTCGATGCTATGACCGCAACAATCAACATGTGTTGGAACTGACGCGTCACCAAAAATGCAATGGCGCCTGGTGCGATTAACAAGCCGATTGCCAAGATTAGGCCAACCGCTTTGAGGGTCGCAACGATTGTCAGCGAGAGTACGGTGAGCAAGCCGTAGTGAAGAACCTGTACGGGCAACCCGATCGCGCGCGCCTGGGCTGGGTCGAACGCATTCAGGAGCAGGTCTTTCCAGCTGATCAACAGCGCCCCGCACACCAACAGCCCGATCAGGCCCGATGTCCATAAATCGGCAGAATTGACGCCCAACATATTGCCAAACAGGATGTGATCGAGGTGCACGTTGGTTTCGATCTTGGTGTACATCACAAGGCCCAAACCAAACATGCCCGAAAACACAACGCCCATGACCGTATCTTGCCTGACCCGCGAATTGGCATCGAGGTATCCGGTGAGCACTGAGCAAAACATGCCTGCGATAAATGCGCCGACAATCAGAGGCAGGCCGATGATGTAGGCCAGAACAATGCCCGGCAGGACCGCGTGGGAAACAGCGTCGCCCATCAGGGACCAGCCTTTGAGCACCAAAAAACACGATAGCATTGCTGTCGGTGGCCCGATCAACAGCGCGATGTAGAACGCGCCATGCATGAAGGGGAACTGGAACGGAAGCAGGAGGTCGGTCATGTGCGCAGCGCCTGTGCTGCGCGGCGGCGGGCCGCGAACAGCCCATGTTTGGGCGCGAGGAAAAAGGCCAAGATAAAAATCAGAGTTTGGAGGCAGATGATGACACCGCCTGTGGCACCATCCAGAAAATAGGAAATATAGGCGCCGACAAAACTGGAAATTGAGCCGATTGCCACCGCGATGATCAAAAGACGTGGAAAGCGGTCTGTCAGCAAATAGGCCGTGGCCCCGGGCGTGATCACCATGGCGATAACGAGAAACGCACCAACAGTCTGCAGGGCCGCAACGCATGCCGCAGATAGAAGTACGAAAAACACAAAGCGCAGCCGCTCAGGGCGTAGGCCGATGGATCGTGCGTGGTTTTCATCAAAAAAGGAAACCATCAGGTCTTTCCATTTGGCCAGAAGAACCACCAAGCAGACAATCCCGATGATGGCCAGCTGCAGGGTGTCCGCCGGGGTGATTGCCAAGATATTGCCGAGTATAATAGTCTGAACATTCACCTCGACCGGCGAAACAGAGACCATAAACAGCCCCAAGCCGAAAAAACTGGTAAAGATCAGGCCGATGATCGCGTCTTCCTTCAATCCGGTACGTTGGTTCAAAAACAACATTGCAGAGGCCGCCAAGCCGCCGGACAAAAACGCCCCCAACGCGAATGGGAGCCCCAGCATATAGGCCCCCGCCACGCCCGGCACGATCGAGTGCGATAAGGCATCGCCGATCAAAGACCAGCCTTTGAGCATAAGGTAGCACGACAAAAACGCGCAAACCGCACCAACCAGTGCGGAGACGAACATGGCGTTCAACATGAATCCATAGGTAAACGGTTCTAGCAAAACGGTCATTCTTGCCCCGCTTTGGTGCGCGTTTTGTCGTCGTAAATAACAAAGGGGCGTTCGTCGTCGGTCAGAATTGTGACTTTGCGTTCATCGTCATCATCATGAAGGTCAGCGCCCCCCAGAACGAAGTGACGCAGAACACCGCCAAAGGCCGCTTCGAGGTTGTCTTTTGTGAAAACTTCTTCGGTCGGGCCGAAGTTCAGCACCGTTCCTTTCACCAAAACCGTTTGATCGCAAAATTCAGGCACAGAACCGAGGTTATGGGTCGATACAAGCATCACGCGCCCTTCGTCCCTCAGCTCTTGCAGCAGGGTGATGATCGCTTCTTCGGTTTGAACATCGACGCCTGTGAATGGTTCATCAAGTAAAATAACCTGACCGTTTTGGGCCAAGGCGCGCGCTAGAAAAACCCGTTTGCGTTGCCCGCCTGACAGCTCGCCGATCTGGCGGTCGCGAAAATCCGACATGCCAACACGGGCCAATGCATCCGAGACCGCGGCGTGATCTGCGGTTTTGGGGCGACGCAACAGCCCCATGTGGCCATACCGGCCCATCATCACGACGTCTTCGACCAAAACAGGGAAAGACCAGTCAACCTCTTCGGCCTGTGGGACATAGGCGACAATGCCTGCCTTAATCGCTTGCCGTACCGTTTGCCCCAAAATCCCGATCTCGCCGCTGGCTGCGGGAAGAAACCCCATGATCGCCTTGAACAATGTTGATTTGCCCGCGCCATTTACACCAACCAAGGCCGCAATTGTCCCACGTGGGATCGCGAATGACGCGTCTTTCAATGCGGTGTGCCCGTTGCGGTAAGTTACAGTCACGCCGTCAGCATAAAGGCCCGCTTGGTTCTTTGAGGTTTGATGCGGGGCGGGCGGGGGCAGGGTGCTGGCATCGGGCGGCGTCACTGTGTGAGGCCCTCCACGACGGTTTCAGTCGTTACACGAAGAAGGTCGAGGTAGGTTGGAACCGCGCCATCCTCTGCCGACAGACTGTCAACATAAAGCACCCCACCATAGGCGGCCCCTGTTTCACGGGCCACTTGCTCAGCCGGGTCGGTGTTTACCGTGCTTTCACAAAATACGGCGGGAATGTCATTCGTGCGGACCGTATCAATCACGGCACGGACCTGTTGTGGCGTGCCGGTTTGGTCTGCGTTCATTGGCCAGAGATAAGCTTCCTGAAGCCCGAAGTCGCGGGCCAAATAGCTGAACGCGCCTTCGCAGGTGACCAGCCACCTTTGCGCATCAGGAATGGTTTGAATTTCTGCGCGCAGCGGTGCGATCGCCTCCGTGATTTCAGCCTTATACGTCTCGGCATTTGCAGCATAGGTTTCGGCGTTGTCTGGGTCGCCTTCAGACATCGCTGAAGCGATATTGTCGATGTAAATGAGGGCATTATCCAAAGACATCCAAGCATGGGGGTTTGGCAATCCCTCATAGCTGCCTTCGCGGATTGCGACCGGTTCAATACCTTCCGATATCGTCGCGGATGGGATCGGGCCTAGGTTGTCAGTGAATTGTTCAAACCAAAGCTCAAGGTTCATGCCATTCCACAGAATGAGGTCGGCATCTGATGCGCGCAATAGATCGCGGGGGGTGGGCTGATAGCCGTGGATTTCCGCACCTGGTCGGGTGATCGATTCTACGATTGCGACGTCACCGGCAACGTTTCGGGCCATGTCAGCAATGACAGTGAATGTTGTGACCACTTTGAACTGGTCTGCGGTGGCGGGTGCGGCAAAGGCCAGCAAGGCGAGTGTCGAAATGGTACGTTTCATGGTTTCACGTCTCCAATCTGTGTTGATTGAGGATATGAATCGATCTTGAGGTTTGTCAATGCAATTGAGAATTATTCTCAATTAATCGCGCAAACATCAATATTCGTTAGCGTTTTTGTACCAGCTGACCAGCGCAAGTCGCTCTTCGTCGGTGATGTAAGTGACATTGGCCGGGGGCATCGCATGGCTGACGCCAGCATGCAGGTAGATCGCACGGGCGTTGCGGGCGATGTCGGCAGGTGTGTCCAAAACGACCGCTTTCGGGGCCCACAACAGCGTGTCCGACCAGAACTGCTCTTGCGCGTGGCACATCGAACACCGCCCCATCACGATGGTATGCGCGGCGTCGAACCCCTCTGCAGCCATGAATGTCTCTTCATATGCATTGGGCACGCGGGCCTCTGTCGTCGCACCATCGCCCCACGTGTTCGCAGTGCTGAGCCATGCAATCGCAATGAACAACAATGCGGTCGCAGCCCAGGTCCAATGGGGGCCCGTGCCGGTGCGGTGCATCGTGTTGAAATAGTGCCGAATGGTGACGCCCATCAAGAACACAAGCGCGGCAATGATCCAGCTAAATTGGGTCGCGAACGCCAGCGGATAGTGGTTGCTCAGCATCAAGAAAATAACAGGCAAGGTCAGGTAGTTGTTATGGGTCGACCGAAGTTTTGCAATCTTGCCGTATTTGGCATCCGGCGTGCGACCTGCCTTGAGATCGGCCACGACAATACGCTGGTTTGGCATAATGATAAAAAAGACATTCGCCGTCATGATTGTGGCCGTGAACGCCCCGAGATGCAGCATCGCGGCGCGACCGGTGAACACCTGATGGTAGCCCCAGGACATGACGACCAGCATCACGAACAACAGCAGCATCAATGCGGTCGGCGTATCGCCCAGCTTAGACTTGCATAAAAAGTCGTAAATCACCCAGCCAAGCGTCAACGACGCGCCTGAAATCAAAATTCCAGTAAACAACGATAAATCGGCTTTGGCCGTATCGATGAGGTACAGCTCTCCGCCGACCCAATAGACAATCATCAACAAGGCAGCGCCTGACAGCCATGTCCAATAGCTTTGCCATTTGTGCCATGTCAGATGCTCGGGCATTCGTGCTGGGGCGACCATGAATTTTGTGGTGTGGTAAAACCCGCCACCATGGACTTCCCATTCTTCGCCAGTGGCCCCCTCTGGCATGTCATCCGCCGGTTTCAGCATCAAATCCAACGCGATGAAATAGAACGAGGCGCCAATCCAAGCCATGGCCGTGATGACATGCAACCAGCGGACCGCAAATGCGAACCAGTCCCATAAAATCGCCGCGTCATACATGTCTGTGTTTCCTTCTGGTTTTTACCAAGACTACCTTTGGGCATTTTGTTTTGCTATTCCATCAAATACTGAGTCTCTATCAAGAAATGCAAAATAATGTCCTATCTCGATAATATCCGCACATTCGTTCGCGTCTATGAGCTTGGGTCGATGTCTGCTGCAGGCCGCGACTTACGGGTTTCTCCGGCGGTGACGTCGTCACGGATATCGGCCTTGGAAGAGCATCTCAATGTGCGCTTGTTCCAGCGGACCACCCGCAGTTTGACCCCGACAGAGCAGGGACGGGCTTTTTACTCCGGGGCAGTTGCGGTTCTGGATGCTGTTGATGAGGCCGAAGGTCAGGTGGCGGGAATTACGGAGAACCCCAAGGGATCGCTCTATGTCGCGGCCCCGTTAGGTGTGGGGCGGCGGCTGGTAGCCCCGCGCATCCCGGATTTCGGGGTGCGCTATCCGCTTATCGATTTGCGGTTACGACTGACTGATCGCAAGGTGGACATCACAACTGAAGGCCTTGATATAGCGTTCTTTTTAGGCGATCCGGAAGATAGCAATCTGCGTATCCGCGCGATTGCTGACTGTGAACGCGTGTTGGTAGCCTCGCCAGACTATGTGGCGAAATTTGGTAACCCGGTGGATGGCGATGCGCTGCTTCAGGACAACCATAATTGTTTGAATTTGCGCTATCCTGGGGCGACCGAATTCAAATGGAGACTGAAAACCCAAGAGGGCCCCAAACGGTTTCGGGTTGATGGGCGGTATGAATGTGATGACGGAGATGTTTTAACGGAATGGGCCTTGGCGGGCGAAGGCATCGCGTTGAAGCCTGTGTTCGAGGTGGCAGACGATTTAAATGCCGGACGTCTGGTGCCCGTGGCGGAAAAGACCCCGCCGATGCCCATTCAAATGGCTTGTCTCTATACCCACCGCCGGAGGCAAGACCCGAAGGCTCGCCTGTTTATGGAATTTATGACTGCGCGTGTCGGTTTTGCCGTGCGCGCGGCCCAAGACAGCGTTCAACTGCCACGATAGGTGGAGTATCCGAAGGGCGATAGCAGAAGTGGCACGTGATAATGTGCGCCCGGATCATCCATCCCGAACCTGATTGGGATCTGGTCCAGAAACTTCAGCTCGCCAGCCGCCACTCCGTTGGTTTCCAAATAATCGCCACAGAAAAAGACAAGTTCGTATTGGCCTATTTCAAAATCATCTGTTGGTAAAATCGGGCTATCGGTTCGACCATCTGCATTTGTCACTGTCTCGGCGATCTTTTGGTGCGACTGTCCATTGATCCGGTAGAGTTCAATTTTGATGCCATGCGCAGGCACGCCGCGCGCAGTATCGAGGACGTGGGTCGTTAGATATCCAGACATAAATGGGCCTCCGTTTTGGGCACCCTAACGTTGAGGGGGTGAATGACAAGGCAGACACGGGTAATCTGACAGTCTTTCAAGAATTCCCTATAAATGTTCAAAAGGGAAATGGGTTAACAGTTGCAAAACAATAGGGGCCAAGAATGACCAATCCACCACGTTACCCGCGAGATATGACGGGCTATGGCGCAACGCCAGTTGAGGCTCAATGGCCGGGCGGGGCGCGCATCGCGGTTCAGATTGTGCTGAACTACGAGGAAGGTGGCGAGAATAATATCCTGCACGGCGATCCTGCGTCAGAGGCGTTTTTGTCTGAAATCGTAGGTGCAGCGGCGTGGCCGGGCCAACGTCATGCAAATA
Source organism: uncultured Paracoccaceae bacterium (assembly GCA_947497065.1). Taxonomy (GTDB): domain Bacteria; phylum Pseudomonadota; class Alphaproteobacteria; order Rhodobacterales; family Rhodobacteraceae; genus Octadecabacter. The sequence goes on from CANMEQ010000002.1 coordinate 301,017, forward strand.
TGGAATCAATTTACGAATATGGCGCACGGGCCGGATTTTGGCGTTTGCACCGGATGCTAAACCACTTGCCGGTTACGGTGTACGGCGTTGCGACGGCACTGGCCCGCGCGCCAGAACAGGTGGCTGCTATGAAATCGGCAGGCTGGGAAATTGCGTCGCACGGTTTGAAATGGGTCGAACACAAAGACATGCCCGAAGAACAAGAGCGGGCGCAGATCGCGAAGGCCATTGCTCTGCACGAAGAGGTTGTTGGGTCGCGTCCGCGTGGATGGTACACGGGGCGGTCATCTGAAAACACAATCCGTTTGGCTGCCGAAGAGGGTGGTTTCAAATACGTCGCCGACGCCTATGCCGACGACCTACCTTACTGGTCAGAGTGGGGCGAGACCGAACAGCTGATCGTGCCCTACACATTGGATTGTAACGACATGCGGTTTGCGACGCCGCAAGGGTTCAACGCAGGCGCACAATTTTTGGATTATTTGAAAGCCACCTTCGATGAGCTTTATGCAGAAGGCGGTCGTATGATGTCGATTGGTTTGCATTGCCGATTGGTCGGGCGGCCAGGGCGGGCGCAGGCGTTACGGCGGTTTATTGAATATGCGCAAGGCCATGCGGATGTTTGGTTCGCCACCCGAGAAGAGATTGCCGATCATTGGGCGCAGGTTAACCCGAACCCGCGCAAACCGCGACCATCTGAGATGTCGCAGGACGATTTTGTATCTGCCTATGGCGGAATTTTCGAGAATTCGCCGTGGGTCGCGATGCGCGCGCACGGGCTTGAGCTGGGGCCCACACATGACACCGCAATCGGCGTTCATTCGGCGCTGTGTCGGGTTTTCCGCAAGGCAAGCCACGAGGAACGTTTGGAGGTTTTGCGAGCACACCCTGATTTGGCAGGCAAATTGGCTGCAGCGAAAAAGCTCACGGCTGAAAGTACCGCGGAACAAGCGGGCGCTGGGCTGGATGCCTTGACCGATGAAGAGCGGGAGAAGTTCCAATCGCTCAACGCGGCCTACGTGGAAAAACATGGCTTTCCATTCATTATTGCAGTGCGGGATCATACCAAAACCTCCATTGTTCAGAATTTTGAGACACGGATCGCACACAGTACCGAGACTGAATTTGCCGAAGCCTGCCGCCAGGTTGAGCGCATCGCCGAGTTTCGGTTGATGGACATCTTCGCATGACGCAGATCAAAGCGCAGAGGTTAACGGCGAAAGCATTCGCCCCCTTCGGTGATGTGCTCGACTGCGCTGGTGAGGCCGACCAGATCATCAACCAAGGGTTCTGCGGCCGGTTTCATGATCGTGCTGCCCTGAGTTTCGGAGAGGGTCGCGCTGGTATCAGCCTTTTCAACGCCCAGCCCCGCAATTTTCCGTACACTTTAGACTTGATGGAGCGTCATCCGCTGGGGTCGCAGGCGTTCATTCCGATGCACCAGAACCCGTTCTTGGTCATTGTCGCAGGCGACGCAGGTGGCGCACCAGGTACGCCGCAGGCTTTCATCACGGATGCTGGCCAGGCGATCAATATCCATCAAAATGTCTGGCATGGTGTGCTTACACCGCTGGCCAACCCCGGACTATTTGCCGTAGTTGATCGAATAGGTTGTGGGGTAAACCTCCAAGAACACGCCTTTGCGCGTCCCTATATCGTTGTCCGCGAAGGGGGCTAACCGTCGCATGCCCCCCCTTCAAAGGCCGGGATGGCGGTTTACATCTTTGTAGAGCAGATAACGGAAGGGGCCGGGGCCCGCTGCATAACAGGCTTGCGGGCAAAAGGCGCGCAGCCACATGAAATCACCCGCTTCAACCTCGACCCAATCTTGGTTCAACCGGTAGGCGGCTTTCCCCTCCAAGACGTATAAACCGTGTTCCATCACATGAGTTTCCAGAAAAGGTATCACGCCACCGGGTTGGAAGGTGACGATCGTAACGGCCATGTCGTGGCGCATATCATTTGGGTCCACAAAGCGTGTGGTCGCCCAGACGCCGTCCGTGTCCGGCATGGGGGTTGGAGGTACGTCAGCATCGCACGTCACAACGGGATCTGGTGCGGGAATACCATCGACCGCTTCGTATGCCTTTCTGATCCAGTGAAAGGTGCAGCCTGCATCTGGGCCAGTTTTGAACGACCACGGCACGCCTGCTGGCACGTAGGCAAAGCTACCCTCTGACAGGCTGTGGTCCACCCCATCTATTGTGAGTGTCGCAGCCCCTTTGGTGACGAAGAGGGCGGCTTGGGCTTCAGGCTCTGTTTCTGGCCGGTCGGAGCCACCGTTTGGCGCGACTTCTACGATGTATTGGCTAAATGTTTCGGCAAAGCCGGACAAAGGCCGCGCGAGTATCCACGCGCGTGTTTTGTCCCAAAAAGGCAGATTCGATACAACAATGTCGCGCATCACTCCTTTCGGAATAACAGCGTAACTGTCTGTAAAAACAGCGCGATCTGTCAGAAGCTGTGTCTGCGGGGGGAGGCCACCACTTGGTGTGAAATATTTTGATGTCATGGCGCCAGTGTAGGCATCTTGCGCCCTAGGCCAATACCAAAGCGAGCATAACATTTGATTGAAAGTCTTGAAAATATCCGCACCAAAACACCTAGTTTAGACGAAGAAACATCTATCTGTTGCTAGGTTTTTGGATGGTCCCAAATGGCAGTCCCTAGGGGAATCGAACCCCTCTTTCCAGGTTGAAAACCTGGCGTCCTAACCGATAGACGAAGGGACCGCTGTTTGGTGAGGCGTATTTAGGAAAACCCGACGGGGGGCGCAAGTGGATTCTTTCAAAAATTTCGGATTTTTTTAATTCGTCAAAACAGCGTCTTCTAAACGCAGTTGGGGGCTCTGTCGGCCTTGCCAAGTATTGACCTCCAAACGGCCAGCAAGATGGAAGCGCGCGCCATTGTGGTTCATCAACATGGGGCCGAGCGGGCCGTCCATAGCACCGAAACAAATTGCATCAACGCGGGCGCTTAGGCCGTCGCCGAAGGTGATTTTTAGATGGTTGGCGCCAACCTGTTTGGCAAAGTGTATAGTGCAATCTGGAAAAACGAACCGTGGTGCCGGTGCGCCTGCGCCGAAGGGCCCGGCTTGCTCGATCTGTTCAATCAGTTCGACCGTCGCGGCCCCCGGCATCAGCAGGCCGTCTACTTTCAAATCAGCAGGGCCGATGTCACCGGCCCCTTGCTTCTCCAAAAGCTCTGACAAGCGTTCCATTGCGGGTTCAAGTTTGTCGCGCGCCACGGTCAAACCCGCCGCCATTTTATGCCCGCCGCCTTTGATCAATAGTCCCTCGGCAGCGCAGCGTTGAATAGCGGCGCCCAGATCAATCCCCGAAACCGATCGCCCTGATCCTTTGCCTTCGTCGCCATCTAGGCCAATCACGACCGCAGGACGGTTCGTTTTTTCTTTCAGCCTCGAGGCAACGATCCCGACCACGCCTGGATGCCAGCCTTCGCCAGCGGCCCAAACGAGCGGACCGTCCAGCCCGCGCGCTTCGGCCTGTTCCGACGCCATCTCACGCACCTGATTTTCGATTTCGCGGCGTTCTGTGTTCAATTCGTCCAGCCGCTCCGCCATGGATTGGGCTTCACGCGGGTCAGTTGTTGCCAATAGGCGCGCGCCAAGGTCGGACTTGCCGATCCGTCCGCCCGCGTTCACGCGTGGCCCCAGCAAGAACCCAAGGTGATAAGAGGATGGCGCGGTGTCCATCCGTGACACATCCGATAGCGCCACAACACCGGGGCGTTGGCGGCGCGCCATTACTGTCAAACCTTGCCGAACGAAGGCACGGTTTACCCCCACCAACGGTGCCACATCTGCCACCGTCCCAAGGGCAACCAAATCCAGGAGACTCATCAAATCGGGCGTTTTCTGACCCGTTTCGCGCAGCTGACGGTTTGTCTCAACCAAGCACAAAAACACAACCCCGGCCGCACACAGATGCGCAAGGTCGCCTGTTTCATCTTGCCGGTTCGGGTTAACCACGGCATGCGCCTCGGGCAGGGTTTCCCCACCGAGGTGGTGATCCAAAACCACCACGTCTGCGCCGACGGCGGCAGCGATCGGGCCATGGGACAGCGTTCCGCAATCGACGCAAATGATCAGATCGTGATCACGGGCAAGTGCCGACATTGCTTCATCATTGGGCCCGTATCCTTCGTCGATACGGTCGGGGACGTATAATGTGGGTGTGTTGCCGAAGGCGCGAAGCCAATTAATCAACAGGGCTGCTGACGTTCCACCGTCGACGTCATAGTCCGCAAAGATAGCGATTTTTTCACGATTAAGCGCTGCGGCGACCACGCGCGCGGCTGCTTTTTCCATATCCAACAGTGATCGCGGGTCAGGCATGAGGTCGCGCAGCGTCGGTGCGAGGAACGCCACGGCCTCTTGGGCAGGCACGCCACGTCTTACCAAAGTCCGGCAAACGGGCAGGGGCAGTCCGGTGGCTTGCGCCATCGCTTCGCTTTGACGGTCATCTTCGACGCTGGGGCCAACCCAGCGGCGGCCCGTGGCGGAGGTGGCGACATCCAGAAAGGCGCGCCCAATATGTTGTGTGTCTGTCATCAAGCACAACCATATGCCTCGACGTAGGGATTCGCCATGTCGATGTTGCGGTGTTTATCGGCGCGCGGGTGGAGTTGCCTCCAGCGCAATTTTGCGCGCCGCAATTGTCAGGGTCAAAATCGCAGCAACGCCAAGGCCGGTCGCAACAGAGAGGATAGCTTGGATGTCAGCGTAAGGCATCTCGCCAACATCTGTCGTTGAAATTGCGCCAATGGTCAGCGCAAAGGCAAAAAGCAAACGGCCCATGAAACTTTGTACGGATAGCCATGTTGCGCGGTTTGCATCCGTCAAAAGCGGTTGAATGCGCGCTAATATGAACGGCCGCGTCAGGGCATCTGGTACCATCCGCAGCATCAAAATGGCCACAACAACGGTACTGTCGGTCAGCGCCATAATGCCCGAAATCGCAATTTGCAGACCGAGAGACCCGATAAGTAGCTTAGGCAGGCCCAGCGCAATGCGCAGGCGGACAGCGAATAAGGAAACACACACGGATAAGGCCATCATCGTCGCAGTGATTGTGCCGCTGACCATGGGCGCCGATTCTTCCAAATTCATGGTTTCCAACGCATTCAAGATAAACGGTTGACCAAAGACAAATGGAAGATGGCTAAACGCATATAGCAAGACAGTCAGCGCGAAAAACCACATCAGAACTGGATCGCGCGGGGTGTTTAAGATTTGCCGCCAAGGCTTGCTTTCGGGGCTTCCAACATGCGGCGTCGAATGCGGTGGTTCAACCATCATCCACGTGACCAAAGTGAGGGCCGCAAACGAAAACACAACCGCAATATAGGCCAGCTTCATGTTGATCATCGCGAGTGCCCCGCCCGCGACCGCAGAAAGGGCAAGGGCGATGAACGACGCACGCCAGGCCAAAACTTCTTGCTGTTCGATCTCGGTTGCACGACCGGATGCGACAAGGCTTTCGTAAAGGATGGCCTCGTCTGTTCCACTTGAAAACGCGATGCTTGCACCAAACAGCATCGTAGCGATGGCAAAAACCAAAAAGGTTTCGCCGTAAACAAACAAGATCGCAGCGAGGAGACCCGAGACACCGCTGGCGAGCAACGTAAAACGGCGCCCTAACCTGTCTGACATGTATCCAGACGGAACCTCAAGAACCGTGGTTGCGATATCTGTCAGCGCATAAAGCAGGATTGCATCCGCGGCCGAAAGAACATCTTGGTAATACAGAAACCAAATGGCCTGCCAAAACAGGAGACTCCGCAAGAAGCGGGTCCACGGATAAAGGGCAATATTGCGCGACAATGCATTTGGGTTGGGGTGCGTCATGCCCTCAACCTATCAGGGTTTACGTGTCAGTCGACCGTTTCGATCCGGATTGCAACAGGGTCGCCCACAACAACCGACGCATCCATATTTTGCAATGCTTCGTCCAGTGCCACGCGAGGTGTTTTATGCGTAACGATCAGCACAGGCGCCGACGTGTCGTTATGACCATACTGGCGCATCCGGTCGATCGACACGCCTGCATCGCCCAAAACGGCTGCGACTTTTGCAAGCGCGCCGGGTTTGTCCACCAATTGCATGCGAATGTAATAGGGGGCTGGAATGGCCGCCTGCGCTGGCCGTGCTGTTTTCAGCGTCGTTGCAGGTTGGCCGAATGTCGGCAGGCGTAGACCGCGTGCAATATCGATGATGTCTGACAAGACGGCGCTGGCCGTCGGCCCTTCGCCGGCACCTGCACCGCGCAATACAATCTGGCCGACGGCATCGCCTTCGATGACAACCATATTGGTGCCGCCTTCTAGCTGACCGAGTGGCGAGGTAGACGGTACCAAACAGGGTGACATCCGCTGTTCCAGCCCGCGGCCAGTCATCTGAGCGACCCCCAGCAATTTGATGCGATAGCCCATGTCGTCGGCAGCATCGATGTCTTCCAAGGTGATGTTTTGAATGCCTTCAAGCTCGACCGAATCGAAATCGACTTGCGTGCCAAACGCAACAGACGACAGCAACGCCAGCTTGTGGCCTGCATCAATTCCACCCACGTCTAGATTAGGATCAGCTTCGAGGTAGCCCAGTTTGTCGGCTTCGGCGAAAAGGGCGTTGTACCCCTGACGGGTCGCCTGCATTTGGGTCAAAATGTAGTTACATGTGCCGTTCATAACACCCATGACACGGGTAATGTCGTTGCCGGCCAACCCTTCGGTGAGCGCTTTCATCACGGGTATCCCGCCAGCGACAGCGGCTTCGTACCGGATCACACGGCCGGCGCTTTCCGCGGTTTCCGCCAACGCTTGGCCGTGATGTGCCAGCATGGCCTTGTTCGCTGTAACAACGTCTTTGCCAGCGGCAAGGGCTGCTTCTGTCGCGTCTTTCGCGGGGCCTGCATCGCCGCCCATCAATTCCACAAAAACGTCGACATCGTCTCGTTCTGCTAATGCAACAGGATCGTCTTCCCAGGCATAATCTGACAGCGGAACGCCGCGGTCTTTGTCTTTGCTGCGGGCAGAGACGGCGGTGATGGCAATTTTTCGACCAGTCCGGGCCTCTAGCAGGGCAGCTTGTTGGCGGATAATCCGCACCACGCCGACACCAACGGTGCCTAAGCCAGCGATGCCAAGACGAAGAGGATCAGACATGAGGGTATTCCTTGCGCAAGGTCGTTTGATGCCTGTTAGCCTGTCAGCGACAGGGATTCAACGCACGCCGCGCAGCATTCGCGCACGTGTGGCAGGATCAATCACCGGGCCGCGCAACCTAGTCGCGCGATTTTGAAGATTTGACAGGCGCGTTTCCAGATTTCCAATGACCGCGTCCGCCGGTGTAGTCGACCTATTTGCACGCTCGATCAAACCGGCCAGCGGGATCAATTCGGGTGGCGTTGTGTTTGATGTATCGGGCGCAATTGTGCCGTCCAGTTCTGGGAACTGGGTGCAGGCCGAAAGAGCTGCAATCAGGGCAAGTGCGAAGCGCATCATAATTGGTCCATTTGTCGTCGCGCGACCATAGAAGCGACGACGCGAAGGGGCAAGCAATTGCCCGTGGTGGTGCGGAGGGAGCAAAGGGTTTTCAACAGATCAGGGGCCAGATAGGTAGGCTTTGCGAAATAGGGGGCACCACATGTCAGACGATACAGTTATAACAACTTTGCAGGCATCTGCGCCACGTCGACTTTTTGCGTATGGGGCGGTTTTCGCGCTGGGCGCGTTGCTCGTTCTGCTGGCGTTTTTTCAACCCCCAGCGTTCGGCTGGCAGCTCTTTCTTATCGCGCTCGGAGCAGCCACATTGGTGCTGGCGGAACGCTTGCGCCGCTCCAGCCGGCTTGGACTTATCCTGACAGAGACAGACCTGCGTGATACGAGTGGTGTGGTTTTGACCACTTTGGATAACGTGAAAGGTGTTGATCGCGGTGCCTTGGCGTTTAAGCCCTCAAACGGATTTGTTTTACGTCTGAAAACGCCACAAGAACGTTCATGGGTTCCCGGTCTTTGGTGGCGCTATTCGAAACGGATTGGCGTCGGTGGGGTCACACCATCAGGAGCGTCCAAATTCATGGCCGAACAAATCGCAATGCGTATCGACAACGACTAGGAGCGTTCGCGCCTAGGTCCCAATTGGGCAGGTGCGTGTATCCTCATTGCCGCTGTAGCTGTAGCAAAGCTGTGGCGCAAATCGTGGTCTGGTGAAAATCATGTTTTCAAAGTTGAAAGACCGCAAGCCAATGGTGAATGCTGGCGTGTAGTTGACTGCCGTTTGAACGATGATCAACGTGTCTAAGTGGGGCATAACTGGTATTTGGTCATTGGTCACAAGCTTGTCCAACATCCCTTGCGTCATCTCACCCATTCCGCCCTTTGAAGCTGACCAAGACACAAGGTGCTGTTTGTTGACATCGTCATACTGAATAACAGTTACCCGCAGCCGTGTGAGCGTTTGGGAGTTGGACAGGAAACGGTGAAGACGCCAAGAATTAACAATATAGTTATTGTCGATAGTCTGCTCTTCTCGGCTGAGCGCATCTGAAATTGTATAGGCGGCCTTTAGGTTGATCGATTGGTTTCGAAATGCATCGAAAAATACGAACATCGCGATCACACAGGCGATCAGCATCGGGATCATGATGACGGCTTCGATAATGATCGATCCCTCGTCATCCGAGCGGAATTTGCGCAGGCGCGAAGCAGCATGATTTTTCATGTTATAAAGGCTCCATTACAAATGCGGACAGGGCAACAAGCCGATACAGTCCATCATCAGGATCTGCCAAAAACGACCCGAGACCAAACTTGGGAAGCATTGGTGAGAAAACGCCGCAAGCGCGGACGATCATAACTTCATTGTCAACGCCAGCTTCAAAGTTGCGCGCTGGCTGAAATGGGTCGCTGATGTCGACACAAGATGCCTCTGAAGGGATCTCATTGTCTGCGTTTGCTCCAGAGTGGAACAGGTCAATTGGCCTCATTTCCAAACGAACACTGGTAAGGCAGTTGGGTAAAATTCCCGCATGATTGCAAACAGCCTTCTTCAAAGTATCTTCGGTCACATCATCGTTTGTGTTCAACCGCACTTCACGAATGGCGATATCAAGACCGCGTTCCAGCATTGCGTGGCGTGTCATTAAAAGCCCCATTTCGAACCCAGCAACGGGTAGGACGACGAAAGGGAAGAACACAATGACGAATTCGACAGATGGGCCGCCGTCTTCTGCACGGCGAAAACCGCGCAGAAGGAATCCAAAGAATTTGAGAACATATGTCATGAAACGCACCTTACTGTGTCAATTTCAATGCGCGGATATCAGACGCAATTGCGCTGAAGGCTTCGGTGATATCTTTACCATCGACGTCGAAGTAGTGACTGGTAGAACTCGCACAGTTCCGAAGGGCCGTTTGACCGTTGGTCGGTGCTTCGAATGCGACAGTATAGATAACAATCTGTTCGTCGCGAGCAGCTTGGCAGAGATCTTCAAGCCGATCATCGGCGTCACTGGAGTATACCGTGCCTGTTACTCCATAGTCTGCGTCGATGTAGTCGGGCAGGTAAATTTGGTAAGATGAGCCAGATTCAGGCCGAGCCCATCCGGTTCCTGCGCTGTATGGTAAAATGCGGTTTCGGTTCAGCTTCGTGTTGTAGGCGTCGTACAACAGTTCATTGTTGATGCGATTATATTCCCAATTCGCGTAGAGTTCCTGCCAGGAGGCTTTACGCACATTATCTGTAAATGTCGGGCCGTTCCCTGAATTGCCCACGTGGAGCGACGTGTCTTCCTCGAGGTCTTCGTATTCCTCTTCAGTCACTTCAGAGCCGTCCATGGTTACAACAATCGGACCGTTCTCCATAGCATCAACGTATTCCGAACGACTGCTATAGCCGCGCGGATAGCTGTAAAGAGGGTAACTGCTGCTAGAGCCGTTCCAGAAGAATGCATCGTCCGTGTAGTCATCTGGCGTCAATTGGCCGGAGTACTGGATCGAAATGTCATTGTCGCGCACGTCACTCAGCTGAACGTCGTGGTCATAGTCTTTGAGATCAAACCAGACGAATGAATCCCCATCTTTGAAACGATCGATCAAGTCGAACTGGGTTGTATTTTCACCATCGGTCATCAGAACGACCACTTTCAGTACATCAGGCTCCGAGAACGCATAGGGCCGGCCAGATGCTGGGGCCTCAACGCTGTTATCGCTTGTCGCGGCTAAATCGGTGATGATGTCCCGTGTACTCGGGTCCAGAAGCCCCACGCCCCACTTCATGCCCATATCAATTGCTGTGTTCCCGAACGGAGTAAGGGCATCAATCGCTGTATGAAGCATATCTTCATTGGACGTCATGGGGATAATGGCATTTTCTTCGCCGACGAAGCACCATGGATCACCGACAATAAAGTGTGAAACATGGTCGTATGACTTATCCAGATCCAAGACCGTTGTTTCAAACACAGTATCATCGTCAAACTGTGGGCAGGTCGAATAGGAATGTGTTCTGTTGATATCCAAATACGGATCACCGTTGCTGTCCGCGGCGTTTGCGATGTCAGGTCCAACATTGACGACCGCACTGTAGGGCACCATCGAAACGGTAATCAGCCCCTGCGGCGCATTGGTGTTATTTGCCAGAACGGTTGTCACAAATTCCTTTGCCGCTGAGCGAAGGTTCGTGATGCGACCATTGCTGTCCATGGACGTTGAAACGTCAAGCACCAAAGAGATCTCCACATCACTCACACGTTCTTCGGCGACAGACACGCCGCTGACGTTCAAGGTCGTCAAACCCGGTTCGAACGGTTCAGAGAAAATGCGCGGGATGTCGTAGAAGAACAACGGCATATCGGCGGAGGCGCTTGCCGTGACCGTCTTGTAATTCAGGCCTGTGTCACAATCGACGTCGTCGAGAAAAGTCAGCATCCCAGCCTTGTCAAAGTAATCGTTGACGACACCTTCGCAATCTAAGGTCTGGTCGAGATCGGCTGCAGCCAACGTAGCACGGTCTAGCGTGCCCTGCAGTTTCGCACGGGTTGTTTCGAACCGGATCAGGTCAACGGCCATACCGCCGAGCCACAAAATCAAAACAAACATCAACAACCCGAATAAGATCAGGGCCCCGTCATCGTCGCGCCGGAATCGCAAAACGCTCTGCTTCGCAGATTGAGATTCTGATCGAATTTGTGTCGTGTTCATTGTCATTTTGTATGCCTCATGTTTCGGCCAACATGGTCTATGCTGAAAAAACACCCTTTTGTTCAGATCTGTTAAACCTGACAGAAGTGACAAGAATGGGGCAAAATTGGGTCATCCTTAGTGGTGCGTTAATAAATCTGATGACAGTCAGGTTTTTCAGGGCAGATTGTTCGCAAAGTTTGCACAAAACCTGTTGGTTTTTAGACCAAGGAATAGGCACAACTTAGGCATTTTTCCTTAATCTACATTTTCGAATGCACAAAACTTAATCAGTTTATAACTGCTGTGCCGAATCATGTTTACCTATGGATAACCGCCATCTGAGATGGGGGAGACACACTTTAGGAAAGGAACCGTCATGAGTTCACCAAACGCGGCAGGGAACGAACCATCATTTCGCGAAAGCGTGGATATTATGTTCAACCGCGCCGTTGCATTGATAGATTTGCCGCCAGGTCTCGAAGAAAAAATTCGTGTCTGCAATGCGACCTATACTGTCCGCTTCGGTGTGCGCCTGCGTGGCAAGATTGAGACCTTCACCGGTTACCGCTCCGTGCACTCGGAACATATGGAGCCGGTAAAGGGCGGCATCCGTTTTTCTATGGGGGTGAACCAAAACGAGGTTGAAGCCCTTGCAGCGCTGATGACTTATAAATGCGCGCTTGTTGAAACTCCGTTCGGCGGGTCAAAGGGTGGTTTATGCATTGATCCACGCGCTTGGGAAGAAGATGAGTTGGAACGTATCACGAGACGTTTCGCCTATGAACTTGCCAAACGTGACCTCATCCACCCTAGCCAGAACGTGCCCGCCCCAGATATGGGCACTGGCGAGCGTGAGATGGAATGGATTGCCGACCAATATCGCCGCATGAACACGACAGATATCAATGCCGCCGCCTGTGTGACAGGCAAGCCATTGCATGCGGGTGGTATCGCTGGGCGGGTCGAAGCAACGGGCCGCGGTGTACAATATGCCATGCGCGAATTTTTCCGCGAACCTGCGGACGTTCAGGCCGCAGGGATGTCCGGTTCCCTCGACGGTAAGCACGTCATCGTGCAAGGGCTTGGCAATGTGGGATATCACGCGGCCAAGTTCCTAAAGGACGAAGACGGGTGTTTGATCACCGGTATCATCGAGCGGGACGGGGCCATTGTTGATGAAACAGGAATCGACGTCGAAGCGTTGCACCATTGGATCGGTCAACATGGCGGTGTCAAAGGTTACCCGCACGGAACCTACGTCGAAGACGGCGCCGTCGTTCTCGAGGAAGACTGCGACATCCTGATCCCCGCGGCCTTGGAAGGGGTGATAAACCTGAGCAATGCAGAGAACGTGAAAGCACCCTTGATCGTTGAAGCTGCGAACGGGCCAATAACGGCCGGTGCAGATGAAATTCTGAACCGAAAAGGCACTGTGATCATCCCGGACATGTACGCGAACGCCGGTGGTGTGACCGTTTCTTACTTTGAATGGGTCAAAAACCTAAGCCACATCCGTTTTGGCCGCATGCAGCGGCGCCAAGAAGAAGCGCGTCACGAGCTAATCGTTGGCGAATTAGAACGTTTGAGCCAGCACTTGGGCGATCAATGGTCGATGACGCCGAACTTCAAGCAAAAGTACCTGCGCGGCGCGGATGAGCTGGAACTCGTGCGCTCGGGCCTCGACGATACGATGCGCACTGCGTTCCAATCCATGCGGGACGTTTGGCACAATCGCGCGGATGTCTCCGATTTGAGAACATCGGCCTACTTGGTGTCTATCAATCGCGTCGCCGAAAGTTACAAAGCTAAAGGGCTTTAAAGCCAAAAAGGGGCGCGCAACTCACGTGCCCCTTTTTTCTGACCAGATTTAGGTCGTGAACGACCCTGTATGTGTCGGGTGGGTATCTTTGCAGGCTGTATTGCCTTGGCTAGGCTGAACCTGAGCGAAGGAGGCCGCATGGGCTATTCAGCATTGAAGATCATCAAAGAAGGTCTGTTCGGGCAGCGCGGCTGGAAACCTGTTTGGCGTGATCCTGAGCCAAAATCTGAATACGATGTGATTGTGATCGGCGGCGGTGGGCATGGCCTGTCGACCGCCTACTATTTGGCCAAAGAACACGGCATCACCAATGTTGCGGTATTAGAAAAGGGCTACATTGGCGGCGGGAATGTCGGTCGGAATACAACGATCGTTCGCGCAAACTACATGTTGCCTGGAAACTCCGAGTTCTATTCCCACTCACTCAAATTGTGGGAAAACATGGAGCAAGATTTGAATTACAACACCATGATGTCCCAGCGCGGGGTCATGATGCTGTGCCATTCTGACGGCCAGCGGGATATGTTCGCACGGCGCGGCAATGCAATGGTGAACCAAGGTGATGATGCTGAGCTTTTAACGCCCGAGCAGGTGCGTGCCGAAGCGCCGATGATCGATTTCGACAATGTGCGTTTCCCGATTTATGGCGGCCTGATGCATCGGCGTGGTGGGACGGCCCGCCACGATGCTGTTGCCTGGGGCTATGCGCGGGGTGCCGATCAGCGCGGTGTTGATATCATTCAAAACTGCGAAGTCACGGGCATCGACATCGAAGGCGGGGTGGTGAAAGGCGTCCAAACCACCCGTGGTGCGATCCGCACCAAGAAAGTCGCGATTGTTGTGGCCGGTCGGTCGTCTTTGGTTGGGGCAATGGCGGGCCTGCGGCTGCCCATTGAAAGCCACGTGTTGCAGGCCTTCGTTTCAGAAGGGCTAAAGCCCTTGATGCCGGGCGTGATCAGTTTCGGGATGGGGCATTTCTACATCAGCCAATCTGACAAAGGCGGTTTGGTGTTCGGCGGCGATATTGATTTCTACAAATCCTATGCCGCGCGGGGCAATTTGCCGATGAAAGAACATGTTATGGAGGCCGCAATGACCCTGATGCCTTCCATCGCGAAAGCGAAGGTTTTGCGGTCTTGGGGCGGTGTGATGGACATGTCGCCTGACGGATCGCCGATCATCGACAAGACAGACACGCAAGGCTTATTTCTGAACTGCGGCTGGTGCTATGGCGGCTTTAAAGCAGTGCCCGGATCGGGATTTTCTTACGCGCATTTGATCGCCACTGGAACGCATCATGCCCCCGCAGCGAGGTTTCTCATGAACCGTTTTCGAAGCGGGGCGGTGCTGATGGATGAAGAGGGCACAGGCTCTCAACACAATTTACACTAGGAGGCTGCGATGCGCCTAAATTGCCCCATCTGCGGCGAACGTGACCGTCGCGAATTCTACTACAAAGGGGATGCGGTCGAACTGGATCGTCCAGATCCGAATGCCGGTTCTGAGGCGTGGGATGACTACCTTCACAACCGTGATAATCCAGCGGGTGAAACCCGCGATCTTTGGCATCACGAGTCCGGCTGCGGTGCATGGCTTGTCGTGACGCGGAATACACTGACGCATGAGGTGCTACGCTGCGAATTGGCGGGCGCAAACACACAATGAGGATCGCGGGAAAAGGCCTCAACCCTAACGCCAAGCCGCTCACCTTCACGTTTGATGGTCGGACCTACACGGGCCTGGAAGGCGATACGCTGGCATCGGCATTGTTGGCCAACGGTGTTCGCTTGGTCGGTCGATCCTTTAAATATCACAGACCGCGGGGTATTTTGACAGCGGGGTCAGAAGAACCGAATGCCTTGGTGACAACCGGCGAAGGGCCAGCCCAAGACCCGAACCAGCGGGCGACTACTCTTGAACTTTATGATGGATTGGTCGCGCGAAGCCAAAATGCATGGCCGTCGCTGAAATACGACGCGATGGCCATCAACGATATCGCATCGCCTTTTCTAAGTGCGGGGTTCTATTACAAAACCTTTATGTGGCCGCAAAGCTTTTGGGAAAAGCTCTATGAGCCGATCATCCGCCGTGCAGCAGGTCTCGGGGCATTGTCGGGTCAAGCGAATGAGGACCTGTATGAAAAGGTCTTCGCCCATTGCGATGTACTGGTGATTGGTGCTGGACCCTCTGGCATCATGGCCGCCCTTACAGCTGCACGCGCGGGCGCTGATGTGATCCTCGCAGACGAGAGTTCGGAATACGGCGGTCGTTTGCTTTCAGAAACGTTTGACGTTGGGGGGCAACCTGGCGCCAATTGGGTGGCTGACCAGATTGCAGAACTCGCGGCTATGGACAACGTGCGACTTATGTCACGAACAACGGTGACGGGTGCCTATGATCAAGGCACGTTTGGCGCGTTGGAACAGTTGAATGCTCGAGGCGGCCCGAAAGAATGTTTTTGGCGGATCGTTTGCAAGCACAGTGTTTTGTGTGCCGGCGCGCTTGAGCGGCCCATTGCATTCCCGAACAATGACCGACCCGGCATCATGATGGCCAGCGCAGTGCGCTCCTATCTCAATCGCTGCGGGGTCGCGCCGGGCCGCACGGTCAGTGTCTTTTGCAATAACGATGATGCCCATCGCACCGCTGTGGATCTGATCGACGCGGGCGTCGACGTCGCTGCTGTGATCGACAGCCGCACGGATGCACCCACTATGGGGCAATACCGTTTGATCAAAGGAGGTAGGGTTATCGGCACAAAGGGCCGTCATCGGGTGACCCACGTTTCTGTCTCCACGGCAGAGGGAATTGAGCATATCTCAACAGATTGCTTGGCGATGTCTGGGGGCTGGAATCCGACAGTGCATTTGACTTGTCACATGAATGGCCGTCCGGATTGGAACGATGCAGTGCTCTCCTTTGTCCCCGGCGAAAACGCTGTTCCCAATATGTCGGTCGCAGGGTCCGCTGCGGGCCATATGAGCACATTGGCCTGCCTGACATCAGGCGCAGAAATAGGGGCGGATGTTGCCCGCGGCTTGTGTCTTTCGCCAAAGGTCGTGGTGCCAACCGCAGAAGATGCGCCCTACCGGATTGAGGCGCTCTGGCAGGTCGAAGGGAAAGGGCGGAAATGGCTGGATTTCCAGAATGATGTCCACGTGAAAGATGTGCAACTCGCCGCCCAAGAAAACTTCCGCAGTGTCGAGCATATGAAGCGCTACACGACCCAAGGCATGGCAACGGATCAAGGAAAAAACTCGAACGTGCAGGCACTGGCGGTCTTGGCGGATGCCACAGGGCGCGGCATTCCAGACACAGGCACGACGACCTTTCGCCCCCCTTACGTACCCGTTTCCATTGGCGCAATGGGGGCGGGCGGGCAAGGTAAAGGGTTTGCGCCAGAACGGCTCACAACATCCCATCAGGCCAGTGTGGATCGTGGGGCGCCGATGATCGAAGCAGGGCTTTGGTATCGGCCAAGCTACTTTCCCAAGCCAACTGAAACCACTTGGCTGGACAGCTGCAATCGTGAGGTTGGATATGTCCGAAATGCCGTAGGTGTTTGCGATGTCAGCACCTTGGGGAAAATAGACATCCAAGGCCCCGATGCCGCAGCTTTTCTAGATTTCGTCTATTGCAACACCTTCTCGACGCTCAAAGAGAACCGCGTTCGATATGGATTGATGCTGCGCGAAGATGGTCACGTGATGGATGATGGAACAACAGCCCGCATCGGACCAAACCATTATGTGATGACCACAACAACGGCGGCCGCAGGGCAGGTCATGACCCATCTTGAGTGGGTTGCACAGGCATTGAGGCCAGATTTGAATGTCCGGTTTGCATCAGTGACCGAACACTGGGCACAATTCGCAATCGCCGGGTCAAAGGCGCGGGAACTCTTGAATACGATGCTGGACGATCCCATTGATGACGACCAATGGCCGTTCATGTCCTGCGGAGTTGTGTCGCTGGGCGGCGTTTCTGCGCGGCTGTTCCGTATTTCGTTTTCGGGGGAGCATGCCTATGAGTTGGCCGTGCCCGCACGATTTGGCGCGTCCTTGTTCCGACAATTGGTCGCGCAAGCCGAAGGGATGGGGGGCGGCGCCTACGGGATGGAGGCCTTGAATGTCCTGCGGATCGAAAAAGGGTTCATCACGCACGCTGAAATCCATGGCCGTATCACGGCTTTTGATCTTGGTCTCGACCGGTTGGTGAGCCAGAAGAAAGACTGCATCGGAAATGCCGCCTCCCGGCGTGAAGGTCTGTTGGCCCCACAACGTGAGCAGCTTGTCGGGCTGAAACCAGTTGATAAAGCGGGAAAAATGACAGCGGGTGCTCATTTGTTCGGGAACGGGGCAGATGCTGTTTCGGCGAACGACCAAGGCTATGTGACCTCAGTTTGTTTTTCCCCGACCTTGGGGCATTCGATTGGCATGGGCTTTTTGATCGATGGGCCAAACAGGATTGGGGAACGTATCCAACTGGTCGATCACATGCGGGATGTTCAAACACTGTGTGAGGTCTGCTCGCCTGTCTTTTTTGACCCAGATGGAGGGCGTGCACGTGGCTAAACTCATCCCCTCGCCCCCGTGCGCAGGGCTTTTGCCGAAAACCATCGGTTCGCTCGCGATACGCGAAGTTGATGTCGGGCCAATAACCTTGATTGCCCCTTTCTCGGGCGGAGGCTCTGCGACCTCGGATGTTTTGAAGGCTGAATTTGGTTTTGGCTTCCCATCGCCGAATAGAGCTTTGGGTGAAAATCCCCGTATTGCTTGGTTTGGTTTGAACCAAGCGCTGTTAATGGGCGCAGCGTGTCCGGCCTTGCCTCAGGCGGCTTGCGTTGATCAATCAGATGGGTGGGTGATCGTGTGCCTCGAAGGTGCCAAAGTACAGGACGTTTTGGCGCGCGTCGTGCCCATTGATTTGCGCGCACCAGTTTTCAAGCAAGGCCATACGGCGCGAACATTGGTGGGGCATATGCACGGGGCCGTCACGCGAATGGGTGACCAAAGATTTGAACTGACGGCGATGCGCTCAATGGCTGCGACGCTTGTGCATGAGTTGGAGCGGGCAGCGCTGGGTGTTTCTGCTCGGTCGAGCCAATGAAACGGTTCTAATTTAATGCATTGATAAATCGTTTGAATTTCCACGGAACAATGCCGGCAATTTTTATTGATTGACGGATCAATTAAAAACATAGATCCTAGCCAAGCATCGAACTTGGAGGGCTTATGCCAAAAATAGGGATGGAGCCAATTCGACGGGCCGCGTTGGTACAGGCCACGATTGATGTGCTCGGCGCGTCAGGGTCGTTGGATGTGACGGTCGGTCAGATTGCGAAACAGGCCGGCATGTCATCGGCACTGGCGCATCACTATTTCGGCGGCAAGGACCAAATTTTTCTGGCAGCCATGCGGTCGATCCTTCGGGAGTTTCACGTTGAGGTGCGCACGGCGTTGGCCGCGGCGCCCACCCCGCGCGCCCGTGCGGAAGCGCTGATCGAGGCTAGTTTTGCGAAGTCATGTTTTGCGCCTGCTACTGTCAGCGCATGGATGACCCTTTACGCGCAGGCGACGACACAACCTGACATGCATCGCCTTTTGCAACTATATCAAGGGCGGCTCAAATCGAACCTCACACATGCGTTGCGCCCTCTCTCCAAGTCTCCAAGTGAAGACGCAGAAATGTTGGCCGCGCTGATCGACGGCCTCTATTTGCGCGCCGCGCTAGCTAAGGCTCCCAATATTGCTGCTGCGCAAAAGATTGCGATGCGCGCGCTCGATCAACTGACGGAACCAACGCCATGAACAAGCCGAATATTCTGATAATCATGGTGGACCAGTTGAACGGAACTCTGTTCCCTGATGGCCCCGCGGACTGGCTGCATGCGCCGAACCTCAAAAAGCTGGCAGCGCGCTCTTCTCGGTTTACGAACGCCTACACGGCGTCGCCGCTTTGTGCACCGGGGCGAGCGTCTTTCATGACAGGGCAGCTGCCGAGCCGTACACAGGTCTACGATAACGCGGCGGAATTTGCCTCCGCGATCCCCACGTATGCGCACCACCTAAGGCGGGCTGGGTACCAAACCTGTCTGTCCGGTAAGATGCATTTTGTCGGCCCGGATCAATTGCACGGCTTCGAGGAACGCTTGACGACCGACATTTATCCCCCCGATTTCGGTTGGACGCCGGACTACCGCAAGCCCGGTGAACGGATCGATTGGTGGTATCACAACATGGGGTCGGTCACCGGGGCAGGGATCGCCGAGATCACGAACCAAATGGAATACGATGATGAGGTCGCATACCATGCGACCCGTAAGCTCTACGATCTCAGCCGCGGACATGACAGCAGACCATGGTGCTTAACGGTTAGCTTTACGCACCCCCATGATCCCTATGTTGCACGGCGAAAATACTGGGACCTCTATGAAGACTGTGCGCATTTGTTGCCCGAAGTCGGACCAATTCCCTACGCGGAACAAGATGCCCATTCCAAACGCATTTTAGATGCGAATGATCATGAAAACTTCGACATAACCGAAGACCAAGTGCGCCGCGCGCGGCAGGCCTATTTCGCCAACATTTCCTATCTCGACGACAAGGTCGGCGAGGTTCTGCAGACACTAGAAGAGACTCGCCAAGAGGCTGTCATCCTATTCGTCTCAGATCACGGAGACATGCTTGGTGATCGCGGTTTGTGGTTTAAGATGTCGTTTTTCGAAGGCTCCGCGCGTGTGCCACTGATGATCGCGTCACCAAATATGCCGGTGGGGCGCTATGATACACCTGTCTCCAATATCGATGTCGCGCCCACTCTGTGTGACCTTGCGGGTGTCTCAATGGACGAGGTTCAACCTTGGACCGAGGGCATGTCGCTGGTGCCGATGACAAACGGTGTTGAACGGACAGAACCTGTCGCGATGGAATACGCGGCAGAGGGGTCTTACGCGCCATTGGTCTGTCTGCGCTATGGCAAATGGAAATACACCCGCTGCGCGCTCGATCCGGATCAATTGTTCGATCTGGATACGGACCCGCATGAACTCACCAACCTTGCCTATGTCGAAAAACATCAAGGGACAGTGTCGCAATTGCGGGCTAAATCTGAGGACCGGTGGGATTTGTCTGCATTCGATGCACAGGTGCGCGAAAGCCAAGCCCGCCGCTGGGTCGTGTACGAAGCGCTGCGCAATGGAGAATATTATCCATGGGATCACCAGCCGCTTCAAAAAGCGTCCGAGAGATACATGCGAAACCACATGGACCTAAATATTCTAGAAGAAAATCAACGCTTTCCACGAGGAGAATGAAATGGCCTATGATATTCAACCAACCGCGAGCCACTTCATCGACGGTGCCTATGTCGAAGACCAAACAGGCACGCCGATCCCGGTGATTTGCCAGGTGTCCGAAGAACAAATCGCCCTCGTGCACGCCGCGACGCCGGCCATCATTGAACGTGCTCTCGCCTCGGCCAAACGGGCGCAGAAAGACTGGGCTGCCCTGACCGGGACCGAGCGTGGGCGCATTTTGCGGCGCGCGGCTGACATTATCCGCGACCGCAACGATGACCTCAGCGTGCTGGAGACCAACGACACAGGTAAACCACTGCAAGAAACGCTTGTTGCCGACGCCACATCTGCCGCTGACGCGTTGGAATATTTCGGTGGGATTGCGGGCAGTTTGACAGGCGAACATGTGCAATTGGGGGCAGATTTTGTATATACCCGCCGGGAACCGTTGGGTGTTTGTGTCGGGATTGGTGCTTGGAACTACCCGACGCAAATTGCTGCATGGAAAGCGGCGCCTGCTTTGGCCTGCGGCAACTCGATGGTGTTCAAACCCTCTGAGACGACACCGCTGTGCGCCTTGAAAGTGGCTGAGATTTTGCACGAAGCCGGTGCGCCTGCTGGTATTTACAACGTCGTCCAAGGCATGGGGGATGTCGGGCATGCCTTGGTCACTGACCCGCGTGTCGCAAAGGTATCCTTAACTGGATCCGTTCCCACGGGCCGCAAAGTCTACGCCGCTGCCGCCGACGGCATCCGCCATGTCACCATGGAGCTGGGCGGAAAATCACCGCTGGTCATTTTTGATGATGCCAATCTGGAAGACGCGGTAAGCGGTGCAATCTTGGCGAATTTCTACAGCTCTGGTCAGGTTTGTTCCAACGGCACACGGGTGTTCGTGCAATCGGGGATCAAAGATGCGTTCCTGCAGCGTCTGACGGAGCGGTTGAACGACGTCAAAATGGGGGACCCGTTGGATGAAACGGTGAACTTCGGGCCATTGGTCAGCCAAAACCAGATGGAGATCGTACAAGGTTTCATTGAAAAGGGCCTGTCAGAAGGTGCGCGTTTGGTGGCGGGCGGCGAACGGGTGGGGACGAAAGGTTATTTTCTTCAACCCACTGTATTTGCCGACGTCACCGATGACATGACCATCGCTAGGGATGAAATTTTCGGTCCGGTGCTCAGCGTGCTCGATTTTGATGATGAAGAGGATGTTTTGACGCGCGCCAATGCGACCGATTTTGGATTGGCCGCAGGCGTTTTCACACAAGACCTCACACGCGCGCACCGCATGGCTGCAGCTTTCGAAGCGGGCACTTGCTATATCAATACCTACAACCTGGCGCCGGTCGAGGCGCCCTTCGGTGGCTCAAAACTCTCGGGCGTTGGACGCGAGAATTCGAAAGGTGCGGTGGATCATTATAGCGAAATGAAATCTGTCTATGTGGCGATGACCCCGGTCGAGGCTCCTTTTTAGATGGAGGCCGATTACGTCATCATTGGAGCGGGCAGCGCAGGCTGCGCCATCGCGTTTCGGTTGGCCGAGGCTGGGCGTTCTGTTTTGGTCATCGAAACCGGCGGCTCAGACGCTGGCCCATTCATCAACATGCCGGGCGCGCTCTCCTACCCGATGAATATGAAGCGCTACGATTGGGGCTACAAAACCGAACCAGAGCCTAATTTGGGGGGGCGACGTTTGGCTTGCCCTCGGGGGAAGGTCATCGGCGGATCATCCTCTATCAACGGCATGATCTATGTCCGTGGCCATGCCCAGGATTACGACCACTGGGCCGAACAGGGCGCGACTGGATGGTCCTATGCAGAGGTTTTGCCCTACTTCAAACGTATGGAAGATTGGCACGCCTGCGGTCGTGGCGGCGACCCTTCATGGCGGGGTCGAGATGGGCCGCTGCATGTGTCGCGCGGCCTGGGAAAAAACCCACTTACCCAAGCCTGGATAGAGGCGGGCGCTCAGGCGGGCTACCCATTAACGGATGACTATAACGGCCAGCAGCAAGAAGGCTTCGGGCCTTTTGACGCCACCATAAAGGACGGCAAACGCTGGTCTGCTGCCTCTGCCTATCTTCGTCCAGCCATGGCCACTGGAAACTGCCAGATTGTAAAAGGGTTCGCCACGCGGATACTTATCGAAAATGGTGCTGCGAAGGGTGTCGAATTGCGAGACGGGCGCATCATTTTAGCCCGTGTAGAAGTGATCGTAGCGGCCTCTGCAATCAATTCGCCGAAACTATTGATGTTGTCGGGCGTAGGGCCCGCAAAACATTTGGCGGAACATGGCATCCCCGTAATTGCTGACCGCGCAGGCGTGGGGCAAAACCTACAGGACCATTTAGAACTCTACGTGCAAATGGCAGGGCGCGGACGGCACAGCCTTTTCAAGCATTGGTCGTTGATGGGCAAAGCTCGTGTCGGTGCGCAGTGGCTGCTTACGAAAACCGGCATCGGAGCCTCGAACCAGTTCGAGGCAGCAGGTTTTATCAGATCAAAGGCCGGCGTGCCTTATCCAGATATCCAATTCCATTTTCTACCATTGGCCGTCAGGTACGATGGCGTTGGCGCAGCCGAAGGGTTTCAAGCCCATGTTGGCCCGATGCGATCAAAATCGCGCGGTGAAATCACACTTCAGTCCGCCGATCCCAAACAGGATCCGCGCATTTTCTTCAACTACATGTCCGCCGCCGAAGATTGGCAGGACTTTAGAACTTGCATCCGCCTCACCCGAGAGATTTTCGGCCAAGACGCGTTCGCTCCCTTTGCCAAGCACGAGTTGATCCCCGGCCCGCAAGCACAGTCGGACGACGAGCTGGATGCCGTCATTCGCGATCACGTTGAAAGCGCTTATCATCCCTGCGGAACCTGTAAAATGGGGCAGGCTACCGATCCCATGGCTGTGGTGGACGCGCAGGCGCGAGTCATAGGTGTTAACAATCTACGTGTTGCTGATAGTTCAATTTTCCCAAGAATTACGAACGGAAATTTGAATGCGCCCTCAATTATGGTGGGTGAAAAAGTCTCCGATTATGTTTTGGGAAAACAACCTCTTAGTGCTGATCTTTCGCAGCCTTGGGTTCATCCGAAGTGGGAAACCGCTCAACGTTAATCGTTAACGGATAATACACTTGCTGACGCGACTGGGATCAGAGTAGTTAACAAAATGATCCGGTTTTGTTCTCTTTTATTAATGCTCGCGTCACCTGCCTTTGCCGATTTTCGCGGCACGATTGACGTAGTGGACGGTGACACGTTTCACGTTGGGGGTATCACTGTGCGCTTACATGGCATCGATGCGCCCGAAGTTGATCAACCTTGTGAAGACGCAAGCGGGCAACCGTGGATGTGTGGCGCTTTTGTCGAGGCGAAAGTTCGCGATTTGTACCAAGGCCGCACCGCTTTTTGCGAAGAGGTTGATCGCGATCGTTACGGGCGTAGCATTGCACGCTGCCAGGTGAACGGCCGCGACGTCGGGGGCGATATCGTGGAAAATGGGTGGGCCGAGGCCTATCGCAGATATTCAATGGACTATGATTTGGCGGAGAAAGCAGCGCAGGTGAACGGCGTTGGATTGTGGGCAGGTAAGATGCAGTCCCCGTCAGCCTTCAGGGCGGAACAGCGCGTTTTGCCGGTGCAAGAGGCTCCACAGTCGGATTGTATCATCAAGGGCAATATCTCAGGCTCGGGCCAAATTTATCACATGCCCCACAACCGAGACTACGCCCGCACACGGATCAATCTTTCCAACGGCGAACGCTGGTTTTGCTCCGAACAAGAAGCCCGCGCCGCCGGATGGCGGGCAGCAAGAAACTGATTAAATCAATCAACTTGATAGGGCAGCATCCCGCGTGCGTTTGGATCGACATTCAGTTGGCGTTCCAACGGGGGCACCGATCGATGCGGGCATTGGCTGCGCTCACAGATGCGGCAAGAAATTCCAATCGGCTCAAATGCTCCAGCGGCATCAAATGAAAGATGATCCGCATAAACCAAGGCATGCGCGTGCTTCACTTCGCAGCCCAGGCCAATCGCATATCGACGTGTCGGAATGCCCCAGGCGCCGCCCGGTTTACTCACGTCGCGGGCAAGGCAGAAATACCGGATACCATCAGGCGTCTCGGCAAGTTGGCGCAACCAGCGTCCAGGCGTCTCGAACGCTCCATGGACGTTCCACAAGGGGCAAGCGCCGCCAAAGCGCGCGAATTGCAGGGTCGTCGCCGAATGGCGTTTGGTGATCGTGCCCGCCGGATCGACTCGCACGAAGAAGAACGGTATCCCTTTCGCGCCAGGTCTTTGCAGGGTCGACAGCCTGTGTGCGACCTGTTCCAAAGATGCCCCAAACATGTCTGACAATCGTTCCAAATCATGTCGGTTGGTCTGTGCAGCCTCCAGAAACCGATGATAGGGCATCAGCGCGGCACCCGCGAAATAATTGGCAAGCCCCACCTTCGCGATACTGCGCGCCTGCGGGGATTGGAACCGTGCCAAATCCAACGTTGCTTCCAAGAGCGGATCTTCTTTGATTAATGCCAATTGCAGCAGCAATTGAAATCTCTGGGTCGCAGGCGCTGCGGTGCGTGCCAGTTGCAAAGTCTTCGTCGCAGGGTCGTATTGGCGGATCTTATCTGTGTCGCCATAGCTGACGCGCACGCCCAGTTTGGCAAGGGCCGATAGCGCCGCTTGTTCAATGCTGCTGTCTGCTTCATTTGCAAATCTCTCAGCGGTCCGATCAACGGCATCAATGTAGTTGTCGCAATAGTGGAAGAAATCACGAACCTCCTCCCAGGGTGAGGGTTGGAGCCGGCTGTCTTCGCGGCCCAATGCCTCGTCCAAAGAGGCGAGCCTCTCATGCGTTTGCCTGTAGGCCGTGTGCAATTCCAAAAAAGCCCGCGCAAGTGCCGGCGCATTCGATGCAGCCAAACGAAGGTCGGTCAGCGGGGGAGGCGGGCCACCGAAAATTGGGTCAGCCAGGGCTTCGCGCATGTCCCCGACAAGCCGGGCCTCATCACCCGATTGCAGCTCGGTGACATCAAACCCAAATTCTTGCGCCAAGGCCAAAACCACCGTGGTGGATACAGGGCGATTGTTGTTTTCCATCTGGTTCAAGTAGGGCAGAGACACCCCGAGCTTCTCAGAAAACACCTTTTGGGTCAGGCCAATGCGGCCGCGCAACTCCCGAAGTTTTGCCCCCGCATATAATTTCTGAAGCGCCATGTGTCTCTCCCCTTGCTAAGTTGGGAATAGACTTTGCAAAGTTATCCGTCCAGTCTGGCGTTCAAGGTTCAACGTTTTTGGACCGCCAGATAACCCACGCCCCGCATGCCATCGCGGCCAACGTTGTTAGGAACATCAGCACGATGAGAGGCAGCGCGCCGCTCCCGGGTTTCAAAATAAAACTCGCAATTGCGGACAGCGCGCCACCCCCGCCAACCATAAATGCACCGCCCAATCCTGCGGCTGATCCGGCCAAGTGAGGCCTTACAGACAGCATGCCGGCATTTGCATTGGGCAACAAAATACCATTGCCCAACCCGATCGAAATCATGCACCCGAAAAACACCTCCGGCGTGTGCAGGCCAGCCAGGTCCAAAACCAGCAAAAGCCCCATCCCAAATGCGGTGACCAATGCACCGATGAGCACCATACGGTTGACGCCAACGCTCACTGAATACCGGCCGGAGGCCCAGTTTCCGACCAAATACCCGATGGCAGGCGACCCAAAGTATAGCCCCAGGGTGGATGCATCCATTCCAAACACATCCGACCCCACGAAAGGCGCCCCACCGAGATAGGCAAAAAACGCACCCGAAGAAAATGCCGCCGCCAGACAATAGCCCCAAAATCGCTGTGACGTCAGCAAGGCCGGATACTCTCGCACTTGTGCCGAAAACCCGCCCTCACGCCGCGTGTAGGTTTCGCCTTGGTCAAAATATACCATAATTAACAATGCCATACCGCTTATCGCCAAAAGCCAGAATGAGGCTTCCCAACCAAATACCTCATCCAAGCTGCCGCCAATGGCAGGGCCGATCATCGGCACCACGGACATTCCCATCGTGACATATCCGATCATCGACGCAGCCTGTTCTTGCGGGACCATATCCCGCACAATCGCCCGGCTCATGGCAAAGCCAGTGGCAATAGAGGTTTGCAACAATCGGCAGGCGAGAAATACCTCGAACGAGGGCGCAAAAATCGCGCCAAGGCTGGCCAAAATAAAAATCAGTATCGTACCGATCACAACGGGCCTGCGTCCATACCGGTCGGATATTGGCCCGATCGCAATTTGCACGACAGCGGTCATCGCAAGATACATCGAAACCGACAGTTGCATCAGGCTGTAGTCTACCCCGAAATGATCCGCCATTGACGGCAACGATGGCAGGAAGACATTCAACGACAATGCCCCCACGCCCGCCATGAGGATCAGGGTCGCAACATGCGGTGGTGTGGTTCTATCTAAGAACCGCGATTTGGGGCGTTCAGGGAAAGTTTGTGTCATTGGCAACAGCTAGGACCGTGTTGCAGGCGCGTCCAACAAAATCGCGATCAAGGCCAAATAAAATTCCAGAAAAATTTGCGGATT
Source organism: uncultured Paracoccaceae bacterium (assembly GCA_947497065.1). Classification (GTDB taxonomy): domain Bacteria; phylum Pseudomonadota; class Alphaproteobacteria; order Rhodobacterales; family Rhodobacteraceae; genus Octadecabacter. Next base: position 327,933 of record CANMEQ010000002.1, read on the forward strand.
TGCAAAACGAACATCGTCCCAATTCAAAATTTTGCAAATTTGCCAATTGGGACTCGGAACGCCCCCCGTGTTCCCGTAAGTTGTTCGCAATCAAAGGACCTGTACATGACCGATATCCTTAACGAACTTGAACAACGCCGCGCTGCTGCCCGTCAGGGTGGGGGGGCGAAACGCATTGAAAGCCAACACGCCAAAGGCAAGCTCACGGCACGTGAACGCTTGGAGCTTTTGCTGGATGAAGACAGCTTCGAAGAATACGATACATTCGTCGCGCACCGATGCACCGATTTCGGCATGGAAAACAGCCGGCCCGCGGGCGACGGTGTCGTAACGGGATGGGGCACCATCAACGGCCGACAGGTTTATGTGTACTCGCAGGACTTCACTGTTCTCGGCGGCTCCGTATCGGCAACCCACGCGGCCAAAATCGTCAAGATCATGGATATGGCGATGCAAAACGGCGCCCCGATCATCGGGCTCAATGACAGCGGCGGCGCGCGCATTCAAGAAGGCGTAGACAGTCTGGCGGGCTACGGTGATGTTTTTCAGCGCAATGTCATGGCGTCTGGCGTGGTTCCACAAATCAGCTTGATCATGGGGCCTTGCGCGGGCGGTGCCGTCTATTCGCCTGCTATGACCGATTTCATTTTCATGGTCAAAGACAGCTCGTACATGTTTGTCACGGGGCCGGACGTGGTGAAAACGGTCACCAATGAACAGGTCACAGCTGAAGAGCTGGGCGGGGCGGCGACGCACACGCGCAAATCTTCAGTCGCGGATGGTGCTTTTGAAAACGACGTAGAAGCGATTGCGGAAGTGCGGCGCTTGGTTGATTTCTTGCCTCTCAACAACCGTCAGAAACCACCCGTACGACCGTTCTTTGACGATGTTAATCGCGTGGAGCCCAGCCTCGATACCCTCGTCCCAGACAATCCCAACCAGCCCTACGACATGAAAGAGTTGATCCACAAAGTCGCCGACGAAGGGGACTTCTATGAAATTCAGGCGGATTATGCAGGCAACATCCTGACCGGGTTTATCCGCCTCGAAGGTCAAACCGTTGGCGTGGTGGCGAACCAACCCATGGTTCTTGCGGGCGTTTTGGATATCGACAGCTCGCGCAAAGCATCGCGTTTCGTGCGGTTCTGTGACGCCTTTGAAATTCCAATCCTGACATTGGTCGACGTTCCTGGTTTTCTGCCGGGCACCGCGCAGGAATACAACGGCGTGATCAAACATGGGGCCAAACTGTTGTTCGCTTACGGCGAAGCAACCGTGCCAAAGGTCACCGTGATTACCCGCAAATCTTACGGCGGCGCGCATTTGGTGATGGGCTCAAAACAATTGGGTGGCGACATCATGTACGCTTGGCCCACGTCAGAAATTGCCGTGATGGGCGCGAAGGGGGCGGTGGAAATTCTACATCGCAAGGACCTGAACGACCCAGACAAAATCGCGAACCACACGGCCGACTACGAAAACCGCTTTGCCAACCCTTTCGTGGCGGCGGAACGCGGGTTCGTTGACGAAGTGATTATGCCGCAATCCACGCGAAAACGTCTGTGTCGCGCATTCGCCGGGCTGCGCGGCAAACAGGTGCAAATGCCGTGGAAGAAACACGATAATATCCCGCTGTGATGACACGAAAAACACTCATCCGAACCGCACTGGTTGTGACCTTTGTCGGTCTCTCTCTGGGAGGCTGGCTGGCATCGCGTGCGGATGCACAGCAGCAAGCGGAGAGCATTCCTGTGCCGTCCGGGCAAATGGTTTCGTTCCTTCAATTTATCTCCGAACGGGAGGGGGCGCTGGTGCGTTTCCGGTTCCTGACGCCACAGATCGGTGCAGGTTTCGAATATGCAGATGTGCGGGGCGATTTTCAGGCGTTGTGCGACGAACAGGTCATGCCTGTTTTGGGCGAATACGGCCTGACGCCGACCCAAATTGTGCTGTCCATGTCCGCCAAAGACATCCCCTTTGGTGAAGACCAGCCACAGGTTTTGCAGTTTTTCGAGATTTTTCGCCCTGAAAACGACCTCTGTATCTGGGAGGAATTTTAATGCATCCACAATATATTGCGGCCTGCAACACGGCACACAGGCGTTCTGATGCAGCCGTGTCACAACCCGGTTTCTCGAAATCCGCGTCGTATCTTTTAGCCGCGTCTTCGCGTATTTTTGGTGGTGGTTACACCCAAGTGGCCAACCCTCAAAATACGTGGGGAATCCGGATGTTATCCGGCATTTCTCGTGTGAAAAAAACATACAGGAGACTAACATGTCTAAGAGCATCAAAAGCCTTTGCGCCGTATCCCTGCTTGCCCTCGTGGCAGCATGCGGCAACTCAGGCGACGTCGAAGAATTCGTGGTCGTTGACCCAATCCCAGTCAGCGTTGAGCCGACTTTCAACAGCAAATACAACTAAGGTTGTAGATCTGTTTTTGGGGCAGGCGTTCGCGCCTGTCCCACGCCATCACCAGCCCCTCAACCCTTTTGATATGGAGGCTGCGTAATGGAAAAGCATCGCGGATTCCCGAGCCGTCTACCCAGCACAGATTTTCAATTCACCATCAGGCGCCCCGTTAAAAAAGGGCTGCCGCCCAAACTTCATGCCCGTGAACGCTATGCCGACCGCCGCCCGGCGGACCGCCGCGCCGACGAAGGGTTTATGTGGGCGCTCAAGGAACACTTCGGCAGCGAGGTTTTCGTCCGTGGCAACCTTGATGCAGGTCGGTTGAACTGGCTTTTCGGGCGCGAAGTTCTGCCTGCCGAAGACCCCTTTGATCCTGAAAGCTATGACGCGCTTTTAAAGCTCGACCTAAAACTGATGGAGCGGACGTACCCAGATATCTTTCGCCCGGATTGGGCGCCCGGTGGCCAATAGCATGCGCTATTTTTGGCCGACGAAACCGCAACTTGGGCGGGAAATGGCCGAATTTCGGTCGACCTGTACGTTGTGTGGTGACAGGTCAAAAGGCGCATGCGAAGATTTTCAGGTAACCAAGATGGCGAGCATTCGTTTTGGTCTACATTGTCAATACCGTTACCCTTCCCCTTGTCGGTCTGGCCCTTTTAGGACCAGGCCGACACTCTTGCGCAATGTCGGTCGGCGTAATCATTCCGGTGGCGATTGTATTGATAGGATTACGCTTGCGTCTGTGCGCAAAAAGTTTGACTCTGCGGCCCATCAAAAACACCAAAAAAAGGGCAGTATCCTATGTTTAAATTCCGTCTTTTCCTTGCTGCGACAGCCGTTGTTTCACTGTCTGCATGCCTTGATAACGATCTCGAGCGCGGCATTGCCGGCGCAGCTGCGGGCGCGGTTGTCGCTGACGCTGTGGGGGGCAACCCCCTCACTGGTGCAATTGCGGGCGGCGCTGCAGGCGCGCTTTGCGACGAAATCGTCAGCGTTTGTAACTAACGGCACGGGCGCAAACGGCCCACGTTTTCCCGCTATTTCCGGAGCGCCGGAACATTTTTCGGCGCTCCGCGTTTCTTCCTCACAGTTTGAAAAAGGAAGAAATTCATGGTTCAATCACTTAAAATCGCTGGTCTCGTGGCCTCAATCGGTTTGCTCGCAGCTTGCGACAACGATGTCGAACGTGGCGTCTCAGGAGCTGCCATCGGTGCTGCAGCAGCCAGCGTCACCAACAACAACGTTGCAACGGGTGCCGCTATTGGCGCTGTTGCCGGTGTGTTCTGCGACGACGCAAACATCTGCCAATAAAACACCGCGCGGCGACCGCGCGCTCAATCAATTTTCAAAACGCCGTACTGGAGCGATCCAGTACGGCGTTTTGTCTGTTTAGGGGAAGAGAATGTTCAAAAAGATCCTGATTGCCAACCGAGGTGAGATCGCCTGCCGCGTGATTAAAACAGCCCGAAAAATGGGGATCAAAACGGTTGCCGTCTACTCGGATGCCGACCGCAACGCGCTGCATGTGAAAATGGCTGACGAAGCGGTTCACATCGGCCCAGCCCCTGCCAACCAATCCTACATCGTGATCGATAAGATCATGAAAGCCATCAAAGACACAGGCGCAGAAGCGGTGCACCCGGGCTATGGCTTTCTCTCGGAAAACCCGAAATTCGCCGAAGCGCTGGACGCTGCTGGTGTGGCGTTTATCGGCCCGCCAAAAGGCGCCATCGAGGACATGGGTGATAAAATCACGTCCAAGAAAATCGCTCAGGAGGCTCAGGTCAGCACGGTGCCCGGATACATGGGTCTGATCGCGGACGCTGAAGAGGCCGTGAAGATTTCAAACGAGGTCGGCTACCCTGTGATGATCAAAGCGTCAGCTGGTGGTGGCGGCAAGGGCATGCGTATTGCTTGGACAGATGACGAGGCCCGCGAAGGGTTTCAATCATCCAAAAACGAGGCCGCCAACTCATTCGGCGATGACCGGATTTTCATTGAGAAATTTGTCACCCAGCCTCGACATATCGAAATTCAGGTGCTGTGCGACACCCATGGGAACGGCATTTACCTCGGCGAACGCGAATGCTCGATCCAGCGGCGCAATCAAAAAGTCATTGAAGAGGCGCCCTCGCCATTTTTGGATGAAGACACACGCAAGGCGATGGGGGAGCAATCTGTCGCCTTGGCAAAAGCCGTTGGGTATGCCTCCGCTGGTACCGTTGAATTTATCGTCGATGGTGACCGGAATTTCTATTTCCTAGAAATGAACACACGGCTTCAGGTGGAACATCCGGTCACCGAATTGATTACCGGTGTTGATCTGGTCGAACAGATGATCCGCGTGGCATATGGCGAAGCACTCACCATGACCCAAGATGATGTCACTTTGACCGGTTGGGCCATGGAAAGCCGTCTCTATGCCGAAGATCCATACCGTGGGTTCCTGCCATCAATTGGGCGTTTGACCACATACCGCCCGCCAGCGGAAATTGCAGCGGGCCCGCTTTTGGAAAACGGAAAATGGCAGGGCGAGGCCCCTGAGGGTCAGCATGCCGTGCGCAATGACACCGGCGTCTATGACGGCGGCGAAATTTCGATGTACTACGATCCGATGATCGCGAAGCTGTGCACATGGGCCCCGACCCGTGACGCCGCGATCGAAGAAATGCGTGTAGCGCTAGACAGCTTCGAGGTTGAGGGCATCGGCCATAACATTCCGTTTCTCTCTGCGGTCTACGACCATGAAAAATTCACCTCAGGAAAGATGACCACAGCGTTTATCGAAGAGGAATTCCCAGACGGTTTCGAAGGCGTCGCCATCACCGAGGCCGACAGTCCGCGCATCGCAGCCGCCTGTGCCGCAATGCACCGTGTGGCTGAAATCAGACGCACCCGCGTCACCGGCCGCATGGGAAACCACGAACGCGTTGTTGGCCGCGACTGGGTGGTGAGCCTGCAAGGCGATGACCACACCGTTGCCATTGAGGCCGATCGCGACGGTGCCGATGTGGCGATTGGCGGGGCAATTTTGCGCGTTGAAAGCGATTGGGCACCGGGCCAACCCTTGGCCCGTCTGACCGTCGATGGCACGCCGCTGGTGATGAAGGTTAGCAAAATTTCAGGGGGCTTCCGTGTTCGCTACCGCGGCGCCGATGTGAAGGTCCACGTCCGCAGCCCCCGTCAGGCCGAACTTGCGAAACTGATGCCAGAAAAGCTGGCGCCAGATACATCCAAACTGCTGCTGTGCCCGATGCCCGGTTTGATCGTGAAAGTGGATGTCGAGGTAGGGGACGAAATCCAAGAAGGCCAAGCGCTCTGCACAGTCGAAGCCATGAAAATGGAGAACATTCTGCGGGCCGAGAAGAAGGCGATTGTGACCAAAATCAATGCAACAGCGGGCGACAGTCTGGCCGTGGATGATGTGATCATGGAGTTTGAATAAACCTTGGATCTGGTCCTTCACATAGGCGCGCATCGCACCGGGTCGACTGCATTTGAGCAGACGATCCAGCGAACCATTGAGCAGCATCCAGCCTGCGGCGTGGCTATTTGGGGGCCCGCACGTCTGCGCGCTATTCCGGGTTTCAGTTCGGTCAACAAACTGACACATGCAATCGGCGCACAGGGTAGTTTGGAACAGTTATCTGAAGTCGCAAAGAGGTTGGCGGATGAGTGGGAAGAAGAGCGGGCGCGCGGCACCCAAACACTCATCCTGTCTGAGGAAAACATCCTCGGAAAGATGAGCCAAAACTTTCGCGACGGGCAATTTTATAGCGGGGTGGCCCAAAGGCTTCTGACTTATGCAAATATTTTGCCCTCGCCCGTGACAACTGTTGCCTTGGGCATTCGCAGCTATAGCGCTGTCTGGTCGTCCGCCTATTTTTACTCCGAGCAACGCAAAAGGCCGCTTCCCCCGCAGCAGGATGCCCGTCAGGCGCTGCTCGACACAGATCGCGGCTGGTATCACGTCACCCGCGATATCCGGCGTGTGTTCTCGGATGTACCCATCGTCATTTGGGATCAGGCAAAAATCGCGACTGACCTCGATACGATCTGCGCGGCTGTGACAGGGCTTCGCACCGAGGATATCGTGCTGCCTGACAGTAAAATAAACGCGCGCAAACCTTCGAAATCGCAAAAATCGGTGTTTGAAGAGGCGGACCTAAAACCCCTCACACAAAGGTACACTCGGCACGTCAATCGTATCAAACGCAGTGAGGGCCTGCGGTGGGTCGGAGGGGGTGCGTGATGGAGCGTGCTGTTTATCCGCCGCGACGTTCGTCTGCGACCTCTTGCTGCCGCATCGGCATTTTGTCGATAGAGCGGGAAATCTCTCGCACGTCCCACGGCGACGGCTTGCGCAGTTTCACTTCGCCGTCTTTGCCGATCAGAACCATCGAAAACCCGCGCGGGCGAAGACGCTGGCGTAATGCGCTACGTGCAGACGGGTCTGTATCGGTCACAACAATCACGCCTCGATCTGCCAACGCATCAGCGTGGTCCGCCAACAGGTCCATCTGCTGCCGAAACGCGGGATCATCTGGGCTGTCGGCAAACACAACAACAGGCCGCGCGCGCCAAGCGAATTCTTCAAGGTCCAATGATGTCGCGTCAAATGTCATCGTCGGATTCCCCTCCCACAACGCCACAACGTCTGTCTCGGGCGCGTCTTGCGCCACAGCACCTGTCGCAACCACGGCGCTAAAAAACAAAGCAATCGTTCGGTTCATTCTGCACCCCTTTGAGTTTGATATAGGGGCGGACCTGCCAAAGGCTAAGGGTAAACCGCTTTTCAACCAAAACAATTTCAACGTTAACAAAATCCTTATCCTTGCAGACCATGACATATGTCATGCTCCCCGTGGCGCAATCGGTCTGGGGCGCGCCCCAGAACAAGGATTGCACCGGATGGACATTTACCTGCATCTTGGCGCGCATCGCAGCGCAAACCGGACGTTTTATCGCTATCTCACTGCAAACCGATCTGCGCTACAGCGCAACGGCTTTGCCCTTTGGCTGCCAAATCGCACCCAAGACGGCCTGATGCGCGGCCTTGTGAAAGCACCGGAAGACATCACAATCGAGGATGAGCGACGGGCGCTTCGATCTATCGGGCGCATGCGTGTGGAATTGGCTCGTTTGGAGCGGTCAGGTAACCGCTGCCTCGTGATCAGCGATCCTGATCTTATCGGCAATGTCGCGCATAATTTGACGCAATCGTCTCTCTATCCGCTGCTGGATGAACGGCTGATGCGTCTGCGTCCGGCCTTTGCGGATCGCAACCTGCGGGTGGGAATATCCATCCGCAGTTTTGATGATTACTGGGCCTCCGCTTTGGCAATGCGTGTGGCCCTCGGGCAGGGGCTCCCCTGCGCCGATCAGTTGGATTTTTTGACAACCCAAACTCGCCACTGGCGCCACGTTATCCGTGATATCGCCAAAGCTTTACCCCATGCCGAGATTGTCGTTTGGCCGTTTGAACGCTTGGCAGGCCGCCCCCATGATACGGCCAAAGTTCTTTTGGATACTGATCTTGCGGGGGCGGCTGTTTCAAATGACTGGCTCCGTCGCAGTCCTGATATGGCGCAATTAAATGAGATCTGTGTTGATTGTGGTCTGCCACCGATGGTCTCCCAAATGAGACCACAGCCGCGGCGGTGGATGCCCTTCACGGCAGAGCACCAACGTGTTCTGCGGGCCGAATACCGCCGCGATCTTGCGTGGCTGAAAGCCGGGGCTCAAGGCCTCGCCCGCTACATCGAAGGCCGACATGTGCGGTCATACCGCCCTCAAAACAGGGGCCAAATACACCTACGATCGCGGCCAATGTCCGCAGGACTATAAAAGGGAAAAACAGATGGGTTCGAAAAAAGACTGGGCTGACCGTGCGCAATCAGAATTGCGCAAACGCCCCCTAGAGGATCTGACGTGGAACACCATCGAAGGGATCGATGTTCAGCCTGTTTATGGCGCGGATGACCTCGAGGGGCTGGACCATCTTGGCACGCTTCCAGGTGAAGCTCCCTTCACCCGCGGTGTCAAATCCACCATGTATGCTGGGCGACCGTGGACGATCCGCCAATATGCAGGCTTTTCAACCGCTGAAGAATCCAATGCGTTTTACCGCAAGGCGCTTGCCGCCGGTCAACAGGGCGTCTCCGTCGCCTTCGATCTGGCCACTCACCGCGGCTACGACAGCGACCACCCTCGCGTCGTGGGCGACGTGGGTAAGGCTGGCGTCGCCATTGATAGCGTCGAAGACATGAAAATTCTGTTTGACGAGATTCCGTTGGACAAGGTCAGCGTGTCGATGACCATGAACGGCGCCGTGATCCCAATCTTGGCCAATTTCATCGTCGCGGGGGAAGAGCAAGGGCATGATCGCAGCGTGCTCTCAGGCACCATTCAGAACGACATTCTCAAAGAGTTTATGGTGCGCAACACCTATGTGTATCCGCCCGAGCCCTCCATGCGGTTGGTCGCGGATATTATCGAATACACGGCCAGCGACATGCCGAAATTCAACTCCATTTCGATCTCCGGATACCACATGCAGGAGGCTGGCGCGAACCTGGTGCAAGAGCTGGCCTTCACGCTCGCCGATGGGCGCGAATACGTCCGCACAGCTATCGCGCGCGGCATGGACGTGGATGCCTTCGCGCCCCGTTTGTCGTTCTTTTTCGCCATCGGGATGAACTTTTTCATGGAGGCCGCGAAACTGCGCGCCGCCCGTTTGTTGTGGTCTCGGATCATGGCCGAATTTGAACCAAAATCCGAAAAATCATCCATGCTGCGCACCCATTGCCAGACATCCGGCGTGTCGCTGCAGGAACAAGACCCGTACAACAACGTTGTGCGCACCGCGTATGAGGCGATGGCAGCGGTGCTGGGCGGCACCCAATCCCTGCACACCAATGCGCTGGATGAAGCCATTGCCCTGCCCACAGAATTCGCAGCCCGCATCGCGCGCAACACCCAACTGATTTTACAAGAAGAAACCGGCGTGACCAATGTCGTCGATCCGCTGGCAGGCTCTTACTATGTTGAAAAACTCACTGCTGATCTGGCCGATGAGGCTTGGAAAATCATCGAAGAAGTCGAAGAGATGGGCGGCATGACGAAGGCCGTTGCGTCGGGCATGCCGAAATTGCGGATCGAAGAATCCGCCGCCAAACGACAGGCTATGATCGACCGCGGCGAAGAAGTGATCGTTGGCGTCAACAAATACCGCTTGGACAAAGAAGACCCGATCGACATTTTGGATGTCGACAACGTCGCGGTGCGAGAGGCGCAAGTTGCCCGATTGGACAGCATTCGCGCCACCCGTGACCAAGCGGCCTGCGATGCCGCCTTGGCGGAGGTTGAACGCCGCGCATCTGAAGGCGGCAATGTGCTCGAAGCCGCCGTGGAAGCCGCGCGCCACCGCGCCACAGTAGGGGAAATCAGCATGGCACTGGAAAAGGTATTCGGCCGTCACCGCGCCGAAGTGAAAACACTGGCCGGTGTTTATGGCGCCGCCTATGAAGGCGATGAAGGCTTCGCGGCAATCCAGAAAGACGTCGAAGACTTCGCCGAAACCGAAGGGCGTCGTCCCCGCATGTTGGTGGTGAAAATGGGCCAGGACGGGCACGATCGTGGCGCCAAAGTGATCGCAACAGCTTTCGCTGATATCGGGTTCGACGTGGACGTAGGCCCGCTGTTCCAAACCCCCGAAGAGGCCGCCCAAGACGCTGTCGACAACGACGTGCATGTGATCGGGATATCGTCGCAGGCTGCGGGGCACAAAACGCTCGCCCCGAAATTGATCGAAGCCCTCAAAGCGGCTGATGCCGAGGACATCCTTGTGATCTGTGGCGGCGTCATTCCGCAACAAGACTACGATTTCCTGAAAAAGGCGGGTGTGAAAGCAATCTTTGGACCGGGCACCAATATCCCCGATGCCGCGCGCGACATCCTGCGTCTTATCCGCGTTGCAAAAGGGTGAGGCTAGATCATCTCGCCGTAGCTGCCGAAACGCTGGACGAGGGTGTTGCATGGGTCGAGGATCGGCTTGGTGTGCCAATGGTGGCCGGTGGCACCCATACGCGTTTTGGGACCCACAACAAACTGCTCGGGTTGGCCGATGATCTGTATCTTGAAGTGATCAGCCCTGACCCGAGTGCAAGCTGTGACGGGCCCCGGTGGTTCGATCTGGATCGTTTCTCAGGCCCACCACGATTGGCCAATTGGATCTGCGAACCCGAAGACTTTGACAGGTTCTTACGACACGGCATGCGTGAAATCCCAATGACGCGGGGGGATTTGTCGTGGGATATGGGCGTACCAGCTGATGGCACGCTGCCGCTTGGGGGTGGGTTTCCTACGGTTTTACAGTGGCATAGCGACACGCCGCCGGGCAAAAGGCTTCCCGCTTCAGGGTGCGGGCTTCTTCACCTGACAGTTCGTCACCCGGATGCCGAAAAAATCAAAGCCGAACTCGCGCCTGAATTTGATGATCCGCGTGTGAAATTCGAGGATGCACCATCTGTCTCTTTGCATGCTGAATTTCAAACACCGCAGGGCAGGGTGCATCTGTAACGCTTGCCCGCGCAAGAATGTGATCCAATTGGTCAGAATTGACCTGTTTCTTCTGTCGGTGATTTGGTTAATGTCGCGATATGTCAATCTGGACGCGCATCACCGACGCTTTGTCGTCATTAGCCGCAGGCGACAGTCTGTCGGATGTGTTTGCAAAACTGCGAACGCCACCTGAACGCACGGTCGCTTTCGCAATTGCTGTGATCGCGCTGGGGGCCAAAATGGCCAAGGCCGATGGCATGGTCACAAAAGACGAGGTGGCAGCCTTCCGAGAGGTGTTTTTCATTCCAGACGGGGAAGAAAAAAACGCAGGGCGTCTTTTCAATCTCGCGCGAAAAGACATCGCAGGGTTTGAGGATTATGCCCGTAAGATCAAAGCGATGTACGGCGAAGACAATGAAGCACCTTTGTGTGAAATCCTGCAAGGCCTGTTTCATATTGCGGTGGCGGACGGTGTTTACCATCCCAATGAAGATGCGTTTTTAGGGCGTGTCGCCACCATCTTTGGGCTGGACGAGCCGCGTTTCAAACATCTGCGTGCGCAGTTTGTGCCCGATGCAGAACGCGATCCCTATGATGTTTTGGGCGTGCCGCGGGATGCCAGCGCGGCTGAAATCCGCAAAGCTTGGCGCAAATTGGTGCGCGAAACCCACCCCGACCAATTGATCGCGCGTGGCGTTCCAGAAGAGGCCGTAAAACTGGCCGAAAAGCGGATGATTGCCATCAACCGCGCGTGGGAAGACATAAACGGAACAGCCGCGTGAAATTGGTCTCCTACAACGTGGAATGGTTCTCGAACCTTTTTGATAACGCGGGGCTATTGTACGACGACGACCGTTGGTCGGGCCGTCGCGATGTGACCCGCGCCCAGCAAACAGCCGCGTTGGGCCTTGTTTTCCAAAATCTGGACGCCGACGGAATTATGGTCGTCGAAGGGCCTGACAGCCACGCCAAACGGGACGGCGTTGCAGCGTTGGAAGGCTTCGCAAAACGCTTCGGCCTGCGCGCGCGTAAGGCGGTGATTGGCTATGTGAATGAGACCCAGCAGGAAATTCTGTTTCTCTACGATCCAGATGTCCTCACCGCGCATCACGACCCATTAACCATTGGCGCCCCCCGGTTCGACGAAACAATGGAAATGGACCTCGATATCGATGCCCAGCCCGACACCGTGCGCTGGTCCAAACCGCCGCTTGAACTCGCGGTCACACACCGGTCTGGCGCCACCTTCCGGCTTATTGGCGTTCATGCAAAGTCTAAAGCGCCGCACGGCGCGCGCAACGCAGCCGACGTTATGCGTATTTCCATCGACAACCGCCGCAAACAGTTGGCGCAGTGTATTTGGCTGCGAAAACGGGTGGAAAGCCATCTTGAGGCTGGCGACCACCTGATCGTGATGGGCGATTTCAACGATGGTCCGGGTTTGGATGAATATGAAAAACTGTTCGGCCGATCCGGTGTAGAAATCGTGATGGGCGAGGGCGATGCCCGCCCGCTTTACGATCCCCACGCGCGGTTTGCGCTGTCGCAACGCATTGGCGCACTGCCCGTGACGGCACGTTTTCGCATCCACCGCGAAAACCGCACGCTTTCGGCGCTGCTGGATTATATCATGGTGTCGGAAAACGTGCGGGCATTGGGCGCTTCGTGGACAATCATGCATCCGTTCGATCACCCGGAATGTTTTGCCAACAAACCCCTGTGCACAGCACTCCTCACGGCGTCCGATCATTATCCGGTGGTGCTTGATCTCACCGTTTGATTTGGGTTTTCGCGCCGGAAGGCCTATATCGGTCCTATGAAACACGCTTTGATCCTAACCGCTGCCTTGCTTCTCCCGTTCTCCGCCACGGCCCAATCGGAAGAGAGTGGCGAGATTGATGAGGGTTTTTCCTTGATCGAAGAGGGCGCTAAGCTCTTGTTTCGGGGCATATTGTCAGAAATGGAACCGGCGATTGAGGAGTTTTCAACACTCGGCGAAGAGGTGGCGCCAACCTTGCAAATGTTGGCGACCGAAATGGGCCCTGCTTTGATCGAGCTGTTTGAAACGCTGGATGACCTGCGGCACTATGAGCCGCCAGAGATCTTGCCGAACGGCGATGTGATTATCCGCCGTAGCCCCAGTGCGCCCGTTTTTGAGGGGCCAGCGGCCCCAACGATTGACCTTTAGTCAGACACATCACCTGGTTTCTTGCGTCGCGCGCCCTTGATGCGCACTTCACCCGTCGCTCCCAATGCTGACGCGAGCGCATTGAAACGCGCTTCGGCGACCTCTCCGAATAGAGGCGAAGCAGCTTCTTTCAAAACAAGCTCCAACGTGCCGGATTTTGGGGAATATTTCAAAATACCCGGTTGTTCATCCGCCTTAATCCACAACATCGCGCCCAATCGCATGGCTTTGCCCAAAACCTCAGCCGATTTTTGGTCCGCTTCGGTCACCATGTCGAACAGCGGCTCAAACCGAGAACCATCGCGTTTGTTGGTATAGCGGTGCAGCAATGCAATCCCTAGAAACACGCGTTCGGAATGCTTTAACCCGCCAAGGTTTGCACGCGTCGTGTTGTCAAAAACAACCTCGTGGCGGTAATCCGGGTGGGCGCGCCAGCTGACGTCATGCAGCAAACAAGCCGCGCGAATGATCCGTTTGCGCTGCGCAGAGGCCCGGCCAAACAGGGGAATGACAAAATCATACAACGTGCGACCGAACCCGGGCAAACGCGCGTCTTTGGCTTCTGCGAAACGGCAGGCTTCGATCAACGGATCGCGTTCGCGCAGCTCCGATGGCATTTGCTCATAGAGCATCCCTTCGCGAATACCGTAGCTGGAAATCGCGATGTCTTTGGGTTTGAAACGACCGACAACTTCGCGCAGCACGCGCACCGCGTAGGGCACCAACGACATGCGTGAATCGCTGATTCCACAGCGCGCACGCAGGTCTTGCAGATCGCTTTCTTCGATATACTTCAACGTCTTGATAACCCGGCCAGGGGTCATCCGGTATTCATGCAAAACAGTGAGAGGGTAGCCGCGCCGTTCCATGTCGATCCGCGCGATCGCACGCCATGATCCACCAACCAGAAACAGGCGTTTCCCGGTCTCACTGCCCATCTCCGCAAATAGGTCCTTTACGGTCTCTTTCACAAAGGCGTGGCGCTTCTTCTTGCTTTTGATTTCGCGAAGCTTCAACGGCCCGAGCGCCGAGGTCACCCGTCGTCCAACCCGTCCTTCGGCCAAATCCGCCAGCTCGAGAGACGATCCGCCAATATCACACACCAGCCCGTAACTGCTCGGCCAGCCCAACAGCACGCCCTGTGCGGACAATCGTGCCTCTTCTTGGCCGTCGATGACCCACAATTTCAAACCTGTCTCACGTAGCACATCTTCGCGAAATTGCGGCCCGTCTGAGGCCTCGCGCACAGCCGCTGTCGCCACCGCCGTCAGCGGGCCTATGCCCAAACCTTCTGCAATCGCCACAAAACGGCGTATCGCAGACAGTGCGCGCGTGCGGCCTTCGGGGTTCAAATGTCCGGTGTCCGCCATGCCTGCGCCCAAGCCGGCCATGATTTTTTCATTGTAGAAATAGGCGGGCGAGCGTGCGGCACCGTCAAAAATCACCAATCTGACCGAGTTCGACCCAACGTCAATCACACCAACCCGCGACAGCGCGCGCGCCTTCGGATCATCGAATAGGGGCCGTCCGAAGGGGCCCCAATCGGGCGTCGTTTCGGGAGTGTCTTGTCCGGTCATATCGGCCTCATTGCAGTCTGCAAAATACCATGCAGACCACCTGACGGGGTGTCAACGCGCCCAGAATTAATCTTCGGTATGTGTCAGTTGGGGTACGTCCGACGCGCCGGCAGATCCACGGCCTGAAAGCGAGGGGTTTTCCATGAAAAACCTGTGGCAGTTGAAGGCGAATGTCCCATCTTCCACATGGGCGCGGGTGAAGGCACCGTCAGGCCCCATGGTCCAGCTTTGCGCGACGTCAGCCAAATTCGCGGCCATAATCTGGCTAACGATCTGAGCTTTGACCGTGTTGTTGCGCACCTCGACCAAGGTTTCGACGCGGCGGTTCAGGTTGCGCCCCATCCAATCAGCTGACGAGATAAACACCCGTGCCTTTTTGGCGGGCAAGCCTTTGCCGTTTCCAAAACACACAATGCGGGAATGTTCCAAAAACCGGCCAACGATTGACTTTACACGGATATTTTCGCTCAACCCTTTTATACCAGGGCGCAGCCCGCAAATGCCACGCACCACAAGGCTGATTTTCACGCCCTCTTGGCTCGCGGCATAGAGCGCGTCGATCACATCGGCCTCGACCAGACTGTTCATCTTGGCCCAGATTTCTGCGGGCCTGCCTGCACGGGCATGCTCAACCTCGGCGGCGATCATTTCGAGCAATTGTTGCTTCAATGTCAGCGGCGAGATCGCGAGGTTTTCGAGGTTATCAGGTTGCACGTACCCAGACAGATAATTGAACACCTTCGTGGCATCCCGCCCCAAGGCTGCATCGCAGGTGAAGAACGACAAATCAGTATAAATACGTGCCGTGATTGGGTGATAATTGCCCGTTCCGTAGTGGGTGTATGTCACCAATTGATCGCCTTCGCGGCGCACCACGGTTGAAATCTTCGCATGTGTTTTCAGGTCAAGAAAACCGTACACTACATGGGCACCAGCACGTTCCAAACGGCGCGACTGGCGGATGTTTGCGGCCTCATCAAAACGAGCTTTGAGCTCGACCAGTGCCGTGACCGATTTGCCATCTTCCGCTGCCTCGCACAGCGCCTCAACAATGGGAGACCGTTTGGACGTGCGGTACAACGTCTGTTTGATCGCCACCACGTCAGGATCCGTCGCGGCCTGTCGCAAAAACCGAACGACCATATCAAAGGTCTCATAGGGGTGGTGCAGCAACATATCTTTCTGGCGGATTGCGGCAAACATATCACCGTCGTGGTCTTGCACCCGTTCCGGCACGCGCGGTGCGAATGCGGGCCACAACAAATCGGGTCGGTCGTCCAAAACCAGCTCTTTCAGATCGGCCATCCCGATGATGCCGTCCATATCCACGACTTCATCTTCGGTGACGTGCAATTCATTCATGATCAGGCGCCGCAAGCTTTCCGGCGCGCCCGCAGACACCCGCATGCTCACAACTTCGCCCCGGCGGCGGCGTTTCAAGGCCACTTCAAATTCGCGCACCAAGTCTTCGGCCTCATCTTCGACCTCAAGATCACTGTCCCGCAACACGCGAAACGCACATGATCCGTTGACTTGATAGCCCGGGAACAAGCCATCAAGGTTGTCCATCAACAGCTCTTCAAGAGGTAAAAACCGGTGCCCGTCGTCTGCGGGGCAGCGCACGTAACGTGCCACCTGCTGTGGTACGGGCAACAAGGCGCGCAACGCGCGTTTGTCAGCCCTGCGTTCCAGTTCAAGGGCCAGCGCAAACCCCTCGTTGGGCAAAAACGGGAACGGGTGTGCAGGATCAATCGCCAAAGGCGAGAGCACCGGAAAAACCTGTTTGAAAAAATAGTCTTTCAGAAAGTCACGATCCGCATCTGTCAGATCATCACGGGTCAAAAGCGTGATTTTCTGATCTTCCATTTCTGCACGCACCGTTGCGAAAACGCGGTGCTGGCGGGCCAGCAAATCACGGGCGTCGGTGTTGATCCGTTTGAGTTGCTCGCTCGGTGTCAGACCGTCAATGGAGGGGGTTCCCCCACCATCGCGCGCCAGTTCGCGCAGGCCCGCCACGCGGACGGTGTAAAATTCGTCGAGGTTCGTGGCTGAGATCGACAAAAACCGCAGCCGTTCCAGCAATGGCACACGGGGGTTTTCTGCCTCCTCCAGCACGCGCCAGTTGAACCCAAGCCAGCTCAGTTCGCGGTTAAAATAACGGGCAGGGCCGCTGAGGTCACCGTCAACTTCAACAGGATCTGGAAAGTCGGCTTTGAGAAAATCTGCTTGTATCATCAGCACCTTGTTCCAGAAAAATATGACAGGAAAGTAAAACTATTGCGCAGGATTGGACAAAGAGTCCAGAACCTCGCGCACAAAGGGTCGTGTCAGCGGTTTGCGGCGCGCCAAGGCTTCACGGTCCAGTGTTTCCACCGTCTTGCGAATAGCGTCAAATGTGCGGGGCAGGTGCCGTTGCAAGTAGGTCAAAGCGTCAGGCGCGGGCATCAGCTGGCGGTCCTGAAAGTGTTTGAGCAACACGGCCATCAACAGTGGGTCATCCGGATTATCGATCGTTACAGTTGTCGCGGCGGACAGGCGGCTGGCCAAGTCTGGCAAAGTCACGCCCCAGCGCGCAGGCGCCGTGCGGCCTGTCACCAGAAACGGCAGGCCATTGGCACGCAAGTGGTTGTGTGCGTGAAACACCCATTCCTGCGAGGCGGGCGACAGCGCCTCACCGTCTTCAATCACCAGCGCACCCTCGGGCAGGGGGGCGTTCGGGGCTATCTCGGCGGCTTTGATACGCTCAGCATCGTTTTCGGCGGCGAATAGTTTGGCCAAATGGGTTTTGCCAGATCCCGCAGGGCCCACCAACGCCAGCTTGCCGTCAGGCCATGCCTGCGGCGTACGCACCATGGCAAAGGCTTGGGCATTGGCGTCCGATACAAAGAAGTTCTCCGCCCCCAGCCGAACATCGGCGGGCAGGTCAAACGCAAGCTGTTGGGGCATTCTAGTCGTCTCTCCCGACTTCGCCTTGGTACAATTGCCCCGCTTTGTATTCAGCGATCAGGAACCGCGCCAAAACCCCAATCACGGCGGCGACGGGCACGGCGATCAGCATGCCCACAAACCCGAACACAGACCCGAAGACAGACAAGGCGAAGATCAACCACACAGGGTGCAGCCCAACGGAGCCCCCAACGAGATTTGGCGTCAAAATATTACCTTCAAGGAACTGCCCGATGAGAAAAATACCCGCAACAATACCGATGCGCAGCCAGTTGATCCCCATCTCGACGGTTTCCCCATCGATCACTTCAGACCCGCCCCACCATTGAATGAGGGCCAACCCAACCGCCAGTAAGCCGCCAACCATCGCGCCCACGTATGGAATGAACGAAATCAGACCCGCGATGAACCCGACGATCAGGCCAAAATTCAAGCCCGCAATCATAAGCGCGATGGCGTAGAACGACCCCAGAACCAAACAGACCGTCCCTTGCCCACGAATGAAAGAGGCCAAAGTCGTATCAATGTCGCGGAAAATCGACCGGATGGTTTCTTGGTGATCGCGCGGCAACATATCGTCGATCTGTGCGACCATACGGTCCCAATCCATCAACAGATAAAAGGACACAACAGGCACAATCACAACCAAGACCACCGCACTGATGATCCCTTGCGCGGAACTGAGCAGCGCACTGACAACTTCACCGCTGCTGGATTGGATGGCGGTTCCAAGGTTAGCCAATTGCTCTTTGAGGAAATCACCCTGAAGGTTCATCGACGGGAACCGCATGATCAACCAATCTCGCAAGCGTTCCCAGGTTTCTGGAAGATTTTCAACAAACTGACCGATCGCTGTGATCAATTGCCCAAGCTGCCCAATCAATGTCGGCAGCACCAACAAGAAAATCAAAATAAACACAAAAATTGCAGTCAATGTGATCGTGATTGTGGCCATCGCACGCGACAGCCCCCACTCTTCCAGCTTATCGGCGATGGGGTCTAGGAAATACGCGATTGCGCCGCCCAGCAGGAACGGGACCAGCACATCACCGAGCGCCAAGAGCATGAGGACAAAAACCACTGCGGCGATGCCCCAGTACTGAAGCTGTTTTTGGGTGGGAAGGGCCATGGTCACTTTCTACAACTGGTTTCGTACTAGATGGGCCAACGCCGTAGCTTTTGCAAGGTTGCGGGGCATCCACTACGCTGTCGTCTCTTGCCCTTGCGTATCTGTCTGAGTACATCTGGCGCAACCTTATCTGAAAGTGACCACCATGCTTCTGAGCCGCTATTTTCTGCCCGTTCTCAAAGAGAGCCCTCGCGATGCGACCATCGTCAGCCACCAGTACATGCTGCGCGCGGGGATGATCAAACAATCCAGCGCGGGGATCTATTCGTGGCTGCCTTTGGGGTTCAAAGTGCTCAAACGGATCGAGCAGATCGTGCATGAAGAGCAGGCACGTGCGGGTCACATCGCCATTCAAATGCCAACGATCCAATCTGCGGATTTGTGGCGCGAAAGTGGGCGCTATGATGCCTACGGCGACGAGCTGCTGCGCATCAAAGATCGCCACGACAACGACATGCTGTTCACGCCAACCGCGGAAGAGCTGGTCACTGATATTTTCCGCAGCCATGTTGCGAGCTACAAGTCCCTGCCGCTGACGCTCTATCAAATCCAGTGGAAATTCCGCGACGAGCGCCGCCCTCGTTTTGGTGTGATGCGTGGTCGCGAATTTTACATGAAAGACGGCTACAACTTTGACCTCACCAAAGAAGACGCGCTGCACGCCTACAATCGTCACCTCGTCAGCTACTTGCGCACCTATGAACGCATGGGTCTTCAGGCGATCCCAATGCGCGCGGATTCGGGGCCTATTGGCGGCGATGACACTCATGAATTTTTGGTTTTGGCCGACACCGGCGAGTCAGAGGTGTTCTACGACAGCGCCGTCACGGACCTGACATTCGGGGATCGCGACATCGATTATTCCGATGTCGAACAATGCGCTGGCGTTATGCAGGAATTCACAGAGCTCTACGCCCGCACGGATGAAACCCATGATGCAGACCTGTTCGCAGCCGTGCCCGAAGACCGCCAGCGCACCGCGCGCGGTATCGAAGTGGGGCAAATTTTCTACTTCGGCACCAAGTATTCCGAAGCGATGGGCGCAACCGTTCAAGGCCCAGATGGCAAACCAACACCGGTTCACATGGGGTCCCACGGGATCGGCGTGTCCCGTCTTCTGGGCGCGATCATCGAGGCCAGCCATGACGACAAAGGCATCATCTGGCCCGAAGGCGTTACACCGTTCCACGCAGGTATCGTGAACCTCAAACAGGGCGACGAGGACGCGGATGCGGCCTGTAACGCACTCTACGAGCAGTTGACCAACGCAGGGCTTGAGCCGCTTTACGATGACCGCAACGAGCGCGCAGGCGGTAAATTTGCTACGATGGATCTGATCGGCCTGCCATGGCGCATCACGGTCGGCCCACGTGGGCTGAAAAACGGCGTCGTCGAGCTCACATCCCGCAAAACCGGAACGAGCGAAGAGCTGACACCAGAGGCCGCTGTCGCGAAAATTGTCGAAATCTATGCGGCTCACGGTATCGGTAAATGATGCGGCGTGTGCCTGTGGCGCTTGCCGCCATTCTTGCTCTGGCTGCGTGCCAGCCAGAGCAGGCAACAGCCCCGCAAACGACCACAACCGCCCCAGAGGGCACGACATTCGTTGAAAGCGCTGCTTGGGGCTATACCGTGTCCGTCCCGGATGTGTATCTGGGCGATCGCGCGCCTGCGGGCAGCGCGGATCTTGCCTTTGCAAATGCAGGGGCCGAGGCCTCTCTCACCCTCACCGCCACATCACTGGCGGGAACCAGTCGCGCCGCACGTTTTGAGGCGGCGATGACCGCCCTTCAATCCCAAGGTATCTTCATTGCCTACTCCGAAATGCGCGCCGACCGTTTTGTGGTCTGGGGCAAGGGGGCGGATGAGCAGGTCCTGGTGAACGTCACACAGTTTGGTGTCGATTGCGCGGGTGCGGCCATCGCGGGCGAGGCGATCGTTGGATTTAACAATGACCGCAGCCCCTTGGCCTATCATTTCACCAACTCTCATCCACTGTTCCCTCGGTTCAATTTCGCCCAAAGCTGCCCTTAAAGTTTAGAGAGTTGACGGTAGATGCCCGAGCAGCCATTTTGCCGGGAAACAACAGGCAGGCAATTACATGGCAGGCAGTTCGGCAGGCAAAACGGCCCCCTTTTCCAAATTTGAATGGATGATCGCGTGGCGCTACATTCGCGCAAAACGCGAGACAGGTGGCGTCAGCATCATGACGTGGATTTCATTGGTGGGCGTCACGCTGGCCGTCTTTGCGCTGATCGCTGTTTTGGCGGTGCGCTCCGGCTTTCGGGCGGATTTCGTGGACACGATCGTGGGGGCCAACGCCCATCTCACCGTGCGCCAATCGTCGATGGAAACCATCACGGTGACGCAGGGCGATCAATCGGTCGACGTGACCCGCCGCATCAACACAATCGCCGATGGCGACGCATTGGCCGCACAGCTGCGCGAGATTGATGGCGTGACACGCGCCGCCCCCATCGTACGCGGTGAGGGGTTGGCGACACTGGCCAATGAATCCTCCTTCGTTCAGGTCTACGGCATCACCGAAGCGGACCTGTTGGACATTCCCTTGGTGCGCAATCCCCAATCCAGCTCCGGCGCGATTGAAGACTTTGAGGGCGGCATCGCGCTAGGGTCTGGTGTGGCGCGCAACCTCGGCGTTCAGGTGGGCGACCGCATCAATTTGCTGTCGGCGACAGGGGTGCAAACTGCGGCTGGCCGCTCGCCCCGTCGGGTGGCGTTTGACGTGGTCTACATCTTTCAAACGGGGCGCTACGTGACCGACATCAGCCGCGTGTATTTACCGCTGACCCAGGCGCAAGAGTTTTTCAGCCGTGACGGGGCCCACGACGAGATTGAAATTTACGTCGAAGACCCTGACCGCGTGCAAGATTGGATCAGCCCGCTCTACAGTGCGCTGGGCCCAGATAGCTTTCTGTATTCGTGGAAAGACAACGAAGGGGCCTACCTTCGTGCGCTGACTGTCGAGGACAATGTGATGTTTGTGATCATGGCGATCCTTGTGTTGATTGCCTCGATGAACATCATCAGTGGCTTGATTATGTTGGTGAAAAACAAAGGGCGCGACATTGGGATTTTGCGCACCATGGGGCTGAGCGAAGGCTCAATCTTGCGCATTTTCTTTATTTGTGGCGCGGGGCTTGGCACCGTCGGGACGCTGTTGGGCGTGCTCTTGGGTTGCTTGTTTGCGATCTACATCGACTGGATTTTTGCTGTTGTGAATTACGTCTCCGGCGGCGGGGTTTGGGATCCGTCCATTCGCGGCATTTATTCGATCCCGTCAAAACTGGAACTTGAAGACGTGCTGTTGGCCATCGGGTTGTCGCTGTCGCTGTCTTGGATCGTCACCATTTTTCCAGCCCGCCGTGCGGCTCGTATGAACCCTGTGGAGGCGCTGCGCTATGAATGATCTGACCCTCCAATTGGACGATATCAAAAAAGCCTACAACGCCGGTAAACCCAACGAAGTACAGGTGCTCCGCGGTGTTTCATTGCAAGTTGCAAAGGGTGAAGTCGTGGCGCTGGTGGCCCCTTCGGGCGCGGGGAAATCCACGTTGCTGCACATCGCAGGGCTGCTCGATACGCCTGACACAGGGCGCGTTGAAATCGGGGCGGAAGATCTGACCAATTTGGGCGACCGCAAACGTACGGCTGTGCGGCGCAATGATGTGGGGTTCATCTATCAATTCCATCATCTTTTGCCCGAGTTTTCTGCGTTGGAAAACATCGTGTTGCCTCAGCTTGCAAACGGAATTTCACAACAGACGGCCGAGGTGCATGCCCTTGATTTATTGGGTCGTGTAGGGGTTGCAGAGCGTGCCAGCCACAGGCCAGCGGCCCTGTCTGGTGGCGAGCAGCAACGGGTTGCGTTCTGTCGTGCGCTGGCAAATAAGCCCAAGCTTTTGCTGGCGGATGAGCCGACGGGTAACCTTGATCCGGGCACATCGGACCGGGTGTTTGATGCCTTGATGGATTTGGTGCGCGCGTCAGGATTGTCGGCCTTGATCGCGACCCATAACCTCGAGCTCGCAGCGCGGATGGACCGGGTCGTGCGGCTTGACCAAGGATTGATTGGTTAACGGGGCCTGACAATGGCGTGAGTTTGCCCGTCTAGCCCTTGAGGGTGAATGCCCCGTTGGGGCAGGTTTGCGGTGAACAAATAAAGGTGTCCCATGCGTATCGTAACCCTCGCTTTTCCGCTCGTACTTGCGGCCAGTGCGGCCCTGTCTGGCCCGATTTCCTTTGGTGGGAATTGGAACGAACAACGGCTGCAACTATTTAATTCTAATGACTATTCCTTCAATGGCGGTTCGATGAGCATCGCGTCTGATGGGGCTGTGTCACTGGCCTGGGCGCGGACGGGGCGCGGGGATTGGGCGGCGCGGTCTGCGTCGTGGTCTTGGGCCGTTGATGCATCCGTCCCTGCGACGGATTTGCGTCGCAAGGGGGGGGACGATCGGAACATTTCGATGTACTTTGTTTTCCTGCCTGAAGCGGATGCGAATGCGATGGAGGGGGCCAATATTCGGCAGTTGAACAACAACCCTAACGTCCGGATTTTGCAGTATGTTTGGGGCGGAAACCATGCGCGTGGCAGCATTCAGCAGTCGCCCTATGCGCCGGGCCAAGGGGCGAATGTGATTTTGCGGGCGGCGGGCACGGGCAGCCATTCGGAAAGTGTTAATTTGGCAGCCGATTTTATGGCCGCGTTTGGCACAGCGCCGGAGGCCTTGGTCGGTGTTGCGGTGTCGGCGGACAGCGATGATACGGACAGCAGCATTCGCGCGTCTGTGTCGAATTTGGCGGTACGCTGATCAATCGCAAATGCCGGTGAGATCGGCATTTTCGTAAACCCCAAAGACCTCACGCGGGCGCGGTGTTTGCGTGGGGGGCTGCACGGGCAGGGCCTGCGCCAAAGCTTCGTAGAGACGGTGCGTGCGGGGGGCTGCTGGGGCGAGGGTGCGACAGCAGATAAACTCCTCGACCAAGGCTGCCTGTTGTTCGTAGCCCATATCCAAGAACACGACTTTTTCTGCGGGATCAAAGAGATAGGGATCAACGCCGGGTTTGTGTTCGGACAATCCTTTGAACGGGGTGTAGCCCGTGACAGCGCGGTTTTGCCATTGCCAGATGTGGATCATTTCATGGGCGAAGAACATCGCTGCGGTTAGATTTATCACGTCGGGATAGTTCGGTGCGTAGTTTGGAATGGTCCAATCGGGGCTGGTGAGCACGTGGGTCCAAGCGACGGCACCTGCGGTGCGCGTTTGGATTGTCGGGCCGCTGGGAGGCGGGTTGATCCGCTCACGACAGGTGGTTTGCGGGCGGGCGCGATAGGTGCGGGTGACGTTGCCGATTGGGGCTTCGATCAGGCGGACTTCGTTAACGTTTAGGGTCGGTCCTGTGATCTCTCCGATCAGGAGTTCTTCTGTTGGGGTGAGGCTGCGGGCGCAGCCGGCGAGGAGGATCAGGAGGGGGAATATACGCATAATGTGGAGGATAGCGGCGGGCTGGGCTGCCGCCAAGTCACGACGGCGTTTGAGATGAATTTGGCACGGAACAGGGCAGGCACAGCGCGTACACATGCTGTACACAGGCTGTATGTACAGTGGTGTACATCGTTTGCCTGGTGATTTCGGATATGAGGGCGCGCCGGACGGTGTGTTGGCGTGCGGATCGTGGTTGAACCTATCCTGATGGATAGGGCACCCCCTCCGCTTGCGCGTTGACCTGACCGTTTTGGGGTGTAGCGAGGGCGGCTTTTGAATGGCACACAGGAGACACGTTGGGGAGGCTCTCCCGTCACGACCCCGGTCCCCCAGATCGTAGCCACCACTCTCGGCTCGTGATGAGATTGAACCAGCAAACGACCAACCTTGAGCGTGTAGTCTCGGGTTGGTCGTTTTTGGTTTGGGGGTAGGATGGGTGAAACCCATCTTGTTCATCTTGAGTTAATCGAGATCGAGCAAAATGTCGCCATGACCAACTATCGACGTTTTCGGCGCAGAGGCGGCACTTATTTTTTTACCGTGAATTTACAGGATCGGCGGGGCACTTTGCTCGTGGATCATATCCATCTATTGCGGTCTGCTTATGGGACGGTTCAACGGGCGCATCCGTTTAAGACGGAGGCGATTGTGATTTTGCCGGACCACCTCCATGCGGTTTGGACATTGCCATGTGCGGATGCGGATTTTTCCACCCGTTGGAAAAAGATCAAACGGGAGTTTACCGTGGCGCTTGGGCTGTCCATGCCAAGATCACGGAGCCAAGTCGCGAAGGGGGAGGCGGGTGTTTGGCAACGCAGGTTCTGGGAACATTGCGTCCGCAACGACGGCGAGTTGCAGGGTTTTAAGCAGTATATTTGGAGCAACCCTGTGAAACACGGACTGGTTAACGCCTGCGCAGATTGGCCCTATTCATCGTATCATCGCGATGTTTGTGGTGTGGGCGGGGCGTAAGATGGGTTTCACCCATCCTACACGTCAAGTTCTTCGACGAATTTCGCGTTTTCTTGGATGTACTGGAACCGCATTTCCGGTTTTTTACCCATTAGACGTTCGACCAGATCGCCGGTTTCGCCGGGTTCATCTTCGTCGATGGAGACGCGGATGAGTTTGCGGGAGGCCGGGTCCATCGTGGTTTCTTTGAGGTCTTTTGCGTCCATTTCGCCCAAGCCCTTAAAGCGGGAGACGTCCATTTTGCCGGAGCCGCCGAGGCCGCGGGCGAGGACTTCGTTCTTTTCCGCTTCGTCCAGACAATATTCGCGGCGCGCGCCTTGGGTGACTCGGAACAGGGGCGGGCAGGCGAGGTAGAGGTGGCCTTTGTCGATCATCGGGCGCATTTGGCTGAAGAAGAAGGTCATCAGCAGGGCCGCGATGTGCGCGCCGTCGACGTCCGCATCGGTCATGATGATGACTTTGTCGTAGCGCAGATCGTCGACGTTGAATTTGGTGCCAAGCTGGACGCCCAAGGCTTGGGTCAGGTCGCTGATTTCGGCGTTGGTGCCGAGTTTGGACGAGGCGGCGCCCAGCACGTTGAGGATTTTACCGCGTAGGGGCAGGAGCGCTTGGGTTTTACGGTCGCGGGCCATTTTGGCAGAGCCGCCCGCCGAGTCGCCCTCGACGATGAACAATTCGGTGCCGTCGCGGGATTTGGACGAACAATCGACCAGTTTGCCGGGCAGGCGCAATTTGGCGGTCGCGGTTTTGCGGGAGGTTTCTTTTTCCTGTTTGCGGCGCAGACGCTCTTCGGCGCGCAGGATCAGAAAGTCGAGGATGGCGCCGGCGGATTTGGTGTTGGAGGCGAGCCAGTTGTCGAAGTGATCGCGGACCGAGTTTTCCACCATTTTGTTGGCGGATTCGGTGGACAGGCGGTCTTTGGTTTGGCCGACGAAGGCGGGGTCGGCGATGAAGCAGGACACGAGGGCGCAGCCGCCGGTGAGCATGTCGTCGCGGGTGATTGTGGCAGCTTTTTTGTTGTTGACGAGTTCGCCGTAGGCTTTGACGCCTTTGAGGATCGCGTTCCAGAAGCCGGTGACGTGGGTGCCGCCCTCGGGGGTGGGGACGGTGTTACAGTAGGATTGGATGAAACCGTCGCGCGCAGGGGTCCAGTTGATGGCCCATTCCACGTAGCCTGCTTCGCCGAATTTTTCGCGGAATTCGACTTTTCCTGCGAAGGGAGTTTCGGCGTAGGTGGTTGATTTACCGAGCGTTTCGGCGAGGTAATCGGCGAGGCCGCCGGGGAAGTGGAAGGTGGCTTCGGTCGGGGTTTCGCCATCGTCGATTTCGGATTTCCAGCGGATTTCGACGCCGGAGAAGAGATAGGCCTTGGAGCGGGCCAGCGTCATCAGACGTTTGGGTTTGAAGCGGTGGGAGCCGAAGATTTCTTCGTCGGCGTGGAAGGTGACGGTGGTGCCGCGCCGGTTGGGGGCTGCGCCGACTTTTGCGATGCCGCCCTGGGGGATGCCACGGGAGAACCGCTGTTCGAAAAGTTCTTTGTTTTTGGCGACTTGGACGATGAGGCTGTCAGAGAGGGCGTTGACCACGGAGGAGCCGACGCCGTGCAGGCCGCCCGATGTTTGGTAGGCGTCGCCGGAGAATTTACCGCCTGCGTGGAGTTCGCAGAAGATGACTTCGAGCGCGCTGCGCTCGGGGAAATCGGGGTGCGGGTCGGTGGGGATGCCGCGGCCGTTGTCGACGATGGTGACGGAGTAGTCGGCGTGCAGGGTCATCTCGATCCGGCTGGCGTGGCCTGCAACGGCTTCGTCCATCGAGTTGTCGAGGATTTCAGCGACCATGTGGTGCAGCGCGCGCTCGTCCGTGCCGCCAATGTACATGCCCGGACGCATGCGGACCGCTTCGAGGCCTTTGAGGACGCGGATGGAGGAGGCGTCGTAGTCTGTCGGTTCTGGGCCGGAGAGAAGATCGTCGGACATGTGCTGCTGCTCTTTGATTTTGATTGGGGGCGAGTATGGCATGACCGCAAGGGGTGGTGAAGCCCCCTTGCGGGGGGGCTTTGCAGAGGTGGGTGCCCGGGGCGGTTTGGCGGTGCTTGGGGCTGGATGGAAGGGTGAGCGCAAGTGCATTCTAAACGGGGAAAGGAGGGGCGCATAAAAAGGGGGAGAAGCGGCTGAGATTTTGGGGTTTTCGCCAAACTTTGACCTTTATTGGCCTGTATGAAGGGGAGGCAATCACTGGTGTGCGGTGATGCAGAGCACAACCATGGTGAGACAAGATGCCTGCAACGCAAGTTATTTTGAACGGAGACTTTTCCAACAGCGCGAATAGAAGCGCTGCGAATTGGACCGGGACGGATATCGAAACGCGCAACTCTAACGTCTATATTTCGGGCACCGGTACGGCCCAGGGCCGTGTCGTGGAGATGAACGGCGGCACCGGACAAACCTCTGTTATTCAACAAAACTTCACCCTCACTGAGGGGCATACCGGCGATCTGAGTTTTGATTTCGCGTTGCGCAGCGGTGCGACGGCGAATGTGGACGGGTTCCGCGTAGATATTTTGGACAGTACCGGAACTGTCATTTACACCAGTGATATTTTCCCGACGCAGGCGGTGTATCAGACGTTTTCGGCGGACGTGAATTTTGCCGGTGCGGGCGACTATACGCTGCGGTTCACGGAGCTGGGCGACAATGCCGATGGCCGTGGTGCGCTTTTAGATAATGTGTCGCTGATCGTTTGTTTTGCTTGCGCGACGGCGATTGAAACGCCGGATGGGCCGAAGGCGGCGGGTGATTTGGCGGTTGGGGATGTGGTGAGCACGCAAAACGGGCCGAAGCCTGTGCGCTGGATCGCGCGGCGCCGTGTGACGGCTCAAGACATTCACGACAATCCGCTGTTTGCGCCTGTGTGCATTCGCCAAGATGCGTTGGCGCCGGGGCTTCCGAAGAAAGATTTATGGGTGTCGCGGCAACACCGCGTGCTGGTGAGTTCCAAGATCGCGCAGCGTATGTTTGGCGAGGTGGATGTTTTGCTGCCCGCCATTCGGTTGACGGAGTTGAATGGGATTTACGTTGATCCGACCTACGCCGATTTCGACTACATTCATATTCTTTTGGACGACCACGAGGTGCTGTTTGCCGAAGGGGCGCCTGCGGAATCGATGCTGTTGGGGCAGCGCGCGTTGAGCAGTTTGACGGAAGCCGCGCGCGACGAGATTGCGCTGATTTTTCCCGACCTCGACACGGCTGAGTTCAGCTGTGATCCGGCCAGAGTTATTCCCGAACGCAAGTTGCAAAAGCAGCTGGTGAGCCGTTTGAAGAAGAACGACAAACAGGTTTTAGAGTGTTTTGCGCGCTAGCCGCGCGTGCCCAACCCCATTTGCATCACCGCTTGTCGCAGGGGCGTGAGGCCGTAGAGCGCCTCGACGCCTTTGGCGCGTAAATCCCGCAGGAGCGGGTTTTCGGCCATGGAGGCGCGGTTCAACAGGTCGATCCCGGTGCTGCGCAATTTGATGTCGGCGTGGCGTTTGCGGGCGTAGCGATCGAGCATATCTGCGCTGCCCAAAGTGTCTGGCTGGGATGTGGCGAGGTCGAGCAGGCAGGCCAGATCGGTGAGCGACATGTTGAGACCTTGCGCGCCGATGGGTGGCATGACGTGGGCGGCTTCGGCGACGAGGGCGGTGCGTTCGGCTGTTAAGCTGTTTGTGATTTGGCTGATGATCGGCCAGACCATGCGGCGGCTGGCCAAGGTGAGCGGGCCGTTTACGCCTGCGCTTCGGGTTGTTGCGGCGGCGTTAAACTCATCCTCTGGCAGGGCGGCGAGGCGCGAGGCCTCGGCGCCGTCTTCCATCCAGACGACGGCGGAACAGGGTTTGCCGCCCTGATCGGGCAGGGGCACGAGGGTGAAGGGGCCGCCGGTGCGGTGAACTTCGGTGGAGATATTGTTGTGCGGCGCGTCGTGCGTGACGGCGAAGGTGACGGCCTTTTGGCCGTAGCGCGTTGTTTTGGCGGTGATGTTTGCCGCGTGCCGGACGGGGCTGTTGCGGCCATCGGCGCCGATGACCAGTTGGGCGGTCAGGCGGGTGCCATCGGTGAGGGTGACGCGGGCCTGTGCGGTGCGGGTGAGCATGGATTTGAAGCCCACGCCGGGCAGGAAGGTGACATTTGGCAGGGCGTCGAGACGCGCGAGGATTTCACGGCGCAGCAGCCAGTTGGGCAGGTTCCAGCCAAAGGGTTGGTCGGAAATATCGGCGGCGTCGAAGTCGCGGGTGATGCGCGGGGTCGGGTCTGTGCCGCCGGCGTCGACGATGCGCATGATTTGCAGCGGTGTCGCATGGGGGGCGAGGCGGGGCCAGATGCCGGCGGTGTCGAGGAACTGGCGGGCCGGTTGCAAAAAGGCGGTGGTGCGCAGGTCCGCGCCGTCGGTTGCGGCATCGGTGATGGGGGGCATGGGGTCAGCGATGATGACCGAAAACCCGGCTGTGCCGAATGCTGCGGCAGCGGTCAGGCCCGCGACACCGCCGCCCGAGATGAAGATATCTGTGTCTTTCATGGGTTAGACATAGGCCGCGGGGGGCGGGGCGAAAAGGGGCGTTAGACCAGCTGCGACAAGAAATCCGCGAGATCGCTGGTGTGGTGGTGGATATGCGGTTGCGGGTCAGCGGTGGGGGCCACGTGGACGGTTTGCATCCCGAGGGTATGGGGCACTTGTAGGTTGCGGATGTCGTCTTCGAACATGGCGGCGCGTGTGGGGTCGAGCGCGTCATGGGTGAAGATGGCGTCGAAGGCGGCGTGTTCGGGTTTGGGGCGGTAGCGCGCGTTTTCGATGCCGTAGATTGCATCGAAGAGCCCGTCGAGGCCGCGGGCGGTGAGGACATTGCGCGCGTAGGGGGCGGTGCCGTTGGTGTAGATGATTTTACGGCCCGGGAGGGCGTGGATGGCGGCGGCGAGGCTTGGGTCTTTGGGGAGGACGGTGAAGTCGATGTCGTGGACCGCGTCGAGGAAGGGATCGGGGTCGATGTTGTGCTCGGTCATCAGCCCCGCGAGGGTGGTGCCGTAGGTTTGCCAATACTGCTGGCGCAGGCTGTGCGCCTGGTCGCGGGTCACGCCCAAGGTGGCGGTGACATAATCCGCCATCAGGGATTCGATTTGGTCAAACAGGGCCACGTGGGGGGGGTAGAGGGTGTTGTCGAGGTCGAAGACCCATGTGTGGACGTGGTCGAACGCTGATTTCACCATGGGTGTGCTCCGTTTGTTGTTGTTCTGGGTTGTGCGGGGTTGATACCGTGGCGTGCCGTGACATACAAACGGCGACCAAAGGATGCGGATATGACACGTTTGAAGACTCCACAAAAAGACGCCTATGAGCTGATTTTGGAGGCCATTGATACGGGCGTTTACAAGCCCGGAAGTCGGTTGGTTGAAAGCGAGTTGGCGGAGCGGTTTGGGGTGTCGCGGACGCCTATTCGCGAGGCGTTGCAACGGCTTGAGACGCAAAGCCTGCTGACGCGGGATGGGCGGTCGTTGATTGTGGCGTCGTTGGATCATAGCCAGTTGAGCGAGCTTTATGTGGTGCGCGGGTCGTTGGAAGGCTTGGCGGCGCGGTTGGCCGCACGGCATGCCACGCCGGAGGAGCTGGCGGTTCTGCGGGATATGTTGGAGGCGGATCGCGGCTTGGTCGATGACCCCGAGGCGATGAGCCGCGCGAACCGGCGGTTTCACAAGCAGATCCACCTGGCCAGTCACAACCGGTTTTTGGTGCGTCAGTTGGATTTGGTGCATCGGTCGATGGCGCTGCTGGCGTCAACCTCGATCGCGGTTGAGGGCCGGTCCACGGATACGCTGGAAGAGCATGAACAGATCGTTGCGGCGATTGAGGCCGGGGATGGCGATGCGGCGGATGCGGCGCTGCGCGACCATATTTCCAAGGCCTATGTTATTCGGCTGCGATTGGATGCAGAGGCTGTTGAGGCAAGCGGGTAGGCGGCTGGCCCGCGGTGGTGGGCGCGAAAATGCCGTGGCTGGTTTTGTCCCAATAGAAGGGTTTTGTGGCCAATTCGAACACCCCTTTGTAGGCGGCGAGGGCGGCCAGCGGGAAGTAGAAGTGCAACGTTGGCGCCCATTTCACGAGTTCCGGTTTTTTAGCGGTGGCAACCGCCAGAGCTGAGACGGAAATGCCGATGACTTCGGACAACAGAAAAGCACAGGCGAGGCCGATGGCGACCGGTTGGCTGAGCACGCCGTCGAGCGGGTGCGGGATGCCGATGAGCATGAGCCAGAAGGACCACAGCAGCGGGGCCAAGAGGAACTGGCTGATCGTGCCGCCGAACAGGACCTGAACGCCAAAGAACCGCCAAGCGCCGAGATCACGCCAGAGCTGGACCGGATTGCGCATGTGGACGACATAGGTGATGGCGTAGCCTTTTAGCCAGCGGGAGCGCTGTTTGACCCAAGGCCACGCGCGGGCGTTGGCCTCTTCTTGGGTGACGGTGTCGATGATTTCCGTGCGGTAGCCGTGGCGCGTGAGACGGATGCCGAGGTCGGCGTCTTCGGTCACGTTGTGGGCATCCCATCCGCCGAGTTTTTCGAGGATGTCACGGCGGAAAAACAAGGTGGTGCCGCCCAGGGGTATGGCGAGGCCGAGCCGTTCGAGGCCGGGCAACATGACGCGGAACCATGTGGCGTATTCGACCGTGAAGCAGCGCGCGAGCCAATTGGAGTGGGCGTTGTAGAAATCGAGCCGCCCTTGGAGGCAGGCCACTTCGGGGCCGCGCTGGGCGAAACGGTTAACGACTTTGCGGATTTGGTCCGGGTCGGGAGCGTCTTCGGCGTCGTAGACGCCAACGATGGAGCCTTTTGCAAAGCTCATCGCGTAGTTCATGGCGCGGGGTTTTGTTTGTAGAGCCCCGAGCGGCACGCGGATGGCGCGCATCCATGTTGGCAGGGTGGCGTTGGCCAGCGCCTTGTGGGTGGTTTGATCGTCGGCTTCGAGGACGAGGCAGACGTCGAGTTTATCGGCGGGGTAATCGAGCCGCGAGATGCGTTTGACCAAGGCGCCCGCCACGTCGCGTTCGCGGTAGAGGGGCAGCAGGATGGTGACGACGGGGAGGTCTTCGGGGGGGATGCGGATGATGCGGTCGACGGTGCGATGTTTGTCTTCTATGAGGTGGAAAAAGGCGGAGACGGCTTTGAGGAGGGTGCTGAGCATGAGGGTGAAAACGGCCCAGCCGCACAGGAGCAGAAAGCTGGTTTGGGGCCAGACGATCATGCAGGTGAGCGCGATGAGCAAGACGGCTCCGCCGATGCAGGAGGCTTTGCGCGCATCCCAGTTGCGGCAGGATTCCGTGTCTGCTGTGCGAAATTCTGCGTTTTCCATCAGACGTTTATGGCACAGACGGCTGAGGGCTGCGTCAAGGTCATCGCCGGAGACGATGGCGAGGTGGACGGGGCCGTAGATGACAGTGAGCGCATCGTGGACGCGCAAGAAATGTTGTGAGGAGGTGGCGAGAACGGTGACCCGACCGGAGACATTGCGCCACGGGATGACGCGGTGTTTGAGGCAAAGATCGGAGCCGAATTGGGCCACGAGACGGGGATCGGGCGGTGTTTTCAGGGGATCAATGCAGGAGGTGCCGATGCGGGCGGCTTCCACATCGGGGAGGGTATGTGTGGGCAGAACGCTGGTTAACGCGCGTGCTTCGCGGGTTTGGCGGTCTGCGCGAGCGGGCCGTTTGTTGGCCAAGACCCCTTCAGGTGTGAGTGCATCCGCAATGGAAAAGGGCTGTGCGACCCGTCTTGCGAGATCTTGCGATACAGGCGCAGGTCGCCGTCGCGTTTGAAAAACCAAACCCATTCAATACCCATCTTTTTGTCCCGCCCCAATATGTGGGGCAGAACAGTTAATGAGGCGTTAAATACCGTTAAGGTCTGGTCGTTTGCCGCGTTAGGCGTCGAGTTTGCTACGCTCTGCCATGGCTTCGGCGAAGCGTTCGAAGAGGTAGTAGCTGTCCATCGGGCCGGGGGAGGCTTCGGGGTGGTATTGCACCGAGAAGACCGGTTTGCCGTCGACCGCGATGCCGCAGTTGGAGCCGTCAAACAAGGAGACATGGGTTTCGCGCACGCCGGTGGGCAGCGATTGTGCGTCCACGGTGAAGCCGTGGTTCATGGAGGTGATTTCGACCTTGCCGGTGTCGTTGTCTTTGACCGGGTGGTTGGCGCCGTGGTGGCCGTGGTTCATTTTGATGGTTTTCGCACCCAGTGCGAGCGCCAGCATTTGGTGGCCCAAGCAGATGCCGAAGACGGGCAGGTCTTTGGCGAGCACGTCTTGGATCATGGGGACAGCGTATGCGCCGGTGGCCGCGGGGTCGCCCGGGCCGTTGGAGAGGAACACGCCATCGGGGTTGAGGGCCAAAACGTCTTCGGCGGTGGCGGTGGCAGGCAGGACGGTGACGTCGCAGCCGGCGGAGGCCAAGCAGCGCAGGATGTTGCGTTTGGCGCCGAAATCGATTGCTACAACTTTGTGGACGGCGTCGGTTTGGCGCGCGAAGCCTTCGGGCCACGCCCACCGCATTTCATCCCAGCGGTAGGATTGGGCGCAGGTCACGTCTTTGGCGAGGTCCAAGCCTTCGAGGCCCGCGAAATCACGGGCGGCGGCGACCATGGATTCGATGTCGAAGTTGCCGTCGGGGTCGTAGGCGAGGGAGACATGTGGGGCGCCTTGTTGGCGGATGGCGCGGGTGAGGCGGCGGGTGTCGATGCCACCGATGCCGATGCGGCCGCGCTTTTCGAGCCAGCCTTCGAGTTGTTCAACCGAGCGCCAGTTGGAGGGTGTCGTTGGATCCCATTTGACGACCATACCGGAGGCTATGGGATCGGCGTTTTCGTCATCTTCGGGGGTGATGCCGGTGTTGCCGATGTGGGGGAAGGTGAAGGTGACGATCTGGCCCGCGTAGGACGGATCGGTCATGATTTCTTGGTAGCCGGTCATGGCGGTGTTGAAACACAGCTCGGCCACGGTTTGGCCCTTGGCGCCAAAGCCCATGCCGTAAAAAACAGTGCCGTCCGCAAGGACAAGACAGGCGGTTGGTTTTGTGGTTCCAGTCATGGCTTCAATATCCCCGAATTTTTGGCGCAGAGTGGCGGCTGCCTGTGCAGTGGGCAGAGCCAAATTGTCCGCGTTCTAAGGGGCGGCATGGGTGTCGTCAAGGCGGGGAAGGTGGGCGGCGGCTATGAATTTGTTGGTGCTTGTGGTGGGGGGGGCAGTTGGGATAGTGTCCGTCTTTGTGTTACCGCTCACATAGGATGGAAACGATGGAATTGCGTGCTCGGGTTACGACCTCGATGAAAGAGGCGATGAAAGCCAAAGAAGCAGAAAAGCTGTCGACCTTGAGGTTGATCAACGCAGCAATCAAGGACCGCGATATCGAAGCGCGCGCAGAAGGCCGCGATGAAGGTGTGGGCGATGATGTTGTTTTGGCGATCATGGGTAAGATGGTGAAGCAACGCCATGAAAGCGCTAAGGTTTATGAAGAAGGTGGTCGGTTGGAATTGGCGGAGAAAGAACGCCAAGAGATCGAGATCATCGAAGAGTTTTTGCCGCGCCAATTGTCTGATGACGAAACCGATGCCGCTGTAACGGCTGCTATTGCTGAAGTGGGTGCGGAGAGCATTCGCGATATGGGCAAGGTGATGGGCGTGCTGAAAGGCAAATACACCGGCCAGATGGATTTCGGCAAAGTGGGCCCGATGGTCAAAGGTAAATTGGGCTAAGGTCTAAGACGATGCTTTCAGGCGGGCGAGCAATCGCCCGTCGAGGATGATCAACCCCAGCGCCAATAGGCCAAGGCCCACGTAGACGTTGGGCGACAGGGTTTCATCCAGCACAACAGCCCCGAGAATGATCGAGACCGGCGGAATGAGCAGGGTAACGATCATGGTGTTTGCGGATCCGGCAGCGGATAGAATTCGATAATAGAGCAGATAGGCCCCGGCGGTGGCGAAGACCACGTAGTAGGCGATGGCCGCGAAGGCGGTTGGGCTGAGCGCGAGGGATGGTGGCCCGTCGAGTATGAAGGCTGCGGGCACCATGACGAGGGCGGCCCCCGTGAGCATGCCCGCAGCTGCGACCTGTGGGGAGAGCGCGCCAAGGTGGAGGCGGCCCCAGACGCTGGCGAGGGCGTAGCTGATGGTGCCTGCGATCACGGCCAGCTGGGCGAGCGATGCGATATCGAAATTGCGCAGGCTGTCGAGGCCGATGGCCGTGGCCACCCCTGCGAACCCCAGACAGGTTCCAAAGGCTTTGCGTGCGGTGAGACGTTCGTCGGCCAGCAGGAGGGCTGCGACGAGGACGCCGAAGATCGCCGTGCCTGCATTGAAGACGGAGGTGAGGCCTGTTGGGATGTGGAGCTGACCCCACGCCATGAGGCTGAAGGGGATGACGTTATTGAGCAGGCCCATGACGCAGAGTGCGCCCCAGATTTTGGGATCACGGGGCAGGGGCAGGCGGCGCAGGGCGACGTAGGCCCACAAGAGCACGGCGGCCCAGAACACGCGGTGGGCAACGGAGGTGACGAAGGGGACTTCGTTGAGGGTGAGGCGGATGGCCAGAAAGCTGCCGCCCCAGATGAGGGCCAGTGCGAAGAGTTCGCCCCATGTTTGGAGCGAGAGGGTGCGTTGCTGGGTCATGGCAGAGGGATAGCGTGATTAGCGCGGCAGAGGCGACCCGAATCTTGCGCGACCCGAAGTGTGTGGCCGGTCTTAAGAGAGATGTTTGGGAGGGGGGCGGTGGCGCAGGGCGGTTTGGACGGCCCGAGATTTTGCGGTTTGGTGTGCGGATTGGGCAGGGACCGGAACCGAAAAACCGGCGGTCAGACAGGGAGGAGGTCTGAGCGCCGGATTTGAGTGTTTGGCAAGAGCCAGTCGTCTTAGAGGTGCGCGTAGGGCGCGAACATTTTTTGGATCGCTTGCTCGCGTGTCAGGCCCTGAGCTTCGAGAGCTTCGTCGGACATGTTTGCGATGCGGTTGGCTTCTTGTGCCATGGAGTTTGCTTCTGTGATCGCCGCTAGGAAGTTGCCGACGGCAACGAAGGGGCGTGCGAGTGTTTCAAGCAGGTTGGAAGAAGAAGCGTGTGTTGATGCGTAAGCCATTGGAGAGTCTCCAGTCTGTGTTCATTCAGTGTTGCCTTACATTTGGGCCTGTTCGGAGATTTGTGCACCCACCAATTGTCGATACCGGTTATGCAGATTCTGCAATGTGCGGTTTTCGGGTGGGTTTTGGTGGTGGTTTTGGTCTTGGATTCAGGGGGTTAGGGGAGTTCGCGCAGTTTGCGATTTAGGTCATCGTAGAGCACTGCGCGTTCATCATCCGAGAGAAAAGCGCCCAATTCGACGGTGCGATCGGACCCTGTGAGGGTGAGATAGTTGGGGGTGCGTTCGTTGTGGGGGTCGATTTTGAGGCGGACCCAGTAGGGGTTTGCGGACCAGGTGTGGTGGCCGCGACGGCTGGTGTGGTCGAGCGTGATGGTGTCGGGCCAGATGCGCAGGATCTCGAGGATTTCACCGTCGCGCTGGTTGCGCTGGAGGGCGTACCAGATGCCGCCGAGGGCCGCGATGAAGAAGGGCAGGAGGCCCCAGAGGACCGGTGAGCCGAGGACGGCGAGCAGGGGCAGCAGGATCATCAGGGCGGTGGCGGCAATGAAGGTGACAAAGTCGCGCCGCGGCAGGGAGCGATAGGGCCAAAGGTGCACTTCGGCCTGCGGTGCGCTGCGCGGTGTGGGGTCGGCTGGGGTGATCCATTCGTAAGGCATGCACAGAGATTAGGTGTGTGGGGGGAGATGTCGAGGGTGCGGGATGTCGCGGTGGGGGGAAATGCAAAAGGCCCCGATGATGATCATCGGGGCCTTTCGTATTTTCGGGTTTGCAGGGCTTAGTGGCCGCGTGCGTGGTCCCAATCGGACTGCTTTGGAAGCTGCTCGAAGGTGTGCTCTGGTGGAGGGGACGGGAGTGTCCATTCCAGTGTATCCGCGAACTCACCCCATGGGTTTGCTTCGGTGCAGTTGCGTGGCGCCAGCAGTGTCTTGAACAAGATCACGATGAAGAACACGAAAGAGCCGAAGGAAATGAAGGCACCGATAGAGGACACGTAGTTCCACAGCGCGAAGGCTTCGTTGTAGTCGATATAGCGGCGTGGCATGCCGTTACGACCCAAGAAGTGCTGTGGGAAGAACGTGATGTTTGCACCCACGAACATGGCCCAGAAGTGCACTTTACCAGCCCATTCAGGCATCATGCGGCCAGACATTTTCGGCATGTAGAAGTAGATACCTGCGAAGATGCCGAAGACAGCGCCCAAGGACATAACGTAGTGGAAGTGGGCCACAACGTAGTACGTGTCGTGGTAGGCACGGTCGACGCCCGCTTGGGACAGGACGATACCTGTAACGCCACCGACGGTGAACAAGAACAGGAAGCCGAAGGCCCAGAGCATCGGGACGCGGAAGGTGACGGAGCCGCCCCACATGGTTGCGATCCATGAGAAGATTTTAACGCCTGTTGGCACCGCGATGACCATGGTGGCCAGCATGAAGTAGGACTGCTGTGTCAGGGACATGCCGACGGTGTACATGTGGTGTGCCCAAACAACGAAGCCCAGCGCGCCGATGGCGACCATCGCGTAGACCATTGGCAGGTAGCCAAAGATTGGTTTGCGCGAGAATGTGGACACGATGTGAGAGATGATGCCGAAGGCAGGCACAACGATGATGTACACTTCGGGGTGACCGAAGAACCACAAGATGTGCTGGTACAGGATCGGGTCGCCGCCGCCAGCAGGATCAAAGAAGGTCGTGCCGAAGTTACGATCCATCAAGAGCATTGTGATCGCGCCAGCCAGAACAGGCAGGGCCAGAAGGATCAGCCAGGCTGTGACGAAGATGGACCATGCGAACAAAGGTACTTTGTGCAGGGTCATGCCCGGTGCGCGCATGTTCAGGAATGTTGTGATCATGTTGATCGCGCCGAGGATGGAGGAGGCACCGGAGACGTGGACCGCGAAGATCGCGAGGTCCATGGAGATGCCGGCCTCGGATGTGGAGAGCGGTGGGTAAAGGACCCAACCGACGCCAGAACCTGCCTGACCGTTACCACCAGGGGCCAGAATGGACGCAACACCCAGTGCAACACCGGCACAGAACATCCAGAAAGACAGGTTGTTCAGGCGCGGGAACGCCATGTCAGGCGCGCCGATTTGCAGCGGCATGAAATAGTTACCAAACCCGCCAAAGAGCGCAGGAATAACCACGAAGAACATCATCAGAACGCCGTGATAGGTGATCATCACGTTCCAAAGGTGCCCGTTTGGCGTACATTCATCCAGAGCGGCAGGGAACAGACGCGCGCCTTCGAGGCACATGTACTGCACGCCGGGGTGCATAAGCTCCATCCGCATGTAAACGGTGAAACAAACGGACAAAAATCCGACGAAACCAGCGACAAACAGGTACAAAATACCGATGTCTTTGTGGTTGGTTGACATGAACCAACGGGTAAAGAACCCGCGGTCGTCTTCATGCTCATGGTCGTGGACGGCTGCATCTACCATGTGGCGCTCCCTGTGTAACTTGGCTTGGTGCGGGTCGGACGGAATCCTTCCCGTGGCTTGAAGCGGTTCTAGTGGGCAGATCGCGTTGGTGCAAGCAGTCACATGCAGGTGAAGATGGGTTAAATTGGCGCAGGTGGCGCTGTTTTTCGGCTTTTGCGCCGGACAGGGCAGTGGTGGGGATTAGGAATCGTCTTCCCAGTCGGTGCCGATGGGGTCGCGGGTGGTTTGTTTTTCGTCAGAGATCAGGTTGGCCGCATGGGCGCGTTCGCCTGTTTTGGGGTCTTTGGTGCGGCCTTGGGACGTTGCGGCGAGGGCCACGGTGAAGGAGACGGGGAAGTGATCTGACTGGATGTGGGGCAGGCGCCGCATGGAGACGAAGCGGAATTTTGGGTCGTGGAACAGGTGATCGAGGGGCCAGCGGAACAAGGGATAGAAGGCATTGAAGGTGTTGTAGAAGCCACGGCCGATGCGCGGGTCGAGCAAGCCGCTGAGCCGTTGGAACCGGCGGGTGGTCACCGACCATGCCACATCGTTGAGGTCGCCCGCGACGATGGCGGGCAGGGGATTTTTGGCGGCGTCCATGCCTGCGAGGGCGATTTCGCTGTCGCGGCCTGTGCTTTGATCTGTTGCGGTGGGCGGTTCGGGGTGGATGATATAGAGTGCGATATCGTCGCCCGACCGCAGCGTGGCTGTGGCCCGAATGGAGGGCACGCCATCGGTGACTTTGTCCTCTACCGTGACATCGCGCAGGGGGAGGCGGGAATAGACGACGAGGCCGTAGCCGGTTTCCAGCGGGTGTTCGATGTGGTGGGCATAGTCGGGTTTCAAAGGGGCGAGGGCATCGACCCAGCGTTGGTCGGTTTCGATGACCGCGAGG
Source organism: uncultured Paracoccaceae bacterium (assembly GCA_947497065.1). Lineage (GTDB taxonomy): Bacteria > Pseudomonadota > Alphaproteobacteria > Rhodobacterales > Rhodobacteraceae > Octadecabacter. The sequence goes on from CANMEQ010000002.1 coordinate 367,707, forward strand.
ATGTCGGGCTGTTCGGTGCGGGCTAGTGCGATGAGTTGATCGTAGTGGCGGTTCGACATTTTGATGTTGGCGCAGAGCACGGTGAGGTGGCGGGCGGTGTCGGCCATCAATGCGGGGTCGGCGGGCGCGGATTGTTTGCGCCACAGCGGTGTGAATTTCGCGACGATGCCCGCGTTGACGGCGATCACGGTGAGCAGGCTGATGAGGGTGATCCAGGCGAAGGGGCCAGTGGGGGCGCCAGTGGCGAGCGCGATAGCGAAGGGCAACAGCAGGACCGCGATAGCGAAGGTTTGCAGGCGGAAGAAAGCAGGGCCGCGCAGCAGGCCGTGAGGGATTTTCACGAAAGAGATAAAGGTAAGGGCGAGCAGCAGGAGGCTGAGGCACAGCACGAGGATTTGGAAAACGTGGGTCATGGCGGGCCTTGTTGCTGCGTCGACCAACGTTTGGACCTTAGGTTGGTTCCATCGGATGGAGTGGTTTGATCAAGATCTTGGGGTGATCGAGGTGTCGAATGCTTTGCGCAGGGCAACGTCGACATCCTCCATCGTGACGGGCAGGCCCAGATCGACCAGAGAGGTCACGCCGTGTTCGGTGATGCCGCAGGGCACGATGCCGGTGAAATGGGTGAGGTCCGGTTCGACGTTGATGGAAATGCCGTGGAAGCTGATCCATTTGCGCAGGCGGATGCCGATGGCTGCGATTTTGTCTTCGGCGGGGCCAAGGGCGGTGAGGGGTTTGTCATCGCGCTGCACCCAGACGCCCACGCGGCCCTCGCGGATTTCACCTTTGACGTTGAATTGGTCGAGGGTGGCGATGACCCAATGTTCGAGGTCTTTGACGAACTGGCGCACATCGTGGCCGCGTTTGCCCACATCGAGCATCACATAGGCCACGCGCTGGCCCGGCCCGTGGTAGGTGTATTGCCCGCCGCGTTTGGTGGTGTGGACGGGGAACCGGTCGGGGTCGGTGAGGTCTTCGATTTTGGCGGAGGTGCCTGCGGTATAGAGGGGCGGGTGTTCGACCAGCCAGATGCATTCCTCCGCCTCGCCGCGCGCGATGGCATCGGCGCGGGTTTCCATGAAGGCGACAGCTTCGTCGTAGGCGGTGAGGCCTGTAGTGGTGATCCATTCTACCATTGATCAACGCGGGAGGAGACCCGCCTCCTTAATTTTGGCGACATTGGCGCGGCTGACGGGAATGTCGGGGCCGTGGGTCATTGTCAACAGGGCGCCGTCGCCTTTGCGGGTGGCGGCGGTGACTTGCGCTGTGGCGATCCAGTGGGAGCGGTGCACATGGAGCCCCGTTTCGCCTGTTTCGCGGATGGCATCGGTGAGGCGCATGAGGATCATCTCTTCGGCTTTGGTGGTGCGAATGCGGACGTAGTGGTCTTCGACGCTGATGGAGACGAGGGGGCCGCGTTTGTTTAGGGGCAGCCGGTCGAGGAGGGGGATGGTGGTTTGAACGGGCGCTGGGGGTGCATTTTGCTGTTCGGCGATTTGGAAGATGACCGTGATGATCGACGAGATGACGGCGATGTTGAGTGCCAGAATGGCGGCTTCGGTGCCGGTGGGCCAGTAATCAAGGGCTAGGCCATTCAAAAGGTAGATCAGCGCGGTGACGCCCAGTGAGGTTACAAGCGCCGAAATCAGGATGCGTTTGAGGCGGCTGCCCGCGAAAGGGGCGGTCTCGGCGAGCATGTTGGCCCAATACCCGATGGAATAGCTGGCGATCACAATGACGGCCCAATAGGCGAAACGCGGCAGGGCGCGCATGGCCGTGCCGGTGTCGAACGGCGCGGCGAGCGTGAGGATGGCGGCCGCACCAATCAGGGCGGTCAGTCGGACGGGGGCCACCATATGGGCCCGCCATTCACGAAGCGCGTGGTGCGGTTGGGTGCTGTTCACGATGTCCACCCGCCGGTTGGCATAGTGTGTGTTGGGGCCTGAGACGTCATGGGCCAAGACATAGGCAATTCGAACCCAAACGCCAATGTGAAAGACCCTGATATGTCGATTGATCCTATTTTGTCCGCGCCGGTTTACCTGCAGATCCATGTCGTGAGTGCGCTCTTGTCTATTCTATTGGGGCCCGTGCCGATGTACCGGCGCAAACGGGACAGGATCCACAAGGGGTTTGGCTATGTTTGGGTGGTGGCGATGGCAACGGTCGCGGTATCCTCGTTCTGGATCCATAGTTTTGCTGTGATCGGGCCGTTTAGCCCGTTGCATGGGCTGGCGGTGCTGACGGTGTGGTCGCTTTGGAACGGCATACGGCACGCGCGGGCGGGCAATATTCGGGTGCACCGTATTATTTTTCGAAACCTGTATTGGTATGGGTTGATGATTGCAGGGCTTGCGAATTTCTTGCCGGACCGGCGCATGAACGAGGTGATTTTTGGCGGGCAGGATCAGTGGGGCTGGCTGGTGATTGCGGCAGGCGGTTGTGCGATTGCTGTGGCGGTTATTCGCGGGCGTCGGGATGCCCAGAAGCAGGTGGCGCAGGCCGCGGCGCAAGTTTCCTGATCAGAAGTATCATTTTGCTCTTGAGGTGGCGGGCGGGTTTGTCTAAAGCAGCCCCACCAAGCCTAGACGTGCGGTCGTGGCGGAATTGGTAGACGCGCAGCGTTGAGGTCGCTGTGGGGTAACACCCGTGGAAGTTCGAGTCTTCTCGACCGCACCAAATACTTAGAGACTTTCCTTTATCTGGAGGGCCTTGGGTTTTTAGATCGTTTTTACCCCACACTTTACCCCACACGCTAAGCGGCATTGCTTTCGACGATTTTGGTGACATCTTCGTTGCGAACGAACTACATCCGGCCTCTCCAGTGGATTGTGATAAGTCCTTGCTTCTCCCAAATCCGAATCTGGTCATCGGACACGCCGAAGACTTCCTGCACTTGATACATGCGGACAAAGATGGGCGCTTGAATGGTCATTTCGGTTCTTCCTTCTAGCGCTGTCGTAGTTTGGCTATCGCTTCGTCGGTCAGGGGGCCTAGCATGGGGTTCCCTTTCGGGCGTCGTTACCTTCCCTGTGGGATAGGTAAATTTTGACTGAACCCGCCCGTGGATGTTTGCGGCGCTCTAGCAGCCCTGCAACGTTTCTTAGGTGGCTGATTTGCATATCCCGTACCTTGATCGTTGTGCCGTTCTTTTGCTTCCAGTTTACGTCCCCCACCAAATATAGAAGGCGTTGTGCTAAATCCTGCTCCAATCAGCGATGGCTATCTGGAGCGATCTGTCGATCGATGAAGCGCTCGAACTCGTTATCTGCCGCGTCTCCCATCACTCCGCCACCTCTATGTGTCTTGTCTGCAGCTCTGGGAGTTCCATGCCGGTAAGTTCCGCAGCTATGTACTCAGCCACGCTGTAGTCCCAACTCGACCGAGTTTTTTTGTCGATGCGGGCGAAAGATTTATGTGGAAGTTCGAGGATAAACATTGCGTCCAATGCGAACTGAGCTAGCGGTACTGCCATATGGGCCAGCCGTTGTTCGGCACTTTTTCTGCTGGTCTCCGTCCTTTGGGGGGCTATTGCTAAGGCGAGCTCGGTTTTCAGGATTTCTAAGTTGATCTTCGTCCTCGCTTCAATCTCTCATATTATGATCGTGTCAGTTCAGCCCAAACGCGCTCATACGTTGGACAATGGTTTGCGGTTCGGGAAAATTGAGACGATCCGCGCGGATTGTAATGCGTCAAGGCTGGAAGCCGTCGCGGAAACCATTTAGGCAAGCTGATTATCGCCAAACATTAAGAATTGTCGTAGTTTTGCAAAAACAACGAAATACTGTTGTAAGCTTTTGGATAAGGCGAAAGTGGGTTCATGGCGCAGGTAATTTCCGCTATGCGACAGTCCCTCTCTAATTATGCACTAAGTCAGAGTGACTAATACGGCGGATAGCGGTCATTCGCGGCGCTGCAGCAAGAGTTTTCAGATATGGTCAAAGTGGACTTTGAATGAAACTGTTATGCTCGGCGGGCTATAGGCTGAGCTGCTGTTTGGTGACAATGCAGGCGACCATGACGCGTTTTGCCTCTGATATTCACACACGAGAGATAGCGATATGTTGCCCTTACGTTCAATTTTAAAATATATGGGCGTTTTGAGCTTAGCAGCCCAACAGGTGTGCCCGCCACAAACTTGCCCATATTTCAACTGGCGATGATGGTCCTTTGCTGCATTGCGGGACGGCAAATCACAAATGAGGTCGCGCTGTTCAGTACGTCCAATTAGAGGCCGATGATCTTTGTCGGGCTTCTGGTGCCAACGCTCACTTTGCTGACAGGCCGCTCCGCACTGCAGTTGCGGTGTGAGGTACCCAAAGTTTCTCAACCGGAACTGCCACAACGCTTGCGCCCAGGTCAGTTCGGATTACACAGGGTCGCATCGAGATTGCGAGTTGTGCTGCGCTTCCTCTATACACTTTATTAGAAGCCAAAAACGATTGAGCTAGGTATTGAAAGTAGTTCCCGAAATAAACCGTAGACTCGCTGAGGCGCGTAAAAGGCTTGGTTTGGACCATTACGTGATGGCGACGCTTTTGGGCCTGGGGCCCGAAGGGGCTGAAACTGTGAGGCTATGGGAGAACGGCGAAGGGGGGAAGATTACCCCTACCAAGCAAAAGGCGATTGACGCGTTACCTGTCAAAATACCCTACAAGGACACCCGAGAGAAATCTGAGTTCAAGTTCATTGACCTTTTTGCTGGGATAGGAGGGATACGTCTCCCGTTCCAGGAAGCTGGCGGAAGGTGTGTCTTCACCGCCGAAATCGACAAGCATAGCAAGGTCACTTACGCAGCTAACTTCGGGGAGGTGCCCGAAAAGGATGGTGACATCACCAAATTCACTTCCTCGGAAATCCCAAAGCACGATGTGCTTCTCGCTGGCTTTCCCTGTCAGGCTTTTTCACAGGCGGGTAAAAAACAAGGCTTTTTTGACACTCGAGGCACGATGTTTTTCGAAATTCAACGAATTTTGGCTAAGCATCACCCGAAGGCGTTTTTGCTAGAGAACGTCAAACAACTGAAGGGGCATGACAAACAGCGTACCCTAAAAACGATAATGGCGATCCTACGTGGCGAGGCTTCTGTCGAAATCCCGGATAACGTTCAATTGTCTGAAGAAGCTCGCGCAAGCCTAGGAACAAAACTCAAATACGATGTTGATTTCGAAGTCCTCCGTGCGCGGGATTTTGGTGTGCCCCAGATCCGTGAGCGTATATACATCGTGGGTATCCGTCGCGACAAAGGCGCGCCGGCCAATCATGAGCGGATCAAGGAGATGTTCGGCAGGGTCATTGAAAACTATCAGTTGAAAGTACTTCTAAAAGATATTCTCGTCGATGATCCCGAGCGCACTCAGGAATTCACTATATCGGATAACCTCTGGACTGGGCACAAGGAGCGCAAAAAGCGGAACCGTGCGAATGGCAAGGGGTTCGGGTACAGCCTTTTTGACCGGACGTCCGAGTATTGCAGCACAATGAGTGCGCGATATTATAAGGATGGTAGTGAAATTCTCATTGATCAGTCGGATTTGGGGCGAAATCCGCGTAAACTCCTTCCTGAAGAGGCACGCGCACTGCAGGGTTTCCCCGAAGAATTCTTGATCGATCGGGTCGGCAGATCTCAACTTTATAAGCAGTTCGGGAATTCTGTTGCAGTCCCTGTGATCCGGGCGGTAGCAAGCGAGATGCTTAGAGAGGCCAATATCCGGACAAGGAAAACCTGATGGTCGACATCGTGTCCTCTGATGTTCGTAGTCGAATGATGTCAGGCATTAAAGGCAAGGACACGAAGCCGGAAATCCTGATAAGACAATTGCTGCATCGCGCTGGCTACAGATTCAGGCTTCATCGGAAAGATCTTCCAGGTCGACCAGATATTGTCCTTTCACGCTACAATACAGCGTTATTCGTGAATGGCTGTTTCTGGCATGGGCACGAGGATTGCCATCTTTTTCGCCTCCCGAAATCGCGCCAGGAGTTCTGGAAAGTGAAGATTTTCGGCAATCAGGCACGGGATCTCCGAAAACAGACAGAACTCTTTAAACTTGGCTGGCGGGTTGGCGTCGTTTGGGAGTGCACATTGAAAGGCAAAACGGTATTGGACCATGATAGCATTCTGAGACGCCTTGAAGGATTTATATGCGGAGATATTCCGTTTTACGAACTGCGTGGAAAGCAGCAGTAGAGGAGAAAGACATGGAGACGGTTTTCGAGGACATGCTGGCTGACAACGATCGAATTCTTGTGACCGTTCCGACAGAGGCCAAGGTTATTACCTTCAGTAACAGTGGAAGGGGCGGCAAAAGGAATTGGTTTGCCATGACAACAGATCAACTAAGAGGCTGCCTTGAAGACATGTTTGAGGGCTTGGACGCTTTTCCATCTGTTTATGAGGAGAAGTTGTGGAGGGAGTTGTTCAAGATCCATCTGACCGAGGATGTCGCGCGAACCATGGGAGCCGTACAGACGCTGCCGCTATTCGAAGTTCTGGCGAAGGTGATCCACTATTCGAACGGCACGGGCCCCAGATCGTTCAAGACGATCAATCTGCAGCCGAATGCAGTGCGGCAGGCTATTGCTATGCTGGAACGCAACTAGAGCCTATTCAGCCACCTCAAGAGCTGCGTGCGTGTAACCCAACCCCTTGAGTTTCTCCAAGCATCTCAGGGCCGTTTTTGCTTGGTGTGCGGACGGAATTTTCGAAGGTATCGCGGCGCAGATTGATAGGACCCTGTCATCCATAGGTGAAAGGGCCTTTTTGTCGGTTCCCCAGTTCCGAACGTCCTGCCAAAAATCGGCACCGACTTCGATTATCCAGCTTTCACCCATCAGATCCTTCGTCAAGTCGCTGTCCGCCCGCGCCTCCTGCGCGACCGAACGGACATCTTCAGGGTCCACGAGAGCGTCCAGAAATTCTTCAGGATACTCGAGCTCGCGCTGTTTAAGTGTTTTCCAGCAGGCCTCTTTCTTTGCCCATTCTCCGATGTGCCGCATGCCTGCGACAGGATTCAGGATGACATCCTGTGCCTCGGAGCACGCGATATCAAGCGCCGCTTCGAGATTGGTCAGATTGCGCTGCAGCCTCCAGACTCGATCGAGATCGATCGCCTTGTTGATCTCGGTAACATCTGAAACCACTTTCGCAATGCCGTATGTGACAATGTTCGCGCGGTAACCGCCCTCGTACCAGGTTTCGGCGGCGGCGGAGACAAGCGTTTCGGTGGAGCGGAATACAATTGCCTTTGAAACCAGCCGCTTGTACCAGGTCTCGTCAAAGGAAACCCCGTCCTTGCCCCATCTCGTGCCAATGCTCTTGGCGAAGTTTGCAAAATTCTTCTGTGCTCCGAGGCTGACAACATGGGGCTCGCACCGGAACGAGTTTTCATATTTTGCGAGATCGGTTTTGGTGAAGAACCCTGAACGCGGGTAGGTTCCGTCAAACTTCTTCCGTTCGGCAGGAGTTTTGTTTCCTCGTGCATCCGCGTATTGTCCACGGGCGCGCTCATAGAACCACTTTGTATCCTGGAACCCGTTTTCCCCAGCTGGCGCATAGATTTTGCGAGAAAATTCTTCCATCCGGATATGGAACGGGTGGTTTGAAAAGAAGTCGGCGGCATTCACCTTGTTCTGGGTGTTGGCGTATTCTGAGATTTTGGGGACAACGTCTTCAGATTGTTCCTTCGGAACGATATTGAGTTTCATCTGGACATAGACGTTCTTTAGCTGCTCGGGCGCAGTTTTCATTGCGGCATGCAGTGAAGCCGTCGTCTGGCCCCCGTTCACTATCTGCAGGTTTTCGACGCTGGACAGGACAAGGCCTTCACCTGTCTTTGAAATGGTCACAGCATCGGCAGTCGCGGTAATCCCGTTGTTATAGGGTAAGAACATGTGTGGTTCCTTGGCGATCGTATCCCGGATGCCTCGGTTCACATTGCCACGCGCCTGAAGAAAAGAGCGCACGTTTGATTCCAAAAGGCGAGCACCCCATTTGTTATAAATGCCAGCTAGCTGATTGCCGTTTATCACAGCCAAATAACTTTCCAGTGCGGCGTCTCCACCGAAAGCCTTGAGTATTGGGATACTGCCACCAAAGTCCTCTTCGAGGTCAATTACCAAGTCCTCGCGGGCTTGGCCCTGTTCCACATATTTTTGAAGCCGCTTTAGGTCCCAGACGTTATAGGTCACGCTTTTGCCGTCCACCTGTCCTGCGGAATAGGAATCAACTCTTGTGGAGGTGGATGCAGTCGTGGCGATTATCAGTTTAATGCTTTCCAGTTGTGACCATTTGCGCGCAACAAGATCACATAGGATTGCACCGTCACTCGTTTCCTCGATCGCATCCCGGAACTCTTCGCTTCTCGCTGCGCGCAGGAATTCTACTAGCTTTCCGAACAGAATTTTGATTTCGGGTGAGCTCATAGCGCGAACCGTTTCACTGTATCGGAAATCCGTCAGTATAAGGCTCAGGGTGCTGTCTTCGTTATCGGTCCCGATACTGTAGCCGGTAACGGCTATCGGTTTGGTTAGCGTTCGTGCATCTTCTTTGCGGCGGCGCCTCCATTCTCCCTCGTGCCTGCTCCAAGATGGCGTGTCGATTTCACCAGCCTCGTTCAGCATGTCTCCAATCAGCTCGAAAAAGCTCTCCTCCTGAAGTGCCCCTTCCGATGTAGCGGTTCCCATAATGTCGTTCTGAAACTGTTGGTGAAATTCCTCAAGTCCATCCATATCAGGCCCCCCCAGCTAAAATTTCCGGTTCAAATTCTGTGACATAAGGTGCGCATTCGGCCAAGTCGATTGCGTAGGTGACGTTGTGGACGCCACTGTTGAGGGGGGGGGTGATGCGTGGGAAGGCGTCGGCAACTGTGAAGGTCTGGCAGGTTCCAACAATCCAGCGACGCTTCTCGTAATCGTGACCGCGCTCATACCCGACTGCTTCAAGGCGCTCCTCCAGAACACTGAGGCATTCGGGATAATCCTCGAACAGCGCGACAGTATTTTCTACATGTCCGTGTAGATTGTCACCCTCCGGAATTACGGCGCTATCCACGTCATACACCCGAAGGAATAGCAGTCGTCCGGTTACATCGGAGAGCTGGTCCTCCGAGGAGATCCTGACATACGGCTTGGCTGCGCCTCGTCTCGCTTTCACCTCGATGCAGGCTGCGGGAAACTCGAAGTCCTTTGCAGCGCCTTCCGGTCCAGTCCAGCCCTCTATCGCGGTCTCGGGCGATACGTGAGTTGAAATTTCACGAAGGAACGCCAGTTCGCCAACTAGCCCTCGCTGTTCCTCTTTGCTGAGACCTTGAGAGGAGCCGCCTCTAAGCAGAAAATGCCATCGGCGCGTTCGCCTGATGACACGGTCAAGCGCTGCAGTTTGGTCTGGAGCACCTTCCGCAGCCTCGACAATATCGCGGCATAGGGTTTCAAAAATTTCGCGGTGCCCGTTGTCGAGTAGCGATATGACGAGAGCTTTGCCGTTGACTGTCCTGAACTGCACATTGATGTTTTTGAGCGCAGGAAGTTCTGACGCCGTCTCCGTTGCGGGCGCAAGGCTCATCAACAACGCCGGGGCCTTTTTCTCGATGGTTGCCCAGAAGAAGTCATGCTTCCCTTGGGCATCAACACGCCGCATATTGCCTTCAGAAAGGGCCTTCCAGGGATCATTGTTCATTCTCGTTCTCCTCGTCCTCATCAATGTCAGGATCGCCAAAGAGCTCGCGCTGTTTTGTTGTGTTGATGATGTATTCGACCTTCTCGTCCGCGCTTGCGGATCTGGGAAAGCTGATGGCCCAGGCAATAACAGGTTTGTCAGGGTAGTCCTTGTGGTCTGCTATGTGTTTGTCCTCCGGCTCTTTGATCTCAACCATATAGAGCGCGATCAGCGGCCGTTTACGGACCTCGCGGTATATCTTTCCAGGATGGTTTGCCTTGGTATCTGCTGGAAGAGAACGTGCTTCGCGGTCAGCAGCTTCCGCTTTGAGCGCCAGCTGCTCCGGAATCCCCAATCTCTCAACGCCCCGAGAAGAAACGCGCATTTTTGAGCCGCCGATCGACATAAACCCACGCTCCAGATCGAACGCGCCGATTTTCCGTGTGATCGGGACAATAGGCCAGCCGAGCGAGGTGTCCACATCGCCCGTTTTCAATGTAGCAATATGAACATCCCATTCAGCGAGTTCATTATCCGCGCGTTTGCGGATATATTCCCTTAACGGATCGATCTGGGTTGTGATGCTCTCGTCCGCATTTACCCATGCAAGCAGGAAGTCGTCGATGAGCTCCACGGGAACAGTCTTTAGCAGGTGCCCGCCTGTAACGGTTTCGGCTTTTTCAGGAGAATAACCTTCCTCTCGAAGCCGAGAGATGAATGCGCGTGCAGCGCTCCTGTTCTTTTGGAGATCCTCACCATTAGATACCAGTCTTGCGGTCTCCACAAAGCTCGAAGAAAGGCCAACTGCCACCGTCTTCTTTCCGGAGCCGAGCTTGTTCCGCGCTGTGACCATTAGTGCGGAAGGGTGACTTTTGACAGCTAAGCCGAACTGCTTCGGTGTCGCCTTCGCACTCTCCATGAGGCGCAGTTCTTGGTGCAACTCCTCGGTGGCATCCGCGATGTGGGCGTACCAGGATACAGCTTCGCGGGGCATCCAGATGCGACACAAATCGTCATAGCCCATGCGGTAACCAAACCAGCGACCCATTTGCATGAGCGTATCATACATCATGGTGTTGCGGAGGAACCAGGTGATTGTCAGTCCTTCAAGTGTGAGGCCTCGGGAAAGCGAGAAGCCTCCAACAGCAATCACTGTGACGCCCTGCTTACCTGACGAGGGATAGTCGAGGTCGTTTCGTGCACTGTTGACTTCGACAACCTTCGCCGATGCGACTGCGTTGTAGAGTGCTGCACGTACCTCGGGCCAATCAAACTCACTCGCTGAGAACTCGTCGTCCCAAACTCTCTTGAGTTCGGCAATTTCAGGATCAAGATGAGCAGCTGCCCCCGTGGCTCCATTGACGCGCAACGCATTCTTAATATCGTCTAGAACTTCATGTAACCGAGTACGAAGAATACCCTGCATGCGGGTAAATCGGCTCGCATTGACGAGCATTGAGGCGTGCTTATCGGCTTGGCCTCGCAAGTTGCGGATTGTTCTGGCCACGAGAAACGCACGGAGTGCGTCGGTCAGGGATGATGGCAGCTCATTGAGCTCGTGGTCGATCTTGTGCTTTAGGGGCAGGATGTCTTCGTTATCGTCGATGTACCGGATGAACTCCGGCTCGGAGTCATCATCGGGTATGCCCTTGATAAAGACACGCTTGCCGCCGAAGTAGTTCGACGGTGCGTCCAGCCCGATAATGAAATCACGAGGGAAGAGGTCTTCGCCCCACATATCGTCTTCCTGATCGGGATCAATGAAAATATTTGCAAACGGGGTGGCGGTGTAGCCTACGTAGCAGCTTCGGTGGAACAGCCCGAGCAATTCGCGAATTTGCCCGTTAATCCTGGTAACTTCTTCTTTTCCATATTTCGTATTGATCGATGCGTTGTCTGCCTCATCGTCAATGAGAAGCATCGGCTGGCTGATCATCTCCTCATCGCCGTGCGAACTGTTCTCTTTCAGCCAGTCAATAAGGTTCCCTAAAGTACTGTAGTTCTTTTTGATCACAAGAACGACTGGTACCTTGTAAGAGTCAATCTGGCTCTTGTTGGTGGTCGCGACAGCTTTTTTGAAGTCGTCAATCGTCGTAGTCAGGCTGACAGGCACATTGCGGTCATCTATCAAACCTACGCCAACACGCCGATTGCTCTTACCCGCTTTCGACATCCTGCCTGTATCGCGCCCAATAAAGCCTTCATCAATCCGCTGCTGCGTCTGGTTCCGAAGGTTGTTGTGAATGCCAGCGATAACAATGATTAGTCTATAACCCGCATCTGCCGCCTTGCAGATCAGGCCTGTGTAATTTGCAGTTTTACCACTCTGCACATGGCCCACAACCATACCTTTAGAGTCCCAAACCACGTTCTTTTTGGGATTGCCCATCCGACCTAGTGTTTTGTCGGTGATGTCATCGAGTTTGATGACTACATCTTTTGGCAAGCCGGTTCGGATCAGGTGCTTTCGGTAACGTCCCCAATAGAATGGATCGATGTTTTGTTTGGCATCGTCCAGCCAGGGTTCAAAATCATCGCTGGTCACAACCGCGCTGAGGCCCATGCTGATGCCGTTTCGTTCCTCGAACTCCCGCGCCAGAAATTCCTCCTGCTCGGACGACACCGCCTCGTACCCCAATGCCGGCATGACCGAGTTCAACGTTGAAATCAGCTCGCGTAGTTCGTCGGCTGTTTTGTTGTCTGAACTGACAAGTGCTTGGGAAACTTGGGCATCCAGAAAATCGTAATTACTCACTTCGCTCATTCTAGGCGTTTTCCTCTAGGTATTTGTTTATCAGTTCCTGCGTCCGGTCCCAGTGGGATCGGAGTACAACGTTGTTTTTCAAAAGGTCAGGAATGACATCGGAGGGGACGCCGCCTTCAAGTAGGCTCGTGATCAAGGCCCCTACCTGTAGGCCAAGAGCTTCGTCATCGATATGATCGCTCGCAACTTTCTCAGCTCCGCCGATCATATCGGCATGGATGGTCTCAACTGGGAGGGAAGATCCGATTAGGCGGATGCAGGCATCGAAATCACTCTTCAAATCACCTCCGATCCGGTCTCGAAAGTCCTGAAAAACAGGGTGTGAAAGGTCCGGCTTAAAAATGATCTTGTCATCTTGTAAAACTCTGTTCCAAACCGGCAGCTGATCTTCTGCAACCAGTTTTCTCCCGCGGCGCGTGTAGGTCCGTTTTGACGTGGAAACAAAACGTTCTACGATGCTTTTGAGCTTGTTTCGTACTGTTGGCGGGAGTTGCGCCGACGCTTTTTTGACATCGATTTTCCATTCAGCATCCATGGAGTTGGGGATGTCTACGGCAATTCGACAGAGTTTGGTTGCCTCAGCCTGCCGAGCTAAGCCCAGCCAGCCGCCCGCAATAATCAAACGGTCGGCCCGATAGATATAAAGCCCTTGCGATCTTTGATGCCCTTCCATCCCGCCAATGTCGTCCCACTCCTGTTGGGACATCTTCTTATGGTGAGGGAGAGTAACACATTTGAAGCTAACGACGCCCTTTGACAGTTTCAGAAATTCTTCGGAATCCAATTGACGAGCAGGATGCCCTTCCGCGAAAGGGTCGATCGGGGCTAGTTTGGCGTGGTTGAGGTAGAGTGAAATTCGTGCAGGTGAGCCACTCAAGTAACGATGAAAAACTAGCCTGAGGTGACGTTCGGCACTGCTAAGAGCTGCGTTGAGCGTTTGGGTTCTTTTAGATCCATCGTTCTTATAACCGCCATCGAGGCGATCAAGTTTTTTCCAGACTACAATTGTACCGGAGTCCCCGAGGTGTTGCGCCGAAGGCACTGTGCTTGGATCATCAAGGATGACCGCTGACCACCGATTTGTTTCGCCAACTCGGTCCAAGTCCCAGGCCGCGGCTGTCGTTTCCCCATCCGTTCGGGTAAGGACTGTGAGTTGCCGGCATTGGGAAAAGCTCGCACTTTTCAGCCCAAGGCCAAAACGCCCCAGATCTTTTGCGTCGCGCTCATCCCGAGGATTTTTTGTGCCGGGCCTTAGTGCCTCAAGTAGCTCTGCTCTCGACATGCCGTGACCATCGTCAGCAATCGCTATCCAAGGATCATCTGAAACTGTATCAGCAAAGACATCAATTCGTTTGGCATTTGCAGTGATTGCGTTATCTACAATATCTGCCAGAGACGTCTCGAGGCTATATCCAAAATCCCGAAGCCCTTCAATGAGGCTCGCGGGATGAGGCGGAAGCTCAACTTCCTGTGACGCGAAGATGTCCATGAAATGTGCCTATTAAATACCTAACGCAACTATAGGGTACGCCCTGAAGCTTGAACACATGCAAAAAGTGAGCGCAAAGCTATTTCTTTCAAAAAGAGATGTTCTTTGGGAACAGGTCACTTTGCATGCGCAGCAAATGGCGGGAATGCGGAATGCAAATGCAGCATGGCGTTTCGGTGACGAACGGCCAGTTTTTGGCCGTGAGTGTCGACGGAAACGATGTAAATCGAGCAAGATGCCGTGATGCGGAGAATGACTGCAATGAGCCTGAAATGGCCGCGTTCGTCGTAGGAGGATTTGCAGTTGCTGTATGGGCGCGCATGTCGTGACGGTAAACAGTTAGTCTAGACTATCGTGGATGTGCATTTAGAGTGTTGACCACTTCAACTAACACCTGATCAATATAGGACCGCCGAGATGATTAAGATGAGAGATTTGAACACCGGCTTCACATATCGATCATCGTGGACGGGGTTCGCTAAAGGCCGAGGTCTTGATATCGACAATGCGCCGATGCTGCACAGCGCACGCATTGACAGAAACCTAATCTACGAAGACCCTTTTAAGGGCCCTCGACACAGTTTCTCAAAAAAGTATGAGCAGTTCATCAAGGCTCTTAAAACCAGTGAATATGCGATCGTCCGACATGGCGGAAAAGATGAAAATCAAAACCTGTTTGGGTCCGGAAAGCTGATTGCAATCTATGAGGTTGTTTCATACGAGGTTGACGAAACCGGAGGGGTTAAAATTCAGCTTGGCAATCGAGTTGCATTTTAGAACGGTATTTACCGTGAACGGCCCAAACCGGACCTTGCACGGGTCTGTTGTTGCTGCAGTGCAGCTTACCCAAAGCTGTCGTTCGAGGTGTCGTGCCGCATATTGATTAATCGGCTGAGCAATCTGCGTGAAGCCCAGCCCCCCTGATCCTGAACACTCAAATCAGTCGCGTTTTTGAGATTGGTCACACTCATCACTTTCACGAATACATAACGTAAACGGAACAATGCCTTGCCAGTTGACATATAAGCGCAATCACAGGTAGTAATATTGTGGCCTGCCGTGTAAGGAATTACGAACATAGCAGCGGTTTAAGGTGGCTCTGAGGGCCGAAAGCAAAACGCCTGATCCATAGTTGTACCGAAATTTTGTTTATGTTTCCGTGTTTGTGAATTTTAGATGGAAGATATTTTTGTGTTAGTTTTGCCAAACGATTTCAGAAGTTATTTCAAAAACGGTTCAGACCCAGATGGAAACGCGATCTCTAATCTAACAGATGCAGATACTTCGAGGGTGAACAATATGTATCGCATGCTCGGATAGTCAGCTGTGTTTGATCAGGACATCGGTGTTTGGGACACCTCTTTGTTGGTACCCTCGACAACAATGAGGGCGATTTGACCTATAGAAGATAGCCCATTTTTGAAGGTAGAGATCAACTGATTTCCGCGTCTTTCGACATGATACACATGGAACAATCGGGCGAAATGCCGTCCTAGGATGAAGCAAAACACAATTTTTAGAAAATGGATTCAACATGGTAACTTTGGCAGGTGATGCGAGCTTTGGATTTTATAACGGTCTTGACCCTGACGGAAACCCACTCCCGGATATCACAGACCTGGATACGTCAGACGTAACCGATATGAATGGTTTGTTTTTCTTCGCCGAGACGTTCAACCAAGCGATCGGTAGATGGGACACGTCGAATACGACCATAATGCGAGCCGTGTTCTACGAAGCACATGCGTTCAACCAAGATATCAGTCAGTGGAACACGTCCAAAGTGACCGATATGCGCGAGATGTTTCATAAGGCATATGCCTTCAATCAGGACATCGGGTCGTGGGACACAAGCGCCGTCACCAGAATGGACGAGATGTTCTTTGGCGCACAAACCTTCAACCGAGATATCAGCGGTTGGGACATGTCGCGCATCACGGACATGAGCGACATGTTTAGCGGGGCTGCTGCATTCAACCGAGATATCAGCGATTGGACCATTGCGGACGGCGCAAATTTGTCAGGGCTATTCCGGGACGCTGATGCCTTTGATCAAGACTTGTCTGACTTGGACATCAGTGGCCTGAAGCTGATGTATAACATGTTTAACGGGTCGGGCATGTCCGTCGAGAATTATGACGCCACGCTAAACGGCTGGTACGAACAGTCCCTGTCGACAGGGGTGCAGAATTACGTCGCTTTGGGGGCGAGTGGCCTGCAATATTCAAGCGAAAGTGCGGCTGCGCGTCAGTGGCTGACGTTCAATCATGGCTGGACCTTTCAGGGCGATACGCTTTGGACAGAGGGAGAGAATAGAGCGCCGAATGCGATCATTGATAACATCGCCATAGACGCCGATATTGATCGCGTTGTTTTTAACGCGTTGAGCAATGACCGAGACCAAGATCGAGATACCCTTTCGCTGACGGCGATTGACGGTGATGACATTATCGAAACGGGAGTTGATCCCTACGGGCTGACATTTAATACCGCTTCTGCCAATGGCGGAGCCATTTCCGGCAACAGCGATGGCACGCTTCATTATTTGCCGGCGCCGGACTTTGCCGGGGTTGATACATTTACCTATACCGTAAGCGATGGAAACGGCGGAACGGATACTGCGACAGTGCGCATCACTGTTGGCGCCGATCCGGTTGCGCCTCCTCCCGAGCCTACGAATTCCGCTCCGGTTATAGCTGGTCTTTCTTTTGGCCAACGTTTGGATGCCAGCGCTTTTTCGATTAACTTGCGCGACTTCATTTCAGACCCAGACGGCGATGATTTTGACATCTTTGTTGCACTTCCGTCCGAACTGGAAGGGATCGCGTTTGATGCCGAGACATCGGTTTTGTCGGGAACAATCGATGCTGGTTTTGATCCTTATACTGCGGGCGAAGAACCTTCTTTGGCTTCGTTTGACATTGATATCCTTGCGATTGATACAAACGGTGCCGAAACCGAGGTGACGCGGTCGCTTGTGGTCCGGCAGGACACGTCCCCTCGCACGCCGACGGTGACGGTTGATGATATCCGGCTCGACGAAAATGGGGCGGAGCGCGGTGTGATTGTGCGCCTATCCAATCCTGTTGATTACGACATCACCCTGAATTGGCGGATCTCGGACGATAGCACCGCTTATCGTGGCTTCGACTTTGATGTGGCTGATGGTGTGTCGGACGTCTTCATTCCCGCAGGGGGCGAAACCGGTCTGATCCGATTAACAGCCTTGGCCGATGATATCGCGGAAGGACTTGAATACATTGAGTTTGAGTTTTCGACACTTGATGATGTTGTCGATAACGGTGGGCACATCGTTCCGATCTTGGATTCGGCGGCGACAGATTTGTCATCGGGCAACGGTCTGCTGGCGTTCATTGCATTCGCATTCGGCCATGAATCCGTTGCTCAAGCTCGCGACTATTTTGCAGCACTGTATGACGAAGGGGTCAAATACACCGCTTCAATCGAAGCATTCGGCGGGGCCTCAGTGAGTGGGTCTGGTTTTGAAGCAGGTTATGGTTATTCGTTAGACGTTGCGGACCTTTTTGGTGTGACTGCCGAAGGCCTTGGCCAATATGACAGCAACGAAAACGGGCGCGTTTCCGTATGGTCTCATAGCAGTCTGTCTCTAAGTACCGCTCTTGATCTGAATCTGGACTTTTTGAACAGCCGTGTCACAGGGGGACTGGCTGTTGGCTTTACGCCTTTGAAGGTCTCATCGCTGAACGGTGACGATCTTGCGGACACTTCGGTGGGGTACAAGGTCGGTGCAGGATTGCTAGGTACAAAAGCAACGATCGGGCAAACCTTGGGGACACAGAGCGGGGTAAGCCCTTATGATTTTGAAGTCAGCGCTGCGCAATCTGCGTTCGGGGTCTCGGTTCCGCTTGGAAACTTAACGGACGGATTTGGCGTTGATGGAGCGAAATTCACGTTTTCCCCACTGGATATTGCAAAGTTAAACCTCGCTTTTGCCGGGGTTTCATTTGAAGTTGCGAACACCAGAAATCATATCGAAGCCGACCGCGACTTGGTAATCAACGGCGAATTTCTTGAGGTCTTATCCGAGTTTGGGCTGGTTTCTGCGGGTGAATTTTCCGCGTCTGATGGGATGTCAGGGAACACGGCTGCGAATGAAATAGTCGGCACCACCGGAAACGATGAAATTACAGGTGGCGGCGGCAATGACAGCCTTTACGGTCGTAACGGGGATGATCTGTTGTATGCGGATGATCCTGATATCGCACGCAGTGTTGGGCTCTTTGGTGGCGAGGGAGACGACGTTATGATCTCAGGCCGTGCCGAATATTGGGCGGCAGATGGCGGCGCGGACAATGATCAATACGTCATTGATTACACCCAACTTCAGGACGTCGCGGATGATCTGGGCCGCTCGCCGGAATTGCAAGTATATGACGAAAGCGGGGCTGACGATCGGATTGTCATCCTATCGGATCGCGCAATCGATATTGTCAACGATGTGACCTATGGTTTTGCTGATGACGGGACATTGACTGTAACGACCGCTAACAAGAAACTCTTTGGCAGCGACGATGAGTTTTCGTTCACCATTACCGATCAGACGTCGGCGCATGGACGTATTGAAAACATTTGGTTCGCTACAGCCAGTGACGATCTGAGTTCCTTTAATTTGTATGCGGGGCAGGATATTGCGAGCCTGACAGAGAGCCACCTCGAAGAGACTGCCATTACCGGGTCCGAACGCGGCGATGTGTTAACGGGAACAGACGCCAGCCAGATTTTGAATGGCGGAGTTGGTGGTGACAGTATGGTCGGACTTGGTGGTGACGATACGTTTATCTTTGAGAATAGCAAAGACCGTGCCGAAGAAGCCGTTGGCGAAGGTTTTGACACGATTATTGCCACTTCCGAAGTAACGTTGGGCAGCTCTGAAATTGAGCGGGTTAATCTAGAAGGCACAGGCAATCATCGGGTAAATGGTAACCAATTCGCGACTGAGATCAACGGAAACGCCGGTAGCAATATTTTGATCGGTGGCGGCGGCGGCGATGTGATCACCGGCGGCGACGGAACAGATTACTTCGCATTCCTTGTGAATGACGCCGAAGGCGCAACTCAGATTACAGATTTCGGCGGTAACGACCAAGTTGCACTTGACGACCGTTTCTTCAACTTAGGTGACAGCAGCATCAATGTGCGGCAGGTCAGTCAGGTACAAATAGAAAATGCACTTAGAACCGAAACCGCGATTTACAACGCAAGCAGCGGCGAGATGTTTATCGATGTCGACGGTCGTCGCGGCCCAGAAGAAGCCCAATTAATTGCGGTTATCGAAGGTGGCGGCAAGCTTGGAGTAGATGATCTTATCCTATTTTAGTGAATTTGATGCTTACACCCCTTGAAAGGAGGCATTCTGCTTGCATTAAGTAAGGGAATGCGTCTTTTCCTCACCTGTTAGACACCGTCGTTCCACAGATCGTCACGATCGTACTGATTGAAAATTCAGCCAAGATGCTGCTACTATATGGCTAAATGTTCAAGGACGTCGTTCACGACTTTGCAGAAAGTTCTTTTGCACTGGTAAAAAATATTATGCTGGCTTCGGAGTCAGCTTCTTTTAAGGAACAGGCAGGTTGAATCCAACGATGAAGTCTTTAATCAATCACAACTTATCACCGGGCGTTTGATCGAGCGAGCCATTTGAAGAACCAGTCTTGTAGCTGTCTAATGAATGTTATCATCCGACAAATTGCTTAACGGATCTCGCACCTGCAGCGAATGACCGCTTTCCGCCCTTCCAGCAAGCCCTCTCGCTCCTGCGGGGAAGATCGAGCGTTTGCAGCGAACGGCAGCGAAGTCCCGCAAAGCAGCCTTTCCGATAGCCCAAAGTGCTGCGGTGTGCATGAAAGTCCGCGCTGACGAAACTGCCGCACGGAGTCGAAAGCCTTGGCTAGAGGCAATTTTGGACCGTGAGCATCAATAGAAGTGTCGCTAGGTAAGCTTGGTATTATCCCATCCCCTCCAACCCTTCTGCTTTTGGGTAAACGGTTACGTAAGGTTAAGCCGTCCCGCACTTCGTGCTAATGCTGCGGCGGTTGAACTCGTCTCTTAATTTTGAACGCAAAGCACCTTCTGGCCTGACTGTTGCCGTGTGGCTGCACTTCCAGCACTGTACTTCAGTGTGAGTTTTGCCGAATGGGAAAAGCAGGTCAGACATTTTGGGTGCGGTCACTGGGCAATTGACCTGTTTACCCTCTCAGCTTAGTCACTGTGGCAACATTTGTGCCGGTCACATGATCGGCCCACGCCTCCATGACAGTTCGGCGTCTTTCCAGAAGGTCAGATCTTGCGTAGGAACGTTCAACCTTATTTCCGATTTTATGTCCCAGCACGGTTTCAGACACCTCCCATGAGCAGGCGTCGACGTCTTGAACCCACGTCCGAAAACTGGATCTGAACCCATGCGGCCGACCTTTCTCTTTGAGCTTATCCAAGCAGACCTCTAGGGCGCGGTCAGTGATGGCCCCGCCGCGCAACCCCGCAAACAAAGTGCCGTCGTGAAACCGCGCCTGATCCGCAATGAGCGCCATCGCAGCGCGGGAAAGCGGGACACGAAAGTCTGTGACCTTCCCTTCAACACCTTTCACGCGGTCAGCCGGCACGGTCCAGACTGCCTCGTCTTCGTCGACCTCGTCTAAGGTGATGCCCGTACACCCATCAAGACGCACAAGCGTCAGGATCATGAAGCGCAGACATTGGCCCGCGTTGGTTTCTGGCAACCGTTCGTAGAGGGCAGGGATTTCTGCCCAAGGGGTCGAGGGCGTCGGCGTCACGACGTGGTTTACATGCCCCAGCATCCGGACAGCCTGATCAACGATAATCGGGTTCACGTCGTATCCCATCAGCTGGGCTTCGCGAAGAACAAGCCTGGCCCGTTGGAATGCCTTTTCGGCTGTTGGGTGTTTTGTGTGCCAGATCGGTTTGAGCGCATCGCGGAAGTCATGGGCCGCCAGTGTCGAGATACGTTTAGAGCCGATGGCGGGCCATAAGTGGACAGTGAAGGGGGAAAGCCAGCGGCCCCGCGTTCCCTCGCCGCGCAGGCGTGCCTTGATACTCTCAAGGACGGTTTCGGTCATTTCTTGGAATGTGGGGTCCAGCTTGTCGCGCTCGGCTTTGATGGCCTCCTGCTCGGTCTTGCGCACATCGACGGGGTCGTTCCCCTCATTGATCACGTTGCGCCACTTGTCGCGGATTTGGCGGGCTTGGCTGAGACTGATGGCCGGATAGGAGCCGAGCCCCATATCGCGGCGCTTGCCCATGAACTGATACCGGAACGTCCAGCGCCCACCTTTTGCCGTCCGGTCCAGAAACAGGCCATCCCCGTCCTGCATCCGTCCAGCGGGCGCGTTTTTGATTGCTATGGCTGTTAGCTTCCCCATGATCCTACCCCACACTTTACCCCACACTATGGGCGTCGGTGCTGGTCATTCTGGATCGGCGCCCCTCGGCGTCAATCTCTATATGTGATTGTGATCTTTGGGGGTTTTGTCGGCTTCGGTCAAGCTGTGTCGGTGTCGTTACGGTGCTTCTCGACCGCACCAGTCTCTTCGATAAAGAGACATACTCTCTGAGAATGAGAGACCAAATCACAGTTATATATAAGATGTTCGGTGGCGCGTTTGTTTGTGGGCGTTGTCTGGGGTCTTGCGTGTGGTTAGCCCTTTTGATTCCCCAGTGGCATTCTCTTGGGATATTCCGCCGTGACATTCGGACGGGTTTGAGGCTTTAAGCGGGGCGAGAGCTGACCCTTGGGGATGTGACCCCGGATTTAGAAAGCGCTGTGACCTGATGTCTGATCCTTGTCTGAAAATTGTTCTGGTGACCCCGGAAATTCCTTATAACACGGGCGCGATTGGGCGGACCTGTGTGGCGCTGAACCTTGAGTTGATTTTGATCAAGCCATACGGGTTTTCGCTGGATGAAAAGGCGGTGAAGCGGGCGGGGACGGATTATTGGAAGCACGTGACGCTGTGTGAGTATGACAGTTGGGAGGCCTTTTTGGCGGACCGCAGCCCTGCGCGTGAAAAGTTGCATTTCTTTGAAGAGGATGGGGCGGAGACGTTTTATGCGCCGGAGTATCCGGAGGATGGCTATTTGGTGTTCGGCTGTGAATCGGCTGGGTTGCCTGCGTCTGTTCTGGAGGGGATGGAGGATCGGACGTTTAATTTGCCGATGTTGAGCCCGCTTGTGCGGTCGTTGAATTTGGCGAACGTGGCGACAGCGGTGATTTATCAGGCGATGCGGCCCAAATTGGGGGGCTAACCTTGGTTTGAGGGCTGCTGGCGGGGCGATTGGGCCTGACTGTGGTGGCGCGCTGGGCGGGCCTGTGGGCCAAAACTGGTGAAAGTGAGTGCTTGGGCACGCTGTTTTTCAATCATGAGTTGATTTTGTAGATTGTTTGCGCACGTTTGAGTGGCGCTTTTTGTAAATTGCATATTTAAGCGGCGGTTCTCGCCTGTTTGCCCTATGCAGGTCGCGATTTTTCGTCTTAGGTTTAGGTTGGCTGAATTCAAGCCAAGACGAAGGGGGAGCGATATGGGGTCACAGCCGAAGACGTCTCGAGGGGGGAAAGCGGCATCGGGTGCAGCGTTGCCCGATCATTTGACCCAATCTGCCGTGCATGCATTGAACGCGGGGCGGCATGCACGCCCGTTCGAAGCGCTTGGCCCCCATAAGCATAAAAACAGACGGTGGATTTCCACGTTCCAGCCCGATGCGGTTGAAGTGACGGCGCGTGTGGGCCGCACGGATACGGTTTTAAAACGGCTGTTTGGCGATGTGTTTGCAGGGCCTGTGCCGGGCAAGTCCTATACGTTGATCGTGAAATATGTGGACGGCAAAGAGAGTGTCGTGCGTGACCCTTATGCCTTTGGTCCGGTTTTGGGAGAGTTGGACCATTATTTGATGGGCGAGGGCACCCATAAACAACTTTGGCGCGCGCTGGGCGCCCATGTGATGCCCCATGAGGGTGTGCAGGGCACGCATTTTGCCGTGTGGGCCCCCAATGCACAGCGGGTGTCTGTGATTGGTCCGTTCAACATGTGGGACGGGCGGCGCCATGTGATGCGCCAAGTGGGTGGCACTGGTGTGTGGGAGATTTTCCTGCCCGATTTGGGGGAGGGGACCCTTTATAAGTATGAAGTGCTGGGCGCTGATGGCGGGTTGGTGCAAAAGGCCGATCCGGTGGGCTATGGCTCGCAGCATCCGCCGGAGCAGGCGTCGATTGTGCGCGATATTTCCGGATACGGTTGGAAAGATGAAAAGTGGATGGCCGAGCGCCAGAAGCGCGGCAGCGTGCGGGCGCCGGTTTCGATTTACGAAGTGCATTTGGGGTCGTGGCGCAGACGGTGGGATGAGGGCGGCCGGCCCCTGTCGTACAAGGAGTTGGCGCGCGATTTGGTGCCTTATGTGAAGGACATGGGGTTCACGCATATCGAGCTGTTGCCGATTTCGGAGTTCCCGTTTGACGGGTCGTGGGGGTATCAGCCGGTGGGCCTGTATGCGCCGACGATCCGGTTTGGACCGCCCCATGAGTTTCGCGATTTTGTAGAGGCGGCCCATGAGGCGGGCCTGGGGGTTTTGCTGGATTGGGTGCCGGGGCATTTCCCGACGGATGCCCATGGGTTGGCCAAGTTTGATGGCACGCATTTGTATGAACATGCGGACCCCAAGGAGGGGTTTCATCAAGACTGGAACACCTTGATTTACAATTATGGTCGCACGGAGGTGCGCAATTATCTGGTGGCCAATGCCTTGTATTGGATGGAGGAATACCATCTGGACGGGCTGCGTGTGGATGCTGTGGCATCGATGTTGTACCGCGATTACAGCCGCAATGACGGCGAGTGGATACCCAACAAGGACGGCGGTCGCGAGAATTACGAAGCGATCGGGTTCTTGCAGGAGATGAACACGGCTGTCTACGGGCAGAACCCTGATGTGATGACCGTGGCCGAGGAGAGCACGTCGTTTCCCGGTGTGTCGCGCCCTGTGGATGCGGGCGGGCTTGGGTTTGGGTACAAGTGGAACATGGGCTGGATGAACGACACGCTGGCCTATATCGAGCGTGATCCGATTTACCGCCAACACCACCAAGATGATCTGACGCGGCCCCTGATGTGGCAGTATTCAGAGAATTTCATTCTGCCGATCAGCCATGATGAGGTTGTGCACGGCAAGGGGTCGATGATTGACAAGATGCCCGGTGAGGGGGCGGATAAATTCGCCAATCTGCGGGCCTATTACGGCTATATGTGGACCCATCCGGGCAAGAAATTGTTGTTCATGGGG
The DNA here is from genome assembly GCA_947497065.1 of uncultured Paracoccaceae bacterium. Taxonomy (GTDB): domain Bacteria; phylum Pseudomonadota; class Alphaproteobacteria; order Rhodobacterales; family Rhodobacteraceae; genus Octadecabacter. The sequence goes on from CANMEQ010000002.1 coordinate 391,947, forward strand.
TGCGAGTTTGCCCAGCCAGAGGAATGGGCCCATGACGGGGATTTGAATTGGGATGCGGCGGCGGAGCCGGCCCATGCGGGGGTGCAAAACCTGGTTCGGGATTTGAACCGCGTCTATGCCGAGACCCCTGCGTTGCATGTGAAAGACTGTGATCCATCGGGGTTTGCCTGGCTGAACGGTGACGCCGCGCAATCGACGTTGGGCTACATGCGGACCGGTGAAGACGGGGACGCGCCTGTTGTTGTTATGTGTAATTTCACGCCGGTTTTGCGTGAGGGGTTCCGTGTGGGCGTGCCTGTGGCGGGCCATTGGGACGAAGTTCTGAACACGGATGCAGAAGCATATGGCGGTGGCAATCGCGGCAATCTGGGCGGTGTGGGGAGCACCGATGCAGCTCATGATGGTCAGGCGCAATCGGTTGAGATTGTGTTGCCGCCCTTGAGCGTCGTGGTTTTGCGCCACGGTGGAAACTGATTTTAGGGAGGAAAGAGAAATGGAACAGAAACGACTGACGCAGAGGTCCATGGTTTTCGTCCTGGCAGGCGGGCGTGGGAGCCGCTTGAAGGAATTGACGGACCGGCGGGTGAAGCCTGCGGTGCCCTTTGGGGGCAAAGCGCGGATTATCGATTTCGCGCTGTCGAATGCGCTGAATTCCGGCATTCGCAAGATGGCGATTGCGACGCAATATAAGGCGCATAGTTTGATCCGGCACTTGCAGCGCGGTTGGACGTTTTTCCGTGCCGAGCGCAACGAATTTTTGGATATTTTGCCGGCATCGCAACGGGGCAACAATGAGAATTGGTATCAAGGCACAGCGGATGCGGTGACCCAGAACATCGACATCATCGACAGTTATGATGTCGATTACGTGATTATTTTGGCGGGCGATCACATTTACAAAATGGATTACGAGATCATGTTGCGCCAGCACGTGGAGACCAAGGCCGATGTGACGGTGGGCTGTTTGACTGTGCCACGCATGGAGGCGCGGGCCTTTGGGGTGATGGCCACCGATGACAGCGGGCAGATCACATCGTTTTTGGAAAAACCGGATGATCCGCCAGCCACGCCAGAGGATCCTGATAAGGCCTTGGCGTCTATGGGGATTTACGTGTTCAACTGGGCGTTTTTGCGCAAATTGCTGACCGATGATGACAGCAATGTTGAATCGACCCATGATTTCGGCAACGATCTGATCCCCGAGATTGTGAAGACCGGCAAGGCCATGGCGCATCGCTATGATGACAGCTGTGTCCGATCAGACGGGGCGCCGGTGTATTGGAAGGACGTGGGCACGATTGATGCGTTTTGGGAGGCGCATATCGATCTGACGAATTTCACGCCGGACCTGAACCTGTGGGACAAAGACTGGCCGATCTGGACCTATTCGGAAAGCGTGCCGCCTGCGAAGTTTATTCATGATGAACGGGACCGTCGCGGTGTGGCGATTTCTTCGATGGTGTCGGGGGGCTGCATTATTTCGGGGACCGAGGTGCGCAATTCGTGCCTGTTTACCAATGTGCATACCAATTCCTATGCGGTGCTGGATCATGCGGTTGTGCTGAACAATGTGGTGGTGAACCGCAGCGCGCGGTTGCGCAATGTGGTGATCGACAGTGATGTTGTGATCCCTGAAGGCTTGGTTGTGGGGGAAGACCCCGTGGATGACGCCAAGTGGTTCCGTGTGAGCGAAAAGGGCGTGACCCTGATCACGCAGGCCATGCTGGATGCGCGAGCTGCGAGCCTATGACGAAGGTTCTGTCTGTTGCGTCTGAATGCGCCCCGCTGGTGAAAACCGGCGGGCTGGCGGATGTGGCGGGGGCCTTGCCTGCTGCGTTGGCCCCTTTGGGGATTGAGATGCGGACGTTGCTGCCGGGGTATCCGGCGGTTTTGTCTGGGATGAACGGCGGTGAGGCCGTTGTTTTGTTTGACGATCTGTTTGGCGGGCCTGCCACGATTTGGGCGGTTGAGCTGGCGGGGCTGGATGTGTTGGTGCTGGATGCGCCGCATTTGTTTGATCGGGCGGGCAACATTTATTTGAACGATGAGGGGCATGATTGGCCCGATAACCCCCAGCGGTTTGCGGCCCTGTCTTATGCGGCGGCGCATATCGGGGTGGAGGGGGCCGGGGCGTGGCGCCCTGATGTTATTCATGGCCATGATTGGCAGGCGGGATTTGTGCCCGAGTATTTGCATGGATTGGCAGGCGGCGACGATCACGTGCCGTTCGTGTTTACCATTCACAACATCGCGTTTCACGGCAATACGGGCGCCGAGATGCTGGACACGTTGATGTTGGATGACTGGCGTTTTACGGCAGACCGGTATGAGTTTTGGGGGCAAATTTCTGCGATCAAGGCGGGGCTGACGGGGGCTGCGAAGGTGAACACCGTGTCGCGCACCTATGCCGAGGAGCTGATGACGCCAGAGTTCGGGATGGGCATGGAAGGGGTTTTGCGCGCGCGCAAGTCTGACCTGACGGGCATTGTGAACGGCATTGATCTGGACGTTTGGGACCCGGCGACGGACCCGGAAATTGCGCGGTACAAAACGGGCAAGGGCAAGGCCAAGGCGAAGAAGATATTGCAGGCGGAGTTTGGGTTGCCTGAGAGCGACGGGCCGTTGTGTGTGCTGGTGTCGCGCCTGACCCATCAAAAGGGCATTGATCTGTTGATCGAGGCATTGCCGAACGTGTTGGCCCGTGGCGGGCAACTGGCGCTTTTGGGATCGGGGGATACCGATCTGGAGGTGGCATTGCTGGCGCTGGCGTCGCGGTTTGACGGGGTTGGTGTGAAGATCGGCTATGATGAGGCGCTGTCGCACCGCATGATGGCGGGGGGCGATGCGATTTTGGTGCCGTCGCGGTTTGAGCCCTGCGGTTTGACGCAATTGTACGGGCTGCGCTATGGCACCGTGCCTGTGGTGGCGCTGACCGGTGGTTTGGCGGACACGGTGATCAACGCGAGCCCTGCGGCGTTGGCGATGGACGTGGCGACGGGGGTGCAATTCAGCCCCGTTACGGCGGATGCCTTTGCCAATGCGCTTTCGCGGCTGTGTGATTTATATGCAGATCCAGATGTTTGGGCGAAATTGCAGCGCAATGCCATGAAGCAGCCGGTTGGCTGGGAAACATCTGCGAAGGCCTATGGCGATTTGTATGCGCAGGTTTTAAAGAGTTAGAATGCCTAATCGTTTTCCAATTCGCGCCGGAACGCCTTCGCCCCTTGGGGCGACGTTTGATGGGGATGGCGTGAATTTCGCCGTCTTTTCCCGACATGCCACGCAAGTGAGCCTGTGTTTGTTTGATGAGGCGGGGGTTGAGACGCAGATCATTCAGCTGCCCGAACGTGAGGGCCATGTCTGGCATGGGTATTTGCCGGGCATGCGGCCCGGGCAGCAATATGGCTACCGTGTGCATGGGCCCTATGACCCCGAGGCGGGCCACAGGTTTAACCCCTATAAATTGCTGATTGATCCTTATGCGAAAAAGCTGACGGGGCATCCGATTTGGAATGATGCGCTGTTTGGATATGATCTGAACAACCCGCGCAAAGACCTAAGCATGGACAAGCATGATAGCGCGCCGTTTATGCCGCGCTCGATCGTGGTGGATCCGGCGTTTACATGGGGGCAGGGGCAGCGGCCGCGCAGGCCCATGTCGGAGACGGTGATTTACGAGGCCCATGTAAAGGGGCTGACCGCTGGCCGGCGGGATGTGGAGGATGCGGGGACCTATCTGGCGATGGCGTCTGAGCCGATGCTGGAGCATTTGACCAATCTGGGCGTGACGGCGGTGGAGCTGTTGCCGGTGCAGGCCTTCATGAACGACGAATTTTTGGTGCGCAAAGGGCTGACCAATTATTGGGGCTACATGACCTACGGGTTTTTTGCGCCTGATCCACGGTACATGCAGCACGGGCAGATTGCCGAGTTCCAGCAGATGGTCGCGCGATTCCATTCCGCGGGCATCGAGGTGATTTTGGATGTGGTGTATAACCACACCGCCGAGGGCAACGAGATGGGGCCGACGCTCGCGTTTCGTGGGCTGGACAATGCGAGCTACTACAAGCTGGCGGAGGATCGTCGGTATTATCATGACACGACCGGTTGCGGGAATTCGTTGGATTTCGACAACCCGTTTGTGCTGCGGATGGTGATGGATTCCCTGCGGTACTGGGTTGATGTGATGCATGTGGATGGGTTCCGGTTTGATCTATGTTCCACCCTGGGCCGGTCGAAGGGATCGTTTGAACGGGACGGGCCGTTTTTCCAAGCGATCCGGCAGGACCCGACGTTGAACCAGGTGAAGCTGATTGCCGAGCCGTGGGATTTGGGCGCGGGGGGCTACCAGTTGGGGGCCTATCCTGCGCCGTTTGCGGAGTGGAATGACAAGTTTCGCGATGACACGCGCCGGTTTTGGCGCGGTGATGAGGGCATGGTGAAGGGCGCTGCAGCGCGTTTGGCCGGGTCGGCGCAGTATTTCGACCATGACGGGCGGGCGCCGACGGCATCGGTGAATTTCCTGACCGCCCATGACGGGTTCACGTTGATGGACACGGTCAGCTACAACGACAAACACAACGAGGCCAACGGCGAAGACAACCGCGATGGGCATTCCAACAACCATTCCGACAATATGGGTGTTGAGGGTGTCACGGATGATGCGGAAATTGTTGCGGCGCGGGTGCGCAGGCGGCGCAATATGATCGCGACATTGATGTTGTCCCAGGGCACGCCGATGATTTTGGCCGGCGATGAATTGGGCAATTCCCAAGGGGGCAACAACAACGCCTATTGTCAGGACAATGCCATTGGCTGGGTCGATTGGGCGGGGGCTGACACCGCGTTTCTGGCGTTTTGTCAAAAGGCGATTGCGTTCCGCAAGGCCCATTCGATTTTGCGCCAGAACCGGTTTTTGCATTCGCAGGCGCGGCTGGTGGATGGGGCGCCGGATTTGTTTTGGCGCACGGCCAAAGGTGAGGCGATGGGCCAAGCGGATTGGGACAATCCCGATTTGAAGGTCTTGGTTGCTGAATTGCGCACAGCGTCCGGGTCGCCCGAATATGTTGAACGCGAAAGCGCGCTTTTGGTGGTGTTGAACGTGGGCGGGGATGTCACAATCACGTTGCCCAGCCCGGCGGAGGGTGCAAAATGGGTGCGCCAGTTCGACACCGCGCAAGAGGACGTGACAGGTGAATTTGACGGCACAGACATCGCAGCCAATTCTGTTGTTGTGTTCGTGCAGAGCCGAGAAATGAATTAATTTTCAGGAGTTTATAAAGTGTCTCATACAGTTGTGAAAACCAAACCGATTGAAGGTCAAAAGCCCGGAACCAGTGGTTTGCGCAAGCGCACCGCCGTGTTTATGGGGCCGCATTTTCTGGAAAACTACGTGCAGGCGATTTTCGATGGCACGGGGGGCGTTGCGGGCAAGACATTGGTTGTTGGCGGCGACGGGCGATATTTCAACGACCGCGCGATTGAGGTGATTTTGCGCATGGCGGCGGCTGGTGGGGCGGCGAAATGCATTGTCGGGCAGGGGGGGATTTTGTCCACGCCTGCTGCGTCGCATTTGATCCGGAAACGGGGTGCGGACGGGGGCTTGATTTTGTCGGCCAGTCACAACCCCGGTGGGCCGGATGCGGATTTCGGGCTGAAGTACAACGGCGGCAATGGTGGCCCTGCGAGTGAGACGGTTACCGCCGAGATTTTTGCGCGCACGTTGGATATTGAAGAATATCACATCGTGGGAGCGCAGGATATTGATCTGGGTACGATTGGCACATCCGAGCTTGCGGGAATGACCGTGGAGATTGTTGATCCGGTGGCTGATTATGCGGCCTTGATGGAGGAGCTGTTTGATTTCGACAAAATCGCGGCGCTGTTCGCGGGTGGCTTTACCATGCGGTTTGACGCGATGCATGCGGTGACCGGCCCTTATGCGACCGAGATTTTGGAAGGGCGTTTGGGCGCGGCGAAAGGCACCGTGATGAACGGTGTGCCGAGCCCTGATTTTGGCGGGGGTCACCCTGATCCGAACCCGATTTGGGCCAAGGAGTTGATGGACGTGATGTACGGCGCCGATGCGCCTGATTTTGGTGCTGCGTCCGATGGGGATGGCGACCGGAACATGATTGTGGGCAAGGGCGCCTATGTGACCCCGTCTGACAGTTTGGCGCTGTTGGCGTCCAAGGCGCATTTGGCGCCGGGGTATAAGGCGGGATTGGCGGGTGTGGCGCGATCGATGCCGACGTCTGGCGCGGTGGACCGTGTGGCCAAGGCCAAGGGTATTGGGTGCTATGAGACGCCCACGGGCTGGAAATTCTTCGGCACGCTTTTGGATGCAGGCAAGGTGACGCTGTGCGGTGAGGAAAGTGCCGGAACGGGCAGCGATCACGTGCGCGAGAAAGACGGGCTTTGGGCAGTGTTGTTGTGGCTGAATATTTTGGCTGAAACGGGCCAGTCGGTGTCTGAGTTGATGAGCGATTTGTGGGGCGAATACGGGCGGTGTTTCTATTCGCGCCACGATTATGAAGATGTGGAGTCTGAGAAGGCCCACGGGATGTTTGGCGATCTGCGCGATAGTTTGGCCGGTTTGGCTGGCACGAAGGCAGGCGAGATGACCGTGGAGTGGGCGGATGAGTTTGCCTATGACGACCCAGTGGATGGCAGCCATGCGGCGGCGCAAGGGTTGCGCATTGGGTTTGAAGGCGGCGGGCGTGCCGTGTTCCGTTTGTCTGGTACGGGTACCGTGGGGGCCACGATCCGCATGTATATTGAACAGTTGGAACTGGACGCGAGCCGGTTTGAGTTGCCCGCTGAAGAGGTGCTGAAGCCGATTATTGAAGCGGCGTTAGAGCTGTCCGACCTGAAGGCGAAAACGGGGCGCGATGCGCCGAATGTTATCACCTGAGGTCGATCCGTCGGACCCGTGATACACCACGGGTCCGGCACTGGTTTAACATAATAGTATATTCTTTGAGTATATCGCATGCACTTCGTCAATCTTATCGCCCTTTTGGCCATCGTTCAGTTTTTGTGTTTTGAGTATTTGGTCGGTGCGCAGCGCAGGGAAAGCGGCCTTAAGGCGCCTGCAATGACAGGGCACGACGGTTTTGAACGGATGTACCGCGTGCAGATGAATGCTCTGGAATGTCTAGTCGCGTTTTTGCCGGTACTTTTGTTTGTTGGATTTTCTAGATTGGAAGACACTAAATGATGAACAGCCGGCATGAGATTAAAATCAGGGAATATGAAGAGAAGGTCAAAGCTGCTTTTATCGCGGATAAGATTGGCGATCGACTAGATAAAATTGCGGATGTCGATGTTCATTTTATTTTGCCGCCAAAAGTTTATGCGCATTATGAAAGCTTGATAAGCGAAATCACAAACGGTGAGTTCAATGTCGCTGCGGGCTACAATTTGGTCTTGCTTTATACCGATCCTCGGGACGCGGAGAGTGCTGGCACTGTATTGTATGGAGATGATCTTTACGGCCTTGTTGGTGCCTGGTCGCGAGCGCTAGATCAGATTGCCGAGGAACCAGATAATTCGGTCAAATTGCAGAAATTCCAAGGCCTGCATTCATTCTTTAGAAGCGCCCTCTGGGTAAAGCCGAACGATGCCAACCCTTGTGCTAGTGTGAACCCGTTACCTAGAAGAGTAGCTTCCCCCCAAAAAAACTTTTGGAGGCGCTTGTTCAATTGAAGACAAATTTGGTCATCTGGTTAGCATTCTAGGGTCACATCCCCATCCGTATCCAAATACACATAGCCGTTCGCAGGTAGTGACAGCGTTTCACCTTCAAGCGTCGCGTTGTGGGGGCCGGTGATGGTGCCTTTGCCTTTGACGGTGAGTTCGTGCGTGTCTGCTGAGAGGTTGTAGACGCATAGTAACGTTTGCGCGTCTGCGATGCGGTAGAACGCCAGAAGCGGTTCGGGGAGGTCGATGAATTTGGTTTTTGTGCCGGACAAAGCGGGGGAGGCTTTGCGGAAGGCGATGAGGGTTTTGTAGTATTCAAAGATGCTATCTTGGCCCTGTTGGTCCACGGCGTTGGCCGCCTGCGGAGCCTTCACGGGCAGCCATGGTGTGCCGGTTGAGAAGCCCGCGTTCGGGGCGTCTTTTTCCCAGACCATGGGCGTGCGGCAGCCGTCGCGGCCTTTGACGGCGGGCCAGAACCGGATGGCGGGGGGATCGGTGAGTTCCTCAAAAACCAGTTCGGTTTCTGTTTGGCCGAGTTCTTCGCCCTGATAGATGCCGATGGTGCCCGGGAAGGACATGAGCATGGAGCAGGCGAAGCGGGCGATGGCGTCTTCGGAGACTGCGTGTTCGCCCCAGCGGGTGACGTGGCGCGGCACGTCGTGGTTGGAGAAGGACCAATAGGGGTGGCCGTCGGGCGCGCCTTTTTGGAAGCCTTCGATGCAATTGCGGAAGTGCGCGGCGTTGAAATCTGGCCCGAGCATGGCGAAGGAATAGGTCATGTGCAGACGCTCGGTGCCTTGGGTGTATTCACCCATGATTTCGATCGACCGGTCGCCCATTTCGCCCACCTCGCCGACCATCATGATGTCGTCGTATTGATCGGTCAGTTTGCGCATCCGTTCGAGGAAGCCGATGTTTTCGGGGCGGGTTTTGTTGTAGATGTTTTTCTGCATCCCGTAGAGGTCCGTCGCCATGACTTGGGGACGTGTGTTGGCGGGCGGGTTGGAGCGCAGTTTATCATCGTGGAAGTAGTAGTTCACGGTGTCGAGGCGGAAGCCGTCGAGGCCCACATCGAGCCAGAATTTGCAGGTCTCAAGGATCGCATCGACCACATCTGGGTTATGGAAGTTTAAATCCGGTTGCGAGGCGAGGAAGTTGTGCAGGTAGTACTGGCCGCGGCCCGGGTCGAATTCCCAGGCGGGGCCGCCGAAGTGGCTGTGCCAGTTTGTGGGCGGTGAGCCATCGGGGAGCGGGTCTGCCCAAACGTACCAATCGGCTTTGTCGTTGGTGCGGTCTTGGCGCGAGGCTTTGAACCACTCGTGCTGGTCGGAGGTGTGGGACAGCACTTGGTCGACGATGACTTTGAGGCCCAGATCATGGGCGGTGTCGATCAGGGTTTTGAAGCTGTCGAGATCGCCAAAGAGCGGATCGATCGCGGTGTAATCTGAGACGTCATAGCCCATGTCTTTTTGCGGGGACTGGAAGATGGGCGAGAGCCAGATGCAATCGGCGCCGAGCTCTGCGATGTGAGGTAGGCGGCGGGTGATGCCCGCAAGGTCGCCAAGCCCGTCACCGGTGCTGTCTTGGTAGGACCGGGGGTACACCTGATAGATTACAGCGTCGCGCCACCATTCGTTCATGTCTTACATCCATTTCATCTATTGCGACGGACAGCTTTGCGATTTGGGGGCGGTAAGACAAGGGCTGATCGCGACTATTTAGGGCAGAAGGGTGATCCACAACGAAGTTGTTAGGATCGACAGCGCGGTGCCCACCAAAACGGATGTTGCGGCGGCACGTTTTGCGGCGTTGTACATGTTGGCAAACACATAAGCATTGGCCCCCGGTGCGACCGCTGCGGTGATGAGAGCGGAGCGGAATGCATCTGCCGGCAGAGGCGCGCTGCTGCCCAAAACGTAGACGACAAGCGGGTGCAGCCCCAATGAGATTAGGCAGACAAAAGCGGTGATGCGCAGATCACCGTCGGGGCGATAACGGAAGAGCACCCCGCCCAAGCCAAACAGAGCTGCCGGAAGGGCGGCGCGGCCGATGATGTCGACTGCATCGGTGAAGACGGCGGGCAATGCGACGCCAGATAGATTGACCACAAAGCCCAACGCTATGCCCATGACGATTGCATTCGAGAACATGGCTTTGGCGACTTTGCGGGGGAGCTGCGTTGCGGGGGTATCTTTGGCGCGGACAAGTTCCATCGCGGTGATGCCGATCATGTAGCCAAAGGGTGCGTGAAACGCGATGATGGCGTAGTTTCCGACAAGCCCTTGGGTGCCGTAGACACGTTCGGTGATAGGCAAGCCCAGCAGCAAGGTATTGGAGAACAAGCAGCAAAATGAGATTGTGACACAGTCTTCCCAACTGCGCTTGAAGAGGTGCCGCGCGCCCCAAAGGCCAACGACAAAGGCGGTGAAGACCCCCGCATAGAAGCTGAAAAGAAGCGGGACATTCAACGACGTTTCCAAATCAAGCGTTGAGATGGCGCGAAACAGCAGACAGGGGATTGCGAAGGTCTGTGCGAATTTCATCAAGCCGTCGATATGGCCGTCTTCGATGACTTTCCCCCAAACTGAGAGGTAGCCGAAGGACAGGACGATAAAGACGGGAAGGACAACGGTGAGGACGTCAATCATGGGAGCGCTCGCATTTCGAGATATGCGCTTTCGGCGGGAATATGCGGACCAGTCGAATGACTGAGATTAGTCGGAGACTGGTAGGGTCAGGCCGTCGTAGGCGGGTTGGATATGATCAGGACTTTCGTCGGCTACGGTTTGATAATCAAGGTCGATATGCATGTTTGTCAGCACGGCTTGTTTGGGTGCTAGTTTTTTAATCCAATCGAGCGTTTTTGCCAGATGAGCGTGGCTGGGGTGCGGGTCGCGGCGCAGGGCGTCGACGATCCATAAATCAAGATCATGCAGGTGCGCCCATGCGGCCTCGGGGATGTCGGAGACATCTGGCAGGTAGGCGGTGTTGCCGATGCGGAAGCCCAAGGCGGGGATGTTGCCATGCTCGACCGTGAAAGGGGTGAGGGTGATGGGGCCGCCGTCGCCCTGCACGGTCAGGTCACCATCGATGATGTTGAGATCGCAGATGGGCGGGTAGGCGGAGCCTTCGGGCTGTTCGAACGCATAGCCGAACCGAGACATGAGTTGTTGGCCGGTCTCAGAATCGGCCCAGACGGGCAGCCGCTTGCGCATGTTGAAGACGATCATGCGAATGTCGTCGAGGCCGTGGACGTGGTCGGCATGGCCGTGGGTGTAGACGACCGCATCGAGCGTGCCGACGTCTGCGGCGAGGAGTTGGCCGCGCATATCAGGCGAGGTGTCGATCAGGACACGGGTCGTGCCAGTGTCAGTGGTGCGGGTGATCAGCACCGAGCACCGGGTGCGGGTGTTTTTCGGGTTCGCAGGATCGCAGGCGCCCCAGTGGCCGCCCAGACGGGGCACGCCGCCAGAGGATCCGCAGCCTAAGATACGCAGGGTTGTTGTCATGCTGCGGCCTCGGCCTGCCATGCGGCTGCTTTGCTGAACAGGCGGTCGAAGTTGGCGGTGGTTTGGGCCGCGAAGTCCGCGTAGCTGAGTCCGAAGACATCGGCGCCCACTTGGGCGGTGTGGGCGGTGTAGGCGGGCTCGTTGCGTTTGCCGCGGTGGGGCGGTGGTGCGAGGTAGGGGCTATCGGTTTCAACCAAGATACGGTCGACCGGCGCTTTGGCGAAAATGTCGCGCAGGTCGCTAGATTTTGGAAAGGCGCTGATGCCGGACATGGAGAGGTAGAAGCCCATGTCTAGGGCTGCGTGGGCCAGTTTTTCGCTGCTGGAAAAGCAGTGCATCACGCAAGAGAAGGGTTTTTCGGCCATGCCTGCGGATAGGATTTCGATCATGTCATCGTCGGAGGCGCGGTTGTGGATGATGAGGGGCAGGCCTGTTTCTTGGGCGGCTTCGACGTGGATTTTCAGAGAGGTTTTTTGGATTTCGGCCGTGTCTGCGGTGTAGTGATAATCGAGCCCGCTTTCGCCAATGCCGACGAATTTGGGATGGGCGGCGAGGGCCACGAGATCAGCGGTGCTGACCAGGGGCTCGTCTGCGGCGGACATGGGGTGGGTGCCTGCGGCGTAAAACACCGGATCGTAGGTTTCGGCGATGGCGCGGACCTGCGGCTCGAGGCGCAATTTGGTGCAGATGGTGACCATGCGCGCGACGCCTGCGGCGACGGCGCGGTCGATGACCGCTGCGCGTTCCTCGTCGAAATCAGGGAAATCCAGGTGGCAGTGGCTGTCTACGATGTGTGGTACGGTCATGTGGTCCTCAGGCGGCCACGTCGAGCGCGGCCTTTTCGATCATAAACAGGGTATCAAGGATGAGGGCGGCAGGGTCAAGATTGACCGCCTTGCCGTGGCGGGTGCGTTCGCTGACGTCTTGGGCGACTTGGGCCCAGCGGCGGGCGGCGAGATCGGTGGGCGACAGTTTCGCGAGCAGGAGCGCTTCGCCCTGTGCCGCTTGGATTGCAGGCGGGCCTTGGAGGCCTGCGCGCGCCGTGCGGATGAGGAATTTGTCGATCAAATCGAGGGTGAGGGCGAACCGTGTGGCACCCGCTTTGCCCACACATTTATCGGCCATGGACAACGCGCGAGGGCGGTCGATCATTGGAAGGCCCGAAAACAGCGCCACAAGATCGGCGTAGACCGTGAGGCCATCGAGGTTGGTCAGGCGGATGGCTTCGCCGACGGAGCCGCCGGAGAGCGCGGTGAGGGCTTCGCCTGCGTCGGTGTGAATGTCGGCTTGGGCAAGGGCGGCGGTCATGTCGTCGGCGCCCAGCAGGCCGCAGCGCAATTCGCGGCAGCGCGAGCGGATGGTGGGCAGCAAGCGCGAGGGTTGGTGCGAGAGCAGCAGGATCATCGCGTCGGCGGGCGGTTCCTCGAGGAGTTTGAGGATCGCGTTGGCGGCGTTGACGTTCATTTCATCGGCCGGATCTACGATCACCACGCGGCGGCCCCCGTCGGTGGCGGACATGCCGAAGAAGTTTTTGAGTTTGCGGACCTCGTCCACGGTGATGACGGATTTGAGTTTGTCGCCCTTCTCATCCCACGCGCGGCGCAGGGTGAACAGGCGCGGGTGCGCACCGGAGCGGATGAGGCGCATGTCGGGGTGGTCATCGTCCACGTCCAAGGTGGTGGGGGGCGGCGGTGCGCCGAACATGTCATCGGCGGCGACCACGGGCTGGGACAGCAAGAAGGCGGCCATGCGCCAGGCGAGGGTGGCTTTGCCGACGCCTTGGGGGCCGGTGATGAGCCAGCCGGAGTGGAGGCGGCCCGATGTGAAGGCATCGAGGAAGTCGGCTTCGGCGCGCGATTGGCCGAACAGGACCGGTGTTTCGGAGGGGTGCGGCGCGCCTTCGATCTGGTCGGGGAGGGGGCGGTCTTCGACGGCGGTGGCCATTAAACGACTGCCATACGGTCGGTCGCGTGGGCGGTGATTTCTGCGGCGATGGCGGCTTGGTCGCGGTTGCCATCGATGAGCACGCAGCGCTCGGGGTTGGATTTGGCGAGGGCTAGAAAGCCGTGGCGCAGTGTTTCTTGGAAGCCCAGCCCCATGTCTTCAAAGCGGTCCTCGCCCGAGCCACGGGCCAAACCGCGGGCAAGCGCCACGGCGGGATCCATGTCGATGATGAAGGTGAGGTCCGGTTCGCGCCCGATCATGGTGGCGTGCAGCGTGTCGACGGTGGCGCGCAGGTCGCCGCGCGTGGCACCTTGGTAGACGCGGGTGCTGTCGGCGAAGCGATCGCAGATCACGGTGCGGCCTGCGTTGAGGGCGGGCTGGATGGTTTTTTCGAGGTGGTCGCGGCGGGCAGCGGTGAAGAGCAGCAGCTCGGTTTCTGCTGACCAACGGTCGGGATCGCCGGTGAGGACAAGCGTCCGAATTTCTTCGGCCCCCGGGCTGCCGCCCGGTTCGCGGGTGCGCAGGGCGTCGGGGAATTTTTCAGCCAAGAGGCGCGATTGCGTGGACTTGCCACAGCCGTCGATGCCTTCGAAAGAGATGAACAGCCCCTTGGGCGCATGTGCCGCCATGGGTTATTCTGCCGGGGCTTCGGCTGTGTCGTCTTCGCTGAGGCGCGAGATCAGGGCATCGGCGGCGACGCGCAGGTTGGAATGGAATCCGCCACGGGCCACATCCGTTGCGGCCATGAGAGGTACGCGGGTGTCAGGCAGGTTATCAAGGCGGATGACCAGTTCGGCCACTTGGGTGCCTGCAGCTATGGGCGCCTCGAGAGGACCGTTGTAAATCACTTCGGCGTCGATTTCATCGTTGCCGGTGTTGGGGACCAACATGGAGAGGTCCTCCATCAGGGCCAGCCCGACGCTGGGTTGCGCGCCCATCCAGACATCTGCGGTTTCGATCACGGTGCCGCTGGGGGCGATGTCGCGTTGGGCGAACTGGCGGAAGGCCCAGTTGACGATGCGTTCGGATTCTTCGGCGCGGGCTTGGGCGCTGTCGAGGCCTGTGATGATGAAGATCACCCGGCGGTCGCCCTGTTTGGCGGATCCGGCAAGGCCGTAGCCTGCTTCGCTGGTATGGCCGGTTTTCAAGCCGTCCGCGCCGATGCCAAGGCCTAGCAGCGGGTTGCGGTTGCGGGTGTTGGCGGGGTGTTCGCCATCGTAATCAAACACTTCTTCGGAGAAGAGCGGGTAGAATGTGGGGTAGTCGGTGATCAGGCGGTTTGACAAAATGCCAAGGTCGCGCATGGACATGCGGTGCCCGACGGCAGGCCAGCCATTGGAATTGGCGAAGGTGGAATTCATCATGCCCATTTCGCGGGCGCGGTCTGTCATCATGACGGCAAAACCAGCCTCTGTGCCCACGGGCGAGAGCGCTTCGGCGAGCACGCATGAGGCATCGTTGCCGGACAGGACGATGACGCCGCGCAGCAGGTCTTCGACGCGGACACGGTCGGTCGTGTCGAGGAACATGGTGGAGCCGGTGTAATTCATGCAGTGCTGCGAAACGGGCAGGCGCTCGTCCACATTCAGGCGGCCATCGGCGATGGCCTCAAACGCCATGTAGGTGGTCATGAGTTTGGACATGGATGCGGGGGGCAAAGGCTCGTCCGCGTTTTTGTCCAGCAAGACGATGCCGGTGGTTTGGTCCATCACGAAGGCCGCTGTTGCGCGGGTGTCGAAGGCCTGCGCCTGCGCGCCGAGAGCCCCTGAGAGGGTCAGGGCCAGTGCAGAAAGGGGGGCAGCGAAGGATCGGAGCATGAAACCTCGGTCTAGTTTGGAGTTAGTTTGAAACGAAGTAGGCGTCGTCAAACCCTTGGGCTTTGACTTGGCGCAGAAGCTCTGCGCGTTCCGCTTCGGAGGTGGCGGGGCCGACGATGACGCGCCAGAAGGTGCGGCCTTGGCTGGATTGTTCCAGCACATTTGGCACGATGCCATTGGCGCGCATGCGGTCGGCGGTGCCGGTTGCGTTTGCTTCAACCGAGAAGATGCCCAGTTGGATGAAAGGTTTGGCCAGCGATGATGACACGGGTGCAGGGGCCGGTGCTGGGGCAGGCGCGGCTGAGGCTTCGGCCGCGTCGATGGCGGCTGCAGCGCTTGCGATGGCGTCTGGTGCGTCCAGCGGTGCGCTTTCAATAGGGGTGGCTGCGATATCGGTCGGGGCCTCGAAGGTGGCGACGGCCTGTGCTTCGGGCGCTTCGCTGACCTCTTCGCGGCGCAATGCTGTGACCTGAAGCTGCGCCGGAGCGCCGGCCAGCATGTCTAGGGCGTTCGCCGCGTCAGAAGACACTTGGAGGGCCGGGCCGGGGTTGTCGCGTTCGCGGCGGAAGAGGGCCCCGATGACGAAGGTGCCGTTGGCTTGGTTGCGGATGATCACACGTTCGGGTTCGTCGACGTCAGGGTGCGCAACCCAGACACCGCCCAATGAGGGGCGACCGTCCCACAGGCCCGTTTCGGTGACCTGAAATGCGTCGGGCGCTTCGACGTCGCGATCGACCAATTGCACGCTTTGAGCGGCGGCGACGGGTGTTTCGCCTTTGTTGCCACCACCGAAAGACGGGAATTGGAATTCGCCGTTATCGTCACATGCGCCCAGTGCGATGATGGATGTCATCGCCAATGGTAGCCCGAATTTTTTCAGTGATCCTAATGTCTTGCCCGACATATTCCGCCCTCATATTTGCGCCGTTTTTCGGTCGCTGCGCCCTTTTTGGGCTTTGTGGATTAAGGACAATTCACGTTTTTGTCCCAGTCTTGGGCGAACATTAGCCGCGCCTGCCTTACATTGAAAGGCTTTGGGCATAAATTCGGCGGATTTCCCCACTGGACCGCATATCAACATTCTGTGCGTTCTGGGTCTTCCAGAATCAAAAAGGTATCCCTAAAGAGGGCGCCAGCGGAGGCTTGGCAGAGTGGTCGAATGCACCGGTCTTGAAAACCGACGAGGGTGAAAGTCCTCCCAGGGTTCGAATCCCTGAGCCTCCGCCACATTTTCATTTAGGTTTGGTTTTGGTGATCCCGCTGATGTTTGCGCCTATCTGTGTGTGAGCGTTTGAGGGCGGGGTCCGTTTTGCGTTTGTGCCATCCCCCTGTGAGGGGGATGGCTTTTTTGTTTTGGGCGTGAGTTCAGTTCTGCGTGCTAGAAGAGGAACGTGTCGACGCTGAGGTCTTCTTCTGCAACGGATTTGAGCACGATTTTGTCTCCGGCTTCGCCGCTGTCCAATTGGCCCAGGTCGATGACCGTTGCCCAGCCGAGGTCCGTCGTTGCGCTTTTTACGGCGTCGAATGTTGTTGCAAGCAAGGACAGGTCGATGAGGTCCGTTTCGGCTTCGAAATCATGGATGTAGTCTTTGCCCGAACCGGTGTTGAACACGAAGGTATCTGTTGTGCCATCTGCGGACCAGTGTCCGCCCCACAGGTGGTCGTCGCCTTCACCGCCTTCGATAGTATCGGCGCCTGTACCACCAACGATTTTGTCTTTGCCGGCGCCGCCATTCAGCTCATCATTGCCGCTGCCGCCGCTCAGGTAGTCGTTACCATCGTTGCCGGCCATCGCGTCATTGCCGCTTTTACCCAAGAGCTTATCGTTGCCTTGACCGCCTTCAGCCGTGTCATCGCCATTGCCGCCAAAGATTCTGTCGTGGCCTTCGTCGCCAAACAGCGCGTCATCGCCGTCACCGCCATAGAGCTTGTCACTGCCAGCATTGCCGTGGATTTCGTCGTTGCCATTCCCGCCGCGCAGATTGTCATTGCCGCCGTCTACAATAGTGAGGACCGGGGTTTTGATCAAAACGGCCGCGTCAGCGTCGATCTCTGCGAAGGCATCTGACGAACGGGGGTCAACGGCGCCGTCATTGGACCCTGTGGCCGGGGCTTCGGACATGAATTCTGCGTAGGCCTGGTCAGCCTCCCAATCCACGTTGACCTTGAAAATAGCGCCTTTGGTCCCAGTGGAGGCATCCAGATCATGGTCGCCATTGTTCAAGCCGAAGTAGAGGTTTCCCTCGCCGTCGAGGAACACGGCGCCATAAGCACCTTTCGCAAGGCCTGCTTCCATTTCGTCGCCATACAATGTGCCAGTGATTTTCACTTCGGTGAATGTGGGCTGGCCGCCTTGGAGAACGGTGCTGACGTCGATTTTGACGACTTTGCCCGGCTGGCCGTTCGCAGATGGGGAGACGACAGCGTAGAAATTCCCGTCCTCGGCATTGAACGCCATGTCGTAGGTACGGTCACCAAACATATTGGCAGGAAATTTGAAGTGCTTGATGGCCGGGTTGCCGTCTGCGTCCTGCGTGTCGACATCGACGACGCTCAGACGGTTGAGGGCAGAGTGGAATGTCCACAGGTTGCCGCTGTTATCGAAGTCGCCAACGTAGTCGCCGTAGAACCCTTCGCCGATACGGTAGGTATCGCCGGCAGCGTCGACCATAACGATGTCTGATGTGCTGACTGTTTGGCCGAGACTGTCTGTGCCTGCGGATTTCGCAACACCGTAGAGCAAGTCATCTTCAACGTTGAAGCCGATTGCGTTGATTTTGAAATCAGGATGATCGCCGACCGCTTCATATGATTTCGTGTCGACATTGAAGACGTTCAACTGGCCGTCGATGACTTGGTAGAGGTTTGCCTGACCTGCGGCAAACCCCTGTACCTGGGTCGCAGAGCCCCCAATGGTCATGGTTTTGTCATAGGAGATGATCGGGCCATCAAAGTTATACTCCACATCGGCCTCGGCTTTGACGGTGTTGAAGGTCAAAGTGCCCTCTGCGCCGGTGCTGACCACATCGACTTCGAAGGTCTGATAGGCGCCGGATGTGGCCTGAACGGTATCGATAACCTCTCCGTTCCAGATGACCTCGACGGCTGCTGCCGCGTGACCACCTGCAAGGTTTGCCGCAAGGTCGAAGGAAATGGTATAGGTTTCACCTGCCACTGTTTCCGCAGATTGAGAAATGGCCGAGCTGCCGAACGTGTCTTGCATGGTCCAAGCGCCCGTGGCGGCATGCTCTTCGAGTGTTGTGGCTTGGGTGTCGGAGTTTGACAGCAGGTTGTCGCCAGCAACGTCACCGAAGATCACATCGTCGCCCGCGCCGCCGTTGACGGTATCATCGCCATAGCCACCCTCGGCATAATCGTTACCAGTTCCGAGGTTCAGCACATCGTTGCCGTAGCCGCCAAAGGCGAAATCGTTACCTGTACCTGCATTCACGCGGTCGTTGCCGGCGCCTGCAAACAGCTGATCGTGGCCGCCGTTGCCCAGCAATACGTCGTTGCCTGCGCCGGTAGTGATGATGTCGTCATACGAGGTGTTTGCGCCATAGTTTGAGATGACCAGATTGGCGGGGATGTAGTGCCAATTGCCATCGATGAAGCTCCACTCGTCGCCGACCATGTCGCCTGCGGCCAGATCGTTTCCGGTGCCTGTGGCGATCAGATCGTCACCCTGAAGGCCGTTGATTGAGCTGACGGTTTTTGGGGCTTCGCTGCTTTCGAGTGTTTTTACAATTTCGTCGTTTTCAACAGTGCCGAGAATTTTAGTGATGGTTTGGAGTGTCATAATCTATCCAATCGTGCTGTTCGTTTCGGGGGGCGGGGAGCGCCGTGGGAGTGTTGAATTCTGTTTGCCCGATGGATGAACGTTTTACGAAAGGTCAAAGAGATAGCATGTGGCGCAAACGGATAGGTGGTCGTGCCACTTGGGTAGCGCGCCTCATCGGACGCGCGAAAAAGACCCCGTTCGGGGTGTTTTTTCTGTTGGTGTTTGGGTGCTAGTTGCCGCCTGCCTGGCACAAGAACGCATCAACTAAGGCGATCGTGTCGGGGACCGAAGTGCTCCAACCAGCGTTTGGAACAAAGGCCTGCATAGCGGTGAACGTTTGTTGGCCAAGGAAGCCATCGACTGGTCCAGGGTTTTGGCCTGCCATGGTCAGGAGACGTTGGAGGGTCGCGATGTCGTTGTCTTCGGTCACGAGCGCACGTCCGCATGGGGCGGGAGCGGGTGGGGTGTCTTCGATTTGTGGGGCCGGTGCCGCCGCCGTGACAGGTTCAGGAGCAGGTGCCGGGGTGGGTTCCTCTGCCGGTTCTTGCACAGGTTCTTGGCCCAGTAGGCAGCGCGCCACAGTGTCGGTTGCTGTGCGGGCGGCCTCAGGCGGGGTGCCTTGGGGTGTTGTTTCGCAGGTTTGCGCAGCGGCATCACAGCGAAGTGCCAAGCCCCAGTCTTCGTGTGGGTTTGTGGACCTCAAGGAGCCCTCTAGGTTTGCGTAAATGACATAGCGAAAGCCGTTTAACGTGCCCTGTTGCCAGAACGCGGGGTACTGGGCTGAGGGGACATCTGAGATAAAGGTTTTGACGTCCAACGCGCCGGGGAGGGGAGCATCAAAGGTTGCGCCAACGCAGGGCGCGGCGGTGGCGCTGGAGGCCAAACCCATGAGCGCGATTGCGCAGGAGAGGCCCTTGGTTATCATTGATCGCCCCGAATGAGGGGGCCGTGCGCGCGAAATGCGAGGGCCGCCAGAACGACGGCGTTTGTGTTGACCGTGAAGGAGCCATTGGTCGTGCCATCGATTTCGTAGATGCCTTCTGGGAAGCCTTTTTCAGGATCGCCCAAGGGGGCCACGGCCTCGACCAATGTGCGGGTGTAGTCTGTGCCAAACAGCGCATCCCAGGCAAAGGAGATTTTCGTGGTCACGGTGCGGCGGCTGTCGAGACGGTCACCGCTGAAGGTCATCACGGCCCAAGGCGCGCCGCCGCCCCAGATGGAGGAATAGATGAAATATGGGGCGACATCGATATGGGATTCGCTGACGGCGGTAAGCGTGCCGGTTTCGCGGTAGCGGGCCTCTTGTGCTTGATAGATGGCGGTGGCGAAGCGCAGGGAACGCGCGTCAAAGCCAAATTCAAGACCGTCAAACACATAAGGTTCGCTGACTGTAAACGCGGGGGTGATATTGCGGTGCAGGCGGGTGTCGACAGGGATCGGCAGGCCCTCGACCTCGCGCACCATCAGGTGGCTTTGGGCGTCGTAGGCGCGGTAGGTGTCGAACCCGAACAGCATCATCGCCTTGGCCGCATATTGTTCATAGCCGACGCGGCCTTCTTGATCGCGGCGCAACGCGCCCTCAGGCGTAAGGTTGCCGCCAATCAGGGCGCCATCTTCGATCATCTGACCCAGATCCCAACGGTTCAGCACAGCGGTGGTTTTGGGGGCCAGCTCGGGGTAATTCGCCTCGACATGGGCCAAGGCGCCGACCATGCGGGCGATGTCCAATGCCGACCAGCCAAGACCGCGTTCGACGGGTTCGTTGGCGTAGTTGACCAGTTCGCCCGTGCGCACATTGTAGGCCTTGTTGGGCAAGATCCCATCGAACAGGCGCATTGTGGAGAGCGTATCAAGGGCGGTGCCGATGCGGCTGATAGCCTCGGTTTCGGATATCAGGCCGAGGCGTTCTGCCGAGATAGTTGCCACGAAATAGGACCCCGTTTCCCACATTGTTGTGGAGGGGTAATTATGGGCGGAATTGACCAATCCGGTTGTTGGGTCGGTGTTGTTTTCGAAATAGCGCCAGGCAATTGCGGCATTGCTGAGGTCCGCCTCAGAGGAACTGCCCGTGATCGCCAAGGGCAGGGGAGATATGGTTTCAAATTGCGTCATTTCAGCCCCGCCGGTTGTGGGTGCAGTGTTGGCTGCGCTGCCTCTTTTGTCGATCGCCGTGACAAGCGCGAGGCCGCAGCCCAGTGCGACGAGAAAAATGATGTGACTGCGGGCTTTGATCAAGTTTGATTTAAAGCTCATGCTGGGATCCTTCGTCGTTTTCGGGCCGCCAGAGAGCGGCGCCGATGATACCCGCCATAGCGAGACAATTGTTAAAGCCCCAAAGGATGTTGGAAATAACACCGGGTGCGGAGTGGGATGTGGTGCCGGTGGCCAGTGTGATGATGGCCCAAACGGCACCTAGCGCGGTGAGCACGACAATCGCGATTTGCGGTTTGACGAGGGCTAGGAAATTGCCGGACTGGCGCACCTTGGGGGTCACTTTGAAAGAGATCGTTTGCCCGCGCAGCACCGACCAGATCGCACGCATGCCCAACGGGAAGAACGACAGATAGCTTGATTTTGCGGCATAGCCCGACACGCCCCAGGTGCCGATCATCATCGCCAGTTCAAGCGTCACCAAAAATGGGATCAGGTGCCAGAAAAAGTCGGCCGAATAGGCAGAGACTGGCGAAATTCCAGTGAAGAGGTAGAGGATCGGGGCCGCCAGAAAGATCAGGTTCCAGAGTGGCGCGAGGTAGGAATAGAAGGTTGTGGCGTACATCATCCGTTGTGGAAAGGTGAGGCCGCGGCGGAATAGCGGGTTGTCGTTGATCAAGATATCAAGGCTGCCACCGGCGTATTTGTAACGTTGCACGGTCCATGTCAGCAAATCTTGTGGCGAGAGCATTTTGCTTTCGACGATGGGGTGCATTTTGGATTTCCAGCCGCGTTCGCGATCTGAATGGAGGACGATGGACGTGTAGATATCCTCGGAGACGTGGAATTTGTAAGGCGTCAACACTTCGGTCGTGGCGGCTTCGGTGCGGATTGCCTCCATCAGGTCGGGGGCGATTTCGCGTTCCTTGCTGGAGACTGTGATGACTTCTTCGGTTGCGTGCAGGCGGGTTTCGACCTTGGCGCCAAAGCTTCGCAATGCAGCCTCCATAACCGCTTCGCGGCGGTGAATGGATCCGGCGCCACAGCAAAAGGAGGCGTTGGCCCAGTTCCGGCGACGTTGGATGATGTCGTAGAACATTTTCGGGTCGCTGACGAAGGGGTCGGTGCCCAATTGCACGGGGCCGATGACCTTTTCGATAAGCCGCCCGAAGGTGGCACCGCGTGGGCCGAATTGGCGCTGTAGGGCGGTGGGCAGGCTTTGCCCGTCGGGCAGGTCATAAAACCATTGCGGGGTTTGCACCCAGGCCATTTTGGGGTCTGTGAAATAACCCAGTGTGTTTTCCAAAATGGTGGGGAAGGGCCGTGTGTCGGCGTCACAGATCACCAGCAGGTCACCGTCGGTGTGTTCCATGGCGTGGCGCAGATTGCCGGCTTTGTAGCCTTCGTTGGTGGGCCGCGCGATGTAGTTCACGCCCTCTTCCTCGGTCACGGCGCGCATGTCGTCGCGGCGGCCATCGTCGAGGATGTGGATGCGGATGTCGATGGGATGGGGGTAGGTGACATTCTTGGCGTCTTGAATGCCAAGGCGGACAAGCTCGGGGTCTTCGTTGTAGGTTGCGAACATCACGTCAACCACCAGCGTCCGGTCTTTTTCCGGATGATTGGGGTCGATGTCACCCAAAGTTGCAGGCGCGTCTGGAATGGTGATGGGGTCATCTTTCCAGAGGTTGAAGACGAACAGGACCATGCCGAAATAGGCACAGGTCTCGGCCAGCGCCAAGGGCACGGCGAACCACAGGGCTTCGGTGTTGAGCGAGCCTGTCCAGCGCCACCAAATATACCACGCGCCCACGACCAGTGCGAGTGTGGCCATGAATTGCCAAACCATTTCGCGGGGCGCGGAATAGGTGAGGGGCGGTTCCGGGGTGCGGTTTTCGTATTTTAGGAAATAATCGTCCATGATCTAAGCCCCGACGGATGAACGGGATTTATACATCTCCCATGGGTTTGGACCCAGACCGATTGTCCAGGCCAGGGGTTTAAAGCGGTCGAGCGCCATCGCCAAGGCAAAGGATGCAGGCAAGGCGAACGCGAAGCGCAAGATCACGATCAGGGCTGGGCTCATGCTTTCAAAGAGGCCGGATTTGAACAGGGCGATATCGTACAGATCGATCAACAAGGGATGAACGAGGTAGATGCCGAAGGTGTAGCGGGCCAGTTGGGTCCAGCGGGGGGACCACTGCAGGAATTGGCCGCCCATAAAGATGAAGAAGACGAACACAGGCATGAGGAAGTGCCCGTAAAAATCCCAATCGCTGCGCACGCCCCATGACCCGGTGTCGTAGGCTGTGTAGAAAAACGGCAGCGTCGCGATGTAGGCGAAGGCGGCGCAGTAGAGGCCGAGGCGGCGGATCAAGCGGGATTCTCCGCGTGGAATGCCGTCTTTCCATAGGCCGTAAATCGCAAAGGCGGCCATGCCGTAACCAACATAGCCGAAAATTTTCACGGCGCGGATCAGGTAGTCCCGCAGGGTTGGGTCGAGGTCGAGCCCCCACAAAAAGGCCTGCGTGTTGTTCATCACGCCCAAGGTCGCCACGAGGGTGAGGCCAAGCACCGGATAGCGCGTTGCGGCGCGCATCACTGGGTAGAACAGGAATAAGGCGAAAAGCGTGGGCAGAAAGTGCATATGATACTGGGATTTGCCCAAGATCAGATAGCCAAACCAGTTTTTAGCGTCGCCCAATTGTGCCCAGATGTAGGGGGCATAGTTAAAGGCATCGGCTTTGAGCAGCCGGAAAAACGCATAGAAGACCGCCCAGAACACAAAGGGCACCAAAAGGCGCTGGGCTTGGGTGCTGATTGCGGCGCCGTAGCTTGGCATCTTTTTGTCCACGCGCATCGCCATCAAGAACAGCGAGAACATGAAGAACATTTCGGAGCCGGAAAATTCCCCGATTGAGCGTAAAAACACAGGGATAAACCGCTCCCCCGATGTGGCATCGGGGAAGGCTTTGCCGCCGAAATCGGTGGAAGCGTGGATGAGGACGACGCCAAACGCGGCGAATACGCGGTTGGCGTCAAACCAGACGAGGCGTGGTTTTGCGTTCATTCCACAGCATCCGGTATTGGGCAGCTGGCGGGCAGAACCTGACGCACCTGTGGGGGCGCAAGATTGTGTTCGCGTGTGCTGCACTCTGTTGCGCCAATTTCAGCGCCCCCAACGACCGGACGACAGTACAGGAATTCTTCGACTGGGATGATTGGGTCGATCTGGGTGGGGTTGGAGCAGGCACAGCATGGCACCTCTTCGATGAAGCGGTTCGGGTGACATTTGTTGTCGCGGATGTCGGTGCCGATGTTTGCAGTGTCCCAGACGTGGGTGTTTTCATTCACATGCTGGAGGATCGGGCCTTGCACCTTGTACAAAAGGGCCGCGAGGATGATGCCGTTGTTGTTGGCGGTTTGCAGCGGGATGTAGCCGTTGCCGTTTTCATAGAGACCTTCGTAGAAGCCACGGTCCGGCACAGAAAGGTCGGCCACGGTTTCAAACAACAGGTCGGTATATTGTGTGTTCCACAGCGCCCAGAGGCCGATTGCCGCCTTGGCTGAGACTGCTGCGCGGTCCGGTTGGTATTCGCCGGTGGGATCGAGGGTGTTCCACGGATAGCCATCGGCAAAGATGCTGTCGTAGACGAAATAGGGGCGGCCATCGACCTGGTGTTCGGAGCGTGCTGTGATGATGCCGGTCTGCTCGAAACGACGTTGCTGTACGAGGTAGATGCGGTTGGCAAATTCGGCGCGCCAGCCGTTTGAGGCGACAGCATTGTCGTTGCTGCCATCGTCAGGCAAGTCCCAGCCCAGTTCCAAACCATCTAGAATGTAGCCTTCGGTCAGGACGTAGTTTTGGTTTTTGAACACACGCGGGTCACGGCCATCGTAAGGGACGCGCACGCCGTAGATTTCGACGTAGTCGAGTGGCTCGGGCGACATGGCGCGGCGGGCGTCAAAGCCCCACAGCTCGAAGCCTTTGGCGGCATATTCTTCGTAGCCCAAGCGGCCTTCTTGCACGTAGCGCGTTGCGCCATCGCTTTGCGTGAACGAACCGAACATACGTCCGTCTTCGTTGATAAGATTGCAGAAATTCCAACGCATCGGGACGTTATCGACGCTGTTGGCGAGATAAGGGTGGCGTTCTTTCAAGATCTGTAACCAGACCAGAAGGCGGCCAATGTCGTTTGCGGACATGCCGATTTCACCGGGTTGGTTGGCGTAATCCACCATTTCGCCGGTCGCGGCATTGTACACTTTGTTCGGGGCTTCGCCGCGATAGAGCTGCAGGTTACGCAGAGTATTTAACAATTGCGTCGCACGGCTGTCGAATTCGCGTTTGTCGATCACGCAAAGCTCATAGGCGGAGACCAAGGCGCTGACGTAGGAGGCAGTGTCCCACAGGGTTGTGGAGGGAAATGAACCAACGGCGTTGACCAGTCCGGTCTCTTCTTGAAAGCTGGACTCGAAATAGGACCATGCTGTTTGCGCCATCGCAAATTCGCGCGCTGTCAGTGCGCCGATGCGGCCAGTATGGGTGGTTGAGGCAAAGCGTTCTGATCGGGCGCAGGTGTGTGCGCCGACCAATTGATCTGACGTGGTGATCGTCAGCGGGGTTTCCGAGGTGATTGTCACGCTGCGGTAGGCGTTGCCGTCAACGATTGCGCCATTGATCGTTAGCGCAAGGGGATCATTGGGCGTATCGGCCTCTTGTGTGGAGGCGGCGATGGGCGTCAAGGCCAGTACGGCAGCGACAACCCATGAACAGGTCATTTTGAGTGTCATTCAAGGTCTCCGGTTTGGTCTCGTTTGAAGGTCAGGGACAGCCGCGCAGGCCCATCTGGGGCGCTGTATTCGACTGCATCGGCGCAGTGCAGGATCAGGCCAATGCCGCGGCCGCTTTCGGCGAGCGGGTCCAAGGCCGCGAGGTCGACCGCGTGATCACGCGGGTCAAATGGGTTGGCGCCTTCAGCTTCAAACAGCTCGATAAGCACGGCATCGGGGTTGATCGTGGCGTCAACGTCAATCACGGCAGAAGCTGGCGCGCCTGCGTGTTTCACCACGTTCGTCAAAGCCTCAGAGAGGCAGATTTGGAACCTGACCAACACAGCAGGGGGCAACGCCTCGGCGACGTGCGCGCACAGGGCAACGACCATCGGGTCGACGGCGTCCAATGTGTTGGGCATATGGAAATGGTGAGGGTTCACTGGTTTTCGGCCAATTTCTGAACAGCCGCGTCCGCGGAGGTATAGACGGTGAAGACTTTATCCATGCGGCAAATCTGAAACATCTGAGCCACATCCGCGTTCAAGCCACATACGACCAGATCGCCGCGATGGCCGACCCGTTTGAGCACACCCACCAAAGCGCCGAGGCCTGATGAATCGACGAAGGTAACCGTGCCGAAATCAATAATCAGCTGGCTCGCACCGTCTTCGATCAGGGCGACAACCGCGTCTTTGAAGGCTTTGGCATTGACCGCCGTCAGACGTTCGACACCTGGACGGACGACGGTGATGTCTTTGGGGTGTTGGGTGGTGTGGATCATGACGTTACTTTCTTTCGAGTGCGACGACTGTGAGGTCGTCTTCTAGAGGGGGGCCCGCACGCCACGCTGCGAGGGCTGCCACGATATCAACGGGAACTTGTTCGACGCCGACATTTGAGAGGTTCTGTGCAATGGATCGCACGCGATCATTGCCAAATGGTTCACCGGACGGATTTTCAGCTTCGGCCGCGCCGTCAGAGCAGATGACGAGGGCCGAGCCGCGGCTGAGTGTGTGTGTGTTGTTTTCATAACGTGCGAAGGGGAGCATCCCCACGGGCATACCGCCATCGCCCAAGGGCAGCGTGTCGCCTGTGGTGTCGACGAGATAGGGTGACGGATAGCCCGCCTGACAGAATATCAATTGACCGGTGTGGCGGTTGATGATCCCGCAAAACATGGTGAAGTAATCATCGTCATCCGATGTGCTAAATCGGGCGTTCAGGGCGGCAACGAGGGCGGCGGGGTCGGGTTTGCCGCTGTCATCAAAGCCGTGGGTGCGGAAGTAGTCGGGCGATACAAGGTGACCGATTGCGACGGACATGAGTGACGCCCGCACGCCGTGGCCGGACACATCGACCGCATAAAATCCAAGCATGTCGTCGCTCACTTCGAAGCATCCGAACATGTCGCCCGATACAATGGCCGAAGGGGCAAAAGCGGAGGCCACGTGAAAGCCTAAAAGGTCGTCGTGCAGGTCTGGCAAGAGTTGACGTTGCGCGTTGGCGGCAGCGCGCAGGTCCGCTTCGATCAGGTCATTTTTCTCTTTGAGGGCGCGGGTGCGTTCGGCGAGTTCTTTGGCGTGATTGATCAGCCGTGTTGCCGCGCGAATGCGGGCCTTGAGGGTTTCAGTTGATCCGCCCTTGGTGATGAAATCGTCGGCCCCGGAACGCAGGGCATCTTCGCGGACCTCGGTATCATCGGCGCCGGTGACGACGATGACGTGAACGTAATGATCGAGGTCAAGCTGCCGAATGGCGCGCGTCAGTGCGATCCCGTCGAGGTTGGGCATCTCGATGTCGCTGATGAGAATTTGAATGTCGGTGTTTCTAATGAGGTCCAGGGCCGCTGCGCCGTCTTCTGCCTCAATAGCCTGATATCCCAAGGCGTTGATGAGGCTGCACAGGTAGAGGCGCTGGAGTTCGCTGTCTTCTGCAACAATTACTTTTAAAGGCGAGGCGGACATGAAACTACTCTTTAACTTTTCACGCATTGAGCGCGCGCCCGTGGCGGGTACGGCTGACTGTTCGGATGAAGTCTGGCAGGCAAAAGTGTTATAATGTTGACATCCTGATGATTTAGTAGGGTTTGAACGCAATCCTGTCTCGGGGAGATTTTTCTGATGTGGATCAATCTTAGCGTGCGGGGTGTGGTCCGGCAATGGCCGTCCATTTCGTGGAATTGAGGATGGTGCGTCATGGCGTGTCATACATTTTTATACCAAGGGAGAGCCATGACGTCTGCGCGCAGGCGGATAGAGGTGGTGGGGCAAAAGAAAGGAGGCGCTATCCGAAAGGGTATTTCAAGCTTACCCGAGCAGGACGAGGCGCATGATTTTGTTTGGATGTGTAATGTCTGCGCAAAGGTTTTTTGAACGGGCGGTTTTGCAGCTATATCAGGTCGTTCACATTTATCGGGTATAGCTCCGACGGGTCATGCCGGATGGGCCACCTATCCGAATGGGACTGAGCCTACCCCGATGCCTAGGTGGTCTCATCCGTAGAACGTGATAACTATGAGATGGACCCAGAAGGAAAAACGAATGTTGAATTATATCAAAGCCCCGATCCTCGTCGCCGCTTTTCTGGCTGGCACACCTATGGTGCATGCGCAAGACGCAACAAAACCAATTTTGACCATTTCCGGGTCTGCAATTGCGGAAGACGTCACATACGAACGGGCCGCACTGATGGACCTGCCGGCAGCGATGATTGAGACGAGTACGATCTGGACCGAAGGGGTTAGCACATTTACGGGTGTTTCGCTCGCGGATTTGGTGGATGAACTGGGTATCGAGGGCGGCACGATTGTGGCGACGGCTGTGAATGATTACGCCGTGGAAATCCCAGTTGAAGATGCCGTGGAAGGTGGCCCGATCGTGGCCTATTTGATGGACGGCAAAGAAATGTCGCTGCGGGACAAAGGACCGCTTTGGGTCGTGTATCCGTACGATAGTGACGCGTCTTACCGGACCGAGGTGATCTATTCGCGCAGTATTTGGCAACTCGACAGGTTAGAGTTCCTAGACTAGTCAAATTTAGTGAAGCCATAGAAAGACAGGAATTTGTCAACTCTCTCCCTCAAACGCGCCCGGCGTGGCCGCATATTTGCGGCCCTTGCCGGGCTCGTCGCCTTAGGGTCCATTGTCTTTCTGGCGATGAATGTGACCTATGAGGTGCGATTGCTCGGGTCGGCCCGGTCTGACAATGTGCAGTGGTCGTTGGGTCAGGCGCAGGTGGAGTTTTTAGAGTTTCAACGGGAGCTTTACCGCGCGCCTGTTGATCTGTCGGCGTTACGCCAAGAATTTGATATTTTTTATAGCCGGATCGCTACGATCCGTGAGGCCTCTGTGTATCAAGAACTGCGCGACACAGAGGTTGCCGGAGAGCATCTTGATCGGGTGACGGCCTTTCTTGACGCAGCTGTTCCTCTCATCGACGCGCCGGATGCGGAGCTCACCCAGCAGTTGCCGGTCTTGTCCGCGCTGTCGCAGAGCGCGGATTCTGATGTGCGCGCCTTGTCGGCCTCTGGTCTGGATGTGTTTGCCCAAAGATCGGACGCGCAGCGGGCTGAGGTGTCGCGGACGCTCATCCAATTGGGGCTGGCGGTTGCGGTGCTGATCGCAGTTTTGATGCTTTCGGTCGTGGTTTTGAACCGACTAAATGCGCGGATTTCCAAGCGCGAGCGTGAAAAATACCAAACGCGGACACGGATGCAAATCGTGATGTCAACGTCCTTGGATGGGGTGATTGTGTGTGACGCGGAGGGAAAAATCCTGAACTTTAGCCCGGCCGCAGAGGATATTTTTGACCGGGTTGAAGCCGATGTGTTGGGCAAGGATATCGGTCAGGTGATCGTGCCGGAGCATTTGCGCGAGATGCATGATGCTGGCATGAAACGGATGCGGGAACACGGTGAGAAACGGGTGGTCGGCAAGGGCCGCGTGCAGCTTGAAGCCATGCGCAGGGATGGCAGCATTTTCCCCATAGAATTGGCCATTCAAACCGCTGTCACGGACAGTGGCGACGACATCTTTATTGCGTTTCTACGCGACATTACGGAACACGTGGCAGCGCAAGCGGAACTGGTTGAGGCGCGTGACAAGGCGTTGGCCGGTGAAAAGCTCAAGACCGTTTTTCTGTCGACCATGAGCCATGAAATTCGCACACCGTTAAATGGGTTGCTGGGTAATATGAGCCTGTTGCGCGACACTGATCTGGATGAAAAACAAAGCCGGTTTGTTGGTTATATGGAAACCTCTGGTCGGCTTTTGATGAGCCATATTTCAGACGTTCTGGATATTACGCGCTATGATGCCGGCAAGCTGAATACGAAAAATGAACCGGTGAATGTCAAACGTCTCGTTCAGGATATCGTGGATAATCAACGCGGTATGGCGTCGAACAACGAAACATCTATCTCGTGGGACTGGACGGGCGAGCAGGTTGATTGGGTCTTTTCCGATTATGACCGCTTGCAACATGTGATGATCAACCTCATCGGAAATGCTGTGAAATTCACGCGGCGTGGCGAGGTTGAGGTGGCGATCCAGACCTCCGGGACACCAGATGACTTGGAGCTTTTGATTAAGATTATCGACACGGGGCCGGGCATGTCTGATGATTTGGCCAAACGTGTGTTCGATGATTTTGTGACAGGAAATACGGCCTATGACCGTGATGTGGGGGGCACAGGGCTTGGGCTAAGTATCGCGAAACGGTTCGTTCATGCCATGGGCGGCGAAATTGGTGTGGACAGCCGTTTGGGCGAGGGCAGTACGTTTTGGGTGAAACTGCCGGCCAAGCAGGCGAAGGCCCCTGAGGTGATCGAGGAGACGCCGAAAACCTTCGTGCCGGGCCGTGCGATGAAGATACTTTTGGTTGAAGACAACGAGATCAACCGAATGCTGACCCGCGAGATGCTGCAAATGGACGGGCATACGGTGGTAGAGGCCCATGATGGGCGCGAAGGGGTCGAGGCCGCGAATGCCGCGCCTTACGATTTGATCTTGATGGATATCAGCATG
Source organism: uncultured Paracoccaceae bacterium (assembly GCA_947497065.1). Taxonomy (GTDB): domain Bacteria; phylum Pseudomonadota; class Alphaproteobacteria; order Rhodobacterales; family Rhodobacteraceae; genus Octadecabacter. Next base: position 422,650 of record CANMEQ010000002.1, read on the forward strand.
CCGGTTTTGGATGGTCGCCATGCCACCCGCGAAATTCGGGGGGGCACCGGCCCGTGCCGCGATGTGACGATCATTGCGTTAACTGCGAATGCGATGATGGAGGAGCAAAAAGAGTTCTTGGCTGACGGTATGAACGGCATTTTGACCAAACCCCTGTCGCGCGAGGCGCTGCGAGATCTTCTGGGCAGCACCGAAAGCACGGTGACTGAGCGCCAAACGTCATTGATTGATATGGAGCATGTGGCGAAAACCAAGGACATGCTGGGCGAAGAGACCTTTGCTAAATTGCGGACCCGTTTTGTGGGTGAGGTCGAGGATTTGAAGGCTTGGTTGGCTTCTGACGTAGCGCAAGATTTCCTTGAAATCGGGGCGCATTCGCACAAGGTGGCGGGAAGTGCTGCTGTTTTCGGGGCCACGGAGCTTAGTGAGACGTTGAAGGCGATTGAGGTTGCCGCCAAGCGTGGTGATGAGGGCGCGGTTGCGGCGCATACAGCCGAATTGGCTGATGTCTGGGCGCAAACGAAGGCGGAACTGTCAGCCTGATTTAGAAGTCAAATCGATAGCTCAGCGACAGGCTGCCTCCGCTCAGGCCGGGGCCGGGGCTGTCCCCGCGGTTCCACGGGAAGCGGTTGTTGCTGTAATTGCTGTAAGACAGCTGCCAATCGTCTGAAATGCGGTAGCTGGCCGTGTAGCTGTAGTCGGGATCAAATTCGCCCTGTGCGCCTGGGAAATACAGGTTTGCCGTCGCGCCGATCCGCAGCTTGTCGGTTACGCTGTAGCCGCAAGACAGGCTCACGCGGCTGTCTATCGGGTTGGGCAGGCCTAGCCCAGATGTGCACGCGATCGCACGCCCGTTTGGCAAGGTCAGCTTGGGCAGTGTGATATTGGCCCGCAGGGTTCCGTTGCCCAAGGCATCAAGAAGGCCCTCGTCGTATCGACCACCATAATTTGAGTACCCGATATTGATTTTATCGTTGATGCGGTAGGTGAACGCATAGGTGAAGTCGGGGTCGAAATCCTGCTGTTGTGCATGGTTCGCGTATTCAACCAGTGAAAACCGCAAGGATAGGTTTTCGGTGATATTGCCGCTGCATCCCAAATTTGCCCGCAATTTCCCTAGACCATCGCTGCCGTTGCTGCGTTCGTAGCTGAGGCTGGTGCTGGTGGTGAACGAACAACGCAGGTTGGTGCGCTCGGCAAAGCTGAGGTTCGGGGGCGGATCTTGCGAGACGGTTTCGGGCGCGCTTGGAGGGGCGGGAGCGGGTGTTTGTGGACGGAGCGTGAGGGGCGCCGCGGGAGCAGGAGCAGAGACCGAGACGGGGCGCGGCGGTGGGATGTCATTTGGAACAGAAAGGTCGAGAATCCCCCCGTCATCTTCCGGGGGATTTTCTTCGGGGGGAATGTCTGGCGCGGATTGGGGTGCGTCGCGGGGCTCTTGTGTGTCTGGAAGGCCCAGAGTGTTATCCGCAGGGCTCTCAATGGCTGCGATCTCGGCTTCAGCCACGTCTTGGGTGGCGTCTGTAATCTGCTCCTCTGGCACGGGCGGACCTGAGACGAGCACGGGCGGTGGGGCTGCGGTGGAGGGGGGCGGCGGAAGTGTATCCGACGGTGAGCTGTCGCGCTGGGGGCGTGGCGGTTCGGGGGGCGCGGCGGGCGGGGTGCCGGTGCCTGCCAGAACCCATGCGGCCAAGTAGCGCGACACAGTCTCGCCGGTTTCGTTTTGTGGGGGCGCGGGGGCAGGTGCCCCTGTCGCAGGCACCGAAAATGTTGTGCCATCATTGCTTGTAACTTCACAGGCGACCGCTTCGACACAGGTGAGGGTGACCCGTTCGGCTGCGTCACGCGTGCCTTTCGAAACATGGCCTGAGCCATCCGGAAAGAGGGTATACGTCCAATCGCCGATCTGTCCGGTCTGGTAGCGTGACCAGAAGAAGGGGTTTGGAACATCGACGATCACTTCTTGGGCGCCGGGGGCCGCAGGGGCCATCGTATCGAGAAACCCGTCGCCGGGGACGTTTAAAGGGGTGTCTTCGGGCACATCTTGGGCAGCGGTTGGGACTGCGAGCACGATTGCGCAGGCCAAGGTCAGGCAAGACCCCGTCCGCGCAATGGGAGGGCGTCTCAAAAAGGGGCTTAGTTTCTCGTACACTGACATAACCCGGCTACGCGTCGATCTGCCGAATTGCCCAAATGTATCAGGGGCTGACGGCACTTACATTTTGTAGTTTACGATGTTGCATGGGGTTCGACCATTCCCCACGTGAGAGCGATCTGTGATGCCGGCAAATGGGTAACACTGGCGTTTGTGCGCAGGGGCAAATTGTGGTGCTTCGGGCTGCCCGTGGGCGGAGTTAGAATAACGACAGTTGGCCGTCAAGTTTGTCTTTTGGTTTTTTGGTGCGACGGGGTGGGCGGCTTCGGCTGCCGAGTTTTTGGAACACGTCGTTTGCCGACCTGCGGAAATCGCTGTCTTTGCGCCGCTCGAATATGCGGGTTTTGGCCTCTTTCGCGGTGGCGTCATGATCGACGATGGGGGCTGGATAATCCTGACCGATTTGAAACGGCACGTCATCAATGAGTGTGCGTTTCCAGGTCCATGGCGCATGAATGAATTCCTGCGGGACCTGTCGAAGCTCGGGCACCCATTTGCGGATAAAGGCACCGCTTGGGTCGTGTTCCTTGGATTGTTTGATGGGGTTGTAGACACGCACTGTGTTGATCCCGGTCACGCCGGATTGCATTTGCATCTGGCTGTAGTGGATGCCGGGTTCATAGTCGGTAAATGCCCGCGCGAGGTGGTGACCCGTAATGCGCCAATCTAGCCAGAGTTGATAGCTGGCAAAGCTGACCAGCATGGCGCGCATTCGGAATGTGATCCAACCGTCTGTGACAAGGTTGCGCATGCAGGCATCGATGAACGGGTAGCCTGTTTGTCCTGTGGTCCAGGCCTGAAAATATGCTTCGTTGTGAGCGTCTTCGCGAAGCCCTTCATAGGCGGGGTGCATGCACCGGGTTTCTATTTCGGGCTGGTCTTCGATTTTTTGTACAAAGTGGCAGCGCCACGCCAGACGGGACCCGAATGTGTTGAGGTTGCGCCCGAAGGTTTTCTTTTCAAGCGGGGAAAGCTGGGCCCGCCGTGCGGTTGTGGTTTTGATCACCTCGCGCACGGACAATGTTCCCCAGGCCAAATGCGCAGAGAGCCGAGAGCAGGATTTTTCGGACGCGCCGGGCGCGGAGATGTGGCGCAGATATCCTTGGGATCGCTGCGTGAGGAAACTGTCGAGATCGGCGAGGGCGGCATCGCGACCGCCCTGTTGAACCTTGCCGTGAAGCGCGGCACCAAACATCGGGTGATCTTTCCTGGGCAAAGGATCAGAGACGAGGTTTGGAGCGGGCGTTAGGGCCACCGGTGTGGGAGTGAGCGGGGCGGCCATGCGGGCATTGCGGATGCCCGACCAGTCATCGCGGCTGCGCAGCTTGCGCACGACGCCGTTTGATGGCGCTTCGTGGAGCGTGACATTGGCGGCGGCGAGATGGTGGGCCACAGCGATGTCACGGGCATACGTCCAAGCATTTCCCGTCTCTTCGTGGGTGAAAACATCTCGCACATTCCAGTGTTTGATCAGGTCGTTGAACACGTCGACGGCGTGGCCGGCTTTGACGATCAAAGGTTGGCCGAGCTGGCTGAGGTCTTTGTTCAGGCTCGTGAGACAATCGTGGATGAAATGCCAATGGCGGCGTGCGGCGTCGGGTTGGCTCCAATAGTCAGGCTCGACGATATAGAGGGGAATGACGGGGCGGTTGGTTTGAGCAGCGGACAGGAGGGGCGCATGGTCTTGGACCCTGAGGTCGCGTTTGAACCACACGATGCAAGATGGTTGAGACATCAAAATTATCGACCTCCTGTGTGTTTGGTGTGGGGGCTGGCCCGTTTCGAGTGTCGCTGCATCTGGTAACGGATGGGTTAGACGTAGCGGGCGAGATGTTCGCGCAGGGGAAGGCGGGCTTTGAGGCGGTTTGCCAATAAAAACATGCCACCGAATTTGCGCTGTAAATATAGGGTATCGATGGGCACAAGCGGTGGGCCGTAGCCGGATTGGGCCAGCGCAGCGCTGTCTTTGGTGAGCTGGTTTGACAGGGTGCGGTCCGCAAAGTCGAAGGTTTCTTGGCTGCGCAGGGCATGGAATACGGTGTCGATCATTGCCAAGATGGTCGCGTCGTGCGGGCTGTTGCCGTCAATAAATTGCATCTGGGTGGCCGCGTTGCGCAGGCCTGCCGCGTCGCCTGCGAGGCCTGATTTCATCAACGTCCGGTAGGCGGTTGATATTGCTGGGTCGAGGTGGCGTGTGGCGCCAAAGTCGAGCAGGATGATCTTGCCGGTTTCGGCATTGTAGCGATAGTTCGCGAAATTGGGGTCGCTTTGCGTGACGCCAAAATCGAAGAGTTCGCGCAGTGTGAGGTCGATCAGCACGGTGGCGATGCGGTTGCGTTCGGTTTGCGGTGCGTCTGCTGCGGCCTCAATTGGGGTGCCTTCGACATAGGACATGGTGAGGATGTCTTGGGTGCTCCAATCTGTGTGCAGGGCGGGCACCACCAGATCGGCGTCACCGGCCAGAAGGGTCGCGAAGTGCTGCAGGTTTGCGCCCTCGCGGATGTAGTCGGTTTCCTCGTGTAGTTGGGTGCGGGCCTCTTCGATATAGGGCGCGAGGTCGAACCCCTTGGGGAGAAGACCCGACATTTTGATGAGACGGGCCACGTTGGCAACGTCGCTGTCGATGCTGCGGGCGATGCCGGGATATTGCACTTTGATTGCAACGTCCCGACCGTCGCGCAGCATGGCACGATGGACCTGCCCAATGCTGGCCGCTGCGATCGGTTGGACATCGAATTTTGCAAAGGCGCGCAGCCAATTGTCGCCCCAGTTTTTGGTCAAAACCTGTTTGAGTTGGCGGGGCGGCATGAAATGCGCCTGATCGCGCAGGCGGGCCATGATCTCTGCGAGTTCGGCGGGCAAGACCTCGCCCGCGTCCATAGAGATCAGCTGCCCCATTTTCATCGCAGCGCCGCGCATCTGGGCAAGCTGGTCTGCCATGCGGTGCATGTTGGCCGGGGTCAGCAGCAGGTTTTGCAGGCTGGGGCGCGTGCCGCGGCCAACCTCGCCCAAGGCCTGGATCGCCATATTCCCAGCGATACCGGCGGTCATTGAGCCCAATCGCGCGAACCGGTTCAGGCGACCGGCGGGCACGGGCATCGGGCGGGAGGTTTGGGCAGGGTCTTTCATGGGGTTGAACATGTGACGGGCGAGGTGAAAGGCAAGGTTTTCGGGCCTACAGAGTGCCGTTTGGAAAGACGCGGCACAGAAGGCCGCAGAACTGTCGCGGGTGAGTGTTCGGTGTTCTTAATTTACTAGTGTTGCTGCGCATTTTAAACGAAAAGGGGGGCAATCGCTGGCCTGTAGGGGCTGCATTTTTGTGGTGAGGGTGAAATGACAGTCTTGGGGTTAGATTTAGGAACGTCTGGTGTGAAGGCGTTGCTGGTTGATGAGAGCCAAACAACGCGTGCAGAAGGCCATTGCGCCCTGACCGTTGACCGCCCGCAAGCGATGTGGAGCGAGCAGGACCCGATGTCGTGGATCACGGCGTGCACCACGGCAATTGATCAGGTGCGCGCATCTGCCCCGGAGGCCTTTGCGGACCTGCGCGGCATTGCCGTATCGGGACAGATGCATGGGGCAACGTTGCTGGATGCGGATGATAAACCTTTGCGGCCTGCGATTTTGTGGAACGACGGGCGGGCCCATGCGGAGTGCGCGGAGCTGGACGCGCGCGCTGATTTTCGGGGCATTGGCGGCAACATCGTTATGGCCGGCTTTACGGCGCCCAAGTTGCTTTGGGTCCACAAGAACGAGCCGGAAATTTTCGAACAAATCCGCAAGGTGTTGCTGCCCAAGGATTTTGTGACCCTGTGGCTGACGGGGGAGTATGTGTCCGAAATGTCCGATGCTGCAGGAACGCTGTGGTTGGATGTGGCGCGGCGCGATTGGTCTGATGACTTGCTCGGCGCGACGGGTTTGACACGTGCGCAGATGCCGCGATTGGTGGAAGGCAGTGCCGCTGCGGGTGACTTGCGGCCCGCGTTGGCCGCGCGTTGGGGGGTGGGGCCTGTAACGGTTGCCGGGGGCGCGGGCGACAATGCGGCGACGGCCTGTGGGTTGGGCGCGGTGCAGCCGGGGCAGGGGTTTTTGTCCTTGGGGACATCGGGTGTGTTGTTCAGTGTGACCGACCGGTTTGCCACCAATGCCGAACGGGCCGTGCATAGTTTTTGTCATGCGGTGCCAGAGACATGGCATCAGATGGGGGTTATTTTATCGGCATCTGATGCGCTGGCATGGTTTGGTCAGATTACGGGCCAATCGCCTGCTCAGCTGACCGGGCTGGTGGGCGACATCACCGCGCCATCGCCGATTACGTTCCTGCCGTATCTGTCTGGTGAGCGCACGCCGCATAATGCCCCAAACGCAACTGCGGCCTTTCATGGGCTGCGGCGCGATCATGAGCTGCCGGAGATGGTGCTGGCGGTGATGGAGGGTGTTGGTTTTGCATTTGCGGACTGTTGTACTGCTTTGGATGCTACCGGGATGTTGCCCGAACGGGTCAGTGTGGCGGGTGGGGGCAGCCAGTCAGAGCCTTGGTTGCAAATGATCGCTGACATTACAGGGCTGACGTTGGACGTGCCGGAAACGGGCGCGCAGGGCGCGGCTTTGGGGGCGGCACGGTTGGCGATGTTGGCCAGCGGCGCGGGGGGCGAGGCAGATGTTTTGCGGCCGGCTCGGATCACCAAGAGTTTTGTGCCGAACCCCAAGTTGGGGCAGGCCTATGCAGAGGCCTTGCAAAGGTACCGCGACAGGGGGCGGGAAATGGGGCTTGGGTGACATCGCCTTGGCCGGTGTTTGCGCTGGGCGTCGTGTGATCAGACGGTTCTGACCGTTGTTTTCACGTCGAAAAATTCACTGGAAAATTAGAACAAAAAGTGAACATTATGGGTCGTGTATGGAGAATCGCGAAACATATGGGCAGGTCGTTTCCCTGCCGCCCCGATCTGCGGATGTGGCGACGGCGCAACCGCTGGTGCAGGGCCCGTGTGCCTTGACGGATGTGCACCCGCTGGGGTTGGCCGATCCTGCGGGAATGGGGTTTGTTTTGGCGCAATTGCCGCAGGATGCGGGGCCCGTTTTATGGGTGCAAGACCATGCCTCGCGGCGCGAAAACGGGCGGCCCTATATGCCGGGCATGCGGGGCTTTGGACTGCGCGTGCCGGTGTTGCAGGTGCGTGTCAGCCATCCGCGCGATGTGCTTTGGGCTATGGAAGAGGGCGCGGGCTGTGGCGGCCTGTCTGCCATCGTGGGCGAGGTGCATGGCGCGCCGCAGGTGTTGGATTTCACGGCGACCAAGCGGTTGGCTCTCCGGGGCGAGAAATCCGGCGTGCCGATCTATTTGATCCGCAGTGGCGATGGTGGTGTGCTGTCGGCTGCGCGGGAACGGTGGCGGGTGTCGTCCCTGCCGTCAGATGCGCATCCGCACGACCCGCGCGCGCCCGGTGCACTGCGCTGGCAGGCCGAATTGTTCCGCGCGCGCAACCGTGCGCCGGGCCGGTGGCAGGCCAGCTATGACGCAGACCGCCCGAGTGCCGCGGATCGTCTCCATCTGGTTTCCGAAGCTGACGTTGGAGCACTGGATGCGGGCCACCCGCGAAGTGCGGAGCTTGCCCGCGGCTGATGTGCCTGTGGTTTTGACCCGCCAAGGCCCCCACGGGCCGGTGGTCTGTGCCTGCAACGATGCGGCCACGGCGCGGGGCGTGCGGGCGGGGGACCGCGTGGTGGATGCGCAGGCGATTAACCCTGATTTACATGTGGAACCTGCTGATCTGGAAGCGGATGCCCGTTTGGTGGAACGCTTGGTGCATTGGGCGCGGCGGTGGTGCCCGTGGAGCGTGCAAGACGGGCGGGATGGGTTGATTTTAGATATGACCGGATCGACGCATTTGTTTGGCGGCGAACGCGCGGTGTTGCGCGACATGTGCCAACGTTTCGCCTTGCAAGGGTTGAGTGTGCAGGTGGCCATGGCCCCGACACGCGGCGCGGCGCAGGCCTTGGCGCGCTACGGCAACGCGCGCATGATTTGCGGACCCGATGATGTGGGGGATTGTTTGGCGTCTTTGCCGGTGCAGGCTTTGCGGATTGGCGGCACGCCGCTGTCGGTGTTGACCCGATTGGGGTTGAAAACCATCGGTCTTCTGGCTGGCGTGCCCCGTGCCGCCCTGATGCGCCGCTTTGCGACGTTGCCGCAGGATCAAAACCCGTTGGTGCTGTTGGATCGTGCGCTGGGGCGGTCTCCTGATCCGTTGAATGGCCCCGCAGACCCTGTGCATTTCATGGCACGCACGCGGCTGGGCGAGCCTGTGATCGATCCCTATCCGCATCTGCAAGGGTTGGTGAACGGGCTGTGCGATGCTTTGGGTGAGGCCGAGCAGGGCGCGCGTCAGGTGGTGTTGACCATCTACCGGATTGACAGCGAATGCCGCCACGTGCCCCTGACCATGGCCCGCCCAACGCGGGACCCTGTACATCTGCGCCGTTTGTTCGAGGGCAAGCTGGACAGCATCGATCCGGGGTTTGGGTTCGATTTGTTGACCCTGTCGGCCACGCGGGTGGAGCCTGTGTCGCGGATCCAGGACCGACTGGATGGCAAACGTGACACGCAGGCCGATGTGGCGGGTTTGGTGGATCGTTTGTCTGCGCGGTTGGGACGCGACAAGGTGACGTGGTCGACGTGGGTGCAAAGCCACAGCCCCGAGCGGGTCGAGGGGCGTGTTCCTGCTTTGGCTGGCGCCCCCGTGCCCCCCGAAGCGGAGGTGGAGGTTGACCGACCGTTGCGCCTGTTGGACCCCGCCGAGGAGGTGCAGGTGCTTTATGCGGTGCCCGAAGGTCCGCCCCAGCAATTTCGGTGGCGGCGGGTGGTCTACCGTGCTGTGCGCCACGCAGGCCCCGAACGGATCGCACCCGAATGGTGGCGGGACCGGCCCGGCACGCGGTTGCGCGATTACTACAAGGTCGAAGTGCAGGGCGGGCGCCGGTTTTGGCTGTACCGTGAAGGCGTGGTGCATGACGGGCGCGGGGGGACGCCACGCTGGTTCGTGCACGGGATGTTTGCCTGATGCCACAACAAGAGGGACATGCAAAACGCACGTTGGATCAAGGGGCAGGGTTTCAGCCAAACCCTAGGGCGGACTTTGTGGAGTTCGGGCTGGCCAGCTGCTTTTCCTTTCTGCGCGCAGCATCGGAGGCGGTGGATTTAGCGGCCACGGCCAACACCTTGGGCTATGATTGCATTGGCATTGCAGATCACAATTCGTTGGCCGGCGTGGTGCGCCTGTATTCCGAAGCTAAAACCGCCCATATCCGCCCGTTGATTGGTGCGCGGCTGGTGTTGTTGTGCGGCACTGAATTTTTAGCCTACCCACAAGACCGCGCGGCTTATGCGCGGTTGTCGACCCTGCTGTCGGCGGGAAAAATGCAAACCGTGGATGGGGGGTGGCAAGACAAAGGGGAAACCCATCTGACGTTGGATATGCTGGCGGACCATGCCGAAGGGCTGCATTTGATTGTGGTGCCGCCCGCCAATCTGGATGTGTTCGAGGCGGGGTTTCCGCGCCTGCGCAAGGCGTTGCCGAAGATGGGGCATATCGCGGTTAGTCATCTGTATCGCGGGGATGATCCCGCGCGTATCAACCGGTTGAACCGTTTGGCCCGCGCCCATGGATTGGCGATCTTGGCGACCAATGATGTGTTGTATCACAGCCCCGCGCGCCGCCCGTTGCAAGATGTGATGACCTGCATTCGTCACGGCACGACCATTGCGCAGGCGGGATTTGTGTTGGAGGCCAATGCCGAACGGCATCTGAAATCGCCTGCGGAGATGTGCCGCCTGTTTGCCAATTGGCCCCACGCCATTGCTGCGACGCGGGCCTTGGCGGATCAGATTACCTTTGCGCTGTCGGACCTGAAGTATGAGTACCCCCATGAAATTGTGCCCGAAGGCCGTGATGCGCAGGAGGAGCTTGAGCGTTTGACGTGGATCGGGGCTGAGGGGCGTTACCCTGACGGTGTTCCAGATCATGTGACCCGCACCATTCACAAAGAATTTGCCCTGATCCGGTCTAAGAAAATCGCGCGTTATTTCCTGACGATCAACGATATCGTGCGCTTTGCGCGGTTCGAAGCGCAGCCGCCTATTTTATGCCAAGGGCGCGGGTCGGCGGCCAATTCGGCGGTGTGTTTTTGTTTGGGCATCACCTCGGTCGATCCCAATGAGCATGACGTGTTGTTCGAGCGGTTCCTGAGTGAGGAACGCGACGAGCCACCGGATATCGACGTGGATTTCGAGCATGAACGCCGTGAAGAGGTGATCCAGTATATGTACAGCAAATACGGACGCCACCGTGCTGGGCTTTGTGCGACGGTGATCCATTACCGCCCACGGTCCGCCATTCGCGAGGTGGGCAAGGTGATGGGATTGTCCGAGGATGTGACATCGAAATTGGCGGGCACCATTTGGGGCAGTTTTGAAGGGCAGGTCGACGATGCGCGCGCACGTGAAGCGGGGCTGGATCTGTCTGATCCCTACTTGCGCATGGTGTTGCGGTTGGCCAAAGAGATGATCGGCATGCCGCGTCATCTGGGCCAGCACGTGGGCGGGTTTATCCTGACGGAACGGCCCCTGACGGAAATTGTCCCCATCGGCAACGGGGCGATGGCGGATCGCAGTTTCATTGAATGGGACAAAGACGACATTGATGTGCTGGAGATTTTTAAGGTCGATATCCTCGCTCTTGGAATGCTTAGCTGTATTGCTAAGTGTTTTGGGCTGATCGATGCGCATTACGGGCGTGCGCTGGAATTGGCCACCGTGCCGGTGGAGGATGATATGCCCGACGATCAACGCCCGACCTATGATATGTTGTGTCGTGGCGATAGTTTGGGTGTGTTTCAGGTGGAAAGCCGCGCGCAGATGGCGATGTTGCCAAAGCTGCGCCCGCGTCAGTTCTATGATCTGGTGATTGAGGTGGCGATCGTGCGGCCCGGTCCCATTCAGGGTGATATGGTGCACCCCTATTTGCGGCGCAGGCAGGGGCTGGAAAGTGTCGCCTATCCCGCACCGGGGCCGCAGCACCCGCAGGATGAATTGTTCAATATCCTCAGCCGCACTTTGGGGGTGCCGATTTTCCAAGAGCAGGCGATGAAGATTTCTATCGATGCGGCTCGGTTTTCGCCCGCTGAGGCGAATGAGTTGCGCAAAGCGATGGCGACCTTTCGGTCCCGCGGCACCATCGAGACCCTGCAAGATAAAATGGTCGGACGCATGGTGGAGCGGGGGTATGATCCCGATTTTGCCCGTCGCTGTTTTGACCAGATCAAGGGGTTTGGCGAATACGGGTTCCCCGAAAGCCACGCGGCCAGTTTTGCAAAGCTGGTTTATGTGTCGTCGTGGATGAAGTGTCATTATCCGGCGGCGTTTGCCTGTGCGTTGCTGAATTCCCAGCCGATGGGGTTTTATGCGCCTGCACAGATCGTGCGTGATGCCCGTGATCACGGCGTCGAGGTGCGCACGGTGGATGTGAATTATTCCGATTGGGACTGCACGTTGGAACCTTGCGGTGACGGATTTGCCCTGCGGTTGGGGCTGCGGCAGGTGGGCGGTTTGGCGCAAGACGCAGGCCTGCGCCTGATGGCGGCGCGCGATGGGCCGTTTGAGGATGTGGCCGATATGAAAGCTCGCGCGCGGTTGGATGCGCGGGCGATGCGCCTGTTGGCGGCGGCGGATACGATGCGGTCCATGGGGTTTGATCGGCGGCAGGCGCTGTGGCAAACGCAGGCGCTGAAAGATGCGCCCGCCTTGCCGATCTTTGATCATGCCGAGGCGGCGGCCCATGGGCCGGATCCCGAAACCCCATTGCCCGCGATGCCCAAAGCGGAACATGTGGTGGCCGATTATCAAACGTTGCGTTTATCGCTCAAGGCGCATCCGCTGGCGTTTTATCGCGCCAGTTTGCGTGGGCAGGGCTACGCGGCGGCGCGGGATTTGACCGGTCTGCGACACGGGGCGCGGGTGTCCTTGGCGGGGTTGGTGTTGGTGCGGCAAAAACCGGGCAGCGCCAAGGGCGTGTGTTTCATCACGCTGGAGGATGAAACCGGCGTGGCCAATCTGGTGATCTGGCCGAAGATGTTTACCGCCTATCGTCGCACAATCATGTCGGCGCGTTTGTTGGTGGTGCACGGACGGGTGCAAACGGACGGGAAAGTGATTCACGTGGTGGCCGATGATTTGCAAGACCGAAGCGATCGTTTGGCGGGGTTGTCCGAAATTGAACTACCGGAAATTACCACACAGGGCGACCATCCCACCCATCCGCTGACCAGTCAGGTGGGCATGCGTGGCCATCCGCGCAATGTGCGGGTGATCCCAAAATCACGAGATTTCCACTGATAAGTACAACATTTAGCTTCGTGAGAGAGGGGGCGATACGGTCGAATGCAAAGCTGCGTATAATTTTCCGAGTAATTTGATCGGAATTGTTGACATACCCGACAAACAAGGTCAGGTATTGCGCCATGAAACACGAACGCATCTCTCGCGGCGGGGCACCCGTTGGTCATTTGGCAGAACTGGGTGCCGTTGAAGCTGCAGCTGTCATCTACTGGCGGCTTTGGGCCGATGGCCTGACAGGGCAGCGCCGCGTGCAGGCAGATTTCTGTGCAGTGCTAGGGGATAAAGCTGGGATCGACGCGACAGACGCTTTGGCCCAGATCTTTGACACCTGCGCACGTCACGGGCGCCGCCCGTTGATGCGCCATGGTCTGGGCTGCAAATGTCTTGGCGCCGATGAAAGCTGCATCGCGAATTTCATTGGGTATGGATCAGAGGGGCGCCGCGAAGACGCCGCCCTGATCGCCACCTTGTTGGTGACCCCCGACCTCTGCATGCCGCTTGCCGCATTGGCGCAGACCCTGGGCTTGGCCCTGCGGCGCATGGCGTTGGCAAAGCGTCCGACGCCGATCGCAACACATTCTAACACTCGAACCATCCATTAAGGACATACAATGAGACATCTCTTTCTGACCACGGCACTCACACTTTCGGCACCGATGGCGTTTGCTGAGGTTCAAACCGCTGACGTTTTGGCAACATATGCCAACATCGCCGAAGCCGGTTTCGCAGACAGCCTTGCGACCGCGCAAACCCTTCAGGCCGCTGTTGATGCGCTGATTGCTGAGCCGTCCGCGGCGACCTTGCAAAACGCGAAAGACGCATGGCTGGCATCTCGCGTGCCTTACCAGCAGACCGAAGTGTACCGTTTCGGCAATGCGATCGTGGACGATTGGGAAGGCAAAGTGAACGCTTGGCCGCTGGACGAAGGTTTGATCGACTATGTTGACGCATCTTACGGTGGCCCAACCGATGAAAACGAATTGGCTGCCCTGAACGTTGTTGCAAACCCAACGTTCACCCTGTCTGGCGAAGAGATCGACGCCACACAGATCACACCAGAGTTTCTTGAAGGTCAGCTGCACGAAGCAGACGGCGTTGAGGCAAACGTTGCGACCGGTTACCACGCCATTGAATTCCTGTTGTGGGGCCAAGATTTGAACGGTCACGGCACAGGTGCAGGCGACCGTCCTTGGACCGATTATGCCGCTGGTGACGACTGCACAAACGGCAACTGTGACCGTCGCGCTGACTACCTGAAAGCAGCGACTGACCTGTTGGTGTCGGATCTGGAATGGATGACAGCCCAGTGGGCGACAGGGGGGGATGCACGTGCCGAAGTTTTGGCCGACGATGCCGCTGGCTTGTCTGCAATTCTGACGGGTATGGGGTCATTGTCCTACGGTGAGGTCGCGGGCGAACGCATGCGTCTTGGCGTTATGTTGAACGACCCAGAAGAAGAGCATTCCTGCTTTGCAGACAACACACACAACGATCACTACTACGATGGTCTTGGTGTTCAGAACGTCTACTTGGGCAGCTACACACGTATCGACGGTTCAACCGTGACAGGCGCATCTTTGGCTGATTTGGTTGGCGAAACAGATGCCGCGCTTGACGCTGAAATGCAGGTCAAACTGGCTGCGACAATGCGCGAGCTGGGCGAGATCAAATTGGCAGCAGAAGCTGGGTTTGCCTACGACCAAATGCTGGAAGCAGGCAATGCCGATGGCGAAGCATTGGTGATGGGCGGCGTAAACGCATTCGTCGATCAGACCCGCACTATTGAACGTATTGTGGCTGTTGTTGGCGCTGGTGACATCACCGTTGAAGGCTCCGACAGCCTTGATGATCCAGAGGCCGTATTCCAGTAGCCTTTGCCCCAAACAAAGGACTACTAAACGACCAAAGGGGGGCACGCGCGGCGAGATATCGCAGCGCGTGCCCGACTTGTTTCAAGTAGGACTGTCTCATGACCACACGCCTCATCTTTCCCGCTTTGCTCGCCGTATTGGCAGCGCCTTTCGTCTTTGCGCAAGATGCTCCCTATGCGGCCATTTCAGACGACCCCCATTTGAACATCGTGCCACGAACACCCGATGAAGCCGCGCGCATCGCAGGCGTCACGGCCTTGGCGACCGATTTTACCGCTGTGCAGCGGTTCGAAGATCGCCCGGCGGGCGCTGCGACGGTTCGGGTGACTGATGATTCAAATGCGTTCAGCCTCGCGTCCGAAAACATCACCTTCGAGGATGAGCTGTTGTTCAAAGTGGGCAACGGGTTGTTTCGCAAAATTTGGGTGTCTTCGCCGTCATCAACCCTAGCGTCTGATGGATTGGGGCCATTGTTCAATGCACGGTCGTGCCAGCGCTGCCATATCAAAGACGGGCGCGGCCATGTGCCGGATGGGCCTGATGACACCTCCATCTCGATGTTTTTGCGCGTCTCTATCCCTAATGCCACGGCGGCGGTGCATGCGATTGACGGATATCACGGCACCGCGCCTGACCCCAATTACGGCAGCCAGCTGCAAGACTTCGCGCTGCCGGGTATCCCCTCTGAATATAAGCTGACGATTGAATACGAAGAGGTCGAAGTCGCGCTGGCAGGCGGTGAAACCGCGTATCTTCGCGCGCCGACATATGAAGCGGATGAGCTTGGGTATGGACCATTGCATGAGGATGCGATGCTGTCGCCACGTGTCGCACCCCAGATGATTGGGTTGGGCTTGCTTGAGGCTATTCCGGCGGCAGACATTTTGGCACTGGCAGACCCCGATGATGCAAATGGGGATGGTATTTCAGGGCGTCCGAATATTGTTTGGTCGCAGGTTCATGACCGGCCCATGTTGGGGCGGTTCGGCTTAAAGGCGGGGATGCCGACGCTGTTGGAGCAAAATGCAGCCGCCTTTGCTGGGGATATCGGGATTTCCAACCCGTTGCATGTGGCCGGGGCTGGCGAATGTATGGCCACACAAACCGAATGCGTGAACGCCCCCCATGGGGATGGCGACGCACGCGGGTTTGAGGCCGATCAGGAGGTGTTGGATCTTGTTACTTTTTACAGCCGCAATCTTGGCGTCCCTATGCGCCGTTCGCCGAATGACCCGGAAGTTTTACGCGGCAAAGACCTGTTTTACGGGGCAGGGTGTGTGGCTTGTCACCAACCGTCATTCGTCACACACCGTTTGGAAGACCAGCCGGAACAATCGTTCCAACTGATCTGGCCGTACACGGATTTGTTGCTACATGACATGGGCGAAGGTCTGGCCGACAACAGACCTGAAGCTGTGGCAAACGGGCGAGAATGGCGGACCCCACCTCTTTGGGGGATTGGCCTGACCGAGCAGGTGTCTGGCCACACCGAGTTTTTGCACGACGGGCGTGCCCGTTCTATTCTTGAGGCCGTGTTGTGGCACGGTGGTGAAGCACAAGCCGCGAGGGACCGCGTTGTGGACATGACACCTGAAGACCGCGCGGCATTGCTGCGTTTTTTGGAGAGTTTATAAATGAAGATATCTCGCACATTCACCGCAGCAGCCCTTTTGGCGCCCGCGATAGCAGCGGCCGACCCAACGGTTGATGCCGCGGTCAATGATCACATTTTACCACGGTTTGAGGCTTTGGTTGCGGCTACCTCCGATCTGGTGGCGGCTGATTGTGATGCAGGTGCCGCGTGGGAGGATGCTGCGGCCAAGTGGATTGCCGTGTCGCATCTTCGGTTCGGCCCGACCGAGGTGGACAACCGCGCGTTCGAACTGGCCTATTGGCCCGATCCGCGCGGCGCGACGCCGAAAGCTTTGCACGCGATGTTGGCGGATGGAAATTTTGACGTGTCCGATGCATCGATCGCTGGGCGTGGGTTTTACGCCATGGAATTCCTCATTTTTGACGAGGCCTTTTACGAATATGAAGGCACCTGTGATCTCATCGCTGCCTTGGCCGAAGATGTGCATGCGAACGCGGTTGCGATCCAGACCGATTGGCAAGACCGCTACGCGGACCTGATCCGTGATGCCGGAAACGAGATTTACCGTGACCATACTGAAAGCCTGCAGGAGGTTTACAAAGCTGTGGGCACGGGGCTGGAATTCACCATTGATCAACGCCTGGCGCGGCCCTTGGGCACCTTTGACCGTCCGCGCCCTGCGCGTGCAGAAATGTGGCGCTCTGGGCGCAGCTTGGACAACGTGTCTGTGTCTTTGGACAGTTTGACTGAACTGGCGCTGATTTTGGCCGATGACGGGATCGATGCACAAATCGCCCCATTGGTTGCGCGCGCGCATACGCAAATCGCGGCGCTGTCTGAATTGGAAGGCGGGGCGGACTTGAGCCTTGTGGAAAATCCGGCGCACCGGTTTAAGGTCGAAGCCTTGCAACAAGCCTTGGTCGATCTGCGCGTTGTTCTGGGCGTGGAGCTTGGGCCGCAGTTGGGCGTGATCGAGGGGTTCAATTCGTTGGACGGTGACTGATGTCAACACGGCGCGGCTTTCTGGCGGGTCTTTTGGCGGCGGGTGCCATGCCTGTGCCCACGTGGGCGGATGCAGGCGATCCGGCATATTTGTCGGCGGCGCAGGTGCGCGATGGATCATATGTTTTAACAGGTCTCGATGCCGGCGGAGCAGAGCGGTTTCGCATCCCTTTGCCGGACCGTGGGCATGCGGCAGCGGCGCACCCCACACGGCCCGAAGCCGTGGCATTCGCCCGCAGACCCGGAACCTTCGCTCTTGTTTTGGATTGCCGGACCGGTGATATCCTCGCCACGCTGGACAGCCCGAGGGGGCGGCATTTTTACGGGCATGGGGCATTCGATCTAACCGGTGATCTGTTGTTTACCACAGAGAATGATTTTGATCTGGGGCAGGGTCGCATTGGGGTTTGGGATGCCCGCAATGGATATGCTCGCGTTGGGGAATTTGCCTCCTTCGGGGTGGGCCCGCATGAGATGCGGCAGATGCCCGACGGGACTTTGCTTGTCGCGAATGGGGGGATCGATACCCATCCTGACACGGGACGCGAAAAGCTGAATTTGCCGACGATGCGCCCGAACCTCAGCTACGTTGATCTGCAAGGTCGGCTGCTGGAGCAAATTGAACCGCCCCAACATCACGCCAGTGTCCGGCATCTGAGCGTTCGGGCCGATGGTTTGGTGGGCATTGGCATGCAGTGGCAGGGTGCCATTCATGAGGCACCCGCGCTTGTCGCGACCCATCAACGGGGCGGCGTTTGGCGCGATATGGGCGCGGGGCCCGCGTTGAACGGGTATGTGGGAAGCATTGCGTTTTCCGGCGACGGTGATCGCCTTGCCGTGACATCGCCGAAATCGGGTGTGGTGCAGGTTTTCGCGGCGCGCACGGGCGACTTGGTTTCAGACCATGCGCAAACGGATGTGTGCGGGGTTGCTGCAACGTCGTTCGGCTTGATGGTCACCGATGGGCAGGGGGGCGTGTCGCGCTTGAACGCCCCCCTACAAAAACTGGCCAGTTACGATCTGGCCTTTGACAATCACCTCGTGGCGATCACCGCGCCAGCCAACCGCCATCAACAGGCAAGGTCACGCCAGACACATAGCGGGCCGCATCGGACGCCAAAAACGTAACCGCGCCGGAGATATCCTCGGCGTCGGCCCAACGGCCGGCTGGAATACGGTCCAAGATGGCTTTGTTGCGGTCTTCATCTTCGCGCAGGGCGGTTGTGTTGTTGGTGACAACATAGCCCGGCGCTACAGCATTCACGGTGATCCCGTGCGATGACCATTCATTGCACAAAATTTTCGTGAGCCCCGCCACACCGCTTTTTGAGGCCGTGTAGGATGGAATGCGAATGCCCCCCTGAAACGACAGCAGCGATGCGATGTTGATGATTGATCCGCCGGTTTCCACGGCCAAACGGGCCTTGGCGAAGGCTTGGGACAGGAAGAAAACAACCTTGAGGTTGATGTCCATCACCGCATCCCAATCATCTTCGGTGAATTCGATACTGTCAGCACGCCGGATGATACCGGCATTGTTGACCAAAATATCGATGGGCCCAAAGGTCGCGACAGCCTGTTCAAACGCCTCAACCGCGCCTGAAACAGTCCCCAGATCAGCCTGCACCGCATCTGCTGTGCCGCCTGCCGCGGTTACGGCGGCCAATGTGTCCGCCATAGAGGAGCGGCCAACGGCAACAACATGAGCGCCCGCGCGCGCCAGATCTACCGCGATGGCCTGACCGATGCCTGTGTTGGCACCGGTCACAAAGGCCCGTTTGCCGGTCAGGTCAAACCGGTTCATCGCAGATCTTCCATTTCGACGACATCCATATCGGTGAAGTCCACGTTGTCACCGGCCATGGCCCAGATGAACCCGTAGGCAGAGGTGCCGGACCCGCAGTGGATCGACCAAGGAGGGGACACCACGGCCTGTTCATTGTGAACGATCAGGTGACGAGTTT
Organism: uncultured Paracoccaceae bacterium; assembly: GCA_947497065.1. GTDB lineage: Bacteria > Pseudomonadota > Alphaproteobacteria > Rhodobacterales > Rhodobacteraceae > Octadecabacter. The sequence continues at coordinate 441,626 of CANMEQ010000002.1, forward strand.
CTTGCGGCTCGCCCATCATGTGAACGATGAAGTTGTCTTTAGGCAGCCCGAAGTAGCAATAGGCCTCGCAGCGGCGTTCATGTGTGTGTGTTGGGATGGAATTCCAAACCGATCCTTGGGCTAATTTGGTCATGCCCATGACAATTTGGCAGCTTTCCATCACGTCCGGGTGTACGAACTGGTAGATCGTCCGCTCGTTGGAGGTTTCGCGTGCGCCAAGGTCCAGCCGCTTTGCATCGTTGATGGTGATATGCCGCGCGGGAATGGCGCGGTGGGCGGGGGCCGAGATGATATAAAACTTGGACGCCTCGCCCGACATCGTGACCGTGCCGGTGCCCATGCCGAGATATACCATTTCTCCATTGCCGACCTGATATGTCTCGCCACCAGCTTCAACGACACCGTCTGTGCCGAGGTTGACCAAGACAGCCTCACGTCGGTCCAGCCAGTTGGGCGTGCCGGTTTGGGTGATCTTTTCCAAGGTCAGCGGGCCGTTGGTGGGCATAGCGCCGCCAATGATCATCCGGTCGTATTGGGTGTAGGTGATGTTGATTGTGTCTGCCTCGAACAGCTGTTCGACCAGAAATTCGTTGCGTAGTTCGGCCGTATCCATGCCCTTGGCGTGACGCGGATCAATGGCGCGGCGAAGTTGTTCTTTTAACATAATAGTCTCCCTCTCTATTGACTGCTTGGCCCTTAGGCCGCGATTTCGGACCGCTTCCAATCGCCGGTTCTCAGGCGCAGATGGAACGGAAAGAATTTTAAAAGCTCTTCACACAGCAGCAGGCACAAAATCCAAACTGGTGAGATGTTGAAGTATAAAACGGCAATGGCTGTTGCAGGCACGCGAAATAGCCACTGGGAAGCGAGGAACAATTTCATCACATAAATCGTGTCTCCGCTGGCGCGCAGTGTATTGCCGCAAATGGCGTTGGTGGCTTTGGGAAATGACAACACCAACAGCACGGGCAGGAACCCCAAAACATAGCCGCGCGTTTCCTGTGTCAGATCGGTGTAGAGCCGGTCTGCGGACAGGCAAATGACCACGAAAATCATGGTGCCGATCACAGCAGTGACAAAAGCACCGCGCCAAGCGGCACTTAGAAACCGGTCCAATGTGGCCTCTTCGGTTTTTGCGCCCAACAATTGCGCCACGATGATGCCTGTGGCTTGGGTCCACTGCATGCTGATCTGGCCTGTGACCATGATCCAAGGTGCAATCAACGTCATAGCCGCAAAGGCATTCAACGTCATTTTCGCGTACATTAGGTTGCAGATGTGGCCCGCCAAACCTGCGCTAAAGAAGGTCATGGCGATGGGCAGGGCGAACACGAAATGCCGATTGAGGGCCGAGGCGAACCGACCCCCTCGCCAACCCGCAACACGGGTGAGATAGCGATCCGTTTTCACGACCTGATAGATCAAGAACCCCACTTGCACTGTGACGGCAATGGCGCTGCCCATTGCAGCGCCAGTCACGCCAAAGGCGGGCAGACCGAACATGCCCCAGATCAAAATTGCACTTGCCGTGACGTTGAGCGGCAACGACAGACAGAAACTATAAAGCGGAATGCGTGTCCGCCCGCAGCCGTTCAAATAGCTCGACAAGATTTGCCCGATTGCTTCGGCGAGGATGACCAGCGAAAACACGGCCAGATATCCACGCGCCAGGGTGGCCACCTCCGGGGTTGGGGCCAGCCAATTGATGATCGTGCCCCCGAACAGGGAAATCAACGCCAATCCAACGCTGCCGACGATCAATGATATGGTCAATCCAGCCGCTAATGTTGATTTTAAAAATGCGTCGTCCTGCGTGCCGAAGGCTTGTGCGGTTCGAATTTGCATGCCGCCCGAAAACGCGTGGATCGCGCTTAGCACAATCCCCGCGATCGCCCCAGCAAGGCCCATCGCCGCCAGAGCCGTTTCGCCCAGACCGGACACCAAATAGGCATCGATCACGAAAATTCCGTGAAGCAGGATCGCTTTGATGGTCATGGGCCAAGCCAGCGCAAATACATTGCGTGCGTTTGGCGGATTTGATCCGACGTCTATTGCCGCGCGCGACGCCATGATCCCTCCCAGATGTTTAGCCCGCACAGAGGAGGGGTGGTGTGTCTCAACTCTCGGATTTCTCGAAGTAGTTGGCGTTTGTCGCTGAAATCATCGCAATGGTTTCATCCAAGCGCGACAAATGCACCATGCCAGCGTCAATCGCGGTGTTTGCGTCGCCCGTTTTCACAGCGTTCGCAATTTTGCGGTGGTCTTCTATCAATTCGGGCATCCGAGTTTCTTTGGACAGGCCCAGCACGCACAAACGATCAACCTTGGCTTTTTCTTCCATGATCACTTCGAATGCGAAATCAGCCTTGGCGATGACGCAGAGGGTGCGGTGGAATTCGTAGTCCAAAGACGTGAATGCATCGACGTGGTGATTGGCCAGCGCCTGATCTTGGGTGTGAATCGCGGCATCCAACAAGGCAGCACCTTGCTCACCGCAATACTTTGCGGCACGACGCAAAACTTCGGTTTCAATCGCAGCCCGTACAAAACGAGACTTTTCAATCTCGCGAGCAGAGAATCGTTTCACTTCTGTCGCGCGCTGGGGCCGAATCAATAACAGATCTTGGTTGGCCAGCCGGCTGAATGCATCGCGCACGGGTTGTCTGGAGACACCGAACTGTGACGCAACGTCGGCCTCGGAAATCTTGTCACCGGGGAGTAGCCTCAATGACACAATCTCTTCGTGAAGATGTTCAAAGATGGTGTCTACGGTGGTTCGACGATCCGTTAATTGTGCCGCTGGCGTCATGGTCTACTCCTCACTTCTCTGCAACCAGAGCGATATTTCAGCGTGATCAGTCCAAGGTTTTCCATGCCTTAAATAGATCTTGCTCTGATGCTTGGGACGTCCCAATCCCTGCTTGCTTGTTTCAAGCGTTCTATGTCCTTTAACACCACATTCTCTTCGGTTGAACATATTTATAAATTAATTTACGACTAGTATACCAGTTTTTTAACTAGTATACCAGTTGTCAAGCTGGACCGAATCGGTCTGAATATCAATGGCGGAGGGGAAGCCGCCAACATAAGGGGGGACGCATGTCAGGCGTTAGTCTAGAAGGCATCGTAAAAGCATACGGTGCGGTTCAAGTTGTTCACGGTGTGGATCTTGAAGTCCAAGAAAAAGAATTTGTGGTTCTCGTAGGGCCATCTGGTTGCGGTAAATCCACGACATTGCGGATGATTGCAGGCCTGGAGGAAATTTCCGGCGGGGACCTGACCATTGATGGTCGCGTTATGAACCGTGTTGCACCGAAAGATCGCGATGTTGCGATGGTGTTCCAAAACTACGCTTTGTACCCGCACCTGAATGTTGCAGAGAACATCGCGTTCGGTCTGCGCATTCGTAAAACGCCTAAAGATCAAATCGACAGCCAAGTTAAAGAAGTTGCAGGCATTTTGGGCCTGACCGATTACCTTGAGCGTCGCCCGGCTGATTTGTCCGGTGGTCAGCGTCAGCGTGTGGCGATGGGCCGCGCGATTGTGCGTAACCCAAAGGTTTTCCTGTTTGACGAACCGCTGTCCAACTTGGATGCGAAGTTGCGGACGCAAATGCGCGCGGAGATTAAACGTCTTCACAAGCGTTTGGGCGTGACATCTATCTACGTGACACACGATCAGGTCGAAGCGATGACGCTGGCAGACCGGATTGTTGTTATGAACGACGGTCGCATCGAGCAGATCGGTACACCGATGGACCTGTTCCTGAACCCAGCCAACACATTTGTTGCGGCGTTCTTGGGCGCTCCGCCGATGAACTTGGTCAATGCCACGATGATTGGCGACAACTTGGCCGAATTCAACGGTCAAACCATTGAGCTTCCTGATCTGGCTGACCTTAAAGGGTCTGTTGGCCGGGCTGTTACCTTGGGTATTCGCCCTGAATTCGTTGAGGTTGCTGATGCGTCCGTTGCGAACCAAGTTAAGATCGACGTTGATTTGATCGAAACATTGGGCTCCGAGGCACTTGTGCACGCCAGCCTGTCCGACAAGCCATTTGTGATCCGCACGGAAACACTGGGCAAGTTGGACCTGTTGGACAACGTCACAGGCTTCACGATCAACCCTAAACTGATCCGCGTCTTTGACGCCGAGACGGGGGTAGCCCTGCCAGGTCAGGTGCACGAACAATGAGCGGGAAAAAGATCCCCACGGTGGGTGAAACCGCAAATATAGGAGCACACGTATCCCAGCCGTCCAAGCTGGAACGTTTCGGTGACCATATGCGTCGCGAATGGCAGCTGTATGTCATGCTGTTGCCATTGGTGATCTGGTTGTTCGTCTTCTTGTATAAGCCAATGTATGGTCTGCAAATCGCGTTTAAAGATTACTCAATCTTCCGCGGCGTTGCAGGCAGCCCATGGGTTGGTTTTGAACACTTTGAACGTTTGTTCAGCAACGAGCAGTTCTTACGCGCGTTGAAAAACACGGTTGTGATCAGTTTCTACAGCCTCTTGTTCGGCTTTCCGATGCCGATCATTTTGGCGCTGATGTTCAACGAAATCCTGAACAAAACTTTCAAGAAGACGTCTCAAACACTCGTTTATCTGCCGCACTTCATCTCTTCGGTGATTATCGCAGGTATCGTGATCACGGCCTTCAGCCCGTCTGCTGGTATTGTGAACACTGTGATGGGGTGGTTCGGGTTAGAGCCTATTTACTTCCTGACGAAACCAGAATGGTTCAGGCCAATCTTTATCGGTACAGGTATCTGGCAGGAATCCGGTTTCCAATCGATCGTTTATCTTGCGGCTATCGCTGGTGTGTCACCCACACTGTACGAATCCGCTGTGGTTGATGGGGCCTCTCGTTGGCAGATGATGTGGAAGATCACCATTCCTTCGATCCTTCCGACGATCATCATCATGTTGATCATCCGGATCGGTAACATCCTCGAAGTCAGCTTCGAAATGGTCATCTTGTTGTATCAACCTGCGACCTACGAGACTGCCGACGTCGTGAACTCATACATCTTCCGGCAAGGTATTCAGGCCGGTCAGTACGACTTCGCAGCGGCCGCTGGTCTGTTCAACGCTGTCATCGCCTTCGCACTGGTAATGACCGCAAACACAATCTCGAAGCGCTACTCGCGCACATCGCTTTGGTAGGGGAGTAAAGTACGATGGCTAACATGAATCTCTACTCACGCGGCGACAAGCTCTTCGTGATTGTAAACATGGTACTGATCGGGTTGTTCACCATCTCGACACTGTATCCCTTCATCTACATTACCTCGCTGGCCTTCAGTTCTGGCTTCGAGGCACGGGCCGGGAACGTTGTTCTCACGCCTGTGGGCTTTACGATCGAAGCCTTCAAATATGTTCTGGCGGACCCGCAGTTCTGGGTCAGCTATAAGAACACCTTCATCTACACCGTTGGCGGTACGATCATGAGCCTCGCGTTCATTATCCCCGGCGCCTACGCCCTGTCACGGCAGCAGCTGTACGGGCGCAGGTTCTGGAACCTGCTGGTGGCGTTCACCATGTGGTTTAACGCTGGTCTCATTCCGTTCTTCTTGAACATGCGTGATCTGGGCCTGCTCGACAGCTACTTTGGTATTATCATCGGTTTCGCCGTGAATGGCTTTAACGTGATCTTGCTGCGCAACTTCTTTGAAAGCGTGCCGCAATCGTTCGAAGAAGCCGCCCGTATGGATGGGGCAAACGAATTCCAAGTTCTTTGGAAAGTGTACATGCCTTTGTCCAAACCTGCGATCGCCACTGTTGCATTGTTCTGCATCGTGTCGCGCTGGAACGGGTTCTTCTGGGCCATGGTGTTGCTACAAGACGAAGACAAGATCCCGTTGCAGGTGTTCCTGCGTCACACGATCTCGACTTTGTCTGATGACCAGGAATTCGGCACCTCGCTTCTGGACGCGTCTTATTCGTTCGAAACAGTGTCTGCTGCGATTATCGTCTGTTCGATCATCCCAGTTCTGATCATCTACCCGTTCATTCAGAAATACTTCGAGAAGGGTATCCTTCTTGGTGGTGTGAAAGAGTAATTAAGGAAAACTTCGCATAAGGGAGGAAACAATGCGGAAATTTACTTTAACAACAGCCCTGATGATGGGCACAGCGATGAGCACACCTGTGCTCGCCGAGGGTCATCTGCAGATCGTGGAGGAGCCACTTGAGCTGACGATCCAGATGAACCACGCGCGCTACCCTGTGTACGATGAGTCATGGCCCGTAGAGCAGCAAGCGTCTGCTTGGACAGGAATCAGCCTTGTTGACCAGACAGTTGGTGCAAACATGCGTACCGACGAAAACTCTGGTAAAACAGAAGCGCTGAACCTGATGCTTGCTGGTGGTAACCTGCCAGACATCGTAGGCTCCAGCCGTCTGAAAGACTTCGTCAACCAGTACGGCCCAGAAGGCGCGTTCGTTCCATTGAACGACCTGATCGCTGAGCATGCGCCAAACATGCAGGCTTACTTCGACAGCCGCCCAGAAATCGCATCTGCGATCTCTGCTGCTGATGGCAACATGTACTACATTCCATACCTGCCAGACGGTAAGTACGGTCGTGCATACTTCATCCGCTACGACTGGCTGGACGCGGTTGGCATGGATGTGCCAAACGATGTTGAAGAGCTCGAAGCCGTTCTGCGTGCGTTCAAAACGCAAGATCCAAACGGCAACGGCGAAGCGGACGAAATTCCATTCTTCGCACGTCAGTGGCCAGAGCTTCTGCGCCTCGTGACACTGTGGGACGGCCGGTCTTCCGGTTCTGACACTTACCACGACTTCCACGTTGCTGACGGTGTTGTAACCCACGGTTACATCGGTGAAGGCTACCGCGAAGGTATCGCCAACATCGCACGTTGGTACGAAGAAGGTCTGATCGACGCTGAAGTCTTCACACGCGGTTCTTCTGCACGTGAATACCTTCTGTCCGAAGATCTGGGCGGTATGACACACGATTGGTTCGCGTCTACATCCGGTTACAACCGTTTGTCCGACAGCATCGATGGCTTCTCGTTCCGTGCGATGGTGCCTCCGGCATCCATCTCCGGTGCGCGCATCGAAGAGCACCGTCGTACACCGATCAAACCAGATGGTTGGGCGATTTCGTACACCAACGAGTACCCTGTAGAGACCATCAAGTACTTTGACTTCTGGTTCACTGAAGAAGGCCGTCGTTTGGCTAACTTCGGCGTCGAAGGCGAGCAGTACACAATGGTTGATGGCGCGCCAAAGTTCACAGACGAAGTTCTGAACTCTGACTCTCCAGTGAACGCTCAGCTTTGGGCCGTTGGTTCCCAGCTTCAGTCCCGTGGTTACTTCCAAGACTACGAGTACGAAAAGCAGTGGTCCAACGAAGTGGCTCTGGAAGGTATCGCGCTGTACGACGAAGGCGACTACCTGATCGACCAGTTCCTGGGTGTGGCGTTCACAGCCGACGAGCAGGCTGTTTATGACCGTAACTGGCCATCTGTCCGTGACTACATGCTGGAACGCCAGCAGCAGTGGATCCTTGGCAACGGCGACGTAAACGCTGACTGGGACGACTACATGGCGACCCTGAACGACATGGGTCTGCAGGAAGTTCTCGAAGTTATGAACTCCGCATACGAGCGTCAGTACAACTAAGTCTGACGTAGACAAATGAACATTGGTGTGGCCCTTCGGGGCCACATCCTTTCTTGACCTTTATTAATGGACCTTGTGACCAATGCCGGGCGACGCACTTCCCATCCTAGACGAACCAAAAACAGGCCGCTTGACGGTTCAATACGCACCCGTGAACGGTGCTGAGGTTGCAGAAAACCCGCCACGTTTCACATGGCTTCCTGTTATTGAAGATGAGGCGCAATATCTTTTGCGGATCTCTTCTGACCCGAAATTCCCGGCCAAAGGCACACAGACCTTCGGCCCGATCCCATTGAACTTTTTCACACCTGATGTGACGTTCGATGCAGGCACCTACCATTGGTCCTATTGTGTCGCCGACGAGGCTGGCAAACAGGTGAGCGACTGGGGCCAGACACGCAGTGTGATCATTGGTGCAGATCTGCCCCAAACACCCGTGCCATCCCGCGCGACACGTTTTGAAAAGAGCACACAGGCGCACCCACGTCTTTGGATGACCGCCGACCGTCTTGACGGCTTCCGCAGCGATGTGAAGGCTGACGCGGATGCCTACACATGGTCCAAGTTCTACGAAAAATCAGTCACACCATGGATGAGCAAGGACATCTTGCCAGAACCTGTGGGTTACCCGAACCACCAGCGAACAGCTCCTGTTTGGCGCAAAACCTACATTGAGCTGCAAGAAGTCTGGTATGCGATCCGCCATCTGGCCATCGGTGGCGTTGTCACCGAAGACGAGGCGATGATTGCAAAGGCGAAAGACTATCTTTTGTCTGTCGCGGAATGGGACCCGATGGGCACCACATCGCGCGCCTACACCGACGAATGGGCCTACCGGACCTGTAACGCATTGGCATGGGGTTACGACTGGCTCTACAACCACATGACCGAGGACGAGCGCGGCAAAGTGCACGCGGCCTTGTTCGAGCGGACACGCGACATCGCGGAACACGCGATCGACAACGCGAAAATCCACCTGTTCCCATACGACAGCCACGCTGTGCGTTCCGTGTCGTTGACATTGGTGCCCGCCTGTATCGCGCTGTTGGATCACGACGAAGAGGGCAAAGCCCGCGAATGGCTGGACTACTGCGTTGAGTTCCTCGCGACTGTTTACTCCCCATGGGGTGACAGCGATGGCGGTTGGGCCGAAGGCGGCAACTATTGGATGATGGGCATGGCCTATCTGATCGATGCAGCCAACCAGCTGAAAGCCTATTCCGGCATCGACCTGTATAAACGTCCGTTCTTCCAGAATACAGGTGATTTCCCGCTCTACACCAAGCCACCGAACACACGCCGCGCATCTTTCGGGGATGACAGCACGATGGGCGATCTGCCGTGTATCAAAACCGCGATCAACCTGCGCCAATATGCAGGCGAAACCGGCAACCCGGCGTACCAGTGGTACTATGAAGAGCTGATGCGTTTGAACCCAGGCACTGAAATGGCCTTCTACAACTGGGGTTGGTGGGACACGAACTTTGATGATCTCGTGTATCACTCCACATGCCCGCAGATCGAAGCGAAAGCCCCTGAAAGTGGCCTGAAACACTTTAAAGGGATCGGTTGGGTCGGTGTTCAACACGCGATGGATGATCCGGACAACCACATCCACATGGTGTTCAAATCCTCTCCATTCGGGTCCATCAGCCACAGCCACGGTGACCAGAACGCATTCTGTATGTCTGCCTACGGCGAAGACTTGGCGATCCAAACGGGGTACTACGTGGCCTTTAACTCCACGATGCACCGTCAGTGGCGTCGTCAGACCCAGTCTAAGAACGCATTGTTGATCAACGGCAAAGGCCAGTACGCAGAGAAAGATAAAGCCAAGGCCATGGCGGCCACGGGTAAAATCCTGGCGGCGGAACAGCATGAAGACCACATCTTCATCGCCGGTGATGCGACTGCGGCTTACCAAAGCCTGACACCCGAAGTGACCCGCGCCGAGCGCGAGATTTACTTCGTGCGCAACAGCTATTTCGTGATCGTCGATAAGGTCGACGCGGACGAGCCTGTCACGGTGGACTTCTTGTTGCACGCCAATGCCCCATACGAATTGGGCCGCAGCACGTTCCGCAACACAGGCGAAAAGGCTGGCTTCTACGGTCAGGTCGTCTGGTCCGAAGCGGGCAAGCCTGACATCACGCAGTTCACAGACTTCCCGGGCGTTGATCCGTCCGAATACGAAGGCCTGCACGTCAGCACCTGCCTCAAAGCCAGCTACCCTGCGGCGACCCGCCACCGGATCGCGACATTGCTGGTGCCTTATAAGCTGGAAGAGCCGAAACGGATCTTCAACTTTATGGACGATCAAGGCTATGACGCTGACCTGTATTTCACCGACACGGACGAGAACACGTTCAAAGTCGTCATGAAAAAACTTGCGAACACTTAAGCCCTGCGGAGCACGACATGACCGTTAAAAATTACTTTCCTGCAAGCGAGAACACGCTTGATACCGTCGACACAGGGCTGACCCGCAAGGTCGCCGCGCATAACGACAACCTTATGGTTGTCGAAGTGCATTTCGAAAAAGGCACAGTGGCCCCGCGCCACTACCACGTGCACGAGCAGATCACCTATGTGATCTCTGGCAAGTTCGAATTTACTGTGGGTGATGATACATACATCGTCGAAGCAGGCGACTCGCTTTACAAACAATCCAACATCGAACACGGGGCGACCTGCCTAGAGGCTGGGACACTTCTGGATGTTTTCACGCCTCACCGTGAAGATTTCCTCGCATAAACGCCAAGACCAATACCGGAGATAAAAAATGACAAAACCAACCATCGGATTCATCGGCCTTGGCCTTATGGGCGGCAACATGGTCGAAAACCTGCAAACACGCGGGTACGAGCTTGTCGTAATGGACCTGAACAAAGACGCCGTTAAAGCGGTTCTGGATCGCGGCAACGCAAAAGAAGCCTCCTCCCCAAAAGAGCTGGCGGCTTCCGTTGATATCGTCATGCTCGCGCTGACAACTTCTGACGTTGTTGAAAAAATCGTCTATGGCGACGAAGGCATCCTTGCTGGCATCAAAGACGGCTCCACGCTGATCGATTTCGGCACATCCATCCCGGCGTCTACCCGTAAAATCGGCGCTGATCTGGCCGCCAAAGGCGCTGGCATGATCGACGCACCACTGGGCCGCACACCAGCACACGCCAAAGACGGCTTGCTGAACATCATGGCCGCTGGCGACAAGGCGACCTTCGACAAGGTCAAGCCAGTACTCGACGATCAGGGCGAGAACGTCTTCTACCTCGGCGCTTTGGGTGCCGGTCACGTGACCAAGCTGATCAACAACTTCATGGGCATGACAACCGTCACTGCCATGAGCCAAGCCTTTGCCGTGGCAGATCGCGCAGGCGTTGATCGCCAGCAGCTGTTCGATATCATGTCCACTGGCCCGTCCAACTCGCCTTTCATGGGCTTTTGCAAAAACTACGCCGTTGATGGCGTTAGCGATTTGGGCTTCTCCATCAACAACGCCAACAAAGACCTTGGGTATTTCCTGCAGATGGTTGCAGACATGGGCACAGAGGCGAAAATCGCCGAAGGCACATCCAAGTATCTTCAGGCGGCTGTGGATGAAGGCATGGGCGACGGCAACGTGCCAGAAATCTTTGACTACTTCATGAAACTATAATTCAGATTCATTGACCGGGCCTCAGGTCGCACGCCACGCCATGTGGTACATTAATTAGGAGACGATCCATGAAACTTGCAGGTAAAACCGCAATCATCACAGGCGGCGGCCGCGACATCGGCGCCGCTTGCGCGAAAAAACTCGCATCTGAAGGCGCAAACGTTGCCATCAGCTACTTCGAAAGCTCCAAGGGCGCGGACTCCGTTGTCGCAGACATCGAAGCGGCAGGCGGCAAAGCCATTGCTGTTCAGGCTGACCTGAACGAGCAATCCGGCGTCGACAAGCTCGTTGGCGCAACAGTCGAAGCCTTTGGCGGCGTTGACGTGTTGGTGAACAACGCAGGCGGCATCGTGGCCCGCAAAACAATGGCTGAAATGGATGTGGCCTTCTGGAACAAGGTTATGACCTTGAACCTGACATCCACATTCATGATGACAAAAGCCTGCCTTGAGCACATGGAAAAAGGCGTGATCGTCAACATCGCAAGCCAAGCGGCACGCGATGGCGGTGGCCCCGGTTCCCTCGCATACGCAACATCCAAAGGCGCTGTTATGACAATGACACGCGGTCTGGCCAAAGAGCTGGGTCCAAACGTCCGCGTCAACGCGATGTGCCCTGGCATGATCGACACAGACTTCCACAACATCCACACACCGGATGCGGGTCGCCGCGGCTTTGAAGCTGCAGCCCCGATGAAGCGTCAGGGTGTTGTTGAAGATGCGGCGAACCTTGCGTTGTTCCTCGCATGTGACGACAGTGCGTTTATCACAGGCACCAACATGGACCTGAACGGCGGCATGCTGTTCAGCTAAGCTGCTCAGGGGAGACATAGAACCATGACCGACTTCGCAGTCGTCTCAGCCGGAACCGATGTCACCCGCCCCATGCTTTCAGATCACAGCGATCTGAGGATTGGCGCCACCTGCTTCACAGCTGGTGGCGCCATCAGTGCCCTGCACATCCATTCTCACAAACAGCCCAGTTTTGGCGAAGGTGAGGCCCGATTGGGGGACAGGTTTGTCATCCCATCCGAACAGACACACGGCTGCATCCCTAGTGAGACGAGCATTTTTGTGCCGCGTTTCAGCCCGCGTCGTGATGATTTTCATTAAGTAAAGGCAAGGCAAATGCGCTTCCTATCCATCGGCGAATGTATGGCCGAACTCGCTCCGGCATCCGCCGCAGATCAATACCACCTTGGTTTTGCAGGGGACACGTTCAACACGGCGTGGTTCCTCGCGCGGCTCAAGCCGCAGGCCGAAGTTGCGTTTTTCACAGGCGCCGGGACCGATCAAATCTCTGACCAAATGCGTGCAGAGTTTGAAAAGGGCGGCATCAAAACCGACTATGTGCAGGCCATTCCGGATCGCACAGTTGGCCTCTACCTGATTTCATTGAGCAACGGCGAGCGTAGCTTTTCCTACTGGCGCGGCCAATCTGCGGCGCGCCACCTCGCGGATGATCCTGCGGCTTTGGCCGAGGCGATGGCACAGTCTGACACCATTTATTTCTCCGGCATCACATTGGCCATTTTGGACGCACCGGCACGTGCGACATTGATGGCCGAGCTGCGCACAGCGCGCGAGGCTGGCAAAACCATTGCCTTTGATCCAAACCTGCGCCCGCGTCTTTGGACAAACGACGCCGAGATGACATCTGTCATCATGGAAGGCGCCGCGGTGAGTGATCTGGTCTTGCCGTCTTTCGAGGATGAAGCCGACCATTTCGGCGACGCAGACCCACATGCAACGGCAGAACGGTACATGGCCGCCGGTGCCACAACTGTTGTTGTGAAAAACGGCGAAGGCGATGTGCTCTTCGTTGAGCCGGGCAACAAAGGCATCGTTCCTGTTACCCCCATTGCGCAGGTCGTCGACACGACCGCGGCGGGCGACAGCTTTAACGCCGGCGTCTTCGCCGGCTTGTCCGACGGCCGCCCCTTGGACGAGGCCATCGCATTGGCATGCCGCTTGTCCGGCTTGGTTGTGCAAGGGAAGGGGGCTTTGGTGCCCGTGAACCCCGAAGCGGTCGATATCTAAAATAATCCGCCGCCCGAAGATAAACTGCGGGCGGCCAGAACGTAGGACGGAATTGATATGCGTGAGACATGGCGTTGGTTCGGCGAATTTGACGCCATCCCCCTCAGTGATATTGCTCAAACAGGGTCTGCAGGCATTGTCAGCGCGCTACACGCCATTCCCTACGGCGAAGTTTGGTCGCAAGAGGCGATTGCCGCCCGCCGCACGGAAATCGAAACAGCTGGTTTCACATGGGACGTCGTTGAAAGCCTCCCCGTTCATGAAAATGTAAAAACCGGCACTGGTGACCTCAGCGGTATTTTCGCAAATTACCGCCAGTCTCTGGCCAATCTGGCGGCAGAAGGCATCAAAACCGTTTGCTACAATTTCATGCCAGTTCTGGATTGGACACGTACCGATCTGGCCTCGCCCGTTGCCCGTGGTGGCACCTGTCTGCGGTTCGAAGCGGCGAAAATGGCGGCTTTCGAGATGCACATTTTGGGCCGTGCAGGTTCGGAAGATACATATACCGCCGAGGCCATTGCAGGCGGCGATGAATGGATCAAAACCGCAACAGACCAAGACAAAGCCGATCTGCTGGCCGCGATCATGGCAGGCTTGCCCGGTGCCGTTGACACCTATGATGTAGACGGGCTGCGCAATGTATTATCGACCTACGCAGGTGTCAGCCATGATGAGCTGCGTGGCAATTTGAAACGGTTCCTCGAAGAGGTCGTGCCAGCCGCCGCTGATTTGGGCATCAACATGTGCATTCACCCGGATGATCCGCCGCGCGACATTCTCGGCTTGCCGCGGATCTGCTCCACGAAATCTGACGTGGAATGGATTTTGAATGCGGTGGATGACCCTGCCAATGGCCTGACGATTTGCACCGGATCCTTGGGTGCACGTCGCGGGAATGACTTGCCCGACATCGCTGAGACCTTTGCAGACCGTGTGCATTTCGCCCACCTGCGCAATGTCTCGACCGATCCTGACGGCTCGTTCGAAGAGGCCGCCCACCTAGAAGGCGACGTGCATATCCCAAGCGTGATCCGGCCCCTGCTGGCGTCTGAGGCCCGCACAGGGCGCGACATTCCATTCCGCGCCGATCATGGGCATTGTCTGCTCACCGATTTCGGTCAAGACGTGCAGGCCGGATATACGTTGGTGGGCCGCCTGCGCGGCTTGGCCGAATTGCGCGGTATCATCCATGCGTTGACCTAAAGCATTGGCCAATGCGGCGAGGCGTTTTTGAATACGCTTAACGGTCGCCTTGTAAAATACGCTCTGTTTCGGCGTCCGACATGAAAATGTCGGGCGTTTTGTTTGTTTTGGGGACGGCAACGATATGATTTCCAACAGTCCCTTTCAGAGAACCTAAAACAGCACGAAAAATTTGAATGCACCCTCGCATTTGGGTTCTATCGATCCCAACGGGCCACTCCGTGGATGTCCTCATGCACGCAGCCCACCTTGCCAGATCAACCCGATAGGACCTGAATGCGATGACACGTGAGTACCTTAAGAAAGCCCCGCTAACGGCCGCCTCCGATGCGGCCGATGTGAATGACACGGTCGTCAAAATTCTTGAGGACATCGAAGAGGGCGGGGATGCGAAGGCACTGGAATACGCCGCGAAATTCGATCGCTACGAGGGCAATGTCCTGTTGACCCAAGATGAAATCGATGCCGCAATTGCATTGGTCCCCGAGGCGCTGAAAGCCGATATCCGATTTGCCCATGACAATGTGCGCCGCTTCGCAGAGCTGCAAAAATCAACCATGTCCGATGTTGAAATGGAGATACAACCCGGCTTTTTCGCAGGTCAGAAAATCATCCCTGTCGATGCGGCAGGTTGCTATGTGCCCGGTGGGCGCTACAGCCACATCGCCAGCGCGATTATGACCGTCACCACCGCCAAAGTGGCCGGGTGCAAACACATCACGGCCTGCTCACCTCCGCGCCCTGATACAGGCATCGCGCCGGCTATTGTCTATGCCGCGCATATTTGTGGTGCAGATAAAATTCTGGCCATGGGGGGCGTGCAAGGTATCGCAGCCATGACATTCGGTTTGTTTGATCTACCCGAGGCGAATATCCTGGTGGGGCCCGGTAACCAATTTGTCGCCGAAGCCAAACGCATTCTGTTCGGGCGCGTGGGCATCGACATGATCGCAGGGCCGACGGACAGTCTGATTTTGGCCGATAAAGATGCCGACCCCTACATCGTGGCGGTCGATTTGGTGTCGCAAGCCGAACATGGTTACAACTCGCCCGTTTGGCTGGTCACCGACGATCGTGCCTTGGCGCAAAAGGTCATCGATCTGGTGCCGGGGCTCATTGAGGATTTGCCCGAGTTGAACCGTGAAAACGCATTGGCCGCATGGCGTGACTACGCCGAGGTTGTCGTCTGCGAAGACCGTGATGACATGGCAAAATGCAGCGATGAATACGCCCCAGAACATCTCACCGTGCAAGCGCAGGACCTTGACTGGTGGCTGGAGACGTTGACCAGCTACGGTTCACTCTTTTTGGGTGAGGAAACCACCGTGTCCTACGGGGACAAAGCCTCAGGAACCAACCACGTGCTGCCAACGTCGAAGGCGGCAGACTACACGGGGGGCTTGTCGGTGCACAAATACATGAAGATCGTGACGTGGCAGCGCTCTAGCCGTGAAGGCTCAAAAGGCGTGGCGCAAGCCACCGCACGCATCAGCCGCTTGGAAGGCATGGAGGGCCACGCCCGCTCCGCAGATGTCCGTCTGGCGAAGTACTTCCCAGATGAAGACTTCGATTTGTCTGCAGCGCTCTAACGCGAACTCAAAGGGGTGGGCACGGAGGACCGTGTGCCTGCTCGTACGGGCGAAACCCAAACCGGGCCTTGGTTGAGAATCCCTTCGGTCGTCTGTCTGCCGAGAGGGGGGAAGACCGAAAAAGCCCACATTAAGGCAAGCCCCTTTCATAAATTTTGTAAAAAAGGCGTTTTTACGCCTCAAACATTACAGTGGATCACATTCTGTTGGGAACACCGAAAAGAATCGCCTCAGCCACTGATTGCATCGGAACTATAAGTCCGAGCCATTCGTTACATATACGAACCGTAGAGCAAAAAGGAGAAAGACATGACAAGTGATGTCTTTATCGCAGGCTTGATCGGAATGACGTTAATAGCTCTTGTAATTGTGGCACTATCTTCAACATCGCGTGGAGATCCGCGCGATGACAAGGACGACCAGCGTCAGGACAAATAGCCTACGTACACGAAGGGAGCCCCTTCGACATAACGATTACAAAGCAAACGCCCTGCAGAACGCGGGGCGCATTGCGTTTTGGAGGTCAGAAATCGGGCGTTTCCGGCCTAAACGTTTCAACTTCAAAGGTGACGTCGATCAAATATTGTTCAACGGTCTCTTCAACATTCAACGTGCCATTGAGCTGGGCAACAAACGCGCGGATCAGCTGTTTGCCTAGCCCTGTTGAATTCGTGTTAGTGCCTTCAGGGTCATAGTACATGCCACAGCAAGTGTTGTGCACAACAAGGTTCGCTTGACGCGCGCCTGTCAGCTTCAGAGACACGGACATGGCCGGGGCATCGCCGCCCACGTATTTCATCCCGTTTGTCAGCGCCTCTGACACCAGCATGGTCAACGGAACCGCTTGGTCGGGGAAAATAATCACCGGATCTAGATCCAATTGAATATCCACGCCGCGCCCTTCGGCTGTGCCAATCGCGCGGCTCTGGGCGACCAATTGTTCGATTAGCTTCGCCGCATTCACCTGCGTTAGATTTTCGGCCTGATACAACGTACGGTGGACGCCCGAGAGGCCAAGGATACGATCCTGAACCTGCGTCAACGCACGTTTCGTCTCAGGTTCCTGAGACTTGCGAATTTGCATATTCATAATAGACGAAATGATTTGCAGATTGTTTTTAACGCGGTGGTGCACTTCTTTCAGCAGAATGGTTTTCTCACGCAAACGATCCTCTTGAAGGGCCTCGTCGCGGGTAATATCTCGGGCCATCGTCCCGAAAACATTCTGCAATTCTGAAATCTCAGCCAACTCGTCCCAACGCTGGCTCGTCCCGGCAGCCGCAGGCATTTTCCGCGTCGCTGCAAAATCCATCATCGCTTTGTTCAGCAATTTGATGCGCTGAACCACAAAGCGGTCGATAACGAACCACGCTACGAACAGGCTGGCCAACCACATCAAAAACGGTAAAAGCGCGCTCACAAAAGGCGATACGGTTGAACCGTTGGCCGCTGTGTCCGGTGCCCAAGATCCAAGCGCATAGGCGACGTTCGGGACAATCGGAATGACCGCGTAAACCAGCTCTTTGCCCGATCGGCTTACGCCTTTGATCGTGCGCGCCTCGTTCCCTCGGGCCAAGTCAACCAACGACACATCTACCGGCAACAGCGCTTCAGCCCTCTGACGGTCATTCTCAGTGGTTAAGATTTCACCATCGGCGTTGAAGGTGACCAAGGTTACAGGCTGGGCAGGGCCATCGTGATCTGTTGCATCGCTGATCGCGCTTATTGGCAGAGAGATGGTAACGAACCCTTCGAGACCGCTGTCGTCAATATAGGGCCGCTCAAAGACCAGCGAAGGTTCAGACACCATATCGGTTTGTTCTCGCACCACCAGTGCACGTCTGGGGTTCTCGACGAGGTCTTCAAACAGTGGGTCTTGCGAAAAGTCGAGATCACCCTCCATAGAAGAACAGGTGCTAATCCCGTTCATTTCAATGAACCCCACAAAGGTAAACTGTGAACGCGCGTTTACATATTGGCTCAAGGCCTCACTGCAGGCCACTGGGTTTTGACGCAAAAACGCGATTGTGCTGTCCAGCGCACGGGCTGCACCGAAAATACGTTGAATCCCTGATTTCTCCGACGATACAGCCTGCTCGGTAAGGGCGAGCAACGTCAGTTCTGATCGTTTTTCGATTTCCGCGTTTAGACGTTGGTTCTGGATCATGCCAATGATGCCCAAAGGCACCAAAGCAAGCGTCAGGAACAATAGAACACGCGCCGTGAGCCGCTGATGCGGCTTCGCCTCGTGTTTCATCTCATTGCGCCATTTCCGCGTGCTGTGACCACGGCCATCGTCGCGTTGTCTGTCAATTCCATTGCTTCGTCACTGTTCATGCCCATCAACTCTGCCAGATGTTTCCGCCCGCGATTGACGCGGCTTTTTATTGTTCCAACTGCAACCTCGCAGGTCTCTGCAGCTTCTTCGTAGGAAAAACCAGATGCGCCGACCAAAATCAACGCTTCGCGTTGCTCATCGGGCAATTGGACGAACGCACGTTGGAAATCCGCCATTTGCAAACGGCCGTCATGATCCGGCTTTTGGGACAAACTTTCTGTGAAAACCCCATCAACATCCGCCACTTCGCGGTTCGCCTTGCGGCGGTTTGAATAATAGGTGTTGCGCAGAATGGTAAACAACCAAGCCCGCAGGTTTGTGCCAGGCTCGAATTTATCGATTTTGGTCCAAGCTTTCACCAGCGTATCCTGTACCATATCATCGGCGATTGCGGAGTTTCGTGTCAACGACATTGCAAATGCACGCATAGCTGGCAGGTGGTTGACCAATTCGTCTCTTGGATCAGATGTGCTCATTCGTCCTCTCCGCCAGATGTTTCATCGGCGGGCGCGTCTTGCGCTTTTAGCTGTGCAAGCAGGTCCTTGAATCGATCAGGCACCTCTTGTGACAGCAAATCGTCGTAAACGCGCTTCAAATTTTGGTCAATCGCGTCGCCGTCTGCTTGCTTACTGGTGTCGTGCGCCATAACTCGATAGTACCTTTGCAAAGGAAGAGAATTTTAATTCGTACGGAACTAAACACCTAATTGTGCGTTTGGTTCCATAAAAAATTAATAGGGATGTCAAAAAATGGCAAACTTCGAAGACTTCACCTCTGGCGTAGGCGCTGCACTGCCCTATCTCCGCCGCTACGGCCGCGCATTGACCGGCGATCAAACGACTGGCGACAAATATGCGGCTGCGGCTTTAGAGGCATTGTTGACCGATCGTCAAATCGCTCTGGACGCGAGCAGCGTGAAAGTCGGTTTGTTTAAAGTTTTTCATACCATTTGGAAAAGCTCCGGGTCTCCTATTGAAGATCATGAAACAGGTCTTCGCGCTCAGGCTCAAAAACACTTGTCCCGCCTGACCGAAAACACCCGTGAGGCGTTGTTGCTTTCCACCATCGAGAATTTCAATCTCGACGAAGTTGCAGAAATCATGATGACCGACGTGGATGAAGCCACCCATTTGGTCAATGTCGCACGCACCGAGATGGAAGATGCCATGGCGGGCAGCGTCATGATCATCGAAGATGAAGCGATCATCGCGATGGATCTCGAAAGCGTCGTTGCCGACATGGGCCACCGGGTTACCGGAATTGCGCGCACACGCGACGAAGCCGTTGCGCTCGCCAAAGCTGAAAAACCTGATCTAATTTTGTCAGACATCCAGTTGGCCGATAATTCATCTGGCATCGATGCTGTGCATGATATCTTGGGTGATCTTGGCGATCTGCCGGTGATCTTCATCACGGCCTTCCCGGAGCGTCTGCTCACTGGGGAACGCCCTGAGCCTGCCTTCCTGATCTCCAAGCCCTATTCCGAAGCGCAGGTGCGCTCGGCTGTCAGTCAGGCGATGTTCTTCTCGTCAACACGGCCTCTGAAGGCCTAATATACGCCTTCAATTTTGAAACACTTGGAAAGCCCTGCCAGTTTTGGTGGGGCTTTTGCCATTTCTAAAGACCCGTGGGGGCAACCATTGCAGTGCTATCTCGCAATTTGCGCGTTCCGAAACTTAATTGCGTCTCGCACTGTTGCGCACAACCGGTCCTGCGAAAAGGGTCGCGAAAGCCAAGTGCGCCGCGCGCAGGATATATCCATCTCACGGATGTCGATGGTGTAGATCAATGGCGTGTTTTGGTCAGCCAAAAGGGCATCATGGGCTTCGGGTAACAGTCTGTCAGTAATGACAATATCCGCTCTAGAAGAGATCTCGAATTCCAGCTCAGAGACAGCACCAATTCTTATATCGACATCCAACCGAGAAACGGTTTCTTCGATGTCCTGCCGTACAACGGTGTCTCGCTCTACGATGAGAATGAACATTTATATTCAACCTGTTTCTGGGTCGTATTAGCCGACGTGTATGGAACCGATTTTGATCTCGCGCATTAAACTATGACATACCTTATCGGAAAGGATACGCTCCGTGTCCACTAAATGCATCAACTGCCCGCTCCATAAATCTGACCTCTTTTCAAAGGCGTCAGACGAACATAGACGTCAAACCCAACAGTTTAAATCTGGCGAATTTCTGGTCGATGCCGGTACAATTTTGATGACCGAAGAAACAGAGGTCCCCCAGCTTTATACCGTTCTGCGGGGCATGGGGGTGCGGTATAAGACATTGCCCAATGGCGAGCGGCAGGTGATTAATTTCGTCTTTCCGGGTGACTTTATCGGGCTGCAGGCCGGCGTGACGGGCGAGGTGCACCACACCGTTGAATCCTCCACCTCTATGACCTTGTGCGTGTTCGACCGAACCGAACTTTTCGACTTCGCAATCAAACATCCAAAGCGCGGTTTCGACCTCACAACGCTTGCCTCACTGGAAGAGCGCGGCCTTAGCGATGCGTTGACCACCGTGGGGCGCCGCACAGCATTCGAAGCGATAGCATGGGCCTTGTACCGCCTGTTCCGCCGCGGCGAGGCCTTGGGCATGGTGAAGGGGCACCACATGCCGCTGCCTTTCCGCCAGCAAGATTTAGCGGATGCTTTGGGGCTATCGCTCGTGCACACCAACAAAACACTGTCTAAGCTGAAAACACAGAAATTGGCCACATGGTCCGACGGCAAACTGCACGTACCTGACCTGCAAGCCTTAGCCCAAGCCGCGCAAACAGAGCACGAGCCACCTGAACCCCGTCCGCTTATCTAAGCGGCGGGCGTTCACGAAGCAGGGGCGTCTCTAGAGTTCTGTGTCCATCTCGTCGCGCACCTGCCCATAGGCCATCATCGAGAAGATGACTGTTCCGCCAACGATGTTGCCCGCCAAGACCGGCAGGAAAAACGAACCAAGCGCTGTGGCGATCCCCAATTGGCCCTGAACCATCAAAAACGCCATCTCAAACGACCCGGCGACAATGTGGGTGAAATCGCCTGCTGCGATCAGCCAAGTAAACGTAATGATAACGAAGAAGCCTGCCGTCTCGGCCTGCGGCATCATCCAGACGATTGCGGCAATCAGCACGCCCGCCGGGATCGCCCGGAAAAACGCTTCAGCCGGGGCGAACCCCATCGCATGTTCGGACAATTCCACCATCGCGGGGATCAACTCTTCGGGCAGGGCAGGTGTGTAAACATAAAGCGCAGCCACGGCGAAGGCTCCCACCACGTTTGCGCCCAAAACAATCGCCCAGAGCCGCGCGACGCGTCCGATCAACGCAGGCGTCGGCGCGTGCATGACGGGCAAAACCGTGGTGATCGTGTTTTCCGTAAACAACTGCATCCGGCTTAAAATCACGATCAAAAAGCCCAAGGAATACCCAAGATTTTCGACCAAATACCGCGTTGGCGTATCCGCCAAATATGTTCGGAAAATCGCTTCTCCCAAGACCGAAAAACTAATCATTATCCCAGCCGCAATGCCCGACCAAACCAACGCCCGCGTGCTGCGCGACAGCTCTTCTTCTCCGTCGCGACGGATCACTTCGTACAGCATTTTCGGCGCAAGTTTCGCCGCCTGTTCAACCGCGGCTTCTTCTTCCTCCCGATCCAACCGAACGACATCGTTCTTTTTGAGGTCGTCATCTGTCATCGGTGCATCCTTATTTTATTGGGGCACAAACGGGGTTTGACCCGAAAAGTCAAACAATGTGCCCAAGAGGTGGGAACAATGTTAGGCCAGAGGTGTTATAAATCAAATAATTGTGAGACGAAAACGACACCATGGAAACGATAGACACTTTGACCGCCGAAGCCACTGGCTGGCTGACAACCCTCCTCGACACTGAAATTTACAACGGTCAATCTTTGTCAGATTACCTATCGCTCGACGTGCTGCTGTCTCTCGGCGGGTCGATCTTGGGCGCGGTGATCATTTTCGTGATCGGTTATGCGGTTGCTGGGCTTTTGGGCCGCCGCGTGCGCGGGCTGGCTGAACATCACGCGCGATTTGACGACACGCTGTTTAACTTCTTGGGCAATATCCTGCGCTATGTCGTTTTGGCGTTCACCTGTCTTTTCGTCCTCAACACATTCGGCATCCAAACCACATCCGTTGTGGCCATCATTGGTGCTGCCAGTTTGGCCATCGGTTTGGCGTTGCAAGGCACTTTGTCGAACGTGGCCGCCGGCGTGATGATCATCTTTTTCCGCCCGTTGAAAATCGGCGATTTTGTTCAAATCGATGATGTGATCGGCACCGTGAAAGACATCACGTTGAACTACACCGAGGTTGCGAACCTCGGAAATGTAAAGGTCGTCGTGCCCAACGCGGATGTGTGGGGCAACACGATTTACAACTACTCCGTCTACGATACCCGCCGCGCGGAATGGGAATTCGGTGTGGGCTATGGCGCGAACCTGGCTAAAGCAGAACAGGTGATCCGCGAAACTATCATGTCGGATGAGCGCTCCCGAACCGAACCTGAACCCTTCATTCAGGTTAACAATCTCGGCTCTAGCAGCGTTGATTTTCTGGTCCGCGTTTGGGTCAAATCAGATGTTTATTTCCAATATCAGGCCGACATGAAACGCAAAGTGAAAGAGGCGCTCGACGCCGCTGATATAAACATTCCGTTCCCCACACGTACGATTGTACATGAAAACGCGGGCGACGCTGAAGTCGGCGTAGATTGATATCAAATCAGGGCGGGCATCTTTGAATGCCTGCCCTTTTTTCTAGGTGCTTTGAGGGGCTAGCATTGGATCAATCAAGGTCACCGGCGCAAACCTGTCAGTTTGGTTGAACTCTTCGGCACTGCGTACCCAAACCGTACCCTCGGCGTCATCATAAATTGCCACGGACGAGCGGTCCGCTTCCAACACAGCATAGCCCAACAATCGATACCCACCGCCTTTTTTATGGCGGTGCGTCGGGTGCCATGGTGTTTGCCCGAACACAGGTGCAGGGGCAGGCGGCGCGACGGGCGGCGTCTTGCGCCCCCCAAACATTCGTTTCAATAGGTTCATGTGGACAAAATCGATCCCGTAACAGCATTCGGCCGATAGGTGGTACACCCTTTGCACCCTGCATCATAGGCATTGCGGTAGATGTCTTTGAACGCGTCAAACGGAATGTCTTCTGGGCAATTCACGGTCTTTGAAATCCCGCTGTCCACCCACTTTTGCGCAGCGGCTTGCATGGCAACATGATCGTCGGGCGTCAAATCTGCGACAGTCACAAAACTATCGGGGAGTGGCGCATCAACACCAAACAGTTCCCCGTGTTTCCACGCGGCATAATCCATAACCCGTTCTGTGGTTTTCGTGCCGTCTGGCGTTGTGATCAACCGGTCAAACGAAGTCGAGAAGATCGGTTCAATCCCCGAAGACACATTGCCCGCAAACATAGAAATCGTGCCCGTCGGTGCGACAGACGTCAGCGTCGCATTGCGCAATCCATAGGTTTCCACAGCGGCGCGCACGTCTTCATCCAAAGACTGTATCGCAGGCGCGGCCAAATGAGTGTCCGGATTATAGGCGTCAAACGGCCCGCGTTCCTTGGCCAACATCGCAGATGCATAATAGGTCGCATTCTGGATGGCCTGCATCCAGCTGCCCAACATGAACACAGCTTTGGGCGATCCATAGCGCGCACCCAACATTGCCAATGCATCAGCCACACCCGTGACCCCAATCCCGATCCGCCGCTGGGTGCGGGCCATCTCGGCCTGTTCCGGAAGCGCGAATTTTGAAACGTCCAGTGCGTTGTCCAGCATGCGAACGGCCAACCCCGCCAAGGACCGCAACTGCGCCACATCCATACGTGCGTTCGCGGTAAACGGCGCTTCGACCAACTGCGCGAGATTGATCGAGGTCAGCGGGCAGGTGCCAAAGGGGGGCAGGGGCTGTTCGGCGCAGGAATTGGTCGCGCTGATGGTTTCGACAAACCGCATCGGGTTGGCGGCATTGATCCGGTCGATGAACAAAACACCGGGTTCTGCGGCTGCATAGGTCTGCTTCATAATCGCGTTCCACAAATCCCGCGCGCGCAGACGACGCATTTGTTTACCTTCCCAATGCAGGGTCCAGGCGCGATCGTGTTCAACAGCCTCCATGAACTCATCGGTGACCATCACAGACAGATTGAAATTGCGCAGGCGGGAGCGGTCGGATTTGACCATAACAAACGCTTCGATGTCCGGGTGATCACAGCGCATCGTCGCCATCATTGCGCCGCGCCCCATGCCCTTCACCAACATCCGACAGGTCGCATCGAAAATATCCATCGCTGACAATGGCCCTGCGGCGG
The DNA here is from genome assembly GCA_947497065.1 of uncultured Paracoccaceae bacterium. Lineage (GTDB taxonomy): Bacteria > Pseudomonadota > Alphaproteobacteria > Rhodobacterales > Rhodobacteraceae > Octadecabacter. Next base: position 466,467 of record CANMEQ010000002.1, read on the forward strand.
GGCAATCCAACCCGTTCACAATCATGCCAGAGGGCCGGATCGTCGAGAAGTCAAACCCGATCCCGCCGCCCATCTGCATGGTCAACGCCGCATCCTTCAATGTGTCCATAATACCGGTGACGCTGTCGGGGATCGTGCGCATAACGAACGTGTTCGAGAGCGTCACATTACGCGCGGTCCCACACCCAGCCAAAATCCGGCCTGCTGGCAGCAGCTTAAACTCGGACATGGCGTGATGAATGGTCTGGCGTACATCGTCGCGTGTATTTTGATCTTCTGTGGAGGTAAGCCCCTTACTTACCCGGTAGAGAGTGTCGTTTAGTGTCTTATCTACAATCCCGCCCACGGTCTTGTAGCGATATTTAGCGGCCCAAATTTGTTCAGCGATTGGTTGTGAAAAGGCCGTATCCGGCACTGCCACGTAACGTGTTTCTTTCATTCGAATATCCACCCAAGATTATCTACATTAATAAATATTTAACGTTTCGGGTTAATAAATTGTTAACTTCGATGCGGATAAGTGGGCGCTTTTTGTGTTTTTGAATAATTTTTAATGGGATTATTAGTCGCCTGTTAATGCCTTGTATTTAGTCACCTGAGGTGGGGTATAATGAGAGGCGGAGTAATGAAACTGTATGCATGTATAGGGTCCGGGAATTGTATGAAGCCTTGGCTCGCGCTCAATCAACTGAAATTTGATTTCGAACTGAAGCTTGTTGATGTTCTAAAAGGCGAACAAACGACACCAGCCTACCAAGCGGTCAATCCACGCGGCAGGGTGCCCTATTTGGTCACCGATAGTGGTGAGGGTATCGGTGAAAGCAATGCCATGCTCTGGTATCTGTGTGACGACACATATCTTATGCCAAAAGACAGTATTGATCGCGGTTTAGCGCTGCAATGGATGTTTTTTGAGCAAACCCGTCTTGAACCGTTCATTTCGCCTGCGCGCTTTTTCTTACATATTTTGCCGGACCAAGCCGAGGCCCGAGTTGATGATATCGTTGAGTGGCAATGTAAGGCCTACGACGGCCTTTCGATTTTGAATGACCATCTCGCCAATCAGGAGTTTATGTTAAAGTCTGGCTATTGCGTTGCTGACATTGCTCTGTTTGGCTATGTCCACGTTCTCGAACAGGCGGGAATATCAGGCGAAGACGTGCCGCACATTGTGCGGTGGATTGATGCTGTGAAAGCAACTGAAGGGTTCCAAGAGCTTGATGACTTGGGCCATACCGCCGCAAACGCGGCGTAAGGCGATGCAATTTCGGGGAAACTAAGGTAGATTTGTATCATTATGAACATTACGCCGATACCACAACCTGGCCTGCACGGCCACAAGCTGTCGTCGAAAATGGACGCATCCTTCGATGTGCTCTATCGTATGGATACAGCAGCTTGGCTATATGACATTGATCACGCACGCATTCTAAACGCGAACCAGGCCGCTTGCGACATTTGGAAAGCCACGTCGGAAGATGAATTGCGGTCCCGTGACCTGCAAGAGAACATGTCGCCTTCGGTCGGCAAAAGACTTAAGCAATATCAAGCCGATTTCAAACGTTCAGACGCAGTCTTCACAGAGATGTGGACACTATATCCGCAGGACGAACCCGTCAGCGTCATGGTTATTTACCGAGGCCACATCCTCCCGGATGGCCGTATGGGCATGCTGTGTGAGGTCGTCGGCGAAGCGAAAGACACACCAGAAAACCTAAGAAGTGCAGAAGCACTCTTGCACACTGACGTTTTGATCATGTTGTTCAGCCCGAAGGGGCCACCTCTCTATTTCAACCCCGCCGCGCGCAATTCAATTGATGCGGACTGCGCATGTTTGGCGGATTTTTTTGTCGATCCGGATGAACTCGACCGCTTGTTGGACGATGTTGCGCAATATGGAGAGCAACGTGCAGTCACGAAGGTAAACACGGTAAGGGGTGTCAGGTGGTTTGATGTGTCCGTCAAAAATTGCTCGGATGCGGTCACCGGTAAACCGGCCCTACTTTTAACCTCGATTGACGTTAGTGACTTGAAAGAAGCCCGGGACACAGCACGCCATTTGGCTGATCGCGATCAGTTGACCAATCTTCACAACCGCTCATATTTGCAAAATCATTTGGGGTGGCTCGAAGACTGCGGCGCGACGGGCGATCTAACTTTGCTCATATTCGATGTGGACAAATTTAAGTTGATCAACGATCGGCATGGGCACGATGCAGGAGATGCCGTTTTACGCCAAGTTGCAACACGCGCCCGCGCCGTTTTGCCGCCGCAGCACTTGCTTGCTCGCTTTGGCGGGGACGAATTCGTGATCGTCATTGCTGAACAGATCAGTGATGGCGCGCTTTCACGTCAAATAGAAGCGGTCCGCAGTGCAATTTCCAAACCGATCTTGCATGATCAAACGCGTCTCAACGTCACCATCAGTGTTGGTGTTTCGAAATTTTCTGAGGACTCTACAAATACGTCAGACGTCATGCGCGAAGCTGACATTGCCTTATATGCCTCCAAACAGGAGGGACGAGATCGCGTGACATATTTCAACGTCGAAATGGGCGCCGCAGTTGTCGCTCGCGACCGGTTGGAGCTAGAGCTCGGGCGCGCGGTCGAGAACAATGAGTTTGAGCTGCATTATCAGCCCCGACTAGACGTCTTAAGCGGGAAAATCGTTGGTGCCGAAGGTCTCATTCGCTGGAACCATCCCAACGATGGCCTCTGCTTGCCAGGGCGTTTTATTCCCGTTTGCGAAGAGACCGGTTTGATCGATGAACTGGGACGCATCGTTTTAGAACTGGGGATCACCCAAGCTATCAAGTGGAACGCAAACGGCCGGCCGTTGAATTTGTCTCTTAATGTATCGCCTAGACAATTCTCCGACCCGAACTTTCTGCCAATGCTGAAAGAATTATCCGAGCGGGAGAATTTCCCAAAACGGAAGGTCGAACTCGAAATCACCGAGTCGGTTTTAATCGGCGATCACGAGCTCATCGCCAAAAGGCTGCGTGCAATCACTGAAATGGGGTATGAAATCGCGATTGACGACTTCGGAACAGGCTATTCAAACCTGTCCTATATTTCACGCTTCCCACTGACCTGTCTGAAAATCGACCGGTCCTTTATTGACCAGTTGCCCAACACGGGGCCGATCGTGCAGCTCATTTTGACATTGGGAAAACAGATCGGCGCAACCGTCGTTTCTGAAGGTGTGGAAACGCAGTCGCAGCTTGATTGGTTGTCGGCCCATGCATGCGAAGAAGTTCAGGGTTTTCTGATCACACGCGCGCTACCGCTTTCAGAATTTGAAACCTTCATTGATAAATTCTCTCTTCCTATTCAGTAGCTTGAAAGTCTGCCTCTGCCCGTGTCTCGCTCGTGCTCTGGCCACTTGCCTAGCGTAATTGTTTTGTTTCTCTCGACAAAGCGGGCCGTTTTGGTGCATCAATTTGGTCGCGACGTCTGGTTTGGGAGCCAATTTTGGCGTCTGCAGCAGGGGAGAGAGAAGCGCTATGGACGGCAACAAGGTCAAAAATATGGAGGAATTTGCGATGCTCAGCGGCATCTCACGTCCGACCTTGTCCAAGTATTTCCACGATTCCGAGAGCGTGCGCACCTCAACCCGTGATCGGATCGAAAAGGCCCTCGCAGAGCACGACTATCGCCCGAACATCTATGCGATGAACCAAAACCGGAGGACCACGAACAACATCGGCATTGTTGTACCGTTTCTGGCGGATCCATTTTTCGCGGAAATCGCACGCAACCTCGAGCAACGGTGCATCGCCGCCGGCTATTCGCCAATTTTGTTCAGCGCCCATGGTGATGCTGCCCTAGAAGTCGAAATTCTAGACAGTCTTCGCTCTCAAAAACCGGCAGGGGTCCTTCTCGCACCGCTCGGCCGCGCCTCCGACCGTGGTCATATCGAAAAATTCACAGCCGAAATTCCGACAGTTCTGTTCGACAGTCGTCTGCCCGATATGGGCACGGCCTTCGTGGGCATGGACAATACCCAATCGATGCAAATGTTGGTGAACTACCTGTGTGAAACGGGGTCACCACCAAATTTCTTCGAAATGCGCGTTGCCGTGAACCCGAACGTAAACCGCCGCCGCGCCGCCTATGTGTCCGCGATGGAGGCGCTGGGCCATATGCCAGAGATCGTCCAAGTTGATGGGGAAGGCTGGGAGTTTGAAGATATCGGTCTGCAAGGCGGGCTGACAGCATTCGCGACGGGCCGGTTCACGTCGAACACCGTATTGTGCAGCAACGACCGCCTTGCCATCGGTCTCTTGTCAGCCGCGTACCGCAGCCACCTCACCGTCGGGCAAGGCGAGCATCATGATTTTCGCATCGCCGGCCACGATGATCACCCGTTTTCGCGCTTTACCTGTCCGGCGTTAACGACTGTTTCACAAGACTATGCTTCGATGTCCGATAAAAGCTTGGAGATTCTCTTTGAGGTGATCAATTCAGAGCATCGCACTGAAATTGGCTCCGATTGCCTATTTGACGGCATCTTAATATCACGTGCATCTGCATGATTTGTAGGGAAATTTTATAAACTGCCAAAAATAAGTTGACGCGCGTAAAGTTTCTCAGTTTATTACTACGACGACATCCAAATACCAGGGAGGAAATAGGATGAAAATGAAGAGCGCACTCCGTGCTGCGACGGCAATGTCTTTGCTGGCGACTGGCGTATCTGCCGACGGCCACGCAACTGAGTTGACGATTGCTATCGTGAACAACGGTCACATGATCAACATGCAGACTGTTGCTGAAGCTTACACAGAAGAAACAGGCGTTACCCTGAACTGGGTTTCCTTGGAAGAAGGCGTTCTGCGCGAGCAGGTTACGTCCGACACAGCCACCGGTGGCGGCCAGTACGACATCATCAACATCGGCATGCAGGAAGCTCCAATCTGGGGTCAAGCTGGCTGGATCGAGCCTCTCGAGTTCGACGCTGAGTACGACGTTGACGACATGCTGCCAGCAATCCGCAACGGTCTGTCCGCTGAAGGCACACTCTACGCGGCTCCGTTCTACGGCGAATCTTCCATGGTTATGTACCGTAAAGATCTTGCTGACGCAGCTGGCGTATCCATCGCTGACAACGACAGCTGGGACAACGTAGCTGCAGCTGCTGCTGCAATGCACGACCCAGAAAACGACGTCTACGGTGTTTGCCTTCGCGGTAAGCCAGGTTGGGGCGACAACATGGCATTCGTCACAACTGTTGTGAACTCCTTCGGCGGCGCATGGTTCGACGCAGACGGCCGTCCACAGCTGGACAGCGACGAATGGGCAGCAGCCATCAACTTCTACGTTGACCTGCTCGGCACATACGGCCCTCCAGGCTCCGAAGGTAACTCCTTCAACGAAATCCTCGCGCTTTACAACGAAGGCAAGTGCGGCATGTGGATCGATGCGACAATCGCTGCGTCCTTCCTCGAAGTTGACGGTGTAGCATACGCTCAGTCTCCAAACGCTGGTAACCCAGTGGGCGCGAACTGGCTGTGGGCTTGGGCAATGGCTGTTCCAGCTGGTTCCCCGAACGCAGAAGCTGCTAACGACTTCATCGCTTGGGCAACATCCAAGGACTACGTACAAGCTGTAGGTAACCACCCAGACTTCGGTTGGGGTTCTGTTCCAACAGGTACACGTGCATCTACATACGCTATCCCTGAGTTCCAGGAAGCTGCTGCATTCGCCGACGCCGAGCTGGCTGCGATCGAATCCGCTGCACCTGAAGCAACAGATCTGAAGCCATACGTTGGTGTTCAGTTTGCTGCGATCCCAGAATTCCCAGAAGTGGGTTCTGCGGTAGCTCAGGAAATCGCTGCGGCTCTGTCCGGTGCGAAATCTGTAGACGAAGCACTTGCTGACGCACAGTCCGCTGCTGACGCGATCATGAAAGAAGCTGGCTACTACGAATAAGTAGGGCCTTCCGGAAAGACCCGATCATACATGGTCGGGTCTTTCCAACCCCTTCGTTGCGATTGACGTAGAACCGATTATTCAACCAATACGCGACACCCGTACAATCCATCCCCTATAGTCGTAGAACCAATCGATTCTACGGAGGAGAAGAGTCATGGCTAATCGGACGATACCCCGTCTGTTACAGACACCAGCCGTTATTTTGCTGCTGTTCTGGATGTTAATCCCCCTAGGGATGACATTGTTCTTTTCATTTATTCGCTATGTTTTGAACAACCTACGCAACCCACATTGGACAACGCCATCTATCGAAAACTGGCGCGGTTTTGGTAACTATCAGTTTGTTTGGGGGCAAGACTCGTTCTGGCTCGCTATGAAAAACTCACTGGTGATCGTGACCAGCATCTTGTTCTTGACCGTCATCTTGGGCGTCGTGATCGCAGTGCTGATCAACCGATCCTTTCCAGGCCGTGGCATTGTGCGTGTTCTATTGATTTCACCATTTTTCGTCATGCCCGCCGTGAACGCGGTTTTGTGGATCAACATGATCCTCGATCCGGTTCTGGGTCTCCAAGGTCTCGCCGTCAGTGGCATCAACGACCTGTCAGCCGGGCTCAAAGATGCGCCGCTGATCGGGTGGTTCTTCTCACTCTGGCCCGAACTTGAACCCATTTCGTTCCGTGCGACCCAAACCTCATCTATTGCGGTTATCATGATGGTCGTTTGGCAATGGACACCGTTCGCGATCCTTATTTTCATGACCTCGCTTCAATCCGAAGACCAGCAGCAAAAAGAAGCCGCTGTTCTGGATGGCGCCAGCACATGGTCGCAATTCCGGTTCCTCACATTGCCGCACCTTGGCCGACCCATCGCAATCGTTGTGATGATCCAGGCGATTTTCCACCTCTCGCTTTACGCAGAAATCGAAATCGTCAGCCGTGGTAACGGGAACAAGAACTTGCCGTACTACATCGGTGAACTTGTGAACAACAACATCGGCGCTGCATCCGCAGCAGGTATTTTCGCAGTCATTCTCGCCAACATCGTAGCCATCTTCTTGCTGCGCATGGTTGGCAAGACGTTGATGGAATAGGGGGGCGATCCAATGGCAATCGTTGCACAACAATCGAAACTTTCACAGATCATCTGGCCCGTTCTGGCCTGGATCGTCGCACTGCTCTTCTTCTTCCCGATCTTCTGGATGATTTTGACCAGCTTCAAAACGGATGCAGACGCGGTTAAGCCCGAGTTCCTGTTCCGCTTCACGCCCACGTTGGAAAACTACACCAACATGACGGACAACTATGATTACTGGCGCTTTGCGACCAACTCGATCATCACGTCTGTTTCGGCAACCTTGTTCACCCTGTTCGTGGCGGTGCCCTGTGCCTACGCCATGGCGTTCAACCCAAGCCGCGGCACCAAAGACATTCTGATGTGGATGCTTTCCACCAAAATGTTGCCAGCCGCTGCGGTGCTGTACCCGATGATCTTCCTCACCAAATCCCTTGGGGTTTATGACACGAAGTTCCTCATCGTTATGGTGCTCAGCCTCATCAACCTGCCGATCGCGATCTGGATGCTCTTTACCTACTTCAAAGACATTCCAAAGGACATCATCGAAGCAGGCCAAATGGACGGTCTGACCACATGGGGCGAAGTGAAAGAAATTCTCGTGCCACTGGCATGGGGCGGTATCGCCTCCACGGCTTTGCTGATCTTCATCTTCTGCTGGAACGAAGCATATTGGACTGTCCGTCTCACCACGACCGAGGCTGCAACACTGTCCAAACTCATCGAAGGCAACCGGGCTCCTGAGGGTCTGTTCTTTGGTCGCCTCTCTGCGGTGTCTACCGCCGCTGTCGGACCCATCATTGTGTTGGGTTGGTTTAGTCAAAAACAATTGGTCCAAGGTCTTACCTTTGGCGCCGTGAAATAAGGAGGAGACGACATGGGACGTATCCAACTCAAAGGTGTACAAAAGAAATTCGGCGACGTGGAAGTCATTCCACCTCTGGATCTCACAATCGAAGACGGCGAATTCGCTGTATTTGTTGGCCCATCAGGCTGCGGTAAATCCACGCTTCTGCGTTTGATTGCCGGCCTCGAAGAGACAACATCCGGTACGGTCGAAATCAACGGCGAAGACGTGACAATGGCCTCACCGTCCAGCCGTGGCTTGGCGATGGTGTTCCAATCCTATGCGCTCTACCCGCATATGACGGTTCGCAAAAACATCGCCTTCCCACTGCGGATGGAAAAGATGGACCCGGCAGAGATTGAAAAGCGCGTTGCAGTTGCGGCGAAATCTCTGAACCTGACAGATTACCTGGACCGTAAACCGGGCCAGCTGTCTGGTGGTCAACGTCAGCGTGTGGCCATTGGCCGTGCGATTGTCCGCGAACCATCTGCGTTCTTGTTCGACGAACCGCTGTCCAACTTGGATGCCGCGTTGCGTGTGGGCATGCGGTTGGAAATCTCCGAGCTGCACAAACGTCTGCAAAACACCATGATCTACGTGACACACGATCAGGTCGAAGCCATGACCATGGCCGACAAAATCGTGGTCCTGCAGGCCGGTGTGATCGAACAGGTCGGCTCTCCGCTCGAGCTCTACAACGCGCCACGCAACAAATTCGTGGGCGGCTTCATCGGGTCTCCAAAAATGAACCAGATCGAAGGCGAAGCCGCGACAAAACGTGGGTGTACCACTTTGGGCATGCGCCCAGAGCACATCAACATGTCACCTGACAGCGGCGAGTTCAAAGGCACCATCGGTGTTGCAGAACAGCTCGGCTCCGACACATTCTTCCACGTCCACATCGAAGGTCAGGAAGAAACCGTCACCGTGCGTCAAGAAGGCCAGGTGAACTACAAATACGGTGACACGATCTACCTCACACCCGTGGAAGACCGTGTTCACAAGTTCGGCCCAGACGGTCTGCGGATCGCCTGATGCGGCTTGCTGGCAAAACCGCCCTCATCACGGGGGCCGCGCGTGGCATCGGCCGGGCTTTCGCGGAACGTTACGTTTCCGAAGGCGCAGCCGTGGCCATCGCGGATATCGATTTTGCCCGCGCCAAAGACACAGCCTCCCAAATCGGGCAGGGCTGTGTCGCCATCGAAATCGATGTGACCGATCAAGGCAGTATCGACGCTGGGGTATCGGCTGCGATCGACGCCCTCGGTCACATCGACATTTTGATCAACAATGCGGCCCTGTTTACGGCCGCCCCGATCACCGAAATCACCCGTGCCGACTACACGCGTGTCTTTGACATAAACGTTGGTGGAACATTGTTCCCCCTACAGGCCGTGGCCAAACATATGGTCGCGCGGGGGCAGGGCGGAAAGATCATCAACATGGCCTCGCAGGCCGGGCGCCGGGGCGAACCCCTCGTGGCTGTGTACTGCGCGACCAAAGCAGCCGTGATCAGCCTGACCCAATCGGCAGGGCTGAACCTGATCGAACACGGGATCAACGTAAACGCGATTTCACCGGGCGTGGTGGATGGCGAACACTGGGATGGCGTCGACGCCTTCTTTGCCAAATACGAAGGCAAGGCCCCGGGACAAAAGAAAAAAGAAGTGGCCGCCGGTGTTCCCTATGGGCGCATGGGGCGTGCTGAAGACCTAACAGGCATGGCGGTTTTCCTTGCATCAGACGATGCAAACTACGTCGTGGCTCAAACTTATAATGTGGATGGCGGACAATGGATGAACTGATCCCTCTCTCAAACGAGACCCTCGGCGATCTGCCGGACGACGTGCGTGTTCCACGCTACAACCGCGACGAATTGTCGGCGGGCATGGTGCACATCGGGCTTGGCAACTTTCACCGTGCGCACCAATCATGGTACCTGCACCGTCTGTTCGACGAAGGTCTGGCGCACGACTGGGCGATTGTCGGCGCAGGTGTGCGGGCCCCAGATGCGGCTCAACGCGAACGTTTGCTGTCCCAAGATTGCCTGACCACCCTGATCGAACTGGGCCCCTCTGGGCGCGCGGTCGAAGTCGTTGGCGCCATGATCGATTTCGTGCCAGTTGAAGAAACCAACACAGCGTTGATCGCGCAAATGGTTGAACCCACCACCCGCATCGTGGCTCTGACAGTGACCGAAGGCGGCTATTATACCGATCCGGTGACAGGCGGATTTGCCGAAACACACCCCGACATCCAGCATGACGCGGCTAACCCGCGCAGCCCCAAAACAGCCTTCGGCGCAATGATCGAAGCCTTGCGCCAACGTCGCGATGCCGGCTCTGGCCCCTTCACAGGGATGAGCTGCGATAACCTGCAAGGCAACGGCATGATCCTGCGTCAAACGATGGTCGGGCTCGCCAGACTCATCGACGCCGATCTCGCTGATTGGATCGACAGCCACTGCACTTTCCCCAATTCGATGGTCGATTGCATCGTGCCAGCCACAGGCCCGGCCGAGCTCGAACTGGTCCGCGAATTGGGCATCGACGATGATGCCCCCGTGACCCACGAAAACTTCCGTCAGTGGGTGATCGAGGACAAATTCTGCGCAGGCCGCCCCGATTGGGACAAGGTCGGCGCGACCTTCACCGATGATGTGCACGACTTCGAAGCCATGAAAATTCGCCTGTTGAATGGCGGCCACCAGGTTTTGGCGAATGTCGGCGAAATCCTCGGGATCGAACTGATCTCCGACGCGATGAGCCACCCGTCCATCCGCGCCTTATTCCACAAAGTGCAATCCTCGGAAGTGGCCCCGCACGTAAACCCCGTGCCCGGCATGTCGCCCGAAAACTACATCTCCTTGATCGAAACCCGTTTCGCCAACCCCGCGATCATCGACACCACACGTCGCGTGGCTTTCGATGGCTCCTCGCGCCACACGGGCTTTATCCTGCCCACGCTGCGCGAAGCCCTACGCGACGGTCAGCCCGTCAAAGGTCTCGCCTTGGTCGAAGCGCTCTGGGCCCGGATGTGTGAAGGCACCCGCGAAGACGGCACACAGATCGAACCAAATGACCCCATCTGGTCTGACCTAACAGCCGCCGCAGCCGCCACGAAAACCGATCCTGCCGCGTGGCTCGCCCAAAGCAGCATTTACGGCGATCTGGCCGATCAAGAAGCCTTCGCCGATGCCTTCGTGCATTGGATGAATGTGATCTGGTCAGACGGCGTCGAAGCGGCAATTGCCGAATACGTGGGCTAAGCTCCGGCACATAAAAATGAAAAACGGCCACCCTTTGCGAAAAGGGTGGCCGTTTTCATTTGCAATGTCTGGCTGTTACACAGCCATGAATGCACCAACAATCTTTTGTAAATTCCCGGCACCGTCATTGATGACAATCCCGTTGCTTTCCACGTTGATGGTGTTCCCATCCGCACGCACCAAACGCGCGGTAAACTGGAAATCACCGCCCACTTTCGCGGCATTATCCAAATATTCGCGCACACGCTGAATGTCATCGGGGTGGTAGTACGACAGGGCTGTCTCGTAATCCGGCACATCGACATCCCGTGGTAATCCATGCACATCAAACACTTTGGATGACCAGTAAACCGCCCCCGTGATCGGGTTAAGCTCCCAGTAGCCATAGTTGGCCAATTCTTGCAGATACCTGAACCGCTCAATCACCTGTTCCGTCTGATCATGCGCTTCAATAATCTCGGTGACATTGGTCGCAATATTCATGATCGTCGGCTCACCCAACTCAGGGTGATCGAACCGGTGACGTTCCATCGACAGATAGGTGGTCTCACCGGTTGATTTATTCTTGAATTGAACTGTCGACGCAGCACCGCCAGACGGACTTTCACCGCTCATCAAATCGGCATCTTCTTTCTTCAGCCGCGCAGCTTCCTCCTCCGGCATCGTGTCATACACATTGATGCCTTTTGCCTCGTCACGGGTCATACCCATCGTCGCGGCAGAACTCTTCGAGATCCGCAAAATCCGACCGTCGAGCGTCCGGTTCAGCAGGTGAATATGCGACGCCTCAAGGATCATCTCCATCTCACGTGCCAGCCCTGGGAACTGGGTGACAACCATCGTCAGCCCCAAAATCTTGCCATGCGCGTCGAAATACGGCGTACAGCTCAGAACAATCCGGTTCCCCTTGGACGAAAACTCGTGATTTGTCGTCGTGCCCAATTGCAATGTCTCGCTGCAAATCGGCGACAGGGCAGGGAACCCTTCCGGCAACACAGCCTGGCTGACGTGGGGCGTCGTGATCGGCTGCTTGAGGCTGAACATCTCGGAGGCCGCCGTCGTCGCCTGCGTGATCTGCAAGGCGCTGTCGGTCACCAAAATAGCCAGCGGCGTGCTCTGCAAAACAGAAGTTAGCTCGCCCGTCCGCCCACTTAGCTCGGTGGCAGTAATCTGCAACTCTTCGTTAACCGTGATCAGCTCTTCATTGGTCGATTGCAGCTCTTCGTTGGATGTCTCCAACTCTTCGTTCGTGGCCTGCAATTCCTCGTTGGTCGATTGCAACTCCTCATTCAGCGCCTGCAATTCCTCGTTTGAGGTTTCCAACTGCTCAATCGTTTGCTGCAACGCCTCACGGGTGACCGCAACTTCGTTTTCCAAATCGCGGATCCGCTCGGAAACCGTGTCGTCCAGCTCCACCACAGCATCCGGCGCGCTCATCGGGTCCGGCACCGTGGGCACCTTGCTAAAGGCCACCACAGCCACGCGTTCCGAAATACTCTTCGCAACGATGGGGTAAACGCTCAGGCGAATATCATGCTCACTGTCCGCCCCGAACCGGTGGCGAATACCCGTCCGCGGGGTCTCATGGCGCAAGGCGACAGACACCAAACTGCGGGCTTCTTCGCGCAAGGGGCTTTTCAAAAGCTCAATGTGCATCTTTAGCTTGCTGCTTTGGTTAACCTCGATGAACTCACTGATCGACCCGTTGACCTGCATGATGTTGCCATCTTCAGACACCAAAATCGACTGTTCACCGAGCGATTTGACCAACGCATCAAACAAATGCCGATCCGTGCTGGTTTCGCGGTCTTTTTCGCGGATGCGCTCTGGCATCGACCGGTTCGAATAAATTGGCAGGCTCGGCATCGAATAACCGCCACGTCCGCGGCCGGTCCCCAAGGACCGCTTGCGGAATACATGGGAATTGGTCTTGTCCTGAATGAACAATTCATCCGATCCCGCGATGCTTTCCGCGGTGCCCAAAAACAGCAAAGCATCCGATGACATCGAATAATGGAACCGCGCCATCACCTTTTTCTGCAGCGAGTTGCCGAAATAAATCAATAGGTTGCGGCAGCACAGCAGGTGAACTTTCTGGAACGGCGGGTCCTGACACACGTTGTGATCCGAAAACAAAACAGCCCCGCGCAAGCGGTCGGTCACCCGAATGCCATCCCCATGTTGGATCAGATATTTGGCCGCCAAGCCTTTAGGAATATCGTTCAAAGCAGAGCTGCTATAAATACCCGCTCGCGCCACCTGCAACGCATCTTTGTCGATGTCGGTGGCGAAAATCTGAACCTTTTCCTTCAGCGGCACATCCGGCCCACCTAAGGCTTCCGAGATCAGCATCGCGATGGAATAGGCCTCTTCACCCGTCGCACAGCCCGCGACCCAAACGCGAATAGGCCCATGTTCACGGTTCTCCAACAGCTCCGGCAGCAGGCGCTCCAGATCGGCAAACTCGGCCTTATCACGGAAAAACCGCGTGACCGAAATCAGCAAATCTTTAAACAACGCATCCACAGCTTGCGGGTTGTTGCGCAAAAATTGTGTGTATTCTTCCTGATCATCAATCCCGAGCGCGGTCATGCGCCGTTCGATCCGGCGGGTGATGGTCGTCTGCTTGTAGTCGCGGAAATCCACACGGGTCCGCGCCAGCAAAATCTGCAACAAATCCGAAACCGGTGTTTCTTGCAGGGCCTCCTTGCGGAAGGCGGAAAAATCACGGGCAGATGTTAGAATTTTCTTCAGGTGCGTCCCGATTTCCAAAGGGCGCAAAACCAAATCAACGCAGCCGGTCTGTACGGCCGCTTGTGGCATGCCATCATATTTTGCACTGGTCGCGTCTTGCGCAATCGTGATGCCGCCCGCTTCCCGAATCGCCTGCACACCGTACGCCCCGTCCGATCCCGTGCCAGACAAAATCATCGCCATTGATTTGGCGCCATGGTCTTGGGCAAGGCTCAGCAGAAACCGGTCCACGGAGGGTTTGGGCGCCGAAGGCAAATCACTGGGCGGGCACAGCCGCAACGCCCCGTTTTCCATTACCACATCGGTCTTGGGCGGGGTGATGTAAATCACGTTGGCTTCGGGCTTTTGCCCGTCCTCAACATCTTCCACCCGCAACTCGGTCTGGCGGGCAACCAGTTCTGTCATCAAGCTTTTGTGGTGCGGCGACATGTGCTGCACAACCACATAGCTCACGGGTAAATTGGCGGGCAAGGTCGCAACAAGTTCACGGATTGCCTCCAGACCACCTGCGGATGAGCCGATTCCAATTACGGTTAATATTTCGGCGGTATTCTCGCTCATATGGCTTCCCCAATCCATCAGTTGAGAACTTGTACGCTAGTTGTGAAGCCATCTGCTATGCCTAAAGGCACGATTGCCTCGTGAAACCGTTAACCATTTGTGCCATGTCGGCCGATTTTGGTGCTGCCGAAGTGCAAACCGTCGAGAAGGTCCAAAAAGGTTAATAAAGGGTTAATGGATGAAGGCCGAATGACCTCTAAATATATGAAATATATAATTTTACTTTTGCTTAATGATTGTTACTTACTTCCTTCAAAGTTGATTCCAGTTTTAGGAGAGTGCGGATGAAATTGGTGTCACAATCCGATACAGCGGCCGCATTGGCAGGGGGGAACCGGTTCGTCATCAACCTGATCGCCGCAGATGGGGCCCCCGCCGAAGTCCGCTCTTGCGAAGTGATCGGCCCGCGCCACAGAAACCGCTTCTCCTTTCCTACCAGCGTCACAGTCGACGGTGTTTTCATCGATGAGGTCGCGTCGGGAATTTTCAAATGTCTCGCCTCACTGTCTAACAAAACCGAAGTCATCTCGCTTCCCTCAGTCACCATCGAAATCCCCGGCCTCACCGTCGCCAAAGCCCACCTCATAACCACCAAAGGCGATGACGGCAGCTTGGCGATCATTCTGCGATTTAAGATGTTGTTGGGTGGGGTGAACTACGCCTTCCGCCCCGAATTGGGCATCGAGGATTCCGTATCCGACCATTCCTCCCACCTCTCTGCAGCTGTTTTGACTGATATCGTGATGCCATTCCTCGACCTGTGCAGCGCCGCCGAAAGCGGCAGCTTGACGTCCTCCCAGGGCTTCGACGATTTCATCGACACCTTGATCGACCGCTCCCAAGACGTCCGCTTTCAGGCTGAACTGGTGAAACGTTTCGTGGCCTCCACCAGCAGTCTCGAGAAAAAGCGCAAACCCAAACTGGCTGGCCGCCCGAAAATCGAACTGGTGTCGCCACGCTAACACTGGACGTTTGCCTCCAAGTACGGTTGTTTGACCTCCCGACATAGAGGTGACCCATGGCCGAACTTTCCCAAAAAATCGCACAAGGGCGCGGTGATGCACCCGCCGACCTCGTCTTGCGCGGCGCTCAAACCTTTGATGTGATCACAGGCCAGATGTTGCAGGGCGACGTGGCCATTTGCGGCGACACCATCGTCGGCACCTGCGCCACCTACGACAGCGCCCAGATCGTCGATGTCACGGGCCTCACTCTCGTGCCGGGGTTTATCGACACCCACCTCCACATCGAATCCAGCCTCGTCACCCCCTTTGAATTCGACCGTCTCGTCACCCCTCTGGGTGTCACCACCGCCATCTGCGACCCCCATGAAATCGCCAATGTGCTGGGCGTCGCAGGCATCCAGTATTTCCTCGATGCGGCCCTCGAAACACTTCTCGATATTCAGGTAAACCTCAGCTCCTGCGTGCCCTCCACCCACATGGAAACCACCGGCGCCACCATCGAAGCCCCCGACCTGATCCCGCTGCGCGATCACCCGCAGGCCTTGGGCCTTGCCGAGGTCATGAACTACCCGGGCGTCATCCACCAAGACCCCGGCATCATGGCCAAACTCCGCGCTTTTGAGGGCGCGCACATCGACGGCCACGCGCCGCTTCTGTCGGGCAAGGATCTCAACGCCTATATCGCCGCAGGCATCCGCACCGAACACGAAGCCACCACCGCCGAAGAAGCCCGCGAAAAACTGCAAAAAGGCCTGCGCGTCCTCATCCGCGAAGGCTCTGTCTCCAAAGACCTCGACGCGCTCTTGCCGCTGCTGGACGACCGAACAGCCGCCTACATGTGTTTCTGCACCGACGACAGAAACCCCCTCGACATCGGCGAACACGGCCACCTCGACTACCTCATTCGCACCGCCATCGCCCGCGGCACATCGCCGTTGGCCGCCTACCGTGCCGCCTCACTTTCCGCCGCCGAAGCCTTCGGCCTCAAAGATCGCGGGTTAATCGCACCGGGCCAACGGGCCGATATCGCCTGCCTCGGGTCACTGGAAAACTGCGACGCCAAACTCACGTTCTGTGGCGGCACCCATGCCGCTGAAGCCGCCTTCAAGGCCCGCAAAATCACTCCGCCCATTGGCCGAAATTCGGTGCAGGCCCCAAAGGTCACAGCCCTAGATTTTCGCACCTCCTCCAACCGCGCAGACACCGATGTCATCGGCGTGATCCCGGGCAAAATCATCACCGACCACCTGCACGAAACCATTGAACCCAGCAGCGGCGACAAACGCCCCGATACGGACCGCGACCTGATCAAAATTGCCGTCATCGAACGCCATGGTATCAACGGAAACATCGCCACCGGCTTCGTCAAAGGGTTCGGCCTCAAACGGGGCGCCATCGCCTCCACCGTGTGCCACGACCACCACAATATCGCCTGCGTCGGCGCCGATTACGAGGATATGGCGCTGGCGAGCAATCGTCTCTCAGACCTTGAAGGGGGCTTTGTCGTCGCCGCAAACGGTGAAATCCTTGCCGAACTGGCACTGCCCGTCGCGGGCCTCATGTCGCTGGAGCCGTTCGAACACGTCCGTGACACGCTCGAACACCTGCGCGACGCGGCGAAATCGCTCGGCGTCACCTTGGAAGAGCCTTTCTTGCAGCTGGCCTTCCTAGCCTTGCCCGTGATCCCCATGCTCAAAATAACCGACCGTGGCATGGTCGATGTGACGAAATTTGAAATCATCGCGTCCTAGCAGGCTCAGAGCCCGTTCACAGGCACTTTCAAAACCGGATTACCATCCTCGTCCGTGGGCACATGGCCCGCGCGCATATTCACCTGCAACGCGGGGATAATCAGCTTTGGCACCGCCAATTGCGCATCCCGTTCGGTGCGAAACTTGATGAAGTCCTCGCGGGTCTTGCCGTCGCCCACATGAATATTCTCGGCCCGTTGCTCCGCCACAGTGGTTTCCCACGCAATCGCACGCCCGTTGGGCCCATAGTCATGGCACATAAACAGGCGCATCGCGTCGGGCAGGGCCAGCACCTTTTGAATGCTGTCATATAACTCGCCTGCATCGCCCCCGGGAAAATCCGCCCGCGCAGACCCACCATCGGGCATAAACAACGTATCCCCCACAAACGCCGCATTGCCCATCACATGCACCATGCAGGCGGGCGTATGTCCGGGCGTGGCCATCGCCCGACAGGTCATCTCGCCCACGGTGTAGCTGTCCCCATCCTCAAACAACGCATCAAACTGCGATCCGTCACGCTGAAATTCCGTGCCCTCATTGAACACTTTTCCAAAGGTCTCCTGGATGACCATGATCTTGGCCCCAACGCCAATCTTGCCGCCCAGTTCTTGCTGTAAATAGGGCGCCGCACTGAGGTGATCGGCATGCACATGGGTCTCGATAATCCAGTCCAAAATCAAACCACGGTCGCGAATGCGCGCGATCAGCCCATCGGCGGCCTTCGTGGTGATCCGGCCTGCCGCGTAATCAATGTCCATCACGCTGTCGATCACGGCGCAATGGGTGCTGGCAGGGTCCTTAATGATATAGGTGATGGTGTTGGTCCCCGCATCAAAGATGCCTTCAACCTCCGGTTCAATCTCCATCTCAACCTGCATGTCGGTCCTCCTGTGGTCCGTCTCTCACCCTCTTTGTACAGCTTTTGCCGCTAAAATCCCGACAATCATCGCAATCGTGAACGTCAAAACCGCAGGGTCCAGCGTGCCCACCGCAGGCAAGGCCCCACCGGGGCAAAACCCGGCTAGGCCCCAGCCCACACCAAACGCAACCGACCCGCCAATCAATCGTCCATCAATCTGACGCACCGTTGGCACATGAAATATCTCCGCCAAAACCGGCGCGGGCCGTTTCAAAACGAACCGATAGCCTAGGGCCGTCACCCCCAAGGCGCCGCCCATCACAAACGCCAGCGACGGATCCCACGTGCCGGCAATATCAAAGAAATTCAAAACCTTCGCAGGGTTCGCCATGCCGCCCAGAATGATCCCAAGGCCGAAAATCAGCCCAATCAAATAGCTCAAAACATACCGCATCACACGGCCCCCCCGATCACATGGCGCGTGACATAAACCGTCACAAACGCAGCGATCATGAACACGCAGGTCGCCACCATCGACCGTGGCGAAACCCGCGCCATACCGCAGACCCCATGTCCGGATGTGCAGCCGCCGCCAAACGTCACGCCCATACCAACGATCAAACCGCTGACAATCATTGCCAAGGTCGACACAGGCACCTCAACCTCAACCGCCCGTCCGCTGATCAGGAAATATAGGGCAGGGGCGGTCACCATGCCGGCCAGAACACTGGCCCGCCACGCCCAATCGTCGCGGCCACTGGGCCAGACAAACCCCGCCAAAACGCCCGTGGCCCCCATGATGCGGCCAAACAGGCCCATCAATAAAACCGCGGCCGTCCCAATTAAAATACCGCCCGCAAGCGATGCCCAAGGTGTGAATTCTGTCATCTGTGCCGTCCTACAAAAGGTCCGGCCAACATATCTCACTTTTGAGATATATCAATCCTGCACTCAGGTCAGAATGGCCCCGTCCAATCCAAACGTTACGTCAGCGGGCAACGCCTGCGCCATCACGGCCTGTGCATTTGGCACATCATTGCTCGTGGCGCGGCCCGTCGCTGCCGCGCGGCTCAACCCATGGCCCAACCACCGTTGGATCAACCGCCCCCGCAATTCGGGCAGCGGTACATCCAACCGCACCGATAATGTCCAAAGCGGGGTTAAATTAAACCAGGGCGCCGCATCAAACAGCAGATAATTGCCCTCAACGATCACCACATCGGCCTGCGCCGGAATAACCCGCGCGCCCGCAATCGCCATATCGCGCGCGCGATCAAACACAGGCACAACCACATCAGATCGTTCTTTCAACCGGCGCACACAATGCACAAAACCGGCCCCATCAAATGTCTGGGGCGCCCCTTTGCGCGCCAATTCGCCCCGCGCCTCCAACACCGCATTGTCCAGATGGAACCCGTCTTGCGGCACAACAGCCGTCAGACATTTCTGCGCATTCAACCGCCGCGCCAATTCCTCGGCGAGGGTGGTTTTGCCACTGGCGGGCGGACCCGCAATCGCAACAATCACACGCGCGGGGCCGTCGCGCAGCGGTTGTATCAGATCAGACAGATGGTTGATTTGGCGGGTAAGATCGATCACGCAAAGCCTTCCTTTTCCCCCACTGTGCACCGCACCGCAGGGTTTGGGAATCCTTTGATTATCGCGCCGGCAACTTCCGGCTTGCGTCCTTCACCGCATGGGGCTTCATCGCAGCACCATGGTCGTCCAAAAACGCCCAAACGCGCGCCGCATCACGCCGCCCAAGCTCCCGCAACCACTCCGCCACCGTCATGTGGATCATCGGGTCCGCATCGCTCAAGTAGCTCGTCGACCATCCCAAAACGCGCTCTCGCACTTCTAATTCATGGGGCTTGGGGTGGTTTTGCTTGGTCCACGGCAAGGTCATCACCAACGCGCTGCGCTTCACCCAGCGGTTCTCCGATGTCGTCCACTCTTCAACCAAATCCAACCGGGACGGATCGGCGATCAACCGCCGCGATCCCGCACCACACACATGATCGGACAGGGCCGCACAATCTAAATCAGGCACCCAGGATGCGATCAAGTCCCAAACCTCAGCATCAGGATTGATCCGCGCCTGCACCAGCAGCTTCGCCGCCGCGACGCGGGCTTCATGCACATCACTGTCCCACAGCGCGCGGGCCAATGAAATGCGCTCCTCTAGGGTCGCATCGGCGCGCCACTCTGCGCAGCACTCAAAAATCGCCGCATTCGCCACGCCAAAGAACCGGCGTGCGGTTTTGTGATAGGCGGCCATCTCAGCCGCCTTATAGGTGTCGCCCCGTCCGGCCAATTCGGCCAACGCATCTTCAATATTCATTCAACAGTCACAGACTTTGCTAGGTTACGGGGCTGATCCACATCGGTGCCCTTGGCCACCGCGGTGTGATAGGCCAACAATTGCGCCGGAATGGCATATAAAATCGGGGCCACAAACGGCTCCACCTCGGGCATCAAAATGGTTTCCCACACACCGGGTCCTGCCTCTTTGGCGCCTTGCGCATCGGTGATCAACAACACCTTGCCCCCGCGCGCCATAACCTCTTGCATGTTGGAAATGGTCTTGTCGAACAGGCTGTCGCGCGGCGCCATCACGATCACCGGCACATGTTCATCCACCAAGGCAATGGGCCCGTGCTTCAACTCGCCAGATGCATAAGCCTCGGCATGGATGTAGCTGATTTCCTTCAGCTTTAGCGCACCCTCATGGGCCAGCGCATACATCGGGCCACGGCCCAAAAACAGAATGTCCCGCGCCTCAGACAGGCTGCGCGCCACCCCTTGGGTGTAGCTGTCTTGGCTCAGCGCGTGGTTCATCAATCCGGGGATGGATTTCACAGCATCCAATGCAGCAGCCACTTGGGCCGCATCCATCTCACCACGGTCCTGCGCAGCCTTGATCGCCAAAATCGCCAGCACCGTCAGCTGACAGGTAAACGCCTTGGTCGACGCCACCCCAATTTCACGCCCCGCCAAAATCGGCAGCGGCAAATCGCTTTCGCGCGCGATTGAGCTTTCAGGCACATTGACCACAGAAATGATCTTGTCCGCCTTGCCTTCGCAATAGCGCAACGCCGCCAGCGTGTCCGCCGTCTCACCAGATTGGCTGACAAACAACGCCGCCGTGCCTTTGGAAATGGGCGGCTCACGATACCGGAATTCCGATGCCACATCGATCTCAACTGGCAGGCGCGCGATCTGCTCGAACCAGTATTTCGCGGTCAAACAGGCATAAAACGCGGTGCCACAGGCCACCATCGTCAACCGGTCAATCGACGCAAAATCTAGCCCCGGATCGGGCAGCTCAATCTTGCCGTCATTGATGTAATAGCCCAAGGCATTCGTCAGAACAGATGGCTGCTCGGCAATCTCTTTGGCCATGTAATGTTTATGGCCGCCCTTATCGACAGAGGTCGTGTCAATCTGGATCGTGCGTTTCTCACGGTTCGCCAGCTCGCCGTTCAGGTCGCGAATTTCTACGCTCGTGCGGGTCAAAACGGCCCAATCACCTTCTTCTAGATAGGTGATCTGATCGGTCATCGGCGCCAACGCGATCGCGTCGGACCCCACAAACATCTCTCCTTCGCCATGCCCAATCGCCAATGGCGAACCCTTGCGCGCAGCAATCATCAAATCCTGCTCGCCTTCAAACAGGAAACACAGCGCATATGCGCCCTCAAGCCGTGCAATGGTCTGTTCTGCCGCGTCGCGCGGGCTCAGCCCGTCATCCAGAAAACTCTGCGCCACCAAGGCAACGGTTTCCGTGTCCGTATCCGTCTCATAACCGATCCCGCGGGCGGCCAAATCTTCGCGCAACTCGCGGAAATTCTCAACGATCCCGTTGTGCACCACCGCCACACGGCGTGTCTGGTGGGGGTGGGCGTTTTTCACATTCGGCTCACCGTGGGTGGCCCAACGTGTGTGACCGATGCCGGATTTTCCAGCCAAGGGTTCATGGACCAACAAATCTTGCAGGTTCACCAACTTTCCAACCGCGCGCCTGCGGTCCAGCGTGCCGTCCAAAACGGTCGCAATGCCTGCGCTGTCATAGCCGCGATATTCAAGCCGCTTGAGCGCCTCAACCAAAATCGGAGCCGCCTCATGCTTGCCAAGGACACCTACAATACCACACATTTTTACGCTCCCTTGCCCTGTTTGGCCTTCTTCGCCTTTAACTTTTCGAACATCCGCCGGGCAAAACCCGTCTTGTTGTCCTGACGCGCCCGCGCCACCGCCATATCGCCCTCTGGCACATCGCGGGTCACCACGGTTCCTGTGGCTGTCATGCTTTCGTCGCCCAATGTGACAGGAGCCACCAACATGGTGTTCGATCCAATAAACACATCCGCACCGATGGTCGTTTTATGTTTGAAAACACCGTCGTAGTTGCAGGTGATCGTGCCCGCCCCGATGTTCGTCCGCTCGCCCACCTGCGCATCGCCGATGTAGCTTAGGTGGTTCACCTTCGCACCGGCCTCGATCACCGCGTTCTTGATTTCAACGAAATTGCCAATTTTCACATCCTCAGCCAGCTCCGCACCGGGGCGCAACCGCGCAAAGGGCCCAACAACCCCACCGCGCGACACATGACAGCCCTCCAAATGGCTGAACGCGCGGATCGTCGCCCCATTCTCAACGGTCACGCCCTTGGCGAACACCACATTGGGCTCAACAACAACATCGGCCCCTAAATAGGTGTCATGGCTGAAATAAACCGTATCGGGGGCCTGCAATGTCACCCCATTTTCCATGGCGCCCAACCGTGACTGCGCCTGAAACGCCGCCTCAGCCACCGCCAACTCGGGGCGGCTGTTGATGCCCATCGTCTCGGCCTCCAAACAGCGCACCACACCCGCGGTCATCCCCCGTGCGCGGGCAATCGCAGGAATATCTGTCAGATAGTACTCACCCGACGCATTGTCGTTCGTCACCGCATCCAGCAGGTCAAACAGCACCTCAGCCTTGGCACAGACCACACCAGAATTGCACAGCGTGATCGCCAGCGTCGCGTCATCCGCGTCCTTAAACTCGACAATCTCCAACAGATCATCCCCGTCCGTCACCAAACGGCCGTACCGCGCCGGATCCGCGGCCTCAAACCCTAGAACAACCACATCATAGCCCGCGCGCGCCGCCTGCATGGCCTCCAACGTCTCACCGCGAATGAAGGGCGTGTCCCCGTAAAGAACAATCGCATCGCCTTCAAAACCAGCCAAGGCATCGCGTGCCTGCATCACTGCATGACCGGTGCCCAGCTGCTCGGATTGCAGCACGACATCCACATCATCGGTCCAGTCCCGCGCCGCGGCTTCCACCAACTCGGCGCCATGCCCCGTCACCACAACCGTGCGCGCAGGCTCCACCGCCGCGCCCGACGTCATCGCATGCACCAACAACGGCGCCCCCGCGACCTCATGCAAAACCTTTGGCAGGTCCGACTGCATCCGCGTGCCTTTGCCTGCGGCCAAAATAATCAATGCAACTGACATACCTGCCTCATCTTGTTGTTTTCGTCTTCATACCCGCAACATCGCGTAACACAAGGGCAGGGGGCTTCACATCCCATGTCAGCGCGTTACATCTGTGCCATTCGCAAAAGGACCGACCATGAAAACTGTTATCTTCGATCTCGACGGCACATTGGCCGACACCTCCGGCGATTTGATCGCCGCCGCGAACGCCTGTTTTAAAGGGTTAGGCCTGGGCGAGCTGCTGGATCCCGCAACAGATGCAGGCACGGCCCTGCGCGGTGGGCGCGCCATGCTCACCTTGGGCTTCAGCCGCGTCAACGGTTACGGCGAGGCCGAGATTGAACGGCAATATCCAATTCTATTAAAGGCTTACGGCGACAACATCGACACGCACACCACGCTCTATCCCGGCGCAATGGATGCGGTCGAAACCCTCAAAACCCGTGGCTACGGCGTAGGCATCTGCACCAACAAACCCGAAGGCCTCGCCGAAACACTGCTGCAAAATCTAGGCATCCGCGACGCGTTCGGCGCCATGACCGGGGCCGATACCTTGCCAGTACGCAAACCAAATCCCGACCATTTGTTTGAAACCGTCCGCCGTTTGGGGGGCGATCCGGCAAAAACCTGCCTGATCGGCGACAGTATTACCGACCGCGACACTGCCAAAAATGCCAATGTCCCGTCCGTTCTGGTCACCTTCGGCCCGTCAGGTGACGATATGGCCGCCCTCAAACCCGAAGCCCTGCTGGATCGTTACGCCGATCTGCCCGACCTTGTTGATCACCTTTTAAGTTAATCGAAAACGCCATTGACGGGGCCGCACCCAGCCCCCCACATACCCCCATGACAGAGATTTTCACGGGTGATTTCACCCAGCAAGAACCCATCCCGCAAGCTAGCATCGAGGCCGCCATGGCCGTGCTGAACCACGGTCGGCTGCACCGCTACAACACCGCGGGCGAAGAAATCGCCGAAACGGCCCTGCTCGAAGAAGAATTCGCCGCCCAAACCGGCGCGCAATTCTGCCTCGCCGTGGCCTCTGGCGGCTACGCCATGACAACCGCCCTGCGCGCGTGTGGTATCGGCCACGGCGACACCGTGTTAACCAATGCCTTCACCTTGGCCCCCGTGCCCGGTGCCATCGCCGCCGTCGGTGCCACACCGATTTATGTGGGCGTAACCGAAAATCTCGTGATCGATCTCGACGATCTGAAATCCAAACTCGACCAAGCCCGCGTGCTGCTCTTGTCACACATGCGCGGCCATATCTGCGACATGGATCTGTTGATGGATATGTGCAACGCGGCGGGCGTCACCGTCATCGAAGACTGCGCGCACACCATGGGGGCCACATGGAACGGCACGCCGTCGGGGCGGTTCGGCAAATTCGGCTGCTATTCGTGCCAAACCTATAAACACGTCAACTCGGGCGAGGGGGGCTTGCTCATCGGGGACGACCCAGAGGCCATGGCCCGCGCCATCATGCTCTCGGGCAGCTACATGTTATTTGAACGCCACCGCGCGGCCCCACCACCCGAAACCTTCGCGCAGATCAAATATGAAACGCCGAATATCTCAGGACGGATGGACAACTTGCGCGCCGCAATCTTGCGCCCGCAACTGGCCGATCTGCCCGCTCAATGCGAGCGGTGGAACGCGCGCTACCGCATCCTCGAAGACGGGTTGCGCGACACTGCGGGCCTCACACTCCCGCACCGTCCACAGCAAGAGGGCTTTGTCGCGTCCTCCTTCCAATTTCTGCTTCTCGACTGGCCAGCAGAGGCTGTGCAGAAGGTGCTCGACCGCTGCCGCGCCCGTGGCGTCGAGCTGAAATGGTTCGGCGGGGCCGAGCCTTCCGGCTTCACGTCGCGCTATGACAGTTGGCGCTATGCCGCCTCTCACCCCATGCCCGCCAGCGACCGTATCCTCGCCGGTATCATAGACATGCGATTGCCGCTCACCTTCTCCGCCGAAGACTGCGCGCTCATCGGACGGGTCATAAAATCGGCAATTTCGACCACCTGGCAGGAGATCAACGATTCGTCTAACACCTGATTTTATTAACCTTTATTAACAAATCACCGCTCTCTTTGCGTGGCGTAGAGCAAAAATTGAGCGTTTTCGACTAAGCTCGGCAGAATCGTGGCGGCATTCCGCCCGAAGAGAAGATGTTGCCTGAATGAATGCTATGAAAACACCACATATGTGGCTAGTGTTTGACGAATTCATCAGAACTCAGAGGGTGATAATGACACCACTCGCGACAGCCTATGATAACATTCGACTGATCCGCCGCAAAGTGAACATTGCGC
The DNA here is from genome assembly GCA_947497065.1 of uncultured Paracoccaceae bacterium. Classification (GTDB taxonomy): domain Bacteria; phylum Pseudomonadota; class Alphaproteobacteria; order Rhodobacterales; family Rhodobacteraceae; genus Octadecabacter. Next base: position 492,293 of record CANMEQ010000002.1, read on the forward strand.
AGGAAGAAGTCGCGCGCCAGGCCCCGGGCCCACGGCGTGATGCGGCCGTGATGCGTGTGGCTGCGCTGACAGAAGACCTTGTTCGCGCCGTGCAGGATTTTGCAGATTTGGGCTACGAAGAACAAATAGCTTCATTCCTCGCCAAATCAAGAGAGGTCGACCGACGTGCTGCCTACGGGGTCCACTAACACCGTGCGTCGTATTCCTCTTATCTGGCTCACCCGAAACCTAAAGCTCCTCCTGCTGGCGTGTCTGCCCTCCGCCGTCACCGCCGAACCGCAACCCGCCGTGCAAGCCTTGATGCACCATACGGCAGATACCGCGCCCTGTCTGGCCCGCGCTGCAACACCGGACGAGGCCCGCGCCTGCATCGGTCTTGCCGCGGGCCGCTGCATGGACGCCGATCCAGTCCAAAACCAAACCACCACAGGCATGATGTTTTGCGCCATGGCCGAAGCCGAAGCTTGGGACGTTTTGTTAAACACCCACTACCAAACCGCGCTGACAACACTGCGCACAGCAGACACCCATGACGCCGACGTCTTCCCGGAATTCGCCAATCGGGTCACCGCCCTGCGCGACGCGCAACGGGCCTGGATCACGCTGCGCGATGCAGATTGCACCCTCGAATACGCGATGTGGGGCGCAGGCACGATGCGCCAGATTGCAGGCGCGGATTGCAAACTCCAAAAAACCGCCGAACGCGCGATCTACCTGCGCTTCCTTGCCGCACATCTGAATTAACCGCGCATCCCCCGCAGGCACCCCGTCATCTCACCCTCGACGCGACAGGCCCAATGCCCTAGGTCCTCCCCAAACACCGACGGAGCCTGACATGCCGAAACGCACCGAACGTCCCGAATTCTACTCGGGCATTCCATGGGTCTACGTGACACCGCACCAAGCCCGCGCCCTGCCGCAGGGCAAACTCAACGCCATCCTCTACCTGATCTGCGTGTATTTCATTGGGATCGCCATTCTGAAATTTGGCCTCGTTCTATCCGTCGGGGCAGGGCTGGGCGTGGCCCTGTTGAACAGCATCTGGCCGTTTCTCACCGGTCTTGGCCTACTGTTTCGGGTGCCGTGGTCCATCATCATGGCCGTCGTGTCCGCCGGTTTGACCGTCTGGACATTGGTGCGTGGCACCCAAGCGGGCCTGCCGTCGGACACCAATTTGATTCCGTTGTTCGAAACCATGATCAACGTCGGTATCCTGTTCTATTTGATCGACGCAGACCGCCCAAATTTCATCTACCGCCACCGCTACCGCAAATATTCCGTGGAAGACCCCCAAGACGAGGCGGAAAACCCGCAATCGTGATGCGCAATCTGGCGCCCGCACCGTTGACGCTCCCCACCGCTGGGGGTAAACGAAATCCAAGATCCGCGCGTTGGCGCATTGAAACGACAGGAGCATCGACATGGAAGACTTTCTGCGGGAATACCTACCCATCGTTATTTTCCTTGGCCTTGCGATTGTTCTGGGCGCCGTTTTGATCCTTGCCGCTGTCGTGCTGGCCGTGCGCAACCCGGATCCTGAAAAAGTGTCAGCCTACGAATGTGGGTTCAACGCCTTTGATGATGCGCGCATGAAATTCGACGTCCGGTTCTACCTCGTGTCGATTTTGTTCATCATCTTCGACCTAGAAATCGCGTTCTTATTCCCATGGGCTGTCGCATTCGGCGACATTTCTATGGTCGGTTTCTGGTCCATGATGGTGTTCTTGGCCGTCCTCACCGTGGGCTTCGCCTACGAATGGAAAAAGGGCGCGCTTGAGTGGGAATAACCCACCAAAAGCGCCCAACACCCAAACCGATACACGCACCGCGCCTCGGCGTCATCGCGGGTCCCCTCCATTCTTTTGGTATGAATGCCTCTAGATCGTGGCAAGTCGCAGGGCATGAAGCCATTGGCGTGGTTCGCTCTCAATCGACGCCGGTTCTCAGCATCCCAAAGCGCAGCCACCGGACAGTTCCCAACCTTTCGCGTTCCCGTTCTTTTTGCATAGGGTGCAGCCCGCTATGGGCGTTCGCGCGGCACCGCCTCAAATCCAGCATCCCACCGCCGAGCGATCGCAACTCCGCGCACACTGTCGGATCAGGCCGAGGCCTTGACTGACGGCGTCATCGCCTTGCCAGTCTCAACAGAATTCGTCGGCGTATCGCCCCGTTGTGCATCGTTCAAAAACGCTTTGGCCGTTTTCGCATCATACATCGCGTGGTCCGCCGCCATCATCAACGACCGCATGTCTTGTCCGTCTTTTGAAACGGCGTGCCCCATCGACGCTTGGACGAGGGCGGTCACACCCTCCACCAGCTCAACTGGTTTGCGACCGGCTTCCGCGATGCGGCCTGTCAACAGCGCAACGATCGCTTTGGGGTTATCATCAATCACAATAATGATAAATTCATCCCCCCCCAGCCGCGCGACAATATCATTGCGCCGCACAATGCTTTGCAATCGATACGACATCGCTTGCAGCGCAATATCTCCGATCGCATGGCCATAGGTGTCGTTGATGCCCTTAAACCCATCCATGTCCAGAACCACCACAGCCAATCGGTTCAGCTCCAATGCATCGGCCACAGCTTGACTGTCCAAAGCGTCTTCAAATCCGGACCGGTTCAAAAGCCCGGTCAGACTGTCATTGCGGGCCTCGTGGCTTTTGCGGGTATAGGCACGGGCCAAACGCATCGTGATGCGGCCAACTACAATATGCCCCAACCCCGTCAGAAGACAGACAACCGCCAAAGCGCCAAACGACCGTATCATCAAAACCTGTCCGACTTCCGGGTCAGACCATGCAATCGTCGCGCTGTCCGACCCATTGATCAAGGGCACATGAACAGACGAGGGCAGGCTCGAACCCTTAAAGGACACCGTTAAATCAGGCAAAAACAAATGATTGGCGAGGTGCTCCAAGACATAGTCGTCGAAGATCACAACATTCATCAACACCGGAACTTCGCCAAATTGCGCCGCATTGGTGTTCACGGGGGTAAACCGCGCCGCGGCAACTGCGGCCAGCTCTCCATCAAGGGGGACAAATGCTGTGAAGACCTCGTGCGGCGTCAGTGGCGCTGCGCGGACACGGTCCAACAAAGCCTGCGTAACCTCTGACCGTTCCAACCCCAAATCTGATTGAATTCCACCTGCCTCAAACGCGTAAAGCAGCTGATCGTCCGCACCAAAAATATAGCTTAAATCAAAGTGCTCTGCCTGGGTCGTGGTCGTCCCGATATTCTGTGCAACGGCGTCAGAATCACCGGTTACGACCCACCGCAACCCAAAGCCGTTGTGCGTGTCCTTGCCGGTAAGCAGGCTGAGATCGTTCACTTCATCATCAATCGCATTCGCGACCATTTTTTGGTAAAATTCCAATGCAATTTGATCAACCGTGCGCGCCATCCAAATCGTCAGAACCAACATCGCGACAACGACGCTGATTCCTGTAAGGCTGAGCAAGCGCACAATGCGCCGAGGCACATCAATTTCTGTTTTTGTGTAGTGTTTCAACGTAGGCGACCCAATCTGAACATGGCCCAGCGATACACCTGAACTGCTTCCAAACGATTAACCGCGCAAATTTCTGTCTTTCCGCGACAATCGGACCCCCGCGAAACCTTGACCTTATGGTGCCATCGGCATACCCATCCTCCAGCTAGATGAACGTGCGCCGACGGGCGTCACAAACACGGAGTAGCCAAACATGGGCATTGCGACTGGGGCAAACACGGCCGGAGCCGACATGGACTTCGCCACACAAGAGTTGAACCGCGAATTGACCGACAAGGGCTTCCTCGTCACGTCCTCCGCCGATCTGATCAACTGGGCCCGCACAGGCTCGCTGCACTGGATGACCTTCGGTCTCGCCTGCTGCGCCGTTGAAATGATGCACACCTCCATGCCGCGCTACGACGCTGAGCGTTTCGGGATCGCACCGCGCGCCTCCCCACGCCAGTCCGACGTGATGATCGTGGCCGGCACGCTGACCAACAAAATGGCACCCGCCCTGCGCAAGGTCTATGACCAAATGCCAGAGCCGCGCTACGTGATCTCCATGGGGTCCTGCGCCAATGGTGGCGGCTACTACCACTACAGCTATTCCGTTGTGCGCGGCTGCGACCGTATCGTACCCGTCGACATCTACGTCCCCGGGTGCCCCCCAACAGCCGAAGCGCTGCTCTACGGCATCCTGCAGCTGCAACGTAAAATGCGCCGAACCGGCACGATTGTGAGGTAAGCGATATGTCCAACGAACTGACCCAACTGGGCGAACACATCGAACACAAACGCCCCGACTGCGTGCTGTCCTTCGACGTCACCGGCGGTGAACTGACCGTGGATGTGGCCCCCGCAAACCTCAACGGGTTCGTGGAATTCCTGCGCAACGATAGCGCGTGCAAATTCTCAACCCTCGTGGACATCACCGCCGTCGATTACCCGGGCCGCGCCCAGCGGTTCGACGTGATCTACCACTTCCTGTCCATGTACCAAAACCACCGCATCCGTTTGCGCGTCAAAACCCGCGAAGACGAAATGGTCCAATCCATCATGGATGTGCACCCATCCGCCAACTGGTTCGAACGCGAAGTGTTCGACATGTTCGGCATTATCTTCAAAGGTCACCCAGACCTGCGCCGCATCCTCACCGACTACGGCTTCCGCGGCTACCCGCTGCGCAAAGACTTCCCAACAACAGGCTACACCGAGGTCCGCTACGACGAAGTGCAAAAACGCGTCGTCTACGAACCCGTATCCCTGACCCAAGAATACCGCCAGTTCGACTTTATGTCCCCATGGGAAGGGGCCGAATACATCCTTCCGGGCGATGACAAAGCGAAAGAGGAGGCGAAATGATGGACGGCACCAACAATTTCGACGACGCCCTCACAGGCGAACAGAAAATCCGCAACTTCAACATTAACTTCGGCCCGCAGCACCCTGCGGCGCACGGGGTTTTGCGTCTGGTCCTCGAACTGGACGGCGAGATTGTAGAACGTTGCGATCCGCACATCGGCCTGCTGCACCGTGGCACCGAAAAGCTGATGGAAAGCCGCACCTACCTGCAAAACCTGCCGTACTTCGACCGCCTCGATTACGTGGCGCCGATGAACCAGGAACACGCATGGTGCTTGGCGATCGAAAAGCTGACAGGCACCGTTGTGCCCCGTCGTGCCTCGCTCATTCGCGTGCTCTATTCCGAAATCGGCCGCGTGCTGAACCACCTGATGAACGTCTGTACACAGGCGATGGACGTGGGCGCGCTGACACCGATCTCTTGGGGCTTTGAAGAGCGTGAAAAACTCATGGTCTTTTACGAACGTGCCTGCGGTGCCCGCCTGCACGCGGCCTACTTCCGTCCCGGCGGTGTTCATCAAGATCTGCCAGACCAGCTCATCGAAGACATCGACACATGGGCCGTTGAATTCCCAAAAGTCATCGATGACCTCGACGGCCTGCTGACCGAAAACCGTATCTTCAAACAGCGCAACGTAGATATCGGCATCGTGTCTGAAAAAGACATTCAGGATTGGGCGTTCTCTGGCGTCATGGTCCGCGGCTCCGGCTTCGCATGGGATCTGCGCCGCGCGCAGCCCTACGAATGCTACGATGAATTCGACTTCCAAGTGCCCGTGGGCAAAAACGGCGACTGCTACGACCGTTACCTGTGCCGCATGGAAGAAATGCGTCAGTCCACCTCCATCATTCGCCAGTGCATCGAAAAACTGCGCGTTGAGAAGGGCGATGTGATGGCCCGCGGTAAAATGACACCGCCCACACGCGCCGCGATGAAGACGGACATGGAAAGCCTGATCCACCATTTCAAACTCTACACCGAAGGGTTCCACGTGCCAGCCGGCGAAGTCTACGCCTGCGTCGAAGCGCCCAAAGGTGAATTTGGTGTGTTCTTGGTGGCCGATGGCTCCAACAAACCATACCGCGCCAAAATCCGCGCGCCGGGCTATCTGCACCTGCAGGCGATGGATCACGTGGCCACCAAACACCAGCTTGCTGACGTGGCCGCCATCATCGGCAGCTTGGACGTTGTGTTTGGGGAAATCGACCGTTGATCCGCGCAACCGCATTCTGTCTCGCGCCTCTGGGCGTGCTCTGCGCCGCAGTGCCTGCATTCGCCCAAACGGCGGATGAGGTTGCGGCCATGACCACCGCTGTCGAAGAGGCGGGCTGCATCGTGTCTGCGGACAACGGCGATGCGGTGCTTGCGGCCTCCGGTCTAAACGAAGAACAGACCATGGCAGTGATCGCGCAGATGTATGCGGACGGCCTCGTGACCCTCACGGAAACCGGCGATATGAAACTCACCAATGAGGTGTGTTCGTAATGTCCGTGGCAATACCAAACCCATACCAGACCCATACCCGACCCATATCGGCCAGCCTACAGGCCCGTGCTTTGGGTCAACTTACTGATAACACATCCAAAAATGGCGTTTTCGCCCGTTTTGGCCACTGACTGACCACAGGAACCTGTTCCCATGCTTAGACGTCTCCACCTCGAACAGCCCGAAAGCTTCGCTTTCACGCCAGACAACCTCGCGTGGGCGCAAGCACAGATCACCAAATACCCCGAAGGCCGTCAGGCGTCCGCGGTCATTCCCTTGCTTTGGCGCGCACAAGAGCAAGAGGGCTGGTTGACACGTCCGGCCATCGAAACTGTCGGTGAAATGCTTGACATGGCCTATATGCGGGTCCTCGAAGTTGCATCCTTCTATTTCATGTTCCAACTGCAACCTGTTGGTTCTGTTGCACATATCCAGATTTGCGGCACCACGTCCTGCATGATCTGCGGCGCCGAAGATCTGGTTGCCGTGTGCAAAGAAAAGATCGCACCAAACGCCCACCAAGTCTCTGCCGACGGCAAATTCTCGTGGGAAGAGGTCGAGTGCTTGGGTTCTTGCACGAACGCACCAATGGCGCAGATCGGCAAAGACTACTACGAAGACCTGACCGCCGCCCGCATGGGCGAGCTCATCGACGAGCTGGCAGCTGGCAAGGTGCCAACCGCAGGCCCCCAAAACGGCCGCTTCGCATCAGAGCCGCTTAAGGGTCTGACAACATTGACAGAAAACAACAGCGGCACCTACGAATACAACGCCTCTGTGCAGCTCGCCTCCGACATCGGCGACACCGTAAAACGCATCGACGGCACCGAAGTACCGCTTCTCGCCCCATGGGGCCAAGCCGCCCCAACCAGCGGCGTCACACCGCGCCCAGCCGGCAAACCCGCCAACGCACAAAAGCCTGCGGCGAAGAAACCAGCAGCTGAAAAGCCTGCAAAAGAAACGTCTATTCCAAAGAAGAAGGCCGAGAAGCTGAAAGCTGAACCTGCACCTTTGAAAAAGACAGCAACCACTAAATCCGCAGCCGCAGAAACACCTGCTGCCGCTGCCGACGAGAAAAAACCGCGCACCATGAAAGCACCGCGCAAGTCCGGTGCAGATGATCTCAAGCGGATCAGCGGCGTTGGCCCAAAACTCGAAGGTGTGCTGAACGAACTAGGTTTCTGGCACTTCGATCAAATCGCGAAATGGACCGACGCAGAAGTGGCATGGGTCGACAGCCGATTGAAATTCAAAGGCCGCATTGAACGCGACAACTGGATCGCGCAGGCCGCTGATTTTGCTAAAAACGGCTGATTTAGCCGCAATACCTTCAGATTCACGATAAAAAGCCGCTCAAACGCACTGTTTGGGCGGCTCTTTCTTTATGTGCCCCTTATCAACGGGCTTTCTGCTGGCTAGTCTTTTTGCAGCCAAAGGACGCGTTCCTTTGGTGGGGAAAAGGGAAGGGACAGACATGAAGACTTTTGTATCGAATACAACGGGGATCATTGCGATTGCAGCCCTGTTTGGCCTCGTCGCGTTGTTGGTGGCCTATGGGATTTTGAATTTCGGCGGATTTACAGCCTTTGTCATAGGTTTGATCGTAGCCTTGATCACGGCGATCGCGCTGTGGATGGGGTGGGGCGATATCGCAGCTGAGGGTGCGAGCACGCCATCAGCGCCGACCCCTCCACCGGCACCGGTCGCGCAGCCCGCACCTCGGGTGGCCGACCCTGTCACCCCGAAACCAGAGACCCCGGTCGCAGAGGCCTCGAAACCAGCACAGCCCCCCGTGACACCTGCGCCTGCTGCAAAAAAGGGGGCCTCCTCGCCAAAGCCCACGACGCCGAGCGCGACACCGAAAAAGAAGCCTGCCGCAAAGCCGAAAGCCGCAGCCAAAACACCTGCGACACCCGCAGTCAAAGCCGCACCAAAGCGTGCACCAGTTGCCCCTGACGGCAAACCTGAACTGCTTGCGCAGCCGCGTGGCGGAGAGGGCGACGATTTGAAGCAGATCAAAGGCGTCGGTCCAAAAATGGAAACGCTGCTGAATTCAATGGGGGTGTGGCACTTCGATCAGGTGGCCGGTTGGCGCAAGAAAGAGGTGGAATGGGTCGATGCGAACCTCAAAGGGTTTAAGGGACGCGTCAGCCGCGATGAATGGGTGAAGCAGGCCAAGGTTCTTGCGAAGGGCGGCAGCACCGAATTCTCATCAAAGGTGAAAAAGGGCGGCGTGTACTAGGGCGCTGAACACCAACAAAAAAAGGTCCGCTGCTGTGCTGCGGGCCTTTTCTTTTGACCCTGCATCAGGATAAGACAGAGCCCATGACCACACCAACTGATCCCGACACAGGCCGCCAAGGACGCATCATCGCGATCGTCATTGCCTGCGCGGGTGTTCTGTCCATTCTTGCGCCGACACTGGCCGGAATTCTGGGCGGAGGATACCGGTTGGAAATGTTGTTCTATTTAATGTCACTGGCTGGGTTCATTTGGTCTCTGGTCGTGACGTGGAACCTGTGGCAAAAGACCAAAGACAAATGAGACTTGCCACGCCACGGCGCAGCTAAAGGGAACCGCGTGATGCTTAGCGATCAGGACCGGATTTTTACAAACCTCTACGGGATGCACGACCGCACGCTGAAAGGCGCGCAATCGCGAGGCCATTGGGATGGCACTGCGAAAATCATCCAAAAGGGCCGTGACTGGATTATCGACCAGATGAAAGCATCCGGCCTGCGTGGCCGTGGTGGTGCGGGTTTCCCGACCGGTTTGAAATGGTCTTTCATGCCGAAAGAATCCGACGGTCGCCCCGCGTATCTGGTTGTGAACGCTGACGAATCTGAGCCGGGCACATGTAAAGACCGCGAGATCATGCGCCATGATCCGCACACCTTGATCGAAGGCTGCCTGATCGCTTCCTTCGCGATGAATGCGAATGCTTGCTACATTTATATCCGCGGTGAATACATCCGTGAAAAAGAAGCGCTGCAAGCCGCGATCGACGAAGCCTATGCGGCAGGTTTGGTCGGCAAGAACGCTGCGAAATCCGGTTGGGATTTTGAAATTTACCTGCACCACGGGGCAGGCGCCTATATTTGCGGTGAAGAGACTGCACTGATCGAATCTCTCGAAGGGAAGAAGGGCATGCCGCGCATGAAGCCGCCATTCCCTGCGGGTGCTGGTCTGTACGGTTGCCCGACAACCGTGAACAACGTCGAATCCATCGCTGTTGTGCCAACAATTTTGCGCCGCGGTCCTGAGTGGTTCTCAAGCTTTGGTCGCCCGAACAACGCAGGCACCAAGCTCTTCGCGATCTCGGGCCACGTAAACAACCCTTGTGTGGTTGAAGAGGCGATGTCGATTTCCTTTGAGGAACTGATCGAGAAACACTGCGGCGGTATTCGCGGCGGTTGGGACAACCTGAAAGCGGTTATTCCAGGCGGCTCGTCAGTGCCCTGTGTGCGCGGTGAAAACATGCGCGACGCGATTATGGATTTCGATGCGCTGAAAGAAAAAGGGTCTTCTTTGGGGACCGCTGCGGTGATTGTCATGGACGAATCGACCGACATCATCAAAGCGATCTGGCGCTTGTCGAAGTTCTACAAACACGAATCTTGTGGTCAGTGCACGCCGTGCCGTGAAGGCACCGGCTGGATGATGCGTGTGATGGACCGTTTGGTGAAAGGCGATGCCTCAGTCGAAGAAATCGACATGCTGCTGGACGTGACCAAACAGGTTGAGGGGCACACCATTTGTGCGCTTGGCGATGCGGCCGCTTGGCCTATCCAAGGTTTGATCAAAAACTTCCGCGGTGAAATCGAAGACCGCATCAAAACAGCACGTATCGCGGCCGAGTAAGGGCGCGATATGAAGGCCTTTCTTGACGGCACTGCAAGCTTTCTCGCGGCACTTGCGACTGTGGTGATCTGCGGATTGCCGTCATATTTTACCTTCAAAGCGATTGAGGCGGGGCTTGCGCCGACTTGGGCGTGGGCCGCAGTCATTGCTTTGGCGGGGGTGGGGCTGTTGATGACGGTCGCGTTTTTGTCCAAAGCTGTGAACGGGGTCGCGCCATCGCGCGAACGCCGCCGCCGGTAACATGATTATGGCAACAACGACCAAGGGAAAGATGCATTTAGCGGAACTCAACATCGGTCGTTTGCTGGCCCCCACGGATGATCCGCGCGTTGCGGAGTTTATGAACAACCTCGACCGGATCAACGGGTTGGGCAAACGGATGCCCGGTTTTGTTTGGATGTCCGAAGGGTCGGGTGAGCCGGGGACGGGGAACACGGAAAATTCGATTGGAGATGATCCGCAATTTGTGGCCAATCTCACCGTGTGGGAAGATCTGAAATCGCTGGAAGCGTTCGTTTTCAAAACGCTCCACGCGAAATTCATGGACCGCAAATCGGAGTGGTTTGAGGCGTTAAACCAGCAGCATTTTGTGATGTGGTGGATCGAGGAGGGGCATCAGCCCACCTTGGAAGAAGCCCTCGCGCGGTTGGATGATTTGCGGGAAAACGGCCCCAGCGATCGCGCGTTTGGGTGGGACGATCTTCGGTCAGGGCGGATCGCCACACCGGGCTAGTCGTGCCGTGCGGCACTGATAAAATTTGCCGAAATAGGTGATAACACAGGGCTGCTATTGAATAGCAGGCCAACAAGAACGACATCTGATCCAACCGCCGCGACCGAATGTCCGGTGTTTTGTTTGGAGAGTGTTTATGAAGACCCTGATGTCCTTGACCCTTGGTGTGGCAGTGTTGGCTGGCAGCGCGCAGGCGCAATCGTCGCCACGGGATGTCACACGCGTGACCGAAGGTTTGATTGCCGCAGGTATGGCGATTGAGCTGGGGGACTACTGCGACGATGTGTCCGTGCGCATGATACGTGGCCTGAACTTCCTGCAGGGGCTGAAGGGCGAGTTGAAAGACGCCGGGTTCACGAACGCGCAGATTGATGCCTTTGTGGATGATGATGCGGAGAAAGATCGCCTTGAAGCCATCGCACGTGGGCGGTTGGCGGAGTTGGGGGTCGTTGCCGGTGATCGATCGACCTATTGTACTGTCGCGAAGGGGCAGATCGCGCAGGACACGCAGGTTGGGCAGCTTCTGCGGGACTAGTACCTGAGTTTTATTGTCGGATAACAGCGGCTTCTGCGACACAATCTGCTGTGAAAATTTGCTATTCGCGCTGGCAAACCCGAGCGTCCCACGTTAGAACGCGGACCATATCAGTGACCTCTTTTTGGGGGGGCATGGATGGACCGCCAAACGGGAACAGGGAACACGCCCATGTCCGATCTGCGCAAGATCATTATCGACGACCGCGAAGTAGAAGTGCCGGGCGCCATGACGCTCATTCAGGCCTGTGAAGATGCTGGGATTGAAATCCCGCGTTTTTGTTATCACGAGCGTCTTTCGATTGCTGGCAACTGCCGCATGTGTCTGGTTGAAGTTGTGGGTGGACCGCCCAAGCCTGCCGCGTCTTGCGCGATGCAGGTGCGGGACTTGCGCCCAGGCCCAGAAGGCCAACCGCCTGTTGTTAAAACAAATTCCCCGATGGTAAAGAAAGCACGCGAAGGCGTGATGGAATTCTTGCTGATCAACCACCCCTTGGATTGCCCGATTTGCGACCAAGGCGGCGAATGCGATTTGCAGGATCAGGCGATGGCATACGGCGTCGACTTTTCCCGCTTCCGCGAGCCGAAACGTGCGGCAACTGACCTTGATTTGGGGCCGTTGGTTGAAACCCATATGACGCGCTGCATCTCCTGCACGCGCTGCGTTCGCTTTACGACTGAGGTCGCTGGTATCACGCAGATGGGCCAAACGGGCCGCGGTGAAGATTCCGAGATCACCAGCTATTTGGGTGAAACGCTCGATTCGAATATGCAGGGTAACATCATTGATCTGTGCCCAGTGGGTGCATTGGTGTCGAAACCTTACGCGTTTACAGCCCGCCCATGGGAGCTGACAAAAACCGAATCTGTTGATGTGATGGACGCGCTGGGTGCGAACATCCGCGTCGACACGAAAGGCCGAGAAGTGATGCGGTTCATGCCGCGTAACCACGATGGCGTGAACGAAGAGTGGATTTCCGACAAAACACGTTTTGTCTGGGACGGTCTGCGTCGCCAGCGTTTGGACACACCGTACATCCGTGAAAACGGCAAGCTGCGCAAAGCAGGTTGGGGCGAAGCCCTCACTGCCGCCGCGGCTGCGATGAAAGGCAAAAAGATTGTTGGTTTGGTCGGCGATCTTGCATCGACTGAGGCGGCATTCTCGCTCAAAACCCTCGTTGAGGGGCAGGGCGGTGTCGTTGAATGCCGCACAGACGGTGCAAAGCTTCCCGCTGGAAACCGCTCCGGCTACGTGGGGACAGCGTCGATCGAAGATATTGATGGCGCCGAATACATAATGATGATCGGCACAGACCCGAGCGTTGAAGCGCCTGTTCTGAACGCACGTATCCGTAAAGCATGGTTGAACGGCGCATCTGTTGCGCGCATCGGCGCTCCTGCTGAGTTTTCCTACGACGTTGTCGATATGGGCAACGACCGTGCGGCGCTTGAAAACCTGACGAACCACAAGTTCGGTGAGATCAAAGACAAACCATCAATCGTTATCGTGGGGCAAGCTGCGTTGAGCGAAGCCGATGGTGAGGCTGTTTTGGCAGCCGCCATGGACGTTGTTGAAAAGACCAACGGTAAGTTGCTGGTTCTGCACACGGCCGCGGGGCGCGTTGGTGCGATGGACGTTGATGCGACGAACGCCGACGGTATGAAAGCGGTTGAAGGGGCCGAGGTTGTTTACAATCTTGGCGCCGACGAAGTTGAAATCGCGGCGGGTCCGTTTGTGATTTACCAAGGCTCCCACGGGGACCGCGGTGCACACCGTGCTGATATCATCCTGCCGGGCGCTGCCTATACCGAAGAAAACGGTCTGTTCGTGAACACCGAAGGTCGCCCGCAATTGGCGATGCGCGCAAGCTTTGCACCTGGTGAAGCCAAAGAAAACTGGGCCATCTTGCGAGCGTTGTCCGCTGAACTGGACGCGAAGCAAGATTGGGATAGTTTGGCTGGTCTGCGCACTGCACTGGTTGCCGCGCATCCGCATCTGGGCAAGGTAGACGATGTTGCCGAAAATGAATGGGTTGCGTTGAAGCCCAAGAAAATGGGCAAAGCGACGTTCCGCGCCGGTATCACAGATTTCTACCTAACAAACCCAATCGCCCGGGCCAGCCAACTGATGGCTGAGCTGAGCGCGAATGCAAAAAAACGGGCGCAAGCCCCGATTGCTGCGGAATAAATGATGCGGACTGCCCTCATAGCAACAACAGTTCTCGCGGGATGCGAAACTGTACCGGACGCCCCTGAGGGGGTGATCCGCTATGATGGCATTGAAACGCAATTGCTGGATGGGGATCTGGTGAATTTTAAGGTGCAGGCGGCGGGTGCCGCTGATCGCCAAGATATTTCGGATTACGCGCAATGTGCTGCTGCACAATATGCGTTGATCCGGGGATACGGGTTTGCGCGCAATGTGCGCACGCTTGTCGATGAAGAGGGTGGAATTTGGACGGGGGATGCTGTTTACACCATCTCACCTTCATTACCACGTGGGCTAAGAACGATAGACGCGGAAGTGACGGTTGCAGATTGTGCAGCTCGATCGATCCCGACAGTCTGAGGGAATTGATATGGTTGAATTTTTCACCACCACCAATCTAGGGATCGTGTTGACGATCCTCGGGCAATGTCTGTTGATTTTGATCCCGCTTTTGGTCGCTTTGGCGTTCTTGATGTATGCGGACCGTAAGGTTTGGGCTGCTGTTCAAATGCGCAAAGGTCCCAACGTTGTTGGTGCGTTTGGTTTGCTGCAATCTTTTGCGGATTTCATCAAATACATCGTGAAAGAGGTGGTTGTTCCCGCCGGCGCTGACAAAGCTGTCTTCTTCCTCGCGCCGATGATCACATTCGTTCTGGCGGTTATCGCTTGGGCAGTGATCCCCTTCAACGAGGGGTGGGTGATGTCTGACATCAACGTCGCGATCTTGTATGTCTTCGCGGTGTCGTCTTTGGAAGTGTACGGCGTGATCATGGGGGGCTGGGCCTCCAACTCGAAATATCCATTCCTTGGTTCACTTCGATCTGCCGCGCAAATGATTTCTTACGAAGTGTCCATCGGTTTGATCATCATCGGTGTGATCATTTCGACGGGTTCTTTGAACTTCGGTGATATCGTTGCAGCACAAGAAGGCGACTGGGGCATCTTGCACTGGTACTTTATCCCGCACTTCCCGATGTTGTTCTTGTTCTTTATCAGCGCCTTGGCTGAAACAAACCGCCCACCGTTCGATCTTCCCGAAGCGGAATCCGAACTGGTTGCTGGCTACCAAGTTGAATATTCCTCCACGCCGTTCTTGCTGTTCATGATTGGTGAATTGATGGCCGTCGTACTGATGTGCGCGCTCGTCTCGCTGCTGTTCTTGGGCGGTTGGTTGTCCCCAATTGGCTTCTTGCCAGATGGCATTTTGTGGCTGGTCGGTAAGATGGCGTTCTGCTTCTTCATCTTTGCGATGGTCAAAGCAATCGTACCACGTTTCCGCTATGACCAGCTGATGCGTTTGGGGTGGAAAGTATTCCTACCAATGTCCTTGGCGTGGGTCGTGCTGGTCGCGTTCCTTGCAAAATTCGAAGTGCTTGGCGGCTTCTGGGCACGCTGGGCGATGGGAGGCTGATATGACACAGACAGATTACACCCGCGCCGCGAAATATTTCCTGCTCGCTGACATCTTCAAAGGGTTTCAGCTTGGGTTCAAATACTTCTTCTCGCCTAAGGCGACGGTAAACTACCCGCACGAAAAAGGGCCGCTTAGCCCGCGTTTCCGCGGTGAACATGCGCTGCGCCGTTATCCAAATGGCGAAGAGCGTTGCATCGCCTGTAAATTGTGTGAGGCGGTATGCCCTGCGCAAGCCATCACAATCGACGCTGAACCGCGCGATGACGGCAGCCGCCGCACCACGCGCTACGACATCGATATGACAAAATGTATCTACTGCGGGTTCTGCCAAGAAGCCTGCCCAGTGGATGCGATTGTTGAAGGTCCGAACTTCGAATTCTCAACCGAGACCCGTGAAGAGCTGTTTTACGACAAAGAAAAGCTGCTCGATAATGGCGACCGTTGGGAAGCTGAGATCGCGCGCAACCTCGAATTGGATGCACCTTACCGATGAGCGATCAATCGAACCCCTTTAACGCTTGGATGAAAGCATCGCAGGATTGGGCCAAAGGCATCAGTCCTGATTTTGCTGCGGCAATGGCCGACTCCATGAAGGGGGTCGAAGACCTTTTGCCCACCATGCCGAAAGACATGATGGACCAGTTGATGGGTAAAACCATGAACCCGGAAGGTCTGGATACAAAATCACGGCTGTTGCTGACGTTGCAGGGCCTTGTCATTCAAGGCGCGATTGCAGAACCGCAAATTAAATTGACCGTCCGCCACGCCCGCGAGGCCGGTGCGACGCAGATCGAAATTACCGAAACCATCGCGCTGGCTGGCATGTTCGGCGGCGGGGCGGGCATGCCTAAGGCGCTAGAGCTGGCGGGCGAGGTTTTTAAGAAGGACGAAACACCATGACACCAGCGTTGATTGCTTTTTACGCATTCGCCGTGACGACGATCGGCGGCGGTCTGATGACCGTCATCAGCCGGAACCCTGTGCACTCGGTCTTGTGGCTGATCCTTGCGTTCTTGTCCTCTGCCGGCTTGTTTGTTCTGCTTGGCGCAGAATTTGTGGCGATGTTGTTGATCATCGTTTACGTGGGCGCGGTCGCGGTTTTGTTCTTGTTCGTTGTGATGATGCTCGACGTTGATTTCGCCGAACTTAAAGCCGAGATGGCGCGCTACATGCCGCTGGCCCTGCTGATCGGGGTGATCTTGTTGATGCAGCTGGCCTTGGCGTTCGGTGTTTGGGGCTTCTCGGATGGGGTCGACACACGGATCACACAGCCAATTGGTGATATGGAAAACACCAAACAATTGGGCATCTTGCTGTATGATCAATACTTCCTGTTGTTCCAGTTGGCGGGCTTGATCCTGTTGACCGCGATGATTGGCGCGATTGTTTTGACATTGCGCCACCGTGTGGACGTGAAACGCCAGAACATTGTTGGCCAGATCATGCGTGATCCTGCGCAGCAGATGGAACTTAAAGACGTGAAACCGGGGCAGGGGCTGTAATCATGATCGGACTTGAACATTATCTGACAGTTGCTGCGGCGCTGTTTGTTATCGGCATCTTCGGACTTTTCCTGAACCGCAAGAACATCATCATTCTGCTGATGAGCATCGAACTGATGCTCTTGGCGGTGAACATCAACATGGTCGCGTTTTCCAGCTTCCTTGGGGATTTGGTCGGGCAGGTCTTTACCTTGTTCGTCCTGACCGTCGCCGCCGCTGAGGCCGCCATTGGCCTCGCGATCCTTGTTTGTTTCTTCCGCAACCGCGGCACGATCGACGTTGAAGATGTCAACGTCATGAAAGGCTAAGACTAATGGAACAGATTATCCTCTTTGCCCCGCTGGTCGGCGCCATCATTGGTGGTTTTGGCTGGAAAATGATGGGCGAGACGGCCGCACAGTGGCTGACAACATCCTTGCTGTTCTTGGCGGCGATCCTGTCTTGGGTTGTGTTCCTAACGTTTGACGCAAGCGCGCATGTGAACGGACACTATACTATCGATATCCTGACATGGATCCAGTCTGGCACGTTGGACACATCTTGGGCGATCCGGATGGACCGATTGACCGCGACAATGTTGATCGTGATCACCTCCGTCTCTGCCTTGGTGCACCTCTACTCGTTCGGCTACATGGCCCACGACGAGCAGTTTCCTGACACACCATACAAAGCCCGTTTCTTCGCGTATTTGTCGTTCTTCACCTTCGCGATGTTGATGTTGGTAACTGCCGACAACCTTGTTCAGATGTTCTTTGGCTGGGAAGGTGTGGGCGTTGCATCTTACTTGTTGATCGGTTTTTACTACAAAAAACCGAGCGCCAATGCCGCGGCGATCAAAGCTTTCGTTGTGAACCGTGTGGGTGATTTCGGCTTTGCCTTGGGGATTTTCGGGATCTTCTTCGTCACAGGGTCAATCAACTTTGATGTGATCTTTGCTGAGGCTCCGGCACTTGCCGAAACAACGCTGACCTTCTTGTGGCGCGATTGGAATGCGGCAGAAATCATTGCCTTCCTTCTGTTCATTGGTGCGATGGGTAAATCTGCGCAGTTGATGTTGCACACTTGGTTGCCTGACGCGATGGAAGGCCCGACGCCTGTGTCCGCGCTGATCCACGCCGCGACGATGGTTACCGCTGGTGTTTTCTTGGTCTGCCGGATGTCGCCGATCATGGAATTTGCACCCTCCGCGACAAGCTTCATTGTGTTCTTGGGCGCGACAACTGCGTTCTTTGCAGCAACGGTCGGTCTGGTTCAAAACGACATCAAGCGCGTGATTGCGTACTCTACCTGTTCGCAGCTGGGTTACATGTTCGTGGCTGCCGGTCTTGGGGTATATTCCGTCGCGATGTTCCACCTCCTGACGCATGCGTTCTTTAAAGCGATGTTGTTCTTGGGCGCGGGCTCCGTGATCCACGGAATGCACCACGAGCAAGACATGCGGAACTACGGCGGGTTGCGCAAAAAGCTGCCCTATACGTTCTGGGCGATGATGATTGGCACATTGGCGATCACCGGTGTCGGTATTCCATTGCTTTATCTTGGCTTCCCAGTGGGCTTCGCGGGCTTTGTGTCGAAAGATGCGATTATTGAAAGCGCTTATGCGGCTGTTGGCGGTGGGTATGCGTTCTGGATGCTGGTCATCGCGGCTCTGTTCACCAGCTTCTACAGCTGGCGCCTGATCTTCTTGACGTTCTACGGCGAAGCGCGTGGCGACAAACACACCCATGAACATGCCCATGAAAGCCCCAAGGTTATGTTGGCGCCGCTCGCTATCTTGGCGGTTGGTGCGATCTTTGCCGGTATGGTTTTCTACAAGCCGTTCTTCGGCAACGCGAAATACGTGGGCCAATTCTTTGGCGTTAGCTATGCCGAACAGGTTCATCATGGGGATGATCACAGCGATGATAGCCATGGGGATGATCATGCGAATGCGGATGACCATTCCGATGATGCTGATGCCGATGATGGCCATGGTGAAACACATTACATGTTTACAGGCGAACCAGGGCAGGGCGCGATCTATGTCGCCTCCGAGAACACGACCCTTGATGATGCGCACTCTGTGCCGGTCTGGGTAAAGCTTGCGCCGTTCTTTGCGATGTTGCTTGGGTTCATCACGGCTTATGTCTTCTACATCCGTAAGCCTGACCTGCCGAAGAAATTGGCCGAACAGCAAGCGCCATTGTACAACTTCTTGCTCAACAAGTGGTACTTCGACGAGCTCTATAATGCAGTCTTCGTAAAGCCTGCGTTGTGGCTGGGTAAATTCCTTTGGAAAAAGGGCGACACAAACGTCATCGACGGCGGCATCAACGGGTTGGCCATGGGGATTATCCCCTTCCTGACCCGCATGGCTGGCCGTGCACAATCTGGATATGTTTTCACCTACGCATTTGCCATGGTGATCGGGATCGCGGTGATCCTGACCTACTTCACGATCACCGGAGGGTATGAATAATGGGTGCGAACCTTCTCTCAATGACCACGTTCATTCCCGCAATTGCGGCCGCCATTTTGGCGCTGATTTTGCGAGGCGATGACGAGGCAGCACAACGTAATGCAAAGTGGCTGGCAATGGCTGCAACTGGGCTGACGTTTGTCGTGTCTTTGTTCATCCTGATCGGGTTTGATCCGAACAACACGGGCTTTCAATTTGTTGAAGACCGCGAATGGATCATGGGCCTCAACTACAAAATGGGTGTCGATGGTATTTCGATCCTGTTTGTCATGTTGACCACATTCCTAATGCCGATCGTTATTGCATCGTGCTGGACCGTGACGACACGCGTTAAAGAATACATGATTGCATTCTTGCTGTTGGAAACATTGATGTTGGGCGTGTTCTTGGCGCTCGATCTGGTGTTGTTCTACCTCTTCTTCGAGGCTGGCCTGATCCCCATGTTCCTGATCATCGGGATTTGGGGCGGTAAGAACCGCATCTATGCGTCTTTCAAATTCTTCCTTTACACCTTCCTTGGATCGGTTTTGATGCTGGTGGCTATGGTTGCGATGTATGCGGATGCGGGCACGACGGATATCCCGACATTGATGAATTGGACATTCGGAACGGAGACATTCTCGATCCTTGGGGTGCAGCTGATTGGTGGCATGCAGACATTGCTGTGGTTGGCGTTCTTTGCCTCTTTCGCGGTGAAAATGCCAATGTGGCCGGTCCACACATGGTTGCCCGACGCACACGTTCAAGCGCCGACGGCTGGGTCTGTTGTTTTGGCTGCGATCTTGTTGAAAATGGGTGGCTACGGCTTCTTGCGCTTCTCGCTGCCGATGTTCCCCGTTGGCTCTGCCGTGATGGCAGACTTGGTTCTGTGGATGTCTGCAATCGCGATTGTCTACACCTCTTTGGTCGCGCTGGTGCAGCAAGACATGAAGAAACTGATTGCTTACTCTTCGGTCGCCCACATGGGGTTCGTGACCATGGGCATCTTTACGTTTAACCAGCAGGGTCTTGATGGTGCGATCTTCCAGATGCTGTCTCACGGCTTCATCTCTGGCGCGTTGTTTTTGTGTGTTGGGGTGATCTACGACCGCATGCACACACGTGAAATCGACGCCTATGGTGGTCTGGTGAACCGCATGCCGGCTTACGCACTGATCTTTATGTTCTTCACCATGGCGAACGTTGGTCTGCCTGGTACATCTGGTTTTGTCGGTGAATTCCTGACCTTGATGGCCGCATTCCAAGTGAACACTTGGGTTGCTGCTGTGGCGACGACAGGCGTGATTTTCTCAGCCGCCTATGCGCTGTGGCTGTACCGCCGCGTGGTCATGGGCGATTTGATCAAAGAAAGTCTGAAGTCGATTACAGACATGACCACCCGTGAGCGTGTGATCTTTGCACCTTTGGTGATCATGACCTTGCTGTTGGGGATCTACCCTAGCCTTGTCACTGACATTATCGGGCCGTCGGTCACCGCCCTGGTCGACCAAGTGGAGGCTGCACAATCGGCCTTCGCCCTCTCCAATGTAACCGCAGCCGCTTCGTATTAAGGAACGCATAGATGTTGTCGCAAGATCTGAACACCATCCTGCCAGAAATCATCCTGTCGCTTTACGCAATGGGCGCGCTTTTGGCTGGGGTTTACACTGTAAAAGATAAAGCCGCACCTTTGTTGGTGTGGGTCACATCAGGCCTTTTCGTTGTTGTTGCGTTCTGGATTGGAACAACGGGCGAGGGGGCGACATCCGCGTTCTCAGGCATGTTCAACGAAGATGCCTTTAGCCGTTTCGCGAAGGTCGCAATCTTGTTGTCTGCAGCAGCTGTGATGGTCATGGGCCAAGATTACATGGCCAAGCGGGACATGTTGCGCTTTGAATATCCATTGCTGATCACACTTTCTGTCGTGGGCATGATGGTGATGGTTTCAGCTGGTGACTTGATGGCGCTTTACATGGGCCTCGAGCTGCAATCCTT
The DNA here is from genome assembly GCA_947497065.1 of uncultured Paracoccaceae bacterium. Classification (GTDB taxonomy): domain Bacteria; phylum Pseudomonadota; class Alphaproteobacteria; order Rhodobacterales; family Rhodobacteraceae; genus Octadecabacter. Next base: position 513,325 of record CANMEQ010000002.1, read on the forward strand.
GGCGCTTTACGTTGTGGCCTCTTTGCGCCGCGATAGTGTGAAGTCGACCGAAGCTGGTTTGAAGTATTTTGTTCTGGGCGCGCTGTCGTCTGGTTTGCTTCTTTACGGTGCATCGTTGACCTATGGCTTCGCGGGGACCACGTCCTTCACCGGTATCTTTGAGGCCACGCAAGGCGGCGTCTCCTTGGGTTTGTTGTTTGGTTTGGTCTTCTTGTCCGCCGGGTTTGCGTTCAAAGTGTCGGCCGCGCCGTTCCACATGTGGACGCCTGACGTTTACGACGGGTCTCCAACACCGGTTACCGCGTTCTTTGCAACGGCACCGAAACTGGCGGCCATGGCCTTGTTCGCACGTGTGATGCACGATGCCTTCGGGAATTCTGTATCCGATTGGCAGCAGATCGTTGCGTTCTTGTCCGTGATTTCCATGTTCCTTGGCGCGATTGCGGCGATTGGGCAGAAGAACATCAAACGACTGATGGCTTATTCTTCGATCGCGCACATGGGGTTCGCTTTGATGGGCTTGGCCGCGGGCACTGCGTTTGGTGTGCAGGCCATGTTGGTCTACATGGCGATCTATGTTGCAATGAACATCGGGACGTTTGCGTTTATTTTGTCATTGGAAAAAAATGGCATGCCAGTGACGAACATTGATGCGTTGAACATGTATTCCAAACGTGAACCGGTGAAAGCACTGGCGATGCTGGTGTTGCTGTTCAGCCTTGCCGGTGTTCCACCGATGTTGGGCTTCTTTGGCAAGTTCTACGTGTTGCAGGCCGCCTATGGGGCTGGCTTGGGTTGGTTGGCTGTCGCTGGTGTTGTGGCATCCGTGATCGGTGCCTTCTACTACCTGCGGATCGTTTTCTTCATGTACTTCGGCGCAGAGCAGGAAGAGCCGCGTTTGGACACAGGCAAGTCGCCGATGTTGTGGGGCTTCCTCGTGGCGTCCGCTGCTGTGATGGTCTTTGGTGTGGTCAACCTGTTTGGCATTGAGCCACTGGCTGAGGCCGCGTCCCTCGCCCTTGTTAACTAAAATGGAATGGCCGGCACATGTCGGCCATCTTCCGTTCACGGAGGTTACATCCACATTGGATGTTGCCCGTGAACAGGCAGCAACAACTGCAAGCCCCACTTGGATCACCGCAACGCGCCAGACCGCAAGCCGCGGCCGGCGCGGGCGGGCCTGGGTTGCGCCAGTCGGCAACTTCTACGGGACATTGATGATACCCTGCGGGGACCCGATGCAGGCGTCCTTGCGGAGCTTCGTGGCCGCGTTGGCGTTGCAAGACGCGCTTGATGCGGCGATGGGCGAAGGGCCGACGTTGGCGTTGAAGTGGCCTAATGACGTGCTTGTTAATTCTGGCAAAGTGGCCGGCATATTGCTGGAAAGCCTCACCGTGAACGGGCAAATGTGGGGGGTCGCTGTGGGCATCGGGGTGAACCTCATTGCAGCGCCCGACTTTTCGCAGGTGGAGGCGGGGGCAGTTCCCCCTGTCAGCGTGAAGGGGGAGAGTGGGGTTGACGTGACGCCTGATGCGTTTCTGTCGATCCTTGCGCCAGCGTTTGCAAAGTGGGATGCGCAATTGACGACCTACGGTTTTGCGCCTATCCGAACCGCATGGTTGGCCAGTGCCGCACGTTTGGGTGAGACAATTACGGCACGTCTCCCCAACGAAGAAATCACAGGACGCTTTGATACTGTCGATGAGAACGGCTATCTGATCCTCAACACCGCCAAAGGCCTGCGTTCAATTGCGGCGGCGGACGTATATTTTTAGGAATGCCTCATGCTGTTGTGCATTGATTGCGGAAATACGAACACCGTCTTCTCTTTATGGGATGGCGAACGGTTCGTGTGTACCTTCCGCACGTCAACCGAATGGCAGCGCACTGCAGATCAGTATTTCGTGTGGTGGACGACCCTTCTGACCCACCACAAGATTGAGGCCCATGTAGACGAGGTGATCGTGTCCTCGACGGTCCCGCGTGTTGTGTTCAATTTGCGGGTCATGGCGGATCGCTATTTTGGAACGCGGCCCTATGTTGTGGGCAAGTCGGATTGTGATTTACCTGTTTCGCCCCGCGTGGACGAAGGAACGCAAGTCGGGCCTGACCGGTTGGTCAACAGCGCCGGTGCGTTTGATCGACATGGCGGTGATTTGATCGTCGTCGATTTCGGGACCGCGACAACATTCGACGTCGTCGCACAAGACGGCGCATACGTTGGGGGCGTGATCGCGCCTGGCGTAAACCTGAGCCTTGAAGCACTGCACCAAGCGGCCGCTGCATTGCCTCATGTTGATATTACGAAACCACAGTCCGTCATCGGGACGAACACTGTGGATTGCATGCAATCTGGTGTCTTTTGGGGCTATGTCGGCCTCATCAATGGCATCTGTGATCGGATAAAGGGCGAATACGACCGCCCCATGAAAGTCGTAGGAACCGGAGGGTTGGCGCCATTGTTTTCAAGTGGTTACGCTCTCTTTGATGTAATTGAAGACGATTTGACGATGCACGGGCTGACCGTGATCCACGCCTTCAACAAGGATAACGAAAAATAATATGAGCAAATCACGTTTGATGTATCTCCCCCTCGGTGGCGCGGGCGAGATCGGTATGAACTGTTATGTCTACGGCTATGGCCCTGAGCACGCAGAACGTTTGATTGTGGTCGATCTGGGCGTGACCTTTCCAGACATGGACGGCACACCGGGTGTGGATTTGATCCTGCCCGATGTCAGCTGGCTGGAAGAACGTCGCAACCAAATCGATGGTATTTTCATCACCCACGCCCACGAAGATCACGTTGGTGCAGTCGGGCATCTGTTTGAACGGCTGGGCGCACCGATTTACGCACGCGCGTTCACGGCGAACATCGCCCGTCGCAAGATGTCCGAGCATGGGTATTCGGAAAACACAGTGACGACGGTGAAGCCTTGGCCAGAAACGGTCAAAGCGGGGCCGTTTGAGGTTGGTTTTGTGCCGATCTCACATTCGATCCCGGAAAGCTCTGGTTTGGTGATCGACAGCAAAGGTGGGCGCGTGCTGCACACGGGCGACTTTAAGATTGATACAGATCCGGGCGTTGGCGAAGCGTTTGATCATGATTTGTGGGCCGGTTTGGCGAAAGACGGGGTGAAGGCGTTGGTGTGCGATTCCACGAACGTGTTTTCGACCTCCGAAGGCCGGTCTGAATCGCTTGTCGGCCCAGAGATTGAAAAGTTTCTTGCAAACGCCAGCGGCATGGTTGCGGCGACGACGTTTGCGTCCAACATCGCGCGTGTGCGTACCATTGCGCAGGCAGCCGAACGGGCAGGGCGTTCGGTGTGTTTGTTGGGGCGGTCAATGCGCCGTATGGTGGAAGCCGCGACAGAAGTGGGCATTTTGACCGACTTCCCGACTGTTATTTCCGCCGAGGATGTAGGCTCTGTACCCCGTGAAAATGTGTTGCTGTTGGTGACTGGCTCGCAAGGCGAGCGGCGCGCGGCATCGGCGCAATTGGCGAACGGCAAATACATGGGCATCACGATGAAAGAGGGCGATACGTTCTTGTTTTCATCGAAGACCATCCCTGGGAATGAGAAGGGCGTGATCCGAATCATGAACCAATTCAGTGAAATGGGCGTTGATGTCGTGGATGACAATGGTGGGCTCTACCACGTGTCTGGCCACGCGAACCGGCCTGATCTGGAAACGATGCGTGACCTGATCAAGCCACAGACGCTGATCCCGATGCACGGTGAGCACCGCCACCTGCGCGAGCACGTAAAGATTTCTGAAGCCGCGGGCGTTCAGGGTATTTTGGCCGTGAATGGGATGATGATTGATCTGTCCGGCAACCAGCCAAAGGTTGCGGAATATATTGAAACAGGCCGGACCTATTTGGATGGCTCTGTGAAGATTGGCCAGTTTGACGGTATCGTCCGTGACCGTATTCGCATGGCGTTGAATGGGCATGTGGTTGTTACACTGATCATCGATGAAAACGACGAGCCTTTGGGTGATCCGTGGTGCGAAGTGATGGGCTTGCCGGAAACAGGCCGGAACAATGCGCCGTTGATTGATGTTCTGGAAGAAGACCTGAGCCAGTTTTTGAACCGTGCGAACGACAAAACACTGCGTGACGACGTCAAGCTGGAGAAAGAACTGCGCACCATTACGCGCCGGACGACCCAGTCTGAAATCGGCAAAAAAGCTGAGGTAACTGTCGTGATTTCCCGACTGAGTTAACTCAGTCGGCGGTCACCAATTTTGCAACAAGGCGCCGCGTGAGCGGCGCCACCACCAACACCGCTGGAAAAGCAACAGCCCAGGCGGAGAGCCAGGACCCCATCCATTCGGGGGCAAAGGGTGTATTTGGTGGAAGTGCACGAAATGTTGCGATGCCCGACACCATCAATGACATCAATCCCGATAGGATGAAGCCAAAGACGATGGGGGCAAAACGCGCGGGGATCATTACCCGCGCCGTTCGTCAAAACTCATAGTGATAAAGCTGGGAGCATCGTCTCCCATGCCAACAATCTTTGGCCCGCGATCGTGATGATCCCGCCCGCGCCCACGGCCACCGCGAGTCCGTTTTGGCTTTTCATTGGGCTGATTGTCTTGCGCAGTTTTTGGCGCCTCTGCTTTGGCCGGCTGAGGTTTCGGCGCCTCAGTCGTCTCCACCGGTGCGACATCTGCTGTCGGCTCAGCCGCTTTATCAGCGGGGGTGTCCTCAGATTTGCGAGTGCGGCTGCGCGTCCGTGTTCGTTTGGGCTTGTCTTCGGTTGCGGCATCGGCAGGTTTATCGGCTGATGCGGGCTTTGGCGCGTTTGGAACCTCAAGGCGAGGGACTTCCATTTCAACAAGCGCTTCAATTGCTTCGAAGTTCTTTTCGTCTCGTGGCACGCAGATCATGATCGCGGTGCCTTTGTTGCCCGCACGACCTGTGCGACCAATGCGGTGCACGTAGTCTTCGGCGTGGCTTGGGACGTCGTAGTTGAACACGTGAGAGACGTTTGGCACATCTAAACCACGGGCGGCGACATCGGAGGCCACGAGGAAGCGGATGCTGCCGTCGCGGAACCCATCAAGTGTGCGCATGCGGTGTGATTGGTCGAGATCCCCGTGGATAGGGGAGGCGTCGAGACCGTATTTTTTCAAAGACTTCGCTACGATATCAACGTCGACCTTGCGGTTGCAGAAGATAATCCCGTTGCGGCATGCCTCGCCTTCACTGGCGATCAAATCGCGCAGTACACGGCGCTTTTCAGACCCTTCACGGTCCTTGCGTGACGCTTTGAACATCACGACACCTTGGGTGATGTTGGATGATGTCGTCGCCGCGCGCGCCACTTCGATTTTTTCTGGATTGGAGAGGAATGTGTTTGTAATCCGCTCAATCTCTGGGGCCATCGTGGCCGAGAAGAACAACGTCTGACGGGTAAACGGCGTCAGGCTGAAAATGCGTTCGATGTCCGGGATGAAACCCATGTCCAACATGCGGTCAGCTTCATCGACGACCATGATTTTCACGTCGGACAGAATAAGTTTGCCCCGTTCGAAATGGTCCAACAGGCGACCCGGTGTTGCAATCAACACGTCGACACCGCGGTCGATCAGCGCGTCTTGTTCTTTGAACGACACGCCGCCGATCAGCAGAGCTTTGGTCAGCTTGGTGTGCTTTGCATACGCGTCGAAGTTTTCGGCAACTTGCGCGGCCAATTCCCGTGTGGGGGCCAGGACAAGTGAGCGCGGCATGCGTGCACGGGCACGGCCACGTTTAAGAAGCGAAATCATCGGAAGGGTGAAGCTGGCCGTTTTCCCGGTGCCTGTTTGTGCGATACCAAGTACGTCGCGGCCTTCAAGGGCTGGGGGAATCGCACCGGCCTGAATGGGGGTTGGGCTTTCGTAGCCGGTTTCTTCGACGGCCTTTAAGACCTTCTTGTCGAGATTTAAGTCGCTGAATTTGATCAATTTAATCCCTTTAGCGGAGTTTGCAGCCTATGGCCGCAATCGTCACGCGGCCCGACCCGCCGCATTGCGGGACGTTTGGATGCGACACTCCTACGGATCGAAGTCACTAAGGTCAAGGAAACACACGGCTTTGAGCGCTTGTGTGGATTTCAGGGGCATATCCGCCACGCAAAACATTGATCATCGCAGGACTGGTGAGAACGTTGACCGTGCCGGTCGTACGGCGCACCGGTGCACCATAGCCGCTTGCGGCATACGGCAGCATCCCATCTTGGGTCAGGATATAGGTTTGGTCTGTTTTGATGAACGCCGCCGGTGGTAGTGAACGTGCGTCTGCCTCATGCGTGCGAAGTGCGCGTGCGCCGTGGACTGCGCGGCTCTGATGCAAGGCCGCGTCCATTTGTGGGGCTTTGAGATCTGTCCCCCATGCGGCTTTGAAAGCTATGTAGGCTTGGCGTCTGCAATAGGCGCAGGGGCGGTGCCCTGCGGCCATGGCGACCGCTTCATCGAGAAAGAAAAGTTCGGTCCAGTTGCGCCCTGTCATCACATCGCGGCGGCGGTTTTGCCAAGACAGCGTGCAGCAAATCCACGCGCGATGCCGCCAAAGCGCGGCACCCATGTGCTTGTCAGCTGTGTGCAAAATCCCGCGATTGCCCGTGAACGTCCCGCGCATTGGGTCATCTGTGATGGCCCCATCCGGTTGAACACGGTTGCGCAGGGTCATTGCGTCATCAGCTGGCCATCATCTCTTTGGTGGCGGTCAATTGAATGTCTGGATAGTCGCGCACGACGCGGTCGATATCCCATTGCAGGCGCGTCAGATAAACAATGTCGCCGTCGCTGTCTTGGCCGATGTGTTGTTTGTTGGCGGCTGCGAATTTCTCGACAGCGTCCTTGTCACCCGAGACCCAGCGTGCGGAGGTGAATTGAGATTGCTCGAACCGGACAGGCAGCCCGTATTCCATCTCGATCCGGCTGGCGAGCACTTCGAATTGTAACTGGCCGACGACGCCGACGATAAAGCCAGACCCGAAGGTGGGTTTGAACACTTTGGCAGCGCCTTCTTCCGCAAATTGCATCAGCGCTTTTTCGAGGTGTTTAGCCTTCATCGGATCGCCCGCGCGCACGCCTTGCAGCAATTCAGGGGCAAAAGACGGAATGCCTTTGACCTGCAAGGCTTCGCCTTCGGTCAATGTGTCGCCAATGCGCAATTGGCCGTGGTTTGGAATGCCAATGATGTCGCCGGCCCAGGCTTCTTCGGCCAATTCACGGTCGGAGGCGAGGAACAACACAGGGTTGGAGATCGCCATCGGTTTTTTGGTTCTGACATGGGTTAGTTTTTGCCCACGTTTAAAGTGGCCAGACGCCATACGCACAAACGCCACGCGGTCGCGGTGTTTTGGGTCCATGTTGGCCTGCACTTTAAAAACAAAACCGGCGACTTTGTTTTCTTCGGGCAGAATTTCACGGGGTTGAGCCGATTGCGGCTGCGGCTCGGGGCCAAATGCGCCGATACCTTCCATCAGTTCACGCACCCCGAAAGAGTTGATCGCCGAGCCGAACCAAATGGGGGTCATTGTGCCTTCTAGGACCGCTTTGGGGTCAAGCGTGGGCAGCAATTCCTTTGCCATTTCAATTTCTTCTCGGAACTGTGCCAATAAGGGGGCGGGGACGTGGGCTTCCCATTTGGGGTCGTCCAAGCCATTGATTTCGATGCTTTCCGCAACGGTGTTCCGGTCGGCGCGGTCCATGATATCCAGTCGGTCGCGCAGGATATCATAGCAGCCGATAAAGTCCCGCCCGACGCCGATGGGCCACGAGGCTGGGGTTACATCGATGGCAAGGTTTTCTTGGATTTCGTCAATAATTTCGAAGGTGTCACGGCTTTCCCGGTCCATCTTGTTACAAAACGTCAGGATCGGCAGGTCGCGCAGACGGCAGACTTCGAACAATTTTTGGGTTTGGCTTTCCACGCCCTTTGCGCCGTCAATCACCATTACAGCGGCATCCACTGCTGTCAGTGTGCGGTAGGTGTCTTCGGAAAAGTCCGAGTGGCCTGGCGTATCCACGAGGTTGTAGCGCAGGCTGCCCTTTTGGGAGGCAAAATCGAATGACATCGCGGAGGCGGATACGGAAATACCGCGATCTTTTTCCATCTGCATAAAGTCAGACCGCGTGCGGCGCGCTTCGCCTTTCGCGCGGACCTGCCCCGCCATCTGAATAGCCCCACCAAACAGCAGGAATTTCTCAGTCAACGTCGTTTTACCGGCATCGGGGTGCGAGATGATCGCAAAGGTCCGGCGGCGGGCAATTTCTGCGGGAAGGTCAGCACGATTTGTCATGCCCGCGCTATAACGGGGGCCGGGCCTGAGGGCAATCCAACAAGCGGTCTAGCTGGAAGACGCGCGTTTGAGCAGCGAGACGATATCGGGGCGGTTGGCCAGGCTTTCGGTGACTTCGAAATCGTTGTGCGGCGCAATATCATGGGCGCTGAGCGTCGATGTGGCATCGGCGGGCAGGGCGGCGCGCGTTCGGGCATCGACCAGCAGTGTTTCGGCGGCGATACCCTCAGCGTAAATGATCTGGTGATCGTCAAATAGGATTTGGAAGTAGTCAACAAAACCGCCGTCTTGTTGGACGACCGTGTCACCGTTGATCAGATGCCTGACCTTGACGAGAACCTCTGACCGGCCAGCGCCGATATGGTCTTCGCGTTGATAGATGAACAAGCGGTGGTCGGGGCTGAGGGTCAGATCGCGGGTGTTGAACAGCGCGCCTTCGCGGATCACGACTGGGGCAAAATCGCCCGCCGCACGCAAGGTGGTTTCACCGATCCAACGCACCGCTTGCGCCCCCGCATCCCGCGTGAGGACTTTGTCACCAACGTTTAGGTTTTCGATGGGCACCTGCGCGCCAGAGGCCATTGTGATATGCGTGCCCCGCGCAAAACGCACGCAGGCAACATCGCCGAACTTTGCAGAGGCGCCATCGCGGTCTGCGCCGACCAGGCGATAATCACTCTCAGGTTTCAAAGTGGCCAATGGCATGAGGTACACCTCGGCGGCCTCTTGGCCTTCTACCTCGACCAAGATGAGCGCTTCGTAGGTGGCGCCATCGGGGGCCATGAGCGTGATGCAACAGTCTAGGAACAATAAATTGCCGGGCGAACCGAGGCCACTGTCCTGCGCGATGACAAAGGCACTGCCATCGCCGATCTCGTATGTCAGCGCTGTGCGCGTATGAGAGGGGGAAAGTTGATAGACGTCATCGAAGACCAATTCGTCCATGAACGATATGCTGTCCCCTTCGGCAACGCCGTCGGTTACGACAAAGGCGGAGGAGGGAAACACTGGAATTGTATTGCGCTGTGATGCGGGCATTTGGATTAGTCCGGACAAACAGGGGTGGTCATCGGCAAGAAGACTACCTTAGAAACGTGGCGAAAGAACGACCTTGGCCTATGTGTCTACGATCAACGGGCTAGGACTGGTTAAAAATTTAGGGAGATACATCATGGATATGGGGATCAAAGGCAAGCGGGCATTGGTCTGTGCGTCATCAAAAGGTTTGGGCCGCGGATGTGCCGAAGCTTTGGCGGCTGAAGGCGTTGACCTGGTTTTGAACGCGCGCGGGGCCGATGCGTTGGAGGCGACGGCCAAAGATATTCGCGACACCTATGGCGTTGATGTTGTGACTGTGGCCGGGGATATTTCCACACCTGAGGTGCAAACGAAGGTTCTTGAGGCCGCCGAAGGTGCCGATATTTTGGTGACCAATGCGGGTGGCCCGCCTCCCGGCACATGGTCGGACTGGAACCGTGATGATTTTATCGCAGCCCTAGATGCAAACATGCTGACGCCGATTGCGCTGATCCAAGGCTTAGTGCCTGCGATGATGGAGCGTGGATGGGGGCGCGTGGTAAATATTACGTCCGGTTCTGTGAAAGCGCCCATTCCGGTTTTGGGCCTATCCAATACGGCGCGCACAGGGCTGACTGGTTTTGTGGCAGGCACCGCGCGGCAGGTGGCAGGCTCTGGTGTGACCATCAACAACCTTTTGCCGGGTATCCATGCGACGGACCGTGCGCAAAGCCTTGATAAAGGCGTTAGCGATGCGCAGGGCATTTCCATGGAACAGGCCAAAATCAACCGCGAAAGCACTATTCCGGCTGGCCGCTATGGCACCGCTGAAGAGTTTGGATCGGCCTGCGCGTTTTTGTGTTCTGACAAAGCGGGCTTTATTGTCGGGCAAAACTTGCTGCTGGACGGTGGCGCGATCAACGCGACGATCTAATCCGCGATGGATCGGGGCAGGGGACTTGCTCCGATCCGCATGCATTGCTATTGGGCCGCGATACCCGATCTAATCGGTAAGGATTGAAACCTAAAGTGACCGATATTCCCCGCCTCGAAATTAAGAACCTGCGCCGCGCGTTTAGTGGCCGTCAGGTTGTGGATGATGTGTCGCTACGGGTTATGCCAGGGCAGGTGACCTGTTTGTTGGGCCCCTCTGGATGCGGGAAATCCACGACCTTGCGCATGATTGCAGGGATCGAGATGCAAGACAGTGGGACCATTTGGTCTGACGGGGATCTGGTCTGTGATACGGTGTTTCGCATTCCGCCTGAAGGTCGCAGCATTGGATTGATGTTTCAAGATTTTGCGCTGTTTCCGCACCTCACAGTCGCAGGAAATGTCGCCTACGGTTTAGCGGGGCGGGCCGCGAAGAACCGCGCACGTGTAGAAGAGTTGCTCCAAAAGGTTGGCATGCCTTCCCATATCGATGCCTATCCGCACGAGCTGTCTGGTGGCGAGCAGCAACGTGTGGCACTGGCGCGGGCGTTGGCGCCGAACCCCAAGATTATGCTCATGGATGAGCCATTCTCCGGCCTCGACGACCGCCTGCGCGACGAAATCAGAGATCAGACGCTGGATTTGCTGAAGGCCGAAGGAACCGCAGTTTTGTTGGTGACCCATGAGCCGGGCGAAGCCATGCGGATGGCCGATGAAATCGCACTGATGCGGAACGGCAAAATCGTGCAGCAGGGCGCGCCCTACAATATTTACAATACACCTGTTGATAAGCAGGCCGCAGCATTTTTCAGTGATATTAACGTAGTATCATCCAAAGTTGAAGGCGCGCTCGCTCAGACAGTGTTTGGTCAATTCTTGGTGCCGGGCGTTGCAGATGGCACTGAGGTTGATATCGTTGTTCGGCCGCAGCACTTGAAAATCGACTTTGACCGTCAGGGCAAAGGCCCGAACCCGACAATTGCGGATGGCACGCCCGCACGGGGAACCGTGAAACGGGCAAGGTTTATGGGCAACGAAAGCCTTGTCGAATTTGAATTGGATGACGGGAAACCCATGACGGCCGTGGTGCCCTCTGTCTTCCTGCCCAAGCCCGGTATGGTGCTATGGTTGATGATCCGTCGCGACAAGTGTTTCATCTTCCCGCGCACGTAGCGCACGGTAATCTGACAGCCGCTTACCTTCTTCTTCGACAAACAAACTGGGCAGCACCCGCAAGCTGCTGATCTGATCGATGCGTACATCGTCGAACTTTCGTGAGGTGTCGCACCACACAATACAGGTCCACAATCGGCCCCAATAATCCAGCTGAAGCGGGCGCACCGTGCGGTCGCGGCCCGCGAGTGTAAGCGCTAGCTTCTGACGGGATCGAATAGCGCCGCGTATTTTGGGAAGATGTTGGAAACCACGCGCTGCATCAGCGAAGGGGTAGACGGCAAGCGAGGACGACAAGTTTCCTTCCGGCAGAACACCATCCAGTTTCGCAGCCAAACTTGCTGCTGCACCTGCGAGGTCGGCGTCTTGCGCTTGGGCCATGGCCGCCAAGCCCAGATGAAGGGCCTCAAGTTCGGTCATCGACAAGTTTAACGGTGGCAGGGTGATGGCAGCTGTCACGCGGTAGCCTGTGCCCCGTTCCCCTTCAATCGGAACGCCAGAGGCCGCTAGCGTTTCCATGTCGCGGTAAACCGTCCTCAAAGACACCTGCGTCGCTTTGGCGAGATCTGCCGCGCGGTGCAACTCACCGTCACGCAGGAGGCGAATCAAATTCATCAATCGGTCGGCGCGCCGCATGGATTTCTCCTCTTTCTGGAAATAGCTTTGTCAAAAAACTGTCAGTTGTCAATTTAGTGACACAAATTAGCGAAACCCTTTGAGAAATAAGGCTCTAATCTGTCGTTTTGACCTTTCCATCCACCGACGCGCTGCCTAACACTGGACCCCGAAATGAATTTGCGGGCATCAAGGCCCGCCCGCTTTGGGAGAGTAAACATGCTCAATAATATCGGCCTTCCTGGCCTTCTTTTGATCGCAGTCGTGGTTTTGGTTCTGTTTGGCCGCGGTAAGATTTCGTCTTTGATGGGCGAAGTCGGCAAGGGCATCACGGCGTTCAAAAAGGGCGTAGATGACGGCAAGCAAGAATTGGAAGACGGCATGGCAGAGGCCAAAGACGTCACGCCAGCGGACGAAGAAACAAAAGCCTAATCGCACACCCTGAACCGAGCACCGGAGAGGTCGTATGTTTGATCTAGGATTTATGGAAATGCTGGTGATCGGGGTTGTGGCTCTGATCGTTGTTGGCCCGAAAGATTTGCCGGGGCTGTTTCGCAGCGTTGGCAAATTTATCGGCAAAGCCAAAGGCATGGCGCGGGAATTTTCCAGTGCCATGAATGCGGCTGCTGATGAAGCTGGCGTGAGTGAGATCAACAAGACGATCAAGGCGGCGGCAAACCCGCAGAAATTCGGTGTCGATAAGATCCGCGAAGCGACGAAGATCGATCCTTTGGCGACCTTTAAAGGCGCGGACGGCAAGCCTGCGTCTGACAAAGGGGCGTCGGAGACAGACAAGTTGCGTGCGGAAATGACGGAAGAGCGCAAAGCGACAGCTAAGAAAATGTCTGACGCTATGGCCAAGGCTGCCGATGACCGTATCGCGGCAGAAAAAGCGGCGGCGGCAAAAGCAGAGAAAGCCGAGGCCGCACGGTTGAAGCGCAACGCTGCAGCCCGCGCGAAACGGGCGGCAGACAAGGCTGCGAAAGCGGCCGAGAAGGACGACACATGAGCCAGACGGACATCAACGATGAGATGGAAGACAGCGCTGCGCCGTTGATCGAGCATTTGGCAGAGCTGCGCACACGGTTGATCAGATGCGTGGTGTATTTCTTGATCGGGATGGTGATTTGCTTCACCGTCGCGACCCCGATTTTCAATTTCTTGACGGCCCCGTTGTGTTCGGTGTTGGCCGAGCGTGGGCAAGACTGCGACCTGATCTTTATCAGCCCTCAGGAAGGGTTCTTCGTCGCGATCAAAGTGTCTTTGTTGGGCGGTTTCATTTTGTCGTTTCCCTTCATTGCTAGCCAGATGTGGCGGTTTGTGGCGCCGGGTTTGTACAAAAACGAAAAGGGGGCCTTCCTGCCGTTTTTGATCGCCTCGCCGTTCATGTTTCTGCTTGGCGCGTCGTTCGCGTTTTATGTGGTCACACCGCTGGCTTATGATTTCTTCCTTGGGTTCCAGCAGTTTGGCGGCGAAGGCGAAGCCGTGGATGCAGGCATGAATGCCGCGCCTCTGTCGGTAGTGTTCCAAGGTTCTGCACAAGAATACCTGAACCTGACCGTGAAATTTATCGTCGCGTTTGGGATGTGTTTCCAATTGCCCGTGCTTTTGACGCTGATGGGGAAGGCTGGCCTGGTGAGTGCTGAGGGGCTTCGGAACGTACGAAAATATGCGGTTGTTGGCATTTTGGTTCTCGCCGCATTGGTGACGCCACCAGACGTGATCACGCAAGGCATCTTGTTCGTGGTGGTCTACGGTCTGTACGAGGTTTCAATTCAGTTGGTCCAACGTGTTGAGCGCCAACGCGAAGCAAAACTGCGCGCCGAGGGGCTTTGGTTCGAGGACGATGAAGAAGAGGCTGATCTGGCGGATGCACAGGCTGATGACGACGAGGCGGCGAAGTGAACGACGACCTGCTAGGCCGCATCGCCGAGGCGCTGGAACGTCTCGCACCACCACCGGCAACGGCGCCTGATTTCGCGGCGAGTGCCTATGTGTGGCAGGCCGATCCAGATGGATTGATGCCCGTTGACACGATCAGTCGGATCGATCTTGATCTATTGGTTGGAATTGATCGCTCGCGCGATACGTTGTTGGCCAACACACGTCAGTTCGCCAAAGGCTTGCCTGCCAACAACGCCTTGCTTTGGGGCGCGCGTGGGATGGGAAAGTCAAGCGTTGTCAAAGCGATACATGGGGCTGTGAGTGCAGATTATAGTGCCTTGAAAATCGTGGAGGTTCAGCGCGAAGACTTGCCCAGCATTGGCCGTTGTCTCGCGCTGCTACGGGGGCGTCCTGAGCGGTTTATTCTGTTTTGCGATGATCTGAGCTTTGGCCACGATGATGCACATTACAAGTCGCTGAAGGCGGTTTTGGATGGTGGCATAGAAGGGCGGCCCGAAAATGTCGTGCTTTACGCCACATCCAACAGGCGTCATCTGATGCCGCGCGACATGATCGAAAACGAACGATCGTCTGCGATTAATCCGTCTGAAGCAGTTGAAGAAAAGGTCTCGCTGTCAGATCGTTTTGGCCTGTGGTTGGGCTTCCACCCTTGCGATCAAGACGATTATTTGGCGATGATCCGGGGGTATTGCGATGCCTATGAGGTCGAGATTTCCGATGTGGAGTTGCGGGCCGAGGCAATCGAATGGCAGGCCACACGCGGATCCCGTTCTGGGCGCGTGGCCTGGCAGTATTTCGTCGATTTGGCGGGCCGGCGTGGTGTCACGCTCTAGCCCGCACTTTTTGTTGTTAGGTTAGGGCAGGTAGTCGGCTGGATCGACGCTGTCCACACCATCGCGCACCTCAAAGTGCAAGAAGCTGGGTGAACCTGACGCGACCGAGGCAATGCCCTGACCTTGCGTGACGCTGTCATCCTTGGATACGGCTAGATTATCGACGTTGACGTAGACCGTCAGGATATTGCCCGTGTGACGGATCACCAAGATTTGGGCACCGTTCGTGTTTTCGGTAATCGCGGCCACCGTGCCTGCAGCCGCCGCTTTCACGGTTGTACCTGCGGATGCACCGATGTCGATGCCTTCATTCCGGCCCGGGTTGTAGGCGCGAATGATGGAGCCCTGAACAGGATAAATAAACGGCGCACTTGTTGCAGGCGTCGAGGCGGTGCCGATGTCAGGGGCGGGCACTGGGGCTGTCACCTCTGGGGCTTGTGGTGTGGCATCCACGGCCGGTAGCGGTGCCGCCGCGCTTGGGGGTGTTGGTGTTGCTGACCCAGTACCTGGCGCTTCCACAGCCGGGGCTGGCCGGCTCGGCGGCGTTGCACCTGCAACCGGGATCAGCAATTGCTGCCCTTCACGGATCGTCAGCTCTGATCCCAATCCATTCCATTCGGCCAATGATGCGACTGGAACGTTATAAAGACGCGCAATCTGGAACGCGGTTTCGCCACGGGCCACACGGTGCAAGCCAGGCTCTTGGCCGGTTTGCGGGGCAGGAGCGGTTGATGGTGTTGCGGCAGGCGTAACAGTTTGCTCGCCCGCGCGGTCAATTGCATCGGAGGCCAGTGTCGTCACATTGACGGCCGGAGGCTGAATAGGCCCGGTGGTAACAGCGCCGGTCGCAGGGGACGGCTCGGCCACGCGGCTGGGCAGCGCTACAATTTCATCACGGCGCAGTGCAACGTCTGCATCCACACCGTTGTAAGAGGCCAAGGTATTCGCATCGAGGTTCAGACGCGTTGCAATTTGGCGCACCGTTTCACCGCGTTCGGCAACAACCACCTGATAATTCGGGTATGAAATCACACCACGATCATCGGGGCGTGGACGGTTCGGCAGGTTTTGCGCCGCTTCAGTGGTGTTGAACCCACCGCCGAGATTGCGCAGATCCCAGTCGAAATCGCGGGGTTGGATGTTGCCCTGTCCATCACAGGCGGCAAGGCCGACCAATGCGACAGACGCAAACATAACAGAACGGGATTGGGGGAAGCGGGGCTTCGCCATGGCACTGACTCCTCAAGATGCCGGATCTTTTGTCCGACTTTAACGCAACTATACCTGTGTTTTAGTCTTTTCCCAAGCCCTCAAGCAAAGGGACAAAACGAACTGGGCGTAATTCTTCGTATTCGAAACCTGTTTGTGTCCTTGCGACGCGGATCAACTGCTGGACACTGTCGGATTGCCCCACCGGCAGAACCATAATTCCACCGACCTTCAGCTGAGCCAAAAGCGGTCCGGGTGGGTCTTCAGCGGCGGCGGTGACCAAGATCCGATCAAATGGGGCTTGTTCGGGCAACCCGAAGCTGCCGTCTGCCGTAAAAGCGGTCAAATTGGTGATATCAAGCTGAGTGAAAATCTTGCGCGCTTCGGCCATCAGGGACTTGTAGCGATCAACCGTATACACGCGCCGTGCGAGGTGGCTGAGAATGGCTGCCTGATAGCCGGACCCTGTGCCCACCTCCAAGACTTTGTCGCGCGGGTTAACCTGCAAGGCCTGCGTCATCAGCCCCACAACCGAAGGCTGGCTGATGGTTTGGCCGCATGCGATTGGCAGCGGCATGTCGTCGTAGGCGCGATCTGCAAAATGCCCTTTTACAAACAAGGCACGGTCGGTTTTCTCCATAGCGGTTAGAACGCGGGCGTCGGTCACGCCTTTGGATCTAAGGGCATAAAGAAATTGCATTTGACGTTCGGCACGGGTCATCGGGGAATTAATCCAGACGGTTTGAAAGGTCGGTCAAAAGATCATGGGCCGTCAGATCAGCACGCATGGGCGTGATCGAGATGTAGCCATCCAAGTTGGCCGTTACATCTGTGCCCGGACCTGTGGGTTTGTCTTGTGGGCCGCCGGTGATCCACAGATACCGACGATTGTTGGGGGCTGTGACCGGCTCCATGGAGAAGAACGTATCATCGCGAAACCCTTGGGATGCGACTTTGCGCCCTTTAACCTCTGCACCGGAACATGGCGGAAAGTTCACATTGTAGAACACGCGGTAGGCGTCGTTCGTCCAAATGCCATGATCGAGCAACGCACGGACAGTATCTGCACCGTGCTGTGCGGCCCCTTCGAATGGGTCCGCCAAATTTCTGTTTCCAGTCCCGAAAAACTGGCTCATCGCGATGCCGGGCACACCCTGCAAAGCAGCCTCCATCACGGCGCCAATCGTACCGGAATAAAGCGTGTTATCAGCTGCGTTGTTGCCGCGATTGATACCGGACAAAACCAAATCAG
This sequence comes from uncultured Paracoccaceae bacterium, assembly GCA_947497065.1. Lineage (GTDB taxonomy): Bacteria > Pseudomonadota > Alphaproteobacteria > Rhodobacterales > Rhodobacteraceae > Octadecabacter. The sequence continues at coordinate 530,562 of CANMEQ010000002.1, forward strand.
GCTTTGCATCGCGCATCACATCGTAAAGGGCAGCCAAAACACAATCCGCTGGGTTGCCCTCAAGCGCGAAGCGCCGATCGGACACTTCGGTCAAAAGGCTCGGGGTGGTGTAGTTGATGCAATGCCCGACACCGGACCGCTCAACAGCGGGCGCGACGGTCCAAACTTCGCCATCAGGCCCTGCCACGTCCTGAGCAATTTTGGTCAGCGTGGCAAGTCCCGGTGCGTTTATGCCATCATCATTGGTGATCAGAATGCGCATGGTAGAAACCCCTTTGCATCTTGTTACGCCGAAGGATTCTGGGCGGCAATGGTCGCGGGGACACGACCAGCGGGGCGTTGCACGAAAGACTCCCTTTTAGGAGGGGCCGCGTGGATTAGGGCGCGAAGATTTCCGGCAGCAAACGCGTGGCTTCATTGCGCGGATGCGCAAGCTTGCCATGGTCTTCCCCCGGATAGAACCGCGCCCGTGTTGCAGTAGACATGGGTTTTGGTTGCAAAATACGCACCTTTGGCCCGGTGTTTACAGTCTCCGCAGCCCAAGAGCGGGCGAGTGCGATCTGCGCGCCTTTGGTTGCACCGTAGGATGCAAAATAGCGCTCGCCGCTGTGGGGGTCATCCAAGAACACGGCGGTTCCGTCTTCCCCCAACAAAGGAGCGACATAGGTGATCAGCCGCGATGTTGCGGTGATGTTCACATCGGTGGATTTCGAAAAGTCTTTCGCATTAACATGGCTGGCAGGCGATAGAGGGGCTGCGTGAATGGCGGGGTGAATCCAAAGGTCCAAACCGCCCCAACGGTCATAGATGCTGCGGCACAATTGCTGCATGGCCGCATCGACTGTGATGTCCATCGGTGCCAATGTTGCATCACCGCCCAATGCTTTGATCCGGTCATCCACCTCTTCCAGCGCACCGGTCGTGCGACCAACGGCGATGATGTGGTGTGTCGGAGCCAATACTTCGGCCAGTGCTGCGCCGATCCCGCGGGATGCGCCTGTGATAAGTGCTGTTTTCATGGCGCCTGATTAGGGCGCGGCGCGGGAAATAGCAATGCTGTCAGGCAATGACCAAGCGGTGAACGCGGTTGTTTTCCCGCACCATCGCCCACCCATCGCCAACATCGAGTAGGGTCAGCCCGTTTTCGGGTGTGTCGCGTGTGATCATCATGGTTTCTCCGCTGTCGGTGCGCAGAAGGGCGCGCGCGCTGTCACCGGAGGTGAAGACCCCCAACAAGATCAATGTGCGATTGAGGGTTGGCGCCTGCCGGGTGGCGGCCGCTGCGGTTGTGGCATTTGTCATGGAGGGCTCGTTTTGATCTGTGTCTGATCTGGCCCATGTAGAAACGGCCTCGCAGGATTTAAAGCGAGGCCGTGGGGGATGCGCGTTATTTTGCTGATGGGCGCGCAACTCTGGGGTTGGGGCGCCACAGATTCAGCAAATGGCGTTCTTACTCTGCGGCGGTCTTCATCTGAAAACCCTTCTCGATCATGTCTTTAGGCTCAATGGGGTAATCGCCGGTGAACACCGCATCGTAATAGGCGGGGGCAGCGGGGTCGCGCCCGTTCTTTTCGCCCAAAGCGCGGTAGAGCCCGTCGATGGACAGGAACTCTAGCGAAGAGACGCCAAGGTAGTCGCGCATCTCATCATTTGTCATTTGCGCAGCCAGCAGGTCTTCGCGGTTGGGCAGGTCGACACCAAAGAAACAGGGCCACTGCACAGGCGGCGAGGCGATGCGGAAATGCACCTCGGCCGCGCCCGCCTCGAGGATCATATCCTTGAGTTTGCGCGAAGTGGTGCCGCGCACGATGCTGTCATCCACGAGGATGATTTTCTTGCCCTCAACCAGTGCGCGGTTGACGTTGAGTTTCAGGCGCACACCCATGTTACGGATCTGCTCGCTCGGCTCGATGAAGGTGCGGCCCATATATTGGTTGCGCACGATGCCCATCTCGAACGGGATGCCACTTTCCTGGCTGTAGCCGATCGCGCCGGGGGTGCCGCCGTCTGGCACGGTGCAGACCATATCGGCGTCAACCGGCGCTTCGCGAGCCAATTCACGCCCGATTTCGCGGCGTACCTCATAAACGGATTTGCCGCCCAAAACGCTGTCAGGGCGGCTGAAATAAACATATTCGAAGATGCAAGGCTGCGGGCGGCGCGGAGGGAAGGGGCGAGAGGATTTCACGCCGTGGGCCGTGATCACCACCATCTCGCCCGGCTCGATCTCACGCAGGAAGGTCGCGCCGATAATGTCGAGGGCGCAGGTCTCGGATGCGAGGATATAGCCGTCGCCCAACCGGCCCAGCACCAGCGGGCGGATGCCCAGCGGGTCGCGCACGCCGATCAATTTGGTACGCGTCATCGCAACGATGGAGAACGCCCCTTCGACTTGCGTCAAAGCTTCTTTCATCCGCTCAGGAATGGTTTCGCCCATGGCACGGGCCATAAGATGGATGATGCATTCGCTGTCCGAGCTGGATTGGAAAATCGAGCCGCGGTTGATCAGCCCTTTGCGCAGGGCGTTGGCGTTGGTCAGGTTGCCGTTGTGCGCTACGGCCGCGCCGCCCATTACGAATTCACCAAAGAAGGGTTGCACATCGCGGATCGCGGTCGCGCCTTTGGATCCGGCTGTGGAATAGCGGACATGGCCGATGCCGATTGGCCCCGGCAGGGTGTTCAGCAGCTTTTCAGAGGTGAAGTTATCGCGCACCAGCCCAAAGCGGCGGGCTGAGTTAAAACCGCTTTCGAAATCATGCGTGACGATGCCGCCGGCTTCTTGCCCGCGATGCTGCAGCGCGTGAAGGCCCAAGGCAACAACTGATGCAGCATTGGCAACGCCAACAACGCCGAAGACGCCACATTCCTCTTTTATTCTGTCATCATCAAAGGGGTGAGCGGGGGGCAGTGTGCAGGGCTTGTCAGTGGACACGTTGAGCAGCTCCGAATCCGGTGTGGCATGTATGTGCGGGTTTAACCAATCGTCATAGAACTGTCACGTCATGATGCAAGGCACGTCCAAACATCAGGGTGTTGACGCTCTACAGGTACAGGCGGGGGCTGGATCGTGTCAGCCTAAGGCTTAGTTTTCAGCAGGTGTCGCGTCGACATCGGCGTCTGGCGCGCCGCATTCCCCGACGAGCTGCTCGTATTGCGTGGTGATCCAACCCAAAGCGGCCTCTGGATCACGGTCTTCGATGCTGCCGGTCATTTTGGAAAACACAGCAATTGCGCGTGAGTTTTCGACCATCTCGATGTTCTGGCTTTGCAGCACAGTTTGGTAGACGAAAAAGGCTACCGCCACCAACAAAATGCCGCGCAATGCGCCGAACAGGAACCCAAGACCTTGGTCGAGGCCGCCTAAGACAGAGCGTTGGATCAGGGATGAAAACAAGGGGGTGAAGATTGAGGCGATCACCAAAACCACGGCAAATACGGCTGCGAATGCCGCGATCACGCTGAGCTCGCAGCTGTCGCCAATGAAATCACCGATAACAGGAATTTGGCGGACAAGCGGTGTTACTTTGTCAGCGAAGACGAAGGCAACAACCGTCGCTATGATCCAACCTGCAATCGCCAATGCCTCGCGCACGAAGCCGCGGCTGTAAGCCAGCAACGCAGACAGAATGATAACAAGGGCGACGACGCCATCGATTAGTGTGAAATCGGCCATGTGTTCTGTCCCGTCTGACTGTGGGGCGGCTATCTGGCCCCGAATACTTGTTCTACGAAGGCGTGCAAATCTTGCATCTCACGCAATTCAACGCCCGCGTCACCACCACGTTTCGCACGAACCGGAGTGATTGCGGAGGTAAAACCAAGTTTTGACGCTTCTTTCAACCGATTTTCGGTCTGCGGTGCCGGTCGCAACCCACCAGACAGGCTGATTTCGCCAAAAATGACACTCTCTTTAGGCAATGCGGCGTCTTCGCGGGCTGAAATGAGAGCCGCAGCGACAGCCAAATCGGCCGCAGGTTCTGAAACCCGCAATCCACCAGCGACGTTTAGGTATACATCAAGGCCGGTAAACGGCACGCCCGCACGAGATTCGAGGACCGCTAAAATCATCGCGAGGCGCGACCCATCCCACCCCACAACTGTGCGGCGCGGTTGCGAATGGGGCGAGGGTGCCACAAGAGCTTGGAATTCGCACAACATCGGGCGAGAGCCTTCGATGCCGGCAAAAACAACCGATCCAGGTGCAGGATCCCCACGCTCTGACAAGAACAAAGCAGAGGGGTTTTTCACCTCGGCCAAGCCTTTTCCTGTCATCTCAAACACACCGATTTCATCCGCAGGACCAAATCGGTTTTTCACGGCCCGCAAGATGCGGAACTGATGCCCGCGTTCGCCTTCGAAATAGAGCACCGTATCAACCATGTGTTCGACCACACGTGGGCCAGCGATGGCGCCTTCTTTAGTGACGTGGCCGACCATAACAATCGCGATGCCGCGAGATTTGGCGAAGGTTGTCAGCTCATGCGCGGCGGAGCGGACTTGGCTGACGGAGCCGGGCGCTGCTTCGACGGTGTCGAGCCACATGGTTTGAATAGAATCGATAATGACAAAATCGGGTTGCTCGGTTTCCAGCGTGGTCAGAATGTCACGAAGGTTGGTTTCGGACGCCAATTTCACCGGGCTTTCCGTCAGGCCCAAACGGCGGGCACGCATTTGCACTTGTGACGCTGATTCCTCGCCCGAAATATAAAGAACTTTAAGGCCATTGCGGGCGAACCGTGCGGCGGCTTGCAACAATAGTGTGGATTTCCCGATCCCGGGATCCCCCCCCACCAGCAACGCCGAGGCCTTCACCAATCCACCGCCCAATGTACGGTCCAACTCATCCACACCGGATAAAGTGCGGGGCGGTTCCTTTTCCTCGGTCGCTAAATCGGTCAGTGTGATGTGTTTCCCACGCCCGCCTTTGAGCGAATTTTTCGCTTTTGGGCCAGCCGACAGGGGGTTCACTTCTTCGATGCAATTCCATTCGCCGCAGCTGTCACAGCGGCCTGACCATTTGGTGGTCGATGCATTGCATTTCGTACAGATAAAGGTGGGTTCTTTTGCCATGTTCTCGTTTTGGTCTTTTTAGACCTACAACGCAAGAGGCATGATGCGCGCGCGTTATTCCGCGTTGGTTTTTACCTCGCGCGCGGTAAAGATAGAGACAAAGATCGACATTAATACGCAGGCAGTAAACAGATAAAGCCCCCAGCCACCTTCGACCGTTACACGCCCCGCACCTTTTACAACAACCACGTAGAGCGCGATGAGGAAAATATCGGCCATGGCCAGTTTGCCCAAATACCCCAGAACAGGCAGGACACTTGATTTCAAAAGGTTGAAATGGATCAGGATCAAGCCAATCGTTTTCAGATAGGGCGCGAAAATCGCAAAAAGCGTGACAACTAAGGCAAGGAAAACATCGCTGGCCCAAAGGCTTTGCAAGCCTGAGATGACTGAGATTTCGTCCAACCCGAAGATTGGCAACAGGGCCGCGCGCAGCAGGGGCGCGAACCATGCAATGGGAAACAAGACGAGTAAGGAGAGGTTTGCGATACGCAGTGCGGTCGTCATTCAAAGACCTTTGTCACGGTTTCAAAATTAGGGGGGCTCTGCGTTCATTAAGCTGAAAGCGGGCAACCTAAAATCAAGCCGCCCGCTTACAAAATGGGTTTTATTCAGCTGCCGGTTTTTGCGGCAGAGGCACAACCTCTGCACTGTCTTTGCCCAGAGTATAGCCCAGCGATGGCAGTGTTGCCTCTAGCTGCTCTTCCAATTGGCTGAGTTGAGACGCAACGACGCTTTCTTCCAGCTCAACCTGTTGTGACCATTTGCGAATGTCACGGATAGCGTGGTGTGCTTCGATGATCAGGGCCTGTTGACGCTCAACCTCTTCTTGGCGCTGACGCAAAAACGTCTTGGCGCGCGTTACTTTTTCATCGCTGTAAATATCAGACAGTTCGCGTGATTGCTGAGACATCTGGGCAGCCAGTTCCAGAATCTGTGGTTCTAAGCTGTCCAAATCCGGATGATCGCGCAGGTATGAAAGACGTTCGCGCACGGCATCAAATTCAGAACTCAGTGTGAAAACGCCTGAGCGATCCGCCGTGTGGCAGACATGATAGGCTTTTGCGACATCTTCCATCGTGACGCGGAAATCACGATGTGCCCGCTCAAGCGACAAAATCCGACGCGCACTGGGCATGAAGAAAAACAAAGACGCTAGAATAATCGTCGCGACGATTTGCGTAATCATGCCCGCTTGCGGGTAGGCCACATCCCCGAAGGTTGCAGTGAATGTCAGCCAGGGCGCAAGCCCGAAGGCGGCAGCAAAGGTGTAGCAAATAGCGGTCAGCCCGATAGCCAAGATCAGGACCAAGGACACAGAATGCAAAAAACGGTGGCATCGCGCCACGAAAGATTGATCAGACACAGGTTACCCCCCAAGGGTTTGTCGTAGGTATATTCTTTTAGGCGATTTGCCGCTTATCCCCCAAGGGGAAAAACGGTTTCGATGTAACCGTATGAAGGGAGTTGTTGCATTTTCAACAGTTTGCGGTGCTCAGTTGCGCTAGCTGAAACAGTGAATGCAATCCTCAATCATTGTCGCGCGGTCAACGATTTGGGTCGGTTTGTATTGCGGCAGCGCGAACAGGGCAAATCTAGTCTTCACATCTACGGGTAGTGGCAGAGCCCGAATCATATTCACGAGGCTGCGTGGTTTGGTGTCTTTGCCCTTCTACCTGACCGCTTCGATAGGGCCGGTGGCCCGTCCGTTTATAAACTGATCCAAATAGGGGTCACCTGATGCGTCCATTTGGTCTACCGCGCCGGTCCACCGTATTTTGCCTGCGTGCAACATGGCGATATCATCTGCAATCGCGCGAACCGATCCCATGTCGTGGGTAATAGTAATCGCGGTCGCGCCCATTTCGGATACGATTTCGCGGATAAGGTCGTTGATCACGCCGGCCATGATCGGGTCCAGGCCTGTTGTTGGTTCATCAAAAAAGATAATTTCCGGCTCTGCGGCGATGGCACGGGCCAGGCCAACACGTTTCTGCATACCACCTGACAATTCTGCCGGAAGCCGATCCGCGACATCTGGCGTCAGCCCAACGCGCCGCAGTTTATCGATGGCTATATCACGGGCTTCGGCCTTGGAGCGCTTTAGCGAGCCGCGCAAAAGCCGGAACGCCACATTTTGCCAAACGGGCAGGCTGTCAAAAAGAGCAGCACCCTGAAACAGCATACCAAAACGGGCCAAAAACGCGTCGCGATCGGCGGTGGCCACATCCGTGCCGTCAACCGAGATTGTGCCAGCATCAGGCGAGGCCAATCCCAAGATCGACTTGATCAGAACAGATTTGCCCGTCCCCGATCCGCCGATGACAACCATCGAAGATCCTTTTGGGACATGCAGGTTCACACCGCGCAAAACGGCATTGTCGCCAAATTTTTTATGAACGTCGGACAGTGTGATCATGCGGAGAAAAATACCCCCGTCAAAAGGAAGTTTGCGATCAAAATCAAAATAGCGGCGGCTTGGACCGATGATTTCGTGGCACGGCCAACGCCCATCGCGCCACGGTCTGAATGCATGCCGTAGTAGCACCCCATTAGCGCGGCAATGAAACCGAAGACTGCCCCTTTCACGAGGCTTGAAAGGATGTCAGTCGCGGTCAAAAAATCGGCTGTGTTATGCAAATAGGCCGCCGCATTGAATCCCAGCCGTTCAGTGCTGACCAAAAAACCGCCATAGATACCGATGATGTCCCCGACCGCGACCAAGCCTGGCATCACCAAAGTTGCGGCCAGAACACGGGGCAGGGTCAGGTATTTCATTGGGTTTGTGGACAGCGTGACCAAGGCATCGATTTGTTCGGTGACTTTCATTGTCGCAATTTCTGCAGCGATGGATGATGTGACACGCGCCGCGATCATTAACCCGACCAAAACAGGCCCGAGTTCGCGAACCATTCCGATGGCGACGATCTGTGGAACAACAGCCTCCGCCGAGAACCGTGCGCCGCCCGCGTAAATTTGAAGCGCCAATGCACCGCCCGTAAACAGCGCGGTTAGGCCCACGACGGGCAATGAAAAGTAGCCGATCTGGATCAGTGCCGCGCCAAATTCGCGGCCATAAAAGGGCGGTCTAAACAGGTGGCTCACCGTTTGGCCGGTGAATATTGCGAGGCGGCCCAGAGCAGCTAATGCCGCCAAAGCCCCCGCGCCGATGGAGGCAAATGCCCCAATCATCCGCCAGCGTAGCGACGTTGGTAACGTGCACCCAACGATGTCAGGATTTCATATCCAATCGTACCCGCGTTTGCGGCCAATGCGTCGACCGTTTGATCCGGTCCAAGAAAGGACAATGTGCCGGGCAATTCTGGCAGGTCTGTCACATCGACAGTGATCAAATCCATCGAGACGCGGCCGACCAGCGGGACCGGCTGCGCGCCGTGCCAAAGGTTTGCACCGTTCGAGAGGGCGCGGATCAAGCCGTCGGCATAGCCACCTGAAACTGTTGCGATTTTGCTTGGGCGTTGGGCGGTCCAGCTGTTGCCGTAGCCCACCGTTTCGCCGACTTCCAATTCGCGCACCTGAATGACTGGCAAATCCAGATAGGCCACTGGCTCGGCGTCGGTGAATGGCTGGCCGCCATATAGGCCAACGCCGGGGCGGGTAAGATCGAAATGGTATTCAGGCCCAAGCAAAATGCCGCCCGTCGCCGCCAAAGATCGTGGCACGTTGATACCATCCGTCATCAGGTGGAATTGGTCCAGCTGTTGGCGGTTCATCGGGTTTTCAGGTTCATCCGCACAGGCGAGGTGGGACATGACCAAACGGCAATTCTGCGCCAATGCGATTTCCGCGATTGAGGCCCATTCGTTCATTTCCAAACCCAAACGGTTCATGCCTGTGTCCAGTTGGATCCCGAAGGGATGTTCGGGCAAGGCTTCTAGATGCCGGGTGAGCTGACCGACCGTGTTGATCATTGGCGTCAACATCATGTCGCCGATCATGTCAGTGTCGCCACGCATATGGCCGGAAAAGACGCAAATTTCGACGTTGGGACCGACCTCTTGCCGCAGAGCCGCGCCTTCTTCGGCGACTGCAACGAACAACCGTTTTGCACCGGCACGCACCAGCGCGCGCGCCACTTTGCCTGCGCCCAAACCGTACCCATCTGCCTTTACGACAGCGGCGGTTTCACACGTGGTCATTGCGTCAAGCGCCCGCCAGTTCGTGGCAAGCGCATCTAAATCAACGGAAAGAAAACCTGTACTCATGTCGCGTTCATGCCAGCCTGCACCCAAGGTCGCAAGGGGGCGTGCGGCGCAATTTCGGCCATCGCACTACCCTAGATTGCGACGACCAGAAATTGCGCCAAATATTGCCACAAGATCGCGGCGCTTTAGAACTCTTGCTCACCGTCTTGCTGCCAAGGTTTGACAAGGTTGCCGAAGCGGGTGAATTCAGGTGTAAAGCTCAGCTCGACGGTGCCAATCGGGCCGTGACGTTGCTTCCCGATGATAACTTCTGCTTTCCCGAACAGACTGCTCATTTTGTCTTGCCACGCGGCCATCGCCTCGAGGTTGCTGTCATCGGGCTTTTCACGTTCCGTATAATATTCACCACGGTACACGAACATAACAACGTCGGCATCTTGCTCGATCGAGCCCGATTCCCGCAGGTCGGACAGCTGTGGGCGTTTATCTTCACGGCTTTCCACCTGACGTGAGAGCTGGGACAGGGCAATGACCGGAATGTTCAATTCCTTGGCGATCGCCTTGAGCCCCATGGAAATCTCACCGATCTCCTGCACACGGTTGTCTGATGTCCCGCGGACCAGCTGCAAATAGTCGACGATAAGAACGTCTAGCCCGTGGGTTCGTTTCAGACGGCGGGCGCGGGCGGCCAATTGGCTGATCGGAATAGCCGCCGTATCATCGATGAACAGCGGGCAGGCTTCAAGTTTCTTGGCAGCTTCGACAAAACGGCGAAATTCGCCTTCGGTCATGTCACCTTGGCGGATTTTGTGGGATGAAATCTCTGAGGCTTCGGCCAAAATACGGCCCGCCAACTGTTCAGCCGACATCTCGAGCGAGAAGAACCCGACCACCCCACCGTCAATCGCGCCTTCGGATCCGTCTGGCAATTTGCCCTTTTTGTAGGCTTTTGCCACGTTGTAGGCGATGTTGGTGGCCAGTGATGTTTTCCCCATGGATGGACGACCCGCCAAGATCAAAAGGTCAGATTTGTGCAGCCCGCCCAGTTTGGCGTCCAGATCGATCAAATCTGTCGGCACACCGGCCAATCCTCCATCGCGCTGATAGGCGGTGTTGGCGACGTTCACGGCCTCGGTTACGGCTTTGAGGAAGGATTGGAAGCCCCCCTCGGACGTGCCTTGTTCCGCCAGTTTATAGAGGGCCTGTTCGGCTTCGACGATTTGTTCTTTTGGTTCTGACGCAACATCGACCTTGGCGGCCTTGGATGCAATGTCATGACCGACCGTGATCAATTCGCGCCGCACGGAAAGGTCGTAGATCATTTGCGCGTAGTCACGAGCCGCAAATGCAGAAATCGCAGCCCCGGCCAAGCGTGCAAGATACGCTGGTCCACCTAATTCCTGCAGACCTTCGTCATCTTCAAGAAAGGCTTTCAACGTCACGGGGGAGGCAAGGTTGTTTTTCGCGATGCGTGCCGCGGCCACTTCAAAAATGCGTGCATGAACGGGGTCGTAGAAATGCTCAGGCCCAACAATAGAGGCGACACGATCAAAGATATCGTTGTTTGTCAGGATCGCGCCGAGCAGTTGTTGTTCCGCTTCGATAGAATGTGGTGCCTGATCGACGTTCGCTTCAGCCGTGCCTGATGCGTTGAACGTTGAAATTTCATTCATGTCATACCTCTTCAAACATCACTCTGCGCGTCATGCGGTAGAGATGCCTGATACGAAATCCACGGCTGTCACGCAAATTGTATAAGCTGTGGATAGATTGGGATCGTGTAAGGCGTAGCACAAAATAAAGCCCGCACCTAGGGGGCGCGGGCTACATGATGTGTTTCGGGCGGTCTTACGCCTTAACCGTCTTTTAATATTTTAGGCGTGGGCGGCGGACCAACCTGCAGGATCGCGCAGGTAGGCTTCGACCTCGGTCAGGGTTGCGGCATCAAAGGAATCAGTCGCTTTCGCTTCTTCCAAAACATCCCACCACGTGCACAAGCTGACAAGCTGCACACCATGATCGGCCAAGGTCTGTTCAACCCCTTCGAAGATACCGTAGTAGAAAATGACAGCCGTTGCGTTACAGGTGGCCCCCGTTTCACGGATCGCATCCACGAAGCTCAGCTTTGATCCACCATCGGTGGTCAAATCTTCTACCAACAAAACCCGTTGGCCTTCGGTCATCACACCTTCGATGCGGGCATTGCGGCCGTACCCTTTAGGCTTTTTACGAACGTAGGACATGGGCAACGCCAACCGTTCAGCAATCATCGCGCCAAATGGAATGCCCGCTGTTTCGCCACCTGCAACGTTGTCGAAGGCTTCAAAACCCACTTCGCGCATCGTGGTCACGGCGAGGAAATCCATCAATGTCGCCCGGATGCGCGGGAAGGAAATCAGCTTGCGGCAGTCGACATATGTCGGCGCTTTTTTACCAGAGGCATGGGTGAATGGCTCGGTCGCGTTAAAATCGATCGCACCAATTTCGATCAGCATGCGGGCTGTCAGGCGGGCGATTTCGGTTTTGTCGGGAAAGGAGGTAGGGATCATGGTTCGCGTCCTTTGGTGTTATGCTTCGATGCGCCAATGCAGCGGGAAACCGGGGTCGAACACGGTGACAGGGCCGTCCGCAGTTTCGACGTGTGCCGGGTAGGTGACGGGCGCGCCGCGCACCAATGTGATGGTGTCCTCATTCGGGTCTAGACCATAGTATCGCGGGCCGGCGAGGGAGGTGAAGTTTTCCAACTTGTCCAATGCACCAGCGGCCTCGAACACTTCGGCCAAGCATGACATCGTGTTGGGCGCAGTAAAGCAGCCTGCACAGCCACAGGGGAGCAATTTGTTGGCATCTGTGTGAGGGGCTGAATCTGTGCCGAGGAAGAACCGTTTATCGCCAGAAATAGCGGCGGCCACCAAAGCCACGCGATGTTTTTCCCGTTTGGCAACCGGCAGGCAGTAGTAATGTGGTTTGATCCCACCGGCCAAAATGTGGTTGCGGTTGATGATCAGGTGGTGCGTTGTGATCGTCGCAGCCAGATTTGAGCGACTGTCGCGCACGTAATCAACGGCGTTTTCCGTGGTCACATGCTCCATGATGATTTTCAGATCCGGCACTTTTTTGCGGATCGGTTTGAGCACACGGTCAATGAACACGGCCTCGCGGTCGAAAATATCTACATTCGGATCGGTCACTTCGCCATGCACACACAGTGGAAGCCCGATCTCGGCCATCCGTTCCAAAACGGGGCGGACCTTGTCAAAGTCGCTCACGCCAGACGCAGAATTCGTCGTTGCACCTGCAGGGTACAGTTTAACCGCAGTAATGATCCCATCGGCATGGGCGCGTGCTAAATCGTCTGCGTCTGTGTCTTCGGTCAGATAGCAGGTCATCAAGGGGCGGAAGGTGCTGCCCTCCGGGATCGCAGCCATAATCCGGTCACGGTAGGCTGCGGCCTGCGCGCCAGTTACGACAGGCGGCACGAGATTGGGCATGATAATCGCACGACCAAAATGCTCGGCGGTGTGTTTTGTTACGGCCTCCATCATCGCACCATCACGCAAGTGAAGGTGCCAATCATCTGGGCGGCGAATTGTAAGGCGGTCAGGTGTCATCTTAGGCATAAGATGCCATTACACTTGATTGTAAAAACAAGAAAGGGGTTCCCCTTGCCAAACCTCCCAGTATTCGGATCATGGTGCATCAGAAGGGGAAAAGTTTATGTTGGGGTTTATTATCGCACTGGCCGCAGGGGCCGCGACACCGAAAATCGAAGACTTTGCCGCGCGCCCGCTTGCGCGGGCTTTGGGTCAAAAAATCGAAGTCTTCGACGATGAATTGCCTGTGATCAGTTTCATGATTGCCATGTTGGGGGCCGCGATTCTCAGCGCGATCTTTAGTAATGGGTCCGCGGTTGGTGTAATCCTGGGCGGAATCCTAGGGGTATTTGCCGTTCGGTTGGTCCGTTTCGCGCAACAACTTATCGAAGGGTCGGCAAGCAGCGATTGATTAACGCGCGACACTGTCTGCAATTTGCTCCATCTCGGCCAACTTTTTGTTGAACATCGGGCGATCCGCGTCTTTTGTGACAGCGCGACACAGCCGCGCCATCAATTTTGGATGCGCGTCGGACGCATCCAAACGGTAGAACAACGTACGCAGATACGGCATATACTCATGGCGCCGCCGCCAAAGTGGCGCGAACGTGCCATGGTCGAGTGTTCCGTCCATCGCCGCATCTAGCATTGCTGGCAGAATTTCCATATTTTGCAAAGCCGCCCCAGCCTCTGGGCCCAGGTAAGGGCAGCGCAAATGCGTTGTGTTTGAGGCATTAAACAGGCTAGCGTGCATTGCGTCTTCAGCAATGCTTGGATCATGCACGACCGTGACATGATCCGCTGTTTCAACCATTGCTGGCGCATAGCCAAACCGACTGACAAAATCGAGCCTACGAGCCTGTGGGAAACGGCGGTCCCAACCTGCAATAGAGGTGTTTAAAGTCGCTTGTGGCTGAATGGCCAAGACCCGCGCGCCCGGAGCTGCGACCGAAAACGCCGCGGCTGAATATCCGGCTGCACCCGTTCCATAAAACAGGATCTGGTCAAAATCATCGAAAAATCCGTCATCTATCATCCGGTCGAAATAGCCGAAAATGGCAGGGTGACGGTACCAATCCATGGTGTCTCCTGCCAGCAGGGTAAGGCTAGACCATCCGTTTTTGTTGACGAATTGCCACCCCAATGGCGCGCCATCTCTGTTACGATTGCGCGCGTCATGCTCGCTTTCGAAAGTGACCAAAAGGGTCCGGCCTGCATCGATGAACAAGGCTGAATGTTTCGGGCCGACAGGTTCGAAATGTCCTGACTCTTCGCAGATGTCATCCACGCGTGATATCCACTCTGAACGGTCTAGCCCGTTTAAGTCATACACAAAAGCAGCAGTCATATCTTTCATTTCGAACACTCGTTATTCATGTGGTTCCACACAGGAAGTAGGGTTTGAAAAAACTTTGCGGCGAAACTTGGCGCCAGAGGAGACGTTTTTGCGATTGCATCAAAAAAATGCCTGCAAGCCGGTTTGAGCCCGCCCGAGGATAAGAGCATGTACATCGTGGGTGCCCTCATAGGTGTTGACTGTTTCAAGGTTAACCATGTGACGCATCACAGGGAAATCGTCTGAAATTCCGTTGCCACCATGCATGTCACGGGCCATGCGCGCAATATCCAACGCTTTGCCGCAGTTATTGCGCTTCATCATACTTATCATCTCGGGCGCGGCAGTTCCGGCTTCCATCAAACGGCCCAGTTGCAGTGCTGCAGTCAGGCCTAGTGAGATTTCAGTCTGCATGTCGGCCAGTTTCTTTTGGAACAGCTGTGTCTGCGCCAAGGGTTTGCCAAATTGCTTGCGATCCAATCCATATTGGCGCGCGGCGTGCCAGCAGCCTTCGGCTGCCCCCAATACGCCCCACGATATGCCATAGCGCGCGCGGTTCAAGCAGCCAAAGGGCCCCTTCAAGCCTTGAACATTCGGTAGCAAAGCGTCTTCACCGACCTCGACACCGTCAAGTACAATCTCGCCCGTAACAGACGCGCGAAGGGACAGTTTGCCGCCAATCTTTGGTGCGCTCAAACCGGGCGTGCCGGCATCGATCACAAATCCGCGGATTTTGCCGCCGTGATCATCGGATTTGGCCCAGATCACAAACACATCTGCGATGGGGGCGTTGGAAATCCACATTTTCGAGCCGGAGATTTTATATCCGGTCGTCGTTTTTGCGGCACGGGTTTTCATGCCCGCTGGATCACTGCCAGCGTCAGGCTCGGTCAAGCCGAAACATCCGATCATCTCGCCACTGGCGAGCTTAGGTAGATATTTGCCACGTTGCTCTTCTGACCCGTAGGCGTGGATCGGGTACATCACCAACGACGATTGCACCGACATCATCGAACGGTACCCGCTGTCCACCCGTTCAATTTCGCGCGCGACCAAACCGTAGGTCACGTAGCCCGCGCCCAATCCGCCGTATTCTTCGGGAATTGTCAGGCCAAGAAGCCCAGCCGCGCCCATGTCTCGAAAGATATTCGGGTCGGTTGTTTCATTGCGATAGGCGTCTTTGACGCGCGGTTGCAGGTTGGTTTGGGCGAATTCACGCGCCGCATCGCGCAGCATCCGTTCGTCTTCGGTGAGCTGATCTTCAAGACGCAAAGCATCGGACCAATCAAAACCCGCAAGTTCAGGCCCAAAGCCGGTAGCAATCGGTGACGACTCAGTCATGGAAGACCCCCCAGAAATTTCCATGCCGAACCTTAGACCGAGAGACCGCAGCAAACAATGGATGCGTTTTGGGTTGGAAAACCCGGCAACCTGCGGCGTCTTTTCGAGGCGCTGGGCGCGTGCAGTGACCGCAAACTTGCGGTCGGGCTCGTGGAAGCTCTGGCAAAGTCGAGAATGGGTGCCTAGTTTAACAGGTCTGTGATCAAAGAAAGTCATCCATGCGCGGTCTTCCCAAAACATCTGCAAATTTGAACAACGACCAGATCCAAGGATGGAAAGTCGTCAAACGGGTGCTGCCCTATTTGTGGCCTGACGAGGCCCCATGGGTGAAATACCGCGTGGTCGCCGCGCTTTCCGTGCTCTTTCTGGCCAAGCTCATCGCGGTGGGCACGCCGCTGTTTTACAAACATGCCGTTGATGCGCTGGACGGCGAGGGGCCTGCCACGTTTTTGATGATCGGGGCCATAGGCCTAACAGTGGCCTACGGTCTCGCGCGTTTGATGAATGTGGGCTTTCAACAGCTGCGAGACGTGATTTTTGCGAAGGTGGGCCAACGCGCCCTGCGTTCCTTGGCACTGGAAACCTTTACCCACATCCACCGTCTGTCGATGCGCTATCACATCACCCGCAAAACTGGCGGGCTGAGCCGTATTATCGAACGCGGGGTCAAGGGTGTGGAATTCCTGCTGCGGTTCTTGCTGTTCTCGATCGGGCCTTTGCTTCTCGAGCTGTTGATGATTGCAGTAGTTTTGGCATTTTTGTTTGATATCTGGTACTTGGTCGTCGTTCTTGTCACGATTGGTTTCTATATCTGGTTCACATTCACCGTCACCGAATGGCGGGTGAAAATTCGCAAAGAGATGAACGACCAAGACACGGACGCCAATCAAAAGGCGATCGACAGTCTGCTGAACTTTGAGACGGTAAAGTATTTTGGTGCGGAAGGCCGCGAAGCCGCACGGTACGATGTCGCGATGGAGGCTTACCAAAAGGCGGCCCTGAAAACATCCTATTCCCTAGCGTTTTTGAATTTTGGACAATCTGTTTTAATTACAAGCGGATTGGTCGCTGTGATGGTCATGGCGGCGGTCGGCGTGCAGAATGGCACATTGACGGTGGGCGATTTCGTTATGGTGAATGCCTACATGATCCAAATCACCATGCCTTTAAATTTCCTGGGCACAGTTTACCGTGAAATCAGACAGGCCTTGGTGGATATGGGGCAGATGTTCGATTTGTTGGAGCAACCGGCCGAAGTGACCGACAAACCTGACGCGCATGTTCTAAATGTGCAAGGCGGCGAAGTGGTTTTCGATGGGGTTTTCTTTGGCTATGACCCCGAGCGCCCGATCCTGAAAGGGGTGCATTTGCCGGTGCCTGCTGGTAAAACCGTGGCGATTGTCGGGTCCAGCGGATCTGGCAAGTCGACCTTGGGGCGATTGTTGTTCAGGTTTTACGACGTCACACAGGGGGCCATTCGGATCGACGACCAAGACCTACGTGATGTGACGCAAGCGAGCCTTCACGATCAAATCGGGGTGGTACCGCAGGATACAGTTCTGTTCAACGATACCATTCGCTACAACATCGCCTACGGGCGGGACGGGGCCAGTTTTGAGGACATCAAAGCGGCGGCCAAAGCCGCAAAAATCCATGAATTCATTGAAAGCCTGCCTGGCGGGTATGAAACCACCGTCGGGGAGCGTGGCTTGAAACTGTCGGGCGGTGAAAAGCAACGTGTGGGCATCGCGCGGACATTGTTGAAAGATCCACCAATTCTGATTTTGGATGAGGCCACGTCGGCATTGGATACCGAAACAGAAATGGAAATTCAGACTGAACTTAAAGGTTTGGGGCAGGGGCGCACCGTGCTGACAATCGCCCACCGGCTGAGCACCATCGCAGATGCAGACCGCATCGTGGTGTTGGAAAACGGTATCATCGTGGAGGAAGGGGCGCATGATGTGCTACTGGCCAAAAATGGTCGGTACGCGCAGCTCTGGCATCGACAGCAACAAGATGAGGACGCGGCCTAGCAGCCCGGTATGAGATGTGAGAAAGCCCGCAGAGCGCGGGCTTTCTTTTATTCTGCGGCTTGTACAGGTGCGATCTTTGGAGCAATGGGCTCGTCCGGATCACCCCATATGATTTCCGGTGCTTTGATGCGTTTCGCCTCACGTGACAAGGCCCAGTCTTGGGCCGCGCGGCTTTGGCGCCCCATGGACAGCTTCGCGAACAATTGCGCCGCCCATCCGGCGTATGTGGTGATCCAGACCCGCAGCGCCAGCATTGAGGGCGTGAACACCAAGGTGAGCACCGTCGCAATGCCAAGCCCGAACACCACCGCCGTCGCCAGTTGTTTCCACCACAGCGATGTCGGGCTGTCGATGGAATAACCTCCGCCGATAAAATCAAGGCTGAGGCCAAACATCATAGGCGCCAGACCTGCCATGGTCGTGATGGTGGTCAACAATACAGGGCGAATACGGTCTTCGGCGGTGCGCGTGATCGCCTCAGTACGCGGCATGTAACGCTCGTACTCTTGATAGGTATCGATCAACACGATGTTGTTGTTCACCACGATCCCAGCCAAGGCCACGATACCAGTGCCGGTCATGATGATCGAAAAGGCCTGATCCATGATCAACATCCCGATCAACACGCCGGTTGTGGACAAAATCACTGCCAAAAGCACGAGGATCGAATTGTAGACGGAGTTGAACTGCGCCAGCAAAATGATGAACATCAGCCCCAAAGCGCCAGCAAACGCGGTCATGAGGAACTGACCGGACTCCGCTTGATCTTCTTGGTCACCGGTCCATTCCCAATCCACAGAGGCAGGGAGGGGATTTGTCTCCAACCATTCGGTCAGCTCGGCAATCCGCTCGTTTCCGTTCACCGCAACCGGGGTCACCTCACCGTCGCTGATCGCGGCCTGAACCGCGTCGGCCGTCTCTGCGTCAATCAAGGTCACCAAATCGTAGAGCGTGCCATCACTGGTTTCGACAGTGCGTGTCGCGTCTGCGGGTGTTTCACCTTCCAAAGTTTCGCGGAAAATACCCAAAACCTGAACCTCGTCACCGCTTCCGGACGTGAACTTGGTGAGGTTGGGTTCGAAGCCTGCTTTCACATCGAAATAGCGCGATTGATCGATCCGGTCGATCTGGCTGAGCTCTGGTACCGGGGTGCGTGTGATGAAATTCGATAGCGGGATGAGACCGTCAGGCGTGCGCACGCGGAGGCTGTCGAGCGTCGACAAAACACGGTCTTGCGCGGGCAGGCGCACGCGAATTTCGATTTCTTCGTCACTGCTGTCAACGCGCATGGTGTCCAGCAAAATACCGCGTGTCACCAGCTGAACCATGGCCCCGACGGTGGCCACATCCGCGCCGTACCGGCCCGCTTTTTCAACGTCGACGTCAATTTGCCAATCGATCCCAGGCAGGGGGCGGCTGTCTTCGACGAGGGTGAGGCCGGTCGTGGCATCAAATTGCGCCCGTGCGATGGCTGTGGCCTCCTGCAGCTCGGCCCAGTTGGGGCCGGACAGACGCAAGTGAACAGGTTTGGCCGCCGCAGGGCCGCCGCTGAGGGCGAAAATCTCAGTCCGGATACCGGGCAGTTCAGCGAGTTTTTCCTCAAGTCGGTCCAAGACCAAATCCCCATCCAACGTATCGGGATCAAGATCGTTGGCACGGGCAAAGGCAGCACGTTCATCCCACGGGATGAGCTCCAATTGCAGTTGGCCAATAGTGTCTTTGGGGCCTTCGCCGCCGCCAGTGTTCTGGTTCAACCCACCCGCGCCAGCAAAGGCAAAGATGGATTGAATGCCCGGTTCGGTCAGTGCGATTTGCTCGACCTGCGTGACAAAGTAATCCTTCTCCTCAAGAGACAGGTTGCCGCGCGCTTGGACGTAAACGATAGCTTGTTCCGGTTCGGATTCCACGAAGAATTCAACGCCATTGTTGTTCGCACCGAAGTACCCAAAAACGGAGATGACGGTGAAAATAATGGCACCGATTGACACGATCGGCATGATCGGGTTGCCCGCGATGAAGTGGATGACGTGGCCGAATATTGAGCGGCGATATCCGGCTTTGATCCGTTTTGCCGGTCGCTCGATACGGGCAGCGCCCATCGTGATGGACAGCACAACTGTGCCGATGAAAAACAAGATCATGCCCGGCAGATATGCGCCAAAGCCGCCCTGTGTTTCGGCCCCTGTCAGGTAGCTTGGGTTGAGCGATTGCATCGCGCCAATAAATACGAACGCCATCGCAGGCAGTACCAAAAGCGCGCAGATGAACCAAGGCAGGCGCGCCCGCAAACCGTTCGACGCGCTTTCAAACACGCGTGACAGACGCCCAGTCACCCCGCCCATAACAGGCAAATAAATCAGCGCCACAACAAGGGATGCTGTCAAAACAAAGATAATGGTTACCGGCAACATGCCCATGAATTGGCCGGGAACACCGGGCCAGAACAGCATCGGCAAAAAGGCACATAGCGTGGTCGCGGTTGATGAGACGATGGGCCAGAACATGCGTTTGGCGGCATCGGTGTAAGCTTCCATCGGGCCCGCGCCTTCCTTCATGCGCTTGTCGGCATATTCCACGACAACAATCGCGCCGTCGACCAACATGCCCACCGCCAAGATCAGGCCAAACATTACGATGTTGGAAATCGTGATGCCCATGACCGCCAATAGCGCAAAGCACAGCAAGAATGAGGTTGGGATCGCAAAACCCACCAGCAGGGCAGGGCGCGTGCCTAGTGCCGCCAGCACGACAATCATCACCAGAGCAATGGCAGTCAGAACCGACCCTTCCAATTGGCTGACCATCGATGCGACGTTGCGCGACTGGTCGTTGCTGACGCCCACTTGCACCGCATCTTTCAAATCCTGTGGCCAGGCGTCGACCTCGGCATCGATCACATCACGGACCTCTTGGGCAGTGTCGATGAGGTTGAAACCACGGCGTTTCACGACTTGAAGCGCCACCGTCGTTGTGCCGTTAAACCGCGCCGTGCTGGTGCGATCTTCGAATGTCAGGCGAATGTCTGCTAAATCGCCCAACGTGATCACGCGGTCGCCATTGGTCTTGACGGGTAGGGTGTAAATATCACGCGGCTCGTCAAAGCTGGATGGGATTTTGACCGCAAAAGCGCCGCCCGCCGTTTCCACTTCGCCCGCAGCGATCAACAGGTTGTTTTGGGTCACAACCGTGATCAGCTCGCTCGCGGTCACATTGTAGGCCTCAAGTCGAAGCGGATCGATGATCACCTCGATCATTTCGTCCCGCTGGCCGGTCAGAGAGGCTTCAAGAACGCCATCAATGCCTTCGACGGCATCTTTTAAATCATCGCCAACCTGGATCAATGTCCGCTCCGGGACATTGCCGGTTAGGTTTACGATTACGATCGGAAATTCTGAGAAATTGATTTCGTTGATGGAGTAGTTGTCGGCCCCGGAGGGGAATTGTCCCTCTGCCGCGTTCATCGCATCACGAATGTCGGCCATCGTGTCGGTCTTGTTCCAGTTGAAATCAAATTCCAACGCGACACCCGCATAGCCTTCTGACGCGGTGGAGGTCATCTCGACCAGGCCATCAATGTCTTGAAGCTCCGCTTCCATGGGTTTGACCAACAGGGTTTCAGAGTCTTCGGCGGAAATGCCGCTGAAGGGGACAGACACAAAGATGATGGGGATCTCGATATCCGGCTCACCCTCTTTTGGGAGCCCGATGTAAGCCATGGTGCCAGCCAAAAGGGACAGTGCGATAAAAGCGATCACCATCCGCGCGCGGCTTGCGGCGACGTCGATGATTTTAATCATCCCTCTGCCTCCTGATAGGTGGGCGCGACCAGCACGCCATCAATCACATATTCTTGGCCTACGATGATCACATCCACCTGCGGGGGCAGGCCGGTGACCCAAATGCCATCAATCGTGTCACGCAAAACCGTGACAGGCATGAACCGGGCGATGTTCGCACTGTCGACGGCGCGAATGCCAATGGTGCCATCGTTGTCCAACGTAAGCGAGGAAGCGGGCAGAAGGTGGGCCGACCGCCCTTCGGATTGGATCAATATTTCAGCCGTCTGACCGTCACGGATGGTGAGATCCGGGTTTGGGACACGGACCTCAACGCGAAAGGTGCGTGTTTGCTCATCTGCGGATCGCGACAGAAATGTAACCTCGCCGGTGATCTGTTCGCCGGTGATCAGCCGCGCACCTGCGGCGGACCCTACGCTGATTTGGGCGACGTTGGCTTCGGGGACAAAGCCAACCAATTTGATGGGGTCCAACTGGATCACCGTGGCACAGGGGCTGCCCGGTTGCATCAAGGTTCCCAATTCAGCGGTGTCTGATTCCAGCAATCCCGAAAACGGTGCGTTAATTTTCAGCCGTTCGATTTCCCGTTCAGCCGCCAAAACAGCCGCCTGTGCGGATTCAATCCCAGCCTCCGCCGATACGATGCCAGAGCTGGCCCGTTGCAGCGCCGCGTTTGCGGCCTCCAATGCGGCTTCGGCGCTGATCCGGCGGGTCTCAGATGCAAAGCCATCCTGGCTGAGGGATTGAGCCACATTCAGGTTGATTTCAGCCTCGCGCACGCGGGCCGTTGCCTCGGCGACTGTGGCTTGCGCCTGCGGTGTGCCGCCTTGGGCTTCGGTGTAGCGGGCGTTGGCTTCGGCCAGCTGCGCCATGCGCGTGCCCGGGTCCAATTCGCAGAGCAAGTCACCTGCATTCACAAAGGTGCCCTTGCGAATAGGCTCAGAGACGACTTGCCCCATTGTTTCGGAGGCGACCAAAACCTGCCGTGCAGCTTCTGTACGACCGCGCAAAACCACGGCGTTGTCTACGGTCTCGGCAGTGGACGTGAGTGCCACCACGCTGACGGGGTTCAGTGTGTCTTCTTCAGCCGCGCTGTCCGCCTCGCGCGGTTCAGCTTGTGCAAAGGCCAGCAGCGCATCCCGCTCAAACACCAATGCGTATAGGACAGCGGACACGATGATCGCGGTGAGGAGGGGCATAAGGCGCATGTTCAGGACTCGCGGAAATTGGTTAATCTATGACGTAGGGTTATTCTGTTTACGCTAAACTGACCAGTTCAGATTAAAGAAATATTGCCGCAGCTGCAATGGAAAAATGTTAATGTCTTTAACTTCCGCGCGCATGGTCAATTTTTGCTCTTTCACAGTATCTGGCGTGCGCGGCTCTTGCCCCCCTTTGCTGCTTCAAGATAAGAGGGGCGTTGAAATGATATGAGGCAAAGATGAGCAATCCAGACTCCTTTATCGACGAAGTCAGCGAAGAGGTCCGCAAAGACCAGCTGTTCGGATACATGCGGAAATACGGATGGATCGCCGTTTTGGTGGTGCTGTTGGCCGTAGGCGGCACCGCTTTTGTGGAATACCGGAAGGCTCAAGCCACCCAAACTGCACAGGCCACAGGCGATGAAATTCTGGCTGCCTTGGAAATCGATGACGATGCAGACCGCGCTGCGGCCCTTTCCGCAATTGAGGTTGACGGGGGCGCAGGCGCAATCACGGGCCTGCTCGCGGCCTCGAACCTCACCGAAACCGGTGATCTGGACGGCGCAGTCGCAACATTGAATGAGGTCGCATTGCGAGAGGACGCACCCGAAATTTACCGCGATATTGCCGCGTTGAAATCTGCGATGGTGGCGGACGGTGGTTTGCCAGACACAGACCGACGCGCCATTCTCGACAGACTGGCCGTGCCGGGTGGGGCGTTCCGCTTGTTGGCGCAAGAGCAACTGGCGTTGATGGATATTCAAAACGGCGAGATTGAGCGCGCGCTAGAGCAATACAGCGCGATCGCACAAGACGCTGAGGTCACTGGGGGCTTGCGTGATCGGGCGTTCAGCATGATTGTGGCATTGGACGGTGATCTGGAGGCTCTCATCGGGGGGCTCATCGGCATTTCCGCTGACGGCGACCAATAAACCCGCAAAGGGGGAGGCGACATGACAGGCATGAAGACATCCAAACGGGGCGCTCTACGACCTTCGGTTTTTGGTCTTTTAGCAGCAACCAGTATTCTGGCCGCGTGCGCCGAGAAAGATGTGATCTTGCCCGGTGATCGGGTCGGCATCCGCGGTGAAACCTTGGAAACGCAGGTCGCGCTGAACGAAGCACGCCCAATCGCTCTGCAAGCCGCCGTACAAAACGCCGATTGGACCCACCGCAATGGCGGCCCAACCCACAAGGCGTCTCACCCTGCGTTGAACCCATCGCTTACCCAGCTCTTCGCGACCAATATTGGCGCCGGAAACTCACGCCGGTTGCGGATCACTGCCGATCCCGTTGTGTCAGCTGGCCGCATTTTCACTCTGGATTCCCAAAGCCAATTGGTCGCGACATCCGTTGCAGGCGAAACCCTGTGGTCGCGCGATCTTATCCCTGCGACAGACAACCAGCGGGACGCGTCCGGTGGCGGGGTGGCAGCGGCGGCAAATGTTGTTTTGGCCACAACCGGATTTGGTGAAGTGGTCGCGTTGGACCCTGCGTCAGGCGGCGAAATCTGGCGTCAGGACTTGGACGCACCAGGCACTTCAGCACCAACGATTCGTGGCGATTTGGCCTATGTCGTGGCACGCGACGGTCGGGCGTGGGCGCTTGAATTGGGCAGCGGACGGATTCGCTGGACCCATTCTAGCACCGTACCGGTTTCGAACTTTTCAGGCGGTGCAGGGGCTGCCGTCTCTGACGATTTTGCAATTTTCCCGTTTCCAACAGGCGAAGTGCTGGCCGCATTTCCTGATGGCGGCTTGCGTCGTTGGTCGACAGTTGTGACCGGCCAACGCCCCGGACAGGCCGCATCGACGATCTCAGATATCGCCGGTGATCCCGTTATTGATGGCAACCGCGTTTATGTTGGCAACGTGTCGGGGCGGGTTGTGGCCTTGGAAATCGCCAATGGCGACCGCATCTGGACCGCGACTGAAGGCGCTGTCGGCCCTGTTTGGCCTGCAGGGGATTCCGTATTTTTGGTCAATGATTTGAGCGAGTTAATCCGTTTGGATGATGCCGACGGATCCGCAATCTGGCGCGTGGCTTTGCCTGGCTTCGAAGAAACCCGTGAACGTCGTCAAAAAACCCGCTTCGCGCATTACGGCCCGATCTTGGCCGGTGGGCGTTTGATTGTTGCGTCAAGCGACGGTGTGTTGCGCCAATTCGATCCGGTGTCTGGTGCGTTGATCGGGACGGTCGATATCCCGGGCGGCGCCGCATCAAACCCTGTCGTGGCTGGTGGCACGCTCTATGTCGTCACAGGCCGCGGTCAGTTGATGGCTTTCCGTTAAACCCGAAAGGGTATAGAGGGCTGCACTTAACCCTTAAAAGGTCGCAGATATGTCCTTCACACTTGCCATTGTGGGCCGCCCGAATGTTGGCAAATCCACGTTGTTTAACCGTCTCGTCGGCAAAAAGCTGGCTTTGGTCGACGACCAACCAGGCGTCACGCGCGATTTGCGCGAAGGGGCTGCGCGTTTGGGCGATCTGCGGTTCACGGTGATCGACACCGCTGGCTTGGAAGAGGCGACAGACGAATCTTTGCAAGGCCGCATGCGCCGCTTGACCGAACGCGCTGTTGAAATGGCAGACATTTGTTTGTTCATGTATGACGGCCGAACAGGCGTGATGCCCGCCGACGAAGTCTTCGCTGACATTTTGCGCCGGAAGAATGCGAACGTCATTTTGGCGGCCAACAAATCCGAAGGCAAAGCAGCGGACGCAGGCGTATTGGAGGGGTTCAACCTCGGCTTGGGCGAACCGATCCGTTTGTCTGCCGAGCATGGCGAAGGTTTGGGTGAGCTCTACGATGTTTTGATGCCGCTTTCTGATGAATTCGAGGAACGCGCTGCGGCGGATGCGCCTGACACAGACGTGGATGTTGAAGAGGGCGACGAGGACGAAGGTCCGCGCGTGCCGACCAAATCAAAGCCGTTGCAGATTGCCGTTGTGGGCCGCCCGAACGCGGGTAAATCCACATTGATCAATAAAATCCTTGGGGAGGACCGTTTGCTGACGGGCCCCGAGGCTGGCATCACCCGCGATGCGATTTCGGTGCAAATGGATTGGGAAACATCTTCCTCGTCCGTACCAGTTCGTATTTTTGACACGGCCGGGATGCGCAAACGTGCCAAGGTTCAGGAAAAGCTTGAGAAACTATCCGTGTCTGACGGATTGCGCGCTGTGAAGTTTGCTGAGGTCGTGGTTGTTCTTCTCGACGTGGAGATCCCGTTTGAACAGCAGGATTTGCGTATCGCCGATCTGGCCGAACGCGAAGGCCGTGCGGTTGTCTTGGCCGTCAACAAGTGGGACGTTGAAGACGAAAAGCAAGCAAAGCTGAAGGAATTGAAAGAACAGTTTGAGCGTCTGTTGCCACAGCTGCGTGGCGCGCCGCTGATCACTGTTTCTGCCAAAACAGGCCGTGGTTTGGACCGCTTGCAAGAAGCTATTTTGCGAGCCCATGAAGTTTGGAACCGCCGTATCACGACCTCCCAATTGAACCGTTGGCTGCTTGGCATGACCGAAGCGCACCCGCCCCCCGCCCCAGGCGGCCGCCGGATTAAAATGCGGTACATGACACAGGTAAAAACACGCCCACCGGGCTTCGTTGTGATGTGTTCCCACCCGGATATGCTGCCCGAAAGCTATTCGCGGTATTTGGTGAACGGGTTGCGTTTGGATTTCGATATGCCGGGCACACCCATCCGCCTGCATTTCCGGTCACAAGCGGACAAGAACCCCTATAAAAACAACACGAAATCAACTCCGTCTCGTTTGCGCAAGCACCTTGGTAAGGCGCCTGCAGACCAAAAGAAACGGTTTAGGGGCTAGGCTTTAGCTGATATTTGCTGGCGCAACAAAAGCGCCAGCATGACGAGCGCGCCTGCGGTGGCCATCATACCGACGCCGTTCGTGAGGCCATTTGCCACAACAATGCCGATCAACGCCCAAATCAATGTCGCTCCATATGCAGGCGCCTGTGGGGTTTTGGCTTGCACAGCCAAGGCCACGGCGAGGGCCGCGAGGATACCCGCATAGGCCCAGCCGACTTGGTCAAATAAAACGCCATACCCGGCAAGTGTCGTGCCAATAGAGACGAATGAAGCGGCGGTGAGCCAGCCCGCATAGATCGCCACAGGCGTTTGCGCCCACCTACGATCAAACGAGGGCGCACGGTGCAATGCCAGTAAGGCGGGCAGTGCCATTGCGATAATCAAAACAGTCGCAGCGATAGCCGATTGGTTCGCAACCCAGAGCCACGGCGTGCCTAAAGCAAGGCTGACAACCAGCGGTAGGCGCATAACGTCCCATGCGGGATCGGTTGCACGCTTCCATATCCCGAACCCAGCCGAAACGACGAGCCAGGCATAGATCAGCCCCCAGATAGAGAACGCATAGCCCGCAGGCTGAATCGGGGGATCAAGCTGCGGGATGGGCAATTGGTCAGCTTCAAAACCGGTGAACGGGCTGGTGATGAAGGGAGAGCCAACGAAAGTTAGCGTGAAGATCACTGTGAGTAGGGCGCGGGTCATAAATTTCTCTCGACTATTTGATCTTAAACGAGTGCAGGTGAGGTTTGGTTCACATTTAGGTCGGGAACACCCGACTTGACCCAGCGGCACCTGATGTTTGATCGTTGTTTTATCTTGGAAAAAGGGGATGCAGATGAAACGGATTGTGATCTTCATCGATGGCACATGGAACCGGCCAGATGCGGAATACCCAACGAATGTGGTGCGACTGGCGCGCTGCGTTCAGCACCGCACAGACAGCGGGATGCCGCAGGTTGTTTTGTACACTGCGGGTGTCGGTTCTGGGGCGGGGAACAATTGGTTGGGCCGAATAATGGACCGTGTGTTTGGCGGCACATTGGGGTGGGGCCTGTTGTCGATTATGGAAGATATGTATCGCCAATTGGTTTTCGCGTATGAGCCTGGCGATGAGATCATGGTGTTCGGGTTTTCGCGCGGGGGGTTTGCCGCACGGTCTTTGGTTGGGTTTATCCGGTCAGCGGGAATTTGCAGCCGCGAGAAGCTGCGCGATATCCCTTTGGCTGTCGAACGTTATGTCAGCCGCGCAGCGCAGACTCATCCGCGCACCGAAGAAAGCTACGCCTTCCGGCTGGGGTTTTCACCCGATGTTGTTACCTCAAACGAAGAGCGCAAATGGCGGCAGCACAACGGGCATCGGCATGAGGATGTTGTCGATCTGAAAATCGCCTATTTGGGGGTCTGGGACACGGTTAAGGCGTTGGGTTTGCCTGCAAAATTACCCTTCGCAGAACGGTTTAACCGCAATTATGCGTTCCACGATGCTAAGCTGTCATCGATGGTGTTGGCCGCTAGGCATGCAATTTCTATTGATGAGAAACGGGCGACGTTTCCGGCGATGCCGTGGGACAATATGCAGGATCTAAACATAAAATATGCCCATTTCGTGCCTGAATATCTTCAGCAGTGGTTTCCTGGAAATCACGGATCTGTTGGTGGTGGGGGCCGTCGGACAGGGCTGTCATCGATTTCGCTGAATTGGGTGATGCTGGGCGCGTCGAAGGCGGGGTTGGCGATTGATTGGCGGGCGTTTCGCGCTGTGGCCACACGGTTTGATGTTACGGACCCGTTGGATAACAAGTTCGGGCCGGTGAAGATTGGGGCGCTGTTGAACAAGTGGACCGCCCATCGGGAAGGTCCACAGGAAATTTCAGAATTGTCGATGGCCGCCGTGGACCGTGCCGCTGTTGATCCTGAGTATCGCAAGGGAGAGACATTGAGCAAAGTCTATGCGGACCTGTTCGAAATGACTGAAAAACAAAGGGAAAATATGCGTGCGGCGCATCGTGAGGCAGATGGAGCATATTCCCATGCGCCGGGACAAGTGACATGGCCGGGCCCACCGCGGTGGGCCCAGACCGAAGCTGATTTAGGCGAGTGAGCCGTCAGCCGCGATGGTTGTTTTGCCACCCAAATAGGGGTGCAGCGCCGCTGGCAGGACAACTGAGCCATCGTCTTGCTGGCCGTTCTCAAGAACAGCGATCAAGCAGCGGCCGACGGCAAGGCCAGAGCCGTTGAGGGTGTGCAAGAATTGCGGCTTGCCACCTTCAACGGGCTTGAACCGGGCGTTCATGCGGCGGGCTTGGAAGTCGCCTGTGGTCGAGACAGAGCTGATTTCGCGGTAGGTGTTTTGACCGGGCAGCCATGCTTCGATGTCATAGGTGCGGCGTGCGCCGAAGCCCATATCGCCCGTGCACAGAATTACAGTTCTGTAAGGAACTTCAAGACGTTCCAAGATGTCTTCCGCGCAGCGTAGCATGCGTTTTTGTTCGGCGTCGCTCTCATCAGGGTGGGTGATCGATACCATTTCTACCTTTTCGAATTGGTGCTGACGCAGCATGCCCGATGTGTCGCGGCCCGCGCTGCCGGCTTCAGAACGGAAACACAGCGAATGGGCGGCGTAGCGGCGGGGGAGGGTCTCGGCGTCGACGACGTCGTTTGCGGCCATGTAGGTCAGCGGAATTTCAGAGGTGGAGATCAGCCACATGCCTTCCTCAGTGCGGTAGGAATCCTCGGCGAATTTGGGCAATTTGTCTGTGCCGTACATCGCATCGTCGCGCACCAGAACGGGTGGGTTAACTTCGGTCAGGCCGTTGTCAGTAGTGTGCACGTCGAGCATGAATTGCGCCAGCGCGCGGTGAACGCGGGCCGCGGCACCGGTGAGGATAACAAAGCGGCTGCCAGAAATCTTGGCGGCTGTTTCAAAATCCATAGACGGTTTTACCGCTGGAATATCAAAGTGTTCCAGTGCGTTCGTGATGTCGCGCGGCGTGCCCCATTTGGAGATTTCAACGTTGTCGTCTTCGTCGGCCCCATCTGGAACATCATCGGCAGGCAGGTTTGGAATTTCGGCCAAACGGGCTGTCAAAGCGGCGTCTTGGTCTTTGGCCTCTTCGTTGAGCTTGGCAATTTCGGCCTTCTTTTCACCGACCAATGCGCGCAGCCGTTCGAATTCGGCGTCATCGCCGCGGCCCTTTGCGGCGCCCACTTCTTTGGCAGCTTTATTGGCCTCGGCTTGGGCGGTTTCGGCAGCTTGAATTTTGGCGCGGCGGGCTTCGTCCATGGCCAAAAGTTCGGACGACAAAGGTGCATCTCCGCGACGTGAGAG
Source organism: uncultured Paracoccaceae bacterium (assembly GCA_947497065.1). Lineage (GTDB taxonomy): Bacteria > Pseudomonadota > Alphaproteobacteria > Rhodobacterales > Rhodobacteraceae > Octadecabacter. The sequence continues at coordinate 560,261 of CANMEQ010000002.1, forward strand.
AGCCGCATCGAAAGCGGCGGGGTTTTCACGGATGGCGCGAATGTCGTGCATTGGTCTGTCCTTTGGTTGGTTATTTCAGGCGTCATATGCCGCAAAATTTGCAGTATGGAAAGGATATGGTTCGGGTATTGCTCTGGTATGGGTGGATATTGCTGGCGTGCGATATGCAGGCACCGCCGCGCAGCACCGGCTGGTTTCTAAAACGGCGTGGGAAACTGGGCGAGAGACATTGCGAATCTGGCGGGTGGGCCGTAGGGTGCCGCGACTTTGGGTGGGGGTGTGCCCCGTCCGCTATTGAGGAAGAACGACCATGGAAGCATTCGCGCAGTTTGTCCCACTGATCCTGATTTTCGGGATCATGTATTTCTTGCTGATCCGTCCGCAACAACAAAAGCTGAAAGCGCATCAGGCGATGGTGGCGGCTGTGCGCCGCGGTGATCAGATTGTGACGCAGGGCGGCATCATCGGCAAAGTGGCCAAAGTGAAAGACGACGGCGAAGTTGAGGTCGAGATTGCGGACGGCGTGAAGGTACGCGTTGTTCAATCTACCATCGCACAGGTCTTGAACAAGACAGAGCCAGCGGACGCATGATCCGTTTCGCGCTCGCCCTTTTAGGTTTGAGCGCGGGGGCGGCGGACGCCCAACGACTGGTGCCAGCAGTTGCGACTGCGGTACCGGTTTTAGAAAGCTGCGGTCTGCACGTGGATGTGCGGGCCGAGACCGACCGCTGTTCTGAACAGGATGGCGGTGTGGCAGGCGCCCCGACGGTGCCGGTGGACCACCCAGTGACCGATGAGGGTGTTGTAGCGGCGGCGCGCGCGATTGTGGTGCGTGCCCAAGACGCCACGCCAAAGCTGCCCGAGCCGCGTTTGCCTGCGGTTTTTGTCCCGATCCAGTTTACGTCATTTTCGGCCGATGCCCCGCAGGGCGTGGCCTGTCCGTTTCCGGAGGGGGCTGTGTTTGCCCAATCGGTTGATGGATCAGACCCAAGCGCGATGTTTTGCCCCTAGGGGCATTTTCCGCCGTTTGATGGACGCCCGTGTGCGTCAAGTTTTGCGCGTAAGCGCTTTTATTATATGAATTTTTGGGCTGTGGCCCTTTTGATCCCAGACAGGATACTTCCATGCTTAAGATTGATCTTTGGAAACGTGTGGCCATTTGGCTGGTTGTGGCGATTGGCATTTTGGTGGCCTTGCCCAACGCGTTTTACAACCGTGTTGAGATGTCAAACGACGCTGAGGCGCTGATTGCGCAAGGTGAAGGTGGGAGTGAGGTTGAGGCCGCGGCGGGTGATTGGCCGTCGTTTATGCCGGATAATCTGGTGAATTTGGGGTTGGATTTGCGCGGGGGTGCGCAGCTGCTGGCCGAAGTGCAGGTGGCTGATGTGTATGAGACCCGCATGCGAGCGTTGTGGCCGGAAGTGCGCGATGTTTTGGCCGCACAGCGTGACATTGTTGGGTTCGTGACGGATGAAAGCGACACCGATGGTGAGCTGCGGGTGCGGATTTCGCAGGCGGCTGGGATGGACACGGCTTTGGAATTGGCGCGCGGTTTGGCGCAGCCGATTGTGTCGCTGACCGGTGCGGGACAATCTGACATTCAGGTGCGCCAGCTGAGCGATACGGATTTGGTGATCAGCCTTACGGAGGCCGAACAGGTTGCGACGGATGATCGGACTGTTGCGCAGGCGCTAGAGATTGTGCGCCGCCGGATTGATGAAGCGGGCACGCGTGAGCCGTCTATTCAGCGGCAAGGTGTTGACCGGATTTTGATTCAGGTGCCGGGTGTCGGGTCTGCCCAAGAGATTAAGGATTTGATTGGTACACCCGGTCAGCTGGGGTTCCATCCGGTTGTCGGGTCGACCTCTGATCCGGATGCGCGGGCGGGTGCGGGTAATATTTTGTTGCCGAGCCTCGACCAAGAGGGGCTGTATTACATCGTCGAAAACTCTTCCGTTGTGTCGGGGGAGGAGTTGGTGGACAGCCAGCCGACGTTTGACCAGAACAACCGACCTGCGGTGACGTTCCGGTTTAATGCCTCGGGCGCACGTAAGTTTGGCGAATACACGCAAGACAATATCGGGTCGCCTTTTGCGATTGTGTTGGATGATGAGGTGGTGTCTGCCCCCACCATTCAGGCGCATATTTCTGGTGGCTCCGGCATCATCACCGGCAACTTTACAGTGCAGGAATCGACCAATCTGGCGGTTTTGCTGCGCGCGGGGGCTTTGCCTGCCGATTTGGAGTTTTTGCAAGAGCAGACCGTTGGGCCTGATCTGGGTAAGGACAGCATCGAGGCGGGTGCGATTGCCTGTATCGTCGCGTTTGTTTTGGTGCTTGTGTACATGGTGCTGAGCTATGGGCTGTTTGGTATTTTTGCCAATGTGGCGTTGCTGGTGAACGTGGCGTTGATTTTTGCGCTGCTGTCGATGATTGGCGGGACGCTGACGTTGCCGGGCATTGCGGGGATCGTGTTGACCATCGGTATGGCGGTGGATGCCAACGTGCTGATTTTTGAGCGTATCCGCGAAGAGGCGCGCACCGCCAAAGGGCCTGCACGGGCGATTGAGCTGGGGTACGAAAAGGCGTTGTCGGCGATTATTGATGCCAACATCACCACGTTCCTGACAGCGGTGATTTTGTTCGCGATGGGCGCAGGTCCGGTGCGCGGCTTTGCGATTACGCTGGGGCTGGGGATCGTGACATCCGTGTTCACGGCGATTTTCGTGACCCGTTTGTTGGTTGTGATTTGGTTTGAGCGCAAACGCCCTAAAGCGTTGTTTACGGGCAAGTATCTGCGCTTGGTCAAGGAAAACACGTCGTTCGATTTCTTCAAGCGTGCAAAAGTGTGGTTGGGCATCTCGGCCGTGTTGGTGGTTGTTGCGATTGGGTCTTTCGCGGTGCAGGGGCTAAATTACGGGATCGATTTCAAGGGCGGTACGACGCTGCGGACGCAAAGTGCGCAGCAGATTGATGTGGCGGATTATCGCGCTGCATTGGTGCCTTTGGAATTGGGCGATGTTTCGATCACAGAAGTGTTTGACCCCAACTTTGGCGATGATCGGTTCGTGACCACTGTGGCGTTGCAGGCGCAGGGCGACGAAGAGGCTGTGAGCAACGAGACGATTGGCGCGGTGCAAGAGGCGTTGCGCGGGCTGGACCCCGAGATGACCTTCCCCGCGGTGGAATCTGTTGGGCCGACCGTGTCGGGCGAGTTGATCATGGATGCGATTATTGCCGTGGTTTTGGCGATTGGCGCTGTGTTGATCTACATCTGGCTGCGGTTTGAATGGCAGTTTGCGCTGGGGGCTGTGGCCGCGTTGGTGCACGATGTGTTCCTGACCATCGGGATCTTTTCTGAGCTGAAATTGCAGTTCGATTTGGCGATTATCGCGGCTTTGCTGACCATCGTGGGCTATTCGTTGAACGATACGGTCGTCGTGTTTGACCGTGTTCGTGAAAACTTGCGCAAGTATAAAGCCAAGGATTTAAAGGACGTGTTGAACCTGTCGATCAACGAGACCTTGAGCCGGACGTTCATGACATCGTTTACGACTTTGTTGGCGCTGATATCGCTCTATGTGTTGGGCGGAGACGTGATCCGCGGGTTCGTGTTTGCGATGATTTGGGGCGTTATTGTCGGCACCTATTCGTCGATCTTTGTGGCGTCGACCACGTTGTTGGTGCTGGGCGTGAAGCGGGATTGGTCTAAGACGAAGAAAAACGTAGGCGGCCAGTTTGCCGACATTGATGCGTAAACGGCCCGGTCAAGGAGACGCGATATGCGCCTGAACGAAGTGGTTTATACGGATGCCAAGCCGGTGGATGGCTACGGTCCGGGATTTTTCCGGATCGGGGGCGAGGTGTATGAAGGTGCGCTGGTGGTTTTGCCCACCGGTATCGCCCCTTGGGGCGGCTATGCTGACCCCAAAACCTTGCTGGATGCGATCGGCGATTTGGACGTGGTTTTCATGGGGACGGGGGCGGAGATTGCCCATATCCCTGCGGAGCTGCGTGCCACGTTGGAAGAGGCTGGTTTGGGGGTTGAGGTTATGTCCTCGCCCACGGCGTGCCGGACGTATAATGTGTTGCTGAGCGAAGGGCGGCGCGTGGGTTTGGCGTTGTTGCCCGTCTGATAAAGGGGCGCATGCGATGACACTGGTGGTAAACGATTTAACGGTGGCACGCGGCGGTGTTCCGGTTTTGGCGGGGCTTTCGTTTGAGGTGTCTGAGGGCTGCGCGCTGGTGCTGCGGGGGCCCAACGGGATCGGCAAAACCACATTGCTGCGCACCCTCGCCGGATTGCAGCCTGCCCACGCCGGGCAGGTTCAATTTCCCGAAGAGACGGGCGCCTATGCCAGCCATGCGGATGGGATCAAGGCGCAGCTGACTGTTCTGGAGAATTTGGCGTTCTGGGGCGAGGTTCATGGGAACGATGTGCCTGATGCGGTGTTCGAGGCCTTTGATCTGGTCGATTTGCGCGACCGGTTGGCCGGCACATTGTCAGCCGGGCAAAAGCGGCGATTGGGGCTGGCGCGATTGGGCGTGATCGGGCGCAAGGTTTTGTTTTTGGACGAGCCGACGGTAAGCTTGGACGGATTTTCGGTGAAGATGTTTGCGCGGTGGCTGCGTGAGGATCATTTGGCGCGCGGTGGTGTTGCTGTCATTGCGACGCATATCGATCTGGGGCTTGAGGCACCGGAGCTGGATTTGACACCCTACAAGGCGCGCGTAGATTTGGCGGGCGGGTCTGACGAGGCGTTTTTATGATCGCGTTGTTGAAACGTGATTTGAAACTGGCTGTGCGGGCAGGGGGCGGTTTTGGGCTGGGCCTTGCGTTTTTTCTGATTGTGATTGTGTTGGTCCCTTTTGGTGTGGGGCCCGACGCGGCAGTGCTGACGCGGATCGCGCCGGGGATGTTGTGGGTGGCGGCCTTGTTGGCGGCACTGCTGTCGTTGGACCGCATTTTTGCACTGGATTTTGAAGACGGGTCGCTGCCGCTTTTGGCGACATCGCCATTGCCATTGGAAGGCGTGACGTTGATCAAGGGCGTGGCCCACTGGGTGACGACCGGCCTGCCGTTAACCTTGGCGGCGCCGGTGTTGGGGTTTTTGTTAAACTTAGAGCCGGGTGCCTATGTTTGGCTGTTTGCGTCTTTGGCGTTGGGCACGCCGGCGCTGTCGATGATCGGGGCGTTCGGCGCTGCGTTGACGGTGGGGGTGAAACGGGGCGGGCTTTTGATGTCGTTGTTGGTGTTGCCGCTCTACGTGCCGACGTTGATTTTTGGCGCAGAGGCGGTGCGTCGTGGGGCGGATGGGCTGGATGCCAGCGTGCCGATGTTGATGGTGGCGGGCATCACGCTGGGGTGTTTCGCGTTGCTGCCCTTTGCCGCAGCGGCGGCGTTGCGGGTGAATTTACGGTGAGCGGGCTTGTCGTGGATCGGATCAAGGGATAGCTGAGCGATATGTCGATTTGGGAATATGCTAATCCGAAAAAGTTCATTGCGACCACGACGCCGTTGGTGCCGTGGCTGATGTGGACGTCTGTTGCGATCTTGTGTGTGGGGCTGACTTGGGGGTTTTTCTTTACGCCTGATGATGCGCGCCAAGGGTCGACCGTTAAGATTTTCTATCTTCATGTGCCGTCCGCGATGATGGCTATTAATGCCTGGATCATGATGTTGATTGCCTCGTTGATTTGGCTGGTGCGCCGTCACCATGTGAGCGCGCTGGCCGCAAAAGCGGCGGCCCCGATTGGCATCGTGATGACCGTTATGGCCTTGTTTACAGGGGCAATTTGGGGCCAGCCAATGTGGGGCACGTGGTGGGCGTGGGATCCGAGGCTGACGTCGTTTTTGATCTTGTTTCTGTTTTACCTGGGGTATGTCGCGCTCTGGGCGGCGATTGAGGACTCAGATACGGCCGCAGATTTGACGTCTGTTTTGTGCATTGTCGGATCGGTGTTTGCGGTGTTGTCGCGGTATGCGGTTAACTTTTGGAACCAAGGGCTGCATCAGCCAGCGTCCCTGTCTTTGGACAAGGAGGAGAATGTCGCGGATGTGTTTTGGTATCCGGCGTTGGTGTGCATCGCGGGGTTTGTGCTGCTGTTTGTGGCCTTGGTGTTGATGCGCACGGCGACTGAAATTCGGCTGCGCCGCATGCGCGCGCTAGAGATGAGGATGCGTGGATGATCCCTGATTTAGGCAAATATGCGGTTGAGGTTTTGGCGGCCTACGGGGTGTCGATTGCGTTGCTATTGGGGCTGATCGGGGCGTCTGTTTGGCGGTCGCGCAAGGTGCGGGCGCGATTGGCTACGGTAGAGGCGGCGCGTGAGGCGGGCCGATGAAGTGGCTGTTGATGATCCCCGTGATTTTGTTCACGGCGTTTGCCGGGTTGTTCGCGGCGGGCATGTTTTTGGGGCAGGGCGAGGAGCTGCCATCGGCGTTGATTGGCAAGGCTGCCCCTGTGGTAGAGGTGACGGAAATTGAAGGTTTGCCGCTGTTGCGCGACGAGATGTTGCGCGATGGGGAGGTGAAGATTGTGAATTTCTGGGCCAGCTGGTGCGCGCCTTGCCGTGTGGAGCACCCCAATTTGACGTTGCTGGCGGAGGAAGGGATCCCGATTTATGGGATCAATTACAAAGATTTTGACCGTAATGCGCGCGCGTTTTTGGACGAATTGGGCGACCCGTATGTGGCTGTTGGCGCGGACCCGAGCGGATTTCATGCGGTTGACTGGGGCGTCTACGGTGTGCCGGAGACGTTCTTACTGGATGGGGACGGGACCATTTTGTTGCGCATGGCAAATCCTGTGACGCAACGTGAGTTGGAAAACCGGTTGCGGCCTGCTTTGGCGGCCGCATTGGCCGATCGCTAACGCGCCCTGTGATAGGGGGCGAATTAGGTAGGTTTTTATCTATTTTCTGCGTTGTTGGGTGTGTTTGAAAGGGCCTCTTTCTGAATTGTAACAGTCCCATCGCAAACGCTTGATTGGCACGAAACGTTTCATTGCGGTAGTCAGGACGAAACGACAGGAAAAACTATGAACCGTTCTATTGCCTTGTTTGCGTCTATGATGTCCTTCGCCGCGCCTGCGGTAGCAGAAGGCCCTGTTGTTATTGAATTATATACGTCGCAAGGCTGTTCGAGCTGTCCACCTGCGGATGCGATTTTGCATGACTTGGCGCAGCGCAGTGATGTGATTCCCTTAGCGTTACACGTTGATTATTGGGATTACATAGGCTGGGAGGATAGCTTTGCCGACCCTGAGCATACGGAACGCCAGCAAGACTATGTGCGCGTTGCAGGTGGTAGCACGATTTACACGCCGCAGATGATTGTTGCCGGGCAGTCCCATGTGATTGGTGCCAAGGGCATGGAGATCGAGCAAGCCATCCAAAATCATGCGGACCAAGCGACTGGTGTGAACATCGATCTCGCCCGTGACGGGGACCGGCTGATGATTTCTGGTGAAACAAACGACGCGTTACCACGTGGGACGGTTGTGCAGGTTGTGCGCTATTCCCCGGAAGAGACGGTTGATGTGCGCCGTGGCGAGAATGCGGGCCGCATTTTGAGTTATGCCAATGTTGTCACCTCGTGGGACATTGTTACGGGCTGGTCTGGTTCTGCGGATCTTGATTTCAGCGTTGATGTTGAGGGGGCTGAGCCGATTGTTGTGATCGTGCAAGAAGCTGGGCCTGGTGCCGTTCTTGCGTCAGCTGTGCTGCGCTGAGTTAGTCTTCTTCCACTACAATTAGGGTGATTTCCCCTGCATCTGCGGCGTCGCGGATCGCCGATACGAGTGTTGTTTGCGCCTCTTCCCCGTCAGCTTGTTTGATTTTTCCCGCTTCATTCATTTCTTCACGTAAATTATCGGCCATGCGCGACGACATGTTTTCGAGCAGAAAGCTTGCTGAGGCGGCGAGTTGGCCGCCGGCGGTTGTAGCCGAGGCGAGGGCTTTGATCAGGTCGGCCTGATCAAGATTGCGAAGAACCTGCGGGACCTGCAAGGGATCGAGGCGGGTTGCGATATCTTCGAAGGTGAAAATGGCTTTGCGAACGCTCTCGCCGAAGGCGCGGTCTTCGGACATGAGACCTTCGAGGAGGCTGTCGCGGGTGGCGGCGGGGCTGGAGTTTAGGATGGAGCCGATCCGTTCCTCGGCGGTTTGAGTGAAGGCTGGGATGGCGGCGCCGCAGTAATGTTTGGCGAGGCCTGCGCCGATGCGGGCGATGGCATCGGGGCGCACATTGGCGGTGCGGGACATGGCGAAGGCGATGCGGCGGGCCTGTTCGCCGGGCAGGAGACCCAAAACCTCTGCCGCTTTGGCGGTGGGAAGTTTTGACAGAACGATTGCGATGACTTCGGGGCTTTCGTTGTTGGCCATGGGCGCGAATTTGGCGGGTTCAAGGTCGAGCACGAGGAGCCATGGATCGCTGCCGAATTTGGCGGCTTCTTCTTCGCGCAGGCGCGCGGATGCGGCCGGGGAAATACGACCATCGAGGGATTTGAGCGCGGCTTCCATGCTGCCGGGCGCGGTAAGGGCGACGTCGGACAATTCGCGGGCAAATTCTTCGGCGACGCTGTTCATCGTGGCTTTGTCGACAATGTTGAGGGCGCCCAGCTCTTTGGTGAGGCGCATTTGCGCGTCTTCGGGGAGGTCGGAGAGGGAGAGGTCACCGCCTTCGCGCAACAGCAGTTGCACAACCATAGCGGCCTTTCGGGACCGGGGCAGTGGCGCGTGGGATTGGGGGACGGAAACGGTGGCCATTTCAAGGATTCTCCTGTGTTGACAGAAATCACAGGTAATCGCCGAGTGTGAAGGAAGGTTTAATTTGGCCTAAAAGGGCCCGGCCAACAGGGGAGGGGCCTGCCCACGACACACGTTTTGGTTGTTGGTTAAGAGGGGTGGGTCATTTTGACTGAGAGACGGTGCAGTTCAGCGCGCATTGGTTCGGGCATGCCGGTGGCTGTGTCGGTGAGATCGTGCAGGTCTTGGACGAGCTGTGTCAGCTGCGCGATCTCGGGGTCGGTAAATTCCCGATCTGGGCGGGAGAACCCGGCCATGCTGCGCGAATTGGCAGAGGCGACGCCGATTGAGATGCCGAATTTCATACCGTATTCAGCGGCTTGTTGGAAAATGTTTTCAGGATCTTGGGCGCTGAGGTCGGACCAGCGTTTTCCGCCGGTGTTGGTGAAGGCCCAGCTGACCGATGGGTCTGACAGGATGAAGCCGCGTTCGGAGTAGGTTTTGATCCAGTCCTTCGGATAGGTTTGAAATTGCAATTCAGAGGATGTTAGGCGAACATGAAAGCCAATGGCGAAACCTGAGGGGGACAAGTCTTCCGCAGTTTCCAGCAACGATGTGATGGTTCCGATGTCTGTCATTTCGTGACCCCTATACTCGCTTTACGGTTGCTTGTCGTGCGCATCGGTGTCTAGGTAAAGGGCCAAAGATGCCGATCAAGCGTTTTTTGCTGATTGGTAACTAAAGCACAGTATGTCGCACGAGGTGACCGGACCAGAAAGGCCCCAAATTGGTGAAAGTGAACACACCAGAAGATGTCAGTTCGATCGCAGGCGCGGGGTATTATATTGCTTTGCGGGTGGGTTTCGCGTTCCCGCTTGAGGAGGTGAACAAGCTGCCGGAGCCGTGGGTCGAGCATTACACCAAGTTGGGGTTTATGCTGCAAGATCCGGTTATTCGGTGGATTTACGGCAATACCGGCGCCACGCGGTGGAGCGAGATTGACGCACCAGATCCGTTGCGGGTTTTGGATCAGGCGCAGACGTTCGGGTTGCGGTATGGTTTGGCGGTTTCTTATCTGGATGCGGGATCGAACGGGCAGCGTTCGTTTGGTCATTTTGCGCGCAGTGATCGGGAGTTTAACGACGAAGAGATTGTGGCGCTGAACGACTACGTGACGATGAGGCACCGCCAAAAGGCACCGCCTACGAACCTCACGGCCGCGGAGCTAGAGGCATTAGGGATGGTGAAAGACGGGATGCGTTTGAAGCAGATCGCCCATGTTTTAGGAGTGTCTGAAGGGGCCGTGAAGCAGCGATTGAAGAATGCGAAATCGAAGCTGGGGGCGCAGACATCGGCGCAGGCAGCGGCGATGGTGAAGGAATTCGGGCTTTTGTGACCGAAGGGTCATGGGCCGCGCAAGGGCAGCCCATGACGAGATTTCAACAGATATTAGGCTTCGCCGAAAACACGCTTGAAGATCGTGTCGACGTGTTTGGTGTGGTAGCCCATATCGAATTTTTCGTTGATGCCATCCACGCCCAATGCAGCGACCACCTCTTCGTCGGCAAGCAGCTCTTCGCGGAAATCAACGCGGTGTTCCCAGACTTTCAACGCGTTGCGCTGCACCATGGAGTAGGCATCTTCGCGGGACACGCCAGCCTGTGTGAGGGCCAGCAGCACGCGCTGTGACATCACAAGACCCGGGAATTTGTTCATGTTGTCGAGCATGTTGTCTGGGAAGATCAACATTTTGTCGATCACACCTGTCAGACGGTTCAGGGCGAAGTTCAACGTGACTGTCGCATCTGGGCCGATGCCGCGTTCCACGGAGGAGTGCGAGATATCGCGTTCGTGCCAGAGGGCGACGTTTTCCATGGCAGGCACAACCGTCATGCGCACGAGACGGGCGAGGCCTGTGAGGTTTTCTGTCAGGATCGGGTTCTTCTTGTGCGGCATCGCCGAGGAGCCTTTTTGGCCCATGGAGAAGAATTCCGCACCTTCGAGGACTTCGGTCCGTTGCATGTGACGGATTTCGATGACCACGTTTTCGATAGAGGAGGCGATGACGCCCAGCACTGCAAAGAACATCGCGTGACGGTCACGTGGGATGACTTGGGTGGAGATCGGTTCTGGTTTCAGGCCGAGTTTTTCGCAGACGTGCTCTTCGACGGCTGGGTCAACGTTGGCGAAGGTGCCGATGGCGCCGGAGATCGCACCGGTTGAGATTTCTTCGCGGGCGGCGATCATGCGGTCACGGTTGCGCGACATTTCGGCGTAGAACCGTGCGAAGGTCAGGCCCATTGTTGTGGGCTCTGCGTGGATCCCGTGGGAGCGGCCAACGCGGACGGTCATTTTGTGTTCCATCGCGCGTTTTTTCAACGCGGCCATGAGGTTTTCGATGTCTTTGATCAGAATGTCTGCAGCGCGGACCAGTTGGACGTTGAGACATGTGTCGAGAACGTCGGAGGAGGTCATGCCTTGGTGCACGAAACGGGCTTCTTCGGAGCCTACGTGTTCTGCAAGGTGGGTGAGGAAGGCGATGACGTCGTGTTTGGTGACGGCTTCGATTTCATCGATGCGGGCCACGTCGAATTCAACGTCTTTGGCTTTCCAAACGGCGTCGGCGTTTTCGCGAGGGATGACGCCGAGGTCTGCCATTGCGTCGCAGGCGTGTGCCTCGATTTCGTACCAGATACGGAACTTGGTCGCGGGTTCCCAGATGTCGGTCATTTCGGGGCGGGCATAGCGAGGGATCATTGGCAGATGGCCTTTTCGTGATGTCAAAGTGTATGGCCTGCGTCATAAGGGGGACGCGCCTGTGTCACAAGGGTGGTGCGGGCTACGCGGGCCGGAAATAAAGCGATTCAGACGAGGTTTAGGGCGTTGAGACGGAGTTTAGACGATTTTTGCGGGCGGTTTACGCTGTCACGACAGATTGAGGATGCGCGGGCGCAGGCGACATCGCGGTTTGAAGGGGAGGCGGAGATTGTGGCCACGGTGGACGGTGCGCACTACCGCGAGCGGGGGCAGCTGATTATGGGGGAGCAGCGATTTGAGGCGGAGCGCACTTATATCTGGCGCAGTGCGGGGGCGCGGATTGAGGTTTTGTTTGCCGATGGGCGCCCGTTTCATGATTTTGATCCGGTTTTGGGCGGCAAGGCGACGGAGCATTTGTGCGGCGCGGATTGGTATCGGGGCGGATATGATGTGGCGGATTGGCCGGTTTGGACGGTGACATGGGATGTGGAGGGGCCGCGAAAGTCCTATCGGTCGGTCACAGTCTATACAGGCTGTTAGCGTAAACTCTGGCTTCGCACTTGCAGAATTTGACGTGCTGGGGCATTCAAGGCGCCAACGGGACATTGATAAAGGGAGCCTAGATGATGGCACTAACCATGAATGATAAAGTCTTGACCGAAGCCTTTGGCGCGAATGAGGGCACTGCCCTGCGCGTTAAGCAGGCGTTGTTGGTTGTTGTTGGGATCGCTGCAATGGCGGCTTTGGCGAAGATCAAAGTGTTTTTGCCAGGCAACCCTGTGCCAATCACAATGGGCACATTCGGCGTGTTGACGATTGCAACAGCTTACGGCGCGCGTTTGGGTCTGGTGACGATCCTTGGGTATTTGGCGCTGGGTGCAATGGGCGCCACAGTGTTTGCTGGTGAAAAAGCAGGCCTGACGTACATGATGGGCGGCACAGGCGGCTATTTGGTTGGCTACGTTTTGGCGACATTGGCGCTGGGTTTTGCAGCGCGCAAAGGCTGGGACCGCAATGTTGCGCTGATGGCGCTGGCGATGCTGGTTGGCAACGCGCTGATCTACATCCCAGGTCTGCTGTGGCTGAACGGTTTTGCCGAAAGCTGGGCGCAAACATTGGAGTGGGGTATCACGCCATTCCTGATCGGTGATGCATTGAAACTGGGTCTGGCCGCGTTGTTGGTGCCAGCAGTTTGGAAGCTGGTGGGCAAAGCTCGCGGCTAAGCCGAACACCGGTTTGAAGATTGAGAGGCGCGGAGCGAATGCTCGGCGCCTCTTTTCTTTTGTGGGGGCCGGTTAACTGTCGGCGAGTTTCGTGTCGATATGGTTGCTGCGTTCCAGGGTTTGGTGAACCGGGCAACGGTCTGCGATTTCGAGGAGACGGGCACGCTGAGCGTCATCAAGGTCACCTTTGAGGGTGATGGTGCGGGTGAAACTGTCGATCTTGGTCTTGCTGTCAGCGCTTGCATCTTCGCTGTGCACTTTGTCGTGGGTGATGTCGACGCTGACGTGGGCGAGGGGCCATTGTTTGCGGCGTGCATACATGCGGATGGTCATGGAGGTGCAGGCGCCGAGACCTGCGGAGAGCAGGCCGTAGGGTGTGAGGCCTTTGTTGGCGCCGCCATAGGCGGTGGGTTCGTCGGCCAGAACATGGTGTGGGCCGGATTGGATATCTTGGAGAAAGCCTGCGGGGTCGGCTTCGGAGACGCGCAGTATGCCTTCGGGGGTACTTTCAGGTGGAGCGGGGCGCTGGAGGTCGAGGTAGCGGGAGACCCAAGAGGAGATAACATCGGCCGCATATTCCGCGTCTTGCGCTCGGGTGAGCAGGTGGTCGGCATCATCAAGGGTCACGAAGCTTTTGGGGTGTTTGGCGGCCACAAAGATGTTTGAGGCATTGTCGATCGAGACGGTTTGATCCATGGGCGCATGAAGCACGAGAAGTGCAGCGTTAAGGTCTTTGATCGCGGTGGTTAATTTTTCGCCTGCCACGTCGGACAGGAAATCGGAAGAAATGCGGAACGGGCGACCGGCGAGGGAGACTTCGGCGACACCGTCGCGTTTGATGTCATCGATTTTGGCACCGAAGGTGTGGGTCACGTGCTCGGGATCGAAGGGCGCACCGATGGTGACGACGGCCTTGATGTTGGGCAATGTGTTGGCCGCTTTGAGGACCGCGGCACCACCCAGCGAGTGGCCGATCAGCAGGGAAGGGGCGAGGCCGCGTGTCTCAAGCTCTGCACAAGCGGCCTGCAAATCCTGCACATTGGTGGTGAATGTTGTGTTTTCAAATTCACCTTCGGAGTGGCCCAAGCCGGTAAAGTCAAAGCGCAGAACGGCGATGCCCATGGCGGCCAAACGCCCGGCGATACGGCGGGCGGCGGGAATGTCTTTTGAGCAGGTGAAGCAATGCGCGAACAGCGCCGTCGCCAAGTGCGGGCCGTCGGGCATATCGAGGCGGGCAGCCAATTGGCCACCGTCGTGTCCGGGGAAGGTGAAACGTGTCATGGTCATGGTATGGATCCTTGTGTTGGACGTAAGGTGGCGGTGCGGCGCATAGGGCGCAAGAGTTGTGACGGGTGCGTCACATGAAGGTGAGAGCGATGGGCGGATTTTTAAGGATCGTGGTACTGGGCACAGTGGCTGTATTGGCTGCGTCTTACGGCGGTGCTGTGCATCCGTTGGGAGACAGTTTGGCCGTTTTTCGACTGTGGATCTCTGCGGTTTTGGTGGTGGTGTCGGGTATGTTGATGTGGTTCGGCGGGCGGCGCATTGGCGCGTTGGGCCTGGGCGCTGCGGTTGGAGCCGCGGTGTGGATTGCGCCCTTGTTTGTCGCGCGAAACGTGCCAGAGGCTGAGGCGCAGGTTGTTGTTTATTCGAAGAACACGTGGGGCGGTCGCGGGGATGATCGGGCGATCGTGGCGGATATTTTGCGGGTCGGGGCCGATGTGGTGCTATTGCAGGAGGTGAGCGCGACGCGCAGCGATTTTGCGGGCGCGTTGGCGCCGGAACTCGGGCACGTACAGATGTGTCAGTTTTCGGATTGGTCGGGGATTGGCATTGTGTCGCGCTGGCCGATTTCGGAGCGGTATTGCTCGCCTCATCGGTCTTTTGCGGCGGCGATGATTGAGGCCCCGAGCGGGGCGTTCTGGGCTGTTTCGACTCATTTGGTATGGCCGTTCCCCCATGCGCAGTGGCCATTTCTGGAGGCGGCATTGCCGTTTTTGGAGCAGATTTCGGGGCCTGCGATTGTCGGGGGTGATTTCAATATGGTGCCGTGGGGGGCATCTGTGCGGCGCGTGGCGCAGGCGACGGGGACGTCGTTGATCGGTCCGGTGCGTCGGACGTTAACGGTGCGAGGGGTTCCGTTGCAGATTGATCATATCTTGAGTGATGCACAGGGGCGGGTCGATATTCGCCCGAAGTTTGGGACGGATCATTCTGGGATTGTCGCGCGGTTGAGTTGGGCTGCGAAGTGACGCCACTGTGTGGGTTAAGATATTGGACTGTATGGACAACGTCGTGTTGAGTGGTTTGCAGAAACGGAAGCGGGATTTGACATAATGCAGAGCCGAATTTTACATCGTGCCATTCCGAGTGAGCAGGTTGCGCGTGCGGCGGCGCGGTTGCCTTCGGTTGCGCCAGTGGAGGGGCCGTGGCTGCGCATGGACGAGATGTATGACGCGCAGATGGCCGAACGGCGAAGGTTGATGGCTGCGCATCGTGAGGCGGTTTATGCGCAATTGCCCGAGGGGGTCGCGGCGGCGCGGGGTTTTTTGCGTGCGGCTTTGGCCGCACTTCCAGCTGGGTTTGAGGTGGGGGCGGAACAGGTTGTTTGCCCCGATGGTGTGGTTGTGCCGATTGAGTGGGACGCGCCGCTGTGGAGCCTTGGGGCAATCTTGCAGCAGGATGTGTGTATTCTAGAAAAGCAGGGAGAGGCCCATGTTTTGACCGGCGCTATTTTGTGTTTTCCGGCCAGTTGGACGCTGGCGCAGAAAGTCGGCAAGCCGTTGATTGGGATACACAAACCGGTTGAGAGCTATGACGGTGGGATCGCCGCACGGGTGCAACGGTTGTTTGACGGTGTGAAACCGGGGCGGCCTTTGTGGCGCGCGAACCATCTGCGGTATGATGATCCGGCGCTGTTCCAACCGCGACGGGAAGATGATCCACGCCCCGTGTCCGGGCCCAATGCACGGTATCTTCGAAGTGAACGGCAGGTGATTTTACGGGTGACTGAACCGGACGCGGTTGCGTTTGTCATTCACACTGTCGTGGCGGAGATTGAGGTACCTGTTTCAGTGCAGGACCGGACCGAGCAGGGCGGCGAGTGCTGCGAAACATAAAAAGTTTCTGAACATCGCGCGGGTGCACCATGACCGGACTGACTGCACAAGACGGCCGAAGGTCGTGTCGGGTTGGTCGCTGTGCAACGCAAAGGGATGTGTCGGCGTTTGCCGAGATTGCCAAGCCTGTGGAAGGTGTGTCGGACCTTCACGCAAGGAGAAGGACGGTCGGCCCGATGGACGAGCAGAGCCGTGGCTGACGGGGGCGCGGGCTTGGGTGAGCGGCGGGGTGTACTGGTTACTAAACATACGATTTCTATAATGAAGGAATGAGACGGCAGCAGGTTGCCCTTAGGGCAAGTTTGAGACGAATTGTGGCGGAATTTGGGCAGAGCGGCCCCTGCGGATGCCGGTCAGAAGGGGCCTGCAACGCGAAAGGGCGCCCCGTGGGACGCCCTTTGCATAAAATGCGGTGCTGAATTAGCAGCTGTAGTACAGCTTGAATTCAACTGGGTGAGGTGTGTGCTCGTATTCGTACACTTCTTCCCATTTCAGATCCATGTAGCCTTCGATCTGGTCTTTGGTGAACACGTCGCCAGCCAAGAGGAAGTCCATGTCTTTTTCAAGCTCGTCCAGTGCTTCACGCAAGGATGCACAAACTGTTGGAATTTCAGCCAGCTCTTCTGGTGGCAGATCGTAGAGATCTTTGTCAGATGCGGGGCCTGGATCGATTTTGTTTTTGATGCCGTCAAGGCCAGCCATCAACAGTGCGGAGAAGCACAGGTATGGGTTGGCTGCTGGATCAGGGAAACGTGCCTCAACGCGCTTGGCTTTAGGGCTGTCTGTCCATGGAATACGGACACAACCGGAACGGTTAGACGCAGAGTAGGCGCGCAGAACTGGTGCTTCGAAACCCGGGATCAAACGCTTGTAGGAGTTTGTGGATGGGTTTGTGAAGGCGTTCAGAGCTTTTGCGTGCTTCAGGATGCCGCCGATGAACCACAGAGCTTCGTCGGAGAGATCAGCGTATTTGTCGCCTGCGAACAATGGCTTGCCATCTTTCCAGATGGACATGTTCACGTGCATGCCTGTGCCGTTATCGCCAGCGATTGGCTTTGGCATGAAGGTTGCGGATTTGCCGTACGCCTGTGCCACGTTGTGGATCACGTATTTGTACTTTTGCAGTTCGTCAGCTTGCTTGGTCAAAGAACCGAAGATCAGGCCGAGTTCGTGCTGACAGGACGCAACTTCGTGGTGGTGCTTGTCCACTTTCATGCCCAGACGCTTCATTGTGGAGAGCATCTCGGAACGGATGTCGTGTGCATCGTCGATTGGGTTTACAGGGAAGTAGCCGCCTTTAACGCCAGGACGGTGACCTGTGTTGCCCATTTCGTATTCAGCGTCTGTGTTCCAAGCCGCATCGATTGCGTCGACCTGGTAGGACACTTTGTTCATGCCGACTTGGTAACGCACGTCGTCGAACAAGAAGAATTCAGCTTCTGGGCCGAAGTAGGAAACGTCACCGATGCCGGAGGCTTTCAGGTAAGCTTCTGCGCGTTCTGCTGTGCCGCGTGGGTCGCGGTCGTAGCCTTCGCCTGTGTCAGGCTCGACGATGGAACAGTGCAGGCAGAGTGTTTTTTCTGCGTAGAACGGGTCAACGTAAGCGCTGGACACGTCTGGCATCAGTTTCATGTCGGATTCGTCGATGGATTTCCACCCAGCGATGGAAGAGCCGTCGAACATGAAGCCATCTTCGAGGAAGTCTTCGTCAACCTGGTCGGACATCAGTGTAACGTGCTGCAGTTTGCCGCGCGGGTCGGTGAAGCGGATATCGACGTAGTCGATTTCTTCATCCGCGATCATTTTTACGAGGTCTTTATTGCTCATATCTTTAAGCTTCCCTGTTTGTCATTGTAGTGAGTGAATGTGTGTGGCGTGACTTAGAGTGCGTCATCGCCTTCTTCGCCGGTCCGAATGCGGATCGCTTGCGCGACGTCAGAGACGAAAATCTTGCCGTCACCGATTTTGTCGGTTTTGGCGGCGGTGATGATCGCTTCAACAGCGCCATCGACTTGATCGTCGGCCAGAACAACCTCGATCTTAACTTTTGGTAGGAAATCTACGACGTATTCTGCGCCGCGATAGAGTTCGGTGTGGCCTTTCTGGCGACCAAAGCCTTTGACCTCTACAACGCTGAGGCCTTGAATGCCTGCATCTTGTAGCGCCTCTTTCACTTCATCCAACTTGAATGGTTTGATGATCGCTTCGATCTTTTTCATGGCAGCGACTCCCTAGCCTTATTTTGCACAGCAGGCAGAGCATTTCTGCGCGGGAGCCACAATTGGGGAGGGGGGCGCGAGGCGATTCAAACGGGGGTTTTGGGGTGCGGTGATTAAAAAATAGGCAAATTGGCGCAAAAGGTAGCGAAATTGAATCTTTGCGTTGCACAGGTTTTGGACATGTGTCGCGGGCCTGTGCTGTTTGGTGCAAAGGGGCATTGGGTACAACGAAAAACGCAGCCCCTGGGGCTGCGTTTCAGTGAGGTCTTGGGAATGTAGGACGTTTAAACGGCGGTGCTGGCGATTTCGAGGCCGTTTGCGTAAACGATATGCTGTTTGTCGAAGATCAATTCATAGACTTTCGTTGTTGCAACGTCTTGTTCTGCAACGAATTCGCCGTCGATCAGACGTTTGGCTTTGACTGTGGCCACGTCAGCCCCGAAGAGGGCCTTTGCGCGCCAATCCCGAATGTGAACGAGGGTATCTGGGCCAACGATCATATCGGACTCAGGCCGCGTGTGGCCAAGGGAGCCTGCTTTGATGGTAATCGCGCCTACGTCGACTGTTTTTTCGCGGATGTCACGCAGAACGGACATGCCAGCGTCACGGGTGATGATGCGGTCGCCCACATTCAGGTGTTCGACGGGCAATTCGCCGTCCAGCGTCATGATTGTTGTACCGGCTGTGAGGCCAGATACGTTTTTCGCGCGTTTTACGGCAATGACATTGCCCGCTGCGAAGTCTTTTGTTTGTCCCAAATGCATGGCGTTTCTCGCTCTCGCTTGTTGTCTGCTCTTTTTTGAGGACAAATATGGCAATAAAGTGCCGATGGTGGGATATTTATCGTATATTTTTCTGTGTATTGCCTGAAGTTGAGTCTTTTCAGTCACGCCTGTGCGCCGTGGGGGGCACGCGGGCCTGTTTGGGAAAAGAAAACGAACGCTGTGCAGATCTTCTCACGATTTGCTCTCGCATCCTGTAAAAGTCTTTGCTAAGACGCCGCTCATCGAATGGCGTGCATCGTTGTTTGGTTCAAATGCGGGTGTGGCGGAATTGGTAGACGCACCAGATTTAGGTTCTGGCGCCGCAAGGCGTGGGGGTTCAAGTCCCTTCACCCGCACCATAATTTTCATGAATGATGATCAAGTTCCGCGCTGTGGGATGCGCCGTTTTTTGCGTGGTGGTTTGCGCCGTGGCGATTGCAATGGGCAATATAGGCAATGAGGGGCGGTGCCCCCTTGCGTTAAAGGGGGGACGCCCATAGAAGGGCCACCTATTTTGACCGCCGCGGACGCCTCTGCGGCCCCAATGCAATGGATAAGGACGACATGCAGGTCACCGAAACACTGAACGACGGTCTCAAGCGCGGCTATGAGATTACTGTAACGGCCGCTGAGCTTGACCAAACGGTTAACGACAAGCTGAAAGAAGCGCAGCCAGAAATCGAAATGAAGGGCTTCCGCAAAGGTAAAGTTCCTATGGCGCTGCTGAAAAAGCAGTTCGGCCCGAAAGTTCTTGGCGAAGCGATGCAGGAATCTGTCGATGGCGCGATGAACAAGCACCTCGAAGAATCAGGCGACCGCCCTGCGATGCAGCCTGAAATGAAGATGACCAACGAAGACTGGAAAGAGGGCGACGATGTTGTCGTTTCCGTGTCTTACGAAAACCTGCCTGCGATTCCTGAGGTCGATTACGCGTCGATCAAACTGGAGAAGCTGGTTGTGAAGGCTGATGATGCGTCTGTTGACGAGGCATTGGGCTCTTTGGCGGAAACAGCGCAGAACTTTGAAGACCGCAAAGCGGGCTCCAAGGCGAAAGACGGCGACCAGGTTGTGTTCGACTTCTTGGGTAAAGTTGACGGCGAAGCCTTTGAAGGCGGTGCTGCTGAAGGCCACGCATTGGTGCTGGGTTCTGGTCAGTTCATCCCTGGTTTCGAAGAAGGTCTGGTTGGCGTTAAAGCTGGTGAAGAGAAAGACGTTACCGTTACTTTCCCAGAAGATTACAACGCTGAGCACCTGGCTGGCAAAGAAGCTGTGTTCGAATGCAAAATCCACAACGTTAAAGAGCCTAAAGCGGCTGAGCTTAACGATGAGATGGCAAAGCAGTTCGGCGCCGAAGATTTGGCAGCTTTGAAGAGCCAGATTTCCGACAAGCTGGAAGAAGAGTATGCGGGTGCGGCACGCGCTGTCACCAAGCGTGCTTTGCTGGATGCCTTGGATAAAGAAGTGTCCTTCGAGCTGCCACCATCCTTGGTGGAAGCGGAAGCGGGCCAGATTGCGCACCAGTTGTGGCATGAAGAAAACCCTGAAGTTGAAGGCCACGATCACCCTGAGATCGAAACAACAGACGAGCACACATCCTTGGCCGAGCGCCGCGTGAAGTTGGGCCTGCTGTTGGCTGAAATCGGCCAGAAGGCTGAGGTTCAGGTGTCTGACGCGGAATTCACACAAGCTGTTATGAACCAAGCGCGCCAGTACGGCCCGCAGGCCAAGCAGTTCTTTGATTTCGTTCAGCAGAACCCACAGATGCAGCAGCAGATTCGGGCACCTCTGTTCGAAGACAAAGTTGTTGATCACATCATTGAAGGCGCATCTTTGACTGAAAAAGAAGTGTCTAAAGACGATCTTCAAAAGGCTGTTGAAGCGCTCGAAGAAGAGTAAGCTTTACCCGCTAAATATTTGAAAGGCCGCTCCTTTTTAGGGGCGGCCTTTTGCGTTTGGCGGGGGCGGCGGGTGACGTATGGAAAACCTGACCCGTGCGGGTGAAGTTTACCCTAGGAAAGGTAACGTAGAAAAGTTTACCATTTGGTCATAATTTTTAGAGGGACCAAAAATATGAAGACTTTTTTATCATCCATAGCTGCTTGTGTATTGATGGCGGGGGCGGCGCAGGCCTGCCCGAACTGGCAAAATAACCCGACCTATGGGTCGTATGATTTGTCGCTGTCGCAACTGCGCGCGGGTCATGGGCTGTCGCTGACTGCGGGCGGTAGTTTCGATTGGAAGAACTGCCAGCACATTCGCGTTGGAACGGACGATGGACCTGGATATTTTGAGGCGGCGCCGGATGTTCGGTATTTTGTGAACAATGTTGAGGGGCGTCGTTTGAGCATTTTTGTACAAAGTGCCTGTGACAGTACGTTGCTGATCAACACACAATCGGCCAGCTGGTATTATGATGACGATGACAATGGCAACGCGGATGCGAAGATTGTTCTGACGCGGCCGTTGAGTGGGCAGATCGACGTGTGGGTCGGTACATATGACGGTCAGTACTGCGATGCGAACGTCTATATCCAAGCAAGCTAAGCGAGAGTTTATTGTGAGATGAGGAGGGCCGCCCGGTGAGGGCGGCCTTTTTCGGTCTAACAGAGATGTGAATATTGGTTTGATGCCTGTGAGGGGAAGCGCGGCTAGGGTGAGGGTATGAGAACTGCGATTATATGTATGTGTTTGTGGGCGTCACAAGCTGCCGCGCAATGTCCGGAACCGTCTGTGGCGGAGACGGGGATAGCGGCGTCTGGCCCGGACCTGATTGTACCAAAGTCATGGGAGGTGACGGCGGTAGGGGCCCATGCAGCGCCCTGTCAGGTCTGGGCGGACCAAGGTGTCAACGCGCAGAGCATTGATGGGTTTTTGCCCGTGGCCCCCAGCGCGACATTCGAACTGGCGGGTATGGCCCCACATATCCTGATGGTCATGGCTGAAGCCGCGTGCGACCCACGGTTGGCCGTGCGCACTGGAGACGGGTTGTGGCATTTCGCGCAATCCGCGAACGGCCGGCAGGAAGTGGTGGTGTGGAGTGCGAGCGATGGGCCGATGCAGGTTTGGGTTGGGGCGGCTGATCAAACCAGTTGTGAGGCCTCAGTTATTTTGGAAACCTTTGACCGATAGGGGCGGAGCCTAGGCTGAAACACAAACGGGCCGCGCAGTGATGCGCGGCCCGTTGTTTTTGATCTGACGTCAGACTTAGTCTTCGTCGGATGCTTCTTCTGTTTCAGCAGGAGCAGCGTCGTCGTCGCCGAAGTCGTCCATACCGGCAGCGCCGATATCGTCGAACAGTTCCTGAATTTCGAATTCAGCTGCGGCTTCTTCTTCAGCGGCAAGTTCTGCAACAGATTTACCAGCGGCCTGAAGCTCAGCTTCTTCTTCAGAACGTGCAACGTTCAGTTTGATTGTTGCTTCGACTTCTGGGTGCAGTTTGACCAGCACGTCGTGGATGCCGAGTTCTTTGATCGGGTCGATCAAAGCAACTTGCTTGCGGTCCACTGTGAAGCCAGCTTCGGTTGCAGCGTCTGCGGCGTCACGTGTTGTAACGGACCCGTAGAGGTTGCCACCGTCGGACGCAGAGCGAATCACGATGAATGTTTCGCCGTCCAATTTTGCGGACAAAGCTTCTGCTTCTTTCTTGGTTTCCAGGTTGCGTGCTTCGAGCTGCGCTTTCTGGTCTTCGAAAGATTTTAGGTTGTGTGCGTTTGCGCGCAGGGCTTTGCCCTGTGGCAGCAAGAAGTTCCGTGCGTAGCCCTCTTTAACAGAGACGACTTCGCCCATCTGGCCCAGCTTAGCAACGCGTTCGAGAAGGATGATATCCATGATGTCTGTCCTTTACTTTACAGCGTAAGGCAACAGAGCGAGGAACCGTGCGCGTTTGATCGCACGTGCCAAGGCACGCTGGTTCTTTGCACCGACTGCGGTGATACGGGAAGGAACGATTTTGCCGCGCTCAGAGATGTAGCGCTGCAATGTACGTGTGTCTTTGTAGTCGATCTTTGGAGCGTTTTCGCCCTCAAACGGATCGGACTTACGACGACGGAAAAATGGTTTAGTAGCCATGACTTATGGTCCTTTCTTGATCTGATGAATTAGCGGCGCTCGCGGCGTTCGCCACGTTCGTCACGTTTTTGCATCTGAACCGATGGGCCTTCTTCGTGCTCGTCGACCTTGATGGTCAGAACACGCATAACATCGTCATGCAGGCGCATCAGGCGTTCCATTTCCTGCACGGCAGCGGCCGGTGCATCGGAACGCAGGTAGGCGTAGTGGCCTTTGCGGTTCTTGTTGATCTTGTAGGCCATCGTCTTGACGCCCCAGTACTCGGACTCAACGACTTTACCATCGTTGTCGGCCAGCACTGCGGAGAAGTGTTCGATGAGGCTTTCAGCTTGCGTGTTGGACAAGTCCTGACGCGCAATAAACGTATGCTCATACAGTGGCATGCGTAACTCCAGTCATATCAGCGCATTTCATAGGGTGGGGAGTGTCGTTTGCCGCGTCCCACCCACGAGAGACTGCGCAGTTCATAAAAAATCTGCGGAAACGATGGGGCCTTATACAGAGCGGGGGCGAGGAGGCAAGGGACAGTAGCGGGTTTTAGAGAATATTCATTGTTCGGGATTATATGGAAGGGGTGATGCGATATTTGAACCGGGGGGGCGGCGAGGGCCGTGTTGGTTACGTTGGCTTAAATTAGTTAAAGTTAACCTAGCGTTAAGGCTGAATTCACCATCCCCTAGCCTCGGCTTGGCCTCGTTTCTGCCGTGATTGGCTGGAAATCATGAACTGCGTAGCAAGGAGAGACTAAGGATGACCATATTACCCGATCCGAATGAGTTTACGACAACATTGGGGACGAGTGCCGAGAATGGAGCATTGCTTCATCCAGATGTGCGAGACCGGTTTTGGGGGTATGAGGTGCGGATGACGCAGGTCGGCGACACGCTGTCTATGGCTATTCGGTTTGTGTCCGGTTTGATCTGCATGGCCTTGGCTTTTTTGACCGTTGCACTGTTGGTTGTGCCGTCTGCCTTTGGGGCGTTGACGGATGAGCTGCGCTGGCCGCTTGCCGTGAGCGGGCTGTGCTGCGCGGTGATCGCGGCCCATATTTATTCAGCTTTTCGACCCATTCGCGTGCAGGTGGATACGACGGCAGGTGAAATTCGTGAAGTTATTGAGCGCCGTTTTGGCGGTGAAGAGGTTTTGAGCTGCTATGGTATGGACGCCGTTGCTTCCGTTGAGGTGGTGGCCTCTGGACAGGATGCGACTTTGGGGCAGGTTCACGTGCGGGTGAACGGCTATGGTGTTGTGCCTGTTGGAGATGGCGCAGTGTCTGCGTTGCGGCCCTTGCGCGACCGGTTGGCTGTGGATTGCGGCATTGAAGTTGCGGATTCGTCCGATGCGTTTTGGTCCGGTCCGTTGAAGGCATAGCCTAAGGCGCGGACAAAGCGCGCTATTCGTTCCCTTTTTGATGAGGGGATGAGGGAGATGTCTTGTAACGTTGCGTTCTGCGCGATACCCCATGGGAAATTTTTCAGAGGGGAGCCGCATGAGAGCTTTCATTTTTCCGGGTCAAGGGGCTCAAACGATTGGGATGGGGCAGGCGTTGGCTGAGGCCTATCCGACCGCAAAGGATGTCTTCAACGAAGTTGATGACGCTTTGGGAGAGAAACTGTCGGACCTGATTTGGTCTGGTGATATTGCCGAGTTGACGTTGACGCGAAATGCGCAACCGGCGTTGATGGCGACCTCATTGGCCGCGATGCGCGCATTGGAAGCCGAGGGCGTGACCTTTG
Organism: uncultured Paracoccaceae bacterium; assembly: GCA_947497065.1. GTDB lineage: Bacteria > Pseudomonadota > Alphaproteobacteria > Rhodobacterales > Rhodobacteraceae > Octadecabacter. The sequence continues at coordinate 584,895 of CANMEQ010000002.1, forward strand.
ATGCGGCATCGTTTGTGGCGGGGCATTCGCTGGGCGAATATTCCGCGTTGGCGGCGGCGGGCGCGTTTAGCGTGGCAGATACCGCGCGTCTTTTGCGGATCCGCGGCGATGCCATGCAAATGGCTGTTCCTGTTGGTTTGGGCGCCATGGCGGTGATTTTGGGCTTGGATTTCGAGGGCGCTAAAGCGGTTGCTGAAGAAGCGGCGCAAGGTGAGATTTGTCAGGCGGCGAACGACAATGACCCAAGCCAGGTGGTGGTTTCGGGCCACAAGGCAGCCGTGGAACGCGCTGTTGTGATCGCAAAAGAAAAGGGTGCCAAACGGGCCATGTTGTTGCCTGTAAGCGCGCCGTTCCATTCTGAGCTCATGGCCCCTGCGGGTGATATTATGGCGGCTGCATTGTCGGATGTAGCGATGAGCGCGCCTGCGGTGCCGCTGATCGCGAATGTACGCGCGCAGGCGGTGGATGCCGTGGATATTAAGGATTTGTTGATTGAGCAGGTGACCGGATCTGTGCGGTGGCGCGAAAGCGTCATGTGGATGGCCGGCGCTGGTGTGACGGAAACGTGGGAGATTGGGGCCGGTAAGGCGCTGTCTGGCATGGTGAAGCGCATTGACCGTTCTGTGGCGACGCGGGCGATTGGGACACCTGATGATGTTGTGGCGGCGGCTGCGGCTTTGAGTGAAGGATAAGATATGTTTGATTTGACTGGTAAAAATGCCCTGATCACCGGCGCGTCTGGTGGTATTGGTGGCGAAATCGCAAAGGTATTGCACGGTGCGGGGGCGACTGTTGGTTTGTCCGGCACACGTGAAGCTCCGCTGGAAGCTTTGGCGGCAGAATTGGGCGAGCGCGCATATGTTTTGCCGTGCAACCTGAGTGACGGGGCCGCTGTTGATGCTTTGCCGAAACAGGCTGTCGAGGCCATGGGATCCGTTGATGTATTGGTGAACAACGCAGGCATAACGCGCGATCAGATTTTTATGCGGATGTCGGACGACGAGTGGGCCGATGTGATCAACGTAAACCTGACGTCGACCATGCGGTTGTGCAAAGGGGTGATCCGCGGGATGATGAAATCGCGTTGGGGCCGTATTGTAAATGTGAGCTCGATCGTGGGGGCTACCGGCAACCCTGGTCAGGCCAACTATGCGGCATCAAAAGCGGGTATGGTCGGGATGAGCAAATCGATTGCTTATGAGGTGGCGAGCCGTGGGATCACGGTGAACTGCATCGCACCCGGCTTTATCGCGACGGCGATGACCGACAAGCTGACTGATGAGCAAAAAGACAAGATTAACGTTCAAATTCCAGCCGGTCGGATGGGCACGCCAGAGGAAATCGCAGCGGCTGCGCTGTATTTGGCCAGTGAGCAGGCGGCCTACGTTACGGGCACGACTTTGCACGTCAACGGTGGTATGGCGATGCTGTAACCCTATATAGGGTGTTCTTGAAAGCGTTTGCCAAGCGGAGAATCTCTGTTATAGGCCACGCAGAAATCAGTCTCGTGACGTAACGTCTTGGGGCATGTGGTCTAGAAATAGGCCGAAACAATGGTCTTGTTTTTGTATGAAATCAGGGCTGACCAACGGGCGTAAAGCCCCGAACTATATGAGGAATTTAACATGAGCGACGTCGCAGATCGTGTTCGTAAAATCGTAGTTGAGCACTTGGGTGTTGAAGAAGACAAAGTTGTTGAAGGCGCGTCCTTCATCGACGATCTGGGCGCAGACAGCCTCGATACTGTTGAGCTGGTGATGGCATTCGAAGAGGAATTCGGTATCGAAATCCCTGATGATGCAGCTGAAACAATTCAGACTTTCGGCGACGCCGTTAAGTTCATTTCTGAAGCGTCCTAAGCGACTTTTCAGACCTTAATTGGGGGCGGGACCAGAGACTGGTGCCGCCCCTTTTTTATGGGCTGCCGCCTTGGCCCTTTGTTTTTTCTTGGGCGGTGTTCGGGTTTTGGCACTGATGTTGCGGCCCAATAGGGCGTAGAGTTCGCTTTTTGAAAACGGTTTGACGAATTGGCCGCCGAAGAAATGAGGATTGGCCCATCGGACCCGCAACTGTTTTGTGGATGTGCCGATTTTGAGCGTGATCACAGAGTTTAAGGGCGGGAAGGTGCCACGGACCGAGCCGAGTTTGACACCGCTTCGGCTGATGTCTTCTGCGATGGCGGAGGAGGGCTCTTCCCTTGCAGTGGGGCCGGTAAAGGTCGTTTGCAGTTTGCAGGAATAGCGTTCGGCAAGAGAGGTTTTTCGGGAGCGGAGTCTCGCGATACCTATACCCGCGACTGTTACAATTGCGAAGATGCCAGCAACGATCAGAGCGTCGCGAAACCACGTGGGGAATTTGACATTTGTTCCGTACTCTGGGGTCGGGGACAGACGCAAAAGGCCGCTTTGAGGGGCATCTGTCGTATCGTTTCCGATGGGTGGGGGGCAATCGAGCCGCCCGAGAACCGCGAGGGCGCGATCGATGTTACGGGCCGTGGTCGGGGCAAAGAGGGGGGCTGTGACGGGCGGATCGGCCGCCAGGGATCTTAGAGTGGTGGTTGCGTCACCAAAGCCCATCAGAATGGCCGAGGTTTGGCCCGCGACCGGGCTGTCGCGAAAGTGGTAGTTGATCGTGAAGTTATTGTAGCGAGAGCTCGCCGCGATGAGGTAGCGCAGCTGCGTGTTCGTGGGGATGTGCCGATCGGCGATATGGGTTTGCAACGACATGAACATACGCTGCAAGTCGGCGGTTGTTTTGCACATGTCTTGCGCGTGCGCCGATGTGGCAAGGAAAAATGCCGCTACAAATCCAAATACTAAGTGTTTAATCGGGATATCCCTTCGATTTCCTCTATCGCTGGGTTGGCATATCGCCGTTTGGTTAAAAAGCTGTGAGGCACGGTTTCGCGAATGGTTTCCCTTTGTACGGATACTTGCCGGAAAGGGTTGCAAGGCCTTGCCGACAGGGGGGTGCACGCTGTATCAGACGTCCAAAGAATTGCACGTGAGAGGTGAGCCATGCGTCGAGTGGTCGTTACAGGATTAGGTTTGGTAAGCCCGTTGGCTGACGGGGTGGAAAAAAGCTGGGAGCGTATTTTGGATGCGCAATCCGGTGCAGGGCCGATTACGCATTTCGATCCCGAAGGGTTCGCGACGACCTATGCTTGCGAAGTGCCCTACGGTGACGGCACAGATGGTACGTTTAACCCCGACGCCTATATGGCTGCAAAGGAACGTCGCAAGGTCGATGATTTCATTGTGTTCGCCATGGCTGCGGCGCAGCAAGCGGTTGAAGATGCCGGTTGGCAGCCCGAAGATGCAGAGGCGTTGGAGCGCACCGGCGTTTTGACGGGATCTGGCATTGGGGGCCTGAACTCCATCGCCAACACGGCGATTATGATGAAGGAAAAGGGCCCGCGGCGTGTGTCGCCGTTTTTTGTACCCGGCGCGTTGATCAACCTGATTTCAGGTCAGATTGCTATTAAATATGGCTTCAAGGGCCCCAACCACGCGGTTGTGACGGCTTGTTCCACTGGCGCGCATGCCATTGGTGATGCGACGCAATTGATCAAAGCGGGCCGCGCTGATGTGATGATTGCAGGCGGGGCGGAAGCCACGATTTGCGAGATTGGCATTGCCGGTTTCAACGCGTGCAAAGCTTTGTCGACCAAAGGTGCGGATGATCCGAAATCTGCAAGCCGCCCCTACGACGCGGACCGTGATGGGTTCGTGATGGGCGAGGGGGCCGGCATGGTTGTGCTGGAGGATTATGACCACGCTGTAGCCCGTGGTGCGAAGATTTACGCGGAAGTTTTGGGCTACGGTTTGACTGGTGATGCCTACCACATCACGGCGCCATCTGAGGATGGTGAAGGGGGCGAGCGCTCTATGCGGATGGCGTTGAAAGATGCGGGGCTTGAGCCTGCGGATATCGATTACATCAACGCGCATGGCACATCGACCATGGCTGATACGATTGAGCTGGGCGCTGTTGAGCGGATGATGGGGGATGCAGCGTCGAAAGTGACGATGTCATCGACGAAATCTGCCACCGGGCACCTTTTGGGAGCGGCTGGCGCGATTGAGGCGATTTTCTCGATCTTGGCGATCCGCGATCAGGTGGCCCCGCCGACCATCAATTTGGACAACCCAGCGGTTGAGACAAAGGTTGATTTGGCACCGAACGCCAAGGTCGAACGTGAGATCAATGTTGCGCTGTCCAATTCATTTGGTTTTGGCGGCACGAACGCGTCTGTTCTGTTTGGTAAGGTCAACTAAATGTGGAAACATATCGCCAGCAATGCGCTGACGTTTTTGATTGTTCTGCTGTTTTTGGTGGGCGGTGTGATTGCGTGGGGAACCTCGCAATACTCGGCTGAAGGGCCATTGGATCAGGCGATCTGTGTGCAGGTCCGCTCGGGCAGTAACATGCGGATTGTGAGCAATGATCTGGCTGAGCAGGGGGCTGTCTCGTCGGCTGGGTTGCTGCGGATCGGTGCGGATTATTCCGACAAAACATCGCAGTTGAAAGCGGGGAGCTTTTTGGTTCCGGCGGGATCATCGATGGAAGAGATCGTTGATATCGTCACACGGGGTGGGCAAAGCACCTGTGGGACCGAGATTGTGTACCGCGTGGGGGTGACACGGGTCACCGCACAGGTGCGCGATTTGGATCCTGCGACGGGGCGGTTTGTGGAACAGGCCAATTTCGAGCCTTCGGTTGAAGAAACGCCGGCGGTGTATACGGAGACCCGTGAGGCCGATGATACGCAGTACCGTGTGGTGATTTCTGAAGGGGTGACGAGCTGGCAGATTGTTCAGGCGCTCAATTCTTTGGAGTTCATGGACGGGCAGGTTACTGAGATACCGCCTGAAGGTATGCTGGCGCCCAATTCTTATCAGGTGAGACCGGGAGATTCGGTGGCGGAGTTGCTTGCGACGATGCAGTCGGAGCAGGAACGGATTCTGGCAGAGGCTTGGGCTGGACGCGCCGATAATTTACCTTTGGCCAGCCCTGAAGAGGCGCTGATTCTGGCGTCGATCATCGAGAAAGAAGCTTCGACCAGCGATGAGCGGTTTGATGTGGCATCGGTGTTTGTGAACCGTTTGAACCAAGGGATGCGTCTGCAGACAGACCCCACGGTGATCTACGGTGTGACCGAGGGACGTGGCGTTTTGGGACGCGGGTTGCGGCAAAGTGAGCTTCGGGCGGAAAACCCTTGGAACACTTATGTAATTTCCGGTTTGCCCGCGACGCCAATTGCCAACCCCGGGTCGGCCACGATTGAGGCGGCTTTGAACCCGTCCAGCACGGATTATATCTTCTTCGTGGCCAAGACGTTGGACCCACGAGATGGGCATAATTTTGCGGTGACGTTGGACGAACACAATGCCAATGTGGCGATCTATCGTCGGTTGGAAGCGGAGCGTGCGGCCCAATCTGACAATTAACCAATTAATCAAAGGTATGCCCGTCGGGCGCTAACACTTTGGTAAGATTTGGAAAGAATCAAATGTGCCCGTAATTTGGTGGCACGCTGGACAAAAGCAAACGGGCTTTGAGGCGCAATCCTCAAGGCCCGTTTTGGTTTTGGGATATGGGCGGAGCAAACCTGAGAAGGGGAATGCCCCATGACAACCCAAAGCGGTGGCAAGACCACCGAGCAGAAATCGGCTGCCGAACGTATCGAGGAGGCTGGGCGGCTTCATGAAACGATCCACCAAACGCTGAGCAACGTTTTGGAGGGTATCAAAACAGGCGATCTGACGGACGTGGCTGCGTTGCCCAAACAGGTGACGCGGTTGACTGATGCGATCGGCGATCTTCGAAAAAAGGAGGCTGAGTTCAATGACAAGTTTGGAAGTGGGTTCGGAGACGACGAAGTCGATTTCGACGACCTGCGACGTGAAATTGGGTGCCGCATTCGTCGCATCCGCAAGTGCTGCAAATCGTAAAGCGTTTTTGCGCAGCTTGACGGATGCGCAGGTGCGGTGGCTGCCCTATTTGTTTGAGTTCTGGGCCTTGGAGCATCAATTGCCGCCGATGGGCGATGATTGGCGGACCTGGGTCATTCTAGGCGGACGGGGTGCGGGTAAAACCCGTGCAGGGGCTGAATGGGTCAGATCAATGGTGGAGGGGTCGCGTCCGCGCGACCCCGGTCAAGCGCGCAAAGTGGGGCTGATCGGTGAAACGATGGAGCAGGCCCGTGAGGTGATGGTGTTTGGGGACAGTGGTATTCTGGCCTGTTCACCGCCGGACCGCAGGCCGACGTGGATTGCGGGGCGTCAGATGTTGGTGTGGCCGAACGGGGCCGAGGCGCGTTTGTTTTCTGCGTTCGATCCCGAAAGGTTGCGCGGGCCGCAATTTGATGCGGTTTGGGCGGATGAATTGGCGAAATGGCCGAAGGCGCAGGACACTTGGGACATGATGCAGTTTGCATTGCGTTTGGGAAAGAATCCGCGGGCCTGCGTCACCACGACGCCCAAAAATGTTGGAATTTTGAAAGCGCTGTTGGAGCGGAACAGCACGGTGAAGACCCATGCGCCGACGTCGGCCAATCGGGTGTATTTGGCCGAGAGTTTTCTGGAAGAGGTTCAGGAGCGCTATGCGGGGACCCGTTTGGGACGCCAAGAGCTGGACGGGGTTTTGTTGCCCGATAGTGAAGGTGCGTTGTGGTCATCCCACGGGATTGAAGCGGTGCAGGTGAAGGATGTTCCGCCGTTGGACCGGGTTGTCGTGGCGGTTGATCCACCTGCGGGGGCGTCTGCGACATCTGATGCCTGCGGGATCGTGGTGGCGGGCATTGTGATGCAGGGGCCGATTGCGGACTGGAAGGTTTATGTTTTGGAGGATGCCTCTGTTCAGGGCGCGAGCCCGAATGCGTGGGCGGCGGCGGCGATTGCGGCGATGGATCGGCATGGGGCGGATCGTTTGGTGGCGGAAGTGAACCAAGGGGGCGCGATGGTGGAGACCATCGTGCGGTCTATTGATCCGGCGGTGCCGTATCGCGGCGTGCATGCCACGCGTGGCAAGGCTGCGCGCGCTGAACCTGTGGCGGCGTTATATGAACAGGGACGGGTGCGGCATGCTGTTGGCCACGGAGCGGGGCTTGGCGATCTGGAAGATGAGATGTGCCAGATGACGGCGCAGGGCTTTGACGGACAGGGGTCGCCTGATCGGTTGGATGCCTTGGTTTGGGCGATCACGGATCTGTTTCTGGAGCCTGCACGGTCGTGGCGTGCGCCACGCATGCGGACGCTTTAGCGCTGAAAATAAGGGGTTTTGAGGGTGTTGCAAGGGCACCGTGCGGTGGCTTTGAACCTTCGAAACTATTTGAACCGATATTCATTCGTGTAGCAGCGAATGCCGCGATGAGAGCGGGACCCAAGGGAGAGTTGGATGTTTGATTTTCTAAAGCGATCTGAGACAGCACAGATGGCGTTGCCCGAAGTTAAGGCATCGGCCACGGGCAAGATTGCGGCGCTGGGGTCGGTGGGCCGGTCTGTTTGGGGCGCGCGGGACACGACGTCTCTGACGCGGTCTGGGTTCACGAGCAATCCGGTTGGGTTTCGTGCGGTTAAGATGATCGCCGAGGCGGCAGCTGCATTGCCATTGGTGTTGCAAGATGCGGAACGTCGGTACGACACGCATCCGGTTTTGGAGTTGTTGCACCGCCCCAATGGTGCACAGGGGCGTGCGGAGTTGTTGGAGGCTTTGTTCGGCCAGTTGTTGCTGAGCGGGAACGGGTATGTGGAAGCGGTGGCGGGTGACGCCGGTTTGGTGGAACTGCATGTGTTGCGGTCTGACCGGATGTCGATTGTGCCGGGTGCGGATGGTTGGCCGGTTGCGTTTGACTACACGGTGGGCGGGCGCAAACACCGGTTTGCCTTGGGCGAGGGGCCGTCGCCTATTTGTCATTTGAAGTCATTTCATCCGCAAGATGACCATTACGGGTTGAGCCCGATGCAGGCGGCTGCGACGGCGCTGGATGTACATAATGCGGCGAGCCGGTGGTCGAAGGCGCTTTTAGACAACGCGGCGCGGCCTTCGGGGGCGATTGTGTACAAAGGGGCCGACGGACAGGCGCAGCTGAGCACGGATCAATATGACCGGTTGCTGCATGAGATGGAGACGCAGCATCAAGGGGCTAAGAATGCGGGTCGTCCGATGTTGCTGGAGGGTGGTTTGGATTGGAAGCCGATGGGGTTCAGCCCGTCGGACATGGAATTTCAGAAAACCAAAGAGGCCGCTGCGCGCGAGATCGCGATTGCGTTTGGGGTGCCGCCGATGCTGTTGGGCATCCCTGGGGATGCGACCTATGCCAATTACCAAGAGGCGAACCGCGCGTTTTACCGTCTGACGGTGTTGCCGTTGGTGACCCGAGTGGCAAGTGCTTTGGCTGATTGGTTGGGGGATTTTGCGGAGAGTTCATTCGAGTTGAAGCCAGATCTGGACCAAATTCCAGCGCTGTCTGTCGAACGGGATGCGCAGTGGAAACGTGTTGGAGAGGCTACGTTTCTGAGTGATGCGGAGAAACGCAACCTGTTGGGTCTGCCTTCGCTGGAGGTGGGGGATGGCTGATCTGCGCGAGACGTTCGAATGCGGGCCGTCATTGCGCATTGAAGCGCAAGAGAGGGTTGTTGCGTTGCAGTTTGCACAGCTCAACACGCAGTTGGGCAAGATCGAAGTGATGATGGAGCGTTTGGAGCGCCGGTTGTGGCTGACTGTTTATGGCGTGGTGGGTGTGATTTTGGCCCAGGCGTTTGAATCCATTCTGACCAGTGTGCCGTGAGGAGAGAAAGATGACGTTAGAGCATAAATTTGTAGCCCTTGGGGATGCGACGCCTGTGGAGAGCGGGATTGAGATCAGCGGGTATGCGTCGTTGTTTGGCAAGACCGATCAGGGGGGCGATGTGGTGGATGCCGGGGCTTATGGTGCGTCGCTGGCGCGGCTGGCGTCCAAAGGCAACAGTGTAAAGATGCTGTGGCAACATGACCCCAACCAACCGATCGGGGTTTGGGATGAGGTGCATGAGGATGCCACTGGCCTATGGGTCAAGGGGCGCATTTTGACCGACGTCGAAAAAGGCCGCGAGGCTGCGGCGTTGATCGAGGCGGGCGCCATTGACGGATTGTCGATTGGGTACCGCACGGTGCGCGCCACAAAGAATGACACGGGCGGTCGCCTGTTGTCGGAGTTGGAGCTGTGGGAGGTGTCATTGGTGACATTCCCCATGCTTCCCGATGCGCGGGTGGGCGCGAAGGGGGCTGACCCCATCGAGACCGCCATGCGCGAATTGGCAGGGGTGTTTGAAGACGCCCGTGCCGTGCTGGGCCGCACCTAGGGGCCGGCGTTTCACCGCTAAGATCTGAAGGATCATGATTATGACGACACCCGAGTGCAAGGCTCGGGCCGGGGAAGCTGTGTCTGAACAGGCGAACCCGGCCAGCGAATTGAAGTCCGCGATGGCGGGCTTTGTGAGCGATTTCAAACACTTCACGACTGACATTCAAATTAAGTTGCAACAGCAGGATGACCGCATGACCAAACTTGACCGTAAATCTTTGATGATGGGCGCACGCCCTGCACTGGCCGCAGCAGCATCTGCTGAAGCCCCGCACCAGAAGGCGTTTGAAGACTATCTGCGCTCTGGCGATGATGATGCGCTTCGTGGTTTAGACATGGAGGGCAAATCCATGTCCACGGCTGTTGCGGCGGATGGCGGCTATTTGGTTGATCCGCAAACCTCTGACACAGTTCAATCGGTTCTGGCTGCTACGGCGTCTGTGCGTGCGATTGCCAATGTGGTGAACGTTGAGGCCACGTCTTACGATGTGCTGATCGATCACACGGAGTTGGGCGCTGGTTGGGCCACTGAGACAGGATCTGCGGCTGAGACTGGCACGCCAGTTATCGACCGGATCACCATTCCGTTGCACGAGCTGTCAGCATTGCCGAAGGCATCGCAACGTTTGTTGGATGATAGTGCGTTCAACATCGATGAGTGGCTGGCGGGCCGTATTGCGGATAAGTTTGCGCGCTCTGAAGCGGCTGCATTTGTGAACGGCGATGGTGTGGACAAGCCGACGGGCTTTTTGACAGCACCGGCTGTGGACAATGATGTTTGGGCCTGGGGCAATCTTGGCTATGTGGTGACCGGTGTCGATGGTGATTTCGACGGTGCCGATGCGTTGATCGATTTGGTCTATGCGCTGGGCGCGGAATACCGTGCAAACGGGACGTTTGTGATGAACTCCAAGACGGCAGGCGCCGTGCGCAAGTTGAAAGACAACGATGGCCGTTTCTTGTGGTCTGACGGTTTGACGGCGGGTGAGCCTGCGCGTTTGCTGGGCTATGCGGTGCTGATCGCCGAGGACATGCCGGACATCGCATCTGACGCGACGCCGATTGCATTTGGTGATTTTGGTGCGGGCTACACCGTGGCGGAACGCCCTGATCTGCGCGTGTTGCGTGACCCGTTCAGCGCCAAGCCGCATGTTCTGTTCTATGCGACCAAACGCGTGGGCGGTGCGGTGTCTGATTACGCGGCCATCAAGCTTTTGAAATTCGGCACTGCGTAAGCGGGGTTGATCGGAACGGTTCGCCTTAACGGGCGGGCCGGGTCCGGGCGCGTGCGAGACGTGAGGTCACCTTGCGTTGGCCAGCTGCTTCCTTCCGTCCGAGCAATGCGGGGAGCACGCGCCCGGTTCTATCACAGGTTTGGCGGACCAAAATATGACCGTTTTCGGAGTTATTCCATGATGTTGATTGAAGAGACCACAGTGCCAGCAGGGGCTTTGCCTGTGGCCGTGTTTAAAGAACACTTGCGCCTTGGAACAGGCTTTGCCGATGACGGTTTGCAAGACGGGTTGATCGAGAGTTTTTTGCGGTCGGCGATGGCCGCTGTGGAGGCGCGCACGGGCAAGGCATTGATCGAACGCACATTTAGCTGGACGGTGTCGCGCTGGCGGGGGACGGACACGCAGACGTTGCCGATTGGACCGGTGAGTGCCGTTGTCTCGGTTACGCTTGCTGATCGGGCTGGCGGCGAGGAATTGGTGGATGCGGAGCGCTATGTGCTGTGCCCCGACATGCAGCGCCCGATGGTGAAATCCGTATCGGGCAGCTTACCAACGATCCCTGTGGCGGGATCTGCGAAGGTGGAGATGCTGGCGGGCTTTGGGCCTGAGTGGAGCGATTTACCTGCCGATCTGGCGCAGGCTGTCATGATGCTGGCTGCGCATTATTACGAATATCGCCATGAGGTTCAGTATGACGGTGGGTGCATGCCCTTTGGCGTGAGTGCGTTGATTGAGCGGTACCGGACCCTGCGGATTTCAGGGGGAGGTGTGGCATGACGCGCTATCGGTTGAACCGTAAGCTTGTGCTGGAAAGCCCAGAGCAGGTGGCAGATGGCGCGGGCGGGTATGTTCAATCGTGGTCAGCGCTGGGCACGCTTTGGGCCCATGTGACCGCAGGATCCGGGCGGGAGGTTGCAGGTGTTGCAGCACCACTGAGCCGGGTTTCATTGAAGATTATCGTTCGTGCGGCGCCCTTTGGGTCTGAGGCAAGGCCCAAAGCGGACCAGAGATTTCGTGAGGGCGAGCGCCTGTATCGCATCATTTCGGTGGCCGAGGATGACACGGATGGTCGTTACCTGAAGTGCACCGCGCAAGAGGAGACAGTGGCATGAGTTATGGAGTTTCAGCGGCCCTGCAGGGGGCGGTGTATCAGACGCTGGTGGCGGATGTGGATTTGGCGGCGTTAGTTGGCACAGATATTTATGACGCTGTGCCATCGGGCAGTGTGCCCGCGCTTTACGTCGCCCTTGGGCCGGAGATTGTGAAGGACCGGTCGGACAAGACAGGCACCGGTGCGATGCACCAGTTCACAGTGTCTGTGGTCACAGAAGCAGCAGGGTTCGCAACAGCAAAGACGGCAGCGGGTGCTGTGTCGGATGCATTGGTTGATGCGGATCTAACGCTGGATCGCGGTCATCTTGTTGGTCTGCATTTCGTGCGTGCGAAAGCCATGCGTGTTGGGACGGCCGATGAACGACGCATTGATCTGACGTTTCGTGCCTTGGTTCAGGACGACTAGTCGGGTCGCTTAGAAATTACAGTTTTTCAAACCCTTACGGAGTATTCGATATGACAGCTCAAAATGGCAAGGATCTATTGATCAAAATCGACATGACAGGTGATGGCCTGTTTGAAACAGCTGCAGGTCTGCGGGCCACGCGGATCAATTTCAACGCGGAGACCGTGGATGTGACCTCGCTGGACAGCACGGGCGGTTGGCGTGAAGTGCTGGGAGGCGCTGGCGTAAAGTCGGCATCGATCAGTGGGTCTGGTGTGTTCAAGGACGCCGACACGGATGAGCGCGTACGCACCGTGTTCTTTGATGGTGAAACGCCAGACTTTCAGGTGATTGTGCCCGATTTCGGAACGATTGAAGGCCCGTTTTTGGTGAGCAGCATTGAATATGCGGGCAGCCACAATGGCGAGGCAACCTATGAGATGTCGCTGACATCTGCGGGCGAAATCACCTTCGTGGCGTTCCCATAATGATCAGCCCTGCGCATACGGCGCTGCATAATCCATGGGCGGGCGAGGTTGGTCTGGTGATCGATGGGCAAGTGCAGGTTTGCAAGTTGACCTTGGGTGCATTGGCCGAACTGGAAGCTGCTTTGGAGGCGGAGACATTGGTTGAACTGGTCAAACGGTTCGAGGCGGGTGCGTTTTCGACCCGCGATGTGTTGGCGTTGATTGTGGCGGGGCTGCGTGGGGGCGGTTGGCAGGGCACGGCCCGAGATTTGGTGCAAGCCGAGATCGAAGGCGGGATTGTGCGGGCAGCAGAGGCGGCGGCGGAGGTTTTGGCCCGCGCGTTTGCTGCCCCATGAACCGGGCAGATGGCGGCTTTGATTGGCCGGGTTTGATGCGGGCCGGTATGCGCGGCTTGGGATTGAAACCACATGAATTTTGGGCGCTGACGCCGGCCGAGTTGTGGCTGCTGTTGGGGCCTGAGGCGGGCGAGATGCCCATGGGGCGCGGGCGCTTGGACGAGTTGGCGCGTGCCTATCCAGATGGAACGGCGGACATAGGAGCGGATGATGGATGATATTGATGGATTGGACGCGCTGGACAGCGAGGCCAAGGTTTTGGAAGAGACACTCGGGTCGGTGACGGCGATGACGGATGCATTTGATGGCCAGTTGCGTCGGATGCAGACCACATTGGGTGCCACCACGCGGGATTTAGGAAATCTGGAGAGCGGTTTCTCCGGTGGTTTGCGCCGAGCGTTTGATGGTTTGATTTTCGATGGGGCGTCTTTATCGGATGCCTTTGCGACGCTGAGCCAAGCGATGTCGAAGACTGTCTACAAGAACGCGATCACGCCGGTGGCGAACCACTTTGGCGGCATATTGGCCAATGGGGTGAATTCGTTGGTGTCAGGGCTGATGCCGTTCGAAAAAGGGGGTGCGTTCAGTGGGGGACGGATGACGGCATTTGCCAAGGGCGGTGTCGTGGATGGGGCAACTACGTTTCCCATGCGTGGCGGTACGGGCCTGATGGGCGAGGCCGGGCCAGAGGCAATCATGCCGTTGACCCGCGGAGCAGACGGCAGTTTGGGCGTCAGAGCCCAAGGCGGACGAGCCGTGAATGTCACCATGAATATCACAACACCGGATGTGCAGGGGTTCCAACGCAGTCAATCGCAGGTGGCGGCGTCGATGAGCCGTGCGCTGAGCCGTGGTCAACGGAACCGATAGGGAGAGAAGACGATGAATTTTCACGAAGTTCGGTTTCCAACAAACCTGAGTTTTGGTGCCGTAGGCGGGCCGGAGCGACGGACAGATATTGTGACATTGTCCAACGGATACGAAGAACGCAACACGCCCTGGCAGCATTCGCGTCGCCGTTTTGATGCGGGCATGGGGTTGCGATCTTTGGATGATGTTGAAGCGGTCGTTGCGTTTTTTGAAGCGCGTCAGGGGCAGATGTACGGATTTCGGTGGAAGGATTGGTCTGACTATAAATCGGCCACGCCGAAGCGTGCGGTTTCGGCGGATGATCAAGTGTTGGGCATGGGGGACGAGGCAGAGACCGTGTTCCAATTGGTCAAGAATTACAGGTCTGGCACAGTAACCTACGCACGCCCGATTAAGAAACCTGTTGCTGGTACGGTTTTGGTTGGGATCAGCGGTGAGCCACAGCTCGAAGGTGTCGACTATGAGGTTGATGTTGAGACGGGTTTGGTGACGTTCAACCATCCGCCAGATTTTCAGGCTGAGGTTACAGCTGGCTATGAGTTTGATGTGCCTGTGCGGTTTGACACGGATGGCATTTTTACTTCGATGGCGTCGTTTCAGGCGGGTGAAGTTCCAGACATTCCAGTGGTGGAGGTGCGGGTATGAGCGCGTTTCAGGGCCATTTGGACACCGGCGTTACGACATTGGCGCGGTGTTGGGCTGTGATACGCCGGGATGGATCGGTGTTCGGGTTTACGGATCACGATGGATCCTTGGACTTCGACGGGATCACCTTCAAAGCCGACAGTGGCATGACGGCTCGAGCCGTTATGTCGGGGACGGGGTTGTCTGTAGATAATTCGGAGGCGATGGGCGCGCTGAGCGATGGTGCAATTACTGAAGCGGATATTGAGGCAGGCCGATATGACGGTGCTGAAGTTAAAGCGTGGTTGGTGAATTGGGCAGATGTAGAGCAGCGTGAGCTGCAATTTGCAGGCACCATCGGAGAGTTGCGCCGCGAGGGCGGTGCATTTCACGCCGAGCTTAGAGGGTTGACAGAGTTGCTCAACCAGCCACATGGGCGTGTTTACCAAAAGACATGTTCGGCGATCTTGGGGGACAGCGCGTGTGCGTTCGATCTGGAAGCTGCGGGCTATGCCGTCGAGGTTGAGATTGAGGCGGTTGAGGCAGGGCGCAAATTTGTGTTTGCTGAGCAGTCGCAGTTTGATTCCGGGTTCTTTGAACGGGGCCGTGTTACTGTGATGTCTGGTGCTGCTGAAGGGCTCGTTGGGGTTATCAAACGCGATGCGAATGGTGACAGTGGCCGACAAGTTGAAATTTGGCAGGCGTTTCGGGCCGAAGTTGAGGTTGGAGATCGCATCAAGATTGAGGCTGGGTGTGACAAACGGAGCGCGACGTGCAAGGCGAAGTTCAATAACTTCCTGAATTTTCAGGGCTTCCCCGACATTCCCGGCGACGACTGGCTGACGAGTACCCCGTCTTCGGGTGGCGAAAACCTCGGGCTTAGCCTGCGTCAGAGCAGCTAGGATGACGCAGATCGTCTCAATAGCGCGCAGTTGGATCGGAACGCCATACGTGCATCAAGCGGCGACACGCGGTGCGGGGTGCGATTGCCTAGGTCTGCTGCGTGGTGTCTGGGCTGAGGTGACACAAGAGCCCTTGATACCGGTGCCCGCATACACGGCGGATTGGTCAGAACCGCAGGGCGATGAGCGGTTGTGGCGCGGGCTGAGCAAACGGTTGATGCGAAAGCCGCTGGTTGATGCAGCGGCTGGGGACATCTTGCTGTTCCGGATGCGCCATGGCGCGGTTGCGAAACATGTGGGCTTGCAAGCGAACGCTGGCCCACATGCCACATTTATTCATGCATATCAGGGGCACGTCGTGGTCGAGAACGCATTTTCGGCACCGTGGCAACGACGGCTCGCAGCCCGTTTTAGCGCCCCTGAGCATCATTCAAACGAGGTCTAGATATCATGGCGACGATTGTACTTTCTGCAGCGGGTATGGCGCTGGGCGGATCTGTTGGTGGCACCGTTATGGGGCTAGGGATGGCGACGATTGGGCGCGCGGCGGGCGCGGCTTTAGGGCAGGTCATCGACCAGCGCGTGATGGGCACCGGCAGCGACGCGGTTGAAACGGGGCGGGTGGACCGGTTTAGGTTGACCGGGGCGAGTGAAGGTACAGGCATGAGCCGTGTTTTCGGGCGCAACCGGATTGCGGGCCAAGTGATTTGGGCGACGCAGTTTGAAGAACATGTAGAAACGACGGGTGGCGGAGGCGGGAAAGGCAGCCGCAGCGAGCCAAGCATGTCGAACTACAGCTATTCTGTGTCACTGGCGATTGCCTTGTGCGAGGGGGAGATCTCGCGGGTTGGTCGTGTTTGGGCGGACGGCGAGGAAATCGCGCGTGATGACTTGAACATGCGCGTTTACACAGGATCTGATACGCAGTTGCCTGATGCCAAGATTGAGGCTGTTGAAGGTGCGGGAACTGTCCCAGCATACCGTGGAACGGCCTATGTGGTTTTGGAAGACTTGGCACTGGGCCAGTTTGGCAACCGTGTTCCGCAGTTTTCATTTGAAGTGATGCGGCCTGGGCAAGATGCTGATCCGGTACATTCAGATATGGCCTCTTTAGTGACTGGCGTCGCGCTGGTGCCGGGGACGGGGGAGTATTCATTGGCAACGACGTCGGTGACGGTTTCCAAGGGCTATGGGATCACGGAAGTATCGAACGTGAACACTCCGTCTGGAAAATCTGATTATTTGGTGTCTGTCGAAGCGATGGAAGAAGAGCTTCCCAATTGCGGGTCTGTCACCATGGTTGTGTCCTGGTTTGGCGACGATTTGCGTTGCGGCGACTGCCAGTTGAAACCAAAGGTCGAGCAAAACGAGGAAGATGGGCGGGAAATGGCGTGGCGCGTGGCAGATGTAGATCGCGCGCAGGCTGATGCTGTTCCCTTACTGGAGGACGCGCCTGTTTACGGCGGCACGCCAGCGGATGCCGCTGTTTTGGAAGCACTACGGGATTTAAGCGACCGCGGGAAACGGGCCGTATTCTACCCGTTCATTTTGATGGACCAGCTGAGCGGGAATAGCTTGACCGATCCTTGGAGCGGTGAGACGGGCCAACCGGAACTGCCGTGGCGTGGGCGGATCACAACGGCGCTTGCGCCAACTGTTGATGGTACGACAGATCAGACGGCTGCGGCGGATGCGGAAGTTGCAGCCTTCTTCGGTACCGCGTCAGTGTCGGATTTTTCGGTGTCCGACGATGTCGTATCGTACTCGGGGCCGGACGAATGGTCGTACAGACGGTTCATTTTACACTATGCGCATTTGTGTGCCGCAGCGGGCGATGTTGATGGGTTTTGCATTGGGTCGGAAATGCGCTCACTTACGCAAATTCGCGGGGCAAACGGGTTTCCGGCAGTGGATGCATTGATGCAACTGGCGGCCGATGTGCGAACGATTTTGGGTCCAGATGTAAAAATCGGTTATGCGGCTGATTGGTCAGAGTATCACGGTTATCAGCCCAGTGGGACGGTCGACAAATATTTCCACCTTGATCCGTTGTGGGCGCATGAAGCGATCGATTTCATTGGGATTGATAATTACATGCCGCTGTCCGATTGGCGCGAAGGCGAGGGTCATTTGGATGCTGGTTTTGAATCGATCTATAATTTGGACTACCTGTCGTCGAATATCGAAGGTGGTGAAGGCTATGATTGGTTCTATCATTCGGATGAAGCGGCGGCTGCACAAATTCGGACTCCGATTACCGATGAGGGCGAGAACGAACCGTGGGTTTGGCGATATAAAGATATCCCAAATTGGTGGCTGAATGAGCACCATAACCGCGTGAACGGAGTGCGCGAAACGCTTCCGACTGTTTGGGAACCCGGATCAAAGCCTATTTGGTTTACGGAAGTGGGCTGCGCGGCTGTAGACAAAGGGACAAACGAGCCCAACCGCTTTGTTGACCCTAAATCTTCAGAGAGCGGTTTGCCACGGTCTTCCACGGGGCTGCGGGATGATTATATTCAGCTGCAATACCTGCGCGCGATCTATCAGCATTACGGGGATCCGAGCTTGAACCCGACCTCCGCTGTTACGGGTATTCAAATGGTGGACCCTACCAGAATTCACGTTTGGGCCTGGGACGCACGGCCTTTTCCAGCGTTTCCCGGAAATGCGACTTTGTGGTCGGATAGTCCGAACTACCGCTTGGGGCACTGGATCAATGGCCGTGCGCCGTCGCGCCCTTTGGCGTCGGTCGTTGCGGAGATTTGTGAAAATGCAGGTATTTCAGATTTTGATGTTTCGGCCTTGTATGGCGTCGTGCGGGGATATGGTTTGGATGATGTCGCCACGGGGCGTGCGGCCTTGCAGCCCTTGATGATTGCCTACGGGTTTGACGCGGTCGAGCGTGACGGCATTTTGATTTTCAGAACACGTGGAACACGTTTGGATGCCGAAGTGTCTCAAGACATGATGGTCTACAACCCTGACAGCGATGGGGCGATTGAACTGACACGGGCCCAAGAGGCTGAGATTTCCGGACGTGTGCGTTTGGGCTTCGTGGAAGCGGACGCGGATTATGAAGTGCGCTCAGCCGAGGCAATTTTCCCCGATGATCGGGGGCTTACGACCTCTACATCAGAGGTGCCTCTCGTTTTGACGTCAGCCGAAGGACAGGGGATAGCGGAGCGTTGGTTGGCTGAGGGGCGCGTGGCCCGTGATACGGCGCGTTTCACCTTGCCACCGTCATTGATGCATGTGGGTGCTGGTGACGTTGTGCGATTGCCTGACGGTCATGGCGACGGATTGTTTCGGATCGACCAATCGGAGCAAACGGACAGACAAGTTCTTGAGGCCGTTCGCATTGAACCTGCAGTCTATGAGCCACAAGACGTAGCAGAAACAACCTACGATCTGCGTAGTTTTGTGGCACCTGTTCCTGTTGAGCTGGTGCTGATGGATCTGCCGTTGTTGACGGGGGATGAAAGCCCCGTCGCGCCTTATGTTGCGACGTCAAGCATGCCGTGGCCGGGCAGTGTGGCGCTTTATTCCTCATCCTCTGATGCGGACTATAATTTGAACCGTTTGATCAATGCTCCGGCGACCATGGGGCTGACGCAGACTGTCATGACTCAGGCAGGCGCTGGCCGCTACGACCGAGGGGCGCCGCTTCGCGTGGAGTTGATCCGGGGAAGTTTGTCATCCGTCTCAGCACAGCAAATGTTGAGCGGGGCGAATGTGGCCGCGATTGGGGACGGATCGGCAGGCAATTGGGAGATTTTCCAATTCGAGCAGGCTGATCTGGTCGCAGAAAACACCTACGATTTGAGCCTTCGTTTGCGCGGGCAGGCCGGCACCGATGGTGTGATGCCGAGTGATTGGCCAGAAGGGTCTGTGTTTGTGATGTTGGATGGGGTGCCCGAGCAAATTGATCTACCGTCTTCGGCCCGAGGTGTGAGACGCCATTTCCGCTATGGCCCTGGATCGCGGGCAATTTCAGATGCGAGTTATCAATATCGCCAAGATGCGTTTAGCGGTATCGGAATGCGTCCTTACCGTGTGGCACATCTGGCGGGCGTTGAAGGAGCGGACGGAATTGATTTTTCATGGATCAGACGGACTCGGATGAATGGCGATAGCTGGGATGCGGAGGATGTCCCTCTGTCTGAAACGGTTGAGCAATATGCGGTCTGCGTGTTTCGTGACGGCGTGCAGGTCCGCACTCTCTCCGTGACCGACCCTTCGTGGAGCTATACAAGCGCCATGCAGGCGGAAGATGGCAGCGGCTTGTTGCGTGTAGATGTGGCGCAAGTGTCTGATGTCTATGGCGAAGGGCCTTCGGCTTCAATTACGTTGGCTGCGTGATGCGCGCGGTCGGATTGAGTGACCTTGATCTTGCGACACGGGCAGTCATGGCCGTGCCCCAAGATGCCCAAGCGCAATTTGCCCAAGAGT
The DNA here is from genome assembly GCA_947497065.1 of uncultured Paracoccaceae bacterium. Taxonomy (GTDB): domain Bacteria; phylum Pseudomonadota; class Alphaproteobacteria; order Rhodobacterales; family Rhodobacteraceae; genus Octadecabacter. The sequence continues at coordinate 604,645 of CANMEQ010000002.1, forward strand.
TACTTTGCGACGCGCATGCATGCGATCTTTGGCGCAAACAATCGGGCGGGGCGCATCCATCTGGCGGGACTGGGTCGCTTTTTGCGCAGGCGACACTTTTCCCGACGGTGCAGGTGAACGGGGCGGACAAGGCCTATTGCGCTGCATTCATGGTTGTTCTTCAGGCGCTTAACGCTTGGCGGACGCGGGATCATAAAGTTTTGTGATTATCGCTTTCACGGGTTTGTTCTTGGAAAAACTGCATTATGTGGAGTAGGACAGAGATGAAAGTGAGGTGCATGATGGCCCAGACACAACAAAAAATTGCTGAAATCGATCCGGTTTGGCAACGCATTTGCGTCGAAGCTGAAGAGGCGATCAAAGAGGAGCCTCTCATTGGGGCCTTTGTGCATTCCTCCGTTTTGCATCATTCATCCCTTGAAAATGCGCTGGCCTACAGAATTTCCATGAAGCTCGCATCTGCTGAGATGTCTGACCAGATGTTGCGTGAGATCGCAGATAATGCCTACCGTGAAGCGCCTGCGCTCACTGAATCTGCGCGCGCAGATATCGTTGCGATCTACGATCGCGATCCAGCGTGCCTTCGGTTCTTGCAGCCGCTTCTTTTCTTTAAGGGGTTTCAAGCGGTTCAGGCCTACCGCTTGGGGAACTACCTTTGGAAGCAGGGCCGCCGTGATTTGGCGTATTATGTGCAAATGCGCGTGTCAGAGATCTTCGGTGTAGATATTCACCCGGGCGCGACCATTGGGCGGGGCCTGATGATCGACCATGCCCATTCTATTGTGATCGGTGAAACAGCGGTTGTCGGTGACAACGTGTCCATGTTGCATTCCGTGACCTTGGGCGGGACGGGCAAAGAGGAAGAAGATCGTCACCCGAAAATTGGTGATGGTGTTTTGATTGGCGCTGGTGCCCACGTTTTGGGAAATATCAAGATTGGTCATTGCAGCCGCATTGCTGCCGGATCCGTCGTTTTGGATCATGTGGAACCAATGAAAACGGTTGCTGGTGTTCCAGCGAAAGTTGTTGGCGAAGCGGGTTGTTCGCAACCATCTCGCACGATGGATCAGCTGCTTCGGACCCACGGATAGCACGTTAGTTTTTTGAATTTAGAAGTGAAAAAGGCCGCCCGGTTTCCTTCGAGCGGCCTTTTTGTTTTATAGGGTCGGTCGCGTGGTTTACGCCAACATACCCATTGGGTCTTCGAGGTTCGCTTTGATCGCGTTCAAAAGGTTCGCACCTAGCGCACCGTCGATCACACGGTGATCAACAGACAGCGTAGTCGACATCACCGTTGCGACTTTAATCTCGCCATCGGCGCCAACAACGGGTTTTTTCGCGCCGGCACCGACCGCAAGGATCGCACCGTGTGGCGGGTTGATGATCGCGTCGAAGTTATCGATGCCAAACATGCCAAGGTTGGAAATCGCGAAGCTGCCACCGACGTATTCATGCGGCGCCAGTTTACCATCGCGCGCGCGTCCTGCGAGGTCTTTCATTTGTGCAGACAGAGCCGAAAGCGACTTCATCTCTGCATCCTGAAGGACGGGCGTGAACAATCCACCTTCGACGGCCACCGCTACAGCAACATCAGAAGCCGAGAATTTCAGTGTCCGGTCACCGGCCCAAACGGCGTTTGCTTCAGGAACTTCTTGCAACGCCAAAGCACAGGCTTTGATGATGAAGTCATTCACGGATAGTTTAACGCCGCGTGGTTCCAGCGTTTTGTTCAGCTGGCTGCGGAACTTGAGCAAGGCATCCAGTTCGATGTCTCGGCGCAGGTAGAAGTGCGGCACGCTTTGTTTGGCTTCTGTCAAGCGTGCTGCAACTGTTTTGCGCATCCCGTTGAGCGAGACTTCTTCGAAGTCGCGACCATCGTACATCTTGAGAACCTGGTCGGTGGTAGGACCGGAGGCAAGTGCAGAGCCTTTGGCTGCAGGTGCAGAAGCAGTTGCCGCTGGAGCGGTTTCTGCAGGCTTAGCAGTCGCGTTTTCAACATCTGCTTTGATGATCCGACCGTGCGGGCCGGAGCCAGAGATTTCGGACAGATCCAAACCTTTGTCAGCCGCAATACGGCGTGCCAGTGGCGTAGCAAAAATGCGGTTGCCGTCTTTTACCGGCGCGGCTGGAGCTGCGGACGGCACCTTTGCGGCTTCTGCTGGTGCTTCAGGTGCGGCGGCAGCAGGAGCTTCAGCAGCAGGTGCGGCAGACGCCGAAGACATGTCTTCGCCGTCTTCACCGATGATCGCGATTGGTGTGTTCACTTTCACACCTTCAGAGCCTTCAGCCACTAGGATTTTACCAACGACGCCTTCGTCGACAGCTTCAAATTCCATTGTTGCTTTGTCAGTCTCGATTTCAGCCAAAAGGTCACCGGATTGAACGGTATCACCTTCTTTGACCAACCATTTTGCCAGCGTGCCTTCTTCCATTGTTGGGGACAGGGCGGGCATTAGGATTTCGATAGCCATGGTCTGTTCTCCTTAACGGTAGGTGACTTGTTTCACGGCTGCGATCACTTCTTCGGTTGTGATCAGCGCGTGACGTTCAAGGTTTGCGGCATAAGGCATTGGCACGTCTTTACCAGCACAGTTGATCACAGGCGCATCGAGGTAATCGAATGCCTCTTGCATGATCGTTGCACCGATGTGGTTGCCGATGGAGCCTACAGGGAAGCCTTCTTCGACGGTAATGCAGCGGTTTGTCTTCTGAACAGATTCCAGAACCGTCGCGTAGTCGATTGGGCGCAGGGTCCGCAGGTCGATCACCTCAGCGGAGATACCTTCTTCGGCCAGTTTTTCAGCAGCTTCCATCGCGTATGTCATGCCGATCCCGAATGAGACGATCGTCACGTCGTCGCCTTCAACAGCCACGCGCGCTTTGCCGAATGGAATTGTGAAATCATCCATCACCGGCACGTCAAATGACTTGCCGTATAGGATTTCGTTTTCCAAGAAGATGACAGGGTTGTTGTCACGGATGGCTGTTTTCATCAAACCTTTGGCGTCAGCCGCCGTGTAAGGCATGACAACTTTCAAACCAGGGATCTGCGCGTACCAAGCGGCATAACACTGCGAGTGCTGGGCACCCACACGGGCCGCAGCCCCGTTTGGACCACGGAACACCATCGGTGCGCCCATCTGACCGCCGGACATATACAATGTCTTGGCGGCAGAGTTGATGATTTGGTCAATCGCTTGCATGGCAAAGTTGAAGGTCATGAATTCAACGATAGGACGCAGACCACCAAAGGCCGCACCAGTCGCGATACCTGCAAAGCCGTGCTCGGTGATTGGTGTGTCGACAACGCGTTTATCGCCAAACTTATCCAGCAAACCTTGAGAGATCTTGTAGGCACCTTGGTATTCACCAACTTCCTCACCCATGAGGAACACATCCTCGTCGCGGGTCATCTCTTCCGCCATGGCTTCGTTCAACGCTTCGCGAACGGTCATGGATTTCATTTCCGTGCCTTCAGGCCAATCAGGCGATTTGTCTGATGGGGCGAAGTCGACGGGCGCAGCAGCAGTCGCAGGAACCGCAGCAGCCGCGGCGGCTGGTGCTTCCTCTGCAGCGGGTGCGGCAGACGCCGTAGACATGTCTTCGCCTTCTTCACCGATAACAGCGATTGGAGTGTTCACTTTCACGCCTTCGGTGCCTTCGGCGATGAGGATTTTACCAACGATGCCTTCATCGACAGCTTCAAATTCCATCGTGGCTTTATCAGTTTCAATCTCGGCCAGGATATCGCCAGATTTCACTTCATCGCCTTCTTTGACGAGCCATTTTGCAAGTGTGCCTTCTTCCATTGTTGGGGAGAGGGCGGGCATAAGTAGTTCAGTAGCCATAATAAATCTCCTCCTTAGGCGTCTGTGTAGATGTCTGTCCAAAGCTCAGAAAGATCGGGTTCTGGGCTTTCTTTGGCAAACTCGGCGCTTTCGTTCACAACGCCTTTAATTTCTTTGTCGATCGCCTTGAGGTCGTCTTCGGTGGCATGTTTGCCGGTGAGCAACATGTCACGAACCTGCTCAATCGGGTCCCGCTCGTCGCGCATTTTCTGCACTTCGTCACGTGTCCGGTATTTGGCCGGATCAGACATGGAGTGGCCACGGTAACGGTATGTTTTCACTTCCAAAACATATGGGCCTTTTCCAGCACGACAGTGGGCGACAGCTTTCTCAGAGGCTTCTTTCACGGCAAGAACGTCCATGCCGTCAACGATTTCACCTTTGATGCCAAAGGCTTCGCCGCGTGTGTAGAGGTCTGGTGTAGACGTAGAACGCGCTTGGGATGTCCCCATTGCGTATTGGTTATTTTCGATCACGAAAATCACAGGCAGGTCCCAAAGGGCGGCCATGTTGAATGTTTCGTAAATCTGACCTTGGTTCGCAGCGCCGTCGCCGAAATAGGCGAATGTGACGTTGTCGTTGCCTTTGTATTTGTCAGAGAAGGCAAGACCTGCGCCAAGTGGAACTTGCGCGCCAACGATACCGTGGCCGCCATAGAAATGTTTCTCTTTCGAGAACATGTGCATGGAGCCGCCTTTACCTTTGGAATAGCCGCCTTCGCGACCGGTCAATTCTGCCATCACACCGTTCGGGTCCATGCCACAGGCCAACATGTGGCCGTGATCACGGTAAGATGTGATGCGCTTGTCGCCTTCCTTTGTCGCGGACTCGAGCCCGACAACAACGGCTTCTTGACCGATGTAGAGGTGACAAAAGCCGCCGATGAGACCCATGCCATAAAGCTGGCCTGCTTTCTCTTCGAATCGACGGATCAAAAGCATGTCGCGGTAGTACGCGAGAAGCTCATCTGCAGAAACATTTGATTTCTTTGAGGTTTTCTTAGCGGCCATGTGTCCTCCCAATGTTTTCCGCAAGGCCTGCGGAAAAATAGTTTAGTGTTAAACTATCTCTTACAGATAAAGTTCCAGAAAATCGACAGCCAATGTGACGTGACGGTGTTTCAGGCTGGTTTTCTGCCTTGCACGCGGCGCAAAGCTCCGTCTAACTGCGGGTATGAAATGGACAATACGCCAAGAAAAGTCAGGGGACGAGGACGCAATTGCCTCCGTCACGAAAGAAGCCTTCGCGGGCAAAGCCTATGCGGATGGCACTGAGGCACAGTTACCTGCCAAATTGCGCGCGGCGGGGGCTTTGGTGCTATCGCTCGTCGCGACAGAGCGCAAAATGATTGTTGGGCACGCGTGTTTGTCACCTGCGTTGATCGGAGCCGAAAAGTGGCTGGCGCTTGGGCCGGTTTCGGTTCTGCCGGCCAAACAGGGCCAAGGTATCGGCTCGGCACTTGTTTCCAGCGCGGTCAGTGTTGCGCAAGCCTATGGTCGTGGCGGGGTGGTGTTGATGGGCGATCCAAAGTTCTACAGCCGCGTAGGTTTCGAACTGGCGACAGATGCCACCTATTTGAACAAGCCATCACCGCATTTGCAGGTCTATCCGTTCGGCGCACAGCCGTGTGGGGATGTGATGTTTCACGCAGCTTTCAGTGAGACCTAGGCCGTTAACCGGCTCCACAATCTTTTATATTTGAAGTTGAGAGACTGATTGTTCTCGATTGTGAAAAGTCGATTTAGCGAATAACAAGCTCGTCCGCGCGCACCATGCCTAAAACATCGCGCGCTTGTTCGTCCAGAAGATCAAGGTCCAGGTAGCTGTCAGATAGGCGGCGGGTCAGATTTTCCATGCGGGCGACTTCAGCCTGAACAATAGCCAGTTCTTCGGTCAACGCCCTGCCTTCGGCATCGATTTCCGCACGTTTGAATACACCATAGTCGCCTTGCACGGCGGCAAAGGTGAAATAGAGGCAGAGCATCAATGTGCCCGCAAAATATAGAAGAACGCCCATTGGCGCACGTTTTGATCTGATCATGGGTCTGCCTCATCTGCAATCTCGTGCGGATCGCTTGGAGATAGAATCGCATATTCGAATCGTCTTGTGAATCCCCTTTATGTGGGGGCTTGCAAAGAAGCCCCCACAAGAGAGTGGAATTTAAGTGATTGAGGCGGCGTGAATTTCCGCGATAGTTTCTGCGAGGGACGCGTTAAAAGCTGCGTCAGATTGCTTCGCAGACAGACCTTCTGTCAGCGCACGGCTGAAGCTGGCAATGATGCCAGAATTGTCTTTGAGGCGTGCGTTGGCTTCCGTCCGGTCATAGCCGCCGGAAAGTGCCACAACTTTCATGGCTTTCGGGTGATCGACAAGCGGCTGATAGTGGCCCGCTGTTTCCGGCAGTGTCAGCTTCAGCATGACTTCTTCGTCCATCTTGTCTAACGCTGCGAGTGTCTGTTCCAGCAAAATAGCTTCAGCCTCGGCTTTGTCGGCAATCGAAATGGTGATCTCGGGTTCGATGATTGGCACAAGTCCATGTGCTAGCACTTCGCGACCAAACTCGAACTGTTGGTCGACAATCGCGGCAATACCCTCACGGTTGGCTCCATCAATGACAGACCGCATTTTCGTTCCAAAAATACCGTTAGCGCGGGCGCGGGGCAGCAGGTCGGAGAGGTGCGGCATCGGCTTCATCAATTTGACGTCGTTGCGTGCGTCTTCAAGGCCCTTGTCGATCTTAAGGAACGGCACCACTCCATTGTCATCCCAAAGCGCCTGGGCTGTCGGTTTGCCGGCGACCTGACGATCCATGGTCATTTCGAACAAGATCGCGCCGACAACTTTGTCGCCGTTGAATTCAGGTGCCTGAATGATCCGTGCCCGCATGCCGTGGATCAGATCGAACATCTCGTCTTCGGATGTGTAGGCATCTTCCGTCACGCCATAGAGCGCCAAAGCTTTCGGTGTTGATCCGCCAGATTGATCCAGCGCCGCGATAAAGCCTTGGCCACTACGGACCTGATTTGCCATTTCTGCTTGTGTGGAATTCATGTCGAGCATGTCAAAGACCTCTTAATACCAAGGGCGACGCTGCCCTTGGTATTGGTCTTATGGGACACAGGTTGTGCCGACAATTCTGGTTACGCTAACGGTTGCGCTAACAACTGGTATTCTAGTCGCCTGATAGCGCAAACACCCGAGTTTGTGCGTATTTCAGCCGCCCAATGCTGCAACACCGGGCAGTGTTTTACCTTCCATCCACTCTAAAAACGCGCCGCCAGCGGTGGAGATATAGGTGAAATCGTCCGCCGCGTTTGCCTGATTCAGGGCCGCGACCGTATCGCCGCCGCCCGCAACCGTAATCAGGCTCCCAGACTTGGTCAGATCAGCCGCGGCCTTCGCTGCTGCGAAGGTGGCTTTGTGAAATGGCTCGATTTCAAATGCACCCAAGGGGCCATTCCAGATCACCGTTTTCGCCGTCTCAAACAGCGCGCTGATTTGCGCGACGGATTTAGGGCCTGCGTCCAGGATCATTTTGTCCGCTGGGCAGGCGTCCGCCGCGACGGTTTCATTTTCAGCGCCAGCTTTGAATTCAGCGGAGACGACCACATCGACAGGCAACACCAATGTGCAACCCGCGCTTTCGGCTTTTTTCATAATGTCGCGTGCTGTGTCGGCCAGATCATGTTCGCAAAGAGATTTGCCAACATCGATACCTTGGGCTGCGAGGAACGTGTTCGCCATGCCGCCACCAATCACAATCGCATCTGTCTTGGAGATTAGGTTGCCGAGCAGATCCAACTTCGTGGACACTTTCGCGCCGCCAACAACCGCAACAACGGGTCGTTCCGGTGCTCCGAGTGCTTTTTCCAATGCACCCAGCTCTTCGGCCATCAAGCGGCCCGCGCAATTGGGCAGCAATTTCGCCACGCCTTCGGTCGATGCGTGGGCGCGGTGCGCGGCCGAAAACGCATCGTTGCAATAAACATCGCCCAATGACGACAAAAACTGCGCCATTTTCGGGTCGTTGTCAGTTTCCATGGAGGTGAAACGCGTATTTTCCACCAAAATCACCGCATCGGCAGGGGCGGCATCAATCGCGGCGCGATCTGGACGTTCGATGAACGTAACAGGGCGACCTAGAACGGCCTCAAGTGTTGGAACTGTGATGCGCAAAGACAGCTCTGGCACGACTTCACCCTTTGGGCGCCCGAAATGCGCCAACATGACAGGCTTGCCGCCCTTGGCGAGAATGTCTGTGATTGTTGGTTTGATGCGTTCAATCCGTGTGGCGTCCGTGACCTTGCCATCTTCAATGGGGACGTTGATGTCCACCCGTGTCAGCACCACTTTGCCATTCAAATCCATGTCGTCGAGTGTATTCCAGCCCATGATCGTCTCCTGTTTCGTTGGCATGTTCATGATCAATCGTCGCACCAGCGTCAACCGTGGCTTGGAATCCGCGCCGCGCGCGCATAGGTTCGCGCCAACGTAATGAAAAGGAGACCGGCATGGCCGAGATCAAAGACCCCGAAAACACAATCCTGATGGAACTCAAAGACGGAACCGTCACCATTGAACTGCTGCCAGATGTGGCCCCTCAGCATGTTGAGCGTATGAAAACACTGGTGCGCTCTGGTGCGTATGACAATGTCGCGTTCCACCGTGTGATCGACGGGTTCATGGCCCAGACAGGCGATGTGGCCAACGGCAACATGGAAAAAGACTTCGACATCGGTCGTGCCGGTACCGGTGGGTCTGACATGCCTGATCTGCCTGCAGAATTTTCCAAGATCCCGCACGCACGTGGCTCCATCGGCGCTGCGCGCTCTGCGAACCCGAACTCTGCCAACAGCCAGTTCTTCATCAACTTCAGCGACAACGATTTCCTGAACGGCCAGTACACTGTGTATGGTCAGGTCACATCTGGCATGGAGCATGTTGATGCCATCGTGCGCGGCGAGCCACCGATGTACCCAGACCGTATGGTGTCCATGAAAGTGGCTGCCGATGCTTAAGCGCACATCCCTGATCGCTTTGCTGGCTGCGTCTTCGGCGCAGGCGGCGGGGCTGGACATCACCGTAGATGGGGCGGCCACCGGCACGATCTCCATCGACCTGTTCGAAGACATCGCACCGCTTCACGCAGCGCAGCTCACTGCGTTGGCCGCAGATGGGGCCTATGATGGTGTGGTGTTTCACCGCGTGATTGAAGGCTTCATGGCGCAAACCGGCGACGTTCAATTCGGCGACAGCACAGATGCGGAATTCAACATGCGCCGCGCGGGCACGGGCGGGTCTGACCTGCCTGATATCGCACTGGAAGCCACAACCGAGAAATCGTTCACACGTGGCATGGTTGGCATGGCGCGGGCGCAAAACCCGAATTCCGCCAACAGCCAGTTCTTCATCATGTTCGAAGACGGCCCGTTTCTGGATGGGCAGTACACTATTGTTGGTGAGGTCACTGACGGCATGGATGTGGTTGATGCCATCAAACGTGGTGACGGCCCGAATGGCGCCGTGATTGGTGAAGCGGACCGTATGGTCAGCGTGACCGTGACAGACTGATCCATAACCTAAATTTGCATTGGGGCCGCGCAGAGATGCGTGGCCCTTTTTGTTGGGTCCTTAGGTCCCACAGAACGTCTGGCGGACCTTTTGCGCCTCAGTTGGCGGGCGCATAAATTCAGGTGCAGGCTCAAACGGCGCGCTGACCGCAGATAAGAGCGCATGAAACGGCGCGTAATCGCCATCTGTGGCGGCGCCAATCGCCTGTTCAATCATATGGGTGCGTGGGATTACCTTTGGGTTCGTCGACCTCCACAAGGCGTCATCAGGGTTTGCCGCACGCCATTTGCCGTGCCAGTCCGGCAGGGACGTGGCGGTTTGATCGAGGTCTGCAAAAGTTTTGGTGAAATCCATTTGTGAATGGGCCATTTGCGTCAACAGATCCTGCGCCAAGGCATATGTGCCGTCACCGTCACCGGCACCAAGCCCCAGCTTCGCGGCGAACTCTGCCTGCCATTGGGTTTGATAGGCCGCAGGGAAACGGTTGATGATTTCGGTGAAACGCTCGATCGCCTCATCTTGATCCGGCATTATCGGAACAAGTGCGGTGGCGAATTGTGCCAAATTCCAGTGGGTAACAGAGGGCTGATTGGAATAGGCATAGCGCCCCTGATAGTCGATTGAGCTGAACACCGTATCCGGGTGGTAGACATCCATGAAAGCGCAAGGACCATAATCGATGGTTTCGCCCGCGATTTGAACGTTGTCAGTGTTCATCACCCCGTGAATAAAACCATGGGCCATCCATTTCGCAATTAGGCTGGCCTGCCGCGCCAGCACCGCGTCTAACAGGCCCGCAGGTCCGTCTGCTTCGGGGTAATGGCGCGCGATTGTGTAGTCAGTCAGCGCCTGAAGCGCGTCTTTATCTCCACGTGCGGCAAAAAACTGGAACGTCCCGACGCGGATGTGGGAGGCCGCAACACGTGTCAGCACGGCGCCGGGCAGGGGGCCTTGTTCACGCAAGACCGGATCGCCGGTTGTTACGGCTGCCAACGCGCGGGTGGTCGGGATGCCAAGCGCGTGCATCGCGCAGGACATTATATATTCACGGATCACGGGACCGACCCAGGCCCGCCCGTCGCCACTGCGCGAATAGGGCGTTCGCCCCGCACCTTTGAGCTGCAGGTCGACCCGTCCGACTGGACTGTCGATCTCACCTAGATGCACGGCGCGCCCATCCCCTAGCTGCGGCGAGAATCCACCAAATTGATGACCCGCGTAAACTTGGGCGAAGGGGCGCGCCGTGTCCGGCACATCGTTACCCGAAAATAGCGCTGCGGCCCCTGTGTCGGTCATCTGCGCGGTGTCGAGGCCCAGTTGGTCCGCCAACGCATGGTTGAACACAATCAACGCCGGGTCGCTGACAGGGGTTGGTGCCTGTTGCGTGTAGAACCGATCCGGCAGGGTGAGATAGGTGGTGTCAAAGGGCAGGTGCAGCGGCATGTTTGTATCCTTGGTGCGGTGCCCCAGAACTTAAAGCGTTCTGGTCATCAGGGAATAGCGGTCGCGCATTTTGAAATGGGCGCGTGTATAAAGCCGCTGTGTCGCCTCGTCTTCACGATCGACCTCCAGATGCAGGGCCTTCACCCCAACATCTGACAAACTTCCGGAAATGGCAGCCAAAACTTCGGACGCGATGCCCCGTTTTCGAACGGGTGGGCGAATATATAGTTCATCTACGAAGGCATCCATGCCGCCCAATTCCATCGACCAGCCAAAGGTGATGATAACATAGCCGGTGGGCGCCATGGTTGGGCCGAACAGCCAAACGGCCCCCAGCGGCGATCCTTCGAGAAGAGGCGAGAGCGCCGCTGTGCGCGCAGCGTCATCCATTTCGATGCCGTATTCGGCGTGAAACGCCGTTATCAGGGGGAGCAGCTTCGGCGCATCTGCGGGGCCGGCGAGTGTAATGGCGGTGGTCATATCTAAATTCCAAACCATGCGGGAACACCCCGACACGTTGCACCCGTCCTACCTCTCCAGCAACCAATCGGAAAGGGTGAAGCTGTGACCTAGCCCAACGTCGCCAAACGCTCGGCCAGCAGCGCGAAGAACCCGTCAGCGTCTAGATCGCCCATAAACATGCAGTTCGGGGTGCGGTCAGTCACGCCCCACCAATCTGCGACTGTCATGCCTAGCGTTAGCTCTGACTGGGTTTCGATCTCAACGTTGATGTGCCGGCCAGTGAAAAGGTCCGGCTTGATCAAATAGGCGATCACGGTCGGGTCATGAAGAGGCGCCCCAGCAGACCCGTATTTCTCTTTGTCGAAGCGTTCAAAGAAGTCAGTCCAAGCCGCCGTCATATCGCCGACTTTAGTGCCCATGTTTCTGAACGCATCGACACGGGACTGAGTGGTCAAGGCTTTGTGTGTGACGTCAAGCGGCATCGCGGTGAGGGAAACACCGGCCTCGAAGACGATCTTGGCGGCCTCCGGGTCCACATAAATATTGAACTCTGCGGCTGGTGTAATGTTACCCACTTCGAAATAGGCTCCGCCCATCAATACGATTTCTTGGATCGCGTCTTTGATGTCGGGCGCGCGGGTCAGGGCGGTCGCGATGTTGGTCAGCGGACCCAAGGGACAAAGCGTAATGGATTGGGCGGGTGCTGCGCGACAGGTTTCAATGATCCAATCAACAGCATGTTGATCCTGCAGTGGCATCGTTGGTGCATCAAGCTGTGGCCCATCTAGCCCGGTTTTCCCGTGCACATGTTCTGCGGTGACCAACGTCCGGGACATCGGGGCCTCGCAGCCAGCGAAAACCTTGGTTTCTGGAAATCCGGCCAATTCGCACACGATGCGCGCATTCTTTTGGGTCAGCGAGAGCGGTACATTCCCCGCAACCGCTGTGATCCCTAGCACATTCAATTCAGGCGATGCCAATGCCAACAAAATAGCGACCGCATCATCCTGACCTGGATCGGTATCGATGATAATATTCCGGGTAGCCATAAAGTTTTCCTAATCATGTGCTTTGAACGTGTTGCGTAAATTAGCGGGGTGAGACGGATAGTAAATGTCTTTTGACTGCTTGGTCTAATTTGCAACTTTTGGGTGAAGTTCGGTCAAGCCATGCCCGCCTGCTTTCAACCAAACCCGATTGGTCTGAAACAAGTCCCTCTGGTTTCAAGCCCACCAAATGAATGTTCATAAGGCGTTGGTGAGGCCATTGGCGGTGGCTCGCTCCTTCGCGATAATTTCCTGCGCCAAAGACTGCCGAACATAATATCCCGCGGCGCCAACGGCGTGAGGTTGCTCAACGCCTTGCCCCTTTTATGCGTTGAATGGCCCAAAAGTCGTGCCGTTGGACAGCGCTGTCTGCAGGGCAGGCGTGGACGCTTAACGTCGTACCTGCTGGGAACTGACCCAGTATGCAGAACCAAGTCTTTAAAGGAGACCACACATGCTATTTAAGATGTCCAAACTCGCCGCTGCCTTTATCCTCGCAACAGCTGGTGCGGCCTCGGCGCAAGAGGCTGATCCAGCGATAGACGTAAATGGAGACGGCTTTTACAGCTTCCCCGAAATCAACACCCTGTTCCCAGACGTGACCGACGAAGTCTTTACGCAAATCGATACAACGAGGGACGGTCTTCTCGATATGGCCGAGGTGATGTCCGCGCAAAACGCGGGGCTGATCCCGGTCTCTGAATAAGCAAACCGTCAAAAATCCAGACCACTAAACCACAAAATTGCATGGCTTTTCCCCTTATTGATCACGGGTGAGGGGGAAAGTCTGTGCTTTGCGCCGCAAAGTTTGCCGTCTTTCACCATCAAATTGGCGCTAAGAGGCTGAAGACAAACAATTGTCGGAAAACTCGCTACGACGTGATGCCTAATTGAGCAGGGGATGAGGAACGAATGTGGGTGTGGCGAGTTGTATAGTCAGAAGCCCAGCGGGGCACATTGCACCGCACCCCGGGCACCCCAGATAAACCAAATTGGAGACTACCATGAACACT
>CANMEQ010000003.1 GCA_947497065.1 uncultured Paracoccaceae bacterium
AGACCCAACAGCACCACCGCCCTCAACAACGCTCACAGCAGTCTCGTCAACCGCAACAGGACCATCATCCGTGAATGACAAACGAGTACCGATCGCTACAGTTTCGGAAACCATATCACCGTCTTCATCGGTAACGGTTACACCAAGAGAAATGGTATCGGCCACCAACGACACGACGTCGAGTGAAGCGTCATCAGGATGGCTTAAAGGCCGCTCTTGATCGAGCGTCACCACACCCGTGAAGGGATCGACGCTGACTGTGAACGCAACCGGTCCATCCGCGGGGCCAACGCGCCCAACAACACTACCATTTTCGAGGTACAGATTAACAGCGACGCCTGTTTCAGAATCCGCAACTCCGCTCTCCACCCCATTTTGCGGGATCTGAAGATCGTACATGATATCATCGATACCATCCGCCCCGGGCTGCACATCGAAGAGCTCCGCAAAACTCTGCTCTGGATCTTGTCCCAAGGTTGCATCGGCTACGATCAGACCCACAGTCGGCACGTCTACCGGATCGATAACGGGCGTATCATCAGCAACTGCGACAACAAGACTTGTGATCCGTGTATCCCCGTCACCGTCGACAACACCGATCGAAATGGTTTCTTCCAGCAAGTCATTCCCGCTGGAATCGCTATGATTTTGAGTGTCATCACTCAGTTTGTAGGCATACGTAAGCTCCCCGGTAACCGGGTCAAATCCAGTAACCGTAATTTCCCCATACACCGTCGGGATCGGATCGATAGGAGTCGTACCAACATTTTCCAGTTGTTCAGCAGTGACCGTCACACCTGCTATCGTCAGCTCAGTAAGATCACCATCAGACGTACCGATATTAAGTGCAGCAACCACCTGGTCCGAACCAGACGCTGGATCAGAGCCATTTGGCAAACCGGATTCACTAACGGCAATATGTTGAATATCGTTGAGCTGCTGATTTTCTGGAATCCCGCTAACAACATTCCGAGTATCAGTTGCTGTATTCCCAAATGGGTCAGTCGCTGTCGCAGAAATGGTGAGCTCAGACGTCGGCAGCGGTGTATCTGGTGTGTATGTCCAAGTGCCGTCTGGTCCAATAAGGAGCTCTACGTCGCCTACGCCATCAATAACCAGATTGACCGTCTCGCCTGCATTCCCCGTCCCAGTAATCGTTGGCACCGATCCATCAATCACTGTAATTGGATCAATCGAAACAATTGTTTGAGTATCCTTAACGATCTCATCCGTAGGCATAGCAGTATTGCCATCCTCATCGGTAATCGTCACCTCTACGCTTAGAGGACCATCAAGCAATCCGCTCACGTCAACTGGAACAGAGTAATTCCCGTCTTCATCAACCGTAATATCTTCGAGCGGAACAACTATTGTCGTCGTACCATCAGAAACGGTGAGGCCGGAAATAGTCGTGCCCTCGGAGGTTTGGCCGGAAATGACAGTATTCTCCAGATCATCCACTGAAGAAAGTATGTCGTCGCTACCATCTGGATCGGTTGGTGTGGCATTATCAGAAATGATCGCATCAACAACGTTTATGACCCATGTTCCGACCGAGGTTGCATTGTCCACACCTGACCCATCGTCCACGGTGTAGGGCACGTTAACTGCGCCTGTAAAACCTGGTGCCGGTTCGAATGACAGAATTCCACTATCATCGATTGATACAGTTCCGCTTCCGTCGCTCAATGTAACAGGCATGCCAACTGCAATCGGCTGACCATCGATTTCAGTGACCTTCAACTGAGATGCTTCACCTGCATCCACGTCAGTATCGTTCAACAAAACATCCAAGACGGCAGTATCACCAGACGCAATTAGCGATAAATCGTCTTGTGTCTCCGGCGCGTCATTGCTGCCGACAAGAGTTACTTGCACCGTTTCCGTAACGGATGCCCCGCTATCATCGGTCAACGTGACGACATATTCCTGCGTCAGAACTTCGCCTTCTGGCAAGGTGTCAAGAACGCTATCGTCAACCGTAAACGTCCAGTTTACCGTTCCGTCATCAGCTGTCTCAACAACGATATCACCAAGGTAGTTAGACGCACCCTCGATAGGTGCAACGGTGGCCTCGGCAATATCGCCATCAACATCTGAGTATTCAATTGCCCCGGTTGCGGACAAAATCGATGCGTTTTCAGCTGGATCAAGATCCTCAACCTCAGTGACAGTTCCAGTCAGCGTGGAGTTTTCACTGTCGATTACCGGTGCATCATTACTGCCAGTGATTGTGACTGTGAGAAGTTGCTCATCGTAACCGCCAGCATCGTCTGTGACGCGGACAAGGATTGTGTCCACCAGCTGTTCACCTTCGCCAAGCGCCTGAACGACTTCCAGCGTGTTATCGAGCTGGTAAGTCCATTCTCCATCTTGGTTCAACCCAAAGTTGCCGTATTGCACCGCTGTGCTCTCGGCGATCGTCCAAACATGATTATCGCCGATATCGTCATCTGCAACTGTCAAAACTCCTGCAGCGTTTTGAATGCCATCTGCTTCAACTTCACCAGTGTGAACGCCGCTTATATCCGGAACATCATTCGTACCGACAATTTCAATCGTAAGTGTTTCTGTGACAGTACCACCATTTCCGTCTGAAGCGGTTACAATATACTCCTGTGTCAGAACAGTCCCCTCGGTGAGGGAATCCAGCAGTGCGTCGTCTACTGAAAATGTCCAGCTCACAGACCCGTCTTCGGCAGTTTCAACGACAATATCGCCAATAAAATCGCCAGCATTCCCGACGGGCTCAACGCTTACATCGGCAGCATCACCATCACTGTCCACAAAGGCAATAACCCCTGCTGCAGTCAAGACAGACGCATTTTCAGCAGCATTACCATCAGTGACTTCTGTCACAGTCCCCGCAAGCGGTGCGCTAGCCGTGTCAATAACAGGCGCGTCGTTGCTGCCAGTAATTGTTACTGTTAGAAGTTGTTCATCATATGCCCCAGCGTCGTCAGTGACACGAACAACTATTGTATCGACAAGCTGTTCACCTTCGCTCAGCGACTGCACCTCTTGCAAAGTGCTATCAAGCTGATACGTCCAAGCGCCATCTTGGTTCAGGCCAAAGTTTCCGAATTGTACAGCTGTGCTTTCTGCAATCGTCCAAACATGGCTATCGCCAGTATCGTCGTCTGCAACCGTCAGCAGACCTGCCGCTGTAAGCACGCCATCTTCTTCAACCGCTCCTGAGTGAGAACCGCTAATGTCCGGAACATCATTTGTGCCGGTGACATTAATCGTCAATGTGGCGACGTCTGTGCTGCCATTACCATCGGAAACGGTGTACTCGAATACTTCCGCTACAATTTCACCGTTTGCCAAAGCTTGAGTTGCAGGCAAAGTGTTGTCGAGCACGTAAATGTAGGTGCCGTCCTCATTGAGGGTCAGTTCACCATAGGTCCCAACAATAGGTTCACCGACTTGGCCATCTGCCTCACCGATAGACACACCTTCGACAACCAACACATCTTCATTGCCAACAGCATCATTGCTCAGAACATTTCCTTGAGCAGTAGGTGCACCGTCAGTTGAAGTATTCCCCCCTTCTTCAACGCCAGCCTCAACAACCGAAACGACATCATCACTCGCCTCCGGAGCTTCGTTCCGCGTCTCAAACTCGCTCTCACTTGCGCCTGATCCGCCAGCAACAGCTGCAAGCAAACCTGCCCCCGCCAGTCCAGCAAGCAATGGCCCAAAACCAGAAAGACCAGCTGGAAGGGAACCAACTGGGGCAATTGCGGCTAAATCGTATTCAATCTCGGTGAACTGGAAACACCTCCAAGGCTCATCGAATTGGCCCCACCAGACAACATCGTAGCTGTCTATTAGTACGATCTCGCTTCGACCGACTTCATCTCGTTCAAAAAAGTTATCAATGCGGACCTGACGACCGTCCTTTAAAAGCAAGACCAGATCGTTCCCGATCTTATCAAACCGCGCTATTTGTTCAGGGCCAAAACCAAGAGTTACGACACTTGGCTCTACCAAGGTAATGAAGTCGCCGCTTTCGATTTGCGTCGTTGATCCATCGGACTTCAAAGTTATTGCGTCGATCATCTGGCTCTACCCCTTAAAAAATTCTCAACTAAACACTAGCCGTGCCTCAGCACATTACAGGGGGAAAAACAGAACACAAACTTCATTCACGCCCATATATAGTATCCAACACCATTTCGATTGAGTATAACTGGAGCTAACCATATTGGAAGGGTTTGCTTTCAACCTCGCAATTGAGAATTGCGTACCCGGAGTAAATCAATGTCAAGCCCGATCGAGGGGATCGCCAAAGGTAATAAACGCGCAACCAAAAAATTTGCTCTTCGGAAGACTACATTAGCCGCTTGCCGCTTCTCCCCTAAGGTCGCAATGATACGGATGTCTATACCCGCCTCGATAGATTGCCCCGACACACTTGGAGCCAAGGGTGCGGACCCGAAAATGCTAAAACCTCAACATCAGCTTCGAGGATTAACTCTATAGAATCTAGGCCGTAAGGTTACTCTAGGGCCAGTATCTGTACTGGAACCAGTGCAGAGTTATTGGCAATGCACCGATCAATCCAGAAAAACCGTAATTTGCAATAGCGATAAAAAACCCATTTTCTACCCGCTCGTCCGTTCAAAATGGGAGATCAGAAAATTCTTCACAACGAAAACAAAGTGTTGTCTATTCAACTCTGATAACCCGGAACCGGACTTTATCGCCCTCTAAAGTATTTAGACCCTTAATTCAGTTCGAATAGTGTTGGCACAGCATGCTAAGCCTTTGATCAAACCGCGATATTATCGATCAGACGGACTCCTGCCAGCCAAGCGGCTGCGAAGAGGCGCGCGTTTGGTTTTGTTTGGTCCAGCATGGATAAATCAGCTCCGTCCCGAACTTCGAAATAATCGACCGAGTTGAACCCACCGGCCAACAAACGCGCCTCGGCTCGTGGCGCGAGGTCAGACATTCTTTGGCCTTCGCGGAGGGCAGAGGCGACGTCGTCCATTACTTCTGCAAGCAGCGGCGCCTTGATCCGGCTGCGATCAGAAAGCAGCAAGTTCCGAGACGACATTGCCAAGCCATCTTCCTCGCGGATTGTGGGGCATCCGACGACCTCAATCGGGATATCCAGATCGGCCGCTAATCGGGTGACGACCTGTAATTGCTGATAGTCCTTTTCACCAAAGAACGCTTTATCCGCTTGTGTTTGCAGGAACAACTTTGTGACGATCGTGGCGACACCATCGAAATGACCGGGGCGCGCGGCGCCGCACAACATATTAGTCAGGCCTTCAACGGAGACATTCGTCGCAAATCCTGACGGGTACATTGTATCGCCGTCGGGCACGTAAATTGCGTCCACACCAATGGGTGCCAGTTTTAGCGCGTCTTCGTTTTCGGTGCGCGGATAGTTTTCCAGATCGTCAGGATTGTTGAACTGTTTGGGGTTCACAAAAATAGTGACAACAACACGATCGCACGCCTCGCGCGCGGCACGGGCAAGGGATAGGTGCCCTTGGTGCAATGCGCCCATGGTTGGGACAACGCCGACAGTATCACCCGCCAGACGCCACGTGCGTGTAAGGTCGCGCAGCGCGTCAAGGCTGCGGACGATTGGCGCGGTCATTTAGGGGCCTCATCTGCGAAAACATGTTCTGCGGCTGGAAAGCTGCGTGCGCGAACCTCTGCGGCATAGGCCGCAATCGCTGCCTCGCCGTCGTCCGCCAGATGGGCGTATCGTTTTACGAATTTCGCTTTAAAGGCCGTGAATAACCCCAGCATATCATCCACCACCAAAATCTGACCATCACAGCCAGCTGATGCGCCGATGCCGATGGTTGGAATATCAATTTGGGCCGTGATTTCATCCGCCAGGCCTTGCGGAACCTTTTCGAGGACAACTGCAAATGCGCCAGCCTCGGCCACTGCTTTTGCATCCGCCAAAAGAGCGGCCCCTGCGTCACCGCGACCCTGCACTTTA
This sequence comes from uncultured Paracoccaceae bacterium, assembly GCA_947497065.1. Taxonomy (GTDB): domain Bacteria; phylum Pseudomonadota; class Alphaproteobacteria; order Rhodobacterales; family Rhodobacteraceae; genus Octadecabacter. The sequence continues at coordinate 5,975 of CANMEQ010000003.1, forward strand.
TAGCCCCCGAGCGTATTGATCGACTGGGGTGTCAGGCCAATATGGGCCATCACAGGCACACCACGCGCAACCAAAAAGCGGATCGTCTCAGCCATCTCGACGCCGCCCTCTAGTTTTACCGCGCCGGCATGTGTTTCTGCCATCAATTTGGCCCCGTTGCGGAAGGCCTGTTCGCGGCTCTCTTCATAGGAGCCGAACGGCATGTCGATCACCATCATCGCCGAATGCAAACCCCGCGCGACCGCCTTGCCGTGCATGATCATCATATCCATGGTCACGCCCAACGTGGACGGAAGGCCATGCAAAACCATGCCAACGCTATCGCCCACCAAAACAAAATCGCAATGCTCATCCATCATTTGCGCCATGGGCGTGGTGTACGCCGTAAGGCTCACCAGCGGCGTGCCCCCTTTTGCTGCCCGAAGATCATCGGGCATTGGGGCGCGTTTTTTGGCTGTAGCGCTCATGATTGAGTCCTTTCGCAACATTCTTGCGCGCCCAATATCAGGGAGACCGCATCATATCCATAGCAATCGCGTATTATGACGCGGCGGCCCGTTCACCCTACATCTGACGGCGCAATCGCCGTGGCTTTAAGAATGGCATAGATGTGGTCTCCGACAGCCAAATCCAGTGTTTTGGCGGACCGTTTCGTAACACGTGCCAACAGGTGGGTGCCGTTGGCCTGCAATCCAACAATCACACCCGGTCCGCGCCCTGTTTCCATGGAAACGATCGACACAGCCAACACATTGAGGGCCGAAATCGCCTGCGGTGCGGTTCGTGACAAAATCACGTCTTGGGCCGGAATACGCACACGCACCGTGCCGCCAGCCCGGCCCAATCCAGCTCCGCCCGCAGAGGGCACCCAGATGGCCCCTGCCCCGGTCTCAATTTTGGTCAAACCGTCATCCGCATGCCCCACAACGCGGCCCGTCAAAACGGCCCCCGCATCTTGGACACCGATGAAAGGTACCGCCGCAGGGTCGGACAGCACATTTTCTAGCGCGCCGGAGAGCACAACGGCCCCGCCATTCATCACCACAAGGTGACGGGCAAGGCGTGCAACTTCGCCCATGTCGTGGCTGACATACAGCATCGGTATCGCAGATTGATCCCGCAGGGTTTCGAGATACGGCAGCACTTCGGCTTTTCGCGGCGCATCAAGGGCCGACAAGGGCTCATCCAGCAGCAATAGGTCAGGCCCAGTCATCAAAGCACGGCCCAAGGCGACACGCTGGGCCTCGCCCCCTGATAGCGTTGCCGGATACCTCTCCAGCAGTGGTGCGAGCCCTAGAAGGGTGATGATCTGCTCTTCGTCGACCCGCCCCCCGTAGCGCAGGTTTTTCAAAACCGACATATGCGGAAAAAGACGGGCATTTTGGTAGACGTAGCCCAATTTACGTTTGTGAAGCGGCAACCTGGTCAGGTCGCGCCCGCCCAGCGAAACAGATGCAGCATCACAATTCAACAACCCCGCGACCGCGCGGATCACGCTGGTCTTGCCAGATCCTGACGGGCCGAACAGGGCCGTAATTCCGGCGGGTGCCTCGAAACGCGCCGCCAAAGAGAAGGTATCAAACTGTTTGCGAACATCGACACGCAGCATCAGCGCATCCTCCGCCGCGCTACGCGGGCTGCCAAAACTTCAGACAGAGCGATGGCGGCGGCAGCGATCACGATGGATACGACCGCCAACCGCAGTGCCAAAGGCTCGCCACCGGGGGTTTCGAGCAAGGAATTGATCGACAAAGCCAAGGTCTGCGTCTGCCCTGGGATGTTAGACACAAAGGTGATGGTGGCCCCAAACTCCCCCATGCCCTTGGCGAAGGCCAGCACAGCCCCCGCAACGAGGCCTGGCCAGATCAGCGGAATGGTAACCGTACACAAAACCCGCAGTTTCGATGCCCCCAAGGTGGCGGCGGCTTCTTCTAATCCGGGGTCAACCGCGTCCAGCGACAACCGGATCGCGCGCACCATCAGAGGAAAGCCCATAATCCCAGCCGCCAGCGCCGCGCCCGTCCAGCGAAATGCAAAGATCACCCCAAACAAATCTTCAAATAAGCCGCCAAGAGGGCCTGTGCGACCAAACCCCAAAAGCAGCAAATATCCGGTCACCACGGGCGGCATGACTAATGGCAAATGCACCAAAACATTCAAAGCTTGCCGCCCAAAGAAACGCCCCCGCGACAACGCATAGGCCACAGCAAACCCCACAGGCAGGCTAAACAGCGTCGCGCAAAATGCGACCTGCACAGACAGGCGCAGGGCCTGCCATTCCGCGGGGCCCAGAAGATCAGTCATGCATATCCGGCAGAGGCGTGAAACCCCAATCGCTGAGAACGCTCTGCGCCGCATCTGACTTTAGAAACGTCATAAAATCCGCCCCCTGCGGTGTGATTTGAACAGCAACGTAGACGATTGGTGCATGACTGTCAGGGGCAAAGCTGAAGGCTTCGTTTAACTCTGGGAGAGCTTTGAGATCACTGGCGTATCCGATACCGAAGGGCGCCTCTCCCAGTTCGACAAAACGCAATGCAGCCCGCACATTGGCCGCCTGAATAACCTGAGCAGACACACCATCCCAAACACTCGCGTGTTCCAAAGCCGCCTTTCCGTAGCGCCCAGCAGGTACCGCATCCACTTGCGCCATTGCCAAAACGCCCCCCTCAAGGGCGCGTTCCAAGTCGCGGATGTCATTCAATTTTGCATCGGAACGGGTCAATAAAACCAACCGGTTTCCGGCGATCGGGGCGACCGCCAGAACATCGGCATTGTCACGCAACCAGTCCGCCCATTCCACATCCGCCAGCAACGCAACATCGGCGGGTGCGCCTTGCGCGATCTGACGCGCCACCGCCGACGATGCCGCAAACACGGAAACAGGCCGCGCCCCACCGTCTTCAACATATACCTCCGACAGGGCCAATGTCGCGTCACGCAGGCTGGCGGCTGAAAACACCGACAGGCCGTCCGCCTGTGCGCTGCTGGTCCAAAACAGCCCCAAAATCGCCCCGAAGATCAGGCTTTTGATCCTATGTAAGTCGTCGCTTTGCAATATTCAGACCAATCAGGTAAATTGCGGAACTGAGTAGTAAGTGCAGTTTCACAAAAAAGAAGTCTGAGTAAAATGGCAAACATGAATGGTTTGCAACAGAACCAAATCAAACTTGGCGATTCAGCCAAGACCGACCTGCGAACACAGTTTGCAGCGCTGTGTTATCGGATTAAGGACGACAAAATTCAATTTTGCGTCATCACGTCTCGCCGCACGGGCCGTTGGATCATTCCTAAGGGCTGGCCGATGGATGGCGAAACCCCGATGGATGCCGCCGCGACAGAAGCCTATGAAGAGGCCGGTTTGCGCGGCAAGATATCACCGCGCCCAGTTGGGGTTTACAGCTACTACAAAACACGCACGAACGAGGACGAGCTGCCCTGTATTGCGGTGGTCTACCCGTTGAAGGTCAAACGAGAACTGACAAAGTGGCCCGAGAAAAAGCAGCGTCAACGCAAATGGCTGTCGCGCAAAAAGGCCGCACAGATTGTGGATGAACCGGAACTGCGCGAAATTATTTTACAGTTCAAACCTGATTGAACATAAGGTTGCGGTTTAACGGGCCCTTGCGGTGCCTGTGACTTGACCTAAATCCCGTTTATCAACGCAGGAGCCGACCGTGATCCGCTACACTCTAGTTTGCGACAACGACCACCAGTTTGAAAGCTGGTTCCAGTCCTCTGCCGCATTCGATAGCTTGGCAGCTGCAGGGCATCTTGCCTGCACGCACTGCGGTTCGGCCGATGTTAAACGGGCGTTAATGGCCCCGTCTGTCCCAGCCAAAAGCAACACAAAAACCGCAACCCCCAGCCTTTCGACGGCGCCGTCTGAGATGGAAACGGCCCTCAGTAAATTGCGCAAAGATGTGGAAGCCAACAGCGACTATGTTGGTATGGAATTCGCAAAAGAAGCCCGCAAAATGCATGACGGTGAAACACCGGAACGGGCCATCTTTGGCGAAGCGAAATTGGATGATGCGAAAAAGCTGATTGAAGACGGTGTGCCGGTCGCGCCCCTTCCCTTCATACCAAAACGAAAGACCAATTGATGAAAGTCCTGATTACTGGAGCGAGCCGAGGCATCGGCGCAGAAATGATGACCCAAATGCGCGACCGTGGGGATGATGTCACCGGAACGTCGCGATCGGGCGGGGACATTGACCTTGATGTCAGCGACCTGCACTCTGTTCAACACATGGCGCGCGCGTTTGGCGAAGCGCCGTTGGATCTTCTTGTGTGCAACGCCGGTATTTTCCCTGATCGTGGCATGGATCTGGACACCGAATTTCCAGCCGATATGTGGGCAGAGGTGTTTGCCACCAATGTGACCGGCGCATTTCTAACCATTCAGGCGCTGTTGCCGAACCTGCGCAAAGCCAAGGGTAAAATTGCCATCATTTCCAGCCAGATGGGCAGTTCAACAAAGGCAAGCGGCGGATCTTATATCTATCGGTCCTCGAAAGCGGCGGTGGCCAATTTGGCCTTCAACCTCGCTTCTGATTTGCGTGCAGATGGCGTTGCTGTTGGGGCCTACCACCCTGGCTGGGTGCAAACAGACATGGGCGGCGACAGCGCTGCCGTCACCCCCCATGACAGCGCGGCCGGCCTTATCAAACGGTTCGATATGCTGACGATTGCCAATACCGGTTTGTTTGAAACCTATTCCGGCGAAGCGCACCCTGTCTGAACCACCACAGCAAAAAGCTTAGGCCCCTTCAAATTCGCACAGGACATGCACGTCCATGCCCAATGCCTCTAGCTTTTTGCGGCCACCCAACTCGGGCAGGTCGATGATGAACGAACACCCAACGACCACCCCACCCAGTTTCTCCAGCAGCTTAATCCCCGCCTCGGCGGTGCCGCCTGTGGCCAGCAAATCGTCGATGACCAAAACCTTGGCGCCCGCTTCAATCGCATCGTCATGCATTTCCATCACGGCCTCGCCGTATTCAAGCTGATAGGCCTGCTCGATCGTTTTGCCCGGCAACTTGCCTTTTTTGCGGATCGGAACGAACCCCTTACCTAATTGGTGTGCAATTGCACCGCCCAGAATAAAACCGCGCGCCTCCAGCCCGACGATCACGTCGATATCTGCGCCAGCGTAGGGGTGCAGCATTTGATCCACCGCCATGCGGAACCCACGCGGGTCCGAAAACAGGGTCGTCACATCGCGAAACAGGATACCTTCGTGCGGGAAGTCCGGAATGGTACGGATGTAATCTTGAACGTTTTTCATGTGTGGTCCTTGCCAGTCTATCTATTGGGCGGGGTAATGCAGCGCCAAAGCCGCACGGTCCTGCGGGCCTAGTTTTTGAACAGAGTTACTATCTTCGGAAAATACAGATCGGGTTTCGTAATAGGGGTTTCTTATGTCGGTCATCAACCCCATGGATTGGGTCAATTCCTCTAACATGATCGGGCCCGCCTGATCGACGGGGATATCCCCTGCAAAGACGATTGCCGCATCGGTAATTGCATGTTGGTCATCCCAAAAAATTTGCACTTGGGCTGCACCAATCGGAACACCGTTCAAATCAGGATACCGTGTCCCAGAAATCGCATCTCCGGTGCGAATGGCCTGTAAATACAACAAGATATCAGCATCTTGAGACTTTGACACACGTTGCACATTTAACCCAGGCGCTGCTCCGTTGATTTGAGAGATCGATCTATCCAAGCTATCGCTAAATTCTTGCGCCAATGCCGCCGGATAGGCCGGCGGGACCGGTGCGAACGTCACCTTAACCACCGATTTTTGCCAATACACCAAGGGCGCCGCGCAGGCGCTATTCGGGCGCGCGGCACAGGACACCAGTCGGTAAAAATTTTCGTCACTCAACGGGCCGTCGCTGATGATATATTCCTGTGCCGCGGCCGGTACCGCGACCAAAAGAGCGGACAGAAACTTGATCACAGAACGCGCCCTGCAACTGCGTCCAGCTTTTTGACCAAAGCTGGATCACGGGCGTCAGGGGCAGTCATGATCGCGTGCTGCAAGGCACGGTCACAGCCGCAAGGACAGGTCGACCTGTCCTCTCCCAATCGGGCAGGCAAGCCCGCGACCATTGTTTTGGCGGCCGACGAATTTGCCCCCAAGGTGGCGATAATATCCGAAATCTCGACGCTGCCATGCTCGGGGTGCCAGCTGTCATAATCCGTAATCATGGCGACGGATGCATAACACAGCTCAGCCTCCCGCGCTAATTTCGCCTCCGGCATGTTTGTCATGCCGATCACGTCGCAGCCCCACACCTCGCGGTAGAGCTTGCTTTCTGCAAGCGATGAAAACTGGGGGCCCTCCATCGCAAGATATGTGCCGCCACGGTGCACCGTAACACCTGCATCGCGCGCCGCATCCTCACAGGCATCCCCCAAACGCGCACAAACAGGGTGGGCCACGCTCATATGGGCCACACATCCTGGGCCAAAGAATGATTTTTCCCGCGCGAAGGTGCGGTCAATAAAATCGCTGACGATGACAAAATCGCCCGGCGCCATGTCCTCACGAAACGAACCGCAAGCGGACACAGCAATCACATCCGTCACACCAAGCCGTTTGAGCGCATCTATATTTGCACGGTAAGGCACCGAAGACGGCGTATGCACATGCCCACGGCCATGGCGCGGCACAAACACCATATCGGTCTCGCCCAATCGCCCGACGCGCAGCGCATCTGATGGTGCCCCCCAAGGCGTTTCAACTGTCTGCCATGAGGCGTCCTCAAGCCCGCCAATATCATACAGACCCGATCCACCGATGATTCCCAATTTCGTTTTCATACCGCCCCCATGCGCTTAAAAACAACTTTGGCGCGAGATCGTGATTTTGTGAAGACCCCAAGTCCATGTTCGTTTCCCAGAAATTCTGTGTGGAAACAAACTTTGGGCGACACCTGCACAACAGTTACCCCGAACAAGCCCATGTGAAACGCCAGCGGGGGTGACACAGGCCACCTCCTCCGCTACACGGCGCGCAACACTCCCAAACCGTTAGGTGCCCTCCCGTGCGTCAATCTATGTTCGCTTCCCTCGTTGGCCGTCTTGAAGACGCCGATCTGAAACCATCCAGTAAAAACCTCACGCCCGACCGTCTGCGCATTGAAGTGCTATCCGGCCTGACCGTGGCGCTCGCACTGGTGCCAGAGGCTGTGGCCTTTGCATTTGTCGCGGGTGTTGAGCCGCTCGTTGGCTTGTACGCTGCATTTATCGTGGGCCTGATCACTGCATTGATCGGTGGTCGCCCCGGTATGATTTCCGGCGCAACAGGGGCATTGGCCGTTGTGATGGTGGCCTTGGTCGCGCAACACGGTGTTGAATATTTGTTCGCCACTGTTGTGTTGATGGGCCTGATCCAACTGGTCGTTGGCTTTATGCATTGGGGTAAATTCATCCGCCTTGTGCCGCATCCCGTTATGCTGGGTTTTGTAAACGGCCTGGCGATTGTTATTTTCTTGGCGCAACTCGGTCAGTTTCAGGTGCCTGGAACGGCAGAAGGCGGCGGCCACGGTGTTGCTGCGGGCGAATGGCTGTCAGGCTCCAAGTTGTACCTGATGCTTGGGCTGACGGCGCTGACAATGGCGATCATTTGGGTTTGGCCGCGCATCACAACCATCATCCCTGCCCCGCTGGCCGGTATCGGCATTGTAGCTGCGATCGTGATTGGCCTCGGCTTGGATGTCCCGTTGGTTGGTGATCTTGCCAGCATCGAGGGTGGTCTGCCCCCCTTCCACATGCCAGCCGTCCCTTTCACGATGGAGACGCTCTATATCATCGCACCATACGCCTTCATTCTAGCCGCGATTGGTCTGATCGAAAGCCTCCTCACCCTGAACCTCGTCGGTGAAATCGTCGGAAAACGCGGCGGTGCGAGCCAAGAGTGCATCGCCCAAGGTGTTGCCAATACAGTCACCGGCTTCTTCGGTGGTATGGGCGGGTGCGCCATGATCGGTCAGTCCATGATCAACGTCAAATCAGGCGGCCGGACACGTATTGCAGGAACCGTAGCAGCTCTGTTCCTCCTCGCCTTCATCTTGTTTGCCTCTGGCTTGATTGAAAAAATCCCGTTGGCGGCGCTGGTCGGGGTGATGTTCATGGTCGTGATCGGTACCTTCGCGTGGAACTCCTTTAAAATCATGACAAAAGTTCCCCTGACCGACGCCTTCGTCATTGTGTTGGTGACCGTCGTAACCGTCATGACGGACCTCGCGACAGCGGTTGTCGTGGGTGTGATTGTATCGGCACTGGCCTACGCATGGTCAAACGCCACACGCATCTTTGCGACCACTTACACCACACCAGAAGGTGCCAAAGTTTACAAAGTGAACGGCCCCCTCTTTTTCGGGTCCGCTGATGGTTTTGTTGAGCTGTTTCAGGTCACGGAAGACCCAAAGTCCGTCATCATCGATTTCGAAGGGTCCCGCGTGGCGGATCAGTCCGCACTACAAGCGATTGAGAATGTTGCCGCCAAATACGAAGACCTCGGCAAATCGATACAGTTGCGTCATCTGAGCCGCGACAGCCACCAGCTGCTGCGCAATGCAGGGCACTTGGTTGTCGAAAGCGACGATGATCCTGATTACGAGATTGCCGTCGATTACTCTGTTCGCACAGGCATCATCGGCGGGCACTAAACTTGGGACGGCGGGCGGGGCGCCTTTGAGCCGATGGCTCAAACAGCGCCGCCCGTCACTTTCACTCTGGCCGAGCTAGGCTGAACACATCGCGCACAACGGAATAGTCTTTATATCCCAATCGTGCCAAGGGCTGGAACTTCGTCACGTCGAACAGCCCATCCACCAGGCAATCATCCCGCAGATGCACACCTGTGACCTCACCAAACACCACAAAATTGCTCTCACCTTCGATCTTGACGATCTGAGTCATGCGGCATTCTAGGGCAGCAGGCGCGGCCGCGACAAACCCACACTCAATGGTCTGACACTGCGCCTTCTCAATGCCTGCGTCGGCGAACTCGTCAACGTCGCGCGCCCATGGCCCACTTGTCCGGTTCATCACATCGCGCATCGCGTATTCTACAATATTGACCGTAAACACGCCCGTTTCACGAATATTGGCAACACTGTCCTTGGTATCTCCACGGTCTTCTTTTGAAGACGTCGACGAAAACATCACCTGCGGCGGCACATACGCAACCGCGTTGAAGAAGGAATAGGGAGCCAAATTGTCAGCCCCATCCGCACCGCGTGTCGAAATCCAGCCAATCGGGCGTGGGGTCACAACTGCATTAAACGGATTGTGTGGCAAACCATGCCCGTCTTTGGGTTCGTAAAACATCGCGTCCTCCTAAATGTCGTCCACTGCATAACCTGTTTGCATTGAATGCAAAACATGCGGCAAACAAGGCTATGGAATTGTTGCCCGAAACCTCAGACGACCTGTGGGAGATCGAAGCCCTCTACGACCTGTGTTTTGCACCGGGCCGAAAAGCATTGTCCTCGTATCGGTTGCGCGATGACGTCCCACCCGTGTCCGATTTCTGTCGCGTCGTCCGGACGGATGATGGCACAATCGGTGGTGCAATCCGGTGCTGGCCCATACGAGTTGAACGTCACGATGCCTTGCTGCTCGGCCCCGTCGCCGTGCACCCGACACGTCAGGGGGAAGGTTTGGGGGGCCTTATGATCCGCGACATTCTCGAACGCGCGGCCCCTGCGGGATGGCCTCGTGTCCTTTTGGTCGGCGACGCTCCTTACTACGAAAGGTTCGGGTTCAAGCCCCTCAACGGTGTCGTTATGCCCCCGCCCACGAACCCGAAACGAGTTTTGGGGTTCGGGACATGGGCAGGTGTGCGTGGGCGCGTGCGCAAACGTTTAGATTGAAAACCTCACTCTGCGCCCCCACGTATGGGGTATGACATCAGAACCAACAAACCCCACCCCACCAAATTCCATAGCCGCAACGCGGCCATTAACACCGCAGGCAAAGGCCAAAATTAGGGAATTTGCCAAGCGCCAAAATGATGCCACAGGTATATTGATGCAAATCGTATCCTTTGTGGGTGGTCAGGTTGAAGATGGCATGAAGGTTCTCCCTGCCCGTCACCGCGCGCGTTTGGATGCGGCGGCAACGCGAGGATTGCGCGCCAGCTATGATGCTGCGGGCCGCACACAGGGCGGTATGGGCAAGTATGTTTCGTCAGACCGCGCGCACAAAGCCTTGGCATCTGTGTCAGGTGCCCTTGGTGGCCTGGGCGGCTTGCCCACGGCACTTGTTGAGCTGCCTCTGGCGACCACGGTGATCTTTCGATCGGTCCAACAGATTGCGGCCCAATACGGCGAAGACCCAACCTCACCAGAAACGCGCGCCCAGTGTTTGCAGGTTTTTGGCAAAGGTGGCCCGGGCGAAGATGATGACGGCATTGACACCAGCTTCATCGGCGCGCGCATTGGCCTGTCGGGAGCGGCGATCAACAAACTCATCAGCAAAGTCGCCCCCAAATTCGCGACCGTCTTGGGGCAAAAGCTGGCAAGTCAAACCATTCCCCTCCTCGGGGCTGCTGCGGGGGCGGGCACGAACTACACTTTTGTGAGCTACTACACCGACATTGCCCATGTGCATTTTGGATTGCGCCAATTGGCCCGCGACTACGGAATTGACGCCGTGTCCGACGCCTACGCGGAAAGCCTCGCAGACCTCAAAAGCCCTCTTTTGAAAGCAACGTCAGCGTCTTCAAACAACTAGACTTGGCTTTTCAACCAATTTGTCACCGCAGGACGCACCGATTGGTCGCCACGGACACGGGCCGCATCAATGACAGACTTGAGCTCGGTCAGGTCCAACCTGCGGAGCAAGTGTTTCACAGGCCCGATAGACGCAGGCCGCATGGACAGGCTGCGCATGCCCAACGCCGCGAACACAACAGCCTCGATGGGGCGGCCAGCGTCTTCGCCACAAAAGCTGACAGGCGTTCCATGTGTGCGACAGCGGATCAGCAGTTGTTCAAGAAATGTAAGAAAACTCACATTCAAGGTGTCATACCGCCTGCGCACCCGTTCATTTTCGCGGTCCGCCGCAAAGAAGAACTGCTTCAGGTCATTCCCCCCGATTGAGATGAAATCGACCTCTTGGAAAAACACGTCCGGCGCATAGGCCAAACTCGGGGTTTCCAGCATCGCCCCGATTTCCATTTTGCTGGGCAAAGGGTGGCCTAGGATGCGTTCACGCTCCATCGCCTTATCAAACTCCGCGCGAGCAGACCTAAACTCTTCCAGCTGCGCGACAAAGGGAAACATCACCGTCAAAGGGCGTCCACTGGCCGCGCGGATCAGCGCCTGCAATTGCATGCGCAAAACACCGGGCTTTTCCAACCCAACACGAATTGCGCGCCACCCCATGGCCGGGTTGGGCTCGTCGTTCGGTTTCATGTAGGTCAGAACCTTGTCTGACCCAATATCCAACGTGCGAAACGCCACGCGTTTGCCCTGCGATGCATCCATCACCCGCGCGTAAAGTGCCGAAAGCTCGGCCCGCTTGGGCATTTGGCTGCGCACCAAGAATTGCAATTCTGTCCGGAAAAGACCGACACCTTCGGCACCCGAACTTTCCAGAGACGGCAAGTCGGCCATGAGACCAGCATTCATATGCAGCGAAATCACCTCACCACATTGCGCAACGGCAGGCACATCACGCAGGCTGGCATACCGTGCTTGCGCCGCCGCCTGCATTGCAATCTTATCGTTGAACGCAGATTGCACCTGCTCGTCTGGGCGCAGGTGCACGATGCCTTGTTCACCATCCACCAAAATTGGATCGCCGTTCAACGCTTCGGTGGTCACACCGTTCGCGTGAATGACCAGTGGAATGGCCCAGGCCCGTGCCACGATGGCCGCGTGACTGCCGACCGATCCTTCTTCCAGCACGATCCCTTTCAGGGTTTTGCCGTATTCCAACAATTCGCCCGGTCCGATGTTACGCGCCACCAAAACCGGATTTTGCGGCATCTCGGCACCAGTGTCAGACCCCTGCCCCGTCAAAATACGCAGAAGCCGGTTGGATAGATCGTCCAAATCATGAAGGCGGTCGCGCAGATAATTGTCCGCTTGCCCCATCCGGTTGCGAGCCAATGATTGCTCTTTTTCAACTGCCGCCTCTGCCGACAGACCCTGGGCAATATCCGCCTCCATGCGCTTCATCCAGCCGCGTGAATTGGCGAACATTCTATAGGCTTCAAGCACCTGTTTCTGGTCCGCATCGACGGTGGTCGTCTGGGTCAGCATATCATCGACCGAGATCCGCAATTCATCGACCGCAGCGCGCAACCGATCAAGCTCGACCTCTGGGTCGTCCGCAATCACGTTGGTGACAACCACACGCGGCTCATGCAGATACACATTGCCGCCCGCAGCGCCTTCTTGGCCCACGGTCCCACGGAACATAACCGATTCTTGGTGCCGCGCCTTAAAGGCATCCCCCTCGCCAAAGAACGCGCCCAATTCTGTCATCTCGGCCAAAACCATGGCGACAACTTCCAAGGCATAAACTTCATCGGCTGTGTATTCACGCGCGTCACGGCTTTGTACGACCAAAACGCCCATCGCAGAGCCAACACGCTGGATCGGTATACCGCAGAAACTTGAATACCGTTCTTCGCCCGTTTCCGGCATATACCGGAACCCGCGAGCGGCAGGCGCATCTGCCGTATTCACAACCCGTTTGGTTTTCGCGACGCGCCCGACCAAGCCCTCGCCAAGCCGCATACGTGTTTGGTGAACAGCCTCTTGTTGCAAACCTTCGGTGGCGCATAATTCAAGCGTTTCGGCATCGCGAAACAGGTAAATCGAACACACTTCGGCCTGCATCGACGACGCGATCAGGCCAACGATTTTATCAAGACGCTCTTGCCCTGCCTCGCCGCTTGCCATGACGTCACGAAGACGACCAAGCAATTTGCGGCTTTCTGTCTCAAAACCTATGGCCATAATGTACCCTGCTTCCTCAAATCGAAGACTAGCGATAGGTGACCACAGTCGCAATGCTGCAATCGGCCAACGGGCGGCACCCAAAAGGATTTTGATCGTTTCGAGAGATAGTTAGCCTAAATGCTAAGCATCCATATCGTAGGTGACCCATTGGGTTGCCACCGCATGCTTGTCGTACAGGCCGCGTGCCCGGGCATTGTCCTGCGCTGTGATCCATCGCACGACGCTGTGCCCACCATCCGTCGCGAATGATTTTACAGATTTGAGCAACGCGGGCGCAACACCACTGCCCCGTGCCGCAGGCGCCACGAAAAGATCATCAAGATACACACCTGTCGCCGCCGCCAAAGGCCGCGCAAAAACACGCACGTGCGCGAAGCCTTGCAAAACATCGTTATCGTCGGCCACAAAACCACTTACCTCGTGATCGGGATCGGTCAGCCAACCCCAAACACGCGCGCGCATTTCTGGTGTCTGCGGCACCTCATAAAAGTTCGCATAGGCGTGATACAATGCGTCCCACGCTGACCTGTCCTTCGCCGTGACAGGCCGAACAATCATGCTGCTTTTTCAAGCCCGAACGCATCGTGAAGCGACTGAACCGCCAGCTCCATATACTTACGGTCGATCAGCACACTGACCTTGATCTCAGACGTGGCGATCACTTTGATGTTCACACCCTCGTCCCGCAATGTCTGGAACATTTTTGCCGCGATACCCGCATGGCTACGCATGCCGATCCCAACGATAGATACCTTCGCGACCTCTTGATCTGCGACCAGATCGTGGAAATTGATGTCGCCAGCCTCTTTCGCATCCGCCATCGCCTTTTGCGCGCGTGCGACCTGATCAATCGGGCAAGAGAACGTCATATCTGTGCGGCCCTCTTCCGAGATATTCTGCACGATCATGTCGACGTTCACACCCGCTTCGGCCAATGGCCCGAAAATGGAGGCCGCAATTCCAGGGCGGTCCGCCACCGAAATAAGGGTCATTTTTGCTTCTTCACGGCTGAAGGCCACACCGGCCACGACGTTGGATTCCATAATCTCTTCCTCCGCACAGACAAGCGTTCCCGCCTCGTCAGATTGTTCTTCAAATGAGCTGAGCACCCGCAGGCGCACCTTATACCGCATCGCCAATTCAACCGAGCGGGTTTGCAATACCTTCGCACCAAGCGATGCCAATTCCAGCATTTCCTCGAATGCGATCTTATCAAGCTTGCGTGCTTTGTCCGTCACCCGTGGGTCTGTCGTGTAAACGCCGTCCACATCCGTATAGATATCGCAACGCTCAGCATCAAATGCCGCAGCGAAAGCCACCGCAGTCGTGTCAGACCCGCCACGACCCAATGTGGTGATCCGGCCCTCGTCGCTGACACCTTGGAAACCGGCAACCACTGCAACCCGCATACCTTCGCCAAACTTGGCCGTGATATTGTCAGTTGGGATTTCTTCGATACGCGCATTGGAATGGGCATCAGTGGTTTTCACCGGCACCTGCCAGCCCTGCCAGCTGCGCGCGGGCACGTCCATTTCCTGCAACGTTAACGCCATCAAACCGGCGGTGACGTTTTCACCAGACGAGACAACCGCATCATATTCGCGTGCGTCATACATGGGCGATGTCTCACCGACAAAGCCCACCAACTTATTCGTTTCACCGGACATCGCCGAAACGATGACGATCACGTCATAGCCCTTGGCCACTTCGACGCCGACACGTTTCGCCGCGCGTTTAATCCGGTCCAATGTGGCCACTGATGTGCCACCAAATTTCATCACCAAAACTGGCATAATTCGCCCCTAATCTCAGGTTCGCGCCGTCTTATTCTGCGCAGCCGCTTTGTGCAAGCTTACCGCGCGCGCAACACGGCACCGGGGTTCAAAATACCGTGCGGATCCAACGCATCCTTGATGGCGCGCATCATCGCCAGCTTTGCCGGATCGCCGTAGGTTTCCAAATCGCCTACTTTTAGCCGACCAATACCATGCTCCGCACTCACCGACCCACCGAAGGTATGCGCCAGATCATGCACTGCCGTCTTGATCGCATCGCGTTGATCCTCATGATCAGCGCGAGAGCGGCCTTTGATGGGAAACACATTGTAGTGCAGGTTCCCATCGCCCAGATGGCCAAAACAATTGATCCGGAAGTCCCCGATTTCGGCAATCGCTTTTGGGCCTTGCTTGATAAACTCCGGAATACACGAAATCGGCACAGAAATATCATGGGACGACACGGACCCGACGCGCCTGTTCCCTTCAGGGATCATTTCGCGGATCGCCCAAAGATCGCGGGCCTGCTGTACCGATTGTGCGATCACGCCATCCGACACCAACGCGCCTGCAGCCTCAAACAGAGTTTCCAACGCCTGCTGTGGCTCCTGCCCGCGCCCAAGACCAATTTTCATCAACACAGACCATTCCGGTGTCTCCGGGAACGGGCGGCTATAGTCCAATCCCGCTTCATCCAGAAAGTCAAACCCCTGCCGATGCATCAGTTCAAATCCAGAAATCACCTCACCCAACTGATCGCCAGCCAAGGCCAACAACGACACCGCTGCGGAGGGATCGGGAACAACAAACAGCGCCGTCGCTTCCTCTGCCGGGCGGGGCATCATCCGCAATGATGCGCCTGTGATCACCCCCAAAGTTCCTTCGGATCCAATCATCAAATCACGCAGATCGTAGCCCGTGTTGTCTTTGCGCAATCGGCTCATTCCATTCCAAATGGTCCCATCCGCCAGCACCACCTCAACACCCAAACACTGCGCACGTGCATTGCCGTACCGGATCACATTCAACCCGCCAGCATTCGTCGCCAGTAACCCACCAATGCGCGCCGACCCTTCCGAGGCCAATGAAAGCGGGAACAACCGCCCCAAATCCTCTGCTGCGGCCTGAACATCCGCCAAAATCGCCCCCGCATCAACTTCGATTACGTTTTCATCTGCAAAGACAGCCCTGATTTGCGACATGCGCGCCAAAGACAAAACCACAGGCACCGCGCCATCCTGCACAATTTGGCCGCCGACCAACCCTGTTCCGCCCGAATAGGGAACCACCGGCACCTGCGCCCCGTGGCACGCCTTCATCAACACAGAAACTTCAGCGGTGCTGGCCGGAGAGACGATAACGCCCCGCCCCTCCCACCGCCCGCGCGGCTCGGCGAGAAACGGCGTCGGGTCTGCACCGAACGCGGCATCGGGCAAAAGACTGCGCAAATGCGCGACGAAAGCGGGATCAGCAGATGATAATGTCATGGGGTGGTTTCTTCCATGCAACGACACGGCACGCAACGGTTGGGCGGGCCTTGGCGACAAAATACCACTGTTCAAGCCGAGCTAACGCAAGAAGGCCTACGCACCGTCGCCCACGCCCCAAAGCATTATGGACTGTTCAAAAACCGTGGCTCCAATACGACCACACTGCGCTGGGATGGCAGTGTGTCGAGGCTAAACTCAACCGAGGTTACCCCCGTTCGGTCGACACCATATCCGCTGTCTTCCATGTCCGATAGGAATGCATCCAGCGTGTAACGGCCAAACCAGTGCATCGGGATCACCACAGAGGCGCGTATTCGGTCCAACACCCGCAACAACGATGGGTGGTCCAGCGTCAATCCACCGTCAACGGCGGCCATCACGATATCCATCCGCCCGAGGGTTGCGTATTGCGCATCCGACAATTCCTGATGCAAATGCCCAAGATGGCCAATGCACAAACCGGCGGCTTCAAAGACAAAGATCGAGTTTCCATTTGGCGTCGCGCCCCCATATTGGTCACGCGTGTCGGTGTGCACATTGCGGATTAGCATGTCGCCCAAATCAACATAATGATCCTGCGTCTTGCCACCCTCGGCCCAACCTTTCAGCGCATGCGGAATAGCTGGGTCAGGAAAGGCCGTCCAATGACTGGAATGGGCGTTGTTCATTGCAACCACATCCGGCTGAAACTCAACATTGCCGACATAACCGGTAAAATCGGTCATGGCATTGGTCCCACCATGGGCTTGGATCAGGAACATTGAATGATCGACATAGCTGATCCGAACCGTCTGCGCTTCGACAGGTGCCGTAAAATTTGCGCGGTGAAGGTAGGTCACCCCAGGCGCTGACTGCGACAGGGCAACACAATGCGAGGGAATGCGGTCTTGTGCGGCGGCGACACTGGCCCACAAAACTGCGATTGTTCCTACAAAAAGGCGTTTCCAAAAGAGCATAGAGAAAACGTAAACCGATTCTCTCTATCGCTCCAAATCACACTTTACCCGACGTCCGTGCGACCGCGCCTATCATGGCGCAAATTTGCATAGAGCACGTGATTGCGCCAACGCCCATCAATTTGAAGATAGGCCTGCGCAACGCCTTCGTACTTATAGCCACATTTCTCCAACAGACCGCGTGATGGCGTATTTTCCGGCAAGCACCCTGCTTCGATCCGGCTCAGATCCAACGTGTTGAACGAATAGTGGATCACGGCTTCGATCGCTTCGCGCATATATCCCTGACGCGCGAATTGCTCACCGATCCAGTATCCCGTTGTCGCCGACTGCGACGGCCCCCGCCGGATATTGTCGAGCGTGATCGCCCCCAAAATGGTGTCGTCCTCGCGGCGGATCAAAAACAACGGCACCGCTGTCCCGTTCGTGATGCAGCGTTGCGCCCAATACACCCGCGTCGTGAAGCTTCTGCGGGTCAAATGGTCCGCCATCCACGACGGCTCCCAAGGCTGTAAAAACTCAGCCGAGTTTTCCCGCAATGCCGCCCATTGTCGATAGTCCGCATGGATCGGCGGACGGAGCGTGAGGCGTTCTGTCTCCAGTCGAACCTTGCGCCGCACCTTCAACATTAGGCAACCAATCGTGCCTTGAGGGCATCAAGCTGTGGCGCGTTTTCGACAGGCCCATAAAGCGCCATCGCCGACCCAGATCGCGTGATCAGCTGCTCGCCAAACGCGCGCACATCGCCGGTTGTGACCGCATCGATACGCGCAATCGTTTCATCAATCGTGGGCACATTGCCCCAAATCGCAACCATCCGCGCCAAACGTTCCGCGCGGTTTGATGGGCTTTCCAGCCCCATCAACATGCCCGCTTTCATCTGCGCACGGGCGCGCGCAACTTCTTCTGCGCTCATATCGTCGGCTGCGCGTTTCAACTCGTCCATGGTCAATCCGGCAAGCTCGCCCAACTGATCGCCCGACGTGCCCGCGTAAACGGTCATCATGCCCGTATCTGCATAGGCCCCCGCTTGGGCGAAAATGGTGTAGCACAAACCACGGTTCTCGCGCAGCTCTTGGAACAAGCGGGACGACATCCCACCGCCCATGGCGATTGCATGAATCTGGGCGGCAAAAATTTGTGGATCGCGGTAATCGGGCCCCTCAAACGCAAGGGCGAAATGCGCTTGCTCCAACCCTTTGACGACACGACGTTCACCGCCCGCAAAGGTTGCTGCCTGCGGCGCATGCGGTTGCGACCGTGGGGGCAAATGCCCGAACAGCTTTTCGGCAAGCGCCAGCAACTCATCAGGGTCTACAGCGCCCGCTGCGGACAGGATCATCTGATCTGGACCGTAATGTTCGCCGACAAAATCGGACAGATCCGCACGTGAAAAGCTGCTGACCCGTTCGCTCGGCCCCAAAATCGTGCGGCCCAGCGGCTGATCCGGGAATGCCTCTTCCTGCAACCAGTCAAAAATCACATCGTCTGGCGTATCATGTGCCTGACCGATTTCTTGCAAAATCACACCGCGCTCAACCTCGATCTCAGAGGGATCGAACACAGGGTTCAGCAAAATATCGGCGATTACGTCGAGCGCCAACGACACATCGTTTTCCAAAACCCGCGCGTAATAAGCTGTCATCTCACGAGAGGTATAGGCGTTGATATATCCGCCCACGTCTTCAATGGATTCAGCAATTTGCAAAGCTGACCGCGTTTTAGTGCCCTTGAACGCCATGTGTTCTAGGAAATGCGCAATGCCATTTTGCTCCGGCCGTTCATGACGCCCGCCTGCCATAACCCAAATCCCTAAAGACGCAGATTTCAGGCCCGGCATCTGTTCGGTCACAATCCGAAAGCCGTTGGACAACGTGTGCTGTTGGACGGTCACTTAGAAATCCGTTCTTTGATCAGTGTTTGCAGTGCCGCCAGATCATTAGGAACCCGCGTGACACGTTCGTCCCGCTCATACAGGTCGGCCATATGCGGGGGCAAGGGTGGGTGTTGGCCTGTCGCTTTTTCCACCGCAGCCGGGAATTTCGCGGGATGCGCGGTTGCCAATGTGATCATCGGTACGTCCGATTGGAACGCATCGCCCACTTTCACACCAACAGCTGAATGCGGGCACAACACTTCGCCAGAACGTGTCAGTTCCGATGTGATCGCTGCATATGTTTCCTCTTCGGACGCACGGCCCGATGCGAACGTATCGCGCAACATATCAATCGCGCCTTGGCTGATGGTAAACGATCCCTTGGTTTTCAGATCATCCATCTGCTCTGCCACTGTCGCGCCATCGCGCCCGTAGGCTTCAAAAAGCGCGCGTTCAAAATTGGAAGAGACCTGAATATCCATCGACGGGCTGATCGACGGCACAACGCCCTCTTTCACTTGCGCACCGGTTTCAAGCGTGCGGTGCAAGATGTCGTTTTGGTTGGTCGCGATCACCAATCTCTCAATGGGCAGGCCCATACGTTTGGCAATGTAGCCCGCAAAAATATCGCCAAAATTACCTGTCGGCACAGTAAAGCTGACCTTGCGGTGCGGTGCGCCCAACGCCACTGCAGAGCTGAAGAAATACACAACCTGCGCCAAAACACGGCCCCAGTTGATGGAGTTCACACCTGCCAAATTCACGCCATCGCGGAATTCGAAATCGTTGAACATGTCTTTAAGGGCCGCCTGACAATCGTCAAAATCACCATCCACCGCCAAGGCATGCACATTGTCTTCCACCGGGGTTGTCATTTGGCGACGCTGCACCTCGGACACCCGACCATGTGGAAACAAGATGAACACATCCACGTTGTTCAACCCGCGAAACGCCTCAATCGCAGCAGACCCTGTGTCGCCCGATGTGGCCCCCACGATCGTAATCCGTTTACCGGACCGCGTGAGCGAGGCTTGGAACATCTGACCGATCAACTGCATGGCGAAATCTTTGAACGCCAATGTCGGGCCATGAAACAGCTCCAGTAGGAAATGGTTGTTATCCAGCTGCTTCAGCGGCGCGCGCGCAGCGTGGTTGAACCCAGCGTAAGCCGTCTCAATCAGTTTGCGAAATTCATCATCACTGAAGGTGTCGCCAATAAAGGGGCGCATCACGGCATAGGCCACATCTTCGTAAGACTGGCCTGCCATCGCGGCAATCTGAGCATGGCTGAGCTGCGGAATTTCGTCGGGCACATACAACCCGCCATCTCGCGCCAAACCTGTCATCATCGCCTCTTCGAATGTCAGTTCGGGAGCGGCTCCGCGGGTGGAGACATATTTCATATCAGTCTTCTTTCTCGGTTTTAGGTTTGGCATTGCGCAAAGTGCGAATGACGTAAAACACGGTCATCGCCCCCCACACAACCGCCAAAAGCAACCATGTGATGGCATATTCCAGATGGTCGTTTTTAATGTTGCGCGTATCCACCGCCAATGGCGTCAGACGGGGATCATAGTCGCTTGCGGCAGCAAGTTGAACCAACACGGGTTCGGTATTCAATACCAACGCCATGGCAGGCACGTCGCGGGCGTACCATTCGTCGCCTTGGGGCGGCTGGCCCTGCGGATCGTCCGGCCAAATCAAATTGCCCTGCACTGTGATGGTTTGAACCATCGGGGCCATTGCCTGCGCTTGCGCGTCATTGATTTCCAACAGGCCTTGATCCACCATCACGCGGCGCCCCCCTGTTGTCTCGAACGCAGAAATGATGTGGTGTCCTGTGCCAGCCGCGGTCCCTGAATCAAGTACACGCAACTCTTCACCGGTGGGTTGGCCTTCAAAAATGACGGAAAGATAGTTGTCCGTATCCGGGTCCGGCATAGCTGACAGCGGCACCGGTGGCGCGTCCAGCTTTGCGCGAATTTCGGTCAGAACCCCCTCTTTCCACTCCAACCGCTGAAACTGCCAATGGGCCAGCCACAGCAACGTCGCCAAACCGCCCATACCGACGATCAAAGGGAAGAGTAGATTTCGCATCATGGGGTCCTGATAACGGGTCCTGAATTTGTAAAACGCGCGAGGTTTTCACCCCGCGCGTCTTGTCGTGTCAGTTAGCTAAGGTCAAGCGGCAGACGCCATCCCCTGCCCAAACGTTACTGGCCCCAAACGTAGACGGCTGCGAACAAGAACAACCAAACAACGTCAACAAAGTGCCAGTACCAAGCGGCGGCTTCGAACCCAACGTGACGTTCGGCGGTGAAGTGCCCGCGACGCACACGCAGGTAGCAGATGAACAGGAAGATTGTGCCAACGATCACGTGGAAACCGTGGAACCCTGTCGCCATAAAGAAGTTCGCGCCATAGATGTTGCCCGCAAGGCCAAAGGCCGCGTGGCTGTATTCGTAAGCTTGGAAGAACGTAAACACGACACCCAAAACTACGGCCAAGATCAAACCGGTTTTCACATCTTCGCGGTTGTCTTCATGGGCCAATGCATGGTGCGCCCAAGTCGCAGCAGCACCGGAGCACAACAGGATCAAGGTGTTGATCAGCGGCAGGTGCCATGGGTCGAATGTCTCGATGCCTACTGGCGGGAATTGACCGTCGATTGCAGGCGATTGTGGGCCCATCGGGTACATCGCGTGTTTGAAGAACGACCAGAACCATGCGGCAAAGAACATGACTTCGGACATGATGAACATGATGAAGCCGTAGCGCAGGCCAATTACAACAACCGGTGTGTGATCGCCTTGGTGGCTTTCAACAATCACCTCAGCCCACCACGCATACATGCAGTACAAAACACCTACAAAGCCCATCAGGAACATGTAGGGGCTGCTGTTGTTATCCATCCAGATAACACCACCGAACAGCATGAAGAACACAGCAACACTGGTCATCAGAGGCCAGATAGACGGCGGTAGAATATGGAAATCGTGGTTCTTATCGTGGGCCATGAGCTTGTTCCCTTACGGCGTTGGTCTTAGTTCAATTCAGTTGGCTGGTTGAGATCCAGCGCGGCTTGTTGGTCGGGTGGGGTATCGTTTCTGTGAAACGTATATCCCAATGTAATCGTGTGCACATACTGCCCTTCGCGATCATCGACGATTGCGGGATCGACGAAGAAGGTGACAGGCATGCTGATCGTTTCGCCCGGTTGTAGCACCTGCTGTTCAAAGCAGAAACAATCGATTTTGTCGAAAAACGCACCCGCTTCGTAGGGGGCCACGTTGTAGGAGGCCGCGCCCCAGATGGGTTCATCCGTAGGGTTCGTAGCTTCATAAAACGCCAAAGCCGTCTCGCCGATGCGGACGTCCATCTCGCGCTGAATCGGTTTGAAATCCCATGGCATATCGCGTGCAACAGCACTGTCGAACCGGATGGTTATCGTCTCATCAAGGATCGTGTCAGAGCCGCCAGCCACAACATTTGTAGCGCCGCCAAAGCCGGTCACACGGCAAAACCAATCGTAAAACGGAACAGAGGCCCAAGCCAAACCGCCCATCAACACGACAACGCTCACCGCCTGCGCGGCTGTCCGGTTCGGACCTTCAGGAATTTTTCCAAACGGATTGAACATCAGTTGCTCTCCTCCGTTTGCGCGGCCAAATCAGCGGCGCGTTGTTCGGCGGCTTCCAAAGCCCCCGGCTCCAGCTGCGGGCGCGCCACATGGTCAAACCGTTCCATCTGACGGACGTCTGTCAGGCCTAAAACCTTCACGACGGTCAGCCCGAAAACGATACCAACCATGCCAACCAGCAACAGCCCGACACCGGAATTTCGGCCTTTGCGACGCTGATGTATCTCGTGCTCAACTTTCAAAGCCATCACAACACCGCCCAACCGTTCGCGCGCATCAGCGCTTCCACCAACAGCGCCACGAAGTGACCGAAGAGGTAGTAAAGGGACACTTTGAAGGTGTGTTTCTCAACCGCATGATCGTCAGCATCGCTGTCAGCATCCGTGCGGCGCCAGATGTCATAACACCCCTTTAGGAACCAAACATTCAACAATACGGCAACGATCAGGTAGATCGGCCCGCCGATGGAGGTAAACCCAAGGCCCAGCGCCACCAAAACAAGCGGCACACAATAGGCCAAAATATGGTTGCGCGTCGCCTTGCGACCGTGCGTTTCAGTCAACATCGGCACACCCGCATCGCCGTAGTCGGACTTCACAAACAACGCCAGCGCCCAGAAGTGTGGCGGTGTCCACATGAAGATCAGCGCGAACATCAAAATAGATTCGATGGATACGCCGCCGGTCGCCACAGCCCAGCCAATCATCGGGGGAAACGCACCCGCCGCGCCGCCGATCACAATGTTCTGCGGGGTCGAGCGTTTCAGCCACATGGAATAGATGACAGCGTAAAAGAAAATCGTGAACGCCAACAGCCCGGCAGCCAAGGCGTTGGTCGCCAAGAACAACAAAACGACCGAGAAGACAGACAATGTCGCGCCAATGGCCAGTGCCTCGCCCGGCTGCACAGCCCCAGACGGAATAGGACGATTGATCGTGCGCTTCATCACAGCATCAATGTCCGCATCCCACCACATGTTCAACGCACCAGAGGCCCCTGCCCCCACCGCGATGCACAAAATAGCAACAAACCCGACAAACGGGTTTACGCCAACGGGTGCGACCAACAGCCCAACCAGCCCCGTAAACACCACCAACTGCATCACGCGCGGCTTCATCAAGGCGAAGTAATCGCCCATCTGCGCCTCGCCAGTCTGCAAGGTAGGTTTCTGGCTATGGTTGGTCACGTCAGTCATGTCCGTCCTGTTTGCTAGAGAATTACCGCTTCAGTCTGCGGCGAGGTCATCCTCGCCGCAAAACGCATTATGCAGGGAAGTCGACCTTCGCACCCGCCAACCACTCTTCGTAGACAGCAGGATCAACGACTTTCACAGTGATCGGCATGTAAGCGTGGTCTTTACCGCACAGCTCAGAACACTGGCCAAAGTAGATGCCCTCTTGCTCGGCGTTGAACCACAGCTGCGCGAAACGGCCAGGAACGGCATCTTGCTTTACGCCGAAGGCTGGGATCGTCCAGGAGTGGATAACATCAGCGCCTGTCACAGTCATAACAACTGTCGCACCCACTGGCACAACTACAGCCGTATCTGTCGCGAGGCGGAATTCATCTTCGGAATAACCAGCGTCTTCGAGCTGCGCGATGATATCGTCGCTCAGGTTACCCTCGTTGTAGCCGATCATGTAGCTTTCAAAGAATACATCTTCATCTGTGTACTCATAAGACCAGAACCACTGGTAGCCCGTCACGGTGATGTTGATGTCGCCCTCAGGAATTTCCTGCTGCTTGAACAAAACCGGCAGGGAAAACGCACCGATGAACACAAGAATCACGATTGGAACAATGGTCCACGCCACTTCCAGAGGAGAGTTGTGTGTGAATGTCGCAGGCGTCGGGTTCCGTTTTGCGTTGTATCGCAGGATGACCCACGCCAGCAGCGCAGTCACAAACAATGAAATGATCGTGATGATCACCAACAACATGCCGTCCAACCACTGCAGGTCACGGGCCAGTTCGGTCACAGCGGGCTGAAACCCTGTCGCACCTGGTGTGGGCGCGCCCACGATTTCCAGATCTTCAATGGCGGTCTGAGCGCTAACGGCTGTGGCGGCGGCGATGCCGGCCATGGAAAGGCTCAGGCGTTTCACGAATGTCATCATCTGCTTTTCGGTCCCTAATTTGGCGAAGGCTTTGAGCCGATCGTATAGTTGCACGGGTCCAAAAACGGAATCCCGTTGTATTCTCGGGCGGTCATCCCATATTCATAACCGCAACTCAAGCGATCCAAGCGTGTCAAACGGTCGCTTTTTGACCCAAATCAAAGAAACAGTCAGGAAACTTTCATGGCGCACGACCCTTTCCGCCCGTTTGAAACGAATCTCGACCACGATACCGCACTTTCGATGCTGCGCGATGCTGTGGCCGGCGCCGATGACGGGGAGCTGTTTCTAGAGCGACGCCGCTCGGAAGTTCTCGCCTACGACGACCAGCGCGTCCGCACGGCAAGCTATGATGCCTCCGAAGGATTCGGGCTGCGCGCAGTACGCGGCGAAGTCGCAGGATATGCCCATTCAACCACATTGGATGAACACGCCCTCAAACGGGCTGTCGCCACAGCGCGATTGGCCGTTGGCGAGGGCGGCGGCACCATTGCCGACGCGCCCCCTCGCACGAACACCGTTTTATACACGGACGCAGACCCGATGGCTGAGGCAACCTTCCCTGCCAAAATCGACCTGCTGAAAGAAATCGACACCTTCTGTCGGGAATTGGACCCGCGCGTTGTCCAAGTCTCCGCAACCCTCGCCGCATCGCACCAAGAGGTGGTGATTCTGCGCCCTGAAGGCACGCTGGTGACAGACACACGCCCGATGACGCGCCTGAACATCTCCGTCATCATCGAAGACAATGGCCGTCGCGAATCTGGTGGCATGGGCGGTGGCGGCCGCACCGGCCTGATCGGCCTGATGTCACCGGACCACTGGCAACCCGTCGCACGCGAAGCCTTGCGCATCGCTTTGGTAAACCTCGAAGCCGAACCCGCCCCCGCTGGCGTCATGGATGTGTTGCTCGGCCCAGGCTGGCCCGGCATCTTGCTCCACGAGGCTGTCGGCCATGGGCTCGAAGGCGACTTCAACCGCAAAGGCACCTCGGCGTTCGCAGGCTTGATGGGCCAACGGGTCGCCGCGAAAGGCGTCACCGTGCTGGACGATGGCACACTTCCAGATCGCCGCGGGTCCATCACCGTCGATGATGAAGGAACCCCCTCAGCCAAGAACGTGCTGATCGAAGACGGCGTGCTGGTGGGTTACATGCAAGACAGACAAAACGCGCGTTTGATGGGCGTGAAACCAACCGGCAACGGACGCCGTGAAAGTTTTGCCCATATCCCAATGCCACGCATGACAAACACATATATGTTGGGCGGCGACGCCGATCCGAAAGCCATGCTCGCAGATCTAGACGACGGCATTTACGCGGTCGGCTTTGGCGGCGGCCAGGTCGACATTACCAACGGCAAGTTCGTGTTCAGCTGCACCGAAGCCTACCGCGTCAAAAATGGTCAGGTCGGCGCAGCGGTAAAGGGGGCGACACTGATTGGCGATGGCGCGACGGCCCTCAAACAGATCCGCGGCATCGGCAACGACATGGCACTTGATCCGGGCATCGGCAACTGCGGCAAAGCAGGCCAATGGGTCCCCGTCGGTGTTGGTCAACCTTCCTTGCTGATCGGCGGTTTGACAGTGGGCGGCGCGGCAACCTAGCCTTTCGCAATGTCGAGAAACCGCAGCATCCCGTGGCACCCATTTCGCACATTTAGGCTCACTGGGCCGCAGGTTGGCTGGTTTCGGCCCGCCGCCGCTGTGGTGATCGCATCCCTCGCACCTGCGGCACTTGCCTTTCTTTTTATATCTCTGGGGGCACCGGTTATCGATGGCCCCTTCAAAGATGGCAGCACCTATACGTTGGCCGACCATGTTGCCATCGTTCTGGGCGCGATTGCACTGTCTTTTTTGGTCACGTGGATCGCCGCCCCCTTCGCGGTCTTTGCCTTACGCGCTGCGGCCATGCTGGGAGTTGCTGGCTGGGGAACAGCCATGATCAGCGCATGGATCATCGGTTTGCCGATCGCCCATGTCGCATTGAACGGTGACCTTACCTCAGACGATTACGCAATCTTGCCGCAACTGATGGTGGCGATCGCGATTTTAGGGCTGTCGGTCTGGGTCACTTTCTGGGGCCTTATGGCGGCCACCAACCGCAGACAACAGGATTAAATAAAAGATAAGCTGCCGCTAATGTTTCGTTAACCTCGCCCCGCTAAACCTGATCTTGCAACAGGCGGAGGCACGGATGACAAAGAACGCAGGTTCTTCCACTCACCCCCCACTCCCACCCACCACGGAAGACGATCAGCTCTCCCGCCTTCGCCTGCTGCGCTCCCGCAAAGTTGGCCCCGCGACGTACAGACGTCTGCTTGCCGAACACGGCACGGTCACCGCCGCCCTAGACGCCCTCCCCGAGATGGCACGCGCGGCTGGCATTTCCGATTACATCCCCTGCCCAGAAAGCACTGCCATCGCGGAGCTTCGCGCAGGCACACGCGCGGGCGCGACCTTGGTTTTCCAAGACGACCCAGCATATCCCACTGCCCTCAACGACCTCGAAGATGCGCCAGTGGCGCTATGGATGCAGGGCGATGCATCCTTATTAACACGCCCCATGGTGGCCCTGATCGGCGCGCGCTCAGCATCCTCACTTGGCATCCGAATGGCACGAAAGCTAGCAAAGGACTTAGGCGAAGCGGGTTTCATTGTCGCCTCAGGGCTGGCACGTGGCATCGACACCGCCGCCCACCTCGGCGCGCTGAACACAGGCACGATTGCCGTGCTTCCCGGTGGCGTTGATGTTCCCTACCCCCCGCAAAACAGTGACCTAGCCCAAAAGATTGCGAACCAAGGCCTGCGGCTGTCCGAACAGCCAGTCGACCTGCATCCGCGCGCCTACCACTTTCTCGCACGCAACAGGATCATCTCTGGCCTTAGCTTGGTCACCGTCGTGGTCGAGGCTGCAGCAAAATCAGGCAGTCTGTCCTGCGCTCAGGGGGCACTGGACCAGGGCCGCGATGTGTGCGCCGTTCCGGGGCATCCGTTCGATACGCGCGTCGCTGGATGCAACATGCTGATCCGCGACGGCGCGACATTGGTGCGCGGCGCGCGCGACATTATCGACCATATCTCCAGCCTCCCAAAAACCTCGCCCCCGCCCAAGGCGCCGATCTCTGCCCCACCTCTGCCTAGCCCGCCGGACACCGCAGCGCTGCACACGCGCATTCTTGACCAATTGAACCACATTCCAATCGCGGAAGACCAACTGATCCGCGCCTTGGGAACAGCCGCCACCGCCGTAGCACCTGTGCTGGTGGACCTGGAACTTGATGGTAAAGTCATCCGCCAAGCCGGTGGCCTGCTCGCCCGGGTTCCCTAACGCAAAATCGTCAAATTTTGCCCGCGTCAAAGATGGTCCATTGACAATCCCGCGCGCCCCCCCACATCTTGCGCGATCATTACGTTTGCGTGTTTCGAAAGGATTCCTATGCCTGTTGTTGTCGTTGAATCTCCGGCTAAGGCCAAGACAATCAACAAATATTTGGGATCAGACTACACCGTTCTGGCCTCATACGGACACGTGCGCGACCTGCCGCCTAAAGACGGATCCGTCGACCCAGACGCCAATTTCGAAATGTTGTGGGAAGTCGCAAGCGACAGCAAAAAGCACATTAAGGCCATTGCCGACGCCCTGAAAGACGACAACGAACTGATCCTCGCGACCGACCCCGACCGCGAAGGAGAGGCGATTTCTTGGCACCTCGAAGAGGCGCTGCGCAAACGCAAAGTCATCAAGAAAGACACGCCCGTCAGCCGTGTGGTGTTCAACGCGATCACCAAAACTGCCGTCACGGAGGCGATGAAAAATCCGCGCCAAGTCGACCAACCATTGGTCGACGCCTATCTTGCCCGCCGAGCCCTCGATTATCTGGTGGGGTTCAAACTCAGCCCCGTCCTCTGGCGCCGCTTGCCGGGGGCCAAATCTGCGGGCCGTGTGCAATCCGTGACCCTGCGCATCATCGTCGAACGCGAGATGGAAATCGAAGCGTTCAACAACCGTGAATACTGGACCGTTAAGGCCCAATTGCAAACGCCACGCGCGCAAAACGTTGACGCGCGTTTGACTGTACTGGCCGGCAAGAAGCTCGAAAAGTTTGATCTGGAAAACGAGACGCAGGCAGAATTGGCGCAACAGGCCGTCTTGTCGCGCGACCTCACCGTCAAACGTGTCGAAGCAAAACCCGCCAATCGCAACCCATCTGCCCCGTTCATGACATCCACGTTGCAGCAAGAGGCCTCGCGCAAATTCGGCTTTGGCGCACGCATGACAATGAACGCCGCGCAACGGTTGTACGAAGCAGGCCTGATCACCTACATGCGGACCGACGGCATCGACATGGCCCCTGAAGCCGTGACCGCTGCGCGCGATGCGATCAAAGATAAATTCGGTGCCGAATATGTGCCCGACAAGCCGCGCATCTACAAAAACAAAGCCAAAAACGCGCAAGAGGCCCACGAATGTGTGCGCCCAACCGATCTGGCCTTGTCCGCAGAGGACGCGAAAATCACAGATCCAGATCAACGCAAGTTGTACGATCTGATCTACAAACGCACGATCTCTAGCCAAATGGAAGCTGCCCGTCTCGAACGCACCACGGTCGACATTGGCTCTGACGATGGTCAGGTAGAATTGCGCGCCACTGGTCAAGTCGTGTTGTTCGACGGGTTCTTGCGCGTCTACGAAGAAGGCCGCGACGATGACGTGGTAGATGACGACGACAAGCGTCTTGCCCAGATGAGCGAAGGCGAGAAGATGGACAAATCCTCCGTCACGCCAGAACAGCATTTCACCCAGCCGCCCCCCCGTTACACCGAGGCAACATTGGTCAAACGGATGGAAGAGCTGGGCATCGGCCGCCCCTCCACTTACGCTTCCATCGTGACCACAATCCAAGATCGCGGTTATGTTCTCAAAGACAAAAACCGTCTCATTCCCGAAGATAAGGGACGGTTGGTCACGGCCTTCCTGACCAATTATTTCCGCAAATACGTGGGCTACGACTACACAGCCTCCCTCGAAGAGGACCTAGATCACGTGTCTGCAGGCGATGCAGATTACAAAAAAGTGCTCGAAAGTTTCTGGCGCGACTTCAAAGTCACCATCGACGAAGCCATGGATAACTCGATCACCGATGTTCTTGAAAAGATCAACGAAGTCCTCGCACCGCACATATTCCCACCCAACGAAGACGGTACCGACCCGCGCCTGTGCCCGAACTGTGAAAAGGGCCGCCTTTCCATGCGCACCGCACGTTCTGGCGGGGCCTTCATTGGCTGTTCCAACTACCCTGATTGCCGATACACCCGCCCCTTCGGCCCCCCCGGCGAAGACGACGCGGCAGGCATCCCACCCGAAGGCAAACTTCTGGGGCAAGACGACGGCGACAATATTTGGGTGCACAAAGGCCGCTTTGGCCCCTACGCCCAGCGCGGCGAAGTCACGGAAGAGAACAAAAAACCGAACCGGCAGTCGATCCCTAAAGAGTGGCCACCAGAAGAGGTGTCGCTGGAAACAGCAATTAAGCTGCTGTCCCTACCCCGTTTAATTGGCCAGCACCCCGAAGACGGCGTGAACGTGTTTGCCAACATCGGGCGCTACGGCCCTTATTTGAAACACTCTGAAAGCACATCTGATCGGGGTGGTACCAATGCCAACCTCGAAACGCTCGAGGATGTGTTTACCGTTGGCATGAACCACGCGGTTCAATTGCTGGCCGAAAAGGTCGCGTCACGCGGCAATCGTGGCAAGGCGGCGACACCAATTCGCGAGCTGGGCGAACACCCTGATGTGGGCGGCCCCGTAAATGTTTTCGACGGCAAATATGGTCCCTACGTGAAATGGGACAAAATCAACGCCACGATTCCCGACACGATCGAAGTTGCGGATCTCACGTTGTCTCAGGCGGTCACATTGATCGAAGAACGCGCCGCCAAATCCGGCAAAAAGATCGCGCCGAAAGCCGCCGCCAAAAAGAAAGCCGCTCCCAAGAAGAAACCGGCTGCGAAAAAGCCCGCAGTAAAGAAACCTGCGGCAAAGAAAAAACCAGCAGCCAAGGCCAAAACGAAAGAATAGTTCGGAAAGATCCCGCTGCATTGCAGCAATTTCATTGACACCTTGCCGTTACGTCGTATCAATACGGCATCGCTAGGGGGGACTATGAAGAAAATTTATCCGAACGCCGCTGCTGCTCTGGAGGGGCAACTCAGCGACGGAATGTTAATCGCTGCGGGCGGCTTTGGCCTATGCGGCATTCCAGAACTGTTGTTGGCCGCAATCCGTGACGCGGGCACCAAAGATCTCACGTTTGCGTCGAACAACGCAGGCGTTGACGACTTTGGCATCGGCATTTTGCTGCAAACCAAACAGGTCAAAAAAATGATCTCGTCCTACGTGGGCGAAAACGCCGAGTTCATGCGCCAGTATTTGTCGGGCGAGCTGGAGCTGGAGTTTAACCCGCAAGGCACATTGGCCGAACGCATGCGCTCTGGCGGCTGCGGTATCCCTGGGTTTTACACCAAAACTGGTGTTGGCACCGTGATCGCCGATGGAAAAGAGCACAAAGACTTTCCAACCGGCCCGAACGGCACACCCGAAACCTACATCATGGAAGAAGGCATTTTTGCCGATCTGTCCATCGTGAAGGCCTGGAAAGCCGATGAAACCGGCAACCTCGTGTTCCGCAAAACAGCGCGCAACTTCAATCCGCCCGCTGCGATGTGTGGCAAGATGTGCATCGCCGAGGTCGAAGAGATCGTGCCAACAGGGTCGCTGGACCCCGATCATATCCACCTCCCCGGTATCTACGTGCACCGCTTGATCCAGGGGGATCATGAAAAACGCATCGAGCAACGCACAGTGCGGGAGAGTTAAGACCATGGCATGGGATAGAAACCAAATGGCCGCACGCGCGGCACTCGAACTCGAAGACGGCACATATGTGAACCTTGGCATCGGCATTCCGACCTTGGTGTCCAACTTCATCCCCGAAGGGGTCGAAGTCACCTTGCAGTCGGAAAACGGCATGTTGGGCATGGGCCCCTTCCCCACCGAAGATGCGATTGACGCTGATCTGATCAACGCAGGTAAACAAACCATCA
Source organism: uncultured Paracoccaceae bacterium (assembly GCA_947497065.1). GTDB lineage: Bacteria > Pseudomonadota > Alphaproteobacteria > Rhodobacterales > Rhodobacteraceae > Octadecabacter. The sequence continues at coordinate 37,934 of CANMEQ010000003.1, forward strand.
CCGAACTGCCGCAAACCGCCTATTTCGACAGCGCGCAAAGCTTTGGCATGATCCGTGGTGGTAAAATCGCCGCCGCGATCTTGGGCGCGATGGAAGTTGACGAAAAAGGCGACCTCGCCAACTGGATGATCCCCGGCAAACTTGTCAAAGGGATGGGCGGCGCGATGGATCTGGTCGCGGGCGTGGGCCGTGTGATTGTTGTGATGGACCACACCAACAAACATGGCGACAGCAAGCTGTTGAAAGAATGCACCCTACCGCTCACCGGCAAAGCCGTTGTCGACCGTATCATTACGAACCTTGGCGTTCTGGATGTGGTCGAAGGCGGCCTAAAGATTGCCGAAACCGCCGAAGGTGTCACAGAAGACGAATTGCGCGCCGCGACCGAAGCGACAATCGTTTAAAAATTTGATCGGGGCCCATGACAGCATGCGCCCCGATCCGCAAAACCAATGGGCTGTCTGCGCCTGCCACACCCCAACAAATCGTTTCCGTTTTCAAAACAAAGTCATAGTGTAGCCCCATTCTGTCGCTAATTGCGCAAGGATGAACATGACACTAGCACAAAACGCCGCCCCACTCCGGGCCGATGGCACCACCTCCCCCAGCACCTCTCACCGGCGCTGGCGCGACATTGCTTTGCTTGCCGTTTTGTTTGCCTTTGTCGTGGCAGGGCTGGCTGGTTTGGCCGCCGCCACCGGGTGGGACGAGACCAAACACCAGTTGATGAAACTGTCTTGGGGGCAAATCGGCCTGCTTTTGGCGCTCAGCTTGGTCAATTACCTGTTCCGTGCCGCACGGTGGCATGTCTATTCCCGCCGTCTTGGCCTGCAGACGTCAATGGCCCAAAGCCTGCGTCACTTTCTGGGTGGCTTTGCCATGTCCGTCACACCGGGCCGCGTGGGCGAGCTGATCCGCATGCGGTGGCTGTTGCGCGAAACAGGTTGGGCCGTGGAACGCACCGCGCCCTTGGTCTTGATGGATCGCGCGTCGGATCTTGCCGCAATGGCCCTTTTGTTGGCCGGCGGTGTGGCCCTCTCTGCTGGTGGCATTTCAATGGCCGTTCCTGTGGCCATCATGGCCTTCACCGCCGCCGTTATCGCCACCCGCCCGAGCCTGCTGTCCGCAATCGCCACGGCCGTCTATCGCATTGTCGGAAAATTTCCACGCCTGATGGCCCGCATCCGCACAGCTGCACGTTCGATCGGTGTGTTTTCGCACGGGCCTGTCATGGCACTCGCCATGGCCCTTGGTATGATCGGCTGGCTCGCCGAAGGCTATGCCTTCCACTGCCTTATGGTCTGGATGGGGGCTGACATCGGCCTCGCTAAAGCGATCGCCATCTTTATTTTCTCAACCCTCGCAGGGGGGCTAACCGGGGCGCCCGGCGGTGTCGGCGGCGCCGAAGCAGCAATGGTCGCCCTTCTCTCCCTCGAAGGCATACCCCTTGATGTCTCAATACCCGCTACAGCTCTCATTCGTCTGACCACCTTGTGGTTTGCTATTCTCATCGGGCTAGTGGTTTTCCCCATCGCCGAACGTAAATCAAACGCAGCACTATGACCAAAACCACCTACACGGGTTGGGGCCGCGCATTGCGTGCCGAGGGCACGATCTCCCGGCCTGCATCACCCGTTGACCTTTCCGCGACGGCCCCTGCCATCGGCAACCGCCGGTCCTACGGAGATGCCCCCCTCAATGACGGCGCCACAGTCATCGACATGACCCGCATGGATCAAATCGTGGCCTTCGATCCGGCAACAGGTCTGATAACCGTCCAATCGGGCATCACACTGGGCGATCTCGTAAGAGTCCTCGCGCCGCAAGGCTGGCTTCCCGCGGTTCTGCCAGGCACAGGGTTCGCAACCGTCGGCGGCGCCATCGCGATGGATGTGCATGGCAAAAACCACCACCACATGGGCAGCTTTTGCGAAAACGTCACTGCAATCACGATTGTCCAAGGGGACACACCGCGAAAGATCACCCCGAAAAACACCGGACTGTGGAAATCCACCTGCGGTGGCCTTGGCCAAACCGGCATCATCACCCAAGCCACCCTGCAACTGACCCGCACCAAAGGCGACCTGATGTTGGTCACCGAACAGCGCGCCACCGATTGGGACCATCACATCGCCCTGCTTGATGCATCTGACGCGCCCTACACCGTGGGCTGGATTGATGCGACAGCCAAAGGATCAGCCCTCGGGCGCGGCATCGTCGAGGAAGGCGAAACCTGCAAAGGCCTGCGCCCCACCCGCCGCGCCGCTAAGAAAATCCCATTCGACGCGCCCCATTGGGCCCTGTCCGGCCCCATCGTCAAAGCGTTCAACGCCGCCTACTACCGCCGCGTGCCTAAATCAGGCCGCACCGTCGTGCGCCCGATCCAAGATTTCTTTTTCCCGCTCGATAAAATCCATGACTGGAACCGATTGTACGGCAAACGCGGATTTCACCAATTTCAATGTGTCGTCCCATTGGGACAGGCAAACGCACTGCGTGCGATGATGGACATGATTGCCGAATCCAGCCTCGCCTCCCCCCTCGCGGTGCTGAAACGCATGGGGCCCGGGCGCGCGGGCTATCTGTCCTTCCCAATGGAGGGCTACACACTCGCGGTTGATTTCCCCAACCGCCCACAGGCGCGCGACCTTATCGCCCAGCTTGAGACAGCAACGCTCGCCGCAGGTGGCCGCCTCTATCTGGCGAAAGACGCGCTCTCCACCGGCCCTGCCCTCAAAAAAATGTATCCCGACCACCCCAAATGGGTGGCCAATGTGACCAAAGCAGACCCGCAAGGCCTGCTGCAAACCGATATGACACGTCGTCTCGAGCTAAGGACCCTGACATGACCGACACTTGGATTATTTTGGGCGCAAGCTCGACCATCGCAAAAGCATTCACACGCTCCGTCGCGGAACAAGGCGCACGCGTCATTCTCGCCGGGCGCCGCATGGATGACTTGGCTGCAATCGCCGCAGACGCAACAGCCCGTGGCGCACCTGAGGCGACCCCGGTGATGTTCGACGCGCGCGATCCCGCCACCTTCCAACCCATTATCGAAAGCGCCAACACTGAAGGCACCACGATCCATTGCGCGGTCTTCGTAGGCTCCATGCCCGCGCAAGATGCCATCGACGCAGACCCTACCCTTCTGGACGGCGTAATCGCAGACAGCCTCACCGGCCCCGCGCGTTTTCTGCAAATGTTGGCCCCTGTCTTGCAGGCCCAAGGGGCTGGCATGATCGTCGGCGTTGGCTCCGTCGCAGGTGACCGGGGGCGCGTCGGAAACTATGTCTATGGCGCGGCCAAAGCGGGCTTTGCCACCTACCTCTCTGGCCTGCGCAACGCCTTAGGCCGCCACGGTGTTCACGTGCTCACGGTTAAACCCGGCCCCGTTGATACAGCCATGACCGAAGGTTTGGGCCCGCAACCGTTTATGACCACCGCTGATGCCGTCGTCGCAGACATTCACAAAGCCTTGGGTAAAAAACGCAACACCCTCTACACGAAATGGATCTGGTTGCCGGTGATGACCGTCATCAAACTCATCCCGGAACCCATTTTCAAGAAAATGTCGATATAGCCGCGCAAGGGCAATCTTATGCGGTCGGTCCAAACCATTGGGTCCAAAGACCGGCCGCATAAAACATCAAGCCCAGTGTGATCAGCAAATACCCTAGCCCGCGTCGATCCGTCAGCGCGAAAACAATAGGGTCGTAATCCATGCGCCCCAAATACCCCAACCGGATCATCCGGTAGAGCCACGCGCCAATCGGCAGCAACGCCACCCACAACAACCATTGATCAGGATACAGTGCCAGCGCCTGATCGGAATAGGTGTACAGGAAAAACACCACCAACGCGCCTACCATCCCAACAACGGACATATTCAGCAAATCCCCAAGATCACGGCGGGCGTATCCACGCCCCGGCAAACGCTTGTGATCCTTGGCCAAGGCCAGCTCCGTCATCCGTTTCACACATCCTAGCGTGACGAAAATCGGGAATATGAAAATCAACATAAAGATCGACGCATCAACCTTGCTCGCCGCAGCCCCCGCCACGACCCGCAACAGATAAAGCGATGCGAGGGCCGCGATATCGATCCAGCGCAATCGTTTGAGCCGCAAAGAATAGGCCAAGGACAAAACCATATAGAACGCGACAACCGCGAAAAAATGCGCCGATATCGCAAACCCCAGCCCCAAGGCAAAGCCGCCCAGGACCAAACAGGTCAACATTCCAATGGGTATCGGCACCGTCCCCGCCGCAAACGGCCTGCGTTTCTTTTTCACGTGCAGCCGATCCGCCTCGATGTCCAACAAATCGTTCACGATATAAATGCACGAGGCCGCCGCCGAGAAACTGGCGATGCCCAAACAAATCGCCAAAATCGTTTCCATGTAAAAGGCATGGGCCGCGATCATCGGCAAAAACAGCAAAACGTTTTTAACCCATTGATGGGGTCGCATGGACTTGAGAACCGCCAAGGGCGACCAGACGCCTGAAACCTGCGTGACCGGCGAAAGCCCCTTCGCACCGCCCCCTGCAGCGCCAACAACAATGGCATGATCCGCATGATCCCAAATCTTGCGGTCACTTTTGTCATTGCCCGCATAGTCGAACCCGGCCTCACCGTAGGCCTCAACCAGTGCATTCGCCTTTGCAGTCCCCTTCAGGTTCACACCACCGGCGGACGCGAACACCCGTTTGATCCCAAGATGATCCGCCAATGGCTGTACATACGCCACATCAGACGCGCTCGCGATCGCAACCTCACGCCCCTCGTCCTTGGCCGCGTCTGCCAGCGCCAAAATGTCTTCGTTCATGGGCAGCAAATCCACGCGCAACGGCGCAATCTTCGCAATCTCGGCTTTAAATGCGGCGCGGTCCCCGACCAATGTCACCGCTTTCAGCGTGGCAATCGGATCCGTCCCCAGGCCCTTCCAAAAGCCTTCCAACAACATGTCCGTGCGCAGCAGCGTGCCATCGGCATCCAGAACCAGCGGCTTTGTAGAGTGAACCGACGACATGCTATTGACCTGACACGCGAAACACACAGCCATCCGTCACCAACTCAGGCGGCGTGATGCACAGCCCTCGCGCCACTTCCCATGCCGCAAGAACCTTGGGAACATAGGCCCGTGTTTCAGGATAAGGCGGCACGCCATTGTTGTTGCGCACAGCCCCTTCGCCCGCATTGTATCCGGCAAGGGCGTAAATCACCTTGTTGTCGAATTCTTTCAACAACCAATCCAAATATGCCGTACCGCCCGATATATTGTCGCGCGGGTCAAATGCATCCTCGACCCCGAAACGGGCCGCCGTTGGTGGCATCAATTGCATCAACCCCTGCGCGCCTGCCGAACTCACTGCATCTGAACGCCCTGCACTTTCGACAGAAATAACGGCCAGAACCAATGCAGGCGACACATTCGTCCCAATAGTCGAGGTCAAAATCTCGACGCCATACCTGTCAGCCAGCTCCGTCATCCCTTGCAGACGCGGTGCCGGAACCCCTTGCCCAGAGGGCGCCGTCTTCAAAGCCGCAACCGCCGCCTCCAAACTCACTTCATGCGCATTGTCTAAGGACGGAGAAATCGCCTCCCAATACCACTCCACACCACTCGGCGCGGGCGCCAATCCGGAAATAGCAGGATCCCCAGGCGCGCGCGGCACCACAGCTGCCCCCGCCACTGCAGGGCCAGACGGTGCTGACGGTGCCGATGGCGCGATCTGAACTGTTATTCGGTTTCCCGCCCCGGCTTGCGGAACACCGACGCGCCGAAAGGTAAAGTCATCCTGCAGCCGGTGGCTCTCAGCCAAGGCTGCCGTCGCGCCCAATCCGATGGCCAGCGATACTATGAATATGGTCCGCCGCATTTTCGCGGTCTCCGCCTGCTTCTCGTTAAAATACAGATACCCTGAAATTGGGCCAAACCTCTATGTTTTCGTCAACAATCGCCCAAATCACGCCAAAACTAGACACGTTTTTGCAACGATTGCAGAGGCGCAACATGGGATAAACGATAATTTATACCTATAAATCATGAGCTTAAAAGAAAAGTGCGCGAAAAGTTAAGAGGATGCAAAATTGCACGAATGCTGTCTAATTCCTGCCCCATTCGGGCGTCAAACACTACTCATCCAAGACGGAGAGCGCACCAAGAAGAGGCCGGTGCACATGCGATCCGGCAAAGATAGTGAACCCGAGTAACCGCCCTGAGGAGGGACGCAATGATTAACTTTTTTAAACATTTTCGGACTGACGAAGATGGCGCGGTGACCGTAGATTGGGTTGTATTGACGACAGCAATTCTGGGCCTTGGCATTGCCGTACTGACAATTGTCGGTAAGGGCACAGTAACCCTGAGCGAGAAAATCAGCGCACAGCTGGAAGCACAATCAATCCAAACGTTCGACTAAGCCTTACGGCACCCACACACCTACACACTACACATCTGGAGACTACACATGACTAACTTCATCAAAAACTTCCGCAACGACGAAGACGGCGCCGTAACAGTTGACTGGGTTGTTCTGACAGCCGCTATCGTTGGCCTGGGCATCGCAGTTCTGACAACTGTTGGTAAAGGCACAGTAGACCGCTCCACAACTCTGGCAACAGACATCGGCAGCGTATCTACAATCGACTTCCTCGCATCTGAGTAATTTTAGATCGGGCATCTAGCCCTATCACTTTCATATCTATTTCTGGAGACTACACATGACTAATTTCATCAAAAACTTCCGCAACGACGAAGACGGCGCTGTAACAGTTGACTGGGTTGTTCTGACAGCCGCTATCGTTGGCCTGGGCATCGCAGTTCTGACAACTGTTGGTAAAGGCACAGTAGACCGCTCCACAACTCTGGCAACAGACATCGGCAGCGTATCTACAATCGACTTCCTCGCGTCTGAGTAAGTTCAAATCATTGCCTGAGCGACAAGTGAAACCGCTTGTCGCTCAGACAAAACCGGCACTCACGATCGTCCGGTTTACGCATTAAGCACATATTATCAGCTGTTCCTTTACCGTGTTTTCTGGCTTGAAGTGCACACTATCAGCTGCAACTTTTCTTGATGCCCATGAAAATTTTAAGGAATTTCAGATGCTTAAACTAGCAAAATCCTTCCGCCAAAATGAAGACGGCGCAGTAACCGTAGACTGGGTCGTGCTGACTGCAGCAATCGTCGGTCTTGGTATTGCTGTCATCACTGTCGTCGGCAAAGGCGTAACAGATAAATCGACAGGGCTAGGCGCGTCGATCGCAACTGTTAAGACCATCGAGTTTTAATGGCTTTTTTGAAATTGAAACTGCCTGAAAGCCCCCAGCCGCCGCAATAATGCCATTTTTTGCGGATACAAATTCCTCTAGATTTCAGAGGTTCATTATCTGATCCTCTCCCCGAAAGGAAAAAACAATGCGGGCAGTATTCGGACTTGTCCTTATCGTTGGCATGGGCCTAGCAGGTTTCGCCATCTATATGGTGCAAGGGTATTTTGAACAACAAAACCAGGCGATCGCAGCCCAACAGGCTGCCATGGCCGAAGCAGTCCCGACTGTAGAGGTATTCGCGGTAAAGCGTCAAATGGCCTACGGCGAACAAATCACTGCAGATGATGTCGTCGTCATCAAATACGCGGAACCGTACCTTCCTGAGGGCGTGTTCCGCTCTACTGAAGCGCTTTTCCCGTCCGGGCAGGACGAACTTCGTGTGGTCTTGCGGCAGATGGAAGAGAACGAGCCCATTCTTGCTGCCAAAGTCAGCGATCCTGGCCAAGGGGCCGGCATTGCATCTTTGCTCCAACGCGGTATGCGCGCCTTCGCCATCGAGGTTGACGTCTCCTCCGGTGTATCCGGCTTCTTACGGCCTGGTGATCGCATTGACGTTTACTGGTCTGGTCGCGTCAATGGGTTTGACTCTGTCCAAGATGGTGAGGTTACCAAGCTGATTCAAGCGAACGTTGAAATCGTCGCCGTAGACCAAACAGCTGAAAGCGATCGAGTCGGTGCAACAATCGCCCGCACAGTGACCGTTCAAGTCAGCCCCGATCAAGTGGCAGCTCTTGCACAAGCGCAAGCGACAGGAAACTTGTCCCTTTCATTGGTCGGTCTCGAAGACGATACGGTCTCGGCAGCGGTCGAGGTCAACCAAGCGAGACTTCTCGGCATCGTGCCGCAAGCACCTGAAGTGCAGGTAGAAGCAGAAGAGATTTGCACGATCCGAACACGTCGCGGCGCCGAGGTTGTTGAAATCACCATTCCTTGCACGGAGTAATTCCGGTTAAGGACCTGGACCTGCTCCTTCTCGCGGCGTCGATTTCCCAAACGGGCGTGACACCCTCCAAACCTACCGATTAAACGAGCGTCCGTTGCTTTGCAACGGACGCTTTTTTGTCGTCTCCCGCGTGCTTCACAAACTGTTGTTGCGGGTTATCCACATCCAAAACGGGTTTCAATGCATTGATTCTTGCAAAAAATATGAAAATGGCGCAGGGTGTTCGGAATGACGGGCAAAAAGTCCGCATCGGGCGTGACATCAGAGGCAGGTCACAATGACACAAAATAGATTTCTAAAGGCGGCCGTTGCTGGTTTAGCCTTATGTTTTGCGAACGTACCAGCGCAGCTACCGGCTGAAACGTTGCAAGTAATGCGGGGCTCCCCATCGAGCTCCCTCAATGTTCCCATGAACCGCGCGGTTGTGGTTGAAAGCGACGTACCCTTTACGGAACTTTCTATCGCCAACCCAACGATTGCAGATATTTCGTCGCTCTCAGATCGCACGATTTATGTGTTGGGTAAGGAACCGGGCCGCACAACGCTCACCCTTCTGGGTGCGGATGGGCGCCTGATCACCAACGTCGACGTCCATGTGACCCCCGACATCGCAGAATTCAAAGAACGTCTTGAGCAAATCTTGCCGGGCGAAAACATTGAAGTGCGCACGGCCAACGACGGCATCGTTCTATCTGGCACCGTGTCCAGCATCGCGCGACTTGATCGCGCCCTCGAACTGGCCGAACGCTATGCGCCGGAGCGTGTTTCGAACCTCATGAGCGTAGGCGGCACACAACAAGTCATGTTGCGGGTCCGCTTCGCAGAAATGCAGCGATCCGTCTCCAAATCCCTCAGCTCTTCCCTCTCCTTGGGCGGCAGCACCTTGGGCGACGATCTCGGCCTCGCATTGGGCACCGGCACAACCGTTGGCTCCACCGCGCAGGCACTGTCTCTCTCTGGCAGCACGCCGGCGACCAACGACAATGCAGGCGCATTCTTGTTCGGATTTAACGCCGGCGGCGTCGAAGTTGGCGTTCTGCTCGAGGCTTTGGAAAGCCGCGGCGTCGTGCGCACCTTGGCCGAACCGAACCTCACAGCGCTATCGGGCCAAGAGGCCACGTTCCTCGCTGGTGGCGAATACCCGGTCCCGATCAGCCAAGATGGCGGATCCATCACCGTTGAATTCAAACCATTCGGTATTTCGCTCAACTTTATCCCACGGGTGATCGACGGCGACGTTATCAACCTCGAGCTGGATGCCTCTGTCTCCTCCCTCGACCCATCAAACGGGTTCTCGCAGGATGGTTTCAGCATTGATGCGTTCAGCACACGCAGCACATCAACAACAGTTGAAATGCGCGACGGTGAAAGCTTCGCAATTGCAGGCCTTTTGTCTGATGACTTCCTCGATCTCAGCGGTCAGGTGCCATGGGCCGGCGACATTCCTGTGCTCGGTGCATTGTTCCGGTCTGCAGAATACAGCCGTCAACAAACCGAACTGGTGATCATTGTAACACCGCACCTCGTCACGCCGACACGGGGCGAAGCACTCGCCCTCCCGACAGACCGCGTGCGCCCCCCCACCGAACGTGACCTGTTCCTCTTCGGCCGCGTCGCCGCAGAGAACGCGCCACAGCGTGGCGGCGCCGGAGAAGTTGCACGACAAGACTTCAGCGGTTCATATGGCTACGTGTTGGATGATTAAAATGGGAAACAGGGCCATGAAAACAACAGCGGTTTTGACTGCAGGCGTGCTTGCCTTGGCAGGCTGTACCAACACCACCTGGAGCGATTTCAACACTCGTGAAATCGGGTCCGAAGTCGACAACGGGTCGTTTGGGAATGCAACATTCCAAAACAATCAGGTCCAGACAGGTGCCAGCAGCTTTACCATTAACCTGAACCGTCGCTTCACCGAAGAAGTGAACACAATGGTGACCTTCCCGTTCAATTCCACCGCTTTGGATGAAACGGCACGGGCCACATTGCGTCAGCAGGCCGCTTGGATCCGCCAATTCCCAGAGGTCCGGTTCAAAGTATTCGGTCACACCGACCGCGTCGGCTCTGCCTCATACAACCGTCGTTTGGGTCTACGCCGCGCCGAAGCCGCGGTGCTTTACCTCACCAGCCAAGGCATCGACCGAAGCCGCCTTGAGGCCGTGGTCAGCTTTGGTGAAACCCAGCCCTTGATCGTGACCGACGGGCGCGAGCGTCGCAACCGCCGCACAGTGACCGAAGTGTCTGGTTTCGTCTCAAGCCACCCAACCGTATTGAACGGGCGCTACGCCGAAGTGATCTTCCGCGAGTATGTCGACAGCGCACAACCGTCCAGTAACGTCACAGATAGCAACGTGGTCAGCGCCGCAGAGCAGTAAACCGTTGTATATTAACGCATTCAAGGGGCCCTGAGGGCCCCTTTTTTCATTTCAACCCTGATGACCACTTGGAAACAACAGCGTTGAAGTTACCGTGATCGTCTCCAAAAATCGCACAAAAGGGCAATTGTGGCCCCAATGTTGCCCCGATTGACCGTCAAAACACCCAAGACAAAGCCCTCAATGTGCCGTTTCGCACGTCAGGGCCTGAAAAAGAGATTCGGCGCACCCGCGCCAAGTAACTGGGTAAAGGGACAATCGCTATGAGTGGCGCAGCTATATTACAGCCCGAACCGCAGCCGATCACGGCCTGCACGGTGAGCCGAGACGTTCAAAACTTTGATCTATTGATCGAGGACATGGAAACCTGCCTTGGCGAAAGCTGGGGAGACCTCGGGTTCGAAGACGCACTGCCTTTCCTCCAACAAGATGACGCCGCCGAGCTTGAGTTCATCGCCGTCGCTTTGGATGAGGAAGACGAGCAGGATCTGTCTATTATCACCGAAGTCATCCGCGCCGCCAAAGAGCGTGGCATCAAGGTTTTGTTGATTGCAGAGGACGTCTCGCCGGCTGCCCTGCACGAACTGCTGCGCGAAGGCGGAGACGAATTCGTACCCTACCCTCTCCCCGAAGGCGAATTGGCACAAGCGATTGACCGCGTGCTCAGCCCGCCACCCGCCGCGCCTATCGCACCTGAATTGGTCAACACCCTCAAAGCAACCGGCGACCGCAACGGCGTTGTGATCCCTGTGCAGGGTATGGCCGGCGGCACAGGCGCCACCACTTTGGCCGTTAATCTGGCGTGGGAACTGGCGAACGTGGACCCCAAGAACCCACCACGGGTTTGCATTCTGGATCTGGATTTCCAATTCGGCAGCGTCTCAACCTACCTCGACATGCCCCGCCGCGAAGCGGTCTTCGAAATGCTGCAAGACACGGAACTGCTCGACAGCGAAAGCTTCATGCATTCCCTCCTGTCCTACGAAGACAAACTGCAGGTTTTGACTGCCCCAACAGACGTGATCCCGTTGGATTTGATCGGCCCCGAAGACATTGAACGTCTGATCGAATTCGCCCGCACCAATTTCGACTACGTCGTCATCGACATGCCCAAAACCATGGTCGAATGGACAGAAACTGTTCTGCAAGCGGCGCACGTCTATTTCGCGACGCTCGAATTGGATATGCGGTCGGCGCAAAACACATTGCGCATCAAACGCGCCCTACAGTCCGAAGAGCTCCCCTTCGACAAACTGCGGTTCGTTGTAAACCGCGCACCAAAGTTCACGGATTTAAACGGCAAAAGCCGGATCAAACGATTGGCCGAAAGCCTCGGCATCTCAATCGAAGTGCAGCTGCCTGACGGCGGTAAGGTCGTGCCTCAAAACGCGGATCATGGTGTCCCTATGGCCGAAGGCATTGCCAAAAACCCACTGCGCAAAGAAATCGCAAAACTCGCGAAATCGGTTCACGACGTCAATGAATCTGCCGAAGCGGCAACTGGATAAAGGTCGGATAGATGTTCTCGAAGTATAAAAAAACCGGTGCAACAGGCGCGAAGCCAGCCGCACCGAAAGCAGATAACGTCACAGCAATCCCGGCTGCAGCGCCCAAAGCAGCCGCGCCGGAAGCGCCGCGCAAATCCATGATGAAAGCGGCCCCCGTCAAGGCAACAGCCGCACCCGCCGACAAAGAAAAGAAGCGCAAAGAGCGTTTGGGCGAGATCAAACTGGAATTGCACAAATCCCTTCTCGACAACCTGAACCTTGCCGCTCTGGACAACGCCTCCGAACAGGATCTAAAGGCCGAAATCAGCGCCATCGCCCAAGAATCCTTGGACGAAATGGGCGTCATTTTGAACCGTGAAGAACGGACAACGCTGAACAAAGAACTCTACTTCGAAGTGCGGGGCCTCGGCCCCCTTGAAACCCTTCTTCAAGATGACAACGTCAACGATATTCTGGTCAACGGGCCGCAACAAATCTTTGTTGAACGCGCCGGTAAATTGGAACTGACGGACATCACCTTCAAAGACGAACGCCACCTGCTTCGGATCATCGATAAAATCGTATCCGCCGTGGGCCGCCGCGTGGATGAATCCAACCCTTACGTCGATGCGCGCTTGGCTGACGGGTCGCGTTTCAACGCCATGGTGCCTCCAATCGCGGTGGACGGCTCGCTCGTCTCCATTCGTAAATTCAAAAAAGACAAACTTGGCATCGACGACCTAGTGAAATTCGGTGCCTTCACCGAAGAAATGGCCGCGTATCTGCAAGCCGCGGTTTCCACCCGCCTCAACGTCATCGTCTCCGGCGGTACAGGTTCCGGTAAAACCACAACACTCAACGCGCTGTCCTCGTTCATCGATGATGCCGAACGCATTCTCACCATCGAGGATACGGCGGAACTTCAACTGCAACAAACGCACGTTGGCCGCATGGAATCCCGCCCCCCGAACGTCGAAGGCAAAGGCGGCGTAAGCCAGCGTGACTGTCTGAAAAACGCCCTGCGTATGCGCCCCGACCGTATCATCGTCGGCGAAACCCGTGGCGAAGAAGTCATCGACATGTTGCAGGCGATGAACACAGGTCACGATGGGTCCATGACCACGATCCACGCCAACTCCGCACGCGACGGTGTATCGCGTCTCGAAAACATGATCGCGATGGCCGGTATCGAAATGCCACTCAAAGCGGTCCGCAGCCAGATCTCCTCGGCGGTGAACCTCATCGTGCAGGCCTCCCGCCTCCAAGATGGCTCACGCCGCATGACATCCATCACCGAAATCACCGGCATGGAAGGCGACGTTATCTCGATGCAGGAAGTCTTCCGCTACCAGCGCGTGGGCCTCACGCCTGACAACAAAATCATCGGCCACTTCACCGCCACAGGGGTGCGCAGTCACTTCTCGGAACGGTTCAAACTGTGGGGCTACGACTTGCCACCTGCCATTTTCGAACCCGTCGCGGCACAGTAAGGGAACACCCAATGACCCTCTCAGCAGAACCCATCATCTACGGTCTGATCTTCGTGGCCTGTATCGTCTTGGTCAACGGTATCTACCTTGTGGCCTTCGGCAAAAGCATCAATTTCAACAACAAGGTGAACCGTCGCCTTGAAATGTTGGAAAAGGGCGGCAACCGCGAAGAAGTGTTGGAAAAACTCCGCAAGGAGATGGGCCAGCACATGAAATCACAGAGCATCCCTCTGTATTCTCTGCTCGCCACGAAAGCCCAGAAAGCCAATATCGCCTTCACCCCTTCGCAACTGATGACCCTTATGGCCGTGCTGTCTGGCGTGGCATTCATGTTGCTCACACTCGCAACGGCAACCTCCCTTCCAATCCGTCTGGTCGTTGCCGTCTGCATGGGCGTCGGCGGCATTTTCTTCTGGGTCAACAACAAGGCGAAAAAACGCATTGCCATGATCGAAGAACAGCTCCCCGATGCTGTTGAATTGATGGTTCGATCACTGCGCGTAGGTCACCCGTTTTCCTCCGCGGTGGCCATCGTCGCGAAAGAGGTCCCCGATCCCCTCGGATCTGAAATGGGCATCATTTCCGATGAAGCCGCCTACGGCCGAGACATGGGTGAAACCCTGAAACAAATGGCCGAACGGATGGATATGCAGGATATGCGTTTCTTGGCCGTCGCAGTGACCATTCAACAAACCGCAGGTGGTAACCTCGCGGAAATTCTGCACGGTCTGGCACAAGTTATTCGCGCACGGTTCAAGCTGTTCCGCCGTGTCAAGGCCATCACTGCCGAGGCAAAATGGTCCGGCATGTTCCTGTCCGTCTTCCCGCTGGCGGCTTTGGTTATGATCAACGTGCTGCAGCCGGATTATTACGACGAAGTAAAAGAAACATCGGTCTTCATTCCGGCCTGTCTGGTCGTGGCAGGCTTCCTCGTGACAAACGTTTTTGTCATGCGACGTCTCGTAAACATTAAGGTGTAACTCTCATGGATTTTCTGAATTCCATAAATGCGAAATTGATCGACCTGCTTGGCCCGTTCGGCCCGCTCATTGCCGTCGGCATGCTGGGCCTGCTCCTGATCTTGCTGGTTCTTCCCTCCTTGCTGTCAAAACAGGCCGATCCGCTCGACAAGCTGAAAGAGGTGAACCGCTCCGGTCAATCCACCCCTGAGCGTCTGCGCGCCAGCCAAGGCACCGACAAGCTGGATAAATATTCCAGCTTCCTCGAACCTCAGGACAAAGAAGAGTACTCCGCGATCCGCCTCAAACTCATCCAGGCCGGGTATCGCACGAAATCTGCTGTCAAAACCTATCACTTCACCCAATTCGCACTGGGCATCACCCTGCTTATGCTCGGTGTCGCCTTTGCCATCTACAAATCCTCCACCGGTGAGCCGTCGACCAAAAACACGATGCTGTCGATCTTCATTCCGGGCCTTGTCGGCTACTACCTGCCCAAATGGTGGGTCGGAAAACGTCAAACCGAACGGCAAACAGAAATGATCAACGGTTTCCCCGACAGTTTGGACATGATGCTTGTCTGCGTCGAAGCCGGTCAATCGCTCGACCAATCGATCATTCGCGTGGCCCATGAGCTTAAATCAGGCTTCCCGGCCCTCGCCGAAGAATACGAAGCGGTGAGCAACGAAATGAAAGCCGGTAAAGACAAAACGCAGGTCCTGCGCGATATGTCAGAGCGTTGCGGCGTGTCAGACATCGCCTCCTTCGTGACCGTTTTGATCCAATCGCAGCAATTCGGTACCTCAATCGCCGAAGCCTTGCGCGTTTTCTCTGCCGAAATGCGCGACAAACGCGTGATGCGGGCCGAAGAAAAAGCCAACACCTTGCCGACAAAAATGACACTTGCGACGATGATGTTAACGGTTCCGCCGCTTCTTATCATTCTCATCGGGCCATCCGTGTATAACATCTACGAAACACTGAATAACTCCAACTTCTAAGGAACGATGCACAAAACTGTCGCTCTTTTATTGGGTTTAAGCGCCCTCGCCGGATGCGGCGAGGGCGCTTTCGCGCCAAAAGATGACCCCGTCTTCGCCCCCGGCGTTGCAGGCGCCTCTGACTTGGACGGCCTGCTTATCGGCCACCGTCTTATGGCCGCGGGCGAATACGAATTGGCACTGCGCGCCTACACCCGTGCGGCGGGCCAACAAGGGCTGAACGTCGACACCTTGTCTGCCTTGGGCTCCGCCAATCTCAAACTCGGTCGCCTCAATCAGGCCGAACGCCTCCTGCGCCGCGCCGTCGAAGAAGAGCCAGACTTCGCAGCCGCATGGAACAATTTGGGCGTAATTCTAATGGAACGGGGCAAAATCATCGAAGCAGCACAGGTTTTCCGTCGCGCGTTTGCAACGGATAGCGGCAATTCTGACGAAATCCGTGACAACTTGCGCTTGGCACTCGCAAAATTAGAAGATCCGAGTAATACTGATTTCCAAGAGAACGAACCGTTCCAATTGGTGCGGCGGGGCACGGGTGACTTCGTGCTTTTGTCGACACTCTAAAGAGACAGAGCAGTAAAGGACGCAAACATGCGCCACCCTATTCTTCTTTCCGCCGCCCTTCTGGGCGCGCTAAGTTTGTCCGCATGTAGCCGGTCTGGCGATGCAGAGGTCGCACGCGCGTTGCAAGACGTGAACGTCGTTGATGAAACCAATCTCAATGATGTTTTCCTGACCGTCGCCGACCCGGACGAAGCCGTGAACTACTTCCTGCGCGCCTCCACAAACGATCCCGGCCGCATCGACCTCATGCGTGGCCTGTCCATCTCCCTCATCCGCGCCAAACGCAACGGCGAAGCCGTACGCGCATGGCAAGCGGTCGTCGATCACGAAGACAGCGAAACAGCCGACAGTGTCGAATTGGCCGATGCCTTCATCCGCACCAACGACTGGGACAGCGCTGAAAAGGTTCTCGATCAAATTCCACCAACCTTCGAGACATTCAAACGTTACCGTTTGGAAGCCATGGTCGCCGACAGCAACGAAGAATGGTCCAACGCCGACAGCTTTTATGAAACAGCCGTTGGTCTAACCACCTCGCCCGCCGGTGTTCTGAACAACTGGGGGTTCTCTAAACTCACACGTGGCGACTACGACGGTGCCGAGCGCTTGTTCACCGACGCCTTGCGCAACAAGCCTGACCTGTTCACCGCCAAAAACAATCTCGTTTTGGCCCGCGGCGCACAGCGCAACTACGATCTGCCCGTCATCCCGATGACCCAAATCGAACGCGCGCAACTGCTGCACACCTTAGCGCTCACCGCGATCAAGCAAAACGATATCACCATTGGCCGTGGGCTTCTGGGCGAAGCCATCGAAACGCACCCGCAGCACTTCGAAGCCGCCGTCCGGTCATTGCGCGCCCTTGAAGACAACGTGACGAACTAGACCCGTGGTGAGCATTCCGCAGGTCGATGTCACGGTCACGCAATCCATCGCGTTTTTGATCTTTGCTGGCCCTTTGTGTCTCTATGTCGCGTGGAATGATCTGCGCGCCATGAAGATCCCCACATGGTCCACTGATGCCTTGGCGCTGGTGTTCGTCGTAGTGGGCATCTTTGTCATGCCATTTAGCGAATATCTGTGGCGTTACGCACACTTCGGGGTCGTTCTTGTGATCGCGATCTTGCTCAATGCGATCGGCGCAATGGGCGCGGGCGATAGCAAATTTCTTGCATCCGCCGCTCCATTCGTGGCGTTGTCCGACACCGGACTTGTCTTTTATCTACTTGGAGCCGGGCTTCTCATCGGGCTGCTCATTCACCGCACAGCCCGTGCGATCCCCGCCATCCGAAACCTCGTCCCTAATTGGGTCAGCTGGACGGAAACCAAACGGTTTCCCATGGGCTTCGCCATGGGCCCCGTTTTGATCATCTACCTCGCGTTGCCGCTGTTCTAGCGCTGCCTCAGGTCTGCACCTCATAGAGGATGTACATATCCGTGCGCCGCACCTCGTTCAGCTCCAGCGTCCCTGCGCTGATCAATCCGTTCACATGCTCCAGCACTTCGATCTGCACCCGTTGCTCAACGGGGCATAGCGGAACCAACATATAATCAGCCGTCTCCAGCCCCGGCGCGCCGCCGTAATACCACGGTGCCCCGCCCGCAAGCTGCTCAAGATCGCCGAAGAGCCAAAGGTTCGAAAACAAGTCCGCCACAAACACGGACGAACCGCGCGCCCAGCTGACCTGCTCCAAATCCTGGGCGAGCGCCTCAAAAAACGCCGGCAGACCCAATTCCACCGTACATACCGGCAGTGTCTCCCCCAGCAGCTCCGGCGCATCATCACGTTCCGCATAGCGCGGGATCAGGTCCGTTTCCCCATCCAGCGGCACACGTAGATCAACTCTGTTGACACGAATATCCACAACACGAACGTCCGAATGCACGCCCCCGTCCGAGAACACCGACGCATAAGGCCCAACCTCTTTATACAAATGGCGGAATGGGCTGGATGCGAGGTTGAAAAACGAAGGTGCCGCCAACGCCATGGCCACCGCGGCCACAACACCCAATGCCTCGCGCAGGTTCCAGCCCAACCCGTTCACCACCTGCCCCACATCTGCGCGAAACGCCAAAATCAACACCGCCAAAAGCGGCAACCACTGCGGATCGTTCCCGTAGTTTTGATAGGTCACGTAAAAGAACCCAGGCATTAGCAGCATCACAATTAAACCACCCGTCATCGCTCCCGCTTGGCGCAGCAAAATGATCGCCGCAATCACCGAAAGCGAGGCCCCCAAATAGGCCGGCGACCCAATAACCGCATCCAAGGACTCTCCAGGCGCCGACCGCAGGTCAGACTGCAAAACCGCCAACAAATCCCCCGCGTAGGCAGCCCAATACCCGACCCCGTTGAACACAGTGATGCCCGCCATCACGACAGCCCCCGTCACCGCAGAGACAGCTAAGGCCCTGGTTTGCTTTGTTAAAATCAACGCTAGTAAAATCGGCAGGGCAAAAGAGACCAGATAGGTCATCTTGATCATCGCCAGAACGGACACCATCAATCCAACGATCACACCATCCAACACGCTTTGCCGTCCATCCACTGGCGGGATCAGTGCAACAACAATCGCGACATAGGCAGCAGCCCAGGCTTGCCGGTTATAATGCATCGAGACGGATAAAGACGGCTCCGCCTCACCATGCACCAGCGCCAACAGCAAAACCAACACCAGCAGGCCAAACAGCCCCCCCACAAACGGCGTGAGCCGCGATCGCGCAACCCAAAACACAATCGGCAAAAACACCAGCGCCGTGATCACCTGCGACCAGATAAACGCCATCCCAATGCCTTGCCCCGCTTTCACAAGCATCGCGATGGGCCAAAACGACAGCGCGCCAATCGGCGTCATAAAATCGTAGTGCGGCGTCTCTCCCGATGCCATCCGAAACACCAGCTCCATCAAATGGATCGTGTCACCTTCATGCTTGGCAAGGTACAAACCGCCCTTCAAAATCGACGCCCCACTCAGCGCCGCAAAGGCCAGCAGCAAAAAGACCGCAAGGAATGTTGAATTTTTCTGTGTCATGCCCGCCTCCGGAACGGTTTTGTCCCTTTTTTCGACACAATAGTCAGGCACACGGTCAATGCAAAACCTTTCCAAGATCCAGCCCAGATTGTTGGGCCACTTGACCAAAGCGACGCAGAAAACCGAACGACGCAACCAGACAGGCGAACGAAATGAACATGCAAACCGCAAATGTGATGGCGCCCCCGGCCCCCAAAACACTTGAATCCATGGCCCTGTCCCCGGTCATGATGCGCGACATTTTGATCAAAACCATGTTCCGTACCAACATGGAAAACGTCAGCGCCATCGCGAAATTCATCTGCTTGCCCATCAACATCACCCAACAGTTGGTCGATGCCGCCCGCGAACAACGCCTATGCGAAGCAACCGGCACCTTGAACGCCAACAACGGCAACGAAATGGGCTATCAGCTGACCGATGCGGGCAAGCAGCGCGCTCTAGATGCTCTTGCGCAGTCCGAATATTTCGGCGCCATGCCTGTCCCGCTGGAGGTCTACCGCGAACAGGTCAAACGCCAGTCCATCCGCAACATCCAAGTCAGCCGCGAACAATTGGTTAACGCCATGGGCCACCTCATCCTGCCCCCCACCTTACTCGACCAACTGGGGCCTGCGGTCGGGGCTGGGCGATCCATCCTCATGTACGGCCCTCCGGGCAACGGTAAATCCTCGATCTCCAACGGTATTCGCGATGCCTTGGGCGATAAAATCTACATCCCCCGCGCCATCGAATATTCCGGTCAGGTGATCACCGTATATGACCCCATCGTGCACTCCGCCGCCGAAGAAGACGTAGACGACCCCAATGTCCTGCGCCGCACATCAGGCCGTTTCGACACCCGCTACGTCAAATGCGAACGCCCCACCGTGATCACTGGCGGTGAACTCACCCTCGAAATGTTAGACCTCGTCTACAACCCGGTCGCGCGCACCTATCAGGCCCCGTTGCAGCTCAAATCCTCCGGCGGCATCTTCATCATCGATGACCTTGGCCGACAGTCCGAACCGCCACAGGCCATCGTCAACCGCTGGATTGTTCCCTTGGAAGAGAACCGCGATATTTTGGCCCTGCAATCGGGTGAAAAGTTCGAAGTTCCCTTTGACACTTTGGTCATCTTCTCCACCAACTTCCACCCGAACGAGATTTTCGATAAAGCGGCCCTGCGTCGTATCTTCTTTAAAATCAAAATCGACGGGCCCGATCAGGAAGACTTCTTGAAAATCTTCGCCATGATGGCACGCAAACGCAAAATGCCGCTCGACGAAGCCGCACTCGTCCATCTGCTGCAAAAGAAATACCCGACCATCGACAATATCTACGCGAACTATCAGCCGATTTTCTTGATCGACCAGATGATCTCGATCTGTGAATTTGAAGGCATCCCCTACCAGATGTCCCCTGATCTCATCGATCGGGCCTGGGCAAACATGTTCGTCAAAGAAGAAGAGATCGTGCACTAACATGGCGCGCTGGGGGATCAGCCCCCAGCTCCCATTGCCCCAAAGGTATTTGCCCAGCAAACACCGGCACGGCTTGACCTTTCACCGATCCTGCGCACCTTAAGGGGATGACCCCATTACCCCCCAAATTCGCAGCTTGGTTTGAGGCCAAAGGGTGGACCATCCACCCCCACCAACAACAGATGCTCGACCGCGCGCAAGACCAGTCCCTATTGCTCATTGCGCCAACAGGCGGCGGCAAAACCCTCTCCGGTTTTCTGCCCAGTCTGGTGGAACTGGCGAACGGCACCCACCAAGGGATGCACACGCTTTATGTCTCCCCCCTCAAAGCCTTAGCCGCTGATATCAAACGCAATCTCAGCACGCCAATCTCCGACATGGGTCTGCCCATCCGGGTCGAAGACCGAACGGGCGACACCACCTATACCCAAAAACGCAAACAGCGCGCCGACCCACCGCATATCTTGCTGACCACCCCTGAAAGCCTCGCCCTGTTGGTCTCCTACGAGGATGCGCCCCGCATTTTCAAAGGGGTCCAACGCATCATCATCGACGAAATCCACGCCCTCGCGGAAAGCAAACGTGGCGATCAATTGATGCTCGCCCTCTCCCGCATCCAAACCCTCTCGCCAAACCTGCGTCGCGTCGGCCTCTCGGCAACCGTCGAAGACCCAACCCGCATCGCGACTCTTTTGGCCCACGTCCCCGATCCCTGCCCAATCCTCCACGCAGACCCCGGCCCTGCCCCCGACATTTCCATGTTGGTGACCCAAGAGAAACCACCATGGTCTGGGGGCGGCGCGAAATATTCCATCCCTGCCGTGCTCGACTTGGTCAAACAACACAAAACGACATTGATCTTCCACAACACCCGCGCCCAGGCCGAACTATTCTTTCACAACCTCTGGCTCGCCAATGATGACGCCCTGCCCATCGGCATCCACCACGGAAGCCTCAGCCGCGACCAACGCGCCAAGGTCGAAACTGCCATGGTGCGCGGCGATCTACGGGCCATCGTCTGCACCGGCAGCCTCGATCTCGGCATCGACTGGGGCGATGTGGACCTCGTCGTTCAAATCGGCGCGCCCAAAAATGTCAAACGGCTGATCCAACGCATCGGCCGCGCCAACCACCGCTACAATGCCCCCTCGAAGGCCGTTTTGGTCCCGGCAAACCGCTTCGAAGTCGTCGAATGTGTCGCGGCCCTCGAAGCCGCCAAAGCCCATGACCTGGACGGAGACCCACCCGTACGCGGCCCAAAAGACGTGCTGTGCCAGCACATCCTCACCGTCGCCTGCGCCGGTCCCTTCGACGCGACCGATCTGTTCAATGAGATAAAAACCGTCGGTGCTTACGCCGACCTGACCCGCGCCGAATTCGACGATTGTTTAGATTTTTGCGCCACCGGCGGATACGCCTTGCAGGCCTATGACCAGTGGAAACGTCTCAAAAACACCAACGGCCAATGGCACCTGCGCGACCCGCGTTCCGCGGCCCGTATTCGCATGAACCTCGGCACAATTTTCGACCATGAAACCTTAAAGGTCCGGTTCAAGCGGGCACCAAAAACATTGGGTGAAATCGAAGAAGGCTTCGCCTCGACCCTAACCCAAGGCGACACCTTTCTAATCGGCGGGCAAATCGTCCGCTACGAAGGCCTGAACCAACTCACCGTCGAAGTCAGCCGCCAAAAGGGCCGCGAACCAAAGGTCGCCACCTTCAATGGCACGAAATTCTCCACCTCAACCCAGCTCAGCCAGCGCATTTTACAAATGTTCCAACAGCCCAATTGGCCGGGCCTGCCCGACCACACGGCAGACTGGCTGGACATGCAGCGCCGCTTTTCAAAACTGCCCGAACCCGGACGCTTGCTGGTCGAAACCTTCCCGCAGGGGGGCCGTGAAAACATGGTGGTCTACGGCTTTGCCGGCATCAACGCCCACCGCACCTTGGGCCTCATCGTCACCCAACGGATGGAAGCCGCAGGCCTCAACCCTCTGGGCTTCGTGGTCACCGATTACGCGCTGATGATCTGGGGCCTAGACGAGGTCACAGACCCAAGCCCCCTGTTCGACCCCACAAATATGTACGACGGTTTGGAAACTTGGCTGCAGGGCAACGCGGTCATGAAACGCACCTTCCGCATCGCCGCCACCATCGCAGGCCTGATCGAACGCAACACCCGTCAGGGCCGAAAATCCGGGCGCCAAGCGACGTTCTCCAGCGATATTTTGTACGACACATTGGCCAAATACGACCCCAACCACCTGATGCTTCGCATCACCCGCGAAGAAGCCATGCGCGGCATGGTCGATTTCGGCCGCATCGAAGACATGTTGAACCGCACCAAAGGCCAGGTCGACCATGTACGGCTCAACCGCGTCACACCGCTCGCCGCCCCTTTGTTCCTCGAACCCGGGCGCATCCCTGTCTGGGGCGAAGGACGCGAAAAACTGCTCCAAGATCAGGCCAATGCCCTCATGACAGAGGCAGGCCTCGGTGACCTCTAGACACGCCCCGCGAAACGCGGCACCCCACACGCTATGACAGACCATTCCTTCACCTTCTGCGGCGCCCAGCTTGTGGCCCGCCCCGACGGCAGCCTTTGGAGGCCCGACGAAAAACTCTTGTGCGTCTCTGATCTGCATCTTGGAAAGTCCGAACGCATCGCGCGGCGCGGCGGCACAATGCTCCCCCCCTATGAAACCCAAGACACGCTTTGGCGTCTCGAAGACGCAATCCAAAAAACCAAACCCGAAACCGTCATCTGCCTTGGCGACAGCTTTGATGATCTCGGGGCGGCCATGGCCCTAGACACGGCGGCGCGACGCACCATCGCGCAGCTTCAATCCGGTCGTCGCTGGATCTGGATCGAAGGCAACCATGATCCGGGGCCCGTCGATATCGGCGGCAGCCACCACCTTGACGCTACGATCGACCCACTGGTGTTTCGCCATATCGCGACCCCGCAAACCGAAACAGCCACAGGCGAAATTTCCGGCCACTACCATCCCAAAGCGGCCCTTCCCGGTGTCACCGCGCGGCCCTGCTTTCTGGCAACGCCCACACGTCTGATCCTTCCCGCATTTGGCGCCTACACGGGCGGCCTCTCCATCAAAGACCCCGTCTTCGCCCCCTACTTATGCGCCAAAAGCATCGTCATCCTAACCGGAAAATCAGCCACAGCGGCCCCCGCCCAAGCCTTGGCTAAGCGGCGATAGCGCCCAGCTCCACCAATTGGGATCGGTATTTGGGGCCAACAGGCACAGCACTGCCGCACCGCGTGTATACAATCTCTTTGCCATCAACCACGTCGATCCGGTCAATCTGCGCCAACGCCACCCAATGGGACCGATGCACACAAATCCCCTTTTCAATGTCGATCTCTGCCACAGCATCGCGAAACCGCATCAAAATACGATGCTCAACATGGTCATCCGTCACAATCCGCACGTGGTGATTGTCCGAACTGATTTTCGCCAGCCGCACGGCGTCTCCAACATCCAATCGCTCCAAAAGCCGGTCGCGCTGCTGGGCGGCGGATTTCGCGGCCAGCCTTTCCCCTGAAAACCGCAGCAGGTTTTCGACCACCACAACCGAAAGCGTGATCAGAAAGGTCGAAACAAGCGTGATTTCCCAGTGCAGGTACGGGTGCTCGACCTGCCCCCGCATCCATGCATTCAACCCAATCAAAAGCGGCCCGAACATAAAGGTCATCGTCAAGACGACCATAAAATCCTCAACCCACTTGGGTTTCGACGCCAAGACTTCGTGCCAGAATACACGCCCGGCGATCGCAATCGGCAACGACGACCAGATCACAACCAGCCAGTAGAACAGCCGCCAGCCCAAAGGCTGGCTGCTAAATGTGCCAAATGGCCCTGCCAACGCAACCACAACCGCGATCACATTCAACGCCATCATGACCCGCAGGGTAAACATATTCGCAATTTCAGCACCGATCGTTTGGCCCAGATTACGCACTCTGTTTACCTCCTAAGCTACGGACAATTCAGTAAGAATCAACTTGAACGCGATCTTACACAGATTGACGTGCAGGGAAAGGATCAGGCGGTCAAACCGACAGGTTCTGCCAAACCGTTGGCGCGACAACACGCTGTGACCGTATTTGCCAGCAAACAGGCAATCGTCATCGGCCCAACACCACCAGGCACTGGCGTAATCGCACCGGCAACGTCAGCACAGCTGTCATAGTCGACATCGCCAACCAAACGGGTCCCGCCTTCAGGCTTCTCAATCCGGTTGATACCCACATCAATCACCGTCGCACCCGGCTTGATCCAATCCCCGGGCACCATCTGCGGGCGACCCACGGCTGCCACCACAATGTCGGCCTGCTTCACAACACCGGGCAAATCAGCCGTGCGGCTGTGTGCAATCGTCACTGTGCAACTGTCGCCCAACAAAAGGTTCGCCATCGGTTTACCAACGATGTTGGACCTACCAATCACCACAGCATTCAACCCCGACAGGCTCCCATGGTGTTCACGCAGCATCATCAAACAGCCCAACGGCGTACACGGCACCATGGCCTTTTGCCCCGTACCAAGCAGCCCGACGTTGGAAATATGAAACCCGTCCACATCCTTAGCGGGGTCAATCGCGTTGATAATCGTGTCCCCATCAATGTGATCCGGCACTGGCAGCTGGCACAAAATCCCATGCACCGACGGATCAGCATTCAAACTCTCAATCACCGCCAACAGCTCGTCTTGCGTGGTCGATGCATCCAGCTTGTGCTCGATGGAATTCATCCCAACTTCAACAGTCTGCTTGCCCTTGTTACGCACATAAACCTGCGATGCGGGGTCTTCACCGACCAAAACAACAGCCAGCCCCGGCGTGATCCCGTGCTCTTCTTTCAAACGCGTGACGTGCTCGGCCACTTGTCCGCGCACATTCGCCGCAAAGGCTTTTCCGTCAATAACTGTTGCTGTCATGTCTTTTCCTTTTGTCTCGCTGGGCCAAACAAAACTGCCCAGCCCAGCCCTTCAATACAGTCTATTTCATTTTAGAACAGGCCCTCAATTTGGCCGTCCTCGTTCAAGTGAATATTTTCGGCAGATGGCACGCGGGGCAGGCCCGGCATCGTCATAATCTCCCCGCACACCGCGACGATAAAACCAGCCCCCGCCGACAGCCGCACCTCTCGCACAGGAACGGAATGCCCTGTCGGCGCCCCCCGCACGGTCGGATCGGTTGAAAACGAATATTGGGTCTTCGCCATGCACACAGGCAAATGCCCGTAACCCTGCTCTTCCCACAGCTTCAGCTGATCGCGGATTTTCTGATCCATCAACGCCTCATCAGCGCGGTAGATGCGTTTGCAAATGGTCTGGATCTTGTCGGCCAAAGACATTTTGTCGGCGTACAGCGGGCTGAACTGGCTCGCGCCACTGTCCGCAATCTCGGCCACCCGCACCGCCAATGCCTCCGATCCCTTCGATCCATGCTCCCAATGCTGCGATAAAATCGCCTCGGCCCCTTGGGTCGCAACGTAGTCTTTCACCGCTTGCACTTCCGCGTCCGTGTCCGTCACGAAATGGTTGATCGCCACGACGACAGGCACACCGAATGATTTCAGGTTCCCGATATGGCGGCCCAGATTTGCACAGCCCTCATTCACCGCAGCCACATTTTCGGCCCCCAAATCAGCCCGCGCCACGCCGCCATTCATCTTCATTGCCCGAACCGTGGCCACCAACACCACACAATCGGGCGAAAGCCCGGCCTTGCGGCATTTGATGTTCATGAATTTCTCAGCACCCAAATCCGCGCCAAACCCAGCCTCGGTCACAACATAATCCGCAACCTTCAACGCCGTCGTCGTCGCAATGACCGAGTTGCAACCATGTGCGATATTCGCAAACGGCCCCCCATGCACAAAGGCCGGATTGTTTTCCAACGTCTGGACCAAATTGGGCTGCATGGCGTCCTTCAACAACACCGTCATCGCTCCATCCGCCTTGATGTCGCGGCAAAACACAGGCGTGCGATCGCGCCTATAGGCCACGATCATATCGCCCAACCGCCGCTGCAAATCCTGCAGGTCCGTGGCCAAACACAAAATCGCCATCACCTCTGACGCGACCGTAATGTCAAACCCTGCCTCACGCGGAAACCCATTCGCCACGCCCCCCAAAGACGCCGTAATCTGGCGCAGGGCGCGATCATTCATATCCACAACCCGGCGCCACACGACGCGGCGCACATCAATCTCGCAGTCGTTGCCCCAATAAATGTGGTTATCAATCATCGCCGACAGCAAACTATGCGCCGACGTGATCGCATGAAAATCGCCCGTAAAATGCAGGTTCATATCCTCCATCGGCACGATCTGGGCATAGCCGCCTCCCGCAGCGCCCCCCTTCATCCCGAAGTTTGGCCCCAAAGAGGCCTCTCGAATACAAACCGCCGTCTTCTTGCCGATCCGGTTCAACCCGTCACCCAGACCAACCGTGGTCGTGGTTTTCCCCTCTCCCGCGGGGGTCGGATTGATCGCCGTCACCAAAATCAACTTGCCGTTCGTCTGGCCTTGCACCGAATTGATAAACGACTGGCTGACTTTCGCTTTGTCATGGCCATAGGGCAGCAGATCCTCACTGCCGATCCCCAACTTGGCACCAATCTCTTGGATTGGCTTTTTGCTCGCCTCCCGAGCGATCTCGATGTCGGTCTTGTAACCCATAGTCTCTCTCCCTTGATAGGACGCAGACGTCCACACTGTAGTGCCATAGGGTAACCACAGGCTCCACGAATGCAGGGAGGTATTTCCGACAATTTTTCCACCATAACCGCCGCCTCACGAAACGAACGACGCGGATTGGAAATCTTTGGGTCTAAGGCGCCCACGCCGGTTGATCTGGGATATGCAGGGTCAAAACATCCCCAACGGCCACGCGGCCTTCGGCGGCCACCCAGGCCGTAACGCCACGCCGGCCCTTCGCAGCGCCCTTAAACCCAAGCGCTTCGTCAGGATGAACCGCCTTCAACGACAACGCTGGAAAAAGACAGGGCCGGTTTTCCATATCAACCGTCACCGTGGCACCACTTGGCGCCTGCAACCGCGACGAGGGGGGCACATGTGAAAAATCACGAATGCCGCGTACCACCATCGTCGCCCCCAAACGCATAGGGTCCACCGTCTCTAGCCCCATCTCGGCCGCGATCGCATCCAGCTCTTCTTGGCTCACAATGCTCAGCTGGCGTTCGTTCTTGATCGGCGTGTTGCGGGGATACTGCGATTTCACTCGGCTGCACGAGGGTCGGGTTAAACCGGCATGATACGCCCCTTCAATGCCCGCAAACGTCAACTCCACCGCATCACGGGGCAACGCCTTCAACTCGGTGCGATCATCATCCATCACCGCCCCCAGCCAGACAACTTCAGCGGTATAATGTGTGGGTTTCAATGCGGGCATGGCAATCTCCTTTGCACGCAACCTGCCGTCCCGCACCAAAGACGGCAAGCCGAAATCCACCCGCACCCACCTCTCAAACGAAAAAGCCCCCGAACTTTCGTTCGAGGGCCAATCTCTTACGTTGCTTCCGGCTCCATGTCCGGTGATTTGGGCTTGCGCGGCTTGGTCTTCGGCACCGCCGTCACCGAGCTGCCAGACGCCGGCGGAACATCTGCGTCCCCGTCATCATCCTTGCCCAATGGCTCACCAGCCATCACCTTTTTGATCTCCGCACCGGTCAGCGTTTCATATTCCAACAGCCCCTGCGCCAGCCGTTCCCACTCATCCTTCTTTTCCGTCAGAATGCGTTTGGCTTCTTCATAGCCGTTCTCAATGAACGATTTGACCTCTTCTTCGATCAATTCCTTCGTCTGCGTCGAAACAGAGAACCCGGCCGTATTGCCAGAATATCCCTCATGCGCTTCCGCATAATC
Source organism: uncultured Paracoccaceae bacterium (assembly GCA_947497065.1). Lineage (GTDB taxonomy): Bacteria > Pseudomonadota > Alphaproteobacteria > Rhodobacterales > Rhodobacteraceae > Octadecabacter. The sequence continues at coordinate 66,503 of CANMEQ010000003.1, forward strand.
AATGTTCCCAACCTTGTCAGACATCCCCCAGCGCATGATCATCGCGCGGGACAATTGGCTCGCTTGCTGAATGTCACCGGATGGCCCGTTCGAAACAGCATCTTCACCGTATTTCAAAACCTCAGCAGCTTTACCCGCCATCGTCATCGCCAAACGTTGGTGACACTCATCACGGAACATGTTCAGCCGATCCATTTCAGGCAGTGACATCACCATCCCCAAGGCACCGCCCCGTGGAATAATCGTCGCCTTATACACCGGATCACATTTCGGCAGCGTAATCCCAACCACCGCGTGACCAGCCTCATGATAGGCTGTCATTTCTTTTTGCGCATCCGTCATAACCATAGACCGACGCTCAGCGCCCATCATGACTTTGTCTTTCGCCGTCTCGAAATCCAACATCGCTACAAACCGGCGCCCCACACGAGCCGCCATCAATGCAGCCTCATTCACAAGGTTCGCCAAATCCGCACCGGAAAAACCAGGGGTCCCGCGTGCAATAATCCGCAGATCCACATCCGGGCCCAGCGGCACTTTACGTGCGTGCACACCCAAAATCTTCTCACGGCCTTTGATGTCAGGGTTCGGCACCGTCACTTGACGGTCAAACCGGCCTGGGCGCAACAATGCAGGGTCCAAAACATCCCGACGGTTGGTCGCCGCCACGATGATGATCCCTTCATTGGCCTCAAAACCATCCATCTCAACCAGCAATTGGTTCAGTGTCTGCTCACGCTCATCGTTACCGCCGCCGTAACCCGCACCACGGGCACGACCCACCGCATCGATCTCGTCGATGAACAAAATACATGGCGCATTCTTTTTCGCCTGCTCGAACATGTCGCGCACACGGGATGCACCTACACCCACGAACATTTCTACGAAGTCGGAACCGGAAATCGTGAAGAACGGCACACCGGCCTCGCCCGCAATCGCACGCGCCAGCAATGTCTTACCCGTCCCAGGAGGGCCCACCAACAACGCACCTTTCGGGATCTTACCGCCCAAACGGCTGAACTTCTGCGGGTTGCGCAAAAACTCAACGATCTCTTCCAGCTCTTCCTTGGCTTCATCAATGCCCGCAACATCATCAAACGTCACGCGGCCCTGCTTCTCGGTCAACAGCTTCGCGCGCGACTTGCCAAAGCCCATCGCACCGCCTTTGCCGCCCCCTTGCATCCGGTTCATGAAATAGATCCACACACCGATCAGCAGCAAAAACGGCAACAACCCAACAAGGAAAGTCGCCAAACCCGATTGTTCCTGCGCATCAGCGGTCAACGACACGCCTTTGTCCAGCAGCAGGTTCGTCACCTCTGCATCTTCCGGCAAGATCGTCACGTAGGACCGGTTGTCGGACCCCGTGTAATACAGCTTTTCACCGTCAATACGCGCTTGCGATACAGCGCCCGCATCAACAGCCTGAACGAATTCAGAATAGCTTTTCTCATTGCTTTGCTGCGCACTTGTCCCATTTCCGAACAGGTTAAACAGCGAAATCACAAGAACGAAGAGCACGACCCAAAAGGCCAGATTGCGTGCGTTGCCCAAGGCGACACTCCTTTAGAAAAACATATAGGCGTCAATGTTTAAAACATCGTAACCACCGCCCTAAGATAGAGGTTGCTGGCCCAAGTTCAACGGGAAAGCAGGAAAGTTGAGAAATCCGCGACAATGCGCGCCTCAAATCCATGTTTCAGCCCCGCCACGGGCGCCGCAACCAGGTCATCGCCGCGATAAACCGCAGGTGATGCAACAAGCGTATCGCGCGGCAGCCCCATCTCCCGCCACCCCTCAACAGATTTCAAATCGTCACCCAGCGCCCGAACCTCAAGCCTCTCAGATGCAGGCCCGCAAACCTGCCACCGTCCGTCCCAAACAGTACCAAAGGGCACCGCATGCCCCTGCACAGCGGCCAACTCGCGCGTGACACGGATAACCCCACCCACTTTTGTCACACTGCATCCGGCCAGCGTATGTTTGCCCACCGCATCAAGTGCCACCTCCAGATCAAACACCGCCTCCGCTCGCGGCGCATAGGGTTTCCCGCCAACACATCGCAACGCCGCAACTATCAGACGGCGCCGAATTTCGGAGGGTAAATCAGCGCCATGCGCCGTATCGATAACAACATCGCCCGCCTCCACCCGCACACAGGCCTGCGCCGCATCTGCCGTGTACTGCTCCAAAACACTCCGCGTCGACGCCATGTTCATAGCAACGGTTTTCAAAACCTCCGGCGTGATCCCCAAAGGGGCCAACGCAGCTAAGGCTTGGCGCGCTTTCGGCCGTTCATAGGCCTCATTGTCATTGGTCGGATCATCCACCCAAGGCACATCGTGGCGCTGCAAATACGCCCGCAAATCCGCCCGCGCCTCCTGCCAAAACGGCCGCGCCCACCGAACGCCATTGCGCTCAAACCGCGGCTCCATCATCGAGAGCCCATCAACACCGGCCTTGCGGGCCAATCGCATCAAAAATGTCTCGGCAATATCGTCCTGCGTGTGCCCCAGCAAAACCCCGCCAATCCCGCGGGCCTTGGCCCAACCGGCAATCAAACGATACCGCGCCTCCCGCCCAGCAGCGGCAATATTGCCCCGCGCGGCGGCGCCATCCCACGCCAATGTCGTATGCCCAATCCTATGCGTAGCACAAAACGCCGCCACCATCCGCGCCTCACGCGCAGCCTCGGCCCGCAACCCATGGTCAACGGTCACCGCCTCCAAAACCGTGCCCGTCACATCGGCCCACCGTTTGGCCACATGCAACACCGCCATCGAATCGCCACCACCAGACACAGCAACGCCCACGCGATCAGGCGTCTCCCCCGCGAAGGCCGTATCTATAGAATGAATAAGTCCGCCATCCGCCCCAAACGGGGCAAGCTGATCCGCCGTCAGCCGCATCCCAAACTGGCCATTGATGCCTGCGCGTCCGCCACTTGGGTCGCCCCGGGGAACCGCACCGCCACTTCACCCAAGGTCACGCAAGCATCCTGCGTCTGCCCCAACGCGCCCAACGACTGGCCTAACTTGGTCAACGCCTGTGGCGCTTGCGGCCCTTCCGGCGCGCCCGAAAACGCATCCAAATAGGCGCGCGCCGCATTGGTCAACTCGCCCAAACCTTCAAACGCTTGGCCGCGCATCAAATGCGCTTGGGCGGCTACTGGGCTGCCCGGATAACTCTCATTGAAGGACGCAAGGAGGTCAGCGGCGCCGCGAAAGTCACCCGCCCCGAGCGCCTCCTGCGCTCGGGAAAAGTCTTCTTGCTCGGCCACAGCCAAGGCAGGTCCAGAGGAAACCGGCGTCTCAACAGCGGGGGCCGTCGGTTCAACATCAACACCCCCCAACGATGGCGTATCGCCCAGCGTGCCAATATCACAACCGGCTTCCAATTCGCACAACCGGAATTCCAAATCGCCAATGCGGTTCGTCCCATCACGGGTGATCCGCGTGATCCGAAACTCCAACTCTTCCGTCTTGCTGGTCAGTCGCGTCAGCTCAGCCTCGATCGAATTCAAACGGTCCAACGGGGTAGACCCGACTGCCCCTTGCCCCGCCTGCCCAGAGGCCACCAGCTCCTGACGCAAACCGTTCACATCCCCGTAAAGCGCAGACAGCTCTGCGCGAATATCGGCCAGCGTCTGATCCTGCGCAAAGGCCGCCCCAGCTGGAACGGCCATCGCCAAACAAAGTGCAATCGTGCGAAACATATCTTCCCCCAGAAGAACCTGAATTAGCTGTTTTGACCGATCGAAATGATCGTCACAGCACGGCGGTTCTGCGCATAGCAGCTCTCATCAGAACACACCGCCAATGGCCGCTCTTTACCGTATGAAACGGTGCGAACACGCGCCGCAGACACGCCTTGCGAAATCAAAAACTCACGCACCGCATTCGCACGGCGCGCACCCAGCGCAAGGTTATACTCACGTGTGCCCTGCTCATCGGCGTGACCTTCAATCACGGCCAAATAATCGGAATTGGTCTGCAACCACCCCGCTTGGCCCCGCAACGTCGCCTGACCTGCCGCCGTCAACGTGGATGTATCAACTTCGAACAACACACGGTCGCCGATGGTTTGGCTGAAATACTCAGGGCTCGTCGGGTTTGCCGCGCCCGTCAACGCAGATTGGTTGATGCCCGCCGCGTCATTGAAACCCGCACCGCCGTTCAGGTTCGCCGCATCTGCGCTGTCAAATCGATCCGCGTTCGTACAGGCACTTACCGCCAAAACGCCGACCAGTGCAGCGGCCTTGAAAAAATATGTCATGGGTCTGTCCCGTTATTTTTGTTTGCTCGTTTGCGCAATTCTAACATGGCAAAACCAAATTGAGAATCGCGAATGCGTGATCACGGCTGCAATGGCCCCCAAGAAGGGTCCGAGCCGCCCTGCGGCGTGCCCACACGGCGCAAATTGCGCCCCGTGATATCAACCGAATACAAAGACGATGTCCCGTCCGCCCCTTGGGTTTCTCGTGCAAACATAATCACACGACCATTGGGTGCCCACGTCGGACCCTCATCCAAAAACGACGCCGTCAAAAGCCGCTCTTCGCTGCCATCAGTGCGCATCACGCCAATGTGGAACCGGCCGCCCTCTTGCTTTGTGAAGGCAATCAAATCCCCGCGCGGCGACCAAACAGGCGTGCCATATCGCCCATTTCCAAAGGAAATACGGCGCGGTTCACCGCCATTGGCCGACATAATGTACAGCTGCTGCGTGCCAGAGCGGTCACTCTCGAACACAATCTGGCTGCCATCAGGGCTAAAGCTCGGCGCAGTTTCAATCGCAGGCGTGTTGGTCAAACGGGTAAACTGCCCTGTCGCCAAATCGCTGCGATAAATGTCGGTGTTACCGCCCGTGGTCAGGGAATAAATCACCTGACGGCCGTCCAGACTGAACCGTGGGCTAAACGCCATGTCGCCCGGCGCGGTCGTCAATTGCTGCCGCTGAACGGTCGCCACATTCAACACATTGATGCGCGGAAATCCGCTCTCATAACTGGTATACAGCACACGGTCGCCCGTCGCACTGAACCGCGGGGCCAAAACAATCGCGCTGCTGTCCGTCAGATACTGCACATTCGCGCCATCAAAATCCATGATCGCCACACGTTTTGCGCGGTTATCCTTGGGGCCGGTTTCCGCGATATACACAACGCGGCTGTCGAAATATCCCGCCTCACCGGTGATCCGCGAATACACAACATCGGCCACTTTATGCGCCATCCGCCGCCATCCGTCCGTGGTCCCAGAAAACTGCAGCCCTTCGCCCATCTCAGCACCGCTGAACACATCATACAGCCGGAACTTCACAGTCACCTGATTGCCCGTCACCGACACAGCGCCCGTCACCAACGCCTGCGCATTGATCGCACGCCAATCGGCAAACGCTACGGGCGATCCAAACCCTGCAGGCGTCGAAATAAACGACGACGACGGGATCTGCCGGAACAATCCGGTGCCCGTCAAATCCTCGGCCACAAGCCGCGAAATATCCGCCGCAAATTGTTCTGATCCCGCAACCTCTGCCTGAAAACTCGGCAATGCAAACGGCAACGCCTCAATCACACCATCGCGCAATGTCAGCTGTAAGGGCTGCTGCGCCTGTGCGGGTGGGGTGGCGGCCATGGCGATAAAGACCGCCGCGATAAACGTCATAAATTTTGTCATCATGGTCTGCATACTCATGTATTTGTCCCTTTAATCAACGGGGAGTTTTCGCGGCGGCGGATCATTGCAGGGGTCATCGCTGCCTCATCTGTGTCGGATCAACGGTCAGCTCAACCTGCCGCCATTGCTCATATTGCTCGGCAGGCAGGTCATAGCCTTCGCCCGTACACCGGATCAGCGCGCGCCGCGCCGTCTGATACGCCGCATCAGCGTCGGCGGCAGACCCACCGGTGAAACTACCCAACCGCACACTGTCGGTCACAGGGCGTCCATCCGGCGTCATATCAAACGTCATCACAATAATTGTGCTCTGCGCCCCCGTGGACAATGTCCCGGTGTTCCAGCAATTGCCGACCTGCCGCAAAAATCCGGTCTTATCGCCATCAGACAGCTGCCCACCGCCCAATCCGGGTGTCGGTGCGGGCGGTGTCGCAGCAGACGCCGCAGCTTCCGCCACTGCCGCCGCAACCGGATCAACCTCCGCTTGGGTGGATGTCTCACCGCTCGGAGCGCTCGCAGTTTCCGTCTCCGGCTCCGCCGCTGGCGCAGGCGTGGGCCGGCTGGGCCGCGTTTGCGGGCGTGATGAAATCTCTGGCGCAAAGCTCGGCTCTTCCGCCTCGGTCACAATCTGGTCCGACGCAGCCTCCGGCGCCGTCGTCTCATCGGCCACCTCAATCTCTTCTTCAACAGGGGCCTCCACCTGATCCGTCGCAGCCTCGGTCACCTCAGGTGCCACCGTCGCATCCGGCTCCGGCGGGGCAACAATCTCGGGGGCCACGCGCGGCGCTGGCCGCGGCACAGGCCGCAAACTTGTGCCCAGCTCCGCCGATGGCGGTGGTGCTACAATGCTCGGCGTATCAGGCACATCGGGTGGCGCATCAGTCACCACCGTCTCCGGCACCGTCAAATCCGGCGCCTCAGGCGGCGCCTCAGGCGCTGGCGTTTCAATCGGCGCAGGCGGTGGCGTCACCTCAGGCGGGGTCTCCTCAACCGGAGCAACCGGCTGGGGTTCCGCCTCAACCACCGGCGGCTCCAACTCCGGCACAGATCCAACCGGCTGATCCGGTTGCACCCCTTGGGTCAACGCCGCAAATTCCTCGCCCGACACCACAGACACTTCGGTGATCTCAAACGGCAACGGGTCAGACGTGGTGCCCCACCCGACCACCATCCAAACCACCAGCCCTGCATGGGCCGCGCCAGAAATATAGGTGCCAACGCTTTGCATATGCGCTTACCCGTCGTTTCCGTCCAACGCAGGCCCGCCAATATCGGTCACCAAACCAATGTTGTTAAACCCGGCCGCGTTCAACGCGCCCATGACTTGCGCCACAGAATTCCACTCGTTCACACCATCCGCGCGCAAGAAAATCCGGTCACTGTCGCGTTCCGCAGAAATCCCCTGCAAGCGCGGGATCAAATCCGCAGCCTCCACAGGCGTCTCTTGAATCATAATCTCACCCGCAGCCGTCAAGGTCACCGTCAACGGCTCTTCCTCGTCAGATGGCAACGCATTGGCCGCCGTTTCCGGCAATTGCACCGGAACCCCCACAACAGACAGGGGGGCTGCAACCATGAAAATAATCAGCAGCACCAACATAACATCAACGAACGGTGTGACGTTGATCTCGGCCATAGGCCGGCTGCGCCGCTTACGTCGGCCAGACCTGCGCCCGCCACCGTCGTCTTTCTGAATAACGCCCGCACCCATGGCTCAAGAATCCAACTGACGGCTAAGAATGGTCGCAAACTCATCGGCAAAGGCCTCATAGCCACCGGTGATCCGGTCCGCATCAGCACTCAGCTTGTTATAATAAATAACCGCCGGAATAGCAGCCATCAGGCCCAAACCTGTCGCCAGCAACGCCTCGGCAATACCAGGCGCCACAACAGCCAGGTTCGTGTTCTGCTGTTCCGCGATTTCAATGAACGAGTTCATGATCCCGATCACCGTACCAAACAAACCGATAAACGGCGCCGAAGACCCCACAGTCGCCAAAACGGTCAAACCGCGCTGCAACCGCTCCGTCTCTTTGCCAATGGCCACATCCATGCCGCGATCAATCCGCGCAGTGGCCCCCGCAATCAAACCGCCATCTTGACGGTGCGACCTGCGCCACTCCAACATGCCAGCCGCGAAAATCTTCTCAGACGCGCCTTTGGGGTTTGCGCCAATCTTGTCGAACAATTCGTCCAACGGGTTGCCCGACCAAAACGCCTCATCAAACACCCGCGCTTCGGCCCGTGCCTTGCGGTATTGAATGAACTTGTCGACGATCACCGCCCAGCACCACACAGAGGCGATGATAAGCATAATCATAACAAATTTTACGGTAATGGTCGCGCGGGCAAACAATGCCCACATCGTGAATTCGTGTGCTACTTCCATAACGCCTGCTCTGCTCTACGGGTCGGTTTTGACCTCTGATTACTGACAGACCTATCTTACAATTTCGATAAAAGCCACAAAAACACCACGCAAACCTGCGCAGACCCGCTTGGATCAGATCAATTTTCGGCGAAATACTGCCGGAAGCCGCGCAGGCGCGCCCGTTTCCGCAATCGCCACCAGTGTCACAAGGGCGCTGAACAAAACGTCACCGTCCCGCTCCACGGTCTGCTGCAACACCAAACGTGCGCCCGTCAGGCTCTCAACGCGGGTCACCACGATCACTTCATCGTCATATTTGGCAGGGCTGTGGTAATCCGCCTCCACACGGCGCACCGCAAATACGACCCCCTCGTCGCGCTTCATCGCCGCCTGATCAACGCCCAATTCGCGCACCCACTCACTGCGGCCACGTTCGATGAATTTCATGTAATTGGCGTAATACACGATCCCCGCCAGATCGGTGTCCTCATAATAGACGCGAATGGGAAACCGGTGGGTCATTGCACATCCGTTCTCGGCATACTTAGCCGCGCGGCTAACCGTAACGCGTGGGACGCATCTTGCGCCACCGCAGGCATCACCGGATCATAAACCGCACGGATGACATCGGCGATATCAGGCCGCAACACCGCCTTGCCCTCCAGCATCGCCAAAGGCGACGCCGCTTTGAACGCAACATCCGACCACAGCACAATGGATTGTACCGCTTGGCTCAACGCCAATGTCTCCGGCGCCACCTGCTCCAGCTCCGCGTCCATCCGCAAGAAAATAAAACAGGCCTTGATCGCGCCCGCCTCATCAAACCGGAAAATCCGGTACTGATTGGCCTCCGCCTTGATCAACCGCCCCACCAATTGCTGCAACTCCGGCACCAATCGGTCCAAATCCTTTACCGCCGTCAGCTCATCCCAGTCGCGGCAGAAAAACATCATCACGTTGACGCCCAACTCAGGGTCCGTCTCCGCCATCTGATGGCCCGACAACACGCAAGCCGCCTCAAACGCGCCCTTCATCAGCGCAATCGTGTCATCCTCAACACCGAACACCACAGGCACAATCGGCCGCCCCCAACGGGCACACAAATAGCTGCCATCGGCGCGGGTGAACAACGGTTCTATATCTGCAACATCCATCATGTCGTCCTTTTGCGGGATTTCACGGCAAAGGAAAAGCCACCTCAGCCAAACAAATCAGACGTGCCCTTGGGCGCCGCCATCCCCAAATGCGTCCAGGCCTTTTGCGCCAACATCCGCCCCCGCGGCGTGCGTTGGATCAACCCCTGCTGCAACAAATAGGGCTCAATCACTTCTTCCAACGCATCACGGCTCTCACTCAGCGCGGCGGACAATGTCTCAATCCCTACAGGCCCGCCCTGATAATTCTCGGCAATCAACTTCAGATACCGCCGATCCGCACCATCAAGCCCCAAATGATCCACCCCAAGCCGCGTCAACGCCCGGTCCGCGATCTCTTGGGTCACCGTGCCATCGCCCTCGACAATCGCAAAATCGACAACCCGGCGCAGTAATCGCCCGGCAATACGCGGCGTCCCCCGCGCACGTCGCGCAATCTCTTGCGCGCCACCTTCCGTGGCAGGCGCCCCCATCAAACGCGCCCCGCGCGTGACAATCTGATGCAACTCCGCCGTGGTATAAAACTGCAACCGCGTCGGAATACCAAACCGGTCCCGCAACGGCGTGGTCAACAAGCCCATCCGCGTCGTCGCCCCAATCAAGGTAAAGGGCTGCAATTCAATCCGCACCGTACGCGCCGCAGGCCCCTCACCGATCACCAAATCCAGCTCGAAATCTTCCAGCGCAGGATACAAAACCTCCTCCACCGCGGGGTTCAACCTGTGGATCTCGTCGATAAACAACACATCACGCGCGTCTAAATTGGTCAAAATCGCCGCCAGATCGCCCGCCTTCGCCAGCACCGGCCCAGACGTCATCCGAAACCCAACGCCCAGCTCCCGCGCCATAATCTGCGCCAGCGTCGTCTTCCCCAATCCGGGTGGCCCGTGAAAGAGCGTGTGATCCATCGCCTCTTTGCGCCGCTTGGCGCTCTCGATGAACACCTTCAAATTGGCCCGCGCCTCCGCCTGACCAATGAAATCATCCAACATCTGGGGCCGCAACGCGCGATCCCCTTCAAGGCGCGCGTCCTCGTCCTGCCGCTGGGGCTGCAAAGATGGCTCAGACATTTCGTTCTCCAATCAAACGGACCACGCCCGCCTAGCCCTTGGGCGCCAGTAATTTCAACGCAGCGCGGATCAATCCGGCCGTATCCGCATCAGGCGCCTCACCAGCCGCCTGCGCCACAGCCTGCGCCGCATCCGACGGCCCGTAACCCAAATTCCCCAGCGCCGACAGCGCCTCAGATTGGGCCGCCGCATCAACAGGCGGCGCTGCATCCACAGGCTCCAGCACAGCATCCGCATCCGCGTCCGCCGCAGGCGCACCACCCGCCGTCGCCGCAGGCGCAGCACCGGCCATGGCCATCACACTGTGCGCCTTATCCTTCAGCTCCAAAATCGCTTTCTTCGCGGTCTTCGGACCAACGCCCTTGGCCGTCGCCACAGCGGCCCAATCGCCCAGCGCAATCGCACGGCTCACGCCATCGGCCCCTAAGGCCCCCAAAATCGCCATCGACGCTTTCGCCCCGATCCCTTGGACCGACATCAACAACCGGTGCCATTCCTTCTCCACCAACGTGGTGAACCCGAACAGCTGCAACAGGTCTTCGCGCACCAATAAATCCGTGTACAACGCCACCGCCTCGCCCGCACCAGGCAGCGATGCCATCACCCGGTCGCTGACAAACACCACATAGCCCACACCGCGCACATCAATCAGCACATGATCCGCCGCCTTATACTCCAACCGCCCTGCGATACGCCCGATCATGCCGTGGCCTTCGCAATCGCATCAGACACACGATCCGCAGACTGCACGTGATGGGCATGACACATGGCAATCGCCAACGCATCCGCCGCATCCGGCCCCGCCAATACCACACCGGGCAATTGTAACTTCACCATATGCGCCACCTGATCCTTATCCGCATGCCCTACGCCAACCACGGCCTTCTTCACCGTGTTAGGCGCATATTCCCCCACCGGCAAACCCGCCCGCGCCGGCACCAACATCGCCACCCCGCGCGCTTGGCCCAGCTTCAACGTTCCCGCCCCATCCGAGTTCACAAACGTCTGCTCCACCGCCGCATGGGTCGGGCCATATTCCACAATCACATCTTCCAATTGGTCGTATAACGTCACCAACCGCAGCGCCAATTCACCGGTGCCCGATTTGCAAATCCCGTTTCCAACATGGGTGATCCGCGATCCATTCACCTCGATCACGCCCCAGCCCATATTCCGCAAACCTGGATCAATGCCCAAAACCCGCATGCCCGCACCTCATTCTTTTTTGTTAAAATCAGCACTAGCACAAAAGGCGAACACCCGCCTAGCCCCTTCCTTGCAACCGCAAATATTTCACCAAAACCCTGCGCCTAAAAATTAGGCGCAATGCCCGTCATAATGGCATGCAAAAAACACAGATCACCCATGAAAAAACGTCACTGGTGGCATGCAGCGCGACCTCCTACATGCGGTTTCAGAAACATTGACCCCTCACAGGCGCCAGCCCAAAACCTTCAGGAGTTCTACCATGGCCGCCATCGCATACCGTTCCGCCGCATCAAAATCCGGCTTCTCTTTCGCATCACTCATCGGCACTGTTGTGGCCTGGAACGATCGCCGCATGACCGTTAAATCCCTCAGCCGCCTGTCCGCCACCCAGCTTGACGATATTGGCCTGACAGTGGGCGACATCAGCAAAATCTCTCAGGGCGACCTGATCCGCTAAGTCCATCAAACCACAGGCACGTAGGTACCACGCTGCTATAGGTTCGAAAAGCAAAGGCCGCGCTTCCATTTCTGGGGCGCGGCCTTTGTCACACAAAAACACATCTATACTACATCAAGAGCTACATACGCGGCGAGGCAACCGCGTCTTTCGATCTATCTTACGAATTAAAAAAGAATTGCTTAAGAAAACCGCCCAATCCGGCAGTAATCGGCTCTTCTTGCATAACATACGCGCCAACACGCTCTACCGCGTTACCGGCCCGCAACTCACTGACTTGGGCGGCATAATTACCAGCGCCCATTTGCGCAAACAACAGCGCCTTAAACACAACCAGCACTGCGACAAGAACAAACAGGCTTTTGAACGGGAACTGCGGTCGGAACAATCGCGCACGCGACCGGATCAACCCGTCACGTCCCACACGATGAACCACACCGTTTTTTTGCATACGATCATGTTTGCGTACTACACGGCGCAAACGTTTATTCAGCGTTGCATCAATCGTCATTTTTAAGCCTATACATTCGGCCCCCACCGAACGGTTACTTAAATCTTACTGAAATGTGGCAAGATTGTGGCAAGTCGCTCAAATTCGCTGAAAACAGGCTGAAAATGCGGTTTAATTACGACCCATGCCGTAACGTCAACGTCGTCCAGTCAACAATCTCATCCCGCGTCACCAGATTGAACCCAGATCGTGCATAAACGTCGATCACCTCATCTGCCTGTTCGTTCAAAATCCCCGACAGAATCACATGCCCAGACGGTTTGATGTGCGCCGCCATATCCGGCGCCAGCATGATCAGCGGGCCCTTTAAGATGTTGGCGAAAATCAAATCAAACGGCGCAGCCGCAGCCAATGCATCCTCTTCAAACCCGGCCGCCGCAACACAGGTCACAGCCCCCGCCATATCATTGGCCTTCATATTGGCCTCGGCCACATCCACCGCCACCGGATCAATATCACTGGCAATCACAGACGCATCCGTGGTGCGCGCCGCCGCCATCGCCAACACAGCCGTGCCACAGCCGATGTCCGCCACATCCTCAAACGTCACACCGGCCTCCAGCAATCCGTCAAAGGCGCGCAAACAGCCCAACGTGGTGCCATGATGCCCCGTGCCAAACGCCATGGCCGCATCAATCAACAGCCCCACACGCCCCTCGGGCAATTGATCCGCATCGTGCGAGCCGTACACAAAAAACCGTCCCGCCTCAACGGGCGCCAACTCGCGGCGCACATGGGCCACCCAATCAGTCTCCGGCACTTCGCTGATCGCAAACGGCTTGGCCCCAAATGTGGCCTCGAGCAGCGCAAGCGCGCTCACATCGGGCTTGCCCTCGAAATACCCGCCGACTTCCCAAAGCCCGCTGTCATCCTCAACCTCGAACACACCAACACCCGTGGGCGCAGGTTCAATCCGTTCCATTGCCTCACCCAATGCATCCGCTGCCGGTTTGCCCATAAGGGTCGTCAAAGCTGTCCAAGTCGTCATGTCTTCACTCCGCAGGCGCGGCATAGGCGCGCGCAAAAATTGTTTCTCGTCCCGGCACCGGATCGCGCGGGATCAACAGCGACAGCCCCAAAGACACCAGCGCCATGCCCGTCGCCGCCATAAACACCATTCCTGGCGACGTCAGCCACAAATATCCCAAACCGGCGGGCAAAAACACCGCCGCAATGTGGTTGATCGTAAACGCCACCGCCGCCGTCGGCGCAATATCTGCCGGATCAGCAATCTTTTGGAAATAGGTTTTGATCGCCAAAGCGAGGCTGAAAAAGATGTTGTTGAACACATAAAGCGTCGCCGCCAAAACAACGCCCCACCCAAAATAATAAAGCCCGCCATAGAGGAAAAAGATCAACGCCAATCCCACATATTCAAACACCAGCGCATTGCGCTCCCCAAACCGCGCCACAGCTTTGCCCACCAAGGGCGCCGTCACGATATTGGCCAACAGCGTGATCAAAAACAGCCCCGTGATTTCATGCACCGCAAAGCCGAATTTCTCGACCATCATGAACCCGGCAAACACGATAAAAATCTGCCGCCGCGCGCCAGACATGAACTGCATCGCGTAATACAGCCAATACCGCTTGCGCAAAACGAACTGCTTGCGCTGGGGCGTCGGGCTTTCAAACTGCGGATAGGCGAACAGGCAAAACACCCCCACCACCGCCGTGATACCGCCCGAGGCCCAATACACAGCCGAATACGACAGGCCCAGCGCCTCCCAGGTCAGCACAATCAAAACATAGGCCACAAACGTGGCCCCCGATCCTGCGGCAATCAACCAGCCCAAAACCTGCGGCGCGCGCGCCTTATCAATCCACTGCAAGGTCAACGATTGATTCACCGTCTCATAATAGTGAAACCCGATCGAGCTCAGCATCGTGATCGTCAAAATCCCGCCCATGGATGGAAACTGCGCCGTCATCGCCGTGGCCACCCCCAACAGCACCAGCGACACCAACCCCAAAATCTGCTCGCGGATAAACATCAACAACACGATCACGCCGATGGCCAAGAACCCCGGAATTTCGCGCACCGTGTGCAACCACCCGATGTCCGATCCGTCAAACTCCGCCACCTCGATGACGAAATTGTTCAACAACGCCGACCACGTCGCAAACGCAATCGGCATCGCGGCGGCCATCAAAAACAACAATGTCACGGGTCTGCGCCACACCGGCAACGCACGCCCCTCGGAAAGGGAAATTATTTGCATGCCGCAGATGTACGCCCCCGCTCCCCCTTTGTCGAACGCCCATTTGCGGGTACGATCCCCCTTGAAAGGACCCACCATGCCAACTGAGATCCCCGACAAGATAGACGTGCAAAACATCAACACCCCCGGCAAAACCACCCGCGTGAACGCCGCGAAATACCGCGCCATGCACGACGCCATGCTTGGTGTGATGTCCAAAACCGCCCCCGGCGACACCGCCAAAACCATAAAAGAGGCCACACGCCCGCACCTGCCCGAGGATCTCTTTCCCGCCGGTGCCACCTCCGGCTGGTGGCAAAAAACCGTCCAGCTCGACCTCGAAGCCAAAGGCGTGATCACCCGCAGCCCCACCAAACCGCTCCGGTTCTATCTCACCTGACCGCCCTCGGGCCTCCCAACGCCCGACTGCAAACCGGCCAAAACCCGTCTAGTAAAAACTCTGCGGATCAATATCGATCGCCATGCGCAATTCGCCCCGCAACTTAAACTGCGCCGCCCAAGCGGCCAGTGCTTGCTGCAACGGCGCAGTCTTATCGGCCTTCACCAACAACCGCACACGGTGCCGCCCCCTGATCCGCGCAATCGGCGCGGGCGCAGGGCCAAACACCTGCGCACCAATCTGGCGCAACGGCCCATCTTGGCGCGCCATGGCCGTGCCCAAATCAAACACCTCTTGAACATCGGTGGACGACAAAACAATCCCCGCCATCCGGCCATAGGGCGGCACGCCCGCAGCACGGCGCTCACCCGCCTCCGCGGCCCAAAACGCCTCTTCATCTCCGCCCAAAATGGCCCCAATCACAGGGTGCTCCGGCTGGAATGTCTGCAGCACCGCCTCACCGGGGGCCTGCGCGCGCCCAGCCCGCCCCGCCACCTGTCGCATCAATTGAAACGTGCGCTCGGCCGCCCGCAAATCCGACCCTTGCAGACCCAAATCCGCATCAATCACGCCCACCAAGGTCAGTTTGGGAAAGTTGTGCCCCTTGGCCACCAATTGCGTGCCCACGATCACATCCGCCTCCCCGCGCGCAATGCTCTCAATATGCTCCTTCAACGCCCGCGCCGACCCATATAAATCCGAAGACAGCACCGCGACCTTGGCCTCAGGGAACAGCTCCTGCGCCTCCTCGGCCATCCGCTCCACCCCCGGCCCAACGGGGGCCAACTTATCCTCCGCCTCACACGAGGGACAGACCGCCGGAATGGGTTTCGTCTCACCACACTGGTGACACATCAACCGCTTCTGAAACCGGTGTTCCACCATCGTCGCATCGCAATCATCGCAGCCAATCTGATGCCCGCAGGCCCTGCAAATCGTCACCGGCGCATAGCCCCGCCTGTTCAAAAACAAGAGCGATTGCTCGCCCCGTTCCAAACGATCCCGCACCTTGCCCTGTAGGGTGGGTGAAACCCACCGATTGCCGGGCAATTCCTCATCGCGCATATCAATGGCCGACATTTTCGGCAAAACAGCGGCCCCATAGCGCGACTTCAACGTCACCCGCGCATATTTGCCCGCCTCCACATTGGCCCAGCTTTCCAGCGACGGCGTCGCACTGGCCAAAACCACTTGCGCAGCATTCAACGACGCCCGCAAAACGGTCATGTCGCGCGCATTGTACAACACGCCATCCTCTTGCTTGTATGACGTGTCATGCTCCTCATCGACCACAACCAGCCCCAAATCACGGAACGGCAAAAACAACGCCGAGCGCGCGCCAACCACCATCTGCGCCTCGCCTTGGCCCACCATCTTCCAGCAGCGCCGCCGCTCGGTCATCGTCACACCGGAATGCCACTCGGCAGGCTTCATCCCAAACCGCGCCTCAACCCGCGTGATAAACTCCGACGTCAACGCAATCTCGGGCAACAGCACCAAGGCCTGCCGCCCCACGCGCAAACACTCAGCCACCGCCTCCAAATAAACTTCGGTCTTGCCCGACCCGGTGACCCCTTTCAGCAACGTGGTCCCATAGGTGCCCGACCGTACCGCCTCGCGCAAAACCTTCGCGCCCGTCTCCTGATCCTTTGTCAGCTCCTTGCGTCCATAATCAGGGTCCAACCGCGGGTACGGCAAATCGCGCGGGCTTTCTTCCTCCGCCACGGCCCCCAGCTTCACCAACCCCTTCACAACCGAAGAGGTCACCCCCGCCAACTCAGCCACTTCCTTGAGCGTGAACGACAACCCGCCATACTCGCGCAACGCATCCAAAACCTTGCGCCGCGCATCGGTCATCCGGTCTGGCAGGGCCGACCCCAACCGGTACACCTTGCGCATGGATGGCGCATCGCCCAACCCCGGCGCACGGGTCGCCAAACGCAACATCGCCGACATCGGCGTCAGCGTATACTCCGCCGTGCGCCGCAAAAACTGCCGCATCTCTTCGGCCATCGGCGCCACATCCAACACACGGTTCACCGACCGCACCTTGTTGATGTCCCAATCGCCCTTGCCGCGCCCCCAAACCACACCCAACACCTTGCGTGGCCCCAAAGGCACCTCCACGAACGACCCCAAATAACAGCCCCCCTCAGGGGCCTTGTAATCCAACACCCGATCAAGCGGTTGCGCCGTCAGCACCCCCACCAAGTCACCCTCGTTGAAATAATCTGGAATCGCGTTGTCCATGCGCCCTGCCTGCTGCCCGATGCCGCATTAGACACCCGCACCCCGCCGCCCGCAACCATCCCCTTTCGGCACCCCGCCGATTGCGCTATGCAAGGCCCAAACAATTATATCCGGAGCGTTCCAAATGAAATTTTTCGTAGACACCGCAGACGTTGACGCCATCAAAGAGCTCAACGACCTCGGCATGGTTGACGGCGTCACCACCAACCCGTCCATCATCGCCAAATCTGGCCGCAACATCCTCGAAGTCACCAAAGAAATCTGTGACATCGTCGATGGCCCCGTCTCTGCCGAAGTCGTTGCCACCGAAGCCGACGCGATGATCGCCGAAGGCCGCAAACTCGCGGAAATCGCTGACAACATCACCGTCAAAGTGCCCCTCACATGGGACGGTTTGAAAGCCTGTAAAGTGCTCTCCTCCGAAGGCACCATGGTCAACGTCACGCTGTGCTTCTCCGCAAATCAGGCGCTTTTGGCCGCCAAAGCGGGCGCAACCTTCATCTCGCCCTTCATCGGTCGCCTCGACGACATCAACCTCGATGGCATGGACCTGATCGAAGACATCCGCACCATCTACGACAACTACGGGTTTGAAACACAAATCCTCGCGGCCTCCATCCGCAGCACAAACCACATGTCCGATTGCGCGAAAATCGGCGCGGACGTGGCCACAGCCCCACCTGCCGTGATCAAAGCCATGGCCAACCACGTACTGACAAGCAAAGGCCTCGACGCCTTCTTGGCCGACATCAAAAAAGCCGACATCAAAATCGTCTAAGCCGCGCGCTCCAGTGGGACCGCGAAAAGCACAAACATATCTGTTTCACAGATCCAACGGGGCGGCACATCTGTGTCGCCCTTTTTGCTGTGCAAATGCCCAACACGCCCCCGCCACTTGGCCCCGTTGCGGCAAAAACATCTAGCCGCAGCACCCTCCCGTCTGCTACACATCTCCAAAGTCTATAAAAAAAGAGACAGATATGAGCAGTGATCCCCTCCTGAACGATGACGTTCGGTCTAAAATCATGTCCGACCCTTCCGCCGTGCTGGAAGACAAAGACATCATGCGCGCCCTCGTGGCCGCCAATGAACGCAGCGCGGGCGACAATGTCGTCGATCTGCGCGGCATCGCCATGGATCGCCTCGAAGCCCGTCTCGACCGCCTCGAAGACACCCACCGCAATGTCATCGCCGCTGCCTATGAAAACCTCGCCGGAACCAACCAAATCCACCGCGCCATCCTGCGCCTGATGGATGCCACCCGGTTCGAGCCCTTCTTGCAAGACCTGCGCGGCGAAGTCTGCGACATCCTGCGCGTCGATTCCGTGCGTCTGGTCCTCGAATCAGCCGACCCCGAAGGCGACCCCGCCATCGCCAAACTCAGCGATGTGCTTTCCGTGGCAGAAGCCGGCTTCATCCAAAACTACATCAGCATGGGCCGCTCCGCCCCCGCCCGCCAAGTCACCTTGCGGCAGGTCTCCACCGACGATCCGGAAATTTTCGGCGAGAAAGCCCCCTACATCCGCTCCGAAGCCTGCCTGCGTCTCGACCTTGGCGTTGGCCGCCTGCCGGGCATGTTGGTGTTTGGCGCCGAAGACCCGCACCAATTCACCCCACAGCAAGGCACCGACCTTCTGATCTTCTTCACAGGCGTTTTCGAACGGGTCATGCGCCGCTGGCTCGACTGATGGTCTCGCCCGCCCTCACCGCCGCCTTGGCCGCGTGGCTTGATCACCAAAAAGCCCTCAAAGGCGCCTCTGACAACACGATCAAAGCCTACCAAACAGACGTGCTGGGCTTTCTCGCTTTCATGGCCCAGCACCACGGCGACGCCCAAGGGCTGGGCCCGATTTCCAAACTCACCATCAGCGACATGCGCGCCTGGATGGCACACGAACGCAGCCGCGGCGTTTCCGCCCGCTCCCTCGCGCGCAGCCTCTCTGCGGTCAAAACCTTCTACTCTTGGCTGGCCGAACGCGAAGGGTTCGAACCCACTGCCGTCCTGTCGACCCGCGCCCCTAAATTCCAGAAAAAGCTGCCCCGTCCCTTAGCCGAAGACGCCGCCCGCGCCATGATCGACACGGTCGAGCTGCAAGCCCGCGAACCATGGATCGCCGCGCGCGACACCGCCGTGGTCACCCTGCTCTACGGCTGCGGCCTGCGCATCTCCGAAGCCTTGGGCCTCACCACCCGCGACGTGCCCCTCCCCGCGTCCCTGCGCATCCTCGGCAAAGGCGGCAAAGAACGCATCGTCCCCGTCATCCCTGCGGCCCGCGCCGCCGTAGATGCCTACCTGCGCGACTGCCCGTTCGACCTCGAACCAAACAGCCCGATCTTTCGCGGGGCCCGCGGCGGCCCGCTCTACCCGCGCGCCATCCAACAGGCGATGGCGCAATCGCGCATGCAATTGGGCCTGCCCGCCACGGCCACCCCCCACGCCATGCGCCACAGCTTCGCCACCCACCTGCTCAATGCCGGCGGCGACCTGCGCGCGATCCAGGAATTGCTCGGCCACGCCTCCCTCTCCACCACGCAAACCTACACAGCCGTCGACACCGCGCGCCTGATGGAAGTCTACAACGCCGCCCACCCCAGCGCCGACGGCTGATGCATACAACGCTGCGGCACAGGCGCGCCTTCTGCCTTGCACGCCCCCCGATTTACTGGAACATAGTGCGCATTCTCAGGGCGGGGTGAAATTCCCCACCGGCGGTAAGCAGTCTCTGTAAGCCCGCGAGCGCCGCCCCATCGGGCGGGTCCAGCAGATCAGGTGCAACTCCTGAGCCGACGGTCATAGTCCGGATGAAAGAGAATGTATCCGCACCCCGCCCATCGGCGGGACTGCTGATATGTGATCGCCTTGGGTGACGTGTCGCAATAAGGAGATCACGATGACACACACCCGATACGCTTTCGTCAAAGCCAATTGGCATGCCGATATTGTCGATCAATCCCTCGTTGGATTTCAACAGGTTATACCGTCAGAACACATCGACGTCTTCACCGTTCCCGGTGCATTCGAAATGCCGCTGATGGCGCGCCGACTGGCCAAAACCCAAAAATATGGCGCCGTGATTGCGGCAGCCCTCGTCGTAGACGGCGGCATCTACCGCCATGATTTCGTGGCCCAATCTGTGGTCAACGGGCTGATGCAAGCGGGGCTGGAAACCGATGTTCCCGTGCTCTCCGTCTCGCTCACGCCCCATCACTTCCAAGAAACCGACCACCACATGGCCATCTACCGCGAGCACTTCATCAAAAAAGGCCGCGAAGCCGCCGACGCAGCGCTCAGCATCACCAACACGCTGAGCACCCTTTCGGCCTAACACATCATACAAAAATGGCCGCGCCCCACACATCCAAGGGGCGCGACCAAAAGCCGCTTGAGTTAACGTGGCGCCTTTCGGCAGCCCTGTTTTTAGTTCAAAGGCGCTTCAGAGGAAAACTGCGGAATAGCGCGCTCAGAGGCCTCTGTTGGCTCCAGTGAAACCCAGTTGCCTTCCGCCAATGTGATGTTCTGTGGAATGTCTTCTTCCCAGAACCCAACAACATTGCGCGTGATGTTCAGGTACAATTCGCCATCCACAATGCGCCACAGGTTCGGGTTCGCAGGAACCTTCCCACCTTGGGCCACACCATAGGCGCAGTGCCCATCATACTGCGGTGCATATTGCGCAGGGTTTGCAACAAACTTGTCGCGGTTCTCTTCCGTGGAAAACGCGAATGTCGCGCCGTTGTAGTCTGCCGTAATGCTCGCCAAACCTGGCACAGCCTCGGCCTGCGCAGTGCCCACAGGCGCCTGCGGCAAATCAAAATAGGCCACAACATCGTAGCCAGACACAGCAAACCCTGTGTCATCAACATATTGCTCACCAGCGAAACTGGCAGTTGCCGCGAAAGACGCGAATGCAGCGAGGGTCAGAGATTTCTTAAAAACGTTCACGGGCTTTTCCTTTGGACTGGGTAATCATTGATGAGAATGTACCGTTAAAATTTCAATAATCTATCCCTCCTCACAGGGATGTCAGCACTCGTGGGTCAAACCGCACGACTGCGGTAAAACCTGTAACCTTCCCCCACAAAACACCCCAAACACCACGCGCCTTGCTGCACCGGCCGTTTTGGGTCACAACCCACCCCATGACACCCGCAACCAAAGCCCTCGCCGTTCACTGGCTCACCGCATCCGGTGCCGTTTTCGCCATGCTCGCCATGCTCGAAGCCATCGACCGCAACTGGCCGGGCATGTTTGTCTGGCTCATCGTGGCCTTCGCCGTCGACGGGATCGATGGCCCACTGGCCCGCAAATACGACGTGAAATCCCACGCCCCACAGTTCGATGGCGTGCTCCTCGACCTGATCATCGACTATCTCACCTACGTCTTCATCCCCGCCTACGCCCTCTACGCCTCAGGCCTGATGGACGGCTGGTCCGGCTGGGTCGCCGTGATCGTCATCACGTTTGGCTCCGCCCTCTATTTCTGCGACACCCGCATGAAAACAAAGGACAATTCCTTCTCCGGCTTTCCAGGCTGCTGGAACATGCTGATCCTCGTGCTCTTCGCACTGTCGCCCCCCTGGTGGGTCTGCCTCACCTTGATCGCCATTTTGTCCGTCGCCATGTTTGTGCCGGTGAAATTTATCCACCCCGTGCGCACCCAACGCTGGCGCCCGATCTCGCTGCCCATCGCCCTGATCTGGACGGCCTGCGCCGGCCTCGCCGCATGGTCAGGCTTTGCCCCCGCCCCGCTTATCTTGTGGGGCCTGATGCTCACATCCTTGTACCTGCTGCTGGCAGGCGCCCTGCAACAAGTGATCCACGGCCCAAACGGGTAATCGGCCCTAAATCAAAAACCCACCGGCCCCCTCGTGGCGCAACAGCGCTACCTTGGTCTCAACACCACCTTTGCCGGAAAACCCTGTCAAACCCTTGGCACCCATCACGCGGTGGCACGGAATAATCACGGGGATCGGGTTCCCACCACAAGCCGAACCAACAGCCTGCGCGGGCACGCCCAGCGCCTTTGAAATATCCCCGTATGTTACAGTCTCGCCAAACGGAATCGCCGAGATCTGCGCACAAACAGCGCGCTGAAAGTCCGATCCAGCCACGGCCAACGGCAGATCAAAAACCTGCAACCGCTCCTGATCATAAGCCCGCACCTGCGCAGCAGCCTCCGCCAACAACGGCGTGTCCTCCACGCCATCACCATCCCACTCCAACGCCGATATCGCCTCCCCCGTCTGGGTCAGCGTCAATGGTCCGAAATTTGTGTGAACAGTCAATTTAGGCATGACCTACCTTCCCCCCTGCGCAGGTCGCAGGCAATCCGAAAGATGTGCAAAGCACATCTGCGCCTGCGGCGGGCGGGGCCCGTCACAAACGCAAAGGGGGCAGGCAGATGTCTCGCGACATCTGCCTGCCCCCCGCACAAACGTTAGCTCAGCGCGGCGTCGCACCGGCCACAGACACCATCATGGGTATGCGTGCCAACCTCAGGCAAAATCTTCCAGCACCGCTGACACTTCTCGCCATCGGACATGCCGAACACTACGCCCACACCGGCAACATCCTCCAACGCAAACGCACCGTCAGGGGCGTCGCCTTCAACGATGGTGATCTGGCTGGTGATGCACAAATCCGCAAACGTATCAGGGTTGGTGATGACCTTGGCCAATTCGCTGGACAAATACACCGTCGGTGCAGCCTCCAACGACGACCCGATCACCTTCGCCGTCCGCTGTTCTTCCAACGCACCCGTCACAACGCGACGGACCGAACGCACAACCTCAGCACGCGCCGCCAATTCATCATCGCGCCAATCGGCTGGCGTGTCAGGGAAATCAACCAAGTGAACCGATGTGTCCTCGCCATTGCGCTCCAGCCACACCTCTTCCATCGTGAACGACAGGATAGGGGCCAACCACGTGGTCAAACGCGCATACAGCGCATCCAAAACCGTCAACGCTGCCCGCTGGCGCGCCGTGTCCCCATCACAATACAACGCATCCTTGCGCACATCGAAATAGAACGACGACAAATCCAACGTCGCGAATTCAAAGATCGCGCGGAACACACCTTGGAAATCGTACTTGGCATAGCCCTCACGCACCACACCGTCCAAAACGGCCAGCTTGTGCAGGATCAGCTGCTCCAGCTCCGGCATGTCCTCACGGGCCACAGCCTTCGCCGGATCATAATCCGCCAGCGACCCCAACATGAAACGCACCGTGTTGCGCAAACGACGATAGCTGTCCGCCACACCTTTCAGGATCTCATCACCGATCCGCAGATCGACGGTGTAATCCGCCTGTGCCACCCACAACCGCAGAATATCCGCACCATACTGCTGAACCACCTTCTCAGGCGCCACAGTGTTGCCCACTGATTTGGACATCTTCATGCCCTTCTCATCCAGCGTAAACCCGTGGGTCAAAACCCCACGGTACGGCGCGCGGCCCATGGTGCCACAGCCCTGCAACATAGATGAATGGAACCACCCACGGTGCTGGTCAGTACCCTCAAGGTACAAATCGGCCAAACCATCATCAGACCCGTCTTCACGGTCACGCAATGTGAACGCATGGGTCGAACCAGAGTCGAACCACACATCCAAAATATCCATGACCTGATCGTAGTCGTCACCGCTATAATCTTGGCCCAAGAACCGCGCCTTCGCACCGTCCTTATACCACGCATCAGCACCCTCGGCCTCAAACGCTTCCAGAATACGTGCGTTCACCGCCGGATCGCGCAACAGATAATCATCATCCGTCGGCAATGCGCCCACTTTGGTGAAACAGGTCAGCGGCACACCCCACGCACGTTGACGCGACAGCACCCAATCCGGGCGCGCCTCGATCATGGAATACAAACGGTTGCGCCCCTTTTGCGGGGTCCACGTCACCAGCTCATCAATGCTGCGCAACGCCCGCTCGCGGATCGTCGTGCCGTATTCGTCCTGACCATCGCCCACAGCCTTATCGACAGCGGCAAACCACTGCGGCGTGTTGCGATAGATGATCGGCGCTTTCGAGCGCCAAGAATGCGGATAGCTGTGCTTGATCTTGCCACGCGCCAACAGCCCACCGACCTCGGCGAGTTTTGACATAATCGCAGCGTTCGCATCGCCCTCCCAGTTCCCCTTCTTGGCCTTCTCACGCAAAATGCGTTTCCCGCCAAAGAACGGAAGATCCTCACGGAACGACCCATCATCCATGACGTTGTAGGTGATCATCTCACCCAACATGCCCAGATCACGGTACAGCTCGAATTCTTCCATACCGTGGCTTGGCGCACAGTGCACAAAGCCCGTCCCTTCTTCGTCGGTCACGAAAGGTGCAGCGCGAAAATCACGCAAACCGTCCCACTCGCCGTTGCTGCCGTCCACACCATTCAACGGGTGCTTCAACGACAGGCCGGCCAGCTCATCCGCTGGAACACCGCGCACCCGTTTCCAATGGGCCGCATCCAAACGCGCCTTGGCAAACACATCCGCCGCCAGCTTATCGGCCAACAAGAACCGCTCGCCCACCTCGGCCCAGCATTCCTCGGGCGTCTCAACGACCTCATACAACCCGTAGTCATAGTTTTCGCCGTAAACGACCGCCTTGTTAGACGGGATCGTCCAAGGTGTCGTCGTCCAGATCACAACCTTCGCACCGGCAAGATCACCGGCATCAACAGCGAACTTCACCCAGATCGTAAAGCTCTCTTTGTCGTGGTACTCCACCTCAGCCTCGGCCAAGGCCGTCTGCTCCACCGGTGACCACATCACAGGCTTAGACCCTTGGTACAACGTGCCGGTCATCAAGAACTTCTGGAATTCCTCGGCAATCACACGTTCCGCATGGAAGTTCATCGTCAGATAAGGGTTGTCCCACTTACCCTGAACGCCCAACCGCTTGAATTCCTCGCGCTGGATGTCCACCCAACCGGCGGCAAAATCGCGGCACTCTTGGCGGAACTCAACAACATCAACGTCGTCCTTGTCCTTGCCCTTCTCGCGGTACTTCTCTTCGATCTTCCACTCGATCGGCAACCCGTGACAATCCCAACCGGGGATATACCGCGCGTCCTTGCCCATCATCTGCTGGGACCGCACCACCATATCTTTCAGGATCTTGTTCAGCGCATGCCCGATGTGCAAATGCCCGTTCGCATAAGGCGGCCCATCATGCAGCGTGAACGACTGCCGGTCCTCAACCTTCGCCTTCTCGCGCAGCTTTTCATACACATCCAAATCCGCCCAGCGCTGCAACCACGCAGGCTCACGTTTTGGCAGGCCCGCGCGCATCGGAAACTCCGTGCGGGGCAAATTCAAAGTGTCTTTATATTCGTTCTTCTCGGCGCACATGTCAGGCGTCCTTCATCTCATCAAATGTCATAGAGGTTTGGCGGTGTGGATCGCTCATACACCTTTGCCCGGCGTCTGCTTTACAGCGCCGGGGATATAATTCGAATAATCTGGATCAGACGCATCATCATGCGCGCGTTATACCAGCCCCGCGCCCCACGTAAACCCGCCACATCCCCTCACCGCACCACGCGGTCTAAATCCCTCTATTGGCCGATTATCCGTCAAAAAGTGTCGCTACAGGGCACTGCCGGCGAATATTCTTGGGGAATATCTGGGTAGTCCTTATAGCGAACCCAACCAAAGGAGTGGCTATGTTAACGTCAATCATCTCGTTCGGGGTTATCCTCGCGTTTGCACTTGTATTATTTTGCGTCATAAAATGGTGGAACCTTCCGCTCACCGGATCGTCCCCCGTCCCCCTCTTCACCTTCATCGCGATCCTATTCACCTCCGGCCTCGATGTCGGCCTCATCATGTTTCCCCTCGCGTTCGACTTCCCGCTTTACGCGGATATAGCGACCGAACCGGCCTATGCCTTCACCAACCCACTCGCGCTTGAGTTCGGGTTCTGGGGCTTTTTGATTTGGGCGTTCTACTTCCTGACGACCTTCTACTTCTGCGCCATCGAACCGCGCGTGGGCTTCTTTAAAATCCCAGCCATCAAGATCCTCAATAACATCGTGATCATCACCACCTGTGCCTTCACTGGCGCGCTGTTCCTGATCTACATGCCCTACTACATCGCGGAAGTCGGCGATGGTGAGACCATTCTACCCGTGTTCTACCTGATCTGCTTCTTGGTCATCTTGATCGCCGCATTCAGCTCAACCGACCTGAAGTTCGTGAAACTCCTCTCCGTCAGCTCCACAGTCCTGTTCTTCGTGTTGATCCTCTATATGTTCTTGAACGCAGGGATGAGCGTGGGCGACTTGGCCGCAACCTCCAGCAATATCGGCGGCTACTTCACAAACATCCATAAATTCATCATCCCGCTGACAGAATACCACGAATTCTACCTGTTCTGGTGGTTCGCATGGTCCATCATGATCGGCCAATTCGTGAGCCGCTTCGTCGGCGGTTTGAAAACCTGGCAACTGCTCGCAGCACTCCTCGTGTTTCCATCCATCCCGTTGGCACTGTGGTTCTCGGTTCTCTACTACTACCACCTCAACGGGATCGGTACAGTCGGCCTGCCAAACTGGGCGATGACAATCGTAGGGATCGTGTTCGTGATCAATTCGTTCGACTCACTGATCCGGCTCTACACCGACAACCTGAACCTGACCACGGAACGCTTCGGCACCGCATCTTACGTATTGGCCAACGCAATTGGCTTGTTTGCGCTCACCTTGCTCTTCCAAAGCCAATGGCTGCAAATCCAATGGGTCGGCACAATCGTCATCGCCATCTACTTGATGGCCTTGGCCTACATGTTCTTCGCCAAACGCGAAAAACTCTCAAACCTAGACGGCCGCCCTGCAGTCGCAGCAGACTAAGCACCGCAAAACGATATGGACCTGCCACCCAACCGGCAGGTCCATTCCTCACTTTTCAAAAGCACACCTTGCTGACGCTTTTGATCCAAAACAAACACCCCGCAAAACACCGCACGCTTTGCGGACGAAACTGCCGTTCGCTTTTGTAGACTCAATGACTGCAATCACCTCAAACCTACCCTCAACTCTCGCATTCTTTCTTAGACGACGATAGCGGGGGATAAAGCATGTTTTCTCTGAGTTTTAAGGACTTTCATGCCATCGGGTTAAGGTCCAATCGGGCCGCCATTGTTTATTCCTTAAGTGGAGATTTGCGCATCCCTCATGGACCGCTCCAACTTTTCCAGTCTGGGAATCATCAATTGAATCTCCGATAACGCGGCTTTCCAATGGTCTTGGTTGTCCGTAGTGTTTCCGATCTCTTTAAACTCGTTATCAAGCACCGTGGCTGATTTCTTTATTCGTCTTTGCTCGGCACCTTCGAGGCCCAACGGTGCCTTTGTCCGCAGGAGATCAATGGTCTCACTGAGTTTTGCAAGATCATCTTTTTGGTCTCTACCAGTTCTTCGATCATGCGGCATACCAGCGACCCAAGGGGCGACCGCTTCTTTGGCGGCTTCCATAACGGCGATCAAATTCCTCAGGCGTTGCAAGTCTTCATCCGAATTTCGTCGCTTAAGAGCCTTTTGGACAGCCTTCTTTGCATCATCTGCTTTCCAGTAGGCAACGCCAGAAATCACCAGACCAAAAATCGTGAGCAGGAGCGAAATCACGTCCATCATTCCGCCGCCTTACTTGCGGTTTTCTGGATGGGCGGCGGCTTCGAGGACTCTCATCAAATCCTCTTTGCTCATTGGGAACCGATTACGATAGTCTATTTTCCGCCATTCGGTGAGCATCCTTTCATAAGTCTGCCGTGTCGGCATGTGCGAATTTAAGTAAAGCTCTTCTTTGAGTGGAAGGTGCGTAAACCTTCCAAGGCGTTCTACCGTAAACGCGGCGAATCCCATGAACTTGGATTCGTTGTTTCCGTCGTATCCTGTGAAGCGGGTGAAATGTTCTTCATGCAGTTCTTCTAGGCCCAATTCTTGGATCGTCCGATCTATGGACAAGAACATGTCCATTGCGTCCCAGACCTCTTTCGTCTCCTCGACTGTCATGGCGTCGTTGCCATCCAAAATGTGGTCCATACCCATATTGTAAATAAACGAATATCCCTGTTCGATAGCTTCACGTTGAACCGCGAGCTCGTCCGCTTCGTTGGGATATAGTGCTTCCATAATCCTTAATTGGTTGGACAGGTAATATCGTTCGAGTTTGCTCAGTTCCATGTATTTCTTCTTTCGCGCTCAATGGGCGTCTACCACGCGGACTTCACCACAGAGGGGACGGTTTGAAAAGGATCTTCGTAGCGCGTTGCTGTCATTCATGAAGATCGCAGCATCCGCCGCTTTGGGCTCAAACCGGCCATTCGTTCCGCATCGCCCCCCCCAGCCGTCCCCCCAAACGACAGTCAACAAATGCCCCAAACCTGCGGCGCATTGTCGGTTTCACCGGTCGTCAAACTTCCGTATCACAGCCATACCAAACCCATACCGGACCCATACCAGAGCAATATCGTAATTTAAGGGGTACTCAACACATGCGGATCGCAATCATCGGCGCTGGAATGGGGGGCCTCGCCGCCGCCAGTCTCTTGGCAGACGACGGCCACGACATCACGATTTTCGATCAATTCGACACCCCCAAACCTCTGGGCTCCGGCCTCGTGATCCAGCCCGTGGGCCAACAGGTGCTGGCGGAAATCGGCGCCCTTGATCGCGCCACCACCCTTGGCAACCGTGTGACCCATATGCTCGGCCTCGAGGCCAAAACAGGCCACCGCGTGCTTGATGTGCACTACGACCTGAACGACCCCAACGCCTACGGCCTCGCCATCCACCGCGCCGCCTTGTTCGATGCGCTCTGGCACGCCATGAAAACCCGCACCACCATCACCCTGCAATCCGCCAGCGCCGTCACCTCCGTTCGCCAAGACACTGATAGCGTTGAGATTTTCACCAGAACAAACGACATCTACGGCCCCTTCGATCTGGCCATTGATGCCTCTGGCGCAGGCTCCCCCCTCTCGCCGCTGGCCGCCAAACCCCTGTCCTACGGGGCCATCTGGGGCACCGTCGATTGGCCCCAAACCGACATCCCGCATCACCACCTCAGCCAAAGATATGTCGCGGCCTCCCACATGATCGGCGTCCTGCCCATCGGCCAAATGCCGGGCGATCCCACGCCAAAGGCCGCCGTGTTCTGGTCCATGCCATCGGGCGCCTACGACACATGGCTGACCAACGGATGGAGCGCCTGGAAAACCCAAGCCACCGCCCTGTGGCCCGCACTCGCCCCCTTCCTCGATCAAATCACCGATCCCGCGCAAATGACCATGGCCCGCTACAGCCACGGCACCCTAAACCGCCCATATAACAACCGCTTAGTCCACATCGGCGACGCCGCTCACCGCGCCTCGCCCCAGCTCGGCCAAGGGGCCAACATGGCCCTCCTCGATGCCTCAGCCTTGGCCAAAGCCCTCAAAACGCGCCCCCTACAACAGGCGTTCCCCGCCTACGTTCGCGCCCGCAAACTGCACACCAAAATCTACCAAGCCATGTCATGGGGCTTCACCCCGATGTACCAATCCGACAGCCGCCTCCTGCCTCTGCTGCGTGACAAAATGTTGTTCCCCGCCAGTCAAATCCCACCCATCCCCAACCTGCTCACCAGCCTCGTCTGCGGCACAATGGTCCGCCCAACAGGGCGCCTCTAGCCACCGCACTACGCCGCGCGGCCAGAGTGCGCAGGGCGTTTTACGAACCATTCCGCAACCGCGAGGTTGAACACCCAAACCACAAACATCGCGAACGCCCAAGGCGCGCCTTGCGGCTGACCGATGACCACAAACCACGGGATCGCAACAAGAGCCTGCGTGCTTGCCCCCATCGCAATTGCATAGCTGCGCATCATCCATATCTG
Organism: uncultured Paracoccaceae bacterium; assembly: GCA_947497065.1. GTDB lineage: Bacteria > Pseudomonadota > Alphaproteobacteria > Rhodobacterales > Rhodobacteraceae > Octadecabacter. Next base: position 96,684 of record CANMEQ010000003.1, read on the forward strand.
GTGCGCCGGAATATCGCGGCGCCTTACAGCAGCCGTGCCAAGGACGAGACACAAAATCATCCCAGCCCCAAAAGCAATCCGAACATAGCCGACGGTCACTCCGTTCGACGGCACCGGCGGGTACATCAACGTCATCCAAATGCCCGCAATGGCCGCGACACACCCCACGGGAATGAGCATCCGCCCCATCTGTCGGTGAAGCCCCCTGTGACGCCACCGAAAAACAGGCGCAATCTGCAGCGTCCCAAGCACGCAAAACACCATATATGCAAGCATATGCAGCGCGATCGGCAAAGGGTTTTCAACATAGTTCAGGTTGAGCGGCTCTGCTGCACCATCCACCGCAATAGAAAACAGCCGCGCCCCACCAGACAAGACGGGAACAAGGCAAAGTGTGAACAGAACCACAAATAGCTTCATGTCGGAGCGCTTTGAGTTGTGCATAGGCATTCATCCTTTTGCACCACGTTACATGGGCATCCTTGGTCGAACACCGCCGAAAATCGTGTACCGCTTATGCAAATACGTATTAAATCTGCTGACCAAAGCGGGCCCATCAAACGCCTCTAAACGCAAAAGGGCCGCCAAACGGCAGCCCTTCAACCTAAATATCGCTGGGCCAAAGCCCGCAGCGCTTATTTCCCTTCAAGCGCCTCAATGCGCGCCAGCAACGCTGCATTCTCTTCGCGCGCCTTCTGCGCCATGGTCCGCACCGCTTCAAACTCTTCGCGCGTCACAAAATCACGGTCCGCCAACCAGCGATCCACCATCCCAGACATCGCAGTCTGCGCTTCGTCCTTCGCCCCTTGGGCCACGCCCATAGCGTTGGTCATCAATTGCGACAAATCATCAAAGACTTTGTTTCGGGTTTGCATGGCACTCTCCAATCTGTTGCCACTTATATGGGGCCGAATACCGCGCATAACAACCCCGTACGACGGTTGACATCGTCGCACCATGGGGCACTAAAGGGCCCATGACTGGTGGCATTCCCTTTCCCGATATCTCGCCCGAGATTTTCACACTCTCGCTCTTTGGTTTCACCTTCGCCCTGCGGTGGTACGCCATGGGCTATATCGTCGGCATCCTGATCGGCTGGTGGATCGCAACCCGTGCCATCGCCCGCCCCACGCTGTGGCGCAATGACACTCCACCGCTCAGCCGTGACCAAATCGAAGACTTGCTGACGTGGATCATCATCGGCGTCATCGCAGGTGGCCGCTTGGGCTACGTGCTGTTTTACGGCGATGGTCAATTCCGCGAAGACCCCCTCTCGATCATCCGCGTTTGGGATGGCGGCATGTCGTTCCACGGCGGGTTTATCGGCGTCTGCATCACCGTCATCCTCTGCGCGCGCCGCTACGGTGCCGCCATGGGCGACGTCGCAAACATCCTCGCGCTCACCGCCACCCCAGCAATTTTTCTGGTGCGTCTGGCGAATTTCATCAACGCCGAGCTCTTCGGCCGCGCCACAGACATGCCATGGGGCGTCAAATTCCCCTCCATGTGTTTTGACCCCACCCAACAGCCCTGCACAACCGCGGGCGAATGGTTCTACTACGGCACCGAAGTCACCCGCCACCCCAGCCAGCTCTACGAAGCCGGCTTCGAAGGGCTGCTGCTGGGTACAGTCGTCCTCACTCTCGCCTTCACACGGGGCTGGCTGAAACGGGCATGGTCCCTCGTGGCTGTCTTTCTTGTGGGCTACGGGCTGTCGCGCTTTATCGTTGAATTCTTCCGCCAACCAGATGTGCAATTCACCTCGCCCAGCAACCCCATCGGCTGGGCCTATGATTTTGGCACATGGGGCCTGACCCAAGGCCAAGCGCTCTCCATCCCCATGATCCTCGCGGGCATCGCCCTTATCGTGTATTCCCGCAGATCCGCATGACCGACCTTGCCCAATCCCTGCGCCGCCAGATCACGGCCAACGGCCCCATCACCTTGGCCGATTACATGGCCGAGGCGCTGATGAACCCCACATCCGGCTACTACGCCACCCGCGACCCACTGGGCGCCGCCGGTGATTTCACCACCGCCCCCGAGATCAGCCAGATGTTCGGCGAACTCATCGGGCTCGCCCTCGCCCAAGCGTGGATCGACCAAGGCCAGCCCAGCCCCTTCACCCTCGCCGAACTCGGCCCCGGGCGCGGCACCTTGATGGCCGACATCCTGCGCGCCACCGCACGGGTCCCCGGCTTCACCGATGCCGCCGACATTCACTTTGTTGAAACCTCCCCCAGCCTGCGCGCCGAGCAGGGCAAACGCATCGAAAACCCAACCTGGCACGACACGATCACTGCGCTGCCCGACGCCCCGCTGTTCTTGGTGGCCAACGAATTCTTCGACGCCTTGCCCATCCGCCAATTCCACCGTGATGCAGGCGGTTGGCGCGAAGTGCAGATCGGCACCCAAGACGACGCCCTCACACCGGGCCTCTCTGCCGCCACCCCCATCGCCGCCCTCGACCACCGGCTCGAGGACACGGACATCGGCGATATCGTCGAACTCTGCCCCGCTTTGCCTTCCATTACCGCCCAAATCGGCACCCGCATCGCAGACCATGGCGGGCTCGCCCTGATCATCGACTACGGCGATTGGCGCTCACTGGGGGACACCCTGCAAGCGATCAAAGACCACGCCCCGACAGACCCGTTCGCCGCACCGGGCCATGCCGACATCACCGCCCATGTGGATTTTGAAGCCATCGCCACACATGCCGCGCCCGCCAAATTCACCCGCGTCACCCCCCAAGGTGTGTTCCTCGAACGCCTCGGGATCACGCAACGCGCCCAAACACTGGCAACCGCCCTCTCCGGCCCCGCCCTCGAGGCGCATATCGCCGCACACCGCCGCTTGACGCACCCCGAAGAAATGGGTTCCCTGTTCAAAGTAATCGCACTTTACCCCGATGGCGCAGCCACCCCCGCGGGACTGGAGGCCTAGATAATGACGCTTGAAATCATAACATCCGACGCGCTCACCCCGTTTCGCCATGGTTTCTTCACCCGCCGCGGCGGTGCGTCCTCCGGTGTCTTCGAAGGCCTCAATTGCGGCACGGGCAGCTCCGATCAACACGAAGCCGTCGCCATAAACCGCAGCCGCGTGGCCGCCGCCATGGAGGTCCCATTGGACAACCTTATGGGCGTGCACCAAATCCATTCCGCCGATGTCATCACTGTGACCGAACCCTCACCAGACAAACCAAAGGCCGACGGCCTCGTCACCGCCACCCCCGGCGTGGCCCTGTCCGTCCTCTCTGCTGATTGCCAGCCGGTTTTGTTCGCCGATGCCGATGCGGGCGTGATAGGCGCGACCCACGCGGGCTGGAAAGGGGCGCTTGGCGGCGTCCTCGAAGCGACCTTGGACGCGATGGAAGCCCTGGGCGCGACCCGTGAAAACACCCACGCCGTCATCGGCCCCTCAATCAGCCAACGCGCCTACGAGGTCGGACCAGAATTCTTCGAAGACTTCATCGCCCAAGACCCAAGCTTCGCGCGCTTCTTCGTGCAAGGCGAAGGCGACCGCTACCTATTCGACCTGCCCGCCTTGGGCCTGTACCGCCTGCGCACCGCAGGCGTCGGGCACGCCGAATGGACCCACCATTGCACCTATGCCGACCCGGACCGATTCTACAGCTACCGCCGCACCACCCATAATAAAGAGGCCGATTACGGCCGTCTCATCGCGGCCATCACCCTCGGCGCCCCCGCCTGATCATCAGCGAACGGTTGATTTGGGCGCAAATCTGACAGGCCGCGCCACAGGCTTGCCCCAGATCCCCCCACCAATCCCGCGAAACAATCCCCCCGCATGGCGCAAGATTGTACACGGCCCCAATAAAAACGGGGCCACCGGCCATCTTAACACCCCAGACAGTCCCGCCATATTTCCCGTGCCAGCCCCTGAAAATTTCTCACAAATTTTCGCGAAGCGGCCAAACTCCTGCCCCTTTGAACCGTCATCTTGCCCCTATCGAGCACAACAACATGAGGCAAACCCCATGACCAAGAAAACCCGTTGGATCGCATCCACCAAAGACGCCGCAGAAACCTGCACACAGAAAATGCCATGGGAGCGTGGTCTGCGCCGCCAAGCGTTCATCGCCAGCCGTCGCGCTGTCGCCGCTTTGGCCCAGTCCCCCCAACGCACCATGCGTCCCGCCGCTTAAACCGGCCCCTCTTTCTCCCGCTGGACCTCCCGCCAGCCTGACATCGCCGCTCTCTTCTGAGACTTCAGAGGGCGGCGATTCTCGTTTGGGCGCCCGCCCACACCCCGCGCACAGCCCCAAATAAGGCAGGCTTGTCGCCCACTGATCAACAATCAGCCCCCCGCCACAGCCATTGATCGCGCTTTACGGGGAAAATTACCTAAAATTTGACGGCAATTGTCCTGATCGGTCACATTTCAGGAAATAACAACGTACTTCAGATGTTGTCGGTGGGGGCCGACAGATGATGTGACAACCAATTTCGGGTGTTCGCATGACCAAGGCCTCTCCAATCACCGCAGGTATCGCGGTGACACATTTCAGATCCCCTGTTCCTCCAGAGCAGGTGTGTAGAGCAGACGGACGATCTCAGCGCAAAGTGCCTCTTATGCGCAAATACGAGATCGTCCATCTTCTTCCCAACGGTGACATCAACGATATCTCCCGCATTGCCCCGGCCCATTCCGCGTTCGAGGACAGCTTCAGCGCCATCGCACGGGGTGGCCTGCTGAAAACAGATCGCGGCACCATGGCCATCGAGGACATCCTGCCTGGCGACAAAGTCATGACCGTAACCCACGGGTTTCAAACCGTAAAATGGCGCGGCGCGACAACACTCGTGCCCCATGCCACAGACCAGAATCCTAAAATGGGCCGGCTCATCCGTGTCTCCGCCGATGCTCTTGGGTTCGGGCGCCCCGCGCCAGACCTCATGCTCGGCCCCGCCGCGCGCCTGTTCCACCGCTCCGCACAATTGCAGCGCGTCACAGGCCACACCGGCGCCTTCGTGCCTGCGTCAGACTTCGTCGACGGCGTGAACATCGTTGAAATTCAACCCCAAGCCGCCGTGCAAACCTTCCAATTGGGCTTCGATGCCCACGAACGGATCACGGTAAACGGGGTCGAGATCGACAGCCAAAACCCCGGCGCACGCCACGACCTTGGGCTGCGCGGCGATATGCTCGACCTCTACCTGAGCCTTTTCCCACATGTGGACCGGATCGAAGATTTCGGCCTGTTGATGCACCCACGCATGTCCCTGCGCGATCTGGATTTCAACAGCGTCGCCTGACCGCCAAACGTTAGGCAGGTGGCCTAGGCCTCCTGCGCCAATCGCGCTTCTAAAACGTCAAACGGCACACCGGGCTCGTCCTTCGCCCCGCGGATCACCAGCGACGTCTTCACGCTGGCCACATTGTCGGCTGCCGTCAAATCTTCGGTCAGAAAATTCTGGAACGTGCGCAAATCCGGGGCCACGCATTTCAAAACGAAATCCACTTCCCCGTTCAGCATGTGGCACTCGCGCACCAGCGGCCAGCCTTTGCATTTGTCTTCAAACGCGCTCAGGTCCACTTCGGCCTGACTGACCAAACCCACCATCGCAAACACCTGAACCTCAAACCCCAGCTCACGGGCGTTCACCTCGGCATGATACCCACGAATGAAGCCTTGCTCCTCCAGCGTACGCACGCGGCGCAAACACGGCGGCGCAGAAATACCGACCCGTTTGGCCAACTCCACGTTGGTCATCCGCCCGTCCGCTTGCAGCTCTGCAAGGATCATCCGGTCAATTTCGTCTAGCTTTTGTCCAGGCATTGTTGCGCAAGTCCCCTCGTGGCCAGCGCAATTCATACGCCAGACCTGCACCACACGCAACAATATTTCAAACTTCCGCAACTCTGTTTCGCGCGATCACATCCCAGCAATCCCCCTTTAATGCGCGGCACCGCACGCGTATATGCCACTCAAGCACCAAAAGGGATTCTGACATGGCTGAAACGCGCAAAACCAAAGTTCTCATCATCGGCTCCGGCCCCGCAGGCTACACCGCCGGCGTTTACGCCAGCCGCGCCATGCTCAACCCGATCCTCGTGCAGGGGCTCGAACCGGGTGGCCAGCTGACCACAACAACCGAAGTCGAAAACTGGCCCGGCGACAGCCACGTGCAAGGCCCCGACCTGATGGTCCGCATGGAAGCCCACGCCCGCGCCATGGGCACCGAAATCATCGGCGACATCATCTCCTCCGTCGACTTCTCCAAACGCCCCTTCGTCTGCCAGTCCGACAGCGGCACCGTGTATGAGGCCGACAGCATCATCCTCGCCACAGGCGCCCGCGCGAAATGGCTTGGCCTGCCGTCTGAGGAAGCCTTCAAAGGCTTCGGCGTCTCCGCCTGCGCCACCTGCGACGGGTTCTTCTATCGCGGCCAGGAAATCGTCGTCGTCGGCGGTGGCAACACAGCGGTGGAAGAGGCCCTCTTCCTCACCAACTTCGCCTCCAAGGTCACACTGGTGCACCGCCGCGATGAGCTGCGCTCCGAGAAAATCCTCGAAGATCGTTTGCTGAAACACCCGAAAATCGAAACTCTGTGGTTCCACGAGATCGAAGAGGTCTACGGCTCCGACATGCCAAAGGGCGTCGAAGGGGTGAAAGTCAAACACACCAAAACCGGCGAAATCACAGACCTGCCATGTAAAGGCGTGTTCATCGCAATCGGCCACGCGCCAGCAAACGAGCTGGTCAAAGACACGCTGGAAACCCACATGGGCGGCTATGTTGTCACCAAACCGGACAGCACCGAAACCTCCATCCCCGGCGTCTTCGCCGCGGGCGATCTGACCGACCACAAATACCGCCAAGCGGTCACCTCCGCCGGCATGGGCTGCATGGCCGCCCTTGAGGCCGAACGCTGGCTGGCCGAGCAGGAATAAGCACCGGCAAAAATCGGCACGACACGACATCGGGGCGCATCACTGCGCCCCTTTTTGTTGCCCGCTAGATACACGGCACCGCACCCCAAAAAGTTTGTTCTTGCATGAACACACTTTGTCGCTATGTTCACGCATGAACAAACACTGAGTCGCGTACCGAGTATTCAAATGGCCATGTCGCCCGCAAAAATCACAACCGAGCAGGAAGACCAGCTTTTCCGCCTGCTCCGCCAGCTGGAAATCGCCCCCGAGGCGTCCCAGCGTGTGACTGCGCAGGCCATCGGCATCTCTCTCGGCCGCCTCAACGCGCTGCTTAAACAAGCCGCCGATGCGAAGTTCATCAAAATCACCACCCACAGCGGGTCCGACAAACGGTCCCGCTACGCCTACCAAATCACCGCCCGTGGGGCTGGCGAGAAAAACCGCCTCACCACGCAATTCCTCGCCCGTAAATTGGCCGAATACGACGCCCTGCACGCAGAGCTGACCGGCACGACATCGGGCCTCACTTCGTTAAATAACAGGACCAAACTCATGGAAAACAACCTCGCTCCTATTCCAGAGCTCTATGTTTCCTTCGACAGCGCGCAAAAGCTCAAAGTCGAAGCCGCAGATCTCGTGTCCCACGACCTCTCCCCACGTCAAATCTGCGACCTTGAGTTGCTGATGAACGGCGGCTTCAACCCCCTCAAAGGCTTCCTGACTGAAGCCGACTACGACAGCGTCGTTGACACCATGCGCCTGACCACAGGCGAGCTTTGGCCAATGCCAATCACCCTCGATGTCTCCGAAGACTTCGCAGCCTCCCTCGAAATCGGCCAGGACATCGCCCTGCGCGACCAAGAAGGCGTGATTTTGGGCACAATGACGGTCACCGACCGTTGGGAGCCGAACAAATCCAAAGAAGCTGAAAAAGTCTTCGGCGCAGACGACGATGCACACCCTGCCGTCAACTACCTGCACAACCAAGCGGGCAAAATCTACCTCGGCGGCCCAGTGACCGGCATCCAACAGCCCGTCCACTACGACTTCCGCGCCCGCCGCGACACACCAAACGAGCTGCGCGCCTACTTCCGCAAAATGGGCTGGCGCAAAGTGGTTGCTTTCCAAACACGCAACCCCCTGCACCGCGCCCACCAAGAGCTGACCTTCCGCGCCGCGCGCGAAGCACAGGCCAACCTGCTCATTCACCCTGTTGTGGGCCTCACAAAACCGGGCGACGTGGATCACTTCACACGCGTGCGCTGCTACGAAGCCGTGCTCGACAAATACCCACAAGCCACAACATCCATGTCTTTGCTGAACCTCGCCATGCGTATGGCTGGCCCACGCGAAGCTGTATGGCACGGCCTGATCCGTAAAAACCACGGCTGTACCCACTTCATCGTTGGCCGCGACCACGCGGGCCCTGGCTCCAACAGCCAAGGCGAAGATTTCTACGGTCCATATGATGCGCAAGAGCTCTTCCGCGAGCACCAGGAAGAAATGGGCATCGAAATGGTCGACTTCAAACACATGGTTTGGGTTGATGAGCGTGCGCAATACGAAGCCATGGACGAGATCGAAGACAAAGACAAAGTCACGATCCTCAACATCTCTGGCACAGAGCTGCGTCGCCGTCTGGCCGAAGGTCTGGAAATCCCGGAATGGTTCTCCTTCCCTGAAGTTGTGAAAGAGCTGCGTCGCACCAAACCGCCACGCAACAAGCAAGGCTTCACCGTCTTCTTCACCGGCTTCTCCGGCTCCGGCAAATCCACAATCGCCAACGCTTTGATGGTGAAACTGATGGAAATGGGCGGCCGCCCTGTGACCCTTCTGGATGGTGACATCGTGCGCAAAAACCTCAGCTCCGAGCTGGGCTTCTCCAAAGAGCACCGCGACCTCAACATCCGTCGCATCGGCTACGTTGCATCCGAGATCACCAAAAACGGTGGTATCGCGATCTGTGCCCCTATCGCACCTTACGCAACCACCCGCCGCGCCGTACGTGAAGACATCGAAGCTTTCGGTGCCTTCGTTGAAGTCCACGTCGCAACTTCCATTGAAGAGTGCGAAAAGCGTGACCGCAAAGGCCTCTACAAATTGGCCCGCGAAGGCAAGATCAAGGAATTCACAGGCATCTCCGACCCATACGATGTACCTGTGAACCCTGAATTGTCTGTCGAAACCGAAAACGTCGACGTCGACAACTGCGCGCACCAGGTTCTTTTGAAACTGGAATCCATGGGTCTGATCTCCGCGGAATAATCTCCCAGCTTGCCGCAAGGCTTGAACAAACATCTCGGAAAAGGCGCCTCAAACGGGGCGCCTTTTTCACGACCAGAGCCTCCCCTTCGGCCCGCCTGCACAAAAATCAGGCGCAGCTCGCGTGCCTTGGGCCAGAAAATATTCCATCCCCGCACCCATTTCAGAATGCCCGTTTCACTTTGCTAACCTATTCCACCACCACGTTTCTTTCGTGCCGCGCCCCTGTTGAACATCGCCGCAAGGACAAAGATATCCTGTACAAGCCCACGCTCAAACGCGCGTATCCCCCGCGCAGCAGGAGAACACGTCATGACACAGAATGTCCCCAAAGCGACCTCCGAAACCGTCGCACAAGGCCCGAAAGTCTTTTCAGCCGCGAACGAATGGCTCGAGCATCAGCCCGCCGCCATCCGCATTGAATGGGCCCTCGAAAACCTTCCCCGCGACCACGTGTTGTCGTCCAGCTTCGGCATCCAGTCCGCCGTGATGCTGCACATGATGACCCAGCAGATGCCCGACATCCCCGTGCTCTTGTTCGACACGGGCTACCTCTTTCCGGAAACCTACCGGTTCATCGATGAGATGACAGAACGTCTCTCCTTGAACCTGCACGTGTTCCGCTCGGAAATGAGCACCGCCTGGCAAGAGGCGCGTTTTGGCCAGCTCTGGGAACAGGGCGAAGACGGCCTGAAAAAGTACAACAAAATCAACAAAGTTGAACCAATGCAGCGCGCGATGAGCTCGGTCGGTGCAGGCACATGGTACAGCGGCCTGCGCCGCGCCCAGTCAGACACACGTGCCGAACGCAAAATCCTTGAATTCCAACATGGCCGCGTGAAATTCCACCCCATCGTGGATTGGTCTAACCGCGACATCCACATGTACCTCAAGGAATACGACCTGCCCTACCACCCCCTGTGGGACCAAGGCTACGTCAGCGTCGGCGACACCCACACCACCTCCAAACTCGAAGACGGCATGCGCGAACAAGACACGCGCTTCTTCGGCCAAAACCGCGAATGCGGCCTGCACCTCGAGCAGTCCTAAAACGAAAAACGGCGCGATACCCCGTATCGCGCCGCCCCATCCAAGCCGTTTAAAATAAAATCTAATGCACCGTCACCGGTTGCATGTCGTTTTGCCGCGCCAGCACAAACGCCATCTCGCGTTCGGCCACCAAGGCCAGCTGCTGGCCTTCGCTGTCATGCACCGCAAACAGATGATCCAAATCACCTGCCGCCTCGCGCACATCGTCCGGCAAATCCGCCACATCGACAGACTTCACATAGACCACGCGGTCACTGTTCTCAGAAAAATTGTATTTCGTGTCCATGACTTACCCTTTCCGAATGTTGATCGTTTGTACCACAGTGTCGGGTACCGACCGTGTCAAATCTACGTGTAGCAATCCGTTTTCCATCAACGCCTCCCCCACATCGACCCCTTCGGCCAACACAAACGAGCGTTGAAATTGCCGTGCTGCGATCCCGCGATGCAAAAACACGCGGCCCTCGCTGTCGTCACTTTGCCGTCCACGGATCACCAGCTGGTTGTCTTCCACCGTGATCGCCAAATCACCTTCAGCAAACCCGGCCACCGCCAGCGTAATCCGATAAGACGTCGCGGACGTCTGTTCGATATTATAGGGGGGGTAACCCTCGTTGCCCGATTTGGCGGTGCGCTCCACCAGCCGTTCAAGCTCTTCAAACCCCAACAGGAACGGATGCGTCCCCAAAGTCAGCTTCGTCATGCGACACGTCCTTCTATAAAGCGACAGTCAAAATACGGCCCCGTATACGGCAGCCATAGGAAAAATATGGGGGGCATTGTCGCCATATGCAAGCCCGCCACGCATAGTTTCCCTTTGTGAAAAGCCCCTTAGCCCCTACATTAGGTGTCTCAGGTCACCAAACATGGATTCGCAATGAACACCTCTGCCCGCATGGAACAGCTCGAAGTTTTGCGCATCGAATTGGGCGTACTGCGTCAAGAACACCGCGACCTCGATGATGCGATCACAGCACTCGAAGCCACAGGGACCGCCGATATGCTGACCGTCAAACGTCTCAAAAAGCAAAAGCTGGCCCTGAAAGACAAAATCAGCCTCCTCGAAGACCGCGTGACCCCCGATATCATCGCCTGATTGCACACCGCAAACAGCGCGTTATAAAGCCCTCTCAAGATGAAAGGCGCGATTATGACCTCCCCTACCACTCCCTCCGTTGGCATTATCATGGGCAGCCAATCCGACTGGCCCACCATGCGCGAAGCCGCCACTGTGCTGGACGAGCTGGGGATCGCCTATGAGGCCAAAATCGTCTCTGCCCACCGCACGCCCGACCGCCTGTGGTCTTACGGCAAAACTGCGGCCGAACGTGGCCTGCAAGTGATCATCGCTGGCGCCGGTGGTGCGGCGCACCTGCCCGGCATGATGGCGTCGAAAACCCGCATTCCCGTCGTGGGCGTGCCGGTGCAAACCAAGGCCCTCTCCGGCGTCGACAGCCTCTATTCCATCGTGCAAATGCCCAAAGGGTTCCCCGTGGCCACCATGGCCATTGGTGCGGCTGGGGCCGCCAACGCAGGCCTCATGGCCGCAGGCATCCTCGCCCTCCAAGACCCCGCCCTCGCCGACCGCCTCGACACCTGGCGCGACGCCCTGTCCGCCTCCATTCCAGATGAGCCCAAAGATGACTGAACCTCTCAAATCCGGCGCAACAATCGGTATCTTGGGCGGTGGCCAATTGGGCCGCATGCTCTCCGTCGCGGCCTCCCGTCTTGGCTTCAAAACCTGCATCTTCGAGCCGGGCGCCGATTGCCCCGCCTCCCACGTGGCCAACTACCACATGAAAGCGGGCTACGATGACATCGACGCGCTGACCAAATTCGCGCAGTCCTGCGATGTCATCACCTATGAATTCGAAAACATCCCTACCGAAGCGCTCGACACGATCGAGGCCATCACCCCGATCCACCCCAACCGCGAAGCCCTCGCCACCTCCCAGGATCGGTTCTTCGAGAAAAACTTCCTTACCCGTATCGGCCTGCAAACCGCGCCCTATGCCGCCGTGGAAGACGCCGAAACCTTGGAACAGGCCATCGACCAGATCGGCACACCTGCCATTCTGAAAACCCGCCGCATGGGCTACGACGGCAAAGGCCAGTCCCGCCTGATGTCACCGGATGACGCGACCCAAGCCATCACCGACATGGCCGGCGCGCAGGCCGTCTATGAGGGGTTCATCGACTTCACCCACGAAGTCTCCGTCATCGGCACCCGCAGCATCGATGGCCAAATCTCGTGTTTTGATCCGGGCGAAAACGTGCACCAGAACGGTATCTTGCACACCACCACCGTGCCCGCGAAACTCACCCCCAGCCAACGCACCGATGCTGTGTTGCTCACCGCCAATATCCTGAATGCGCTCGATTATGTCGGCACCATGGGCGTCGAGCTCTTCGTCACGCCCACGGGCCTGATCGTCAATGAAATCGCCCCGCGCGTTCACAATTCCGGCCACTGGACCCAGCAAGGCTGCACCGTAGACCAGTTCGAACAGCACATCCGCGCCATCGCCGGCTGGCCTTTGGGCGACGGCAGCCGCCACTCCAACGTGGTCATGGAAAACCTGATCGGCAACGACGTGGACCGTATCCCAGAGATCGCAAAAACAACCACGGCGATCCACCTCTACGGCAAAGCCGAAGCCAAAGAGGGCCGCAAAATGGGCCACATCAACACGGTCACAGGCCCCGCAACCTAAACCGCGCGGCTACTGCAACCCAAACATGACCCCGCCCAACGACAGGTCGGGGTCAAACGCACCAGTTTCAATGAACGTCATCACCTGACGCATCACCAACGGGTTGTTCATCATAAATGTATGGGTCACCGGCAACACCAAATGCGCGGCCATCCCGTCCAGATGCGTCGATGCCACAGACACTTTGCCATCATCGGGCCCTTCGATCAGGCTGGAATAATAGGCATTCAACGTGCGGTCCCCCGCCACGATCCCCAGCTCGCCCCCCTGCCACGGCAGGCTCAACGCAGCCCCGCGGTGGTCCACCTCTTCGGTCCCCAGTTCCATGCCCGCCGGGCCATTCACCCAAACGAACGGCTCCAGATCGCCGAAAATATCCACCAATTCCGACCCCCCATTCGGCGGCCCCAGCATCACAACGCGACCCAACAATTCAGGCTGCTCATTGGCCAGATAAACCCGCACCAAAATGCCCCCCATCGAATGGGTCACAAAATGCACGGTCCTGTTCCCGCACGCCGCCACAGCCTGCGGCACATTCTGCTGCACCAACGTCTCGATATCCGCACTCGTCGACGGATACCCTTCATTGACCACCAAATACCCCTCGGCCTCCAGCAACTCCTGCAACGGCAAAAACGACGTCTCCGTCCGTGCAAGCCCATGCAGCATCACAACACACTCCTCGGCCAAAACAGCCAAAGGCGCGCACGCCAAAACAAGGGTCAGTAAAAAACGTTTCATCCCGCCAACATAATCGCTTTGCTCAAAATAATAAGGCCCGACTTGCCTAACCCTTGCCTGACCTTACGGCCCGGTCCAAATTGGCCCCATGAAACACCCCATCCGCCTCGCCGTCCGCGGCATCATCCTGAACGAAAACCGTCTTCTTTTGGTAAACGCCTACCCATCACGCGGCGACCTCTGGTGCGCCCCGGGCGGCGGTGCCGAACTGCACCAAAGCCTGCCAGACAATCTCGCCCGCGAAATATTCGAAGAAACGGGCCTCACCGTGTCCGTCGGCGCCCCCTGCCTCACCAATGAATTTCATGCCCCAAACGGCACCTTCCACCAGGTGGAAATCTTCTTTCGCTGCATCCTCGAAAGCGGCCAAATCGATGACACATGGCAAGACCCCGAAAACGTCGTCTCCATGCGCCGCTGGGTCACCCGCCAAGAGTGCGAGGCGCTCCAAATCCGCCCCAAATCCCTCGCCGCCGTCGCATGGGGCGACCCAGAAGCCCCCTCCTACGACCCGCTCGAGCCGATCATTCCCTAACGCCGCCCCAAACAGTGCCGCCTAAAACGGAAAAAGGGCGGCCCGCGTGGGACCGCCCTTTCTGTGCCGATGTCCGGTCTTAGCTCTCATCGTTTCTTGCGAAACGACTGCCGCCAAGCTGCGGACGTCGAAACCAGTGGTTTCGACTTACATCATGCCGCCCATGCCGCCCATGTCAGGCATGCCGCCGGCTGGGGCTGCGCCTTCTTTGGCTGGCTTGTCAGCAACCATAGCTTCAGTTGTGATCAACAGACCCGCAACAGATGCCGCGTCCTGCAATGCAGTCCGTGTCACTTTCGCAGGGTCAATCACGCCGAAGCCGAACATGTCGCCATATTCTTCAGTCTGCGCGTTGAAACCGAATGCTTTGTCGTCGCTCTCGCGGATTTTGCCCGCAACCACAGACCCGTCCACACCGGAGTTCTCAGCGATCTGACGCAGAGGCGCTTCAAGCGCTTTACGTACGATGTTCACACCGATTGTCTGGTCAGCGTTCGCGCCTTCCAAACCTTCGAGCGTTTTACCAGCCTGAACCAGTGCAACACCACCACCAACAACGATACCTTCTTGAACCGCAGCGCGTGTCGCGTTCAAAGCATCATCAACGCGGTCTTTGCGTTCTTTCACTTCGATTTCAGACATGCCACCAACGCGGATCACAGCAACACCGCCAGCCAATTTGGCAACGCGCTCTTGCAGTTTTTCACGGTCGTAATCGGATGTGGTTTCTTCGATCTGGCCGCGGATCTGTGCAACACGTGCGTCGATCTCAGCTTTCTCACCGTTACCGTCAACGATTGTAGTTTCGTCTTTCGTGATGGAAACGCGCTTGGCAGAGCCCAGCATGTCCATTGTCACGTTCTCAAGCTTCATGCCGAGGTCTTCGGAAATCACCTGACCACCTGTCAAGATCGCGATGTCCTGCAGCATGGCTTTACGACGGTCACCGAAACCAGGTGCTTTAACAGCAGCGATTTTTAGGCCACCGCGCAGTTTGTTCACAACCAAAGTCGCCAGCGCTTCGCCGTCAACATCTTCAGCAATGATCAACAATGGCTTGCCGGACTGGATAACAGACTCGAGCAGTGGAACCATTGGCTGCAAAGAAGACAGTTTCTTCTCGTGCAACAGGATGATCGCATCGTCGAGCTCAGCTGTCATCTTGTCAGGGTTCGTCACGAAGTAAGGGGACAGGTAACCGCGGTCGAACTGCATACCTTCAACAACGTCAGTTTCTGTTTCCAGACCCTTGTTTTCTTCAACAGTGATAACACCGTCGTTGCCAACACGCTGCATTGCGTCTGCGATCTGGCCACCGATTTCGGCTTCGCCGTTTGCAGAGATTGTGCCGACTTTCGCAACTTCAGCGCTGTCCGCAACAGGGCGGGCCGCCGCAACAATCGCTTCAACCACTTTGGATGTCGCAAGGTCGATGCCGCGCTTCAGGTCCATTGGGTTCATGCCAGCTGCAACAGCTTTCATGCCTTCTTTAACGATGGCTTGGGCCAAAACGGTTGCGGTTGTTGTACCGTCACCAGCTTCGTCGTTGGTGCGGGAAGCAACTTCCTTCACCATCTGTGCGCCCATGTTCTCGAACTTATCTTCCAGTTCGATCTCTTTAGCGACAGATACACCGTCTTTCGTGATGCGCGGTGCGCCGAAAGACTTTTCCAGAACCACGTTACGGCCTTTTGGGCCCAGTGTTACTTTTACCGCGTTCGCGAGGATGTTTACGCCTGTAAGCATCCGGTTGCGGGCATCGGTATCGAATTTGACGTCCTTAGCAGCCATATTCTCTCTCCATTAAATTCTTGTTATCGCGATTAAAAATGGGGCGTCCGCTTAGGACAGCTTACCCATGATGTCGCTTTCTTTCATGATCAACAGCTCTTCGCCGTCAACAGTCACCTCAGTGCCGGACCATTTGCCGAACAGGATGCGGTCGCCAGCAGCAACAGCCATTGCGATCAACTCGCCGTTGTCCTTGCGGGCGCCTTCGCCAACAGAAACAACTTCGCCTTCAGACGGCTTTTCTTTAGCAGTGTCAGGGATGATCAAACCGCCAGCGGTCTTTTCTTCGCCTTCTACGCGGCGCACAAGCACGCGATCGTGAAGCGGTGTAAAAGCCATATCAGTAGCTCCTTAGCTTTATCATTTCAGGTTAGCCTCACCTTCGGGAGGCTATTATCACTCACCACATGCGAGTGATAACGCAGAACAGGTAGGCAAGCGAAACGAATGAGTCAACATGATTGATCGAAGTTTTTGCCCCGTAAACTCGCGAAAGACAAAACGCCCTGAAAACCCAACAGAAATTGAAACAATCACCACCAACATGTCGGTCGTGCTCACCCCATCAAAGCAAGGAAAGATCTGATTTTTCGAAGCGCAGAAGCGTTGAACCGCTAGGATGCCTGGGCAACATCTCTCTCATCAATCACGGCGCGCAACTCCGAATGACACAGCGGGAACCCAAAATAAAATCCCTGAACCGAGCTACAGTTTTCACTGCGCAAAAACTCGAGCTCGCGCTCAACCTCGACGCCTTCCGCCAACACCGGGATATCCAAGGCCACGCCAAGTAACATGATCGCCCGAACGATGGCGGCCCTTTGTTCGTTCTCGTGAACATCGCTCACGAAACTACGATCGATCTTAATTTTATCGAACGGAAACGCCTGCAACATGGACAATGAAGAGTAGCCCGTCCCGAAATCATCCATTGCGATTTTCACACCAATATCTTTGAGCCGGTACATAACCGTCTGCGTATGGGCCAAATCGTCAATCATGCTGGCTTCGGTGATTTCCAACTCTAGCTGCTTCGCATCCAACCCGGTCTCTGCCAATATATCTGCAACCTTCTCGCAAAACATAGGTTGCACCAATTGCTGGGGGGCCACGTTTACGGCGATTGTGTATTCAGCCGGCCAAGTCGCCGCCTCGACACAGGCCGTCCGCAGCACCCAAAGACCGATCTCTCGAATAGCTCCCGTTTCTTCAGCCAGCGGTATGAACACCCCAGGCGACACGCGACCGCGCGTCGGGTGGTTCCAGCGCAATAAGGCCTCAAAGCCTACGGGTTCGAGTGACGTCAGGCTGTTTTGCATTTGATATGCCAGTTCGAACTCACCGTTTTGCAGCGCGTTCCGCAGATCGTGGATCAAAAGAACACGATCATGGTTTTGCTGATCGATCTCCTCATTGAAATGATAAATCCGACAGTCATCCCCGTCAGACTTCGCCCGCTGCATCGCCATGCTCGAGCGATGCAATATCTCATCAAGATCGCGCCCATCCTCCACCGAATTGGCAATCCCAATGGACGCACCCACGGTGATCGCAAGAGCGTCGATTTCAATAGGCATAACGACCAAAGCATGTAGCCGTTCGGCAAAAGCGGTCACCTGCTCGATACGGCGAAAACCGCTTTTCACCGCAACAAATTCATCCCCACCGGTCCGGGCGATGAACTCCCCGCCCCCCACCGTTGATGAGAAGCGCGAGGCAATGGTCGACAAAACAGCATCGCCCACAAGGTAGCCATGCACATCATTCACCTGTTTAAACTGGCCTAAATCAATCGTCAGGACAGCGACACGTTCCAGCACGTCATCGTCCATCCGCTGTCCAATCTCACCAATCTTTTGGATCAACCGCATACGGTTTGGCAGGCCCGTCAACGGATCATGCAGCGCCGCGAACGACAAGCGCCCCAAAGCCTCGGTTTCAAGGTTCGTTTCGATACAAAACGACGCAAATCCAACCAGATACAAAACACAGGCCACAGACATCACAAACGCCCCAAATGCCGTTTCAGACACGGTCGCAGGGGGCACTTCAATGCCCATGTCGAACAAAATCGTAAAGGACGTCATCCCCGTAAAATGGGTGGCACAAATCGCCAAAATTGTGAAAACACTGCCAAAGAACCACCGGTTCCTGCTCGGCCACGACAAGATAAGCTGGTGCGACACAGCACCAAAAGCCCCACCCAAAAGGACCGAGGCCCAAATCCGGCTCGGCTCCCACAAAAGCTCCCCAGGAATGATGAAAGACATCATGCCAATGTAATGCATGGCCGCAACCGACAAACCGAACAATGCGCCACTCACAACAGACCGCAACAGCCCTTTGAAAAACGCCAAAGCGGTGTGCGCCGCCAAAACCCCAACCATCGCCACCACCAATGAAATAACGGTCAGCGTCGGCTCAAAACTGTGATCAAACCCCGGGTCATACGATAGCATTGCCAAAAAATGGGTCGACCAGATCGTGGTCCCACCAATGATACTGGACAACCCCAGTTGAAACCATTTTCGGATCCCTGATGCATTCATCATGCGCAGCAAAAGCAGCGCATTTAGCACAGCCCCAATGACACAGGTCGTGACGGCCAGCGCCAGCAAACCAAGGTCGTGCTCTAAGACAATACAATCAATAATGCGGTACATGTTTTCCAACAATCTGGTATCGGTTCAAACCTGAATGCCATGCAGATTGTTAAAGCTACCCTACCAAGGCGAAACTTTCTTTCGGCGCCCCCTTGCGCATTGAAACGCAATGCTTTTCCATGTCTCATCACACTGCATGCTCCCCTCCAACGCGCCCCGGAAAGTCCATGATGCTCCGTATTTTAACCATCGCAGCCCTATCGATTCTGCCCCTCATGGTGCAGGCCCAATGCAGCGCGGCGGATGTCACCACA
Organism: uncultured Paracoccaceae bacterium; assembly: GCA_947497065.1. GTDB lineage: Bacteria > Pseudomonadota > Alphaproteobacteria > Rhodobacterales > Rhodobacteraceae > Octadecabacter. The sequence continues at coordinate 115,600 of CANMEQ010000003.1, forward strand.
TGGCTGCCCGCCGCCGACCAAGCCGCCTTGCAGGCGCGCGTCGAAAACACGGCCTACGGTCAGGGCGTCTATTGGCAGGCCGAAAAGCAGGGCACGTCCATGGCCATCATCGGCACAATGCACCTGCCAGACCCGCGTCATGCGGCCCTGCTGTCGCGCGTTCAGAACCGCCTAGATCGCTCAGATCTCGTCTTGGTCGAAGCCACCTTGGACGACCAAAGCGATATGCAACGCCACATGGCCAACACCCCCGATCTTATCGCAATCACCACCGGCCCTACCCTGCCCGAATTGCTGGATGATGCCACATGGGCAGCCCTACGCGACACCGCCAAAGCCCGCGGCCTGCCCGCCTTCATCGCCGCCAAAATGCAGCCTTGGTTCTTGGCGTTAACCCTGTCCGTGCCCCCCTGCGCCATGACGGCAATGACCTCCGGCGAACAGGGCCTCGACGGGCTGATCATGGAACACGCCCTCGCCCGCAACATCCCCCTCACCCCGCTCGAGCCATGGGAAAACATGCTGGCCCTGCTCAGCTCCGGCACGCAAGCCGAACAGCTCGATGCCCTCCGGATGAGCGCCATCCCCGCCGACGTCCAAGACGCGATCCTTTCAACGGTGGTTAATGCGTATTTTGAGGGAAATATGGCGCTCGGCTGGCACCTGAGCTTCTTTCTTGGCGACTACGCCCCCAACGTGCCCCCCGAAGTCTACGACGCCCAAATGGCCGAAATGGAACAGCAACTTTTGGTCGACAGAAACCGCGCATGGATGCCCGTGATCGAAACCGCCGCCCGCACCTATGATAATGTCTTCATCGCCTTCGGCGCCGCACATCTCATCGGTGAAAACGGCATCTTGCGTCTGCTCGAAAACACCGGTTGGACCATCACACCACTCTAGCGCGCCCGCCGCTAAACATCACCCCAATGGGCCAATCCCGCCTGTCCAGCCTCGGTCAGCCCGTAAACCCCGCGTTCAACCCGCGTAAACCAGCCATAATGATCATCCGCCATGATCCGCGTGGCGCTTGGCACCTCGGCCCATTCCGCAACCTTCGCGCCCTTGCTCGGCCCATGCACCGCCAAAAATCGCGCGCATTTCAGCGCATCCTGCCGGTATCCGGTGACAATCCCATGGCGCGTGGCCCCGCCCTCATTGGGGTCCCCCTCCAACCGGTCAAACGCCCGCAACATCGCCTTCTTTTTCTTCTTCACCTTGCGCGCCGCATAGGGCCCCGGATCAGCCAAAGCCTCAACAAACCCGTCGCGCAACCGCACAGTCAGCACGCCCAACCCCAACCGCCGCGCCATCTTCACATTGTTGCGCAACGCCTTGGTTTTGCCCCCCGCAGGCACCGCCACATAAACATCGTCGGTCACCGCCAACCGCTCGATGCCCTGATGAAACAAGGCCAGCGAAAACCCCAGCTTTAGCTCCACCACAACCATATCATCGCCGCGCACGCCAACCACATCCGCAGCCCCCACCTCCCCCTTCACGTCAAACCCTTGGCGCGTCAGATAGGCTTTCACCGGTGCATATAATTCCGCTTCTTTCATAGCCCCCATCATGCGCAGCACGGGCGCGCACTACAACCACATTGGAACAAAACCAAACCCAAACACGTTGATCTGCATGACTGTGTTTATCGTGATCCTCATCGTCTCAGCCGCGCTCATCGGTGGCGCTGTTTGGGGCGCCTATGGCCGCCTTGGCCCCCGCCTCGAAGGCTTCCTCATCGCATTAGCCGGCGGCGCCTTGATCGTCTCCATCGTCGAAGAAATGATCCGCCCCGCCTCCGAATCCGTCTCAATCCTCTGGCTCAACCCCGTCGTCCTGCTCGGCGCCTTGGCGTTTGTTCTGGGCGACGCCTGGGTCGACCGTAAATTCGGCAGCGAAAATGGCGGCGGCCTCCTGCTCGCCATCACCCTCGATGGCGTCCCCGAAAACCTCGCCCTCGGCGTGGCCCTCATCGGCGCAGGCTTCACCGAAGTCAGCGCCCTGGCCGCCTCGATCCTGCTCTCCAACCTCCCCGAAGCCGCAGGTGGCGCGCAAGCCATGAAAAAATCCGGCCTCTCGAAAGCCAAAACCGTTCTCATCTGGTCTGCCACCGCAGCGCTGCTCGCCGTCGCCGCCCTCATCGGCTACGTCGCGTTGCAATCCGCCTCCGACCAATCCCTCGCCCTGATCCGCGGCTTCGCCGCTGGCGCTGTCGTGGCCTCCCTCGCCACGGAAGTCTTCCCCAAAGCCTTCCGCGAAGACCACTACCAAACCGGCATCGCCGTCACGATCGGCCTGATGCTGGCCTTTTGCCTCAATGATCTGGCGGGCGGGTAACCGGCTTGCAAAAACCGCCCCGTCAACTGGGGTGACACAGCCCCAACACCCGCCTATAACGCCTCCAAATTCAAACCTGATAGGCGTTAATTTTATGACAACTCTCGTATTCGGCCACAAAGCCCCCGACACCGATTCCCTGGGCTCCGCCCTCATCTGGGACTGGTTCTTGAACCACACCGGCACCGATGCCGCTGCCAAATTGCTGGGCACCCCAAACACCGAAGCGGCCTTCGTAGCCAAACGCTGGGGCTTCGCCGAGCCAGAGATCATCGCTGAAGTGGCCGACGACCAGCCTTGCGTCATCGTCGACACCAACAACCCAGCCGAGCTGCCCGCCAACATCAACGGCGCAAATGTCACCGCGATCATCGACCACCACAAACTCGTGGGCGGCCTCGAGACCAAAGGCCCGATCGACATCACAATCCGCCCGCTGGCCTGCACCGCCACCATCATGTACGACCTGATGGGCGACGCGGCCTCCGACATGCCCGAAGGCATCAAGGGCTTGGTTTTGTCCTGCATCCTGTCCGACACACTGGAATTCCGCTCCCCAACAACAACAGACACAGACAAAGCACTGGCTGAAAAACTAGCCGGCGAGCTGGGCCTCTCCATCCCCGCCTACGCGAGCGAAATGTTCGAAGCCAAATCTGACGTCTCCGCCTTCTCAGACGCCGAACTGCTGCGCATGGACTCCAAAGAATACGAAGTCGACGGCACCAAATTCCGCGTCTCCGTTCTGGAAACCACAGCCCCGAAAATCGTCCTCGACCGTCAGGCCTCCATCATGGACACCATGACAACCGTTGCAGCGGAAGACGGTGTTGATCAGGTGCTGCTCTTCGTGGTCGACATCCTCAACGAAGAAGCCACTATGTTCATCCCGAACGAGCTGACCAAAACTGTTGCTGAAAAATCCTTCGGCGCAACCGTCACAGGCGACGCGGTCGTGCTTCCGGGCATCATGTCCCGCAAAAAACAGATCATTCCAAACCTCAAAGTCTGATCCGTAGGATGGGTGAAACCCATCAAAAAAAACCATCACTGAAACACTCCAACGCCCGCAGCCCTCCGCTGCGGGCGTTGTTGCTTTCAAACCCCGCACGCCAATGCCATGATCCCCTCATGAGCACCCCGACCTACACAATCACCCAACTCACACCGGACCACGCTGCCCAATGGCAGGCCATGCGCATCGCCTCCATCCGCGACTTCCCTTTGGGCTTTCTGGTCACCGAAGACGAAGCCGCAGCCGTGCCCCTCGACCAACTCGCCGACCGGTTCTTGCTTGGCAACGATTGGGGCATCTTCGTGGGCACCACCCTCATCGGCTTTTGCAATTGCCGCCGCCAAACCCTGATCCGCACGAAACACCGCGCCGAAATCGGCCCCTTCTTCATCAGCGCCCCCTACCACGGCACCGGTGCTGCGACCCAGTTGATGACCACCACCATCGACCGCGTCCGCGCTGACGGCATCGAACAACTCGAACTCTACGTCGACAGCACGAACACCCGCGCCATCCGCTTTTACGAACGCATGGGCTTCACCTGTGCGGCGATCCTGCCCAACATGGTCAAAATCAACGGCCAGTCCCACGACGATCTGTTCTACATCCTCCCGCTAACCCCCTGACCCAAACGGGACGGTGGGCGGGGCGCCTTTGGGCTTTGGCACAAAGCCACAAACAGCGTCGCACGCCGGTTTTCCCACTGTGAACTTTCTGCACCTGCGGTATGTACAGGATGTGCACAGGATGTGTACGTAATGTGCATCGCAGACACAGCCCTATTGAAAGCCTTTGATATGTCCCAAATCGTAAACACTTTCGCGGAAATCTCCGGCCAATATGACGTGGCCTTCGTCGACCTTTGGGGCTGTATGCACAACGGCATCACCGCCTTCGCGGACGCTTGCACCGCCATGCAAACCTACCGCGCACAGGGCGGCATCGTGGTGCTGGTCACCAACTCCCCGCGCCCTTGGGATTCGGTCGCAAAACAGATTACCGATATGGGCGTTCCAACGGACGCGTGGGATGCCATCGCCACCTCCGGCGACAGCGCACGCGCGGCCATGTTCCGTGGCATCGTGGGCGAGAAAATCTACTTCATGGGCGAAACACCCCGCGACGACGACTTCTTCAAACCGCTTAGCATCATTGAAAATCCGGTGAATATTCAAAAGGTTGCCCTGGAAGACGCCGAAGGCATCGTCTGCTGCGGCCCCTTCGACACCCAGGCCGATCCCGATGTGAACCGCGCCGATTTCCTGCTGGCCAAAACCAACGGATTGAAACTGCTCTGCGCCAACCCCGACATCATCGTCGACCGTGGCGAAACCCGCGAATGGTGTGCAGGCGCGCTTGCCGCACTCTATACTGAAATGGGCGGTGAAAGCCTCTACTTCGGCAAACCCCACGCCCCCATCTACGACCTCGCCCGCCGCCGGTACGCCGCCTTAACCAATTCCATCTCCGATCCGCGTATCATCTGCATCGGCGACGGGATTCGCACCGATGTTCTAGGGGGCCAAATGGAAGACCTCGACACCCTGTTCATCACCGGCGGCCTCGCCGCCTCTGAAACCAAAACCGACATGCAGCCCGATGAAGCAGCCCTAAGTGACTATATTACTTCAGAAAAAGTCACCCCAACCTACGCCATCGGGTTCTTGCGCTAACCCATCGCGGGCTTGACACATGCTGCACTCGCAAAGTAATAAAATTTCACCGGTTATTTGATCGGTGATTTTTTATTACCCAAAGGATTCGCGCCATGCTGGACAATGCCCCCCGTGGAACCATCTGCATCGAAGACATCGAAATCGGAATGTCGCGCTCGCTGCGTAAAATCATCACCGACCGCGACATCGAACTCTTCGCCGAAGTCTCAACCGATCATAACCCCGTCCACCTCGATGACGCCTACGCCCAAGACACCATTTTCGAGGGCCGCATCGCCCACGGCATGCTCACCGCCGGGCTGATCTCCGCGGTCATCGGCGAACAGCTCCCCGGCCATGGCACGGTGTATCTGGGTCAAAACCTGAAATTCCTCGCCCCCGTCCGCCCCGGCGATATGGTCGAAGCCATTGTAACCGTTGCGGAAATCGACAACGCGAAACGCCGTGTCACCCTGAACACCCACTGCGAAATCGACGGCAAGAAGGTCCTCAAAGGCGACGCCGTCGTCCTCGCCCCATCGCGTAAATTCGACTAGCACAGCGCCGCTTGCACCGGCCCGCACGGCGCGGTACGCAAGGCTATGCGCATTATCCGAGACCCCGCCTTCATTGCCCCTTCCGACCGTGGCGCCGCCGCTGCACTCGGTAATTTCGACGGCGTGCACAAGGGCCACCAAGCTGTCATCGACCTGACCCGCAGTGTCGCAAACGGCGCGCCTTTGGGCATCCTCACGTTCGAGCCGCACCCCCGTGAACACTTCGCCCCCGACGCCCCGCCGTTCCGCCTCATGAACGCGGCAGCCAAGGCCAATCGCCTTGAAAAATTGGGCGTTGAGCGTCTCTATCAGGTGCCCTTCAACGATGCCCTCGCCGCCCTCTCGCCCCGCGAATTTGCCCAACAGATCATCACCGACAAGCTCGGCCTGACCCATGTGGTCGTGGGCGAAGACTTCTGTTTCGGCTCCGGCCGCGCCGGCACCACCGACGACCTGATCCGCTTTGGCGCCGAGATGGGCTTCGATGTCACCATCGCCCCGATGATCACCAATGCCTCCGGCGCCGTGTCCTCCACCGCGATCCGCACAGCGCTGTCCGAAGGCAACCCGCTTCACGCCGCAGAAATGCTAGGCCATTGGCACCGCATCGTAGGCCCCGTCATCACCGGCGACCAGCGTGGCCGCGATCTGGGCTACCCCACAGCCAACATGTCGACCAACGGGCTGCACATGCCCAAATTCGGCGTCTATGCCGTCAAAGTAGACGTGCTCGATGGGCCACACGCAGGCAGCTACAATGGCGCAGCCTCCATCGGGGTGCGCCCGATGTTTGGTGTGAACACACCGAACTGCGAAAGCTACCTCTTTGATTTTTCAGGCGATCTTTACGGCGCCGAAATCAGCGTTGCCTTGGTCAGCTACCTGCGCGGCGAAGAAAAATTCGACAGCCTCGACGCGCTCATCACTCAAATGGATGCCGATTGTCTGCGCGCGCGGGATATCCTGACCGATGTCTGATCCCATCAACCGCGAAGACATCCGCCCCGAATTCTGGGCCCATGTCCCCCTTACAAAAATGACCCAGCCCGAATGGGAAGCCCTGTGTGACGGCTGCGGCAAATGCTGCCTCAACAAGCTTGAGGACGAAGACACAGGCGAGGTCGCCCTCACCCGCGTGGCCTGCAAATTATTGGACGACAGCACCTGCCTGTGCTCCTCCTACCCCACGCGTCATACCTACGTCCCCGAATGCATCGTGCTGACCCCCTCCACGATCCAGGACCACATGTACTGGCTGCCCCAAACCTGCGCCTATCGCCTTGTACACGAAGGCAAACCGCTGTTTCACTGGCATCCGCTGGTGTCGGGCTCAGATCAATCTGTGCACGATGCGGGCGTCTCTGTCCAAGATCTCACCGTGTCCGAGGCCAACACCCCCGACGACGACTGGGAAGACCACATCATCGAGGAACCTTTGTAGATGTTTTTTGCTTCAGACAATTCTGGCCCCGCCCATCCATCGGTCATGGAGGCGTTGACCCGCGCCAACGAAGGCTACCGCTTTGGCTACGGGGCGGATGCGGAAATGGACCGCGTGCGCGATATGATCCGCGACCTGTTTGAGGCCCCCGAAGCGGCGGTCTATCTGGTGGCCACCGGCACCGCCGCGAACTCCATCGCACTGGGCACCCTCGCCCAGCCGTGGGAGACGATTTTTTGCACCAAGCTTAGCCACATCAACGAGGATGAGTGCAACGCGCCGGAATTCTACAGCGGTGCAAAGTTGACCATGGTGCCCGACGAAAACGCCAAGATGACCCCCGCCACCCTGACCGCCACGATCGAAGGCGAGCAAACACGTGGCGTGCACGGCCCACAGCGCGGCCCTGTGTCGATCACGCAAGTCACTGAAAAAGGCACAGTTTACACAGTCGAAGAGCTGAAAGCCCTGACAGATGTGGCAAAATCATTTGGGCTCACCACCCACCTCGACGGCGCGCGCTTTGCCAATGCCATCGTCACTTTGGGCTGCACCCCTGCGGAGATGACATGGAAGGCCGGCATCGATTGCGTGTGTTTCGGCGGTACCAAAAACGGGCTGATGGGCGTCGAAGCAGTGATATTTTTCGATCCCAAACACGCTTGGGAATTCGAGCTGCGCCGCAAACGGGGGGCGCATTTGTTTTCCAAACACCGCTACCTGAGCGCGCAAATGGAAGCCTACCTGACGAACAATCTATGGCATGAATTGGCAACCCAAGCCAACGCCAGCGGCCAACGTTTGGCAGACGGCCTGCGCGCCACCAACGCCGTGACATTCCCCTATCAGCCCGAAGCGAACCTGATGTTTTTTGAGGCCACCCGCGCCTTGCATCAAAAGGTCCGCGCGGCAGGTGCGGAGTATTATTTGATGAGCCCGCTCGAGGGCGATGCGGACGAGATTGTCATGGGCCGTTTGGTCTGTGATTGGTCCGTTGGTGCAGATGGGGTCGATGCCTTTCTCGCAGCCCTCACAGAGTAGGCCGGCCCACCGACGCGAACGTGATTGGACCTCCCTCCTCCAGCTTTTATGGTCTGCCCAAATGAAACCTCTTGGGAAGGCCTTTGCGTGATACGAACCCTTTTGACTGTCGGGCTGATGTCCCTCTCAACCTCTGTCGTGGCGCAAAATTGCGGGCCAGATAGCCCGTGCGACATTGATGGCGGGTCATACCATCTCCGGCTGCCTGCGGGGGATGGCCCCTTTCCGGTGATGATTTGGTATCACGGTCACAATGGCAACGGCGCTTCGATCCACCGTGGGGGTGGGTTGCAGCGTGATTTTTTGGAAAACGGCTACGCGATTTTGGCCCCGAACGGGTATCAGCCCGAAGGCGGCACACGCAGCTACCCCGCCCGCGATGGTGCCCCCCGTGATGATGTGGCGTTTACGTTTGCCGTCCTCGACGCTGCATCTGAGCGCGCCGATCTTGATCTAGACCGTCTCTTTGTGTCCGGCTTTTCGGCGGGTGGATCTATGGCGTGGCTTTTGGCCTGCGAAGCGGGCGATCGCCTGTCCGGCATGGTTAGCGTCGCGGGTGCGTTGCGCGAACCAAACGACACGGATTGCTCCGGCTTGCAGGGACTGCCCGTGATGCAGGTGCACGGTTTTGCCGATGCCCAAGTCCCGTTTGAGGGCCGCGGTATCCGCGACTGGCATCAGGGCAGCGTGTGGACATCTCTTGCCCGCGCGCGCGAGGCCAATGGGTGTCGCACGAACCCTGATACGATTGAAATAACGGAAGATTTTCGAACACGCGTCTGGGGTGAAACCTGCTCTGGCGCAGCCGTCCGGATCGACATCCACGATGGTGGGCATGGCCTGCCCCAAGGGTGGACGACCCGTGCCCGTGCGTTTTTGGAACAGGCAAACGCGGGCTAAAGCATTGGCCTGACGCCGCACACGTCAGGCCAACCGTTTCGCTTAGAATTCGCCGGACAGGTGGCGATCGAGATCGTCGATGCGGTCTTGGCCCCAGAACCGCTCATCTTTGTCAGAGATAAAGAACGGTGCACCGAACACGCCTTTCGCCACCGCTTCTTCCAGGTTGGCGGCATAGGTTTCTGCGCCTTCCAACAAGCCACTGTTCACAAGCTCGGGGTCGAAACCGGTTTCTTCAAGACAGGCCCGAATGACACTTTCATCAGAGATATCTTTATCATCGGCCCAGCAGCTGCGGGTCAGCGCCTGTACTAACGGGCCCACGTTTCCGCCTGCGTTTTGCGCTGCGATGATCGCATAAGAAGACGGCGCCATGTTTGTCGGCCAATGCGCTGGTTTCATTTGGAACGGCAGGCCTGTGACAATCGCGCGGCGGCGCATGTCTTGCAGGCGGTATTCTTGGCGGTTCGGGTGGCGATCTTTGGGAGGAACCCCGCCCGTGCGCCCGAACAGCCCCATGATATCAAGCGGCTTGTAGGTGACTGTGGCACCGTGTTTCGCCACGACTGCCTCAAACTCTGGGCCTGCCAGATAGGTGAACGGCGAAATCGTTGCGAAGTAATAATCGATATGTGGCATTAGGCTCTCCTCAGGGCGCTGAATTTGTTGGTCGCAGGTTAGGTATGTGTTAGGCGAAGTCAACGTCACGAATCTGTCATGCTCAGGACCTCTCATGCCAAATCTTATCGAACCAAAGCTCATTTCGGGCAACGCGAACACGCCGTTGGCCACCTCTGTCGCAAAGCGCATGTCCATGCACCGCGGGATCAACGTGGGCCTTGTGGATGCACGGGTTGAGCGGTTCAACGATGGTGAAATTTTTGTCGAAGTTTACGAGAACGTACGCGGCGAAGACATGTTCATCATGCAGTCCACATCAAACCCTGCGAATGACAACCTGATGGAATTGCTGATCATCGCTGATGCCTTGCGCCGCTCCTCTGCGGCACGCATCACCGCCGTGATCCCCTATTTCGGCTATGCCCGCCAAGATCGCCGCTCCAAGGCGCGCACGCCGATTACGGCTAAGCTGGTCGCGAATATGATGGTGGAAGCGGGTATTGAACGCATTTTGACGCTGGATTTGCACGCCACACAAATTCAGGGCTTTTTTGATATCCCGGTCGACAACCTTTATGCCGCGCCTGTGTTTGCGCTCGACGCGATGCACCACTTTAAGGGGCGTGATGATGTGATGGTCGTCTCCCCCGATGTTGGCGGCGTGGCGCGCGCGCGCGATTTGGCGCAGCGCATCAATGCGCCCCTATCCATCGTCGACAAACGCCGTGGCAAACCCGGTGAAGTCGCGGAAATGACCGTCATTGGGGACGTAAAGGACCGTACATGTTTAATCGTGGACGACATCGTCGATACCGCGGGAACGTTGTGTAAAGCTGCTGAAGTGCTGATGGATCATGGCGCGAAAGAGGTGCATTCGTATATCACGCACGGCGTGCTGTCCGGCCCCGCGATTGAGCGTGTGAGCAAATCTGTGATGAAGAACCTTGTGATCACCGACACAATCCAACCGACACAGGCTGTTTTGGATTGCCCGAACATTCGCATCGTTCCAACGGCACCGATGTTTGCTCAGGCGATCATGAACACATGGAACGGGACATCCGTGTCATCCCTGTTTGATCACAAAACGTTGCAACCGATCTATGAGGGTATGTATTCGGGCGCGTAATGCGCGCCCGCTGCCCCTTTTAGTACAGGTCCCAATCGTCGCTGTGGTGCAGCTCGCCCATGGCCTGCCATGACACCCGCACACGGGCGATTTTTGTGTCACCCCAAGTTCGAAAGACAATCGCGAACCCTTCCGGCGTGACATCTTCGGCTTGCACATCAGCGCGCGCATTGGTTCCGTTGGACATGTCAAACATGGACATATTCACCTGCACGACAGGCACATCTTTAAAGCTATCCGAGAATTCGACATGGGCGCGGGTTTGGCGAGGCCCCTCGCCAGACCACATGATCCCGTCATGTTCAAAATCAGAGAACATCACGACATCCCCGTGATCAATCCCAATCAAATGATTGCGCATCTTCTTCATATTATACCTTCGTCCCCACCACGGCGGGTTCTCCCCTCCGAAAGGACCTTAATCGGAAAATTTGTTAAATATAAGCCAAACTTGGTTCAGGATTGTGCGTGGTTCTTTAGGCGCAAAATCAGAGGGATAGCCACAACCATCAGCCCACCTGCCAGCAAAAAGGGCGCACCGGGAAGATACATGCCAGTGTCGTCGACAAAGTGTTCAAAGACCACCGTCGCGACAAGTGGCGCAACGAACGCAGCGATGGAGGACAGCGACGCAATGACCCCCTGCACCAAGCCTTGCTGGTCTTCACCGACCACATTTGCGGCCATCGCCGTCATCATCGGCGGGGACATGTCAGACAATGCCGCGAACAACAGAATGATGATCAGCCCCGTCACGGTAGAGATAAGCCCAAATCCTATGAACCCGACAAGCGCAGATATTAGCCCTAATTGAAGGGTTCGAAACTCGCCAAACCGTTTAATGAATACCGGCATCACGCCGCCTTGGACGCAGGCCAACAAAACACCGTAGCCTGCCAAAGACAGTCCAATGAGCAAGGTCGACCAGCCAAACAGCTCCCGCGTGAAAAAGGCCCAGAGCGTCGGATAGACCATGTTTGCGAACTCAAACACAAACAAGCACATCAAGGGAATCCACAGCCCCTTGATTTTGAACGCATCCAGAATGGTTTTGAACGGATTTAAATCTCGCCTTCCAAAGGTACGGCGTTTCGACTTCGGCAGGCTTTCCGGTAGAACAAAAAGGCCGAAAGCCACATTCAACGCGGACAAGACCGCAGCAATCCAAAACGGCGCGGTGATATGTACCTGGGCGGCGATACCACCAATGGCAGGGCCAAGCACAAACCCGATCCCGAATGCGGCACCGATCATACCAAATCGTGCAGAGCGATCCTTCGCACTGGAAATGTCCGCGATATAGGCCGTCGCCGTCGTGTAGGTTGCACCTGCAAAACCTGCTAGAATTCGACCAACCAGCAACACCCAATACACATCGGCCATAGCCATGATTACATAGTCTATGGCCAAAACACTTAGCGCAGAAATCAGTACAGGTTTGCGCCCGAAGGCGTCGGACAAGCTGCCAATGATCGGGGCAAACAGGAACAACGCGCCTGCGTAAGACGCCATGAGTATACCGCCCCAGAATGCGCCCTCGCCTGTGCCGGAGGCCCCAACCCGCGACATAAGGTCGGGCATTATCGGAAAGACGATGCCAATTCCGATAGCATCAATCATCAACGTGATCAGAATAAAGGTGAACGCGGCATTTTTCATGGTCCGACTTAAGTCCGCTTGGGGCTGGCACACAACCCCAAGCGTCTGAGAAGCCAGGCCTGGGCGCGCCTCACTTCAGCCGAAAACACCGCAACTGGAGCAATTGGACGTTTTCCGATCGGCCCGAGAGAGCGGCTATACTCAAAAGATAAAATCTTGAGCTGTCAAATCACTGGCGGCCACATCATTTAGAAAAATGACATTGCTGGCACCTGCGTCTATCGCGGCGTCGCCCCGAACAGTTATCAAGTGATTTTCTTGGAGGTCCTCCCAGCTTGAAATGGCGGCAACGCCAGATAAATCGATCAAATCTGTCCCAAACTGGTTGAAGTCAACAATCGTGTCAGCGCCAAACCATTCATTAAAGACGAACGTGTCGTTCCCCTCGCCCCCTTCGAGCCTGTCATTCTTAACAGTCGGCCCGAATACGCCAAAGTCTGATTTATCTCCTGCCGGTTCAGAAATACGAACAGATCGCTTCGACCACCACGTGGCGGGCTCTATATCAGAGCCAATGGTAATCGGGTCCTGATCATCTAACTCTCGATCGCTTTGGCCTTCACGTGAACAGAGTATTTTCCAACCAATCCGCACCGTAGGAGACACCTGCGGCGGAGTTTGCGCGACATGCCCTCCGTCGATAATATCATCACCGTCACCGCCTACGATCACATCATTTCCGGTCCCCCCCCAGATCATGTCGTCGCCATCATCCCCGAAGATACTGTCGTCATTCAAGCCGCCTGCGATGCGGTCTGCAAAGACACTTCCCAGGATCGGCCTGTCGATATCTTCGGGAGATTTGTCATAATCATTAATGACATAGCTTCGGTCATCCAAATCGAACGTATACTCTACAGGCACAGTCGCGACAGTATCGATAAACCCAACATCCTGAAGACTGTCAAAATCGATCGTCTCAATTTCATGAGGGGGAATGAAGTGTGCTTCATGGAAGCCGGCGTTAGCATCACCAAGCCGTTCAATGTCAACACGTGCCCCTTCTAAGGCGTAAAATATATGGCCGCCCGCTGCGGTCGAGATCAAAAGCCATTGCTGCGCTTCTGTATTGGTATCCGTTGCCACACCGGTTCCCTTGCCCGGAGATTGGATATCGTACTGAACCACCTCCACGTCAAACAGAGCATCGTCTGGTATTCCGTATTCATCTGCAAAGAGGTCAATTTCAAAACCCTCAACGAACAGGGTATCGCGGCTCGCATCAAAGTCTTCAATTCGACCGACTATGACGTCACTGACATTGGCCGTGTCTAAAAAATGGAATTCATCGGCAAACAGGACGTCTTTGGAACTCATGGAAACTTCATTTGATGTCCGATCGCCCCGTAGGTGGTGTCCATGTGAGACACGGTCAATCTCAGCAAATCGCAAGAGGTAAGTGTCATCTCCACTGTAGTCATAGTTGTGGATCTGGCCAGTACCCTTTGTGACCATTAGATCGTACAGGTCATCGCCGTTCCCGCCCGTTGCACGACCTCGGGCGTCGGTCCCGCGAAAGATTAGCTGATCGTCACCGCTGCCCCCAAACAGAAGGTCCTTTTCAGCGTTGTCACTGATCAAAATGTCGGTTCCGTCCCCGCCGTAAACTCTGTAGCCACCGGCTCCGCTGTAAATAACATCGTCTCCGTCTGTGCCAGTAATCGTACCATTCTTTGTTTCATCATGGTGGCTGCTATGTGGCCCGGGCGGAGGTGGTGGCGGTGGTGGCCCTGGCGGAGGTGGTGAACCTGGCGGAGGTGGTGACCCTGACGGAGGTGGTGGCGGTTTATGAGAACTATGGTGCGCGTCTGAGTGTTGATCGGGCCCCTCTCCCTCTGCAGGCGAACCACTTCCCGAGTGATTCCCCTCCAATCCAACAACGGATTCCAATATCTGATTATCTAACATTCTCTGCTCCCCAACAGCGTGGAGACTAGCAAATACAACTGCAAGAAATGTAGCAACGACCAGGAATACAATGTCGGGTTCACATTTTTGCAGTCCGCCCCAATTTTCTGCGGGTCGAAATCGGCTTTCGGTCAGTAAATTAAGGCATTACATCTCGAAATCGAGATGCATTCAAAAGCTGAAATCAATTAAAATTATTGATAAAAAACACGTAGAAACGAAAAAAGGCACCCCAGTGAGATGCCTTTTCTCAATTTACTTAGATTCGGACTACAGGCCGATAAGGCCCATCGCATCCACAACCGCAGCGCGCATTGCTGCTGCTTCATCCACACCTTGACCATTAGAAACGGCCGCGTCGTGGACTTCATCTGCGTTGGCGATCAACTCGTCACGCAGTTCGGTTGTCAGCTCAGATGTCGGGACAGCTTTTTCAGCCAAAACCGATACCGTGTCGCCAGCAATCTCTGCAAAACCACCAAGAACGAAGTAATCGTCTTTGCCGCCCGCATGAACAACCGACAAGATGCCTGGCCGCAGGGATGTGATGGTTGGGGCATGATCAGCCATGGCTGTCATGTCCCCATCCGCACCCGGGATTTGAACCTCGGTCGCATCCAAAGACGCCAAGCGGCGCTCAGGTGATACGAGGTCGAATTTGAAGTCTGCCATCAGATTGGCTCCTTACGTCCGGGGGTTAAGCTGCGTCAGCAGCCATTTTCTCGGCTTTGGCTTTCACTTCTTCGATGCCGCCGACCATGTAGAACGCACCTTCTGGGAAGTGGTCATACTCGCCTGCAACAACAGCTTTGAAGGATGCGATGGTGTCCTCGAGAGGAACCTGCACACCGTCAGAACCGGTGAAGACCTTTGCAACGTCAAATGGCTGGGACAAGAAACGCTCGAGTTTACGTGCGCGTGTCACAGTCATTTTGTCGTCTTCAGACAATTCGTCCATGCCCAAAATCGCGATGATATCCTGCAAGGATTTGTAACGCTGAAGGATTTGCTGAACGTCTGTCGCAACTTTGTAGTGCTCGTCGCCGATGATCAGTGGGTCAAGCAAACGGGATGTAGAACCGAGTGGGTCCACAGCCGGGTAGATGCCTTTTTCAGAGATCGCACGGTCAAGAACGGTTGTCGCGTCCAAGTGAGCAAAGGATGTCGCCGGAGCAGGGTCAGTAAGGTCATCCGCTGGTACGTAAACGGCCTGAACAGACGTAATAGAACCGCCCTTAGTAGACGCAATACGCTCCTGCATGGCGCCCATGTCGGTCGCCAATGTTGGCTGATAGCCCACAGCAGATGGGATACGGCCCAAAAGCGCAGACACCTCGGAACCCGCTTGTGTGAAGCGGAAGATGTTGTCGACGAAGAACAGAACGTCAGAACCGGTGTCATCGCGGAACTGCTCAGCCAAAGACAGACCAGTCAAAGCGATACGCATACGCGCACCTGGAGGCTCGTTCATCTGGCCGTAGACCAGCGCAATTTTGGACTCTTCGAGGTTATCAGGAACGATAACGCCAGATTCGATCATCTCGTGGTAAAGGTCGTTACCTTCACGTGTACGCTCACCAACACCCGCGAACACGGACACACCAGAGTGCACCTTCGCGATGTTGTTGATCAATTCCATGATGAGAACCGTTTTACCAACACCCGCACCACCGAACAGACCAATCTTACCACCCTTCGTGTAAGGCGCGAGAAGGTCGATGACCTTGATGCCTGTCACGAGGATTTCAGATTCAGTTGCCTGATCTTCGAATTTTGGGGCTTCGCCGTGAATAGAACGACGGGAGTCGGACTTTACAGGGCCCTGCTCGTCAACTGGCTCACCAGTGACGTTCATGATGCGACCCAATGTGCCTGTACCAACAGGAACAGAGATTGGCGCGTCGGTGTCTGTCACAGCCTGACCGCGAACCAAACCTTCGGTCGCGTCCATAGCGATCGCACGAACTGTGTTCTCACCAAGGTGCTGAGCAACTTCGAGCGTCAGCTCTTTGCCATTGTTGTCTGTTGTTAGCGCGTTCAAAATCGCTGGCAGATCGCCATCGAACTGAACGTCCACAACGGCGCCGATCACCTGAGTGATTTTGCCATTTGCTTTTGCCATTTTCGTTTCTCCGGTTTCTTACAGCGCTTCCGCGCCGGAAATAATTTCAATCAGCTCGTTGGTGATGACGGCCTGACGGGATCGGTTGTATTCGATTGTCAGTTTGTCGATCATTTCGCCAGCATTGCGGGTCGCGTTGTCCATGGCGGACATCCGAGCACCTTGCTCAGACGCACCGTTTTCAAGCAAAGCAGAGAAGATCGCAGTGGCGACGCCGCGCGGCAGCAGGTCAGCCAAAATGGCCTCTTCGCTGGGCTCGTAGTCGTACAATGCGCTCTCATCTGCTTCCGTGCCTTCAGGCACATCGAACGGAATGATCTGCTGCGCTGTCGGGATCTGTGACACAACGTTTTGGAACTTCGCGTAGAAGATCGTCGCAACGTCGAATTCACCCGCATCGAAACGGTTCAGAACGTCACGCGCGATATCATGCGCGTTGTCGTAGCCAATGCGTTTCACTTCGGAAAGATCAACATGGCCAACGAAATCTTGTTCCAAGTCCCGCTTGATCGCATCGCGGCCTTTTTTGCCAACAGTCAAAATCTTGACCGTCTTACCAGCTGCTTTCAATTCAGCAGCATGGGCACGGGCAAGTTTGGAAATGTTGCCGTTAAAGCCACCACACAAACCACGTTCAGCTGTCATCACAACAAGAAGATGCACATTGTCAGAGCCAGTACCGGCCAGCAGTTTGGGCGCACCCTCACCACCAGCAGATGCTGCCAGACCAGCCATCACTGCGTTGAAACGCTCCGTATAGGGGCGAGACATCTCAGCGGCATCCTGTGCCCGCCGCAATTTTGCGGCGGCCACCATTTGCATGGCCTTTGTGATCTTGCGGGTCGATTTGACCGACGCGATCCGGTTTTTAAGGTCCTTAAGGTTAGGCATAGCCTAGAATCCTTTCCCTTATGCGTAATCAGCTGCGAAAGCGTCGAGAGCTGCTTTCAGCTTAGCCGCGTTGTCGCCTTTGATTTTCGGATCTTCGTTTGTGATCCAATCAAGAACGTCAGCGTGGTTGCTGTGCATGAACTTAAGCAGGGCTTCTTCCCATGCGCCAACACCGGAAACTTCGACGTTGTCGAGGTAGCCGTTGGTACCCGCGAAGATAACCACAACGATTTCAGCGTTTGTCAGCGGTGAGTACTGCTTTTGCTTCATCAGTTCTGTCAAACGCGCACCACGGGCCAGCAATTGCTGAGTGGCGGCATCAAGGTCAGAACCGAACTGCGCGAAGGCAGCCATTTCACGGTACTGCGCCAAGGACAGCTTAACCGGACCAGCCACAGAAGACATCGCAGATGTCTGAGCGGATGAACCAACACGAGAAACGGACAGACCCGTGTTCACCGCAGGACGGATACCTTGGTAGAACAATTCAGTTTCCAAGAAGATCTGACCGTCGGTGATGGAGATCACGTTTGTCGGAATAAACGCAGAAACGTCACCACCTTGGGTTTCGATCACTGGCAGAGCAGTCAAAGAACCGGAACCGTAGTCTTCGTTCAACTTAGAAGAACGCTCGAGCAGACGGGAGTGAAGGTAGAAAACGTCACCTGGGTAAGCTTCACGGCCTGGTGGGCGACGCAGAAGCAAGGACATTTGACGGTAAGCCACAGCTTGCTTGGACAAATCATCATAGATGATCAGCGCGTGACGGCCGTTGTCGCGGAAGTGCTCGGCCATCGCAGTCGCAGCGTATGGAGCCAAGAACTGCAGCGGAGCTGGGTCAGACGCAGTCGCAGCAACAACGATGGAGTATTCCATTGCGCCGTTTTCTTCGAGCTTCTTAACCAGCTGAGCTACTGTGGACCGCTTTTGGCCAACAGCCACGTATACACAGTACAGTTTCTTACCTTCATCGTCGCCAGCGGCTTCGTTGTAGGATTTTTGGTTCAGGATCGTGTCGAGCGCGATCGCTGTTTTACCAGTTTGACGGTCACCAATGATCAATTCGCGCTGGCCACGGCCAACTGGGATCATCGCATCAACGGACTTCAGGCCAGTGGCCATTGGTTCGTGAACCGACTTACGTGGGATAATGCCAGGCGCTTTGGCGTCTGCAATCGCACGTTTCTTTGTTTTGATCGGGCCCTTGCCGTCCAGCGGGTTGCCCAAACCGTCGACAACGCGGCCGAGCAGTTCGTCACCTACAGGAACGTCCACAATCGCGTTGGTACGCTTAACTGTGTCGCCTTCTTTAATGTCTTGGTCGGAACCAAAGATAACAACACCGACGTTGTCAGCTTCAAGGTTCAGCGCCATGCCCTGAATTCCACCTGGGAATTCGACCATTTCGCCGGCCTGAATGTTGTCGAGACCGTAGACGCGCGCAATACCGTCACCGACGGAGAGAACGCGGCCAACTTCGGCCACTTCAGCTTCTTGGCCGAAGTTCTTAATTTGGTCCTTGAGGATCGCGGAGATTTCCGCAGCTTGGATCGCCATTAGCGTGCCTCTTTCATGGTGTTCTGGAGGGCAGCCAGCTTCGATTTGACCGACGTGTCGATCATCTTGGAGCCAACTTTAACGATAAGACCGCCGATGAGAGATTCATCAACGGTCGAATTGATTTTGACATCTGAACCAATGGACGCTTTGAGCGTTTTGGCCAGCTTGTCAGATTGTGCCTTGGTGAGAGCTTTTGCAGAAACCACGTCAGCGGTTACTTCGCCCTTTGCCTCGGCGATCATCGCGCGCAATGACGCGACCATCTGAGGAACCACGAACAAACGACGCTTGGACGCCATAAGCGCCAAGGTGTTTGTCATAGTCTTAGAGAGTTTCATTTTCTTGGCGACACCGGCAATTGCGGCACCCTGCTGCTCACGGCTGTAAAGCGGTGAGGCAATCAGGTCGCGCAAGTCTTCACTGCCGTCGAGGGCAGCTGCCAATGCGTCAATGTCGGTTTCAAGAGTCTTGAGACCCTTTGCGCCGCTTGAGAGTTCAAAAACGGCTGTGGCATAGCGCGCGGCGATGCCGGAGGAAATCGAAGCTGGTTCGGACACGTCCACCCTTCCGATGTCTGGGCCAACGCAACTTTCACATGAAAGACCTGCGTAGGCAAATTCAAGCCCCCACAAGCAGGGACCGCCAAAATCATGGCGGATGTAGCAGAGCGTACCGCGTGGGGCAACCGCCTTGAGGCGCAAAAAGTTATCGGATTTAGGCCAATTAAGATTAGGCGTTCGACAATTTCACCTGGCACCTGCGACCTATTGAACCACCCCGCGATATTTTTTTGTGACAGTTCAATGAATGCGTGTCCGCCTGTAGCGATTCTTTCATCGCAGCTGTGGGGGCAGCTTTTCAATCTTAGTACGCGCGCATGTGCAGCAATTCCGCAGTACCAACAGGAGCATCCGAGGTTACACGGGCTTCACCACCGGTCCGCCCATGCCTTCCAGAACGCGAAGCGGGCGTTTTACGGCCTCCGATAGGCCTGGACGTCTGGGTTGCGGGACTTGCTTTGTGACCTCGACCATCAAAACACCACCAGCAGTGAATACAGGCAGATTGCGCCCTGCCCGTTCCATCGTGGATGCAAATTTCCTCCAGGACCGTCTTGTGGAGGGTGTTTGATATAAGGTGGACAGGGTTTTAGTAGGAATGAGGCCCGTTTCGCGCAGCTGGCGTTCGAGCTGCCCCAAGGAATAGGGGCGTCCGAATCCAAACGGCGTTGCATCTGTGCGCGACCAAAGCCCGCCGCGATTGGGCACGACAAACATCGCTCTGCCCTGTGGGGCCAAAACGCGCCAGCATTCGTCGAGCAGCGCCAAAGGATGATCAGAGGTTTCCAGCCCGTGCAACAAAACCAGCTTATCGACCGTGCCAGAGCCTATCGGCCACAATGCGTCTTCGCATAGAACGCTTACATTTGGGCCACCAGCGGGCCATGGCATGACACCTTGAGGGCCCGGCATCAGGCTGATGACGCGACGGGACGATCTTAAGAACGGGCGCAACAGAGGCACCGCGAATCCGTATCCAACCACGGTTTCACCGCGTGTTTCCGGCCAGCATTTCACCAATTCGTCGCGCACAACTTTTTGTGCCGCCCGCCCCAATGGGCTGCGATAATAAAATTCCCGTAGGTCATGTACGTCCAGATGCATTGATGCCCCGTCCCGATTAGGCGACACTTGCCCCGCACCATAACAAGACCGGACAAGATCGCCATGCCTGAAACGAATGCCGCACTCGAACTCGTCACCATTCCCTGCCTTGCCGATAATTACGCGTATTTGCTGCACAACGCAGCGACGGGAGACACAGTTTTGGTGGATGCACCGGAAGCGGCCCCCATTCAGGCCGCGTTGGAAACGCGCGGCTGGACGTTGACCGACATTATTCTTACGCACCATCATTTTGATCACGTCGATGGATTGGAACCGCTACGCGGGTCTGCGCGGGTTATCGGTGCCACGCAGGACGCGGACCGCTTGCCCCCCTTGGATCTGGCAGTGGCGGAAGGGGAAACCCTCACCATCTGTGGCGAGACAGCACATGTGTATGACGTCTCAGGTCATACCATCGGCCATATCGCAATTCATTTCCCATCCTCACGCGTGGTGTTCACAGCCGACAGCCTAATGGCCCTCGGCTGTGGCCGGTTGTTCGAAGGCACCCCTGCCCAAATGTGGGACAGCCTGCAAAAACTGCGCGCCCTGCCCGACGAAACATGCGTGTGCTCAGGCCACGAATACACAGAAACCAACGCCGCGTTCGCGCTGACTATTGAACCAGAGAATTCCGATCTTATTTCTAGAGCTCAAGATGTCAGCGCCGCACGTTCAAACGGGCAGGCAACTGTCCCCTCTATGCTGGGCGTTGAAAAGCGCACAAACCCGTTTTTACGCGCTGACAATGCTGACCTAAAAGCCGCCCTTGGCATGGCAGAGGCCGATCCCGTGGACGTCTTTGCCCATATCCGCAAAAAAAGGGATAATTTCTAACCCGCCTGATTTCCGTTCAAACCCAATAAAAACAGGGGCTAACGCAGCATCTGAGACGAAATGTAACAAGAACGTGGCAATTTTTCCCTTGAAGCCGCGCAGAATAAGCCAAAACTTAAGACTAAGAGGCCACGGTGTGACGGGGCTATGATCCCCCGCAGACCCCCGATTAAGAGGAGCACGACACGTGCCATCATTCTCGACCACGCTTGAGCAGTCCATTCACTCCGCATTGGCATTGGCCAACGCGCGTAAGCATGAATTGGCAACGTTGGAACACCTTTTGCTCTCCTTGCTGGATGAGCCGGACGCCGCACGCGTCATGAAAGCCTGTTCCGTAAACTTGGATGAATTGCGCCAGACACTTGAAGACTTCATCGAAGACGATCTTTCGACACTCGTGACCGAAGTCGAAGGATCAGAAGCCGTACCGACGGCTGCGTTCCAGCGCGTGATCCAACGCGCCGCAATTCATGTGCAATCGTCTGGCCGCACGGAAGTCACTGGCGCAAACGTGTTGGTTGCCATCTTTGCTGAACGTGAAAGCAACGCAGCCTACTTCCTGCAGGACCAAGACATGACGCGCTATGACGCGGTGAATTTCATCGCACACGGCGTCGCCAAAGACCCTGCATTCGGTGAAGCACGCCCGGTATCCGGCACGCCGTCTTTCGACGAAGAGGCTGACGCGACAACCGAAGACAGCAAAGACGAAAGCGCGCTTGCGAAATACTGTGTCGATCTGAACGATAAAGCATCCAAAGGGGATGTTGATCCGCTGATCGGCAGATCACATGAGGTTGAACGTTGCGTTCAAGTTCTCTGCCGTCGCCGCAAGAATAACCCACTGTTGGTGGGTGATCCTGGCGTTGGCAAAACAGCTATTGCCGAAGGTCTGGCCAAGAAAGTGGTTGAGGGTGAAGTGCCCGAAGTTTTGTCCGGAACCACTATTTACTCGCTCGACATGGGGGCGTTGTTGGCGGGGACCCGCTATCGCGGTGATTTCGAAGAGCGCCTCAAGGCGGTGATGACCGAAATGGAAGATCACGACGATGCCGTGTTGTTCATTGACGAAATCCACACCGTGATTGGCGCGGGTGCGACCTCTGGCGGTGCTATGGATGCGTCTAACTTGCTGAAGCCTGCATTGCAGGGCGGCAAACTGCGGTGCATGGGGTCCACAACCTATAAAGAATTCC
Organism: uncultured Paracoccaceae bacterium; assembly: GCA_947497065.1. Classification (GTDB taxonomy): domain Bacteria; phylum Pseudomonadota; class Alphaproteobacteria; order Rhodobacterales; family Rhodobacteraceae; genus Octadecabacter. The sequence goes on from CANMEQ010000003.1 coordinate 138,142, forward strand.
GCCAGCATTTCGAAAAGGATCGCGCCTTGTCGCGCCGGTTCCAAAAAATCGATGTGGCGGAACCCTCTGTCGAAGACAGCGTGAAAATTTTGAAAGGGTTGAAGCCTTACTTTGAGGACCACCACCAAATCAAATACACCGCTGATGCTATTAAAACTGCCGTGGAATTGGCGTCGCGTTACATCAATGACAGGAAGCTGCCAGACAAGGCGATCGATGTGATCGACGAAGCAGGTGCGGCGCAGCATCTGGTTGCGGAATCGAAACGTCGGAAAACCATCGGCACTAAGGAGATTGAAGCCGTCGTGGCTAAGATTGCCCGCATTCCGCCGAAGAACGTCAGCAAGGACGATGCAGAGGTTTTGAAAGATCTCGAAAAGTCGCTCAAGCGCGTGGTATTCGGGCAAGACAATGCGATCGAAGCCCTGTCTTCAGCGATCAAGCTGGCCCGCGCCGGGCTGCGCGAGCCGGAAAAACCAATCGGCAACTACTTGTTCGCGGGTCCAACTGGTGTCGGTAAAACCGAAGTTGCGAAGCAGTTGGCAGATACGTTGGGGGTCGAACTGCTGCGTTTCGATATGTCCGAGTATATGGAGAAACATGCGGTGTCCCGTCTTATTGGGGCCCCACCCGGCTATGTCGGGTTTGACCAAGGCGGCATGTTGACTGATGGCGTTGACCAGAACCCGCATTGTGTGCTGCTGTTGGACGAGATGGAGAAAGCGCATCCGGATGTCTACAACATCCTGCTTCAGGTAATGGATCACGGCAAACTGACCGACCACAACGGGCGAACAACCGATTTCCGCAATGTGATAATCATCATGACGTCCAACGCAGGGGCCTCGGAAATGGCGAAAGCCGCCATCGGGTTTGGTCGTGACCGTCGCACAGGCGAAGATACCGCCGCGATTGAGAAGACGTTTACGCCTGAATTCCGCAACCGTTTGGATGCGGTTGTCAGCTTTGCTCCGCTGGGCAAAGAGGTGATTTTGCAGGTCGTCGAGAAGTTTGTCTTGCAACTCGAAGCGCAATTGATGGACCGAAATGTGTCCATCGAATTGACGCGGGCTGCAGCAGAATGGCTTGCCGACAAAGGCTACGACGACAAAATGGGCGCACGTCCATTGGGCCGTGTTATCCAAGAGCACATCAAAAAGCCGCTCGCGGAAGAATTGCTGTTTGGCAAGTTGACGAAAGGTGGCCTTGTCAAAGTTGGCATCAAGAAAGGCGAGCTGGATCTTCAAATTGAACCGCCAGAAAAGGCGCAGATTTCGAACGACAAACCGCCTCTGCTTGCCGCCGACTGATGCGACTTGCTGTTTTGATTTCATCCTGCGCCATGCCCGCCATGGCGCAGGATTTTTCTTTGGATCCTCCCATCGACTGCCTTTTGGGTGAGACGTGCTACATCCAGAATTATGTTGACGCAGATCCCACAGACGCCGCGCGCGATTTTGCCTGCGGCAGCTTGACCTATAATGCGCACAAAGGCACCGACTTTGGATTGCTGTCTTTGGCTGCAATAGACGCAGGTGTAGATGTGCTTGCGGCGGCAGATGGTGTTGTGCGCGGAACCCGAAACAACATGCCTGATGTTCTTTTCACAAACGACTTTGCCAATGAGATTGATGGGCGTGACTGCGGGAATGGCGTTGTTATCGAGCACGGCGATGGGTGGGAAACCCAATACTGCCACCTCAAACAAGGCTCCGTATCGGTACTGACGGGCGATGTGCTCGAAGCCGGTGATGTGCTGGGTCAAGTTGGCCTATCTGGGCGAACGCAGTTCCCTCATCTGCATATCTCTGTGCGTAGACATGGCGAAACCATCGATCCATTTGATCCCAATGCGACGGCGACCTGCAACGCCCCCGTTACCGAAACCCTTTGGTCGGACCTGATCGATACGCCGCAAGGGGGAATCCTCGCGGTAGGTTTTGCCGACAGTGTACCGGCCTACGACGACGTCAAAGCAGGCACGGCTGCTCTTTCACTTTTAAGCGCAGATGCACCAATGGTTGTTTGGGGGTATGTCTTCGGCCCGCAGAACGGTGATGTCCTTTCGATGAAAATCGACGGGCCAATGGGCACCGTTTTTGAAAACCAAGCGAGCTTTGATCGCTCGCAAGCCCTTGCCATGCGCGCTGGTGGTCGCCGGGCGCCTGAGGCAGGCTGGCCCAGCGGTTCCTACACTGGCCTAATCGAACACATCCGAGACGGCGAAATTCTCGACAGCCAGACGACACTTGCGACACTACCGGAAAATGACTGATCGGTCACACCCGCGGGTACAAGTTTAGCGCTCAGTCAACTTCAGCTCGATCCGGCGGTTTTGCGCGCGGGCTGCAGCAGTATCTGCGGGGTTTAACGGTTGATATTGCCCAAACCCGTTCGCAGCCAACCGCTCTGGAGGAATGCCTAGAAAATTCACCATATAAAGCACGACAGATAGGGCCCGTGCCTGGCTGAGCTCCCAGTTGTTGGCGAATTCACCGAAGCCGGAGAGTGGGACGTTGTCTGTGTGGCCATCAACCCGGATGACCCAATCAATTTCAGGTGGAATTTCATCAGCCACGTCGCGCAGGATGCCCGCAATCTTTGCGATTTCCTGTTCGCCCGCGGTGGACAGGTCAGCGGCCCCCTGCTCGAACAACACCTCGGACGAGAAAACGAAACGATCGCCTTCAACCCGCACGCCATCGACCCCTTCAAGAACATCGCGAAGCAGACCTAAGAAATCGGACCGGAACCGTTCCAACTCAACAGCTTCGGCGGCCAGCCGTTCAAGCTCCGCCTCTTCCAATGCGTTCGCGCGCCGCTCAGCGATCAATGCGCGTGCCATCGCCGTGTTAAGGTCTTGCGTTAGGGTTTCGATCTGTACGTTTGCGGTCACATCTTCGTCGCTCGCCAAATCCAGCAGGCCTTGGAGGCGACCCAATTCTGCCCGCAAGGTGGCCACCAGTTCGTTCAGCAACGCGACCTGCCGTTGGCCCTCAGCAGACAGGGCCTGCTCTTGCGCCAAAGCTTCGTTTGCTTGTGCCAAAAGGGCAGCACGAGCCTCTAGATCTGCGCGGGCTGCGTTTGCGTCGGTTTGCGCGGCGGCTAGTGCTGCAACCACAGAGGCCAGATCGGCGGACAAGACGCCACGTTCGTCGGAAGCGACCTGCAGCTCATCCTCCAACTGCGTGCGTGCGAGCAATGCTTCAGCCAGCTGCGCACGCAGGTCTTCTGCCGTGGCTTGCGTGGCGCCCTGACCGTCCAGAATGCGGCTCAGCTCGGCAGCCAGTTCTTCGCGCTCTTGCCCCAAAGTTTCGGCGGCAGCCTCCGCCTCTTGTTGGGCCAAAAGAGCGATCGCCAAATTCTCGTCCAAATCACGTTGTGCGGCCTGCGCGGCGGCTAGCAAGGTTAAGGTATCTTCGGCCTGCTGACGCTGTTCTTCTAGGGCAAGGGTCATGGCAGTGAGTTCAGCATCGGCGTTTTCCAAACGCTCCCGGAGCGCTTGTGCGGCGGCGGCATCAGCCAAACGTTCTGCTTCCAAGGCGCTGATTTGTTCAGCCGCATTCGTACTGTCCGCCTCAAGGTCCGCAATCATCGCTTCGAGCGCTTCGCGACGTGCTGCTGCCAGACGCGCGGCCTCTGCCCCTTCATCGATTTCTGTGCGCGCTTGCGCCAATGCCAGGTTCAGCGCCTCTTGCGCGTCGAGCAGTTCAGCTTCGCGCTGCTCTAACCCTTCGATGGTTTGTGTGAACTCCGCGCGTTGCGCCAAGAGGCCGGCCACCTGCACCTCAAATCCGGTGATCCGCGACCGGGCATCAGACAAATCGGCGCTTAAGCCATCACGCTGGGCCGTTAATCGTGCGATTAGGGCGTTTTGCTCAATCAGGCGCCCTTCATTCTCGGCAAGTTCGGCCTGCAACCCTGACAGCTCGCCAGACAAAGCGCCCACTTGCGCGCCCAACGTCGCGGACCGGTCTTGTTCCAACCCAAGCGCATCGGCCAAAGCCGCTACTTCCGCGGACAGCTCAGACAGTTCGTTTTCTTGGCCTGTAATCGTTTCTTGGAGCACGAATTGAAGCACCATGAAGATGGTCAAAACGAACATCAAAACCAGCAAAAGCCCCGTCATGGCATCGACAAAGCCGGGCCAAATAGAGCCCTGCAGACGGGCACCTGTTCTGCGGCTGAGTGCCATGACCTAGTTGCCGTCCTGCGCCGTTTTGCGCGCCAGTTTATTGCCCAGTCGAGACACTTTGGTCAGCTCCGCCAAATCGCTGCGAAGGTTTTCGACAATTTCCTGCCGGCCTGCGGTCATTTCTTCCAAAATTCGCAAAAGCCCCACATCAATTGACCGCAGACGCATTCTGCTTTCGGCGTCGATGCCTTCCATGCCGGTGTCTTTCAGCGCGGCAATCAACCCCTCCTGCGCGTCGGCGACACGGTTTAGATGCGCCGCCGTTTCCGCATTGCTGGATGTTTCAGCCATCTGGGTCACCGATGCCGCGAGCGCGGAGAGCCGCTCGTTCGTTTCCACCCGGCTCGCTTCGGATGCCGCAAACATCGCCTGCATCTGCTCCATCTGTTCGACCATATGGTCAACCACGCCCGCCATCGCAACTTGGTCGCCAGACGCATCCTCACCCGCAGCTAATCCGACGCGAGTGATCGTGGACAGCCATTCTTCGAGTTCGCGGTAAAAGCGGTTTTGTCCGTGGCCTGTGAATAGCTCCAACAGCCCGACCACAAGCGAGCCTGCCAGCCCCAATAGCGATGACGCAAAGGCAATGCCCATGCCGCCCAATTGGCTTTCCAATCCAGTTTGCAGCCGTGCGAACACCTCTGCGCCTGTTTCACCTTCTTCAGGGCTGAGGGATCTGATCGTATCCACCAGCGCGGGAACGGTTGTGGCCAAGCCATAGAACGTACCCAAAAGGCCCAAGAAAATAAGTGTGTTCACGATATAGCGCGTGATTTCGCGGGTCTCATCGATCCGCTGCGCGACTGAATCCAAAATGGACCGCCCCGACGAGGATGACAATTGCATACGCGAGCCGCGCGAGCCCAACAAAGTGGCCAAGGGCGCCAGCATTCCGGGCGCTTTGATTGCCGATGCGCCAAGCCGTTCACCGGCAAACCCTTCGATCCAGGCAACCGATTTGATCAATTGCCAAACCTGCCCAAAACAAGACAAGACACCGATGATGAAGACGACAAAAATAAACCCGTTCAAATACGGGTTCGCCAAAAACACAGGCCCCACCCGCGGGAAGGCAAATATCACGCCTGCTGCGACCAAACCCAATGCCACCAGCATCGAAATGATCTGGGAAAACGGCTGTGAAAACTGCGGCTTCGCCTTTGGTTCCCCTACGTCCATGGGATCAGGCACCTCTTTGTTGTTATTTGTGAAAAATATAGACGGTGATCCGCGAAACCCCAAACAAAATCACGTCAGGGCGCGCACCCGGTTGACCAACCATTCCATATCAGGGTCTTCGATGCCCATTTTGGTCAGATGCGCGGCAGTGTTGTAAAGATATTCGGGGTTTGGCCCGCGCCCACCAACGGATCGGGCGATCAATTGGGCCTGTTTTTCGAGATCATATTGGCAGTATTGTTCGTGGTCCCGATCGATGACGTAGGTCAGCGCCTCAACCTGCCGCCCGTCTTCCAGTGAAAGTGAAACCTGCCGTTCGACATAGGCCGAGGATATCAGCTCACGCTCGCGCAAGGCATTTAGTACCTCACCCTCCTCCTGCGCTGCGACCCGAAATGCAACACCGACGCATTCGGCATCTGCCGCGTCGAGGGCCAGCACCAAGCCTGGTTCATCAACCGTTCCACGGTGATGGACCGACAGCATGCAAAAGCTGCGGTGGTAGCCGCCTAAGGTCGCGGTGATCGCTTCCGCAGGTTCAAAACCCGGGTTCCACAACAAAGATCCATATCCAAACACCCACATTGTCATCGCTTATGGCCCTTTTCTCTGGCCTCCTCTAAACACCAAACACGCGCAATTCGAAAGGGCCAAACATGCTGAGACTTATCGCTGTCGTTGTTATCGCGGCCATCGCGTATGGCGGATATTGGTTCGTGGGCAGATCGCAAATCCAATCCGGTTTGACCGACGCCTTGATCGAAGCGAACGAAGGGGCCTATGACGTCAGCTTTGGCAGCTTGAAAACGCGCGGTTTCCCATCGCGGTTTGACACAACGGTAACCGATTTTCGCGTGTCTGATCCGGTGACGGGAACGCAATGGATGGCGCCGTTTTTCCAGCTTTTCGCGCTCTCTTACCGGCCCAACGAGGTCATTGCTGTCTTCCCCGATGAGCAAATGTTCACCGTAAATGGCACGCAGATCACCCTGTTCACACAAGACATGCGCGCCTCGGGAAAGGTGCGGGCGAATGCCGCGCTGTCGTTCCGAGATGCGACCATCACAATGGACAACCCGCGTTTCGTGACAGAGAATGGTGGCACGTTGGAAATGGCAAACGTGTTGGCCGCCACGCGGCTGACCCCTGATACGGCGCAGACCTACGATATATTCGTAGAAGCACATGCGATTGCCTTGCCAGACGATATTCGCCGCTTTGTCGACCCGGGGAACCTGCAACCTCAAATCCTGCAGAACCTTCGGTTTGACAGTGACGTAACACTCACGGCCCCCTTGCAGCTAAATAACACGAATGCGGCCGCGCCAGCATTCGAGACGCTGAGCATCAAAGAATTCGCCCTGACGTGGGGGGAGATTTCTGTCACCGCGATTGGTGATCTGTCCGCAGGCCCGAACGACGCGCTGGACGGCTCGATCAGCCTGTCTGCGCGCAATTGGCAGCAAGCGCTGGACTTGGCAGTCGCGAACGGTGTTGTGAACGCAGACCGACGGTTTCTGGTGACAGAAATTCTCGGCAATCTGGATGAAACACCTCATATCCCCGATACATTGACGTTGACGCTTACGATAGCCGACAGCAACCTGTCTTTGGGCGGTTTGCCATTGGGCGCGGTCCCCGCTCTCCGCTAAGGAGGGCGGCGCTGAGTGACTCCTTGGAGCTGTTAGATGCTGGCCGGCAAACACCCCTACCAATCAGCGCTCTCGCATCATCTGCAGTAGCTGCCGGAGCGATAGCTGGCTGTGTCGAAATGGAAATGATCTTGATGAAACCGATCCGAGTTGGGGCCTAAAACGGTCCCGAATGGGCCGCAGGCGGCCTGCCACAACTGGCGTAGCTGTGTTGCGTACTGCCCGTTCCACCCCGTCAGCAGGGTCATTTCTGTACCGTCGGCCAAGCCAATGCCCGCAATATCAATCGCGCGGCCAAAACTATGCTCGGAAAGCCGTGCACCTGATAAGTTGTTCCGCGACCGGCAGGCATAATGTGCCACCACCCGCAAGGAGGTTGCACCGCCGCCAGTGTCCCCCACAATTGGCTTCACGCCCGTTTCGACCCATGTTTTAAGCGCCAAAGCCGTACCGCAATCTATTTGTGCGGGCGTAGACAGCTGCACGCCAGACACCTCAGTCAGGCGGATAGCACCCTCGATGCCGCAGGCGCCTGCGCCCTCAACGACGCCAATGTCCTGCCCCCATAAATTCGGATCACCACAAACATTCCCTGGCCCAGCCTCGGCCGGTTGCGGTTCTTTGCGGCCGCAAGATGTGGCCGCCAATACCGCAGTCAAAACCAAAGCAAGCCGGATCATGTTTGTTTTGTCCGGCCAAAGTTCGGCGCATCGGTATCTTGGCCTGCTTCGATAATGCCACGGCGGATCGCGCGGGTGCGCGTAAAATAATCGTGCAGATGATCGCCGTCACCTTGCCGGATAGCTCGTTGAAGGGCGAAGAGCTCTTCGGTGAAGCGGCCCAGAATTTCCAATGTCGCCTCCTTGTTGTTCAAAAACACGTCTCGCCACATGGTCGGGTCGGAGGCTGCGATCCGTGTGAAATCGCGGAAACCCGCCGCCGAAAAATTCACGACCTCGCTGTCCGTCACGCGGCCGAGATCATCCGCAACGCCCACCATTGTGTAGGCAATCAGGTGCGGTGTGTGCGAGGTAACTGCCAGAACCAAATCATGGTGCTCGACTTCCATTTCGTCCACCTTGGCGCCCAAAGCTTCCCAAAACGCGCGTAAATCCGCCACAGCGGTCTTGTCGACCGCTTCAGGCGTCAACAGGCACCAGCGGTTGTCGAAAAGCTCGGCAAAGCCGGATGTCGGGCCGGATTGCTCGGTCCCGGCAAGTGGGTGGGCCGGCACAAAATGTACACCGTCAGGCAAATGTGGGGCGACCGCTTCAATAACTGCGCGTTTCACCGACCCTACATCAGACACCACCGCCCCGGCCTTTAGCACCGGCGCGATCTCTGCGGCAACAGCGCCCATTGCGCCGACTGGAACGCACAACACGACAAGGTCAGCATCCTTACAGGCCTCCACCGCAGTGTCGCAGATCGTGTCGCACAGCCCAATTTCGCGCGCGGTTGCACGCGTTTCGGGAGACCGTGCATAGCCTGTCACTTCACCTGCAACGCCTGCACGTTTCATCGCCCAAAACATGGAGGATGCAATCAAACCCAACCCGATGAGCGCCACGCGGTTGTAAATCACAGTCATACCCGCGCCTCTTTAAACTTGCCGATCGCATGGACGACACGGCGGCACGACGCCTCATCCCCGACCGTGATCCGCAAACAATTTGGTAAACCGTAGCCGCCAACGTAGCGGACCAAGATCCCCTCGGACGTCAAATGATCATTGCAGGCGACTGCCTCTTCTTCTGACGCGAGGCGCGCAAGAATGAAGTTGGCTGTGGACGTATCGGATGGGATGCCCATTTCCGCCAGCGCAGTTGCCATCCAGTCACGTTGTTTAGCGTTTTCAATGCGGCACTTTTCGGTATGTGCTGTGTCTCGCATCGCAGCTTCGGCAGCGGCCAAAGCAGGTGCGGAGAGATTGAACGGGCCACGAATGCGCATCAGCACATCCACAATCGCTTGAGGGCCGTAGGCCCAGCCAATGCGAACCCCGCCAAGACCGTAAATTTTTGAAAACGTCCGGGTCATGATGACGTTTTCGCGGGCGTCGATCAGGGCCTTTCCGGCATCATACCCGTCCACATATTCCGCATAGGCGCCATCAAGCACCAAGATCGCACCTTCGGGCAGGCCATCGGCCAAACGGGCAAGATCCGCCTCGCCCAACATCGTGCCGGTTGGGTTGGCCGGGTTGGCGATATATACGACTTTGGTTTTCTTCGTGCAGGCCGCCAACAAAGCGTCAACATCTACGACCCGTTCACGCTCGGGCACGACAACCGGTGTTGCGCCATTTGCATTGGCGTAGATCGGGTACATGGCGAACCCATGTTCGGTAAACAAGACTTCATCGCCTTTGCCTGCGTAGGCCTGTGCGATCATCATCAACAGCTCACCCGAGCCGTTGCCGCAAATCACGCGCGCGGGATCAACGCCCCAGACATCCCCGATGGCTGCGCGTAGCGCACCATGATCGGTCGATGGATAGCGGTGCATATCAAGGGACGCGCGGACCAATGCCTCTTTCGCGGCCTCAGATGCGCCCAACGGGTTTTCATTCGACGACAGTTTCAGAACATTCTCGATACCATCCACATGGGACTTACCGCCCACATAGAGCGCGATGTCCATAATTCCGGATTGTGGTTTCAATTTCGCCATCAGATCAACCTTTGAACAAAAGATGCAGGACCGTATCTACCCAGCGTTCTCCCACCTGACCAGAGCAACAGAGCGCAAGACAAAGAAAAAGGCCGCGTCACCCATGTGACGCGGCCCCTAAACTCATCACTTAGAACTAAATTAGTTCTGAGCGTAGTATTCGATCACGAGGTTTGGTTCCATCATGACAGGGTATGGAACGTCGCCCAAACCAGGTGTGCGCACGAATGTCGCAGTCATTTTGGAGTGATCCACGTCGATGTAATCAGGAACGTCACGCTCGGCCAGGCCGACAGCTTCGAGAACGGCAACGTTCTGCTTGGAACGATCACGCACTTCGATCACGTCGCCTTCTTTAACGCGGTAGGAAGGGATGTTGACCTTCTTGCCGTTCACTTTGACGTGGCCGTGGTTCACGAACTGGCGTGCTGCGAAGACTGTTGGAACGAACTTGGCGCGGTAAACAACAGCGTCCAAACGGCGCTCCAGCAAACCGATCAGGTTTTCACCTGTGTCGCCTTTTACACGTTCAGCTTCTGTGTAGATGCGGCGGAACTGCTTCTCAGTCAGATCGCCGTAGTACCCTTTCAGCTTTTGCTTTGCGCGCAGCTGGATACCAAAGTCGGACAATTTGCCTTTGCGGCGCTGACCGTGCTGGCCGGGGCCATATTCACGACGGTTGACTGGTGACTTTGGACGGCCCCAGATGTTTTCGCCCATACGGCGATCAATTTTGTACTTGGCAGACGTGCGTTTGGTCACGGCTGTTCTCCTTCACTTTGTGATGCTTCCTCAGGATCGAGAGAAGCGGAAGGGCGTTGTCCTCTGGGGTTTGATCTAAGATCCGGCCCCCGACAGGAACCCCCTTGCGGGGACCACCAACACCAATGAACGGCTCCATTACGCGCGGTCTGCAGATGAGTCAACACATCAAGTGTGCACCGGCCCCACCTTCGCGCAGAACAGCCGTTTGATCGGTGACGGTATGACTAAAAATGCCTTTCTAGGCGGCGTCATACCGCAAAATCGCAGCTTCCGTTGCCGAGACGACGCGGCGCGCGTAAGGGCCGTAGGCGTTTGCATCTGCGGCGACATCCGGAAGTTGGTCGAACAGGCGTTCACGGTCTTTCGCTGCTAGCGTGTCGAGACCGGCGCTGGCCGGATGAAAGGTTTCGCTTTCAACCCCGTTGGCAAACACGACCTCATGCTGTGGCAACAGCATATGGATATACTGCACTTCCCGCATGGATCGATCCACGTAGATGGACTGATCATTCACTAAATCACGTGCTGCGACCAAAACCTCATCGGTGTTGAAGAGCGCGCGCGCACGCGCCCCTTTTACCATGACGCGGTGATCGGGGCTGACCAGCAGCCCATCATCGGGCACGTCATTACCCAAGGCCCCGGCACGCAAGCGAACGGGGCAAAGATGCGGCAGCGCGTACAACCGTGCGCCCGTCATGCGGCGCGACCCTATCCATAGCACCTCTTGGCAGCCGTTGTCTTTGGTCTGCACTTTTGTCCCTACACCGATGTCCTCGACGGGCTGCAAACCCTGTTCGGTTTGGATGAGCGTGCCCGGCGTGAAACAAATGACACCGTCATCGTCTGTTTTTGTCTTCTGTGCGTCCAATTCAATCAAGTGGTTCACAATCCACAAATGCGTGGCACGCGGTGGGATTTCGCCGACAAACATGCACAAACGTGTGGAAGGGGTCGCGCCATCGATCAAGGTGATCGTCCATGTGTCGCGACCATCGGTGACCGTGAAGAAGTGTTGGGACGCAGGCGTTTCGACATCCACGAGATCAAGGCGCGAGGTGTTAATCTCGACCGCCTTCAACAGCCGACGCACAGACAAAGCCGCGCGTTCGCGCAAATCGGCCTCGCCGGATGCATCGCCCAATGGAAGTATGTCTGCAGGTCCGTCCACCCGCACCGTTTCGCCTGCCCAGCCCCATGATGCGCCGACCCGCAAGTTTTCAAGCGGTGCCGACCAAAACCCATCGAGTTCTGTCTGTGACCAAGAAATGACGAACGTGCCCTTAAAGCCCGTCTTCATACCTGTCTCTGCCTCTGTCTTGCCCCGCCTCTGCGTGCAGGGTTCTGAATATGACGATAGCAGCAGTGAATCCCGCCAATCAACCCACATTAGGAACTGGCGCGAACTATTTATTTAGAAACTAAAATTCAAGTTGAGGGAGCCCACAACCTGACCTTGTGTTTGCCCGATATACTCTTCGCTTAGATATGTCAGACCGTAGAACACCGAAAATCCGTTTGCATTGCGGCTATGAACGCCCGCACGCGCGCGAAATCTGGTGTCTTCGGCATCGGTTCCAAAGCTTGCAGGAAAGTAAGCGCTATCGCCAACAAAGGCATAATCTGCACCCAGCACAAACCCAGTGCCGACTGCTTCAGATGTGATACCAGAATACAAATGGCCCGTTGTGCTGTCGCGCAGCCACAAGTCGTCCCCAAGCACCGGCCCGATCGTAACATCTGCACCGACCCGGAGAAAATTTTCCACCCCGATCTGCGCTTCGACGAATGGCAAAATACGGGTGTTTTCGTTTAATGTGATTGGTCGCATCGCCTGCGCCACCAAGGTTGGGTAGACCGCGTTTTTCAGCTGCCCCTCGTCCACACCAGCGGAAACGCTTGGTGCATTGATGAAGTCATGCACGCTGTCCTGAAAATCAAGCACCCCGGTTTGCGGCCCAACGAAGACGAGATCTGCGCCTAAGGACACGTCCCAATCGCTTTGGGTAAAGTGCGTGTGGACCCCAGCCGAAATAGAGCCGACGTAAGCCCGATCATCAGATCCTGCACCGTTGAGCGCTTCCGGCGCAATGATTTCGGACCGCAAACGATATTCAAGCAAAGAGCCAAAGGCGGTTGGTGTCGCGCTTGACCACTCCTCACCGCGCACGATCGATAGTGCGTATGACCCGCTCCGCCAACGATCCTCGCCGTCGCCGAAGTAGTCATTGTTAAACAAGCGGCCAACGCCAAGCGTTTCGCGGTCTTGTGCAAAAACCGGTGTCGAAGCCATCAGCCCCGCACAACACATAGCAAATAGGCGCATATTAAGTTCTCCAATGACCGCTCAACCGAGAGGGTAGTATGCTCGCATTCCAAACATAAGTCATTTTTGAGACCTTATGTCATTTCCACCGAAAACTGCGCTTTTAACGCAGCAGGCCCACGATATCGTATGTCTGATCCAGAATTGGAGCAGCAATAGAGCGCGCCCGATCTGCACCTGCCGCAAGCTTGCGATCGATTTCAGCGGGATCATCCATCAGGCGTTTCATCTCATCAGAAATCGGCGCGAGCTTTGACACGGCAAGATCAGCCAAGGCCGGCTTGAAACGCCCCCACTGCGCGCCGGCGTATTCCGCGATGACCTCTTCGGGCGTCATGTCGGCCAAGCCAGAATAGATATCGACAAGGTTCTTCGCTTCTGGACGACCGGCCAAACCTTCCAAAGTCTTTGGAAGCGGCTCAGGATCGGTTTTGGCCTTTTTGAATTTCTTGGCGATCTTGTCCGCATCATCGAGCATATTGATCCGCTCCATATCAGATTCACCTGACTTCGACATTTTCTTGGTGCCGTCGCGCAGGTTCATCACCCGTGTTCCGGGACCTTCGATCACCGGTTCCGCCACTGGAAAAAACTCAACGCCGAAGTCATTGTTGAATTTGTTGGCGATGTCGCGGGTCAGCTCAACGTGTTGCTTTTGGTCTTCCCCCACTGGAACATGTGTCGCGTGGTACAACAAAATATCAGCAGCCATCAGAGACGGATAAGCATAAAGACCCAGTGATGCTTTCTCTGCGTTCTTGCCAGCCTTGTCTTTGAACTGGGTCATGCGGTTCATCCAGCCCACGCGCGCAACGCAATTGAAAATCCAGGCAAGTTCGGTGTGCTCGGGCACTTGGGATTGATTGAACAAGATCGACGTTTCTGGATCGATACCAGACGCCAACATACCTGCGGCAATTTCACGGGTGCCAGCCTTCAGGCCCTTGGGGTCCTGCCAGACGGTAATCGCGTGCAAATCGACCGCGCAATAAATGTTATCCGTATCTGGCGACTGCATATCAACCCAACGTTTGATCGCGCCCAGATAGTTGCCAAGCGTCAACCCACCAGAGGGTTTGATGCCGGAAAACACACGCGGGGTGAAACTGTTGTTGGTCATAATGGCGTCCATGTCTGGATTTACGGGTGATGCTGGCTTACCCATGGCCTAAGACGCCGTCAACATTGGGGACAAAAGATGCAAGAAGAAAGCCCGTTTAACACCGTCCCCTTGGCCGCTTTGGCGCTGGTTGCGGTAATTGTTGCTGTGGAGCTGGTGCTTACGGCAGCAGCGAACGGGTTTGCAGGTGGCGCACAGGGCATCGGGTGGCGCGCGGGCGCATTCCAAGATTACGCCTTTGCACCGGCGGTGATGACTGAAATCTTCGAACGCGGGCGCGGGTCGTTTGACCTGTGGAAACGGTTCGTGACTTACGCCTTTGTCCACGTGTCGTTCACCCATGCGCTGTGGGCGACCGTGCTGCTGCTGGCGATGGGAAAATACGTGGGCGAAATCCTGCGGCCGATCCCGTTCTTGATCTTATTTTTTGCGTCAACAATCGGTGGCGCCGCGTTTTACGGTGTAGTGTCGCCCACGAACACGCCACTTTTGGGGGCTTATCCGGGGGTATACGGGCTGATCGGGGCCTACACCTATTTGATGTGGCTAACCTTGGGACGGCTGGGCGAAAACCAGCTAAAGGCATTTCAATTGATCGGCGTCCTCATGGGGCTTTTGCTGATCTATTCCATGCTGTTCGGCAGCTCCCCCACGTGGATTGCCGAGGTCTGCGGGTTTGTCATTGGATTGTTCATCGCCCCGCTACTAGCCCCGGGTGGCTGGCAGGCGTTTCTCACACGTGTAAGGAACAGATCATGAGCACAGCGCTGACGATCGGAATGAACCACCTTGGGTTGACGGTGCGCGACCTGTCGAAAACGACAGCGTTCTTTCGTGATGTGTTGGGCTGGCAGGTCACAGCCGAGGACCCAAGCTACCCACGCACCACAGTCACAGACGGGGCGGTGCGCCTAACATTGTGGCAGGTGAAATCCGACGACCCCGCCCCTTTTGATCGAAAGACAAACATCGGGCTGCACCATTTGGCGCTAGAAGTTGCCGATGCAGCGACGCTGTTAAACTTGGGGCAAACGCTTGCCGCAACTGACGGAATCGTGGTCGAGTTCATGCCGGAGTTCATGGGATCAGGCCCCCGCAAACATATGATGTTTGCAGAACCAGGTGGTTTGCGGATCGAGCTGTTGTGGTCGGGCGTCTAGCCCCGTCGCACAGCTGCTTTGAAATCTGAAAGCCTGAAAGCGCCGATAAGGTGCCCAAAGACAAAATAGCTCAGCATCCCGGCCCCGACGACGAAGGCCAATGCGCCATAGCGCACCCCGGCAAGGCCCAGTGCAGGCCCGGCCATCAATAAGGCCAGTACGAGCACGCCCCCCATCAGTATGGACGCAAGGATAATGCGCCAAATCCGTCTTTTGAAACGCGCATCAAACCGCGCGGCCTCCCCCATCGATCGGCTGCCACGCCACAACAACAAAACCATCACCCAAGCGGCCAAGGTTGTCGCCAAAGCGGCTGCAATGTAGCCAATGAAGAACGACAGTCCGATCGCGACAATCGCATTCACAATCATTGCGACAAGCGCAAAATGGAAGGGGCGCCGTGTGTCTTCTCGCGCGAAGTACAAAGGCTGAATGGCTTTTTGCAAGACAAACGCCGGCAACCCGAGGCCGTAGACCATAACCGCAAGCGCAGTTGCCGCAGTGTCGTCTGCATCAAACGCGCCACGTTCAAACAGGACGCTCACCAAGGGCACAGGAATAACCATCAAGGCGATGGCAGCTGGAATGGTCAACGCCAAAGCCAATTCTGACGCTCTGTTGAACGCCTCACGTCCACCTTGTTCGTCACCTGCGGCCAACCGGCGGCTCAAATCCGGCAACAAAACAACGCCCAGCGCAATGGCAACAACGCCAAGTGGCAATTGGTAAAGGCGGTCGGCGTAAGACAGCCATGCAATCGCGCCATCATAGAAAGACGCGACTTGCCGCCCCACCAACAAATTCAACTGCATCACGCCGCCTGCCAACATCGCGGGTCCCGCAACTATCGCCAGTTTGCGCATGTCAGGTGTCAACCGCGGGAACCTTGGGGTCAGCGTGAAACCGGCCCGTCTGGCCGCGATCCAAACAAGGGCCAGTTGCGCGACACCGGCCAACGGAACGCCCCAGGCCAAGAACAAACCGGTGACCTCGCGTTGCTCATCTGCGGTGCATTTACAGCCAACGGTGCTCAACCAAACCGCCGCGATCAGCACGATGTTCAAAAGAACTGGGGCCGCAGCTGCGGCGGCAAATCGGCCCGATGCGTTCAAAACGCCGGATGCCAGAGCCGCCAAGGAAATGAACAAAATGTAGACAAACGCGATCCGCCCGTAGTCGACGGCTAAATCCAAACGTCCATCATCTGCGAACCCACCCGCCATCGCCAAAATAAGCCAAGGCATTATCAACTGCGCCACAACCGTCAGCGCAATCAATATAGTTCCCAAACCTGCGAATGCGTCGCGAGCGAATGCTTCGGGCGCGTCTCCGATTTCTAGCTTTTTTGAGAACATCGGAACAAACGCCATATTGAATGCCCCTTCCGCAAAGAAGCGGCGAAACAAGTTTGGCAACGCAAAGGCGATAAGGAAGGCTTCGGCAACCGGCCCGGACCCCAAAACCCCCGCCATCAAGATATCGCGCACGAACCCAAGGATGCGGCTCAAAAGCGTCCAAACGCCTACGGTGAGAAAGCCTGCGATCAATCGAATGGGTTTCATGGCTGCTCCGGCCTTTTGCTTTTTCCCTGTTTTACGGCAGGGCGCGTGCAAACTCTATGACTAACTTGTGCAGCCTTCAGGTGTTCAACCGCAAATATGTCGACTAGTATACCGGCTAGGTGGGGTAGGAGGTTGAAATGAAAGTATTGGTCGCAGGAACCGGGTTTGCTGGCGAGGGCCACACAGACGCGTTTCGCGCAAGCGGGGCCGAGGTTGTTGGTATGGTGGGGCGCACCCCGCACGTGGTGCGCGAGGTTGCTGCCAAGAAATCAATTCCATTCGCGGGAACAGATTGGTCCGAAGCGCTGGAAACCTGCCAGCCAGACATTGTAACCATCGCGACGCCCGGTGGCGCACATTATGAACCGATAAAACAGGCCCTCCACAAAGGGTGTCACGTATTTGTTGACAAACCCATGACCCACAGTGGTGAAACCGCGGTGGAGCTCAATGAACTTGCGCAGAAAGTGGGTGTCAAAACCGCCTATGCCGCCAGTTTTCGCTACACGGCAAGTGTGCGGCACGCCCAAGAGCTGGTCGCCGCTGGCGCAATTGGCGAGCCGACAGAGGTGGAGTGCATTTCGCATTTCAATCTGGAACGCGACATTCCCTTTGGCTGGTCCCATCGCGCTGAAGACGGCGGCGGGCGTCTCAACAACAATTTCACGCATACCTTGTCGATTGTATCGGCAGTGGTCGGCGATCGCATCACCGCCATCAGTGGCGAGGTACGCGACGATCTGGTGCGTGCGCCCATCGTAGACGGGGTGCATAACTTCGCAACACGGCGGAATTTCATCCCCAAAGACATCAATGACCCATCCATCAAATGGGGCGAAAGCAACGTTGAATGGTCCTACACCGTGATGGCCCAGATAGAGAGCACGCTTGCCCCGCGCCCGGTATCGGTTTTGTTCAAACACGGCGGCTTGGTTCCGCGGTTCGGTGATGATCACATCGTGTTTTACGGCACCAAAGGCGCGATCTACCTCAAGGGCCACTATGGCAGTGGGCAACTGTCCCATTACGGGCCTGACAAAACCTGGACCGATCTTCCTCTGCCCGACCATATCGTGGCGAGCACACCGGATGTTGCCGGAGAGACCGAGCAGTGTTGGCACTACATGATCGCGGAATTCCTGCGCGATATTGATGGCCAGCACGTGCCCCCCTACCCTACGTTTGCGGAAGGGGCGAAATACCAGCAGATCATCGACCTGATACGTCGCAACGCAAATTGGACAGACGTGTCCAACCTCACCTGAAGCCGGAGCAGCACATGAAAATCACCGATGCAAAAGTCTTCGTGGGCGGACCAGGCAAAAACTATGTCACCTTGAAAATCATGACGGATCAAGGTGTCTACGGGTTGGGCGACGCCACCTTGAACAATCGCGAAACCCTGCCAGCGGCCTATCTGCAAGATTACCTGATCCCGAACCTAATCGGGCTGGACCCGCGCAATTCCGAAGACATCTGGCAATATTTTTACCGTGGTGCCTATTTTCGCAAAGGTCCAATCGCGATGGCAGCCTTTGGCGCGATCGACATGGCGCTTTGGGATATCAAAGGCAAATTGGCAAACATGCCGCTGTATCAATTGTTCGGCGGGAAAAGCCGCGATGGGGCCATGGTTTACGCCCATGCGACAGGCGCGGATCTGCCCGATTTGATGGACAGCATCGCGGCCTATATCGATGAAGGTTACAAGGCGGTGCGGGTGCAGTGCGGCATTCCCGGCATGCCCACGGCCAGCTATGCGGTGCCCGAAACCAAAGGCGCATCCAAAGATTACATCACCGATTTCAGCGGCATTATTCCCAAAACTGAAATCTGGGACACCGACACCTACATGCGCTACATGCCCGGCGCCTTGGCAGACATCCGCGCCAAATTCGGGCCAGACCTGAAATTGCTGCACGATGTTCATCACCGCCTCACCCCACGCGAGGCTGCTGCCTTTGCCAAGGCCGTAGAACCCGTGGGATTGTTTTGGCTAGAAGACCCCACCCCGGCCGAGGATCAGAATGCGTTGCGCATGATCCGACACCATTCAACAACGCCGATCGCCATTGGTGAAGTGTTCAACTCCGTTTGGGACTGCAACCGCTTGATTGAAGACGAGTTGATTGATTTCATCCGACTTGCGGTGACCTATGGCGGCGGGATTACCCCTATGAAACGGATCATCGAGCTGGCTGGTTTTCACAATGTGCGCACCGGTTTCCATGGCGCCCCGAGCCATTCACCCATTTCGATGGCGGCCCAACATCACCTGAATGCATGGGCCCCGAATTTTGGTATTCAGGAGTATTTGGTGCTTGGAACGCCGGAATGCGACGAGCTGTTCCCGTCCGACCATAAAATGGAAAATGGGATGATGTATGTCAGCGATGCACCCGGCCTCGGCGTGGATTTCGATGAGGGCGAAGCCCAGCGGTACAGCTATAAACCTGGCAGCCATCCCGTGGTGCGCCTTCAAGACGGTACGATGTGGAACTATTGATCGCTCCTAGCGCGCGCCCTTCCATTCAATGGGCGTGACGTAAGCAACCTCGTCATTCACGGCGACCATAACTTCGCCGTCTTGAATATTCACCTGCAGCTGCATCGTCCGGCGCGCCAACGCTGAGAGTTTTTCTGTCTCGTCTTGCGCAAAGTTGAACACGCGCAAATTGTCGAACCGTGTGGTGCTATTTTGAGTCTTGGCCCACCACATGTCAGCAGGTCGCCCACCATAGGCGTAGATCACCACTTGGTCGGCTTTGCTGCACGACTGGCGCACCACTTTTTCGCTGGGCAGCCCCAATGCGATCCAGACATCAAGCTCACCGCTGAGGCTTTTTTGCCAGATGTCAGGCTCATCATCGGTGGAAAGCCCTTTGGTCATTTCCAGCTGTTCATGGGCATTCAACGCGAAGGCAACGAGACGCACCATCAACCTCTCGTCCGTTTCTGACGGGTGTTTGGCAACGGTCAGTTTGTGAGTCTCATAATAATGACGGTCCATATCGGAGACGGACAGTTCGACTTTATAAATAGTGGCCTTTTGCGCCATGCTTCGTCTCCAATTTGACCAGATTGGGATGACTACGCCGCTTGGCGATTTTTGGAAAGGCGATAAGGGACAGGTCACAGTGCAAAGGCTACCGATCCCCGTCGTTTGGCGGGGTAACAGGCTTTTCGATAGATTAATCGCCGTCCACACCATAGACAGAAGGCGCGACCCATCCCTGTAGGCTGTCTCATGCGCGCCATTCGATTTCTTTTTCTCTTCCTTGTTTTAGGATGTGCAGCGGGCATTTATGGCGCGTCGTTTTCCTATTTCAAGGCGCAAGACCTCGAGAAAGCAGAAGCGCGCCTGACATTGCACCGAAGCACGCTGGTGTCTGAGTTACGACACTTCTCCCATCTTCCCTTTCTCTTATCGCTGGACCCTTTCGTGATCAGCGCGGTGGCAGACGCCCAGCTTGACGGGGTCGACAATCGTTTGGCCCGTTACTCTCAAAGCGCGGGATTGGATGCGATCTTTTTGATGGATGGTGAAGGCCGCACGATTGCAGCGTCCAACGCACGAACCACGGCAAGCTTTAAGGGGCAAAACTACGCCTACCGCCCATACTTTCAGGATGCACTACGTGGTCAACTGGGCGAGTTTTATGGGATCGGCGCCACAACCGGCATCCCGGGCTACTTTTACGCAATGGCGGTGCGCCCCCCACAAACAGAGACATCTGGCGTCATTGCAATCAAGGTCGATCTATCGCGCTTGCAAAGCGATTGGCAGGCCTCTGGAGAGAACATAATTTTAGCAAATGCAGACGGGGTCATCCTTTTGGCGTCCGATCCTGCTTGGCGATACAAAACGCTGTCTTCTCTGTCCGGTACGCAACACGAGCGGATCGTCGCATCGCGCCAGTTCGGATCTGAACCGCTCGATGGATTAGATTGGACACCGGATGGACCGGCGCAGGCGGCGTATCTGGGGGGCGAGACCCTGAATTATCTCACGACATCAGATTTACCAAATTCATGGTCGCTGCATTTTTTCACGCCGCAAGATCAGGCGACAACACGTGCGTGGTTGGCGACGGGTGTATATTTCGCAATCGTGCTGTCTGGATTGAGCGTTTTGCAAGTGTCTCGTTTCCGCAGGGTTCGCAAAGCGCTTGCCGCTTCAGAGTATGAGGAAGCCCAACTGAGGTCCGCGAACGAACGGCTTGCCGTTGAGATTGAGGAACGGCGTGCGGCGGAACGGACTTTGCAAAAGACCCAAGCAGAGCTTGAACGTGCGGGGCGGCTGGCGGCGCTGGGGCAATTGGCGTCCTCGGTGACCCATGAACTGGGACAGCCGATTGCGGCAATGCACAATCAATTGGCTGCCGCTGAAATGACCGAAGGCCCCACCGCACTAAACACAAAGATGCAAGGGTTGGCAGCGCGCATGGAAAGCATCACGCGACAACTCAAGTTCTTCTCGCGCAAAGGGCGCGACAGCTTTGAGGTGTTTGACCTGAACGACACGATCAAAGATGCCCTCGCCCTCCTGGAGCCAAGCATTCAAGCCCGTGACGCGACACTTATCCACCACGAAACCCCAGACGCCGATCTGACGTTGAACGCCAACAAATTGCGCATTGAGCAAGTGATTACAAACATTGTTCGGAATGCGCTGGATGCCGTGGAAGATGGTGCCCAGCGCTGCGTGCACATCACACAGGGCAGCAAACAGGGCCACGTCTGGTTCGAGGTTGCAGATACGGGCCATGGGCTTGGTGGAAAAACCTTGGACGATTTACGCGAACCTTTCGCGACAACCCGCGAAAGTGGTCAGGGCATGGGCCTTGGTCTGACCATTTCGGCGGGGATCGTTTCTGATCACAATGGAACGATCACAGCAAGCGACAGGCCTGAAGGCGGAACCGTGTTTCACATTGAGCTGCCCAAAAACATAGAGGAAGCGTCATGAGCAAGTACCGCGTTCTCATCCTTGAAGATGATCGTTTGATGCGAAACTCCCTCGTCGACCTGATAGAGGCCACAGGGTGGACAGCGAAAGCACTGTCACGCGCCACGGATGTGGACCGTTGGGTGACGCAGTTCAAACCGGATGTGATCTTGTCCGATGTGCGCATGCCAGACATGACCGGCCTAGAGTTTTTGAAAACGACCGATGTCGCACCCCCGATTGTTTTGATCTCCGCCCATGGCGACATTCCAACGGCGGTCGAAGCCATGAACCACGGCGCCTATGGTTTTATCGAAAAACCCTACAACCCGAAACGGCTTCTGTTGGTGTTATCCCATGCGGCAGAACAACATCAAATGCGCGCCAGCAATGCACGCCTGAAAGAACGGTTGCAGCAGCTGTCCGGCCTTGATCGCGTCCTGCTGGGCCAAACGCCTGATATGAACCGGTTGCGTGACACAATCGCGATGGTCGCTGGAAGCGATGCTGCTGTTCTGGTCCAGGGGGAAACAGGCAGCGGGAAGGACCTTGTGGCACGTGCCATTCACGATCTGTCTGTACGGTGTGACGCGCCATTCGTCGCAATTAGCGCGGCACAAATGAATGCTGGAAATCTGCCCCATATTGCGCGCAGCGTCGCAGGAGGGACCCTGTTTCTTGATGAAATTTGCGCATGCCCCCCCGAGCTTCAACCGTCGCTCTTGCGGCTTGTCGAAGATGGCGAAGCGTTAGACCCCAGTGAAGGTATTCCCGAACGCATTGACTTGCGAATCGTCGCCGCCACAAACGAAGATCCGGACACTGCCGTGACGCAAGGCCGCTTTCGGCAAGATTTGCTCTTCCGGCTCCGCGGTTTTGATTTGCGGCTGCCTTCGTTGCGTGCGCGCCCCGATGATATCGCCCTGATGATGGTGCGGTTCTTGCAAGACTTTGCCAGCCTTTATGAAACGGCTGCGCCTGAACTGACCGAAGCTGACATTTCCGTTTTGATGACCCATGATTGGCCCGGCAATGTGCGCGAACTTCGCAATGTCGCGGAACGCGCTGTGATGATGGCCAAACAGGGTGTCGGATCCGTGCAAGAAGCGCTTGCAGGCGCGTCACTCGACCCGGCAAGCCGCCCCGGCTTGCGCGAAGCGGTCGCCGCATTCGAACGGCAAATGATCAGCAAAGCCCTGAAAGCAAATGCCGGACGGATGGATGATACGGCGGACACGCTTGGGATCGGGCGCCGAACATTGAACGAAAAAATCGTGAAACTGGGCTTAGACAAAGACTCTTTGCTTTAATGTCAAAACCTTATGACCCCCTGCGGAAATCCGCAGGGATCGTGCGAAAACCCGCGCAGTTTTCTTCATGAGTCCTCTGATCAGATATGGGATTTAGTCCTCCCACGATATTTCTGGGAGGAAATCGAAAATGAAAACCTACATGAACCGTGTGGCCCTTGCCGCGCTCGCAACCGGTATTGCAACAACAGCTGTCGCTGAAGAATGGAATGTTTCGCTTTGGGGCGCACCACGCGCTTTCACAGCACACGTTGAAAAACTCGCGGAGCTGGTTGACGCGAAAACAGGCGGCGATTTTACGTTGAACATCAGCTACGGTGGTCTGTCCAACAACCGTGAAAACCTTGATGGCATCTCCATCGGCGCGTTCGAAATGGCACAATTCTGCGCGGGCTATCACCGCGACAAAAACCCGTCCATCACAGTGCTGGAATTGCCGTTCTTGGGTGTGACATCCCTTGAACAAGAAGTCGAACTCTCGATGGCCGTTTACAACCACCCAGCAACTGAGGCCGACTTGGGCCGCTGGAATGCAAAACTGCTGATGCCATCCCCGCTGCCACAGTACAACATCGTTGGTGTAGGCGACGCGCCCTCCACGCTCGCTGACTTTGAAGGTCTGAGCGTGCGCGCAACGGGTGGTATTGGTGCTGCGATGGAAGCTGTTGGCGCGGTTCCAACATCCATGTCCGCGACAGAGGTACGTCAGGCGATGGATTCTGGCGTCATCAAAGCCGTAAGCTTTGCCCCACACGCCCACATGTCTTTCGGCACCATTGAAAACGGCACATGGTGGACGACAAACCTCAACCCGGGCACCGTGAACTGCCCCGTCGTTGTAAACACAGATGCCCTCGAGGGTTTGAGCGATGAGCACCGTGACGCCCTGCTCGGGTCTGTTGACGAAGCGCTTGACCACTACATCGCCAATTACAATGGCGCCACAATGGACGCATGGGGCCCTGCGCTGGCTGAACGTGGCATTGCCGAAGTCACGTTTGCAGACACCGAAATCGAAGCGTTCAAAGCTGCCGCAGCTGCGCCTGCCGCAGCCGCATGGATCGAGCAAAACACAGCTGCAGGCCTCCCTGCGCAAGAGCTGTATGACTTGGTCACAGGCATGATCGCCGACGCAAACTAAACGCGTCACTGCCCCCGCAGCCCAGCGCTGCGGGGGCGTTGTTTTTTTCTACATCACAATGAGGGGCCGTGCATGGCAACCGCATCTTTGGTGCTCAGCGACGACAGTGCGCTCAGTAAACTCGACCACACATTCCTGAAAATTGAACGAGCGCTGGCGCTGGTCAGTGGCCTTGCCGTCTTTTCCCTGATGCTCTTGGCTGTTTTCTCCGTCGCCGGGCGCAACGCTATGAATGCTCCGCTGCCCGGCTATGTCGACTGGATCGAACAGGCCATGCCGCTCATTGCCTTTATGGGGATTTCGTTTGTAATGCGCGAAGGCGGGCACATTCGCATGGATATCGTCGTAGGCCAGCTCCGTGGCCGTGCGCTGTATATCGTTGAACTGATAACGACCCTCGCCGTGCTTTTACTGATGGCATTGCTCGTCTGGGGCACATGGGCGCATTTCCAACGCAGCTTTGATTTTGGCGCCCCGATGTGGAGCCGCGACAGCTCGATGGATATCGCGTTGCCGCTTTGGCCGGCGAAACTTTTGGCCCCTATTGCATTTAGCGTGTTGTGCATACGCCTGTGCTTGCAGGTATGGGCCTATGCCCGTGCGGTCATCACAGGCCATGCGATCGCTGTGCCTCTCATCGCAGATGCTGCAACTCAGGCTCGTATGGAAGCCGAACAATTAAGTGAGACTGAATAATGGAACCGATTGATATTGGCCTTTGGGTCACTGGCGGCATGCTGGTGATGATTGTTTTGGGCATGCGCGTGGCCTTCGCCGCTGGTCTTGCTGGCTTGATCGGTCTGATCTGGATTTTCTGGGCGCGCAAAGACTACGGGATGGATGATCTCGGCTGGGCTATGGGTGTTGCGGTGAAAACCGCGGGCCAAGTGCCCCACTCCAAAGTCTCCAGCCAGGCGCTGTCACTGATCCCGACCTTTATCCTCATCGGCTACCTTGCTTACTACGCGGGTCTCACCAAGGCATTGTTTGAAGCCGCAAAACGTTGGGTCGCTTGGGTGCCGGGTGGTTTGGCGGTTTCAACAGTTTTTGCGACTGCTGGATTTGCAGCCGTCTCTGGCGCATCGGTCGCGACCTCGGCCGTGTTTGCGCGTATCGCGATACCGGAAATGCTTAGCGTCGGTTACAACAAGCAGTTTGCAGCTGGTGTTGTTGCAGCGGCAGGCACTCTTGCCTCATTGATCCCGCCATCCGCCATATTGGTCATCTACGCCATCATCGTCGAACAAGATGTCGGCAAGTTACTGCTTGCTGGGTTCATTCCTGGCGCGTTCTCGGCGCTGGTGTATGCCTCCCTCATCATCGGCATGGCGTTGACCATCAAAGATTTTGGGCCTGCGGTGACAGGCTACACATGGCGCGAACGCTTCGCATCCTTGCCCCCTGCCTTGCCCATCATCTTTGTGGTGCTGATCATCATCTTGTTTGTCTACAACCCCTTTGGGGGCGACGCATGGGGGACCCCAACAGAAGGTGGCGCAATCGGTGCATTTGTTGTCTTCTTGATGGCCTTGTACCGTGGCATGCGGTGGGCCCAGCTGCGGGACGCCCTGCTAGAGACCGCAAAGCTCAGCGTCATGATCTTTACGATCATCTGGGGTGTTTTGATCTACGTGCGCTTCCTTGGCTTTGCCGACCTCCCAAGTGCATTTTCCGATTGGATCACATCGCTCACATTGTCACCGATGCTCATTTTGATCTGTATCTTGCTCGCCTATGCCGTCCTAGGAATGTTCATGGATGCGATTGGCATGCTGCTCCTGACATTGCCAGTTGTTTACCCAGCGGTCATGGCGCTCAACGGTGGTGAAATGGTCAGCGCAGCGGATAGCGCTTTCGGGATGTCTGGCCCAATGTGCGCGATTTGGTTCGGCATTCTGGTGGTGAAAATGGCCGAGTTCTGCCTCATCACACCTCCCATCGGTCTAAACTGCTTCGTGGTCGCCGGCGTACGTGACGACCTTTCGGTTCAAGACGTATTCAAAGGGGTCATGCCGTTCTTTATTGCGGATGCAATTACAATCGCATTGCTCGTCGCATTCCCAATGATCGTTCTTTGGCTTCCGAGCCTCGTATAAAAAATATCACGCCGATGTCTCCCATCGGCGTGATATCCTTCGTTCAGTTCCGAACGTCCCCAAAACCTTGGTCCTGCTTGGTTCATCTGTGAAGCAGGTATTTGCGCACGAATGGGCGCCTCTTGAACACAATGCGCCTTCTTCAGGCTGACATCGAAGGGCCGCCTGTGAAGGCGGCCCGACTACTTCACAACTCGATGGCCTCAGCGATTGTCAACGCATCTTCAAGTTCAACCCCAAGGTTTCGGACCGTACAATCCATCTTCGTGTGCCCAAGGAGAATCTGAACAGCACGCAGATTGCCAGTCTTCTTCTATATCTGTGTCACATTTGTCCGCCTCATCGAATGCGTGTGCCATATGCACCCGCCTCTAGGCCGATTGATGTGACCCAGTCGCGGACGATCCGCGCATACCGCCGCGTTGAGATGTGAAGGCGCTCGTGGAAACGGCCAGGCCAATGGTACTCTTGGCCAACTATGCGCTCGTTCTCCATCCACTTTTCGACAGAAGTTCTCATGCCTTCGGACATCTCAAAGCGGACGGGTTTCTGCTTTTTTGCTATCGAGAAGAGGCGCGCTTCTTGATTTGGCAAGACGCTATAACATCGACAACCTAACGTTGACCGAACCAGCATGTCATAGGATGCTAGAACGCATCCGAGGTCGGCTTCGCGCCCAACCTGTGAATTCAGTTTTTTGGCTGCGCGCGCATTCAACTCGAATATCGCCAAAAGTGCGCCACTTTCGAGACTGGAAGGCAACAAGGATAGCGGTCATCGCTTCCTGGTTCAGCGAAGTGATGAAATGGAACTTACGAGCCGGGCAAAATGCGGCTCAATGCTCACAAGATCACCGATTTTATCGCGAAGGCCACAAAGCCCAAGATCAAAACGCCAGAGAGCCATAGGCCTGCAAACCAAAGCAAACGGGTGGGGACATTGCTCTTTTCCATCAGTGATACCCCTCACTTGGGTTCATTTTACCGCGGAACACCCAATAGGCGTAAGCGGTGTAGGCCAGAATTACCGGGATCAGGATCACCGCCCCAACCAAAGCGAACGCAAGGCTGCTGTCGGGGGCAGCGGCTTCCCAGATGGTCAGAGTAGGCGGCACCATCATCGGGTAGAAGCTGATGCCGATGCCGATAAAACTGACAACGAAGAAGCCGAGCGCGGACAGAAACGGGCGCAGGTCGCATCCCTCATTGAGCCCAGTGAAGAAGGTCCATGTCAGAGCAAGCATCAAAACGGGAACGACCATCGACCAAAGGCTTCCGGGGAGGTTGAACCACCGCTCGAAATAGATCGGATCCTGAAACGGGGTGAAGATGCTGACAAGGCCGATTGTGCCAAGCGTCGCAGCCCCTAGCCACCAAGCATATCCGCGCATTTGAACCTGGAGGTCGCCTTCTGTTTTGAGCACCAGCCAAGTGGCCCCAAGAAGTGTGTATCCCACGACCACAGCAAAGCCGGTAAGCACGGAAAAAGGTGTCAGCCAGTCCAACCAGCCGCCGGCATAGGCCCGACCGTCGATTTCCATACCTTGTACAAGTGCGCCAAGTGCAATGCCTTGGAACATCGCCGCACCGAAAGACCCGCCAAAGAAGGCGATATCCCAAAGGCCCTTCTTCTCAGCCCGCCAACGGTATTCAAAGGACACGCCTCGGAACACGAGGGCCAGGAGCATGAGGGTTATAGGCATGTAAAGCGCAGGCATGACGATTGCATAGGCCAACGGGAACACCGCGAAGAGGCCGCCGCCACCCAGCACCAGCCATGTCTCATTGCCGTCCCAGACTGGGGCGACGGAATTCATCATCAAATCCCGGTCTGACTCTGATTTCCCAAAGGGGAACAGAATGCCTATGCCAAGGTCGAAGCCATCAAGAACCACGTAAGTCAGAACTGCGAAGGCGATGAGACCCGCCCAGATGAACGCAAGATCAAATACCATATCCCTATCTCCTTATTCACCGGGTATGAAGTCTGGGTCAATTTGCGCGGCGGGGGTGATCCCCGCAGTGCGGATCGGACCATCGCGCAGGCCCAGCTCCGAGGTGTCCGCGCGTTTGTTCATCATGCGCAGCAGATAGTAGGTGCCCGCGCTGAAGACTGCGAAATAGACGACGATGAAGACGATAAGAGAGGCCGCCACCGCAGGAGCATCCACAGGCGCAAGACTGTCAGAGGTGCGCAGCAGACCGTAGACGGTGTAAGGCTGGCGTCCCACCTCGGTCGTAATCCACCCCGCAAGCACTGCGATGAAACCGGATGGCCCCATGGCGATACAGGCGCGGTGCAGCCAGGAAGCATCATAAAGATGCCCCCGCCAGCGCGCCAAGGCCGACCAAAACCCCAACCCAAGCATCAACATGCCCAGCCCAACCATGACGCGGAATGACCAAAAGACGATACCAACAGGCGGCTGCTCTTCATCAGG
Source organism: uncultured Paracoccaceae bacterium (assembly GCA_947497065.1). Lineage (GTDB taxonomy): Bacteria > Pseudomonadota > Alphaproteobacteria > Rhodobacterales > Rhodobacteraceae > Octadecabacter. The sequence goes on from CANMEQ010000003.1 coordinate 166,712, forward strand.
GATCGTATCAAGGCCCATCACAGCCTTATCGAGTGGCTTTTCAAAGATGATGCTGCCAAGCCCAGGAATACCAATGGCGTAGTCCAGCCGCTGTTCTTCATCATTGGGAATGCCGAAGAGGTAGAGCGGTGCCCACCCTTCGGGGTGGCTTTCATAATGGCCTTCCATAGCCATGATCTTTACGGGCTGATGTTCGAGTGTGTTCAGACCATGCTCATGCCCCGCGAAAATCTGGATCGGTGTGACGATAATTGCCATCCACATGGCCATTGAGAACACCCGCCGCGCTTCTTTGTCTGCCTGGTCGCGCAAGAGGTGCAGCGCGCCAACCGCGCCAACCACCAGAGCGGTCGTCAGGAAAGCAGCAAGGACCATATGGGCGAGGCGATAGGGGAAGGACGGGTTGAACACGATCTGCCACCAGTCCTCTGGCACGAATTGGCCCACCTCATTGATGGAATATCCTGCAGGCGTCTGCATCCAGGAATTCACAGACAAGATCCATGTGGCGGACATAAGCGTGCCGAAGGCCACCATAGCGGTCGCAAACATGTGTAGTTTCTCACCAACGCGTTCGCGGCCAAACAGCATGATGCCAAGGAACCCGGCTTCAAGGAAAAAGGCCGACAGCACCTCGTATGCCATCAGCGGTCCAACAACAGGGCCTGCCTTGTCCGAAAAGACCGACCAATTAGTGCCAAATTGGTAGGACATCACAATGCCCGAAACGACCCCCATGCCGAAAGCCACAGCGAAGATCTTCTTCCAGTAGTTGAATAGGGTGAGATAGGTCTCATCCCGCGTCCGCATCCAAAGCCCGTTTAGCACAGCGAGATAACTCGCGAGCCCGATCGAGAAGGATGGAAAGATGATGTGGAAGGAGACTGTGAAGGCAAATTGAAACCTTGCCAGAATCTCTGCGCTGAAACCGTCAAGCATGTGTCGCCCTTTCCTTGCTTCTCGTTTACGTAACGTTAATATCAACGATGCGAAGGTACGGGCAGATTTCCTCAAACCCCTGAGGGAATTTTGCTTTTGCGTCCGCATTCGATACAGACGGCGGGATGATCGCGCGATCACCGGGCCGCCAATCGGCTGGCAACGCCACGCCTTTTGCGTCGCCTGTCTGAAGTGCGTCGATAGCGCGTAAAATCTCGTCAAAGTTCCGACCAACGCTCATCGGGTAGGTCATAGTAAGACGCAGTTTCTTCTCCGGATCGATAATGAAGACAGAGCGCACGGCGGCAGTTTGGGACTCACCGGGGTGGATCATCTCGTAGAGTTTTGCGATCTGAGAATCGGGATCGGCCACGATTGGAAAGCGTACGGTGATGTTCTGCGTGTCGTTCACGTCCTCAATCCATATGAGGTGCTCTTCAACGCTGTCCGTGCTCAGCCCGATAGGCTTGACGCCACGCGCAGCGAATTGATCCGCCAGTTGAGCGGTGCGCCCCATCTCGGTGGTGCAGACCGGCGTGAAGTCGGCCGGATGGCTGAAGAAAAACGCCCAGTCATCGCCAATCCAATCGTGGAAGGAAATCGGGCCGGTTGTTGTGTCCGCCATGAAGTCGGGAACGATATCGCCAAGCAGAAGTGCCATGAGTATCTCCTTTCAATTTCTATAGATGACCTAGGCCCCAGGTCGCCGGAGTTCAGTGACAATGTCACCAAACTTGAAAAAAGTTATATAATAGATATAAGTTTAGTGAGAGGTGACCAAATGAAGCTGACATCCTTCACCAATTTTGCCCTGCGCAGCTTGCAGTTGGCAGCCCTGAAAGACCCGGACTTGATTCGGGTGGATGATGTGGTCAGGGTCCACGGGCTCGCCCGTCCGCACATTGTAAAGATTGTGCATGAGCTGGGTTTGGCGGGCTATGTCGCCACGCAACGCGGGCGGAATGGTGGCTTTCGCTTGGCCAAACCCGCAGCCGAGATCATCATCGGAGATGTGGTACGCCTGACGGAAGGCCCTCTCGATCTAGTTGAGTGTTTCAACCCCGAGAAAAACACCTGCCCTTTAATCGGGGTCTGTAAACTGTCGCGCGCTCTGCAAGAGGCAACGAGGGCTTTCATGGCGGTGCTGGATGATCTGACCTTGGCCGACATCGCAGCGAACCGGGGAGACTTGCTCGCACGTATCGCCCCTCTGGAAGAAGGCATCGTCGCCCCCATAAGGAAAGCTAAATGACCCTGGATTGGACGGAACGTTTTCAAGGCACGGCTGCGTTACCGCGCGCCGTTCGCAACCGCTTAGTCGATGTGGCACGGATTATTCATATGGACGAAGGAGCACAGGTGTTCGGCCCCGCCAATGTACCTGATAGCCTTTTCTTTCTTTATGAAGGGCGTATTCGCGTCTCGCAAAGCTCCGAGTCTGGGCGAGAGATCACACTCTATCGCGTGGATGCAGGCGAAAGCTGTGTGCTGACCACAGCCTGCATGTTGGCCGAAGAAGCCTATAATGCCGAAGGCGTGGCAGAGTCCGAAATCACTGCGGTCGTCCTGCCGAAACCCGCCTTTGACCGGCTTGTCGCGGAAGAAGAAGCGTTCCGAAAATTTGTCTTTGCCGCTTACTCAAAACGGCTCATCGATTTGCTGCGCGTGGTTGACGACGTAGCGTTCGGCCATATGGATGTTCGGCTCGCGGAGCGGCTGCTTGCCCTAACGGGTGATCTGAAAGAAATCTCAGCGACTCACCAACAACTGGCAAGCGAGCTTGGAACGGCACGCGAGGTCGTGTCCCGTGTTCTGTCGGACTTTCAAAAGCGCGAGATGATCGCTCAGTCCCGTGGGCGGATCGCATTGATCGATAAAAATGCGCTGAAAATTCTGGCCGGTAGCAAGTAAAATTCATGATTTTGCACGTTAGGTGACAATGTCACTGAAGAAGTAAAATCAAAGTTATATCTGTTCTCTAAGTTATCTGAATGGAGAACACCATGACCACCAACGTCGGAACAGTTGATCGTGTCCTGCGCACGGCCCTCGGCCTCGGGCTTTTGTACCTCGCCTTCCTACCCCCCATGTCCGCCTTTGAGGGTGGGCTGATGAAATACGGTGCAGCGGTGGTTGGTGTTGTGATGCTTGTTGTTGCAGTCAAACGCGTCTGTCCGATCTATTCGATCTTTGGCTTCAAAGCCTGCCGAGTGTAAACGATGGAAACCGATTTCACCCCTTTCACCTCTTTCGGTGGTGGGCTCGCCATCGGCCTGGGCGCGGTTCTTTTGATGTTGGGCCTCGGTCGTATCCTCGGGGCCACAGGCATCATGTCTGGACTTATCTTTGCTGAAAATCGTGTTGAGTTCGGCTGGCGGGCAGCGATGGTCGTCGGAATGATGCTTGCCCCGAGCCTGCTCTTTGCAGTCACGGGCAGCATGCCTGAGGTCAACGTCCCCGTCAGCCCCACGATGATCGCAATCGGCGGTGTCATCGTCGGTCTTGGTGCAAGCCTTGGCTCTGGTTGCACGTCCGGTCACGGTGTCTGCGGGCTGTCACGGCTGTCGGTTCGGTCGCTTGTCGCAGTTCCGACGTTTATGGCGACCGCTGCCATCACCGTATTTGGCATTCGTCATGTTTTCGGAGGTTAAGCAATGAAACTGCTTTACGCTCTTTTCACAGGTCTCGTCTTTGGTGTGGGGATTGCCATATCTGGTATGATGGATCCTGCGAAAGTCCTGAATTTCTTCGATGTCGCGGGTTCATGGGACCCGAGCCTTGCCTTTGTTATGGGAGGGGCGTTGGTTTTGACGTTTTTCGGCTACCGTCTTGCCTGACGTTGCGCAACGCCCCTGTTTGAAGAACGGTTTCAGGTTCCCACCTCGACCGTAATCGACAGAAAATTAATCGGCGGATCAGCTCTCTTCGGTATTGGCTGGGGCATCGCTGGCTTTTGCCCCGGAGCCGCAATCCCCGCCCTTGGCACAGGTCGCTGGGAAGTGGCGCTGTTCCTTGCCTCAGTTGCGGTCGGCCTCGTCCTAATGCGCATCTTCAAACAAATTCGTCCTGCTCCGGCATCCGCTTGATCCCCTAATCGAAGGAGAATGATATGAACTACCCCGTTGATATGAGCGTAAACCCTGAAGTGCAGGCGTTCTTTGACGCGTCGACCAACACGATCAGCTACATCGTCAAAGACCCGACCAGCAACTTCTGTGCCCTGATCGATACCGTGATGGACATCGACTATGCTGCGGGTCGCATCACCTTTGACCATGCGGACGAGTTGATCCGTCAGATCGAGACGCAAGGCCTGAAGCTCGAATGGATAATTGAGACACATGTTCATGCCGATCACCTGAGCGCCGCGCCATATATTCAGGAACGCCTCGGCGGCAAGATCGGCGTTGGCTCCAAAATCACCGTAGTGCAGGACACCTTCGGTAAGGTCTTCAACGAAGGTACTGAGTTCCAGCGTGATGGGAGCCAATTCGACGCCTTATTTGAGGATGGTGACAGATATATGGTCGGCAATATGCAGGCCTTCGCCATGTACACGCCCGGCCATACGCCCGCCTGCATGGTGCATGTGATGGGCGACGCGGCTTTTGTCGGCGATACCTTGTTCATGCCTGATGGCGGCTCTGCCCGTTGTGACTTCCCCGGTGGCTCTGCCGAAGAGCTTTACGACAGCATTCAAAAAGTGCTCGCCCTGCCCGGGGAGACGCGTCTGTTCATGTGCCACGACTACGGTCCGAACGACCGCGCAATTGCTTGGGAGACCACAGTGGCTGAACAGAAAGCGGCGAACATTCATGTGGGTCAAGGCAAGACGAAAGATGATTTCGTCAAGTTCCGCACCGAGCGGGACGCCCAACTGGCTATGCCGAAACTTATCATTCCCTCGCTGCAAGTGAATATGCGGGCGGGTGAAGTCCCGACCGATAAGGATGGTAACCCGATGCTCAAAGTGCCCGTGAACGGGCTTTAGTTTCAGGGAGGAGATAGCGATATGGACCTAAAGAAGATCACTGAAAAAACCAGCGTTAGCCCCCAGATCAAGCCCGATGATATCGCCACGATCAAAGACGCTGGGTTTCGCGCCATCATCTGCAACCGTCCCGACGGTGAAGGCACCGACCAGCCCAGCTTTGAAGAGATTGAGGCGGCCGCTAAAAAAGCGGGTTTGGAAGCGGCCTATGTGCCCGTGACCTCTGGAATGGTCCGCGACGAAGACGTCGAAGCGTTCGGTGCCGCACTCAGGGACCTGCCCCGTCCAGTTTTGGCCTACTGCCGCACGGGAACGCGCTCGGCCACCCTCTGGTCATTTCACGAAAGCAAAAGGCGCCCGATTCATGAGATACTCGTGGCGACCAAGGCAGCGGGCTATGACATGAATGGAGTCGCACGTCGCATTGCCAATGGCGGAAAGACCCCAACCGAAACCGGTGACGCAAAATACGATGTTGTTATCGTTGGTGGTGGTGCTGGCGGTGTCTCCGTCGCAGCCAGCCTGCAGTCACGTAAATCGAACCTTTCCATTGCGATCATCGATCCAGCTGACATCCACTATTACCAGCCGGGTTGGACCTTGGTTGGTGGAGGCGTTTTTGCAGCCAGTCAAACCGCCAAGACTATGGGCTCACTCATTCCGCGTGGCGTGAAATGGATCAAATCTGCCGTCGCGGCGTTCGAGCCTGAAAACAACGCTGTCATCCTCGATGGCTGCCGCGTGGTGAAATACGACCGGTTGGTCGTTTGCCCCGGTCTAAAGCTCGATTGGGGTGCAGTTGAGGGACTTGAAGACACACTGGGCCGCAATGGTGTGACCTCGAACTACCGCTATGATCTCGCGCCCTACACATGGCAGCTGGTGCAAGATCTAAAGGAAGGGCGGGCGATCTTCACCCAACCGCCGATGCCGATCAAATGTGCGGGCGCGCCGCAAAAGGCGATGTACCTGTCAGGGGATGCGTGGTTCCGCGACGGACGGCTCAATGACATCGACATCCAATTCATGAATGCGGGCGGCGCCCTGTTTGGTGTGAAAGATTATGTGCCCGCACTCGAAAGCTACATCGCGAAGTACAATGCAAACTGCAACTTCTTCCACAATCTTGTTTCGGTCGACGGCGAAGCGAAGAAAGCCACTTTCAAAGTCGCAAAGCCCGATACGGCCCCGGAGCTGGTCACGGTCGACTTTGACATGATGCATGTCTGCCCGCCCCAAGTCGCACCTGACTTTATCCGTGTCTCGCCCCTGGCGGATGCGGTGGGATGGGTTGACGTGGATCAGGCCACGCTGCGCCACAAGATTTTCGACAATGTCTGGAGCCTTGGCGATGTGATGAACGCACCTAACGCCAAGACCGCTGCAGCAGCGCGCAAACAAGCGCCTGTAGCCGCTGACAACATCGTTGCAGACATTTCGGGACGCTCCCCAGTGGCGGCATATGACGGTTACGGGTCGTGCCCGCTCACGGTTGAACGTGGAAAGATCGTCCTAGCCGAGTTCGGTTATGGCGGTGTTCTCAAGCCGTCCTTCCCTACCTTCCTCGTCGATGGTACCAAACCAACCCGTGCCGCATGGTTCCTGAAGGAAAAGATACTGCCACCGATTTATTGGCAGGCCATGTTGAAGGGCAAGGAATGGTTGGCCAAGCCCGAGAAAATCCAGATCACGGCTGAATAGCCAAGCACAACCGTTGCAGGCAGCGTTCCATGCTGACTGCAATGCATTTGGTGAATGAGTGGCCTGTTCTTGGCGAACCCATCCACAACGTTCTTACGAAAGTGCCTATGATGCATCAATTTCGCCGCTATTTGCCGATCCTTGACTGGGGCCGCACTTACAGCAAATCTGCGCTGTCCAACGATTTAGTCGCGGCGGTCATTGTGACGATCATGCTGATCCCGCAGTCTCTGGCCTATGCCCTTTTAGCCGGGCTGCCACCTGAAGCAGGGATCTATGCCTCCATCGCACCGATTGTGCTCTATGCGATCTTTGGCACATCACGGGCCCTGGCCGTTGGGCCAGTGGCGGTGGTGTCCCTTCTAACTGCATCCGCCATTGGGCAAGTGGCTGAACAGGGCACCGCGGGCTATGCCGTCGCGGCACTGACGCTCGCTTTCCTTTCCGGCGGGTTTCTGGTGCTTCTGGGCGTGCTGCGCCTTGGCTTTCTGGCTAACTTCCTAAGCCACCCGGTAATCGCGGGTTTCATAACAGCCTCCGGTATCTTGATCGCAACTAGTCAGCTCAAACACATTCTCGGCGTCAGCGCCCATGGCCACACGTTGCCCGAAATGCTCACTTCGCTCTTTGCCAATCTTGCCGACACCAATTGGATCACCGTCCTGATTGGCGTCAGCGCGGCGGGTTTCCTGTTCTGGGTGCGAGGCAATCTGAAACCTCTGCTGAAGCGGCTCGGAACCGGACCGATGCTGACTGACTTGCTGGCCAAAGGGGGGCCTGTCATTGCGGTTGTCGCCACTACGGTTTCGGTTTGGGGCTTGGGTTTGGCCGAACAGGGCGTAAAGATTGTGGGTAGTGTACCTCAAAGTCTGCCACCCTTGACCATGCCCGGCTTGTCTGGCGATCTAATCGAAGCGCTTTTGGTACCGGCCATCCTGATCTCGATCATTGGCTTCGTGGAAAGCGTCTCCGTCGCACAAACCCTGGCCGCCAAGAAGCGTCAGCGCATCGACCCCAATCAAGAGTTGATCGGCCTCGGCGCCGCCAATCTCGGCGCGGCGTTCTCAGGTGGTTTCCCAGTAACGGGCGGCTTCTCGCGCTCGGTCGTGAATTATGACGCTGGAGCCGAAACACCCGCCGCAGGAGTTTACACTGCCATCGGCCTTGCCATCGCAGCTATTGCCCTAACGCCGCTTGTTTATTTCCTACCGAATGCCACACTGGCTGCTACGATCATTGTGGCCGTGTTGTCGCTGGTAGACTTCTCAATCCTGAAGAAAACTTGGGACTATTCCCGCGCAGATTTCATCGCCGTGGCCGCCACGATTTTACTGACCCTTGGCCTCGGGGTGGAAGTTGGCGTGGCCTCGGGTGTCGCCATCTCGGTCCTGTTGCATCTTTACAAAACCTCCCGTCCACATGTCGCTGAGGTTGGCCTCGTCCCCGGCACCCAGCATTTCCGCAACATCCACCGCCACGAGGTTGAAACCTCGACTTCCGTTCTCACACTTCGGGTCGATGAAAGCCTGTATTTTGTGAACGCGCGTTTTCTAGAAGATTTGATCCAATCACGTGTCACGGAAGGCTGTGATATCCAGCACGTTGTGCTCATGTTCTCGGCGGTGAACGCGGTCGACTACTCCGCACTGGAGAGCCTTGAAGCCATCAACGCCCGCCTCAAAGATATGGGAGCCGGTCTGCACCTGTCAGAAGTGAAGGGCCCTGTGATGGACCGCCTCAAACGCTCCCAACTAATCCACGATCTGAACGGAGAAGTGTTCCTGTCCCAGTTCGAGGCTTGGCAGAAGCTAGAGGGCCCCAAACTGAAGTACGCATCAGAGTAAGAGAGACTGGCCGTTCGGTTGTGTGCGCTAAGTGCGGCGAGTCGTGACGCGCTTACAAGTGATCAGTATCATCTCCGCGCCCCCCAGCCCTGCGTTCTTTAACCGCAAATCTCGACCTAAACCCTGCTGATATCCTAAGCGATCAAACAATATTTTTAGCTGCCGTTCACTACATGCGAGGCAGCGGATACGATGTCCCGAGAGTTGTTTGTCCATCACTTCCGTGGCGTCTATTCGGTTTGCAATCTAGTTTGACGCGCGTGTTTGAATGACCGCAATCGGGGAGATCAGCTGCACTGCACCAGCGGTGGTATGCTGCATTTGCGAAGGTTCGACAACGAACGGCGGCTTCGTCAGCTACGCAGTCATCGGGCCAACCATTAATTTCACAACGGCGGCGAATGACTGCTAAGCAGGTTGCAAGTGCAACATTTTGCTTTGATGGCCAACGGCAGGTTTGGGCCGTGAGCATTCACAGTTTTCTTTCCATAACATCATCAAAACTTACGGATAGGGGCGCTAAACGCGCCCCCGAAAATCATCTCAATGGAAAAACTGGTCCCAATGGAAGGTTTATGTGAGACATGACAAACAACAGCCTCCCCCATTCGTTACCCGCACTTAGAATATCCGCAATCAGCACAGGTCATGCATCCTTCGACCATCCGCAACTCATAGCTGCCACAGCTGCTGCATGCTTTTCCTTTGGGTTTCATCGAAACAACATCTGCCTGCGGGTCGGACTTTAGGCCCATGCCCTCCCCTTCCAGAAAACCGGTCGCGACCATGTGCTTTTCGATCACGCCACCAATTGCAGCCAGAATGGACGGTACGTATTTGCCCTGCATCCACGCACCACCGCGCGGATCGAAAACAGCTTTCAACTCTTCCACGACGAAAGACACATCTCCGCCTCGACGGAACACAGCCGAAATCATCCGCGTCAATGCAACGGTCCACGCAAAGTGCTCCATATTCTTGGAATTGATAAATACCTCGAACGGTCGTTGTTGCCCTTGATGCAAGATATCGTTCACCGTGATGTAAATCGCGTGCTCGCTGTCTGGCCACTTCAACTTGTAAGTCTGGCCAGTCAGCTCGCCGGGGCGATCCAATGGCTCAGTCATATAAATAACATCGCCCAAATTCTCATCGTCGACCATTTCTGGCTCAGGCTTTTTCTCTGGCTCAACAGACAAAACAGACCCCGTCACATCATTCGGCCGGTAGGTCGTGCAGCCCTTACAGCCGCTATCCCATGCTTCCATGTAAACGTCTTTGAATGACTGAAAATCGATGTCTTCCGGGACGTTGATCGTTTTGGAAATCGAGCTGTCGACCCATTTCTGCGCCGCAGCTTGCATGCGCACGTGGTCCATCGCTGGCAACGTCTGCGCGTTCACGAAATAGTCGGGCAGCTCTGCGTCACCAAACTTTTCGCGCCACAGGTTGACGGCATAATCCACAACCTCTTCCTCGGTGCGGGTGCCATCTTTCTGCAAGACTTTGCGGGTGTATGCATAGGCAAACACCGGCTCGATCCCTGAAGAAACATTGCCCGCGTACAAGCTAATCGTGCCTGTCGGCGCCACAGATGTCAGCAACGCATTCCGGATGCCGTGCTCGCGAATGGCCTCCCGCACATCGTCATCCATCTGCATCATGTTTCCAGACGCCAGATATTTATCGGCATCAAACAATGGGAACGCACCCTTTTCCTTGGCCAAATCCACCGACGCCAAATATGCGGCGCGTGCGATCGCTTTCATCCAATGCTCGGTCTGACGCGCCGCTTCTTCGGAGCCATACCGCAATCCGGTCATCAGCAAAGCATCCGCCAAACCCGTCACACCAAGCCCGATCCGACGCTTGGCTTCAGCTTCTTGCGCTTGCGCTTCCAATGGGAAGTTCGATGCATCGACCACGTTATCCATCATCCGCACGGCTGTTGCCACCAGATCGGTCAACGCCTCATCATCGATCGCGGCGTTTGCCTCAAACGGGTTAGACACCAAACGCGCTAGGTTCACGGAGCCCAACAAACACGCGCCATATGGCGGCAAGGGCTGCTCACCACACGGGTTTGTCGCCGCAATGCTTTCGCAGTAGTTCAGGTTGTTCATGGAATTGATACGGTCGATAAAAATCACGCCAGGTTCGGCATAATCATAAGTCGACTGCATGATCCGGTCCCACAATGTGCGGGCCTGCACTGTTTTCACAACTGTGCCGTCCCAAACGAGATCCCACGGCGCATCCGCCTTCACCGCTTCCATGAACGGATCTGTCACCAAAACGGACATGTTGAACATCCGCAAACGGGCCGCGTCTGATTTGGCCGTGATAAAATCTTCTACATCAGGGTGATCGCAACGCATCGTCGCCATCATCGCCCCACGGCGGGACCCTGCAGACATAATCGTCCGGCACATCGCGTCCCAAACATCCATAAACGACAGCGGGCCTGATGCATCCGCTGCGACGCCTTTGACCAGCGCACCTTTGGGGCGAATGGTCGAGAAATCATAGCCGATCCCGCCACCCTGTTGCATGGTCAGTGCAGCTTCTTTCAGGTTGTCAAAAATACCGCCCATCGTGTCAGGGATGGTTCCCATCACGAAGCAGTTGAACATCGTCACGCTGCGGTCTGTACCCGCACCTGCTGTGATCCGGCCCGCTGGCAAATACTTGAAATCTTCAAGCGCCCCGTAGAACTTTTCTTCCCATTTCGCCGGTGATTTTTCGATCGCCGCCAAAGACTTTGCAATCCGTGTCCATGTGTCTTCAACAGAACCGTCAATCGCGGTGCCATCGGCTTCTTTCAAGCGGTATTTCATGTCCCAGATTTGTTCAGCAATTGGGGCGGCGAAACGGGTCATAGGTCGTCCTTTTGGGGTGTCTGGCAGAATCGGAGATACCCCCCTATCTTACCATATGTTGTATTTATGTGGAACAATTTGTGAACATATAGAGAGATCGAAATGAATCAAACCCTACATCTTCAGAAATTGTCCGTCGGAACTGAGACAGTAGCAGACCTTGCCGCGTGGCAAAACACGAAACGCGCACAATCCTCAGATGGACTGCCACGTCACGTCACCCGCATGTGGCCCAAACGCACCGACGAAGTCCTGCAAGGTGGCTCAATGTTTTGGGTTATCAAGGGTTCGATCCTCTGCCGTCAGGAAATAATTCGATTTGATGAATACCAAAACGCCGATGGTATCCGCCGCTGTGCAATTGTCCTCAATCCAGAGCTGATCCGCGTCGCGCCAACCCTAAAACGCCCGTTTCAAGGGTGGCGGTATTTGAAAGCTGCAGATGCCCCGGTCGATCTCCCCAAAGGCCGCGAGACAGAAGAGCCTTTGCCTGCGTCTTTGAATGCAGCACTCGCCGAAATTGGCCTTCTTTAAACCGAGCGCGAAGCTATGTCGCGGGTGTGAAACCCGTTCAACGTTCGTGCCACACGACATAGCCCAGAGCGGCAGACCCTACGCTTGATCCAAAATCGCAACCAGTGACTTGAACGTGTTTCTTTGCTCTTGGGTCCACCCTCCACGGCGCCCGCGAAAGAGAGTCGCTTGGCTAGAGTGGATCATACCGTCACCGAGAATTTTCAAACCATTTGCCCGCAACGTTTCGCCCGTCGACGTAATATCAGCCACAGCTTCTGCGGTTTCATTGCGAATGGTGCCTTCGGTCGCCCCTTGGCTGTCCACCAATTGGTAATCGGCAACGCCATTTTCGCGCAAAAAGTCTCGCACAAGACGGTGGTATTTCGTCGCAATCCGCAACCGAAACCCGTGGTTGGCCCGGAACGCGGCAGCCACAGCATCAAGATCATCCAGCGTTTCAACATCCACCCAAGCATTGGGCACAGCAATAATCAAATCCGCGCCACCGAAGCCCATTTTAGACACTTCGACCACACGCCGATCCCAGTTGCTCAACTTTTCACGCACCAGATCAGACCCGGTTACACCCAACTGAATGCGCCCAGCGTTCAATTCGCGCGGAATTTCTCCAGCGGAGAGTAAAACCAACTCGACACCATCAATCCCATCGACGGCACCGGCGTATTCACGATCATGCCCCGACTTGCGCAGCGTCACACCGCGGTTCGCGAACCAATCGAATGTCTTCTGCATCAGCCGCCCTTTGGACGGCACACCCAGCTTCAACGTCATCGTTCGCCCTCCAGCGCCACCACAGCAGCCGGGCGAATAACGCCCCCCACCGCAGGCACGCCGACGCCATTGCCCAAAACGGTCGTCAGCGCATCATAGCGCCCGCCCGTTGCGACAGGTGGCAAATTAAACTGTGCAGGCGCTTCGAAGCCGAACACAAACCCATCGTAATATTCCATCGACATCCGCCCATAGGCCGCTTCGAACGCCAAGGTATCAACATTCACACCTCGTGCAGACAGCGCATCCAAACGGGCCGAAAACCCATCAACGGCCTCAGAAATCGAACCGAGATCGACCGAAATGTCGCGCAGTGCCGTCAAGGCATTTGGCGATGTTTCACGCACCGCAAGCAACGCATCCACCAACTCACGCTCGGCCATCGACAACGGCTCAGCCGCTGCATCCTCGCGCAAAACATCGATGCGTGCGGCGATTTCGGCACGGCTACGCAACCCCAGCACATCACCAACACCCGCCATCGGGTCATCTTGCGCCAACAAAGCCGTGCGCGACGGCGGGACATCCGTCACCCCGCTAAACCGATCCAACAACGACTTGAACCGGCGTGGACGCCAAAGATGCCGCAGCAAAGCAGCGCGGCGCCGTTCGGTGGTTTTCAACCCCATCACAGCGGCCCGCAAAATACCAATATCACCCGTCACGGCCGTCACATCTACGTCGGACAAAAGCCCCAAAATGGTGGCAAACACATCAGCATCTGCCGCCGCAGGGTCGGTGCCGTCAAACACCTCATACCCCACCTGAACGTATTCGGTCGGGCGGCTTTCGTCTTCCTCTTGCTTGCGGAAAACCTTGCCCATGTAGGTATAGCGCGCAGGTTCAGCGCCATGCGCCATGTGGGCTTGCACCACAGGAACCGTAAAATCGGGCCGGAGCATTTGCTCCCCCCGCAAAGGGTCTTGCGTGGTAAACGCCCGCGCGCGGATGTCTTCGCCGTAAAGATCCAGCAGAGTATCAGCCTGCAACAAATAATCAGCATCTGTGACCATCGCGCCTTGATCGGCAATTGTGGTCTGGAACGCACGAGCGCGGTCCCAAACCGCGCGACTTTGATCACCGGTCATCCGTTTTGATCCGCTAAAAGTTGTTTGATCCGCTCCACCAGTTCACCGCGGGGAATTTCAAATTGGCTGGGCCGGTCACGCCATTCTTCTAGCGTTGCCGTTTCCGCAATTTTCGCACCAAGGATCAAATCCTTCACCTGCAAAATACCGCGTTCCAATTCATCGCCACCCTGAATAATCGCGATGGGCGAATTGCGTTGGTCCGCGTATTTCAATTGATTGCCAAAGTTCTTCGGGTTTCCGAGATACACTTCGGCGCGAATGCCCGCCGCCCGCAGCTCAGACACCATCGCTTGATAGTCCGCCATGCGACCGCGATCCATTACGGTCACAACCACAGGCCCCGTGGTTTGCGTGCTCAAACGGCCCTTCATGTGCAGCGCGGCCAACAACCGGTCAACACCGATAGAAACACCCGTCGCCGGAACCTCCTGCCCCGTGAACCGTTTGACCAAATCGTCATAACGTCCGCCGCCAGCAACCGACCCGAACGACCGTGGGCGACCCTTCTCGTCCTTAATTTCAAATGTCAGTTCAGCCTCGAACACAGGGCCGGTGTAATACCCCAGCCCGCGCACGACGGATGGATCGATGACAATACGGTCGGCGCCATAGCCGCCCGCTGCCAACAAATCCGCCATTTCCTGTAGCTCGTCCACGCCTTTCGCGCCGACCTCACTCTCACCGATCGCTGCGCGAAGGTTCGCAAGCGTTCCCGCGGTGTCCGCCGCCTTCGATGTCAGAAAGGCAATCACAGGTTCGGCCTGTGCGGCTTCGAGCCCGACGCCATCAATATAGGCACCCGACGCATCCAAGCGACCCTTGCCCAGCAGTTCACGCACACCGTTCTCGCCAACCTTGTCGAACTTATCGATTGTCCGCAGTACATCCGCCTTTTGTGCGTCATCAGACAGACCCATGACCTCCAAAACGCCGTTCAACACTTTGCGGTTGTTGATGCGGATCACATAATCGCCCCGGTCAATCCCGACCGCTTCCAAGGTGTCAGACAGCATCGCACAAATCTCGGAATCTGCGGCAACCGACCCCGACCCTACAGTATCTGCATCGCACTGATAGAACTGACGAAACCGACCAGGCCCAGGTTTTTCATTGCGCCAAACAGGACCCATCGCGAAGCGGCGATATGGCGTTGGCAAATCGTTGCGGTGCTGCGCGAACACACGCGCCAAAGGCGCGGTCAAATCATAGCGCAGTGCCAACCAATCACCGTTGTCTTTTTCATCGTCTTCCTGCCACGCAAACACGCCTTCATTGGGGCGATCCACGTCTGGCAGGAACTTGCCCAGCGCCTCAACCGTCTCAACGGCCGCACTTTCCAGCGCCTCGAACCCATACCGATGATACACACCCGCAATCGTGCGCAGCATATCGGTGCGTTGTGCAACCTCAGCGCCGAAATAATCGCGAAACCCTTTCGGGGTTTGCGCCTTGGGTCGGGGTGTTTTCTTTGGCTTTGCCACGGGGGTCAGCTCCGGCTTGTAACGTTCCCTCGCGCTTTAACGTGCATCCGGTGGCCATGCAACGCTGGGCTTAATTTTCAGGCAATTGCGCCAACATCATCGACAACAGATCGGCCTCTTTGTCATCAACAAGAAACCCATCCGATCGCCATGCAACCGACAAGGCAACCTTTGCCGCCGCCCAACGCATCAATCGCACGCGGTCTACATTAAACCGATCAGCCCATTGGGTCGCACAATTCTGAAACCTTGCACAACTACGTTGAAGCTCCTCAGCCCCCAACGGGTTCCGAAAGGCGTTGGCCAGCTCAAAGGTTCTGTCTCCCAACAAACCTTTTGCGTCAAACGCACGCCATCCATTTGGCCCCAGCTTAATATTATCATGATGCAAGTCGCCATGTAGCGGGCGAATGTCCAACGTTGTTGCCAATAGTTCACGCGCAATCGCCTGCCCTTTTTGCATGTCGGCCTTTAAATCTGTCGCGCAAGTCGGGGAGAACCCGATTTCAAACAACCGTAAACACCAATCATCCAAAGGCGTAAGCCCGCGCACTGACAATTCAGTACCATGCAGTGCCGCTGCGACATGGCCCAAATGCACTGCGGCTTCGTCATCTTTACCGTCGCGCGTCAGGTCACCCAAGGATGGCCCATTCATCCATTCCAAGACAACCGCCGCGCCCTGCTGCGCGAATACACGAACCGCGCCATGCCCATCCAAAGCACGCAATAAATCGAACCCCGGGCCTTCATTGCTGAGTGAAGGGTCATGGTAAATCTTCAATGCAGCGGGCTGCCCAGCGCAATCAACCCGCCAGACACGTGCAATAGCTGTTTCGTCTACGAAAACAGGTGCAGAAAGGTTCAGGTGCCGCATCATGTCGCGCGGTGGAACTGGCGGTTTTGATGTCATCGCTACACGGTATAGCAAACACGCCCCTTCACAATGGCACCTGCTTGCCCTAGCTGACAGATATGACCGATCAAACGCACCTTGAAGAAAAAATAGCACACCTCACCCGCGCTGTGGATGAGATGTCGGACATCGTGGCCCGCCAGGCAGGCGAAATCAGCCAGCTGACCCAACGTGTAAAAATGTTGATGGAACGCGAAGCCAGCCGCGAATACGACGCGGGCGGTTCAATCCCCTTGGCCGATCAAAAGCCACCACACTGGTAAATCGGCGCGCGGCCTGTCAGCCATCTTTCAGCGACATTGCCAAAACGGCACCGTCATGCACCAAAATCTGCGCCCATTCTGTGGGCACTGCACTGAACGTGCCACCAAAGAAATCATAGACTGTGACAAAGGCAGTGTTCTGGTTCAACCGATCCGCACGCGCCCCACACGGCTGACCACGGCCCACACGACACACGCTCGCCTTCAACGCCTCATAGGCATTGTCTGTCGTCGAATACTCGATGCGTTCGTTGCTGGGTTGGTAGCGCACAAATTCATGGGTCATCGCGTCCCCGGTCACGACAACCGCACCGGTAAAAGTACGGGCGCAATCATCGTCAAACCCTGTGATGTAGAACGGACGCGCCGCGGTAGAATTCGGGAAGCTATCAAAAATATGGAAGCCTGCGCTGCTGTCCACCCGCGTCCCCAATTCAGATCGTAACGCCCCGCATACGCGGGCGATTTGCCCAAATGGCAGGATCGTGCCGGCCGCAACATCCGCCGCATCCGGCCCTGTACGCGCGAGCGATGGCCGGTTGTTTCCACGGCGGAAAATCCCGCCCAATCCGCCCCGAGGGCGCTCTACGTCAACTTGCGCCGACGCGAGCGTGTCCACATCTGGCAGGGCAATTGTCTCGGACGGTGTGTTTTGCAATGCCGCCTCAACCGCTGCATTTGTGGGGTCATCTGACCGCCTGCTCGTCAAACGTCCGAACAAACCACCGGTCTGACGTGCCTCCGCAGGTGTTTCGGCAACGGTCGTGGCCGCGCCTGACGCCGCCACGTCAGAAATGCGCGGCACATTGCGCAGCGGATCCCCGCACCCCGCGAGCATGGATAAAAACGTAATACCAACAAACAAACGGCGCATGGGTGTCCCTCAACAAACTGTCATCGGGTTCTATCGCCCTGCGCGGATGAGGTCTACCAATCCTTAACGTGTGGCAAAGATCTGCCACTCGCCCTTTGCTAGATTTCCAAAACCTCAATCACGCCATTCAAGCTGCGCAACGCACCCTTGATTTGCGGGTTCACGGGGAAGTTCTGATCCAGTTCAACGTCGATTTCGCCCAGTTCCGCATCATCAATCGTGAACAAAACCGGCCCCCGCCCGCCTTTGACCTTGTCGCGCACGGCATTGTTCAACACCTCGCTGATCGTCGGGATCGCGCCGACATCCGACACAAACACCTGCAAACCAGATGACCCGGCATTTGCCACAGCCATATCCGCGGGCATCACGGACCGTCCCAACAGCTTCAACTGCTCAGATTCCATCGTAGCCTCAACGGTGACCACCACCTGATTGCCCGTTTCCAAATGCTCGCGTGCGGCTTCAAGCGTGTCCGAGAACATCGTGACTTCGTATTGGCCCGTGGGGTCGCTCAATTGAACGAACGCGAACCGATTGCCTCGCGCAGATTTTCGCTCTTGGCGGCCTGCAACGGTGCCTGCCATTTTGGCAACATGCGCGCCGCCTTCTGCCTTGGCCGTGACTTCATCCAAGGTCAGAACTTTTTCAGACCGCTTCAGCGCGGGCATGTAATCGTCCAGCGGGTGACCGGACAGATAGAACCCGACCGCCTTAAATTCCTCAGCCAACCGCTCCGCCGGCAACCAATCCGACGTGGCAGACATGCGCGGCTCCGGCAAATCATCCCCTGCCTCTCCGAACAGCGACACCTGATTTGAATTCTTCTGCTCGTGAATAGCAGCTGAATAGCCAACCAAAGCATCAAGGCTGTCAAACACACGGCGGCGGTTGCCATCGAGCACGTCAAATGCGCCTGCACGCGCCAGCATTTCCATCGGGCGTTTACCAACCCGCTTCAGGTCAACGCGGCGGGCCATGTCGTAAAGCGTGGCAAACGGCTTGCCGTCGCGCCCCTCCACGATCAGGTTCATCGCTTCAACACCTACGTTTTTCAACGCGCCAAGGCCGTACACCAACGTGCCCTCTTGCACATCGAACGTCGCCAAGGACGTGTTCACGCAGGGTGCTTTCCACGGCAGCTCAAGGCCCTTTTTGACCTCTTGGAAATAGACCGCCAACTTATCTGTCAGGTGGATATCGCAGTTCATGACACCCGCCATGAATTCCACCGCATGGTTCGCTTTGAGCCACGCGGTTTGGTAGCTCACCACCGCATAGGCCGCAGCGTGGGATTTGTTGAACCCGTAGTTCGCAAACTTATCCAGAAGGTTCCAAACCTCCATCGCTTTGGGCTTGTCGACGCCGTTCTTCGCAGACCCTTCAAGAAACTTCGGGCGTTCCGCATCCATCGCTTCTTGGATCTTCTTACCCATCGCACGGCGCAACAGGTCAGCGCCGCCAAGGCTATAGCCCGCCATTTCTTGGGCGATCTGCATAACCTGTTCTTGGTAAACAATAATGCCTTGGGTCTCATCCAGAATGTGGTCGATCGACGGGTGCAATGTATCGCGATCAGAAATCCCGTTCTTCACCTCACAGAACTTCGGAATATTCTCCATCGGGCCCGGGCGATACAGCGCCACCAGCGCGATAATATCCTCGATACAGTCAGGCTTCATGCGCCGCAGCGCATCCATCATGCCGCTGGATTCCACCTGAAACACCGCAACGGTTTTCGCCGCTGCGTAAAGCTTGTACGACGCTTCATCGTCCAACGGGATCGCGTTAATCTCGTTTACCGCGCCTTCGGCAGGTTCATAAAGCTGGGTCCCATCCGCCGCGATGTGAATGTCGCGCCCGTTTTTCAGGATCAGATCAATGGCGTTTTGAATGACGGTCAGGGTTTTCAGCCCCAAAAAGTCAAACTTCACCAGTCCCGCTTGCTCAACCCATTTCATGTTGAACTGCGTCGCGGGCATATCGGACCGCGGATCTTGGTAGAGCGGCACCAATTGGTCCAACGGCCTATCGCCAATCACAACACCCGCCGCGTGGGTCGACGCATTTCGCAACAGCCCCTCAACCTGCTGACCATAGGTGAGCAAGCGATCAACGACTTCTTCTTCGTTCGCAGCCTCCCGCAGACGCGGCTCATCTGCCAGCGCCTTCTCAATGCTGACGGGCTTCACCCCTTCAACAGGAATCATCTTCGACAGCTTATCAACCTGCCCATAGGGCAGCTGCAAAACCCGCCCAATATCCCGCACCGCAGCTTTTGACAGCAACGCACCGAACGTGATGATCTGGCCCACCTTGTCGCGGCCATATTTCTCTTGAACGTAGCGAATAACCTCTTCGCGGCGGTCCATGCAAAAGTCGATATCGAAGTCGGGCATGGACACACGTTCGGGGTTCAAGAACCGCTCAAACAGCAATGAATATCGCAGCGGGTCAAGGTCAGTGATCGTCAGCGCATAGGCCACCAACGACCCCGCACCAGACCCCCGCCCCGGCCCCACTGGAATGCCCTGATCCTTGCCCCATTTGATAAAATCAGCAACAATCAAAAAGTAGCCGGGGAACCCCATGCCCTCGATGATATCAAGCTCGAAATCTAGGCGTTTTTGATAGTCTTCAACGCTGCAGGCATGGGGAATAACCTTAAGGCGGTTCTGCAACCCCTCGTTCGCTTGCCGCCGCAGTTCAACAACTTCGTCATCCGCAAACTTCGGCAAAATCGGGTCCCGCAAATACGCTTTGAACGCGCAGCGTTTTGCGATCTCAACGGTGTTCGCCACGGCTTCGGGCAAATCCGCGAACAACGTCACCATCTCTTCTTGCGACTTGAAATAATGCTGTGGGGTCAGCCTGCGGCGCGGCTCGTTTTGGTCCACATAGGCGCCTTCGGAAATACAGATCAGCGCATCATGGGCTTCGTAAATCTCGGCCTTTGGAAAATACACATCGTTGGTCGCCACCAGTGGCAGCTCCATCGCATAGGCCATCTCAACGTGGCCCTGCTCGGACAAAAGCTCTGCCTCTGGCAGACCGCCCTCGCCTGGGTGACGTTGCAATTCAACATACAAACGGTCCGGATAAATCGCGGCCATCTGCGTCAGCAATGCCTCTGCGGCAGGGCGCTGCCCCGCGCGCAACAAACGACCAATCGGGCCATCCGGCCCACCACTTAAGCAGATCAAACCGTCCGAGAATTCGCCCAATTCCTCGACCGTCACCTGTGGCAGCTGATCGCCCTTATCCACATAAAGACAGCTGTTCAGCTTCATCAGGTTTTCATAGCCGGTTTCATTTTGCGCCAGCAAAACAATGGGCGCAGGCGGTTCAGGGCGACCGCGCGGATCGCCGCCGGCCATGGCCACATCCACCTGACAGCCAATGATCGGCTGCACCCCCGCCTTGGACGCATATTGCGAAAACTCCAACGCGCAAAACAGGTTGTTCGTGTCAGTGACAGCAACCGCGGGCATGCCTGCCTTTTCCGCGAACCCACTGATTTTCTTAACCGGAATTGCCCCCTCAAGAAGCGAATATTCGGTGTGCGTACGCAGGTGTATGAATCGTGGATCAGCCATAGCGACGACCATAGCTTTTGTCCCACCGGTACTAAAGACCTGATCTTTGGGCAGGCTTGACTCTTCGCCCTTGGCTCCAAATAGTTAGCGACATGGCTAACCAAATTGATCGCTCCTTCGCTGCCCTGACAGACCCCACCAGACGGGCTGTCATCGAACGTCTCGTGAAAGGCCCCGCCAGCGTGTCAGAGCTGGCAAACCCCCACGATATGGCCCTGCCCACCTTCATGCGTCACCTCAAAGTCTTGGAAGACTGCGGGCTCATCCGTTCCGTGAAAAAAGGTCGCGTGCGGACCTGCCACATCGAATCGGCGCCCCTGTTGCAGGTGCAAGGATGGCTGGAATGGCAAAGACGCGTCTGGGAACAGCGCCTAGACCAACAGGCCGCCAACGACATGTAAGGCTCTTGCCAAAAACGAAAGAACACGGTTTGATGCTCCAAACAGCAGGGTCTACGCCGCATCGACCCCGCGCCTGACAGCCACTCGGTACCGCGGCGGATAACATCATGAATATTTCGTTTCTTCTAAACGGAGAGACCGTGGAGGTGGACACCCACCCCACCCAAACGCTGCTAGACTGGCTGCGCGAAACCCAGCATTTGACCGGCACCAAAGAAGGCTGCAACGAAGGCGATTGCGGGGCCTGTTCTGTCATGGTCACCGATGATCGCGGCGCACGCACGTTGAACGCCTGCATCTTGTTCATGCCGCAACTGCAGGGCAAAGCCATCCGCACCGTCGAAGGCCTCGCCGCACCCGATGGCACCTTGCACCCCGTCCAACAGACCATGATCGACCATCACGGCTCTCAGTGCGGATTTTGCACCCCCGGCTTCGTCATGTCGATGGCAACCGCCCATCTGACGGGGCGCACAGATCATGATGACGTTCTGGCAGGCAACCTGTGCCGCTGCACTGGCTACGCCCCGATCATCCGCGCGGCAAAAGCCGCCGAAGGCACCCCCGTCCCACAACACATGCGAGACGCCCCCCCGTCGCCTGACCCGAAAACCTTGGGGCCGGCAACTTTGGCAGACGTGCCGCAGGCACTGGGGGCAACGCTCCCCGCCGCCCCAACCACAGTTGAAGCACTGGCCGAATGGTACGTCGCTCACCCCAAAGGCACGCTGATCGCCGGTGCAACAGATGTAGGGCTTTGGGTCACCAAAAACTTTGCCGATCTGGGCGAGGTTGCGTTCCTGAATCGCTGCACGGACCTGCAACAGATAGAAGACACAGGCGACACGCTGCGCATCGGGGCCGGGGTCACGATGACAGATGTCCTGTCCACAGTCCGCGACCTGCACCCCTCCTACGCTGATATGATCCGGCGCTACGGGTCCGAACAGGTGCGCAACGCCGCGACCATCGGCGGTAACATCGCCAACGGCTCGCCCATCGGGGACAATCCCCCCGCGCTGATCGCCCTTGGCGCCACATTGCACCTGCGGTGCGGCAACACCCAGCGCGACATCCCGATCGAAGACTTCTTCATCGACTACGGCAAACAAGACCGCCAAGAGGGCGAGTTCGTCGAAGCCGTGACGCTGCCCAAAACAGCGCCGAACCTGCGGTGCTACAAATTATCAAAACGCTTCGACCAAGACATCTCCGCCGTCTGCGGCTGCTTCAACATCACGTTGGACGGCGACACGATCACTGACGCACGGATCGCCTTTGGCGGCATGGCCGGAACACCAAAACGCGCAAGCGCAGCTGAGGCTGCCTTGGTCGGGCGCGCCATGTCGCAAGACACATGCGACGCAGCAGCCCGCGCCTTGCAGGCCGATTTCACCCCGCTCAGCGACATGCGCGCCTCGGCCGAGTACCGGATGCAGGCCGCCCAAGGCCAACTGCGCCGCTATTTCGCAGACCTCGCAGGCGCCCCCACCAACGTGTTGGAGGTACAGCCATGAGTGTCGCAAAACCCCTACCCCACGATGCCGCCAAACTGCATGTGACCGGACAGGCCCGCTATGTTGACGACCTGCCAACACCTACCGGCACCCTGCACCTTGCCTTCGGGATGAGCACAATCGCCAATGGTCGCATCACATCGATGGATCTTGACGCTGTGCTCGCGGCGCCGGGTGTTTCACGGGTTTTCACCGCGTCTGACCTTCCCTTTGCCAACGATGTTTCCCCGTCTGTTCACGATGAACCGATGTTGTCGGATGGTAGCATCCACTACCTTGGTCAGCCCATTTTTCTGGTCGTTGCAGACAGCCACCTCCACGCCCGCGCCGCCGCGCGTCTCGGCGATATCAGCTATGACGAACAGCCCCCAATCTTGACGATTGAAGAAGCACTCGCAGCGGATGCACGGTTCGAAGAGGGCCCGCGCATCTACACCAAAGGCTGTGTCGACACGGCGCTTGCCGACGCGCCGAACCGTCTTCAAGGGCGGTTCGACATGGGCGGTCAGGAACACTTCTACCTCGAGGGGCAAGCGGCCCTTGCCCTGCCCCAAGAAGGCGGGGACATGGTGGTGCACAGCTCAACCCAGCACCCGACAGAAATCCAACACAAGGTGGCCGAAGCGATTGGCGCGCCCATGCATGCCGTGCGCGTTGAGATCAGGCGGATGGGCGGTGGATTTGGCGGAAAAGAAAGCCAAGGCAATGCCTTAGCAGTCAGCTGTGCCGTTGCGGCCCGCGCCACGGGCAAGCCTTGCAAAATGCGCTACGACCGCGACGATGACATGATGATCACCGGAAAACGCCACGATTTCCGCATCGAATACGACGTAGGATTTGAGGCAAATGGCCGGATCACCGGCATCGACTTCACCCATTACACAAGGTGCGGTTGGGCGCAGGATTTATCGTTGCCCGTGGCAGACCGCGCGATGCTGCATGCAGACAACGCCTATCTTTTGCCGAACGCGCGCATCACATCGCATCGCCTAAAAACCAACATGCAAAGTGCGACAGCGTTTCGCGGTTTTGGTGGCCCGCAGGGACTGTTGGGGATTGAGCGGGTGATGGACCACATCGCGCGCAGCTTGGCGCTTGATACCGTCGAGGTGCGGCGGGTCAATTATTATGCCGCGCCTGAGGTTGACCAGCCCTCCGGGGGGAGTTTTTCGGGTCAGAGGAAGACGGGTGAGACCCCTGATAACACGACCCCCTACGATATGGATGTAACGGATTTCATTTTGCATGAAATGACCGACAAACTGCTGAACGATGCCCAATATGCCGAACGCCGCGCCGCAGTTGATGCATGGAATGCGCAGCATGACACGTTGAAAAAGGGCCTTGCGTTTAACCCCGTAAAATTTGGCATTTCATTCACCCTGACGCACCTCAACCAAGCCGGCGCTTTGGTACATGTGTACCAAGATGGATCGATCCACCTGAACCATGGCGGCACTGAAATGGGGCAAGGTTTGTTTCAAAAAGTTGCGCAGGTCGCCGCATCGCGGTTCGGAGTTGGTATTGAGGCTGTGAAGATCACGGCGACGGATACCGGAAAGGTGCCCAACACCTCGGCCACGGCTGCTTCGTCCGGGTCAGATTTGAACGGTATGGCGGTTCAGGCCGCCTGCGATACCCTGCGGAATCGGATTGCGGGTTGCATTGCTACGCTCAACAACGTGGCCCCTGAACAGGTGGTGTTTAAAGATGGGCGGGTGCATGCCGGAGAGACGACACTGTCCTTCGCGCAGGCGGCGAAAACGGCCTACGAAAACCGTGTCAGCCTGAGCGCAACAGGGTTTTACAAAACGCCCGATGTGGCCTGGGACAGGATAGCGGGTAAAGGGCAGCCGTTTTTCTATTTTGCATATGGTGCGGCATTGTCCGAGGTCGTGATCGATACGCTGACCGGTGAAAACCGCCTTTTGCGGGTTGATATTTTGCACGATGCGGGCGCGTCTTTGAACCCTGCGTTGGACATCGGCCAGATTGAAGGCGGGTTTGTTCAAGGGGCGGGTTGGCTGACCACGGAAGAGCTTGTTTGGGACGGCAGTGGCCGCCTGCGGACCCATGCGCCCAGCACCTATAAAATTCCCGCCTGTTCGGATCGGCCCGATATTTTCAACGTGGCTTTGTGGGACGGTGAGAACCGTGCGGAGACGATTTACCGCTCCAAGGCGGTGGGCGAACCCCCGTTTATGTTAGGAATTTCAACATACTTAGCCATTGCGGACGCCTGTGCGGCTTGCGGCCCTAATGACCCCGATTTGCAGGCGCCTGCGACAGCCGAAGAGGTGTTGCGCGCATCCAGCAGGGCGCGCGGATGACGGCGGGTATCACGGTCACTGTGGCCTCGACCCGCGGGTCGGTTCCGCGTGAGGCGGGGACGTTTATGCGGGTTTGGGCCAGTGGGCAAAGCGGCACGATTGGCGGTGGCGCGCTGGAGTTTGAGGCGGCGCGGCTGGCGCGTGAGATGTTGGAAAGCGGGCAAACCGAGGCCGAGCGCACCGTTCCCTTAGGCCCCGATCTTGGGCAGTGTTGTGGAGGGTCGGTAACGTTGCGGTTTACCGATGAGGGCCGTGAAACGCCGCAGACGGCCCCGCCTCTTTGGATTTGGGGGGCGGGTCATGTGGGGCGCGCGATTGCCGGTGTCATGGCCCCGCTTGGGGACCGTGCGATCACGCTGATTGACACACATGCAGATCGTATGCCGGCGGATTTGGGCCAGAGGATTGCCCCGTTGGTGGCGGCTGATCCACTGCGGGTTGTGCACCGTGCGCCGAAAGAGGCGGATCATATCATCGTGACCTATTCACACGATCTGGATTTGGCGTTGTGCGATGCGCTGTTGCGCCACGGATTCGCATCCTGCGGATTGATTGGGTCGCAAACAAAATGGGCACGTTTTCAACGGCGCCTGATGAAAATGGGGCACGCAAATGCCCAAATTTTAAGCATTGCCTGCCCAATAGGCACACCAAGCCTTGGAAAACACCCGCAAGCCATTGCGGTTGGGGTTGCGGCGGCGCTAATTTGTCCGTCGGCGGATTTAAAACGTGATCCCAGCCAGACGACCGAGACAAAGGAACAGACCGGATGACACCTGCCGCGACAGACCGCGCTTTGATGGAGCTGAATGGGCTAACGAAGGCCTATCCAGGGGTCGTGGCGAACAGTGATGTGTCATTCAACCTAAAGGCTGGTGAAGTGCACGCCTTGTTGGGGGAGAACGGCGCGGGCAAATCCACCTTAGTGAAAACTATTTACGGATTGGTTAAGCCCGACAGCGGCACCATGACATTGGACGGCGCCCCCTTTGCCCCCGCAGAGCCACGCGCGGCGCGGGCGGCGGGTATTGCCATGGTTTTTCAGCATTTTTCCCTGTTTGAAGCGCTGGATGTGGCTGAAAACGTGGCACTGGGCATGGAAAACCCACCGCCCCTGCGGGATTTGGCCCAGCGGATCAAAGAGGTATCTGAGACCTACGGTTTGCCGTTAGACCCATCGCGGATCGTGGGGGATTTGAGTGCGGGCGAGCGGCAACGTGTTGAAATCATTCGCTGTCTTTTGCAGTATCCGAAGGTTTTGATCATGGACGAGCCGACGTCTGTGCTGACGCCCCAAGAGGTGGACATTTTGTTCGACACCTTGCGCAAGCTGCGTGATGAGGGGACGGCGATTTTGTATATTTCGCACAAGCTGGAAGAAATTCGGGCGCTGTGTGATGACGCGACGGTTTTGCGATTGGGCAAGGTGGTGGGCACCTGCGATCCGCGCGACACGAGCGCGCGTGCCATGGCCGAAATGATGGTGGGTGGCACCTTGCATGTGCCGGAGCGCGACAGCGCTGCTGCGGGTGATGTTTTGATGAAAATCAACGGTTTGTCCGTATCGTCCCCCACTGAATTCGGCAGCGCGTTGAAGGATATAACCTTGGACATTCGCGGCGGTGTGGTGCTGGGGATTGGCGGTGTTGCGGGCAATGGGCAGGACGAATTGTTGGGCGCGTTGTCGGGGGAGATTAGGGCGCCGAAGGGCCAGATTTTTCATGGCGCGGATGACATTGGGCATCTGCCACCGGACGCGCGGCGCGGCCTTGGGATTTGTGCGGCCCCTGAGGAGCGGATGGGCCATGCGGCGGCGCCGGATATGTCGCTGACAGAGAATGCGGCGCTGACGGGGCGCAAACGTAAAGCCTTGACAAAGAACGGTTTTTTGAACTGGCGCAAGACACGGGATTTCGCGGAAGAGATCATTGAGCGGTTCGATGTGCGCACACCCGGTGCCGGAAATGCGGCGCGGTCTTTGTCGGGGGGGAACCTGCAAAAATTTGTGATTGGTCGCGAAATTTTGCAAGATCCCCAGATACTTATCGTGAACCAGCCCACTTGGGGGGTCGATGCCTCGGCGGCGGCAGCTATTCGGCAGGCGCTTTTGGATCTGGCGGCAAAGGGGGCGGCGGTGATTGTGATCAGCCAAGACCTTGATGAACTTATGGAAATTTCAGATGAGTTCGCGGCGTTGAACGAAGGGCGGCTGACCAAACCACGCCCAGCGCGGGGGCTGACGGTGGATGAAATCGGTCTGATGTTGGGCGGTGCCCATGACATGGAGGTGGCCCATGTTGGCTGAAATAAGACAGGCACAGCACGTACACAGCCTGTACACACCGCGTATGTACAGCGGTGCACGGAGTGGTTTGCTATGATCGCCTTGGAGAAACGCCCACAGCCCTCGCAGATGTGGTCGCTGGCGTCGCCGCTGGTGGCGGTGGCCTTGACCATGTTGGCCGGTGCGGGATTGTTCGCGGCCTTGGGTCAGGACCCGCTGGAAGCCTTGGTGAAGATTTTCTGGGAGCCGCTGTTTGGCGAGTTTGCGTTTTACTACCGCCCCCAGCTGTTGATCAAAGGCGCGCCGTTGGTGTTGATCGCCATCGGGTTGTCGTTGGGGTTCCGCGCGGGGATTTGGAACATCGGGGCCGAGGGCCAGTATATTATTGGCGCGCTGAGCGGCGCTGCGGTGGCGCTGGCGCTCTACCCGTCCGAGGCGCGGTGGCTGGTGTTTCCGTTGATGGTGATCGCGGGGGCCTTGGGCGGCTGTGCCTGGGCGATGATCCCCGGATTGCTGAAGGTGAAGTTTAAAACCAACGAGATTTTGGTGTCGTTGATGTTGGTTTATGTGGCGGAGCAATTGCTGGCGTCGATGGCGTTGGGCGCGATGCGCAACCCCGAGGGCCAAGGGTTCCCCGGATCGCGCAACATGGCGCAGATGGAGGCCGCGACGAGCTGGATCAATCAATCGGCGGGCATGCATTGGGGCGTTGTGGCGGCGTTTATCTCGGTGATTTTTGCCTATGTGTTGCTGGCCAAACATGTGCTGGGGTTCCAGATCAAGCTGGCGGGCCAAGCGCCGCGCGCGGCGGCGTTTTCTGGCACGAACCCTGCCCGGTTGATTTTGTTTTGTTTGGGCACGTCTGGTGCGTTGGCGGGCATGGCGGGCATGTTTGAGATTTCGGGGCCATCGGGCATCGTGAGCATTGATTTCAACGTGGGCTACGGGTTCACCGCGATCATCGTGGCGTTTCTGGGCCGGTTGCATCCCATCGGGATTTTGCTGGCGGCGGGGCTGATGGCGCTGACGTATATTGGCGGCGATGTGGCGCAATCATCACTGGGCCTGCCGGGGGCCGCGATACAGGTGTTCCAAGGGATGCTGTTGTTCTTTCTGTTGGCGGTGGATGTGCTGACGAATTACCGCGTGCGGTTTGGCCAACGGAGTGCTGCGTGATGGATTTTGGATCAATCAACCCGATTTTGTTGTTAGCCTCCCTCATGGTGGCGGCGACGCCGATCCTGCTGGCGGCCATTGGCGAGCTGGTGGTGGAGCGTGCAGGCGTTTTGAACCTTGGCGTGGAAGGCATGATGATTGTCGGGTCTGTGTTGGGGTTTGTGGCGGCGATTGGCACGGGCAATGCTTGGGTCGGGTTTGGTGTGGCGGCTGTGGCCGGGGCTGGGCTGGCCTTGATGTTTGGGATTTTAACGCAGTATTTGCTGACCAATCAGGTGGCCAGCGGTTTGGCGTTGACGTTGTTTGGCCTTGGGTTGGCGGCGCTGTTGGGCCAAGGGTATTTGGGCACCAAGGCCCCGTCTTTCCCGGATCTGCATATTCCGGTTTTGGGCGATATTCCGGTGATCGGGCCGATTGTGTTTCAGCATGATCCGATGGTGTACATCGGGTTGGCGATTGTCGCGGGCGTGTGGTGGTTTTTGAACAAGACACGCGGCGGATTGGTGTTGCGGGCGGTGGGTGAAAACCATGAGGCAGCCCATGCGTTGGGCTATCATGTTATTCGCACACGTCTGTTGGCGATCATGTTTGGCGGGGCCTGTGCGGGCCTTGGCGGGGCCTATCTGTCGATCGTGCGGGTGCCCACCTATGCCGAAGGGCTGACCGCCGGAGCGGGCTGGATCGCCCTCGCGATTGTTGTTTTTGCCAGTTGGAAGCCCGGGCGGCTTTTGATTGGTGCCTATTTGTTTGGCGGGGTGACTGTTTTGCAGCTGAACCTGCAGGCGGCGGGTGTGGCCATACCGGTCGAGTATCTGTCGATGTCACCTTATATTGCCACTATCCTCGTTCTGGTCATTATGTCTGCTGGCAGCGCGCCGGGGTCACTTGGCAAGACGTTCCATGCCTCGCGTTGAGGCAAAATTAAGAAACCTAACCTAAGAGAAAATCCAACAGGGGGATTACACATGTTGAGAAGAACACTACTGGCGAGCGCCGCTGCAACAGCCATGATCGGCGGGGCCGCATTGGCCGATGGGCATGAGCCTGTGAAAGTTGGCTTCGTTTACGTGGGCCCAATCGGTGACGGTGGCTGGACGTATGAGCACCACCAGGGTCTGCTTGCAGTGCAAGAAGAGTTCGGCGATGCGGTTGAGACTGTTTTCGTGGAAAGCGTGCCAGAAGGCCCGGACGCCGAGCGTGTGATGACGCAGATGGCGCTGGAAGGGGCTGACCTGATTTTCACAACGTCTTTTGGCTACATGGACCCGACGATCAACGTTGCTGCGAAATTCCCAGACGTGCGTTTTGAGCATGCGACAGGGTATAAGCAGGCCGACAACGTGTCTGTTTATTCTGCGCGTTTCTATGAAGGTCGTGCGGTTCAGGGCCACATTGCGGGTCAGATGACCGAGAGCAACATCATCGGCTACATCGCGTCCTTCCCAATTCCGGAAGTTATTCGCGGGATCAACGCGGCCTATATTCACGCCAAAGAAGTGAACCCTGATGTCGAGTTCAAGATCATCTGGGCCTACACATGGTTCGACCCAGCGAAAGAGGCTGAAGCGGCCAACACGCTGATCGAGCAAGGTGCGGACATCATTTTGCAGCACACCGATTCCACTGCGCCACAGGCGGCGGCTGAAGCGGCGAATGAAGCTGGGGCGACTGTTTACACATTCGGTCAGGCGTCTGACATGATCGAATTCGCGCCTGCGCCACGTGTGTCCTCTATCATCGACAACTGGGCGCCCTACTACATCGAACGCACACAAGCGGTGATCGACGGCACATGGGAAAGCGTTTCCACATGGGACGGCATGGACACTGGCATGGTTGAGATCGGTGAGATCACAGACGCTGTTCCTGCGGATGTGAAAGCATCGGCCGAGGAAATGATCGCGGCCATCACAGCGGGCGAGTACCACCCGTTCACAGGCCCAATCAACAAGCAAGACGGGTCTGTTTGGTTGGCTGAAGGTGAGACTGCTGCGGACTACGGTGATGACGGCTTGGCTGGTTTGAACTTCTACGTTGAAGGTCTGACAGCTGAAGTTCCACAGTAAGTCACACTGGATCACTCCACATCACGATTTGAAGGCCCATCATTTTTTGGTGGGCCTTTTTCGTTTTCCTGTGGTACTACAGTTCACCTCGTTACGAGAATAGTAAGACCTACTGGGTCATTAGAGCTTTGACAGCTTAGGATTTCGAGATGAACACCAAAACTGACGTCATTCCTACGCCAGAAAAAGAGGTGCAAGAGCGCATTTCTTGCCCGGAACGTTTGTCCGCGCTAGACACTACAAACCTGATGGATAGCCCCCATGAGGAAGTGTTTGATCGCGCGGTGCGTTTGGCGACAAAGCTGACCGGACGGCCCGTTGGGTTGCTGTCGCTGGTGGATGGGACACGGCAATTTTTCAAAGCGCAGACCGGTTTGGACGGCTGGGCGTCGGAAGATCGCGAGACACCGCTGAGCCATTCGTTTTGCCAATATGTGGTGGCCGAAGATGCGCCTTTGATTGTGACCGATGCGCGCCAAGATGAACGTGTCAAAGACAATCTGGCGATCGATGATCTGGATGTTGTGGCCTATTTGGGTGTGCCTGTGCGCGCGCCGGACGGGCATACGCTGGGGTCATTTTGTGTGATCGACGGCGACCCGTATGAGTGGTCCAAAGAAGACGTGCAGATTCTGGAAGACCTGTCGAAGATGATCGAGACGGAATTGCAATTCCGCGAGACGGTGACCCAGCGCGATATGTTGCTGGATGAAATGGATCACCGGCTAAAGAATGTGTTTACCTTGCTGGGCGGCATGGTGCGCCAGACCGCGCGCGAGGCCTCGGATGCGAGCGAGATGGCCGATTTGATCAATGGCCGTTTGCATGCGCTGAGCTCTGCGCATTCCTTGATTTTGCCGAAGTCCGCCAATGGCAGCATTGATACCAATGATGTGTCGTTGGGCACATTGACGCAAACGGTGTTGTCCCCCTACCCGTCTACCCAGGCGCGCGTGCAGGGCAGCGATGTGACCTTGGGGCCGAAAGCCGCAGTCGCCTTTGCCCTGAGCCTGCATGAACTGGCGACGAATGCGGCCAAATACGGGGCCTTTTCGGCCTCGTCCGGGCGGGTCAATATCGGCTGGAGCGTGGATGCGGACAAATTGAGCCTGACGTGGCGCGAAGAATTGCCCGATGATTTGCAGGTGGAATTGAAAGAAAACGGTTTCGGATCACGGTTGTTGCAGATGAATGTCGAGGCCCAATTGGGCGGCACCTTGCAACGGGAACTGACCCCGAAAGGGGTGCATGTTGGGTTTGATGTGCCTGTTGGCGCGCTGCTGCACTAAACCAAAGCACGATTGGTTTTGAGACCGCCCTTTTCACGCTTGGGCGGCTGGCCTAGTGTGCCCGCAACTGTATTGGAGTTTGCGATGCCATTTCGAGGTGCTGGTGGAACGGGAGGGGGCGAAGGCTCTTTCTTTCTGGGTTTGATCATGATGATTGCGGGCGGCTATTTGTTGCTGCGCGGCATTGTTGTGCAGCCGCAATTGGGATTCGGAAGCCGGATGTTTGGCATTGGCGGGTTTCAGGTGACCACGGGGCTGGTGCTGGTGCCGTTTATGTTTGGCGTCGGGATGGTGTTTTACAACAGCCGCAATTGGCTGGGGTGGTTTTTGGCGGGTGGCTCTGTTGTGGCCTTGGTGTTTGGTGTGATTGCCAGCATCAATTTCACCTTTGCCCGCATGAGCGCCTTTGACCTGTTGGTGATCCTGGTATTGCTGGTCGGCGGGATCGGCCTGTTTTTACGGTCGCTGCGGGCGCGGTAGGCATGATTGATTTTCTGGTCATCGGTGGCGGCATCGCGGGGGTGTCCGTTGGGGCGCGGCTGTCGGCGCTTGGGTCTGTGGTGGTGTTGGAGCGTGAAGACGCTCTGGCCTATCATGCATCGGGGCGGTCTGCGGCGATGTTTGAGGAAAGCTATGGCGCACCTGCCACCATTGCGCTGAACGAAGCCAGCCGTGATTATCATTTTGAAGCACATGGTGGGGTCACCCAGCCGCGCGGATTGATGTTGATTGGCACGGCGGACAACAGGGCGGCGTTCGAGGCGGATCTGGTGTCGATGAGGATGGACGAGATCGCGCGCGCGGATGCGCTGGCGTTCGTGCCGGTGCTGAACGACACGGTGACGCGGGCGGGATATCACGCGGATGCCTGGGACATTGATACCGACAAATTTGTGCAAGATTTTGTGCGCGTCTTGCGGCGGGCGGGCGGTGACGTGCGGTGCGCGGCACCGGTCACGGCGATCACGCGGACGGCAGAGGGCTGGGACGTTGAATGTGGTGGTGAGGTCGTTCAGGCCCGCCATGTGGTGAACGCGGCAGGCGCATGGGTGGATGAGGTGGCCGAATTGGCGGGCATAGCGCCAATCGGGATCACGCCCTTGCGCCGATCGATGGCGCGTATTCCGGCCCCCGGTGGGCGGGATGTGTCGGGCTGGCCGATGATGTTTGGGCCGGGCGAGACATGGTACGCCAAGCCGGATGCCGGTGCGTTGATCGTGTCGCCAGCAGAAGAAACGCCGATGCCACCGATGGACGCTTGGGCCGAGGATATGGTTTTGGCGGAAGGTCTGGCGCGCTATGAGGCGCATGTGACCGAGCCGGTGACGAAGGTTCTGTCGAACTGGGCCGGTTTGCGGAGTTTCGCGCCGGATCGGAATTTGGTTTTGGGGCCCGACCCGCAGGACCCTGCGTTTATTTGGATGGCGGGCCAAGGGGGGTACGGGTTTCAGACGGCCCCTGCCGCGAGCCAGTTGGTGGCGGATTTGGTGGCCGGTGCGGTGCCGGAGATTGCTGCGGATATGGTGGCCAAAATGCGGCCCGATCGGCTGCGATAGCCTTCGGGCGAATTGACCTTCGAGACAACACAAGCAAAGGTGCGTCATGCCCAGCGCCACGAACCCCAATGCCCCACATCATCATGCGATGGCCAGCGAATTTGCCAAACACATCGGGTATGCGGGATTGCCCCGTTTTGAGGTGGTGTTTGTGTCGCCGGTGGAGCCGGAGGCGCGGCAGGTTTTGAAGGTCACGCTCGGGGATGAAGCCTATGCGTTGAAGGTTGATTTCACCTCCGCAGAGACGGGCCGGTTGGAGGGTGAGTTCAACGATCTGAAGGCGTTGCATCGGCATTTTTCCGGATATGACAAGCTGGGCACGGCGACGCCGCTGTACCTGTCGCCGACGAAACGGTTCTTTGCGATGGAGTATTTGGACCATTACACCGCCGGACGCAGATTGCGGCGCAGTGACAGCGCGCAAGCCACAAAGCAGGTGTACCGCCGTGTCGGGCTGTGGTTGACGGCGATGCATGAGTTCAAGCCGCAAAAACGGTCGCCGTTTTACGGACGTTGGATGCCGCAGGAAGTGGATCAGTGGATCGCGCAAGGGCAGATGGTTGCGGATGAGGCGGCGGTGGCGCGTATGAATGCGCAGCTGGCCGAACAGATCGAAGAGGTTCAACTGGTGAAGGACACGCGAGTCTGGAGCCACGGTGATTTTCACAGTGAAAACATCATGTTGGGGCCGGGAATGACCTATGCCTACGATCTGACCGAGGCGAAGATGAAACTGGCGTTGTATGACATCGTGGATTTTCTGAAGGTCGATGTGTACCGCGATACGCCCGCCGCTGAGGTGGATTCCTCGGGGATTACGGCGGCGCACCGCGAGATGTTTTTTCGCGGTTACAAACACAAGGTAAAGCCGAAGCTGTTTGAGGTGGCGATGCGCGGGCGGTTGTTGATTGATTGGGCGTCGATCACCCCCCAAAGCCACGCGGCCAATGAAGAAGACCGCGTGCGGTTTGCGCAATTGCGCAAACGGTTGGAGATTGCGTTTCGCGACTAGATATCTTTGCGAATGGTTTCGTTTTTGGGGTCATAGGGGCTGTCTTGGACGACTTCGGCATCCCAAAGCTCGCGGAACATGCGGACTTTGAGTTTGGTGCCAACGGCCGCCAGTTCCGGAGGGACATAGCCCATGCCGATGGATTTGCCGAAGGCCACCGAATAGCCCCCTGAGGTGAGACGCCCCACTTTTTGCCCGTCGTGCACCAGCGCTTCGCGGCCCCATGGGTCGGCGTCGGCGGGGCCGTCGATCAGCAGTGTGACGCATTGGGAGCGGATGCCGATGGCCTCCATCGCGGCTTTGCCGTGGAAGTCTTTGGAGAGGTCGACGAAACGGGGCAGATCGGCCTCGAGCGGGGTCGCATCGCGGCCCAGTTCGGTGCCAAAGGCGCGGTAGGATTTTTCTTGGCGCAGCCAGTTTTGCGCGCGGGCGCCGACCAGTTTCATCCCGTGCGGTGCGCCCGCTTTTTCGAGCAGATCAAAGAGGTAGTTTTGCATCTCGATCGGGTGGTGGAGCTCCCAACCCAGCTCGCCCGTGTAGGCCACGCGGATGGCGTTGACGGGGCACATGCCCAGCTCGATCTGTTTGGCCGACAGCCACGGGAACCGTTTGTTGGAGAGGGCCGTGGCGGGATCGGGATCGGTGAGGACCGCGTTGAGAATATCGCGGGATTTGGGGCCTGCGAGGGCGAAGACGCCCCATTGGGTGGTGACGTCCTGGCAGTCGATGCGGCCAAATTCCGGTTCTTTGTCTTCGATGGCTTTGCGCAGGTAATCGGCATCATAGGCGGACCATGCGCCTGCAGAGACGAGGTAGTATTCGTCGTCGGACAAGCGGACGATGGTGTATTCCGTGCGGGTCGTGCCATGGGCCGTAAGGGCGTAGGTCAGGTTGATGCGGCCCACGCGGGGCAGTTTGTTGGTGGTGAACCAATCGAGGAAGGCCGTGGCCCCTGCCCCTTTGATGATGTGTTTGGTGAAGGCTGTGGCATCGATCAGGCCTGCGGTTTCGCGGACGGCCTTGGCCTCGGCCACGGCGTGTTGCCACCATGCGCCACGGCGAAAGCTGCGGCTGTCGTGGTCAAAATTATCGGGCGCGTCGAGGGGGCCGAAATAATTGGGGCGTTCCCAGCCGTTGACCTGCCCGAATTGCGCGCCGCGGGCGGCTTGGCGGTCATAGGCGGGCGATGTGCGCAGGGGGCGGCAGGCTGGGCGCTCTTCGTCTGGGTGGTGCAGGATGTAGACGTGATCGTAGCATTCTTCGTTTTTGCGCGCGGCGTATTCGGTGGTCATCCAGTCGCCGTAGCGTTTGGGGTCGAGGGAGGCCATGTCGATCTCGGCTTCGCCGTCGACCATCAGTTGGGCGAGGTAGTGGCCGGTGCCGCCGGCGGCGGTGATACCAAAGGAGAAGCCTTCGGCGAGCCACATGTTGCGCAGGCCGGGGGCTGGGCCGACGAGCGGGTTGCCGTCAGGGGTGTAGCAGATGGGGCCGTTGAAATCGTCTTTGAGCCCGCTGTTTTCGCAGGACGGGATGCGGTGGATCATCGCCATATATTGGTCTTCGATACGGTCGAGATCGAGCTGGAACAGGTCCGCGCGGAAGCTGTCGGGGACGCCGTGTTCAAAACAGGCGGGGGCGTTTTTCTCGTAGACGCCCAAGATCCATCCGCCGCGCTCCTCGCGGACGTAGGATTGAGCGTCGGCGTCGCGGATGACGGGGTGTTCGGGGTTGGTTTTGCGGTGTTCGACCAGCGATTGGTCTTGGTCCATCACCACGAATTGGTGTTCGACGGGAATGGCCGGCAGCTTGATGCCGAGCATTTTGGCGGTGCGTTGCGCATGGTTGCCCGAGGCTGTGACGACATGTTCGGCGGTGATCACGATTTGCTCGTCCGACGGCACGAGGTTGCCGCCCTTTTCGATCATTTTGGTGCAGGTGACATTCCACGCCTCGCCGGTCCATTCGAAGGCGTCGGCCTGCCATTTGCGTTCGATCATCACGCCGCGTTGGCGTGCGCCCTTGGCCATGGCCATGGTGACATCGGCGGGATTAATGTAGCCGTCTTGCGCGTGGTAAATCGCGCCTTCTAGGTCATCGGTGTTGATCAGGGGCCATCGGGATTTGATCTGGTCTGGGGTGAGCCATTCGAGCGGGACATCACAGGTTTCGGCGGTGGAGGCGTAGAGCATGTATTCGTCCATGCGGGCCTTGGTTTGCGCCATGCGCAGGTTGCCCACGACAGCAAAGCCCGCGTTCAGCCCTGTTTCAGCCTCTAGGGTTTTGTAAAAATCGACCGAATATTTGTGAATGTGGGTCGTGGCGTAGGACATGTTGAACAAGGGCAGCAGGCCCGCGGCGTGCCATGTAGAGCCGGAGGTGAGCTCGTCGCGCTCCAGCAGCATCACATCGTCCCAGCCTGCTTTGGCCAAGTGATACGCAATCGACGTGCCCACGGCGCCGCCGCCAACGACCAATGCTTTGACTTGGGTTTTCATGAAGATCTCTCCGGTTCGTATCGCTTTGTCACACTGTGCCCGATGTTTTGCGGCCGTGAGAAACCCACCCGACCTGACAGGGGTCAAAACCGACGCATTGGTGTCGCAGGTGGAGGATTTGGAGGAATGCGGCGTTTAAAGGGGTGGGACGGGCGTGCCTGAGGAGTGTTGGCGCGCGCAGGTGCCGTAAGGTCAACAAAATCAAGGAGATAGAATAGGCCATGCTAAAAACCCAATGATCTTAGCGGGTTAACGGCAAGTTAACGTGTGCGGCAATAATACGACAGCGCATGCGGAGGGTGAAAGAGATGAGAGTTTCCACTAGGAGAATGGCGCAATCCTACCTATGTTAGGGATACAGTAACGCGAGAAGGCCGTGCAAAGCGGCCCCGCGAGGAGAGCAGTATGACACGTTTTAGTTTGGCAGCACTTGGTGCTGCGATGGTGCTTGGGGCATGTTCGCCACCAGATATCACGTCCCGTTTGGACAGTGCAGACACTTTGTATTCAGGGTTTGAATCCGCTGAAAGTTACACGCCACGGCCTGTGGGCTCGCGGTCTGATAACGATTTTTTGCGGTTCTCTACGATGGGCATTCAGTAAGGCGCCCATTTACCCGCACCGGCACGCCCTACGGGTCACCGATTTGGTGAAAGGTCAGGGGAACCGGAATAGACAGAACGCGTGACGCGGGTCATGCTGCCCTAAAGGGATGCCCAAGTGTGCGCACGTTGGGCATCAGACAGGGGGTCATATGCCATCAGTTTCAGGATCATCGATGCGACGGGGCGCAGGTTTGCGCCTGTCGGTTCAGCAGGCGGCTGAGTTGTCTGCGGCGAGCTATGCGGGGCTGACGCACAGCCTGATCAAGGCGCGGGTGCGTAAACGGTTGGATGCCGCGGATGTTCAGGCCTATTTGCTGGACGATGATGTGCTGCTGATCCCCGGCAGCAATTCTGCGTTTGATTATCTGAAATACAATCTGCGCCTGCTGAATGTGGGCGGCACGCGGTATAAAGTGAAAAACGGGGCCACGGGCCAAGCGTTGGGCCGGACCTGGCATCAGGGGTTTTTGGCCCATGCGATGTTGGTGCACAAAACGTTCAAAGCCAATCCACCGAAATTTATCATTGGCCATTCCCTTGGCGCTGCGTCCGCGCAGATTTTGTCCTTGATGTGGGGGGTGCCTGCGATCGGGTTTGCGGCACCGCGCATTTATGCGGGGGGCGCGCCGGTGAACAACGCCGCGGGGTGTTTGTGTTTGTGGCGCGGCGATGATCCGGTGGGACAGCTGCCGAGCCACCGGTTTCGCCATGCGGGCACATCGGTGATTTTGGGCAAGTCCCGCAGCATGGGCCTGTTGAACCACAGCATGCGCCACTACAAAACCGCGATATCGGACCCGAACCACAAATCGGTGGTGCCCAATGTGTGGCCCGTTTCAGGCTAAACGGTCAGAGCATTGAGGGAACGACCAGATCTGGCGGGCGGTGGCCGTCGTGATGGGTTTTGATGTTCAACAACACCTTTTCGCCCATTTCCAAACGCCCTTCGACCGTGGCGGAGCCCATGTGCGGGAGCAAAACCACGTTTTTCAGCTCGCGCAGACGCGGGTTCACCGTGGTGCCGTTTTCAAGCACATCGAGCCCTGCCCCTGCGATTTCGCCTGCACGCAGCATGCGGGTCAACGCGTTTTCGTCGATGACTTCGCCGCGGGCGGTGTTGACGATGACCGCATCGGGTTTCATCAGCTTCAGGCGCCGCGCGTTCATGAGGTGGAAGGTCGCCGGAGTGTGGGGGCAGTTCACGCTGATCACATCCATGCGGGACACCATTTGATCGAGGCTTTCCCACCATGTGGCGTCGAGCTGGTCTTCGAGTTCGGGGCGCAGGCGGCGGCGGTTGTTGTAGTGGATTTGCATGCCAAAGGCGCGGGCCCGTCTGGCGACGGCTTGCCCAATCCGGCCCATGCCCAGAATGCCCAAACGACGGCCCGCGATGCGCCCGCCCATCATGGCGGTGGGGGCCCATCCTTCCCATGCGCCGCTTTGCATCAGGGCCAAGCCTTCGGGGATGCGGCGGGTGACGGCGAGGATCAGCGCCATGGCCATATCGGCGGTGTCATCGGTGGTGACGCCCGGCGTGTTGGACACAAGAATGCCCCGTTGGCGCGCGGTGGCGACATCGATGTGATCAATCCCGGCCCCGT
Organism: uncultured Paracoccaceae bacterium; assembly: GCA_947497065.1. Classification (GTDB taxonomy): domain Bacteria; phylum Pseudomonadota; class Alphaproteobacteria; order Rhodobacterales; family Rhodobacteraceae; genus Octadecabacter. The sequence goes on from CANMEQ010000003.1 coordinate 205,930, forward strand.
AACTGGCGATGAGTTTGAGGCGGTCGCCCGCCTGCCCCAACATGCCTGCAGTGATCTGATCGGTGACGGTGGGCACCAAAACATCGCAGGTTTGCATGGCCTCGATCAGTTGGCGTTCGGTCAATGGTGTATCGTCGCTGCGCAGGGTGACATCGAACAATTCGCGCATCCGAACCTCGACCGGATCTGGCAACCGTCGCGTGACGGTAACACTTAGGCGTTTGGTTGACATTGTGATGCTCCCTTCGCTTGCCCGTGCGGGCCCCTTTGTGGCACGTTGCCTGCAAAGGTCCGGCGGCACAAGAACCGCCACAAAAATTTGGGACCAATGAGGGCGAGAGTATGTTGGCAGGACGCATCAAGGCGAGTGTGATTGGATTGGCTGTGGCGCTGTGCGGTGCGACGGGCAGTGTGGCGGATAATTCTGCCGTGCCGGTGGCCGTGCAAGCGGACCGTGGCCCTGTGACCAACCTGCCCATGCCCCGATTTGTGTCGCTGAAGGCCAATGAGGCCAACGTGCGGCGTGGGCCGTCGTTGTCGCACCGGATTGATTGGGTGTTCCAGCGGCGCGATATGCCGTTGCGCGTGGTCGGGGAATACGGCCATTGGCGCCGTGTGGTTGACCGTGATGGTTTGGGTGGCTGGGTGCATTATTCGCTCTTGTCCGGCAATCGCACCGTTATCGTTGATGAAGATCTGTTGGCGATCCGGTCGCAGCCCAATGACACGGCCACAGAGGTGGCGATGTTGGAACTGGGTGTTGTGGCGGATTTGGGCGAATGCGGGCCCACGTGGTGCCGTCTGCGGGCGGCGGGCTATCGTGGCTGGGCCCCAAAAACAGCGCTGTTCGGGGTTGCCCCGGATGAGCTGCGCGATTGACGCGCAGCCCCTTTTTAAAGGTCAGGTCCTTTGACGCTCAGGCCGCTAGGCCGCGCCCTTTGAGCAGGGCAGTTGCATCGGGCATGGACCCTCTGAATTTCTGATAGAGCACTGCTGCGTCTTCTGATCCGCCTGCGGAGAGGATGTGGGTTTCGAGTTTTTCAGCCATGGCCGGGTCGAACGCGCCGCCCTGTGCGAGGAATGCATCAAAGGCGTCTGCATCCATGACTTCGGACCACATGTAGCTGTAATAGCCCGATGAATAGCCGTCGCCCGCGAAGACATGGGCGAAGTGCGGGGTCGCGTGGCGCATGCGGATGGCGGCGGGCATGCCGATGCTTTCCAGAATTTCCGCCTGCTTTTGCATGGGATCGGCCGGGGCCGGGCCATCGTGGAACTCAAGATCAACCATCGCAGAGGCCACATATTCGACGGTGGAAAAGCCCATGTCGTAGGTGGCCGCGCCCAACATACGGTCGAGCAGATCGCGGGGCATTGGTGCGCCTGTTTCGGCATGTGTTGCGAATTTTTCAAGCACCTCAGGCACTTCGAGCCAGTGTTCGTAGAGCTGGCTGGGCAGTTCGACGAAATCACGGGCCACGGAGGTGCCGGAAATCATGTCATAAGTCACATCCGAGAGCATCTGATGCAGGGCGTGGCCGAATTCGTGAAAGAGCGTGCGCGCATCGTCGTAAGACAAGAGCGCCGGTTCGCCTGCGGGCGGTTTGGCGAAGTTGCACACGTTGATCACGTGGGGGCGGATGTCGCCCGCCAGTTTTTGTTGGCTGCGCATCGCAGAGCACCACGCGCCGGAGCGTTTGGAGCCACGGGCGAAATAGTCGCCGATGAAAACGGCCATGTGTTCGCCGTTGCGGGTGACCTCCCACGCGCGGCAATCTTCGTGGTAGAGGGGTGCGTCGATGGTGGTAAATTCGAGGTTAAACAGACGGTTGGCGCAGTCGAACGCAGCGTCAATCATGCGGTCTAACTGGAGGTAGGGTTTGAGCTCTGCCTCGTTCAGATCATGCTCCGCTGCGCGGCGTTTTTCGCTGTAGTAGCGCCAATCCCACGGCTGGAGGGGGGCTGTTTGCCCGTCTGCGACGAGCATCTCTTCGAGGATTTTGGCATCCGCTTCGGCGGAAGCTTTGGCCGGGGTCCAGACCTGCATCAGCAGGTCGCGGACGGCATCGGGCGTGCCTGCCATTTCGGTTTCGAGTTTGTAGGTCGCGAAGTTTTCGTAGCCCAGCAACTGGGCGCGTTCTTCGCGCAGTTTGAGGATTTCTGCAGCGATTGCGCGGTTGTCCGTCTCGCCGCCGTTTGCGCCGCGTGCGGTCCAGGCTTCATACGCCTTTTCGCGCAGATCGCGACGGTCGGAGAATTGCAAAAATGGCACGATCAGCGAGCGGGAGAGCGTGACGACCGGGCCGCCTGCGTCTTTTTCCGCGCCAGCGGATTGGGCCGCGGCGATGACAAAATCGGGCAGGCCCGCTGTGTCGTCCAGCGGCATGAACCAGCTGCGCTCATCAGCGAGAAGATTTTGGGTGAACTGCGTGCCCAGCACGCTCAGGCGTTGTTTTACCTCTGCCAAACGGTCGGCTTCGGCACCTTTGAGCTGCGCGCCAGAGCGGACAAAATTGCGGTGGACCAGCATCAAAACGCGCGCTTGCTCCTCGGTCAGGTTCAGGGTGTCGCGCTGATCCCACAGGGTTTCGATCCGCGCGAACAAGGCCGCGTTGGCGGTAATTTCGGAGGAATAGGCGGACAGCAACGGGGAGAAATCGCGCATCAGCCCTTCGCGGGTTTCATTGCTGTCTGCGCCAGCTATGGCAAAGAACGGCGAGAGGGCTTTTTCCAAGGGGGCATCGGCCAGTGACAGGGCTTCGATCGTGTTTTCAAAGGTTGGCGTTGAACCATCGCAGATGGCTGCGATGTTGGCGCGCGCCTGGTCTAGGGCGGTTTCAACCGCCGGCGCGAAATCGGAATCTTCAATCAAATCAAAGGGCGGCAGGTCAAATGGGGTGGTCCAGTCGGACAGCAACGGGTTGGTCATGGCGAACTCCTTTGAGGATGAGATAGGGGCGTGCGGCGCCGCATTCTAGCGTGCTGCCGCCAATTTCGACTATTCTGCGCAGATTGGGCAATCCGCGCGGGGTTTTAACGTGATCGAGCGGGTTTCGGCGTAGAGCGCATCGTAAATAAGCATGCGGCCGCCCAGCCCCGTGCCCGCCTGTGTGAGGGCTTTGACCGCTTCGACGGCCATCATCGCCCCGATGACCCCTGGAAGCGGGCCAAGCACGCCGCCTTCGGCGCAGGATGGCACCAGTTCGGGGGCTGGGGCCTGCGGGAAAATGCATTGATAACAGGGCGTTCCGGATTTCGGGTCGTAGAGGCTGATCTGGCCTTCCCACTGGGTGAGGGCGGCGGCGATCAGGGGGGTTTGGGTCGCGACACAGGTTTTGTTTACCAAGTAACGGGTTTCGAAATTGTCGCAGCCATCGAGCACGAGATCATAGTCGGCGATAAGATCGGCCGCGATTTCGCCGGTCAGGCGGCGGTCGTAGGGTTTGACAGTGATGAAGGGGTTGAGGTCGGTCATTGCTTGCGCGGCGGAGTGCACCTTGGGCATGCCGATGCGCGCATCTGTGTGGATGACCTGACGCTGCAGATTGGAATTATCCACCTCGTCATCATCGATCACACCGATCGTACCAACGCCCGCAGCCGCGAGGTATTGCAACGCGGGCGCGCCAAGCCCCCCTGCCCCGATGACGAGAACGGAAGCCTCTTTCAGCGTCTTTTGCCCCGCACCGCCAATTTCGCGCAATACGATATGGCGCGCATAGCGGTTCAGTTCGGTTTCAGAAAAGGGACCGGAATGAGGGGGCTGCTCGTGGATCGGGGAGACAGGCGGGCCTGCGCGGGATTTCACCTTTGACAGCAAAAAACCATACCCACGGACCAACAATGCGGCACAGATGATTAAAATCCACACCGCAGGGGTGCCGCCTGTTTGCACGCGCAAAGGATGGCCGAGGGGCAAAATGATGTGTACCGCGATGACCGCGACCAGAAGCAATGCCACCATCGTGAAGCGGGCTGCGACCGGCAGTTTCATCGCCCAGCCAATCCCCCAAAGCACGGCGGCCAGTGTGAAGACCAAAAGCATTTATGTCACCCCGGTTGAGCCAAACCCACCTGATCCGCGCGCTGTGTCGTCTAGCGGACCCAGTGTGAACCGCGCTTGGACAACCGGTGCGACGACCATTTGCGCGATGCGCATTCCGTGTGTGATTTCAAAAGGCGCGTCACCACCGTTCTGCAAGATCACCCCCAAGGGGCCGCGGTAATCACTGTCGATCGTGCCGGGACTGTTGGGCAGCGTGAGGCCATGTTTGAGCGCGAGGCCCGAGCGTGGACGGATTTGAATTTCGAAGCCCTGCGGGATGTCCATGCGGAGGCCCGTTGAAATCAACGCGCGCGCGCCGGGTGCCAGTGTAACAGGCTGACGGTCTTGGAAATTTGCGCGAAGATCCGCGCCCGCCGCGCCACCGGTTTCATAGGACGGCAGCCCCAATTCTACGTCAAATCCGTCAATCCACTCGATCCGAATATCTGGCATCTCGCTGTCTTCCTCTGACCCAAAAAACTCTCCCCGAAGGGCCGTTATCCGTTTAACGCCGCAGCGATTTTTTCGGCCAAGCGGGTGGCCACCTGAGATTTATCCATGCGTGGCCAGTCTTCTGCGCCTGCGTTTGAAATCAATGTCACATCGTTTTCGGAGCCGCCCATGATGCCCGTCGAGGGGGACACGTCATTTGCCACGATCCAGTCGCAGCCTTTGCGTTTGCGTTTGGCGGTGGCGTTTTCGATGACGTTTTGGGTTTCAGCGGCAAAGCCGATGACCAGTTTCGGGCGTGCGGTGGAGGCGCAGATGGTTGCCAGAACGTCTGGGTTTTCTGCGAATTCCAGCACGGGCAAACCCTTGCCGTCTTTTTTGATTTTCTGATCCGAGGCGGAGGCCACGCGCCAATCGGCCACGGCGGCGGCGAAGATGCCCACGTCGACGTTGGGTGTATTTTGCACCGCGTCCAGCATTTCGGCCGCGGTTTGGACCGCGACAAGATTGACACCCATGGGGGGTGGCACATCGGCGGGGCCGGTGATGAAGGTGACCTCTGCGCCTTGGGCCAAAAGCGCCTGCGCGATGGCGGTACCTTGGGCACCGGAGGAGCGGTTCGCGATGTAGCGCACGGGGTCGATGGGTTCGTGGGTGGGGCCGGAGGTGACGAGAACATGGGTGCCTTTGAGGGGCCCATCGTTCAGCGCCATTTCCGCCGCAGCGAGGATTTCCATCGGCTCGGCCATGCGACCAAACCCAAATTCACCACAGGCCATATCGCCCTCATTTGGGCCAGATATCAAAATACCATCTTTTTTGAGGGTTTCGAGATTGCGCTGCGTTGCGGGATGTTCCCACATGCGGACGTTCATGGACGGTGCGATCAACACCTGTTTATCCGTGGCCATCAGCAAGGTGGAGGCCAGATCATTGGCGTGCCCGTTGGCCATTTTTGCCATCAGGTCTGCCGTGGCAGGTGCGACGATGACCAGATCGGCGGCGCGGCTGAGTTCGATGTGGCCCATTTCGGCCTCGTCGTTGAGGTCAAACAGGTCTTGGAAGACTTTTTCCCCTGCCAAGGCAGAGACACTGAGCGGGGTCACGAATTCGGTGGCCGCCGCTGTGAGCACTGGCACAACACGGTGGCCGCGTTCGCGCAGACGGCGGATCAGGTCGAGCGATTTGAAGGCTGCGATCCCGCCCCCGATGACCAATAGAAGTGTTTTGCCAGTCATAACGTGTCTCCGTAATTGGGGGCGAGGTTAGGCCGATGGCGCGCAAAGGGCCAGACATGAAAACCTAGACATGAAAACGCCCGCCGTGGGGAAACGGCGGGCGCTTATATGTCTGACTACGGGGGGACGTCAGACGAGGAAGTGGGACACTTCTTTGCTTTGGCCTTCGAGGCTTTTGCGCATTTTTCCGAATGCAGCAGCCTCCAGTTGGCGAATACGTTCTTTGGACAGGCCCAGCTCTTTGCCGAGGCTTTCCAAGGTGCGCGGGGTGTCGCGCAGTTTGCGTTCGCGAACGATGAATTGTTCGCGGTCGTTCAGGTCTGCCAGCGCAGAAAGGAGCCATTGACGCAGGGTTTCTGTGTCGTGTGATGCTTCGACGGTTTCTGCAGCTTGGACGCCGTCATCTTCGAGGGCGTCGATCCATTCGCGGCCTTCGTCTTCGGAAGATTGGGTGGCGTTGAGCGAGAAATCGGACCCGCTGAGGCGGCCTTCCATCATTTCTACATCGTGGAGCGGCACGCCCACTTCGACGGAGATGAGTTTGTGCATTTCGTGGCGGTCGAGCACTTCGCCGCGCGCGAGGGCTTCGCGTTCGAGGCGGGCTTGGACGCGGCGCATGTTGAAGAAGAGGGATTTTTGCGAGGATGTGGACCCGGTGCGCACCATGGACCAGTTGCGCATCACGTGATCTTGGATGGAAGCTTTGATCCACCAGACGGCGTAGGTTGAAAAGCGCACGCCACGATCTGGGTCGAATTTATCTGCGGCTTTCATAAGGCCGAGAGAGGCCTCTTGGATCAAATCATTGCGTGCGGCCCCGTAGCGTTTGAATTTGGAGGCCATTGAAATGGCGAGGCGCATATAGGCGGTAATCAATCGATGGAGCGCTTGTTCGTCGCGATGATCGCGCCAGGCATAGGCCAATTGCAATTCTGTTTCGGCGTCGAGCAGTTCCGCCTTCATCGCGTTTCGAGAAAATTTCTGGTCTAACGCACCGTCAAAAGCCATTCGTAAGATCCTTCCAGGTCAAGCGAGCAATATTCTGGTCTGTCTTTTGATATGATTACGTGAGACAAATGTTATCAGATCACAGAAAGTTCCCGAATTGATAAAAAATAAGTGCATTCTGATTTTGGGCGGTGCCGCGTCTGGCAAATCTGCTTTTGCAGAGGGCCTTTGTTTTCAAACGAAAAAAGACCGGTATTATGTTGCGACGGCGCAGGCGTTTGATGATGAAATGCGTGCGAAAATTTCTGATCACAAAGTGCAACGTGGCGAAGGATGGACGACCATAGAGGCGCCCTTGGATGTGGCGGATGCGCTGGCGGCTTGCCCTGAAAACAGTGTCGTTTTGCTGGATTGTGCCACCTTGTGGCTGACCAATGTGATGCTGGCGGAGCGCGATGTGGAGGAGGCCGGGGCAGATGTGTTGGGCGCAATTGCCGCCTGCCCCGCGCAGGTGATTGTGGTGTCGAATGAGGTAGGGCACGGGATTGTGCCGGACAACAAGCTCGCACGACAGTTTCGCAATGCGCAGGGGCGGTTGAACCAGCGGTTGGCGGCACAAGCCGATACGGTGGTGCAGGTGATTGCCGGATTGCCGCAGGTGTTGAAGGGCGCGCTATGACGGTTGTGTATTGGGTGCGCCATGGGCCGACCCATGAAAAGGCATTTGTCGGTCACCGCGATGTGCCTGCGGATTTGAGCGATCGGGCGCAGATCGCACGGGTGAGCGCCGCCCTGCCCGCCCGCGCGGTTGTTGTCTCCTCGGACTTGCAGCGCGCGGCTGAGACCGCATCAGCCCTGCAGGGTGCGCGCGATCGTTTGCCCCATCATGCGGGGTTGCGCGAGTTTGATTTTGGCGCGTGGGACGGGCTGGGCTTTGCTGAGGTGGCAGACCGCTGGCCCGACCTGAGCCGCAGCTATTGGGAGCGGCCCGGTGATGTAGCCCCGCCCGATGGAGAGAGCTGGAATGCGGCGGCCGCGCGTGTGCATGCGGCGATTTTGGACATCACCGCAGGTGCGCCGGGGCGCGATATTATTGCGGTGGCCCATTTCGGTGCGATCTTGTCGCAGGTGCAAATCGCGGGTGGGATCAGCCCGTATCAGGCGCTGTCCCATCACATCGATAATTTTTCGATCACGGAAATTCAGATGCGGCCTATGGCGGGCGTGGCGCGGATTAACTATTTGCCCTAAGGGCTTTTGCGCGCAGTCATCATCAAATGTGAGGCAGCCGCGCACAATTTTCGATTTGCCTGCACGCGGGGTTCGGGCCTAGCCTTGGGCCATGACTTATCAATTATACATCGGCAATCGCCTATATTTTAGCTGGTCCATTGCGGCCTATCTTATGTTTGAAAAATTCGGCCTGAGCGCTGAGGTGCAGACGACCGTGCTGCGCCCCGAAACAGAAGCGGACGTGCGCCGCATGATGGCGGAGCATGGTTTAGGCCATGCACGCACGTTGCCCACGGCCATCACGCCCGAGGGTGCGGTTTTGAACGACAGCATGGCCATCGCCGAGGAGCTGGCGAGCCGGAACCCTGATATCGCCTTTTGGCCTACGGATCCCTTGGCGCGCGGCACCGCGCGAGCCTTGGCCAACGAGATGCACTCGAGCTTTGGTGGATTGCGCAGCCATTGGCCGGTGAATTTGCGCACCTCCAACGTTGCGCAAACGCCGCCGCCTGAAATTGACGCCGAGCTGGACCGGTTGGAGGTGTTGTGGACCCACGCTCGTACGGTTTGCGCACCGGAGGGGCCGTGGTTGTGCGGCGCATATTCCTTGGTCGACGCGATTTTTGCCCCCATGGCCGTGCGGCTGGCGGGGTATGATTTTCACACACGGCCCACGACCAAAGCCTATGTTGAAGCGCATTTGGCAGACCCCGCGCTGCGCCGCTGGCGCGCCATGGGTTTGGCCAATGAGCCGCGTTTGGCAAAATTCGAGCTCGACGCCCCCGAGGCGCCGTGGCGAGGCCCAGCCGTGCGCGCGGCGCAGGCGGTGGAGGCGGGCCCGTCTGAGAACGACAGCTGCCCCTATTCTGGCAGGCCTGTGACCCATTTCATGGAGATGGAGGGGCGTGTTTTCGGGTTTTGCAACGCGTTTTGCCGTGACAAAACGGTGAATGACCCCGAGGCCTGGCCCAAATTTATGGCGCTTGTTTAGGCCAAGTCGCGGCATCGTTAACCGTTCTTAAACCCTCCCCCGCCAAACAATTAACCGTGTTTTGGCTCAGGTTGGGGTGAAGAATAATGGTCGCGCGCGCCTACACGGTCGCATTTGAAGGGGTCGAGGCCCGCATGGTCGAGGTGCAATGCGCCATGGCCCCTGGCCTGCCCGGATTTTCGATTGTCGGCCTGCCGGACAAGGCCGTCTCTGAGGCGCGCGACCGGATACGCGCGGTGTTGAGCGCGCTTTCGATTGCCTTGCCGGCCAAGAAAATTACGGTAAATCTGTCGCCCGCGGACCTGCCCAAGGAAGGGTCGCATTTCGATTTGCCGATCGCCTTGGCGTTGCTGGCCGCCTTGGATGTGATCCCGCAGGACAAAACGGCAGAGACGGTGGCTTTGGGCGAATTGTCGTTGGATGGCACATTGGTGCCGGTGCTGGGCGCATTGCCCGCAGCGATGGCCGCGGCGGCTGAAAACCGCGCGTTGATGTGCCCCAAGGCCTGTGGCGCAGAAGCCGCCTGGGTGGATGCGACGGCCGTGTTTGCGCCGCGCAGCTTGTCCGAAGCGCTGCACCATTTTAACGGACGGAGCCCGCTGGCCGTGGCGCAAGCCGGTGAGGTGCAGGGGCCATCAGACCTCAAGGACTTTGCAGATGTGAAAGGACAGGAAAAGGCCAAGCGGGCGTTGGAAATCGCAGCGACAGGGCGACATCATGTTTTGATGGTAGGCACGCCCGGTTCGGGCAAGTCGATGCTGGCATCACGATTGGCGAGCATTTTGCCGCCTTTGGAACCTACTGAGGCGTTGGAGACCTCAATGATCCATTCCTTGGCCGGATTGCTCAGCGAGGGTGGCATCAACCGCGCCCGTCCTTTTCGCGAACCCCATCACACGGCCTCGATGGCGGCGATTGTGGGGGGCGGGCGTGGCGCGAAACCGGGGGAAATTTCCTTGGCGCACAACGGGGTGTTGTTCATGGATGAATTTCCCGAATACCCGCGCACGGTTTTAGAGACCTTGCGGCAACCGATTGAAAGCGGGGACGTGGTGGTCGCACGGGCCAACGCCCATGTGCGCTACCCCTGCCAATTCATGTTGGTGGCAGCCGCAAACCCCTGCAAATGCGGGTATTTGAGCGATCCGAACCGCGCATGCGGCAAGGTTCCGGTGTGTGGCGAGGACTATATGTCGCGCATTTCTGGCCCGTTGATGGACCGGTTTGATTTGCGGATCGAAATGCCGCCTGTGACCTTGGAGGATTTGGACATGCCATCGCAGGCCGAACGTTCGGCAGAGATTGCGGCCCGCGTCGCGGCGGGCCGTGCGGTGCAAACCACGCGGTTTGCGGGCACCCCGTTGCGGGTAAATGCCAATTTGGAAGGCGCTGCTTTGGAAGAGGTGGCCGCCCCCGACGCCGAGGGAAAGGCGCTGTTGCTGAAGGTGGCCGACCGGTTCGGTTTGAGCGCACGCGGTTATCACCGCGTGCTGCGTGTGGCCCGCACGATTGCGGATTTGGATCAGTCGGACGCGGTGCGCAAACCCCATGTGGCCGAGGCCGTGGGGTACCGGCTCGCGTTGGCGAGAGAGGTGTAGGCTTAGGCCTTTTTCGCCTCTATCGCCTCCCAAATCTTGGCGGCGATATTGACGCCATCGAACCGTTCCAGCTCTTGAATACCTGTGGGTGAGGTCACGTTGATTTCTGTCAAGTAGTCACCGATCACATCGATGCCGACGAAAATCTGGCCTTTTTCTTTCAACAACGGGCCGATGCGGGCGCAGATTTCAAGGTCACGCTCGGTCAGGCCCACTTTTTCGGGGCGGCCGCCGACGTGCATGTTGGACCGTGTTTCCCCCTTGGCGGGAACGCGGTTGATGGCGCCGACGGGTTCACCGTCGACCAAGATCACACGTTTGTCGCCGTTGCTGACATCGGGCAGGAATTTTTGCATGATCAGAGGCTCGCGGTTGATGCCGCTGAACAGCTCATGCAGGGACGCGAGGTTGCGGTCCTCGGGGGTGAGACGGAACACGCCCGCGCCGCCGTTGCCATACAGCGGCTTCAGGATCACGTCCTCGTGGCGGGCGCGGAAGGCTTTGAGGGTTTCGAGATCACGGGCGATGGCCGTGGGTGGGGTGAGATCCGGAAAATCAAGCACAAGGAGTTTTTCTGGGTAGTTTCGAACCCAAAACGGATCGTTGACGACCAGCGTGTCCGGGTGGATGCGGTCAAGGATGTGTGTGGTGGTGATATAGCCCATGTCAAAGGGCGGGTCTTGGCGAAGCCAGATCACATCCACCTGCGCCAGATCTTGCTCGCGCATATCGCCGACGTCGAAATGGTTGCCTATCTCGCGACGCACCGTGAGATCTTGGCCGCGGGCCACAACACGGCCTTCTTGGTAGCTGAGTTGATCGGGGGTGTAATAGAACAGCTTGTGGCCACGCGCCTGCGCCTCTTCGGCGAGACGGAAGGAGCTGTCGGCGTTGATGTCGATCGCGTCGATCGGATCCATTTGGAAGGCGACGGTCAAAGATTTTTCAGCGGTCATCGTAAGGTCCATGTCAAATGCGTTGCCTAACACATGGACCCGCACGCCGTTGGGTGCAATGGTTGGTCAACCGGCCATGGACACGTTTTCGATCACATCTACGCGCCCGACGGCATCTACGAGGGCCACGTCGATGCGCATTTCGGTGAGCTGGCCCTTGGGCATTGTTTCGAGAAATTCAGCACTGGCCCCGTAAATGCGCTGCATTTGGCGGGCGGTTACCCGTTGGGCGGCCCGGCCGTGGGTTTTGCTTTTCTTGACTTCGATGAAAATCACGCCGTCACCGTCTTGGGCGACGAGATCGATTTCGCCAGAGGCACCGCGCCACCGTTTGGCCAAGGTGGCTTGACCGTTGCGGGCATAGGTTTGCGCGACGATGTCTTCGGCGGCGAGACCTGCGTGGTAGGATGTTTGCCCGCGCTGAACGTTGCAGTGTGTCATTTGTCATCCTTCAGACTAAGGGCCATTTGGTAGACGTCGCGACGGGGAAGACCGGTGGCACCGGCGACGGCTGTTGCGGCGTCTTTCATGCGCATAGTTTGCATGGCCTGCGTTAAAGCAGCCTTAACGTCGACCTCGGGGGTTTCTGTTTGATCGCCGCGGGCGATGAGGACCACAATTTCACCTTTGAGCGTCCGATCCTCAAGTTCATCGGACAGCTGTTGCGCCGTGCCGCGCAGGACTTCTTCGAATTTCTTTGTGAGTTCGCGGCAGATCACCACCTGTTTGTCTGGCCCCATGGTGGCGGTGATATCGGTCAAGAGGGCGCGGATTCGTTTGGGCGATTCGTAGAGGACGACGGTTGCGTCGATGGACCGTAGGCCTTCGAGCCCTTTGCAGCGTGCGCCTGTGGCGTTTGGAAGAAAGCCCGCGAAGTGGAAGGCGTCGCTGGGCAGGCCGGAGACGGTGAGCGCTGCAAGGACAGCCGACGCCCCCGGTGCGGCCGTCAGCGGCAGGTCTGCTTCGCGCATGTCGGCGGCCAGTTTGTACCCCGGATCGGCAACAAGTGGCGTGCCTGCTTCCGAGACATAGGCGACGGATTTTCCGTCGCGGACGAGGCCCATCAGGCGGCTGCGCACCCCCTCACCGGAGTGGTCGTGATAGGCGACCATTTTGCGGTCGCCAATGGAAATGCCGTGTATTTCCATCAGCTTGCGGGCTGTACGGGTGTCTTCGGCGGCGATCACATCGGCGCTGGCGAGGATGTCGAGCGTGCGCAGTGTTACATCGCGGGCGTTGCCGATGGGGACGGCACATAAGTACAATCCCGCAGACAGGGGAATTACCTTGTGATTCAAACCTAGACCCTCCGGCGTGGCGCACTATGATATGCGTTGAAGATGCCGCGGGACACTCCCGCCGCCAAGAGGGAGTGAAATAGTCCATGTTAGCCCGTTTGCCCAGCCTGTCGGCACAAACCCTTCGCAGCCTAAGCGCGCGCCTGTTTGCCTTTATGATGATTGGGGTGCTTGCGGCCTGTGATTTAGCGATCCCGTCGACCGGTGGTGGCACAGGGCAGCAGATTGACCCAGGCGCGCCGATCAATGTGGCGTTGTTGGTGCCGGGTGGGTCTGGTTCGGCGGAATTGGATGCGATTGCGGCGAGTTTGGAAAATTCAGCGCGGATGGCGATTGCGGATTTGAACGGCGTGCAAGTGAACCTGCGTGTTTACAACACAGGCCGTGATCCGGCCCGCGCCGCGCAACTGGCGACAGGTGCTGTTGCTGAGGGCGCACAGATTATTCTGGGTCCGTTGGACGCGGCCAGTGCCAACGCGGTTGGCACGGCGGTTGCCCCTGCAAACCTCAACGTTTTGGCGTTTTCGAACAACGCATCCATCGCGGGTGGTAACGTATTTGTTTTGGGGAACACCTTTGGCAACGTCTCTGACCGCTTGGTGGATTATGCCACACGTCAGGGCGTGACGCGCTACATGATTGTGCACCAAGATGATCTGCCCGGAGCCGTGGGCCGCGATGCGATTGCGTCATCTGTGCGGGCCGCTGGCAGCACGGTGGTGGGCATCGAATCCTATCCGTTCAACCAGCAGGGCATTTTCAACCGCGCCTCTGCGATTGCGAGTTCTGTCAACGCGAACAACGCGCAGGCGGTTTTTGTGACCGACAGTGTGGCCGGTGGTTTGCCTATTCTTGCCACAGCCTTGGATGATCAGGGCCTGAACCCTGCGACATCGCCTTTCGTGGGGCTGACGCGCTGGGATGCGGCACCACAGATTGCGGAGCTGCCTGCGGTGCAGAACGGGATTTTTGCCATGGGCAATGCGGGTCGCGAAGCGGCGTTCCGCAACCGGTATGAGACAACCTATGGCACGCAGCCCCATCAGCTGGCGTCCATTGCCTATGACGGGATTGCCGCGATCGGGGCATTGGCCGCGACAGGCGACCGTGGTGCGTTGACCTCTGCGTCTTTGACACGGTCTGCCGGGTTCCGCGGCGCGACAGGTGTGTTCCGCTTGCGCCCTGACGGCACAAACCAGCGTGCGCTGGCGGTTGCGCGGATTGCAAACAACCAGATTTCGATTGTAGAAGCTGCGCCAACATCCTTTGGCAGCGGTGGATCCTGATCTGACCTTTTTAGCAGCACCCGACGATATCATTTGCCCTGCGGACGAGATTCTCGACCGTGGGGCTTTGCGCGACGCCTTGACCCGGACTGTTGCACAGTCTGACACCGGGTCGACCGAGGCGCGCGCCCAGATCGTGGCCCACCTCAAAGAGGCTTTGGCCAGTGGTCGGCACACCATCACCCAAGCGTTTGAGGCGGCCCCGTTCAAAGCACGCGAGACGACGCGCGCGATTGCCTGGCTGACCGACAGTGTGGTGATCGAGGTTTTCCACCTGGCCACGACCCATCTGCACCCCTTGCCCCAGCCCAATGACGACGACCGCCTGTCGTTGATCGCGGTTGGTGGATCGGGCCGTGGCGAAATGGCGCCGCATTCCGATGTGGATCTGCTGTTTTTGATGCCCCACAAGCTGACAGCACGCGCCGAGAGCGCCATTGAAAGCATGCTGTACATCCTATGGGATCTGAAGCTGAAGGTGGGCCATGCCAGCCGCACGGTGAAAGAGTGCATTCGCCTCGCGCGCGAGGATTACACCATCCGCACCTCACTGGTGGAAGAGCGTTTTTTGGCCGGTGATGCGGCCCTTTCCGACGCATTGACGGATCGGTTGCGCAACGAATTGTTTGTGAGCACCGTGCCTGATTTCATCGAAGCAAAGCTGGAGGAACGCGCGCAGCGGCACCGCAAGCAAGGTGGCCAGCGCTACATGGTCGAGCCGAACGTGAAAGAAGGCAAAGGTGGCCTGCGCGATTTGCAGTCGTTGTACTGGATCGGCAAATATATTCACGGCGTGAAAGATGCGCGTGAGTTGGTCGACCACGAGGTGTTCACCCTCGACGAATATGAAGAATTCAAAGCGGCACATAATTTCTTGTGGGCCGTGCGCTGCCATTTGCATTTGATCACGGGGCGGGCATCCGATCAGCTGACGTTTGATTTGCAGGTCGAGGTGGCGGAGCGGATGGGCTACGCCGATGGCCGTGGCCGGCGCGCCGTGGAACACTTTATGCAGGATTATTTCCGCCATGCGACAAGTGTGGGTGAATTGACCCGCATTTTCATGGTTGCGCAGGAGCAGGCGCATTTGAAGGCCGAACCTGTTTTACAGCGTTTGTTTGCCCGCAAGAAAAAGGCCAAGGCACCCTACGCGATTGAACAAAACCGTCTGACGGTGGCCGACCCTGACACGTTCTTGGAAGACCCTGTGAATTTGTTGCGGGTGTTCGAAGAGGCGCTGCGCACGGGGACGTTGCTGCATTCCGATGCGATGCGGCTGGTCAAAGCGAACCTGCATTTGATTGATGACACGGTGCGCGACAGCAAAGACGCACGGCGCATTTTCCTTGATTTGATGTTGAAACATGGCAACCCCGAACGGGCGTTGCGGCGTATGAATGAGTTGGGGGTTTTGGGGGCGTTTATCCCTGAGTTCGCCACGATCGTCGCGATGATGCAGTTCAACATGTATCACCATTACACGGTGGATGAGCATACGATCCAGACGATCAGCCATTTGGCGCAGATTGAGCGTGCCGAGCTGGATGATGAGCTGCCGGTGTCGGCGTCGATCATCAAGAATGGGATCAACCGCAAGGTTTTGTATGTGGCTTTGCTGCTGCATGACATCGGCAAGGGCCGCGATGAGGACCATTCCATTTTGGGGGCGAAGATTGTCCGCAAAGTGGCGCCGCGGTTGGGGCTGTCGAAAAAGGACAGCGAGACGGTGGAATGGCTGGTGCGGTATCATTTGCTGATGTCGGATATGGCGCAAAAACGCGATATTGCCGATCCGCGCACGGTGCGTGATTTTGCCAAGGCGGTGAAGACGGTGGAGCGGTTGAACCTGCTGTGTGTTTTGACAGTGTGTGACATTCGCGGCGTAGGGCCGGACACGTGGAACAATTGGAAGGCGGTTTTGATCCGCGCCTTGTACCGCCAAACGCTCAACGCACTGGAAAACGGCATGGAAGCGTTGAACCGCGAAGAGCGTGGCACCGAAGCGCGCCGCAATTTGCGCGCCGCGTTGAACAGCCGGACCCAATCCAACTGGACCGAAAAGGACATCCGCAAGGAGCTGGGCCGCCATTACCCGACCTATTGGCAGGGCCTGCATGTGACGGCGCATATCACTTTGGCCGAACTGCTGCGCGATGTGGGCACCAGCGAGGTGCAGATTGACCTGACGCCCGATGAAGAACGTGACGCGACGCGCGCGTGTTTCGCGATGGTGGATCACCCCGGTATTTTCAGCCGCATGTGCGGGGCGCTCTCCTTGGTGGGGGCGAATGTCGTGGACGCGCGGACATTCACCAGCAAAGACGGCTTCGCCGCTGCCGCGTTCTGGATACAGGACGCCGAAGGCCATCCTTACGACGAATCCCGCCTGCCCCGTTTGCGCAAAATGATCGAACGCACCTTGATGGGTGAGCTTGTCGCCCATGAGGCCCTGGCCGACCGCGACAAGATGAAGAAACGCGAAAAAGCGTTTAATGTGCCGACCTCGATCACCTTCGACAATGAAGGGTCCGAGATTTATACGATCATCGAGGTGGACACCCGTGACCGCCCGGGCCTGCTGCATGACCTGACGCGCACCTTGGCCAACAGCAACGTCTACATTGTCAGCGCCGTGATCGCGACCTATGGCGAGCAGGTGGTGGATACCTTCTATGTCAAAGATATGTTCGGGCTGAAATTCCATTCCGAGAGCAAACAGCGGGCTTTGGAGCGCAAGTTGCGCGATGCGATTGCCAAAGGATCGGAACGGGCGCGCGCGTAACCTGCGAACCGGTAGGCGACGTTCATAAATTTGAAACAGAATCACCGCAAATAGGGGACAGCCCGCTGGATTTCCCTGCCAGCGTGGATGCCACCCCTTCTGCCGGAGGTGGCTGCTTTATCGGCATGTCCCTTGCTGATTGATCCCAAACGCTCAGGCCCGATCCGGCCTGGGCGTTTTTTCATCTGTTGGAGCCTGCACAACAGCCTGCTAGGCTGGCCGCTATAAAAGGTGTCGCAAAGACACAAACCTGAGCAGTTCAACCGTGAGATATCTCGACCTCACCCTTCGTGCGGCGCTTGCGCTGTTGCCCTTCGCCTTGACCCTCGCGTCAGCGGGATGGTTTTTGCTGCAATCGCCCTTTGCCACCCCTGTCATCGCGCGCAGCACAGACCAGATCGAGGCGGCCCTGACCCGCGCCATGGCCCGCGAGGTGACGCTGGCCTGGATTTTGCCGCGTCTGCAGGAGGCGGTGTTGCTTGAAGATTTAGACAGGCTGGACCTGCTGTTGGGGCTGGCCAATGATCATGGCATCCTGTTGCCGCGCCCGATGGTCGAGGACATCGCAGCCCTGAACGCACGGGTGTCAGGGTGGCTGGCGCGCACAACGGCCTGCGGGGCTTGCGCGATCGACATCACGGCCTGTGAAACGGTAGCCCAGATCGGTGTCTGCGCCGTGCCGTTTGAGCTGACCCCTGCGGGGGATTTGAATGCGATCCGCCGTGCGGGGCAGGATTATCTGTCAGGCGTCGCGGTGGACCGTTTGGATTTGGGGTTGGCGATTGTGGGGTTGGGCGCGACGGGCGCGGTTTTGGCCACGGGCGGGACGAGTTATTCGGTGAAAGCCGGAACATCGCTTTTGCGGGCGGCGCGCAGTTTGGGCACATTGACGCCGGCCTTCGCGACACAGTTGCGGGCGCTGGTCGGCGATGCGGTCCGCTGGGATCGCGTGGGCGATTTGGTGCGCGGGCGCCTGGGGCCGCAGGCGGTGGTGAACAGCGCGCAGGTGGCGGAACTGGCAGATTTGGGTGCCGATTTGCAACGCATTGCCCAGCACACATCGCTGGCGGAAACGGTGACATTGTTGCGCCATGTGGACAGCGCGGAAGATGCGGCGCGGCTGGCCCGCGTGACCGAAAGCATGGGGCCCCGCAGCCGTGGCGCATTTGAGGTTTTGGGCCCATCGCGGGTGTTGCGGGCCACGACGCGGATCAGTTCGCTGGCGATTGGGGCGGCCCTGTCGATGTATTTGGTGGCCCTGCAGGTCCTGGTGTTCATCACCCAACAGGGTGCCCTTGCGGGCCTGCGATGGGGCGCGCGGCGGCTGGTGTGACAGTTACCCATTGCGCGGCGCGCCCGCCTCGGCCACAATTAGGCCTGCTTGAGGGAGACAGACATGCGCAAGTTCCTGGTGATTTTGGATGAAAGTCGTGAATGTCTAAACGCGATGCGGTTTGCCGCGATGCGTGCGGCCAATACCGGTGGCGGGGTCGCGGTTTTGTCGATCATCCCGCCTGATGAATTCAACCACTGGATTGGCGTCGCGGATATCATGCGCGCCGAGGCCCGTGAGCGGATTGAAGTGCATTTCGAAGTGTTTGCCAAATGGATGCGCGACAAACAGGGCGTTGACCCTGAATTGGTGATCCGCGAGGGCGTGCCAGTGAACGAGATTCTAAAACATATCGAAGATGACCCTGATGTGGGCGTTTTGGTGTTGGGCGCAGGCACGGACAAAAAGGGCCCCGGCCCGTTGGTGACGCAGATGACAAAATCGGCGGGCACGCTGCCTATTCCGATGACCATTGTGCCCGGCGATATTTCCAAAGAGCGGTTGGAAGCGATCACCTGAGCGGTGGTGACGCCCGCCTAATTTAGAATCATTCCAAACCTTGACTTTGCGGGGCCGCACCCGCATATGTAAAGCCTGACAAAAAAGGTTGCTGCCATGTTCATTCAGACCGAATCCACTCCGAACCCTGCGACGTTGAAATTCCTGCCGGGTCAAAGCGTGCTTGAAATGGGCACGGCCGATTTCCCGTCCGCAGAAGCTGCGGCGAAAAGCCCGCTGGCGAGCCGCATTTTCGCGGTCGAAGGCGTGACAGGCGTGTTCTTCGGGATCGACTTTGTGACTGTGACAAAGGCGGATGCCGTAGAATGGGACCATATCAAACCCGCGATTTTGGGCGCGATCATGGAGCATTACCAATCCGGCGCACCGGTGCTGGAAGGGGAACAAGCGGCATCAGGCCACGCTGAGCACACCGGCGAAGACGGCGAGATTGTGGACCAGATCAAAGAGCTGCTGGACACGCGCGTGCGGCCTGCGGTTGCCCAAGATGGCGGCGATATCACGTTCCATGGGTTTGATCGCGGTGTGGTCTACCTGCACATGCAGGGCGCTTGCGCGGGCTGTCCTTCGTCGACATTGACGTTGAAGATGGGCATCGAAAACCTGCTGCGCCACTACATTCCAGAGGTGGTCGAGGTGCGCCCCGTTGCCGCCTAACGACACGGTTCTTGTTTTTGATACAACGGCGGCGCATTGCGCCGCCGCTTTGCGTTTGAACGGCGAAACCCATGTGCGCGTCGAAGAGATGGCGCGCGGGCAAGCCGAACGGTTGATGGTTTTGCTTGAGGAACTGTTGGCCCAGCATGGCACAGATTGGTCCGATCTGGACGCGCTTGGTGTGGGCGTGGGCCCAGGGAATTTCACGGGCATCCGTATTTCTGTGTCCGCCGCGCGCGGTTTGGCGTTGGGGTTGGGCGTGCCTGCGGTGGGCGTTTCCCTGTTCGATACGACCCGCCATTTGGGGCGATTGGCTCAAACAGCCGTGCCCGCCCCGCGCGATCAGCTTTATGTGTTTGACCCTGACACGATGACCGCACCGATTTTGACGGCTGTAGAAAACGTCACATCGGATCATGAGATGTCGACCGATTTCACCGCCCAAGACCACATGTTGGCGATGGCACAGATCACGGCGGAGCGTGCAGACGCGGACACCCCTGCCCCCAAACCGCTCTACGTCAAAGCGCCAGATGCGGCCCCCTCACGGGAGCAGCCGCCCGTTATTTTGCCATGATGCAACCAGAAGCATTGGCCGCCACCCACGGCGCGGCCTTTGGTGATGCGGGCTGGTCTGCCTCGGATTTTGCGGCCTACCTCGACGCGCCAACGACACTGATCACCGGCACGCAAACCTGTTTTGCCGTGTTTCGCGTGATCGGGCCAGAGGCCGAAATTCTAACCTTGGCCACACATCCCGATGCCCAAGGTCAGGGGTGCGCGACGGCCATGTTAAAATCAGCGATGCAGGAGTTGGCGCAGCGCGGTGTGAGCGAGATTTTTCTGGATGTGGCAGACACAAACACCGCCGCACTGGCGCTGTATCAACGTGCGGGGTTCGTCGCGTTTTCGCAACGTGCCCAATATTACGCCACTGGGGCGTCCGCAATTTGCATGAAAGCTGAACTTTCCGTGACGTTTTATTGACCAACTGGTCAAAAAGTATGCACTCGTCAATAAGAATCGGTTGATCTTCCTTGCGCAGCGTTGCCTAATTTGCACATGATTGGTTTTTCGCGCAGCTGTTCTCTGCGCGGCAGCCCGAAAGGACGATACCAAAAACGTCCTCTAACAAGAACCTGGGAGATCTCTTTATGAGCCTTATCAAAACACTTCTCGGCGCATCCACAGCGCTGGCCCTGACAGCCGGTGCTGCCATGGCTGACGGCCCTGCGATCATTTACGATCTGGGCGGTAAGTTCGACAAATCGTTCAACGAATCTGCGTTCAACGGCGCGCAGCGTTGGGCTGAAGAAAACGGCGCCGAGTTCGCCGAGTTCGAAATCACAGCTGACGCACAGCGCGAGCAGGCGATCCGCCGTTTCGCCGAAGATGGCAACAGCCCGATCGTTATGGCGGGTTTCTCTTGGGCAACCGCACTGGGCACAGCCGCGCCTGATTACCCAGATACAAAATTCGTCATCGTTGACATGGTCGTCGATGCGCCAAACGTGCGCTCTATCGTGTTCAACGAGCACGAAGGCTCCTACCTCGTTGGTATGATGGCCGCGCAAGCCTCTGAAACAGACACTGTTTCTTTCGTTGGCGGCATGGACATCCCACTGATCCGTCGTTTCGCATGTGGCTTTGCCCAAGGCGCAATGGCTGTGAGCGAAGATGCAACTGTCATCGCGAACATGACCGGCACAACACCTTCCGCGTGGAATGACCCAGTAAAAGGCTCCGAGCTGACATTGAGCCAGATTTCCCAAGGTTCTGACGTTGTCTTCGCAGCGGCGGGCGGCACTGGTATCGGTGTTCTGCAAACAGCAGCCGACGAAGGCATCTTGTCTATCGGTGTTGACGCCAACCAGAACTACCTGCACCCAGGTTCTGTTCTGACATCCATGCTGAAGCGCGTTGATAACGCCGTTTACGAAAGCTTCGCCGCTGGTGTTGATGTTGAGCCTGGTTTCAACGTCATGGGTATTTCCAACGGTGGCGTGGGCTACGCACTGGACGAATACAACGCCGAGCTGGTCTCTGACGAGATGAAAGCCGCTGTGGATGCCGCTGCTGAAGCGATCACAGCCGGTGAGCTGGTTGTACACGACTACATGTCTGACGAGAGCTGCCCTGTTCTTGAATTCTAAGACAGGTTTGTGACACAGACTGAGGCCGCGCTGATCTATTCGGTGCGGCCTTTTCAATCACCCCGATGGGACGGGGATACGGGGGCAAAGCATGATCAGCGCAGGGGCTGTTTTCATCACATTTGAACAGGCGACGGGCCGGATGGGCGCGCGATGCCTGTGATCCGCAAGGCTGGACTGTTAGCAGGGATGGCTGCGGGATGTGCAGCTGCGTTTTGCGCAAGTGCCGCGCTGGCCCATGGCGAAGGTCTGCATTCCGGTGCGCGCTGGACCTGCGCGTTGCAACGGCCACTGGGCGCACAATCCAGCGGCGCGGTTCGGATTACGCTGCTCGACGAAGACGGATTAGATGCGCCCAGCGTGGTCATTTCATTTCCATCTGCCCCGGATCAAACCTATATTCTGCGGGCGAACTGGGATGGCGGCATGTCATTCGGCCAGCCACAAAATGGCGGCGCCGAGTTTACGTTGATCCAGAACCCCTACCAGCCAACAGATTACACCATGACGATCTGGACACCCGCGACCGATGAAACCCAAACACTTGCCATTTGCAGGGAGACCTAAATGACCACCACAGCCCCCGCGATTGAGCTAAAAGGGATTTCCAAAGCGTTCGGGCCCGTTCAGGCCAACAAAGATATTTCCATCCGCGTGATGCCCGGCACGGTGCACGGCATCATTGGCGAGAACGGTGCTGGGAAATCGACGCTGATGTCGATCCTTTACGGGTTCTATAAGGCCGACGCTGGCGAGATTTTCATCCACGGCCAGAAAACTGAAATTCCTGACAGCCAAGCCGCGATTGCCGCGGGTATTGGCATGGTGTTCCAGCACTTCAAACTGGTGCAGAACTTCAGCGTTTTGGAAAACGTGGTGCTGGGGGCGGAAGACGGCGCGATGTTGCGCCCGTCGCTGGCCAAGGCGCGCGAGCAGTTGAAAACGCTGGCCGAAGAATACGAATTGCACGTCGATCCGGATGCGATCATCGAAGACATCGGTGTGGGCATGCAGCAACGTGTGGAAATTCTAAAGGCGCTGTACCGGCAGGCCGATATTTTGATTCTGGACGAGCCGACAGGTGTTTTGACCCCTGCCGAGGCCGACCAGCTGTTCCGCATTTTGGGCCGCCTGAAGGATGAAGGAAAGACGATCATTCTGATCACGCACAAGCTGCGTGAAATTATGGACATCACCGATACTGTTTCTGTGATGCGCCGTGGGGAAATGACCTCGACCGTGAAAACATCCGACACATCGCCTGCCGATCTGGCCGAACGGATGGTGGGGCGCAAAGTGCTGCTGCGGGTCGATAAACAGCCCGCGCAACCCAAAGAGACCATTCTGGACGTCAAAGGGTTGAACGTCACCGATGAGGCGGGCGTGCACCGGTTGAAAGACGTGTCGTTCAACATCAAGGCCGGTGAAATTTTGGGGATCGCGGGGGTGTCCGGCAACGGGCAATCGGAACTGTTGGAGGTTCTTGGCGGCTACACCAAAGCTAACGGCGAGATTTTGATGAATGGCGCGCCGATTGATTTGACCGGTGCCACATCGGACGGCCAAAGCCGCCGCGCGCGCGGCATCGCCCATGTGCCCGAAGATCGCCACCACGAGGGGCTGATCCTTGAATTTTCCGCATGGGAAAACACGGCGTTCGGCTATCACCATGACCCGAAATACCAGCGCAGCAACATCTTGATGGACAATGCCGCCATTCTGCAAGATGCCCAGGAAAAGATGGACCGTTTCGACGTGCGACCGCCCAATCCGCAACTGGCGGCCAAGAATTTCTCGGGCGGGAACCAGCAAAAAATCGTCGTCGCGCGCGAGATTGAACGTGACCCGGACCTGTTGTTGGTGGGCCAGCCCACACGGGGCGTCGATATTGGGGCCATTGAATTTATTCACCAGCAAATCGTGGCCTTGCGCGACAAGGGCAAGGCGATTTTGCTGGTCTCGGTCGAGCTGGACGAAATCATGGGCCTGTCCGACAGGATCGCCGTGATGTTTGACGGCCAGATCATGGGCGAACGCCTGCCCGCCGAGACAGATGAAAAAGAATTGGGGCTGCTGATGGCCGGTGTCACCGACACGGACAAGCCGCATACCATTGAAGAAATTGAACAAAACCTCGCCCATGCGGGCGCAGGCGCGACCAAGGAGGTCTGAGGGATGGATAAGATGCCAAAGTGGGCGGATGTCGTCCTTGTGCCAGTGGTGTCACTGCTGCTGGCGGCGATTATTTCGGTGATCGTGTTTGTGGCCGTGGGGCAGAACCCGTGGGAGGCGTTAAAGCTGATGGCCTATGGCGCGGTCGGCACCTCTGATTTTCTGGGCTACACCTTGTTTTACGCCACCAATTTTATCTTCACCGGCTTGGCCGTGGCGGTGGCATTTCATGCGTCGCTGTTCAACATCGGCGGCGAAGGTCAGGTGCTGTTGGGCGGCCTGGGTGCGGCGATCGTGTGTCTGTTCGTCCCTTGGCCCCATTGGACCTTGGCGCTGATCGGCGGCGGTTTGGCTGCGGCAGTTTTCGGGGCGCTTTGGGTGGTTATTCCGGCCTATTTGCAAGCGAGACGGGGCAGTCACATCGTGATCACCACGATCATGTTCAACTTCATGGCCTCCGGCCTGCTGGTCTACATGCTGTCCGATGCGCTGCGCCCCGAGGGCCAGATGCAGACGGCAACGGCGATCTTTCCAGACCGCACGCACCTGCCCTCTTTGAATGATGTGGCGGGCCTGTTCGGGTCTGATTTGTTCGGGCGTTCGCCTGTGAATGTGTCTATTTTCATTGCGCTCGCGGCCTGTGTGGGCGTGTGGCTGCTGATTTGGCACACGCGGTTGGGCTACCAAATTCGCGCCTTTGGCCAATCTGAAAGTGCCGCGAAATACGCAGGGATCTCAGCGGTGAACATAACCATGATTGCCCTGCTGATTTCGGGTGGTTTGGCGGGCATGATGGCCGTGAACAACACCATGGGCATCAACACGCCGCAGTTGGTGGACAACGCCGCCGGTGGTGCCGGATTTATCGGTATCGCGGTGGCCTTGATGGGGCGCAATCACCCTGTTGGGATCATCATCGCGGCGCTGCTGTTTGGCGCGCTCTACCAAGGGGGGGCCGAGCTTTCGGCCGCCACATCCATTCCGGTGCAAATCGTCGTCGTGATCCAAGCCTTGGTGATCATGTTCACCGGCGCGCTGGATCAAATGGTGCGCAGCCCCATTGAGAAAATGTTCATGCGCCGCAGTCGCGCAGCAGCGGCGGGGGAATAAGCCATGGATTTCTTTACCATCGTTCAATTGGGCGACGCCTCTATTCGCATGGCGATCCCGCTGTTGCTGGCCTGTTTGGCCGGTTTGTTTTCCGAACGCGCCGGCATTTTTGACATCGGCCTCGAAGGCAAAATGCTGGCGGCTGCGTTTTTGTCGGCGGCGGTGTCCTTCTCGACGGGGTCGGTGTGGGTCGGTTTGTTTGCGGGCATCGGGATTTCGATTGTCCTTTCGATCATCCACGGCCTCGCCTCGATCACGTTTCGTGGCAACCAGCTGATTTCTGGCGTGGCGATCAACTTTTTCGCCGCAGGTCTGACGGTGGTGATCGCACAGGGTTGGTTCAAACAAGGGGGGCGCACGCCCTCATTGTCAGGGGCGGCACGGTTTGACGGGCTCGATTTCCCCGGTGCGCTGACCCGCGTGCGGGACAAAATGCAAGCCAGCCCGGGCATGCAATTCTACTCCGAATTCGTCTCTGGCCACTCCATCCTCGTGTACATCGGGCTTTTGACCGTTCCGCTGACCTGGTGGGTTTTGTACCGCACACGGTTCGGCCTGCGCCTGCGCGCGGTGGGCGAAGCACCCGAAGCCGTTGATACGGCGGGTATTTCCGTGGTGCGGTTGCGCTATGCGGCTGTGATCATCTGCGGTATTTTGTGCGGCATCGCGGGAGCCTATCTGTCCACCGCTGTGCAGGCCGGTTTCACCAAAGACATGACCGCGAACCGTGGTTTCATCGCGCTGGCCGCGTTGATTTTCGCCAAATGGCGCCCGTGGTATGCGCTGGGGGCCTGCCTGTTGTTCGGTCTGTTTTTCGCAATCGACAACCGGTTCCAGAACATCCAATTGCAGGTCATCTGGATCATGGTGTTGCTGGTCGGCGCGTCCATCGCGATGACCGTATACGCCCTGCGTCGCGAAAAGATCGACGTGCTGGTTCTGGGCGGCCTGTCCGCCGTTTTGACAGCTGTGGCGATCATGACATGGGTCGGGTCCACCGGCGAAGACATCGGGGCGATCGCTGCGTTGTTCGAAACCGTGAAGGTGCCCAGCCAGTTGATCCAATCCCTGCCCTATTTGTTCGTGGTTATTGTTTTGGCGGGTTTCGTCGGCAAGGCCATCCCGCCGCGCGCCGGTGGTGAACCCTACATCAAGGAACGCTAAGATGACGACCCACGCAGAAACGCTCGCCGATAAAATCCGCGAGATCGCTGGCGATGCGCCAGTGAAAATTGGCCTGATCCTTGGGTCTGGCTTGGGGCATTTGGCGGGTGCTGTGGAAGGTGTCGCCATCCCCTACGACGAGCTTGAGGGATTTCCCCATGCGGGCGTGAGCGGGCATGTGCCGGAACTGGTGATTGGCCAGCTTGAAGGCGTGCGCGTGGCCGTATTTGGCGGGCGGGCCCATTATTACGAAAGCGGGCGCGGCGATGCCATGCGCCTGCCGCTTGAGGTTTTGAAAGCCTTGGGCGCGGAGGTGATGATCGCCACCAATGCGGCCGGATCAATGGTGCCTGAGATGCCCACAGGCGATATCATGTGCCTGACAGATCATATCAATTTCAGCGGCTTGAACCCGCTGATAGGCGAGCCGTCTGAGGCGAAATTTGTGCCGATGAAAGACTGTTATGACCCGCAGTTGCGCGAGATCATCGCACAGGCGGCGGATACGGCCGAGGTTGATATGCACAGCGGCGTTTACGCGTGGTATTCCGGCCCGTCATTTGAAACCGTGGCCGAGATCAAGGCGATCCGCACCTTGGGCGCCGATGCGGTGGGCATGTCCACGGTGCCCGAAGTGATCCTTGGTCGGTTCCTTGGCCTGCGCTGCGCGGCGATTTCCAGCATCACAAACATGGCCGCCGGCATGAGCGACGAAAACATCAGCCACACCCACACCAAAGCCATGGCCCCGCTGGGGGCGGCCAAATTGGAAAAGGTTTTGCGCGCGGCACTTCCAAATATTTAACGGGCGGTCTGGTTGTATGGGCAAACTGGCCTTATGCTGCACCTGCAAGTGGTCGTTGAATAGGGCGACCAGACCGGTCTAAGGAAAGCCATGCAAATATACCTCCCCATCGCCGAAGTCTCTGTGAATGCATTTTTGCTACTGGGATTGGGCGGAATTGTTGGGATTTTGTCGGGTATGTTTGGCGTGGGCGGCGGTTTTCTAATGACGCCGCTTTTGTTTTTTATTGGCATCCCGCCTGCCGTGGCTGTCGCGACTGAGGCCAACCAAATCGTGGCCTCGTCGTTTTCCGGTGTCTTGGCCCATTTGAAACGCAAAACCGTTGACCTAAAAATGGGAACGGTGTTGTTGATAGGCGGCCTATGCGGGGCGGCTTTGGGTGTTGTTTTATTCAACTATCTCAAATCTTTGGGCCAAGTCGATCTGCTTGTCACCTTGTGTTACGTGGTGTTTCTGGGCGTTGTTGGTGGGCTGATGTTCATCGAAAGCCTGCGTGCGCTGCGGCGGTCGAAAACGCCGGGGGCCGTGCCACAACGGCGCAAGCACGGGCTGGTCCACGCCCTACCGTTCAAAATGAAATTCCGTGTTTCAGGCCTGTATATCTCGGTCATTCCACCGCTGTTGGTCGGGCTCTGCGTCGGTATTTTGGCCGCGATCATGGGCGTGGGCGGCGGGTTCATTATGGTGCCTGCGATGATTTACCTGCTGGGGATGCCGACCAAAGTGGTCATCGGGACCTCGCTGTTTCAGATCATTTTCGTCACCGGTTTCACCACCCTGTTGCACGCCACGACCAACTATACGGTGGATATCGTATTGGCGGTTTTGCTGCTGGTGGGCGGCGTGATCGGCGCGCAAATCGGCACGCGCATCGGCGTAAAACTCAAGGCCGAACAGCTGCGCATCTTGCTGGCTGGCATGGTGCTTTTGGTGTGTGGCAAGCTCGCCCTTGATTTGCTGCTCACTCCGGCCGAGCTCTACAGCCTCGGCACTGCGGGAGGCCACTGATGCGTCTTGTCCTCGCCCTCCTCCTGTTGCTTCTGCCAACCCTGCCCTCGGCGCAATCCGAAGAAATCGTGCTCGGCCTCAGCCGCAACGAAGTCGCCATCACGGCGACCTTTGATGGATCGGACGTGTTGATTTTCGGCGCCGTCAAGCGCGACGCGCCTGCCCCCGATGCAGGGCCGCTACAGGTGATCATCACCTTGGCTGGCCCGTCCACGCCGGTCACCGTGCGGCGCAAAGAACGC
This sequence comes from uncultured Paracoccaceae bacterium, assembly GCA_947497065.1. Lineage (GTDB taxonomy): Bacteria > Pseudomonadota > Alphaproteobacteria > Rhodobacterales > Rhodobacteraceae > Octadecabacter. The sequence continues at coordinate 233,918 of CANMEQ010000003.1, forward strand.
ATCGCGGGCATTTGGGCCAATGCCGACGCGGTTGAGATTGATGAGGCCCCCTCCTTCTACGCGGTCGCAACCTCTGCCCCGCTAAACGACGCCCTCAGCAACACCGAAGACTTGCGCCATGGCATTTCGATCCCCCGCGTGATCCGCTCGGTCGGGGCGCCGGAAACCGTGACAGATTCAGCCAGCTTCACCGAAGCTCTGATCCGCATTCGCGCGGGCGAAGGGCTTTATCAGGTGTTGGAAGGCGGCGTGGACGTTGAAGAGGAAACCTTGTTTCGGGGCCAAATCACCCTGCCCGCCGCCCTGACAGAGGGCGATTACACAGCCCGCATTTTCATCACCCGCGATGGGATGGTGGTGGACGAATATGAAACACAAATCGCGGTGTTCAAAGCAGGGCTAGAGCGGTTCTTGTTCGAGCTGTCGCGAAATCAGCCCCTGATCTACGGCCTGATGTCCTTGGCCATCGCCATCGCGGCAGGTTGGCTCGCCTCTGCGGCGTTCCGCATGTTCCAGCGATAATTAACCGCGCCCGACGAAGGGCATTTGCGTCGCCATGATGGTTTGAAACAACGTGTTGGCGTGCAACGGCAGGTTCGCCATATGCCAAATCGCATCCGTCACATGCGACACCTCCATGGTGGGCGGTGCGGGCTGCCCTGCGGCAACGGCCTGCTGTTTGATGTCGCGCAACATATCGGTTTCGGCATTGCCAATATCGATCTGGCCCGCCGCAATCTGAAACGGTCGCCCGTCCAAGGCCAATGTCTTGGTCAGCCCCGTCACCCCGTGTTTCGTGGTAGTATAGGTGGCCGATCCTTCGCGCGGCGTATGCGCTGACACGGACCCATTGTTGATGATCCGTCCGCCCTGCGGGCTTTGATGGCGCATCTGGCCAAACGCCGCACGGGCGCACAAAAACATGCCCGTCAGATTAACGTTCACCGCCGCGAACCAATCCTCCACGGGGATTTCATCGATGGGCGCGGCCGGTGTGAAAATACCCGCATTGTTGAACAAAACATCCAAACATCCGGTCGCCTGCACGAAGGTTTCGAACGCGTTTTCGACCGCCTGCGCATCCGTCACATCGCAGGGCAAAACATGGGCGTTCGAATGCTGCCCCGCGACCTCGCGCAGCGCGTCTTCACGGCGTGCGACCAATCCTACGCTCCAGCCTCCGTTCAAAAACCGCTCCGCGACAGCGCGGCCAATACCGCCGCTGGCCCCGGTGACAACAATCGTGTGCATCACACATCTCCGTCGGTTTGCGCGACCAATTCCAGCGGCGCAGGGGCCACCGCCAGATCATCTGTGCGCAGCAGGCCCGAGGGGCGCGCCAGACGGTTGCGCACCACCCAACACAGCCGGTTTTCCGCCCGCGTGATCGCCACATAGGCCAACCGTTTCCAAAGCGGCTGCCCCGCTTCGACACGACCCATCCGCGAGGCGGCATAAATATCGGGGGCAAAAACCTGCACCGTATCCCACTGCGAGCCTTGGGCTTTGTGAATGGTTACCGCTGCGCCGTGCAAAAACGTGGCGCCCATTTTGGCCGCGAAGGGAATGAACGGCTCTTCATCGCCTTCCAATTCAATTTTCACGATCGACGCCGCACTCAGCTGCGGGTCTTCGGCACCCATCACATGCAAGCGGCTGAAGCCCGGTTTGCGGCCCGGCCCCAAATAGATCACCTGCGCCCCTTTGATCAGGCCCCGTGCCTCAAGGTCGAGCCGTTTTTTGCGGTGTTTCATCGGCAATTCAATGCCATCGCAAATCAGCGGCTCGCCCTCCAGAAGCTCATCCGCAGGCGCGCCATAGGCGTTGCGGAACGCGTGGATCAGCTTGATCCGTGTCGCGTTGCGCCACACCAGACACGGGCTGCGCGCCATCAAATCGCTCTCTACGCGCTGTGCCAAAACAACCCGTTCGTCCCGCTCGGCGGCTTCGGCGACCTTCTTTTCAAAAGCATAAAAATCGACATCGGGATCGGCCAAGGCATGGGCCAAATCCAAAATGGGGTTGTCTGCCGTCTGCCGGTGCACACGGCTCAGCTCCAGCTTGCGTTTGGCGGGCAATGTGTCGAACACCATCTTGCCGCCCTCTGCCTTTACGGGCGGCAACTGGGCGGGGTCGCCGAACAACACCAAGGTCGGAAAAATATCCTGAAGGTCGGCAAATTGCTTTGCATCCAACATCGAACTTTCGTCCACAAACCCGATATCCAGCGGGTCTTCGCGGCGCTTCCATCCGGTGATAAAATCAGATCCGCGCAAACCAGCGGCGGCCAATGCGGCGGGAATGGACGAATTCACCTGATAGGATGCCATCGCACGGTCCAACGCCAGATCGGTGATGTCTTCAACCTCGGGCCGGTCACCGTTTCCGGCCAACCACTCTGCGATTTTTTCGTATTCGGGGTCGTACATCGGCGTGTACAAAATGCGGTGGATCGTCGTCGCCGGCACACCGCGGTTGCGCAACACGCTGGCCGCTTTGTTCGTTGGTGCAAGGATCGCCAACGTGCGCCGTTCGCGGCGTTTCTTACCCTCGTAGTCCCCCGATACAATCTCCACCCCGGACTCGCGCAGGGATTTGAAAAGTTCGGCCAACAACAACGTTTTACCGCTGCCCGCCTTGCCCAAAACCGCCAGAACCGAGCCGTTCGGGTCCTCTTGCGGGGGCAAACAAGCGCCGCCCAGCAGATCGACACCTGCCTCGCCTAAAAGCTCGGACACAGTATCCCAGGCTTCAGCCTGATCATCAGAAAGGGCAAGTGCAGTTTGAACCATGGCGCGACCATAAACAGGCCGCGCCAGAGGGGCCAGCGCTTAGGCGGCGCGCGCGACCAGTTTATTGGGTTTGCTGCCAAAAGCCCGCGCGTACCAATGCTCCGACACGTCAGAGGACAGCCCCGCGCGCATCAACACTTTCATCCGGTCCACCGGGTCAAAGGTCCACAGCCCAATGCTGATTTTCTCAAGGCCGGTTCCAACACTGCCCAGCACGTCAGGCGAAGCCCCAATCATCCGGTAGATGCGCACCATGCGGGCATCAAACACGCCGACGCACTGTGTCACGCCAAAACCGCGACCGATCTCGATCCCGCCCAGCACCAGCGCCGCCGCCACACGGCTTTCCACACCTTTTGCCAAACAAAACCGCGTCGATTCCCAAATATCGGGGCTGCGAATTTCGTTGCCATCCATCAGATGGCTGAAATGATCGTTGACCATGGTCGCCCCTTGGGTCGGCAAAAATCGCATCGACCCGCCATGGCGCCCATCGGCGCATTCCCAAATCACGTAGAGCGGGTCTTTCGCGTCATATTCGTCGCGTTCATAACCATTCTCATCCACCGCCACATCCCAGCCAAGGCGGTCGCGAAATTGGCAGGCGCGATCGCGAAACATCGTATCTGCAAGTTTGGGGAAATTTTCTAACTGTGATCCGTAGACATATCGTAACATAAAAGGGCTCCATCCGTTTCATGGAAACCCTAGAAAATGTCTATTAATGCTCCGTTTTAGAAACGTGCGGTGCCTGTTGCGTTTTCTACTCAGCCGCCGCCGCAGTGTCGCGGCCAGGCCATGCCCCACGGGCGTTTCGTGCCGCGCCACCCATCACAATCAGCCCCTCCGCGACCGCGCGCGCGATGGCGTGCATCGTGTTGGTCGCCCCCAGTTTGAACCGCGCACTTTCGACGTAAGCACGCAACGTATGCTCGGAAATATTGAGGGTTTGCGCCACTTGGCCACGTGAATACCCCATCGCCAGATAGGTCAAAACATCCACCTCTCGCCCCGACAAAGGCTTGCTCGGTTCGGGCCTGCGCTTCACCTCAATCTCCAGCGCCTTTTGATTGAACGAGTGGGCGCACAGGATAAGGTCGCGGCGATTTTTTTCTGTAAAATCCAACCAATCGGCGTCTGTCGCGTTGTGCGAAACGGAAAACAGCGCGAATTGCCCGCTCGGGCCGCGCACGGGGATAGAATACCCCTGATTCCCGACACCGGCAGAAATGGCTTCTTTGCGAAAGGCGATGGCCGATTTCGATGACCAATCCAGCTCTTTCCAATCCACAGGATGGAACCGCTGAAAGCAGCCCAAAATCACCGGATCGATGCGAACATAATCGTTTTGAACATATTGCCCGATCCATGCGGGCGAATAGGTGCCACAGCCGTATTGTTCACCATCGGCTGACACCCAGTGGTACCCCAAATGGGCCACAGCGTAATGATCGCGCAGCGCTTCGCTGCACTTTTGGAGTGCGTTAAGTTCCGTTGCCTGTTCGAGTTCCGCCAAATGGCGTCGCAGGTTCCCGTTCATTTGCATTCGCCGCTATCGGCGCCCCCTCAAGGATCGATGCAATCTCCGCCTGCGCAACACATGAGGTCACATCCAGCTGGTGCGCTAGAAGAGGCAATGCGTTTTGGTCCGCAAATGCACGTAGGTCGGCGAGCACGTCAATTATCCATTTCTGTCCCATGAACCACTTTCTGTTTGAGGGGTTAACGAAAGGTTAACCGAAGGGGGCCTTTTGCAGCCGATATCGGAATGTCCCATAGTTTTAAGGCGGAACCTACTCACTTTATTCACCCCGCTATAAATGGGGGAGGCAAGCATCGGTAAGATCTTCAAATAAAAAGGGCCGCCCCGTCATCCAGAACGGCCCATTCCCGTTTGATTCGGCTCACTCACCCTTTGGCTGCGAGCACATCGTCCAGCGTTCGCAGGCCCGTTTTCGGCGCCTGAACCAACACCGACATGTTCCCCGGTTTATGTTCGTTGCGCAGCATTTTCATGTGCGCATCGGGCAGCTGATCCCATGGGAAAACTTCGGACATGCAAGGGTCCAAACGGCGCTCAACCATCAGGTTATTCGCGGCAGAGGCCTGCTTGAGGTGCGCGAAATGCGAGCCCTGAAGACGTTTCTGGTGCATCCACATGTAGCGCACATCAAACGTACAGTTGAACCCGGAGGTCCCGGCACAAATCACAACCATACCGCCCTTTTTGCACACTAAGGTCGACACGGGGAACGTCGATTCACCGGGATGTTCGAACACCATATCAACGTTGTTGCCCTTTCCGGTGATGTCCCAAATCGCCTTGCCAAACTTCCGCGCCTCTTTGAACCAGGCCTCATATTCAGGCGTGTTCACGGTGGGCAGCTGCCCCCAACAGTCGAAATCGCGCCGGTTGATCACGCCTTTCGCCCCAAGGCCCATGACAAAATCACGTTTGTCTTCGTCTGAAATCACACCAATCGCATTGGCCCCAGCGGTGTTGATCAGCTGGATCGCATAGGACCCAAGCCCCCCAGACGCCCCCCAAACCAAAACGTTCTGGCCCGGCTTCAAATCATGGGGCTCATGGCCGAACAACATCCGGTAGGCCGTGGCCAGCGTCAGCGTGTAACAGGCACTTTCTTCCCAGGTCAGATGTTTCGGGCGCGGCATCAGCTGTTGCGCCTGAACATTGGTGAACTGCGCGAACGACCCGTCTGGCGTCTCGTAGCCCCAAATGCGCTGGCTGGTCGAAAACATCGGATCGCCGCCGTTGCATTCCTCATCGTCACCATCATCTTGGTTGCAGTGAATGACAACCTCATCCCCGACACTCCAACGTTTCACCTTGTCCCCAACGGCCCAAACAATCCCGGAGGCATCGGACCCAGCAATATGAAACGGCGCACCATGCACGTCGAACGGGCTGATCGGCTTCCCCAATCCGGCCCAAACCCCGTTGTAATTCACCCCTGCTGCCATCACGAGAACCAGAACCTCATTGCTGTCCAGCTTCGGCGTTTCAACAACCTCCACTTCAAAGGCTGTGTCCGGCTCCCCGTGGCGCTCGCGGCGGATCGTCCAGGCGTACATCTGCGCAGGCACGTGACCCAAAGGCGGGATTTCCCCCATCTCATACAGGTCTTTCACCGGCGCGTTCGCGGTTGCGGCATATTTGTCTGTGTCGAGGGGCATATCACTCTTCTCCATCCCATAATCCCTTTGCCGCGCCGCAGAATCGGCGCGATGGAGGTAGAGTTAAATTTCACAAAGCAATATTGCAACCCAGGTTGAATATTTTTTGTAATTTTATTTCTTCTGCGTCGCAGCATCCTCAAAATGATGCGCGATAGAGCCCGCGTAATACGCAAGCACAGGCCGTTGCCCCTCTTCGATCCGAAACTCCGTCTCGCCGGAAATAAGCTCTCGTCTGTGCAAAATCGCCAAACCATCCGCCGCAAGATCCGCCGCGTCACGCTGCGGTCGCCGCGTTGTCGCAGGCAGGGCCGCGATATCTGCAGCAATCTGCGCCGCGATCGTTTGTGTCGTTGCAGCCCCCGCCAGCAAGGCCCGTGCCACCAATGGCACCGGCACAACCGGCACAACGCGCGCGATCCGGTCCATCAATTCGTCTGCCAAGGCCACGGTCGCGCCTTCATGCTCGGTCGAAAACTCACGCAGCGAAAGCGGCGGCCCAAAGCTGACGCTCGCCGTGCCAAACGTCGTCATCTGGCGGGTCAACCGCGCCACCAAATATCCAGCCGCCCCAAAGATCACCGTGAACAAAGGCGGGCGAAACCGCCGCTCGCCCGTTTCATGGGCCTTGATCAAAAACCGGTCTTCCAACACGCGGTCGTAATTCAGCGCCACAGGCACAAACACCACATCGCGCCCCTCGGGGTCGAACTCATCGATAATATAACTCAAAATACCCAATCGCGGCCGCGCCATCGTGCCATCCAACGACAGCCCGCCTTCGGGGAAAAACGCCTGCGTCACCCCCGCTTGCGTGGACATCTGCACGTAGCGCGCCAGCACCTTGCGGTACAATCCACCGCTCACATCCTGCCTGCGCGACTTGCGGCGGATAAAGTACCCGCCCAACATTTTAATCATCGCCGACAGCGGCCAAACCCGCGCCCATTCGCCCACCGCATAAGACAGCGCAGACGCGCGACTGACCAAATAGGTCACCAACACATAGTCCATGTTGCTGCGGTGGTTCATCACAAAGATCACCGTCGCATCAGGATCAATCGCATCATAGGCCGCGCGATCAAATTGCCCCACACGCAACCGGTACAAAAACCGCGACAGCCACTTCGCAGCCCGCATCCCGAACGAAAAATACGCCGTGGCGCTGAACGACGGCACGATCTCGCGGGCATATTCGCGCGCCTTTTCAAACGCCACATCCTCACGCACGCCTTCGGCCTTGGCGTAATCGTTGATCGCCTGAATAACCTGCGGATCATACACAAGCCGCTGAATCGTGTCATAGCGGCGCGCCAGCTTGAACGGCTCAATCGGCTTTTGCAGCCGCTTGTTCACCCGCGCCACCACCCGCTCTGCACGCCGTCTGAAAAACCACCGCACCGAGGGAAACAAAAAATGCGAAGCAAAGGTCACTGCCGCAAACAACACGACAAGAACCAGCAACCAAAGGGGTATAGCGACAGGAGTATTCATGGGCGAACCCTGTCAGGGATTGGGGCTGGGGTAAATGGGGCCATGCCGCAGCGCGGCGTGTTGACAGGGGTCTAAAATTTCATGTAAACGCTATTTTGGGAAATATAATTACCCAAACGATTCAAAGCACCCAATCACCTCACGAGGCCCCATGTCACAGACAGCACACCGCGCCCAAACCAACGATCGGCCCTGGTTGTTTCGCACCTATGCGGGCCACTCGACTGCGGCGGCCTCCAACGCGCTGTACCGTGGCAACCTCGCGAAGGGCCAAACAGGCCTGTCCGTGGCCTTCGACCTGCCCACACAAACCGGCTATGACAGCGATCATGTTTTAGCGGCTGGCGAAGTGGGCAAAGTGGGCGTGCCCGTGTGCCACATGGGCGACATGCGCGCCCTGTTTAAAGATATCCCGCTGGATCAGATGAACACCTCGATGACCATCAACGCCACAGCGCCTTGGATATTGGCCCTTTACATTGCCGTCGCGGAAGAACAAGGTGCCGACGTCTCGGCCCTGCAGGGCACGGTGCAAAACGACATTATCAAGGAATATCTGTCGCGCGGAACCTACATCTGCCCGCCTGAACCATCCCTTCGGATGATCACGGACGTGGCGGCCTACACCCGCGCACATTTACCCAAATGGAACCCGATGAACGTGTGTTCCTATCACTTGCAGGAGGCAGGTGCGACGCCGGAGGAGGAGCTGGCGTTCGCATTGGCCACCGCAACGGCGGTGTTGGACGACCTAAAAGGTAAAGTCCCCGCCGAGAAATTCCCCGCCATGGTGGGCCGCATTTCGTTCTTCGTGAACGCAGGCATCCGGTTTGTGACCGAGATGTGTAAAATGCGCGCCTTTGTGGAGCTTTGGGATGAAATCTGCCGCGACCGTTACGGCGTCGAGGACCCTAAATTCAGGCGGTTCCGCTACGGGGTGCAGGTGAATTCACTGGGGCTGACCGAACAGCAACCCGAAAACAATGTCTACCGTATCCTGATCGAAATGCTGGCCGTGACCCTGTCGAAAGACGCTCGCGCGCGCGCCGTTCAACTGCCCGCATGGAACGAAGCCTTGGGCCTGCCGCGCCCGTGGGACCAACAATGGTCCCTGCGCATGCAACAAATCCTCGCTTTTGAGACCGACCTTCTAGAATACGATGACCTGTTCGAAGGCAACCCCGCCGTCGACCGCAAAGTCACCCAATTGAAAGAGGGCGCACGCGCGGAATTGGCGCAGCTCGACGGGATGGCCAACGCCCAAGAAAAGATCGAATACATGAAGGCCCGTCTGGTCGACAGCAACGCGGCCCGCATCAGCAACATCGAATCTGGCGAGACAACAGTTGTCGGCGTGAATGCCTTCCAAAACGGCGAGGCGTCGCCCCTCACCGCCGGCGAAGATGCCATCATGGTCTGCGATCCCGACGCTGAAAACGACCAGCTGCGCCGCCTCGACACTTGGCGCCTGCTGCGCAGCGAAGAGGAGGTCGCAACAGCCCTCGCCGACCTGCGCGCCGCAGCGCTCGACGGCTCCAACATCATGCCCCCCTCCATCGCAGCCGCCAAGGCGGGCGTCACCACCGGCGAATGGGCCGATGTGATCCGCGAGGCCTTTGGCCAATACCGCGCGCCCACTGGCGTGTCGCACAACCCGTCCAACCGCACCGAAGGCCTCGACGATATCCGCGAACGGGTCGATGCGGTCAGCCGCACATTGGGCCGCAAATTGAAATTCCTGATGGGCAAACCGGGGCTGGATGGGCATTCAAACGGCGCCGAACAAATCGCCGCCCGCGCCCGCGATTGCGGGATGGATATCACCTACGAAGGCATCCGCCTCACCCCCGATGAAATCATCGCGGCCCTGCAGCGGGATGATGCCCATGTGGTCGGCCTGTCCATTCTATCAGGCTCGCACATCCCGCTGATCACCGAAATGATGACCAAAATGCGCGCCTTGGGCCTGTCTCACGTGCCTGTGGTCGTGGGCGGGATCATCCCCGACGACGATGCAGAGCGTCTGCGCGCCATGGGGGTCGCCCGCGTCTACACGCCCAAAGATTTCGAGCTCAACCGCATCATGCACGACATCGTCGATCTCGCCGATCCAACCGCGGTCGCGGCGGAATAAATCACTCGTCCAGCTTGATGACCAAATCATCGTAGGAATAGCTTTCCTCGATGATGCCGGAATCCCCTGCGATGAATTCAGGATCCGACGGCAAACAGCCGATCCCGCAGACCTGCCATGTCACCATATCGGTGCTGTCGATGTACCAAAGGCGCCCGCCGGGGGTCGCAACCCAACCGTCAATGCCCTCGTCCTCGTCGCCTTCCATATCCGTACCGCTGGGCAATTCGCTGCTGTAGTCGGGCGAAAACGCCGCGTGGGTATGGTAGGAGGCCACAACCAGCTCAAGGTTATCAGGATCATCCGCCAAGCAGCTCGATGTATCCCCCGGCGTCGGAGGCGACACGGCCAATTCCCCATCGGCGGTGAACCCAACATAGCCGCAATGCTCGATATTCGCGGCGATCGAAATCGGGTTCAGCTCAGCGAACACCGCCCGCATAAGCGCTTCTTCGTCAATCGATTGCGCCATCACCAAAGACGGCACCGATATCATCGCGGCACAACACATTCGTAGCATAAGATCCCTTTCACTTCGGTGCCAAATGTATGGGGCACAGGCAGCCCGCGCGCAAGCAGGCCGCCCCACGCCGCTAAATCTGCAAGGCACTGCGCCCGAAAATAAACTGCCACTGCGTGCCATCTTGCATCACAATCTGTCCGCTCCCCTCCAGCGCACTGCTGTAGGTCGCCGTCCCGATCCCGGTCAGCCCGTTGGTGCAGGTCACAGGAAATGTCACAACAGCACCCGCAGCACCGGGGCGGTATTCCCCACGGCAAGTATTGCCCCCGCCATTGACCTGAAACCAACCGCCCTCAAACAACGTGGCCGTCGCAGTGCCGCGGTACACAACCGAACTGGGCCCCACAACCGCCACCGGATGGGTCGCCACATCGCACCCCGCCACCGCAACACAGGCCCCCAATGCAGCACTCCAAAGAAATTTCATATGTCTCATGTGATGTCCTTTCATGACCTCTCTTGAATCATGAACGTCGTTCACAAATACCTCCAGTCAGGTTTTCCTCACCCAACACCCCCCTCACCTGCCCCTTGAACCCCGCAGCACAGCGCCCTAGCATCACGCCCTTATTCTATCGAAAAGGCCCCCTCATATGACCATTCACATCGGCGCACAGCCGGATGACATCGCAGACGTCGTGCTCATGCCCGGCGACCCCTACCGTGCAAAATGGGCCGCAGAGACGTTTCTCGAGGATGCAAAATGCATCAACCAAGTGCGCGGCATGCTGGGCTTTACCGGCCATTGGAACGGCCATCGCGTCACGATCCAGGGCTCCGGCATGGGCATGCCCTCCCTGTCGATCTACGCCAACGAGCTGATCACACAGTTCAATGCCCAAACCCTGATCCGCATCGGATCCTGCGGCGGCATGCAGCCCCACGTCAAAATGCGCGACATTGTTCTGGCCAGCACCGCTAGTTCCACCTCCACCCCCAGCTCCACGATCATGCGCGACCTGAACTTCGCCCCCTGCGCTGATTTCGGCCTTCTGCACAAAGCGTTCCACGCAGCCGAAGCCCTGAACCTGCCCAATACGGTCCACGTGGGCGGCATTTATTCCAGCGACACCTTCTACAGCGAACGCCCAGATCTGGATGAACAGATGCAGCGTCACGGTATCCTCGGGGTCGAAATGGAGGCCGCCGAACTCTACACCCTCGCCGCCCGCCACGGCCGCCGCGCGATGGGGATCATGACCGTCTCCGATCACCTGCTCACGGGCGAGGCCCTGCCCTCAGACCAACGTGAAAAATCATTCGGGGATATGGTGGACATCGCCCTGAAAGCCGCTTTCGCCAGCTGACCGAAGGCCCACCCCCTATAAAAAAGGCGACGCACCGAAACGGATGCGTCGCCTTTTGTTTCTGTCTCGAAACAGCCCTTAGACTGTGCGCTCGACCATCATCTTTTTGATGTGCGAAATCGCCGCCGCTGGGTTCAATCCCTTCGGGCAAGTCTTCGCGCAGTTCATGATGGTGTGGCAGCGGTACAATTTGAACGGATCTTCCAGATCATCCAAACGCTCGCCTGTCGCTTCATCGCGGCTGTCGATGATCCAACGGTAGGCATGCAACAGCGCTGCTGGCCCAAGATACCGATCGCCATTCCACCAGTAAGATGGGCAAGATGTGGAGCAAGATGCGCACATCACGCATTCATACAAACCATCCAGCTTCTTGCGGTCTTCGATCGACTGCTTCCACTCTTTCGCAGGGCGGTTTGTCTTGGTTTCCAACCACGGCATGATAGATGCGTGCTGGGCGTAGAAGTGCGTCAAATCAGGGATCAAATCCTTCACAACCGGCATGTGCGGCAGCGGGTAGATTTTAATGTCGCCCTTGATTTCATCCATGCCGTAAATACAGGCCAAGGTGTTGATCCCGTCGATGTTCATCGCACAGGAACCACAAATGCCTTCGCGGCACGACCGGCGGAACGTCAACGTCGGATCAATCTCGTTCTTGATCTTGATCAACACGTCCAAAACCATCGGACCACAGGTGTCCATGTCCACGAAATACGTGTCCAAGCTTGGGTTTTTCCCGTCGTCAGGGTTGAAACGGTAGATCTGCACCTTGCGCAGATTGTTCGCCCCTTCAGGACGCGGCCATGTTTTGCCGGTCGTCATCCGAGAATTCTTAGGCAGGGTCAGTTGAACCATGGGAAGGCTCCTCTCAGGTTTAGGTCAAGCCGGACGTCGCACAGGCGATCGTCTCGGAGCGGGCCAAAATGTTGGATACCAATGTGATGTTGTCCGGCGTCGCACCTTGCGCCGCCAATGCAAACAATTCTTCGCCGCTTGCGTTGTCGATGATGCAATCGGTCAAAACCGTCGCAGCTGGGCCGGGAACCGTGTCTTGAACAATCGGGCCAACCACAGCCTTCGCCGCGTCGCGTCCTGTGTCCAAAGCCACAGTTTCAGCGACAGAACAGGCCGACAAAGCCGCAATCGCGGACATCGTGATAAGTGCTGACTTCATAACAATTCTCCAACTCTCACATAGGGCTACACAGATCGGGCCGCACATCGCAGCCCGATCAGATACGTTTAGAACGTCCGTTCTTTAGGAGCGATTTTCTTCACGCTGATACCGCCTTCGGCCTCAGTCGTCAGCGGATCAGTCACAACCGGACGGTAGGACAGATCAACCTTCGGACCATCGACATGGCTGATGGTGTGAACACGCCAGTTCGCATCGTCGCGATCGGAATAATCCTCATGCGCATGGGCACCACGGCTTTCTTTACGCGCTTCCGCGCCCACAATCGTGGCCAATGCGTTCGGCATCAGGTTGTCCAGCTCCAGCGTTTCCATCAGATCAGAGTTCCACACGAGGCTGCGATCAGTGACTTTCAAATCACCCATCTTGCCTGCAATCGCAGTCATCTTGTCGACGCCTTCTTTCAGCGTCTTATCTGTCCGGAACACGGCTGCATCCGCCTGCATCGCCTTTTGCATTTCCAAACGCAGCTCAGCGGTTGGTGTGCCGCCATTCGCATTGCGCAGGCCGTCAAAACGATCGAACGCTTTATCAACAGACGCGGTGTTTGTCGCCGGGATCGCAGACGCGCGGTCCACAACATCGCCCGCACGGATCGCCGCCGCACGGCCAAACACCACCAAGTCGATCAAAGAGTTGGAGCCCAAACGGTTCGCCCCGTGAACAGACGCACAGCCCGCCTCGCCCACAGCCATCAGGCCAGGCACAACAGCGTTCGGGTCTTCTTTCGTTGGGTTCAGAACCTCACCGAAATAGTTCGTCGGGATACCGCCCATGTTGTAGTGCACCGTCGGCAAAACAGGGATCGGCTCTTTGTTCACGTCCACACCGGCGAAGATTTTCGCAGATTCAGAAATACCCGGCAAACGCTCCGCCAAAGCTTCGGCAGGCAGGTGGTTGAGGTTCAGGTGAATGTGGTCGCCATTGGCCCCAACACCGCGCCCTTCGCGAATTTCCATCGTCATACAACGTGAAACATAGTCACGCGGCGCGAGGTCTTTGTAGTTCGGCGCATAGCGTTCCATGAAACGCTCACCTTCGGAGTTGGTCAAATAACCACCCTCACCGCGTGCACCTTCCGTGATCAAACAGCCCGAACCGTAAATACCGGTTGGGTGGAACTGAACGAATTCCATATCCTGCAACGGCAGCCCCGCACGGGCCACCATGCCGCCGCCATCACCCGTACAGGTGTGCGCAGAAGTGGCGGAGAAATAGGCACGGCCATAACCACCGGTCGCCAAAACAACCATCTTGGCGTTGAACACGTGCATCGTGCCGTCGTCGAGCTTCCAGCACACAACGCCAGTACACACGCCATCATCAGACATGATCAAATCAATGGCGAAATACTCGATGTAGAACTCAGCCTGCTGCTTCAGCGACTGACCATAAAGCGTGTGCAAAATCGCGTGGCCGGTCCGGTCCGCTGCGGCACAGGTCCGCTGCACGGGGGGGCCTTCGCCAAATTCAGTGGTGTGGCCACCAAACGGACGCTGGTAAATCTTGCCTTCTTCGGTCCGGCTGAACGGCACACCATAGTGCTCCAGCTCATAGACCGCCTTGGGCGCTTCACGGGCGAGGTATTCCATCGCATCCGTGTCACCCAACCAGTCAGACCCTTTTACAGTGTCATACATGTGCCACTGCCAGCTATCAGGCCCCATGTTCCCCAAAGACGCCGCGATACCACCTTGGGCCGCAACCGTGTGGGAACGTGTTGGGAAAACTTTGGAAATACAGGCCGTCCGCAGACCCTGTTCCGCCATGCCCAACGTGGCCCGCAAACCTGCGCCACCGGCGCCAACAACCACGACATCATATTCGTGGGTTTCATATTCGTATTCAGCCATGTCTCGACCTCGAAATTCTTAAAGTGCAATCCGCACGATTGCGAAAACGCCAGCAGCCGCAGCTGCGTAGCTCAAACAGATGGTGCCAATGATCAGCGCCTTGCGCGCCAACCCTTGAACATAGTCCTCGATCAACGTCTGCACACCGCCCTTGAAGTGGAACCAGCCGACCAGCATGGTCAAGATGCCAACAATCGCGGGGAATGGGCGCGCATAATAGGCAGCCGCCTCGTCATAGGGCAGGCCCAGCGCATAGCCGAATGTGAAAATGAACAGCGGCGTCAGGATCAACAACCCGACAGACGACACCATCATGTGCCAGTGATGCATCGTGCCCGACTTGGCAGACCCCATCCCAGCGGCGCGTTTACGATCCGTTAGAAAAGCCATTTTGAACGCCTCCCCTTAAACAACAATGATTGTGAAAATCGTCAGCAACACGGTGCCAACAACAGACATCTGGGCAAACAACTCAGACTTCTCAACGTCCAGCATATGGCCGCTGTCCCAAATCAAATGGCGCACGCCACCCAACAAATGGTACCAAAGGCACGCAACAGACCCCAGCATGATCAGATCACCAAACCAGCTGGTGATAAATCCATTGGCCCGTGCATAGGCTTCAGGCCCAGTGGACAAAGCAACCAACCACCAAACAGCCATCAAGGCTGCGACGATCAATGCGTTGCCCGTGATGCGCACGAAGATCGACGAAATCGATGTCCACTGCGGGCGATAAATCATGAGGTGCGGAGAGAGAGGGCGATTGCCCCTGTTCACATCTGCCATGTCAGTTCCCTTATGCTTGGCTGTCCAGTGCGGCTATGCACGAGAATTCGTTACGTCTTTATTAGCGTATAAAACCAAAGTGTCACGTAACGTGAGCGGTATCAGATGCGGAATCTTGCCGCAGATTGCCTGTTTTTTATCATTTGTGATCACACAGCAAGGCGCGTGATCACAAAAAACATTTTTGTCGGAAATATTCGGAAACCAGTGTCGCTCATCACATGAATCGCAGGCTTGCTCGCACCGCCGCCCTTGCACGCAACACATTCGGTTAGTGATCACAAGCGTCCCGTCCCGCCCTAGCGCGGCATCAACGCCCAGTAATCCAAATCCAAAACCACCTCAGGCAGGTACTTTCCATCCGCACCGCGCAGCGCCCCCGCTGCACTGCCCTTCGTCGCCACCAACCGCAACCGCACCGCCGCAACATCCGGCGCATCGGTTTCCGCGATGTCCAACACCTCAGACCAAGCCCGCACCGTATCGCCTGCAAAACAGGGGTTCGCATGGGCGCCTGCGTTGATCGCCACCATACATTCCGCCGTGCCCAGCCCGTTAAACGACAGGGCCCGCGCCATAGAAATGATATGGCCGCCGTAAATCAACCGCTGCCCTTGGGGCCGCGCGGTCACATCAAAATGCACCTTCGCGGTGTTCTGCCACAGCCGCGTGGCCATCATGTGCTCCGCCTCTTCCAGCGTCACACCGTCCACGTGATCGATCACCTCGCCCACAGTGTAGGCATCGCTGCGGTATCCCTTCACATCATATTGTTTGAAATCCAGCCCCTCAGGCACCACCAACTGATCCGCTGGCACCACATCAGGCAGATCCGGCACAACCGTCTCCGGCGCAGGCGCTGCCGCATCGCGTTTGCGCACCATCACCCAGCGCACAAACCGCAGCACATCTTCACCGGCGGCATTCACCCCCGTGGTGCGCACCCAAACAATACCAGTCTTGCCGTTGGAATTTTCCTTCAGCCCGATCACCTCGGTCACAGCGCCCAGCGCATCACCGGGATAGACCGGTTTCAACCACCGCAAATCCGCATACCCAAGGTTCGCCACCGCATTGAGCGAAATATCCGGCACCGTGGCCCCGAACACCTTATGAAACACGATCAAATCGTCCAGCGGCGCACGCGGCAACCCCACGCTCTGCGCCACCGGATCAGACACCGCCACCGCAAACCGTGTCGGATACAGCGCCTGATACAACGCCCGCTCCCCCTCGCCCACAGTGCGCAACGGCCCATGCCGGAACACCTGCCCCACGTGGTAATCCTCGAAGAAATAGCCGGCGTTGGTCTTGGTCATTGCTGGCCCAGCTTCATTTCTGGCGTGTACGCGGCCTCAACCTCTTTGGTGACCGCCTGCGCACAGCGCATCACCCCATTGGCCTGATCAAAGGCATATTGCGGGTCCCCATGCAGAACCCACCCCTTGGCCAAAGCCTCCGAAACCTTATGACAAAACGCGGACGTATCATCCTCGGTCAACAAACGGTAAATCACCCCCATGGTGTCACTCCTAACATGTAATGGATCATCATCACGACGATCACGACAACCACGGTCGCGACCGCAGCAATAATTTCAGATTTCACCGGCGGCGCATGATAGGCCCCGCGCGCACCCTGCACACGGTTCAAAACCACCATCTCAGCCACCGCCCAAAGCGCCATCCCCCCGAACAGCACGAACGACGGCACATCGCCATTCACCAACAGATGCGCCACCGCCCACACAACCACAGCCGTCAGCTGCGGATGCCGGATCGCCCGCGTCACGCGCGTGCCCTTGCCCGATGCGGCAAACAGATAAAACGCAAACACCATCAACAGGTTGTTGATCCCCACCAAGGCACTGCTGCGGCCCCAGTACACGGCGCCATCGGCCATCTTGTAACCGATCACCATCAGCACAATCGCCCCAACAGATCCGGCCGCGACCAGCCCCTTACCTTTATCGCCAAACCCGGCGCGATGGGCTGGCGCGGCCCGTTTCCAAAAATGAACACCCGCCCATAGGGCAAGTCCAAGCAGTAAAAGTATCATGTGGTCTCCAACGTGGCGATTGCTTCGGCTTTCGCCAACGTCGCCCGCGCCGTCACAATGTGCAAGTTCTCAACGATCTTACCGTCCACCACAGCCACCCCCTGCCCTGCGGCCTCAGCATCGGCAAACGCCGCAATCTGGCGCTGCGCCAAATCAATCTCTGCCTGCGTCGGTGCAAAAGCGGCATTGGCAATCGCCACCTGCGCGGGATGGATCAAGGTCTTGCCATCAAACCCCATGTCGCGCCCCTGATCGCACTCCACGGCAAAGCCCGCCTCATCCTTGAACGCATTATAAACCCCGTCCAACGCCACCACCCCATGGGCGCGCGCGGCCAACAAACACATCTGCAAAGACGTCATCAGCGGCCCGCGATCGGCCTGATGCCGCGTGTTCAAATCTTTCGCCAAATCATTGGTGCCCAACACGAACCCTTCGACCCGTGGATGCGCCGCAATCTCTGCCGCGTTCAAAACGCCTAGCGGCGTCTCCATCATCGCCCAAATCGGCTTGTCCGTCAGCGCCGCCAAGGCCTCAACACCCGCCGCCCCATTCACCTTGGGCAACAACACCGCATCACACGCCATCCCATCCGCCGCGCGCGCATCCTCAGGGCCCCACACCGTGTCCAGCCCGTTGATCCGCACAATCCGCAACCGCGCCCCATAGCCGCCCGTGGCCAACTCAGCAGCCAATGTTTCACGCGCCGCCCCCTTCTCGTCAGGGCTCACCGCATCTTCCAGATCAAACAGAATCACATCCACCGGCAAACCGCGCGCCTTATCCAACGCACGGGGCTTTGATCCGGGAATATACAGGGCAGAACGATAAGGGCGCGTCATAGGATATCCACATCAAGGTAATATAATTGCGCAAAACTGCCCATATTTCTTTCAATCTTGCAAGCGCAATTTGCCGCGATGCAGCAAAAACCGCAAACACACAGGCCTGCGCAACACCACCGTCCCCCGCGATTAACCATATGATAAAGGGTCCCGCGCCACACTCTCCACCAGACGAAGAAGACAAATGCACCCTTTTGGAGAGACCCATGACCGCCAAGATCATTGCCCTCGCCTGTGCCACATCCCTTCTGGCCAGCGCGACCTCAGCCCAACCAAGACCAAACTGCGGCGCCCATTCATACGTAGTGGAACGCCTCGCCGCCGACTACGGCGAAGCCCGCCAATCCATCGGCATGTCCGCCGACAATACAATCGTCGAAATCTTCGCCTCCCACGAGACTGGTACATGGACGATCACAGTCACCCGCGCGGGCGGCCCCACCTGTTTGGTCGCCAGCGGCGCAGGCTACCAATATCTCGATGAAGCGCTGCCAAACACCGACAGCGGCGCGTAGCACGGGCGCGCTCAAAGCGCGCTCACCCCGTCCCAAATCAGCTTGATCGACACCCCCAGCAACATCCAGGTCACCGCCGCATAAAACACCCGCGTCGGAACAATCCGCACAATCTGATAGCCCACAAACACCGCGATCACCGCAGGCACGCATAAAATCGCGGTCACCTTCAGGCTGTGCAATTGCAGCTGGCCCAAATGATAATATGGCACAACTTTCAACAGGTTCATGATCGCAAAGGTCATGGTCGTCGTGCCCGCAAACACCAATTTCGGCATCCGTTGCGGCAAGGTCCACACCTGCCAGGGCGGCGCGCCTGCATGGCTGACAAAACTGGTGAACCCGGCCACCGTGGTCCAAAACACACCGCGCCCAACAGGCGCAGGCCGCGCCGGCCCCTCCGGGTCAGACCGCAGGATAAAGGTCACAGCAAACACCGCGCCAATCACCCCGATCAAAATCCGCACATGATCATCGGACACGATCCGCGCCGTCGACCACCCAATCAATGTGCCCAAAACAATGCCCACCACCGCAATCCGCACAACCCGCCAGTTGATCTGCGACCGGTAAGCCCAAACCCCGAAAATATCCGAAAAGATAAACACCGGCAGCAGCAGCCCCGCCGCCGTCAACGGCGAAATCACAAGCGACATTAACGGCACCGCCAAAACCCCGAACGCAGGCGCACCGCCCTTGGACAGGCCCACGCAAAATGCGGCCAAACCCGCCAGCGCCCAAAACGCAAACCCCTCCATCGCTCCTCGCCTCCATCTTGCGGGAATCACCCGTACCATCGCCCGATCACGAAAATTTTTGCGGCATCGCAGCGGTCGACTAGTATACATGTTTGCGCAAACATCAGCATACAAACGCATACAAACAAAGGATCGCGCCGCGCCGCAGCGCTGCACACTTGCATGACGCACCGCAAAAGACTAGGCAAGCGCCGATCTCACACGAACGGATAAAGGACCCATTCACAATGGCCAGACCTAAGATCGCCCTGATCGGCGCCGGTAACATCGGCGGCACACTCGCCCACCTCGCAGCTATCAAAGAGCTCGGCGACGTAGTTATGTTCGACATCGCCGACGGCCTGCCACAAGGCAAAGCCCTCGACATCGCAGAAGGCGGCCCCTCCGAAGGCTTCGACGCTGCAATGTCCGGCACCTCCGACTACGCCGACATCGCAGGCGCAGACGTTTGTATCGTAACCGCGGGTGTTGCACGCAAGCCGGGCATGTCCCGTGATGACCTGTTGGGCATCAACCTGAAAGTCATGAAATCCGTAGGCGAAGGCATCGCAAAACACGCACCAGACGCGTTCGTGATCTGCATCACCAACCCGCTGGACGCCATGGTTTGGGCCCTGCGCGAATTCTCCGGCCTGCCCCACAACAAAGTGTGCGGCATGGCAGGCGTTCTCGACAGCGCGCGTTTTCGCCACTTCCTCGCAGAAGAATTCAACGTCTCCATGCGCGACGTGACAGCCTTTGTTCTAGGCGGCCACGGCGACACAATGGTCCCATCCGTACGCTACTCCACAGTGGCCGGTATTCCTTTGCCTGACCTCATCGACATGGGGTGGACAACACAGGAAAAAATGGACGCCATCGTTCAGCGCACACGTGACGGCGGTGCAGAAATCGTAGGCCTGCTGAAAACAGGCTCCGCGTTCTACGCACCAGCGACCTCCGCCATCGAGATGGCTGAAGCCTACCTCAAAGACCAAAAACGTGTCCTGCCATGTGCCGCCTACTGTGACGGCGACCTCGGCGTAAAAGGCATGTACGTTGGTGTTCCAACAGTCATCGGCGCCGGCGGCGTTGAGAAAATCGTCAACATCAAGCTCAACAAAGAAGAGCAAGAGATGTTCGACACCTCCGTTAAAGCCGTCCAAGGCCTGGTTGACGCCTGCAAAGGCATCGACGACAGCCTGACCTAAGACCACACGGCATGTAGCACTTTGAAAGGCGTCCCTTCGGGGGCGCCTTTCTTCGTCTCCGCACCTGCCCCCAAACCCACCCGCACCAGCCTCTCATCTTTGTCTGGGCAAAATTTCCTTGTGTTGGTACGGTCCACAAAACGACAGGATTGATCGACATGCCCTCTACAGACACAAAAACGCCCCTCAAACTCAGCTGGTGGGACGGCGAAAACTTTGGCGATGCGCTCAATCCCTTGGTTGTCTCGCATATCTCTGGCCGCGACGTAGACCTCGCCAACCGCAACAAGGCCGATCTGTTCTGCGTGGGCAGCATCCTGCACAAAGTGCAGCCAATCTTTCACAAGAAACAGAAAAAGCGACCCGTCATTTGGGGCACCGGCATGCGCAGCCCCATCGCGGAATTGCGGTTCACCAAACATGTCGAATTTAGCGCCGTTCGCGGCCCTATCACGGCCTCCCTTCTGGGCATTCGCGATGTGGCCTTCGGCGATCCCGGCCTGTTCCTCGCCGACCTGACCGACCCCGCCATCGCGCGCACAGACAAAATCGGCCTGATCCCGCACCACGCCGATTTCAACGAACGCAAAGCCGCCAACAGCGTCGACCTGTTCCAAGACAACACCGACATCACCCTGATCGATCCGCGCACCAAAGATTCCGTCAGCGTTGCCAACCAAATCAAATCCTGCCGCCACATCTATTCCGCCAGCTTGCACGGCCTCATCGTGGCCGACGCCCTCGGCGTGCCGAACACATGGGTCGTCAGCAAAACCAACAAAATCCACCAAACCGCAGAAATCAAATTCCTCGATTACTTCCTGTCGGTGCGCCGCCCCTACGTCCCCCCGATCACCTTCCACGACCTAAGCGCCTACGACCTCACGCGCCCCACGCCCGACGGGCTGGAGTACGCGAACGGTGTAGAGGACAGCAAAAACGCCCTGCGCGAGGCTTTCCCCCGAGAGCTTTTGGCCTAACTCACCTCCAGACACGGCGCACAGCGCACAAGTGAACAGCCTGCGAAACAACGCTCTGCACGCGAATCGTCGCGGCTGCGGGTCAATCAAGGTGAAGGAATATTAATTTGTGATCACACAATTATAGCTGTGATCACAAATGTCGCTTTTTTCCCGCCCTTCGAAAGAAAGGCGTTCAGGCAAAGGATTCTTTAGGTTTATAGCGGAGGTAACGCTTATCAGACCGAAGGACGACTTCATGAACATCCACGAATATCAGGCCAAGGCGCTCCTCGCGTCCTATGGTGCCCCAGTCAGCGACGGCCGTGCCGTGTTGAAAGCAGAAGACGCTAAAACTGCTGCTGGCGAAATGGACGGCCCTTTGTGGGTGGTCAAGGCGCAGATCCACGCAGGTGGTCGCGGCAAAGGTAAATTCAAAGAAGCAGACGCTGGCGATGCCGGCGGTGTGCGTTTGACAAAATCTGTCGAAGAAGCTGCCGAAGAAGCCAAAAAGATGTTGGGCCGCACATTGGTCACACACCAAACTGGCCCAGCCGGTAAACAGGTCAACCGCGTCTACATCGAAGACGGCTCCGGCATCGAGACAGAAATGTACCTCGCCCTGCTCGTCGACCGTGCGACATCCCGCATCGGTTTCGTTGTCTCCACCGAAGGCGGCATGGACATCGAAGAAGTGGCAGAAGCCACTCCAGAGAAAATCCTCAACTTCACTGTTGATCCGGCAACAGGCTACCAAGCCTACCACGGCCGCCGCGTCGCATTCGCACTGGGCCTCAAAGGCGCTCAGGTAAAGCAGTGCGTTCAGCTCATGGGCCAGCTCTACAAAGCATTCACCGAAAAAGACATGGAAATGCTCGAGATCAACCCGCTGATCATCACAGATGAAGGCAGCCTCAAAGTACTCGACGCCAAAGTGGCCTTCGACGGCAACGCGGTCTACCGCCACGCTGACGTTGCAGAATTGCGCGACGAAACAGAAGAAGACCCCAAAGAGCTCGCAGCGTCCAAATACGACCTGAACTACATCGCGCTCGACGGTGAAATCGGCTGCATGGTAAACGGTGCTGGCTTGGCGATGGCCACAATGGACATCATCAAACTCTACGGCGCAGAACCTGCAAACTTCCTCGACGTTGGCGGCGGCGCCACGAAAGAGAAAGTAACAGAAGCGTTCAAGATCATCACATCCGATCCGAACGTCAAAGGCATCCTCGTGAACATCTTCGGCGGCATCATGCGCTGCGACGTCATCGCAGAAGGCGTGATCGCTGCAGTGAAAGAAGTGGGCCTGCAGGTTCCTCTCGTTGTTCGCCTCGAAGGCACAAACGTTGAGAAAGGCAAAGAGATCATCAACAACTCCGACGTTGATGTGATCGCCGCCGACGACCTCTCCGACGGCGCCGAGAAAATCGTAAAAGCCGTCAAAGGCTAAAACATTGGCGGGGCAGCATCGCCTGCCCCACCATTCCCGCACGACTGGCGCACGTCTTCGCGCTGACACCCGCCCGATTGGGCATGATTTTGGTTTTGGATACGATGTTGATGTCACCATCTCTCGCCAATGCAAGCGAACTAGCCGTTAAAAGCGGCCGGTGTGTTGTGCACATTGGCTTGAACAAAACCGGCACAACCACGGTGCAAACGTGGCTTGAGCAAAATCGCGACCGACTGCGGGATCGTGGCGTGCACACCCCTGAAGTCCGATCATCTAAGGTCGACTTTCCGGTGTTACTGCACTTCTTGGGTATTTTGCCGTTCCAGTTGACCAACCACCTCGCCCCGCGCGGGCGGATCAGGCGGCGATTGAACCTTACGACCTTGCAAGACCAAAAAGAATTTTGCGACGCATGTATCGCACAATTCGACAGCCAACTCGCAGATCAGACGGCAGAGCAAAACACAACGATTCTGTCGTCCGAAATGCTTGGTGGGTGGGTCAAAACCCAAGACCAAATCCGCGCATTGGACGAATGGTTGCACGCCCGGTTTGACCGTGTGGACTACCTTGTCTATCTGCGGAATCCCGCAGATTGGATTCTCAGCCGGTTCACTCAAAACGTCAAACATGGCGCGGCAGTCTCGCTTGATAGCTTCATCGAGCGAAACCGTCACGCCAAGCTCTTCGGGCTGCTGAACTTGTGGTCAGACACTTTGGGCGCAGATCGCGTCCAAATCCGGCTGTTCCAGCGAGATGAGTTGGTGAACAATGACATCGTTGACGACTTCTGCGCCGCAGTCGACATCGACGCCACAGGAACAGCACCCGCCATCTCGGAAAACGTTGCACCCAGCGCACGCGAACTGCGCGCGATTTTGGTGCGCAACCGCCTCCGCAAAGCGCTGCGGCTGCAGCGACGCGAAAGCGGGACAAGGTTCAGCTGGCTGGCCAACGGCACAAAACTCACGCTGACGGCAGACCAAAGCGCACGGATTAACTCCATCAACGCCGAAGATCTTGAAAAGATTCGGATCAAATATTTCCCCGAGCGCACGACTGTGTTCGCGGATCCACTCAATTCGCATATTGCAAGAAAGCAGGACTAAACTCATGGCAATCCTCATCGACGAAAACACCAAAGTCATCTGTCAGGGTCTGACCGGCTCGCAGGGGACATTCCACTCCGAACAAGCCATCGCTTACGGCACCAAAATGGTGGGCGGCGTAACACCTGGCAAAGGCGGCTCCGAGCACCTCGGCCTGCCCGTGTTCAACTCTGTGCACGAAGCAAAGCACGTGACCGAGGCCAACGCCTCCGTCATCTACGTGCCTCCGCCCTTCGCGGCTGACTCCATCCTCGAAGCCATCGACGCTGAAATGGAACTGATCGTCTGCATCACCGAAGGCATCCCTGTGCTGGACATGATGCGCGTCAAACGCGCGTTGGAAAACTCTTCCTCCCGCCTGATCGGGCCAAACTGCCCCGGTCTGATCACGCCAGACGCTTGTAAAATCGGCATCATGCCAGGCCACATCCACAAACGTGGTTCTGTTGGCGTTGTGTCCCGCTCCGGTACATTGACATACGAAGCCGTGAAACAGACGGCTGACGCGGGCCTCGGCCAATCCACAGCTGTGGGCATCGGCGGCGACCCGATCAAAGGCACTGAGCACATCGACATCTTGGACATGTTCCTCGATGACGACGAAACACAGTCCATGATCATGATCGGCGAAATCGGTGGTTCCGCAGAAGAAGAAGCTGCCGAATTCTTGGCCGAGCAGAAGAAAAAAGGCCGTTGGAAACCAACAGCTGGCTTCATCGCGGGCCGCACCGCCCCTCCAGGCCGCCGCATGGGCCACGCCGGTGCGATCGTTGCAGGCGGCAAAGGTGACGCTGAATCCAAGATCGAAGCGATGAAATCCGCTGGTATCGTGGTTGCAGACAGCCCCGCCACACTTGGCGAAGCCGTGCTTAAGGCAATCGGTTAAAAAAACCATGAGGTGGGGGGCGCCCCCCACCTCAACCTTGTTCATCCCCACCCGACCAGTAGGTGACCCATGACTGACCAATCCCCAAACGACGTCTTCCACGCCTCTTCCTTTATGCAAGGACACAACGCGGAATATATCGAACAGCTTTATGCACGATATGCAGACAACCCGAACGCAGTCGACGAAAGTTGGCAGGCGTTTTTTAAGTCTTTGGGCGATGCCCCTTCGGATGCGAAAGCCGAGGCCGCTGGCCCGTCTTGGGGTCGCACAGATTGGCCACCGGTCCCCAATGACGACCTGACACAGGCGCTCGACGGTCAATGGGCCGCCGAACCCGAAGCCGCTGGCAAAAAGATCAAAGACAAAGCCGCCGCCAAAGGTGTTGAGATTTCCGAAGAGCAGGTCCGCAACGCGGTCCTCGATTCCGTCCGCGCCCTGATGATCATCCGCGCCTACCGCATCCGCGGTCACTTGGTCGCTGACCTTGATCCACTCGGCATGCGCGATCAAACCCCTCACCCAGAGCTTGATCCCGCCTCCTACGGCTTCACCGCCGCCGACATGGATCGCCCGATCTTCATCGACAACGTGCTGGGCCTCGAAGTCGCGACGATGAACGAAATCCTCGCGATCGTGAAACGCACCTACTGCGGCACCTTCGCCCTGCAATACATGCACATCTCCAACCCCGAAGAAGCGGGCTGGCTGAAAGAACGCATCGAAGGCTTGGGCAAAGAAATCGCCTTCACCCAAAACGGCCGCAAAGCCATTTTGAACTCCTTGGTCGAGGCTGAAGGCTTCGAGAAATTCCTGCACGTCAAATACATGGGCACCAAACGGTTCGGCCTCGACGGCGGCGAAAGCCTGATCCCGGCCATGGAACAGATCATCAAACGCGGTGGTCAACTGGGCCTTGAAGACATCGTCATCGGCATGCCGCACCGTGGCCGCCTGTCGGTTCTGGCCAACGTGATGGAAAAACCCTACCGCGCGATCTTCAACGAATTCCAAGGCGGGTCCTTTAAACCCGAAGACGTGGACGGCTCCGGCGATGTGAAATACCACCTCGGCGCCTCCTCCGATCGCGCCTTTGACGGCAACAAAGTCCACCTGTCGCTCACAGCGAACCCCTCCCACCTCGAGGCTGTGAACCCTGTTGTCTTGGGCAAAATCCGCGCCAAACAAGACCAGACAAACGACACCGACCGCACAAAATCCATGGCGATCTTGCTGCACGGTGATGCGGCCTTCGCAGGCCAAGGTGTTGTCGCCGAAGGCTTCGGCCTCTCCGGTCTGCGCGGCCACAAAACCGGTGGCACGATGCACATCGTGGTCAACAACCAAATCGGTTTCACCACCGCGCCTCACTTCTCGCGCTCCTCGCCCTACCCAACAGACATCGCGCTGATGGTCGAAGCGCCCATCTTCCACGTCAATGGCGACGACCCAGAAGCCGTGGTGCACGCTGCCCGCGTCGCCACCGAATTCCGTCAGAAATTCCACAAAGACGTCGTCCTCGACATCATCTGCTACCGCCGCTTTGGTCACAACGAAGGCGACGAGCCGATGTTCACCAACCCGGTGATGTACAAAAAGATCAAACAGCAGAAAACCACACTGACGCTCTACACCGATCGTCTGGTCAAAGACGGTTTGATCCCCGAAGGCGAAATCGAAGACATGAAGGCCGCCTTCCAGGCCAAATTGAATGCTGAGTTCGAAGCGGGCAAAGACTACAAACCCAACAAAGCCGACTGGCTTGATGGCAAATGGTCCCACCTCGACGCCAGCGACGAAAACTACCAGCGCGCCCAAACCGCGATCACCGAAGACACCTTCCAAGAGGTGGGTCGCGGCCTGTGCAAAGTGCCAGATGGTTTCCCGATGCACAAAACCGTTGGTCGTATTTTGGATGCGAAAACCAAAATGTTTGAAACCGGCGAAGGCTTTGATTGGGCCACCGGCGAAGCACTGGCCTTCGGCTCGCTCGTCACTGAAGGCTACCCTGTGCGCCTGTCCGGTCAGGATTCCACCCGCGGGACCTTCTCCCAGCGGCACTCCGGCATCGTGAACCAAGACACCGAAGAGCGGTACTACCCGCTCAACAACATCCGCGAAGGCCAATCCCGCTACGAAGTCATCGACAGCATGTTGTCCGAATACGCGGTGCTCGGGTTCGAATACGGCTACTCCCTGGCAGAGCCCAACGCGCTGACCCTCTGGGAAGCCCAGTTCGGCGATTTCGCCAACGGCGCACAGATCATGTTCGACCAGTTCATCAGCTCCGGTGAAAGCAAATGGCTGCGCATGTCCGGCCTCGTCTGCCTTCTGCCCCACGGCTACGAAGGCCAAGGCCCAGAGCACTCCTCCGCGCGTCTGGAACGTTTCCTCACCATGTGTGGTGGCGACAACTGGATCGTGGCGAACTGTACAACGCCTGCGAACTACTTCCACATCCTGCGCCGTCAGCTGCACCGCAGCTACCGCAAACCGCTGATCATGATGACGCCGAAATCCTTGCTGCGTCACAAATTGGCCGTCTCCAAAGCCGAAGACTTCCTCGAAGGCTCCTCCTTCCACCGCGTGCTGTGGGATGATGCCGAAAAGGGCAACTCGGACACCAAATTGGTCGCCGACAGCAAAATCAAACGTGTCGTCATGTGCTCCGGCAAGGTCTACTACGACCTGCTCGAAGAACGCGACGCGCGCGGCATCAACGATGTCTACATCATGCGCTTCGAACAGTTCTACCCGTTCCCGGCCCAGTCTGCGGTCAAAGAACTCGAACGGTTCAAGAACGCCGAAATGGTCTGGTGTCAGGAAGAGCCCAAAAACCAAGGTGCTTGGTCGTTCATCGAACCCAACATCGAATGGGTTCTGACCCGCATCAAAGCCAAACACACACGCCCTGTTTACGCAGGTCGCGCGGCCTCCGCCTCTCCGGCAACCGGCCTCGCCTCTCAACACAAAGCCCAGCAAACCGCGCTCGTGAACGACGCGCTTACACTTGAAGGATCGAAATAATGACCGAAGTTCGCGTCCCAACCCTTGGTGAATCCGTATCCGAGGCCACCGTCGCCACATGGTTCAAAAAACCGGGCGATACCGTCGCACAAGACGAAATGCTGTGTGAGCTGGAAACAGACAAAGTCACCGTCGAGGTGCCTGCACCCGCCGCTGGCACCCTGTCCGAAATCGTGGCCGCCGAAGGCGACACCGTCGGCGTAGATGCCCTGCTCGCGCAGATCTCCGAAGGTGGCGAAGCCGCAGCGGCCCCCGCGAAATCCGAGGCCAAAGCCGAAGCAGCACCCGCCGCAAGCTCCGGCGAAGAGATGGACATCATGGTCCCGACCTTGGGCGAATCCGTGACCGAGGCAACCGTCTCCACATGGTTCAAAAAACCGGGCGAAGCCTTCGCCGCAGACGAAATGCTCTGCGAACTTGAAACAGACAAAGTCTCTGTCGAAGTGCCCGCGCCCGCCGCTGGCGTCATGACATCTGTGCTGGCCGAAGAAGGCGCCACAGTTGAAGCAGGCGGCAAACTGGCCATCATGTCCACCGACGCGACAGCCCCAGCCGCCGCAGTCACCGGCACACCAGAAACCACCACAGCTCCAGCGGCCCAAGGCGGCAAAGACGTGGAAGACGCGCCATCCGCCAAAAAGCTGATGGCCGAAAACAACCTGTCCGGCGTGACCGGCACCGGCAAAGATGGCCGCGTCATGAAAGAAGACGTGCTCAAAGCCATGGCCGCCCCTGCTGCTGCACCTGCCGCCGCTGCGGCCCCACGTGCCCCCGTGGCCGCCGATCAGGCCGCCCGCGAAGAGCGCGTGAAAATGACACGTCTGCGCCAGACCATCGCGAAGCGTCTCAAAGACTCTCAGAACACCGCTGCCATGCTCACCACCTACAACGAGGTCGACATGACCGAGGTGATGGCCCTGCGCAACGAATACAAAGACCTGTTCTTGAAAAAGCACGGCGTCAAACTGGGCTTCATGTCCTTCTTCACCAAGGCCTGTATCCACGCCCTGAAAGAAGTGCCTGAAGTGAACGCTGAAATCGACGGCACAGACATCGTTTACAAAAACTACGTCAACATGGGCATCGCGGCAGGTACGCCAACAGGCCTCGTCGTTCCGGTTCTCAACGACACCGACCAGATGTCCTTTGCTGAAATCGAAAAAGCGATCGCTGAAAAAGGCAAAAAAGCCCGCGACGGCAAACTGTCCATGGCGGAAATGCAGGGCGGCACATTCACCATCTCCAACGGCGGTGTCTACGGCTCCCTCATGTCCTCCCCGATCCTGAACCCACCGCAGTCCGGCATCTTGGGCATGCACAAAATTCAGGACCGTCCAATGGCGATCAATGGTCAAGTCGTGATCCGTCCGATGATGTATCTGGCCCTGTCCTACGATCACCGCATCGTAGACGGCAAAGGCGCGGTAACCTTCCTCGTGCGCGTCAAAGAAGCGCTGGAAGACCCACGCCGCCTGCTGATGGACCTGTAAGGAGTAAAGAGATGAACAAAGCCTTTAAATCTCTCATCCTATGCAGCGCAATTACACTTTCAGCCTGCAGCACCTCGTCTAGTCGCATTCAGGATGTTCAAGTTGGCGAATTCACAGTGCGAGAGGTCCCCGTTGGCGGGTCCTCCAGCACTCCATCAGAGCTAGGCCGCGATTCACTTTTTGTGATCTCACCTGTTGCAAGCCGTTCAATCGAGCAGCGTATTTCTATTGTCGAGCAATACCTCGCTATTGAAGGCAGGTGCCAACTTGGCACAACGGATCATTCTATCTTGGATCGATTGAGCCGTGGCGCAGATGGCGATGGCAATCGCGTTCTGATGGCTCCGGTAAAGTGCTAGTGGACCTGTAAAGACCGATGCGCTCAAAGCCTCGCGAACCATTTAATATCTCAGAACCGGGGCGAAATTATCGTCCCGGCTTCTGGTCTAAATTATGTGGAATGCGCTGCCCTGAGTGTAACGTGCTCCAACCGACATCATTGCTCTGTCGAACCAATCCACACCGGGGCTGGAACAAATATGACTTTGTTCAATGCAGCAACTGCAGCGCCCTACTATTTCTCCCCGGCACGAGCAGAAACCGCCGTTTCTTCTTAGTAATAGTTCCCACGAGCTTAGCCATAATCATTTCAATGAGCTTTCTGTTTAAGATGCTGAGTTGGGAAGTTTCATCAGGGCCGAATTCGGGCGAACCAACCTTCGGCGGTTTCATTCTTTTGGTCACTGTTCTCTTCTTAACGATTAGTGCGATTTCCGGACGGCTAGAGAAAATTTCTACTGCGGAGCAAGGAGACGCAGATTGACATGACCCCCGAGCTCACAGCCCTCGCCCTCGCTGGCCTTCTGCAAGCCGTGCAATTCGGCCTCTACGCCCTGCGCGCCAATCTCGACGTTGGCCCCGGCTACACCATGTCCGCCCGCGACCGCGCCCCGTCGCGTGAGCTGTCCCAACTGGCGGGCCGCCTGCAACGGGCGCTGAACAACCACTTCGAAGGGCTGATCCTCTTCACCCTCGCCGTGGTCGTCGTCACCCTCTCCGACCAATCCACCACCTTCACCGCCACCTGCGCCTACATCTACCTGATCGCGCGCGTGGCCTATGTCCCCGCCTATGCCTTTGGCTGGCGTCCGGGGCGCTCTCTCATCTGGTTCGCGGGTTTTGCTGCGACCCTCCTCATGATAATTTCAACCCTGATCTAGCCGCACCAGTGTACATACAAGTTGTGTACACCCCGTGTACGCGCTGTGTACGGCAAAAACCCAAAGGAAACTCCCATGGCAAACTACGACGTTATCATCATCGGATCCGGCCCAGGTGGCTATGTCAGCGCCATCCGCTGCGCCCAGTTGGGCCTCAAAACAGCCATCGTCGAAGGCCGCGAAACGCTCGGCGGCACCTGCCTGAACGTGGGCTGCATCCCGTCCAAGGCCTTGCTGCACGCCTCCCACATGCTGCACGAAGCCGAACACAATTTCGCGGCGATGGGCCTCAAGGGTAAAACCCAATCCGTCGATTGGAAACAGATGCTCTCCTACAAATCCGACACCATCGGAACCAACACCAAAGGTGTTGAATTCCTTATGAAAAAGAACAAAATCGACTGGTTGAAAGGCTGGGGCTCTATCCCGGCTGCGGGCAAGGTCAAAGTCGGCGACGATGTGCATGAGACCAAAAACATCATCATCGCATCCGGCTCCGAAGTCTCCTCCCTGCCGGGCGTCGAGATCGATGAAAAGGTCGTCGTGTCCTCCACCGGCGCGCTGGAATTGTCCAAGGTTCCCAACAAGATGGTCGTGATCGGCGCTGGCGTCATCGGCCTCGAATTAGGCTCCGTCTATTCCCGTCTGGGCGCCGAGGTTGAGGTCATCGAATTCGCCGACACCGTCACCCCCGGCATGGACGCAGAAGTGCAACGCACATTCCAAAAACTGCTGACCAAACAAGGCCTTAGCTTCACAATGGGCGCCGCTGTGCAATCTGTTGAGGTCAAAGGCAAAAAGGCCACCGTCACCTATAAATCGCGCAAAGACGACAGCGAAAGCACCGTCGAAGCAGACACCGTACTGGTCGCCACAGGCCGCCGCCCCTACACCGATGGGCTGGGCCTCGAAGCCTTGGGCGTCGAGATGTCCGAGCGCGGCCAGATCAAAACCGATGGCCACTACAAAACCAACATCGACGGCATCTATGCCATCGGCGATTGCATCGACGGCCCGATGCTGGCTCACAAAGCCGAAGACGAAGGAATGGCCTGCGCCGAAGGTCTCGCGGGTCAGAAACCACATGTTAACTATGACGTGATACCAGGGGTCATCTACACCCACCCCGAGGTTGCAAACGTCGGCAAAACCGAAGAACAGCTCAAATCCGAAGGCCGCGACTACAAAGTCGGGAAATTCTCCTTCATGGGCAACGGCCGCGCCAAAGCGAACTTTGCAGCAGACGGTTTCGTGAAAATCATCGCCGACAAGGCGACTGACCGTATCTTGGGCGCGCATATCATTGGCCCAGCAGCCGGTGACCTGATCCACGAAATCTGCGTCGCCATGGAATTTGGTGCCGCAGCCGAAGATCTGGCCCGCACCTGCCACGCGCACCCGACCTACTCCGAAGCGGTCCGCGAAGCCGCACTGGCCTGTGGCGACGGTGCAATCCACGCGTGATCGCATTAACATTTCGTTAACCATAAAGGTCAGCGAAGGTCATATAAATAAGGGGCGGCACCAATTGGGCCGCCCCTTTTTGATGTCGCCGAATGGTCGCGGCTTCGACCGTTCCGCGCCACATCTTTGCCGTAACCGCCCACTAAACCCTAAGGCGATTACTGTAAAAATAGGTTTATTCCCGTGTATAAATTTTTCAAATTCACCGCCGCCGCCCTTGCCATTTCTACCGCAACCACAGCCCATGCATCCCCCCTGATTGCCCAACGGGGTGCAGATCTTCGTTTCGTAGAACACACATCAATTCCGACAGACGGGAACAGCGGCGCCGTTATTTCACTGTGCCATCTCACTGATTCCTTGCGTGTTTTCTTCATTCCCGCCTACACCGTCACCAACGCCTATGCCCTGTCCAACAGTGGCTGTGCCGGGCAAATGTATAGCGATCTAAGCGGCGAACACCTGCAAGACCTTCAAGCCGCAGGCATGGTCAACACCACTCTTCCGGTCGAACCCAAAGCCACCATCGTGCAGCAGGTTTGGGGTCATGCATGGATGTTCATCCTGCCGCTGCTTCTGGCCTTCAAACTCGGCACATGGCTGAAAGCCCGATCCCAGAAAACCAAACGCGCTACCCTGCCCGATGCACTGGTCATCCATTCATTGGTCGCCATGTCGCAGGTCGCCGTCGCCGACGGCCAGATCGATCAAACTGAAATCCAACATATCGCCCATATTCTAACGCGCCTCACCGGCCATGCCTACTCGACGGAACAGGTTGCGGATTTGCTGAACCGCCTTAATCCATCCGCCAGCGACCTCGCGCAGGTCGGGCAAGATTTGACGGAAAACGACCGTCAGATCGTGTTGGAAGCAGCTCTCAATATCGCTGTTGCAGACGGTGAAATTCAGCCAAGCGAGTATGAAGTGGTGTCTGCATTGGCCCAGCGGATGATGATCGGTGCCGATCAATTCCGCAGCGCATTGCGTCGGATTGCGGCCCATCTCCATGCGCCGCAACCGATTTAAACCTTAAGCATTCGCAGCCCCTGCGTGGCGTCAGACCGAACGGCCAGCTTCAGGCTGGCTTCATCCCCCGCCTTCAGGGCCGCTAAAATCAATTTATGGGCGCGCGGCGTCTCTGTTCGGCGCAGCCGCCCATAAAGTTTGGACATCGTGGGGCCCATTTGCAGCCACACGGTTTCGGCCATGGCCAACATCGCAGGGGCTTGCGCACGCAGGTACAGCGTCCGGTGAAATTCGAGGTTCATTCGAATATACCCGGGCGCGTCTTGGCGCGCGATCACGCCCGCGATCCGGTTGTTGATTTCCTCCAACCGCTCGATCAACGCCATATGGGCCCGCGGCAAGGCACGCGCCGCCAATTCCGGCTCCAGAAGCGCTCGCAACGCGGCCAGTTCTTCGATCCGCTCGTTCGACAGCTCAGGCGTCGAAACCCGACCCGACGATGACAAAAACAGCGCCCCTTCCGCGACCAGCCGCCGCGCTGATTCGCGGGCTGGGGTCATCGAGACGCCAAATTCCTTGCCGATGCCCCGCAAGGTCAGCGCCTGCCCCGGATGAATTTCGCCATGCATGATGCGCGTCCGCAACGCGCGATACACGCGGTCGTGCGCCGCACCGGTCGGTTCGGTTGCTTTGGATTGAATCAACATGCCCGCTATGTGATCACATCAGCCCGAGACGTCAATCGAAACGCACACGGTGCAATGCATTCCCATGGCTGCGCAACCAGGCCCGGCAGGATTTGTGATCGGGAAACAAATCTTCAACAACGCCCCAAAACCGCGCGCTGTGGTCCATATGCTGGAGATGGGCAACCTCGTGGGCGGCGACATAGTCCAGCACCTTGGGCGGCGCCATAATCAAGCGCCAAGAGTACATCAGATCCCCCGCAGAAGAGCACGACCCCCACCGTGACCGCGTATCGCGCAGCGTAATACGTCCGTAAGACCGGCCTAAAACCTGAGAATACCGATCAGATGCCGCTGCCAAAGCATCCCGCGCCTGTACTTTCATGAACGCTGCAACACATTTGCCCGTCCGTGCCGGGTCGGTCGGCACATGCAGGGCACCGTCCACCAGCCGCGCCCCTTTGATGTCTGCCGGTCGCAGCGCAAGCGCCTCCCCGCGAAAGGGCACGGTGCCGCCCAAGGAAACCACCTGCTCTGGCGTGACATCTGCCAGATGTTTACGCAGCCAGTCTTCACGGTCGCGCAGAAACGCCATGCCTTCACGCTCTGGCACATGTGTTGGCAAAGTCAGGGTTGCGCGCCCGTCTAAACGCGAGATTCGCAGGCTCAGCCGGCGGGCCCGTGCGGACCTGCGCAGTTGAACTTCTACAGGGGGGTTGCCATCAAGGATCAAACAGCCCATATCCGCCTTTCATTATTCACGCGCCAATTCCTTTGACACTGTTATGGTCTTATGGCAATTGGCGACGATCCGGCCGCATGGCCGCGCTGTTAAAGGAAGATCAGATGCCTAAGGAAGAGTGGGGAACAAAACGCGTTTGCCCGACCACCGGAAAGCGGTTCTACGATTTGAACGCTGACCCTATTGTTAGCCCTTATACAGGTGAAACCGTCACCGTCGACACGGGCAAAACCCGCACGATGGTTGCCGATGCTGAAGATGCGCAATCCAAGAAGATGGATGAGGTGTCTGAAGACGAAGAT
This sequence comes from uncultured Paracoccaceae bacterium, assembly GCA_947497065.1. Lineage (GTDB taxonomy): Bacteria > Pseudomonadota > Alphaproteobacteria > Rhodobacterales > Rhodobacteraceae > Octadecabacter. The sequence goes on from CANMEQ010000003.1 coordinate 268,879, forward strand.
CTGGTACTGGACGACGATGATGAAGATGTCGATCTGGGCGATGATGTGTTGGACGATGACGACGATGATGATGATGTATCGCTCGACGAAATCGCCGACGTTGCAGCACCTGACGACGATTCCTAATTTTCGCATTTAATTTTTGGGTTCGGGCGAAAATCCCTCTTGATCTCGCCCGCCCCGCTGCGTAAGCAGCACCACGTTGCGCCTGCCGCTGTTGCGGCACACCAGAATTGGCGCACACCCTATGGTTTGGGGCATTAGCTCAGCTGGGAGAGCGCCTGCATGGCATGCAGGAGGTCAGCGGTTCGATCCCGCTATGCTCCACCAAACCTTCTCTACCTTTGGAAATAGATTGCGCTCGTAGGCATGACTTAGGCGTGTCGAGGTGGTTTGCGATGTCGTCACGCGATGCGTCATATCCCTGAAAGCCGAATTTTGCCGATCCCACGTTTTGCACTGGCTCACCCAGATATGTTACCTTATAACAAAACAAGATCACCAGCACGCGCCGACAGCGACCTCGGCCCATGCAAAACACGGCCTATTTGTCTTACCGGAGGTGTTATGAAACACACGTTGTCTATCCTCGCCCTTATATCTGCCTGCCCTGCCTTGGCCCAAGAGACGCGCCAGCTGGACGCCCATGAACACGGCGTCGGCACGCTCAATATTGCGATTGATGGTCCCGCGATTGCGATGGAATTCCACGCGCCCGGCGCAGACATTGTCGGTTTCGAATACGCCGCGACCCGCGACGAAGATATCGCAGCGATCGAGGACGCGCTGGAGACGCTGGAAGCCCCATTGGATCTGTTCGCTTTATCGACAGGCGCCAACTGTCTTTTGACACAGGCACATGCCGTGCTGAACGACGGCGACGATCATGATGACCATGATGACCATGATGACCATGATGACCATGATGACCATGATGACCATGATGACCATGATGACCATGCCCACGAAGAAGGCCATACCGAATTTCATGCAGAATACGCGCTTGCATGCGATAGCCCTGTGTCGTTGACTGCGATCACATTCACCTATTTTGAGGTGTTTCCAAACGCCCAAGAGGTGGAGGTTCAAATGATCACAGCTGCCGGTGCCCAAGCTTACGACGTTGTTCGGGACGATCCGGTTCTCGTGCTCGAACCTTAAATCCCCGTGACTGACCCCGTTCTTCACCTCTCCGATATTGCCTATCGCTGGCCGGGGCGCGCTGGATTTGCGCTATCCCTGCCAGAGCTTTCCGTCGCCAAAGGCGAAACGGTTTTGCTGTTGGGGGAAAGCGGATCGGGGAAATCAACGTTGCTGTCCCTGATTTGCGGTACCGTCACGCCCGACAGCGGCGCGGTGACGGTTGCAGGCACCCAGATGACCGCGTTGTCAGCCAGCAAACGCGACCGCTTTCGCGCAGAGCATATTGGCGTCATTTTTCAGCAGTTCAATTTGCTGCCCTTTGGCACCGTTACGGACAACATTGTGTTGCCCCTAAAGTTCGCACCCAAACGGCGCAAACGGGTGCAATCCCCATTGCGCGAGGCGGCGCAACTGTGCGCGGCACTGGGCTTACCGGACAGTATTCACACCGCCAAAGCCAACACCCTAAGCGTTGGGCAGCAACAAAGGGTCGCCGTTGCCCGCGCGCTCATCGGGCATCCGCCTGTGATTATCGCGGATGAGCCGACTTCGGCATTGGACGCTGGCGCACAGACGTCATTCCTAGACCTTTTGTTCGCGCAAACCGCCGCGCATGACACGTCGTTGGTGATGGTCAGCCACGACCCCCGCCTAGGCGCGCGGTTCGACCGGGTGATTGAGATGCAAGACATCGTCAACGTGAACAGGACCGCCCCATGATTCTGCGTCTCGCCTTTGCCAGCCTTTGGGCCCGCGTTCTGACCGTAGGCATGACCATTTTGGCCATCGCCCTCTCGGTCGCGTTGTTTTTGGGCGTCGAAAAGGTGCGTACAGGGGCGAAAGCCAGCTTTGCTGACACGATTTCCGGAACCGACCTGATTGTTGGCGCGCGGTCCGGCTCTGTGCAGTTGTTGCTGTATTCTGTGTTCCGGATCGGCAATGCGACAAACAATGTGTCGTGGGAAAGCTATCAAGAGATCGCCGCCCGCCCAGACGTGGATTGGATCGTGCCAATCTCGCTGGGTGACAGCCACCGCCAGTTCCGCGTGATGGGAACGACGACCGCGTTTTTTGAGCATTACAAATACCGCCAAGGCCGCGCGTTACAAACGGCCCAAGGCACCATCATGGATGACCTGTTTGATGCGGTAATCGGGGCCGATGTGGCCGCGACGTTGGGCTATTCCGTCGACGATCCAATCGTGGTCGCCCACGGCCTTGCGTCCTTTGCAGAACACAAAGATCAGCCGTTTCGCGTGGCGGGCGTGTTGGAAAAAACGGGCACGCCTGTGGATCGCACCGTGATCGTCAGCATGGAAGCAATCGAGGCTATTCACGTCGACTGGCGTGGTGGGGCGCAGGTGCCAGGGCAATCCACGCCCATTGAGGAAATACGTCAGATGGACCTGACGCCCAAAGCCGTCACAGCCGCCTTGATCGGTGTTGAAAGCCCGCTGCAAACCTTTTCCCTGCAACGCGCCATCAATGAATACCGCGCAGAACCCCTGCTGGCGGTGCTGCCGGGCGTCGCCCTACAAGAGCTATGGGCCATCGTGGGCATTGCCGAGACAGCCCTGCTTGCGGTGTCTGGCATGGTTGTCGTGACCGCGTTGATTGGGCTGATGGCCACCATCTTTTCCAGCCTCAACGAACGACGGCGCGAAATGGCGATTTTTCGGGCGATGGGCGCGAGACCCGGCTTTATCCTGTCGATGCTGGTCCTTGAGGCGATGATCACCGCAGCCCTTGGGGCAATTCTGGGGCTGGCGATTTTGTATGTGGGGCTGGTTGTGCTGCAGCCGCTTCTCGACAGTGCCTTTGGCCTCTGGCTGCCGATTGACGCGCCGACCCTGCGGGAACTGTGGGTGATTTTAAGTGTGATCGCTGCTGGCGCAATTGTGAGCCTTATCCCTGCATTGCGTGCTTACAGAATGTCGGTCGCTGATGGTATGATGGTGCGAACCTAGACTACGGGACACGGAGACGCTCATGCTGAATCGCAGATCAACACTTGCCCTTTTGTCCGCCGCACTCGCCACGCCGCGAGCGGCATTTGCCGCGGCAGCCCAAGAAATCATGTGGGAGGATCTGATCCCCCCCGGTGTGCGCTACGCTGAAATCATCGGCGAAGGAGAGATCGATCTGGTCAACGATACGTGGAACCCGATCTATGATGAAAACGCCACCAAGCTTAACGCGGCCCTGGATGGGGCCTACATCAAGATGCCCGGCTTCATCATCCCGTTTGAGATCAGCGCGGCGGGCGTAACCAATTTTATGCTGGTGCCCTACATGGGGGCCTGCATCCACACCCCACCGCCCCCCGCCAACCAATTGGTGATGGTGGATTCAGCCCAACCTTGGCCGGGCGATCAGTTGTGGGATGCAGTCTGGGTGACGGGGCGCATGCGCACGCAATTGCAATCCACGGACCTAGGGCAAACCGGATACGCGATTGATGCGGATGAGATGGAAATCTACGTCTGGTAAAAGTGAGCCGATCCGGAAGCGGGTGAATTTGCGCGCCTAGGCTGTGTAGCATCGTGAAAATAGACCTATAAGTAGAGATTTGCGCGCTATGATAGCGCAAACAGCACCCTTCCAGTCACCGAATCAAGTTGACTGGTCAGCTTTCATGGCACACTAGTATACAAGTATACAGTTTTACCCTTGGTAAAGTTGTGTCTTGGAGGAGGACAGGGAGGAAAAAATGTCTATCTTTACAACCGCTAAATTCATGGCGATCGCCGCCACAACTGCAGCCACATTGGCTGCCGTACCTGCAACAGCACAAGACGTCACATTGCGTGGCGCTAGCATGTTCGACGAAGATCACGCCTTCACAAAAACCATGCGTGAATTTGAACGTCTCGTTGGCGAATATTCCAGCGATGCCGTCGAATTCGACCTGCGCCTGAACGGCGAATTGGGCGTTGAAGCTGACTACGTCACCTTCTTGAACCAAGGTGTTGCTGTTGATTACACAATCATGGCGCCATCCAACATGGCGACATTCGCGGAATCCATTCCTTTGATGGACATGCCGTTCTTGTTCCGCGATCTGGATCACTGGAACGCTGTTTTGGGCTCCGACGCTTTCGCGCCGCTCGAGGCTGAATTGCTCGACTCCGCTGACATCAAAATCATCGGCTACACCGGTGGTGGTGTGCGCAACCTCGTGTCCAGCGCGCCAATTACAAACCTTGATGAGCTGGCCGGTCACCGCATGCGCGTGATGGGTGCCCCTATTCAGGCACAAATCTTCCAAGCGCTGACAGCTGCACCTTCTGCGATTGCGTACAACGAAGTGTACAACGCGATCCAAACCGGCGTTATCGCTGGTTTTGAAAACGAAGCAGCGTCTATCCAGAACCTGAAGTTCTACGAGGTCGCCCCACACGTGACGCTGACACAGCACACAATCACTGTGCGTCCGATCGTGATGTCCGGCACAGCCTACCGTGCGCTGACACCTGAAATGCAAGCCATCGTTGAGCGTGCAGGCGCAGAAGCTGGTGCCTTCGGTCGTGCGCTGGAATCCGGCGAAGACGGTATCAAGCTGCAGCAAATGGTGGATGCAGGCCAAGTGATCGTATCCGAATTCGAAGGCCGTGATGCATTGCTGGAAATGGTTCTGCCGGTTCAGGATGCTTACGCAGCCGAATTGGGCGCGACCGAATTGCTGGAAGCCGTTCGCGGAATGTAAGCAAACCATTGTGATGGGCGTCTTCGAAAGTTGAGGCCCATTTCAGTCCGACGGCGTTGCCCCCAAAGCAACGCCGTCCTTAATAATAGGTATCCCTTCATGATCGGTATTTGGCTCGAACGCTTCTGCAAGGTCCTTCGGGTTCTGCTTGCGGTTCTCATGGGTGCCCTTGCGATCCCTGTCGCAATGCAGGTGCTCTCTCGTTATACCCCTTTGATGCCCACATATTTGTGGACCGAAGAACTGGCGACATTCATTTTCATCTGGATCGTCATGATCGGGTCAATCGTTGCCGTCTGGGACCGGACCCACTTTGATGTGCGGGTGTTGCCCGACGCGCGAAGCCCATTGGCGAAACTGCTGCAAGACGGGTTTGTCTTGGTTCTGATCGTCGGCTTTGGCGTTATTTTTGCCTGGTATGGTTTGGAATACGCTGAATTCGGGTCGCGCCAAAAATCCGTCATGATGCGCGCCAATAAATTGATCACTCACGTGTCTGTGCCGATTGCAGGCGCCATGTGGGCCCTCTTTGGCGGGTATAGATTATACGAGGCGATCGCAGACTTTCGCCGCACGAAAGCCCCCCGTGACATGAAAGATACTGTGCAATGATCGTTTCAACACTCACCGCCTGTTTGGTTCTGATCGGCAGCTTCGCTGGCCTGATCTTGATGCGTATTCCAGTGGCCTTCGCCCTTGGCATCGCCTGTATTCCTGTCGTGTTGATGGACCTGCGGCTTACCCCATTCATCGTGCTCGACCGGATGTTCCAATCCTATAACTCGTTCATTCTTCTGGCTGTCCCGTTCTTCTTGTTGGCCGCCAACTTGATGAACTCCGGCAAGGTCACGGACCGCTTGATCGAGCTTAGCCGTGTTCTCACCGGGTGGATGCCCGGTGGGCTTGGCCACGTGAACGTCGCCGTTTCCATGTTGTTTGCGGGTATTTCCGGCTCGTCCACTGCGGATGCGGCGGGCACTGGTAAAATCCTGATCCCAGCGATGGTCAAACAGGGGTACGACACGCGGTTTGCGGTGGCCCTGACGGCATGTTCATCGGTCATGGGCGTGATCATCCCACCCTCCATCCTGATGATCGTCTGGGGCGGTGTGATGCAGGTGTCACCAGGGGCGCTATTCTTGGGCGGTGCGATCCCGGGCCTGATGATCGGCTTTGCGCTGATGGCGACGGTTCTGGGTTACGCGCTGGTCTACAAATACCCAACCTACGGCCGCCCTTCGGTCGCGCAGGCTTGGACAGCCTTTAAAGGGGCCTTCCTTGCGATGCTGACCCCGATTTTCGTGATCGGCAGCATCGTAGGCGGTTTTGTGACCCCGACAGAAAGCGCCGTTATCGCGGCTGGATATGCGTTGATTTTGGGGATGTTTGTCTACCGCACCGTCACGCTCAGAGACCTCGGCACGATCTTCTACGACACGGCCCGTTTCGCCTCAATTTCGCTGTTCGCGATCGGGACGGCCTCAGCCTTCGGGTTTATGTTGACGTTCTTCAAGGTCCCGAACCTGATCGTAGAAACCCTGACCGCCAATGATCTTGGCATGATCGGCACAGCCTTTGTGATTGCGGGCCTGTTCTTGTTGTTTGGCCTGTTCATTGATGCCATCCCGACGATCATCATTCTGGGCACGGTCCTGAAACCTGTGGCCGCCGCTGCGGGTCTCGACCCGATTGCCTTTGCGATCATCGGGATCGTGTCATTGGCCTTTGGTCTGGTCACGCCGCCCTATGGGCTGTGTTTGCTGATTGCCTCGGCGATTGGTGGGCTAAATGTGGTTCAGGTGATGCGCGATGTGGCGATCATCTTGCTGCCGATGCTGGTGATCTTGGTCCTGATCATCTGTTTCCCGCAGATCATTTTGTGGCTGCCGCAGACCTTGATGCCGGGCGCATTCAACTAAACAAAATGGGCGCGCTCGGCTTTCCGAACGCGCCCTTTTTCCGTCTGCTTTTGGCCTATTCAGCTCCGGCGGTCTCCAACCTCAAACCAAAGGCACTGCGCGGGCGAAACCCGTACCAGTAGGTATGATCCTCTGTCGGTGCGCCTGTGTCATCCAACGCCCAAACGCCATCGTTGCCATTCTCGATCAGATCGAAATAGGCCGTTCTACCATCATCCCCTTTCAGGTGCAGATCCAAATAGGCGGTCAGGAAATGTTGGCTGACGTTGTTCATCTTCACACTGTCCCACACCGCATCTGAATAATGGCCGAACGGGAACCAGCCCCCGTCATCGGCGGGCAGATCATAGGTTTCCACGGGCGCGGGCATTGGCGCCCCTGCATTGTGATTGGCGTTCTCAAATGTTAGCAAATGACGCCTCGTGCCCGTGGCCCCGTCAAAAATACCGCGAATGGCATCGTATTGCGATACATCATCAACACTGCCCGCGATAAGCATCAGCGGCGTCGTGATGCCTGCCAGCCCATCCGCGTCCCAAAAGCCTGCATTGTTGCCCCACGGGCCGAATGCGACCACAGCCTTCACGCGGTCGTCTGCCAGCGCTGCATGGCTGTCTGACCCCATCAAATTACGTTCCAACAGCCCCTGCGGCGCGCCCCAGCTGTAGTCTGTCGCGGCTTGCGTCACGCCTGCGCCCGCATAAATCAACGCGCCATAGCCGCCCATGGAGTAGCCAATCACCGCGACGGTATCCCCGTCGATGATCGCACCCAGATCGCCGTCGAGGGCTCCCATTTGATCAACCACGAAACGCTGATCCCACGGTCTGTTCACCAAGGTGGAGCCAAATGCCGTTTGATCATCATAAGTGCTGTCCCGATGATCGATGGAGGCGACGACATATCCCTTTGAGGCAAGGTTTTCTGCCAACGGCGCCATCAAGAACCGGTTGCCTGGGTATCCGTGTGACACGATTACCAGCGGATAGGTGTCCCCGCTGTCTGGCGCTGCATCGCGCGCGGCCTGCCCTGTTAGTGTGGCCACGGTCACACCGTCGCGCACCAAGGCCTGCAAGGTGCCCCCGGGTTGGGTGTCTGCGGCTGCAGGATACCAAACCTCAACGGTCAAGCTGCGGTCGTATCGCGCGATTTCGCCTTCGGGGCCCGTGTTCACCACATCCACTTGATCAGGGTTGGTGAATGTCATGGTTGTCACCCCGATTTTATGGGGTCCGTAGTGGGCCAATTCCGGCGCATCGGGGCGCACGATCTCGATTTGATTGTCCGCTTGCACGGTTGTCGCCAGCGCAAGCAGCGCCGCCGTTGTCGGAAAAATGCGCATCGATAGTCTCCTAAAGAAATGGGTTGCGGACAGCCTATGCCCACAACCCATTTCTGACTACCGTTGAAGTTGTGCCCTCGCGCACTAGGCGCGCAGAAGCCTAACCGATGTTGTCAAAATCGCTGGCATCGTGGCGCTCTTTCAGCTGTTCGCTGTCCTCACCCCATGTGCGGTTGACCATGCGGCCGCGCACATATGCGGGGCGCGACATCACATCATCGGCCCAACGGTTCACGTGCTCGTAGCTTGCAACATCCAAGAATTCGCCGGCGTCATAGGCCAAGCCTTTGACCATGTTGCCATACCAAGGCGCTGTCGCCATGTCGGCGATGGTGTATTCATCGCCTGCCAAATAGCGGCGGTCTTCGAGGTTCTTGTCCAACACATCCAGCTGGCGCTTTGCCTCCATCGCGAACCGATTGATCGGATATTCAAATTTTTCGGGCGCATAGGCGTAGAAGTGGCCAAAGCCTCCGCCCAAGTAGGGTGCGGACCCTTGCAGCCAGAACAACCAGTTTAGGGTTTCTGTGCGGCCCTCGATGTCTTTGGGCAGGAAGGCGCGAAACTTTTCTGCCAAATACAACAGGATCGCGCCGCTTTCGAACACGCGCACACCTGTGGATTTGTCGAACATGGCCGGGATTTTAGAGTTCGGGTTCACGTCAACAAAGCCACTGGAAAATTGGTCGCCCTCACTGATGTCGATGAACCATGCATCATAATCCGCGCCGTAACCCGCTTGCAGCAGCTCTTCCAACATCACAGTGACTTTCACGCCGTTTGGCGTTGCCATCGAGTGAAGCTGCAGATTGTGCTTCCCGGTGGGAAGGTCTTTGTCATGGGTTGCGCCTGAAATCGGGCGGTTGATCGACGCGAATTTTCCGCCGTTTTCTGAATCCCAAGTCCAAACTTTAGGGGGGGTGTAAGTCATGGCGCGCTCCTTGATGGCTTTTGACATAGCTAAGGGTCACAGCGCGAAGGGCAATGGCCAAACCTCAAAGAATCGCAGAAAATTAGCATAACTTGGCCGCACGTCGCCCCGTTTCACGGTCCCTGCGACGCGGGGCTGAGCCTGCTTAGGTCACGCCTTTTCTTTGACGGCCTTGTCTTCTTCGCGTTCAACCAAGGTCGACCAGGTTTGCCCACCCTGCAATTCAGGGGTTTCATCACAGCACCGACGGTGAATGTTCACCTTGCTGATGAAGTTGGCCGAGATGGGGGCAGTGGCAAACAAAAACGCCATAATGAGCAGCTCATGGATTGAGCTTCCGCCGCGCGCAAACGACACGATGATCGAGCCCAGCAACAGCGCGCCAATGCCCATGGTTCCCACCTTGGTTGGGGCGTGCAACCGCTTCATCGCGTCGTCCAGTTTGATCAACCCGATCGCCCCGACGAGTGTAAATGCAGCCCCAATCAAGAGGCAGATCGCAGCAAGGTATAATCCGATATCAGCCATAGTCATTCGATAATGTCCCCTCGCAACACGAACCGCGCATAGGCCACGGTCGATACAAAACCCAACATCGCGATGATGAGTGCGGCTTCGAAATAGAGGCGCGTGCCTTGCCAGATCCCCAGCAAAACGATCAGCCCGATGGCATTTACCACCATCGTGTCCAGCGCCAAAATACGGTCGCCCGTGTTCGGCCCAATCACCAGTCGGATCATGGCCATGATCTGGGAAACGGCCACAACGCCAAAAGAAATCATGACGGCCAAATTCAAAAATTCAGGTGCGGTCATTAGACGAAAATCTCCTTCAAGCGGGCTTCATAGCGGGATTTGATGTCATCACATACGGCGTCTGGGTCGGGTGCGTGCAAGGCGTGGACCAGCAAAAAACGCCCCTTGTCGGAGATATCAGCAGACACTGTTCCGGGGGTCAGGGTGATTGTGCCAGCCAAAACGGTCAACGCTTCGGGGGAGCGCAGCTCGAGCGGCACAACGATCCACGCTGATTTCATGTCCTTGTTGCTCCGGGTCAGAACGACCCAAGCGACCTGAACATTGGCGACAAGAATGTCCCAAATCACCAGACAGATGTAGCTGAGCATTTTGCCGAGCTTGAACCCCACGGGGCGATCAGGCCACCAAACGGCAGTTGCCCGCGGGATGACGATGCCAAGGATCAAACCGAACACAGCCATCCCCGCAGAGAATTCATTTTGCAACAGCACCCAGACCACTGTCAAAAGCAGAGTCAAGAAAGGGTGCGGAAAGAGCCAGTTGAAGAAACGGATCATATCAGTAGCCCTCCGTTGGGGTGCTTAGCTTGCCGGGCGTCTCAATCACCGTTGCGATATAGGGCGCGGGATCGAACAGCTGGTTGGATGTGGCGATGGTATATTCGTGCACATATCCACCCAGCACGGTCAGCAGGGCCAACAACGCGATCAATGTCCCGATAGCAGCGCAGGCCATAACGTGAGGTCCTTGCTGAGGGTGATCCTGCGTTGGCACGATGCTTTTGGCTTTCCAGAACACCGTGCTGCCCGCACGACCAAACCCGACGACCGCGATCAGGGAGGACGCAAGAATGACCGTCCAGATCAGGCCTTGGGTGCCCGATGCGACTGCCGCATCAAGGATCAAAAGTTTACCGATGAAGCCAGACAAGGGCGGCAAACCTGCCATTGCAATGGCCGCCGCGAAAAACAGCCCCGCGATCAGTGGCGCGCCAACCACAGGCGGCAGGGCCACCAAGTCCAGCGACCGACGGCTTGATTTGACCAGATCTACGATCAAGAACAACGCCGCCCCGGCGAATGTGGAGTGGATGATGTAGTAGAGCGCCGCCGCAATGCTTTCGGGTGTGAACATTGAGATCGCAACCAGCACCATGCCCATGGACCCGATGACGGCAAAGGCCACCAACCTATCCAATTTCTTGGCCGCCAAAACACCGATCATCCCCAGCGCCAGCGACAGCAAGGCCGCCGGTTGCAGCCAAACATCAAACGAGGCTGTCGTGGCCTCAAGGTTTGGCGGGAAGATCAATGTGTACACGCGGATGATGGCATAGGCGCCGACCTTGGTCATGATGGCAAACAGCGCAGCAACCGGGCCCGGAGCCTCGGCGTAGCTGGACGGCAGCCAAAAATGGAGCGGTACGAGGGCTGCTTTGATGGCGAACACCAGCAAAAGCAAAACTGCCGCCACACGGATACCCACCGTCGCGTCAGGCCCGATCAGCGTGGCGCGATACGCAAGGTCCGCCATATTGAGCGTGCCTGTTTCCGCGTAGATCGATCCCAATGCGAACAAAAACAGGGTAGAGCCGAGCAGGTTAAACAACACGTATTGCACCCCTGCCCGCAGCCGGTCGTTGCCACCTGCGTGAATCATCAACCCATAGGATGCTATCAAAAGAACTTCGAAGAAGACGAAAAGGTTGAACAAATCGCCCGTCAGGAAGGCGCCCATGATGCCCATCAATTGGAACTGGAACAGCGCATGAAAATTCGCACCTTTCTCGTCCCACTTCGTGGCAATGGCGTAGATCAAAACGAACATGGCCAGGATCGCGGTCAGCAATACCATCATCGTCGACAGACGATCACCCACCAGCACAATCCCAAAGGGAGCAGCCCAATCGCCCAGTTGGTACAGCAAGATCGTACCGTCAGAGGTGGTCCATGCCAGCCCCGCCGCGATGACCAGCTGCGCCAAAACGCCTGCGATCGCGAAGACCCGCTGGATGCTGATATGATGACGCGCGGCCAGCACGATAAACGGTGCCAACATCGCCGGCAAAACGATCGGAAGAATGATCCAATGGCTCATGACAAGTCCTCGTCTTTATCAAGGAGTGGGTCGTTCACGCCATCGTCGTTGGACCCCAAATATGACCCAAGTGAGATCATCACCACCACGGCTGTCATCCCGAACGAAATAACAATCGCCGTAAGGACCAGCGCCTGCGGCAAAGGATCGGCATAGGTTTCCGCATCGGTCAAAATAGGCGGTGCACCGATGGTCAAACGACCCGATGCAAACAGGAACACGTTCACCGCATACGTCAAAAGCGACACGCCCAAGATCACTGGGAAGGTCCGCAACCGCATGACCAGATACAACCCAGCGGCGGTCAGGATACCAACGGCAGAGGCGACAAGAATTTCCATGTTACACGCCCTCCTGCAGGTCGACATCTCGTGAGGGGTCAATGTCCATAGGTTCGTCAGGGTCCTTAACATGTGCCCTGCGCGCAAGGCGTGAGTAGCTCTCGAGCGACAGCATCACCGCGCCCACAACGGCCAAGAATACTCCAACGTCAAACAAGGCGGCAGTGGCCAGTTCAAATTTCTCAAACGGCGGAATGCGAACGTAGGTAAAGTCCGAAGTGAGGAACGGTTTGCTAAACAACCACGACCCGATGCCCGTCAGGCCAGCAATCAACACGCCCGTGCCGATGACGCCGTGATACGGGAAGCGCACGCGGTCTTGCGCCCAGCCGAAGCCCGACGCCATGTATTGCATCACCACGCCGATCGACACGATGAGACCCGCGATGAACCCACCGCCCGGCTCGTTGTGCCCCCGCAAGAAGACGTAAAAGCCAACCATCAAAACGACAGGCATCATCACCCGTGTCAGGATGACCATCATCATCGGATGTTGCGTGCCCGACAGCGGTTTATCCGGCACACGGTTCAAAAGACGCGCCCGAACGGGGCCGTGCAGCAGGCTTTCGGTCAACGCGTAAATCAACAGGGCCGCAATCCCCAGAACGATGATTTCACCAAAGGTATCGAACCCACGGAAGTCGACCAGAATAACGTTGACCACGTTCGTACCACCGCCCCCTTTGTAGGAATTGGCAAGGTGGAATTCGGAGATCGATGGATCAACAAAGTCGCGCAACAGGTAATGATAGGTCAACGCCGTCGCCGCCAGACCACCTGCAACCGCCACAACCCCATCGCGAAGGCGTCGCAAAGCAGAGCTTTCGACAGGCGTGCGGTTCGGCAAGAAATTTAACGCCAGCAACAGCAAGATGATTGTTACCACCTCAACCGTGATCTGTGTCATCGCCAAATCAGGCGCGCTGAGGAAGACAAACCCGATCGACACCATCAGCCCGACAATCCCGATCAGGATCAGTGCCATCAGACGGTTGTGATGCATGACCGCCAAACCGACGGTCGCCAGAACCAGCATGATCCAGCCCGCAACCTCGACCGCGCCAACAGGCTGAACACCGCGCGTGGCTGCGGCAATGGTGCCCGATGTCCACGCATGATAGCCGACGGCGACAACTACAACGGTCATGATCATCGCGTATCGGGTAAACGCGCCATTGTGCAGCGGATGGATCAACGCACGTGCGGCCGCAACAAAGCCTGCGATCACCGTGTCGAAGATCGTTTTTGCTTCGGGGCGCGGGGTGCTCTCCCAGAGGCGGGACAGCGGCTTGAAAAACGCCAACACGATCAAACCGCCCACAACCGCGATGATCGACATAAACAGCGCCGGCACCAAACCATGCCACAGTTTGATGTATTTCACTTCAAGCACAGCCGCGTCGCGGATCACGGCATTGGCAATCAGTTTGACGAAATCCTGTACCAAGAACGGTGCAACGCCGATCACAACAACCAGCACGGCCAAAATAGCGGGCGGCACCCACAGCCCTGCGCCGGGATCATGTGGTTTTGCAGGATAGCTGTCCGCCTCACGCTTGGGGCCAAGGAAGGTGTGACCAATTAGGCGGAAACAATAAGCGGCAGAAAACAGCGACCCGAATGTGGCCAATGCTGGCACCAACCATGTTGGGCCAAACAGATAGGTATGCTCCATCTCTTCGAGCATCATTTCCTTCGACAAGAACCCGTTCAAAAACGGAATGCCCGCCATCGAGAGCGCCGCAATCATCGCGATCACGAAGGTGATCGGCATCAAATGGCGCAACCCACCCAAGATACGGATGTCGCGGGTTTTGGTTTCATGGTCGATGATACCCGCCGACATGAAGAGGGCCGCTTTGAACGTCGCGTGGTTCATGATGTGGAACACCGCTGCGAACGCGCCAAAAGACGTGCCCGTGCCAAGCAGCATGGTGATCAAGCCCAAATGGGACACGGTTGAAAAGGCCAGCAAGGCTTTCAGGTCATGTTTGAACAGCGCAATCACGGCGCCCAAAACCATCGTGATCAAACCTGCGGTGGTGACAATATAGAACCATTCCGGCGTGCCGGACAAAACGGGCCACATGCGGGCCATCAAGAAAATACCGGCCTTCACCATCGTCGCGGAGTGGAGATAGGCCGACACCGGCGTTGGCGCGGCCATGGCGTGGGGCAGCCAGAAATGGAACGGGAATTGTGCCGACTTCGTAAAGGCGCCCAGCAAGATCAAAAGCAAGGCAGGCACATACATGGGGTCCGCTTGAATGGCCTCACGGTTTTGCAAAATCACCGACAGGTCGTAGGATCCGACGATATTGCCCAGCAGCAACATGCCACCAATCATCGCCAAACCACCCATGCCAGTCACGGTCAGCGCCATCCGCGCGCCCTGACGGCCAGCTTCCAGATGTTTCCAGTAGCCGATCAACAGGAACGACGACAGCGATGTCAGCTCCCAGAAAATCAACAGCAAAAGGATATTGTCAGACAGAACGATGCCCACCATCGCACCTTGGAACAACAACAAATACGTGAAAAATTCGCCCATGTTGTCTTCGCGGGCCAAATAGAAACGTCCGTAAACGATGATCAACAGGCCAATGCCCAAAATCAGCGTCGCGAAGAAAAAGCCCAGCCCATCCAACATCAGGGTGACATTCAGCCCCAGTTGCGGGAACCAATTGAACCCCGTTTGAACGATCTCTCCGGCAAGGACCGCTGGTAAATTCGTCAAAAGGCCAATGAATGCGATCAGCGTTACGGTGAACGTGACGCCGCCAACGGCCTGACGGCCCGCTGAATTCATCAAACCGGGAAGAAGTGCGCCCAAAAAGGGCAAAGCAACGATCAGAAAGAGGGACACGCGAACTCCAGATCCTTGGGGCCAAGATTGAGGCCAAAAATTATTTAGCCCTATTTGGATAAGAATTAGAGCGGCCTCAAGAGAAACCGACAAAAATCGTCATAAAACGCGCTGTTTTGAAGCACGAAGCCGTCAGCGTGCCCCCAAGGTCCGCTAGATTCCCTCGACAAACTTGTAGTCACGCTCAGAAACCGGCAGCGCGTAGGATAGCGCTTCTTGATACTCGGGGCTGTGATAGAAGGTTTGCGCTGTCTCCATATCATCGAACCGAATAATCACACAGCGCGCGCGGGATGTGCCTTCTTTCACCTCGACCTTACCGCCCCGCGCCAAGAATGTGCCGTTGTATTTGGCGACAGCAGGCCCCGCCAATTCGGCGTATTTCGCGTATTCATCGGCATCATTTACGTCCACTTGGACAATCGCATAGGTCGCCATTTAAGGTCTCTCCGGTTTGGTTTTGTTCAATTTCTGCCCGCATCTTAGGCAAAGACGCCATGCGGTCCATCGAAACCTAAGCAAATTCCACCAATCCACACCAACAAAAATTTTACCGTTTGATAAAAAAATATTCTGTGCCAAGGTAATTGCAGCAACGACAAGTGGAGCCAACATGAACTCGCCCTTCACCCCCGGCATTGCCGCCCAGCGCCTCGACGCTGATGCGCTGTCCGAAAACTTCGCCGACCTGCATGCGCCGCTGACGGCCCACGAAGCCGCCGTCGCAGCAGATCGCTGTTATTTCTGTCACGATGCGCCGTGCACCACGGCCTGCCCGACGGACATCGATATTCCAATGTTCATCCGTCAAATCGCCACCGACACCCCAGAGGCTGCGGCGAAGACGATTTTCGACATGAACATCCTCGGCGGCATGTGCGCCCGCGTCTGCCCCACGGAAGAGCTGTGCGAACAGGCCTGCGTGCGCGAAATGGCCGAAGGCAAACCTGTTGAAATCGGTCGCTTGCAACGGTTCGCGACGGACACCGTGATGGAGAAAGGCGTCATGCCATTCACCCGCGCAGAACCGACTGGTAAAAAAGTGGCTGTCGTCGGCGCGGGCCCCGCAGGTCTGTCGTGCGCACACCGTCTGGCGATGTTGGGCCATGACGTCACGATTTATGATGCGAAGGACAAGGCAGGCGGCCTGAACGAATTCGGCATCGCCGCCTATAAATCTACCGATGATTTCGCCGCCAAAGAGGTTGAATGGCTGTGCACCATCGGCGGGATTGAGATTAAAACGGGGATGGCGCTCGGGGCCGCGTTGAAAATCGACGATCTGGTCGGCTGTTTTGAGGCTGTGTTCTTGTCCGTCGGTTTGGGGGGCGTAAATGCCTTGGCGATCGATGGCGACGATAAAGACGGCGTCGATGATGCCGTATCTTTCATCGAAGACCTGCGTCAGGCAGATGATCTGGCCGCCCTCCCCGTTGGGCGCAACGTGGTTGTGATCGGGGGCGGGATGACGGCGGTGGATGCTGCCGTGCAATCCAAGCTCCTCGGCGCAGACAATGTGACCATCGCATACCGTCGTGGTCGCGACGCCATGTCAGCCAGCCGCTACGAGCAAGACTTGGCGGCCTCCAGCGGTGTGAAGCTGTTGTTCAATGTGCGCCCTGTGGAAATCCACGGCAACGGCACCGCCCGCGCGATTGAGCTGGAATACACAGAAACCAAAGGGGGCTCCCTCGTTGGCACCGGCGAAAAAATCCACCTGCCCGCCGATCAAGTGTTCCGCGCGATTGGCCAGACGTTGACGACGGATGGCGGCCTGAAGCTTGAAGGGCGCAAGATTGCGGTCTCGGAGGCCGGGCGCACCAGCCGCAGCGGCGTTTGGGCCGGCGGTGATTGCGCCTCAGGCGGCGACGATCTGACGGTGACAGCGGTCGCGGAAGGGCGCGATGCTGCAATGGATATTCATGCAACCTTGATGGAGGGCGCGTAACATGGCCGATCTCACAACAGACTTTCTTGGCATCAAAAGCCCGAACCCATTTTGGCTGGCCTCCGCGCCACCCACCGACAAAGAATACAACGTCCGCCGCGCGTTCGAAGCGGGCTGGGGCGGGGTCGTTTGGAAAACGCTTGGCGCCGAAGGCCCGCCAGTGGTCAACGTCAATGGCCCACGTTACGGCGTGATTTACGGCGCCGACCGCCGCGTGATGGGGATCAACAATATTGAATTAATCACCGATCGCGACCTGTACACCAACCTCGAAGAAATCAAACGTGTCAAAGCCGATTATCCGGATCGTGCCGTCATCGTGTCCATCATGGTGCCGTGCGAAGAGGAAGCGTGGAAAGCCATTTTGCCCCTCGTGGAAGAAACCGGCGCAGATGGGATCGAGCTGAACTTTGGCTGCCCGCACGGGATGGCCGAACGCGGCATGGGCAGCGCCGTAGGCCAGGTGCCTGAGTACATCGAAATGGTCACACGGTGGTGCAAACAGTACTACTCCAAACCCGTGATCGTAAAACTGACACCCAACATTACAGACATCCGCAAACCTGCGGCGGCGGCGATGCGGGGCGGGGCTGATGCGGTGAGCTTGATCAACACGATCAACTCGATCACCTCTGTGAACCTCGATACGATGTCGCCAGAGCCTTCAATCGATGGCAAAGGCACCCACGGGGGCTACTGCGGACCAGCGGTGAAACCGATTGCCATGTCAATGGTCAGTGAAATCGCCCGTGACCCGGAAACCCACGGCTTGCCTATTTCCGGCATCGGCGGCGTGACGACATGGCGCGATGCAGCTGAATATATCACCATGGGTTGCGGCAACGTGCAGGTTTGTACAGCAGCCATGACCTATGGGTTTAAGATTGTTCAGGAAATGATCAGCGGCCTGTCACAGTGGATGGATGAAAAAGGCCATACCTCTATTCAAGACTTTATGGGCGCGGCCGTGCCCAACACGACCGATTGGCAGTACCTGAACCTCAATTACGTGGCCAAGGCGCAGATCAATCAAGACGACTGTATTTCCTGCGGTCGATGCTATGCCGCCTGCGAAGACACCTCACACCAAGCGATTGCCATGTCAGAAGACCGGACATTTACAGTCATCGACGAGGAATGCGTGGCTTGTAACCTGTGTGTCGATGTCTGCCCTGTCGAGGATTGTATCTCGATGGTCGCGCTGGCCCCCGGCACAACCGATCCGCGCACTGGGAAGGTGGTCGAGGCAGATTATGCCAACTGGACGACCCACCCGAACAATCCATCAGCGCAGGCGGCCGAATAGGCCGCCTACCCTAGGTTTAGATCGCTGTTTCAGCGTCACGTTCTGCAGGCGTCAGTGGGTCAACACCCGCTGGCGCTTCGGCATAATTGGCAGGGCTTACGCCACCCGCAGCATCATCTTCCCCACCTGAGATATTGAACAAAATGCTGATGTCAGCTGGCGCTGCGACCACACGGTCAATCATGGCTTGATTGGCATAGGCCTCTTGCGCAGCAGAGGAGCTGTTTGCAACCTCGCTGGCCGATGCCCTTTCCGAAGGTAAAAAAGTTAGGTTGACGTTTGAACTGGAAGAAGGCTCTTCGGATTGAGATTGATCGTTTTGCGAGGCACTAAGCGTGAACACAGGGGCTACAGCCGAAATAGCTGAAAAAGTCGTTTAGGTTCCTTTATTGGTGGTGCCGCCTGCCTGAAACAGGCGATACCTCGTAGCCCCACACCACGTATACTCTACCCCCAGAACCCGTGTTTGTTTCTAAAAACCGTTTTCAAAAGTTAACGATTTAAATTGCTATTAATTTCGTTGAAACCTTGTTCGGATCAAACCGACAGCATCTGCCGCAGCATATCGTCAAGGTGTCGTTCGGCGGAGTCGAACGGATCAACATCCCCCATAATCGCGCGCACCTGCACATCAAAATCGGCGTAGTGCTGCGTCACGGCCCAAATTGTGAATACCAGATGATAGGGGTTCACAGGCCGGATCCGCCCCGCCTCTGCCCAGCCATTGATCACGTCACTTACTTCTTCAACCAAAGCACGCAACTCACCCTTCAGAACATCGCCAATACGTGGCGCGCCTTGAATGATTTCGTTGGCAAACAGACGGCTTTCTTTCGGGTAGTGCTGAGACATGTCCAATTTGCGCTTGGCATAGGCCATCAGCTCTTCAACAGGGTCCCCGTCGCGGTCCAATGCCTTGAGCGGCTCAAGCCAATCTTCCAAAAGCTGCGCCAACAATGCGGTGTAAATCGCCTCCTTTGAGGGGAAATAATACAGCAAATTTGGCTTCGACAGGCCTGCTTTTGTCGCCACCTGATCAATCGTCGAGCCGCGAAACCCGAACTGGGAAAAAACATCCAAACCCGCTTCAAGAATCGCAGCTTGGTTTTTCTTTTGAATCCGCGTGCCCGATTTGGCCATAGAGTATTTTCCACAATGATTACGTTTTAGGCACAACCCATCTGACACGCCCCGTTTGTCGGCACATTGCACAAGGGTTAAGCAAATTCCTTGACTGACTACGCACCTCTGTTAGCGTTGCTTTGACCAGTTGGTCAAATATTGCACGCCAGACAGGAGATCGTCATGCCAGCAGCCGGTGAAAACCTTCGTATCAATGGCCCCCGTTTGTGGGAAAGCCTGATGGACATGGCGAAGATAGGCCCCGGCGTCGCCGGTGGCAACAACCGCCAGACCTTAACCGACGCAGATAGCGAAGGGCGTCATCTTTTTCAGTCATGGTGCGAAGCCGCCGGGATGACCATGGGTGTCGACGAGATCGGCAATATGTTCGCCCGCCGCGAGGGCACAGACCCCGATGCCCTGCCCGTATATGTGGGCAGCCATTTGGACACCCAGCCAACGGGCGGCAAATTTGACGGTATTCTGGGGGTCTTGGGCGGATTGGAAATGATCCGCACGATGAACGATCTGGATATCAAAACAAAACACCCGATCGTTGTGACAAACTGGACCAACGAGGAAGGCACGCGGTTCGCACCTGCCATGCTGGCGTCTGGCGTTTTTGCGGGCAAGCACACTTTGGACTGGGCGTTTGACCGCGTCGATGCGGACGGCAAGACCTTTGGCGAAGAGCTGGAGCGGATCGGCTGGAAGGGCGACGAAAAGGTCGGCGATCGCAAGATGCATGCGATGTTTGAATTGCACATCGAACAGGGCCCGATCCTTGAAGCCGAAGGAAAAGACATTGGCGTTGTGACCCACGGGCAAGGCCTGCGCTGGATCGAATGCACCGTGACCGGCAAAGAAAGCCACACAGGATCGACCCCCATGCACATGCGCAAAAACGCGGGGCGCGGTTTGGCATTGGTGACCGAGCTGGTGCATGAGATTGCGATGAAAAACCAACCCAACGCGGTGGGTGCAATCGGCCATATCGACATTTACCCAAACAGCCGCAACGTGATCCCCGGCAAAGCGGTCTTCACCGTCGACATGCGCACACATCTTTTGGACAAGCTGGACGCGATGGTGGCGGAATTCAACGCCCGCGCGCCGAAACTGTGCGAAGACATTGGGCTGGAATTTTCTTGCGAGATCGTCGGCCAGTTTGATCCGCCCGCCTTTGATGAAGGCTGCGTCACTGCGGTGCGCAATGCGGCTGAAACGCTCGGCTACTCGCACATGGACATTGTGTCAGGGGCGGGCCACGACGCCTGTTGGATCAACGACCTCTACCCGACGGCCATGATCATGTGCCCCTGTGTGGATGGATTGTCCCACCACGAGGCAGAAGAGATCAGCCCGGAATGGGCCGCAGCAGGTGCAGATGTTCTGTTGCATGCTGTTTTGGAGACGGCACAGGTTGTCGGCGCGTGAAATAGGGGCTCTGCCCCCGCAGCCAAAGGCTGCTCCCCCGGAGTTTTCGGGCCAGAGGAATAAAGGAACAGACCATGACCAAAGTGATCAAGAACGGCACAATCGTTACCCACGATCTGACCTATAAAGCGGATGTTTTGATTGAAGGGGGCGTGATTACACAGATCGGCCCGAACCTTTCAGGCGACGAAGAGCTTGACGCGACAGGCTGCTACGTGATGCCCGGCGGTATTGACCCGCACGTGCATTTGGAAATGCCGTTTATGGGCACCTATTCATCGGATGACTTTGAATCTGGCACACGTGCCGGATTGGCGGGCGGCACAACGATGGTCGTCGATTTCTGCCTGCCGAACCAAGGTGAAAGCCTGATGGACGCGATCAAACGCTGGGACAACAAATCGACGCGCGCGAACTGCGATTATTCCTTCCACATGGCCGTCACATGGTGGGGCGAGCAGGTGTTCAACGACATGAAAACCGTGATCGAAGACCGCGGCATCAACACGTTCAAACACTTTCTTGCATACAAGGGTGCGCTGATGGTGAACGACGACGAATTGTTCGCGTCGTTCAATCGCCTCTCCGAGCTGGGCGGCATCGCCATGGTGCACGCCGAGAACGGCGATATCGTTGCCGAGCTCTCCGCGAAGCTGCTGGCTGAGGGCAACACAGGGCCCGAAGCGCATGCCTATTCCCGCCCCTCCCAGGTGGAAGGCGAAGCGACCAACCGCGCGATCATGATTGCCGATATGGCGGGCGTTCCGCTCTATGTGGTGCACACATCCTGCGAGGAATCCCACGAAGCCATTCGCCGCGCGCGCCAACAAGGCAAACGCGTGTGGGGCGAGCCGCTGATCCAGCACCTGACGTTGGATGAGAGCGAATATTTCAACCCCGATTGGGATCATGCCGCACGCCGCGTCATGTCGCCCCCCTTCCGCAACAAAAAGCACCAAGACAGCCTTTGGGCCGGTCTACAGTCAGGCTCGCTGTCTGTTGTGGCGACGGACCACTGTGCCTTTTCCACCGAACAAAAACGGTTTGGCGTGGGCGACTTTACCAAAATTCCCAACGGCACCGGTGGCCTTGAAGACCGTCTGCCCATGCTGTGGACCCACGGTGTGGCGACGGGCCGCCTGACTCCGAATGAATTTGTTGCCGTCACATCGACCAACATTGCCAAGATCCTCAATTGCTACCCGCAAAAGGGCGCGATCATGGTGGGGGCCGACGCAGATATCGTCGTGCTGGACCCCAACAAGGAAAAAACCATCACCGCCAGCGCCCAGCAATCTGCGATCGATTACAACGTCTTCGAGGGCCAAAAGGTCAAAGGACTGCCCCGGTTCACGCTGACGCGCGGGCATGTGGCCATATACGACGGCGAGGTGCGCACTCAAGAGGGGCATGGCAAATTCGTGAAACGGGCCGGCAACGGTGTGACGAACCAGGCGTTGAGCACATGGAAAGACCTCACCGCGCCCCGCCCTGTCGAACGCAGCGGCATTCCGGCGACGGGGGTTTAAGGGCAGCCCATGGTCTTGCCAAACTCATCATGCCTCGGCGGCTTGCTCGTTATCGCCTCCCTTCTGCCAGCGGTCGCACAGACGGATACGGTCTTTGCCAATGCCTCTGGCTGTGCGCGGCTTGCGGGGGACGTGGGCAGTGATGATGTCCTCATCTGGACGGGCGATGCCTTTGAATTTTGGGAAAGCACGTGCCCCATCACCCAGATCACGCAGGTCGGCGGGGGCGCAGTTTTGGCCACGCTCACCTGTTCTGGCGAAGGTGAAACCTGGGACACCTACTATATGATCGAAACGACCTCAGATGTGGACCGTTTCGTTGTATATCCCGACGACCATCCAAATTTACGGACTGAGATTGCAACGTGCCAATAACTGAAAACACTGTCATTTCTGCCTCTCATCTTGATCTGACATTTCAGACCAATGATGGCCCGATTCATGCCCTGAAAGACGTCAACCTCGACATCGAAAAGGGGGATTTTGTGTCTTTCATCGGTCCGTCGGGCTGTGGCAAAACCACGTTCTTGCGCTGTATCGCTGGGCTGGAAACGCCCACCGGGGGGGATTTGTCGGTCAACGGGATGACCCCGGACGACGCCCGCCGTGCGCGTGCCTACGGCTATGTATTTCAGGCGGCTGGATTGTACCCTTGGCGCACCATTGGCGGCAATATCCGTTTGCCGTTGGAAATCATGGGGTTCGACAAATCGGAACAGGCCCAGCGGGTTGAACGTGTTCTTGAACTGGTCGATCTGGCGGGGTTTGAAAAGAAGTTCCCGTGGCAATTGTCGGGCGGCATGCAGCAGCGGGCCTCTATCGCGCGGGCACTGGCGTTTGATGCGGATATTTTGCTGATGGATGAACCCTTTGGCGCGCTTGATGAAATTGTGCGGGACCATTTGAACGAGCAATTGCTGCAACTGTGGGCGCGGACGGAAAAGACGATTGGGTTTGTCACCCACTCAATCCCCGAAGCGGTCTATCTGTCGACGAAGATTGTGGTGATGTCGCCCCGTCCCGGCCGGATCACCGACGTGATCGAAAGCTCGCTGCCCAAAGAACGCCCGCTGGAAATTCGCGACACGCCTGAATTTATCGAGATCGCCCACCGTGTGCGCGACGGGTTGCGTGCGGGGCATGCGGAATGAAATCCGCCCTGCCGATCCTAACGGTCATCGCCGTGATTTTCGCCATTTGGACGGCGGCGGTCGTGCCGATGAACATACACCTAACCGCTGACCAAGCCGCGCGCCAAGATATCGTGGTCACACCTGAAACTCCCGCCGAACGCAAAAAGCTGTCTGGTATGACGTTGGCCCTCAAAAACCCATCGATCTGGGACATGGCCTATACCTTGGACCGGCCCCGCCTCCCCTCGCCCCATCAGGTGGCGGCGGAGCTTTACACATCAGTTTTCACCGTCGCACCCACATCGCGCCGCAGCTTGATCCACCATGCGTGGGTGACGCTGTCTGCGACCTTGCTCGGGTTTGCGATCGGGTCCGTGGCGGGCATCTTGTTGGCCGTGGGGATTGTGTACAACCGCACGATGGACAAATCGGTCATGCCATGGGCAATCACCAGCCAAACGATCCCTATTTTGGCGCTGGCGCCGATGGTGATTGTAATGTTGGGATCAATTGGCATTCAGGGGCTTTTGCCGAAATCTATCATCTCAGCCTATTTGAGTTTTTTCCCCGTCGTCGTCGGCATGGTGAAAGGTTTGCGCAGCCCTGATGCCATGCAATTGGACCTGCTGAAAACATATCACGCCAGCGGCAACCAAGGGTTTTGGAAACTGCGGTTGCCGTCCTCTATGCCCTACCTGTTTGCGTCTTTGAAAATCGGGATTTCAGCCGCGCTAGTGGGGGCGATTGTAGGCGAATTACCAACAGGCGCGCGGGCCGGGTTTGGCGCGCGGATGCTGGTGGGCGATCAATACGGACAACCGATTGTAACATGGGCTGCCCTGTTTGGCGCGGCGATCACGGCGGCGCTTTTGGTGGCGATTTTGAGCCTAATTGAAAAGCGCACCTTGGTCCGCATGGGCATCAGCGGGGGGGCAGCATAATGGCATATTTTGTAGCGCTCGCGATTTGGTTTGCAGGTTGGTGGATCAACGCCAGACTGGCCAATGGGCCCGCCTCGGACACCCGCTTGGTGTCGCTGGCGATCCCCGCGATTTTCGGGGTGACGCTCATCGCGATTTGGCAGGTTTTGGTGGTGATGCTAGACATCAGCCCGATCATTTTACCCGCCCCGTCCGACATTGCGGCCCGCTTTGTATCCTCGATCCCGACGTTGATGGCCGATTTCAACCAGACCATCATCAAAGGGGCGATGACAGGATATATCATAGGCATGATCGCCGCATTTGTCGTGGCCATTTTGGCGGATCGATCCGACTTTTTGACCCGCGGTATCTTGCCTGTGGGGGCTTTTATGGCGGCCCTGCCGATTGTTGGAACGGCCCCTATTTTCGTGAAATGGCTGGGCAGTGATTGGGAATCCAAATCAGCTGTGGTCGCGGTGATGGTGTTTTTCCCGATCCTTGTGAACACGGTCGCGGGCCTGAAAGACACCACCGCGATGCAGCGCGATTTGATGCGCACCTATGCCGCTGGATATTGGCCTAATCTATTGAAATTACGTCTCCCTGCGGCCCTTCCGTTTATCTTCAACGGACTGAAAATTGCGACAACACTTGCCTTGATCGGCGCCATTGTCGCTGAATTTTTCGGCTCTCCAACGGTTGGCATGGGCTTTCGGATATCTACCTCCGTCGGCCAACTTGCCATGGATATGGTTTGGGCTGAAATTGTGGTCGCGGCCCTCGCGGGATCGGCTTTCTACGGGGCTATGGCCCTGATCGAAAAACGGGTCACCTTCTGGCACCCGTCCCAAAGATAAGACGCAGAAAAATGCGCGGTATTGTAACCTGACTTGGAGGTCAAAACATGAAACGACTGATGACATTTACTACCCTCGCCGCATCCTTGATGGGCACCACGGCCATGGCCGCAGATGATGTGACACTGCAGCTGCAGTGGGTCACGCAGGCGCAGTTCGCCGGCTACTACGTGGCGCTGGAAAAAGGGTTCTACGACGCAGAAGATCTGAACGTCACGATCCTGCCGGGTGGCCCGGATATTGCCCCGCCGCAGGTGCTTGCTGGTGGTGGTGCGGACATCATGTTGAACTGGATGCCATCCGCCCTTGCCGCACGTGAAAAGGGCCTGCCTGTTGTCAACATCGCGCAGCCGTTCGTGTCCTCTGGTTTGATGCTGACTTGCTGGAAAGACACGGGCATTGAAAGCGTGGAGGACTTTGCCGGCAAGACGATTGGCGTTTGGTTCTTCGGCAACGAATATCCGTTCCTGAGCTGGATGTCCCAAGTGGGTATTTCCACGGATGGCGGCGAAGATGGCGTGACCGTTTTGAAGCAAGGTTTCAACGTAGACCCGCTGTTGAACCGCGAGGCCGATTGCATTTCGACCATGACATATAACGAATACGGTCAGGTTCTGGATGCAGGCGTTGACCCTGATGAGTTGATCACATTCAAGTACGAAGATCAGGGTGTCGCCACGCTGGAAGACGGTATCTACGCGTTGGAAGAAAACCTCGAAGACCCTGAATTCGTGGACAAAATGACACGTTTCGTGCGGGCCTCCATGGAAGGCTGGCGCTATGCGGAAGAGAACGTAGACGAGGCCGCAGCGATCATCATCGAGTATGATGAAACCGGCGCGCAATCCGAAGCGGCACAAGCTCGCATGATGGGCGAAATTGCCAAGCTGACCCAAGGCAGCACCGGCGCGCTGGACATCGAAGCTTATGAGCGCACAGTGGCGACATTGTTGGCTGGCGGGTCTGACCCAGTGATCTCTGCCGAGCCAGAGGGTGCCTATACTACTGTCATCACAGACGCTGCGTTCGAATAACCTACAGACTAATTAGATTAGCCCGTCCGTGCGTTGCGCGGGCGGGCTTTTGTTTCTGCGTTTACTACTGCGACATTCTGTATTGAACGGATTATCTGATCCGGCCTTGTTCGCCCAGCACTGCTGCCGATTATGGCTGTAGCATAATTTTGCCAGCTCTGCCTGGTGTTAACGCCGCAGTCATCGCGTCTGCGCTACGCGCAAGCGGGAAGACACCGCCCGTTTCAAGTTTTAAATCACCAGTAGCAGCAAGCGTGACGAGTTCTTTGATTAAACCGTATCGCTTGTCAGGTGCCATATCTTGGCTCACCCGTGATCCCCAAAATCCTTTAACTGTAATGTGTTTCAAAATCAGGGTGCCTGATGAGAGAGGAAGCGGTGCGTTGGTGGCGGTACCAAATACGACCAACTCCCCATCTGTGGCGAGCAACTCAGTCAGGCTGGCACCCGTTTCACCGCCCACAGAGTCGATCGCGGAAACAGCACCGTCTTCGCCTATCAGCTTGCGGGCTTGATCCATCCAATCTGCATCCGATGTTGAAATGACGTTTTCAACACCGGCTGACCGTAGATCTTCGGCTGCTTCTTCGCGTCGCACAAGATTAAGAAGCTTTACACCGCGCGCCTTTGCAAGCCCAACCATGACCTTGCCAACTGCACCGTTCGCAGCCGTTTGAATCAACCACTCATCTTTGCCAACCTTTAGAGTTTCAAGCAAAGAAAGAGCGCTGAAAGGCATGGCCACCAGCTGCGCACCAGCCTCATCAGGCACGGCATCCGGAAGGGGAAGCAACTGGGCGGCAGGGGCAACAAAATAGTCAGCCCATGTCCCATGAACGCCTGAAGCCACAATACGCTTACCCAGAAGGTCGGGATCAGTCCCCTCGCCCAATTCCTCAACAATACCCAAGGCCTCTGAACCGCCAATAGCCCCCGGCAGCTCTGGCTTGTAGCCGTACTGGCCACGGATCGTCCAAAGGTCGTGATTATGGATGGGCGAAAGAACCATGCGGATCAACGCCTCCCCTGCGGCAGGATTTGGTTGATCGATCTTTGTGTTCTTGATGACTTCGGCGGGCTCGCCAAACGTGTCGTGGGTTGCTGCATACATGATCGGTCTCATTTTCTTGTTTTGGTGTCCTGATGACCAACGCCGGATATCAGTAACGGTTCCGCTATTCCGTCGGGGCAAGTTGATACATGTAAACGGAAACGCAGACGGGAGGCCAAATGGCCTCCCGTAATCATAATTTGTAGTGGTTTGGTGTAGGCGAGTTGGGCGGATCAGCCTTTGCCCTTCCACGGGACCAATTTGCGTTCGGCCATGCGCATCAGCATGTCGATGCCGAAGCCGACGATGCCGATGATGATGACGCCCAGCAGGATGATGTCTGTGGATTGGAATTTGGACGCGGTGGTGATCATTTTGCCGATGCCTTCTTCGGCGGCGACCAGTTCGGCGGCCACAACTGTGCCCCAGCATACGCCCATTGCAACACGGGCACCGGTGAAGATTTCCGGTAAGGAGTTGGGGATGATCACGTGGCGCAGGATTTGCCATTTGGACGCGCCCAGTGAGTAGGCGGCGTGAACTTTGGTGATGCGCACGCCGGACACGCCGGAGCGGGCGGCGATGGCCATGATCCAGAGGGCGGCGAGGAACAGCAGGAAGATTTTCCCGACTTCACCGATGCCGAACCAGATGATCACCAACGGGATCAGTGCTAGTGGTGGCACGGGGCGCATGAATTCCACGATCGGGTCGAACCAGCCGCGGAACCAGTTGCTGAGGCCCATGGCATAGCCCAGCGGGATGCCAACGGCGGCGCCCAGCAGAAAGCCCACGACCACACGGAACAGCGAGAAGCCCAGGTGCACGGTGAGGTAGACGTTTTGGTAGCCGTATTTTGCGATCTCGATAAAGCGGTTCCAGACGACTTCGGGGGCGGGCAAGTAGAGCGGCTGCATCTGCCAACCGGCATCGGGGATCACGTTTATGGTGCCCCGTTCGGTGATGCCCACACGGGTCCAGCCCAGATCGAAGGAGGGCGCTGCGCCGTTGCTTTCGGCGGCGGGGTCGAAGTCGAACTCCTGCCCGTTGATCGCAACGATACGCGCGCCGTCGTCGCGGCGGTTCACCTCGTCGTTGCGATCCCATGTGACGATTTCGCTGCGGTATTCGGTGACGTCGATGATGTCATCTTTGGCGAAGCCGTCGCCCGGTGCGATTTCGATTTCATCGGCGTCTGAGCCCGCCTCGAAGACGCGCACGAAGACGGTGGCGTCATCACGCGCACCTGCGGCGTCTTCGACCGTGTAGGTGAAGCTGTTTTCGCCGGTGAAGGGGGCGGGCAGGTGCAAGAAGGACGGCACAAGGGCGGAGCCGGTGAAGGTGCCCCAGATCAGGAAGATGAAGATGATCGAGATGACCGAGGCCGGGAATTCCGAGCGCACAGCGCTTTCATCGCCGAAGGTCACGGTTTTGAGGGAGGTAAAGTCGCGGGTTGGGGTCAGGAAGGATTTGACCGCGCGCCAGGCGAACATGAACATCAAGATGATGAGCACGTAGCCGATCAGGTAGGGCACGGCGCCCAAAGAGGAGAGCAGCACGTTGGTGGTTTCTGTCCACAGCTCGGACCCGAGCGTGCCGAACTGGCCTGAGAAGACCTGCCAGCCCGATGCGATTTCACAGCCCTCTGGCGGGACGTAGGTTTCGCCGACGATTTGCCCCTCGGGTACGGGGGAGGCTTGCAGTGTTGTTTGGACTTCGCCCAAACGGGTGCGGGTACACATGAGGTTGATGGTTGTCATGGTTACGCTCCCTCCTCTGTTCGGCCCATGATTTCTTCTTCCATGTTCCAGATCATTGTTAGAATTTCTTCGCGGGTGGGCGCGTAGTCAGGGTGTTCTTTGACTTCGCGCAGGTCGGCATCGACGCCCATTTCGGCGAACGGCAGGCGGTATTCTTTGTGGATGCGGCCGGGGCGTGGGGCCATGACCAGCACGCGTTCGCCCAACAGCAGGGCTTCATCGATGGAGTGGGTGATGAGGATGATGGTTTTGCCCGTCTCTTTCCAGAGTTTGAGCACGAGGCTTTGCATCTTTTCGCGGGTCAGCGCGTCGAGCGCGCCCAAGGGTTCGTCCATCAGGATCACGTCGGGGTCGTTGGCGAGGCATCGGGCCAGCGCCACACGTTGCTGCATGCCGCCCGAGAGCTCGTAGACCATTTTTTCTTTGAAGTCTTGCAGGCCGACGATGTCGAGGAGGTGATCGACGTTGCCCATGTAATCCGCTTTTTTCTTGCCCGCCATGCGGGGGCCGAAGGAGACATTGTCGCGCACGGACATCCATTCGAACAACGCGCCTTGCTGGAAGACCATGCCGCGTTCGGCGTCAGGCCCATGCACGGCCGCGCCATTGACGCGGGTTTCACCAGAGGTCGGGGCCAGAAAACCCGCGACGATGTTCAGCAATGTGGTTTTACCACAGCCCGAGGGCCCTAAAACACTGAGCAATTCGCCCTGTTTCAGATCAAGTGTCACGTCTTGCAGCGCCTGAACATGACTGCCGTTGGGCAGGTCAAAACGCATAGAAATATTGTCGATGGCCAATCCGGACATTGGGACCTCGTTTAAGCGAAAATGATGGGGCGTGGGAGGAAAAGAGGCCACCCGCTGGGGTGGCCTATTGGTTGGCTTACTCGGCGGCTGCGAGTGGGCCTGTGTTGATTGCGTCATCGTAGCTGTCGAGCTTGGCGTCGATTGCGCCTGCGTCAACGAACACTTGTGCCACACCGGAGAGGAAGGCAGGTGCTGCACCGCCGAGCCAGGCTTCGCCCAGCTGTTCTTCAACGGATGGGAACACGAATGTTGCCATTGTTTCGGCTGTTGCCTCAACGTCCATACCCGCGTCTTGTGCGATGATTGGCAGCATTTCGTCTGTCATGTCGCCCGCGTTCCACATTGCGTTGGCTTCGGCTGTGACGGCCAAGAACTTCGCAACGGTGTCTTCGTTTTCAGCGATCCAGTCTGTTGGGCCGGAGGTGACGTCGAACACGAGGATGCCGAGGTCTGTTTTCTCGGCGCCGGTCAGCAATGTGTTGCCGTGCTCAAGCGCGCGGCGCAAAGAGCCACCCCAGCCACACATCATGTCGATGGAGCCTTGTGCGATTGCCGCTGCGGAATCTGGTGGAGCCATGTCGACAACTTCCAAGGATGCGACATCAACACCGAAGTGTTCCATCTGACGCAAGAAGCCGTAGTGCGCAGCTGTGCCCAGTGGAACAGCCACTTTGGAGCCTGCCAGATCAGCGGCTGTGGAGGCGTCGATTTCAAGATCGGAGCGCACAACGCAGTTGTCGTTGTCCGCATAGGACACGGCTACGTCGAGCATTTGCAGATCTTGGCCAGCGGATGTGGCAACCACGAACGGTGGAACACCTTGGGACACGGACAATTGCACGTCGCCGGAGGCCATCGCGGCGGACATTGCTGTACCGGTGTCGAAGGACACCCAGTTGATTTCCATGCCGAGGGCTTCTTCGTATGTGCCTTGAACTTTGGCGTACTGGAATGGCATTGGCCATTCGAGGAAGTAGCCAACAGTGATGGCGTGGCCGTCGGCCATAGCGGTTGTGCCGCTAAGTGCTGCAACGGCGCCAAGAGCGAGTGCAGAAGCTGTTTTCTTGATCATGAGTGATCCCCTGTTGTTTTCATAGTTGCTGAACAACTTTTTAAAGTTCCGTGAACCAGAACCGCTTTAAGCGTAAGTACCGTAGGTTTGGATGTATCCGTCCGTCAAATCATTTATCTTTGCTGGACTTATGGCCCCAGCCGTACTGGCCCTACGAAGGGTTTAATATATTGGTTTTTCGCAAAAATATTCATCAAAAAATGCCCGTGCAGGCCTATATCTGCGCGTTTTGCGGGCTGATGGGCGATTTTAGGGAAGATTAAAGGTGTTTTTAGCCGAGAATCTGCCGAAAAATGAGGCTCACTCGTCGAGGATCAGACCGTGGATCAGGTTTTCGCGCATCAGGCGTTGCTCGAGCGTGCCGCGCGGAACGTTGAGCGTCGCGAGGTATTGGGCGCGGCTTTCGGCCAGCTCTCGGCTGATTGCGATTGCATCGGTGGGGGTGACGGTGGTGAACCGCAGGCGGTCCCCTGCCCTGAATTGCGCCAGCCGATCGGTGTCGCACGAGACCACGGTTGCGATTTTGGGGTAGCCGCCGGTGGACTGGTGATCGGCCAGCAAAACGGTGGGCACCCCGTCGCCCGCGACTTGGACTGCGCCGCGCAGCACCGGTTCGGACGGAATAGACAAAGCGCCGGAGAGATCCAGCGGCGGGCCATCTAAGCGCATGCCCATGCGGTCATAAGCGGGATCGACGGTGTAGGGTGACGCCAAAAATGTTGTGACCGCGTGATCGGCAAAGTGGTGGTCTTGGGGGCCGAGCACCACGCGCACGGGGCCGTCAGGTTCGGAGGGTAGAGGCAAGGTGCCGATGCGGCTGTCGCGGACCTGCGCATCGGTGATGTGGAGCGTTGTGCCAGCCGCTAGGGCTTGCGCGCCCAGATGGGTTTTGGAGTGGCGGGCGGTGCTGCCCATGAACGGCTGCGCATCGAGGGTGCCTGCAACGGCGATATAGGCCCAGCTGCCGCTCGGACCTGCGCGCAGGGTCAGCCGGTCGTTGGGTTGGAGCGTGAGGACCTGCCAGCCGGTTGATTTGGTGCCGTTATGGTCAACGGTGAAGCTGCCCCCGGTGATGGCAAGAGTTACGGGCTGTTGCGCGCAGGTCAGCGCGATGCCCGCCAGAGACACTTCGATGGCGGTGCTGCCCGGTGGGTTGCCGAGGGCCGCGTGGGCTGCGGCAGAGGCCAGCCTATCCATCGGGCCGGAAGGGGAGATGCCGTAGCGCAGCCCGCCTGTGCGACCGGCGTCCTGGAGGCTGACCAGCGGGCCTGCGAAGGTGATATGAAGCTGGCTCATGTGTTGGGTGCTGCCTGTGCAAGGCGGTCAAAGTCGCTGCGTGAAATGCGGTTGAAGGCAATACGGTCGCCCACGCCGAACAATGTGGGGCGAGTGTCCGACCCCGTGAGGACTTGCGTGGGGGAGCGCCCGATGACGGACCAGCCGGTGGGCATTTTTAGGGTGGTGATCAAGCATTGCGGGCCTGCGATCATGACGCTGCCTGCGGGCACATCGGGGACGGCTTTGGGTTTGCGTGGGGTTTGGATGGCGGGCGGCACGCCGCCCAAATATCCGTAGCCCGGCGCGAAACCAAACATCAAAACGCTGTAGTCGCCCGACAGATGGGCGTTGATCACGGCCTCTGGCGTTTGGCCTGTGGCGGTGGCGACGGCGGCCAGATCTGGGGCGAAGGCCGTGTCATAGCAGACATCGATGGTATGGGTTTGCCCGGCTGTGGTTTGGGGATTGAGCTGGGCGAGGTGCGGCGCGATGGCGGATTGGACGGCCGCGTGATCGGTGACGCACGGGTCGAAGACGACCATTAGGTTGACCAAGGCGGGCACCAGTTCGGTGACCCCGTGGGGCATATGCGCGGTGAGCGCTTTGTCGAGGGCGAGCACATGGGCATGGGCGGCATCAGACAAGGTGTCGGCGAAGACGACGAGCAGGCCGAAATCGGCGACAGGTTTGAACGTGACGGGGGGCAAGGTCATGGGGTGCAAGGTCATGGGGGGCAGATCAGCCATGGAGGAACGATCGGATCGTGACGCCATGATCCGCAAGGCCCGCGCGGATGTGCTGGGCCATGGCGACCGCCTGCGGCCCGTCGCCGTGCACGCAGATCGAGTGGGCCTGAAGCGGGATCGGATCGCCATCGGTCACGGGCATCAAGCCGGTGTCGAGGAAGGCCAGTAGGCGGTCGGTGGCTTGCTGAGTGTCGTGGATCATCGCGCCGGGCTGGCCCCGTGGCACCAATTGGCCAGAGGCGAGATAACCGCGATCGGCGAAGAGTTCAGAATAGACGGGAAGACCGGCGGCGCGGGCGGCGGCCTCGCCTTGGGTGCCGGAGATGGCCAGCAGGGGCAGCGACGGGTTGATCGCCACGATCGCCTGCACGATCGCATCGGCCACGGTGCGGTCGCGGGCGGCGAGATTGGCCAGCGCGCCGTGAGGTTTGACGTAGGAAACCGGGTGCCCCGCTTGGGCCGCGATGCCCATCAGCGCGCCGATTTGTGCCCCGCACATGCGGGTGATTTCCGCAGGCGTCATCGGGATCACGCGCCGACCGAAGCCCGCAGGGTCGGCATAGCCGGGGTGTGCGCCCACGGTCACGCCGCTGGCTTTGGCCTGTTGCAGGGTGTGATACATGGTTTCGGGGTCGCTGGCGTGGCCGCCACAGGCGACATTGGCCGAGGTGACGATGCCGAACATGGCGGCATCATCGCCCATGGCCCAGGGGCCGAACCCCTCGCCCAAATCGGCGTTTAGGTCGATCTGGGTGATCCGGTCAGTCATTGCACAGGTTGTGCAGGATCGCGTTGGCGGAGGCTTCGTTCACGGCCAAGGGCGTGTCGTATAAAATGGCGAGCCGCAGGAGGGATTTGACGTCAACATCGTGGGGCACGGCGGTCATCGGGTCGATGAAAAAGATCAGGCCATCAAGGTCGCGCTCTGCGATCATCGCGCCCAGTTGCGCGTCACCGCCCAAGGGGCCGCTGAGCAGGCGCGTGATGGTGAGGCCTGCGCCATCTTCCAGCCTGCCGCCCGTGGTGCCCGTTGCGAACAAGTGGAAATCGGCCAAGGCGGTGCTGTGTTTTTTGGACCATGCGACGAGCGCATCTTTTTTGGCATCATGGGCCACGAGGGCAAGACGTTTGGGCATAGACTGTCCTTGGGGTTATAGGTGTTTGCCCTGTTATCCCCCAATGATCAGCCCAAGGAAAGGGTGCGGATCAGTTTCTTGCGACCTGGCTGAGGGGCTGGGTGCCCTGATCAGAGCCATGGTGATCTTTGGACACATGGGTTTTGGGGATCGTCATCATGATTAGGCCGCACCCGGTGACAGCGTGATCTTTGATGGCGTGCGCCATGGCGGCCAGATCGGTGTTGAAGGCCTGCTGCGTGTCTTTGGAGACATCGACAGCGATGGTCACCGGCAGGTTCGCGGGCACGCCGTCGTTCAACAGCTGTTGCGCGATTTTCGGGGCCTCGCCCATGCCCATGTAGATGACCAGTTTGGCCCCCGGTGTTGCGTTGCGCACCCAATCCGCGCTGATGGAGCCGTCTTTGCTGTGGCCTGTGCACAAGGTCAGCGCATCGGCTTCGCCCCGTTCGGTCAGCGGCTGTTGCAGCATGGCCGAGGCGGCGATGGCGGCGGTGACACCGGGCACAACTTCGACAGCGACACCGGCGGATTTGGCGGCGGCGATTTCTTCTGCCGCGCGGCCAAAGATCATCGGGTCACCGGATTTCAGGCGCACCACACGTTTGCCCTGTTTGGCGGCTGATACGATCACTTCGGAAATGCGGTCTTGGGGCCATGCATGCGCGCCGACGACCTTGCCCACGAACACACGCTCCGCGTCGCGGCGAGCCAGTTCCAGCACCTGCGGATCGACGAGGCGGTCATAGAAAATCACGTCGGCTTCTTGCAACCGTTCCACCGCGCGCAGGGTCAGCAGGTCGCGGGCACCGGGGCCGGCGCCGACGAGCGCGATGGAGCCTTCTGCGCTGGTTTTGGGCGCGCCGCCTGCCTCGATCGCGTCTTTCAACATTTTCGCCGCGTCGCGTTCGGCGCCGCGTTTGTGGACCTGCCAAGGTTTGTCTTTGAAGGCCCATGCCCAGAAGGCGCGACGCCCCTCTTGGGGGACGCGGCCTGCCACGGCGGGGCGCAAGCGGCCCGCGAGTGCGGCGAAACTGCCCATAGACGGCGACAGGGCCTTTTCCATTTGGGTTTTGATGCTGCGTGCCAGCACAGGCGCCGTGCCTTCGGTGCCGATGGCCACGACCACAGGATCGCGGTCGACGATAGACGGGGTGGTGAGGTCGCACAGGTCGGGCTGGTCGACCACGTTGACGGCCACGCCTGCGTCTTTGGCGATGGCGTGCAGCGAGGCATCGAGGCCCGGGCAGCCCGTGGCGATGAAGCCCATGGCCGCACCTGCAAAGCTGTCCGCGGTGATGGCGCCGGTGGTGTGGGTGATTTTGCCCTCGGCGGCGAGGGCGGCAAGTTCATCATCCAGATCCGGTGCGAGCACGTTGATCTGGGCATCTGTTTTCAGCAAAAGCCGCGTTTTTTGGGCGGCTTGTTCCCAACCGCCCGCCACGACAACGCGGCGGCCCGTGGTGCGGATGAACATTGGAAAGCTTTTCATGTGGCGTGCCTTTCGGAGTTAGGCGGCTGCAGAGGAGGTGCGGTGGCGCAGAGTGTCGAGGGCGAGCGTCGTG
Organism: uncultured Paracoccaceae bacterium; assembly: GCA_947497065.1. Lineage (GTDB taxonomy): Bacteria > Pseudomonadota > Alphaproteobacteria > Rhodobacterales > Rhodobacteraceae > Octadecabacter. The sequence continues at coordinate 304,688 of CANMEQ010000003.1, forward strand.
GTGCCTTCGATCATAGCTTGGACGAAGGGGGACGACGTGTCGGTGATGTCGCCTGCGTGATCCACGAGGCGAGATTGATCGTCGATGAGGGCGGGCAGCGTGTCTTGCCAAGGGGTGCCGGCGTTCAGGCCGAAGGCTTCGATGGCTTTGCCGGGGTGACGCTCGAACTCGCCGCCGCCACCTTTGATGACAGAGAGGGCATCCCAGCCCATCAGCTGCGCAGCATCAGATTGCAGCAGGCGGTAGGACGGGTGGAACACGCCCTGCACCGAGGCGCTTGCGCGGCCGGGGTTGAGCATGCGGCACACGGTGTTGACGCAAGACCGCAGGCCCAATTTTTCGCGCAACGTCAGCAGGTCGAACAGGGCGGGGTGGACCACTTCGAGGGGCAGATAGGCGATGTTGCCCGCGTCCAATTTGGTTTTGGCATCGGCCAGCGTTTCGCAGACCGGGATGCCCAGTTGGGCCACGCCGTCGCGGATGGCGGTATCGGTGCCGTTCCAGCCGTGCAGCAAAACGCGGTGGCCTTTGGCGGCGACCGCTTTGGCGGAATGCAGGAACCAAGCGGAACCGCGCGTGCGGCCCGCGGCATAGGCGGACCAGTCGAGATCGGCGATCGGGTCGGTGGGAAGTGCGGCTTGGGCGGCCTGCACAAACCCTGCGATTTCCTCGGCGATTTCGCCTTTCATGCGCATCAGCATCAGCGTCGCCCCGATGGCTTCGGGGGCGGCGGTGCCGGTGAGCATAAGTTGCATGGCGTTGAACGCTTCGTCTTGTGTTAGCGAGCGTGCTCGCCCCTGCCCGCGCCCTAAAATGCGCACGGTTTCTGCAAGGATCATTCGGCGGCCTCTTTCACGTTCGCGCTGCGCAGGATGTCTGTCAGCTCTGGCTTACATGATCCGCAGTTTGTGCCCGCTTGTAAAGCCGCGCCGAGCGCATCGACCGTGAGAAGGTTTTGATCCTCGATTGCGGCGAGGATGGTGTTGAGGCCCACGTTGAAGCACGAGCAGACGGTTGGGCCGGGATCCGGTTGGTCCACGGGGGGACGACCGGTGAGCATGGGCACAGCGTCGCCGCCCACGGCCAGCGCGAGGTAGTCGCGTGACACCGCGATCGGGTCGCGCGATGTGAACAGCGCTGCGAGGCATTGGCCGTCGTGCGACAAAACAATGCGCGCGCCGCCGCGCTTGGGGTCGATGACAGAGCTGATGTCTGCGTCTGGCAGATCAAACAGGCTGCGCGCATAGGCTTCCCAATCGGCGATCTCGGTGCTTCCGGCCAATTCCATGCGCACACCGGCGGTGGTGCGCGCCTGGGCCCAGTAAGGCAGGTCCGGACGGATCGGGGTTTGGCTGACCGCAAAGCCGTACCATGCCGCATCAAAACGTTCGACGGCCACGGGCATGGCTTTGGTTTCGGGCTGGCCTGACACGGGGTCGACATTGCCGGTGATGACCGCATCGATGCGGCCCGAGGGGGCGGTTTCGCCGGTCCAGTGGATGGGCGCGAAGACTTGGCCACGGGCAACGGCATCGGTGATGCGCGCCCGCAGGATCGATCCGCCATGGCCGCTGGACACTTTGATCAGGTCTGCCGCGGCGATGCCAAGATCGGCGGCATCTGTCGGATGAATATCGAGGTAGGGTTCGGCCAAGTGGGATGACAGGCGCGGCGACAGGGCCGTGCGGGTCATGGTGTGCCACTGGTCGCGGTTGCGGCCTGTGTTGAGGATGAAAGGTGCCTCGGCACTGGGTTGTGCTGCGGGCGCACGGTGGGTGACAGGCAAGAGTTTTGCCTTACCATCCGCGTGGAAGAATGCGCCGTCGGCGAAGAACCGGCCGCCTTGACGGGTGTCGGTGATGGGCCAGCGGGTGGGTTCCATCGCGTCGTAAGCCGCGGTGTCGATGTCTTTGAGGGCGGAAATGTCGAAATCTTTGCCGAAATCGCCCGCGATCTGCGACAGGGCGGCGTATTCGCGGAAGATATCGGCGGGGCCCTCGTAGGTGAAGGCCTCGGCCCAGCCCATACGTTTGCCGACTTCTGCCAGATGCCACCAATCGGGGCGTGCTTGGCCAAAGGCGGGCAGCACGCTGCGTTGGCGGCTGATGGTGCGGTCGGTGTTGGTTACTGTGCCGCTTTTTTCCGCCCAGCCCGACGCAGGCAGAACAACATCGGCGATGCGTGCTGTGTCTGTCTGGTCGGTGATGTCGCTGACGACAACGAAAGGACAATTTTCGATGGCGGCGCGGACATTATCGGCTTCGGGCAGTGTGACGGCGGGGTTCGTGTGCATCACCCACAGGGCTTTGATGCGCCCGTCGGCCACGGCGTTAAACATATCGACCGCTTTGAGGCCTGCGGCATCAGGGATCACCGCAGGGGCGTTCCAATAGGTTTTAACGGCGGCGCGGTGGGCTTCGTTTTCCAGATCAAGGTGGCAGGCCAGCATATTGGCCAAGCCGCCCACTTCGCGGCCCCCCATGGCGTTGGGTTGGCCGGTGACGGAGAACGGGCCGCAGCCCGGTGTGCCGATGCGCCCTGCGGCGAGGTGGCAATTGAGGATCGCGTTGACCTTGTCTGCGCCGGATGTGGATTGGTTCACGCCTTGGGAATAGATCGTCACGACCCGTTCGTTTTCGATCCACATGTCGCAGAAGGCTTTGATGTCGTCCTCGGTCAGGCCCGTTGGGGCGCCGTCGGCTTGGGCGGCGGCAAGGGCGGCCTCAAAGCCGTTTGTGTTGGTCAAAAAGTCTGCGTTCACGGCGCCGCGTGCTGCGATTTCGGTCAGCAGGCGGTTGAACAGCGGCACGTCGGCCCCCGGTGCGATGGGCAAATGCAGGTCGGCCATATCGCACGACGCGGTGCGGCGCGGATCGATGACGATGATTTTGGTGCCGCGCGTTTCGCGGGCGCGCAGGATGCGCTGGTACAAGATCGGGTGACACCAGGCGAGGTTGGACCCTGTGAGCACAATCAAATCGGCTTCGTCCAGATCTTCGTAGGTGCCCGGCACGGTGTCGGTGCCGAAGGCGCGTTTGTGGCCTGCCACGGACGAGGCCATGCACAGACGGGAATTTGTGTCGATGTTGGCCGAGCCGATGAAGCCCTTCATCAGCTTGTTGGCGACGTAGTAATCTTCGGTCAGCAATTGACCGGAGACATAGAAGGCAACGCTGTCGGGACCGTGATCTTTGATGGTTTGCACGAACCGGCCAGCCACCAGATCGAGGGCATCATCCCATGTGACACCTGTGCCAAAGGCACGCGGGCCAGCCAGACGGGTTTCAACGCCCATGGTTTCGCCCAGCGCCGAGCCTTTGGAACAGAGTTTGCCGAAATTCGCCGGGTGATCGGGATCGCCCGAGACGGTCAGCCCCCCCTGCCCGTCTTCGCGCAGAAGAACACCACAGCCGACCCCGCAATAGGGGCAGGTTGAGCGGATGGCGGGGGGAAGGCTGACGTCTTTCATTAGGCGGCGGTCCGGCGCGACACGGCTTCGCCGTCCAGCATGATCCGCGTGCCGTCGACGCGAACCGGATAGGTCGGGATGGAGCCTTCGTCGGCGCCCTGTGCCTGACCTGTGTTCAGGTCAAACACCCAGTTGTGCAACGGGCAGGTGACGGACTGGCCGTGCACGATGCCTTCGGACAAGGGCCCCTGTTTGTGCGGGCACGTGTCAGACACGGCAAACACTTCGTCGGGGGCCGTGCGGAACACCGCGATGCAGCCGACTTGGGTTTTGACAATCCGCGCACCGCGCAGGGGGATGTCGTTGATGTCGCCGATGTCGATCCAGCTCATTCTGCTGCCTCCAAGGTCAGGTCCGCCATTGGCGCGTATTTGTCGGCTTTCGCTTCGACGTGATCCGCCCATGGGTCGTGGTTGTAGATGGTCTGGGACAGTTCAAACCGTGCGGCGAGCGCTTTGCGGTTTTCAAGGTCATCGACGACTTGTTCGACGATCCAATCCATGCCGACCTTGCCCAACCATTTGTAGATACGATCAAGGTATTTCGCACCTTCACGGTAGAGTTGGGTGACGGCCAAAACGACTTCGATCGCGTCTTCTTCGGTGGGCACAGAGCACATCAATTCGGTTTCTTTGACGTCCATACCAGCCGCGCCACCGATAGAGATCTGATAGCCAGAGTCGACGCAAACGATGCCGATGTCTTTGCAGGTGGCTTCGGCGCAGTTGCGTGGACAACCGGAGACGCCGAGTTTCAGTTTATGCGGGGTCCAAGCGCCGTGCAGGATTTTCTCCAGCTTGATGCCAAGGCCGGTGCTGTCTTGGGTGCCAAAGCGGCAGTGGTCGGTGCCCACACAGGTTTTCACCGTGCGCAGACCTTTGGAATAGGCGTAGCCGGACACCATGCCCGCCTTGTTCAGATCGTCCCAGATGTTGGGCAGATCTTCGCCTTTGACGCCCAACAAATCGATCCGCTGACCGCCGGTGACTTTGACCGTGGGCACATCGTATTTGTCCGCGGCATCGGCGATGGCGCGCAGCTCGGCAGGTGTGGTGACCCCGCCCCACATCCGTGGCACGACGGAATATGTACCGTCTTTCTGGATGTTGGCGTGTTTGCGTTCGTTCACGAAACGCGACTGTGGATCGTCTTTGTATTCCAGCGGCCAATCGGCCAGCAGGTAGTAGTTGATCGCAGGGCGGCACACGTGACAGCCGTTGCGGGTTTTCCAACCCAGTTCCTGCCAGACCGCTTCTTGGGATTGCAGCGGCATGGATTTGATCAGGCGGCGCACGTCTTCGTGGGTGTGATCGGTGCAGCCACAGATTGATTGCGCGGCAGGCATTTTGAATTCGTCACCCAAGGTGACCTGCAAAACCTGTTCCACAAGGCCGGTACAGGTGCCGCAAGATGCGGAGGCTTTGGTGGTGGATTTGATCGCGCCCAAATCGGTTGCGCCAGCTGCGATGGCATCGACGATGGTTTGTTTGGAAATGCCGTTGCAACCGCAGATTTCTGCCTCAGGCGGCAATGCTGCAACGGCTGAGAGCGGGTCCGACGCTTCTCCACCTTGGTAGGCTGGCCCGAAGATGAGCATTTCGCGCATCTCGTCGATGTCAGTCTCGTCTTTGATCAGCTGGAAGAACCAGTTGCCGTCGGCCACATCGCCGTACATCACAGCGCCGACCAGCTTGTTGCCTTCGATCACGAGACGTTTGTAAACGCCGCGCGAGGGGTCGCGGAACACGATGTCTTCGCGGTTTTCGCCTTCGGCAAAATCCCCTGCGGAGAAGAGGTCACAGCCGGTGACTTTCAGTTTTGTGGAGAGGGTTTTCTGCACGAATGCGGCCTCTTCGCCCAGCAGGGTTTGACCCAGCACTTTGGCTTGGTCGTAAAGCGGAGCGACCAGCCCGAAGACCGCCCCGTCGTGTTCGACACATTCGCCAACCGCGTAAACATCGGTTGCGGAGGTGAGCATCTGGTCATCCACGTGGATCCCGCGACCCACGGCCAAACCCGCCTCTTTGGCGAGCGCTGTGTTGGGGCGGATGCCCACGGCCATGACCAACAAATCACACGGCAATTCGGTGCCGTCATCCAGCATCAGCGCTTTGACTTTACCGTCTTCGCCCACGATTTCTTTGGAGTTGGCTTGCAGCTTGATCGTGATGCCTTTGCCTTCGAGGGATTTGCGCAACAGGTAGCCTGCGGCCTCGTCCAATTGACGCTCCATCAGGTGGCCCATGATGTGCACAACCGTCACCTCGACGCCACGTGCGGCCATGCCTGCGGCGGCTTCGAGACCCAACAAGCCACCGCCGATGACGACAACCTTGTTACCCTCACCCATGGACATCATGCGTTCCGTGTCTTCGAGATCGCGGTAGGCGATGACGCCATCCAGATCGTGACCGGGCAGCGGGATAATGAATGGCTCGGAGCCTGTGCCGAAGATCAGCTTGTCGTAGGCCACGTCGCCGTTGGCGCCTTTGACGATCTTGGCGTCGCGGTCGATTTCGGTGACTTTTTCACCAAAGCGGCAAGTGATGCCACGGTCCGCATACCACGCGTCATCGTGGGTCACGATGTCTTCGTAGGTTTGGTCGCCCGCCAAAACAGGCGAGAGCATGATGCGGTTATAGTTGCCGCGCGGTTCGGCGTTGAACAACGTGATGTCGAACTGTTCAGGGGCCGCTTCGGTCAGGGTTTCGAGCACACGGCCAGAGGCCATGCCCGCGCCGATGACGACGATTTTTTGTTTGGTCATTTTTCTTATTCTCCGTAGGCGGCAGAAATCATCGCGCCGGACAAAGCCCCATAGGCCCCGATCCAAGCATCACGAGTGGGGACGTCGAAATCGTCGCCCAGACCTTTTTCCAAGGTCCGGATCAACGATGCGCCCACCTTCTCGTAGTCTTCCGCTTTCACTCCATACTCCACGTGGCGCACGGCCAGATCCCCTGCCACGGGCAGGATTTTATCCATGTCCCGCAGGCCGTTCACGACAACCCCAAGGGTGGCCATCAACTGGCTGCCCTGTTTGGTCATATCCGTGTTGGCGAAATAGGGTTTCACCTCTGGGGCTGTTTCAAACAGGTCGGCGTAGAAGATTTCTGCCGCCGCGTCTTTGATTGGTACGACTTTGGCAAAACTGGATTGGATTAATGAAATGTCAGCGTCATTCATGACGATTACTCCGCTGCGATGGCTGGTTTAGCTTTCGGTTTGGGCTTCGCGCCGTGCTCGTATTCTTCGAGGAAATCGAGCACGTCTTGACGGTATTTGTAGTAATCTGGGTGCTCCAGCAGCGCCTTGCGCGACCGGGGGCGTGGCAGGTCAACATCGACAATTTTACCGATGGTGGCCTGTGGGCCGTTGGTCATCATCACCACGCGGTCGGCCAGCAAAATGGCTTCGTCCACGTCGTGGGTCACGCAGATCGCGGTCACCTTGGTGCGTTCCCAGACTTCCATCAGCACCTCTTGCAGTTCCCACCGTGTGAGACTGTCGAGCATGCCGAACGGTTCATCCAAAAGCAGCAGTTTGGGCGAGAGAGAGAACGCACGGGCGATGCCCACACGTTGCTTCATGCCGTTGGACATTTCAGAGGCTGATTTATCCATCGCATCGGCCAGGCCCACACGTTCGAGGTAGTATTCCACCACGTCTTGGCGTTCAGCCTGTGAGGCTTTGGGGTAGACCTTATCCACGCCAATCGCGCAGTTTTCACGGGCTGTGAGCCACGGGAAAAGGTTGGGGGATTGGAACACAACCGCGCGTTCTGGATCGGCGCCTTCAACGTGGAAACCATCAAGGCGGATCGCGCCTTTGGAGATTTCATTGAGGCCGGCGGCCATGGTCAGAACGGTGGATTTACCGCAGCCCGAGTGCCCGATGAGCGAGATGAATTCGCCGCGGTTCACCTTGAGGTCGAAATCTTCGACCACGGTCAGCGGACCTTTTGGCGTTGGGTAGACTTTGTGCAGCTGCGAGAAATCAAGGAATCGGTTCTCGATCAAACCTTCCTGTGCTTCGGCAACAGCTTTTGGCACGTTGTGGATCGGCGTGACGTTTGGCAGATCGCGGGAGCCTTCGATCTTGGCTTCGATGCCCACATCCATCAGGTATTTCGTGACGTCTGCGCGCAGCTTTTTGAACGTGTCGTCGTTGTTCATCGCAGTGCGGTCGCGTGGACGTTCTAGCCCGACTTTGAACTCTTCGCCCAAGGTGCCGTCCGGGTTCAAGGTGATGATACGGTCGGCCAGCAAGATGGCTTCGTCCACATCGTTGGTGATCAAAACGCAGGTCTTTTTCTCGGTCTGCCAGATGCTTTCGATTTCATCCGCCAGATTGGCCCGTGTCAGCGCGTCAAGCGCAGAGAGAGGCTCGTCCAGCAGCAGCATTTCCGGTGACATCGCCAAGGCGCGGGCCACGTTCACACGTTGACGCATACCGCCTGACAGCTCCGCCGGACGGCGCTGTGCCGCGTGCCCAAGGCCCACCATTTTCACGTAGTGGTCGACCTTTTCGGCTTTTTCCGCCGCTGGCATTTTGGGGAACACAGTGTCCACCGCCAAGCGCACGTTACCAGTGACCGTCAGCCACGGCATCAAGCTGTAGCTTTGGAAAATCACGCCCCGTTCGGGGCCAGGCTCTTTGACAGGTTGGCCCTTGAATGTGACCGCGCCTTTGGTCGGCTGTTCGAGGCCCGCCATCAGGTTGATCAGCGTGGTTTTCCCGGTGCCGGAGAAGCCGAGGAAGACGAGAAACTCGCCTTGCTCGATTGTCAGGTCGATGTTTTTCAAAACATCCGTGCGATTGGTGCCTTCCCCGAAGGACTTCGACACGTTGTCTAGTTTCATGAAGTCCATATCGATCACCGGTTGTTGGAGAATGTGAACAGGGACTGCAGGGCGTACATCACACGGTCCAGCATGAAGCCGATGATACCGATGGTGAACACAGCAACCATGATTTTGGCGAGCGAGGAGGAGGAGCCGTTTTGGAATTCATCCCAGACGAATTTGCCAAGCCCAGGGTTTTGCGCCAGCATTTCCGCCGCGATCAGAACCATCCAGCCCACACCCAAGGACAAACGCAAACCTGTGAAGATCAAGGGCAATGCAGACGGCAGAACCAGTTTGGTGATCTTGGTCCATGTGCCCATTTTCAGAACCTTGGACACAGACACGAGGTCTTTGTCGATGCTGGCCACACCCAAGGAGGTGTTGATCAGCGTCGGCCAGAGCGAACACAGGGTCACAGTAATCGCAGAGATCAGGAAGGATTTTTCGAACCAGCCATCGTTGGTGACGTAAACGGCAGATACGATCATCGTCACAATCGGCAACCATGCCAGTGGCGATACCGGTTTAAAGATTTGCACGATCGGGTTGATGGCCGCGTTGGCAATCGGCGACAGGCCGGCCACTATGCCCAAAGGCACAGCCACAGCCGTCGCGATCAAAAAGCCGAAGAACACGGTTTTGATCGACACCCAGATCTGCTGGTAATAGGTCGGCGCGCCTGTATAGGCGATTTCCTTGACCTCATCGGCGCGGCCGGATGCGATCAGTTGTTCGTTGCGCGCCTCAACCCGTTCTTGGAACTGGGCCGCGCGAGCGTTTTTGGCTTTGGCGTCTTCGTGCAGGTTCACCGCTTCGGTCCAGACCTGCGCAGGGCCCGGCACGGCGCCAAGAGATGTTTGAACTTTGGGCGCGAGCGTGCCCCAAAGACCGATAAAAATTACAATCGCCAAAAGCGGAACACCCAGCAGGCGCCAGATTTCTTTACCTTGGGCGCGCGGGCTGTCACCGGCGAGAGTTTTCAGGATAGGCGTCATCCATGACAGGCCCAGAACCTGGAACCATTTGTCCGCCTTGTTAATCTGCGTAAAGCGGCGCTCTCGGCGGGCCTCGCGTTCGGCGTTTGCTTCAAAGTTAGGGTCTACGGTGGTCATTGAACCTGTCTCCTGACGGGTAGCTTGGATTTAGGACAGTGACGGGGGCGCAAAATGTGGGAGGACGCGCCCCCGTCGGGTGTTGATTAGCCTTGGATTTCTTCGCCTACGACGATCTGCTCACCTTTCAGGCCGATTGGCAGGCTTTCGAGGTATGCGTTCGGTGTGCGACCATCGTAAGGAATGCCATCGATGATGTCGGAGGCTGGTGTTGGCTCTTTGAAGCCGTCGCTGTCCCATGGGAAGTCAGCGGCATCGGCGAGGCCTTCATCCACCAAAGACTGAGCAGCTTCGAGGTAGATGTCTGGGCGGTAAACGCTTGCAGCAACCTCTTTGAACCATTCGTCTGTCTGTGGCTCGGCGATCTGGCCCCAACGGCGCATCTGTGTGAGGTACCAGATTGCGTCAGAGTAGAACGGGTATGTCGCGTTGTAGCGGAAGAACACGTTGAAATCAGGCACTTCACGAATGTCGCCTTTTTCGTATTCGAACGTACCTGTCATCGACGCTGCGATAACCTCGGAGTCCGCACCCACGTACTCAGGGCGTGCCAGGATTTCCACGGCCGCTTCACGGTTCGCGTTGTCGTTTTCGTCCAGCCACATGGCCGCGCGGATCAGAGCGCGAACGATAGCTTTGGTTGTGTTCGGGTTCTCTTCCACGAACTCAGCTGTCAGGCCGAAGACCTTCTCTGGGTTGTTCTTCCACAGCTCGTAGTCTGTGATAACGGGAACACCGATGCCTTTGAACACAGCTTGCTGGTTCCATGGCTCACCCACGCAGTAACCGTCGATTGTGCCCGCTTCCATTGTGGAAGGCATCTGTGGTGGAGGTGTCACGGACAAGAAGGCTTCTGCGCCGATTTGACCGGTGATGTTTTCTGGGGAGTAGTAGCCCGGCTCGATGCCGCCAGCCGCCAACCAGTAGCGCAGTTCGTAGTTGTGTGTGGATACTGGGAACACCATGCCCATGTTGAACGGGCGGCCTTCTTCGGCGAACTGGTCGATCACTGGAACCAGGGATTCAGCAGAAATCGGGTGAACCGGTGTGCCATCGTCGTTGGATGGAATGTGTGGGCGCATCAAGTCCCAAACTTCGTTGGACACTGTGATGCCGTTGCCGTTCAAATCCATAGAGAAAGGCGTAACGATGTGGGCTTCGGTACCGTAACCGATGGTCGCAGCCAATGGCTGGCCTGCCAACATGTGCGCGCCTTCAAGCTGGCCGTCGATCACGCCGTCCAAAAGAACTTTCCAGTTCGCTTGTGCTTCGAGAGTGACAAAAAGACCTTCGTCAAAGAAATAGCCTTGCTCGTAGGCCACCGCCAATGGCGCCATATCGGTGAGCTTGATGAAGCCGAACGTCAATTCGTCGATTTCGAGGTCTTGAGCAAACGCAGGGCTGCAGAGCGCCGTTGTTGCTGCAAATGTCATTAAGAGTTTTTTCATTCTCAAAGTTCCTTTTTGGACATCCGAGGGAGGACCGGACAAACGTAAAAAAGCCGCAGACTCACTTCATGCGTTAGCTTGAAGAGGTCGAGCGGCTTTGCTCATGGTTCCCAAATTTTTGGGGTATTCGCCGACAGACGCCAGTGCCTGTCTTGGGCCTAATTGAGACGATTGCCCGAGGGGGTGCAACTAACGGGTTCCAAATTTTCGCTAAAATCGCCGCATCGCAGCAGGGAATCGGAACGATCGCCTATTTTTTAATCACAAGGTCGGATCAGGGTCAAAAACGCGGCGGTCGTAAAACTGATTGGGTTGCAAAGTGAGTCGGCCTAGCGCCGAGGCCACGGGCATTTCTTCGGCGTTTCCGCCTTCAATCTTGGACGAAGCCCCAGGCACATCGAGCCCTGTTTTCGACATGGCGTCGCGGTACCAATCACTGCGGAACACAGATGCGGCGGCTTTGCGCGCGGCGGTTTCATCCTGCCCCGTGCGGCGCGCCAACTGCGCCCCGATCCATTCCGCCTGCGACCGCCACGGGAAGTTCGCGGCCCCCGCAAAGAAGTTCACAAAGTCCGGCACGCGCCGATTTTCACCACGTGACGAAATGGTCAGATGCCCCGACAGGCCACGGTCGAGAATTTCGGCAGGCAGGTCCAGATGTTCGGTCGCTGACAGGATTTCAGACGCGACGGTGGAGGACGACGGATCGCCCAACCAGCGCGAGGCTTTCACCGTTGCACGGATCAGCGCATTTCGGAGGGCTGCGTTTTCTTCGCCCCAGTCCGTGCGCATCGCGAGGACTTTTTCAGGGGCTTGCGTCCAGATCGACGTGCCCGGCAAAATCAAGGTACCCGCGGTCTGTTCCACCACGAGCGAGCCCCAAGGTTCGCCCACGCAAAACGCATCGATTTCATCATTGGCAATCGCATCGGCCATCAAAGACGGGGGTACGGTTCGGATGTCGACCGCGCCCTGCCCCGCAGCGCCCAACCAATAGGTGACCAATTCATAATGCATCGAAAACGGGAACGGTACGCCCAAACGCAGGGGTTTGGGGGCAACGGCCAGCATGGCTTCGCGGGCGGCCACCGGGTCAGCGAAATCGAACCCGAAGCCCGCCGCGCGCATGCGTTGCGCCGTGGGCTCGCCCACCCCGATCACCGTGCCATTTAAGGACATAACAGCCCCGGCACTGAGCGGAACGGTATTCCCGCCCCCCATTCTGAGCGCGCTGGCCACCGGCACGGGCGCCAACATATGCGCCGCTTCGACAGCCCCAAAGGCCAACATATCGCGCACCAAAGACCATGATGCAGCCGGCCGTAGATTGAGGGCCAGCCCCTCTTCGGCGGCGAACCCCATTTCCGAGGCGATGATCAGAGGGGCCGCATCGAGGAGCGGCACGAAGCCTACGTTGAGCACTGTCATGAGAGAAGGTCCGCCGCGGTCACGAGGGCCTGCGCCACGTCTACGACTTTGCGACCCTGATCCATCGCTGTGCGCCGCAACAATGCGTATGCGGCCTCTTCGTCGATGTTGCGGGCCTTCATCAAAAGCCCCTTGGCGCGGTCGATCACTTTGCGTTCTTCCAAGGCCCGGCGCGCTTGGCTCAGCTCGGCGCGCATGCGGCCCACCATGTTGAACCGCGCAATCGCGGCATCCAGAACAGGGCGCAGACGATCAGCGCTGAGCCCGTTGACGACATAGGCGGAAATGCCGCTTTCAATGGCCGCTTTCGCAAGTCCTTCTTTATCCTCGTCCACAAACAAGGCGACGGGGCGGTTCATCGGGTCGGAGGCCACAGCCAATTCTTCGAGAACATCGCGAGACGGGTTGGCCACATCGATCAACACAACATCAGCCTGTGCTGCCACCACCTTTGACGACAGCTTTGCCGTGTCGTTGATCAATAAAATGTCGCTGTAGCCGATAGCCGTCAGACCCTCGACGATCTCACGACCGCGGTCATGGTCCGGTTCAACAACAACGATGGAGAGCGATTTATCCATAGGGCTTCCTTTCGGACGGCTGACGGCACTGCAATGACGAACCGAATGACAAACGGCGCCCCGAGGGGCGCCGCACAATAATTAAGCAGACATGGGTGAAAATCGACCGATTTAGAGACGAAATGCTGCGCCTGCGAAATCAGGCTGTCCCGCGCACCGGACGGTTGTTGGTGATGTTGAAAATCATACCGTCGAGCAGCTCTTCCAGATCCGGGCGTGCGGCGGGGCCGTTGGAAATGTCGACCAACATCAATGTCCCATCGGGGCGAATCCCAAAGGCACCGGGCTCCGCAAAGAGATCGGTTGTTTCCGCCTCAGACAGCGGCTCGGACACGTAAAGACCCAAGGCGCGCATCTGATCGACGCTCATGCCGTAGCACAGATCAAAGTCCCAGCCGAATTCAGCCATATCGGCCTCTGCCTTTTCTTTGGTGTCGCCAGACACAACGACGATATCCATCTGTTCGGTCCATGCGCCCAAAACGGCGTTCAGCTTGTTCAAAAACCGTTTGCAGCGCGGGCAGTGTTTGCCACGGTAGACAAACACCATCGTCCAACGATCTTTGGTCTGGCCGATAGACACGGTCTGGCCAGAGAGGGACGGAAAGCTCATTTCGCCGATCGCGGCGCCGACGTTGGGTTTGGGTGTCATAATCTGAAGTCCTTTAGTGAATATATAGAGGATGCCTAACAAGTTGCGCGGAGCGGCGCCCTACACAAAAAAGTTAGTATGGGTTTCGTAGATTTCGGTGATCGTATCGTTCAGCCGATTAAGGTGATGGCGCACACGCTCGCGCGCGTCGCCTACGTGGCCGCGATCGACGGCTTCAAAAATAGCTTTGTGGTCTTCAATAACCGCCGCGCCGCCTTCGCTGTGCGCCAGGGACAGCATGCACAAACGGTCTACCTTGCGTTTGCATTCCTCAATCGTGTCGAAGGCCATGGGGCGCCCCGCGACCTCGCAAAACAGGCGGTGGAATTCGTAATCCAGCCGGTGCAACGTATCGGCATCGCCATCGGCCAAGGCATCGGCCTGCTCGCCGATGTTAGTCTCGATTTTACGGGCAAACCCGGACGACCAGTTGGCGCAGGCCAGCTCCACCAGCTCCAGCTCGACAGCCAAACGCAAAAAGCGCGTGTTCTCGATTTCCTTGATTGAAAACAACCGAACACTGGTGGCGCGCTGGGGGCGAATTTCTAGCAGTTCGAGCCCGCCCAACCGCTTGAATGCGTCGCGGACAGGCTGACGGGAGACACCGAATCGCTTGCTGACTTCCGCTTCGGACATTTTCGATCCGGGCAAAATCTCGAGTGTTACAATCTCTTCGTACAGGCGATCGAATACCAAATCGGTCGTCGATTTTGCCACATGCGAATCTGATATTTTATCAATCATTTCAATACTATCCCTCCCTATCCAACCACTTTCTCCCGAAGTGGCACGAACCTCTACCTCAGGGTGCAGCCCGCAATGAAGCGCCCGTGACTGGCGTGAAACTCTCATCTGAGCATGCCAAGATCATTGACGCTTGACAAGACTGGGATACTAGTCTCCAATCAATCCCGTAGCGTCAAAACTCCGAATCTGAGTTTGGCATTACGGGGAAAACAGCGTCACATCGTTGAGGAGCGATGTGGCACACTGCTGAGACAAAGGGGAGGTCTTCAACACGTGGCGCAGCCACACACGAAGCTGGCACTGAACAACGTATCACATCTGTGTCGCGTTCGCTTCATTGGCCAAACCAACACTCAGCTAACACACGACTGACTACTTAAGGGAGAGACCTAATGTTTAATAAAATGACAAAAACCATCCTCGGTGCGACCACTGCTGTGGCCTTGTTGGCAACCAGCGCAGTTGCAGAAGACTGGCGTGCTTGGAACATCCACAGCGATGGCCACCCAAACACTGCTGCTATGGACCTGTTCGCTGAGCTGGTGAACGCACGTACAGGCGGCGAAGTGAACGTTGAAGTGTTCCACGGCGGCGTATTGGGCTCCCAGCCTGACGCTCTGGAGCAGGTTCAGCTTGGCGCGATTGACGCGGGTAACTTCAACCTTGGTCCAATCGGCCCAATCGTTAAAGAAGCCAACCTGGTTTCCTTGCCATTCATCTTCCGCGACGTGCCACACATGTTCCGCGTTCTCGAAGGCCCAGCAGGCGACACAGTGTCCGCTGCTATGGCTGACGCAGGCATCCTGCCAATCGGTTGGTTCGACGCTGGTGCGCGTTCTTTCTACAACAACACAGGCCCAATCAACTCGCCTGACGATGTTGCTGGCATGAAAATCCGCGTGATGAACAATGATCTGTTCACAGGCATGGTAAACGCAATGGGCGGCAACGGCACACCAATGGCATTCGCCGAAGTGTACCAGTCTTTGTCCACTGGCGTTGTTGATGGCGCAGAAAACAACCTGCCGTCCTTCGAATCTGTTGGTCACTTCGAAGTGGCTGGCTACTACTCTCTGTCCGAGCACCTGATCATTCCTGAATGTATCTGTGTAAACACAGCGAAATTCGAAGCTCTGTCCGACGAAATGCAGGCTGCTGTTCGTTCCGCGGCTGAAGATGCGTCTACATTCCAGCACGCACTGTGGGCTGAGCAGACAGAAGCAAGCCGTGCAGCTGTGACTGCGGCTGGTGTTGAAATCAACTCCATCGCTGACAAAGGCCCATTCCAGGCCGCTATGGCACCTGTTTACGCTGACTACATTGCAGCGAACCCAGACATGGAAGCGCTGATCACTGCGGCGCAAGAGACTGAGTAAATCGACTTAGATCGCAACTTGGACGCCCGGCCATTGGTCGGGCGTCCTTTTTAGGGAAAAGACAATGAGCAATATGAAAGAGCCCCACGCAGGCCTCGTTTTCATGGATAAGATTTACGCAAAGATCGTCTGGATCTGTCGCGTTGTCACAGGCACAGCTTTGGTCCTCATCACCGTTTTGCTGGGCTACCAAGTTTTCGGGCGCTACGTTTTGAACGACACGCCCACCTGGGTTGACCCCCTCTCCTTGCTTCTCATCATGCTGATCGCGTTTCTGGGCGCTGGTATCGGCGTGCAAGAGCACACGCACCTGTCCGTCGCTGTGTTCCGCAACATTGTACCGGCCAAAGTGCGCACGGTTATGGTGCTGCTGACCGACACCATCATGGCCGTCTTTGGCGGCGCTATGCTGTGGTACGGCGGGCTGCTGACACAGTTTAAGTGGAACACTCAAATCCCGCTGATCGGCTGGTCCGAAGGTTTGCGTTCGCTGCCGCTGACTATCTGTGGCGGTATGATTTTGTTATTTTCGCTCGGGCACATCGCGCGGGTTCTTCTTGGGCGCGATCACCGCGTCGACAGCATCGAATAAGGGACGATCATGGGACTTTTACTACTTCTCGGGGTCTTCGCCTTCTGCGTGATCCTAGGTGCACCTGTTGCCTTTGCATTGGGTATTTCCGCCGTTAGTGCGTTTTGGTTCGAAGGGCTGCCCTTGATGGTGGGCTTCCAGCGCATCATTTCCGGCATCAACGTGTTCTCACTGTTGGCTATTCCGTTCTTCATTTTCGCGGGCGAGCTGATGTTCCACGGCGGCATTGCGATGCGCCTGGTCAAATTCGCACAAAACGCCGTGGGCGCTGTGCGCGGTGGCCTTGGCATCGTGAACGTCTTCTCCTCCATGTTGTTTGGCGGGATTTCCGGGTCTGCGATTGCTGACATTTCTGCGCTGGGCTCGATCCTTGTGCCGGTGATGAAAGACAAAGGCTACGACGCGGATTATGCGGTGAACGTCACCGTGACATCCTCGATCGCGGGCATCATCATTCCACCAAGCCACAACATGATCATCTTCGCGATCGCCACAGGCGGTGCGGTGTCGATTGAGCGGCTGTTCCTTGCGGGCGTTGTACCAGGCGTTTTGATGTGCCTGTGTCTGGCCGCGACGGCCTATGTGGTTGCGGTAAAACGCGGCTATGCGGCGGAAAAGTTCCCCGGCTTCGAGGCGCTGTTCTACTCCTTCGTCAGCGCGATCCCCGGTCTTTTGACCGCTGTGATCATCGTGGGCGGCGTTCTGTCCGGTATCTTTACCGTCACTGAATCCGGTGCCTTTGGTGCGATCTACGCCTTCGTCGTAACCCTGTTGATCTATCGCTCGATCACTTGGGAAAACTTCAAGATTGCTGTCGTCCAGTCGGTGAAAACCACGTCCATGGTGATGATCCTCATCGCCTGTGCCGCGGCCTTTGCCTATATGCTGACGTACTACCGCGTGCCGACCAAAATGGTCGACCTGCTGACAGGCATCACAGACAACCCGATCCTGATCTTGCTGATGATCAACGCAGTTTTGCTGCTGCTCGGTATGATCATGGACATGGCGGCGTTGATCTTGATCTGTACACCGATCTTCTTGCCCGTCGCTGCGGCGCTGGGGATGGATCCGGTACAGTTCGGGATGGTGCTGCTGGTGAACCTTGGCTTGGGGCTGTGTACCCCGCCCGTTGGGTCGTGTCTGTTCGTGGGCTGTGCGGTTGGGAAACTGCCGATGGAAAAAGCCGTTAAAACGATCTGGCCATTCTACATGGCGATCTTCATCGCCTTGATGATGATCACGTTCATTCCGGCCATTTCAATGACATTGCCAAACTTGATCGCCGGTTAACACAACCAAGGTTGCTCGTCCTCCTCCCATCTTGGGCAGCTGATCAAGACACGCAAGCTTACGCGGGCACCTCCCCAAAAGGTGCCCGCGTAATTATTTGTAGGGTCGTTCAGATGCGGCTCTATCCCAATCGGGTGGCGTAATCGCTCACGAGGAGATGTTTGGGCTCTACGTCTTCCTCGATCGCGGCAAAGCGGCCAATGGGATCGCGAAACACATTGTCGGTTTCATCATCGTTCACCGTGGATACCTCGCCGATCAAAACATCACCGCCCTCCCCCCAGAACGCGTGCCAATCGCCGGGGCGCAATGTCATGCTTTCGCCCACCCCCAGAACCAGTTTTTCACCGGGCTGAAAGCGGCGCACGATCCCGTCGCACATCACCTGCCCGCCGCGATCTTCGGCAAAGTTGCCCTGATCATCAGATCCATAGAGCTCCATCACCAGATCCGCGCCGCCGCGATTGATGATATCCTCGGCCTTCACAACATGGGTGTGCATGGGCGACAGTTGATCGCGCCGCGAAATCAACAGCTTCTCGGCATAGCACATGCCACCGCCCTGTTGCAGATCCCCCAGCAGCCCGTTGCGCAGGGTGAACAGGAACAGGCCCATCGTGTCAAAATCACCGGCACCGTAATCGGTGATGTCCCAGCCGCAGCGCGCATCAATCAGATGCCGCGCCTGTGGTGCACGCGCGACAAATTCATCGGGCGCCCAATAGGCAAACGGTGGCAGGGCCACACCAAAGCTACGCATCATGTCATCGGCTTGCGCCAATATCGTGTTGATCTGTGACCGCTTCATGTGGGGCTTTCTACTGTTGACGATCGCGCGTCTGCGATGAATGCCCAGTGAAACCTGCGGCGCGCAGTCCGTCAACAAGTAAGCCTTGGTATGAAAGTCGGGCGCAAACAAAACGGGCGCCCCGATGGAGCGCCCGTTTCATGTGGAATATATCCAGATTTAGAAGTGCATGGACTTTGCGCCAAGCGGAGTTTGCTTCGGTGGGGCAAACTTGGTCAGGTCGATGCCTTTAACCGCCACTTTGTACTCTTCCAGCGTTGGTGTGCGGCCAAGGATGGCTGACAAAACAACAACCGGTGTGGAGCCCAGCAGGGATTCACCTTTCTTTTCAGGAAGGTCAGCCACAACGCGGCCCTGGAACAAGCGTGTGGATGTCGCCAGAACAGTGTCGCCTTTGGCGGCTTTTTCTTGGTTACCCATACACAGGTTACAGCCCGGACGCTCGAGGTAGAGAATGTTCTCATACTCGGTGCGTGCTTTTTCTTTCGGTGCGCTGTCGTCGAATTCGAAACCGGAATACTTCTGCAGAACTTCCCAGTCGCCCTCTTCTTTCAGCTCGTCGATGATGTTGTAGGTCGGCGCAGTTACCACCAGCGGGGCTTTAAACTCAACCGTGCCGTTGGCCTCTTCGAGGTTGCGCAGCATCTGTGCGACGATTTTGATGTCGCCCTTGTGCACCATGCAAGACCCGACAAAGCCCAGATCGATGTGCTTTTCGTTGTAGTACGAAATCGGGCGGATCGTGTCGTGCGTATAGCGCTTGGACACATCAGCGTTGTTCACATCAGGGTCAGCGATCATCGGCTCGACGATCGCATCCAGATCGACAACAACTTCAGCGAAGTATTTGGCGTTGTCATCAGGCACCATCGCAGGCGCTTCGCCAGATTTGATCTCGGCGATGCGCTTGTCCGCCTTGGCAATCAAGCGGCCCAATGTGCCGTTTTCATGTTCCATACCCGCGTCGATCATCTTTTGGATGCGGGATTTCGCCAGCTCCAAAGACCCAATCAACGTCTCGTCGTTGGAAATACAGACCGAGGCTTTCGCCTTCATTTCCGCAGTCCAGTCGGTGAATGTGAACGCTTGGTCGGCGAGCAATGTGCCGATGTGCACCTCGATCACGCGACCTTGGAACACGTTGTCGCCGTGCTGGTCGAGCATCTGCGCCTGTGTGGCGTGCACAACATCACGGAAATCCATGTGATCGGCCATTTGGCCTTTGAATGTCACCTTCACAGACTCAGGGATCGGCATAGAAGCCTCACCGGTGGCCAACGCCAAAGCAACGGTACCGGAGTCCGCCCCGAACGCCACGCCTTTGGACATCCGTGTGTGGCTGTCGCCACCAATGATGATGTCCCAGTCGCTGACGGTCAGATCGTTCAACACCTTGTGGATCACGTCTGTCAGCGGGTGGTATTTGCCCTTCGGATCACGGCCCGTGACCAGACCGAAGTCGTTCATGAATTTCATCAAACGTGGCGTGTTGGCCTGCGCTTTGATGTCCCAAACCGACGCTGTGTGACAGCCAGACTGATAGGCCCCATCCACAGACGGCGACACGGTCATCGCAGCCATCGCTTCAAGCTCTTGCATGGTCATCAGGCCGGTGGTGTCTTGCGACCCAACAATGTTCACCTTCACACGCACGTCAGACCCTGCGTGCAACGGATCATCCGTCGCCACGCCCAGCGCATTGCGGTTAAAGATTTTCTCAACAGCGGTGAGGCCCTGGCCCTTCACGCTGATTTCTTTAGACGGTGCAAAGGCGGATTTGAGCGGGATACCCAAGGTTTCGCAGGCAAATGTTTGCAGCTTTTTACCGAAGACAATCGCGTAAGACCCGCCTGCCTTCATGAATTCCATTTTCTGCGGTGTGAACGAACCGGCCATATCGACCAGCTCTTCGCTGCCATCGTCGTTGTACAGCTTTTTGGTCTTTGTGTTGATCGTCAACACGGTGCCCGTCTCAACCGAGTATTTCTCTTCGAGGATCGCGTCGCCATCGTTGTTTTCGATCACGTTGCCGTCTTCGTCGACCTTTTTCACCCAGTTCTTGAGATCCACACCGATACCACCGGTCACACCAACGGTTGTCAGGAAGATCGGGGAGATGCCGTTTGTGCCCGCCACAACCGGCGCAAAGTTCACGAACGGCACATAAGGAGAGGCTTGTTTACCGGTCCACAAAGCCACGTTGTTCACGCCAGACATACGGGACGAGCCAACGCCCATGGTACCTTTTTCCGCGATCAACATCACGCGGGCATCCGGGTGTTTGATTTTCAGCGCTTCAATCTCTTGCTGCGCTTCAGGTGTCATCATGCATTTGCCGTGCAATTCACGGTCCGCACGAGAGTGGGCTTCCGCACCTGGGGACAAAAGGTCAGTCGAAATGTCGCCTTCACCTGCGATGTAGGTGACAACTTTAATTTCTTCGTCCAGATCAGGAAGCTTGGTGAAGAATTCAGCGTCGGAATAGCTGGTCAGGATGTCTTTCGCGATGGCACTGCCCGCCTCAAGCGCCTTGGCGAGACGGTCCATGTCCGCCTCGTACAAGAACACTTGGGTCTTCAAAACAGTCGCAGCTTGCTGCGCAACCGCCTCATCATCGCCCAACGCCAGGTCCAGCAGCACGCCAATAGACGGGCCACCTTTCATGTGGGACAGCAGCTCAAACGCGAATTCCGGAGTGATTTCTGCCACCGTCGCGGTGCCCAGAATGATCTCTTTAAGGAAAGCCGCCTTGACACCTGCGGCATCTGTGGTGCCCGGCAAAGTGTTGTAAATAAAGAAATTCAGCGCTTCGTCGTGGAATTCGTGGGATGTGTCACGAATGATGTCGATGATTTCTGCCGTCAGCGGGCCGCCATCAATCGGCTTGGGGCTAAGGTTTTCGCCTTTGCGTGCCTCAATCTCTGCGCGGTATTCTGTATATAAGGACATGACTTTCTCCTGGCTAAATCGTGTGGCGGGGACGCGGGCGTCAGATTGGTTACACAACCAAGACTCACGGAACCGCCTTTGTATACCGATGTATGCAGGCCTGATCTTGGCTGCAACCCCTATTTCCCGCTATCCTTAAGGCGCGCGCCCCCTTTGGTGCAAGGTTCCAGACCGGTTTGGCACAAAAAAGCCCACCGTCTGCGATCAAACGGTGGGCCAATTCAACAGCGTGCGGTGGTATCAGTTGCGCGTCCACGTGCCGCCATCGCGGCAAATGCCCAGCACACAGCCCGAAACCGCCAAACGGTTCCCGTTCAACTGCAAACGCGAATTGTATGTTTTGTCCCGATCCGGCGACCACACCTGACCGCGGTATTCACCGCCACCCGCTGGCGTGGTGTTGGAAATGATCTGGCGCCCGATGTTGGGCGTCTGAATAGAATTGCCGCCCGCATCAAAAGCCTGCACCAATGTGCCACACAGCGCAGCGCCACACGGGGCGACCTGCACGATACCGGAATTGCCATTGTCATCGGCTGGCGTGCGCCAGTTCCCTTCAAGCGGGTCCGCAGCAGCAACACCCGCAAAGCCCACAATCGCGGCGAAAGTGATTAATGTACGTTTCATAGTGATCTCCTCCCTGAGATTGGAGTGATCCTGCCCGCCCGCCCCCATATCGATCAAGTCTGACGTCGGGTCGTGTCTTGCAGATTGCATCTGCGCGGCGGCCATGCATAAGGGGCGCAAACGAAAGGGTGACCCATGATTTTATATCCAGCAATCGACCTGAAAGACGGCCAAGCCGTGCGCCTCGTGCATGGGGATATGGATCAAACGACCGTGTTCAACGATGATCCAGCGGCGCAAGCCAAGGACTTCGTCGCAGCCGGTTGCGAATGGTTGCACCTTGTCGATCTGAACGGCGCCTTTGCAGGCGAACCGGTGAACGCAGCCCCCGTCGAAGCGATTTTGAAAGCCTGCCCCGTGCCCGCACAATTGGGCGGCGGAATTCGTGACATGGCCACGATCGAACGCTGGGTCGACCGCGGTCTGGCCCGCGTCATCTTGGGCACCGTCGCGGTGGAAAACCCTGATCTGGTGCGCGAAGCCGCCCGTGAATTCCCCGGCAAAGTGGCCGTTGGCCTCGACGCTCGAAACGGCTTTGTCGCCACCAAAGGCTGGGCCGAAGAAACCGATGTGCAGGTCGTTGATCTCGCCAAATCCTTTGAGGACGCCGGCATCTCCGCCATCATCTACACCGACATTCTGCGCGACGGGGCCATGAAAGGCCCCAATATCGATGCGACCGAAGCCTTGGCCCGCGCCGTAGATATCCCCGTCATCGCCTCCGGCGGCGTGTCCTCCATGGCAGACCTAACAGCCCTCAAAGCCACAGGCGTCATTTCCGGCGCGATCTCCGGCCGCGCGCTCTACGATGGGGCCATCAACCTCTCCGATGCCCTGCGCGCGCTGAAAGCCTAAGCCAACTCAACTTCAAATTGAGGCGAAATGGCCTCAATCTTTCCGCATTCACGACCAGAACGTCGTGTTTGGTGGGTGTGTAATTGGTTGTCGGAGTATGTGAAATGCCCATCGGTGAGGTCGGAAGTTTAACCCGTGGTGGGTTCGCAGACGGCGAAATCGTGCGGATCGATTTCACCGAACCGTTGACAGATGCGGTCATCCACCTGTCTTCCACCAACCAAGGCGGCAACGAATTTTCCCTGCGGATCGTCTCGGTCGATGCCAACGGCTTCAACTTCATCCTCGAGGAATGGGAGGACGAAGACGGCCCCCACCCCGCTACAGAAACAATCAATTGGATCGCGGTGCGCGAAGGCGTGCACGAATTGCCCGATGGCCGCGTGATCGAAGCGGGCACAACCACCGCTACCACCACCGCGTCCTCCGTCAACCTCAGCGGCGATCACGGCGGCACGCCCGTTGTTTTGACAAACGTGATGTCGACCAACGACGATGATGTGGTCGACAGTGACCCCCTTAACGTGACCTCCACAGGGTTCGACGTACAATTGCAGGAAGGCTCCCTGTCAGACGGTGTGAACACCGGCGAAACCGTGGGCTTCATCGCAGTCAGCACCGGCGGCGATGGCAGCGCGGGCTATGCCTCGATCCACGGTGGATTGAATGCCTCCAATAGCACATTCGCCTTGGGCGGCACCCTAACCGACGGCGTGATCTTGGGCGAAACGCAAACCGTGAACGAAAGTGACGCGGGCAATGTCGTCCTCAGCAACGGCGCCTCGACCAACGGCAGTACCGGCAACATCACCGCGAAATTCGACGAAGAAACCGGCGATGGTGAAAGCGCGCACGGCAATGAAACCGTTGGGCTTGTCGGGTTTGAAGACGGCATTATCCCATGTTTTCTGCCCGATACGATGATCGAAACCCAAAACGGCCCCCGTCTAATCACCGACCTGAAACGCGGTGACTTGATTGCGACCGTAGATGCGGGCCTGCAACCGCTGATGATGGTCGCCGACACCACCCTTTCAAACCCCAGCCCCGACCATTGCCCTATCCTGATCCGCGCCAATGCCATCGCCCCCGGCGTGCCTTCCCGCGATCTTTGCGTCTCGCCGCAGCACAGGGTCCTGCTCGACACATGGAAAGCGCAGCTCATGTTTGGAGAGGAAGAGATCCTCGTTCCGGCAAAAGCGCTGATCAACGACAACACAATTCTGCGCATGGGCGCTGCGCCAACGGTGCGCTACATTCACCTTGGCCTCGAAACGCACCACGTGATTATGTCAAACAACATGCGGACAGAAACTCTGCACGCGGGCCACATCAGCAAATCAGGCATCAGCGAAAGCGCCCGTGCAGAGCTGTTTGAAATCTTCCCGGACCTGCGCACAATGCCCCAATCTTGGGGGCCCGTCGCGCGCCCTTATTTGTCGGTCAAAGAAGGCAGGCTGCTGGCGCATCACGCCTAGCCGCCAGTCGCCTGAATTGCCGCAAGCTTACAGACCGCGTACGCGGCCACACGGTTGCGTGATAGTCACAGCGCGCCCAGCGTCACACGACCGCATTGCACCACGCCCCACCGCGCGCTACTAGAACGCCATGTTAAAAACGCGCATCATCCCCTGTCTGGACGTCGCTGACGGTCGTGTCGTCAAAGGCGTGAATTTCGTTGATATCGTCGATGCCGGTGATCCGGTGGAAAGCGCCATCGCCTACAATGCCGCAGGCGCGGACGAGCTGTGTTTTCTGGACATTATGGCCACCGAAGAAAACCGCGGCACGATGTACGATCTGGCCACCCGCACCGCTGAGGCCTGCTTCATGCCGCTGACCATCGGCGGCGGTGTGCGCACCCACGAAGACGTGCGCAAATTGCTGCTCGCAGGCGCGGATAAGGTCTCGTTCAACTCCGCCGCTGTGGCCAACCCAGATGTCCTGACCGAGGCCGCTTTGCGCTTCGGGTCGCAATGTATCGTCTGCGCGATCGACGCCAAAACAGTGGCCCCCGGCCGCTGGGAAATCTTCACCCACGGCGGGCGTCGCGCCACGGGCATCGACGCGGTCGAATTCGCGCTGACAGCACAGGCCAAAGGCGCCGGTGAAATCCTTCTCACCGCGATGGACAATGACGGCACGAAATCAGGGTTCAACCTTGCGCTGACACGCGCGGTCACCGATGCGGTCGATATTCCGGTCATTGCATCTGGCGGGGTCGGCACGCTTGACCACCTTGTCGAAGGCGTGACCGAGGGCGGCGCCTCTGCGGTGCTCGCGGCCTCTATTTTCCACTTCGGAACCTACACAATTCCTCAAGCCAAGGCGCATATGCACGCCGCTGGCGTACCTGTAAGGCTTTGATATGTCTTTAACTGCACTCGCGCAGACCATCGCAGCCCGCAAAGGCGCGGACCCGTCGGAAAGCTGGACAGCCAAGCTGTTGGCAAACCCCGACAAGGCCGCTGAAAAGTTCGGCGAAGAAGCCGTGGAAGCCATCATCGAAGCCACAAAAGGGGACGCGGCGAAACTCACCTCTGAAGCCGCAGATGTGATGTATCACCTGCTGGTGATGTGCGCGGCACATGACGTGACCTTGGCCGACATCGAAGCCGAACTGGCGGGCCGCACGGCCCAGTCGGGCATCGCAGAAAAGGCCAGCCGATGATCCGCCACATTGCGTTTTTCTCCGCCATCGACCCCAATGATCTCGATGCAATCGAAGCCGGGCTTTGGATCCTTAAAGACAATCCGCATGCCCTTAACTTCGCGGTGCATCGCAACATGAACTTAGATGAAATTCCGGGCCCGCACCCCGACTTTATCGTCATGGCCGACATCGCCGACGAAGACGCGCTGGCAGCCTACAAGGCCCATCCGCTCTACGCCGAATCCATCCGCCGCGTGCGCCCGCTGCGCGACATCCGCGTGGCCGCAGACCTGAAAATCGACGGCTAGGCCACAGGCCCGTCGCCCGACCGCGCAAGCTGCGCCAAATGCACATCCCCAAACAACCGGTGATATTCCACCTTCGGGCAGCGGTTTTGCACAACTGTCACGCCACGGGCCTCTGCTTTCGCAGCAGCCTGCGCATGGTGCACCCCAATCTGCATCCAAATCGTCGGCAGCTTGGGCCAGCGCGCCAAAGCCTCGTCCACAATCTCGGGCACGGCGTCAGGCCTGCGAAAAATGTCGATCATATCCACATCGAACGGAATATCCGCCAAACGCCCATACACCGTTTCTCCAAACAGGGTTTGCCCCTCTAGCCCAGGGTTCACGGGCACCACACGGTAGCCCTTTTGCGCCAAATACTGCGTCACATAATGACTGGGCCGGCTCGGGTTTTTCGACACCCCCACCACCGCAATCGTCTTGGTGCGCAGCAGCACCGCCTTGATATTTTCATCACCGCTCATGCCGAACCCTACCTCACCGCTTCGCCATCCCAAATAAAAATGCGCCCACGATAAAACGCGGGCGCAAGATGCGGAACGAGGGACAATTCACATTATGCTGCAGAGTTCCGAACTGCAGCGTGTGTTGGATATTTATGAGCACCCCCGCGCGAATAAAGGGCCCCTCTCGGTTTTGTGAAACGCACCAGCGCGCCGCTCAGCCCAGCACAGTCGGCCAATGGCCATCCGCCAATGCGATATTGCCCGCCACATCCTCAGACCAAACTGTGCGCACATTCACAGAATAATTCAGGTACAAACGCCCCTCCACAATCGTCCAAGCCGCAGGATCGGTTGTCGCAACCGCCCCCTTCGACATGGCAAAGGCACAATAGCCGCCATATTGCGGCGCATAGGCATGCGGGTTGCGCATAAAGGTTTCAAGGTTCTGCGCAGAGGCAAAATGCCAAATCGCACCGGCCCAATCCAACGCATGCTTGGCAGATCCGGCGATCGGTGCACCGTTGGTGAAATAGGCAACAGGGTCCGTGCCGCGCATGGCAATGCCATTCTCAGAAAAAATGGCGGGGGTTGCGGCCATCGCAGGGCGAGCCAGCATCCATGTTGCTGGAACAGCCGCGGCAGCGGTCAAAAGGGATCGGCGTGTCAGCATCTCTGCCTCCAGAACATGTGTTTCGTTACATCTGATCTG
This sequence comes from uncultured Paracoccaceae bacterium, assembly GCA_947497065.1. GTDB lineage: Bacteria > Pseudomonadota > Alphaproteobacteria > Rhodobacterales > Rhodobacteraceae > Octadecabacter. The sequence continues at coordinate 331,585 of CANMEQ010000003.1, forward strand.
GGTCTGAAAACGGTCACCACCAACGATTCTCGCGGTTACGTGAAAACAAACATTTCTTGGAACAAAATACGGCCTAGTCGATAATGTCTTCGATCACATCGAAGGCTTCTTCCAGAAAGCCACGCAATAACCCTTTGCGTTTCTTACGTTTTCCCTTTTTCACAGCCTTCGGATGCGGCTGTTTCGGGTGGGTTGGCCGTGGCGCTGGCCCACGGTTCGGCTTCTGTCGAATGTTACGGTCAGCCCCATCCCCCGCATCCTCTTTTCGTAACATTTTCAGGTCATGCAGCGGCGCACCACAGCTGGAACAGCTCAATTCGTGGCGGTCATTGCCGCGCAAAACCAGCGCCGCACGGGTGCCGCAGTAACAACAGGTCGCAATTTTCTTGGTCGGCATGGGGGCCTCGAAACAGTTAGGGCTTTACTGCATATAGGGCGACAGCCGCCGCATTTGAGACGTTGAGCGACCCAAAATCGCCCGCGAAGTCGATTTTCACCAATGCATCGCAGGTTTCTTTGGTTTTTTCACGCAAACCGGGCCCCTCGGCGCCCAGCACCAACGCAACCGCACGGTCGCGTTTTCCCTCAACCGCCTGTCCAATCGTGTCCGTGGCCTCGCCATCAAGGCCCAGCACCAAATACCCCATGCCTTGCAGCTCAACGATCGCATCCGCCAAATTGCGCACCCGCACGTAGGGCTGACGCTCCATCGCACCGCTGGCGGTTTTGGCCAAAGCACCGGTTTCAGGCGCCGCATGCCGCGACATCGCAATCACCGCCTGCGCGCCAAACACCTCGGCCGAGCGTAGAATCGCCCCCACATTGTGCGGATCCGTCACCCGATCAAGCAAAACAACACGCGGCGGGCGCACACCGTCGCCCATGCACCGGTCGGGAATCTTCCCCCAATCCAGCGGCTTTACCTCCAGCGCGGCCCCCTGATGGACCGATTGCGGATCAATCGGGGCCGCAAATTTGCGCGGGTCGCTCATTTCCGGTTCAGGGCCATGGGCCACCGCATCGCCCAAACGGTCCAGCGCATTGCGCGTCACCACCAGCCGCAGTTTTTCACGATTGGGGTTCAAAAGCGCATCGCGCACGGCGTGCAGGCCAAACAGCCACACCGTTTGGGCCGCTGCAGCCCGCTTCGCTTGTTCTTTTTCGACAACCCACTTTGGCTTTTTCATGGTGTTTTCCTTCCGCGTTGCCCCCCTCATGAGGGGGGAATGAAAAAACCGCAAGTCTTTGGTCTAAATTGAGGTTGACGCCCCCCTGCCCCATAGCTATTCACGCGCCAGGTTGGGCGTCAGGCCGCAAGGTGTGGCAGGGGACTGTAACTCCCTCGAGGTGACTCACGCCTGGTTCGATTCCAGGGTCGCCCACCACTTACGCTTCTGCGTAACTTTTCCAAAACATTTAAAATCACCCCATTGGGGGCCATGGTGCAAACCGATTGATTTTGCACGTGTCGATAGCCGCAGCGCTCAGATAACGCGGGCTGCCGCGCCGTGGTGTTCGGTTGGCGCCTAACAAAAAGCGCCAACCAAGTTAAAATCAGGCCGCTTTGATCGAAATAATCTCGAAATCAAACGTCAAATCTTTGCCAGCCAGCATGTGGTTGGCATCCAAGGTCACCGTATCGTCTGTCAGCTCAGCCACAGTCACAGGCATGGTGTGCTGGCCGTCTTGCGATTGCATCTGCAGGGTCAAACCCACTTCCAACGGAATATCTGCCGGAATTTCAGAGCGTGGAATCGCCTGACGGTTGGCCGGGTTCACTTCGCCGTAGGCTTCGGTGCAGGGAATTTCGACAACTTTCTTGTCACCCACAGACATGCCGGGCAAGGCTTTGTCCAACCCGGGAATGATCTGACCGGAGCCGACAACAAACTCCAACGGGTCGCGGCCTGCGCTGCTGTCGAATGTGGTGCCATCCGCCAATGTGCCTGTGTAATGAATGGCGACCGTATCGCCGGATTTAATCTCGCTCATGAAATATCCCTTCGGGGTCTATGCGCCAAAGGCGTCCCCTCCGGCAATCGCGCGCAGCCCTAACAACCCCGGCCCTTGATTGCAAATTGCCCGCCGCGCCCCAAAACAAACACGGCGTGTCGCCCTGCCCGACCCGTTGCGCCCAAGCCTCACCGCGCTGCTGCACAGAACCGGACCGCCCGCCAAACCCCGCCAAGATCCGCTCACCACCGCAGTGCCCAACATTCCCCCCCGTCATTCACCCTTCCCAACCCGCGCAACCCGTGCCAATCTGGTCGCGATAGCGAAAGGCCCCCCATGACAATCACAACTTGTATTTTCGACGCCTACGGTACCCTCTTTGATGTGGACGCCGCCGCGCGCCAAGTCGCCAAACAACCCGGCCAGTCGCAACTGGCTGCGGTCTGGGCGACCCTCGCAAAAGACTGGCGCGCCAAGCAGTTGGAATACACCTGGCTGCGCGCCATCGGCGGCCGCCACATCCCATTTTGGCAAGTCACCCAAGACGCGCTGGATTGGGCCATGGAAAACAACGGCCTGTACGACAACGCCCTGCGCGCCAAACTGCTCGCCGTGTATAAAGAATGCCCCGCCTACCCCGAAGTCATCCCGATGTTGAAAGCCCTGAAAGAAAAAGGCGTCAACATCGCGATCCTCTCCAACGGCTCGCCCAACATGCTGGTGCCCGCCGTGCGCTCCTCCGGCATCGGCGAATATCTCGATGATGTGCTCAGCGTCGAAGACGCGGGCATCTTCAAACCTCACGCCTCCGTCTACGATCTGGTGTGGGACCGGTTCGATGTGCCCCAAACCGAAGTCCTCTTCGCCTCTTCCAACGGCTGGGATGCCGCAGGCGCAGCCGGCTATGGCTTTGCCACGGTCTGGGTCAACCGCCACGACTTGCCCCAAGATCGCCTGTGGGCCACCCCGCACCGCACCCTCAAATCCCTGAAAACCATCCCCGATCTGGTCTAATGCCGCAGTTCACCACCGCCGACGGCACGTCCCTGCATTATATCGATGAAGGGGTCGGCCTGCCCGTTCTTGCCCTCGCGGGCCTCACCCGCAACACTCACGACTTCGACCATGTGGCCCCCCATCTGCTGGGCCTCGGCGTGCGCCTGATCCGCATGGATTACCGGGGGCGCGGGCAATCCGACTGGGCCGATCCCGACAGCTACACCATCGTCCAAGAAGCGAAAGACGCCACCGCCCTGCTCGACCATCTAGGCCTCGACAAAGCCGCAGTCTTGGGCACCTCGCGCGGCGGCCTCATCGCCATGGCACTGGCCGCGACCGTCAAACACCGCCTGTTGGGCGTAGCCCTCAACGATATTGGCCCCGAGATCGCCCCCGAAGGGCTGGCCGTCATCAAAGATTATTTGGGCCGCAACCCTGCCCAGAAAACCCACGAAGACGCGGCCCAGTTTCGCGCGCGCGCTTGGTCCCACTTCAAGGGCGTGCCCCACGCCCGCTGGCTCACCGAGGTGCAAAACCACTACGCCGAGACAGACGATGGCCTGCTGATCAAATACGACCCCAAATTGCGCGACGCGGTCCTCAACAGCGGTGCCCAACCCGACATCGACATGTGGCTGCTGTTCGACACCATGGCGGACCTCCCCCTCGCGATGCTTCGCGGCGATGCCTCGGACCTGCTGACCGCCGAAACCTTCGACGCCATGCGAAACCACCGCCCCGATGCCCATGCCGCAACGGTATTGGGCCGTGGCCATGTGCCCTTTTTAGACGAACCAGAATGCCTTGCCGTTCTCACCGATTGGATCAAAGACCTATGACCGCCCCCATATCTGAAGCCTGCACCATCGACATGATCCGCGCCGCAGCCCAGCGCATCGAAGGCTTCGCCCGCCGCACACCGCTGCTGTCCTCGCCCTTCCTCGACGAGATCGCAGGCCGCCGCGTGTTCATAAAACCCGAATGCCTGCAACACACGGGCAGTTTCAAATTTCGCGGGGCCTACAACACGATCTCTGGCCTCGCGCCAGAAATCCGCGCCAAAGGCGTCATCGCCTTTTCATCGGGCAACCACGCCCAAGGCGTCGCGCTCGCCGCGAAAATGCATGGCGTTCCCTCTGTCATCATCATGCCCGCCGATGCCCCGCAGTTGAAAATCGAAAACACCCGCGCCTTGGGCGCCGAGGTTGTTCTCTACAACCGCGACACTGAAAACCGCGACGAAATCGGCGCACGTCTCTCTGCCGAACGCGACCTGACCTTGGTCAAACCGTTCGACAATCCAAACGTCATCGCAGGCCAAGCCACCACCGGTCTTGAAATCGCCCAAGACGCCAACGCGCTGGGCATCACCGACGCCGATGTTTTGGTCTGCTGCGGCGGGGGTGGCCTCACATCGGGCATCGCGCTGGCCTGCGAAGCAGACGCGCCCGGCCTGCGCGTGCGCCCCGTTGAACCCACAGGGTTTGATGATGTGGCCCGCTCGCTCGCCTCCGGCACCTTGGAAAGCAACACAGCGACCTCTGGCAACATCTGCGATGCCATCATCACCCCACAGGCCGGCGACCTGACTTTCCCGATCATGAAACGTCTGTGCGGCGCAGGCCTCGCCGTCACCGAAGACGAATGTTTGAACGCTATGGCCCAAGCCTTTTTGCGCCTCAAAATTGTGGCCGAACCGGGCGGTGCTGCAGCCCTCGCAGCAGCCCTCTCGCACGGCGATGAGCTGTCGGGCGACGCGGTCTTCGTCACCGTCTCTGGCGGCAACGTCGATCCGGCCATGTTCTCACGCGCGCTCGCAAAACTGGCGTAACGCCCCAACAGACCCTTTCAGGACTTACAATGACCCATTTCACCATCGCCAGCTTCAACGTCAAAAACCTGATTGGGGCCGACAAAGAATATTATAAATTCCAATCCTACACCCCCGAGGAATACGCGTGGAAACAAGATTGGATGGCAGATCAACTGCTGACCATGGACGCCGACATCGTGGGCTTTCAAGAAATCTTCGAAGAAACCGCCCTACGTGATGTCATCTCCGAAGCCGATGCGCGCGGTGCTGAAGCCAATTCTGCGACCATCCCCGACAAATCCAAACGCTACCACCGCAAGGCCATTTTCCGTAAATTGGCCTTCACGCCCTATCTCGCAAACGGCGGCACGGCAGGGCTGGCCTTTGCCCCCAATGTGGCCGACGGCGCACCGGGCCAACGCCGCCCCGGCGTCGCGATCCTGTCGCGGTTTGGCTTTGCTGAACCCCCAGAAGTTCTGCAAGATTTGCCCGAACCCATCGACATTCCCTTCGCGGCCCTGCGCGGCGATGACGATGGCGACGACGCTGGCTTCTTCCGCATCGCCCGCCTGTCGCGCCCCATTCTAAAGGCCCGCATCCCGGTCGATGGCCAGATCATCACCGTGTTCAACTGTCACCTCAAATCCAAATTGGGCGAACACGTGGACACGGCTGCGGGCGCCAACCCCGAAGACCTCACCGCCTACGATCCGGCCGCCCGTGCACTGGGCTCCTTGCGGGCTGCCTTGCGCCGCATGGCCGAAGCCTGGGTGCTGCGCCGCGAAATCATCGAAGAGCTCGACGCTGGAAATCCGGTCATGGTCTTGGGCGATTTCAACGACGGCGAACACGCGGTCAGCTCCGAAATCATCTCCGGCGAGGTGCCGTTCAAAAACTACGCATGGATGCTGCGCCACGACGCCAAATCCCCGCGCGACCGCTATTCCGATGCGGAAAACGAACAGATCACCGAAAACATCAACCGCGTGCGCCTGCATTCCGCCGAACGCCTCTTCGTCCGGAAATCCGCGCGCGATATGGTCTACACGTCGGCCTTTGGCGGCGTGTTTGAATCCATCGACCAAATCTACATGTCCCGCCATTTCCACCCGGATTTTGCCGGAAAAATCGGCGAGATGGAGTATTTCTCGGTCCTCAACGACCACCTTACCGACGGGTCCCATCCCGAAGCGCCCTACAACAAACTCGCCTCTGACCACGGCCAAATCATGGCCCACATGGTGATCGGCGCGCAGGACAAACCATGACCAGCCACCAGATCGACGTCAAAGGCGCCACCCTAAACGCCACCGACACCGGCACCGGCCCCACCCTCGTGTTTTGTCACGGGCTAGGGCTGAACGGTGACATCTGGCACGACGTGGCAGGCCGGTTCCCCGACCACCGCATCATCACCTACGACCTGCGCGGTCACGGCGCCTCATCTGTGCCCGACGGCCCTTACACCATGGGCATGATGATCTCCGACGCCGAAGCCGTCTGCGATTATTTCAACCTCAAAGACGTGTGTTTCATCGGCCTGTCTGTCGGCGGCATGATCGCCCAAGGGCTGGCGGTCAAACGGCTCGATCTGATGCGCGCCATGGTCATGTGCTCTTCCTCTGCCAAAAACGGGCAACCGGGCCCTTGGATCGAACGCGCCGCCCGCGCCCGCACCGAAGGCATCGCCCCGATGTACCCGGATATTTTCGCCCGCTGGAACGAGGACGAGGCCACAACCGCCCTCGCGCAATCCTACCTCGAACGGGTCAACCCCGAAGGGTACGCCGCCATGTGTGAAGCCATCGCAGGCACCGATTTTTACACACCAACCTCGGGCCTACGCCTGCCCACCTTGGGCCTATGCGGCGACCGCGACCGTGGCACGCCCCCCGATCTGGTGCGCGAAACCACAGACCTGATCCCCGGCTCCACCTTTCAATTGATCAAAGGCGCAGGCCACCTGCCGCCCATGTCAAAACCCAATGATGTGGCCGAACACCTGATGAATTTCCTCGTGCAGATCGGGCATATCTAGCGCCCCCACTCCAAGCGCGCCCCTGAAATACCCCCCGAAATACCAGCGCTTAAACTTCCCACTTGTGCCGCCTCCGGTTCCGCCTAAACTCCGGCGATGACCATCCAAAACCGCAAACGCGCCATCACCTTTATCCTGATCAACCTCACGCTCGACGCGATGGGGATCGGTCTGATCATGCCCGTCATGCCGGACCTGATAAACGAGGTCCACGGCGGCACCTTGGGCAACGCCGCCGTCTGGGGCGGGCTGCTGGCCACCACATTCGCGGTGATGCAGTTCATCTTCGGGCCCATCTTAGGCTCCCTCTCAGATAGATACGGCCGTCGCCCCATCATTTTGATCTCCCTGCTGGTCATGTCGGTGGATTATCTGGTCATGGCCGTCGCAGGCTCCATCTGGTTGCTCTTCGCCACACGCATCATCGGCGGCATCACCGCCGCCACCCAATCCACCGCCGCCGCCTTCATAGCCGACATTTCAGACCCGAAAGAGAAAGCCGCCAACTTTGGCCTGCTGGGCGCAGCCTTTGGCATGGGCTTTGTCTTGGGGCCCATCGTCGGCGGCCTGCTGGGTGAATTTGGCACCCGCGCGCCGTTCTATGCCGCCGCAGCCCTAGGCTTCATCAACCTCGCCTTCGGATACTTCGTGCTCCCCGAAACCGTGACCGACCGTATCCGCCGCCCCTTTTCCCTGCGCCGCGCCAACCCCTTTGGCGCCTTTCGCGCGATCACCAAACTCGACGGATTGCGCCGCCTCGTGCTGCTGGTGTTCCTCTACGAATTTGCCTTCATCGTATATCCCGCAACATGGGCCTATTTCACCAAACAGGCCTACGGCTGGTCGCCCGGCATGGTCGGCGCATCGCTGGCGATGTTTGGCATCGGCGTGGCCATCGTGCAGGCGGGCCTCATCCGCCTCGTCCTCAACCGCTTCGGCGAACGCGGCACCATCGTCTTTGGCCTCATCTTCAACCTTGGCTCCTTCATTCTGCTGACGCTCATCACCAACGGCTGGATCGCCCTCGCGTTCATCCCGCTGACCTCCCTTGGCGCCGTGGTCACCCCCGCCCTCCAAGGGCTGATGTCCGCGCGCGCCGGTGACGATCAGCAAGGCGAACTTCAAGGGGTGATCGCCTCGGCCAAATCCATGGCCATGATCCTGTCCCCCTTGGCCATGACCCAAATCTTCTGGGCCTTCACCACCGAAACCGGCCCCTATTTTCCGGGTGCCGCTTTCGCGCTGTCCGCGCTCATCATGGTGGCCTGCCTCGTCGTGTTTCTGGGCCGACCCCGCCAAACGGTCACAACATAAACAACGCCACAGCCGCCATAAAAACAGGGGCTGCAAAAAACGGCGTCACCGTGGTTTAACCATACCAAACCCATACTGGACCCATACCAGACCCATATCGCGGCAATCATAGGTCCAGCCGTGCCGACATAAGGCCAGATCGTTAAGGAATAGATCCGATCATGAAACTCCAAGATCTCGACATTATCATCACAGCCCCCCCGGCCCCCGGATGGGGCGGGCGCTACTGGATTCTCGTCAAAGTCACGACCGATACAGGCATCACCGGATGGGGCGAATGCTATGCATCCACCGTCGGGCCCGACGCGATGAAAGCGGTCATTCGCGACGTGTTTGAACGTCACATGGCCGATGAAAACCCCGAGAACATCGAACTGATGTTCCGCCGTGTCTATTCCTCCGGCTTCACCCAACGGCCCGATCTGACGGTCATGGGCGCATGGTCCGGTTTGGAAATCGCCTGTTGGGATATCTTGGGCAAAGACCGGGATCGCCCCGTGCATGCGCTCATCGGCGGGCGTTTGAACGACAAAATCCGCGCCTACACCTACCTCTACCCCCTCGCGCACCACACCCTGCCCGATTTCTGGGGCAGCGCAGAGATGGCAGCCGAAGCCGCGGAGCATTACGTCAGCCAAGGCTACACTGCCCTCAAATTCGACCCCGCAGGCCCCTACACCATTCGCGCCGGTCACATGCCATCGATGCACGACATCGAAACATCCATCAAATTCTGCGAAACCATCCGCAAAGCCGTTGGAAATAAGGCTGATCTGTTGTTTGGCACCCACGGCCAATTCTCCACAGGTGGGGCCATCCGAATGGGCCAAGCCATCGATAAATTCAGCCCATTGTGGTATGAAGAACCCATTCCGCCGGATGCAGTCGGGGAAATGGCCAAGGTCGCAGCGGCCGTCAAAACACCTGTCGCCACGGGCGAACGTCTCACCACAAAGGCCGAATTCGCCGCCGTTCTACGCGGTGGCGCGGCCAACATCGTGCAGCCCGCTTTGGGCCGTTCGGGCGGCATTTGGGAAACCAAAAAGATCGCAACATTGGCCGAAGTCTATAACGCGCAGGTGGCGCCACACCTCTATGCAGGGCCTGTGGAATGGGCGGCGAACGTGCAATTGGCGGCGACTTTGCCGAACATTTTGCTGGCCGAAACCATCGAAACTCCGTTCCATGATGCGCTGATCAAATCCTCGATCACCGTCGAAGATGGCTACATCCCCGTGCCCACGGCCCCCGGTTTGGGCATCGAGGTCGACGAAGACCTCGCCCGCGCGCACCCCCTCACCGACACGGGGTTGCATCTGGAAATGCAATCAGACCCTGTCAGCTACCACGCGCCCAACCTCTTCGCCGGCGGCGCCCCCGTAAAAGACGTCTAACGCCGCCTTAACGCCAGTGTGGTAAGATGCGTCTAACACCCGTCAAAACATGAACGTCAGCCGCGATTTCGGCTGACGCTCAAAACACCCATTTGCCAAACCCACAAAGTCCACCTAAAATTGAACAAAGTTCAAAAAGGAATGTCATGGCTGGTAAAGTAGAGCTCCGTCGTGCCGCGTTGCGGACAGCATTGATCGCCCATGCAAAGGCCCGCATCACGGCCGATGGGCTGAAAAACCTGCGGGCGCGTGATTTGGCCAAAGACGCGGGATGCGCCTTGGGTGCCATTTACAATGTCTTTGGCGATCTCAATGACCTGGTGCTCGCGGTCAACGCGGAAACATTCCACGATCTAGGTGCCTCTGTCGCTGAAAGCTTGTCCGATGCGCCGCAAACGCCAACGGACCAATTGATCGTCATGGCACGGGCCTACCACCATTTTGCGGCGCAAAATTACCACCTCTGGCGGGCCTTGTTCGATATCGAACGCGCGCCCGGTGAAGCAGCGCCGGAGTGGTATCTTGCCGAAATGGGCCGGCTCTTCGCCTATATCGACGCGCCGTTGTCGGTGCTGCACCCAAACCACGATGCTGAACAGCGGACGTTACTCACCAAAGCCCTGTTTTCATCGGTGCATGGAATCGTACTTTTGGGGTTGGACGAAGCCTCATCCGGTGTGCCCGCCCCTCAGATTGACGAAATGATTTCTTTGGTTCTCAGTCAGTTAGCTTCCTAAAATCAGGATTACTGAACGGCGTTCATAATTTTACTTGCGCAGCATGGGTCCTATCGCTAGCTTCGATTGTGAACAATGTTCACAAAAGGAAGCACCATGTTTAAAACCCTCTCAACCCTCATCGCAGGGGTCAACGCCCGCTCCGAGGATCGCGTGCGTGACGCCTTCGCCATTGAATTGATTGACCAAAAAATCCGCGAGGCCGAAACCTCCCTCAAAGCGGCGAAGGCCACACTTGCCTCGCTTATCCAGCGGCAACGATCCGAAATTCGCCAACGTGATGCCCTGAAATCCCGTATCGCAGACATGATGGGCCGCGCCAAAAGCGCTGTGGAGGCGGACCGTGAAGACCTCGCCGCGGAAGCCGCACAAGCCGTGGCCCACATGGAAAATGAGCTGACAGTTCGCTCCGAGACCTGCGAAAGGTTAGATCAGAAAGCCATCCGGTTGCGCAGCTCAATCGAGGCGGGTCACCGCCGGATCATCGACCTCAAACAAGGGGCCATTCAGGCCCGCGCAGTGCGACGCGAGCAAGCGATCCAATCAAAGCTGAACACGACAATCGGCACCACGTCGAGCACCCAAGACGCAGAAGACCTCATCGCGCGGGTCATGGGCCGCGATGACCCCTTCGAGCAGTCCGAAATCCTGCGCGAAATCGACCGTGATCTGGGCCATGAAACCTTGGCAGATCGCATGGCCGACAACGGGTTTGGCCGCGCAACACGCGTCACGGCTGACGATGTTTTGGCACGCATCAAAACACAGAAATCTGCATAAACCGATTGATTTAAAAGGACGAAAACAATGAGTAATTTCAACAAATCCGACAATGGCCTAATTATTTTGTTCAACGGTCTCGGGGTAGCGGTGGCCTACGGCATGCTTGCGCTTTCGCTGTACCTGTCGCCTGATGTTCCACTGGCCACAAAAGGGTATTGGGGCATCGGGATCCTGCTGTTGACCCTGTCATTGGTGAACTTCGTTAAACTGCGGTTCGACGAACGTCTCTCCGAAGATCGCATCACCCGCGTCGAAGAAGCCCGCAACGAACGCCTGCTGGCCGAATATGTCGGCGGCGACGACACCTAAAACCATGCGCCTCGCGTGCTGACATCAACAGCGCGCGGGGCGCACCCTTTTCAAAATGGTCAACCTCCGTCAAAGTCGCCCGATGAAACTGCTTTTGTCCCTCCCCCGCCGCGCGGCCGCCAAAGTGGTCGGCCTTGCCATTTCGCTGCTGGTTCATTTTCTAACGGCTGTGCGCGCCAACTGGGTGGGGATTGAACCGGTAAACCGCCAGCGGGTTTATTTTGCCAATCACGTCAGCAACGCGGACATGCCGATGATCTGGTCATGCCTGCCGCCCAATCTTCGGCGCAACGTGCGGCCGGTGGCGGCGGCGGATTATTGGCTGAAAAACAAATTGCGCGCGTTTGTGGGGCCGGAAGTGTTCAATTGCGTTTTGGTCGACCGCCGCCCTGAAGCCCGTGAGACGGGCCACGACCCGATGCAAAACATCCTCGATGCGCTCGATGAGGGGGCGTCGCTGATCATCTTTCCTGAAGGCAACCGCAATATGACCGATGCGCCCCTGCTGCCCTTCAAAGCGGGGCTGTTCAACATGGGGCTAGCGCGGCCAGATGTTGATTTGGTGCCCACCTGGATTGCCAATGTGACCGATATTATGCCCAAGGGGGAGGTTATTCCCCTGCCGCTGATCTGCACAGTCACCTTTGGTGAGCCGATCCATGTGGCCGACAACGAAGACAAAACCGCCTTCCTCGAACGCGCATCCAATGCCCTGCTGGCGCTGGCCCCGAAGGAGGAAAAACTATGACCCCCACAACATCCGAATTCCTGCCGATTTTCTTTTTGGTCTGCGGTTTGATGCTGTCGCTGACCATCTTTGGGGAAGCTTTGCGCCAACGCGCGGGCCCTGACAATCCGGTGGTCGAGACATTCATGACCCGCGTGCGAAGCTGGTGGGGGATGATTGTTCTGTTCACGCTGGCATTGATTGCAGGCAAGGTCGGGATGTTGGTTTTATTCGCCTTCGCGTCCTTTGCGGCGCTGCGGGAATTTCTGACATTGACCAGCAAGCGGCAGGCCGATCATTTGTCGTTGGCCTTGGCGTTCTTTGTGGTTTTGCCGTTGCAATACATTTTCGTCGGGCTGGGGTGGCAGGCGCTTTATACGGTGTTTGTGCCGGTTTATGCCTTCTTGTTGCTGCCGATCGTGTCTGTTCTGCGGGGCAATTCCGAACGGTTTTTGGTGCGTGTGGCCGAAACCCAATGGGCCTTGATGATCACCGTTTTTTGCATGTCCCATGTGCCGGCCTTGATGACCATTCAGGTTGAAGGCCATCCAACAGATCGCGGCATTCTATTGATCGCGTTCCTGATTATGGTGGTGCAGTTTGGCGATTTGTTGGACTTCTTTTTTGGCCGCCGCATTGGGAAAACCCGCATCGTTGAGGGAATCTCGTCCAAGACGTGGGAAGGTAAGATGTGTTCGATCATGGCGACGGCCGTCATTGGCGGATTTCTAGCTTGGATGACGCCGTTTGGCATTCCAGCCGCTATGGCAATGGCAGCCCTTGCGACAACGGTCGGGTCGTTTGGCAGCCTTGTCTTTGCAGCCATCAAACGTGACCGTGGTGTCAAAGACTGGTCGCATCTGATCCCCGGCCAAGGCGGGTTTCTGGACCAGCTCGACAGTGTGGTTTTCGCAGCGCCCATTTTCTACCACGTGACCACATTGATCTGGACGTAAGGCTTATTCCAGCCGGAAATCCCCAACCACGGGGTAATGATCTGTCGGCCATTCGCCTTCAAATTTGCCGCGCACGGAAAAGACTTTTCCGATGGGGGTTATCCCGTCTGTGCCGCCCAAATGATCGATGGCTGGAAACAGGTTCAGGCCGCGATTGAAATGGAATGTCGACCCCCAAGGCGAGTAAAACGTGACGCCTGCATCTTCCAAAATGCGCAGCGTTTTCGAGCCTTGAATGGCGTTGAAATCGCCAATCACAAAGACCGGCATTTGCGCGGCGGGTGCTGCGATCCGGTCTGCGACCAAGGCAGCGGTCAATTGCCTGTTCGACGCGCTGCGGTATTCAGTGTGCAAATTATAGACCCGAAACACGGTCCCATCACGGTCCTCGAACTCGGCCCAGCTGGCAAAGGCGGGCCATGACCCATTGAAGGTGCGCGAATAAATCACGTCAGGCGTGTCTGAGAAAAAGAACCATCCCTGGTCCATCAGCGTCAACCGTGAGGGGCGGTAGAAAATTGGTTGGGTCGAGGGGAAATCAGCCGGATTGCCCACTGCCGCTGCGGTATAATCGGGGTTCTGATCGATCAAATAGTCCAACGTCAGGTTTTGCGGAGCCATGCCGCGCCCGAAACTTTCCATTTCTTGAAACCCAACGATATCAGCGTCGAGAGAGCGGAATGCCGCCTGAAGCGAGGCTTTGCGGCGCTCCCAATCTCCCACCGACCAGTCGCCGGTTTCGCGGCCCAGCCAAATGTAGTGCACATTATAGGATGCGACCCGCAGCGCGTCGGGGGAGGCTGGCCGATCTGGTTGCGGCACTGAATTGCAGGCCACCATGCCGATAAGAACCGCCAGAAGCGATGCCCCCAACACTCCGATACGGCGCGCCCATATCTTCATGGCAGCACCAAAATCGCACGAAAATCATTCACGTTTGTCAGGGTGGGTCCGGTAACCACTTGGCTGTCGATTGCTTCGAAAAAGCCGTGGGCATTGTTATTGATGAGCTCTGCCGCAGCGTCGATCCCTTTGGCTTTGGATCTGTCTAATGTGGTGGGGCCAGCAATCGCGCCTGCGACCTCTGCCGCGCCATCCACACCATCCGTGTCGCAGGCCATGACGTGAATTCTGGGATGCCCTTTCAGGGCGACAGCAGCCGCCAAGGTGAATTCTGCATTGGGCCCGCCCACCCCGTCGCCACGCCGTGTCACCGTACATTCGCCGCCCGAGACCAACAAAACGGGCCGTTTCAGGCCACTCTCCGCGATTTGAAGGGCGGCCCCCACTTGCGCTGCCGCCAACTGGCGCGCTTCGCCTTCCAGCGCGTCGCCCAAATTACGCACCGTGACGCCGGCCTTCAGGGCCACGGCCTCGGCGGCGGCCAAGGATTGCGAAGGTGCAGCGACAATCAGGTTTTCAACACCGTCCAGTCTGGGATCATCCGCCGCAAGCGGGGCCCCACCGGCGGCCAAGAACTTGGCAATCGCTTCGGGGGGCGTGACCTCCCAATCCGCCAAAGTTCGGATCGCCAGCTCGGGGTTGCCCTTGTGCCCCACCGTCGGACCACTGGCGATATCGCCGGGGTTGTCGCCCGGCACATCCGAAATCATCAACACCCGCAATTTCGCAGGGTGCACAGCGGCGGCCAAACGCCCCCCTTTCACCGACGAAAGCTCTTTGCGGATGCCGTTGATGTCTCCGATCGGCATGCCGCTGGCCAACATCGCGGCGCTCAAATCTTGTTTATCCGCAAGGGTCAGCCCCTCGGCGGGCGCACATAGCAATGCAGAACCACCGCCCGAGATCAGCATCACGCAGGTATCATCGGGACCGAGCCCCTGTGCGATTTCCAACAAGCGATTGGTCGCGTCTACGCCTGCCTGGTCAGGCACGGGATGTGCGGCTTCGACAATCTCGATACCGGTGCAGGGCCGCGCATAGCCGTAGCGCGTGATCACGAACCCTTCGCAGGGGCCCCATGCCGCTTCGACCGCTTCGGCCATGCGTGCGGAGGCTTTGCCTGCGCCCAAAACCACAGCGCGCCCGTCCGGTTTCTCGCCCAAATGTTCTGCCAAACAGCGCATTGGGTCTGCCTCCCGTACGGCAACGTCAAAAAGACTGCGCAAAAACGCATCGGGGTCGGTTAAATCGGTAGGTGCCATGACTGCTCTCTGGGGTGTGGGTCGTGTTTATGGTGTCGCACAACCGCTGCGAAGTCCACGCCCAAACCTATCGCAATCGCGTCAACACATCCCGCGTGGCTTGTCCGGTCACGGCAAGACCCTGCCGTCGTTGGAAATCAGAAATCGCCTCAATGCTGCGGGTTCCAATCACGCCATCCACATCGCCGATATCATACCCACGGGCCAGCAAACCGCGCTGTACTGCCATTCTGTCGGCCTGTGTCAGGCCGTTGGCATCCGGTGGGAAACTGCCACGCAAGGGCCCAGCGCCGCCAATACGGTCTGCCAACAGCCCGACGCCGAGCGCGTAAAAATCCGAATTATTGTAAGTTTTCAAAACATCAAAATTACGGGTAACGACAAACCTGACACCACCGAACTGAGGTTGAACGATGCGCCCTGCTGGTCCGCCTGTCCCCTCCTCGGATCCCCATTTCAACCCGCTACGCCACCCGTTGCGCGCAAGGTATGCCGCAGTCGAGGCCAGAGCATCGCTGGGGTCCTCCGACCAAATATCACGGCGCCCATCGCCTGTAAAATCAACGGCGAAGCCTTCGTAAGATGTCGGGATAAATTGCGTATGCCCCATGGCGCCCGCCCAGCTGCCTTTCATGTTTGCAGCTGTGGTGTCACCGTTTTGCAGGATTTTGAGAGCGGCGATCAATTGGCTTTCGTAGAATGCACCACGCCGCCCGTCGAACGCCAATGTCGCAGTGGAGGATATGACAGGAATTTCGCCCCGGCGCTCGCCGTAATAGCTTTCCGCGCCCCAAATTGCGGCCACGATCAGCCGGTCGACACCGTATCGCGCTTCAATCGCTTGCAAGACAGATCCGTACTGCCGCAGCGCAGCGCGCCCTTTCGCGATCCGATCATTTGACACAACGATCGCAAGATAGTCTTCAAAGGTGCGCCGCGTTTGGATTTGATTGCGATCGCGATCCACAACGCCGGGAATGTAGCCCGCATTGGCGAAAGCGGCATTGAATGTGGCGTCTGTTATTCCGGCACTGCGCGCGCGCCCCCGAAACTGTGCCACCCATGCCGAAAAAGCAGCCGTCTGGACAGGTCGCAAATCCGGCGCGAGCCCTTGTGCGGCCACGGGCCGTGGCCCTGCTGTTTGCGAACAGGCCGCCAAAAGTAAGGACGACACACCAGTTACAAAAAAACGTCTATTTACTATCATGGTGGGACCGTAACCGCCTCCACCAGAATGGAAAACAAAATGATCTGCCTCATCAAAGTTACGGCTGGTCTCCGCCCATCTCGTAGCGGCACCTTTTCCACCCAATCACGCGCTACTGGCTTGATGTTCGCACGGACACACCGCTAGAAGGGCAAAGTGCGGTCCCTTAGCTCAACTGGATAGAGCAGCTGACTTCTAATCAGCAGGTTGAGGGTTCGAGTCCTTCAGGGATCGCCAAGTGACGTAAGTGTGGGATGAACATTTTCGTCCTAACTCCATTCCCAGGCAGATTGCGGTTCGGCGATAAAGGTCAAGCGTTAAATATTCGCTATGAGGTTTTCAGGCGATAGATCAGCGATTGACTGGCACCCCATCAAACGCATGTCACGTAGGACTTCTACGTGCAAATTGGTGATTGCTCGGTCGACGCCGGCCTCCCCTGCTGCAGCTAATGGGTACAAATAGAATCGCCCCAGTCCAACTGCCTTCGCCCCACGTGACAGCGCTTTGAGAATATGTGTGCCCCGTTGAACGCCACCGTCAATGATCACATCGATATCGTCGCCAACCGCCATCACGATGTCTTCGAGTTGGTCGAATGCGGTACGCGAGCCATCCAGTTGCCGCCCACCATGGTTGGACAGAACGATCCCCGTACAGCCAATTTCAACGGCGCGCTTTGCGTCTGCGACCGACATCACACCTTTCAGGCAAAACTCACCGTCCCATTCCCGAACCATCTTGGCGACATCATCCCAATTCATTGTGGGATCAAGCATTTCAGTGAAGTAGCCACCGATTGATTTAGCGCCGCCCGACATATCAACGTGCTCGTCCAGCTGTGGCAGCTTGAACTTTTCGTGAGTGACGTAATTTATGCCCCAGTGAGGTTTGGACATAAATTCATACAAGCCGCGCATGTTCAGCCGCATCGGAATGGAAAAGCCTGTACGCAAGTCGCGTTCGCGGTTGCCGCCCGTGATGCTATCAACCGTCAACATCATTACGTTCACACCGGCCTCTTTTGCGCGCTGCATCATCGCAGAATTCAACCCACGATCTTTGTGAAAATAGAACTGGTAGACCTGCGGGGTGCTGTGTTTTTTCCGCAAATCTTCCAAGGAGGCCGTCCCGAGCGAGGACACGCCAAACATCGTTCCGAACTTTTCAGCCACAGCCGCCACGGCATGTTCACCTTGGTGGTGGAACAACCGCTGCAGCGCCGTGGGAGAGCAATAGAACGGCACGTCGAGCTTTTGCCCCATCACCGTGACCGAAAGATCCACATCCTTTACGCCGCGCAAGACATTTGGGACCAGATCCACCTTGTCGTAGGCGGCCGTGTTTTTCCGCATTGTCACTTCATCGTCAGCGCCGCCATCGATGTAGTTGAAGATCGGCCCCGGAAGCCGCTTTTGCGCGAGCTTCCGGTAGTCGTGAAAGTTATGGCAATTTTTCAAACGCATCGATCAATTTCCATATGCCACTGCGGGCAACCAAGTTGTTAACGCGGGAAACGCGAACACAAGACCAAGGCCAAACAGCTGCAACAGAACGAACGGGATAACGCCGCGGTAGATGTGGCCCAAGGTCACCTCGGGTGGGCAGACGCCTTTGAGGTAGAACAGCGCGAAACCCACAGGCGGTGTGAGGAACGATGTCTGCAGCGTCACAGCCACGAGGATCGCGAACCAGACGACCGATGGGTCGCCGACCACGCCAAATCCGTTGACAGCCAATTCAAGCGATTGGATCACCGGCAACATAAGCGGCATGATGATCAACGTGATCTCGATCCAATCCAGCAAGAAGCCCAGGCAGAAGATGATGAACAGGATAAAACCAACAACCATGTATGGGTTGTCAAACGCCCCAAGGACGATCCCTTCGATGATTTCATCGCCACCGTACCGACGCAAAACGAATGCAAAGAACGAAGCCGTAATGAAGATACCCACAATATAGCCGCTGGTTTTCAGCGTTTGTAGCATCACCTCTTTGAAGACGGGCATGTTCAAATTCTTGCTGAACAACGCCAGGAGAGTTGCACCTAAAGCCCCAAGTCCGGAGGCTTCTGTTGGGGTGGCAAAGCCAAAGAAAATCGACCCCAGCACCAACATGATAAGGCTAAAGGGCGGCAAAACAGACAGGGCAACTTCGCCAATAATCTTCATGGAAACCGGTTCGCGGTTCTCCGGCAGTGGCATCGCATCGGGGTTAATCAGACCGTAGACGATGAGGTACACAACGTAGAGGCCACCCAGCATCAGGCCCGGTAGCAACGCGCCCATGAACAAATCACCCAGTGAGATCGCCAGTTGATCTGACATGATCACAAGCATGATCGACGGCGGGATTAAGATACCCAGAGTACCAGAGGCAGCAACGGTACCCGCAGCAACGGGGCTGTTGTAGTTCTGCTCCAACATCGTTGGAATGCCCATCACCCCAAGCAAAACGACGGATGCGCCAATCACACCGGTCGAAGCCGCCAAGATGATACCAATCAACATAACGGACAGTGCCAGCCCGCCACGCACGGCACCAAATAAAACCTGCATCGAACGCATCATGCGTTGTGCGACGCCGGATTGATCCAGCATAAGCCCCATGAAAATGAACATCGGCAGCGCAACGAGAACTGGGTTGTTGATTGTTCCCCCGAAGAAGCGCCCTCCCACTGCCGCCAGCCTTTGATAGGTCAGGCGAACACGGTCATATTCGATAAACTCTTCAATGATCCGGCGATTTGGGTCGAGAATGAATTCACCGATAACGATGAAAACAAGGCTGATACCGACAAGAGCATAGGCAACGGGAATGCCGCGAAATAAAAGGTAAATGAACCCAAGGAACATGCACAGCACCATCCATTGGTTCAGGTCCATGACCTCACCCATAAGCGAAAGAATTTGCATGGTTTTTTATCCTTTAAGCGCGCGACGGCTCATGCCGAAGCTGACAATGATGGCGATCAGGACAATGATCAGCCCGTACAAGATGGTGTGTTCGAAAATGGGTGCGTCTGAAATGTCGCGGGCTTCGGTTTCGCTGTTGGTGGCGCGGATTGCCCACCACAAACCATAAAAGCTAGCCCGCTCCGCCAGAAACCAGGCTGCAGGGAACATGCCGATCAAAAAGGCCCAAAGACGCCCGGCTGAAAACACACGCAGATGGCGGTACAGCATCGACATGGACGCAAGAATGGCCAAGACGAATAAAGCCGGAAGGCTAAGTTTCAAAATATAGAGGCGGTGCAAACCATTTGCGCTGCTTGACCCCTCGCCCGCTGTCCATGACGCCCAACCGTAGTGAAACAAGACGTCCGCCATGATGATCAAGAACGGCATAAGCAACCATCCAAGGCCGAAGACTTCGATCTTCGCTTTCTTTGGCGCGCTGAAACTTTGGTGCAAGATGTCTACACGAACGTGGCTTTGCGTTGTGATGGCGTAGGAAAACCCGACGGTCATCGCAAAACCGTAGATCCACCACTGAGCATCATCCAACCAGGCTTGGTTGTGGCCCAATTTACGCATCACAACTTGGGTTGTGATACCGATCATGAGGACGGGAAATAACCAGCCAGTCATGCTAGAAATGAAAACAACCAAACGGTCTAGAATCGTTTGTTGGTCAACGCTGTTGACGTCTTGATCCTCAACGTGTGGGTCAATTGATATGTCTATTTGGCCTGACATCTGAATATTTCCCTCCCCTTAAAAAGAAAGAGGGCGGCATAACGCGTACACCGCCCCCGTTGAATTTTGGCTTTATTGACGTGGCAGGTAGATGGATGTGGACCAAACAGAATACCCTTCGCGGTAGTCCTGCAGATCAGCCCATACTTCTTGGAAGAACGGGTCATCTTGTGCCAGCTCGGCCACAACATCATCCCAAGATGCTTCAAACGCAGCCATGATTTCATCAGGCCACTGCTTGATGATCACGCCGTTGTTTTCGACGTTATCGACCATCGCCGCAAAGTTTGTCGCTTCGCCTTCAGCAAGGTTGGTCGTGATGTTTGCAAGACAGGCAACTTCGATCTGGTTTTGCGCGACCTCATCCAAGTCGTCCCAGACATCGCGATTGATCAATAGTTCGAACAACGTGGAGGGCTGGTGCCAGCCTGGGAAGTAGTTGTAGCTCGCGACTTTGTGGAACCCAAGACGCGCATCAATCAACGGCATTGAGAATTCAGTCGCATCAATCGCACCGCGCTCTAGTGCCGGGAAAATATCGGATGCACCGAGAAGCGATGTGGAAACGCCTAGGTTTTCCATGACTTTCGCGCCGAGCCCGAAGAACCGCATGTTGAGGCCTTGCAGGTCTTCAACTGTGTTGATCTCATCCTTGAACCAACCAGATGTTTCTGGCGCAATGACACCACACGGCAGTGTTTTTACGTCATAGCCGTTGTCGTCGTACATTTGCTGCCAGTATTTTGCGCCGTCATCATACAAAATCCAGCCCATGAACTCGCCAGCCTCAGGGCCAAATGGCACGGCTGCGAACAGGGATGCTGCGTTGATCTTCCCCTGCCAGTAGCCAGTGGTCGCATATGCCGCATCGATAGACCCGTTGGACACAGCATCCAATGCTTCAAGTGTCGGCACCAATTCGTTTGGATCAAAATGCTCGAACTCTACCTCAGTCGAGATGCCGTTGATCTTTTCAACGAAATCGACAGCCGCCGTACCCAAAATCGGTAGGTTGCGACCGAACGCAGATGTCATTTCCAATGTGTCCTGCGCGGATGCCGTTCCAGCCAACGCTAAGCCAGCCGCAGTTGCAGCTACAAAATTCTTCATAGTTTCCTCCCAAAAAAATCACCCCTCGCTCCTCCGACCCGATGAGTCGCCACGGTGGGCATATTGGTAAATAAACTTAACCAGAATTTAAGGTCAAGTTTATTTACCAGAATAAAATCAATGTGAAGCAGTCGGATTGCAAAATTGTTATCAACCGATACACATACAAAACGGCCCAATGTCGCGCCGAACGGAGCATTGAAATGCGAAAGAAGAACGCCCCAGGGCGGCTGTTTGACGAGATCGACAACCTCTCGCTGTCTGACACTGCAGTCGCGCAGATCGAGGAATTGATCCTTTCAGGTGTGCTGAGGGAAAACGATCTCTTGCCAGGTGAACGCGAACTTGCCGAACAAATGGGTATTTCACGGCCGAAAGTGCGACAGGCACTGCAACAGCTGAGCGAGAGTGGCCTTGTCGAAATCATCCCGAAGGAAGGCGCATTTATTGCGAAGCTTGGCGGCGATGTCATGTCACCCGCGCTGATTGCTCTGTACAAGAGAAGCCCGTCAGCAATCAGAGACAACCTTGAGTATCGCCGCGAACAAGAAGGATTCGCAGCACGTCTTGCTGCACAGCGATCCACCTCGCGAGACCGCAAGGAACTGCAAAGCATTTTAGCCGAAATGAGTATTGCGGACAAAGAAAACGACCCCGAGCGGGCCTCGCAGTTAGATCTGGAACTGCATCAGTCTATTGTTTTTTCTGGGCACAACCGCACGCTCACCCATATGATGACGGGCCTGTATTCATTGAATAAAAGCAGCCTATTCTACAATCGCCACGAAGTTCTGGACATTGGCACAGTCGCAGATGCCCTGTTCCAACAACACGCGGATATCGTTGAAGCGATCTGTGCAATGAAACCCAAACAGGCTGAAAACGCGGCACACGCACACATTGATTATGTGTCAGCCCTGATAGAGACCGAGTTTGCCCGCAGATCTCGCGAGGCCATTTCTGACAAGAAATACCCCATTCTTAAGTCTAAAGACTGACGGGCTGAATCCTACTATTTGCTGGCGAGCTCCATCCGAACATCAGCATTTTTAAATCAATTGGAACCGAACGCATCGAAGCGACGTCCGAACCGGACGCGGCAATCGGCTGTTGAATGACTAGAGCGAAAAGACGATGAAAAGGTAGCAAACTTCGCGTTGCCGAAAGTGATTATTGTGTCTGGAAGCAAGTTAGCCTTGCTCACGTTTGGGAGCCCAAAAGAACCTGAACCAAACGACGACGTACCGACCAGTCTCAAAAAGCCACCTTATCGCTACCTTTAAGATCAAGCATTTCGCGCGCCTCGTCTGGCGTTGCGATCTCGCAGCCGAGATCTTCGACGATGCGGCGGATTTTGGCAACTTGTTGGGCATTGCTTTCCGCAAGTTTGCCGCGAGAGATAAACAGGCTGTCTTCGAGCCCAACGCGGACGTTGCCGCCCATCTGGCTCGCGGTTGACGCCAATGCCATCTGCGCCCCGCCGGCCCCTAGAACCGACCAACGATAGTAATCGCCAAACAACCGGTCGGCAGTTTGCTTCATGAAGACGAGGTTTTCGATTTCAGGACCAATCCCGCCCAGAATGCCAAAAATGAATTGGATGAATATCGGCGCTTTGAACAAGCCGATATCCATGCAGAATTTCAGATTGTATAGGTGCCCAACATCGTAACATTCATGTTCGAACTTGATGTCATGAGGTGCGAGCGTATCGGCTGCTTCTTTGATGTCACGGAATGTGTTGCGGAAAATGTTCCCATCCGAATTGGCGACATAGTCCCTTTCCCAATCGAATTTCCAATCATCGTCCTTGTATCGGTTTGCCAGCGGGTGGAACGAGAAATTCATTGAACCCATATTCATCGAACACATTTCCGGAGAGAAGGTCTTGGCCGGAGTGATACGATCCTGAATGGATAAACTGAGCGAGCCACCAGTGGAAATGTTTACGACCGCATCGGTTGCCTGTTTGATCTTTGGCAAGAACGGCTCGAAATCTTTGGTGTCCACCGAAGGTGCACCTGTTTCATTGTCGCGGGCGTGCAGGTGCAAAATGGATGCACCTGCCTCTGCGGCATCTAATGCCTGCTGCGCGATATCATCATATGTATAGGGCAAGCTGTCCGACATTGTTGGCGTGTGAATGGCACCAGTGATCGCACAGGTGATAATTGTCTTTTGCTTCTTGGCCATCAGTTAGCCCTTTTTGTTTTGTTTGACACGGTAAGAGAGAGGAAAGAGTTCGAGATCAAAGCGGCTGCGCAGTAGGCCCCAAATTCCGCTTGGCGCTTTCAACATGATCACAATCGCGACCACACCGAGCACCATCAGATAGATCGTTCCAAGGTCGGCAAGTGTTTCACGCAGCAGGAAAAAGATCAGCGTCCCAATGATCGGTCCTTCAATCGTACCAATCCCGCCAATCACAACGATAAAGATAACGAAGGCTGTCCAATCGTTGACGGAAAATGCGGCATCCGGTGAAATGCGCAGCTTTTGTAGGAAAATCAGCGCACCGATCATCGCAGTGAGAGCGGCGGTCACGATGTAGACGATGAACTTCGTCCGCCAAATATCGATCCCGAGCGAACCCGCAGCCAATTCATTGTCACGTATCGCCGTTAAGGCTAGCCCATTGCGGGACCGAAGGAAAAAATAGACGGCAGCGATGACAATGACGGCCGACGCGAGCGCGAGCCAATAGCTAAGGTGTTCGCGCCCTGATCTTGACGATGCCAAAGATCGGACAATTCCAACCGGCAAAGATGAACCTGACCCACCTCCCAACGCAGAGGCCTGTGCAAACGACAGGCGAAACACTTCGGCAATCACCCATGTGCCGATGGCGAAATACGCGCCACGCAATCGAAAGATCAACAGCGCGACAGGCACGGCGATGATAGCGCCCAATGCGCCAGTAACGACAATTGCCGCGATTGGGTGCAAACCGCCAAACATTGTCAGGGCGAACAACATATAGCCGCCAAAGCCGACATAGGCTTGCTGCCCTACAGAGACGAGCCCCGCATATCCGGCCATCAAATTCCAAAGGCTTGCCAGAGCGAGATACAAGAAGATTTCGCCCATCAAGCGCATATCTGCACGGCCTGCCCAATAGGGGGCAGCGACCAGAATGATCAGCACAACAAGGCCAAGAAGGGCCGCGATTTTGGTCACGCCGGATGTGCGGGTGACGTTTAGGTTAGGCGTACTCATTCGTTGATCCTTGGAAATAGTCCATTGGGGCGCACGGCCAGAATGACAAGGAATGCGATGTGACCGGCCAGCAATTGCCAACCTGGGTCGATCTTGGCGCCTATCGTTTGGGCCACACCAAGGATGACACCGCCAATCAATGTGCCCCACAAGTTCCCCAAGCCACCGATGATCACGGCTTCAAAACCGAAGATCAGTCGGCCACCGCCGATAGAGGGGTCAAAGCTGGTGCGAATGCCGAGCATGATGCCCGCGATAGCTGTCACCCCAAGCGCCAAGGCCATAGCCAAGCCAAAGATGTGACGACGATTGAGCCCCATCAGCTGCGCGATTTCCTGATTGTCCGATGTCGCGCGGAACGCGCGGCCCAGTGATGTGCGGTAAAACATCCATTGCAAGGACGCGATCACGACAATCGCAATGCCGAATGTCAGGACTGGCAACAGGCCAAGAGACAAGCTGCCAATAGACACACTTGCTGTTTCTAGCGCGCCTGCGTTCATTTTTTGCGGATCGGCGGAATAGGTTTCCAGCAGCGCGTTTTGAATAATTACAGATAATCCGAACGTGACCAAAAGCGGCGGTAGGATGTCTTTGCCCAGCGTCTGGTTCAGAATGCCTCGCTGCAAAATATAGCCAATCAGCGCCATGGCGGGAACGACGACGATCAACGCGGCTATCGGATGCAGCCCTAAAAGGGTTGTCACCGACAGCCCTAGATAGGCACCCAGTACGATCAAATCCCCATGTGCAATATTGACCAGCCGCATGACGCCAAAGATCAAAGACAGCCCTGCGGCAAACAGTGCATATAGGCCGCCAAGGAGGGTGCCTTGCACCACTGCGTTAACCCATTCCATATTATTCCACCCCAAAATAGGCGCGCGAAATGTCTTCGCGGGCGGCGGTTGCAGATGCTCCGTTCAAGGAAACGCGCCCCTCTTGCAGGCAATAAAACCGCGAGGAAACAGATAAGGCTTTGGTGATGTCTTGCTCGACGATAAGCGCGCTCATCCCCTCGCCGATGATGCCCGGAAGCGCAGCGTAGATATCTTTAATGATGATCGGGGCCAGTCCGAGGCTGATCTCATCAAACAAGATCAAGTCGGGGTTCGCCATCAAGGCACGTCCAATGGCCACCATTTGCTGCTGCCCCCCCGACAAAGACGTCGACTGTTGGTTGCGCCGCTCCTGCAAAATCGGAAAAAGCGTGTACACGGCTTTCAGCGACCACGGGCCTTTTCGCCCCATTTGACCGCCGATCATCAGGTTTTCCTCGACTGACAAGGACGGAAACAGCTGCCGCCCTTCTGGCACCAGTGCGATGCCTTGCGCCGCCACCTGATCAGCACGTAGCGCACCGATAGAGCCCCCCCGATACTTTACCATGTCAGACGCGTTTTGGGTCAGCCCGGAGATGGAGCGCATGAGCGTCGTTTTACCGGCGCCATTGGCACCGATGATGGCCAACACCTCACCCTCGGAGACCTCAAGATCAACGCCATACAGCGCCTGAAAATCACCGTAAAACGCATCGAGAGAATTGAGTTTAAGAATAGGTTCAGGCATCAGCTTCGATCCCCAGATAAATTTCCTGCACTTCTGGGCTTTCCATGATCGTGCGTGGATGACCCTCGGCAATCTTCCTGCCAAAATCGATGACCATAAGTTTGTCGACCACTGCCAAAAGTGCGTGCACGACGTGTTCGATCCAAATGATCGTTACGCCACGGGCGTGAATGTCTTTGATGGTTTGAACGAGTGATGTGCATTCCGCTTCGGTCAATCCACCCGCGATTTCATCCAACATCAGCAGCTTTGGTTTGGCACACAGGGCGCGGGTCAATTCCAACCGTTTGCGCCCGAGCAACGTAAGCCCGCCCGCCAAGACATTTGCACGATCCAAAAGCTCGGTTTGCTGCAATACGTCGAGACAATAGTTTTCCGCCTCACTGCCCTGCATTCCACCGGCTTGGGTGGCGGCAATCATGGCGTTTTCAAAAACGGTCATTCCTGAAAACGGCTGGGGTACCTGAAAACTGCGGGCCATTCCCGCGCGGCACCGTTTGGCTGCGGAATGGGCCGTGATGTTTGATCCGTCAAAATGGATCGCGCCCGAATTCGGCGACAAGGTCCCCGTGATCAGATTGAACATCGATGTCTTGCCCGCGCCATTGGGGCCGATGATCCCCAAGGCTTCGCCTTTGGCAACCTCAAAGCTCAATGCATCAGCCACGGTGACAGAGCCGAACGATTTTGAGACTTTGTCCAATTGTAAAAATGCAGCCATGTACCCTCGCCCTGGAAATGCTGTTCGCGGTGCCGGCAATGCGGCACCGCCGATTTCAATTTAAGACAAGAGTTTAAGCTCGCCGGTCAGCGGAATGTTTGGCGCTGAGGAATTCGCAACGATCTTCAGATCCAAGGCATTTCCGTCGCGCTGCCACTGGCCAGCCACCAAAGGTGTTTTGGTGACGTTGTTTATTGGACCATTTGCCCAATTCACATTGCCGGTGATCGTGTCGAGGTTGGTTGAGGCAATCGCATCCACAATCGCTGCTGGATCTTCCAAATCCTCCGCACGCTTGATCACATCAGCCACCACTTCAAAAAGCGCGTGTTTGAAGCCAATTGGCTGCGTCCAAGGACGGCCAGATGCAGTCGTATAGCCGTCTGCCAGCTCTTTGGATGAAGCGCCCGTCAATGAGGAGCTGAACGGGTGATTAGGTGACCACCATACTTCGGATGACAGGCCGTCGCCACGATCGCCCAGCGCCTCAATGACCGATGGGAACAACAACGCCTTGCCGATTGTCACGACCTTGGGGGCGAACCCTTGCTGAGCAGATTGCGCCCAGAATGTCGCGAAATCTGGGGCAATCATGTTACCAGTGACGATTTCGCACTCAGCCGCTTTGTACTCTGCGATCTGGTTCGAGAAATCATCCGAAAGGGGCTGAAAACGGCCAGGATCGATCAGATTATATCCTGCTTCTGCCAAAGGTTTTGGCAGGCCAAGCTCGGCATCCCCCCATGCATTGCCATCTGCATCATTTGGGAACAGCCCAGCAACAGTTTTCCCGACGCCTGATCCATCCCACATATCGAGGAAGGCGCCGATGACATCTTCAAGCCCCCAGAAGAAGTGGTAGGTGTTTTGGAACCCTTCGCCCGGCACGCCATTGCGGCCAAAGAAATACGGCTGCCACGGGCAATCCGTTGTGATGCATGGCACTTCGTTGATTTCTGCCTGATCTGAAACGGGGTTCACGGTATCAGGTGTTGATGCCGCAACGATGATATCCACTTCATCCCCAAGGATCAGATCAGCGGCGACCTCTGCGGCACGATTCGGGTTTGACTGGCTGTCTTTGGAAATAATTTCCACGGTGTAAGCCTTACCGTTGTTTTCCAAACCTGCGGAAAACGCATTTGAAATTGCATCCAAAACGTAGTCATCCGCCTCAGCGAAACCCGCCAAGGGGCCTGTACGTGGGCTTACATGGCCAACTTTAATAACGGGGTTGGCCGCGTAGGCACGGCTACTCGATAGGATCGCCGGCGCCGCAAGAGCAGCTGCACCACCTGCCACAAAACTGCGGCGCGACCATGTTGATGTCTTCTTAGTCATGTCTTTCCTCCCATTTACGACCTCAGGGGCCGGTTTCCGAAACGTCAGTCCAGTAAGATGCCGTCCAAACGTTGTAGATGCCGGGCGACACGCCCGCGCAGTTGATCAGCCTCCTGATCGGTCCAAGCCTGAAACCCCTCACCAGATTTCATACCAAGCCGTCCCTCCTCGACGAGCTTGCTAAGATAAGGAGATGGCCCTCTACGGCTTTCCAAGTCGAACAGCACATTTTCGTGGATATCCAATGTCAGATCGGTCCCAACCAGATCCGCATTTTCAAGCGGTCCAAGAACCGCGAGGCGCCGCCCAAAACTGGACTTAACGACCGTATCCACGGCTTCAGCATCGCAGATTCCATTTTCAACAAGGCTGATGGCCTCGCGCCACAACGCGTGCTGCAATCTGTTGCCGATGAACCCGGGTACGTCCTTTTGCACCCGGACCGGCGTTTTGCCTGCATCTTCAAGCAGCGCCATCATCTGGTCGGCGACCGTATCCTTGGTCCACTCCGTGCTCACGACCTCAACCAATGGGATCATGTGTGGCGGGTTCCACCAATGGGTGCCCAGGGCACGATCCTTGTGTTCAAGGTTCGCCATAATATCTGTGATCGGCATCACGGAGGTGTTGGAGGCGAGGATCGCTGTCTTTGGCGCGTGCCTCTCGATCTCGGCGAAGATTGATTGTTTGAGCGGTAGTTTTTCTGGCGCCGCCTCAAACACAAATTCCGCGCACCCCACGGCCGTTTCAATGGGTCCGCAAATCTCGATCTTCTTGAGGATTTTGGGGATGTTATCATCACGTTCCCCAAGCGCCTTAAGGCTATCGGATATACGTCCAGCGACCGTTGCACGGGCCTCTTCTGTTGGGTCAGAAATTCGCACATATTGGCCCGCGCGCGCCAATGTCAAAGCGATGCCATGGCCCATGAGGCCCGCACCAATCACTGCTGTCTGGATATTTTTACGCATCAATCAACCCGCCGTGTATCCGCCATCGGCGTATAGGATGTGGCCGGTGTAAAAATCCGACGCTGCAGACGACAAGAACAACAATGGACCTGCCAAATCCTCCGGCTCGCCCAGACGTCCCTTTGGGACCCGAGACAAAAACCCTTCGCGAACGGCTTTCGCTTTCTCAGTGTCTTCAAACATCCATGCGGTCAGCGGGGACCGGAACACGGTTGGCGCAATCGCATTAACCGTGATGCCCGTTGGCCCCAATTCGCAGCCAAGGGCCTTTGTGACGCCGTCGACCGCTGCCTTAGAGGCGCAATAGGCCGTGTAGCCCGCAGGATGGCCCAAAAGGCCGCGGGCAGACGAGACAAAGACAATCTTGCCGCCTTGCCCCTGTGCTTTCATCTGTTTGCTTGCGGCGCGGGCTAACAGCCATGACTGCGTGACATTTGCATCCATCACACCTTCAAAGGTCTCAGGTGCCATGTCTTCGATCATCGCAACCTTATTCATCCCTGAGGCGACAACCAAGATATCCAGAGCCCCGAAGGCCTCCACCGTCTCGGCAACCATTGCTTCAACTGCGGCTTCGCTATCTGGGCGGCCCTGTATCTGATGCACCTCTCCTGTGCAGGTTCCGGCCACTTCGGACATCGCCTCTGCATTGCCTGCCGCAAGAACGACCTTACATCCTGCGCCAGACAAACAACGTGCCGCGACCGCACCAAAGGCCCCGGAAGCGCCCGTGATCAGGGCAACTTTGCCCTGAACGTCAAACATTGAAAGTGGGTTGTCTAAGGACATCAGGTCACTCCGGTCTCTTGCCGTTCGGATAGGGCATCACGACAAGCATTTTACAAATATGGTTGGTCTTGTTTTCGATCCGGCGCACTTGACCAGCCGGGATTGTGCAGCTGTCCATCGCAGACAAAATAGTTTCGCCGCCCTCCACTTCGACAGTCATTTCGCCCTCAAGCACGACATAGACTTTCTCGAAGGGCGTGCTGTCAGGCCCAGCTCCCCCTCCTGGAAGAAACTGTGAGAATCCAATCCACTGGTTTTCCGGCCCACCGTCTTCAAATCCTTGAAGACGTAGCCCCGTAACGCCCCAATGATTTGGGGCGTCATAGGTTTGTGCATCGGCAAAACGCTTCACCAGCATCAGAATTCTTTGCCGTCTTCGATGCGGTAGTTCTGGTCTTTGTCAATCATCGCAACAAGGCGAATGATACAACCATCACCGCGGTCCCAGTTCCACGGGAAGAATGCAAACGTGCAACGTTTGCCAGTGACCGCGTCCAGATCACCGCCGACATTTTCGATGCCCAGAATACCGTTCTTAAACAAAATCTGGTGGCATGGCTCCCATTCAGGAAAATCGTCTTTCCAATCGTTGCCGCCGGACCATTCTTTATATTCTTCTTCAAGGTGCGGAAGAAGCGGGCCGTTGCGCTGTGGGCCGATCGCCGTAGCGAGTGGGTGGTCGTTGGCTTGAGTGTCATGCCCCACGACCTTCACGCCTTTTTCCACCATCCATTCGGCAGCCGACGGAACAAAACCCGGGCAGTAAGCGAAGTAATCGCCGTCTTCATAGTCGTGGTGCCATCCGGTGTTGATGATCAATACATCCCCTTTGCGGATTTCGTGACCACATGCCTTTTCAAGATCTTCACCCGTGATCGGCTCCCATTTCTTTTTCGGGACAGACACGACGATCCCGGTCCCAAAGAAATGTGGCAACGGCACTTCATCGATGAATGGCGTACCCTGCACAACATGCGCGGGCGCATCGATATGCGTTGTCGCATGCATGGTCGTCGTGATGCGTTGGCTCAGAACGCCTGATTTCGCCATGTAATGGATGCGTTCAATCTTCGTGTCCTGAAAATACGGCCAGTTCGGGTTCTGGAAACCAAAGCGGTGGCTGAGGTTATAGAACTCCAGACCCATGTCATTTTCGGTGTTTGCTTGGAATTCAATTCCGCGAATTTTCACCATGGATAAAAGTCCTCCGTTCGCTGCCCGTAGCTGCGTTTGTTCAAGTTATGATGTTAGATGGCCTCCCAGCCGGTCCATAATTTGATACAGCTGCATCGCATATCGGTCAACACATAAATTGCAATGCAAGACAGGTGTATCGCAATGCGAGCATTGACATCATCAGTTCTTCACGTATGACAAAGGTGGGAACACAAAGGTTTGATAGCTTGTGAAACAAGACAGTGTAGAGAGCGGTCGCAGTGGTATTCAGGTCATTTCACGGGCCGCGAGGATACTTCGCATTTTAAAGGATCATCCCAAAGGTATGAGCCTTGGTCAGATTGCAACCGAGCTTGGGCTTGCACGTTCAACCGTTCAGAGAATCGTGAGCGCCCTTCAAGCCGAACGGCTTCTAATCGCGAATATGATGGGGGCAGGTGTTCGGCTTGGCCCAGAACTGGGCGCTCTTGCTGCCGCGGCGCAATTCAATACCGCGGAACAATGCAGACCTGTCTTGCTCGAATTGACAAAAGCCACCGGAGAAACGTCGGACCTATCGGTCTTGCGCGGTGATAAAATGATCTTCATTGACCAGGTGACCGGCACACATCGTTTAAGAACGATTTCATCCGTCGGCGAAGCCTTTCCCTTGCTCACAACCGCAAATGGACGCGCAAGCCTCGCACGATTGCCGCGAGCCGATGCTATTTCACGTGCGCAAGCTGAAGCCGCGCGTACGAATACCGAACTTGATGTAAGTGACTTTAACGGGCTCTTGGACAAGATATCGGCAACTGGGTTTGCCCATGATCTTGACGAACATGCGGACGGCATCTCGGCGATCGGGTTTGCCTTCGTAGACCACGGCGGTGAGATACATGCTATTTCAGTACCGGTTCCAACGTCACGTTTCGAACGTCAAAAAGAAAAAATTGAACTCGCTATTCAAGAAGCATCCCAAAAAGTAACGAAAGCCTTGCAGACCGAAAACGCGTGACGTCAACGCACAACCCACATGCGAAGATTTTTTGTCCGGTAAACATTTTGGCTGGCTTCCTTGAATGGTGCTAAGGGGAACGCCCGGACCAAAATAAGAAAAATTAAGATACTCTATCCGAGTTTCATCTAGCATTTCTCAAACGTTGTTTTTGCAACGCAGACCTGAAGCAAAACTATCTTGCAGTGACCCATAGGCCAGTTCAATTCATCAATCTTACTCAAGTGTACGCCTGACGTTAGAGTAAGACGTTTTGAGACGCAGGTGTTTTGCAGCGCTGTGGCTAGGGCCAGTTTTCAAAGAGCATTCATGAAAGACATAGCCTCCATAATTTAAGGAAAAGCTCTGCCGCTAAGGACCGAAACCTATATAGCGTCACAAATGAGATGATTGGCGTATCGACAACTTTCACCTTATCAATATATAACCGTTTATAATCAATAATTTAAAATCAATTTCACCCTCTTCTTGGATGCCAAAACCACTCCCAAGGCTAGAGCAAAAATGGGTCATTAAGTAAGCTGGGGGCAATTTTTCAGTACAACTGTTGAGTTCTCCCAAGCACCTGATTTTTTTTGATTTTTACGGTCGCCCATGGCCCAGAAGAGCGCTGCAGTGCGTGCTCTTGAAAGCAGTTGCGTGTAACTAACTTTAGATCCGCTCTGATCTTGCATCACCAGCGCCGACAATTCCATCCTGCAAAGGGAACCTTTATGCCGAAAACAGGCTAAAGGTCCGAGGCCCACCGTCACACCGAACACAAGAGAGCCCAATATAGAATTGAGGCTCTCGAAGGCCATGTATAGTGCATGTCGATCGGAGAGGACAGAAACAGATACTACGCCAAACAAGCTCTCTTTAGTAAATTCGAGCCCGAGCCGCATGTAGGCAAGGAAATAAAATGGGAGACTGGTAGGGAAGAAAACGAGACCGAAGCCCCCCCAATAGGGTAAGCAATAAGCACGTATCATATACCAAGGTCGACAGCGTTGGTCTCAGTTCCGCAGAAAAAACACCGCGTCGCACCCCAACGTCGCTCGGTCCGTTGTAGAGTGATTTCAAAACAACTCTACTTTGACGAAGCGAGACTGGTCCTCCTGCTGAACCATCCGCCTTACTCCTCTTCCGCAAGAATACGTGCGGCATCGCCACTAGGATCATCGTATTGATGTGACTTTAACGTCCAGACGAATGCCCAAATACCCAAGCCCCCAAGGCTGAGTGAAATGGGAATTAGAAAGACAAGTACATTCATTTTTCAAATCCTACGCGCGCTGCATTGACGAGAACTGTGATTGAAGACAACGACATTGCAAGAGCGGCGGCCAATGGTGTGGCATAGCCCAGAATGGCAATCGGGACGGCCACCGCATTGTAGGCAATAGCGATGCCAAAATTCTGCCGTGACAAGGCAACGGCCTTGCGTGAAATCGCAAAGACTTGAGGGATTTTCTCCATCGTGTCGTCAATGACAATCACATCAGCTGCATTGCGTGCGGCATCTAGAGCGGTTCCCGGAGCAATAGAGGCATGCGCACTCGCCAATGCGACGGTGTCGTTCAACCCGTCCCCGATCATGCAGGGAAATTGCGCCTGATCTGCAAGGTCAGCGACATGTGCGTTTTTGCCCTCGGGTGAGGTTTTTGATTGAAACTTGTTTAGCCCTAGGTTGCGGGCGAGATTGCGCGTTTTGGCCTCATTGTCACCTGAAAGGATTTCGAGTTGCAATGCATTGGCCTTTAGGCCGTCTACCATTTCCAACACACCCGTTCTGAGCGGTTCTTGAAACGGCAAAGCATGGCGATGATCACCAATCTTTAGGCACAAACCAGTGTCGCCGGCCCCCAGCCAATCTGCTTTGCCCAACGCAACGGGTATTTGCCCATAGAAACCTGAGACCCCGCACCCTTTCACTTCGCGCGGGCCGTTCAGCGTAGCGGAGGGCTGACTTTCCAGATGCCTGTCCAAT
Organism: uncultured Paracoccaceae bacterium; assembly: GCA_947497065.1. Taxonomy (GTDB): domain Bacteria; phylum Pseudomonadota; class Alphaproteobacteria; order Rhodobacterales; family Rhodobacteraceae; genus Octadecabacter. The sequence goes on from CANMEQ010000003.1 coordinate 365,540, forward strand.
GCTTGGGACAATGGATGCGCGCTAGCCTGCGCAAGTGCTTTGGCGATGCTCAAATCCCTCGATGCAAAGTCAGACAGATCAAAGCTAAAGTCAGGGCTTGTCAACGTGCCTGTCTTATCTAGCACGACCGTCTTCACCTCCGACAACCGTTCCAACGCAGTTCCAGATTTCACAAGAAAGCCTAAGCGGTAAAGCCTGCTGATAGCTGCCGTCGAAACCGCGGGCACTGCCAGCCCAAGCGCACAAGGGCAGGTAATGATCAAAACAGCAATCGCGATATTGAGCGCATGTCGGACGTCCAGTCCCCAGATCACCCAACCGACAAAGGTTGCCAAGGCAAGCAAGTGCACCGCTGGGGCATAGATCTGCGCGGCCCGATCAGCGAGAGAGGTATAGCGGTTGCGCGCATTTTCGGCAGTTTCGACTAATCGGGCGATTTGATGCAGGCGGGTGTCCTGCCCGACGGCAGAGACTCTTACTTCCAAGGGGCCCGCAAGATTGATTTCACCCGAATGAAGCTGATCATTCACCGTGTGGGATACAGGTTCGCTTTCACCGGTGAGCAAGGATCGGTCTGTAACACCCTCTGGCGTGACTAAAAACCCATCGGCAGGCACACGCATACCACTGGCCACCAGGACAATATCGCCCACCTTTAGCGCATCAATGGAGACCGTTTCTGAACCGGCTTCAGTTTTTAGCTCTGCTGTATGTGCTTCCAATGCGGCGAGTTCTTTGGCCGCTGAATGCGCAGCAGATCGTGTGCGATGTTCGAGGTAGCGGCCAATTAGCAGAAAGAACGTCAACGACAACGCTGCATCGAAATACGCGTGTTCGCCCCCCATTAGAGTTTCAAACAAGGACATGCCACAGGCAAGGATTATGGCCAACGAAATCGGCACATCCATGTTCAACCGCCTGACCTTAAGCACGGACCACGCATTCTTAAAAAACGGTTGCGCCGCATAGAGCACCATGGGAATGGCGATCATAGCTGAGATCAAGTGGAACAAGTCTCGCGTCGCACCAGACGCTCCAGACCAGACTGCGACAGACAACAACATCACGTTCATCATCGCGAAGCCGGCAACTCCCATGCGCATCAATAGATCGCGGCCTTCTAGATCTACGTTCTGGGCCAATGCTCGGGCGTCAAGCGGATAGGCATCATAACCGATATGTTTGAGTGCTTCGACCATCGCGCTTGCGGGAAGGTCTGTCAAAATGTGTACGCGTTTCTGTGTTAGGTTCACCCGAGCGGAGACCACGCCTTGGACATGCGTCAAATGGCGTTCGATTGCACTGATACAAGCTGCACATCGCACTGATGGTACCGATATCTGCAACGTACTGTTTGCTTGCGCGAGCTCAACAGCAGCCGGAGCCGCTGCGCATGCTGGACAGGCCGCCATCATTGTACAACCTCTACAATGATGCGTTGTCGAAATGTGGTTCCATTGTCAGCCTTTGCAACAATGCGCAGGTTCCAGTTGCCGAGGCCGGCTTGCACAGGTGCAGAAAAGACGGCGCCGTCAAATTTAAAATCAGGCGTTTGATCTACACTGACAGACGTGGCGCGGCTGAATACTGCGCTTGTTATTATTGGCTGAACGGGATCGCCGTCCTTTAGAATTTCAAGCACAAGTTGATCCGCTTGTATGAAGGCTCTCACATCCCATTCCAAAGCCAATTGCGCGGCCCGGTCAGCATCAAAAGACTGACTGGCAACATAAGAATTTTTGACCTCAAGCCCAGGGAAAGTCTGAACTGCATTCCACGCCAGTGTCAGGTTCACAGCAATGATAATGCCAAAGCCGGATATAAACATCGCCGCTACATGTTTGCCTTTTAACTCGGTCATCACGGCTCTCCTTTTCCGTTAAATACGGTGGTTGCAGAGGCCCGTTCACCATTTCCAAGATCTTCGATCCAGAAACGAATAGGCGTTTCATCGGCCTTCGCGACATCACTTTGATTGGGTGTCGTTAGATAGACCCGCAGTCTGTGGGTCGCATCAGGCGCAACGGTGATCGTTTCATATGGTGTTCCTTCAAGTTCAACGCGCACGGCCAAATCACCCGCGACATGAATGCCAAATTGGCGCGGCTCTCCGTGTTTGTTGCGCAGGCGAATTTCGTAGGCATTTCTGATAGAACCGTCGGACAATGTCACAAACGTCGGGTTACGGATGGGCGCGACCGCAAGCTCGATCTCAGGCCGGATGAACAACGCGTACATCATAGCAAAGCCAAAGCTCGCCCAGATGATCGAATACAGGATCGTCCGCGGCCTTAAGATATGCGCCCAGATCGGGCGAGTTTTTTTGCCTGCCTGCTCCGCTGGTGCGTCTGATAGAGCTAGATAGTCGATCAACCCGCGATCACGGCCGAGTTTTCCCATGATGTCATCGCAGGCATCAATACAGAGCGCGCAGGTGATACACTCCATCTGTTGCCCGTCGCGGATGTCGATCCCCATCGGGCAAACCGCGACACAGGCGTTGCAATCAACGCAGTCTCCGGCGGTGGCATCACGTGCTTTGCCACGCGGCTCACCGCGCCAATCACGGTAGGCGACGGTCAACGTGCTGTCATCCATCATCGCCCCCTGAATACGGGGCCAAGGGCACATGTAGATGCAGACCTGTTCGCGCATAAAGCCGCCGAGGATGACAGTTGTTGCGGTCAAGATCGCGACCGTGACCCATGCCACGGTGGGGGCTGTCAGAGTCAGGAACTGGTTCGCCAAAGTCGGCGCATCGGCAAAGTAAAAGACCCATGCCCCGCCCGTGGCCACCCCGATCAATGTCCAAACGGTCCACTTTAACACACGCAATGTGGCCTTGCGCGGCGTCCATTTTGCGCGATGCAGGCGAATGCGGGCGTTGCGATCCCCTTCAATCCAGCGTTCGACAAGAATGAAAAGATCAGTCCAGACCGTTTGCGGACACGTGTACCCGCACCAGACCCGCCCCAAAGTAGAGGTAAACAAGAACAACCCCAGCCCGGCCATAATCAGCAATCCGGCCACAAAATAAAATTCATGCGGCCAAATTTCGATCCAGAAGAAATAGAAGCGCCGGTGGGCCAGGTCGACCAGCACTGCCTGATCCGGCAGGTTCGGCCCGCGGTCCCAACGCAGCCAAGGCACAAGGTAGTAGATGCCAAGGGTGACGGCCATAATGGCCCATTTCAGGTTCCGAAAGGTGCCATAAACCCGCTTGGGAAAGATGGGCTCGCGCGCTGCGTAGAGGTTGTCGGGTTGGGAGGTCATGACTTAGGCCGATCTATGGTTCTCCCTATCCATAGATCGGCCACGGCCACATAACCTTGACGCAGATCAAGTTTATGTTCGTTGATCACTCTCCCCCCCCGAGAGAGTGGACATAAGCTGATACGGCGCGCACGTCTTCTTCATTTAGACGTTGGCCCCAAGCAGGCATGACGCCGAACCGCGCGTTACTAATCGTCGCGGTCAGACTGTCGTGGTCACTGCCATAAAGCCATATCGCATCCGCAAGGTTGGGCGCGCCCAAGCTGCTGTCCCCAAGCCCTTGGTCACCGTGGCAAGCTGCACAATTCTCGGTGAACAAATCACCACCAGCGCTGTCCCAATCTGCATCCGCGAGGGTCGGTACAAAGTCGACGAGTTTTTCGATGTCTGCTGGTTCAAGAATGTCACCAAAGGCGGGCATCACTGAATAGCGGGCATCAAAATCAGTTTCATTGCGAATGCCGTGCCGGACGGAATGGGCAATATCCTCCAGGGTGCCCCCCCAAAGCCAGTCGTTATCCAACAAGTTTGGATAGCCAACAGCCCCAGCGGCGCCCGCCCCATGACACTGGCTGCATTGCGCCCGAAAAACAGACGATCCACGCGCCACCGCATAGCGGTGTAAGTCAGTCAGCGGATCAAAAGTAGCAAGGTCAGCAGCGTTCAATTCCGCAACCAAAGCCGCATTCGAGGCTTCATGCGCTGCAATGTCGGCTGACACTTCACCACGGGTCGAATGGCCCAGCAGCCCTGCCGTCGCACCCGAGATCATGGGCCATGCTGGAAAGGCAATCGTATACCCAATGCCCCAGATGATGGTCAGATAAAAGGTCCAGAGCCACCAGCGCGGCATCGGGGTGTTCAGTTCTTCAATCCCATCAAATTCATGCCCCATTGTAGGGCGACCGGTGAGTTCATCTACGCGCGGTTCATCCATTGGACTGCTCCAAATCGAAAAGGGTCTTACACGTGCAGCTTGGGCAATTGTTGGCGCATACTTTCGGATCGTCGCGCAACGGGATTGCGGCTGCGTCGTCGCGTGCGGACTTTTGTGATGGCCAAAAGGCAAAAATCGAGGCCCCAAGGAAAAAGGCGAACATGGCGATCAAGAACCAACTATCTGCAAATTCTCTGAGTAGTGAATAGGTTTCCATCTAGGTCTCCTTAGCGGCTATCGTCGGGAACGAAGGTCGAGAAATCGACCAGCGTTCCCATCATCTGGAGGTAGGCAATCAGCGCATCCATTTCGGTTAGCTCGTCCTGCCCGTCAAAGTTGCCGATCACTGCATTAGGATAGCGTTCGAGCATGTCGTCCCAATCGGCATCTGGATCGGCCTGAACACGGAAATCCTGATAGGCATTATCGATCTGCTCATCACTGTACGGCACGCCAACAAAGCGGTGGGTGCTCATCAAGTCTCCGATGCGATCTCCATCTAGCGAAGCGTCCATCAAGAACGCGTAAGACGGCATGATGCTTTCGGGGACCACTGATTGCGGGTCGATCAGGTGAACAAGATGCCAATCATCTGAATAGCGCCCACCGACGCGTGCAAGGTCAGGACCTGTTCGTTTGGACCCCCATTGGAACGGGTGGTCATACATCGATTCCGCGGCTAGCGAATAATGGCCGTAGCGTTCGACCTCGTCGCGCATCGGACGGATCATCTGACTGTGACAGACATAACAGCCCTCACGGATATAAATATCGCGCCCTGCCAGTTCGAGGGGGCTGTAGGGTCGCATCCCCTCAACCTCTTCGATCGTATTCTCCAGCCAGAACAGAGGAGCGATTTCCACGATGCCCCCGATGGTGACAACGCTCAGCGAGAAGGCCAGCAGCAGGGTTGGGCTGCGCTCTAAGATGACGTGTTTGTCGATAAGTGCCATTGGTCCTGCTCCTTATTCAGCCGGGATGGTCATTTGGGAAACGGGCTGTGTGACCGGGGCATGACCGCGGATGGTCTTCCACATGTTCCAGACCATGATGCAGGCCCCGCCAAGGTAGAGCGTTCCACCCAAACCGCGCACCACATACATCGGGAACTTAGCGCTGACGGTGTCGGCAAAGCTGTTCACAAGGAAACCCTGATCATCGACCTCGCGCCACATCAGACCTTCCATGATACCGCTGACCCACATCGAAGCCGCGTAGAGAACGATGCCAATCATCGCGAGCCAGAAGTGCCAGTTCATCGCGGCAGTGGAATACATTGCCCCACGGTTCCAAAGGCGCGGCGTAAGGAAGTAGATCATCGCGAAAATGATCATACCATTCCAACCCAGCGCGCCGGAATGCACGTGACCCACGGTCCAGTCGGTGTAATGCGACAGACTGTTGACGGCGCGGATCGACATCATCGGACCCTCAAAGGTGGACATGCCGTAGAAGGCAAGGCTGGCCACAAGGAATCGGATGATTGGGTCGGTACGGATTTTGTCCCATGACCCGTTGAGAGTCATCAGGCCGTTCATCATCCCCGCCCAGCTTGGCATCCAAAGAATGACGCTGAACACCATGCCCAACGTTGAGGCCCAATCAGGCAATGCTGTGTAGTGCAGATGGTGAGGGCCGGCCCAGATATAGAGGAAGATCAGTGCCCAGAAGTGAACGATAGACAGTTTGTATGAGTAGACTGGCCGGTTCGCCTGCTTGGGCACGTAGTAGTACATCATGCCAAGGAAACCTGCCGTCAGGAAAAAGCCTACGGCGTTATGACCATACCACCATTGGGTCATCGCATCCTGCACGCCAGAGAATAGCTGAACAGACTTGCTGCCCCAAATGCTGACAGGCACGGCCAGATTGTTGACCACATGCAGCATGGCGACCGTGACGATGAAGGCGAGGAAGAACCAGTTGGCCACATAGATATGGCGTTCTTTGCGCTTGATAATCGTGCCAAGGAAGATGACCAGATAGGCCACCCAAACGAGTGTGAGCCAGATATCGACGTACCATTCCGGTTCGGCGTATTCTTTGGACTGTGTTGCGCCCAGCAGATAGCCGGTAGCGGCGAGGACGATGAACAGCTGATAGCCCCAGAACACGAACCAAACGAGGTTGCCCCCGAACAGGCGGGTGCGGCTGGTGCGCTGAACTATGTAGATAGACGACGCAATCAGGGCGTTCCCGCCGAACGCAAAAATCACCGCTGATGTGTGTAGCGGGCGCAGTCGTCCGAAATTGGCAAAAGGCTGCGCCCAATCAAAATTCAACGCGGGAAAAGCAAGTTGAAAGGCGATCAGGACACCGACTGCCAGTCCGACAATACCCCAAAACGCAGTTGCAATCACCCCGGCCCTGACCGGCCCGTCATTATAGTCCGTTGCGACAATGGCTGGTTTCGGTTCGCCCAGGCGACGCAGCATATGGATGAAAAGACCCGCCGCAACCACCAAGACAATAAAGCCATGAACGCGAAACGCGATATCCAACCCCTGATCCGATGCATAGGCCGCAATCAGAGTGATCAGGCCAAGGGCTACCAGTTTTGCTACATCCATCGCGTTTGTCCTTCTTTCTGCAAATGCGGAAATCAGGACACCCAATCCCGCATGCGAAAAGGACTACGATGAGCGCTCAGCGGTATCTTTGATCTAGGTCAAGTTCGTCAAACGATTATTCCGCCATCTGCGTCATCGCCTGTTGCATCTTGCAAAGCAGCCAGGTCAAGAACAGTAAACCTGCGCCGATCCTCAAACGTGAGAACACCATCTTTCTTCATCGATGACAGCTGCCGGCTAACGGTTTCCAAGGTGAGACCCAAGAAATTTGCGATCTCTTCGCGCGTCAGGGGCAAAGTGTGCGGCTGACCTGCATGAATAGGAACAGTGTCGCGCCTCACGACCATTTCGATGAACGTCGCAATCTTCTCGCGCGCAGTTTTGCGCCCCAGGAGCACCATCCATTCCCGCGCGGCAGACAATTCGTCCAGCGCCATCTCCATAACGCGCTGCGAGATGTGCGGGACGTCCTGAACTAGCTTTTCAAAGGATCTGCGCTCAAATCTACATAAAGTTACATCGGTGACAGCCGTCACATCAAAATCTACTGTTTGACGCCCTGGGCTACCAATAAAGTCAGATGGCAAAAGCAACCCAACAACCTGCGTGCGGCCATCTTCCAGCGTTCGCGACAACGACGCTATGCCAGACACGACTGAAGAGATGTGGTGTAAATCATCGCCGCGCCAAATGATTGGCTCGCCCTGCTCAATGGTCTTGTAAGACTTCATACCTTCCAGAACGGAAAGCTCGTCCTCGTCACAGCGCGCGCAGACGGCCCTGTGGCGGATGGGGCACTTCCCGCATCCATCTCGTTCATTGAATACAAAATTCATCGGTATTGATCTGGGTCAAAGTTGTTGGCTTCACTGCACCCTAGGATGCGGCGTATGGATCATACAAGCACCCTTCGGAAATACGGCCTTTTTGACGCAAAAGTCCCGCGTTATACGAGCTACCCGCCCGCAAACAGATTTACTCAAGGGGTCGGCGCACGACTTCAACGTGACTGGCTTACGAAGGTCGGACCAGACGAAGCCGTCTCGGTCTATGTCCACATCCCCTTTTGCCGTCGATTATGCTGGTTCTGCGCATGCCGTACGCAAGGCACCAAAACGCTTAGCCCTGTGGAGGCCTACATTGAGGTCTTGCTTCTAGAAATCGACGCCTATCGCGCGATCCTTCCTAAGGGCGTCAAATTGCGGCGGCTTCACCTTGGTGGCGGCACGCCGACACTCTTGAACGCGAAACTAATGCAGTGCTTGCTCGACCGGATTTTTGCAAATTTCGCTCAGACCGAGGATTTCGAATTTTCCGTGGAGATTGATCCGACAGAGGCGAAGCCCGAGGTGCTGGGTGTTTTATCCACATCCAAGATGGGCCGCGCCAGCATCGGGGTGCAGGATTTTGATCCGTGCGTTCAAGCCGCTATTGGGCGGGAACAGAGTTTCGAACAGACGCTTGACGTTGTCCAAACACTACGCAGCGGCGGCGTTCAAAGCCTGAATGTGGACGTGCTCTATGGCCTGCCTTTCCAAACCGCACAGAGCATCAAAAATACTCTGGACCAAATTATCTCGCTGCGCCCCGACAGACTAGCGCTCTACGGCTACGCACATGTCCCCCATGTTTCAAAACGGCAGGTCATGATCCCACAGGACGCGCTGCCAGACCCCGAAAAGCGGTTCTTTTTGACGGGGCTGGCCAAAGATCGGCTTACCGCATTGGGATACGAAGCCCTTGGCATCGACCACTTTGCATTGCCGACAGACAGCCTGACGGCGGCTGCCAAGGCCGGTCGAATGGTGCGAAACTTCCAAGGCTACACTGATGATCCCTGCACAACGCTGATTGGTATTGGGGCCTCTGCCATCTCAAAGTTCTCTGATGGTTACGTACAAAACGCCGTCTCAACTTCCGCCTATGCTGAAAGGGTAAGGGCACGCGGGCTGTCAGCCCACAAAGGGATCGCTTTGACACAAGAAGACGCATATGTGGCGGCGCTGATCAACGATATCATGTGCAACGGCGAGATCGACAAAAAAGCCATTACATGGGCCCACCCCAACTTTGCAGATCTTTTGATGCACCAAATTGAACGCTTGAAAGATCGCTTTCATGATCTGGTTGTCGATACGCCGGATCGACTAGTGGTGCGTTCCGAATTCCTTGCCGCAACGCGTCTAATCGCAGCTGATCTCGATCAATCGCGAAACTCGGATCACCTGCATAGTCTTGCCGTATAGATCTTCGTTGCTCCTAGCCCTCCGTAGGCAATTCTATCTCACTCTCTCTAGGTATTCTCTATTTTTTCTTCACTCAATTTCTCTGCTTGGAAACTCTACCAAGTGACTCTACTGAGGGGTGTTCAACGCGCACGCGCAGCTACTTTCGGCTGCTCCGATCTTACCAATTTGCTTTGTCTCGTCACCCTCCACCTACAACAGGCGCTTGCGGCATTTAATCTGCAGATCAGTCCTGTCCTCCCCAAAGGAAAGCCAAATCAATCGAAACAGCTTGCGGGAGTAAAGGATTGGTATTCCGGAGCATTTTCTTGATGCAGAGGGCCTTTGCCGGACCTTTTCCTGTCAGATCCGAAGGTCCGTTTCGAACTCGGAATTTAGTATATCATGCGACGAAACTAGTGAGCGTTTACAGCACCGAGACCGATGGTTTCAGCTCACCCAAAAGCATCGAACCAAAACGCAAACGGATAGGGTACCTTTTTACATAGTTTTTCTGTGCTAAGCTGTAAGATGATACGAAAAGTTTCGCTGAACACACGGGTTGAGCGGGCAAGCGGTGTGATAAAATTGGTGAAAGAGGTGTGCGATGAAAGGTACGATTTTTGTTGAGCTTGTAAAAATGGCTGAGGGTGCCTTCGGTGAGGACGTCGTAGATGACGTCCTGTCCAAGGCAGATCTGGAAAATGACGGAGCGTTCACCGCGGTCGGCAATTATCCATGTTCGGAATTGGTCAAGATCGTAGTCGCATTCAGCGAACATTCCGGGATCAGTGCAGAAAAGCTTCAGCGTATGTTCGGCCACTGGATGATGGACCACTTCGTTGAAAACTATGAAGAGTTCTTTGCGGGAAAGACCGACAGTTTTTCCTTGCTGGAGGCTGTGGATGGAGAAATTCATGTTGAAGTCAAAAAGCTGTATCCTGAAGCCGAGCTTCCGGTCTTCGGCACTGAACGTCTAGGCGAGGATCAACTAAAGCTGACCTATTCCTCACCGCGCCCTCTTGTCGAATTCTGCCATGGCATGGTTGAAGCCTGCCTTGAACGCTATAACCAGAAAGCAGATATTGGCCGATGTCCTGTCCCACATCAGGCGAACGCCACGACATTTGATATTCAACTAAAATAATGAAGCAGGTCGCTGAATATGAGCAATGAAGATGACGCGGTCGATGATCGTGTTTCACGGCGCCGGTACCTGCGCGAGAAAGCTGCCCGCACCGAAGCCGAAAAGCTGTTGGAAGAAAAAAGCCGAGAGCTTTACCTTGCTAATCAGCAACTGAGCACGCACTCGGCGCAGCTTGAAGCCGCCGTTCTTGAGCGGACCAAAGAGTTGCAGGAAGCGTTGCAGCAGGCCGAAGCGGCTGGAAAAGCCAAAAGCCGATTTGTTGCTACGATGAGCCATGAGATTCGCACGCCCTTAGGTGGAATCCTTGGCATGATAGACCTGTTGGCAATGGATGAAATGGACGAATCCAAGCTTGAACTGCTGAGCTATGCGGCAGCTGCTGGCAAAGGCCTAAGTCGTATCGTCAATGATGTGTTGGATTTTTCCAAGATGGAAGCCGGGGTTTTTATCTTCGAAGAAGAATCCGTAGATGTTCGCGCCTTGATTGAAAGCATCTGCAAGCTTGCGAATTCGTCTGAAAAAACGGCAGGGCGGTCTATACGAGCAAAGATAAGGGATGATGTACCCCACCTGTTTCTTGGTGACGCCACACGCATCCGGCAGGTTATCTCGAACCTGGTGACGAACGCACTCCGATACTCCGAGGACGGACCCGTGTTGATCAGGGCAAGCGCGCAACCCCACAAAAAAGGGGCTTTGCTGCGGATCGAGGTCGAAGATTTTGGAATCGGTATTGCGTCTGAGGGGATATCGAACCTTTTCAAAGACTTCTCTCAAATTTCAAATCCTTTGACTGCCGCAGCAGAAGGGGCTGGCCTTGGCCTCGCGATATGTAAACGCATTTTGGAAGGCTGCGGAGGGACAATCGGAGTCGATAGCGTCATCGACGAAGGGTCAACTTTCTGGATCGAGTTGCCGGTTACGGTGATTGAACACTCCCTTTCCCAAGAGGCGACACAGGCCGTGGAACCCGACGCTGGCCATATTGGAGCTCTGGACGGGAAGAGTATCCTGATTGCCGAAGATAACATCATCAATCAGAAGTTACTTACGACCTACCTGATTCGCATGAACACCATCCCGCACTTGGCCGAAAATGGCCGTATCGCATTGGAGATGTTTGATCCCGAAAAATTTGATCTGGTCCTAATGGATATTGCGATGCCGGAAATGGATGGCCTCGAAGCGACGCGCCAGATCAGACTGAAATGGAAAGATGCCAAACTACCGCCGATCATCGCCTTAACGGCGCATGTCATGGATGCCATCAAGGAGGAGGTGGAAGTGGTTGGCATCGACACAGTTCTATCCAAGCCGATACCCTTTGAAGAACTCAAACATGCTCTAGAGATCGCACTGACCGAACAATCCAACACACCAGCAACACCCCCCCCCCTACAAGACGAAACCCACGATACAACCGTCTTTTCAATTATGAAGCCTTCAGTGGCAACCGATATGCGGGAGTTCTTTTCCGACGACAAGATCGTTGAACTTGCCCAAGAATTTACGGCAGATTCAAACCTGCGCTTAAATAAAATAACCGAAGCTATTGAGATAAATGACGTAAAGACAGCGTCGGCCGAAGCGCATTCTGTTAAGGGATCGGCATTGACGCTCGGGTTCATTGAATGTGCGGAATGGGCCGGCCAGATCGAAAAGTCTCCTCAGGATCGCGCTCTATGTCTGGACTGCATATCAAAACTTCAAGCAGCCTTGATTAACATTAACTCAACGCTGTAGCTGATGTCGAAGTCACGACAGCGATACCGGTGACCCTCCGCTTTCCTCATCGTGCCCGCTCTTTCGATTTCGTTGACAATCATGAGCGGGTTGGCAATGCCGGATTTGGCTATCTATTGCACGGGGACGTCCGCCTGCACATGGGATAAAGTGGCGTCGCCTCTGGCTACGGTAAAGCTGGAGTTCGACGCACTTGCATCGAGCGTCCTAACAGGCGGGCCGTTTAGGGCGGCCCGTTTACGGGCGTAGGTCGATTTCCCGCAACTGTGTGGTCCGATCAGGAACACGGTCGGCAAGGCAAGCAACATCTGGCCCGCGCTGCAACGCTCACGCAAAGCCTTGTAGAGCCATGTGGACAGGTCGCGCACCCATAGCATTATGGCGCGTAGTGCCGCGATCATCTCATCCAGCGCATGGGACGTCGGCAGGCCTGCGACGATCTCTTAGAAAACATCCGTCTAATCGGTTCCGGTGCTGGGCATGTGGTGAGATCAGCGGACGAAGTGCTTAAACAAATTATGGGCCTCGGTCGCCAAGGCTACGCACTCGCGTTGGGCGGAGGCGGCAACCGTTCCAACGTTGATCTGATTGGCACATTCACAGCGGGCACTCGCGGCAAGCTCTTTTGATCCAGCACAGACCTGGCGTTAGCCCAAGAATGCAGACGCACAACGCAGCCATGTGGGCAGTTGTGGCGAAAATATCGGAACGGAGGAAAGCTTCACATTCAGCTGTGGCAGAGGAATTAGATTTCAGTACACGTTAAGATTGAAGGCCGGCTGGTTCGGCAAATAGATTTCTGGATTGCCCATGCACATTTCAAGAATGCAAATTCGCAATTTTCGTAATTTCAAGAGCATTGACGTTCCGCTGGCTAAAAACACTGTTTTGATCGGTGAAAACCGAGCAGGAAAGAGTAATTTCATACATGCTTTAAGGCTTGTTCTGGACACGTCTCTCCCTGATCGATCACGCAGTCTTAAAATTTCGGACTTTTGGGATGGCATTGAAGATCCGTTTGCCCAAGGCGGAAGCTCTATCGAAATCGATGTCGATTTTGTAGGCTTTGAAGCCAACCCTGCAACTCATGCGTTGCTTGCAGATTTTCGAGTGGCTGACGACCATACTGTTGCACGAATTAGTTATCGGTTCCGCCCTGACTGCGAGGGCGAGCCTTCGAGCGAGGCGGACTTTGACTACATTATTTTTGGAGGCGGCGATGAAACCAGATCAGTACCTTCAAAGACAAGAAGGAGGCTCGTTCTTGATGTGTTGCATGCACTTCGGGACGCGGAATCAGATCTCGAAAATTGGAGAAAATCCCCTCTCAGGCCGTTAGTTGAAGATGCCTTTTCAAGGGTTCCCGACAGTGATTTGGTGAGCGTTTCAAGCGCGATTGAAGGTGCCGGAGAGGCTTTGCTCGAGCTAACCGAGATTACTACGCTAGAGGCAACTTTGCGTGGTAAACTGCTTGCGATCGGTGGTCCGCGCAATGACATTGATGCGAAATTCGGAATTTTGTCTACTGATCCGTCTAGGCTAGCTAACATTCTGAAACTGTTCATCGATGGCGGCTCGCGCGACATCGGCGATGCGAGTCTTGGATCAGCTAATCTAGCGCTACTGACACTTCAATTGGCAGAATATGAATGGAAGCGAGCGCAAAACGAACAAGATTTCACGATCATCGCAATCGAAGAACCTGAAGCGCACTTGCATCCTCAGCTACAACGCAAAGTGTTTAGCAACCTGTTTCAGGAGAGTCTGGAAACACCTCAAAGTCTAATTGTCACTACGCACTCGCCAAACATCGCTAGTGTCACGCCTTTCAATCAAATTGTCCTGCTTCGAACTCATGAAGACAAAGGAACTGTTGCGCATTCCTTGGCAAAACTAGCGCTGGCAGAGCACGAGAGAGATGACCTTCAAGGTTATCTCACTACGACCCGTGCCGAGGTCTTCTTTTCGAGCGGCATCATTTTTGTGGAAGGGCCTTCTGAAGAAGCGTTGTTGCCCGCATTTTCTGCGACTTTAGGCCATGATTTAGATGCTCTAGGTATTACTGTTTGTAGCGTTGATGGCGTGGACTTTGAGCCATACCTAAAGCTTGCTACAATGCTAGGCATTCCATTTAGCGTCATAACAGATTGGGATCCAGTCGCAGGAGGCAAGGCTCTAGGATGGGCACGGGCAAAAAAACTACTGCTGACCAATCGTAAATTTGGTGGCAAGGTCGATGCAACCCCGGAACAAGTTACACGCCTAGACGCTGAAGAGAGTTTTCTTCGTGGCAGCGCAAAAAATCATTGCATTTATTTGAACACGACAACGTTGGAAATTGAGCTTTCTCAAGATCCATATCTCGCAAGCGCTCTTCTGTCGATCCTGTCCGAGCAAACTTCTTTTGGCCAGACCTTGAAAAATAGAATTGCAAAGTATCAAGCAAACCATTCTGAGATCGTCCCAGAAAAGCTGATGTTGATGATCGGATATGTAGGAAAAGGACGTTTGTCTCGAGAACTGGCAAAGAGAATTGTCGGGATACAGCCGCCAGAGTACATAAAACATGCTATTGAAAACGTGGTTGCGAAAGTTTGATGTCCAGCATTAGGGCTCTTAAGGGTGCCATCGCTTCGCTGTCTCAAAACCCAGAGCAATTGTCGGCAGTAAACGCAACGGATCATTGTGTGGTTCTTGCGGGCCCAGGAAGTGGCAAGACAAAGACACTGACTACGGCTATGGTAAGAACTCTGCTGGAGGACGTCTCAGAACCCCGAGGAGTTGCTTGCATTACATACAACAACGAATGTGCATTTGAACTCGAAAAACGCTTGGCGCTGCTTGGTTTGGAGCGAGGAAATAGAGCATTCATAGGAACAGTACATGGCTTTGCTTTAACTAAGATTATTTTGCCTTTTGCGCGATGTGTTTTTCCTGACTGGCGGTCTGATGTAAGTGTGATCTCGGAAACGGATAAGAAAGGCGTCATCGCTGAGGCCTATGCATCTATTGGCGGTATCGGCGATCCTCAAAAACGCTGGAAATTTGCTGAGGAGAAGAGAAAATCGATAGTTGATAGGTCGAACGTGTCATGGCGAGGGACCAACCCCGAACTTTCTGACTTCATCGAAGCATACGAAGGCATTTTGAAGGATCGCAATCAAATCGACTTTGATGGTATGCCGTTGCTTGCTTACGACATGGTTTCGAGGTTTCCTTGGATTACTGAGGCGCTCAAGGCAAAATATCCAGTGTTGTTTGTCGATGAATACCAAGACCTAGGCCACGCTCTGCATGCGCTGGTTCTCAAACTTTGCTTTGAAAGCGGCATTAGGCTCTTTGCCGTCGGCGACATCGATCAATCTATCTACGGCTTCGCAGGGGCGGAACCTTCGCTGCTAGAAGGCTTGTCAGCCCGAGCCGATGTTCAAACCATTCGCCTTCGATTCAATTACAGGTGCGGTACAGATATCATCGATGCCTCCATGGCCGCGTTGGGCGCAGAACGCGGGTATGTTGGGCCAGACTACGCAGGCAAAGGTACTATCAAGTTTCATCAAGTCGATGGAGACGAATATGCTCAGGCGCAGTATTTGCTGGATACTATCCTTCCTGACCTACAATCGAGGGGTTACGAGCTGGACGAAATCGGCGTGCTTTACCGATGGGCTAAACATAGCGACAAGCTTGTTTCGTTGTCTGAGGCCCAAGGCGTTCCTGTTTTAAGGGCAGACAATAAAGCCCTGATAAAACGGAACTCCCCAATCTCTAGGTTCGTAGAACGATGTGCTCAATGGGTTGTGGGCGGATGGAAAACTGCGGACCCAAGATTTATGCGGCTTTGCCACGATGGGAATTCGCTGGTTTATGGCGCGGGCGCTTCGGAAGATGAAAAACGCCAACTTGAGTACGAGCTCATTAACTTTCTTGCACCAATGGACGGAGGGGCGTCCACTCATACTTGGCTGCTCAAATTCAAGCGCGAAATTTTCTCACCTTGGTTTGCAAGAAAACGCACAATCTCCGAGCAGTGGGAAAATTTGGATGAGATGATTAGCAGAACAGATATCAACCAAGGTGGGACAGACCTTAAGATGTCTCAGTTTTGTGGAGATACATCTGGATCTGGCGCAATCAACCTAAGTACATTTCATAGTTCAAAGGGGCGAGAGTTCCGCGCGGTAGTCTTACTTGGCATGAACGATGATATCATTCCTAACTGGTACAGCCGGAACGACCCCAAAAAGCTAAGCGCCGAAAGACGCGAGTTCTATGTTGCTGTAACACGAGCTGAAGCCGAACTGCATATTGTCTTCAGAAAGAACTCACACTCTCCATTTGTTCGCGAATTATATGAGCGAACACAACAAAATCAATTGCCCAGTAATGCACAAGACTAGATCAAAAATTTACTTAGGAGCTGAAGCCTGCGATCCAATTTATTTATACATCTTGAATGACATACATTTTCAAATGTCGGCTTTGTAGCCTGGCTCAACGACCTGCTTGCCCCGCAGCGAAGGTCCGGTTTCCGCCAATGGTGTCTATAACTAAGGTGAAGACTTGAAGCCCGCCTAACAAGCCGATGACATTCTCTTTCGAAGCACCGTCAAAAATTTAGGACCGGTCCGACCCTAAAGAAAGGAATTTCGCCAAAAGGTAAAATACCTTGTCGTCTGACAAAGATCGTAGTGGCGGACCGAGGAGGATTCGAACCCCCGACCCCCTGATTCGTAGTCAGGTACTCTATCCAGCTGAGCTATCGGTCCGTGAGGGGCGATGTAGCCCTAGAGGCAGGGCAATGCAAGAGACAAACTACGCAAATGTCGGAGAAAGTGTGAGATAAGATTTCGGGAGTGTAATCACAAACCGTGTGCCGGTCTCGTCTGTGCGTTCCAATTCAAGCCGACCGCCATGGCCGCGGATCAATTCTGCTGCGATTGCGAGCCCTAGCCCGGAGCCTCCGCGTGTCGTACCGCCTTGGAAAGCTTCAAACAAATGCTCTCGCGCTTTCTTGGGCAAACCCGGCCCGTTGTCCTCTACCACGATTTTGCATTGATCATCGTCTTCCATTGCAGCGACCGAAATCTCGCCAGGTCGGCCCGTTGCCACAACCGCTTGCCGTGCATTGCGGATCAGGTTGCCGATGACACGGTACAATTGCTCACCGTCAGCAGTGACCATCATACCAACAGGTACGTCTTCGGTGAACTCCAAGGGATGCTCGCCAATGGCCAGCCGCTCACCTGCAAAAACATCATCGACTATTTCTGACAGGCTCACACGGGTCAAACGCGGCGATGGCTCGTCAACACGCCCGAAGGCCAATGTGCTTTCGCACAGGTTCACGGCGCGAGCGATGGAGCCAACCAATTTGGGCGCAAGACGGCTGACCGTTGGGTCTTGAGAGCTTTCAATCCTATCAGTGAACAGTTGCGCAGACGTGAGAATGTTGCGCAAATCGTGACTGATTTTACTGACTGCCCCGCCCAATTGAGCAAGACGTTCTTTTTGGCGCAATGCCCCAGTCAGTTGGGTTTGCATGCTGGCCATGGCCTCTTGCGCTTCCCGCAATTCGACCACGCCGGCATCTGGCATGATGATACGGCGCGCATCCTCTGGAGCTTCGGCATAGGCTTGCATGGCTTCCACGAAGCCCTTGATCGGCTTCACCAAGAACCGTCGAACCGCCAAGAAAAGCAGCATAGCAGTTATCACGGAAATGACCGCGGATAGGATCAAGATGCGGAGCCCATAGTCGATCAACGCCATACGCAACGGCTCTGTCGGCAATGTGACTTCGATCAGTAATCCGCCATCTTGGACCGGGTTCCCAATCACACGAATGACCTGATCATCCGTATCCACGAGCCTATACATCGCGTCGCGAATGAGCATCCATGCAGACGGGTCACGCATATCGAATGTCTTTTCGATCGGCGTTGGAATTGGGGATGACAAAATCAATTGCCGCACTTCATCGCGGCGCAAAACCACGTTGTAGATGCCTGCGTTTTCAAGCAGTTCCTGCTCGAGTTCTGGCGCGATCATATCTTCAGCCAACAAAGCCAGTGATGCGATCTGCGCACGTTCTAGACGCTGTAGAAAATAGTCCTCGCGATACCGCGCGACGGACGGCACAAAAATCAACAGTTCCGCAATCAAAACGAAAACCGTCGTCAAAATCAGAAAGCGGCCTGACAGTGTATTGAGCATATTGCGCCGTCCGTTTTTCATTTATGGCAACCAACGTTGAACAAGACCAACCACACGTTTGACCATGCTGCTGTCGAACAGCCGTGGGCTGAAATAGGCGCCTGCCGCGCGCTTGTTGATCTCGCTTACTGTCGGATAGGGCAAGACAGTGCTCGCTATTGCAGACATCTTCATCTTGTTTGCGATGGCCATGGCCCACATGCCAATCAATTCGCCAGCCATCGAACCCACAATTGACGCGCCGACAGGGCGCCCCTTAACTACCATCACCTTGATCAGGCCCGTTGTTTTGCCTTCCGCAATCGCCCGGTCGTTCTCATGGTAAGGGAACCGCACGACCTCTAACTTGTCGCCGTGCTGCTCTTTCGCTTGCGCTTCGGTCAAGCCAACCTGTGCCAACTCGGGGTCCGTGTACGTCGCCCATGGGATATGATCGGTGCGCTGCTTGCTTGGCAAGCCAAACAAGATCGACCGGATGACAACACCCGCATGATATCCTGCGACATGTGTGAACTGAAGGCCGCCCGCGGCATCGCCGACTGCGTATACTTTTTTATTGGACACCGAACGCAGATCAGCCCCTACCTTAACGGCGCGATCATATTCGACATTGGCTTTTTCCAAATCCAGCTTGTCGATATTCACTTTCCGGCCCACCGCCATCAGAAGATGCGTCCCCGAGAAATCTCCTTGGGAGGTGTGAACGATAACGCCTTCACCCCCTTTGCTCACTTTCTCAGCCGATGCGTTCTCAACAATCTCGATGCCTTCTCCCCGCAGTTTGTCCAACACAATTTCGGCCATTTCGGGGTCGTCTTTACCCATGGCTTTCATGCCTTCAATCACGGTGACCTTACAGCCTAACCGGCGATGAGCTTGCGCCATTTCCATTCCGATTGGGCCGCCACCGATGACCAACAAATGATCAGGGCGTTCGCGCAAATCGAAGATGTTTTCATTTGTATACACATCCACGCTGTCCAAACCGGGGATAGGCGGAACAAACGGGCCAGAACCTGTGGCGATGACGAAGCGGCGCGCCTCAATCACGTTCTCCCCCGCCTGCACTTCAGTTTCGGAAATAAACCGGCCGAATTCGCGGATCACGTGAACGCCAAACCCCTCAAACCGCTCTTGGCTATCAACGGGCGCAATCGTGTCGATCACATTGCGAACGTGATCTTTGGCAGCGGCGTAATCAATATCAGGGTCCACCGCCTTTATGCCCAAATCACCCGTATGGCCCATCGCGTAGGCTTGTTTCCCCGCCGCGATCAACGCTTTGGACGGAACACACCCGAAGTTAAGGCAATCGCCCCCCATCAGGTGACCCTCAAGCAGAACAACCTTCGCGCCCATCTGTGACGCGCCCGCCGCGATACTTAGCCCCCCGGAGCCAGCACCAATGATACAAATGTCAGTTTTGATACGTGTCATGTTTACAGACCTTTCTTACCGCGAACGGCCTTAAGAACCATAGGCAGCGCTGCCAAAGCGCACAGCCCAAGAATTGGGAAAAGAATATGGGGCTCAAAGATAATCCCAAGGTTTGGCGTTTCACCAGCTTCAAAAACCTCACCTAACCCAGCGCCAACCGAGGTGTAGACGACGGAGCCCGGGACAATCCCAAAGAATGTCGAAATCATGAATCTGCGCAGGGGCACCTCCAAGAATGACGGAATGAGGTTTGCCAAAAAGAATGGAACAGCGGGCACCAATCGGATCAAAAAAAGCATGGACCATTGATTTTCGTCGATGCCATCTTTTATCTTCTTCACAATCCCGTCGGATCCTTCAAGCTTTGCGCCCAGTTGTTTCCCAAACCCCCAGCGCGCCGCGAGGAAAATTGCGGTCGCGCCCAAAGTCGCGGCGACAACGTTGAATAAGAACCCCGGGAAGGTCGCGAACAAAAAACCACCCGTGAGCGTTAAAATCGCAGCGCCTGGCAAAGAGAACGCAACAACGACAGTGTAAATTGCGATAAAGACCAACACGGTGAGCACGTAGTTCGCATCACGAAACGCAATCAGCGCCTCACGATTCTGCGCCAGCGCCTCAAAACTCAGATAATCCCGAAGGAAATAGGCCCCTAAAACAGCGACGATACCGATCACAATGATCGGCAATCGTTTCAAAATTGGGTTTGATGTTTTTTCTTCTGTCATTTGATCCATCTATCTCTTTATCTTAACCTCTTCGGGAAACAACGAAAGGCGTTATGTTGGACTTTAGATGGACGATAAGGGCCTTTCCCGATACCCTCATCACGGTCCGTTGATATCCAGTGATCAATTAACGTCCCTTTACGGCGTTTCTCGTGAAGACTGTAACATTTCGATCTGGTGAAAATTGGGAATGTTGCAGAATTTTCCCGCTTGGCCGCGTTGACAGACACACAGAACCCCCCTATTGCACGGGCTTCGAGATTAAGACTGGCTCGAATCTATCAATAGGTTCGCCCCCAAAACCGGAGAGACGCCATGAAGCGTACATTTCAGCCTTCCAACCGCGTTCGCAAGAACCGTCACGGTTTCCGCGCACGTATGGCCACCAAAGCTGGCCGCAAGATCCTGAACGCACGCCGCGCGAAGGGCCGCAAAGAACTGAGCGCATAAGCGCGCTGCGGGGTCTGATGGCTTCGCGTTCTACCGATTCAAGAACCGCCGAGGATATACCTACGGCGGTTTTTGCTCGTTTGCGGATTTTGCAGAAACGCGCGGAATTTGTTGCCGCGTCCAAAGCACGGTATCAAACCGCGCCGAGCCTGACGTTGCAGGCCCGCAATCGAAATGATGGAGATCCAACTGTTGGCGTTGGCTTCACCTGTTCAAAAAAAGTTGGCAATGCAGTGGCCCGCAATCGCGCGAAACGCAGGCTGCGCGAGATTGCACGCCTAGATTTGCCTGCCTTGGCAAAACCCGGTCACGATTACGTTCTCATCGGCAAACGCGACGTGACAGGCAACGTATCCTTTGAAAATCTACGCGCCGACTTCGCAAAAGCCATCGCGAAACTCTCATGACACCTTTGGCTTTTGTTGCGTCCCTCCCCATTCGTTTTTACCGCGCTGTCTTTTCTCCATGGGTGGGCCACAATTGCCGGTATCATCCAACCTGTTCTGCCTACGCCATGGAAGCCCTGCGGAAACATGGCGGAATCAAAGGCACGCTCCTCACGTTCCGCCGCATCTCGCGGTGCAACCCATGGGGTGGATCAGGCGTGGATAATGTGCCCGATTAATCGTACCTAAGGCAGCGCGATCCTTGTCTCGCAGCGGTCGCCGCTGTATTCGCACTGTCATGTTAGATGATGCAGATGATATCCACCCGCTGTTTTATGGCGCCCCGAAAACGACCGAGTTCAAGAAGCTGCGCAAGCGGATCATCCAGAACACGCGCGAGGCGATTGAACAATATGGTATGATCGAGGCGGGCCCCGAACGCCCGAAATGGCTGGTGTGTTTGTCTGGCGGAAAAGACAGCTACACGTTGTTAGCTGTGCTCTACGAACTCCAATGGCGCGGCTTGCTGCCAGTTGATCTCCTAGCCTGTAACCTTGATCAGGGCCAACCCAACTTCCCCGCGACCGTCCTGCCAAAGTTCTTGGAAGACATGGGGGTGCCGCACCGAATCGAATACGAAGACACCTATTCTATCGTTGTCGACAAAGTCCCCGCCGGCCGCACGTTTTGCGCCCTCTGTTCACGCCTGCGTCGCGGAAATCTTTACCGAATCGCGCGCGAAGAAGGCTGTTCTGCGGTCGTCCTGGGTCACCACCGCGACGACATCTTGGAAACGTTTATGATGAACATGTTCCACGGGTCTCGGCTCGCAACGATGCCTCCAAAACTCGTGAACGAAGAGGGAGACCTTTTTGTCTATCGCCCGCTCGCACACGTGGCCGAAGCTGATTGCGAAAAATTCAGTACCTCAATGGGTTACCCTATTATCCCTTGTGATCTTTGCGGCTCCCAAGACGGACTTCAGCGCCAGCAGATCAAAGGTATGCTGGACCAATGGGAAAAGAATGCGCCCGGGCGTCGCAACAAGATGTTTCGGGCGCTCATGAACACGCGTCCATCGCACCTTTTGGATCCGGAAATTTTTGATTTCAAAGGGTTAACGCGCGCCACGTCAGGGGATCAAAAATCGGCTGACAATTAACCTCGCCGTAAGACTGTTTCCTTACTCCAACACCCGAATTGCCCCGTTTCAAAAGGCTTGGAGAGTGTTGCCATGAAGAATCCATACAAAATCTCGCCTGCCTTTCGTGCGAAAGCACGCTATTGCCTCAGCTTTATCGCCCCATCTGCCGCGGCCTTTCTTATCCTCGGACCCGTCGGTGGCCTTGTAAGCGCGCTATTCGCGCCATTGTTCGCAGCCGCTTTGTTTCAAAACGCGACGAGCAAGAGAGACGCACCAGCCGGCCCTGACAATCGGGATTTCATAATGGGATGGCTCTCTAGATTTCTTGGACAGATCGATCACCCAACGATCGCTATGGTCATAGAAATCGACGATTTCCAAAAGCTCGAGGAGGTCTATGATAGCGAGACGCTGCAATCAGCTTTGAGCTTTGCGCACAGCGTCATTGAGGAAAATCTGACCGCTAAAGATGTCACAATCCACCTCGACCGCGCGCGCTTCATTTCGGCATTGGCCCCGCAAGGCCCCCACAAAACCGAAGCAATGCTCAACACCTGCACACGTATTCAGCATGCCCTTGGCGAAGCGGCTCAAGTCACAGACCTCCCAGTACATCTTACCGCTTCAATCGGCTTTGTTTCATCGAACAAACTCATTCGCCCGACCGCCGAAAAACTCATTCAAGCAGCCTTAACCGCCTTGGCCGAGGCGAAAATCCAATCACCCAACGCCGTTAGGGCCTTCTCGGAAGCGATAGCGAAGCGCCGGTCTTCGCAACGAAAGCTGGTCGTAGATGCGACAAAGGCCTTTCCGCGCGGGGAAATCTTTGCCTACTTCCAGCCGCAGCTGGACCTCGAAGACGGGCGTCTTAGCGGCTTTGAAGCGTTAGCCCGCTGGCATCACCCTGAAAAAGGCATCATGTCTCCGCTGGAGTTTTTGGCTGCCTTAGAACAGGCGAACTTGATGCCACAACTGGGCGAAACCATGATCCAACAGGCCCTGCAAGCACTTACATTTTGGGACAAAAACGGCCTGAACGTCCCTCGGGTCGGGGTCAACCTTTCAACAAGTGAACTGCGAAACCCACGCCTAGTAGACCGGATTTCGAAACATCTTGAAGTGGGCAACATCGCCCCCGATAGATTGAGTATTGAGGTATTAGAAACCGTCATCGCGACAGATCAAGACGATGATATTATTGGCAACTTAGCCGCGCTTTCTGATCTCGGCTGTGGCGTTGATCTTGATGATTTCGGCACCGGATATGCGTCAATCTCCAATATCCGCAAGTTTAGCGTAAAACGCATCAAAATTGATCGGTCATTCATTACCGGCGTAGAATCCGATGAAGAACAAAGCAACATGGTCGCCGCAATTCTCATGATGGCCGAACGTCTAGGCGTTACTACCTTTGCCGAAGGCGTAGAAACACGCGCCGAACGCGAAGCTCTTCACGCTCTAGGGTGTCGTGACATTCAAGGATTCCAAGTGGCACGCCCCATGCCAATCCAGGAAACCGTAGAATGGGCAAACGCCTACTTCGCCCAAACTGCACAGCCCATCCAATTCACCAAACGGGCCAGTTGAGACGTTTACGTGCTTCAAACTTCACTTTGCCAGAAAACAAGGCGAAAAGCCTTGACCTTTGAGCCAACGACCTGTTGAACCCGTTTGATATTTCTAACGGATTCAGGCGACTTCAATGGACGACCAGAACAAAAATCTCATCCTCGCAACGGCACTTAGCTTCATCGTAATTTTGGTGTGGTTCGTACTGTTCCCCCCCGCTCCGGTGGAAGACGCAATCGCACCCGACGAAATAGTCGCGGCTGACGGAACCGTTCTTGCAGTCGACGCCGATGCGCCGACAGATGTCCCAACGGCATCCTTGCTTGACCCACAATCGGTCGAAGACGCAGTTAGTGAAACAGCGCGAGTGACGATCGATACGCCTGATCTTTCCGGCTCGCTCTCACTGGCGGGCGGCCGTATCGATGATCTGAGCCTGAAAAGCTACAAACAAACATTGGATGACGAATCTGAACTGGTCCGTTTGCTCGCGCCAATCGGAACTGCCGCACCCTACTATGCACTGCATGGCTGGGTACCGACGGTCGGCGCCACGGCCGATCAAGTTCCAGGTGCAACGACACCATGGCAAATCGAATCCGGCGATACGCTGACGCCCACTTCGGACGTTACTCTTGTGTGGGACAATGGTGCCGGGCTGATCTTCAGAAAGACATTCTCTGTCGATGAAGACTACCTCTTCACAATCAGCCAATCTGTAGAAAACACGACCGGCGCAGATATTGCGATGCGCCCTTACGGCTTGGTCGCCCGCCACGGTGAGCCTTACCAAATTGGCTTTTTCATTCAACACGAAGGCGTCGTGCGCATGTCTGACGGGTCGATGGAAGAAATCGACTATGATGATATGCCCGACCTGTCGACCGAGGAGGGCCGTGTAGAAGTAGCCGAAAATGGCTGGATTGGCTTTTCAGACCAGTACTGGATGACAGCATTGATCCCGACACCTGGCCGCGACTTCCGGTCCACCGCCCGTTTCGCGAATGACATCTACCAAGTGGAAACTGTCTACCCGACGGTTGTCGTTGCGGCTGGTGGTATCGCTGAAGCCAACTCCCAGTTCTTTGCAGGAGCGCAAGAGTGGGACGTCATCCGCTCATACCAGAACGACCTTGGCATCGACCGTTTCTTGGACAGCATCGATTGGGGATGGTTCTTCTTCCTGACAAAGCCAATTTTTGCTGTTTTGCACTGGCTGAATGGCCTGATCGGCAACATGGGGTGGGCGATCATCGGGTTGACCCTGATCATCAAAGCGTTGCTCCTTCCACTGGCGTATAAGTCCTACGTCTCAATGGCGAAAATGCGTGAGCTTCAGCCGCAGATGGAGAAGTTGAAAGAAGCTGCTGGCGACGATCGCGAGAAACTTCAAAAAGGCATGATGGAGTTGTACAAGACGAACAAGGTGAACCCTGCCTCTGGTTGTCTTCCGATCTTGATGCAAATCCCGATCTTCTTCTCGCTCTACAAAGTGATTTTTGTCACGATCGAACTGCGTCACGCCCCATGGCTTGGCTGGGTCAAAGACCTCAGCGCACCTGACACATCATCTTTGTTCAACCTGTTCGGTTTGCTCCCTTGGGATGCGCCCGCACCGGAAAGCATTTTGTCTTTGGTCTTCATCGGGATCCTGCCCATTATTTTGGGTATCTCTATGTGGTTGCAGCAAAAGCTGAACCCTGCCCCCACAGAACCGACCCAAAAAATGATCATCGCGTGGATGCCATGGATCTTCATGTTCATGCTCGGCAGCTTTGCGAGTGGCCTTGTGTTGTACTGGATCGCGAACAACACAATTACGTTCACGCAGCAGTACCTGATCATGCGCAGCCAAGGCATCAAGCCTGATGTCTTCGGCAACATCCTCGGCAAAAACAAACCGGATGCGAAGTAATGGGGGGCGTCGCTGAAATATGGCGGCACCCGATCAAAAGTCATGGTCGTGAGGCGCTGAACACCGTCACCCTCACGACCGGACAAACCATGCCATGGGATCGGCATTGGGCTGTCACGCATGAACAAACGAAATTCACGGCACATGAACCGAAATGGGTCATGTGCCGCAACTTTATGATCAGCGTCGCAACGCCCGGCCTCGCCGGTATTTGGGCGAAGCTCGATGAAGACAGCGGTCAAATCACCCTGTCCCACGCGGATCTCCCTGAGCTTAAATTCGACCCATCAAAGACTGAGGATGTGGAACGCTTCCTCGCTTGGGTCGGGCCGCTTTGCCCAGCAGATAAGCGTCTGCCCAACGGTATCGTATCAAACGAACCGCGCGGCATGACTGACAGCGCCTACCCGTCTGTCTCAATCATGACGAAAGCCAGCCACGCCGCCGTCGAGGCCCAATTGGGACAAGCGTTGGAACATCAGCGCTGGCGCGGGAACATTTGGCTGGATGGTCCCGAGGCTTGGGAAGAATTCAACTGGACGGGGCAGGATATAAAGATCGGCAATGCAATATTGTCTGTTCAAGAACCAATCCGGCGGTGTATGGCAACGGCTGCGAATCCAATCACTGGCCTGCGCGACGTCGACACGTTGGGCGCATTGCGCGATGGTTGGGATCATCAACATTTTGGCGTCTATGCCACCGTGAAATCGGGTGGCACGATCAACGTCGGCGACACCTATGAGGTTCTTTAAATGCAGCTTCCCTTTCCAATCACCGAAGAGCCTGACGACATCACACGTGAGGTGGGCCGCAAAATGTTTGCGGGTGAAACTGAATTCGTAAAAGGCGTGGTCGCGATGGACGGGTTGCCCGAACCCGACCGCCCCGAGGTGTGTTTTGCAGGTCGGTCCAACGTCGGGAAATCTAGCCTGATCAATGCGCTCACCGGGCGCAAAGGTTTGGCGCGTGCATCAAACACCCCCGGCCGGACGCAAGAAATCAACTATTTCACCGTCGGGGAAAGCCACTTTCTGGTCGACCTTCCGGGCTATGGCTATGCAAACGCCCCCCTGCCCGTCGTTGAAAAATGGCAACGATTGTTGAAAAACTATCTGCGCGGGCGCGTTACATTGCGTCGTGCGTTCGTGCTGGTGGATGCCCGTCATGGCGTCAAACCTGTGGACGAAGAAATCATGGCACTGCTCAGCAGCTCTGCGGTGACGTTCCAATGTGTGATGACCAAAACCGACAAGCTGAAAAAGGGCGACTTGGACAAGGTCCTCGCGCAGGTGCGCGAGAAACTGTCCAAACACCCAGCTGCATATCCTGAACTAATCCTTACCTCGTCCGAAAAAGGTGAAGGTATTGAAACGTTGCGTGCGATCATCGCCGGGATAGACTGAGCACAAGAAGTAAGATGAGAAAGCAAGACATGAACCGCGATTGGATCGCCACCGCCGCTACGCTCAGCGCAGCACTGCCTTACCTGCAACGTTACAACGACGCGATTGTTGTGATCAAATTGGGGGGGCATGCCATGTCCTCGGAAGAGGCGATGGAGGATTTCGCACGCGACATCGTGTTGATGCAGCATGTGGGCGTGAACCCTGTGATCGTCCACGGTGGTGGCCCGATGATCAACGATATGTTGGGTAAGCTGGATATCAAATCTGAATTTGTGAACGGCAAGCGCGTGACAGATCAGGCCACCGTTGAAGTGGTAGAAATGGTGCTGTCTGGCCGTGTGAACAAATGGATCGTGAACGCAATCAACCGCCAAGGCGGGCGCGCGGTTGGGCTGTCTGGCAAGGATGCGAACCTGATGATCTGCGATCAGGATGCCCCTGAGCTGGGTTTGGTTGGCACACCTTCAGACATGGATACGCGGGTTCTGACCACCCTGTTTGACGCCAACACCATCCCTGTCATTGCCCCATTGGGCGCGGGCCGGAATGGCGAAACATTGAACGTGAACGGCGACACGGCAGCAGGCGCGATTGCAGCAGCTTTGAACGCAGATCGGTTGCTGCTGTTGACCGATGTGGCCGGTGTTATGGATGCCAACAAAAACGTGTTGACCGATCTCACCGACACGCAGGTTGCCGAACTGACCAAAAATGGCGTGATCGCTGGTGGCATGATCCCCAAAACGCAAACCTGTCTGGATGCATTGCAAGGCGGTGTGAGAGCGGCTGTGATCCTTGACGGACGGGCCCCGAATGCCTGTCTGCTGGAATTGTTCACAGATCATGGTGCGGGGTCTATCATCCGGACCGCCCGTTGACGCTTGACCAAATAACAGACGCCGCAGCGGCGTTGCATTTGGCCCCCTTGGGCGGCTTTCACGACGATGGCACAACCACAGTCTTGCTCGGGCCGTTAGAACCCGGTTTTTGGGCCTATGTCTCGGACCGCCCTGAATTTCAAAGCGGCGTCTCCGACCCGCTTGATGCATGGTCCCGTTGGACCATCACCGCGCTTGGGTATGTCACAGGTTCAACGCCGATCTTTCCGTTCGGGGGGCCGCCCTATCATCCTTTTATCACTTGGGCGTTGCGCAGCGGTGAAGCATGGCAAAGCCCCGTGGACCTGCTGGTTCATAAAGACGCAGGGCTGCTTGTTTCATACCGTGGGGCGCTGGTGTTTGATCATTTGATTGAACTGCCAGCGCCCGCGCGTAATCCCTGTGTGTCTTGCGAGGGCCAACCTTGCCGATCGGCCTGCCCCGTCGGCGCGCTTGGCCCCGAAAGTTATGACGTACCGACCTGCAAGGCCCATATCGACACAGACCCAATCTGTCAGACAGGATGCAGGGTCAGGCTCGCCTGCCCTATCAGCCAATCCTACCCGCGCGACCACGAGCAAACCGCATTCCATATGAAAGCCTTTCACCCGACATGACCAAACGTTTAACCCTGATCCGCCACGCGAAGTCCAGCTGGGACATGCCCTTTGACGACCATGCTCGCAGGCTAAATGACCGTGGGCGCGCGGCGTCGGGGGCTGTTGGGGGCTGGTTGAAATCGAACGGCTACGTGCCGGACGCAATCTACACCAGCGATGCCGTGCGGACGCGAGAAACAACAGACCTCATCGTAGACGCGCTCGGCACCACGGCGACGGTCACAGCCCTTCCGCAGATGTACCACGCCGCACCAGCAACCCTGCTCAACGTGCTACAGCGCGCTGAGGGGGACACGGTGATGTTGGTCGCCCACAACCCCGGCATTGCGTTCTTCGCCGAGGACATCACTCGAGAAGCACCCAATCACCGCCGGTTCCTAGACTACCCCACAGGCGCGACACTGGTCTGCGACTTTTCCATAAACAAATGGGCCGACGCGGTGTCCCGGTCGGCCCAAGTGATTGATTTCATCGTCCCGAAAGACCTTGATCTTTAGTGACCCAAGATCTGGCTCAAGAACAATTGCGTACGCTCTGATTTCGGGTTGTTGAAGAACTCTTCCGGTTCGTTCTGCTCTACGATCTGGCCCGCATCCATAAAGATAACGCGGTTCGCCACCTGGCGGGCAAAGCCCATCTCGTGGGTCACACAGATCATGGTCATGCCTTCCTCGGCCAGCTCGATCATGGTGTCGAGCACCTCTTTGATCATTTCTGGGTCGAGCGCGGATGTTGGCTCATCGAACAACATGATGCGTGGCTTCATGCAAAGCGACCGGGCAATCGCCACACGCTGTTGCTGACCACCAGACAACTGGCCTGGATACTTCAACGCTTGATCAGGGATTTTCACCTTCTCAAGGTAGTGCATCGCTGTTTCTTCAGCTTCTTTCTTGGGTGTTTTACGCACCCAGATCGGCGCCAACGTGAGGTTTTCCAAAATCGTCAGATGCGGGAACAGGTTGAAGTGTTGGAAACACATGCCAACCTCAGACCGAATTTTGTCGATGTTTTTCAGATCAGATGACAGCTCGGTGCCATCGACGATGATCTGCCCTGCTTGGTGCTCTTCCAAACGGTTGATGCAGCGGATCAACGTGGATTTGCCGGACCCTGAAGGGCCACAAACCACGATACGTTCGCCACGGTTCACCGTGAGGTTGATGTCACGCAGAACATGGAACGTACCGTACCATTTGTTCATGTCGTTGATCTGGATTGCGACCTCGTCAGAGACCGTCATTGCGTCACGATTG
The DNA here is from genome assembly GCA_947497065.1 of uncultured Paracoccaceae bacterium. Classification (GTDB taxonomy): domain Bacteria; phylum Pseudomonadota; class Alphaproteobacteria; order Rhodobacterales; family Rhodobacteraceae; genus Octadecabacter. The sequence goes on from CANMEQ010000003.1 coordinate 395,443, forward strand.
ATCGTGCGTTCTGTAATTGTGTCAGACATTTCAGGTCTCCTTAACGGTGCTCACGTTGAAGCTTTTTCTCGAGGTGTAGGGAATAACGGCCCATGCTGAAGCAGAAGATAAAGAACAGCAGACCGATGAAGACAAACAGCTCCCAGTAGATGCCGTTCCAGTCGGTCGAAGACCGGATTGCTTGGCTGAGGCCGATGGGGTCAAGCAGGCCGATAAAGACAACCAGCGTGGTGTCTTTGAACAACCCGATGAAGGTGTTCACGATCCCAGGGATCGAGATTTTCATCGCTTGTGGCAACACGATCAGTTGCATGGACTGCCAGTATGACAGGCCCAAACTGTCCGCGCCTTCGTACTGGCCCGTTGGCAAAGCTGCCAGACCACCCCGAATAACCTCAGCGATGTAGGCCGCCGAGAAGAGCGTGACCATAATAATCACACGCAACATCAGGTCGAAGTTTGTGCCTGGCGGCATGAAGTAGTTCAACAACAGCGACGCTGTGAACAACCACACAATCAGCGGCACACCACGGATGACCTCAATAAAGGTCACACAGATTTTGTTCACGATGAACAAGTGCGACTGACGGCCAAGCGCCAACAAGATACCCAGCGGCAAGGACAGAACGATGCCCGCGATCCCGATGATCAACGCCAACATGAACCCACCGATCTGACGGCTTTCAATCGGGGCAAGCCCGATACGGCCAAGTTCGGAATAGGTGTCACGCACGGAGGCCTGAACAGACTGTGCCTGTTCATCCGCTGTCAGATAGGCGTTCAACGCAGCTTCATCGTCGCTACTCGCGCCTTCTGGCAATTGTGTGACTGCAATCATGTTCCGGTATTCGCGCGGCAAAGCATCGCGAAGCTCGGACGCTGACGCGCGAAGTTCCGGAACGGACGTTTCACGCTCTTCCAAGGTATTCAGCGCATTCAAGAAACCGCGGTTTTCGGTCTGTTGCGTCGAAATGCGGAAGTCCGCCTGTGCGATCACGGTTTGCTCATCACGCAACGCGGTCAGCTCAGCCATTTTCGCTTTCAATGCGGCTTGCGGTGCCTCCAAATCAGCCGCGTTGGTCGCAATGACCTTGTCGGTGATTTCGTTCAGCGTCGCGATATCGGCATCAACAGCTGCGGCAGCCGTTGCAATATCCGCACGCAATGCGACGTACTCATCCACCGAAGTTGCGTCCGTCAGCGCTGCGGCACGATCGGCCAGTGCCGAAATCGGCCCCGTCAGATCGTCCTTCGATACCATTTCATCGAAATCGCCTTGGATTGAAGGGTCACGGTCCATCGCGCCGCGTACCATCATCGTAGACACTTCAGATGGATCAGCGGTGCCATCGGCGATGTCAGACAATGCGCCAGATAACAGCGAATTCACGTCGCCAATATAGTCAGTCAGCGTTTCAGCGGCTGCCGTGGCTTCCGCCACTTCAGCTTCCGATGCGCCATTGGCTGCCGTTGGAACACCGTCCCAATCGCCCAACAGGTCTTCGATTTTGGCGACCGTTTCTTCAGCCCCTTCAAGACGCTGAAACGCGTCTTCCTTGGGCTCGATCTGCTCGGCCAAAACGAATTCCTCAACGCGGATCTCGGCCATCTCGACCAACAAGGCGTTTTTGTCTTCGACGGCGGTTGCGATCTCGGCGCCTTTTTCTTCGGCTTGTGTCGCAAGCGACGCAAGTTCGATCGGCAGATCTTCGGCTTGTTGGTTCAAGGAGGCTTGGGTCGACGCGAAACGCGCGCTGCCAACCATCTTATGAATACCATCACTGATCGGCCCCATCAAAACGCCCCACCACAGCAATGCTGCGATCAACGCCCCAAGATTGGCGACGATTGGACCGGCAAATTTGATCAATACCTTGTAGGCAACGACAGCGACAATAAAGCCCAGCGCGACCAAAATAGGTGACCAGAATGACCCACCCCAAATCAGCCAAGTGGCCAAAAACGGATAGATGAATGTGAACCAGATCAGTTGACCAGGCACTTTGTCGGCAAACAAAATGGGAGCCAACGCGACAAAGAACAATACGAACGCCAAGATCGGGCGCCAGTACAGCTCTGGTGGGTAGAACCCAAATGTAATCTGCAACCAACGGTCTTCGATCACGGCCCAACATGCGCCATCATGGCTGTCTTTGTAGAAGCTGAACAGAACCTCACGGCATTCTGTCAAGGATCCGGCGTTCCATACACCGCCAAATGCCCATGGCAACAACATCGCGAGGACGAGGTAGACCACGTACAGCGAGATCAGGGTGAGGATAATGTTCAGCCAGCTGGAAAACAGGTTCTCGCGAACCCATTTCACCGCACCGGCTTCGCTAACGGGTGGTGCCTGCTCAGGCAACATCGTTTCGCGAACATAGCTTACGGTTTGTGCATGCGTATCGCTCATATCAACGCTCCTTCAACTGGGTGCGGTTGTTGTAAACGTTCATCACGCCAGAAATTGCCAAGCTGAGCACAAGGTAGAAGGCCGCCATCAGCAACATCCCTTCAAGCTCACGGCCTGTTTGGTTGATGGTAATGCCGCCCAAGGTGGAACGCACATCCATGTAGCCCACAGCAATCGCCAACGACGAGTTTTTCGTCAGGTTCAAGAACTGGGAAATCAGCGGTGGCACGATGACACGCATCGCCTGTGGCAAGATCACGAGGTTCATGGTGCGCGTCGGGCGAAGGCCCAATGCAGACGCAGCCTCGGTCTGACCTTTGGAGATCGCCAAAATACCCGCACGTACGATTTCTGCAATGAACGCACCGGTGTAGAGGGACAAGGCCAACCACAGCGCGATCAAAGAGTTCCGCAGGTGGATACCATCGGCGAAGTTAAAGCCTTTCAAGGATGGGTACTGCATCGTGGCGCCCATCAAGAACATAACGATGCCCGTCGGAATGATCAGCAGCGCAAGTTGCTGGTACCATGTTGTCGGACGGTCGCCGGTTTTTTCCTGCACCGCATCGGCACGTTTGCGAACCGTGCGAATAACAAAAAGGCTGGCAACAAAAACGGCAGCGATGATCAACCAGTTCATAAACGAAGACGCGGCCCAGCCATTCTCGAGAACGATACCTGGGATATAAACACCACGGTTCGTCACAGCGACGCTTTCGTTCAAGATCATTGCGGCATCACCGCCTACGCGGAATTCACGCGGCGCTGGCGTGCCTTCGGTCATCAGCGCGAAAATCGCGATGATCCAAAGAAGCAGTGGTACGTTGCGGAACCCTTCGACATAGACAGCCATCAAGCTGTTGATGACCCAGTTTTTCGACAATCGCAGAACACCGGCGATCACACCCAGAACGGTTGCAAGGGCACAGCCCAAAACGGCGATCAGGATTGTATTCAAGATACCGACGATCGCAGCCCGCCCGTGGGTGGATTGCGATGAATATTCGACCAAACGTTGGTTGATGTCGTATCCCGCCGGCTGTGACAGGAAGCCGAAATCAAAATCCTTACCCAACGCTGAGAGGTTTTGAATTGTGTTATTGACCAACCAATACAGACCGAACAGCAAAAGGATCATCGCAATCGTTTGAATGGTGATCGACCTATAGCGCGTATCGTAAATTAGTTGGCTGAGCCGAAATCCAGCTTTCGGCGGATCGGTGAGCGTGGTCATCCGCAAACTCCCTGTCCCGGTGGGGAATACCAAAGATAGTTCCAAGACCGTTTTATCGATCTATCGCTTCTTTATTTGTTTTATTGAAGAAATGAGGAGAAAGGGCGCAGCCCGAAGACCGCGCCCTTAATACTAGGTGAAACCTAGCGGAATGGTGGGGAGTAGATCAGACCACCGTCTGTCCACTGCGCGTTCAGACCGCGCGCCAGACCGATTGGTGTGTTCTCACCGATGTTCTTTTCGAACAACTCGCCGTAGTTACCGCCAGCCAGAATTGCATTCTTAGCCCAGTCAGCTTCGAGGCCGAGCATCGCGCCCAGTTCACCCTCGGAACCCAACATACGGTTGATTTCTGGGTTGTTTGTACCAGCGGACAGTTCTTCAACGTTCGCAGATGTTACACCCAGCTCTTCAGCAGAGATCAGCGCGTTCAATGTCCAACGAACAATGTCGCCCCATTCGTTGTCGCCGTGGCGAACAAGTGGGCCGAGTGGCTCTTTGGAAACGATTTCTGGCAGCAGAACGTGGTCGCCAGGTGCTTCGAACGTCGCACGTGTCGCAGCCAGGCCGGATGCGTCAGTTGTGTACACGTCACATGCGCCAGCAAGGTACTGCTGCTGTGCTTCTGCGTTTGTTTCGATAGGAACAGGCTCGTAAGAGATGTTGTTCACGCGGAAGTAGTCAGCCAAGTTCAGCTCGGTTGTTGTACCAGTCTGGATACAAATCGTAGCGCCATCGAGGTCTTTAGCGGAAGAAACGCCAAGCTCGCGTGGGACCATGAAGCCCTGACCATCGTAGTAGTTTGTGCCGACGAATGTGAACTTGAGGTCGACATCACGGGAGAATGTCCATGTTGTGTTACGTGCCAACAGGTCAACTTCGCCAGATGCAAGCGCTGTGAAGCGTGTCTGACCAGTTGTTGGAACGAATTCAACAGCCATTGGGTCGCCAAGAACCGCAGCCGCAACAGCGCGGCAGAAGCCAACGTCAAAACCGTCCCAAACGCCGTTGGCGTCAGGTGCTGCAAAACCGGTCAGACCAGTTGAAACAGCGCAGTTCAGCGTGCCGCGTGCTTTGACATCGTCAAGCGTGGCAGCGCCAGCGGCACCGGCGGCCAGACCAGCAACGGTCAAAGCACCGAGGAGTACTGATTTATTCATAAGATACCTCTTCCTGAGTTTCCCCATGTGAGCCACGGGGATTTTTTTAGTCTGTTCCTTCGAACAGGGGCGATACGACGCAGTTTCCTGCGCGACGGTGTCAGAGTGTGAGGAATCACGCCCCAAGGTCAAGGGGCCGTTACATAGAATCCTGTGAAAACGTCAGGAAGATCGCGCAGGCATTCCGAATTCAGCGGTCAAATTACCCGCGTGCCTGTTTCTTCGCCATTTCATAAAAAGTAGCTGCATGTTCAAAGGCTAACCGCTTCACAACCGCAGCTTGTTCCGCCTCTTCGTCCACACCCCATTGCTCTGCCTGCCAGGTTTCATCCAGCCGCGAAATGTCCCACGCGGTACGCGCAGGAAAACCGCCCTGTGCGACCTTGAGGGCCAGAACCAAGGACCCAGACAATGAAATCAGGTCGTGCAATGCCGTCAATTCAAAGGCTGTTGCCTCGTACAATGGCTTGGATAAGGCCAGCAGCGCGACCTCATCCTGGGCCACAGGCATCAGGCCCCCGGTGGAGGCAAGCCGCGCGCCGTAGGTTTCGAACGCCCAGTCCAAGAATGGGTCCCATGCCGCTGCTTGACGCTCGATCAAGGCGGCTGGGGTGGTGGCGCGGTAGCACAGTAAATCGCTGCCGCCATAGGCGGCCAACATATCTGCTACCTCGGTGAACTGGATGCTGACCTTATCAATCGCGGCGTTTGCCGAGCGGGTGAAGGGCATCACCTCGGGGTCGATTTTCTCGACGACGGCGCGCCATTCCTCGGCGATCGCCTCAGCCATTTGCGCCGTTGGCACAACCAACAGCGCCTTCGCTGGCGTTTTTACTGAGCGGCCATCCAATTGAACCGTAAACCCATCGCTGGTCGGTTCAACCTGCACATCTGTCCAAAATCGTTTCGCGACCCAAGCGTTCATATCAATCCCTCAAACGGGTTGTCGGGGGCATGGCCCTCTTCCCAACCAAACAAGCTCCATGAGTTTTCCATGTGCGGCGGCAAAGACGCCTTGATCCACAGCTCTTTGCCCGTCTCAGGGTGCTCAATCCGCAAGGACCGTGCATGTAGGTGCAGCTTGCGGCCAATTTCCTCGCCCATACCAGCGCCCCACCCGTCGCCAAGGTTCTCTTGCTGGGAGCCGCCGTATTTGCCGTCCCCAATGATCGGGTGACCGATTTCGGCCATGTGGGCGCGCAATTGGTGGGTTCGGCCTGTGACAGGGGTCAGAGCCAGCCATGCGGTGCGGTCTGCCAGTGACGTCAGGACCGTGTAATCAGTATGGGCCCGTTTCGCGCCTTCGACCTTGTCGACCTCGCGTGGGTGCACACAGCGCATTTTTTCATTCTCGCCCTTCGATCCATGCCCCGGCTGTTTCACCAGCCCGTATTTCACGGACCCCAATTTGGGAATGGGCACACCCGCGACCAAGGCCCAATAGATCTTCTCGGTGTTGCGGTGACGGAAGGCTTCGGTCAGGGATTTGGCGGCCAAACGCGTGCGGGCCAGGATCAACACACCAGAGGTGTCTTTGTCCAAACGGTGGACCAGCCGGGGCTTTTCCTCATAGCCAAATTTCAAAGCCTCAGCCAAACCATCCACGTGCCGTGTTTGCTTGCTGCCCCCTTGGGTCGGAAGACCAGCGGGTTTGTTCAACGCGATCACGTGGTCATCTTTGTAGATTACGCAGCCTTGGATCAGCTTTACATCCGCGGGAGAAATATCACGCGGGCGATCATCGACAAAATCGGGATCGGGAAGCGGTGGCACGCGCACCTGCTGGCCTTCTTCGATGCGGGTGTTGGATTTCACCCGCCCCCCATCGACGCGCAATTCACCCTTGCGGCACATCTTTTCGATCCGCCCCTGTTGCAGGTGCGGGAAACGGCGTTTGAGCCAACGGTCGAGACGTTGATCCGCTTCGCCTGCGGAAATGGTAATGGTTTGTACACGGCTCATCCGAGCAATCCTCTCATTAGGAAAACGCCCGCGACCAGCCCAACGAGGGACATGGCAACCGACACAAGAACATAAATCGCCGCCTGCCCCACTGCGCCGCGCTCGAACAAGGTATAAGCCTCAAGCGAGAACGCGGAGAACGTGGTGAAGCCCCCTAAAACGCCGGTCATCAAAAACGGGTTCAGGTGCGACAGGGATTTTTGCCCCAAATAAACAACAACCAACCCCATCGCAAAACATCCGATGATGTTTGCGGCCAGCACGCCAAACGGAAACACAGCGCCGGGCCGGAACAGGGCCACGCCAACGCCGTAGCGTGCTGCAGCGCCAATGGCCCCGCCGAGTGCGACTTGAAAAACAGTTGGTATCATGGGCTGCGTCATATGCCTGTGGGCAGAGGAGTCAACCGTTCCGCTTTTCGCGCAGCTTGGCGAAATAATCGACACGCCGTTTCAACTCGCGTTCGAACCCGCGATCCACAGGGGTGTAATAGACCCCGCGTTTCATGGTTTCGGGGAAATAGTTTTGGCCGCTGAAACCATCTTCGGCGTCGTGATCATAGGCATAGCCGTCGCCGTATCCGATGTCTTTCATCAGGGAGGTTGGCGCGTTCAGGATATGTTTGGGCGGCGGTTCAGAGCCGGTTTTTTCCGCCGCGCGCATGGCGTTTTTAAAGGCCGCATAGCCCGCGTTCGTTTTGGGGGCGAGCGCGAGGTAGATCACCGCTTGGGCCAAGGCCAATTCGCCTTCGGGGCTGCCCAGCCGTTCGTAGGTTTCCCATGCGTGCAAACACACGGTTTGGGCCTGCGGGTCTGCCAGTGCGATGTCTTCTACGGCCATGCGGACCAGCCGGCGGGCCAGAAAACGAGGGTCTTCACCGCCCTTGAGCATACGTGCGAACCAGTAGAGTGCGGCGTCAGGATCGGAGCCGCGGACGGATTTATGCAGCGCGCTGATGAGGTTGTAATGTTCCTCGCCGGATTTGTCGTATTTGGCGGCGCGTTTCATCAAGCGGGTGGTCAGGGCCTCAGTGTCGAGCGCGTCGGCGACCTTCCATGCAGCGACCTGTTCGATCAGGTTCAAAAGCGCGCGCCCGTCCCCGTCGGCCATCTCCAAAAGCGCCTCGCGGGCGTGAGGTTTTAGGGGCAGTTTGCGGGCCAGTTCGGCTTCGGCACGTTGGGTTAAACGCTCCAGATCAGCCAATGATAACCGTTCGAGAACAAGGACTTGGGAGCGCGAGAGCACCGCGGCGTTCAGCTCAAACGAGGGGTTTTCAGTGGTGGCGCCGACGAGCAGAATGGTGCCGTCTTCCATGTGGGGCAGAAAGCCGTCTTGTTGGGCTTTGTTGAACCGGTGGATTTCGTCGACGAAGAGCAAGGTGCCTTTGCCATTTTGGCGGCGCATTTTCGCGGCTTCGAAGACTTTGCGCAGCTCAGGCACGCCCGTAAAAATCGCCGAGATCTGGATAAAATGCAGGTCGGTTTCATCGGCCAGAAGCCGCGCGATGGTGGTTTTACCAACGCCCGGTGGGCCCCAGAAAATCAACGACGACAATGAGCCCGAGGCCAGCATGACGCCCAAAGGCGCGTCGGGGCCAAGCACCTGTTCTTGGCCGATCACCTCGCCCAGAGCGCGGGGGCGCAGACGGTCTGCCAGGGGGCGTGGGGCGGTGTCGGGGACCGCTGCACCAGTGTCGAAAAGATCAGCCATAGCTTACCGTAGGCCCGAACATATGAGGGTTCAACGTAAAAGGCCCGCCGAAGAGGCGGGCCTTTGTCAGGTCAGTTAAGACCTTGAATTCAATATGCGAATTATTCAGCAGCTTCTTCTGCTGCAACGCGGGCTTTGTCAGCTGCGCCTTTCGCATCAACGTCGCGGTCAACGAATTCGATGATCGCCATTGGCGCCATGTCGCCGTAGCGGAAGCCGGCTTTCATGATGCGGACGTAGCCACCCTGACGGTCCTTGTAGCGTGGGCCCAGAATGTCGAAAAGTTTCGCAACGTACTGGTCCTGCTTCAACTGAGCAGCAGCCTGACGGCGGGCGTGCAAGTCGCCGCGTTTCGCCAGTGTGATCATCTTTTCGATGATTGGACGCAGTTCTTTTGCCTTTGGCAAAGTTGTTGTGATTTGCTCATGTTCGATGAGCGAGCCAGCCATGTTAGCCCAGAGCGCTTTACGGTGCTCGTGAGTACGGTTCAGGCGGCGGTAACCTCGTGCGTGACGCATGTGATAGTCTCCATTTTGTTTTAAGATGGGCCGTGCGATGCGTGTCGCGGGCTCCGTTATTGGGGCGGAATTGCCCAGTCTGTAGGGGTCACATCCGGTACACAGGCTGTACACATCTTGTATGTACACTGTGCGGCGGATGTTGGTCGGCCCCAGGGTGGGGACCGACCGAATATCTTAGAAGCTGTCTTCGAACTTCTTGGCCAGATCTTCGATGTTGTCTGGTGGCCAATCTTCGACGTCCATGCCGAGGTGCAGGCCCATGCCGGACAACACTTCTTTGATCTCGTTCAAAGACTTGCGGCCGAAGTTTGGCGTGCGCAGCATTTCTGCTTCGGTTTTCTGGATCAGATCGCCGATGTAAACGATGTTGTCGTTCTTCAGGCAGTTTGCAGAGCGAACAGACAATTCCAACTCGTCCACTTTCTTGAGAAGCAGCGGGTTGAATTCCAGGCCGTCATCGTCGGAAGACGCTTGAGCGGATTCTGGTTCGTCGAAGTTCACGAAGATGGACAGCTGGTCCTGCAGGATACGGGCCGCGAAAGCGACAGCGTCGTCCGGCGTGATGGAGCCGTCTGTTTCCACTTTCATGGTCAGCTTGTCATAGTCCAGAACCTGACCTTCACGTGTCGGCTGAACGTCATAGGAGACTTTCTTGACCGGTGAATAGATCGCGTCGATGGCCATCATGCCGATGGGCGCATCTTCTGGTTTGTTCTTGTCTGCGGACACGTAGCCTTTGCCGGTGTTTACAGTCAATTCCATGTAGAGATCAGCACCATCATCGAGGTGACACAGGATGTGATCTTTGTTCAGGATTTCGATACCAGCGGATTCGGAGATGTCACCGGCAGTGACAACGCCCGGGCCTTTGGCCTGAACCTGAATACGCTTTGGACCTTCGACTTCCATGCGGATCGCGACACCTTTGAGGTTCAAAACCACGTCGGTGACGTCTTCGCGAACACCAGCGATGCTGGAGAATTCGTGCAGAACGTTGTCGATCTGAACAGCCGTGATGGCGGCGCCCTGCAAAGAGCTCATCAAGATGCGGCGCAATGCGTTGCCGAGTGTAAGGCCGAAACCACGCTCGAGCGGTTCAGCGATCACTGTTGCCAAACGCGCAGGGTCGTTGCCCGGTTTTACTTCCAATTGAGTTGGCTTGATCAACTCAGCCCAGTTCTTGTGGATCATAAGTCCCTCCATTCTTGTTTGCCTTCATGTCCAAAAAGGCAAACGCCCGAGGTTAAAATGACGGATTGGGGCCGTGCGCATGCGCGGCCCCAAAGACGTTTTCGTAGATTAGACGCGGCGACGCTTTGGTGGGCGGCAGCCGTTGTGGGCCATTGGGGTCACGTCACGGATAGATGTGATGTTGAAGCCAATAGCGGCCAGTGCGCGCAGAGCGCTTTCACGGCCAGAACCTGGACCCTGCACTTCGACTTCGAGTGTCTTAACACCGTGGTCTTGTGCTTTTTTACCCGCATCTTCCGCAGCCATCTGAGCAGCGTAAGGTGTGGATTTACGGGACCCTTTGAAGCCCATTGTACCAGCAGACGACCAAGAGATGGCGTTGCCCTGTACGTCAGAGATCAGGATTTTTGTGTTGTTGAACGAAGAGTTCACGTGAGCAACGCCAGCGGCGATGTTCTTGGAGACCTTCTTTTTAGTGCGCTTAGGATCGCGTGCCATGTTGAAAGTCCTCCCTTATTTCTTCTTACCAGCAATGGCCTTTGCAGGGCCTTTGCGAGTACGTGCGTTTGTAGATGTACGCTGACCACGAACGGGCAGGTTACGACGGTGACGCAGACCTTTGTAGGAACCAAGGTCCATCATGCGTTTGATGTTCATCTGAACTTCGCGGCGCAGGTCGCCTTCGACTGTGTAAGTCGCGTCGATGTGCTCGCGGATTTTCAGGACTTCAGCGTCGGACAATTCGTTGACGCGACGTGTGAGGTCGATGCCAACGGCTTCGCAGATAGCTTCTGCGGAAGTGTTACCGATACCGGTGATGTAGGTGAGGGCGATTGGAACCCGCTTTGCAGTCGGGATGTTTACGCCGGCAATACGTGCCACGTGTGCAATTCCTTTTCGTTGCGGGTCCGTAATACCGGACCCTTTTTTCACAACGTAAGGCCGGAGCATATGCTGCCGACCTTAAGTCATATCGAGGTGTTTTGCCTGAGAGCGACTCAGGCCGATTCCCGCAGACAGAGTCGTTAGGAATGCGGGTGTGTAGGAGGGTTAAGAGGTTGGGTCAACCCCTGCAGTGACTGCAACGATCAACGGGTACGAAGATAGTCGCAAATCAATTCGCGGATCGCTTCATCTTCGAGTTCGACAATTCGATCGTATCCGCAAAAATCCGCAAACAGAGTATGATTTGCAAGTTCGGCACCAAGCACAAAACCGAGGCCCGCGCCGAGAATAAAGCCAGCGATGGCCCCGAGGGATAAGCCGCATCCCCAGATGAGGATACGCTTGATTTTAAGCAAGAGTGATTACCCGAGAACGCCCGCGATATCAGCGGCAACAGCGTCCATCGTGCCCAGACCGTCGACGCCTTTAAGGTCGCCTTTGGCGTGGTAGTAGCCGATCAGGGGGGATGTTTGTTTGTAGTAGGCCATCAGACGGGTTTTGAGGCTTTCCTCGTTGTCGTCTGCGCGGGCGGTGCCGCCTGCGGCGACGGCTTCGGCGGCGCGGCCGAGGATGCGTTCGACCAAGATGTCGTCATTGACCTGCAATTCGATTGCATGGTCGAGGGTTTGGCCCATTTCTTCGAGCAATTCACCCAGCGCGTCGGCCTGTGCCAGTGTGCGGGGGAAACCGTCGAAGATGAAACCGCCATGGTCTGTGCCCGCTTCGAGTTGTTCGCGGATCAGACCGATGACGATTTCGTCTGTTACGAGGTTGCCTGCGTCCATGACGGCGGCAACTTTTTTACCCATCTCGGTCCCAGAGGTGCGGGCCGCGCGCAGCATGTCACCTGTGGACAGCTGCACCATGTTACGGCTTTCAACCAGTTTTTGCGCTTGAGTGCCTTTACCAGCACCTGGTGGTCCGAGAAGGATAATATTCATCGACGAGACGGGCTCCGTTTCTTGCCGCTACGCTTGCCGCGCAGCTGGGATTTCTCGATCAGCCCTTCGTATTGATGAGCCAACAAATGGGATTGAATTTGTTGAATTGTGTCCATCCCCACGCTGACAATAATCAAAACTGACGTCCCGCCAAAGTAAAAAGGAATAGAGAGTTGGCTACGGAGGATTTCGGGCAACAGGCAGACCAGTGCCAAGTAGCCGGAGCCGAGGACCAACAGACGTGTGACAACGTAGTCGAGGTATTCCTGCGTGCGTTTGCCGGGGCGAATGCCGGGCACGAAACCGTTTTGGTTTTTCAGGTTGTCGGCGACTTCATCGGTTTTGAACGCGACTTCACGGGTGTAGAAATAGGTGAAGAAGACGATCATCGCTGTGAAGAACAGCAGGTAGAGCGGCTGGCCGGGGCCAAAGTACGCGAGGATCGTGGACATGATCGGGCCCGCGTCGCCACCAGAGAAGGTGGACAGGGTTGTTGGCAGCAACAGCAACGCGGACGCGAAGATGGCTGGGATAACACCGGCGGGGTTCACTTTGATCGGCAGGTGGGATGAGCCACCGTCGTAGACTTTCATACCGACCTGACGGCGCGGGTATTGAATGTGGATTTTGCGCAAGGAGCGCTCCATGAAGACGACGAAGGCCAGAATGGCGATGATCATGGCAAAGACACCGAGGATCAGGCCCCAGTTGTTGGTTTCTTGGCCTTGGGCGAGGAAGCCAGCCAAGGCGGCGGGAACTTCGGCGATGATGCCCACGAAGATGATCAGGGAAATACCGTTGCCGAGGCCACGGGCGGTGATCTGCTCACCGATCCACATCAGGAACATGGTGCCGCCGACCAGCGTGATGACGCAGGCGATTTTGAAGAACAGGCCCGGATCGGTGACCAGATCGCCCGCTTCGAGCGAGGCGGCCATGCCGTAGGCTTGGAATGTGGCCAGCACCACGGTGCCGTAACGGGTGTATTGGTTCAGCTTTTTGCGACCGTTTTCACCCTCTTTCTTGAGGTTTTTCAGCGGTTCCCACATCGCACCCAGAAGCTGGACGATAATGGAGGCAGAAATATAGGGCATGATGCCGAGGGCGAAGATCCCCATGCGGCTGAGCGCGCCACCGGTGAACATGGACAAGATGCCGCCGATGCCGGAGGCCGCGTCATCCATGAAGGTGCGCAGGGCGTCTGTGTCGATGCCGGGGACCGGAATATAGGTACCCAAACGGTACACGATCAAAAGACCAAGGGTGAACAGGATGCGTTGACGCAGCTCTTTGGCTTGGCCAAAGGCCGCCCAGCTGGTGTTCGCGGCCATTTGCTCTGCTGCTGATGCCATATCTACGGATGCCTATATCTGTTGTTGAAACGCCGCCGTCTTGGAAACCAAGCGGCGGCGCCATTGTCCGAATAACGATGTAAGGGGCGAATGCGCCCCGAACAAGGTCTTATTCTGCGGCTGCCGCTTCTGGTGCCGGAGCTGTGACAGTCAATTTACCGCCAGCTTTTTCGACAGCTTCGACTGCGCCTTTGGAGGCGCCAGTGACTTCGATGCTGACCTTGGCTGTGATTTCGCCTTTGGCGAGAACGCGGATACCGTCGAGTTTGCGGCGTACCAGACCGGATTCAACCAGTGTGTCTTCGGTGATCACTTTGCCGTCCAGTTTCTTCTCGTCGATGAATTTCTGGATCAGGCCGAGGTTCACAACAGCGAACTTCTTGCGGTTTGGCTTGGAGAAGCCACGCTTTGGAAGACGTTGGTACAAAGGCATTTGGCCGCCTTCGTAGCCACCGATCGCCACACCTGAACGGGATTTTTGACCTTTGATACCACGGCCACCCATTTTACCGGTGCCGGAACCTGGACCACGGCCAACGCGCTTGCGTGGTTTTGTGGCGCCTGGGTTGTCGTGAAGTTCGTTTAATTTAACCATTTCGCTGTCTCCTTGCCGGAAGACCTGACCCAGCGAAGATCAGGCACGCGGCGTTAAGTTGATTCTATGGCCGGAAAGATGGCCACTGGCGGCGTATAGGACACACTGGTGTGGCTGACAAGTGGTTCATAAACGTTCGTTGTCGCGCTTTACCCAATCTTTAAGATTCGCAAAGCCTTGAAAGTGTGAGGCGTTGCAACCATCTCTTTATCACTCCCATTTGTGGGGCGAGAGAGGAGTTTCCTATGGAAGCTTTTTTGGAGTCCCCTTGCTTGAGGTAGTCGAATAGCGGTTCGTCTAAAGCGCTTCTGATGGGGACAAGGTGAGAGCCTAAGTTGACACTTGTTGGGACCGCTATCCCAATGTCTGCATTGGACCGCGGATGCGGCCCGAAACCGGATGACCCAGATTGAGCGGGAAGCTCTTGACGGATACCTGACGGCTTTCGGGAGGTTGCCGACCCGCAGATGAGGCTGAGGCGTTTTGCTGAAGCGCTTGCGAAAGATTGAAGATCCCCAGACAGTGTCTGGCATCCATGTTCAACTTTCGTCCGAATAGATCAAGCGCCGCGCCTACCTATACGCACCTCCCTCTCTTAAGTAGAGACGGAGGTGCGGCTATCCTAAACCCCACTATCTGTCCGCAAGCGGAACCCTTGGTCGCGCAGGGCGCTGACGATGGTTTTGACGTGGGACATGTCGCGCGCTTCTATCACGACGTCGAGTTCCGCTTGTTTGAGCGACACCGATTGCATCATGCGTTGGTGGATGACTTCGACGACGTTGGCGCCGGCTTCGCCGATGATGCGGGAGATGTCGGCGAGTTGGCCGGGGCGGTCGTCGATTTCGAAGGTCAGTCGGGTGATGCGGCCGTCGCGGACAAGGCCGCGCAGGATGAGGGTGGACAGCAGGCGGCTGTCGATGTTGCCGCCGCAAATCACGAGGCCAACCTTTTTACCGCGCAGGGCGTCGAGGTTGTTTTTGATGACGGCGAGCCCTGCCCCCGGTGCGCCTTCAGCGACGAGTTTTTCCGCTGAGAGCAGATCAAAGACGGCGTCTTCGATTTGGGCTTCGGTGGCGGTGTCGACCCGATCCACGTGGGTTTTGATGTGGGCGATGTTGGCGGCACTGGGTTGTTTGACGGCGATGCCTTCGGCCAAGGTCGGCTCCGGGTCGAAGTGGGTTTGGGCATTGTTGAACTGCGCTGCGACGGCATCGAAGTGCTGGGCTTGGGCACCAATGATTTCGACGGCGGGCTTGAGGTCTTTGGCGGCCATGGCCATGCCGGAGATGAGGCCGCCGCCGCCGATGGGCACGACGATGACGTCGAGATCGGGGTCTTGGTCGAGCATTTCGAGGGCGACGGACCCCTGCCCTGCGGCGACGATGGGATCGTCGAAGGGGTGGATGAAGGTCAGCCCGTCTTTTTCCGCGAGATCGAGGGTGAATTGGACGCTGTCATCGAAGCCTTTGCCGTGAAGGACAACGGTGGCGCCGAAATCCTCGGTGCGTTTGACTTTGTTGAAGGGCGTGCCTTCGGGCATGACGATGGTGGAGGCGATGCCAAGGCGGGTGGCGTGGTAAGCTACGCCTTGGGCGTGGTTGCCCGCGCTACAGGCGATGACGCCCGCCTGCTTTTGCCCATCGGTGAGCGTGAGCAGCTTGGCCAGCGCGCCACGAGATTTGAAGGCGTTCGTGTGCTGCAGGTTTTCGAGTTTGAGGTGCAGGTCGATGCCAAGCTGGAGCGACAGGCGGGTTGCAGGGACCAGCGGTGTGCGGATGGTCGCGCTTTGGATCGCGGCGTAGGTGTCGCGGATGAGATCGGGGGTGAGGGTTTGGTGTGGCATGCGCGGCATCCTTGCGTTGTTGGCGCATCAAGGGCCGTGGAACGCAAGGATGTCAAGCAGGGCCGAGGGGATGTGTCGGCCCTGCGGCTGTTTGGTTTAGACGAATTCGAATTGGTTTAGACGAATTCGAAGGTGTCTGCGCTGGTGTCTGTGACGGGCAGTTCGGGGAATTCGCCGCCGGGCAGCGAGGCCCAGAGGTTGTCTGTCATATGGGAATCGATGAATTCATTGTCGGTGTTCCCTGCCGCCTGGATGACGTCTTCTATGAAGTAGGTTTGGCCAGCACCGATGTGGCCAAGGGACGTTACCAGATCGTTGAAGTCGGTTCCGGCATCGTTGCCGTTGATTTCGGTGATGTTGGGGTCGCCCATGCCATCCCAGATGTTGCGGTCGTAATAGGTGCCTTCGAAGCCGCCCAGACCGGCGGAGACCACGGCGAAGACCTCATCGAATTGATCAGGATTGGTGCGGTATTGGAGCAAGGCTTCGGCGCCGCCCAAGGATTCGCCCACCAGATTTACGGTCGCGTCTTGGGCGATATCGTCTTCGAAGAAGCCTGCGATGATGTCGCTGATCGCGAATTGGCTGAAGGTGGTGCCGAAGAAGACCAGCGCTGCGTCGGTGATGGCATCTTCGACGCTGCTGGTGCCGCCGATAGAGATGAAATAATCCGACGTGTCGAGGTTTTGCAGCAAGGTGACATTGGCCTCGTAGACCAGTTCGATGGTGGCCTCTTGGGTGCGCACAATGTCGAACCGGTTTGAGGTCCAGTCTTCAAGGCCGTCGTTCCAGTCGTAGAAGTCGTAGACGGCGGCATCGTTGAAGACGTAGCCATCGGCGTCGACCGCGCCTGCGTCAAACAGGTCGGAGTAGTCGGCGTAACCGAGTTGGCCGAGGGCGACGGCATCGCGGACCAGAGTGGTTTCCGCGTCGGACCATGTATCGCTGGTGATGGTTTCGTGTTGGACACGGTCGGCCTGTGGGACGACGGGCTCATAGTCGGACGTGTTGATGTCGTTCGGGGAATAATAGGTGTCGATGAAGGTTGTGATACCGTCGAGGGCCACGGCGGGGGCGTATTCGATGAAGGCATTGACCGCTGTGCTGGCCAGCGTGCTGGCGCCCTCGGTGACAAATTCGACAACGGATGTGACGGCCGAAGAGACGGTCGAGACCACCGGCTCGACGATGACATCATAGACGGTGTCGATGACGGTGGTGGTGACCTCAACGATCGGGGTGACGATGGTGTCGACAACCGCGTCGACCACCGGCTCTACAAACTTTTTCTTAAACCTACTGAACCAACCCATTTTCTGTTCCTCCCTCAGGACATGGTGATTTCTGGATGGGCACCCTCCCAAGTGCGACATCCCGCCACATCATGACCCGACGGGCGGCAATCGGGAGGCTGAACCTTACGTAAACGTCAGGGAAGCGACGCAACGTCAATCATGTAGCGTGGGTGGAAACGCAAAACGCCCCACCGATTGGCGGGGCGTTTGGAGCAATTCCGGTTGTCAGTGGGTTTAGTGGCAGTGGACCACGCCGACTGAGGTTTGCATGTGGCAACATTGGCCTGCGGGGGAGGATTTACGGCATCCGCCGCCGTGTTGAAGGTCGCTGGCAAGGGCGGCGAAGGCAGCTCTGAAGGGGGCCTCTGCGCTGGCTGGCGCCGCGAGGGTGGTGAGGGTTGCGAGAAGGGTGGCTGTAATCGTCTTATGCATTAAAATATCCTTAAGGTTTCTTAAGGGCCAACGCATCAAAGGGGTAATCGGGCGCAATTCCGAGCGATTTAAAAGGAGTTGGGGCCGATAATCGCCTCTTTCGCCTCGGGACCGCACACGATGCAACATATATAGGCGCAAACGCAAAACGCCCCACCGAATGGCGGGGCGTTTCGTGATGTCGTGAAGATCGGGCCTTAGCCTTTTTCTTCGATGATCTCGACCATGTGAGGGATCTTAGCGATCATGCCGCGGATGGAAGGTGTGTCTTCCAGCTCGCGTGTTTTGTGCATTTTGTTCAGACCCAAACCGATCAGCGTTGCGCGCTGGTCTTGTGGGCGACGGATCGGAGAACCGATCTGTTTTACAACGATAGTTTTAGCCATGGTTTAGGCCTCCTCAGAGACTTGAGCGGACGCATCAGGTGCATCGTCACGCTTAGGCAGGATGTCTGCCACTTTTTTACCGCGACGCTGGGCAACAGAACGAGGGGATGCCTCTTTCTTCAGACCGTCGATTGTCGCGCGGATCATGTTGTATGGGTTCTGGGACCCGATGGATTTCGCAACAACGTCCTGGATGCCGAGCATTTCGAACACAGCACGCATTGGACCACCGGCGATGATACCAGTACCTTGTGGAGCTGTGCGCATGACGACTTTACCAGCGCCCCAACGACCTTCCATGTCGTGGTGCAACGTACGACCTTCGCGCAGTTGTACGCGGATCATTTGACGTTTGGCTTGTTCAGTCGCTTTGCGGATCGCCTCAGGAACTTCTTTGGCTTTACCTTTACCAAAGCCGACGCGGCCTTTTTGGTCGCCGACTACCACGAGAGCTGCGAAGCCGAAACGCTTACCACCCTTAACGGTTTTGGAGACACGGTTGATCGCAACCAAGCGATCGGCGAATTCTGGTGTTTCTTCCCGATCACGACCTTTGCCGCGACGGTTTTCACGTTCTGCCATTGGAGAACTTCCTTTAATTGGTGGCCCGCATCGATTGAAGGCCGGTTATCTCAATCACGGTGAGCGGATGCTCCCGGATTATCGGAGGGGCCTTGCGGCCCCTCACAAGTCTTTACAGCTTCAGACCACCTTCGCGGGCAGCTTCAGCAAGTGCTTTGATCTTACCGTGGAACAAGAAGCCACCACGATCGAACTGAACTTCGGTTACACCAGCTTTTTTAGCACGCTCTGCGATTGCGGAGCCCACTTTTGCTGCTGCTTCGAGGTTGTTCTTGCCAACCACGCCCAGATCTTTTTCCAAAGAGGACGCAGATGCGAGTGTTACGCCGTTCACGTCGTCGATCAGCTGAACGCTGATGTTCTTGTTGGAACGGTGCACGCTGAGACGCGCCTGGCCATTGTTGACTTTGCGGAGTTTGTTCCGAACGCGCAGGCGGCGTTTGATGAACAATTGACGCTTTGAGTTTGCCATCGTTCTTACCTCTTGCCTTCTTTGCGGAAGATATACTCGTCCACATATTTGATGCCTTTGCCTTTGTAAGGCTCGGGCTTACGCCATTCGCGGATGTTCGCGGCAACCTGACCAACCTGCTGTTGGTCTGCACCTTCAACGATGATGATCGTTGGTTTTGGCGCGGTTACTGTGACACCTTCCGGAACTGTGAAGTCGACGTCGTGGGAGTAGCCGAGGTTCAGCTTCAGGACATTGCCCTGCATCTGAGCACGGTAACCAACACCGTTGATTTCAAGCTCTTTCTTGAAGCCGTCTGTCACACCAGTCACCAAGTTTTGGATCTGGGTGCGGGACATGCCCCACTGCTGACGCGCGCGTTTGGACTTGCCGCGAGGCTCGACCTTCACTGCGTCGTCGGCAACTGTCAGAGTGACATCGTCTGTTGCTGTGAAGCTACGGGTCCCTTTCGGGCCTTTAACTTCGACGGTCTGACCGGACACAGAAGCGGTTACGCCGCTGGGCAGGTCGACTGGTTTTTTACCAATACGAGACATCTTGCTCTCCTTAGAATACGGTGCAGAGCACTTCGCCGCCAACTTTGGCTGCTCGTGCTTTTGCGTCCGACATCACACCTTTTGAGGTGGAGACAATCGACACACCCAGGCCCTGACGGACGGATGGGATGTCTTGTGCGCCCATGTAAACGCGACGGCCAGGGGTCGAAACCCGCTTTACTTCGCGAATAACAGGAGTGCCTTCGTAGTACTTGAGGCTGATTTCAAAAGCCGGGTGGCCGTTGGCACCAGTCACGGCTTCGAAACCGCGAATGTAACCTTCGTCCGCCAAAACTTCGAGCACCCAGCCACGCAGTTTAGACGCAGGTGTTTCCACCGTGGACTTACCGCGCATTTGGCCGTTACGGATGCGTGTCAGCATATCACCGATAGGATCGTTCATAATATCTGCTCCTTACCAGCTGGATTTGACCATACCGGGGATTTCGCCATTGGAACCAAGGTCCCGCAGTGCGATCCGGCTGATCTTGAGCTTACGGTAGTACGCGTGCGGACGACCTGTGAGCTGGCAACGGTTGTGCAAACGAACTGGCGCAGAGTTGCGTGGCAGTTTTGCAAGCTTCAGGCGGGCGTTGAAACGCTCTTCTGGAGTTTTGCTTTCGTCGTTTGCGATTGCTTTGAGTTCGGCGCGTTTAGCAGCGTATTTCTTGACGAGCTTTTCACGCTTCACTTCGCGGGCGATCATGGATTTTTTAGCCATCTTTAATCTTCCCCTTAGCTGTTGAACGGCATGTTGAAATGCTTCAACAGCGCTTTTGCTTCTGCATCGTTGTCTGCTGTTGTGCAGATCACGATATCCATACCCCAAGTCACGTCGACTTTGTCGAAGTTGATTTCAGGGAAGACGATGTGTTCTTTCATACCCATGGCGTAGTTGCCACGACCATCAAAGGACTTGCCGGATACGCCGCGGAAGTCGCGGATACGAGGCATTGCGATGGTGATCAGACGATCGAGGAATTCGAACATACGGTCGCCACGCAGGGTCACTTTCGCGCCCAATGGCATGTCTTCACGAACGCGGAAACCAGCGATGGATTTCTTTGCTTTGGTGATGACGGCCTGCTGACCGGCGATTGCAGAAAGATCTTCCTGAGCGGATTTGGCTTTTTTGCTGTCGTTGACAGCTTCAGAGCCGCAGCCGATGTTCAGAACGATTTTTTCCAATGCAGGTGTCTGCATCGCGTTCTTGTAGGAAAACTCTTCCATCATCGCAGCGCGGATGGTGTCGTGATACGCCGCCTTCAGGCGGGGGGTGTAGTTTGCAGTATCTAGCATTAGATCACATCCCCTGTTGTCTTGGCGAAGCGCACTTTTTTGTCGCCGTCCATTTTGAAACCAACGCGTGTCGCTTTACCGTTCGCATCAACGATCGCCAGGTTAGACAGCTGGATCGGCATCGCTTTTGGCGTGCGGCCACCTTGTGTGTTCTGGGATTGCTTCACGTGACGAACAGCAATGTTCACGCCGTCTACAACAGCTTTGCCGGATTTCGGATCAACGGACGAGATTTCGCCTGTTTTACCTTTGTCTTTACCAGCAAGCACGATGACCTTGTCACCTTTGCGGAGTTTAGCAGCCATTTTACAGCACCTCCGGAGCGAGCGAGATGATCTTCATGAAGTTCTTCGCGCGCAATTCGCGAACCACTGGCCCGAAGATACGGGTGCCAACAGGCTCGTTGTTGTTGTTCAAGATAACGGCCGCGTTGCGGTCGAAGCGAATGGCTGTACCGTCTTCACGACGGACTTCCTTAGCGGTGCGCACGACGACGGCCTTACGGACGTCACCTTTCTTTACGCGACCACGTGGAATGGCCTCTTTCACCGATACGACGATAATATCGCCGACCGATGCGTAACGACGGTGGGAACCGCCGAGCACCTTGATACACTGAACACGGCGAGCGCCGCTGTTGTCAGCCACATCAAGGTTGGTCTGCATCTGGATCATTTAGATTACTCCCGACCTATAGGGTTGGCCCCGATTCTGACCGGGCCCCTAGGGTTTCGTTAAAAGGGTTGTGCAGCTTACGCTGTGATCACTTCCCAGCGTTTGGTTTTCGACTTTGGTGCACATTCCTGGATGCGAACAGTGTCGCCTACGTTGAATGTGTTTTGCTCATCGTGGGCCCGGTATTTTTTGGACTTACGAATTGTTTTCTTCAGAACTGGGTGCGTGAAGCGGCGCTCAACGGACACAGTTACTGTCTGTTCGTTCTGGTTGCTTGTGACGGTTCCAGTCAGGATACGCTTGGGCATACTCTTAAGCCTCCGCTGCAGCAGCGGCTGCTTTTTCGTTCAGAATAGTTTTTACACGGGCTGCTTCACGCTTAACGGTGCGCATGCGAGCTGTGTTTTCGAGTTGGCCTGTGGCCTGCTGGAAGCGCAGGTTGAAGCTCTCTTTTTTCAGGTTGGCCAGCTCATCACGAAGCTGGTCAGGGGTTTTATCCCGAAGTTCATTGGCGTCCATCGGACGGCTCCTTTTATCAACATCATCGGCAGGCCGTGTTTAAGTGTGTTTTCACTAAGGAGCGCACACGCCACGTGACCCGATTCTCCGATGGAGTGGGTTAGAGAGGGCCGTATAGGGGGGATAGGTGTGTGTGGCAAGGGGGCTATACAGATATATCCACGTGGTAACCGGCAAGATCTGAAGGCTGAAAATAGTGTTGCCCTTCGGAGGATTTCGATACACGTTAAGCGGGAATTTTTTGAAAGTGGTTACAAATGGAAATTTTAATTGTGGCGCTGTTGGGGTTCGGGGTGCTCGCGGGCGCTTTGATTACGTCAGATCAAGATGATGAGGACGACATTGAGCCAATCCTTGTTGGCATGGATGAAACAACGGTCGGAACCGAAGAAGACGACGTTTTTGAGATCGACCCGGACCTTTTGTCTGATCCCGAAGGATCAGTCGCCGCTGTTAATTCGATTTCCGGGGGAGCAGGAAACGACACCTTCGATTTGTTTGATCCACTGGATGATACAGTCCTTCCCGAAGAAGGCCTTACTTTCACGGACGTCGTTTTGTCAGGTGGTGAGGGAGATGACACAATTTCTATCGCAGCCAAAGACTCAGAGATTTTTGGCGGCAGCGGTGACGACGAAATCAACATATACGACACCGAGTTCACAATGGCCTATGGCGGCGAGGGTGACGATACTATTGCAGGCTTTACGGACGAGAGCACGATCGACGTATCATTCATTCTTTTCGGTGAAGAAGGCAACGATACACTAGATGCGCGTGATCAAGGAGCCGGCGGGATAATCGGCGGGGTTGGCGACGATACACTGCTCGCTGGCCAAACTACGCAACCGGGCCAATACGATTACAATCCGCACATCACTGCAAATGCCGGTGATGGAAATGATACGTTAGTTTATGAGGGAACTGGGAACGCGCAAGACAGCTGGGAGTTCGCGACCTTTATAGGCGGCGAAAACGAAGATGTATTCGCACTTCAGCTATATGAGGCGGATCTTAGTAGCGTATATGACCAGGATCTTGCGAGTGGCGAAGAATTTAAGACGTTTACCGCCGCTGATGAACCTGTTCAGGTCCATGCCGCTCGCTTAGATGACTTTGAGATCGGTGAGGAAATCATACTAGATTTGCGCGTTTCGGATTCAAATTACTCAGTCGGTGATATCCGCTTAGAGCGCAGCGATTCTCCGTTCCAAACTTATATTATTATCCCTTACGTAAGCGATACGCTCATCGATCAAGAGGTGATCATTTCGGTGGACGAGCATGACGTGACATTGGACGACATCTCTTTTGCCAACATTGATCACCTTACCACGTAGGCAGTTATAAATACCTATGGTTTTCTGTTTGTGGTCTGTCTGACGTCAGTGCCTGTCGGGCCAGAAATGAATTGATCAAAGTTGGTTGTCGGCGGGCTCTGGTCGCGTGTTATCGATTGCGGTATGGGGGGCCTATGACAAACATCCGTACCCTCTTCGCGACCCGCCTGTATCACGCCAAGCTTGGCCCTATTGACCCTGATGAGTTGGAGAACTCTTGTTACTCCATCGCTGAGGATGATGAGGCGGGGCAAGAGTGGTGTGAGCGGCAGGAGTTTCCGGGCTACACCTCTTATGCGTCGTTGACGGATTTGCCGTGGCGGTTTCCGATATTTCAGGCGGTTGTAGATGCGTTGGACAAACATGTCGCGGCGTTTGCTGAGGATTTGGCGTTTGATCTGGATGGGCGTGATTTGGTGCTGGAAGACATTTGGATCAACATCCTGCCCGAGGGTGGGATCCACACCAGCCACATTCACCCGCATTCGGTGATTTCGGGGACGACTTATGTGAAGATGCCCGAGGGGGCGTCGGCGTTGAAATTGGAAGACCCGCGTGCGCAGATGATGATGGCGGCTCCACCCCGCCTGAAGGATGCGCGCGAGGAGTTGAAGCAGTTTGTGTACGTTAAGCCCGCGGTGGGTGACGTGTTGCTGTGGGAAAGCTGGTTGCGCCATGAGGTGCCGATGAACATGGCGGAAGACGAGCGGATTTCTGTCAGTTTTAATTACAAATGGAGCTAGTTTGTTCGCGCTGAGGCGCGACGGCTAACCGATCGTCAAGATTTTGATGTGATCCATGGGCCTGTTCAGAACGAACTGGGGGCCAGAATGGGTTTACGTTGGATGTGTGTGGTTTGGGTTTGCCTTATGGGGGCAGTGGCTGACGCACGGGCGGAGTTGAATTCCTTGTTTATGCAAGCCGCGACGGCGGCCCCTGCAGCCCGAGGGCCTGCGAGCCTGTTTGGCGGTGCGAATACCGGTCTATTTGCCCCCCTGCCCGCACGCGTGACACCTGCGGCCGCGCGCCCAGGGTTGGTCCCGACGGGCAAGACCGATGTCGATCAGTTGCTATCGTTGATCGCGCAGGCCGAGGCTGGGGCAGCAGGGTATGACGCCGTGCAACATGGGGCGCGCGTGCGCCCACCGCGCCGCCCGACGGATATGACCTTGGGCGAGATTTACGATTGGATTGAGGCAACGCCGGGTCAGCCACATGCAATCGGACGGTACCAATTTATTCCCGCCACTCTGCGACGGGTGGCGCGCGTGCGCGGTTTTGGTCGGGATGTTCAATTTACAGCCGGAGTGCAGGACGTTTTGGCGTTGGTGTTGCTAGAAGATGCGGGGCTTGAGGCCTTTCAACGTGGCGGGTTGGACCGGCGCGTGTTCATGCGGAATTTGGCGCAGATTTGGGCCGGCCTGCCGCTGCCCAACGGACGTTCCTATTACCATGGATATGCGGGGAATGCGGCATCGATGACCTGGGCTGCGTTTGAAGGCGGCATGGCGGAGATTTGGGGCGGGTAGCGACTTGTCGTTTGATCGTGGTTAAACGGCGATCATGATGCGGGAAGGGTAGGATTGACGGTCAGGGGCAAGGGAGTTGCCTTCGTCGCCGGAGCTCGCCGAAAGGCGGGCACCATTGTGGGGACCCATCGCTTGGCGAGGCCACTGACAAGAAAAGCCCCGCCGATGTTTCGGCGGGGCTTTCTGATTTTCTAGACCGAACGTGTTATCATCGTTTCGTTGAGACGACTGCCACACGTTCGGTGTTTCTTACGAAACCCCAGATTTACCAGTCTTCGCGAACCACTGTGCGGGTTTTGAGCGGAAGTTTCATCGCGGCAAGGCGCAGGGCCTCACGTGCGACGTCTTCGTTCACGCCGTCGATTTCGAACATGATACGGCCTGGTTTGACCTTACATGCCCAACGATCGACAGAACCCTTACCTTTACCCATACGAACTTCGATAGGCTTGGCAGTGATCGGGGTGTCTGGGAAGATACGGATCCAAACACGGCCCTGACGTTTCATGTGACGCGTCATGGCACGACGTGCAGCTTCGATCTGACGCGCAGTAACGCGCTCAGGCTGTGTCGCTTTGAGACCGAAAGTACCGAAGTTCAGGTCAGACCCGCCCTTGGCTTCACCGCGGATGCGGCCTTTGTGCATCTTGCGGAATTTAGTACGCTTTGGCTGAAGCATTGTTCATACCTCCTAGCGGTCACGGCCCGGACGAGCGCCACGCGGTGTGGGGCCATCCTGAAGCTCTTGTTGACGACGGTCACGTGCAGCTGGATCGTGTTCCATGATCTCGCCTTTGAAGATCCATGTTTTGATCCCGATGATACCGTAGGGTGTCATCGCTTCAACGTGGGCATAATCGATGTCAGCACGCAGTGTGTGCAAAGGCACGCGGCCTTCACGGTACCATTCGGTCCGCGCGATCTCGGCACCGCCAAGACGGCCTGCGAGGTTCACACGGATGCCCAAGGCACCCATACGCATTGCGTTTTGAACCGCACGCTTCATAGCGCGACGGAAAGACACACGACGTTCGAGCTGCTGAGCGATGGACTCACCAACCAATGCAGCGTCGAGCTCTGGCTTGCGGACTTCAACAATGTTGAGGTGCAATTCAGAGTCTGTCATCGCAGCAAGTTTCTGACGCAGAGTTTCGATGTCTGCACCTTTCTTACCGATGATGACACCAGGACGTGCAGTGTGAACTGTCACACGACATTTCTTGTGCGGACGCTCGATGATGACGCGGCTAACGCCGGCCTGCTTACACTCTTTCTTGATGAAGTCCTTGATCTTAAGGTCTTCGAGAAGGAGATCACCGTAGTCTTTGGTGTCGGCGTACCAACGGCTGTCCCAGGTGCGGTTGACCTGAAGACGCATGCCGATCGGGTTTACTTTATTACCCATTATGCTTGCTCCTCGACTTGGCGCACAGTGATTGTGATCTCAGCGAACGGCTTGATGATTTTGCCAAAACGGCCACGGGCACGAGGGCGACCGCGTTTCATCGTCAAGTTTTTACCAACATACGCCTCTGCAACGATCAGCTCGTCAACGTCGAGGTTGTGGTTGTTCTCTGCGTTAGCGATTGCAGATTGCAGACACTTTTTCACGTCCTGTGCGATACGCTTTTTGGAGAACGTCAGGTCTGTGAGAGCCTTGTCCACCTTTTTGCCGCGGATCATGCCAGCTACGAGGTTCAGTTTCTGCGGGGACGTTTTCAGCATGCGTGTTTTCGCACGTGCTTCATTGTCTGCCACGCGGCGGGGATTTTTATCCTTGCTCATGACTTATTTCCGCTTCGCTTTTTTATCAGCCGCGTGACCGTAATAGGTGCGAGTTGGTGAATATTCACCAAACTTCTGACCGATCATGTCTTCGGTGATGGACACAGGGATGTGCTTCCGGCCGTTGTAGACACCGAATGTCAGACCAACGAACTGAGGCAGGATTGTAGAACGACGGGACCAGATTTTGATAACGTCATTGCGGCCGGATTCTTTAACCGCTGCGGCTTTCTTAAGCACGTAGCTGTCAACGAACGGACCTTTCCATACGGAACGAGCCATAGATTAACGACCCTTCTTCTTGGCGTGCCGGGACCGTACGATAAGACGGCTGGACGCTTTGTTCTTGTTGCGGGTTTTCGCACCTTTTGTGGGCTTACCCCAAGGTGTCACTGGGTGACGACCACCGGATGTACGGCCTTCACCACCACCGTGAGGGTGGTCGATCGGGTTCATGACAACACCACGCACAGAGGGGCGGATGCCCTTGTGACGCATGCGGCCAGCTTTACCGTAGTTCTGGTTGGAGTTGTCAGGGTTGGACACGGCACCAACGGTTGCCATGCATTCCTGACGCACGAGGCGAAGTTCACCCGAGCTCAGACGGATCTGAGCGTAACCACCGTCACGACCTACGAACTGAGCGTAGGTACCAGCTGCACGGGCGATCTGGCCGCCTTTGCCTGGCTTCATTTCGATGTTGTGGATGATTGTACCGATCGGCATACCAGAGAACGGCATTGCGTTGCCTGGTTTGATGTCAGCTTTGGCGGATGCGATGACTTTGTCACCAATTGCCAAACGCTGAGGAGCAATGATGTAGGCTTGCTCACCATCGGTGTATTGAACGAGAGCGATGAACGCTGTCCGGTTCGGGTCATATTCAATACGAACAACTGTCGCTTCGACGTCCAGTTTGTTGCGTTTGAAATCTACGATGCGGTAGAGACGTTTTGCCCCACCACCACGACGACGTGATGTGATCCGTCCGGTGTTGTTCCGACCGCCCGATTTTGTAAGACCCTCTGTGAGAGACTTGACTGGACGACCTTTCCAAAGCTCCGAACGGTCGATCAGCACCAACCCACGTTGGCCAGGCGTCGTCGGCTTATACGACTTAAGTGCCATGTTAGCTTCTTCCGTTTGCTTGGCGGACCTCAGATGAGGCCCTGATGTTATAGGCCCCCGTAGGTGCCCGACTATTTTCGATGGATTTCATCCACCTGATCGTAGGGTGGGTGAAACCCACCAAACGACAACAACAAAACCCCAGACGAATCTGGGGCTTTGGTGATGGGGTCTGATAGGGGGAGATGAAGGTTGGGTCAAGGGGCGTTCCTGCAATCGCGCCACACAAGGCGATTGCAGGGATCGCCCCGCTTCGGTGCCGCCTCATTCGGCGACGCGCGCGCGTGGGAGACATTGCGCGGCGCCGGAGGCAGCCTGTCCTTTGGGACAGGTCGGAGGGCTTTGCGGTTCTGCTCGAGAGTTAACGCGCGTAAAAAGGGTGGAGATCGCAGAATCGTCCGCGATCAAGCTTAACGAGTAGCAGCCTTGGGGGGCAGGTCATGAGTTTTGAACGTCAAAATGTAGAATGTGAGTGTGGGTCCACAGGTAAGGGGCCAAGCAGTTCGTCAGCGAGCGCCCACCGTGCGGCGCAGCGCTTTGCGGAGCCCGGGTGCGACGCGATAGACCGGTTGTTTGATCGGTATGACGAAATGACGTCGAAACGCGCGCATCGGTCCAGGTGAGACTCACGGGGTGAGCCCATTCATGTAGGGCACGGCCGTAAAACCAAGACAGAAAAAGCCTCAGCTTCATTGCTGGGGCTTTTTTGTGCGTTGGAGTGAAAGACGGGTCAGCCATCTTGCCCATAAAAAAAGGCCCCCGCATCGCTGCGAGGGCCTTTCTGAATTCAAACGGTCCGGTGGTCTTACAGACCTGTGGATACGTCGATTGTGTTGCCTTCTTCCAGCGTCACATAGGCTTTTTTCACGTCTTTACGTGTGCCCATCTGACCGCGGAAGCGCTTCACTTTACCTTTAGTGATCGTTGTGTTCACAGCCTTAACCTTCACACCAAACAGCGCCTCAACAGCGTTTTTGATCTGTGGTTTGTTGCTGTCGATCGCAACTTCGAAAACCACGGCGTTGTTTTCAGACGCCAATGTTGCTTTCTCAGTGATGATCGGCTTGCGGATCACATCGTAGTGTTCTGCTTTAGCGTTCATGACAAACGAGCCTCCAGAGCTTCGACGCCTGCTTTCGTCAACACGAGTGTATCGGATTTCAGGATGTCGTAGACGTTCGCGCCGATAGCCGGCAGAGCGTCGATGGATGTGATGTTGCGTGCTGCAACGGCGAAGTCTTCGTTCACAGTCGCATCGATGACCAAAGTACGGTTCCAACCCAATGCGTTGACCTGTTTGGCCAATGCGGAAGTTTTCGCGTCTTTCACGTCGATGTTGTCCACGATGACCAGCTCGCCTGCAGCTACTTTAGCGGACAGAGCGTGGCGAAGACCCAACTTGCGGAACTTCTTAGTCAGGGCGTGGCCGTGGCTGCGAGGTGTTGGACCTTTGTAGATACCACCACCGCGGAAGATTGGCGCAGAGCGAGCACCGTGACGTGCGCCGCCGGTCCCTTTCTGACGATAGATCTTCTTTGTGGAGTACTTAACTTCGGACCGTGTTTTCACCTTGTGTGTACCGGCTTGAGCGTTGTTACGCTGCCAACGGACCACACGGTGCAGAATGTCCACACGTGGCTCAAGACCAAAGATTTCGTCGTTCAGATCGACGGAACCCGCGGCTTTGCCATCAAGTTTGATTGCTTCAGCTTTCATCGGATGCTTCTCCTTCAGCTGGGGCTTCTGTAGCCGGAGCTTCTTTCACAGCGGAGGCCAATGCAGCGGGGAATACAACCTGATCAGACAGTGGTTTTTTAACCGCGTCTTTGATTGTGACCCAACCACCTTTGGAACCAGGTACAGCACCTTTAACCATGATCAGGCCGCGGTCTGTGTCTGTCTTAACGACAACCAGGTTCTGCGTTGTGATCTTGGCAGCGCCCATGTGGCCAGCCATTTTCTTACCTTTGAAAACCTTACCAGGATCCTGACACTGACCTGTGGAACCGTGAGAACGGTGAGAGATGGACACACCGTGTGTCGCACGCAGACCGCCAAAGTTCCAACGCTTCATCGCACCAGCGAAACCTTTACCGATGGACGTACCGGATACGTCAACGAATTGGCCTTCGAAGTAGTGAGACGCGATGATCTCTTCCCCGACTGGGATGAGGTTTTCTTCTGCAACGCGGAATTCAGCAACTTTGCGCTTTGGTTCAACGTTCGCCTTGGCGAAGTGACCACGCATAGGAGCGGAAGTGCGTTTTGCTTTTGCTGTACCGGCACCGAGCTGAACAGCTGTGTAGCCGTCCTTTTCAGCAGTCCGTTGAGCAACAACCTGCAGTTTATCGAGTTGAAGAACGGTTACAGGAATCTGTTTGCCGTCTTCTTGGAAAAGGCGGGTCATGCCAACCTTTTTCGCAATTACACCAGAGCGCAACATATCATCCGCTCCTTATACTTTGATCTCGACGTCAACACCGGCAGCCAGGTCGAGCTTCATGAGCGCGTCCACTGTTTGTGGTGTTGGGTCGACGATATCCAGCAGACGCTTGTGCGTGCGGATTTCGAATTGATCGCGAGATTTCTTGTCGATGTGAGGTCCACGAAGAACTGTGAATTTCTCAATCTTGTTCGGAAGCGGGATAGGACCCCGGACCGACGCACCAGTACGTTTGGCTGTGTTTACGATTTCCTGTGTGGACGCATCCAATACACGGTAATCGAAAGCCTTAAGACGGATGCGGATGTTTTGGCTAGCTGCCATGTTCATCACCCCTGAATTTAGGGCCTAGATCGGAGAGGAAGACCGGCGCTCATCGCAAGCCCTCATCGCGTCTTTATGTCCAACGGAAAAGGGCACGCCGCGGCGCACCCTGTTGGATAGCGCGCGTATAGGGGGAGTCGCGGCCTGTCGCAAGTCTTTTGATAGGTTTTTATGCGGTCTGCATATGTGGATGCCGATGGGCGAGTTTGGCACGGATTAATATCTTGTTCACCCCTACCCCATAGAAGATTTGCGGGGGTTCTTCGTGTGGGACCATGAGTGATGAAGATCAAACAACTGAGGGCCGATCATCCGACGAGGTGCGTTCAAAGCATTCCGCCGGATGCAACAATAGCACAGACCGCGCAGAAGCTGCGCAGTTTGAAAATTGGGGCGCTTGTCGTCGTTGACTATAACGGGCGCCTTGCCGGGATCGTGTCGGAACGCGATCTTGTTTATTTGCTGGCGGATTTTGATCCGGCAGTATTGGGCAGACCAATATCAGACATCATGACCAGCAAGGTGATTACCTGCACCGGAGAGGATGATGTGGGCTTTGTGCTACGGTTGATGAATACCAACGGCATCCGTCATATTCCCATTCTGGAGCACGGGCATTTGGTGGATATGATCAGTATCCGCGAGCTGACGAAGGCCTATGAGATATTGCAGGCCGAGGCGAACCTTGACCCGCTGACCGAACTGTCGAACAGGCGACCGTTTCTGAAAACGATGGCGACGGAGTTTGAACGGGCCCGTAGGACGGGGCGACCACTGTCAGTCGCGATGATTGATTTAGACCATTTCAAACAGGTGAATGACACCTATGGCCATGATGCGGGGGACCGTGTTTTGCGGGCCGTTTCTGATTTGTTGATATTGGAGTTCCGGTCGATTGACCTGATTGGGCGGCTTGGTGGGGAAGAATTTGCCGTGGTCTTCCCCGAAACAGATGTGGTTGGCGCGCAGATTGCCTGTGATCGTTTGAGGAGCGTGATTGAACGGACCTCAATCCCGATTGAGGACACCGATATTTTTGTAACCGCCAGCATCGGTATCGCAGAGGTAACGGAGCATACTCCCTGTGAGGCCGCTGTCCTGAAAGATGCGGATAAGGTGTTGTATGAGGCCAAGACCGCAGGCCGGAACTGCGTGCTGACCTATGCCGCTTAAGTGACGGCGGGTGTGTGACATTGAACAAGGCCCCTGCTGTTGCGGGGGCCTCTTGTTTTGTGTTGGCAAAAGAAAAGCCCCTGCGGTGAGGCAGGGGCTTCTTTGGTGATTAGCCTTAGGGTTCTCGGTGATTGCTACGCAGTCACCTGTTACCCGCGGGCGTTCGGGCCAGAGGCCCGAGCCACCCTTACGCGTGGATTTTGGAAACCACGCCGGCGCCGACTGTGCGGCCGCCTTCGCGGATCGCA
>CANMEQ010000004.1 GCA_947497065.1 uncultured Paracoccaceae bacterium
TCGCGATGTTCGTCACATCCGCGCCGCTATCAATATCGTCCTGCGTCACCGTATACGTCGCGCTGAACGACGCCGTATCTCCAGGCTCAAGCGTATCAACAACACCGCCATCAGGATCGATCACAAGCGCAACCTCACCCGCAGCAGACGTATGCGCATCCGACAACGTAACTGCCGTCAACGTCACATTGCCCGTGTTCTCAACAACGTAACCATACGTCAAAACAGTACCAACAGACACCTCAACAGAAGACGACACACTCTTCTCAACCGACAAAGAAGGGGTCGGGTCAGCGAGATCGACAACCTCGTCATCGGAGGCCGTGGGGGCAACCGTTCCTGTAGGGCTGGTTGATGTCGCCGTGACCGTGTTGGTGAGGTCACCGCCATCGTCGATATCGTCTTGCGTTACGGTGTAGGTGGCCGTGAACGTGGTGCTATCGCCAGGCGCCAATGTATCTGCAACGCCGCCATTTGGTGAAACGTCAAGCATGGACGACCCAGCGGAGGACAGATGTTCATCCACCAAAGTCACATCCGTGAGCGTGACGTTACCGGTATTCTCGACGAAGTACGTATAGGTCACGACCGTATTTGCTGAGACCTCAACGTTTGGCGCGGCGGTCTTTTCGATCGTCATTGCCGGGTTGCGCGGGATGTCTGTGATCGTGGGGTCGTCGTCGCCTGCGCCATCGTTCGGGTCACTGCTATCCGACGTATCTGTCACAGGCCCATTGTCCGGATCCGTGCCTGCTGCGCTAGCGGTGTTGGTGACCGTGCCCAGATCGATATCGTCTTGATCCAAAGCATAAGTCGCCGTCACCGTCGCGATGTCGCCCGGGGCCAGCGTATCAATATCCAGATCGCCATCCGCATCATCGGACGCGGCATAGGCCAGCGCATCAACGAACACATCCGTCACAACAGTGTCTGTGATGGTTAGATTGCCGGTGTTCTCAACCGTGATCGTGTAAGAAATCACATCACCGACCGACGCGACACCGTCGCTGCCCAAATCCAATGTACCGGCTTTGGTCACCTCTAAGGACGGCGCAGAATTGGGGCCGGGCGATGTTGCTTCGCTGGTGTCTGTGACCGCATCAGCATTCGGGTCAGCTGGCTGGCCTGTCACAGAACCGGTGTTGATCACTTCGCCTGCATCGATATCGGCCTGTGTGACGATGTAATCAAACAAACACGTCGTGTTCACGCCATTCGGTGCAAGCGTTGCAATGTCACATGTGCCTGCAACCAAGCTGTCGGTCACTTCGATATCATTCACGGTCATGTTGCCGGTGTTCGTCACCGTCATTCGGAACCGCAAAACATCGCCGACATCCTGATAGGCCGGATCGGCTGATGCATCGGGGATCAATTCTTTCAAAATCGTGAGCGCCGGTGCCGCAGGTGCGAGCAATTGATCGGCTTCATCTTCGACCGGATCGAGGATGTTCCCCTGCGGG
The DNA here is from genome assembly GCA_947497065.1 of uncultured Paracoccaceae bacterium. Classification (GTDB taxonomy): domain Bacteria; phylum Pseudomonadota; class Alphaproteobacteria; order Rhodobacterales; family Rhodobacteraceae; genus Octadecabacter. Next base: position 1,464 of record CANMEQ010000004.1, read on the forward strand.
TCGCTTGCCGTGACGGATGCAGTATTCGTCAAGGTTTGGGAGGCCACATCGCCCACAGTTTGGTCGTCGATATCGTCCTGCGTGACGGTGTAGGATCCAGTACAGACCAACGTTTCCGTCGGCGCCAACGACACTGGTGTCGTGTTTGGCAAACAGGTCAACGTTCCCAGCAACGGGTCAGTGATCGCAACGTTGGTCAGCGTTTGCTGACCATCGTTCGTTGCGGTGATCGAATACTCAATTTCATCCCCCACAGCGGCCGGAGAAACCGTGCTTGTGATGATTTTATCCAGCGACAAAACCGCCGGGCCAGCGGTCGTGATCGTGACAGTTTCCGGTGTGGAAGACACAGCAACAGTCGAGCCATCTGCACCTGTGTACGTGGTTTCAGCGGTGGCGATGTTGGTGATTTCTTCGGCGTCTAAATCAGCCTGAGTGACGTCATAGGTTGCCTCACAGGTGAACTCTTGATTGACCAAAAACGGCCCGCTGACAGCCGGGTCGTAGCACACAAACGGTGCAGGCAATTTATTGTCGTTGATTAAAATCGGTTCAATAATCGCCACGCCTGTGCCGTCCGCAGGGCGGCGGTTTGCGATGGTGTAAGAATAGGTGACCGTGTCGCCAAGCGCGTCAACAACAACGTTCGCCGGGTTTGTCGCTTTGACCAATTCGAGGACCGGGAAAGACCCGACAGGGAAAATAGCATCGGATTGTGCCTCAACCGGTGTTCCGTCAAATTCAGCGGTAACCGTCGCAACGTTGGCAACGCTGCCGAGCTCTAGATCGGTGACACCGATTGTATAGGTGCCGGTACAGGTGATCGAGTTCGTCGCATCCAACGTATCGGCAGGGTCAAAAGGCGGAAGACCACCCACCGGTGTCGCAGGACACGTGAGCGGGTTGATCAGGTTGTCGGTGATCAATATCGGGTCCTGAAGTCTTACGTTACCTGTGTTCGTGACGACGTATGTGTAGCTAAGAACCTCGTCGGGTTGGAAATCTGTCGGGATGGGTTCGACCAGAGTTTTGACGATATCAATGCTGGGCGTTTGAACCGCTGTTACGGTCGCTGTTTGTTCGTCGCTTTCAATGCCGTCATCATCCAATGCAGTCGCGGTATTTGTCACCGATCCTGCATCCAGATCATCCTGATCAGCCATCCACGTGAACGTACATTCAACCGTTTCGCCGGGCGCAAGATCCGCAGTCGAGCAGACCAAACCATTTCCGATCTGGTCGTCATTGATCAGGATATCGCCGCTCCGCGTTGTGTTTCCCGAATTGGTCACAACGAAGGTAAAATCAATTTCATCATCCACCGCAGCGAAGGTTGTCGGCTCGCCATCGGCGACGGCTTTGGCCAATGCCAACGCATCTGTCTGGGTGATCGTCGTGGTCACTTGATCGGTCAGGGCAGGCACCTCTGCAGGATCAAAGCTGACATCGTTTACGATGTCGCTGCCATCGTCGATCTGGTCTTGTTCGACGTCCAACGTAATCACGTAAAGCCAGCTTTCGCCAACATCCAACGCCCCGTCATTGTCGGTATCGCCAGTCAGAATTGGGCCTGTCGTTGGCGCCAAAACACTGCCGTTTTGTGTGATTTCATCGACGAAGGTCACATCTGTCATCGTGACATTGCCGTCGTTCACCACAGCAATTTCGTAGCGCAACGTGCCGAGGGCCGTCAGGTTGTCGATATCGACCGATTTTTCCAATGTGAAGGATGGATCTTGCGTGAGGGTCGTCGTCGCATCTGCCACCACATCAGCCAGTTCCGCAGTGGAAACGGTGACCGTGTTGACGATATCGTTGCCATTGTCGATTTCGGCCTGCGAGACATCAAATGTTGCCGCATAAACCCACGTCTCGTCGAGATCCACTTCGCCATCGGCATCCAGATCACCTGACAAGTCGGGGCCAGACGTCAACGTGATTGTGCTGTCGGTTTGCGACAGCACATCGGCGATAGATACATCTGTCAACGACACATTGCCGTCGTTCACGATGGTGATTTCGTAGGTCAGCAGGCCGGGGGCCGTCAGGTTGTCGATATCAACGACCTTAGTGACCGTCATCTCTGGGTTGGCGTCAATGGTTGTGGTCGCGGTATCGGTCCGGTTCGCCAGTTCATCGGTCGCAAATGTCGCCGTGTTAACGATATCGCTTGCCGCATCGATCTGGTCTTGCGTGGCTTCGAACGTTGCGGCGTAGGTCCAAACCTCACCGAGGCTTAAATTGCCATCATCGCCCACATCGCCAGACAGATCAGGCCCAGATGTCAACGTGAGCGTTCCGCCATTTTGCGCCAACACATCTGTTAGCGCCGCGTCTGTCAGCGTGACCTGCCCTGTATTCGTCACCACGATTTCGTAGGTCAACAGACCGGGGGCATCCAGCGTATCCACATCAACTGTTTTGACCAACGTATAATCGATGATCTGCGTGATTGGCGTGGAGGTTGTGTCGGTCTTTTCGTCGTCGCCGGTTTCTTCGGTGGTCGCAACGACTGTGTTCACAAGGCTCGCGCCACTGTCGATATCGTCTTGCGTCACGATGTAGTCGTAGGAATACGTCCAGGTCTCACCCACATCCAGCTCACTAGGTGTGTTCACCGATGTGGCCCCGGATTCCACAGGGTTCGTTAGCGTCACTACCGTGCCGTCTGGGCCGGTGTCCTCGGCAACAACATCCGTCAAAGGGATGTCCCCGACGTTCACCAACTCAACTTCAAACGACAGCGTTTGGCCAGCTTCCGTCACAGGATTGGGCCCTGAGACGGATTTATCTAGAGTGAAATCAATCGTGCCTTCAACCGTGATCGTGACAGTTGCTTCTGCGGTCAAACCCGCAGGATCGGTAACAATGTAGCTAAAGGTATCTGTGCCAATAAAATTGGTATCGGGCGTGTATGTGAACGTACCATCACTTGCGATGACAACAGTGCCGTTGGTTGGGCCAACTGTTGGGGTGGTCGTAGCAGTCAGCACACCGCCATCGGGGTCGTTGTCTGCGCCATTCCCGTTGTCATCAATGAAGTTCTCAGTGATCGGAACGTTCAATGGTGTTGTGAAATCATCATCAAATGCGATTGGCGCAAGGTTCGGGAATGGCTGTTCAGGGCAGCTAAAACCGTCGTTGTTGCCGGACGGGTCACCCTGACCGACAAGAGACACAAATGGACTGGTCGTATCATAGTCAAAAATCTCGTAGAGCAGGCCAGATCCATTGTTAAAGGTGAACAAACGGCCATTCAGATCGGTCCATGTTGCGCCGTACCCCCCCGAACCAAAGTTGCCGGAGACTGATGTCGTTGTCTTCACGCCTGTCGTAATATTGAAAGTAATTTGCGTGGTGCCGCTGAACCCGATCAGCAGTTCATCGCCGTTATCAGCAAACACATAAGCTACGTCAGCCGGGCTTGCATTTGGCCCTGAAAAGCTCACGATCGTGAAGTTTCCCGTCGCGACATCGATCTTGTAGAATGACGTGTTGTTCCGACGTAGATAATAGTTGTTCTGGCGGTCGAGATCGCCGGAAAAGCTGCCAAAGCCAAGAAAATGAACGCGTTCGGAATTACCGTTTGCATCGATCCGGATCAAATAATTGGATTGCGATGCATACGCGTAATTGTCGACAACGTTATACCCAGTCGCGTTATACGACCCTTGGTTCGAACCTACATTTTCATAGCTGGATGTGATCGGGTCAAAAATACGGAGTTGACCGGACTGAACCTGATAAATGTCACCAGTACATTCGAAGGCAGGGCCTGTTTGGGCTGAAGCCGTTTGACTTATCGCGCCAAAGAAAACGACCAAAGCTGCGAAAACAATCCGCATCAGCACTGACTTACCAAACATAACAATTCCCCTCGCCGTGTACTGTCACGGTTCTCATAAAAAATCATTGGCGGCAATCATGTCTAGCAGTGCCACTCTTCAAACCAGCGGCACGAACACAACACACGCTAAAGCAGTATTATTGTAAACACGTCAGTGTGCTAGGGGAATGTCCGTTCAAACTTAACCGTTGCATCCTCGCAACACCTTTGAAAACGCAGCAAAACTTTGAGATCATGACCCAATCGCCTCGCTTTTCCAAGAATACCTGCCTGTTGGCAAAAGCCCATTGCTACAGTTTTACTTTGCATGTCTTATTCAGCCAAATTGGGGGGGCTCATATGACAACTGTGTCGAAGAAACGGATTTGGGGCTGGATGGCGTTCGATTGGGCGTCGCAACCGTTCTACACCTTGGGGCTGACGTTTATTTTCGGCCCTTATTTCGCGGCCGTTGCAGCAGAACACTTTATGACCAGTGGGCTAGCGGAAGAAGGCGCGAAGGCGAAAGCGCAGTCTCTTTGGTCTGGTGGTCAGACGATTGCGGGTCTTTGCATTGCATTTACCGCGCCCTTTCTTGGGGCGTTTGCGGACAATTCGGGGCGAAAAATCCCGTGGATTGCTTTGTTTTCCGTTATTTATATCGTGACGAGCGCCTCTTTGTGGATGTTGCAGCCTGATGGCACGGGGCTCATCCTTGTGTTGTTTTTATTCTACCTTGGAATGATTGCCTCTGAATCTGCGCTTAATTTTATCAACTCAATCCTGCCCAGTTTGGGCACAAAGAGCGAGGTTGGGCGGATCAGTGGATCGGCGGCGGCGTTCGGGTATTGGGGTGGCGTTGTTTCTCTAGCAATTATGTTGTTGCTGTTTGTCGAGCAGGACAACGGACGCACCATTTTTGTGAACCTCGAACCCGCGCTTGGGCTGAACCCAGAAGCAAAAGAAGGGACCCGATTTGTCGGGCCGTTCATTGCGATCTGGTTCGCAATTTTCATGATCCCGTTCTTTCTCTACGTGCGCGATGATCCGTCATTGGGCGGCAAACGGACCAATCTGAAGGCCGTTGCCGGGGATTTGTGGACCACATTGAAATCTGTGAAAGACCGCAAGAGCTTGCTGAATTTCCTCTTAGGATCAATGTTTTATCGCGATGCGCTGAATGCGCTTTACGCCTTTGGGGGCGTTTATGCGGCGTTGGTTTTGGATTGGAGCGTCACGTCTATCGGGGTCTTTGGGGTTGTTGCGGCGATTGCGGCGGCCGTCACCACTTGGGTTGGTGGGCTGGCCGACAAGAGATACGGGCCCAAGCCGGTTATTCGCGTTGCGATCTGGTGCCTGATTTTGGTTTCGATCACCATCGTTGCGATGTCTCGCGAGCAGGTTTTCTGGTTTGCGCTACCCATCGGTTCGACCATACCCGACACAATTTTTTACGTCTGTGGCGCGGTTATTGGGGGCGCCGGTGGTGCGATTTATTCGGCCAGCCGGTCGATGATGGTGCGGCACACGCACCCAGAGCGCCCGGCGGAAGCCTTTGGTTTATTTGCGCTTTCCGGCAAGGCGACCGCGTTTCTCGCGCCCGCAGGGATCACGTTTTTCACCTGGTTGACGGGAAATACGCAATTAGGATTTTTACCAGTAATCTTTCTTTTCCTGTTAGGTCTGGTGTTGTTAAGGTGGGTTAAACCAGAGGGAGACGCGGACGAATGGGACGCTTCGTAAAAATCGGGATCATGGTTGCGGCGCTTGCCGTGACGGCCAGTTGCCGCAATTCTGACGTGACACGCGAGGACACGTCACGACCCGCCGCGACGGTATCGACGCAGAACGCGGGGGACAACCGCGTTGCCAAAGAGGTGTTTGGGTATCTGCCGACAGCCTCCAATCAGCGGTCTGATGCCATTGGTGGCTACGCGCGTGGGTGCCAAGCGGGCGCTGTTCAATTGCCAGAAACGGGGCCGACGTGGCAAGCGATGCGCCTGTCGCGCAACCGCAACTGGGCACAGCCTGAAACCGTTGATTACGTTCAAGATTTGAGCCGTTTTGCCGCGACATTGCCCGGTTGGGAGGGCCTGTATATCGGCGATATGAGCCAGCCGCGCGGTGGGCCGATGTTGACAGGCCATGCCTCGCACCAGTCTGGGTTGGACATTGATATCTGGATGTTACCACCAGATCGGTTGAACCTGTCCCGTCAGGAACGCGAAGATTTATCATCTATTTCTATGCGTCGCCAGCAAGGGGCCTATACCAATTCAAGCTGGACAGAAGAGCACATGCGCCTGTTGCGCGCAGCGGCGAGCGATGATCGCACCGCGCGCATTTTTGTGTTTCCCGGCGCGAAGGTGGCGATGTGTAATTGGGAAACCGGCGATCGATCATGGCTGAATAAAATTCGGCCTTGGTGGGGGCACCACTACCATTTCCACGTGCGTTTGACTTGCCCAGCCGGGGATTCCAGCTGCGAGAACCAAGCGCCGCCGCCCGCCGGCGATGGATGTGCGGATGCGCAGACATGGGTGAACAATATCCTCAACCCGCCGCCACCGGCACCGTCGACCGGCACACCTGCGCCGTCCCGTGGGCCATTGACCATGGCGCGCTTGCCGTCGCAGTGCAGCAATGTGGCCGCAAGCAACTAATCGTTTGACAACACGGACGCCGCCCGCCTAAGACGCGGCGTCCTGCATGAGGCAGGGCCAAGTGTCCGACTACCTTGTCAAAACGGATTGTTGATATGACCCGAATTCTTCCTGGCGTTCTCGCCATGGCCGCTGTTGTTGTGGCCTCTAACATCCTTGTTCAGTTTCTCATCCTTGACGGGTTGCTGACATGGGGTGCCTTTACCTACCCGATTGCTTTTCTTGTGACCGACATCATGAACCGCGTTTATGGTGCGACTGCCGCACGACGTGTGGTGCTAATTGGTTTTGCTGTAGGGATCGTCTGTTCCCTCATCGGCAGCCAGATCATGCTACAAGGTGATGGTTACGAATTCCCTGCCGTTGCGTTCCGTGTGGCCATTGGCTCCGCGACTGCGTTTCTTGTGGCGCAGATGCTGGATGTGTTCATCTTCTCGAAATTGCGTGACGGCGCATGGTGGCGCGCGCCGCTGGCCTCTACGTTGATCGGCTCGACAGTGGATACCATCTTGTTTTTTACCATTGCTTTCAGTGCCTTCGTATCGTTCGGCGCGGCGGCTGATGGTGAAATTTCATGGGCGTGGGACGCTGTGCCGTTCTTGAACGTTGGTGGCCTTGTTCCGCTGTGGGTGTCTTTGGCTGTGGCCGATTGGGCGGTGAAACTGTCCATCGCCCTTATTGCATTGGTTCCATTCCGCCTGATCGTTTCGCGCTTGCAGAAAAATCACCAAATGTCGTGATTTTTTCTTTGGTGATCCCCAGAAGTTGTGGTTTCCTACCCTTAGGCGAAACAATGAAAGGAGGTGATCCAGTGTCAAGAAAGATAGTGGAGACGTGTGTCGGGACAACTATGGAGGCGTGTGTCTAGGGCAGCCCTTGGGCATATAAAACCATAGGTGAGAGCGCTCTAACCGCCCCACCTCCTGAACTTTCGAAGGGCCGTTCCTATCGCTGGGAGCGGCCCTTTTTCATGTATGTTTCCTGTACACAGGCCGTACACAGCTTGTATGTACGGGCATGCACAACGCGGGAAAGACGGATGGCCCTTCGCATCAACGACAGTATCGAGATCGCCGATTGGGAGCTAACCGAGAGTTTTGTGCGCGCGTCCGGCCCCGGTGGGCAGAACGTGAACAAGGTGTCGACGGCGGTGGAATTACGGTTTGAGGCGGAGCGGTCCCCCGCCCTGCCCGGCCCTGTAAAGGCGCGGTTGCGGCGATTGGCGGGGCGCAAATGGACCGCCGATGGGGCGATTATTTTGTTTGTGCAAGACACGCGGTCGCAGGCGCGCAACCGAGAGATCGCGCGCGAGCGGCTGACGGAGATGGTACGGGCCGCGCTGGTGGCGCCCAAACGGCGGGTGAAAACGCGGGTGTCGCAGAACCAAAAGAAGAAACGTGTGGATGCGAAGAAGAAACGCGGCGAGATCAAAGCGCTGCGCGGGAAGGTCGAGTGAGCGGTTAGACGACAACCTCGACCCGGTCTTGTTCGCCCACCCCAAAGACACGTTTGTACCGATCCACTTCGGCGGCTGGCCCCATGGCCTTGTTCGGGTTGTCGCTGAGTTTAACCGTGGGTTTACCGTTGGCTGATATGGCTTTGCAGACGAGTGAGAACGGCGCGAGCGTATCGCCGGATGTAAGGCCTTTGAAATCATTCGTCAGCATCGTGCCCCACCCGAACGACACGCGGGTGCGGTTTTGGAATTGGGTATGGAGGGAGACGATTTTGTCAGCGTCGAGGCCGTCTGAGAAAATGACCAGTTTTTTGGTGGGGTCTTCGCCGCGGTCCTGCCACCATTTGATGGCTGTTTCGGCCGCTGTTGCGGGGTCGCCGGAATCGACGCGGATGCCCGTCCAACCGGCGAGCCAGTCGGGTGCGTTTTTCAGGAAGCCTTTGGTGCCGTAGGTGTCGGGCAGGATGATGCGCAGGTTGCCGTCGTGCTCTTCTTGCCAGTCGGACAGGACATCGTAGGGCGCTTGGGCCAATTCGGCGTCTGTTTGCGCGAGGGCGGAATAGACCATGGGAAGTTCATGGGCATTCGTGCCGATGGCTTCCAGGTCGCGGTTTTTGGCGATCAGGCAATTTGACGTTCCGGGGAAGGCATCGCCCAAGCCTTCTTGCATGGCTTGGACGCACCAATCTTGCCAAAGGAAACTGTGGCGACGGCGGGTGCCGAAATCGGCCACGCGGAGGGTGTCGAGCGGTTGGAGTTTCTCGATTTTCTCCCACAGCTTGGTCATGGCGCGGGCGTAGAGGACTTGGAGTTCGAAGCGGCCCATGTCGCGCAGGACGGCGCGGCCGCGAAGCTCCATGAGGATGGACAGGGCAGGAATTTCCCAGAGCATGACCTCTGGCCAGGCGCCTTCGAAGGTCAGCTCATATTGCCCATCGCGTTTTTCGAGGTGATAGGGCGGCAGGCGCAAGTTTTCGAACCAGTCCATGAATTCGGGGCTGAACATTTGGCGTTTGCCGTAAAAGGTGTTGCCGCGCATCCATGTGCTTTCACCGCGCGAGAGCGACAGGGAGCGGACATGGTCGAGCTGTTCTCGCAATTCGCCTTCGTCGATCAGGTCGGCGAGGCGGACGGATTTTGTTCGGTTGATCAGTGAAAACGTAACGGTGGTGTCGGGCTTGTTGCGAAACACCGACTGGCACATCAGCAGTTTATAAAAATCGGTATCGATGAGGGACCGGACGATCGGGTCGATCTTCCATTTGTGGTTCCAGACGCGGGTGGCGATGTCGACCATGTTGGGTCCTCCGTTTCGGCCTGTTTGTTAGAGCAAACGGAGACGGGGGGGTAAAGGGCTAGGTCGTGGTGCCATCAACGCCGTGGCCCAAGGTTTCGAGGGGATCGTCGCTTATGTCTTCGAGGCGGTGAATGATGTCGTCTTGTTCGGACAAGGCCCCTTGCGCGACCTGACGCAGGGTGGTGAGGGCCAGATCCGCCAGATCGGGGGGCAGATCGGTGCGCCAAACCGCCCAGACAGGATAGGGAAAGACGGGCGCATCGGGAACGAGGTAGAGTTCGCCGCGGTCAAGTTGCGGCTTGATGGAGCGGGCGGGAACGTAGGTGGCGAGGCCTCGGCCACGGATGAAATTGGCGGTCATCGCGCCTAGAGAAAAGGTGAGGCCGGTGTGAGTGAGATTGGGCAGGTGCAGCGCGTGGGCTTGCACGAATTCGGGCCCCCAATCTTGGAACACGTACCGGCCATCGATGGAGGACAGATCGGGATTGGGCCAAGCCGCGACCATGACCAGCTCTTCTTCGAGGATTTTTTCAACGGCCAAACCGGGCCGGAGTTGCGGGGTATAGATGAGGGCGGCCTGTATCATGCCTTCGATCAAGAACCGCGTGAGACGGTCGGGCATGCCGAGTTCGGCGCGAATGTTGAGATCGGCGCGGGCGGATTTGAGGGCGTCGATCCAGCGGAAGCCGAGGCCGGGCCAAAGTGAGTATTGTGCGCCCAAGGATAGGCTTTCGGTAAAGCCTTCGGGGATGCCGACACGTTGGCGGGCTTCTTCCCAGAGTTTGGTCAAGGAAAGCGCATAGTGTTCGAAAGCCTGCCCTTCGCGGGTGAGTTCGGCGCCTGCTTTGGACCGTTTGAACAAGGTTTGGCCGAGCGTGTCTTCGAGGCGCTGGACCCGCAAGCTGACGGCGGATTGCGTGACAAACAGCCTGTCGGCGGCATTTGCGAAGGACCCCGTGGCGGCGACTTCGATGAAGGTTCTGATCAGGGCAATGTCCATTGGTGGATTTTATCCTCAAGAATTCATCATTTCAAACCCAATTATTATTCGTTTTTCTTATGGATTGTTGGGGCCTATCTAAGGATCAAGCGACGAGGGCCTGTTGGATTTGAGTTGCATCTGATATGTTGGAAAGGACAAAACGATGATTGAGATGATGACACGCAAAGCGATGCTGACAACGTCTGCATTGGTGGTTTTGGTGACAGCGGGCTGTTCGACATCGCAGGTTGCGAACACGACCGGAGATGTTGTTGGAGCGGCGGCGAAGGGCACTGTTCACGTAGTGGCTGGCACGGGTAAATTGGCCGCGCGCGGCGTAGGGCTCGCGTTTTCCGACGACTAAGTTTGACTTGCCTCTGATCTGGTGAACACGCAGGCCAGATCTACCTTGCGGCACCCCTTTGGTGGGTGCCGTTTTTTATTTTGAACTTATTGGTACTGCTGTCGGAACAAATTGACAGGGCGCGCGTTGGGCTAAATTACCCACTGCGACATGGACGATTTATGCGAGATATCACGGCCAGAATTGAACGAGACATTGCAGTGTGTATTCAGATTCGGCGGGAGTGCGAAGTGTTTCAACATTCCGCACGCCAGCACCGAGAAGAAGTCGCCGTAGCGCGCAAATTATTGGACGACGGTCGTGCCGCGTTGCAATTGGCGCAAGAGCGGCTTGGGATGACCCACGCCAGTTAACCTGCGATTTTTACGTTTGCGTCTTTCATTGACGCGTAGGCGGCATCGAGTGAGCCATCGAAATCGATCGCGCGACAGAGGTCGGGCTTTACGGTGACGTTGAACCCCAATTTCGCAGCATCGACGGCGGAATAATTTACACAAAAATCAGTAGCCAACCCGACCAGAGTTAGGTCTGTGATACCGCGTGTGCGCAGGTATCCCTCGAGACCTGTTGGGGTGGTGTGATCGTTTTCGAAGAAGGCGGAATAGCTGTCGATCGCGGGGTTGAAGCCTTTGCGAATGATGAGGTCGGCCGCATTTGTGTTGAGGTCGGGATGGAAGGTGGCGCCGGGCGTGCCGATGACGCAGTGATCGGGCCAGAGGACCTGCGGGCCGTAGGGCATTTGGGTGACGGTCATCGGGTCGGCTTTGTGGGTGCTTGCGAAGGAGCTGTGCCCTGCCGGGTGCCAGTCTTGTGTGAGGATCACGGCGTCGAACGTAGGCATCAGCGCATTGATCGGGGCCACGATCTCGTCGCCGCCGGCCACGGCCAGCGCGCCGCCGGGGCAGAAGTCGTTTTGGACATCGATGACAAGAAGGGCGTGCATGGGGGGACTCCGCATTGTGTTTTCGCCATCCTACGGGTTGAGCGAGGCGGCGCAACGGATTAGATGGGCGCCATGTATACAGTTGCTGCACTTTATCATTTCACCCCGTTCGAGGATCCGGCTGCGTTGAAAGCGCCGCTGGCGGCGGCGTGTTGTTCGAATGGCGTGATGGGGACATTGTTGTTGGCCCGCGAGGGGATCAACGGGACGATTGCCGGATCACGCGAGGGGATTGATGCCGCCTTGGCGCACATTCGCGCCCTGCCCGGCTGTGCCACGTTGGAGTGGAAAGAGAGCACGGCGAGCGTGCCCCCGTTCAACCGGATGAAGGTTCGGTTGAAGAAAGAGATTGTGACGATGGGCCAGCCGGATGTGGACCCGACGGCGGCTGTTGGGCGCTATGTTGATCCGTCCGATTGGAACGAATTGATCAAATCACCCGATGTGGCGGTGATTGATACGCGCAACGATTATGAGGTTGCGATTGGCACGTTTGACGGGGCGATTGACCCTGAAACCAAGAGTTTTGGCGAGTTTCCGGCCTGGTGGGAAGAGAACAAGGAACGGTTTCATAACAAGCGGATCGCGATGTTCTGCACCGGTGGCATTCGGTGTGAGAAGTCGACAAATTTCCTGATCGGTCAAGGGGTTGAGGATGTTTATCACCTGAAGGGTGGCATTCTGAAGTATCTTGAAGAGGTGCCGCAGGACGAGAGCACCTGGGATGGTGAATGTTTCGTGTTTGATGCGCGCGTAAGTGTGGGCCACGGGCTGGAAGAAGGTCCGCATGTGTTGTGCTATGCCTGCCGTCGCCCGTTGCTGCCTGAGGATCGTGACCGGCCCGAATTTGAGTTGGGTGTGTCGTGTCATCAGTGTCATGGCGAGACATCGGAGCGGGACAAGGAGCGGTTCCGCGAGCGGCAGAAACAGATCGCGTTGTCGGCGGCCCGTGGGGAAAACCACGTAGGACCCAAAGGCTAGGGCTGGTCATTTCATTTCAATTGATGTGTGGTTGGCGCAAAGGAGATTTGCGCCATGATTACGCCTGAGTTGCTGACCGAGGTTCGGTCGAAATTTGCACATGTTGAGGCCTGCCCGTTTCAGGGTGAGCGTGTTTTCTTTGAGAATGCGGGTGGGGCGCTGACGCTGAAGTCTGTTGTGGAAACATCGGCGCGATTCGCGGCGATACCGGACAATCAGGGGCGCGATAATCCGGCGTCCCATGCTTTGGTGGATATCATCAAAGAGGCGAAGCTGGCCGCTATGGATTGGTTTAATGCCAGCGGTGGTCAGGTGATTGTGGGCGAAAGCGGCACGGAGCTGTTGTTTCGGTTGATCCGCAACGCGATGTCGCGATCTGAGGCTGGTGTTGTGCTGGGGTCGACGGTGGAACATCCGGCCTCGGTTTCGCCGCGGGCGCGGTGGGCGGAGGCGTTTGGGCATCGCGATGTTGCGGTACGCCATGATGATGGATTGGGATTGGTGACGCCTGAAGCCTATGCGGCGGCGGTGACGCCGGACACGCGGGTGGCCACGATTTTGCACACCTCGCCGGTGACGGGGATGGGCATGGATTTGGTGGGGATCGTGGCGGCGATCCGTGCGGTGGCACCCGAATGTTTTATCATTGTAGACGGAATTCAGCATGCCTCACACGGGTTGATTGATTTGAGCGCTGCTGATGTTGATGGCTATGTTGTGTCGCCCTACAAAGTGTTTTCGCGGCATGGGTATGGGGTGGCTTGGGTGAGTGACCGGCTAACGGCGCTGGGGCCTGAGCAGCTGAAAGACGGGCCTGCGCTGAATTGGGAAATGGGCACGCGGGACACGGGCGCCTATGCGACCTTCCATGATGTGGTGGATTATTTCGATTGGTTGGGGGGCGCGGTGAGTGCCGCCGAGACACGGCGCGCGCGGATTGAAGCGGCGGGCGCTGCGATCAAGGCGCAGGAAAAGACGCTGACCGATGCGATGTTGCACGGCGTTGGCAACCTGAAGGGGTTGGCCGATTACGATGGGCTGCATGTTGTGGGGGGCGTTGAGAACGCAGCGCGCGAAGGGCTGGTTTGTTTTTGGTCGGAGGCTGCGCCTGCGGCCGAGATTGTGAGCGCGCTGAATGCGGAAGGCGTGCGGACCCATGTGCGCAAAGCGGACCACTACAGCGGCAATATCCTGACCCCGTTGGGTCAGGACGCTGCGGTGCGGGTTTCAATGTGTCACTATAATTCCGTCGACGAGGTCGCACGGTTTTTGAGTGTCGTGGCACAGATGATGCCATGAGGCAGATTTAGGTTTTTTCGACGAACTTATCCGTCACGTCCTGCGCATCGTCTGCGTTGTTTCTGTCGCCGTCATCGGCCCAGTCGCCTTCGCGGCGCACGGCGTCTTTGATTTCAGGGGACAGTTCGCGGGCGAGGTCTGCCACGGGCGGGTCTGTGCGGTCGACCGGTTCGGACCGGATGTTGCGGGTATGGCCGGGTTCTACGCGTGTGAGACCTTCCGTCTGTGCGCTCGACTCGGGCTGGGTGCTGTCTGTCGTTTTGTCAGTCATGAGTGATCTCCTTTGGTCTTCTCAACGCGAGGGGGGCCAATTTGTTCAAACAATTCTGAAGATTTGGCGATCTGGTGACGCAGGAAGACGGCAGGATTTAACCGCGCAACGGCAGGTTTACCAGAACCGCACCCCGCTAGATCAATGCAATACCGACACGTGTGCCGAGTTGCGCTGAGGCCTGAACCTCTGAGCGTTTGGCAATGTCTTTTTCCCAGCAATCGCGCATATCGTTGGAAAAGTGGATGTCATCGAAGAGGACAATCGCGTCTTTCGCCAGATAGGGGCGCAGGATTTCATATTGTGACGTCACGAAGTCTGAGGTGTGAATCGCGTCGATAAAGGCGATGCCAACGCTGCCCTTTTTCAAGGTTTTTGCTGCGTTTTCTTCGAATGTGCCGTTGGTGAGGGTGAACCGATCGGACACTGAGCTCAGGTTTTCGCGAGCGTAGCCGGCCCAATCCGTGTTGGGTTCATAGGTCATCAAATGACCATGGTCCGCTGCTTCGATTCCGTGAAGCCAGTACATACCCGAAGCGCCGAATGCTGTGCCGAATTCAACGATGGTTTCGGGCTTACGTTGTGCGACAAGCCACGAGAAAAAACCGCCACCGCGAGGGCGTGTGCTGACCTGTTTGGCGGAGCGGGTACGGGATGTGTTTTTAGAGTAATTTTCGACTTTTTCGTAGCCGTCCCAAAGGGGTCTGTCCCCGGCTTCCTCGGTTTGAGCCGTGCGGTCGATGATCGCTTTGAAGGTGCCCTTTGGGTGGCCGGCGTAGGTTTCCAAAAACGCCAGACCACCATTGCCAGGGTCGATGGTCTCGAAGATTGAAGATTTCTTTGTCTCGTTAGCCATCGCTTTGCGCCTTTCTTAGAAGTCGAGGTTTTCGACCGACAGGGCGTTTTGCTGGATGAATTCGCGGCGCGGTTCTACAACGTCGCCCATGAGTTTGGTGAACAGGTCGTCCGCTTCGGCCACGTCTTCGACTTTGACTTGCAGGAGGGTGCGTGCGTCGGGGTCGAGCGTTGTTTCCCACAGCTGGTCCGGGTTCATCTCGCCCAATCCTTTGTAGCGCTGGAGGGAGAGGCCGCGTTCGCCTTCTTCGAGGATCGCTTTGAGCAGGTCGAGGGGGCCGTAGATGTTTTGCACGCGGTCTTTGCGGATCAGCGTTGCGGGGGTCGCGTAGACGTCTTGGAGGCCTTGAGTGAAGGAGCCGGTTTTGCGGGCTTCACCGGAGCGGAGCATGGGGCCGTCCATCGTGCGGACCTCTTCGACGCCGCGCAGGATGCGGGTCAGGCGGATGCCTTTGTCTTGGGTGATGCGACCTTGCCAGCCCCGTTCCCATTCGTTTGCGATCAGGTCGAGGCGGGTCGCGACGCGGTCGGCCACGCCTTGGAGGTCGCTGTCGACCGCACCGGCAACGAAGGCGCCTGCGATGGCGGCCTGTTCGAGGATGTGACGCGGGTAGTGGGTTGGGAAGGCATCGAGGACGCGTTTGAGACGTGCGGCATCATCGACGACACGGCGCAGGTCGGCGCCGGTGATTTCTTCGCCATTACCCTGACGCAACATTGCGCCGTCGCAGCCTTGGTCGACCAGATATTCATCCATCGCTGCTTGGTCTTTGAGGTAAACCTCAGATTTGCCGCGGCTGACTTTGTAGAGGGGTGGCTGCGCGATGTAGAGGTGGCCGCGTTCGATGAGTTCCGGCATTTGGCGGAAGAAGAACGTGAGCAAGAGGGTTCGGATGTGCGCACCGTCGACGTCCGCATCGGTCATGATGACGATCTTGTGGTAACGCAGTTTGTCGATGTTGAACTCGTCGCGGCCGATGCCTGTGCCGAGCGCCATCACGAGGTTGCCGATTTCTTGCGACCCGAGCATCCGGTCGAAGCGCGCGCGCTCGACGTTTAGAATTTTACCTTTGAGCGGCAGGATGGCCTGAGTTTGACGGTCGCGGCCCGTTTGGGCGGAGCCCCCCGCAGAGTCACCCTCCACCAAGAAGACTTCTGTTTTGGCCGGGTCTTTTTCGGAGCAATCTTTGAGCTTGCCGGCGAGGAAGTTCACATCCATCGCGGTTTTGCGGCGGGTGAGTTCGCGGGCTTTGCGGGCAGCTTCGCGGGCGTGGGCGGCTTCGATGATTTTGCCGACAACATCGCGGGCGATGGCGGGGTTTTCTTCGAACCATTCGGCCAGCTTTTCGTTCATCAGGGATTCAACGGCTGGGCGAACCTCGGACGAGACGAGCTTGTCTTTGGTTTGGGACGAGAATTTCGGATCTGGCACTTTGACGGAGAGCACACAGGTGAGGCCTTCGCGGGCGTCATCACCGGTGAAGGAGACCTTTTCCTTTTTGGCGATGCCGGAGGATTGCGCGTAGTTGTTGATGGTGCGGGTCAGCGCGGCACGGAAGCCCGCCATGTGGGTACCGCCGTCGCGCTGCGGGATGTTGTTGGTGAACGGCAGGACCATTTCATTGTAGCTGTCGTTCCACCACATGGCGACTTCGACGCCGATGTCGTCTTTTTCGCCGATCACATAAATCGGTTCAGCGAGCATCGAGGTTTTAGAGCGGTCGATGTATTTGACGAATTCTTTCACGCCGCCTTCGTAGTAAAGTTCGGTGCGCAGCGGTTCGGCAGGACGTTCATCTTCGACGATGATGCGCGCGCCGGAGTTGAGGAAGGCCAATTCACGCAGACGTTTTTCGAGGGTTTCGAACGAATAGTCGCGGTTGGAGAAAGTTTCGACGGAGGCCATGAAGCGGACTTCGGTGCCGGTACGATCGCCACATTCGCCGACCACTTCGAGGGAGCGGGTTGTGAAGCCGCCCTCAAACCGGGCGATGTGTTCTTTGCCGTCGCGCCAAATGCGCAGCTCGAGCCAGTCGGAGAGCGCGTTCACAACGGAAACGCCCACGCCGTGCAAACCACCGGAAACCTTGTAGGAGTTGCTGTCGAATTTACCGCCTGCGTGCAGCTGGGTCATGATGACTTCGGCGGCCGAAACGCCTTCTTCTTCGTGGATGCCCACGGGAATGCCGCGCCCGTTGTCGGAGACAGAAACAGAGCCGTCGGAGTGAATTTTGACATTCACGGCATCAGCGTGACCGGCCAAAGCTTCATCGATGCCGTTGTCGACGACTTCGTAGACCATGTGGTGCAGGCCAGAGCCATCGTCGGTGTCGCCGATATACATGCCCGGACGTTTGCGCACGGCCTCTAGGCCCTTGAGAACCTTAATAGAATCGGCGCCGTACTCTTCGGGGATTTTCTGCTCGTCGGTCATGACGGTTCTTCCTTGTTATTTGACGCTAAATCTAGCGTTTTTGTGAAGGAATGTCACGGGTTTAGGGCAGTTTTTGTGGGGTTACGTGAACGGAATTATGAGGCCCACGCAGATCATCAGATAGCCGGCTGTTGTGTTCATGCGGCGGACCGATTTGGGGGAGGTGAGCAGACGGCGCACACGGTCGATCATCGCGGCCATTGCAAGGTTTCCGACGAGGGGGACGATGGCGGAAATGGCTGCGACGGCGAGGATATCTGCGCGGGTGAAGGCGCCCAGATCGAAGAAGCCGGGCAACATGCCCATGTAGAACAAAATGGCCTTTGGGTTGCCCAAGATCACCGCGAGGCCTGCGACGAAACCGGCCCAGATGCCCGGTCGGGTGAGGCGGCTGTCGGCCTTGGAGAGGTCTTTGTCGGCGGATTTGAGGATGAGGTAGCCCATGAAGAGAAAAGTGGCGCAGGCGACCCATTTGAGGGCTGTGAGTGTGCCGGGGTATTGGTCGACCACCCAAGCCATGCCGAGCACGGCAAAGAGGCACCACATGACATCGCCGATGACCACACCGGCGGCCAGTGGCCAAGCGGCGCTAAACCCGCCCGACAGTGCGCGTGCGATGAGGCCGACCCAAACCGGACCGGGCGTGAGGAACAGGATCGCCAGTGCGCCTGCGTAGAGGGCGAGTTCGGTGGGCGTGATGGTCATGGCTGGTCCGTTTTTGAGATGCCGTCTTCGTCGGTGACGACGACTGTTTGGGCGCGATCGCCCAATTCGGCGAAGAGTTCGGGGCCTGTTCCGGTCATGAAGGCCTGAGATTTGAGGGCTGTGATTTCATCGTAGAGGGCGGCGCGGCGGGTGGCGTCGAGGTGGGCTGCGACTTCGTCGAGCAGCAGGATAGGAGCGGCGCCGAGATCATCGGACAGCGCGCGTGCGTTGGCGAGGATGAGGGAGATGAGCAGAGCTTTTTGTTCGCCTGTGGAACAGTCTTTGGCGGGGACATTTTTGGCGGCGTAGACGGCGTAGAGGTCGGCGCGGTGCGGGCCGATCAGCGTGCGGCCTGCGGCAAGGTCGCGGGGGCGGTTGGCGGCGAACGCGGCTTGGAGTGCGCCTGCATCAAAGGGTGCTTCGCAGGCGGGTTCGGGGTGGGTGAGCGTGAGGTTTGCGGTGGGAAAGGCGGTTTCTGCGGCTTCTTGGGCCTCGCTGAGACGAGAGAGCGCATGGGCGCGGTTGCGGTAGAGGGTGGCGCCTGCTTCGGCCATTTGCCGTTCCAATGCGGCGTACCAATGGGCGTCGCGCACCATGTCTTTGAGCAGTCGGTTGCGTTCGCGCATGGCCTTTTCGTAGGTCAAAACGGCTTCGGCATGGGCAGGTTCGAACGACAGTGTGGCGCGGTCGAGGAACCGCCTACGGCCTTCTGCGCCTTCGATCCAGAGACGGTCCATGGCGGGGATGAGCCAGAGGACGCGGGCGATGCGGCCCAGTGCGATTTGCGGCGATGCTTTGCCGTCGATTTTGGTTTGGCGGGAGGCGCCGCCTTCGGACCAGGTTTCAATCTCGTGGAAGTGGGATTGCGCTGTGAGATCCGCCGTGACTTTCCAGCCCAAGGCTTCGGGGCGGCGGGTCATGTCTTCGGAGGAGGCGCGGCGCAGGCCACGGCCGGGCGAAAGGATCGACACGGCTTCGAGGATGTTGGTTTTGCCCGCACCATTGGGGCCGTGGATGGCCACGGGCCGTCCATCGAGCGCCAATTTGGCACGCCGGTGGGACCGGAAATGGGACAGCGTGAGCGCAGACAGAAAAAGGGCCGACATTAGCTGCGGCCCCGTTTCAAAATCTGGTGCAGTCCGGCCAAGTTAGACGCGCATCGGCATGACGACGTAGATGGCGGAGGTGTCGTTGCCTTCGCGCATCAAGGTCGGGTCGCCCGAGCTGTTGAACATGAAGACCGCGTTTTCGCGATCCACTTGGGAGGCGATTTCGAGGAGATATTTGGCGTTGAAGCCAATTTCCAAACGCTCGTCCCCGTAGGCGACGGCGAGTTCTTCTTCGGCGGCCCCACTGTCGGGCGCGTTGACCGAGAGGGTCAAACGGTCTTCGTCGAGCTGCAATTTCACGGCGCGTGACCGTTCGGACGAAACGGTGGCCACACGGTCGACCGCTTTGGCGAATTCGGCAGCGTCGACCTCGAGTTTGCGTGTGTTGCCTTGCGGGATCACGCGGGTGTAATCGGGGAATGTGCCATCGATGACCTTGGAGGTCAGAGTAATGTCAGGCGTTGCGAAGCGGATTTTGGTCTCGGAGACGGAAACGGCGATTTTCATATCGTCATCGTCGAGGAGTTTGCGCAGTTCGCCCACGGTTTTACGCGGTACGATAACGCCCGCCATCTCGGCTGCGCCCTCGGGCAATTCTGCGTCGATGCGCGCGAGGCGGTGGCCGTCGGTGGCGACGCAGCGCAAGACTTTGCCGCCATCGGCATCGGCGACGTGCATGTACACACCGTTGAGGTAATACCGGGTTTCTTCTGTGGAGATCGCGAATTTGGATTTGTCGAACAGGCGGCGCAGAACCGGTGCAGGCGCTGAGAAGTTTGCCGCATAGTCCGACGTCGCCATCACGGGGAAGTCTTCTTTGGGCAAAGTTGCGAGACTGAAGTTGGAACGGCCTGCTTCGATGGTGAGACGGCCTGAGGCGCTGTCTTCGGTCAGGGTGACGAGCGCGCCGTCTGGCAATTTGCGGACGATTTCGTTCAGCGTCACCGCGGAGACGGTGGTGGCCCCTGCCCGCTCGACCTGCGCCGGTGCTTTGTCGACGACTTCGATGTCGAGGTCAGTGGCGCGGAAAGTCGCGTCAGCGCCTTCGGCTTCGATCAGGACGTTGGCCAGAATTGGAATGGTGTTGCGGCGTTCGACGACCGATTGGGCTTGCGCCACGGCCTTGAGCAATGTTGCGCGTTCGATGCTGAGTTTCATTGGCCCTGTCTCCGTCCTGCGTACCCCGTAGGGTTGGGGTGCTGAAATTAGAGGAATTTACGCCCTCCACAAGGGGTTTGTGGAGGGTTCTGACAGTGAACACAAGAGTGTGGTTTTCTAGTCTTCCAATGCGCGGCGCAAGAGTTCCAAATCGTCGGCGATTTGACTGTCGGATTGGCGCAATTCATCGATTTTACGCACACCGTGCATGATAGTGGTGTGGTCACGCTTGCCGAATTTGCGGCCAATTTCCGGCAGGCTGCGGCTGGTGAGCTGTTTGCACAGCCACATGGCCACCTGACGCGGGCGCGCGAGGCTGCGTGTGCGTTTCGGGCCGAGCATGTCGGACAGGCGGATATCGAAGTGTTCGGAGACTTTGCGCTGGATCTCTTCGATGGTGAGTTTACGATCGGAGGCGCGCAAAATGTCGGAGAGGCAGTCTTGGGCCATTTCAACGGTGACGGTGCGCCCAACGAGAGAGGCCAGCGCGTAAAGACGGTTTAGCGCGCCTTCGAGAACGCGGACATTGCTGGAGATGCGGTGTGCGAGGAATTCCAGCACGCCCGGTGCGATTTCGACACCTGGATAGACGTTGAGGTAGGTTTCCTGTTTCGCGTGCAGGATGCCCAAACGCAGCTCATAATCGGTTGGGTGCAGGTCAACGACGAGGCCGCATTGCAGGCGGGATTTGATCCGCTCGCTGAGGTCGCGGATTTCGCCCGGTGCACGGTCAGCAGAAATGATGAGCTGTTTGTTTTGATCCACGAGCGCGTTGAAGGTGTGGAAGAATTCCTCTTGCGTGGAATCTTTGCCTTCGAGGAATTGGATATCGTCGACCATCAAAACGTCGACGGAGCGGAAGTGCTGTTTGAAGTCCATCATCTTGCGGTCGCGCAGGGCGGAGATGAAGCGGTAGATGAATTGATCTGCCGAGATGTAGAGCACGTTGAGATCGGGGCGCTTTTCGCTCAGCTCATGGGCGATGGCGTGCATCAGGTGGGTTTTGCCCAAGCCAACGCCGCCATAAAGGAACAACGGGTTGAATGTTGTGGGGCCGCCTTCGGCGACACGTTTGGCCGCGGCGTGGGCGAGTTCGTTGGGCTTGCCGACAACGAACGTGTCGAAGGTAAAACGCTGGTCTGGCTGCGCGTCGTTGGATTTTGCCTGTGTTTTGACAGGCTGGGGCGCGGGGTGCGCTGTGGCTGGTTTGGCTGCCGTGGCGCCGCCTTCGACCTCGAACGAGAGACGTTGGACGGACATGCCCTGACGGTTGAGGTGGTAGATGATCTGGTCGCCATAGGTTTTGCCGACGTAATCGCCGACAAAGGGATTGGGGGCTGCGACATGTGCCACACCCTCAGCTGCGGACATGAGCGTGAGCGGCTCGATCCAGCTTTTGTAGTTGCCTGCACCAATCGCTGACCGCATGTCAGCTTTGACTTGTTCCCAGTGCGCCTGTGTCATTCGTACCCCGTCTGTCCCATTTTGTATCATCGCACGACACGCCAGAGTGCCGCCCGCGACCCGTTTTATTCCTTACACCAAGTCAGCCGCACGGCCCGCCGCAAAGACATGCGACGACCTGCATTCGCAGACCATAATGGTAGACCAATCAAACAGAGAGATTTCTCTGATAGGCTGGCGCCGTAGACGACATGAGTATTGCTCAAGACTGGCCCGGCTCCCACACCGTGCTGATCAAGTGCAACGCAAAACAGCCTTATAAATAAGGCGGGTCCCCCAGAATATCCGCGCAAACGGATGTGCCAAAATTGTTTTGCTGCCTCACGCTCCCCCAGGAACGAAATGAATCGCTCAGTCAAATTAGACGTTCGGGGGATGCGATTTCAACAGCAAGGATAGGCTTGACAGAGATCGTTTCGAAACGAATCTGAGCAACCCTTGAATCACAAGGAAAAGTCGAAACGCGCCTGTGCAAAAATGCGACGCTTCGACAAAAAAGGCGACCCGATGGGCCGCCTTTCGTGGGGTCATGTAAAGAATCGCTCAGCCTCAAAAAAGGGGAGCTGAAAATTTAGCCGATTGCTTTTACACGTGCTGACAAACGGGACATTTTGCGTGCCGCTGTGTTTTTGTGGAAAACGCCTTTGGTGACGCCGCGCATCAATTCTGGCTGAAGCGCACGAACAGCAGCTGTTGCTGCTTCTTTGTCGCCGGATGCGATTGCTTCTTCAGCTTTACGCAGGAACGTGCGGATGCGCGAACGGCGTGCTTTGTTTACTTGAAAACGAGCTTCGTTTTGACGTGCGCGTTTTTTAGCCTGTGCAGTGTTTGCCATGGGATCAGTTTCTTTCGGGTTCGTTACATTTAAATTTCATTAACGCACGCAACCCACCGGCAAACCACAACCGGAATTGATTCGAGCCTAAAGCGGGCATCACGCGCATTTCAGCGCCGCGTATAGGCCGCGACGCTTGGTTTTGCAACTGCTTGGTTTACTTGTCGCGGAACTGCGGTTCGCGCTTTTCGATGTAGGACGCCATGCCTTCGGCCTGATCTTCAGTTGCGAAGAGGGATTGGAACATGCGGCGTTCGTAATTAATGCCTTCGGCAAGGGTCGTTTCATAGGCGCGGTTGACCGTATCTTTGACCGCCATCGACGCCAAAATTGATTTTTCCGCAATCTTGTTGGCCGCGGACAGGGCTTCTTCGCGCAGCTTCTTGGCCGGTACCACACGGCTGACGAGGCCAGATTGCTCCCCCTCGGCGGCATCCATAAAACGGCCTGTGAGGTGCATGTCCATCGATTTGGATTTACCTACAAAACGCGTCAAACGCTGCGTGCCGCCAATACCTGCGATCACGCCAAGGTTAATTTCGGGCTGTCCGAATTTCGCCGTATCTGCCGCGATGATAAAGTCGCACATCATGGCCAACTCACAGCCACCGCCCAGCGCGAAACCAGAGACGGCTGCGATGATGGGTTTGCGTGTTTTCAAGAACTTGTCGACTTCTTCACCAAAGAAGTTGCTGCGGTACATGTCCACAAAAGACTGGTCCGCCATTTCTTTAATGTCTGCGCCAGCCGCAAATGCTTTTTCTGAACCGGTCAGAACGATGCAGCGGATTTTCTTATCTGCGTCCACATCCGAGACCGCTTGTGCAAGCTCGCCCAAGAGCTTTGAGTTCAATGCATTGAGGGCATCTGGGCGATTGAGCGTGATGACGGCGACGTCATCAATTGTCTCGAGAATGATGGTTTCAAAGGCCATTTAACGGCTCCAGGCAGTTTCTATAAGCACGTACGAATACCCCAACCCACGCAGCGATCAAGCTATCTTTGACATTGGGGGCAATAGAATGTGGATCGCCCCCCTTGGGTAATGCGCGCGATCGTTCCTGTGCAATCGGGCGTTTGGCAAGGGTGGCCTTCGCGGTCGTACGCCTGAAATCCGTGTTGGAAATAGCCCAATTCGCCGTCGGCCTGGCGGTAATCTCGCAAGGATGAACCGCCCGCGGCGATGGCTTCTGACAGCACCTCACGCACAATTGGGACCAGTGAGGCAACGCGCTGTTTGGACAAGGCGCCTGCTTTGCGTTTTGGGTTGATGTGGGCGCGAAAGAGAACTTCGCAGACGTAGATATTGCCCAAGCCTGCAACGATGCGTTGATCCAGCAGGGCGGTTTTGATGGCGGTGTTTTTGCCGGCGAGTTTTTCAATCAAATAGGGGGCATTGAAGGCATTGCCCAATGGCTCTGGTCCGATGGGTTTTATCAGCCAATGGTCCTCGAGATTTGCGGTTTTGGCGAGATCCATCGCGCCGAAGCGGCGGGGATCGTTGAAGGTGATGCGCGCGCCGTTGTCCATGTGGAACACGACGTGATCGTGTTTTTCGGGCGCTGGGTGGTCGTGGTGAAACTGGCCCAAGGGGTCGCCCGAGACGGTCATGCGGCCCGACATGCCAAGGTGGATGATGAGCGTTTCGCCTGTATCAAGGTCGGCCAACACATATTTGGACCGTCTGCGCAGCGCCGTGACGCGGGCCCCGCTGAGGCGGGTGGCCATGTTTTCGGGAAACGGCCAGCGCAGGTCGGGGCGGTTCACCTCTGCGCGTGTGATCACCTGCCCTTCCATAGACGGCGCAAGACCGGAGCGGACGGTTTCAACCTCGGGGAGTTCAGGCATTGGGCTGGCCTCATTCTTAGAAATGCGTTTGTGAAACAACGGCCCGTTTGCACCGCGCTGATTTGGCCATTTGTATCCGAAGGTTGGACGCTATATCTGCTAGGTGAACTTCGCAAGGTGACTGGCATGACTGACGATCAAACAACCCATTTCGGATTTGAAACCGTACCCGAGGCCGAAAAGGCAGGGCGGGTGCAGGGCGTGTTTTCCAGCGTGGCCAGCAAGTACGATGTGATGAACGACGCGATGAGCCTTGGCATTCACCGTATTTGGAAAGATGCGATGATGGATTGGTTGGCGCCGCGCCCTGGTCAGCGGCTGTTGGATGTGGCGGGTGGGACCGGCGATATTTCGTTTCGGTTTCTCAAACGTGCTGGTCAGGCGCAGGCCACGGTTTTGGATTTGACCGAGCCGATGTTGATTGAAGGACGCAAGCGCGCGGAAGCGGCGCGTTTGGAAGAGAGCCTGGATTGGGTTGTGGGCGACGCGATGGCCCTGCCCTTCGCGGACAATACATTTGACGTGTACACCATCAGCTTTGGCATTCGGAACGTGACACGCCCCCAAGAGGCGTTGAACGAAGCCTACCGCGTGTTAAAGCCCGGCGGGCGGTTGATGGTTTTGGAATTCAACAAAATCCCCAACGATATGTTGCAGAAAATGTATGATGTTTATTCGTTCAATGCGATCCCCGTGATGGGGCAGGTGATCACGGGTGACCGCGACAGCTATCAATATTTGGTGGAATCGATTCGCAAGTTTCCTGATCAAGAGACGTTCTTGGAGATGGTGAAAACCGCAGGGTTCGATAACGCGAAGTACCGCAACCTAAGCCTTGGGATTGCGTGTTTGCATTCCGGTTGGAAGCTCTGACATGCGGGGCCCGCATAATATCATTCGCCTGATCCGGACAGGTGCCACGCTGGAACGCACCGGCGCGATGAAGATTGTTTTGGATGCCGTGCATGCGCCGCGTTTGGTGCGAATCGTCATGCGGGGGCTGACGTGGCCGGTGCAGTGGTTAGGGGTGAAGGGGGATGTTTCGCAGCCCCCAGTCACCCGTGCGCTGCAGGCGCTGGGGCCAGCGTACATCAAATTTGGGCAGGTGCTTTCGACCCGTCCTGATGTTGTGGGCAGTGAGCTTGCGGTTCAGTTACGGGTTTTACAAGACAAGCTGCCGCCGTTCCCTGTTGAGGTTGCGCAGCAGGAGATTGAGCGCGAATTGGGGCGCCCTATCGCCGAGATGTATTCGGAGTTTTCCGAGCCTGTGGCGGCGGCTTCGATTGCGCAGGTGCACAAGGCGCGGTTGGTGTCTGACGGGCAATATGTGGCCGTGAAGGTATTGCGGCCCGGTGTTGAAAAGGCGTTTCAAAAGGATATTGATGCGTTTTATTTCGCGGCATGGATGGTGGATACACTGTCGCCCGCGTCGCGTCGGTTGCGCCCATTAGATGTGATTGAGCATTTTGAAGGGGTCGTCGCGAGCGAGTTGGACTTGCGGCTGGAAAGCGCATCGGCGTCAGAATTTGCAGACAACACCAAAGATGATGCGGGCTTTACCTTGCCGGACATTCATTGGGGGCTGTCGGCGCGGCGCGTGATGACCCTGGCCTGGGCAGAGGGCATCAATGCGGCGGATGTGGATGCGATTGCGGCTGCGGGCCATGATTTGACCGAATTGTCGCAACGCGTGTTGCAGTTGTTTTTGAACCATGCGCTGCGGGACGGATTTTTCCATGGGGATATGCACCATGGGAATCTGAAAATTGCACCGAACGGGGATATCATTGCCTACGATTTCGGAATCATGGGCCATTTGGATGAATACACCCGCCGTGTTTATGCGGAAATTTTGTTTGGGTTCATACGGCGCGATTACAAACGTGTGGCCGAAGTGCATTTTGAGGCGGGATATGTGCCGGCCGACCAAGATGTGGATGAGTTCGCACGGGCGTTGCGGGCTGTTGGCGAGCCGATTTTCGGGATGAACGCCGAACAGATTTCGATGGCGCGGCTGCTGTCCTATCTGTTTGAGGTGACGGAACGGTTTGGCATGGAAACCCGCACCGAGCTGATTTTGTTGCAACGCACTATGGTGGTTGTTGAAGGTGTGGCGCGCACATTTGACCACCGCATGAATATTTGGGACGCAGCGAAACCGGTTGTGGAAACCTATATCAAAGACAGCATCGGGCCGCGTGCTGCATTGGATGATCTGGCGAAGACCGCCAAGGTTCTATCACGCTTCGGGCCCCGTTTGCCTGCGCTTGCCGAAGCAGCCTTGATCCGGCTGGGCGAAGACAAAACGCCGCCGCCCCGCCGAGGCTATTTACCTGCGATTGGATGGACGACATTTGGGGCGGGTTTGGCAATTGCGGCTGTGATGGTCGTGCATCTGGTGAATTAGGGTCACTCGCGCAACGCGGAAACGTCCGACGCGTAGACTGAGACGTCGCCGTCCATCAGCAAGTTCAACTGCCCGTTTTCCCTGCGCACCTCCCGAACGGAGGCGTATACTTCGGCGCCTTGTTCGGAGATCACGACCCCGTTTGACGAGCTGACAACGGCAAAGGAATAGAGCCCCGAAGCGAGAGGGGTGCCGGTGGCGGTTGTGCCGGCCCATTCAACCGTATCAGAGGAGAGCGCGATATCATTACGGCTGACTTCGGTGCCGGTGGCATCGTAGACCACCAGTTGGGCCGCATCAGCCGTTGCCGCGACATTTGGCGCAACCGTAATTGGAGTGCCCGAGAAGTAGGCCGGCATCGCGGCGCGTGCATCTTTACCAACCCAGTCTGCCATCTGTGAAAGGCCGCTGGTGTTGAGCTGGGACGCGAGTGAGGTGATCAGGTCGTTGGTGAGGACCTGTTGTTCCACACCAGAGAACGTGGCCAATTGCATGGCATAATCCGCAGAATCAGTTGGATCGAGCGGGTCCTGGTTTTCCATTTGCACCGTGAGCATTTTCAAGAATGTCTCGAAATCAGAGCTGATCACTGTTTCTGAGGTGTCGGCTTGGGCAATCGCCGCGGAAGTCGAAGCTGTTGAGGTAATTCCGGTAAGGTCCAAGGTCTATCCAATCACAGTTTGAGGTCTAGGCCACCTTGGGCCGTGACATTTCGTTGAGGTACGTCATGTGCCGCGATGGTCACTTCGGCACGGGGGGACGAGGGGGGCTGGCTGTGTGCGCTTGAAGTATCGTCGCCCGATTGTTGCCCGCCCTGCTGGAAATCAAAGCTGGGATTTTCGTACCCGAGGTCGGAGAAGTCTTTCAGGAGGCTATCGATATTTCGGCGCATCAGGTCTGCGGTTTCGGAGCGTTCGGCCATGATATGCACGACCAATCCTGATTCTGAGCTGGAAAGTGAAATGCGCACCCTGCCAAGCTCTTCGGGGTTGAGCGCGATTTGTGTGCTTTGACCGCCAGACTGGGTCAATGCGGCTGCGATCTGTTGCACGACCGTTGGTGTCGCTGTCTTCACCGTTCCTGTGGCGGCGGCGATCGCGGATGACGCATGGGAGCTTGTGGCCGAGACCGCCCCCGCACTTTCGGTGGGTTTTTCAATTGCCAAGGCATCATCCCCTGTCAGGTTTAAAATCTCCTCCCTCGCAAATTGGAACGGGCCCATACCGGCCATTTTGTTGGTCACATCGGTTGGCAGGTGAGCCCCCTGGGTTTGAGTATCGGTGGTTGCGGCCGGTACGTTGGTGTCTGTTTTGACGGAGGTTTGCCCATCATCGGGCTCGAGACCCCGTGAACCATCTGGCAGGGGTATCACTGACTTCTGAAGCGGTGAGGCGACGGGAATTGCCTGGTCAACGTCAGTCGATCCTGCATTCGTGTTTGGGGAGATTGGAGGGGTCGTACCACCCTGATCTAAATTGAGGTCGGCTTTTGCAGGTGAGGCCAAATTCGCGTCATCACTGTTTAGCCTATCATTTTCTCCGTTCGTTTTTGACACCCGCGGTGCGCTAGACGAGGCGGGAGGGTGCATGAACTCCCACGGCTCTGCATCTGGGATATTTGACGTGTCCGCCTGTGAAGGCACCACTTCGACGGCGGGCTCTCGCTCTCTAGACTCTTTGCCGGATTGTACCGCGACATCGGACAGATTTTGATCATCGGGGGTGTCCGGTTCAGCGAGGCCAAGCGCGGATCCCTCTTGTTCGAGCTCTAGCTCTTGCTCGAGGTCCATTTCCTCGTCAGAGGGGTATTCCTCAGACATAAATTTGAGAAATTCGTCAGTATCCAATTGGGTTTTCGCCGGCCTGTCACGTGGCGGGTGCGGCAGGAGCGGGTCGGTCGCATGGGTTGGCTGAGCTAGAATCATCGGTTTCTCCGCTTCAATGACGTCAAAGTTGTCTTACATGCCCGATCCTTACTGATTGTTTACCGCTGCCCGCTAAACGTGGAAAAAATGATCCGCGGGGAACCAATACTATGCAGATTCAAACCACCCCTCACAGCAGTCCACCGCTGCCAACACAGGATGAAAACCTGATGGAGGTCGCCAAGAAGCTGGAGGCCGCTTTCCTGTCAGAGATGCTTAAATCCACTGGGTTGGGCGAAACGCCAGAAGGGTTTGGAGGTGGAGCGGGAGAAGATCAGTTCGCGTCATTTTTGCGAGAAGAACACGCAAAACTAATCACGGAAGCGGGTGGAATTGGTTTGGCCGAATCGCTGTTTGATGCTTTGACAGCTTCGCAAAATGAGTAGGCGTGCCCTTGATCGCCTCGTGCGGCTGTTGGATGTTGAAAAGGATGCTTTGCTCAAAGGCGATCTGGAAAAAGTCGCAGCTTTGATTCCTGAAAAAGAATCGCTCGCGCAGCATTTCGAGGCCTCGAACACACCTGAACTGAAAGCGCTTTCATTCAAATTAAATCAAAATAGCCGCCTTCTTGCCGCTGCGAATTCAGGCGTCAGTGATGCAATAAGTACGTTGCGAAATTTGCGAGCCGCGCGCGCATCTCTTTCTAGTTATGACAAGTCTGGAAAGGCAAAGGAAATTAAGTCTTCACCGAGCTTAACAGACCGAAGGTTCTGAAAATTATAACTAAATTCGGAGCATTGTACGATCGGAGATTAATACATCGTTAGATATTAAACGTGAAAAGAAGACATGCACCGATCTTTCGGTGGCGCTCTGAGGCAACGAAGAGCAACCGTCAGAATGACGTTCCAGCCGCTTCTCATCCGAAGAGTGGTTCCTGAAAAACCGGCGCAAAAGCGCTGCCAAAGAACGGAACATTATTATGTCCAGCATTTTGACAAACTCCAGCGCGATGACTGCGCTGCAAACTCTCAAAACCATCAACTCCAATTTGTCTGACACTCAGTCGATGATCTCGACCGGCTTGGAAGTCGGTTCAGCGAAAGACAACTCGGCTGTTTGGGCCATCAGCAAAACGATGGAAAGTGATGTTGAGGGCTTCAAAGCTATTTCCGACAGCTTGAGCTTGGGTCAGTCTACAATTGCCGTAGCACGGAACGCGTCGGAGACAGTGACGGACCTTCTCACTGACATGAAATCTAAAATTGTCGCTGCGCAAGAAGAGAACGTAGATACATCGAAGCTACAGACAGATATTGAGGCGATTACCGACCAAATTAAATCTGTGATCGGTGCGGCTCAATTCAATGGCTTGAACTTGGTTGACGGTTCTCAGACGACTGCAAACGCTAACGGCAATGAGGGTGTAAACGTTCTGTCATCATTGGATCGCGATAGTTCAGGTAATGTGACAGCTTCATCTATCGGAGTGGATGCGCAGAACCTATCGACAACAGCTGGAGATGACATCACCGCAGGTACGAACACCGGTGCCGCAAGTGTGACTACTTTGGGCGCGAACAATGGCGGCACAGGTGACACCGTCGCAATCTCTGGCTTCCAATTCCTAACAGATACGAACACCATTACCGGCACAGAAGCATTGAAAGGCAGCACAGCTGGCGTTGATACTTCGAACACAGACGGTTTGGTCGTAGGTGACGCGATTGAAGTCAAGATTGGCGATATACAAGGCACATATCGCATTCGGGAAGATGATACGGCTGCCTCTGTTGCGAGCGGGATAAAGGACGCTTTGCAAGGCGCTGGCCTTTCTTCTGACGACTTTGCTTTCGACTTAACGACTGCCGGCACCTTGTCGATCCAAAACTTGACGAGTGAAGCGGATATTGACGTCGAATTTGGTGTATCACGTGGCTCTGGCATTCTTGCAAATCTAGAGTCAATTGATGTGACAACAGATGCAGCAGGTGCTCTATCCGAGATTGAAGGTATGCTGTCAGGCGCAATTGATGCCGCTGCTGCGTTCGGTTCAGTCGAGGGTCGTCTTGAAACGCAGGCTGATTTTATCAGCTCTCTATCTGACAGTTTGACCACCGGGATTGGCTCAATGGTCGATGCTGATATGGAGGAGGCTTCTGCCAAGTTGCAAGCTCTTCAGGTCCAGCAGCAGCTCGGCATTCAATCTTTGTCGATTGCCAACCAAGCTCCACAATCGATCCTGTCTTTGTTCGGTTAACGCTCTTGGCCTGAGGCGCATCATGTCGCCTCAGGCCGTTATTCACCAAGTGGCAAAGCCACATGGCAATAGCTTCCGTCTCGAAAGGACAAATTGTGAATATCATCACGCAGGCACAGCAAGCCTATTCGCCGCAGAAATCCATCTTCCGAATAGGTAAATCAGCTGAACATCAGCTTTTCAGCGACGCTACCAAAAAACTTCAAGTAACATCCTCAAAACTACCAGAAGGTTTTGCTGCTTTTGCAGAAGCTATTCATGCAAATCGCGCGATTTGGTCTCACCTTGCCGCACAAGTTGCCGATGATGGAAATGCGCTTTCAAAAGACCTTCGCGCTAGAATTTTCTACCTCTCTGAATTTACCTCATTCCACTCACGCAAAGTTCTCCGTGATGAAGCCACCGTTGATCCCCTGATCGAAATCAACAAAGCCGTAATGCGCGGTTTAAGTGGCACGGAGGACCGGTAATGTCAGGACTGGTTCTTAAACTTGGCCCCAAGGAACGCGTGCTCGTAAATGGAGCTGTTATTGAAAACGGTGATCGCAGGTCGAGACTTGCAATACTTACACCTAACGCCAACATCCTCAGGCTACGTGATGCTCTCAGACCTGATGAAGTGAATACACCGGTGCGCCGCGTGTGCTACATCGCACAGTTGATTTTATCTGGTGATGCGAATGAAGATGACGGACGTGATCAACTCCTACGTGGGGTTGAGCAACTCAGCCAAGTCTTGACCGATTCTGACAGTCGGAATCTACTGTCTGAAGCATCCGAGGCATTTGTGGCAGCCGAATATTACCGGGGTTTGAAACGCCTTCGAGGGTTGCTTGCCCGAGAAGAGCGGCTTTTGTCTAGAGTTCCGAGGCCAGCATGACATTTCAGCCTGTAGTTCCATTGAGCGGTTATGCTGGGTGGCTCTTCTTGGAGCGCACTGCAGACACACAACGCGCAGCGTTTAACGAAAGCCCTTCTGTCGTTCGGGCGACCGACGCATTTAGAGAACGCATTGGTGGGATTACGACTGCAAAAGATCTTGTTGCGGACCGCGAGTTACTCTCTGTTGCGCTTGGCGCGTTTGGCTTGGACGACGACATAGACAATAAATTCTTTATCCAGACGATACTTGAGGAAGGAACCACCGATACAGGCGCGCTGGCAAATCGGCTATCTGACAGTAGATACTCTGCTTTAAGCGAAGCATTTGGCTTTGGTGATGGTGGCCTTCCGCGAACAGGGCTTTCATTTTTTGCAGATGAAATCATAGATCGCTATGAAGCAGAGCAAT
The DNA here is from genome assembly GCA_947497065.1 of uncultured Paracoccaceae bacterium. Taxonomy (GTDB): domain Bacteria; phylum Pseudomonadota; class Alphaproteobacteria; order Rhodobacterales; family Rhodobacteraceae; genus Octadecabacter. Next base: position 33,776 of record CANMEQ010000004.1, read on the forward strand.
TCGAAATTGCGGTTGGTGAACAAGATAACGATTTACGGATTGCTCTGAATTTGGGCCCCGCTTTAGAAGACATTATCTCGAGTAGCACCACAAACGATGCAAGATGGTTTTCGATGATGGGCGACGCGGCGCTACGGAGCACATTCGATACAGCGATGGGTTTCCCGGATAGCTTTGCTTCTCTTGATGTTGATAAACAACTTGAACAGTTCAAGGCGCGGTCAGAGCGAATTTTTGGAACTGACCAGATCGAAGACTTGGCCAGCGATGAAAACAAAGAAGACATGATCCGCCTCTATATGTTGCGGTCGGAGCTAGATTCATTTTCCAGCACATCAGGCGCCTCTGTGGCTTTGACACTGTTGCAGCAAATTTAGCTTAGGGCCCGCCTTCGGGACCAAGCGTTCTTTGTAGCAGCCGAAAAGACCCTGCAGGGCTTTGATCACCAGTCGTTGAGATGAATGCCTCCAGCCCGTCATGGGTTGCGATACACTCATCAATCTTTTTGTCTGAACCAGTCACATACAGGCCTGCCTGAATCATGAGCTCGGCTTGCGCATAGGTTGCCATATGCAACCGCGCTCTTTGGATCAGCTTGTTTTCGACAGGGGTCGCAGCATCTGGCAGCGATCGAGACACGGATCGTGGAACATCGATAGCAGGGAAACGACCGCGTTCTGCAATTGCGCGATCTAGCACAATGTGACCGTCCAAGACCCCTCGCAACATATCGGCCACTGGTTCTTCCATGTCTGAACCCGATACAAGCACTGAATAGATCGCGGTTATGTCGCCTTGATGTCGTTGGCCTGGCCCGGCACGTTCGCAAAGCCCCGCAATTGCAGAGGGAGTTGATGCTGGGTGCCCCCGCAAATTTGCGGTCTCTCCGCCTGCGACTGCGACCTCACGGTGGGCTTCTGCAAAACGCGTCACGCTGTCCATCAAGAGTAAAACCTGTTTTCCCTTGTCTCGGAAATATTCCGCGACCGCTGTCGCGGCCAATGGACAGCGCCGGCGCGTTTGCGCGGCACGATCGGAGGTTGCCGCAACGACCACACTGCGCGCCATTCCATCGGGACCCAGTGATTTTTCTACAAATTCACGCAGTTCGCGCCCCCGCTCACCAACCAAACCGATGACAATGACATCTGCATCAACGCGTTTGGCCAGGGCTGCGAGAAGAGTCGACTTTCCGACGCCTGATCCGGCAAACAAGCCGACCCTTTGTCCACGCACGATGGGCAGAACCGTATCAAGTATAGCAAACCCCGTAGACAATCTTGCCCCGAGTTCGCGCCGGTCAGCTGCGGGTGGAGGGGCACAATGGATCGATTGCGGGTGCGTGCCCGGCAGCAGTGGGCGCGAATCGAGCGGGACGCCATCGGGGTCCACGACTCTGCCGATCCATCCATCGTGCGGCGCGAAGGCCGGCCGCGGGCGAAGTGCCACGATTGCGCCCAATCCGAGGCCTTCTGTTGACCCTTCTATCATCGCATCCGTGACATTTTCGGTCGATCGAACAACCTCGCCAGTCAGGTTTGTGCCCATGACCCGAATTCGGTCGCCAACATGTGCATGTGCTGAAAGGCCCGAGATTCGGACGACCCTACCTGAAATTTCACAAATCTTTCCAGCCGGATAGGTGGCGCGCGCATTCTGTGTAGCGACGCTCATTTGTTCGAGAATATCTTCGGTCATTTGCCCTCACTGTTTTGGCGACAACCAATTCTTAGGGAATCATCATTAAGGCTTAGTTGAAACCAATCGAGGGAGAAGCCCCGGTGTTTGAGAACCTGAACGTCTTTCAAAAATCCTTCGCGATGGCGCAGCATGCCGGAGCGAGGCAGGCCGTCACAGCGGCGAATATGGCGAACGCGGATACGCCAGAGTACCGTGCGCAGTCTATCGCGCCTTTTTCTGATACTTTTGACAACACCGCCGCGATGGGATTGCGGACCACGAAGAGTGGTCATCTTGATCTTAAATCGCAATTGGCATCATCGCCTGTTGAGTTTGTAGATGCCGAGGCCTCTCCCAACGGGAATTCGGTGTCGTTGGAGCAAGAGATGATCAATTCGGTCGAAATTCAGCGCGAACACAATCGCGCCTTAGCCATTTACAAACACTCTCTCGATGTTTTGCGCATCACCATTGGTAAGAGGTAGGCATGGCAGATTTTTCTGATGCTATGAACATCACAGCGAGCGGGATGCGTGCGCAAGCGGCGCGTTTGCGGCACGTTTCTGAAAACATCGCGAACGCAGACACACCTGGATACCAGCGCAAAATGATCAGCTTTGAGGCGATCATGGAGGGCGGGCAGGCGACTGGACGGGTTGAAACGGGTCGTGTGCGTTTGGATCGAAGCGAGCTTTCCCAGATTTATGATCCGGCTCATCCGATGGCGGACGAGACAGGAAATTACGAGGGATCGAACGTCAATCTTCTCATCGAAGTGTCTGACGCGCGCGAAGCGCAACGCAGCTACGAAGCGAATTTGAAGCTTTTTGATCAAGTGCGGCAAATGTCGACATCGTTGATGGATTTACTACGCCGATAAGGGGGCACACTCATGGATATTAGTTCAAATTTCGTCGCAAATAGTTATGCGGCAAACAAACCGGCGACGGCACCGGATCCGACCGCGAATGCAGGCGCGGCTTTCGGTAAGGCCGCTGGGTCTTTTGTCGAGACGCTGCAACACAGCGAAAATACGGCGATGGCAGCGATGGCCGGCGGCGCAGATCCGCATGCTTTGGTGCAAGCATTGGCGCAGACCGAGCTGGCGGTGGAAACAGCGGTGACCGTTCGGGACAAAGTCGTTGAGGCCTATCAAGAAATTCTGCGGATGCCTGTCTGATGAACGAAGCGTTGTTCTACGACACGCTGCGGCAGGGTCTATGGGTGGCGACGATCGTGTCATTGCCGATCCTATCGGTGGCGCTGATTGCGGGCCTGATCGTTGGCCTGTTTCAGGCGTTAACCTCGATACAGGAAATGACCCTGACGTTCGTGCCAAAGTTGGCAGCCATTGTGGGCGTGTTCTGGATCACGATGGGATTCATGACTGAAACGCTGGTCTCGTATTTTCAGAACACTCTCATCCCAATTATTGCCGGAGGTTAAGTCATGGAAAACGCAACATATACGGCCCTGACCCGACAATCTGGCCTGATGAACCAAATGCGCGTTGTCGCCAATAATATCGCCAACCTTTCGACGACTGGCTACCGGTCGGAGGGGGTAATTTTCTCCGAGCACGTGAAAGATTTGCGTGGAGAGGACGATTCTCTCTCGATGGCCACGGCGACGGTCCGCAATACACTCTCGACGCAGGGAGGATTAACCCAAACGGGTGGTACGTTCGATCTGGCTATTGAAGGTGAAGGGTACTTTCTGGTCGAAACGGCAGCGGGTGAACGGCTGACCCGCGCGGGATCGTTCACGCCCAATGAAAATGGGGATCTGGTGACCCCCGACGGTGCGCGCGTATTGGACGCGGGCGGTGCGCCGGTTTTCGTACCGCAAGGCGCTGGGCCTGTTGGGATCGCTCCAGATGGAACGGTGAGCGCGAATGGGCAACCGGTTGGGCAAATTGGGCTGGTGTTGCCGAGCGATCCGATTGGAATGGTTCGAGAAGATGGGGTTCGTTTTCGCGCTGATGGTGGATTTGAACCGGCATTAGAAGGGCGGATGCTTCAAGGATTTTTAGAGGAGTCCAACGTTGACCCAGTGCTCGAAATTTCGCGAATGATTGAAGTACAACACGCTTACGAGCTCGGGCAAAGTTTTATCGACAAAGAAGACGAACGTATCCGCAGCGCAATTCGCGCTTTGGGAGAATAAGCCAATGGAGGCCGTGATATGCGCGCTTTAAGGATTGCGGCGGCTGGGATGGCCGCACAACAGACACGGGTAGAAGTGATCTCGAACAACCTCGCAAACATGAGCACGACGGGGTATAACACGCGTCGCGCCGAATTTGCTGACCTTCATTATCAGCAGTTGCAACGCCCCGGGACGATCAACGCCTCTGACGGGACGATTTTGCCAACGGGTGTCCAACTGGGGTTGGGGGTTCGGCCAACGTCCGTTTCTGTCATGTTGGAACAGGGGTCGTTGATTGCGACGGGCGGCGATCTGGATCTTGCGATTGAGGGGAACGGGTACCTCGAGGTGACCCTGCCTGATGGTCGATCTGCATATACGCGCGACGGTGGTTTGAAACGGTCGGGTGATGGCCAGATTGTTACATCGGACGGTTACCCTGTTGTTCCGGACATCACCATCCCGAGCGATGCGCGATCGATATCGATCAATTCCGAGGGTGAGGTTTACGCCTATTTTTTGGATCAGATTGAGCCACAACTTTTGGGGCAATTTACCGTAACGGGGTTTACCAACGCCAAAGGTCTTGAAGCGATTGGTTCGAATTTGTTTTTAGAAACGCCTGCATCTGGGGCGCCCGCGGCAACGACACCTGGGCAAGATGGTTTGGGCGTTTTGCGGCAGGGATATCTTGAGGACAGTTCGGTTGATCCGGTTCAGGAGATCACAGATTTGATCAAAGCCCAGCGCGGCTATGAGCTGAATTCGAAAGTGATCACCGCAGCGGATCAAATGCTCAGTTCGATGGTACAAATCCGATGATCCGCGCTTTGGTTTTTTTCTGTCTGGTTGGTAGCTCTGCTGGGGCTGAGACGCTTGTCGCGACCCGCACGATTCCAGCGCGCAGCATTATTGGACCTGACGATGTCTTGCTGAGGGAGGTCAATGTTGTGGGTGGTGTTTCCGACCCTTCGTTGATCATCGGGCAAGAGGCGCGTGTTGCATTGTATGCTGGGCGCCCCATTCGAGCCGGTGACATTTCCGCACCCGCGATTGTCGAGCGAAACCAAATCGTACCTTTGGTCTATCAAAACGGTGGTGTGACCATTTCGACCGATGGCCGAGCGTTGGAGAGAGCGGGTGTCGGGGATTGGATTCGGGTCATGAACTTGTCATCGCGGGCGTCAGTGACAGCGCAAATCCAACAATCGGGCGCAGCCCATGTTATCAATTAGGAGCCGGTTCGTGCATAGATTTATTTCGTTTGGTGTACTGATCTTTTTGACTGCTTGCGCACGTATTGAAGATATTGGCCAAGCCCCAGATTTCACGCCTGCCCAAGCCACACCAGAAGCCAACGCAATGATGACATTTGGTTTGTCGGAAGAGTTGATAGCGGCGCCAGTTCGCAGGGACTCACCATCTCTTTGGACGGGCGAACGCGGGTCACTGTTGGGGGACCAGCGGGCCGTCAGACGCGGCGATATTTTGACGGTTGTGATTGAGATTGATGACAGCGCGTCTATTTCGAATTCAACAGATCGGTCCAGAAATGGGTCTGAAAGCTTATCCGTTCCTGATTTTTTCGGCGTGCCTCAGAGGATCGACGAATCCTTGCCCGAAGGCGCAACGCTGTCGTCAGCGGTCAATTTGGATTCGAGTGGATCCTTTTCTGGAGATGGATCGGTGAGCCGTAATGAACAGCTCGAACTACGCATTGCCGCAACAGTGGTTGGCGTAATGCCAAACGGGGTGCTTTCCATTCAAGGGTCCCAAGAAGTGCGGGTCAATTTTGAGCTGCGTGAATTGTTGGTTTCTGGATTTGTACGACCGGAAGATATTAGCCGGCAGAACGAGATCACGTACGATAAAATGGCCTCTGCGCGCATTTCTTACGGTGGTCGCGGGCAAATCTCGGACGTTCAACAGCCCCGGATAGGTCAACAGGTCGCAGATATCATTCTGCCGTTCTAGGATTTCGAAATGAAGACACTTCTCATACCGCTTCTTTTAATGTTGATCGGCGTCGGTGGCGGGGTTGGCGCAGGGTTTGTGCTGGGCGGGTCAGAGGACGAGCCCGAAATGGTTGCAGAACACCCGTGCGGTGAAATGAGCGCGACTGACATGCCAGTCGCGGCGGCAGCTCCCGCTCCTGTCCCGTTGGACGATCGCGAGTATGCGCGCATGAGCAACCAGTTTATCGTTCCTGTTGTGACGGCCGAAAAAGTGACTGGGCTTATGGTGATGTCACTGAGCATTGAGGTCGAAGCGGGGGGGCAGGAGACGGTGTTTGCCCATGAGCCACGATTGCGTGATGCGTTTCTTCAGGTGATGTTCGATCATGCGAACATGGGCGGATTTAACGGTGCGTTTACCTCTTCCTCGAATATGAGGCTTCTTCGGGAAGCCCTAATGGATGCCGCCGACCGCGTGATGCAAGGCCATATTACCGATGTTTTGATTGTCGACATTGTTCGGCAGGATGTCACCAACTAGCGCGGCGTTCTTTGACCTTTTTCTGCTCATCATGGAGAGACTTATTCAGGTTTCTAACGACTTCAAGTTTCGCGAAAGCGGCGGCGACTTCGGCCCTCGCCTCTTCTCGATCTCTCGAGGCGAGGGCGAGCTCTTGCGTGATCAACTTCCGTTTGTCCTTCACCCATCTGTCCCACAACACATCCGCGCCCGCGCGCACCGAAGGTGCATCGATGTTCTGAACCGAGGGACGATCTAACAGTGTCAGCTGGTTCTTCAAATCGGAGACTTTCTGCGTCGCCTTTGCCAATTGCGCTTGCTTGGCCCGAAAGACGCTATCCAATACGGGCAGGAGCCGCTCAAATTGTGCGTTCGAAACAGTCATGATTTTGCCATCGCTTTGATACGGTCCGCAAAACGGATGGCCGCCGCGACGGCCTTATAATGCTCGCGCGGGATTTGATCCCCGATTTCAACAGTTGCGAAGAGAGCGCGCGCCGTTGGAGGATCGGAGTGGATGGGCACTGCATTTTTTTGCGCGCATTCCCGGATACGCGCGGCAACGGTATCGACACCCTTCGCGACACACATGGGTGCACCACCAACTGTCCGGTCCCATTTGAGCGCAACGGCATAGTGAGTGGGGTTAACAACAATAACGTCTGCATCCGGCACAGATTTCATCATTTGGTTCATTGCGATTGCAACGCCTTTTTGCCGGCGTTGCTGTTTCATCGCAGGGTCACCATCAGATTTCTTGGCTTCATCCGTCAGCTCTTTGCGCGACATCTTGTTTTTCCGCAGATGTTCCGCCTGTTGCCAGCTGTAGTCGAGGACACCGAGGGTTACCGAAATAAGTAGCACAATCGACATCAAAGACATGCAAAGCTGCAAAAGCGTTGCCGTAACCTGGCCAGCGGAAAGCGCCATCGCGCCCATTATTTCGGGGCGCTTGCTGTTCAAAAAGATCAGCAAAACGACGGAATAAATAGTTAGTTTTACGGCGCTTTTTCCGAATTCAAACAAACCACTGCGCCCGAATTTGTTCTTCGCTTGTGAGATCGGCGAAATGCGAGAGAGTTTGAATTCCAATTTCGATGGCGCAAATAGGAACCCGCGCTGGATGATCAACGATAAAATAACGCACAGGGCGGGTATGCCAAACCATGGGCTGAGCGAGATCGCGAGTGCCTGGAGTATACCCCCCATTAATGGTGCGCCGGTTGATGAAAAAACTTGGGTTGATAGTGTGTCCGGCCGCGCCAAAAATGTAGTTAGGTTTGACCCAAGGTGGACCAAGCTGGTTGCGCCGAGCGCGGCGCCAGCGATCAGCAGGCCAGCGTAGGCTGCCGAGGTGTTGAGATCGGTTGAACGCGGGAATTCACCCTTTTTTCGGGCTTCATCCAGTTTTTGTTGCGATGCTTCGTATTGCTTGTCGCTGTCATCTTGATCGCTCATCCCGGCCCTCGAAATGGATCATCGAAGAACTGTCCCAGTGCCTCTATCCAAAGAGACAGCATCAAGGGTGACGCAAGGGTCAGAATAATCAACCCTCCCGCGGTTATGGCCGGCGCGCCGACGAAGGCGACCATAAGTTGCGGCATCGCTTTGTTGATGACGCCCAACGTCACGTTGTAGATCAATGAGGCTATCACGAAAGGTGCCGCAAGGGTGAACCCGAGCGCGAATGTTCGGGAAATTTCAGCGACGCCAGAGATGGTTAGGGCGTCAGGAGGAATGGCCTGCCCGAGTGGAACCAAATCGTAACTGTGGATAACGAATTCCGCGATCTGGACGTGGAGACCAAAGAACGTTGCAAGGGCCAACCCACCCACGACCAGGACGTGGCCCATTGCGGGTAGAGGATCCATTCCGCTTCCGCCGAAAAGTTGGGAGAGCGAAGTGGACTGCGCGGCGATTGATCCCGCGATCTGCAACGCCAAAATAAACAACCGCAGCATCAATCCTAAGAAAAGGCCGGTGAGTGTTTCTGCAAAAAGCAGTCCAACGCTTGCCATTGCCGAGGACGGCAGCGGCGCGATTGGGGCTGCAGGTGCGACGATGAAGGTGAATGCGAAGGCAAGGCCAAGCTTCACACGGGTGGGGATGGACTGTTCACCGAAAACGGGCAGCAATGACACCATCGCCCCGACGCGCAAAAACACGACAAAGAGCTGAAACAACATGTCTTGCCCGATGCCTGAGAGTGCTGCGAGGTCTTCGATCATGCAGGAACCAAGCCAACGAGCGCCGGTCGCGCATCGACGCCTATTTCTTCAAACGAAAGGACAGGATTGGGGAGCCCTTTCGCCGCGAGAACGGTGCGCAGGAATCTGCGTCGTTTCACCGAAGTGACCAAGGCGGGGTAGGCCCCGGTTTCGCCGACGTCTGATATTTTTTCGGTGATGGCGACTGCCAGCCGATTAAACTCATCCGGGGGCAATGCCACGTCGCCCGGGCCACGCTCTGACGCGATTTGGTAGGTTGAGAAGGTCTCTTCCCATTCAGGTGCGAGCTGGACCAAGGGGATCGTACCATCCGCACGGCGCATTTCGGCCACGAGTTGGAAGCCTAAACGTTGACGTACATGTTCGGTCACGCCTTCAACACTCGAGAACATTTGCCGGCCTTCGGCAGTGCTTTCGATGATGAGGGGAAGGTTTCGGATTGAAACGCGCTCTTCGAGGAGCAAACGGAGCACGGAAAGCAACATGTCGACTGGGACTTTGTCGGGTACCAGTTCATCCAGTAATTTGCGGTTCGCCTCTGATCTATTGCCGTCAGATAGGTTGCACATTTCATCGAAGAGACGGCGCAAGGATTTGAGTGTCATCAAGCGGCCGAAGTTTTTCTTTATAACTTCAAGTAGATGTGTTGCGAGGACTTCTGTTGGGTGAACCGTCGTCAAACCGTTTAGTGCTGCGGTTTCCTGATCGTCCGGATTGATCCATCGCGCGGGGGCGCCGTAGACGGGTTCTTCGACATCTTGACCATCCGGCGCTTGCACCTCCGGGCCTGCGAGCAAGGTCAGGATTCTGCCCGGTTGGAGGCGGTTTTGAACCTGTTCGACGCCTTGGACGAGAATGCGGTAACAATTGTCGGGGAGAACGGCGTTGTCTGTCAGACGAATTTCCGGCAGCAGAACGCCGAATTCTGTTGCGACATGGTTGCGCATGTTCCCTATTCGGACATCCAAACCAACCCCAGGGTCCAGCACCATGTCGACCAAGTTTGGTGAAAACTCGACATGGATGTCATCCAGATCGAGAAGATCACCCATGCTTTCTTGACGGGGGGCGACTTCGGACTGGATAGCGGCAGCATCTTGATCTTTTTGTTTTTGATCCAGTTTGCGCTTGCTGAACCATGCGGCTGCGCCAAGAACGATTGAACCCGCGACGAATGGAATGAAGGGGAGGCCCGGCACGAGCGCGAACAGAAACATCAAAATGCCTACGGTCGCGAGCGCGGAAGGATGACCGCCCAGCTGTGCGGAAAGGGCGAGATCGGTTGCACCTGTCGCGCCGCCTCGCGCGAGAAGCAGAGCTGCAGCGATGGAAATGACCACGGATGGGATTTGGTTCACAAGACCGTCGCCGACGGTAAGAATCGCATAGGTTTCGAACGCGACGCCCAGAGGCATTCCGTGGACTGCGGCGCCCATGATCAGGCCCATGACCAAATTGAGCGCCGTGATGAGGAGGCCTGCAACAGCATCGCCTTTAACAAATTTTGAAGCACCGTCGAGAGAGCCAAAGAAGGTCGTTTCAGCAAGCTCTGTCTCACGGCGACGTTTCGCTTCTGCATGGTCGATCGCGCCTGCGCTCATATCGCTGTCGATCGCCAGTTGCTTGCCGGGCATACCATCCAGAGCAAATCGCGCCCCGACTTCCGCCATACGCGTGGCGCCTTTGTTGATCACAATGAAATTCACGATGAGCAGTACGCCGAAAACGACGATACCCAAGAAGACACTGCCACCCATGACGAAGTTCGCGAAACCTTCGATCACGTCGCCGGCGGCGCCGGTGCCTGTGTGACCCTGACCAATGATGAGTTTGGTCGACGAGATGTTCAACGACAACCGCAACATGAGGGAGGCGAGAAGGATGGTTGGGAAAGCTGAAAAATCGAGCGGTCGCTCGATGAATAATGTAACAGTGAAGATGAGGATCGCGAGGGCGAAGGACGCTGCAAGGCCGATATCTAGAACCCAAGCAGGCATCGGAAGGATCATCATCACGATGATCGCCATCAAAGCCAAAGCGAGTAGAATTGTCGGCTGAAAGACTGCCCGTATATCCATGTTAAACACTGGATATCGCTCTTAACATCGAGGGTTGAAGCAAGGGAAATTTGGACATGGCATGCGCTTTCTGCTGCAGGTCCCTCATGCGTAAAGATGATTTATTTCTAAATGGTAACTAAATCAGTGAATTGGGTAACTGATTTCAGGGCTGATCAAGTGTATCGGCCACACCGTCAAATCTCGTCAAAAGATCCGCCACAGCTTCGCGGGTTTCTTGGGAACGCTGCAGCAAAGTTCGGCGATCTGCGAGTGTAAAGGCTTCTTCGGGTGCCGGATCTGCCAAATAGGCGGTCGCGAAGTTCGCTAGAACTGAATCATCTTCGACCATGAGCCTTTCCCATGCCCCAGCCCTGAATTGCAATAAAGCAGATTGTTCATCTTGTTGGCCTTGCAGAGAGGTGAGTGCATTTTCATGCAGTCCAAGCTGCGTGTAAGCCTCAGCACGCAAAGACTGCGCGCGATCATCAGACAGCCCCAGCAATTCGTCCAGTGTTTGAGCTAGATCACCGGCCCTCAGAGAAGCCTCCGCCCTAAGATAACGCCGTTCTGCCGCGTCTTCTCGTTTTGCGGCGCCGGACAGGATGGGAAGCGCATATTCTGGGAACCCGACATCAATCAGACGATGCGCGATTGCATTTTCAGTTTTTGCGGACACTGCATCCGGCAGCGGACTCAAGGTATGTTCTAGAAAAACATCTACCGCCGCATTTTCGGCAAGCTGGGAATACACGTGGTCCGTAAAATGATCTGGTGTTTCCCCACCTTCGTTTGCGATCTGCTCGAGTGCCGATGCGTATTCTTGAAGAGACACCAAGGCCCAAATCTCAGCCCCAAGTAGCGCCTCCGAGACCTCTGTGTCTCGGTGCTCATGACGCAAAGACGAAACCAAAAGAAGGTCGGTAGGCTGGGGTGTCATACCTTGTTCTAACGTCAGATCTATCAGTTCTATTATTGCACTCGGTGACATTCTTGCATTGTGATCCGCTTGATTGCGAAGAATCCGCAAGGCTTCGGCAGGATCGTTGTTCTGTGATGCAATCTCCGCGCGCTTTTCTTCAACGATTAAGTCGTTTTCCGGGCTTGGAGCGGCTGTCCGGCGCAGGACCGTTTCCGCATCCTCTGACATGTCTATCGAAAGAAAAGCCTCTGACAGCACTGGCGCGATCTCGTTCCGCATGGGAAGCGGGAGAGTGAAGAATGCTTGAATAATTTGGTTTTTTTGATCAACGGAAGCGGGTGCTTCGGGGCCCGCGAGGAACGCCCAAAGTTCACCCGCAGTCCCGCATCCCTGTTGTGCCTTCAGCAAATGAAAGGGTGCGGTGTAGCTGTCAATGAGAAGGGCCATTTCGGTCAAAGCCTGGCGTGACGGGCTTGTGCTTGTTGAGATAGACAGGGCAGCCAAAGCCTCAGCACCGAAGCCAAAATGGACGTATAATCGAGCAAGCTCCAATTCGGCGTTGCTGGGTTCTTCGCCAAATTCACCGGCGAGTGCCTCTGATAATTCAGCGACTTGCTCGTGAAACGATTTGCCGTTGCCCCAGTCCTCCAGTGCAAAATCGCCTTCGTCCAAACAGTTCTCGGTTGTCGCATTTTCAAGAACTGCGCGCACGCCTTCGAGGCTACTGTCCAGTGCGGTTGCAACATCTATTCCCGGTGAATTGAATGTTGGCGCGGGTATGATTGTTGGTAAATCAGGAGTGCTCTGTGTTTCGTCGAGCACCGGAGTGTTTTCGCGCTGTATTAAATTTAGAGCATCTACACTAGCTTCGAGAAAACCTTGGGATGCTGCCCGAGAAACGCCCAGTAGCAACTCACGCTCTGTCTCGCTGATGTCACTTGGAACCGCGTCGGGCGGTAAAGGTGTACGGGCAGACACTGGGCTGTTTATTGGGGTGGCTGCCAGAGAAAGGCCGTTTGCAAAGGTTGCGAGGTCGGGCAACTGGGGCGTTGTGGCCAGGCGCAGAGGCGTTGGCAATTCACTTTGTAGCAGGTCTGTCGCAGCCTTTTGCTCTGTGTTGATTGTGCGGTCTACACCATCAATCACATCTATGACCAAACGATCGGACCGCCAAAGAAAACTATCGAGGTGACAGATGCAGGGGACCGTAAGTTCCAGAGTATTTGGGGCCACTTGGGCGATGTTGCTCAGCCGTGTTTTGGGAATGCGTTCAAACACTTCATCCAAGGAAAAACCGTCTTCGGCGCCGGTAAATGAAAGTTGGTACCCCCCTTCAACCGGAGAAACGGACCATTCTGTTTGAGAAGGGATCGAAAAGACGAGCCTGGAAAACGTTGCGTGTTCACCACTTCTGACGTTGATGACGTCAGCCGAAGCGATCAGGGGCCAAAACAGAAAAAGGATCGCTAGACGGATCATGCGGCATCTCTTTTTGTGGCTTTGAGTGCTTCTTCGAGATCGGTAAAGCTCGGGCGGCAATGTCCTGGAGTATTTTGGCGCCCTACTTCTATGCAGATGTTTGGGGCGTGTTGGTAAAGGTTGGCGACCAAAACTTCTCTGATTAACTGATAGAAGTGCGCGTCTTCTTCGACCACCGTTTTGACCTTGCCCGCAAAGGGGCCGACAAGGCCGTATGCGAGGAAAACGCCCAAGAACGTGCCGACGAGAGCGCCCCCGATCATTTTGCCCAACACTTCTGGTGGTTGATCGATTGAGCCCATGGTTTTGATCACGCCAAGAACAGCCGCAACGATACCCAAGGCGGGCAAACCGTCTGCTACTGTTTGAAGGGCATGTGTGCCGTGCATGCTGTGATGGAAAGTGGCTTCAATGCGTTTTTCGAGAACCTCCTCAACCTGATGAGGGTCATCATAGTTCATGGATGCCGAGCGCAACGTATCGCAAATCAAAGCGACAGCTTCTTTATCGCCTAGAATTTTTGGGTAACGCGCGAAGACTTCGCTGTCTTCGGGCTCTTCGATATGTACCTCCAGCGCGACAGGGTTTGAGCGCGCTATTCGAATGAGCTCGAACAAAAGGCAAAGCAAATCTCGATAGTCATCTGATTTCCACTTTGTGCCCTTAAACACCTTTCCCATATCCTTGAGGGTATGTTTGATGCCTGACATATCGTTGGAAATGACAAAGGCCCCGACTGCGGCACCGCCGATCATGATCATCTCAAACGGTAGTGCTTTGAGAATCAGCCCCATCTTGCCACCGGCCAAGATGTAGCCGCCAAAGACCATCGCGAAGATGATAACGATACCTATAATTCCGATCATCAGATTAGCCCCGATTGTTGCCCTGCCGTCTTCGCATGAGAAAATTAAATTTCTGTGTTCACGTCACTGAGTTGGTGCATTTGCATTGCGACCTGCGATTAAAACGCTCACCGAGTAGGCGGTTTGTGGGTCTAAGCCTGCCATGATGGCCGCAGCCGATTCTGGACGCATTCGAATAAGGAAGCCCGACGAAAACTCAGGCGCCATTTGCTCAAACAGATCCGCGGCATCTGCAGGTTTCATGTTTTCGTAGACAGCTGTTAACCGACCGATATCAGTGTCATTCGCCGTTTCTGAAAGGGCCAAAGCGTTTAGCAATGATGCCTCCGCGGCTTGCAGTTCGGCCAAACGCTCGTTCAGCTCACCTTCGGCGGCTGAGAGTGCCATCAAGCGATCGTCAAGTGCGGTTTCCCTCTCTCGGATGCGCGCTTCACGGGTGTTGAGTGCCTCTAGGACGACATCCAAGTCGGCACGTGGGCTTTCGGGGCTTTGGGCAACGTCCTCTAGTTTTTCTTGTTGAGCGGTCGCCATCGCCGGCTCAAGGCCAGTAACCGCGCGCACACCGCCAGAAATCAGAAAGAGGGCCGCGACGACAAAAAGGGCACTCTTTTGGCCTTTGAGAGCTGGCATGTTTAGCGAACCTTTTCGGACATCGACGCCTTGCGAACAAAAAACGGATCGATGGGTGTTTCTATTTCTTTTGGCTCCGGCAGATCATGTAAGGATGCCATCAAAAGCTCGAGCCGTTTGGCGGCTGCCTCGGCAGATTGGGACTGCGACGCGAGACCGTCCGCAGACGCGGCGGTTGATTTTTCCGCACGCCGCAACGCAATCGATAAGTCATCGACCTGAGCTGAGAGTACGGCGATCGCACCTCCTATTCCGTTTTCAAGGTCCGTAAATTTGCGCAAACGGCGCGATAGAACAAAACAATAAAGCGCAGCGGCCATTGCGCCTGCGACCAAAAGAATATCGGCGATAAATGTCATAGCTGTCCCTTTCTAGTTCAGCACAAATTCCATGATGAGGAGGTCGTTCACGCGCCCTTCTCCGACGACGACTTGAACCCGACGCAACATTTGCGCCCTAAGGCGAATCAACGCTGTGGGGTTTTCGAGTTCGGACACCTTCACGGCACGCAGGTAGCCGTTCAAAACATCGACGATGCGCGGCAAAAGCGACGATACCTCGGAGGCATAGGCGGGATTGACCTCCAATTGCGCCGTAAACAGTAGATGCTGCGCGTCAGAGGACGCTGGTAGATTAATGACGAGCGTTTCAAGCGGCACGAAGGCGAGTTCAGGCATGTCTTCGACGAAGGCTTGCGATTCTGCATGATCCTCTTTGGAGGCACCCCCAATCATGCCTTGCTGCACGGCAAAGAAACCGCCCGCCCCGCCCATAAGCGCCAGCAAAATCCCCAAAATCAATGGGATCTTGGAGCCTTTCTTGGGCGTTTCTTCTTCAGGTCCGGATTCGGACGTTGCTTCGCCAGCCATTGAGCCACCTTTTCTTATCTCGGCTCCAACTAACCTCAAATCCACTAACCGATTGTTAAGGCTGCTCAGACTATTGAGGGGCATCGGCAGTATGCGATGATTAAGGGAGAACCCGGTGAGCAATTTGAATTCGGTTTGGACAAATCTGACCGTGCGTCGAAGAATTATTGCATTTGGCGCAGCAGGCGCAGTGTTTGCAGCCATATTATTTATGGCCCGCGGCGCGACGTCGACAGATATGGCCCTTTTGTATGCCGGGTTGGACAATAACGCGGCTGGCGAAGTGATTACGGCTCTAGATCAACGTGGGGTGGTTTACGATGTGCGTGGCGCGTCAATTTTCGTGGCGACTGCGGACCGTGACCGGCTTCGTATGACGCTGGCAACCGAAGGGCTGCCGACGAATAGTGCCCAAGGGTACGAGCTTCTTGATTCGCTTTCAGGGTTTGGGACGACATCGCAGATGTTTGATGCCGCGTATTGGCGGGCAAAAGAAGGCGAACTCGCGAGGACAATGTTGGCGAGCCCGCATATCCGCGCAGCTCGGGTCCATATTTCCGCTACATCGTCACAGCCATTCCGACGGGAACAAGCGCCGTCTGCTGCGGTCAATGTTACAACTGCGAATGGAACGCTGAGTTCTGCTCAAGCCGATGCTTTGAGGTTCTTGGTCGCATCGGCCGTGCCTGGCCTTGCCTCACAGAATGTGGCCGTCATCGATGGCGTTGGCGGGCTGATTTCCGGGGCTAATACGGATGCTGCACCGGACACGCAAGAAAGGGCGGCGGAGCTGCGCATGAAGGTTGAAAGACTGCTTGCGGCCCGTGTGGGTGCTGGGAATGCAGTCGTCGAAGTCAGCGTGGATACCGTTACGGAAAGCGAATCGATCGTTGAGCGCATATTTGATCCGGAGTCGCGCGTGGTCATCAGCACGGAGGTGCAAGAAAACACGACTTCTTCACAAGATACGTCGGGTGGCGATGTTACGATTGCGTCGAACTTGCCTGATGGTGATGCCGCAAATGGCGGCGGGACAGCGACCAATGAGAATTCCGAAACACGATCTGTGACAAATTACGAAGTGTCTGAAACGCAACGCGAAGTGTTGCGCGCGCCGGGTGCGATTAAGAGGTTGAGTGTCGCGGTTTTGGTGAGTGATGTGACCACCACGGATCAAAATGGTGTCGTCACGACCGAACCGCGCTCGCGAGAGGAACTGGATGATCTTCGTGAGCTTGTAAGCTCTGCCGTTGGATTTGATGCGGATCGAGGAGATGATATCACGATCCGTTCGATGACGTTCGAACCCATTCCTGATCTGGGCACTGACGCCGTTGAACCCACGGTTACTGCCGCTCCGCTGAACATGATGCGCCTGATCCAAACCGGTGTTCTTGCGCTCGTTGCGTTGGTTTTGGGTTTGTTCGTTGTTAGGCCGATTCTCGCGCCATCCAAAACCACACCTGCGCTTCTTGATGACAGCGGGCGCGCCGCGGGCCCCGCGATTGTGGGCAATAGCGCCGTTATCGATGGCGATCTTGCGGCCCCGCCGCGCGACATCACGGGGGCGGCTGAAAACAGTGGTGCTGACGAGCCGCCTTTCGGGACTGAAGAAAACCCCGTCGACAGGTTGCGTGGGTTGATTGAGGACCGACGTGAAGAGGCCATTCAGGTGCTTCAGAGCTGGATCGACGAGCCAAACCCTGAAGGAACAAAATAGTGGGAAATACTGTTCTTCTTGAGTGCTTCGATGACCCTGCCGAGTCTGCGTTTGTGGAAACACAGGACTACAAGCTTGGGTTCGTGGACGGGAAAGCCGAGGCTTTGGCGGATATTGAAGCACGCTTTGCCTTAAATGTGGCTGAGCTTTCGTCAACGCTCAACGATATGGCGTTTGGATATGCTGAGGCTAGGCAAACGCTACTTGCTCGGATCGCGCCACTTCTGATGCAGATTTCAGATCTCGTCGTTCCGCAAATCTTGAAAGCTACGTTTGAAGAACACCTTAAAGACACCTTGCTACAAGCGTTTGAGGAGGCCTGCCCCCCTGAACTTCAGGTTCTTGTTTCGCCAGAGAATGCGCAGCGATTGGCACAAGAGGGTTTGGGAGCCACCCATTCTTTCAAAATACGCCCTCGGACGGATTTGTCAGATGGGCAAGCTGTCATTGGGCATGAACAATCCAACACCCTTTTGGATCTTGAGGCTTTGGCCGAAAGCCTGAGCCTTGCTCTGAACGGGATCGATAATTTTGAACGGAGACAAAAAGATGGGTGATGACCAAACGAGACTGAGACCCGATATGTTGCGCAATATACCCATTGAGGTGACCGTTTCCGTTGGCCGTGCGAGGCCATTGGTGCGAGACCTTCTGGAATTCGGTGAGAATGCTGTTTTGCCGCTAGATAAGAAGGTCGATGACCCTGTAGATTTGTTTGTTGGTGGACGGTTAATCGCCCGTGGCCAACTGCAACAGATGGATGATGACGATCAACTTGCAGTGCGTTTGACAGAAGTCATCGCTACAGGGCTTTCGGATGAGTAAACTTTTTCGCATAGGCCTACTGGTCTGTGCACTTTGTGTTTTTATGTCGCCTGCTTCTGCACAAGACCTCTCGATCACGCTCGGCGAGGATGGATCATTGGCGACGCGATCAATTCAGCTGTTTTTACTTTTGACACTGCTGAGCATCGTGCCCGGTTTGGCAATCATGATCACATGCTTCCCATTTATGGTGACTGTCTTATCCATCCTCCGACAGGGGTTGGGTTTGCAGCAGTCCCCGCCGAATATGTTGATCGTGAGCCTGGCCCTGTTTCTCACATATTTCGTTATGGAACCTGTCTTTATCGCAGCATGGTCAAACGGAGTTGATCCGTTGTTGAATGACAATCTGCCTCTGGAAGAGGCATTTGTGAGAACCATGGATCCGTTTCGAACATTCATGTCCGCGCGCATTAATCCGATAAATTTTGAAGAGCTCGCTGGTTTGCGGCCAGAATTAGACCCTTCAGAACCCATCGAAACTTCTCCACTTTCGATCCTAATCCCATCTTTCTTGCTGAGCGAAATTGAGCGTGCGTTTCAGATTGGGTTCTTGGTCTTTCTACCGTTTCTGATCATCGATCTGGTCGTGGCTGCAATTTTGATGTCGATGGGCATGATGATGGTACCACCCGCCATCGTGTCTTTACCCTTTAAATTGGCCTTTTTTGTCGTGGCAGACGGGTGGAGCCTAATCGCATCCAGTCTGGTGAGGAGCTATTTTTAGCAGCGGTCGACGGTGATTTCGAACGTTCCAATAGGCTGAGAACGGGAAACGGCCCTTTGGGGGATGTATCTCAGCGGAGTTGGATTTATATCTAGCGCATGGCAAATTATCTTTATCAGAACGACCTCCCTGATGATGTAGACCTTGGGTCCATCGTCGCGATTGATTGTGAAACAATGGGGTTAAACCCGCATCGTGATCGATTGTGCCTGATACAGATGTCGGGCGGCGATGGTGATTGCCACTTGGTTCAGGTTGCCCCTGGGCAGACAGAGGCGCCGAATGTTTGCAAAATTCTATCGGATCCGAACGTTTTGAAGCTGTTTCATTATGGCCGGTTCGACATTGCCGCGATGGCCAATGCGTTTGGCACAGTCGCGCGCCCTGTGTATTGCACCAAAATCGTCAGTAAGTTGGTCCGGACCTATACGGACCGGCATGGATTGCGGAACTTGCTGCAGGAAACGTTGGGCATCGATATTTCCAAGTTTCAGCAGCAGTCAAACTGGGGTGCGGAAACGTTAACTGAGGCGCAATTGGCCTATGCGGCCTCGGATGTTTTGCATCTGCATAAATTGCGCGATGTCCTTAGCGAGCGACTGGAACGCGAAGGGCGGGCCGACATGGCGCAGGCGTGTTTCGAGTTTTTACCGATGCGCGCACAATTGGATTTGGCGGGATGGCCAGATCAGGATATCTTTTCGCATTAGCCGTAAACGCAATCGCATTTTTGTGTTTCTAGCCCTTTCAAAGATAAACCTTTGGGTCGGTGGTTGGCGGGACGTCAAACAATGACTAGGTTCTGCGGGAACACCACAAAAGCGGTCCGCTCTCCGCGGTAAGCTGCAGTTGACGCAAAGGGGTATGGATATCCGACCACAGAACTACATTGTCTACTTTACTTTCACACCAGTGAAACGGTTGGAGCGTTTGATCTGATATGTTTGGGGATGAAGGGTATTCGCAGTTTGTCGGTTTCATGAAAATTTGCCTGCCTTTGGCGGCATTGGTATTGATGTCGACTGTGTTCTTGTTTGCCCGTGCGCCAACACAAGACAACCTGATCCCCTACGCGGAATTGGAGCAGATCGCGGAGGAATCACGACTTTCTGGGGCGCACGTTTCTGGAGTGGCCGATGATGGATCTGTTATTCATGTCGATGCGAAAAGTGCCGTACCGCAAGGCGACGTTCTGAGCGTTGAAACGCTTTCAGCGACGCTTGAAACCTTGGATGGCACGTTGATCGATTTGTATGCTGGCCGGGGTGAGATTGATGATGTTGGGCGGGTGGCGCACCTGCAGGGTCTGACACGGATAGAGACGTCGAACGGGTATAATATGGAAACCGCGGGCGTGACGACTGACCTTAGAAGCGGTCGGATCGTTTCTGATGGGGCGTTGGAAGTGCAAGCTCCGTTCGGCGCGTTGACAGCCGGACAGTTGGTTATCGAAACACCTGACGGACAAACGGGGCAAGTGATGCTTTTCCAAAACGGCGTTCGGCTGGTATACACCCCGCAACAATAGGATTCTTGACGTGATGAAATTCAAAACCGCCATCATTTGCGCCTGTCTGTTTTTGGCATCTCCAGCGCTCGCGCAGACCAACGTCAATCTTGGCGGTATCAATGCGGACCCATCGGCCCCTGTAGAAATCACGGCCGATAATCTGAGCGTTGAACAAGAAAGCCGGACGGCGGTTTTTCAAGGGAATGTTGTTTTAGGGCAAGGCGATCTACGGCTGGCTGCAAACCGCGTGCAGGTGTTTTACAATGAGGCGAGCGGAGATATTGGTCGGCTGGTGGCCAGCGGCGGAGTGACCTTTGTCACGCCGAGCGAAGCCGCAGAGGCGGAGAATGCGGAATATAACCTGGACCAAGGTACGCTTGTGATGTCGGGCTCCGTGCTGTTGACGCAAGGCGCAACCGTTATTTCGGCCGATAGCATGCGGGTGAATTTGTCTGACGGGTCCGCCCAGATGAACGGCCGGGTCAAAACGATATTTGGTCAAGGCAACAATTAATGCCGGACACAGTGCCCCATTTGCAGGTGACTGACGGCGACGTTGGCCTAAAAGTCGTAAATCTGCGCAAAAGCTACCGGAAACGATTGGTCATTCGTGACGTCAGCATGACGCTGGGCCGTGGTGAAGTGGTCGCGCTGCTGGGCCCGAATGGATCTGGGAAAACGACATGTTTTTATTCCATCGCTGGTTTGGTGACGCCTGAAGCCGGGCAGGTGATGGTCGACGGGCGGGATGTGACCGCATTGCCAATGTACCGCCGTGCGAAGCTGGGAATTGGCTATTTACCGCAAGAAATGTCGATCTTTCGTGGTCTGAACGTGGAAGATAACATTCTATCTATTCTTGAGATTTCAGAGCCAAATCGCGCGAAACGTCGTCGCCGTCTTGAAGAACTTTTATCTGAATTCTCGATCGAACACCTTAGGCGCGCGCCTGCGATGGCGCTATCTGGGGGCGAACGGCGGCGGGCGGAGATCGCACGTTGTTTGGCAGCTGATCCCAAATATGTGTTGCTGGACGAGCCATTTGCGGGAGTTGACCCAATCGCGGTTGGTGAAATTCGAGCGCTGACCGCTGATTTGAAAAATCGCGGAATTGGGGTGCTGATCACAGATCACAATGTGCAAGAGACGCTGCAAATTGTGGATCGTGCGTATATTTTGCACGACGGTAAAATTCTGATGTCTGGCACGACGAAAGAAGTCGTTGAGGACGAAAATGTCCGTCGGGTTTATTTGGGCAACTCCTTTCGCGTCACTTGACGCACCATTGACATGTCGCCGATTTAGGCGCCCAATGTGTGTAATGACAGAGTCGTTTTCACATGTTGTTCGGATCACGCCTTTTGGGCGACGGACGCATTTAAGCAAAAACCTGTCATTCTTCTCGACAATTTTGGCCTGACTTAACCGAACCTTATTGGTTCTCACGCCCGAATTGTCTGCAAACATAAAGGAGACAAGATGCGCTATCAGATCACAGGAAAGCAAATCGACATTGGCGAAGCCCTGCAGACACACGTGCAGAGTGAACTTGGTGCTGTGTTCAGCAAATATGCGGGACGACCGACAGACGCGAATGTTATCTTTTCCAAAAGCGGGCACGAACATGTTTGCGAAACGATCGTTCATCTCTCTACAGGCCTCACGGCACAGGCAAAGGGCCATGCTACTGATATTTATGCAGCTTTCGACAGTGCCGGCGAGAAAATGGAGAAGCAGCTTCGCCGGTACAAGCGCCGGTTGAAAGACCACCACAAGGAACGCTCGCAACCCGTTGAACTTTCCGATGCGGGGTCCTATATCCTCGCCTCAAATACTGAGTCGGAAGACACAGAACCGGAAGGCGTGAGCTCGATGATCGTGGCCGAGATGGAGACCAAAATCCCATCTCTCTCCGTTGGAGAAGCGGTCATGCAAATGGAGTTGCAACACGCCCCGGTTTTAGTTTTCCGAAATGAGGGACACAGCGGCGTCAACGTGGTATACCGCCGCGACGATGGAAACATCGGTTGGATTGATCCGCGTAACGCAGGCTAGACGGGCGAACGCTCGTTGTTAGGAAAATATGACCATTCAGGACATTCTTCCGGTAACGGGCATTAAGGTGATTGCTGCGGCCAGCAGCAAGAAACGCTTGTTCCACGATCTCGGCGATATGGCTGATACCTGCTTTGGCATGGATCATACCGCCGTGGTCGATGCGCTACTCGAACGCGAAAGCCTTGGCCCCACAGGTGTGGGCCACGGCGTCGCCCTGCCCCATGCGCGCTTGCCCGGACTGGCGCAGGTGTGCGGCCTTTTTATCCGCCTCAAGAAGCCGCTCGATTTTGATGCCGTCGATCGCCAACCTGTAGACCTTGCGTTTGCATTGTTTGCGCCCGAGAAAGCGGGCGTCGAGCATCTAAAAGCACTTGCTTTGATTTCCCGGACCTTGCGGGATGAAAACGTTTGCACGAAACTCCGGTCGAACGAAGACCCGTCGACGATCTATACGATCCTGACTGAGGCGAATGCCGCACAAGCCGCTTAAGCCGTGTAGGGCCCAAACCCGAACGCGTCATAGTCTTTGAGATACGCCGCCCTCGCACGTTTTTCGATATCGTCATCGTAGATGCTGCGCAGAAGTTCAGCATGTGGATCAGTAGCATCAGCTAGAGCGGGCATGGTCGACTTGCCCACCTGTGCGGCCAGAACTGCCAAATCCTCTTCAAGGGTGCTTTCCCGCATGACCACATCGGGGATCGAGAATTCAGAAAACCCTTGGATCACATGCAGCTGTGTGGCCCAAAACGGGCTAACACGAACGCCTGTTTGACCGGAGAGGTTTGCTTTCAGAAATTCCAAGAACGCCTTGAACGCCGTGCGGTGATTTTCAAGGCTGTATTCAGGGCTGGGGTACTGCGCGGGCATTGGGATTTTGTAGTTTCTACGCAATGTATCGCGCAGGTTTAAACCTTGTTCCGGTGCATTCAGAATTTGGTCAACAAAAGCGGTATGTGCACGGGCCACCGGATGGCGAACAACCGTAAACGATCGGTGCCCAGTCCTATCGCGCTTCCATTTCCGCAAAGCAGACTGTGGAACTTGGCTGAGCAATTCATCGGGGGCGACATCATCCAAACCAGCCAGCCAATTTGCGACAGCAGCCGTAGGGCCGGAGCCAATGGGCAGGAACATCAATGAGGTATGGGGCGGCAAAAGATAGCTGGGGACGGCTGGACCACGACGAGGCTCGAAATTTGGGGTTCGGCTGAGATTGAACCGATCATGATCGGCTAGCGCGACTTCCATCTCTTCGAAGTTTGCGACCTTTTCCGAGAGAGAGCTGGGATTTTGTTTTTTAAGTTTGGTGCTTAGGGCGCTTAGCCGACCGCTGGCCCCTAAAAACGAAGCCATTCCATTCATGACATCTGCATCATTTAGGTCTTCGTAGCCGATGTAGAATGCCGTCTGGCCTGTCGTTTGCAGCTTGTTGAGAAGACGCAACTGAAACGCCTGTACAGTGGAAACGAAAGCGTCAAATTCCTCTGGCCGGAAAGTCGCCTTTGCCTCGCGGTGTCGGCGCACGTCGGTCATACGCCATTGATCTGTCCCGACAGCGATTTTCAAGCTGACATAGCTTTCTGCAGGGTTCCGAGTGAGGATGATTTTGGCGCAACGCGGATCATCCATCAGCGCATCGAACACCCGTGGGTCATGATCATTGAAATACCGAAAACCGTTCATTCCATCGGCGGTTTTGATTTTCTCAAGCAAGGAGAATGGGTCAGCCTCACGATCCTCGAAAGTGACGCCGAGAATATTGGAACTGTCGCGCACACCGATGAATGTGGGGTTATAGGCCTCACCGTGACAGGTCAGACCTTCGATTTGGTTGAGGTTGTCTTCGAGAAAATTCGAGCCCGTTCGCATTTCTGCAAAAACAACGAAGTAATCAAACGGGGCCATCGGTTACCGTACCAAATAGGGTTTACGCCGCGTTGGACGCTGGACGACTGGGGCGGATTCATTGGGGAAATCCCCCATCAAATAAGGGTGCATGCCTTGGTTCTTCAGGTTTTGAAGGAATTGCCCAAAGCCGGTCAAATCAACCATCTTGGGGGCTTCTGTGACCCGCCGCATGTTTTTCACACCCATTTCATCTAACACTGTTTGCAAGGCTTCCATGGGGGTTTCGATGAATTCAGCCAAGCTCCAGATGCGAATGCGGGCCTTTGCATAGGGTGACCGCAAAGCGTTCAAGTGCTCACTTTCAATGCGCTGAAGATCAGCTGCATCTGCGCGGATATCAGAGAAATTCCGGTTTGATAAGAACAGCGGAATTGCCCATGCGCCCGAAATTACGCTGATTTGGGCGTTTGGATCTTTGGCCAGATCCCAGCTGATGAACTGGCTATCCGACGGACCAAATTGAAAACACTGCCGTTCCCCTCTGGTGTTCCATATGAGGTTGATCAGAAACAGCTGCGCATGATGATCACGCATTTTGGCATTATCTGACATTGCCCCACTGAAGGTTTCTTGGCGGCCTTCAAATTCAACGCGCGTTTTGTCGTACAAATGACCATGCACGCGTGTGCCTGTCATTCTGGCAAGCCAAGGTTCGAAGTCTTCGAAGAGCTCTGCGAACCCCTCAAACACGGAATAGGGTGACGAGGTGAAGCCATTCTCGTGCCCTTCGCGCGGGAGCCTGCTTTGCATGTACAGCCCAGCGCGCCCCCGGGTCCTGCGTTCAACTGCCTTTGAAAAAATTCGGTCGATCTTGCCGGGATTGGGCTCCGCGCCTTTCATCGGATTTTCTTCATTGAGAAAATTATCATACAGTCGGTCGGCGTTTGGCCAGATCTTGCGGGCGACAAAGCAATCCGAGCGGCGCAGCAGTTGCAGGTGATCATCGTAGAAGATGTGCGGTTTACCCTGGTAGTCGAACTTTGACAGGGTCAGCGACCGGCTTTCAATGTTTTGCGAATACAACCGCACGAGAGTTTGGAAATAGCTTTCATCCGGAATCCAGACACGCTTGAAATAGCGATCATACACGCCGCGATCTGGGTCTTCCAAAATCGCAGATAAGGTTTGCCGTGTCAGGCACCACCACTGAGACCCCATGTGAGGCACGATCCCATCGGGCATACGGCGGAATATTTTTAGCCGCCGTTGAAAATCAACATAACGATCGAAGAGAAACCGGTTCTTGCGCCATGAAAATGGGAACCGGAGTGTAAAACGTTCGAAGTCGAGGCCGCCTTGGGTCCAAGGGACATCAGCGGTGGTTGCACTTTCGATAAAGTCTGTGCGCGGGCGGTTTTCTAAATATGTTTTGAGATCCTTTACCGGGCGCAATGGCAAACACGAGCCCGACGCCAGATACACATGACGCACATCTGGAAACTTTTCCAAAAGCAAAGAGGAGGCCGATTGGGAAGCCGCAACAAGACCCCACATGCCCCATTCACAACGATGCCGTTTGGAAAACAGCACATCTGGCACGCCTGATAGTTTTTTGACAAATTCATCGTAGGCTTCTTTGCCTACATTCTTATCCACATGGATCACGACAGGGCAGCCGCCTGCGGCCCAATGCCGGACAACCTGTTCAGCGCGATGAAACGCGTTGTGGACCAGCATGACGACACCGACGCTCATGCCCAATTGCCTTTCGACATGAGACCCAGGATTTCTAGCTGGCGCCAGTTAATATATTTTTCCGACCACTTGCACCAAAGATCTGGATGCGTGGCTATGCCATCGGCGTAGGCTATATATTCTTTGGAATTCGCGTAGTGTTCGTTGCGTTCGAGTTCTTCTTTGGCTTTGTCGGCGAAGGTGTCGATAAACTTCGCATGCAGTAGAACGCCGGATGCTTTTTCGCCGCCCCATTCATCGTAAACGAGGTTCAGGCCGCGGGGCAGAACCATATGCGTTGAGCTGACATACGCGTACTCGTTGCGCCATTTAATCAAGGGTGTTTTGTTCAACGCGGGCGCGCGCCAAGGTTCATCTTTGAAGAACATCCGCGCACGCGGGCCGCCCTGAATCCACAAATTGTAATACAGATGGTTTTTAGAAATCGTGTAATTTCCGCTGTCAAACCATGATGCAATGTCGATCGGGTTTTGACCGCGTTTGTAAGGCACCGCATCCATCGGGCCTTTTGGGTACATGTCGAGCAACATCGCGCCAAAGCTGCGAATATCGGACGCGTCTAACCAGTCTGTCAGGGCGCGGATGGGCCGCGTATCGCAGAAGGGGTAAACAAAGAATTCATCTGGGTCGACGACGAGCGTCCAATGCCCGTCAGCGTATTTGCGTTGCAGGTGGTTTAACCAATCGACACCAAAACGGGACTTTCGATAGCTGCCGCGCGCGCGCCAAATCGAAACGTCATCTTGGCTTGCCGCATACTCGCCGCCGCCATCCGTGCTTTCATTGTCGACCATAATGAAGTGATCAACACCTAAGTCCCGGTAGTACTTAAAGAAGTACGGTAGACGAACGTCTTCGTTGCGAAATGTGGAGAACAGCAGAATGTCGTTCGGTTTGATCTGCTTGGTCCGGTCTTTCAATACCTTCAATTCACGACTCTTGCGCCGCGCACGAAGGTGCCAGCGCTTTCGCTGAAGGCGAAGTCGATATGAAGTTAAGGCGCCCAACGTGGTCCTTCCGGTTTCATCATTCTGTGAAGTCCTGATGTACTAGAGGGAACATATTAACACCCAATTGATACCTACACACATCACATTGTTTCCATTCATTAAACAACACATAGGATTAGGCAAGTATCTGTGCGCGGGTTTTCTTATTCCCATTTCCCCTGTGACATTAAGCCAAGATCCAACAACTGCTTTGGACCAGCGTATTTCACCGAAGATTCTGACCACAGATCCGGATCATCGATAAGCGCATTGTAGTAAGTGGCGTAGAGATTGCTGTTCTCGAAATGTTGGGCGCGCGACAACTCTTCTTTCGATTTGTCGCGAATGTTGGGCAGGAATTTCGTATGCAGTAAGACGCCGCTCACCCGATCACCTGATCCCAGTTCAAATACGTCATTCAATCTACGTGGCAATATCTGGTGTGTTGATGTGACATAGGCATACCCACGCTGCCATTTCACCAAGGGAGTTTTGTTCAACGTAGGAGAGCGTTCCGGTTGCGCCCCGAAAAACAGCCGATCACGGACACCGCCCTGAATCCAAAGGTTGCCAAAAACCGGATGCAGTTTGGCGCGGTAATTGTCGGCATCGAACCATTCAAGAACCCCTATGGGGTCCTCGCTAGCGGAATAGTCCACCTGAGAAATTGGACCTTTCGGGTACATGTCCAGCATCAATGCACCAAATGCAGTGCGCCCTTCGGCATCGAGATGACTTGTGAGATCGGTGAGAGAACGCGTCAGGCACGCTGGGTACACCAAAAGCTCATCTGCATCGACCGTCAAACACCATCGGTTATGGCCATATTTGTGCTGGAGGCAGGTTAGCCAATCCACGCCAAAACGCGAGGCTTTGTAGCTGTTTGGTGTAGACCAAACAGTGACATCAGGCTGCTGCGCTAGAAACGCAGGAGTTCCATCATCGCTGTTGTTATCAACAATCAAAAAATGGCTCGCGCCGAGCGAACGGTAGTGGGCCAGCCAATGCTCAATGCGCAGCATTTCGTTGCGCATGGTCGAAAAAACGAGAACCCCTTTGTCAGGGACCGCCGGCCCGGACACGCGCGTAATTTCAGCCCGCCGCTTCCATGCGCGATACAGAAGTCTTCGCCGTTTCCACCGCATACGGTAGGCGAAAACGGCGTCGTTTCGCGGCTGTG
The DNA here is from genome assembly GCA_947497065.1 of uncultured Paracoccaceae bacterium. GTDB lineage: Bacteria > Pseudomonadota > Alphaproteobacteria > Rhodobacterales > Rhodobacteraceae > Octadecabacter. The sequence goes on from CANMEQ010000004.1 coordinate 61,745, forward strand.
TGTTCCCCTGATTTTTTTGCACATCGAATGGGAACATCACAGACCTTAAGGCATGAGCCTTGTTACTGAGCAGCCTGCTGTTGCAGCGCCATCATTTCACGTAGGTATGTGTCAAACTCGCCTCGAAGTTCAGGACGTGCCAAACCGAATGCGACCGTTGCCTGAAGGAACCCAGCTTTCGATCCACAATCAAACCGCTGACCGCTAAAACGGTACCCGAAAACGTCACGGCCTTCGCGCATCTCAGCATCAATCGCATCGGTGAGCTGGATTTCACCACCCGATCCGGTTTTGATTTTGTTCAGGTTCTGCATGACTTTGGGGGTGAGAATATAGCGGCCGATGACGGCCAGATTGGAGGGAGCCTCCTCTGGTGCTGGCTTCTCGACGAGACCTTTTACTGAGACAACTGAACCTTTGTCTTCTTTCACGTCAATGACACCATAGGCAGACGCCTTTTCTGGCGGAACTTCCATGGCGGCGACCATACAGCCCCCGGTTTCAGCGTGGGCTTCGACCATTTGCGCCAGACAGGACTTCTCTGCAGCGATCACGTCGTCAGGCAAGATCACAGCGAAGGGCTCGTTGTGAATCAGCCGGCGCGCGCACCAAACGGCGTGCCCCAAACCGAGCGCTTTGTGCTGGCGGAGATATGCGATTGTACCGCTATCCATGTTTGTCGCCTTTAGCGTCTCAAGTAGCTCAGTTTTGCCTTTTTTGCGAAGGGTACTCTCAAGCTCAGGGGCGTTGTCAAAATAGTCCTCGAGCGCGGATTTTCCGCGAGACGTTACAAAAATGAACTCTTTTATCCCCGCATCGCGCGCTTCATCGATTGCATACTGGATTAAAGGGCGGTCAACCAAAGTCATAATTTCTTTTGGTACAGATTTCGTAGCGGGCAGGAAGCGAGTCCCCAAACCAGCAACTGGAAAAATAGCCTTCGTTACGCGGTTTTTCATGATTTTCCTTATGGGTCTTTAAAATACAATAGAAGAAGTTGAGCTCAAATTACTAGGAGCGGAATACAAATGCTACCTGACAACAGTCGAAGACCAAACAAAACAAAGGAGTATGATCTCATTACATCAGCACCTCCAACTGTCACCTAATCCTGCATTGCCAGTCTACTATGCACGGCCGGGCATTATCGCCCGACCGTGCCGACACTACGGAAGCTTCAGGTCAATGCCAGGTGCATATGCAATGAAGAACGAGTTTGCGAAGTCCTCCTTGCCATATGCAAGCGGCATGTGGTCATCAAACCGAACCACATGGCCACCAGCGCCTGTCAAGACCGCGTGCCCAGCGGCAGTGTCCCACTCCATTGTTCGGCCAACGCGCGGATAAAGGTCTGCTTCGCCGGTTGCGACCAAACAAAACTTCAATGAAGAGCCTGCGCTCTTCATGTCGTTGACCGCGTATTTGTTGATGTAGTCATCTGTTGCTTGGTCACGGTGAGATTTGGACGCGACGACCATCAATCCGGTGTTGTCTGGTGTGCTCACTGAAATGGGGACGGTGGTCCCAATCGTGTTTTTGTCCAACGCGCCGACTTCTTCAATGGAAACACCTGCAGCATTGGTATAAAACAGTCGCCCCTTGGCGGGTGCATAGACGACGCCTCGGCGCGGAGCGCCATCTTCGACGTAAGCGATATTCACTGTAAAATCGCCACGACGGTGGATGAACTCTTTCGTGCCATCAAGCGGATCGACGATAAGAAATGTGTGAGCCTTTAGAGCATGACTGTCAGCTTGTTCTTCTGTGATCAACGTCACATCCGGGAATGCTGCGCGCAAGCCCGCTGAAATATGGGCGTCTGCGGCTTCGTCAGCGGCCGTTACCGGGCTATCGTCGCTTTTGGATTTAACCTCGAAATCATCCGCATTGTAGATTTCCATAATGATGTCGCCTGCCTCAAGTGCCAAGCGGCGCATCACTTCGGTGAGTTTATCAAAATCCATTTTATACCTTTTGTTCAAATTTTAATCACAGCTGTTTTGATTGATCCAACCGTTAACCGGCTTTATGATGTGGTCCTAATAGATCAGCAAGAATTTCATGCAAAACTTGGCACATCATCGCTCATTACGCAAAAATTGGCAGGCATACACTATGTTTGAAGCACAAAGGCCGAAGACGAGAACCCGCTCCGCGGTTGGAATGCTTGAGCTAATTTATCATTCGATTGTGCGCGATATCCGAAAAGGTCACCGCAATGCTCTCATTGGATTGCTACTCAGCCTGATGCAGACGATCATCTTCGTTGGGGTGTTCTACTTCATGTTTTCGGTTTTAGGGCTGAGAGGGACGGTGATCCGAGGCGACTTTGTGTTGTACCTCATGTCAGGGATCATTTTGTTTTTGACGCACAACAAGGCGATGTCTTCAGTCATGGGGGCTGAAGGACCGACGTCTGCCATGATGAAACACGCACCAATGAACACCGTTATCTCAATTGTTTCTTCTGCGTTATCTTGCCTTTACATCCAAATTTTGTCGATGATGACTATTCTGTTTCTATACCATATCATCATCACCCCAATCACGATCTACCAACCGATGGGTGCGCTAGGCATGGTCATTCTGGCGTGGTTTTCGGGTGTGGCCGTTGGGATGGTTTTTATGGCGTTAAAACCTTGGGCGCCGGGTTTTGTAGGAGTTTTCTCCAGCATCTATCAACGCGCGAATATGATTACATCGGGAAAGATGTTTGTAGCGAATACTTTGCCGAGTAGTCTTTTGGGCATGTTCGACTGGAACCCCTTGTTTCATGCTATTGATCAAGCCCGTGGTTTCACCTTTATCAACTACAACCCGCACTTTAGTTCGATCAGCTATCCAATAAAGCTGTCGATCGCTTTGATAATGGTCGGCCTCATGTTGGAATTCTACACACGCCAGAAAATTTCAGCGAGCTGGGAAGCTGCGCGTTAATTCCATCTCTATCTTACCACCCGAAGTGTTACGTTTAATCGGCCGCCCCCGTTTAGCAACCTCGACGAGCCTTTCCGTGTTTTATCGATGCCGTGATAAATGAGCCGTGCGTCGCCGCCCATGACAACGACATCGCCAGATGTCAGCCAGATCGACTCGGTTTTTCCGCCTTTGGTCGTTGACCCAAGCCTAAACAGCCCGTCATCGCCGAGCGATATGGACACAACAGGGTGACGAAAGTCGGCTTCGTCTTTGTCCTGATGCAGCCCCATCTTGGCAGCTTCCCAGTACAGATTTATCAAACACGAATCTGGTTGGCGGTCAGACCCTGAGACTGAGTTCCAGACATTAAGCATGGTCAACGGGATTGGTGGCCATGTCGCGCCATTTTTCTGGGTGGCTTCGTAGCGATAACCTGCAGCATCGGATACCCAACCAAAATCCCCCGCACTTGTCATCTTCACCGACATCGGTCGCCCCTGGGGTGTCATGAGGGTGCGCATTGGCGCATGTGAAACGACGCCCCGAATCTCTTCCAAAAGGTGTTCTTGTTGGGCCCTGTCCAATAGACCTTGGAACAGCTGAACGCCCCGCAAAACCATAGTTGGAGCCGGTGTAACCCTCTGTTCATGAAATTTGCGCATATCTGCACCCTCTGACAGCTTGCAGGCCCTGTTTCGCACACCTATATACCCATCGATCCGAGTGGGGACACTCATAACCAATCAACCATAGGGCACGGGTGCCGGAACGGGTCCGCGCCGCTCTCATCGCCTAGGAAAGGGATTTGAACATGGCAAAAGTCATTGGCATCGACCTCGGGACTACAAACTCCTGCGTCGCCATCATGGACGGCTCGCAACCTCGCGTTATTGAAAACGCAGAAGGCGCGCGCACGACACCATCTATCGTAGCTTTCACCGACGACGAGCGTCTCGTTGGTCAGCCTGCAAAACGTCAGGCGGTTACGAACCCAGAAAACACCGTATTCGGTGTAAAGCGTTTGATCGGTCGTCGCTTTGACGATGCGGATTTGGCGAAAGACAAAAAGAACATGCCATTTGCTGTCATCAACGGCGGCAATGGCGATGCGTGGGTAGAAGCGAAGGGTGAGAAATACTCTCCAGCCCAAGTTTCTGCTGTTATCTTGCAAAAAATGAAAGAAACCGCCGAGAGCTACCTTGGCGAAGACGTTGATCAGGCTGTTATTACAGTTCCTGCGTACTTCAACGATGCACAACGTCAGGCGACAAAAGACGCCGGTAAGATCGCTGGCCTTGAAGTTCTGCGGATCATCAACGAGCCAACAGCGGCTGCTTTGGCCTACGGTCTCGATAAAAAAGAAACACAGACAATCGCGGTCTATGACCTTGGTGGTGGTACATTCGATGTCACCATCTTGGAAATCGACGACGGCTTGTTCGAAGTGAAATCCACCAACGGTGACACGTTCCTCGGCGGTGAAGACTTTGACATGCGCATCGTGAACTACCTTGCTGATGAGTTCAAAAAGGCAAACGGTGTCGACCTGACAAAAGACAAGATGGCGCTGCAGCGTTTGAAAGAAGCTGCTGAAAAAGCGAAGATCGAATTGTCTTCTGCGTCTTCTACAGAAATCAACCAGCCGTTTATTTCCATGGGGTCTGACGGATCGCCGTTGCACATGGTTGTAAAGCTGACACGCGCGAAGCTGGAAAGCCTTGTTGGTGACCTGATTAAAGCTTCCATGAAGCCATGTGCCGCTGCGTTGAAAGATGCTGGTCTGAAAACTGACGATATCGACGAGGTTGTTCTCGTTGGTGGTATGACACGTATGCCTAAGGTCATCGAAGAAGTGACGAAGTTCTTCGGTAAAGAGCCGCACAAGGGTGTGAACCCTGATGAGGTTGTGGCCATGGGTGCCGCAATTCAGGCAGGCGTTTTGCAGGGTGACGTTAAAGACGTTGTTCTTCTGGACGTGACACCACTGTCCTTGGGTATCGAAACATTGGGCGGCGTATTCACACGCCTGATCGATCGCAACACAACGATCCCAACGAAGAAATCTCAGGTTTTCTCGACCGCCGAGGACAACCAGAACGCTGTGACGATCCGTGTGTTCCAGGGTGAGCGTGAGATGGCAGCCGACAACAAGATGCTCGGTCAGTTCAATCTTGAAGAGATCCCACCGGCACCACGCGGCATGCCTCAGATCGAAGTGACCTTCGACATTGATGCCAACGGTATCGTATCTGTTGGTGCGTCTGACAAAGGCACAGGCAAAGAGCAGAAGATCACGATCCAAGCGTCTGGCGGTCTGTCCGACGAAGACATCGATGCAATGGTTCGCGACGCTGAAGAAAATGCTGAGGCCGATAAGGACCGCAAAGAGCTCGTCGAAGCGAAAAACCAGGCGGAGAGCCTCATCCACTCGACTGAAAAGTCCATGGAAGAGCATTCTGACAAGGTTGATCCAACAACAATCGAAGCCATTGAGCTGGCGATTGCTGCGCTCAAAGACGATCTGGAAGGTGAAGATGCCGGCAAGATTAAATCTGGCATTCAGAACGTGACAGAATCTGCAATGAAACTGGGTGAAGCGATCTACAAATCTGCACAAGAAGAGGCCGGTGAGGCCGAGCCTGACATGCCTGGTGCAGACGAAAGTGCTGCGGACGACATCGTAGATGCAGACTTCGAAGATCTTGACGACGATAAACGCGGTTAAGCGTTGGTAACCTGTAAGACCGGTCCATGTCGGGCCGGTCTTATGCGTCCCACCAAAGGGAATTGATCATGTCAAAACGCGATTTTTATGAGGTCTTAGGACTCTCCAAAGGCGCTTCCGCCGACGAGATCAAAAAGGCCTACCGTCGGAAAGCAAAAGAATTGCACCCCGACCGCAATGCAGACAACCCAGACGCTGAATCCCAGTTTAAAGAGGCTGGTGAAGCGTATGAAATTTTAAAGGACGCCGAAAAAAAGGCGGCCTACGATCGCTATGGCCATGCAGCATTTGAGGGCGGCATGGGCGGCGGTGGTCGCGGCCCAAGTGGCATGGGCGGCCAAGGTGATTTTGGGTCAGCATTTTCCGATATTTTTGACGACCTGTTTGGAAATATGGGCGGGCAACGTGGCGGCGGCGGTGGCAATCGCGCGCAGCGCGGGAACGACCTGCGCTACAATCTCCGCGTCACATTGGAAGAGGCGTTCTCCGGCCTTCAGAAAACGATCACTGTACCAACCTCAGTTGGCTGCGGATCGTGCAATGGCACAGGCGCTGAGGGAGGCTCCGAACCACAGACCTGCCCGACCTGTTCCGGCATGGGGAAGGTTCGCGCGCAACAAGGCTTCTTCACGGTCGAACGCACCTGCCCGACCTGTAATGGGATGGGGCAAACGATTAAGGATCCGTGCAAATCCTGCCACGGCCAGGGACGTGTCGAGAAAGAAAAATCTCTTTCTGTAAACATCCCTGCGGGTGTTGAAACCGGAACACGTATTCGTCTCGCTGGTGAAGGTGAGGCTGGAATGCGCGGTGGCCCGACGGGCGATTTGTATCTGTTCATTGAAGTCCGAGATCACGAGCTGTTTGAACGTGAAGGTAACCACCTGTTCTGTCGGGTTCCTGTTTCCATGGCGAAAGCCGCAATGGGTGGTGACATTGAGGTTCCGACAATTGATGGCGGGCGGTCGCGAGTGAAAATTCCTGCAGGTTCGCAATCTGGTCGGCAGATGCGCCTGCGTGCAAAGGGAATGCCTGCGCTTCGTGGCGGTGGCCCCGGCGATATGTTCATCGAGATGGCGGTGGAAACACCCGTTAACCTGACCTCACGCCAGAAAGAACTTCTGCGAGAGTTTGAAGAACTGGCGAGCGATAATAACCCTCAAAGCTCGAGCTTTTTCAATTCGGTAAAGTCGTTTTGGGAATCGATGAAAGGGTGACCAGAAGCGGTTAACCGTTAAGTAATGGAATCACCTAAGAATTGGGCGCATGTCACAACATGCGCCCTCTCTTTTTGAAAAAATGTCCGAACATTCGCTGAACACGCAGGCACCAGTCGCCTTAGATCGTGACGAGGTTGAGACTGTTCCCATGGTCGAGCGCTCTAAGGCTGGGCGTGTACCGTCCTACCTGTCAGACCACCGCAAACGCCTGCGTCACCGATTTCTAACTGGCGGGGCAAGGGCGATGCCAGACTATGAGATTTTAGAGCTCACTTTGTTTCGGGTCATCCCTCGTCAGGACGTAAAACCACTCGCGCGTCGACTAATTGATACCTTTGGTGATCTGAGTGGCGTACTGTCCGCTCCACTCGCGAGGCTCGAAAAAGTCGAAGGTGTTGGGCGTGCAGTAGCGCTAGAGCTGAAGGTGATGGAAACGGTCACCCATCGAATGGCACGTGCAAAGATCATTAAGCGGCAGGTCATTAGCTCATGGGATGCCGTCATCGACTATTGCCATACGGTGATGGCGCATCGGGATACTGAACAATTCAGAGTTTTGTTTCTAGACAAAAAGAACGTTCTCATCGCGGACGAACAACAGGGCGAAGGGACTGTCGATCATGTACCTGTCTATCCCCGCGAAGTGGTCAAACGCGCGCTGGAGTTAAATGCCTCCGCATTGATCCTCGTTCATAATCATCCCTCTGGTGATCCAACCCCGTCAGAAGAGGATATCGGGATGACGAACCAGATCGGGGACGCCGCAAATGCGTTGGGTATAATTTTGCACGATCATCTTATCATCGGCAGATCACGGGAGGTTAGCTTTCGCGCAGAAGGACTGATCTAGCCTGCGTCTTGGACCCACAGCTCTACACGGCGATTGGTTTGTTGCCCCCAAACGGTATCGTCGCATGCCATTGGTAATGCTTCTCCAAAGGCCTCTGTTTCGATCGATACATTGTCTGGGATAACACCACCCAGTGCGCGTTCGACATCCCGTCGAACAGACTCAGCCCGAGCTGCGGATAGATCTCTGTTCGCCTCGGCTGGCCCACGACCATCGCTGAACCCGACGAACATAATATTTTGCCCAGCAAAACGGCCATCTCGTATCGACTGCGCCAGCTGAAAGACGTTTGATCGTGATTGTCCGTCTAATCGTGTCGAGCCAGGCTCAAACCGGAACGTGCTCGACATACGCACCTGTGGAGACAAGATACGGATCATTCTTTGTAGCTCTCCCAATGGCACTTCAGTCCCCGCGCTACGGATTGCATTGGCCAAGCGGTCCCCCTGATCAGACAAGGGAATGGGCACCGCCGCAAGGTCTACAAACCCGGCGCGCCGAATGACCAATTGTGCCGATGGCGACCTTAACCATTCTAAAAACGCATCTTCCATCGGGTGAAGGTTACGTTGTGGAAGGTATAAGAAAATTGGGAATGTAAGAGGGTAGTCTTCGGTCTTGAGCGTCAAAAATTCGGCATTTGAACGCAAGCCACACGGGCCATCAAGTGCAAGAGGTTGCGTGTTTTGCGTATTTCCGTATGGCAAGATCGCAAGGCTTCCTTTCGTGGAAGCGACCTGCGCGGTGACTTCGCCTAGATCGCTCAACTTATTGAGTGATTGATCCAAGGAAAAACCGAAGGGGCGCATAAATCTCTCTTCAAAACCAACCAATTGATTGTCGAGATCATCCAACAAATGGACATCGAATTGGTCGGATTGGCCTGACAACGCGCTGGTCAGCTCCGCCATCGAAACAGTCTGCAAGTCGGATCCGGCGTCAGTGACGGGAACCAAAGCGTCGAGCGCTAAAATGCGGCCCTGACGCGCCGTATTGAGCTGCCCCAGCCCTTTAGTCCTTGCTACTTCCAATTCAGTCTGACGAAGCTCTCGCATAGACATTAGAATATCAGCATCTTGCGCAATAAATTCTCCAAATGCCAAGTCGGGGGGGCTTGCATCAAGGTGAATCTTCAACGCGATCGAGGTATCGTCGCGCGCTAAGTCAAAATCACCCAAGTTCTCTTGGACGGACCAACCGTTTTCACGTGCATAAGCATCGATCAACGATGGAAGGAGAACATCAGCCATTCGAGGGGCGCCGATCATGCGGAGTCTTGGGGTGTATGGGTCAAGGACAGGGCAGTCAGGCCCGTCACAAGTCATACCATCAGCGCGGAACGACAACGGCCCAGTTTCGACACCCAATGTAACTGTCTCGCCATCATAGCCAACAAAACGGCCAACGACTGCAACTGAATTATCTTCACTGCGGAACGTCACCATTTCGGCATGTACGGCGCCGATACAAAGAAAGTGTGCAGCGAAAACCGCTGCACACCTATTCCATCGCATAGAATTTTTAAACTTACGCCTCATCATCTCGAGGCGAGTGTTAGATCCTGAAACATGTTTTGCAAGATAAGAAAGTCACCAACAGCGTCGCAATCGGGCATCACCATCGTCAGATCTAGTGCTGATCGATCGCCGGTTGGATCAATTTGAATGCTTTGGGCATTTAGTTCGTGTCCGCAATTGTCCGCAGTTATTTCAGCTTCCGCAACAAGTGTTACATTGCCACCCACAGTCATCATCGTCGTGGGGTAAGTGTACACTTCTGCAATCAGTGCGTTTTCAATATTTCTGTCGCCCAATGAGAGAAGATAGCCACCTTCGCCACTCTCGACCCGTGCACGGCTGCCAGGATTTTCGAGGAAAATGTGGTTGTCGCTTTCAAAATTTGCACCGTTTTCATACGCGCTGAGCATCACCGCGGTGTCACCCTGCCACTGCAACACTGCACGGTCGTAGTTTGCAAATTCGGGGACTGCTATAGTTGCGACAGCACCATCGCCATGTTCGAATGCAGCAATTACGACTGCTGTTTCAGCAAGCGCAGGGACGGTGAGATCGGAGTTGCCAGTTTTGTCAGTCGTCGCTGTGAACATCATTCCTTGATGGTGGATCGTGAAGGCGGTGTCGGTATGGCAAGGGGCCGCGACATTGACTTCAAGAATTGCAGCAGGACCTAGACGGCCTGTCATGATAGGAACACAATCGATTTCAGCGGATTGTTCCGTTGCATCTGGTATCGCGGCGTCCAAAGCGGCAAGAGCGGGAAGATCGATTTCTGGAAGAGCCTCTGGGTCTACGCTTGCGAGTTGTACGGGTGCTGGAGGTGTTTCGGGTGCGCGGGCTGCTTCCGGTAGAACAACCGCCACGTTTGCAGCCAAATCGGGTGTGAGCAAAGAAGGCGAGGCACCGTGCTGCTCGGTCCCAGCGGTCAGGCCGGCCTGTGCTACTGCGATCGGTGTTTCGTTTTTAACGAAGGGTGCGTCAGTATCTTCACCTCCAAAACGGCTGGCAAGCGCGTCGCCGTTTTGCATGATGAAGCCTATACCTAAAGCGACACTGAACGTGCCTACGGCCATGCCGATTTTCTTTATTTGTGCCATTCTACCACTCCTTCCCGGTTAGGGGTCGAAGCAGTTTTGGTTTACCCCCATGGCTATAGAAGGGCGGCCATGGGGAGTCTTTCGGACGGCAATACGGCGAAATAGCGACGTTTCAGATCAATTTAGCTTAATTCGCCATGGCAATGTTTAAACTTCTTGCCAGAACCACATGGGCAAAGATCATTCCGGCCAGGGTTACCCCAAGTGGTTTCATCGTTTTCGTCGAAGCCCGGCTTTTCTGCCTGTGCGGAACCTGCAGATGTCACCGCTGCACCTGCTGCGGCCGCTCCTCCTGCCGCAATCTGCGCCTGTCGTTGACGTTCTTGCATCTGCGCAACCATCGCTTTTTGTTCGTCTTCAGACATCGGCCGAATTTGAGCTAGTTTCTGAGTTACGTCAGACCGAAGACCATCCAGGAGGCTTTCGAAAAGCTGGAAAGACTCTGTTTTGTATTCATTCAAAGGGTCACGCTGCGCGTAACCTCGGAAACCGACAACGGAACGCAAATGTTCAAGCGTCAAAAGGTGTTCACGCCACTTTGCATCAATGGTCTGCAACAGAACCTGCTTTTCAATGTTGCGCATGGTTTCAACACCGAAGCTCTCGGTTTTTTCCGCCATAAACTTATCGGCAGCCTCTTCGAGACGCTCACGCAGATCTTCGTCGTCGACGCCTTCTTCGTTCGCCCACTCAATGACCGGCACGTCGATGCCAAGTTGCGCGATGGCTTGTGCGTAAAGTCCTTCGACATCCCACTGGTCGGCGTATGATTTGGCGGGAATATGCAGATCAACGAGATCGTCGATCACCTGAGAGCGCATATCAGCCGTGATTTCGGAAAGGTCTTGAGCCTCCATGATTTCGCGTCGCTGGGCAAAAATCACTTTGCGTTGGTCATTCATGACATCATCGAATTTAAGCAGCTGCTTTCGAATATCGAAGTTGCGGCCTTCTACTTTCGCCTGAGCACGTTCCAGGGATTTGTTTACCCATGGGTGAACGATCGCTTCGCCTTCTTTCATACCGAGAGAGGACAGAACTTTGTCCAAACGCTCGGATCCAAAGATGCGCATCAAATCGTCTTCGAGTGACAAGAAGAATGAAGACCGACCTGGGTCGCCCTGGCGACCAGAACGGCCACGCAGCTGGTTGTCGATACGTCGGCTTTCGTGACGTTCGGTGGCCAAGACAAACAGTCCGCCGGCATCTTTTACCGCCTGCTCATCTGCTTTGTGAGCTTCTTCAATCCGAGCGCGGACCTGTTCATTGTCATCATCAGGAGACGCCGCGATTGCTTCCATGATTTTGAATTCAACGTTGCCGCCCAATTTGATGTCGGTCCCACGGCCAGCCATGTTGGTCGCGATGGTTACGGCGCCAAGTTTACCTGCATCGGCAACGATTTGTGCTTCCTGCTCGTGCTGACGCGCGTTCAGCACGTTGTGCACGATGCCTTCTTTTTCCAAAAGTTGGCTCAGGAACTCAGATTTATCGATAGAGGTCGTGCCAACAAGCGTTGGCTGCCCTTTTTCATGGGCTTCTTTAATGGCAACGACAACGCCGTCGAATTTCTCTTTCGCGGTGCGGTAGACCTGATCGTGTTCGTCGATCCGTGCGATTGGGCGGTTTGTTGGAACCTCGACGACGCCCAGGCCGTAAATTTCCATAAATTCTTCAGCTTCGGTCAAGGCTGTACCGGTCATTCCGCCCAGCTTTTCGTAGAGACGGAAATAGTTTTGGAATGTCACAGAGGCGAGTGTCACGTTCTCTGGCATGATTTTCACGCCCTCTTTCGCCTCAATCGCTTGGTGCAAGCCATCGGAGAGGCGACGACCGGACATCATTCGGCCAGTAAATTCGTCGATAAGGACAACCTCGCCGTCACGTACGATATAATCTTTGTCTTTGGTAAACAGCTTGTGGGCCCGTAAACCTTGGTTGACGTGGTGCACGATGGTGGTGCTTTCAGGTGCGTATAGGGATTGCTCTTCGGGCAGGACCCCGGCCGTCACCAGACGGGTTTCGAGAAACTCGTTCCCCTCGTCGGTGTAGTTAACGTTGCGGGTTTTCTCATCGAGTGTGAAGTGCTCATCCTGAATTTCAGGGATCAGTTTATCAATCGCGATGTACATGTCCGTGCGGTCTTCGGCAGGCCCGGAAATAATCAACGGAGTCCGTGCTTCATCGACCAAAATCGAATCAACCTCGTCGACGATTGCAAAGTTATGTCCGCGCTGGCTCATCTGAGACAGCTCGGATTTCATATTGTCGCGCAGATAGTCAAAACCTAGTTCATTGTTCGTTGCGTACGTAATGTCGCAACGATAGGCGGCTTTTTTCTCATCATCAGGTTGCTGGGGATAGACCGCGCCCGTGGTAAGGCCCAATGCTGCAAACACTTGGCTCATCCATTCAGCGTCACGCTTTGCCAGATAGTCGTTCACAGTGACGACGTGGACACCTTTGCCAGTGAGTGCATTAAGGTATGCAGGAAACGTTGCAACGAGGGTTTTGCCTTCGCCCGTTTTCATTTCCGAGATATTTCCCTGATGGAGGAAAATACCCCCCATGAGTTGTGTATCAAAGGCCCGCAAGCCCAATGCACGCTTGGCGGCTTCGCGGCAGTTGGCAAATGCTTCGGGCAAAAGTGCGTCTAGACTTTCGCCGCCCAAGGCACGCTTCGCGAGCTCTTCTGTTTTTGTTTTGATCTGTTCATCCGTCAGAACCTCGAACTCCGGCTCGAGCGCATTGATCTTCTCAATGACTGGGCGCGTGGCTTTCACCTTGCGGTCGTTTGGGGTGCCGAACAGTTTCTTTTTAATCGAACCAAGACCGAGCATTTTCTCTCCGCGCGCCAACGTTTAGGCGTCTCTGACATCAAAGTATGAGGAGGTTGGTTGTGCCTGTAGGGCGCGCCCCCTAGATAAGAGGCCAAGACCGGCCCCCTCGGGACCTTAAAGGGATGTAAGGGGCCGCTACATAGGTGTCAACGCCACGACCTTCCGTGGCACATCAAGGGATAGTTAACATGGCTCTTCAACCCAAATTTTTCGCGACAACTGCGGCGCTCGCACTCTCGGCGACGGCCTCCTTTGCGGATGCTCATGCAGAAATGACTGCTGAAACTGTTGTGGCTTCGATCGATGGATCAGAGATCACACTCGGGCAGTTGATTATGCTGCGCTCTCAGCTGCCGGCGCAGTACCAACAGCTGCCAGATGATGTTGTGTTTAACGGCTTGGTCGAGCAATTGGTGAACCAGCAATTGCTTGCAAACACGCTGGAAGAAGAGCCGCTACGCGTTGAGATCGCTCTGGCAAACGAGCGTCGGTCCTTGCGGGCTGGGGAAGTGGTCAACGAATTGGCCCTTCAACCTGTGAGCGAAGAAGCGTTGCAGGCAGCCTATGATGCGCGTTTTGACGGAGTAGAACCTGAGGCCGAATTCAATGCGTCGCATATTCTTGTCGAAACGGAAGAAGAGGCCATTGAAGTCATCGCCATGCTTGATGACGGTGCTGATTTTGCAGAAACCGCACAAGCGAAGTCGACTGGACCGTCCGGCCCGTCGGGTGGTGAGCTGGGTTGGTTTGGGCCTGGCATGATGGTGCCGGAGTTCGAAGCCGCGGTTATTGAACTGGAAGAGGGTGCAATTTCATCGCCAGTCCAAACCCAATTCGGTTGGCACGTTGTGAAGCTGAACGAAACCCGGACAACGCCGTTGCCCACTTTGGACGAATTGCGGGGGGAACTTACGACCCAGATTCAACAAGAAGAACTGGATGGTCTTTTGCAGACTCTCGCGGCAGATGCAGAAATCACCTTGCCTGAAGAGGGTGCATTTGATTTCTCTTTGATTCAGAACCTCGATCTACTGGATAACTAAGATGACTCTCTCCCCGCTTGCACCTGCACAGTTCCCAGATCTGCCCGTAATTGAAGGCGTTCGGTTCGCCGCAGGTGCGGCGGGGGTGAAATACAAAAACCGCGATGATGTCACGCTGATTGAGCTGTCAGCGGGCACTGCGATTGCCGGCGTGTTTACGCGGTCGGCCACGCGGTCGGCGCCCGTTTTAGATTGTCAGGCGAAACTGGGTGGTGATAGTTCTGGCCGTGCGGCGATCCTTGTGAACTCCGGAAATGCCAACGCCTTTACGGGAGCTGCAGGGGAAAAGTCGGTTCAAGCGCTGTGCGCGTCGGTGTCTGAAGCCACACAAATTGATGAAGCCCGGGTTTTTACCGCTTCGACGGGTGTTATTGGGGAACGTCTGCCGGACGACCGTATCTCCTCAAAAATGCAAGACTTAGCGTCAGCATTGGACGAGAATGGGATAGCAGCTTCCGCACGGGCCATCATGACGACAGACACCTTCGCCAAGGGTGCATCGGCTGAGGTGGTCATCGACGGAAAGACGGTCAGAATCGCGGGGATCGCGAAAGGCTCTGGGATGATTGCACCGGACATGGCGACCATGTTGGTTTACATCTTTACCGATGCAAAAATCAGTCAGCCAGCGCTTCAGGCGCTGCTGGGTGCGCTTACGGATCAAACTTTCAACTGCATTACTGTGGACAGCGACACATCGACATCCGATAGCTTGTTGTGTGCTGCAACAGGGGCGTCCGGCGTGGATGTCAGCGAGAGTGCAGGTTTTACACAAGCCCTGCATGGGGTGATGCTGAACTTGGCACACCAAGTGGTTCGCGATGGGGAAGGCGCGACGAAGTTCGTCGAAATCCGCGTCAGCGGTGCAGCATCAGACACAGACGCTCGAATGGTGGGTTTGGCGATCGCAAACTCGCCACTGGTAAAGACCGCGATTGCCGGTGAAGATCCGAACTGGGGACGTATTGTTATGGCTGTTGGAAAATCGGGTGCAACTGCAGACAGGGACAGGCTGACAATTCGATTTGGTGATATTTTGGTGGCCGAGAATGGCTGGGTATCGGAACGCTATACCGAAGAAGATGGGGCCGCGTATATGAAAAAGCAGGACCTTACAATTTCGGTGGACCTTGGCATTGGCGGAGGTTTGGGAACGGTTTGGACCTGCGATTTGACACACGGATACATCTCCATAAACGCGGATTATAGATCCTAATGAAAACCATTCTTGTATCCGCCGTCGCGTTGATCGACGTAGATGGGCGTGTTTTGCTGGCGCAGCGACCAGAGGGAAAGTCGATGGCTGGTCTTTGGGAATTTCCAGGTGGAAAAGTGGAGCCAGGCGAGTCGCCTGAAGCCGCTCTGATCCGTGAGCTGCATGAAGAGTTGGGTATCGACACGTGGTCGAGTTGTTTGGCACCCTTGACGTTCGCGAGCCATAGCTATGATGACTTTCATCTTTTGATGCCTCTTTTTGCGTGTCGGAAATGGGAAGGCACACCGGAGCCTAGAGAAGGGCAAACTCTAAAATGGGCACGTTCAAATGAGTTGAGAGACTTCCCAATGCCGGCAGCTGATGTTCCGCTGATCCCAATTTTGAGGGATTGGATGTAGCTCTGAAGCAGAATTTTTCCATCCTGTCGAAAATTTAGGCGTCTTTTTGGGATATTGCGCTATTTTCTAGGTGACATCTTAAGAAATGGCATATTATCTTTAGATTGTCATTTCGGGGAGGAAGACAATGTTAAGCACTATTACAGTGGGATCTCACGTGCAGCTCCAGGGTCTCTTGATCCGAACATTGAGCGACGGAAAAGTAGTAATTTCTATTGGTGAAAAAGAGTACGAAGGTAAACCGGTTACTCGACTGAGCTAATTTATATTCGGTTTCAGCTCTGAATATAAAAAAGGGGCGCGACCATCCGGTTGCGCCCCTTTTTCTGTTCGTTTTTATTCTTGCATTACAAAGAACGTTCGATTTCTTCGCGTTCGAAGATCTCGATAACATCACCTGGGCGAATATCGTCATAGTTTTCAAACGCCATGCCGCATTCTTGGCCAGACTGCACTTCAGCAACTTCGTCTTTGAAACGCTTCAGCGTTTTCAATGTGCCTTCATGGATAACAACGTCATCGCGCAACAAGCGCACCCCTGCAGAGCGGCGTGCAACGCCTTCGGTCACCAAACAACCGGCAACTTTACCGACATTGGATACCTTGAATACTTCTTTGATGCTTGAGTAACCGATGAATTTCTCGCGAACTTCTGCGGACAGCAAGCCTGATGCCGCTGCTTTAACATCATCAACAAGATCATAGATGACTGAATAATACCGGATCTCCACGCCCTTTTGGTTTGCTGTGTTGCGCGCAGAGGCGTTTGCACGAACGTTGAAACCCATAACCGGCGCATTGGATGCTTCAGCAAGACCGATGTCAGATTCTGTAATCGCACCGACACCTGAGTGAAGAACGCGAACGCGCACTTCGTCATTGCCGATCTTCTCCATCGCCTGAACGATCGCTTCGGCAGAGCCCTGAACGTCAGCTTTCACCAAGATGGGCAGCTCCGAAACAGTCTCATCAGCCTTGGCATTTGCCATCAACTGATCAAGTGTAACCGCGGCACCAGCCGCAGCACGTTTCTCTTTTGCAGCCTTCTCGCGGTACTCAGCGATCTCGCGGGCTTGGGCTTCGGTCTCGGTAACGTTCAAAACGTCACCCGCTTCTGGTGTACCGTTAAGGCCAAGGACCTCAACAGGCACGGATGGGCCAGCTTCTTTGACACGTTCACCTTTATCGTCGATCAACGCGCGGACTTTACCCCACTGTTCACCTACAACGAAGATATCGCCTTGTTTCAAAGTACCCGTTTCAACCAAAACGGTTGCAACAGGTCCGCGACCAACATCGAGCTGCGCCTCAATCACGGCACCTTGGGCAGCACGATCAGGGTTCGCTTTCAGTTCCAGAATCTCGGACTGCAGGGCGATTGCTTCAAGCAATTCATCAAGGCCCTGACCCGTAATCGCAGAGACTTCGACATCTTGCACATCGCCAGACATTTTCTCGACGATCACTTCGTGTTGGAGCAGATCTGTCCGAACTTTGTCTGGGTTCGCTGCAGGGCGGTCAATCTTGTTGATTGCAACAATCATCGGGACTTTCGCCGCTTTCGCGTGGTTAATCGCTTCAATCGTTTGCGGCATAACTGCATCATCTGCAGCGACAACCAGAACAACAATATCTGTAACTTGCGCACCACGTGCACGCATTGAGGTAAACGCAGCGTGGCCTGGGGTATCCAGGAAGGTGAGAACAGAGCCGCCTTCCGTGGTCACCTGATACGCACCGATGTGCTGGGTAATGCCGCCAGCTTCGCCAGCAACAACACGGGCGTTGCGGATCGCGTCCAGAAGGGACGTTTTACCGTGGTCAACGTGACCCATAATCGTGATGACCGGCGGACGGCCCTTCAGATCTTCGGGTTTATCGTCGGACGCATTGATCACATCTTCCACGTCGGAATCGGACACACGTACAACATTGTGGCCAAATTCATCGATGATGAGTTCGGCTGTATCTGCATCAATCGTCTGCGTCTGCGTCGCCATGATACCGTTGGTCATCAACGCTTTTACAACGTCAGACACCTTTTCAGACATCCGGTTTGCGAGCTCGGACACAACGATTGCTTCGGGCAACTGAACGTCACGGATAACCTTTTCACGCTCAACGGACTGGCCCATCGCTTTTTTACGGGCACGTTCCTGTTGACGCTTCATCTGCGCCATGGATCGTTGACGGCCGCCTTCGCCACCGCGCAAAGCTTGGTTCAACGTCAACTTACCCGAGCGTCGGTTGTCATCGCCTTTGCCGCGCTGATTACGCTGTTCGCGTTCGTTTTCTTTTTTGCGTGGTGTCGCCGCAGCAGGTGCGCCGCCAGCAGGTGGCGTACGACGTTGAGCAGGTGCAACAGCAGGATCAACAGCAGCAGGTGCGGCTGCAGCTTGCGCGGCAACTTCGGCTTCACGTTTCTTACGCTCTTCCTCTTCCTGCTTGGCCTTTACAGCCTCTTCGCGCTCTTTCTCTTCTCGCTCTTTGGCTTCGATTTCTGCACGACGGCGCTCGCGCTCTTCGGCACGCGCCTTTTCTTCTGCTTCACGTTTCGCTGCGTCTTCTGCTTCGCGTGCTTTCGCCGCTTTCAAAGCCGCCATGCGACGCTCTAGCTCTTTATCAGAGATACCCGCAGGGCGCTTCGAAGGATCGCCACCCAATGGGCCCGATGCGCCAGGCTTTGAAGCACCCGGTTTAGGTACGACAACGCGCTTGCGTTTCGTTTCAACGACCACGCTTTTGGTGCGACCATGGCTGAAGCTTTGCTTCACTTGTCCGGGTCGTGCAATCCCAAGTGGTTTTTTGCCGTCTGAATCGCTCATGTAGCTTTCTTATCCTTCCCGGAGGTGCCTTCACCGCCGTCTATCTCGCGCAAGCCCTTAAGCTTTGCTGCTTCCTCTACAACACGGTTGCTGAGTCCACCAGAGGCGAGTGCCCCGTGTATCACAGTTTGCCGTCCGAATGCCAAACCCAATTCCTGAGCTGTGAGGCATCCGTAATATCGTGCCCCTTCGGGCGTCCACAGTTTCGTCTTGCCGCGTTCCGACCCATCGGAGGCTTGGAAAAGGGCACGAACATATTCGCCCCCCGACAACCAGCCTTTGACCTTCTCGAACCCGCAGACAGCCAAACCGGCTTTGCGGGCAAGTGCGATCAAATCGATCACGCGGCGCGCCAATTGGCGCTCGACTTCGTCAACCAAACCGTCCGGCACTTGAACTGGCGCCTTTGCCGATTTGGAAAACTGACCCTTGCCCGCTTTTTCGAGCGCATCACGGGATGCAGTTACCCACATCCCGCGCCCGGGTAATTTTTCTAGCACATCCGGCACCACGGTGCCATCTGGGCCGACAACGAACCGGATCAACCCCGCCTTGGGGGCTGTTTCGCCGGTGACAATGCACCGACGTTCCGAAACGTCACGGTCTTTGGTTCGACCACCTCTACTCATTTTGGCGCGACCCTTGTGCTATGCGGGAGACCTAAATCAGGCCTCCTGCTCCTCGTCAGTTTCGACTTCCGCGTCTTCTGCATCCGCTTCAGAAACGAGATCGTCAGGATCAACCCAACCCAACATAACGCGGGCTGTCATGATCATATCCTGCGCATCTTCAAGGCTCACCTCGAATGGCTCAAGCGAACCATCATCTTTGCTGCGTTCGCCATCGACCACTGTCCAGCCACCGGCGAGTTCCCAGTCGGCGCACGTTGCAAAATCTTCCAGCGTTTTCACGCCATCTTTTGCCAATGCCTCTACCATTTGGGGCGTCAGGCCTTCGAATGCAATAAGGCTGTCTTCGACGCCCAGTTCGCGTGCGTTGGCCAGAGCCTTGGCGTTCTGCGCTTCGATCACATCGCGGGCACGGGCCTGCAACTCACCAGCTGTGGCTTCGTCGACGCCGTCAATAACCAACAGTTCTTCAACTTCCACATAGGCGACCTCTTCGAGGCTTGTGAAACCTTCAGATACCAACAACTGAGCGAAAAATTCATCGAGGTCCAATGTATCGATGAACAGTTTGGTACGCAGTTCGAATTCAGCCTGACGACGCTTGGATTCTTCTTCCTCGGTCAGGATATCGATATCAAGGCCCGTCAATTGAGACGCCAAACGTACGTTTTGGCCACGACGGCCGATCGCCAGAGACAGCTGCTCTTCTGGAACAACAACTTCGATGCGTTCTGCATCTTCGTCGAATACGACTTTAGACACTTCTGCAGGCTGCAACGCGTTCACAAGGAACGTCGGCATATCTTCATTCCAAGGAATGATATCGATTTTTTCGCCCTGAAGTTCGTTCACAACAGCCTGAACACGAGAACCACGCATACCTACACAAGCACCAACCGGGTCGATGGAGTTGTCATAAGAAATTACAGCGATCTTCGCGCGTGAGCCTGGGTCGCGTGCAACAGATTTGATCTCGATGATGCCTTCGTAAATTTCTGGCACTTCCATCTTGAACAGTTCCGCCATGAATTGCGGGTCTGTCCGGCTGAGGAAAATCTGCGGGCCACGCTGTTCGCGGCGCACATCTTTGATGAAACAGCGCACACGATCGTTCGGGCGATAGCTTTCACGGCCGATTTTTTCATTACGACGAAGGATCGCTTCGCCTGTGCCCACATCAACGATAACGTTGCCGTACTCTTCGCGTTTGACCTGTGCGTTGATGATTGTACCAGCGCGGTCTTTGAAGTCTTCGTATTGCTTGTCGCGCTCTGCTTCACGGACCTTTTGCAAGATCACCTGCTTGGCAGATTGTGCAGCGATTCGGCCCATTTCAACAGGGGGCACTTCTTCCACGAATGTCTGACCGACTTCGGGGTTTTCCATGTACTGTTTGGCTTGCTCGACTGTGAACTCGGCCTGATAGTTTTCAAGCTCTTCATCCGCCACAACAGTACGCACGCGCGTGAACGTTGCGCGACCTGTTTTGCGGTCGATAGAAACGCGGATGTCCATTTCAGAGCCGTAGCGCGATTTCGCAGCCCGAGCGAGGGATTCTTCCATCGCTTCAACAACCAAACCGGGGTCGATTTGTTTTTCGCGGGCCACGGCCTCTGCGGTTTGCAACAGTTCAAGCTGGTTGGCAGATGTAATCGCCATCAGTCTTTCTCCTCTTCAGAGCCGTCCAACACGGTCTCAACTTCGTCAAATTGGGTTTCATCGATTTGGCCCGCATCTTTGCGGCCCTTCAAAACATCTCGGATCAAATCATCCGTCAGAACAAGTTTGGCGTCCGTCAGCCATTCGAATTTAAGACCGATAGTCACGGCCTGACCTTGGTCTTCAATTTCGATCAAGACCTCGTCGCCCTCGGTCCCGCGCAATTCGCCTTTGAATCGGCGGCGTCCGTCGATCAATTCTTCGGTTTCGATTTTGGCCTCATTACCTTCCCATTGATCGAAATCTTTCAAACGGGTCAACGGGCGGTCGATACCGGGGCTAGAAACCTCCAGCGTGTAGGCATCCAGGATCGGGTCTTCGACGTCTAGCAACGCGGACACGGCGGTGCTGATCTTGGCGCAATCGTCAACTTCGATTGTGCCATCAGGTTTTTGCGCCATGATCTGTAGAATCGATTCTTTACCGGTCATCAGGCGCACACGCACGACTTCATACCCCATGTCCTCGACAGTCGGGGTGATGATTTCTGTAATGCGGCGATCCATAGCCGCGCGGGCAATCAGGTCAGACATTTGTACTCTCATATGGCCTGAAATTCAGGCATAAAAAAACGGGCTCGCGGCCCGTTGTGAATTCCGGTGGTGCCGTGGTTTAGAAGCCAGAGCGCCGCTGTTGAGGACGATATACGTAACAAAACCCAAAACTGCAAGGCTTCGTTTTCGCCTGACCGCCCTAGCGCAGAATTGCGCGTATCAATGCATTTGTCGGATAGCATGTTGCAGCGCGGTCATTCGCTTCTTGCCACGCACCTATCGAGCGGCGCGTCTTAAAGCCAACCAAACCGTCGGCGCCACCGACGTCAAAGCCACTGGCCACCAAAATTTGCTGCATCGATAAAACATCTGCGGCACGGATAGTGTCACCCTGCCCCCATGATCTCTCAAAATCTGACGATCCAAACGCGATCCGGTCTCCCACATGCCCCACGTACAATGCGTAAGCGTCACTTTCATTGTATTGCTTCAAAACGTAGAAATTATCCGTGACCAAAAATGCAGGCCCGTCCTGACCCGCAGGCATCAAAAGATACCCGGTCTCGGCGCGCTCGGCCGGCGGGAATGGACCACCGCTAACTCGTGTTACGCCTTCGCGTTCCCAGTCCGCGATACTGCGCCCCTGATCTGGCCCTTCCTCGGTGCAAGAGACATGGCTGGGGACATGAACCTCGAAACCCCAATCCCTATTCGCACGCCAATCATGATCTTTCAGGTAGTGACCGATGGAGGCCAAAGTGTCCGCTTCCGACGACCAGATATCCCTATGGCCATCGCCATTTCCATCAACTGCGTACTCTAAAAAATTTGTTGGCATGAATTGCGGTTGCCCAAGAGCGCCCGCCCAAGAGCTCCGCATCTGTGATCGGTGCGCATATCCAGATTGAACGATTTGCATCGCCGCAACCAACTCATTTGAAAAATAGTCTCGGCGTCGACCTAAATAGGCATGTGTCGCAAGGACATCGAAGGCATCATGTGGGATTGAAGCGCGCCCAAAACTGCTTTCGCGCCCCCAAATGGCGAGAATAACATGCCCTGGAACGCCCGTCGCTCGCTCAATTTCCCTGAGCGTCCCCGCGTGCGTTCGATAATGCGATTGCCCAATACGCGTGTTGTCACGCAGCCCGCCGGCAGAAAAATACCTGCGCGGATGACGGAATTCGGCTTGCGATTGCCCAGCAGAAACACTCAGCCCAGGTAGCGACGGATCGAGGGTGATGTTTTCGAGGATCGACTGAAAAGTTTGCTCTGTAACACCTTGGGAACGGGCCATCGGCCAAAGCGTGTTTTCAGCCCAGGTTGAAAATTCATCATTCGCTTGGGAGAGCGAGGGGCCGCCAAACAGCACCACCACAATCGATAAAACGCGAAGAACACACATGAGAGACTTTCAAACTATTCAATCGATTTAGACCCTATGCACCGTCAGGTCGCAAACATTTGTCAGCAGACAGGTGGGGTGCTCCATATTTCGCTGATTGGCGTGACATTAGACTTTGACCCAAGCAGCATTGTTTTGTGACGATTCAACGCAAGCACTTATGAAACGCATGCCGTCCATCCCTTCGGAAATCCCAGGAAGAGAACCCATCGCATTTTCTCGAGGCGTGCCCGATTGAACGGCGCGAATGGCACTTGCTGCTTGATTATAGATGGTCGCGAAACCTTCGAGATACCCTTCGGGATGCCCACCCGGAGTACGGCTTACTGCTGCTGCGGCGTCATTCGCGCCCGCCCCTCCTCGGGTTAGAAGGCGCTTGGCTTCCCCGGTAGGTGTGAACCAAAGGTAGTTCGGGTCTTCTTGCGACCATTCCAAGCCGCCTTTGCTGCCATAGATACGCAATTTCAGTGCGTTTTCATTGCCCATTGCCACCTGCGAAGACCACAACATTCCTCTCGCCCCGCCATCAAAACGGAGCATTACATGGGCATTGTCATCCAAAATGCGCCCATCCCCGAAGGCATGCAAATCTGCCGCAAGACTTTCGACCGATAAACCACTGACAAAACAGGCCAAATTATGTGCATGGGTCCCGATGTCGCCGACGGATCCGCCAGCACCAGATCGCGCTGGATCTGTACGCCACTCCGCTTGTTTCACACCTTCGTTTTCCATCGGTGTGGCGAGCCAGTCTTGCGCGTATTCAACCTGCACAACTCGAACATCGCCCAGATCACCAGCTTCAACCATTGCGCGTGCCTGCCGGATCATTGGGTATCCGGTGTAGTTATGGGTAAGCACAAATAACGCATCACTTTCAGCGGCAGATCGCGCTAGCGCATTCGCATCCTCCATCGTTGACGTAAGAGGCTTGTCGCAGATCACGTGGATGCCTTTGCTTAAAAACGCTGCTGCCGCGGCACAGTGAACATGATTGGGTGTCACGATACTCACCGCTTCAATTCCATCTGCGCGCGCTACTTCAGCCTCGGCCATCTCGGAAAAGGACCCGTAGGACCGCGCAATGCCGAGCGTTTGCGCACTTGCTTCAGACTTTTCGGGTGTCGAAGACAGCGCACCGGCAACCAAGTCAAACTGACCATCGATCCGGGCTGCTATGCGATGCACCCCACCAATAAATGCGTCGTTCCCGCCACCGACCATGCCCAAACGAATACGCGTCATTGGTCAATTCCCAACATTTTACGGTTTGCGGCTTCGTCCGCCCCCCCATCGGCAAAGTCATCAAATGCTCGTTCGGTCACGCGAATGATGTGGTCCTTTACAAATTGTGCGCCTTCGCGGGCACCGTCTTCTGGATGCTTGATGGCGCATTCCCATTCGACCACAGCCCAACCGTCAAAGTTGTTCGCAGCCATTTTGGAAAAGATCGCTGCGAAATCCACTTGGCCATCACCCAGACTGCGGAAACGCCCTGCACGATCGACCCACGGTTGATAGCCGGAATAAACACCTTGGCGCCCTGTTGGATTGAACTCCGCGTCTTTCACATGGAACATTCGAATGCGGTCTTTGTAGATCTCAAGATTATCGAGATAATCGAGGCACTGCAGCACGTAGTGAGACGGGTCATAAAGCATGCACGCACGATCGTGATTTCCTGTGCGTTCCAAGAACATTTCATAGGTGACGCCATCATGAAGATCTTCGCCCGGGTGAATTTCATAGCACACGTCAACACCGCAGTCTTCTGCATGATTCAAAATGGGCAACCAACGAGCAGCTAGCTCATCAAATGCGGTTTCAATCAAACCCGCAGGACGTTGCGGCCATGGATAAACATAGGGCCATGCCAAGGCCCCAGAAAACGTTGCGTGGGCCCCGATGCCCAAATTCATCGAAGCGGTCAGTGCTTTTTTCACCTGGTCGACAGCCCATTCCTGACGGGCTTTTGGGTTCCCCTGTACGTGAGGTGCCGCAAATCCGTCAAATGCGGCGTCATAGGCAGGATGTACCGCCACAAGCTGACCTTGAAGGTGGCTCGACAATTCGGTCACAGCAATTCCGTTGGCCGCAGCTTGACCCTTAAAATCGTCGCAGTAGGCCTTACTCTCTGCCGCCTTTTCCAAATCAAAGAACCGCCCATCCCACGATGGAACCTGCACCCCTTTGTAGCCGCAATCAGCTGCCCATTTCGTGATGCTATCCCACGAGTCAAACGGAGCGTCATCCCCAGCAAACTGCGCCAAAAACAGCGCGGGCCCTTTGATCGTTTTCATATTCTTCCTCCGTTTATCAGCAGAAATTCTACTGATGTTTGTCTTTCATGGGTCTCAATAGTCGATCTAATCGTTACATAGATTGCTAGACGGCCCAGCTTGGCATCACATTTGTAGATTGTGAAATACGGGGCAATTAAAAAGATTCATTTTTTGGGGAACCTATTTCAATTCCAGACGTTTGATTGTCGATAAAAAGGAAAATGGTCCCCTCCCTACATTTTCCTTTATCTGCCAGAAGCCCTCAGGATGTCCCCTCCTGAGGGCTATTTTATGCTACAATAGAAAAGACGACTGAGGTTGGACTTGAGTGCCCTGCACCATGAGTTTTCGTGTTTCTGAGTGAGGCAGCTTGACCACCGCAGGCATATCCATTTGCGCGCTAGTGCCGAGTTGTTTCCAGTTTAATCCTATTTCGGTGCCTGACGTTGTAACTTCAAACGCGATCACCGAACGCGGCGAAGCGACTGACATGCCATCATCTTCGAATAAGACACTACTCCCCTGCCCGTTGGCCTGTGTCGGGAAGACGTGCAGCTCCTTTTTATCTTCAGGCTCGACGCTGGCACGTCTCGTTTGGGTCGACATCGTCAATACCGCACCGGCACGTACGAAAATAGGGATCGAGGCTAAATCAACCGTTCTGGTTACCGTGCAACCCGGCGCATACCAAATGCCATTCTCAAAATCCCACCAACCTGTTGTGTTTTCGGGGAGATAGATACTGCGTTCCGTCGCGCCTTTATCCACCACATTTGCAACCAGAAGATCACGGCCCAACATAAAATCATCGGTTTCGTTCCACGCGAGAGGATCGTCGGGATGATCCAGGAATAGAGGCCGCAGCATTGGCTGATCATCCTCAACCGCTTGCCATAGCAAAGTATAGAGATACGGCAGTAGTCGGTATCTCAGCTTTAGAGCCGCGCGAATATGAGTGGTGACCTCGGGGTACATCCAAGGCTCGTTTACTGTGCCGTCGTCATTCCAGGAATGAATGGTGAAGCGGGGGTGGAAAATACCGTTCTGAACCCAACGTACAAACAGCTCCGGATCAGGGCGGGGGCCGGAAAAGCCACCAACATCATGCCCGACGTTAAACAAACCAGACAGGCTCATTCCCAAGCCAGTTCGGATATTATAGCGCAGGGTTTTCCAATCGGTCCGGTTGTCGCCTGACCAAGTCTGCGCGTATCTTTGGACACCGGGCGCACCAGATCGGCAAATCAGGTAGGGTCGCTTGTCTGGGCTATGGCTTTGTTGCGCCTCAAACGACGCGCGTGTCATGAGGACGGAGTGAAGAGGGCGAATGAGCCCCACATCAATTGGCGTGCCGAAGCCATCGCATTGCGCGGCGCTGTCCCAGATCTCGTATTCATTATTATCGTTCCACGAGGATTGAATTCCGTGTTCCAGCAATTGGGTTGTGACGCCGTTCTTCCACCACTCAATTGTCGCAGGGTTCGTGAAATCAAGATGTGAACCTTCGTCATCCCAGAATACTGACCGTTCCGGTTCGCCGGTTTCGCTATCTTTTATAAATAGCCCAGCGGCTGCAGCTGCTTCGTATTGTGGATGGTCTTGTAAAAGGCACGGCTTGATATTGGCGATCAATTGAATTTGCGCATCGTGGAACTTGGTTACCAAAGACGCGACATCAGGAACTTTCTGGGTATTCCAATGAAAAACGTATCGTTTCGGTCCGATCGACGTATAGCCCGATGACATTTGAAAACTGTCGCATGGCAAATCGTGCTGGGCTATTTGTTCTACGAAGGTTTCGAGTTGGGCCTGCGCGTCATCAGCGTCCGTGTAGGACATCGTTGAGCCTGAATACCCCAACGTCCAACGGGGTGGAAAGGCTGTTCCACCTGTCAAACGAGCCTGCGCCTGAACCAGGTCCAACATTTGTGGCGCCCAGCGCATGTAATAGTCTAGATCGCCGTCTTCGGCACGGTAGACCCGATATGGCGCGTGATAGTTGTCCAGCTCATTCCCCAGATCAAACCAACAGCTGGAAAGGTTGTCGTAGAAGATAGACCATGCTCCAGCGTTTGAAGTCTGTGTCATGGTAAACGGGATATGTTTGTAAAGCGGGTCAGTCTTTTCAGCGTCATACCCCATGGCATCGAGGTTGCGCATCTCATAGCGTTTGCCGCGCCGATCTAGAGGCCCCGTTTTTTCACCCAAGCCGTGAACAGGTTCGTCGGAGTTTCGGCGCAAGTAGTGTTCGTGACGGTGGTCCTTTACCCCCAACAAAACGCCGCCCGTGGGTCGGTCTTCAACAAATGTAACCCATGTATCACAGATCTTGGTCGCCCAAGAAAAATGTAATGGGTGAGATATCGTGAGCCGCAAGTTCGGCGTGGACAGGTTTATGGTTTCGCCGAGGTCGATGGTAACATTTGAGCCTGAAAAACCTGCTAGATCATCACGGTTGCGACCTTCCCAAGGAACGTCCTTGTCTGGCGCAATAGACCATGTTCTTGGCAATCTCCATTCTCCGTCCTTCTTCAGGGACACGCGAAAAAGCATATCCTCAAGGACCATAACACGCAGGATGTGGCGGTCTTCGACGCGCAGTTCGACCCCGTTTTCAGACGTTCTTTCTACCACCCAACGTCGGAGAGTTTTCATACCGAACCCTTCGCTAGTAAACTTTGCACCTGAAGGGTCAAGTCCGCGAGCCACGCATCAGGTACGCCTCGCACGCCAATGAGGTCTGCCAAACCACTACAGATCTTTGGAACGTCATCGGATGTCTCAATAATTTGCGCGATCGTTGACGCGTTAGGATCAACCAACGCGCTTTTGGCTTCGTGTTTTCGGAGTACAAATGCGATCCAAGCAGCCACAACTTTCTGTGCTTGAGGTGCTAATTCTAACTCATTGATCAGCGGCACGATCCTTTCGCGCAATTTTAGACTTCCGTCCGCACCGATCTGTTCCAAGGCATGGCGCATTTCCACGACCGCGAAACGGTCCACCAATGCGGCGCGATACGCGGGCGTCGAGGCTTGCACCGGCGTTGGCAACGTCAGCTGTGCTTCATCCCACAATTGTTCAACAGCACCATTCAATGTTTGGTCAGCCATAGCTTCGTGCACGAAGCTATACCCGGCCAGTTGACCGGCGTAGGCCAGCCATGAATGCGCCGCGTTCAAAAGGCGCAACTTGCGCTTTTCAAAAGGAGCAACATCGGATGTGATTTCAGCACTCGAGATATGCCAATCCGGGCGTTGCCCAGCAAAGTTATCTTCGATTACCCATTCGCTGAAGCTTTCGGTAATGACTGGCGCGGTCACTTCAGAAGTCGCAGGTGTGATCCGGTCGACCATCGTGTCGGGAAAGCACGTGGACGGGTCGAGCTGCAGTCCAGCTTCGTCTGCAAACTTAGAAAGAGCATTGCCTAACTTGGTGCCATTCTCTGACAGGTTATCGCAGCTCATTACGGTCAGGGCTGGAAGCCCAGCGCTTGAACGAAGGGCCAATCCATGGGTCAAAAGCCCTATCGCGCTTTTGGGCTGTCCGCTCAAATCTGCGCGGATTGCATCACTATTCAGGTCCAAGGTGCCCGTTTGCGGATCGAGGCAATAGCCCTTTTCAGTAATAGTTAGCGTAACGATATGGAGGTCCGGATCGGCAAAGGCCTCAATCACCGCTTGAGGATCACGTCCGGCGTGTATCATTCGGTCATGAATTGAAATCTCGCGACTCTCTGTGCCGTTTGCCCCCCGAACCGCTAGGGTATAACCGCCACCGTCCGACATAGCTTGAAACAGGGAGGTATTACCCATGACAACGCCGGTTATCCGCCAGTCACCATTATTGGCCCGCGCAGTATAATCGGCTTGATGCGCGCGGTGAAAGTTTCCGATACCGATGTGGAGTATACGTGGCATGCTTAGTTCTTTTCCAATCGATACGTTTTGATTGCCAAATCATGCGCCAGTAGCTGCGCAATTTCTGCCGCTTCTTCTTTCGCCAAAACACCAAGATCGATCTGATCCGCCAGATGCAATGCGACGCCGCGACGCCACAGATCGTGACGTGCAGGTATCGAAAGGAACGCGCGCGTATCGTCGTTGAAGCCTGCCAAATTATGGTACCCTGCCGTTTCAACGACAGCGTCAAAGTACCGCCGGATGCCGTTCAGACTGTCGTGGAACCACCAAGGCGGCCCAATGCGCAAGCACGGCCAATGCCCTGCCATCGGCGCCAGTTCACGCGCGTAAGTGCTTTCATCCAACGTAAACAACACAACTCGCAATTGCGGGTTATTTCCGACACGGTTCAAAAGGGGGGCCATGCCGTCTACCCAATTTGTTGGGGCGGGAATATCTGAACCTTTGTCAGGACCAAAGGTTTCGAACACCTGTTGGTTCGTGTTCCTGCGGCTGCCTGCATGAATTTGCATGACCATTCCGTCATCTGCGGACATCTGCGCCATTTCGGTCAACATGTGCCCATAATAGGTGGCGCACTCTTCTTGGGTTAAAGACCCGATGACAGCACCCGCGTGAAGCCGTTCAATTTCTGCACGCGCCAACCAAACGGTCGCCATTTCGGGGACATCATGATCAGTTGCCGTTGCACCTGCAGCCCGAAATGCGGCACGACGATCCCTTAACGCCTCTAAAAACGCAGCATAGTTTTTCGTTTCGCGGCCCGTCATCTCGGCCAGTTCTGCAAGAGCTGCAGGATGGCCTTCTCTGGCGGGGTTCAAAAGATCGTCTGGGCGGAAGGTCGGAATAACACACCCTTTCCATCCGGATTTGGCGATCGAAAGATGGTCTTCTAGCGTTGCATTGGCGGGGTCTGTTGTGGCCAAGTGGCTAATGTTGAACCGGTCGAACAACGCGCGCGGCCGGAATTCATCGCTTGCGAGCCTAGATGCAATCTCATCGTATATCTGATCTGCCGTTTCAGCCCTCAGAGCGGTCTGAATATCTAAAGTATGCCGAAAAGTATGATCCAGCCACTGGCGGCTTGGCGTGCCCGCAAACAATTTCCAATGCGCTGCAAAAATGCGGAACACGTCACGAGGATCACGGTTCTTGGCATTTGATCCGATCCCGAGATCCTCGAGCGGGACGCCTTGAGAATACAGCATACGGAAAACATAGTGGTCGGGCTGTATCAACAACGCCGCTGGATTGGGAAACGCTTCGTTTTTAGCCCACCAAACGGGGTCACAATGGCCGTGCGGCGAAACGATTGGTTGATCGCGAATGGGCTCATAAATTGCCATCGCTGTAGTCGACAATGCAATTTCCGGCATGTTTGTTATATCTCCTCAGAGGTTTCATCGAGATCGAAGTAACCTCGGTTTCTCTCGACCAATTCTGACAACGTTTGCAAAGCCAACTGAACATGCTTTCGAAGCCGCTCCACCGCGAAAGGTGCATCAGCTCTTTTAATGCCGTCAACAATTGCAGCATGATCACAACGCAAGCGATCCATCGCCCCTTCTGATGTGAGAGCCATACTGCGCAACCTATCAAGAACAGCCTTCTCGCGATTCAATGCTGCGATAATGCGATCGTATCCGGTCGCTTCGACCAATAAGGTATGGAACTGATCATCCAGACTGCGAAAGCTAACGTCATCGCCTGAATCAATGGCTGTCTGTTGATCGGCAAGATTTTGATCGAGCAAGGTTGCGTAAGCCTCAGATAGACCATTCGCGCACAATTGCTGTACGACGGTTGTTTCAATGGCCTCACGTAGAAACTGCGCTGCTTTGATTTCTTTCAAAGAGAGGTTCGTGACGAACGTTCCGCGGCTGGGCCATGTCGTCAGCAGGCCTTCCTCGCGCAGCTGGGCGAAGGCGGCACGTACTGGTGTGCGACTGGCACCGAACATGCGACCTACTTCCTTTTCAGAAATCAACTGACCCGGAGGAAGCTGCATTGATAAAATCGCGGCCTTCACGGCGATCGCAATTTGTTCGTCAGCGGGGCGCGCATAATCCAATTGGGTTACCGTCGGCTCGGAAGCCTGCGACACAAGTGATGACACATCTTTGACGGCAGATCGTTTCACTGGCGTTTTGCCCCTCCCAAAGCAAGTACCCCCCTTAGCTCGTGAGGATAGGCGAAAGAATAGGCGCGTGACAACCGGTATACCGGTATTCAATCTTCTTGACAGTTGGTGAAACCCTATGCGTTTATATCGGCGGTGAATGGGTGTTCGGTTGGCCTGGCCTGACTGATCGCCGAGTTTATGATCCAGCTTTGGTCTCGGGGAGGAGAACCTGAAAGCGTTTCTAAAAACGTATTTGAACGACCTGCGTCGTTCATCTCGGGAAGCAAAGACTCAAACGAACCACTTGGGAGGAGAGACAAGTGAAAAAGACAATTCTGACAACAACCGCAATGGTTGCGGGTCTTGGCATGGTTGCCGGCGCTGCATCGGCACAAGAAGTACGGTTCATGTGCTATTCAGATGGCAACGAATGTGAAGTTTACGACGATTTGGCGAACCGATTTGAAGCCGACAACCCAGGTATCGACGTGATCGTGGATGTTGTGCCGTATCAAGCCATTCTTGAAAACCTGCCGGTTCAATTGGCTGCGGGCACTGGCCCTGATCTTGCAAAAGTCACTGACCTTGGCGGCTTGAACGAATATTACCTCGATCTGACAGATTACGTTGATGCGGATTATTGGGAAAACTCGTTCGGTGAGACGCTGAACTGGTACCGTGTTGGCGACCGCCAGGGTATCTATGGCATGCACTCTCAGTTGACGATCACAGGCCCATTTGTGAACGCGACCCTATTTGAACAGGCTGGTATTGAGATGCCAGGTGAAGGTGCCACATGGGATGATTGGGCGACGGCCGCATCTGCCGTAGTTGAGGCCACTGATGCTGATTTCCCAATGGCAATGGACCGGTCTGGTCACCGTGTTGCAGGTCCTGCGATTTCCTATGGCGCTAAATACTTCGACGCCGAAGGTAACGGATCTTTCGATGGTTTCGACGCATTTGCAGAGGCATTTGTTAGCTGGAACGAAGACGGCACCATGGCGCGTGACGTTTGGGCGAGCCAAGGTGGGTCCACTTACGCGGATGCGGCACAAGAATTCATCAACGGCGAAGTCGTATTCTACTACTCCGGTTCTTGGCAGGTTGGCCGAATGGACGAGCAAGTCGGTGATTTCTTTGATTGGCAAGTTGTAGGCTCACCTTGTGGTCCAGCTGGCCCATGTTCTGGCATGCCAGGTGGCGCAGGTGTGGTTGGCTTTGAGGGGACTGAAAACCCAGAAGCCGTCGCAGCATTTATTGACTTCCTCGCACAAGAAGACGTTTACGCGGAAGCCACTGCACGGACACGCAACTTGCCAGCACACCTCGGTGTGGCATCTGCTGGCGTTGAATTCGAAGACGTGAGCCCAGCCGCACAAGGGGCGCTGAACGGCTTTGCAGGGGCTTTGCCCGACGTTTCACCAATCGCATTTGCTTACCAAGGCTACGCAGGTAACCGCGCAATGTTTGGCATCACTGTTGAGCGTGTGAGCCAGGCGATTGTGGGAGAGCTGTCTGTGGCAGACGCCATGGAGCGTGCTGCATCCGATTTGGAAGCAGCGATGGCTGAATCCCAGTAAATCAATAAAGTCCCCCCGCCAAATACATTGGCGGGGGGATTATAATTTTGGGGCAATATCGTGCTGAATATTATTTCTGCCATCATGCGCGTAGTCGAGATTCCGATGCTCGCCTTGCAGCGCAAGCTGGGCGTAAACCGGCTGGCATGGGCCTTCCTGTTGCCCAACCTCATTCTTTTTGGCCTTTTCGCCTTTCTCCCCGTCATCCTGAACGTGTTTTACGCGATGACAGGTGGTGACAATGTTCTGTTGGCAGATCGCCCGGACGTCGGCGCCCGTAATTTCGTGACCTTACTAGATTGTGAAAACTACCTAGACGTAAATTCCTGCCGCGAAGATAAGTTCTGGCGCGCAGTCTGGAACACGGTGCGTTTCGTTATTCTGCAGGTCGGCTTCATGGTGGGCTTTGCCTTACTTACTGCGATTATCTTGAACCGTGATATCCGCGCACGCGGGTTTTTCCGGTCAGTATTCTTCTTTCCCGTGTTGCTGTCCCCAGTTGTCGTTGCCTTGATTTGGAAATGGATTTTACAGCGTGAAGGGGTGTTGAATGCATTCCTAGATTGGACTGGGGCCGGTGGGATCAATTGGCTGGTTGATGCGCAATGGGCGTTCGGCTGGTCCGTGTTCATTTCCGTCTGGGCTCATATGGGGTTTTACACTTTGATTTTGCTTGCGGGCTTGCAAGCGATCCCGCGCGATGTTTACGAAGCCGCGCTGATGGACCGGGCAAACGCGTGGCGCACGTTCCGGCGTATCACGCTGCCATTGCTGGCCCCCACTATGCTGGTCGTTCTTATCCTTGCGCTTATCAAAGGGGTTCAAACCTTTGATGAGGTTTACGCCTTCACCGGCGGCGGCCCCGGAACGGCGACCACATTTATTATCCAATACATCTACGAAGAGGGCTTTGCCGGTGCACCGCGCCTATTTGGTTTGGCCGCTGCAGCCTCGCTGCTTGTTGCTGGTGTCTTGGTCGTACTGACCCTCATTCAACTTCGGATCAGCAGGAACAACGTTGATGGCTAGAGTTTTATCTTTTTTAACAGCCACTCGCGGCAAAGGGCGTTTGCATTGGACGGATTGGGTTTCATACGCTTACCTGATTTTTGGAATCTTCTTAATGTTTGGGCCTGTCGTTTGGTTGGTCCTTTCGAGCTTCAAATCGGCAAACGAGCTTGATCGTTTTCCACCGCGGTTTCTGCCCTACGCCCAAGAAACCGTCGAGGTGGATGGATTCGATGACCCTTTGCTTGCCTTCACCGTGGTAGACGGAGAGCTAGAGGGTGAAATTGTCGGCCAAACGCGACGCGCTGCTGGTCGGGCAGAGGTGATTGTTCCATCAAATCCTGATGAACGCTTCCGGCTAACGGTTGATCAAATCGAACCCATAGAAAGGGTCGCATTCGCCACTGAGAATTATTCCCAACTTTTCGAGCGGTTCAATTTCTTGAAGTTCTTTTGGAATTCGACATTCATCACCGTGACAGCAACCTTGCTGATGTTGTTGGTGAACTCGATGGCAGCTTTCGCCCTTTCCAAATATGAGTTTAGAGGGCGAACATCCGTTCTTCTGATCGTAATCGGTACTCTGATGATCCCACAAACGGTTGTATTGGTGCCGCTGTTTTTGATCGTCACCGAATTGGGCATGTTCAATTCGCTTTGGGGCGTAATCATCCCGGGCGCAGCAACGCCGACAGGCGTCTTCCTGCTGCGGCAGTACATGATTACGATTCCAGACGAGATTTTGGATGCTGCGCGCATGGACAAAGCCAGTGAATGGAAAATTTTCTGGCGTATTATTATCCCGCTTTCCGCACCAGCGATTGCGGTACTCGCTATCCTTGCGATTATGTGGCGTTGGAATGATTTCTTGTGGCCGTTGATCGTGCTGACACGGACAGAAAACTTTACGCTCCAGCTTGCACTCAATTCCTTCCAGGGCGAGCTGCAAACGGACTGGCCAAGCCTTTTGGCAATGACTGTCCTAACACTGCTGCCGATCGCGGCCGTCTTTATGTTCCTTCAAAAATACATCGCCACTGGTATCGCCTCTACAGGCGGCAAGTGACCGTAAACTAAGAATAGGAGACCCCAAATGGCGCGGGTTGAACTGAAACAAGTTAAGAAATCCTACGGCTCGGTCGAGGTGATCAAGGGTATCGATCTGGACATTCAACACGGTGAATTCTGTGTTTTTGTCGGTCCATCAGGGTGCGGAAAATCGACGTTACTCCGCATGATTTCAGGGTTGGAACCAATTAGCGATGGCGATGTAGCGATTGATAATGAGGTGGTAAATGACATCGCAGCGGCAGATCGCGGCTTGGCGATGGTATTTCAGTCTTACGCGCTTTACCCGCATATGTCGGTTCGGCAGAATCTTAGTTTCGGGTTGGAAAACATCGGAACGTCCAAGGCAGAAATTGCAGAAAAGATCGGGCAGGTCTCGAAAATGCTGCAAATCGATATGCTGTTAGATCGGAAACCTAAGGACTTGTCAGGTGGGCAACGTCAAAGGGTTGCAATCGGACGCGCTGTTGTGCGTGAACCGCGTGTATTCTTGTTCGATGAACCCCTGTCGAACCTCGACGCCGAGTTGCGCGTCGACATGCGCGGCGAAATCACCGCGCTACACCGCCGACTTGGGAATACCATGATCTACGTGACACACGATCAGGTCGAAGCCATGACCATGGCGGATAAAATTGCAGTCCTACGATTGGGCGAGTTGGAGCAATTTGGCCGCCCTCTCGATCTCTATAACCGCCCGAGGAACATTTTTGTCGCCGGTTTCATCGGGTCGCCAAAGATGAATTTCATTAAAGGAACTGTCGCCGAAGGTGGGGCATCAATCACGTTTGATACGGGTGAAACCATGGCGCTTCCCCAGTCTGGGTTCGACTATCAGCCCGGTCAAAAGGTAACCTTGGGTATTCGCCCAAACCACGTTTCATTGGTTGAAGGTGGATCTGTCTCAATGTCGGTAAAGAGCGTCGAACAATTGGGCGGTGAGTCATACATTTACGGCGCATTGAAAGATGGGACTCTTTTGACAGTCCATCTTTCTGGTCAGATCTCCGCTGAAATCGGGGAAGTTTTGACGATTGAGGGCGACGCAGACGAGGTCCATTTGTTTGATACGGAAAGCGGTTTGTCGTTGCGACACGATTGAAAATCTTACGTTTGTAGCAAGTTGAACACGGTGGTTTTCAAACCCCATTGACATACCCGACAAAATAAATCAGGTATAAGGCATTCGAGTCTTAGCCAACCCTTCGGTCAGCCCAGACCTCTTCGATAGGAGACGTTTGATGTACGTGCTGAAACTGAATAGGCCTGCAAGTTCGTTTGGAAAACGAACCAAACCAATCCCCAGAGAGGTCATGGAAGAATTGCTGACGGATCAGGGCGCTCTGCCAGAATGCCTTGAGCCCTTTCTAGACCATCTGGAGCGAAACCAATGAACGCAATGACACATCTGCCACAACCAATCGCCGCAACGACACGTCCGCAAATTGCAACTTACGATGCGCGAGATCTTGTCCAGGCCGGGACGCAAGCATCTATCGTTTTGGATGATCAAACTTACTATCTGCGGATCACACGCGCAGGGAAATTGATCCTAACCAAATAGGGAGTTGCGGCACAATTCCCGTGCCACTCAAACCGTCAATCAATCGAGATTTTCACCCAAATCGGATCGCTCTACCGAGCCCATTTTTCAAAATGAAAAAGCCCCGTCAAATTGACGGGGCTTTCGTTACTTAAAGCGTTTGATTTAGGCGACAGACCAACGCTCGGCCATGCGAGCGTTGTCCATTTGCCATAGGTTACCAACGGTATCCGGGCTGTAGATCCGGTTGTTCACGGCCTGAACATAGTTCGCAAACATTGGGACCAACACACCACCTTCATCACGCAGAATTTGCTGCATTTCGAAGTACTGAGACTGACGCTTGTCGCTGTCCAACTCGGCGCGTGCGGTAAGCAGAAGCTCTTGGAAGCGGGCGCTATCGTCACTATCCCACTGGCTGTCGTTCCAAGGAACACCGGCCTCGTAAGCGGTAGAGAACATCCAGTCTTCCGTCGCACGGCCAGACCAGTAGCAAGCGCAGAACGGCTTGTTCAACCAGACGTTGGACCAGTAGCCATCTGCTGGTTCCTGAACAACGTTGATATTGATGCCGCCAGCTGCAGCAGACGCTTGGAACAACTGACCAGCATCAACTGCACCCTCGAATGCCGCGTTAGACGCTGAGAACTCGATGTCCAAGCTGTCGAGACCCGCTTGTTGCAGGTAGTATTTGGACTGATCGGGATCATACTCCAACTGTTCCATTTCGGCGTGGTAATACTGGTTTGCAGGCCCGATTGGCGTATCGTTACCGACGGCACCGTGACCCAAAAGAATTTTGTCGACCATTTCCTGACGGTTGATACCGTATTTGATAGCCTTGCGCACGTTAACGTCGTTGTAAGGCGAAACATCTGTGAGCATTGGCATCGAGTAATGTTGGTTACCCGT
Organism: uncultured Paracoccaceae bacterium; assembly: GCA_947497065.1. Lineage (GTDB taxonomy): Bacteria > Pseudomonadota > Alphaproteobacteria > Rhodobacterales > Rhodobacteraceae > Octadecabacter. The sequence goes on from CANMEQ010000004.1 coordinate 99,083, forward strand.
CACTTCTTGAATGCGCAAAGCAGGGTTCGCTTTCAGCAAGCTTTCCGTTTTGAAATCAATCCGGTTGATCGTGTCGACTTGGCCGGTCATCAACGCGTTCATACGCGCTGTGTTATCGTTGATCGCGATGAACTCAACTTCTGCGAAAAAGCCGGCGCTGTCTCCTTTGTAGTGATCCGCATAACGGCTGGCTGTCATACGCACGCCGGGATCAAAGCTTTCAACCTTGTAGAGACCCGTACCAATACCTTGCGCAATCGCCTCTTCGATCTGGCCAGCAGGATACATCACGATGTGATAGTCAGACATCAAATACGGGAAGTCGGCGTTACCGGAGGCAAGAACGAATTCAACTTGGTGTTCGCCCAGCTTGTTCATCTCAGAGATAGCTTCGACGATCGGCTTTGCAGCGGACTTAGACTCTTCGCCAACGTGCATTTGAAGTGATTCAATCACATCATCCGCGCCGAATGGTTTTCCATTGTGGAATGTTACGCCTTGGCGGAGGTTAAATGTCCATGTTTTAGCATCGGCAGATGCTTCCCAGCTTTCCGCCAATTCGCCAACAAGCGAACCATCAGCTGCAACTTCGGTAAGGCAATCGAAAACTGTGCCGTGGCACGCAGCGATCATAAAGATGTCAGAATGCGTCCGCGCATCCCAGCTATCTGAAGTGTTCGCGCCACCCAAACCGGCAGTTAGTTTACCACCTGCTGTTTGCGCCCGAAGCGGCATACCCGACGCCGCGAGGACACCCGCCGCTGCACCAGTTTGCAGCAAACCACGTCTGCTAATTCCATACATATTAGTACTCCCTGAAGTTATGACGCTTATCCTACGCCGATTCGGTTACATCTTATCAACTGCGGCATCGCCAATGTTGTCGACACCCCGTTCTTTAAGCAGATCATTCAACCAATCGGGGTCCATTTCAGGCACCGAGCTGAGCAAAAGATCTGTGTAGGCATGATGTGGCGGAGTGAACATTTCGACCTTAGGCCCTTGTTCCACCACTTTGCCATTCTTCATTACCACAACTTCATCGGCGATAGATTTCACCGTTGCGAGATCATGAGTAATGAACATGTACGACAAGCCCAGCTTATCTTGCAGATCAGCAAGCAGTCGCAGAATCCCTTCAGCAACCAACTGATCCAACGCGGAGGTTACTTCGTCGCAGATGATAAATTTCGGTTCTGCGGCCAATGCACGCGCAATCCCGATACGTTGTTTCTGACCGCCGGAAAGCTCAGACGGTAAGCGGTTGTAATATTTTGATGGCTCTAGCTCGATCTGGTCGAGGAGCTCATTCACACGCTCGCGCCGTTTAGCCCCCTTTAAGCCGCCGTAAAATTCTACAGGGCGCCCAATGATTTGACCGATGGTCTTACGGGGATTTAGGGCCGTATCGGCCATTTGATAGATCATCTGCGCTTGGCGCAATTGGTCCTTGGTCCGTTTCCGGTAGTCCGATGGAAGCGGTTGGCCGTCGAACGCAATCTCTCCCATTCGTGGAGGTAAAAGGCCCGTAATGCAGCGAGCTGTTGTAGATTTCCCCGACCCGGATTCACCAACAACGGCTACCGTTCGGCCGGCATGAATATCAAAGCTGACATCGTGCAAAACGTCAGTGGTGCCATAGGCCGCGGTTACACCACGGACGGAAACAACGGGAACGGCACCCTTTTCAACAGGTGGTTTTTCAGGGCGCTGAAATTCTCGGACAGCCCACAAGGATTTTGTGTAGTCCTCTTTTGGGGCAGAAAGCATCGTCCGCGTATCAGATTCTTCAACCTCGTCTCCGCGCAACAGAACTTTGATTTTGTCAGCCATCTGGGCAACGACAGCAAGATCGTGAGTGATGTAAATCGCAGCGGTATCAAATTCTTCGACAATTTCGCGGATCGAAGCAAGAACTTCGATTTGTGTGGTCACATCCAACGCCGTGGTCGGTTCGTCAAAAATGATAAGGTCTGGACGGCATGACATTGCCATCGCCGTCATCGCGCGCTGCAACTGCCCGCCAGAGACCTGATGCGGATATCGGAAGCCAATCTCGTCTGGGTTGGGCAGTCGAAGTTTACGATAAAGTTCTATCCCATCTTCAACACTTGTTCCGCGATTGGACACACCGTGCTGAACGGGGCCTTCAGTGTGTTGATCAATCAATTTGTGCGCAGGGTTGAAGGACGCTGCAGCAGACTGAGCAACATATGCGATACGTTTGCCCAAAAGCGACCGCTTCACAGCGGCGGACGCGTTCACAAGATCGACACCATCGAAATCAACAGAGCCGTCTGAAATTCGAACACCGTCGCGGGTGTACCCCATTGCAGCCAAACCGATAGTGGATTTTCCAGCACCGGATTCGCCAATCAGACCAAGAACTTCGCCCTTCTTGAGTTCAAGATCCACGCCATTGATGATTGGGTTCCAAGTTTCGTCAGAACGGCCCTCAATTTTGAGACCTTTTATTGTGAGAAGGTTCGTCATTCTTTCAGCCCCGATGATTTATGCAGCATCCAGTCGACTACAAAGTTCACACCGACGGTGAGCAAAGCAATTGCGCCAGCCGCCAACAGTGGCGCTACAGCTGCGGTTGGTGCGAAGGCCGCAAAGTTGATGAAGGGCGCGAGATCTCGGACCATGGTACCCCAGTCTGCCAGGGGCGGTTGAATGCCGACACCCAAGAAGGAAAGCGCTGCAATCGTTAGGAAAACAAAACAGAACCGCAAACCGAACTCGGCCAAAAGCGGCGCCATCGCGTTGGGCAGGATCTCTTTGAAGACAAGGTATCCAAGCCCTTCCCCGCGCAATTTCGCGGCTTCGATGTAATCCATGACGACAATGTTTAAACCAACAGCGCGCGCCAAACGATACACACGCGTGCTGTCAATCATTGCAATGATCAGGATCATGAAGATCGTCAAAGGTACGCCAAGCTCATTTGCCCAAACGCTTGCAATCGTCATAAGAAGCAGCGCGAAAATAAGGGATGGGATGGCCATCAACACGTCCACGCCGCGTGATAAAAGCTGATCAAGCCAGCCTTGTAGCGTTGCAGCAAGGAAGCCAAGCGACCCGCCAATAAAAAAAGCTAGGCAAGTTGTGATAAACGCAATGCCAACTGTGTTTTGCGCGCCATAAATCAACCGGCTCAGAATATCGCGGCCGATCTGATCGGTCCCAAGCGGATATTCTGGGTTCCCGCCCAAAGCCGGATCACCCCCCGCAACAACATTTGCAGCGCCTAGAATTTCAGCCTGACCATAGGGTGCTATGGCCCCCGCGAATATTGCGAGAAACGAATACAGGATGATAACGAGAATTCCGAACGAGGCTGTTAGCGGCATAGAACGGAACAGTTTACGAGTACCCGCCGTTCCAACTGTTCTGCCGAGGAGACGGAAAAGGTAGGCCGCGATCGATGCGATAATCAGACCTTGAACAGCCCATCGAAAAAACACGACGCCTGCATTTGGTACGCCCGTGTCCAACGTCTTTGGCTGGAAATAGTACCAAACAGCCCAGATCAAAAGTGCGGCGCCCAGGACAAAACCAAATGCCTCACCGTACCCCATATCGCGAAACTTCGGAGCATCGTTGGTGACTTTCTGACCCACGAAACGAAAAATATAAGCGCCCACGCACAGCGCGACTAGAATGATTGCAGCGACGGTAAAGCCATTCATTTTGGGTGCCTCAGACGTGGGTTAGACACGATAGACAAAATATCCGCCGTGAGGTTCAAGAGGATATAGGCTGCTGCAAAAATCAAACAGCATGCCTGAACAACAGGAATATCGCGAATTTTCACGCTGTCCACGAACAACTGACCAATCCCCGGATACACGAAAACCACCTCGACAACGACGACGCCTGTAATCAGATAGGCAAGGTTTAGTGCGATTACATTGATGATTGGCGCCAACGCGTTCGGCAAAGCATGTTTCACAATCACCCTCATCGGTGAAAGCCCCTTCAAACGCGCCATTTCAATGTAAGGAGAAGCTAGCAGATTAATAATTGCGGCTCGGGTCATGCGCATCATATGCGCCGTCACAACCAAGGTCAGCGTTAAAGCCGGAAGCATAGATTTCTCAAGACGTTCGGAAAACGCCATGCCTTCGAATATGTTCGACAGGCTTGGAAAGATTGGGTTCAGAACAGCCAGAAACAAAATCAGCACATAAGCCATAAAGAATTCAGGGCTTGAGATTGAACTCAGCGTGAAGATGTTTGCCGCGCGGTCAAATGCAGTGTTCCGATAAAGCGCAGCTAGAATGCCCAAGGTCACGGCCAATGGCACAGCGATGCAGGCCGTGACGCTTGCAAGGAACAATGTGTTCGCGAGCCTCGGCGCAATTTGGTCCGCGACAGTAACAGTGCCAGCTCCCCCAAAGTTCGCAAAGTTAAGCTGTGCAAAACTGGTCCCAAGATCCAAGGTGAGCATACCACTTAGCCACTGAAAATAGCGCACCACCATTCCCTGATCCAAACCCAGGTCTTCGCGAATTTTGGCTACAGATTCAGGGGTGGCACCTTGACCCAAAATTGCTTCAGCAAAATCACCGGGCAAAAGATTGACCGCAACGAAGATAACGATTGATACGACGAAAAGGGTAACTAGGCCGAGACCTAACCGGTGAAGAATGATCCGAAGAAGCGATGACAAGCTGGCAAACCCCTGTTTTCCTAGAGGTAGCGTAGCGGTAATATTTCGGCATTCAACCCGCTTTGGAAAATAGATTCACTTTTTATGAAATCTTGATAGGCCAATGGTGTGCATTGTTTTCACCAACTCCGTCGAAATACCCCGTTCTGACAAAGCATGCCCCGCCTTGCCAACCATGACGAGGCGACATGAGGGCCACAATGATGCAAGTTTATAGGCCGACACCGGTGGGCAGATCATATCATACCTGCCCTGAACAATAACGGCCGGAATATGCGAAATACGGTGAACGTTTTTTAGGATTTGTTGATCTTCGGACAAAAAACAGCCGTTGAAAAAATAGTGGTTTTCCAATCTCGCGAATGCACGGGCATATTCCGCCGGGCCAGAACCACCCGGACCTTCGTTATCAATTGATGCAAGCGCATTCTCCCAACTTGCCCAAGCACGGGCATATCGGGTTTCTATGCTCAAGTTTCCAGAGAATAATCTGCGGTGATAGGCGGCGATGATATCGTGGCGTTCATCTTCAGGTACCAAACCTGAAAAAGACTGCCATAGATCTGGCCAAAACGCACCGGCGCCACCTTGATAGAACCAATCAAGCTCCCTGCGCGTCGACAGAAACACGCCTCGCAACACTAAATGCGTGACCCACTCCGGATGTGCTTGGGCGTAGATCAACGCCAAGGTTGCGCCCCAGCTTCCGCCGAAAACGATCCAGTCCTCTACCCCTAGGGTTTTTCTTATCAGCTCGATATCATCGACTAAATGCCATGTGGTGTTTTCTGAAACACTGGCGTGAGGGCGTGATCGGCCGCATCCACGTTGATCAAACAGAATGATACGATAAACTGCTGGATCAAAATAGCGGCGCATCATTGGGCTACAGCCTCCACCAGGTCCGCCATGCAAAACAACAACAGGCAAACCGTTCGGGTTTCCACATTGCTCTACGTAGATCGAATGACCGTCGCCCACATCCAACATTCGCTGGTCAAACGGGTCAATTGAGGGGAAAAGATGCGACCCCGCGCGGTTTTGTCCTGAGACCTTGTCCATAAACGACCTATATAGCGCATTATACACGATGCCCAGAAAACGGCCGGGCGTTGATCAACCTTTCGGAGACCCAAATGCAAAAAACTCAAACGACAGTCGACCCAAGCGAAGTCGCCAAGTTCGAAGCAATGGCCGCAGAATGGTGGGATCTTGAGGGGAAGTTCAAGCCCTTACACATGTTGAATCCGACGCGACTGGATTACATTTCAACCCAGATCGCGTCCGAATTTGATCGTGATCTGACAGCCTCCCTTCCATTTGAAGGACTACGCATTCTTGATATTGGATGCGGTGGAGGATTGTTGTGCGAACCGATGGCCCGTTTAGGTGCGGAAATCGTTGGGGCCGATGCTGCGGCAGGCAATATACCTGTGGCTCAAGTTCATGCAGAACAATCTGGGTTGGACATCGACTACAGACATACAACAGCAGAGGATTTGGCTGCGGCAGGGGAGCAATTTGACGTTGTCCTGAATATGGAAGTGGTCGAGCATGTCGCCGATCCTCTATCCTACCTGACGGCTTGCCAACACCTACTCAAACCAAACGGGTTGCACATTTGCTCAACGATAAACCGAAACCCGATAAGTTTCGCGATGGCGATTGTCGGGGCAGAGTTTGTGATGCGTTGGTTGCCAAAGGGCACGCACCAATTTGAAAAATTCATTACACCGGACGAATTGTTCGACCTTTTGAGACAGGCCGGCCTGAACCCAGTCGACCGCAAAGGGTTCAAGTTCGACTTCTTAGGGTGGAGTTGGTCAATTTCTGATCGCGACCTTTCCGTCAATTATGTTACGGCGGCACTCAAGCCGGACTAGTTATTGTCGCTTAGCTTCAGTCTTAGTTCACGCATCACGGGCAAAATTGCGCGCACTTTTTCTGTACCGATTTTATCAACGGCTTGAGCAATAATCGGTACAATCGCAGCGAGCGCAGCATCGCGCGCCGAACGACCGGCGGGACTGATCGCTACCAGTTTACGTCGCGCATCATCCCAATCCGGGCGGATATGGACAAATCCAGATGCTTCCAATTTGCGCAACGTGTTCGTCATTGCACCCCGCGTGAGATGGAAGGTCTGCGCAAGCTGCGCAGGTGTGCGCTCGGTTTGCGTATGGGCCAAATGGTTCAGGACCGAGAAATGGGAAAGCTCCATCCCGCGCGGCAATGCTTTCGCCACGTTATTGCGCGCCAACTGATCCACCGTCAGAATTTCGCTGAAGAGTGCGACTGCTAGGCTATCTGTTTGTTGGCTCATAGGTTTCGGGGCCACTAAATTCTCTATCATGCGTCAGTGCAGGGATGCGTTCCCGCGCTTTAGACACGTCTCTTACGTTAAGATCAACGATCGAGATGTCATGTGACATGGTAGGTTTGACGCCTAAATCAATCAATACGTCACCCCAAGGGGCAACAATCAGGCTATGTCCCCAGGTCTGACGGGATTTTCCTGACGAGGCTTTGTGCGTCCCTGTCTGAGCTGCAGCGACGACAAAACATCCCGTTTCGATGGCCCGGGACCGAAGCAGCGTTTCCCAATGCGCGCGCCCCGTAACCGGCGAAAACGCTGACGGAACAAGCAAAACGTGCGCACCAGATTTCGCCAGCGCGCGGTGAAGGTGCGGGAACCTGATATCATAGCAGACCGTCATGCCGATCTTCGCAAAACCGATGTCTGCCAATACCGCTGCTGAGCCCGGCGCATACCCAGAAGATTCGAAATAAGTCTCAGTCTCACTGACCTGAACATCGAACATATGAATTTTATCGTATTTGGCGACAATCTCACCGTCGGGTGAAATCATAAATGATCGGTTCACAAAGCGGTTGTCAGCACCACCCTTCAATGCGAGCGAACCAATCGACACCCAAACAGATTGATCATTCGCCACGGCACGCAGACCAGCCAATGTCGGATCATCTGCTTCATCGTGCAGTACCGCCGATTGACGCGCACGATCCATGCTCACGCAGTTGGTCACCTCAGGAGTGCAAACAAAATCTGCACCTTGACTGGCAGCAGACGCAATGAGGTCTGAGACGACGGCTAGGTTTTCCGCTGGATCGTCGGATGACGAGAGTTGAAGAAGTGCCGTTTTCACCCGTTCAGCATGGGGTCCAGCTTACCCGCGCGCTCAAGTAAATGTAGATCATCACTTCCACCCACGTGAACGTCATCGATGAAGATTTGCGGCACTGTTCTGCCACCATTTGCCCGCTGCATCATTTCTGCACGGCGCTCTGGCTCTGCCGATACATCAACTTCAACGAAGCTTACGTTTTTTGAGGCAAGCAAGCGTTTCGCGGCATGGCAATAGCCACAAAGGGGGGAGGTGTAGATTTCGACGGTCGCCATCGGGCATTCCTTTTTCTGCTTTCGCTTAATTTAAGCATCCTTGACCGCGCGGGCCAGTGCAAGCACGGAAACGTCATGCGCACCCGCGGAAAAACATGCGTCCGTCGCTGCCGCAAACGTGGCACCAGATGTCATAACATCGTCTACCAGCAAAATTTTCTTGCCAACCATGTGTCGAGCTTTCTTTGAGTGCACACAGATCGCATTGTTTAAAGTCTCAAAACGTTGATTACGAGTTTGTCCCTCGAGCGACTTGGTTTTTCTGGTCCTGAGCAACCCATCCGCTAGAAAATCCACACCAAGATCCTTGGCCAGTTGCCCACCCAGTAATGCGGCTTGATTATAGCGCCGTTTTAGCAAACGCGACCGATGCAAAGGCACAGGCAAAATCAATGTGTTTTCGTGCGCAAATTCAGCTGCCACTTTTGCCATCCAAGGGCCAACGACCCGTGGGAGATCGGTTCTATCACCATGTTTCAGGGACAAAACTAAACGTCGCGCCGACCCTGAATACACAAAAACCGCCCGCCCTTTTGACCATGGTCTACGAAATTTCATGCAGTCATCGCACAAAATATCTATGGAATCCGCGTCAAGGCCTAAAAGCGGTGTACCGCAAGCATTGCAACACGCACCCTCGATAAACGGTGCTTCTGCCCAACAGGGTCCGCAAAATGAAAAGCTTTGATCAATACGCACGTCACAAATGGAGCATTGAGGTGGGTAGAATGCATGGATCACACTTTGCAACATTGGCCTAAACCCCCTAAATGGCATGTATGACAACGCCTCCTCGCATGACAGACCGCTACACCTTGACCAAACATCGCGCCCGCGCGACCGAAATGTTTTTGCAAGACGCAGCTGCAGATGATGTTCAGGAAAGACTGATTGAGGTTAATAGGGCCTTTACGGAGCCCGCAATTGTTACGGGGTTCCCTGGTTTTTGGAGCAAACGGCTGCCGGACGCAAAGATCGTCGAAGATGCTGAAACATTGGACCTTGAAGAGAACGCGCATGACTTGGTCATCCATGCGCTGTCGCTGCATTGGGCAGACGACCCTATTGGCCAGCTCGTGCAGTGCCGCCGTGCGTTGAAACCGGATGGCTTGTTGATCGCGACACTATTTGCAGGTCAAACACTGCATGAACTACGCAGTTCGATGGCTGAGGCAGAAACGGCCACTATGGGCGGTCTATCACCGCGGGTGTTACCGATGGGGGAAGTTCGCGATCTTGGTGGGCTACTGCAGCGGGCAGGTTTTGCGTTGCCTGTTGCGGATATGATGCCGTTGAACGCAAGCTATGAAACTGCATTCCATCTCATGCGTGATTTGCGCGCGATGGGTGAAACGAACGCGATGTTGGCACGGTCGAAATCGTTCACGCCACAATCGCTTTTTTCACATGCTGCCATGACCTATCATCAGGCATTCGAATTACCAGATGGTCGAGTTCCGGCGACGTTTGAGATTGCAACGTTAACCGGCTGGGCACCTGCCGACAGCCAGCCCAAACCCCTTCGTCCAGGATCGGCGAAACAAAGTTTGGCCGAAGCTCTCGGGACACAAGAAACGCGCTTATCATCAAGCGACGATTGACGACCGGCTGTTTCCTATTACTTCTCCACAAATACATCTGACAGAACGAGATCCAAATGCCTGAATCCAATACAGACGCCGCCATTTGCCCCATGCACGCACCTTCAGACCACCCGAAAGTGAAACCAGCAAAGGTGGGGATTTTGTTGGCAAACCTCGGCACGCCGGACGGAACAGATTATTGGTCCATGCGGCGCTACCTGAATGAATTTCTGAGCGATAAACGCGTCGTTGATTATTCAGCGTGGCTTTGGCAGCCGTTGTTGCAATTGGTCATTTTAACAAAACGCCCCTTCTCCAGTGGGGCTGCGTATAAAAGTATTTGGAACGAAGAGGCTAACGAGAGCCCCCTTTTGACAATTACAAAGGCGCAAACGGCTGACATGAAAAAACGTTTGCAGCAGGTTTATGGCGACGACGTTGTTGTCGATTTCTGCATGCGGTACGGAAACCCATCGACCAAATCCAAAGTAAGGGAAATGGTCGATGCAGGATGTCAGAAAATTCTCTTTTTCCCTCTATACCCACACTATGCCGGTGCGACTTCCGCGACAGCAAACGATCAGTTTTTCCGCGCATTGATGGACGAAAAGTGGCAACCAGTTGCACGGGTCGTTGAACCCTATTTTGAGGATCCCGCCTATATCGACGCTTTGGCTCAGTCGATTGAAACTGCGTATGAGGCAGCGGAAACAAAGCCGGAGGTACTCGTTTGTTCCTATCACGGGGTTCCGCAACGTTACCTTATGGAAGGCGACCCTTATCACTGCCAATGTCAAAAAACGACGCGACTTCTCAAAGAGCGTTTGGGGTGGGATGACACGCAGATCATCACGACGTTTCAGAGTCGATTCGGCCCAGAAGAATGGTTGCAACCCTACACCGTTGAAGAAGTGGCCCGCTTGGCCGAACGCGGGAAAACAAACATCGCCGTATGTGCCCCGGCATTTTCCGCCGACTGCATTGAGACCTTAGAAGAGATCAACGAAGAGATTAAAGAGAGTTTTGAAGAAGCCGGTGGCGAACACTTTACCTATATTCCGTGCCTCAATGATAGTGACGCACACATGGATGCACTGAGCGGTATTGTTCAGCGCAATTTAAAAGGTTGGCTAGGGATCTAATCTTCAGCGAAACAATGCTTTTTAGTTAAAAAACAAAAGGCCGCCTAAATAAGGCGGCCTTTTGCATCTGAAAGTCAGATAAATTTAGTCAGCAGCTACAGCAGCAGCAACCAGTGCGATCAAGATCAGTGGAATGATCAGGCCAGCAGAAGAAGAAGAACCAGCTGTTTCTTCAACGATTACTGGTACAGGTGTTTCGATGATTGGAGCAGCAGTGTTACCAGCGAAAGCAGTAGAAGCGACGCCAGCGAATGCAGCAGCAAGTGCGAATTTTTTCATTTTAGTTCTCCAGTTAATTGCCCACGGCAAAGTTAGTGAGGTTAAGCCATGGGCACCCAAGACTTCCCTCAGACTATGCCAAATCATGAAATTCAGCGTAATGCAAAGGTATTAGTCAAGAGAATCGCCTAAAACGGGAGAAATGTGGTCATATGAGCAACACTTAATCACCCAAGAGTAGGATCATAAACGCTCGGGGCGCTTCACACTCAGAAAACACGCTTAAACTACGGCGGCAAATCTCCATTTTTGGTTCGGAATAGACAGCAGCTGGCATGAAGTGAAATAAAAAGTGTCGCAAATCAGCCGCTTCACGCCGATGTGTGTTTGATTGACAGCAACCAAAGAGCTAATTGAGTAGAAATCTTTAAAGGTGGAATGAATAATGCTTCGTCGTTCTTTGCTAATCGGTTTCATGTCCGTGGCTCTTGCTGCTTGCGGCGGGTCACAAGCGCCGATTGGCGCTGATGGTCTTCCGGGCCAACAAGTTTATCGAATTCGTGCTCAAGATACGGCGGACGTCCAATTTAGAATGCTCGACGGATTAAATGCACTGCGCCAAGCGGCTGGTGGACCTGCAGTTCAATTGAACGCGCAACTAAACGCAGCTGCTGCTACCCATTCACGAGACATGTCGGTACAAAACCGTCCCTGGCACTTTGGGTCAGACGGCTCATCCCCGCTAGAGCGTCTTCGTCGCGTCGGATACACTGGTCAGCTGACGGGTGAGACAATCTCAGAAACCTACGAGACAGAGCTCGAAACACTTGCCGCATGGATGCAAGAACCCAGCACACGTTCCGTTCTGTTGAATGCCGAGGCAAACGAAATGGGGTTCTCTTGGTTTCAGGAGAGCAATGGAAAAATCTGGTGGACATTGATCTTAGCTGACGGAACGAGGGTTGGTGCGATCGCTCAAGCAAACCCAGTGCCGTTGCAGTAAGTTTTAAGGGTAAAGGAAAATAGGAGTTCCGACATTTACCATTGCGTAAATGTCTTCCATCTCGCGGTCTTCTACCGCAAGGCATCCCCAAGTCCAATCCGTGTCTTTCCGGAATACTTTCGGTGTTCCGTGAATGAATATGTCACCACCAGGCGATTCACCGCGGGCCGCAGCGCGCGCGCGATCTTCTGCATTTGGGTAGGAAATACCAATCGAAAGATGGAACCGACTGTTTGGGTTCTTTCGGTCAATATAATAGACGCCCTCAGGCGTTTTTCCATCGCCTTCGATTTCTTTGTGCCCGCGAGGTGCAAAGCCCAGCTCAAAATCATAGCTTTCCAACACGGTGTTTTCATTCAAAAGGAACATCTTTCGGCGTTCTTTTTGAACAACAATGCTCGTGACAGGCGGACCAGAATACACACGAAATTTGCTCGAACATGCTGTTAGTGCAAATAAAGCGGCTACGCTCGTAAATGTGCGTCTGTTCATCATGAAACCAAGTACCTGTACAATTTTTTACGTTGATATCGCAGCTTATAGATTTGTCATACGAAAATCCGGCGACCCCATTGTCACGACCGTGTGAAAGCCGCCACCAATTCAACGTGCTGCGACCATCGAAACTGGTCAACGACGTCCACCCAATCCATTGTAAATCCGGCGCTAATCAATACCGCAGCATCGCGTGAAAAGGTCACAGGGTTGCATGACACCATCGCAACCTTTTTCAGTTCAGACGCCGCCAGTGTTTTGATTTGCGCATCTGCACCGGCACGGGGCGGATCGAGAACCGCTACATCAAATTTGTTCAATTCATCCGGTTCGAGTGGCCGTCTGAACAAATCACGGTTTTCTGTCGTGACAGACTTCAACCCCTTGGCGTGACGCCAGCCGCGATCCAAGGTCTCAAGCATCTCTGCGCCACCCTCTACCGCGTGAACTTCGGCTGATTTCGCAATCGACAACGCGAATGTTCCTGCGCCCGCGAACAAATCCACGACCTTTTTTGCACCAACAACTGTCTCTAAAACAGATGCAACTAGCGCATCTTCACCTTCACGTGTCGCTTGCAGAAAGGCGCCAGCTGGAGGTGCGACACGTGCAGCGCCAAAGATTTGATCGGGGTCTTTTCGTGTGACGACCACATCATCGTTCCACGCAAGCCGTGCCAAGTCATGTGTTTCAGCAAGTCCAGCTAATTCAATTCGTAAAGGCCCGTCCAATTTGCGCTCGGTTTCTACCAGCACGTCTAAACCACCAGCCGTGTCTGTGACTGTCAAATTGACCTCAGACTTACGGGATGCTGCAAGAATCGTAAGCGCCTCAAGCGCAGGGAACCCACCGATGATTGAAGGTTGAACGAGCTGGCAGCCAGAAACCTCTATCAGTGCATCCGATGCTTTCGCATGAAAACCAACCATCGCCCCTTTTTTGGTTCGACGCCCTGAAAACCGGGCGCGCCGGCGGCTTTGAGCAGGAGAGGTGTGAATTTTGCGGAACGGAAACGGCAATCCACGTGCACTCAATGCTCGCTCGACGATTGCTGTTTTCCAGTTCGCTACAAAATCATCAGACGCGTGTTGCATCGCACAACCGCCACAGCTTTTGAAATGTCGGCATGGTGGTTTCACGCGGTCAGCAACCGGCGTCACGATGCGTGCGGTGCCATCGGGTTGGGGATCGACGTCCTCGCCCGGTAGAACCCTTTCCAACAACGTGCCATCTGCCAATTGCCCCAGGCCCGCTTGGGTCAGCCGTTCAACTCTATGCGTCATTATTCTGCTGCGTCTTTCTTGGAATCAAAACCGCCGGATTGGCGGTTCCAGTACCGCGCATAGGTGCCACCCTGCGCGAGTAAGTCTTCATGTTTGCCTTCTTCTACAATCTGACCCTGCTCAAGCACAATAATACGATCCATACCCGCAATCGTCGACAAACGGTGCGCAATAGCCACAACAGTTTTGCCAACCATCGCGCGAGAGAGAGCGTCCTGAATGGCAGCCTCTACTTCACTATCCAGCGCACTCGTTGCTTCATCCAAAATCAAAATTGGAGCGTCTTTGAGCATAGCTCGCGCCAGCGCGATCCGTTGGCGTTGACCACCCGACAATTTCACACCGCGCTCACCCAAATGCGCATCGTATCCTTCACGCCCATAATTATCGCGTAGATCTTTGATGAAATCGTGGGCTTCCGCTTTTCTTGCAGCCGTCGTCAACATTTCAAAATCAGAATCTGGCCGACCGTAAGAAATATTGTCGCGAGCCGATCGGTTAAACATAGCCGTTTCTTGCGTGACCATCCCAATCGCCTGTCGCAAACTGTCTTGCGTAACGGACCGAATGTTCTGGCCATCGATCTCAACAGCGCCTTCCTCAGGATCATACAACCGCAGCAACAATGCAACGAGCGTAGATTTACCAGCACCAGATGCGCCAACAATCCCAAGCTTCTCACCCGCTTTGATTGTTAGATTTACCCCTCCAATACCGCCAGCCTCGCCACCATATTGAAAGGAAACATCGCGGAACGAGATTTCTGCGTTCGACACCTTCAATTCGGTAGCATCGGCTTCATTTGTCAATTGATGTGGTGGTGTCAGGGTCTTCATTCCATCCTCCGCCTCACCGATATGGCTAAAAATACCCATCAATGTGAAACTCACCCAGCCTGTCATTTGGCTCAAACGAATAGATACCGCACCAATGGCTGCCAAATCACCGGGGGTAACCCCCGCGTCCCGCCATGCGAGACCAAAACCCACCATTGCCAGCGGCAGAACACCGGCGATTGTAATCAACCCAAATCGAAAGAGGGTCGCGACCTCGCCATACTCCAAGGCGCGCTCACGCAATTCTTGCATCGCCTTTTGAGCTGCGTCCGTTTCAAAACGGGTTCCAGCAAACAACTTGACCGTTTTTATGTTTGTAATCGTGTCGACAACTTGCCCGGTCAGGTTGGCCTGTGCGCCAGCACGACCCTTGGACCGCACACGAATGCGCGGCAGAAAATACCGCAAAAACAGAACGTAGCTCGAAAACCAAAGCGCAAGTACGATCAATAAGCGACCATCCACACCTAAAATAAGCACTGCTGTGCCAATCACTGTAGCGAGTGAAAAAAGAATGGCGTTTACCGTTTCGATCACCACCTCGGTCAACGAGCGCGACACCTGCATCTGCTTTTGCGCAATGCGACCGGCAAAATCGTTGTCGAAAAACGTTACCGCTTGACCCAATGTCCAACGGTGCAGACGCCCGACCACCAAAGCAAACAGGTTCGGACCTAGAACGACCGACTGAAACGATGCAGACAAGCCCATAATTGCAGGTCGCAAAATCATCAGTAAAAAGACAGCACCGATAAGCAACCAAGCGCTGTCACCGATTGGATTGGAGGAGGCCGCGATGTCTACGACCTTTCCCAACAAATACATCGATAAAACCTCAGATGCACCCGCCGCCGCAGATATCACGCCGGCCACAAAAATCATCGGCCAAGCGCCAGACAGCGCCCAACGGAAGAAGCGCACCAATGTTGCAGGTGGCGCACCATCCGCCTCCATCCGGCTATCGATCAAGCCACCAAGGTGCTCAATTGCCTCTTGATATCGCTTTGCGATCATTCGGTCGCCTCCTCATCTGTCTGTAAGAACCCGCCCGACTGGCGCGACCAGAACCCTGCGTATTGGCCCTTTAACGCCAACAATTCCGCATGCGTTCCATCTTCAACAATTTTGCCGCTATCCATCACAATAATCCGATCCATCTGCGCAATCGTAGATAAACGGTGAGCGATCGCGATGACCGTCTTGCCCTCCATCAACCCGTAAAGCGTTTCCTGAATTGCGGCTTCGACTTCGCTATCTAGCGCACTTGTTGCTTCATCCAACAACAACACGGGCGCATCTTTGAGAATTACGCGCGCGAGCGAGATACGTTGCCGCTGCCCCCCGGATAGTTTCACACCACGTTCGCCCACCTGAGCGTCGTATCCTGTGCGCCCCTGCCCGTCTTCAAGATCAAGAATAAAGTCATGAGCTTCAGCTTGTTTGGCGGCAGCTATCATCTCGTCTTCAGAGGCATTCGGATTGCCGTATAAAACGTTTTCACGCACCGATCTATGCAACAGAGAGCTATCTTGCTGCACCATTCCAATCGACCTTCGGAGACTATCTTGCCGCACCAATGCAATGTCTTGACCATCAATCCGAACACGACCGTCTTCCGCATCGTAAAACCGCAAAAGAAGCTTTACGAGGGTCGATTTCCCGGCTCCAGACCGACCAACCAAACCGACCTTTTGCCCCGCGGGAATCTTAAGGTTCAAATCACTTATCCCACCAGACGTTCGGCCATAGTGATGGGACAGATTCTCAATCTCAATTGTTCCGTCCGTGACGATGAGCTCTCGCGCGCGCTCTGCGTCGATCAAGCTCACTGGTTGTGCGATGGTTTCCATGCCCTCAGACACAACGCCAAGCTCACGGAACAGGCTTGTTACGGCCCACATGATCCATCCGGTCATAGCGTTCAAACGGAGCGTTAACGCCGCAGCAGCTGCTACAACCCCAGCTGTCGTCAGCCCATTTGCCCAAAGGTACAACCCCCATCCGACAACGGACACGATTAGAAATCCATTTAGAAGGACGAGGCTGACATCCATAATGGTGAACAAACGCATCTCACGGATAAATGTTTGCCGCGCATGTTCAATTGCATCCTTGGCGTAAGATACCTCGCGGTCGTCATGAGCGAACATTTTGACCGAATGAATATTTGTATAACTATCGACGACACGACCTGTCACTTCTGAACGTGCATCAGACGATGCCTTAGAGGCTGGCCCGACCCGTTTAACAGTCCAGCGGAGCAGCCCAATGTACATCAACACCCAGACAATCATCGGAGCCATCAACATGGGATCCGCATCGGCCAGCAGAATTGCAGCACCCACAATGTACGCGAGCGCGAAGGTTACCGCGTCAAAAATTTGAAACGCAACCTCGCCCGCCGCGGGTGGGGTTTGCATAATTCTATTTGCGATCCGCCCTGCAAAATCATTTTCAAACCAACCAACGGACTGGCGCAAAACATGTTTATGGGCACGCCAGCGCACCAGCGTTCCAACGTTGGGCAATATCGTTTGATTTAAAAGCGCGACATCAATGACCTGCAGCAACGGTCGCAGCGTTAGTAGAAACACACCGACCAGCACAAACTCCCAACCGTGATCCCGCCACACAGTTTCCTCTCCGCCGGGTGCGATCAAATCAACAAGTCTACCCATGTAGGCGATCAACCAAACCTCAATAGCGGCGACGACGAAAGACATAACGCCAGCTGCCCAAAACACGTGTTTAAACGACTTCAGATACCCCCAAAGGAACGGCCAAAGGCGCGTTGGGGGTGTGTCCTCTTGCGGATAATCAGCGTAAGGATCGACAAGGTTTTCGAAGAAGCGAAACACGGCAAGGTTGTCCTTTCGCCCCCTTGTAGACCGATTTAGATCACAGGAAAACCAGCCCCGAAAATATAAGCAGGCACAGCGCCATACACCGCATAAATATGCGCCATATATCTGGGTTTAAAAGCAATGATTTTAGCAAGGCGCCAGCAGAGCTCCAAAACAAGCAGACACCCAAATTTGTGATCGAGAACACGACCGCCAATGTCATTGCTAGCCTAAATGGAGACAAATCTGAAAGCATCGCAGATGCTGCAATAGATACGGCCCAAATTTTTGGGTTAACCCATTGGAACAAAATAGCTTCGCTGAATGTAAATGGGCGTTCTGACTGCTTTGACAATGTTGGCTTGGCATTCCAAAGGGTCCACGCCATCCACGCGATCCAAGCTGATGAAACCGCCATCAACGCAATACGCAACCAAGGCACAGCGCCAACGACTGTACCGAGCCCAAGGCCTGTCACAAATGCAATTACACCGACGCCGAAAGCAACGCCAAACAAGTGTGGTCGAGTGGCCCTAAACCCAAATCGAGCGCCCGACGCTGTCAACAGGATCACATTGGGCCCCGGCGAGAAAAGCCCTAAAAAGACGAACGCGATCAGCGCCGTCATGATAGCCCCAGCAATGCATCTTTGGTCAGCGTAAAGTCAGAAGCGATCCAAATTGTTTCCAGCTCTTTGATCTTGTCACCAAGTGCCTTTCCCGAAATATCTGGCATGAGATCCGACGCAGCGATCGGAAACGTAGCGCTTCCCCCACGCCAGACCGCATCAATCTGACTTTGGTCGAACGGTTGCAGTAAAGACGCCCAGCGCAACAACAAGCAATGAATACCGGGCCAAGCGCCGTGCCGATATCCCAATTCATGCGCAGGGACGGTGCTTCCAGCCTCGCGCCGAACCCGCTCAATCTTTCGGGCGACTTCGTTGGAAAGGCGCAATCGATCTTGTACGTTCTCAGCCCCCAGCGCAGCCAAGCGCGTGGCAAGATCCTGCGGTGGTAGCATCCGGCCCTCGATGGGGTATTGCTCCTCTAAGTCAATCAAGCGCGCCAAGGTGGTGGATGTTGCACCGGGCAAAATCTGCATCAGAACGCCCGTATGTTCCATTGAGCCAATGATCGGTGCTGGATCGAAATCCATAATCAGCTTGCAAATTTCAACCCCGATCCGTTCTTTGGAAACACGCGCCAATCCATCAGAGAGCATCGCACAGGCTGCTAACCCATCAGCATCGACACCATGCGCCCGATCGCCATGCGTCGATGTAAATCGGAAAAACCGCAAAATGCGCAGATAGTCCTCTTCAATACGCTGCATCGGGTCACCAATGAACCGAATGCGACGTGCAGCTAGATCGCGTGACCCACCAACGATATCGTTCACCTGCCCCTCGCGATCCACGTAAAACGCGTTGATCGTAAAATCACGTCGCTCGGCATCTTCTTCGATACTATCCGAGAACGCGATTTTAGCATGCCGCCCATCTGTTTCGACGTCCGCCCGAAACGTAGTGATTTCATACCCGAACGGCGAATTTGGCGGCATGGCAGTGATGGTTCCGTGCTCAATTCCCGTCGGCAAAGCTTTCCAGGATTTCCCGCTGAGCGTGAGCGATTCAATAATCTGGACCGTTTCATCAGGCCGCGCGCTCGTAGATAGATCAACGTCTGACACATGACGGTTCAAAATGGTGTCACGAACACAACCACCGACGGCATAGATTTGAAAACCAGCATTTTCAAACGCGCGCATCAGGTCCTGTAGAGACGCCTCTACCAACCAGTGTGGACTTCCGAGATGACGCAGAAGGCCGTCTTGCGTCCACGTGGATTGAGCAAGTTCGGTCAAATCCATTTCTCCGCCAATCCGTGCAGCATTCGGGCTGTCGCACCCCAGATATAATAGGGGCCATAGGGCACTGTATAGTAATGCCTTTGGTGACCCTGCCAGCGTCGACCTTCGATTGCGAAGTTCACTACATCTGTGACATGGGTCAACGGGACTTTAAAAACCTCCGCCACCTCCCCAGCTTCGGGTGTGAATGTCAGCCCAGATGGGACAATCCCAACAATTGGTGTTGCGATATAATTTGAAACCGTTTCATGGCTGGGCAATTGACCAAGCACTGTTACGTCCTTTGGATTTAACCCAATTTCTTCTTCTGCTTCGCGTAAAGCCGTATGCACCAAATCTCGATCTGTGTTGTCCTGCCGACCACCTGGAAACGCGATCTGGCCGGCGTGGTGCTTCAGCTTGGTAGATCGTTTTGTCAGGATAAGTTCGGCATCGGCTGTCACCGCAACCAAAACAGCCGCGCGCTTTAACGGCGGCCTTTTGGGAAGCACCAGATCAGGGTTTAGATCAAAATCTGAAGAACTCTGTCGCGCGTGTTCGATAGCGCGACAAAGTTTTTCCTTCAGATGATCAGGATTTCGCATCCGGACCTTCCGTCGCTTCAAAACCTAAAGTCTTAGGTTCAAATACGTAGTGTGACCCACAAAATTGGCAGTCTGCAGTCACGGTGCCTTCATCAGTCGTCATCGTAGAAATATCTTTTGCAGAATATATCGAGAGCGATTGGCGAACTTTATCTTCAGAGCATGAACATCCGAACTTGACCGGTTGCGGATCGAAAATGCGTGGTGCGTCTTCGTGAAACAGCCGTACCAGCAGATCCGTTGGATGAACTGAGGGCCCAATCAGCTCCATCTCTTCAGCTGTCCGCATCAGAATGTTTGCACGGTTCCAGTTTTCACCTTCGTCATCCGTCAAAAGATCTTCTGCGGTTGTAAGGCCTTCATCTGGTTGCGCGCCCGGATTTGCCAAGGGCGAGGCTTTGGGCATTGCTTGCAACATGATGCCTCCGGCCCGCCACCCTTCTGACTGACCTGCGATTGTTGATTTGCCATAGGTCAATTGAAACGATGTCGGCAGTTGTTCTGATTGGGCGAAGTAGGCTTCAGCACAGGCCGCGAGAGAGTCACCCGCAATAGGCGTGACACCTTGATACGGTGTGTTGCCTTCCCCTTGGTCAATCAAGATTGCGAAATAACCTTTGCCGATCTGACCAAAACCCTCGCCGTTCGGGTCAATTCGTTCCTTATCGTAACTCGCGTATGCGCGAATACGGCCCGGCTCACCATCTTTGGTCGGGCCATAATAATCGGTTGCGATCAAACGCGCGGGCCCATCACCTCGCACCTGCAAAGACAATTTCCAACGCAATTTGATCGTTTGACCGATCAAAGCGGTAAGCAATGCCATTTCAGCAACCAAAGCTTCAACTGCAGGCGGATAATCGTGTTGCTCTAAAACCTGATCCAGCACACCATCAAGACGCGCAACGCGCCCACGGATATCAGAACGGTCAAGTTGGAATGGCAGGACGGTATCATCCCACGTGATGGTTGATGCTGTGGTCATTTGGCTTTCCTAACAAGTCAGGGATTGGCATACCGCGTCCATATAGGCGTCACAAGGTGAGGTAAAAAGGGCATGATCAAACGTTACGGCGAACGGGTAAACCCAGATATGCAATATAAGCCCCGTCCAGGGGCCTACGTTATTCTGCAACGAGGCCAGGATTTGCTTCTTACAGCGCAAGATGGAGACCGACTGCCTGCGCCAGAAATTCAACTTCCAGGTGGTGGAATTGATGCGGGTGAACATGTTTTACCTGCGTTGCACCGTGAAGTGATGGAAGAAACCGGTTGGCACATGGACAAGCCTGTACGCCTTGGCGCCTTTCGCCGGTTTGTGTTTATGCCCGATTACGATATGTGGGCCGAGAAAATTTGCACGATTTACTGGTCGCAGCCGACACTAAGAATGGGCCAGCCTTTGGAAAAAGAGCACCAAGCAATTTGGGTTCCGATGGTGGAGGCCCCTGCGCTGTTGTCCAATGAGGGTGATGCGGCGTTCGTGGCTAGCTTGCTCTAGCGCTTGGTTCGGTGTAATGCGCGCCTAACCAGCCTTAGGAGTAACGCTAATGTCCGCACCAAAGAAAGTCGTCCTTGCCTATTCAGGCGGTTTGGACACCTCTATCATTTTGAAATGGTTGCAGACCGAGTACGATTGCGAAGTCGTGACGTTCACTGCCGACCTCGGTCAAGGTGAAGAGCTAGAACCAGCGCGCAAAAAAGCAGAACTTCTTGGCATTAAACCGGAAAACATCTTTATCGAGGATGTTCGCGAAGAATTCGTGCGCGATTTTGTATTCCCAATGTTTCGTGCCAATGCCTTGTACGAAGGCTTGTACCTGCTAGGCACCTCTATCGCTCGCCCGCTCATTTCTAAACGTTTGGTCGAAATTGCTGCGGAAACGGGAGCAGATGCTGTTTCCCACGGAGCGACTGGCAAAGGGAACGATCAGGTGCGTTTTGAGCTAAGCGCCTACGCCTTGAATCCAGACATCAAAGTGATCGCCCCTTGGCGTGAGTGGGACCTTTCCAGCCGTACCAAACTGCTGGCATTCGCCGAAGAGCACCAGATCCCGATTGCGAAAGACAAACGTGGCGAAGCTCCGTTCAGTGTTGATGCGAACTTGTTGCACACATCTTCTGAAGGTAAAGTTCTTGAAGACCCAGCAGATATGGCGCCAGAGTATGTCTACCAGCGGACTGTAGCGCCTGAAGATGCGCCTGAGACACCCGAAGTGATCGAAGTAACATTCGAAAAAGGCGATGCTGTCGCCATCAACGGCGAAGCAATGTCCCCGGCGACTATTCTGACCAAGCTGAACGAACTCGGCGGAAAACACGGTATTGGCCGTTTGGATTTCGTCGAAAACCGTTTCGTTGGAATGAAATCCCGCGGCATCTATGAAACTCCGGGCGGCACAGTATTACTGGAAGCCCACCGTGGCATTGAGCAAATCACGCTGGACAGCGGTGCAGGGCATCTGAAAGACAGCCTCATGCCGCGCTACGCCGAACTGATTTACAACGGTTTCTGGTTCTCACCTGAGCGTGAAATGCTTCAGGCCGCGATCGATAAATCCCAAGAGCACGTCAGCGGTACAGTTGCGTTGAAACTCTATAAAGGTTCAGTGAATTGCGTTGGCCGTTGGTCTGATCACTCGCTGTATTCCGAAGCACACGTCACGTTCGAAGACGATGCAGGCGCATATGACCAAAAAGATGCAGCGGGCTTCATTCAGTTGAACGCGCTACGTCTCAAGCTGCTCGCCGCGCGAGACCGCCGTTTGAAATAACGTCGCAACGTCATAGTTGAAAAGCTTTCAAAATGCCCGCCAATTGAGCGGGCATTTTTTGGGAAAAACAACATGTTAAATGATCTTCTACCAAAGCTTCAGCAAGCGCTGGAAACAAAGTCTTTTGAAGGAAGCTTAAAATTCGACTGCGGTGCAGATGGTGTTATCGTTCTGGCTGATGGAACTGCTACGAATATCGACCGAGAAACGGATTGCAATTTGAAGATGTCGCAAGACAACGTCATGAAACTTTTGACCGGAAAACTAAACCCTATGACGGCTGTTATGATGGGCAAAATCAAAATCAGCGGAAACCCAGCTGTCGCGATGAAGCTAGCTGACCTTCTAAAGGCTTAGGTTTCGAACCTCTGACAAATCTGGAATAACATCTGCGGTGCCATGCCGCGTCACCATTATCGCGGCGGCCTTCGTTGCGACTTCTAAAGCCTGACGCATAGGTTGCCCTCGATCCAGACCAGCGAGAACATAGCCTGTAAACGTATCCCCAGCACCCGTTGTATCTACGGGTTCGACATAAATAGGGTCTATTCGTACCGGCCCTTCTGTCCCGTACCAAGTGGCACCATCGGCCCCCTTCGTAACAATCACATCTGCAACGTCCAAATCTGTTGGACCTTGGCCCGTTGCTGCCTTCAATTGTTTGGCTTCGATCTCGTTCAAGATCAAAAAATCTAAGAATGGCAGCAACGGCTTGGTTGCTTTAGCGTCGAACGGCGCAGCCGCATAGGCTACCTTTAATCCCATTTTCTGGGCAAGCTTTACGCCCTCAAGCTGAAGGTTCACCTCGTTCTGGGTAACAAACCAATCGCCTGTTTCAGCCTGTGTTAGAGCCTCTTTGATGGTATCGTCGGGGATCGCGCGATTGGCACCTGGGTAGACAACAATCCCGTTCTCGCCGTCATTCGCAACAAAAATTAGCGCATGAGCAGTTTCTGTATCAACCTGTGCAATAGCACGCGTATCGACACCGTATTCCATTAACCGATCCACTGCCCAGCGACCATCAGGGCCAACGGCTCCAATATGTCTGATATGTGTCCCTGCTCGCGCCGCGGCAACAGACATGTTCGCGCCCTTACCACCGAGGTAAACTTGCCGATTGCTCCCATCCAAGGTTTCCCCCGGAGCCGGAATATGCGGCACTGAATACACATAATCGGCATTGATGCCGCCAAGGTTCCAAATTGTCATCTACTACGCCATGCTTTGGGCACGAATTGCCAGGTTGAGAAAATCGTTCATCGTTCATGCATTTGAACAAAACTGAAGGGGAGGGTATATCCCTGCTAAGATCTGTCCGATAGCCGCCAAAACAACTTTTTATTACACCTACCTCTTCGGAATCGAAGTCGTCGTGGCAGACTTTTGCGCTTTCGTCGATAACGCTGCACCGATAAGTTGGGCACGTAAATGTCGGGGGACTTATGAGCAGCACAGTCACGCCAATGATGGCCCAATACCTAGAAATCAAGGCGGACCATACCGACGCATTGTTGTTCTATCGGATGGGTGACTTTTACGAGCTGTTCTTCGATGACGCAGTCGCCGCTGCGGGCGCGCTCGATATAGCGCTTACGAAGCGCGGAAAACATCTTGGCGAAGATATCGCGATGTGTGGGGTCCCATTTCACGCCGCCGAAGGATACTTGCTGACTCTGATCCGAAAGGGCCATCGCGTTGCGGTTTGTGAACAGTTGGAAAGTCCTGCTGAAGCGAAGAAGCGGGGCTATAAATCAGTTGTGAAGCGGGGGGTAACACGTGTTGTCACACCTGGAACTCTCACTGAAGATTCCTTGCTAGACGCACGGCGCCACAATTTTCTCGCTGCTTTTGCAAATGTTCGCGGGGAAGGGGCGTTGGCCTGGGTTGATATTTCAACAGGGGCATTTTCGGTCTTGGTATGCGACGCCGCAAACCTCGGCCCAGAGCTTGCCAGACTGACGCCAAAGGAGGTCTTAATTTCCGAGGCCAATGAAGCAGGTTTCAGTGGGATTATCGAAGACTCAGGTGCATCAATTACAGTTTTGGGCAATGCGGCGTTTGACAGCACAAACGGCGAAAAACGGTTAAGCAGTGTCTATTCTGTTTCTTCGATGGGAGGTTTCGGATCTTTCGATCGCTGTGAAATCGCGGCAATGTCAGCCATCGTTGAATATCTGGATATCACTCAAAAAGGGAAATTGCCGCTACTGCGCCCGCCAGTGCGAGAGGCTCGTGATGCCGCAATGCAGATTGATGCATCAACGCGAAAATCACTTGAGTTGACGCATGGGACCGCTGGCGCACGATCTGGGTCGCTTCTGTCTACAATTGATAGAACACAGACAGCTGGTGGCGCGCGTTTGCTTGAGCGCAGACTTTCTTCGCCGTCCCGAGACTTGGAACAAATAAACGACCGACAGGATGCTGTTTCTTGGTGTTTAGATAATCCCCAAATAGCAGCACTGCTAGAAGATCGGCTGCGAGAGGTTCCCGATCTAGATCGCGCGCTTTCTCGACTTTCACTTGATCGAGGCGGTCCGAGAGATATGACTGCCGTCCGCGGGGCGATTGCCCAGGCAGAACAGATCGCTGATGCGTTGCCAGATAGTTTGCCCACGGTTTTGGTCGATGCAGCGAAGAATTTAACAGGGCAGGGCGAGCTGTTGGATTTGCTTGATGCTGCACTTGTGGCCGAACCCCCAATGCTGGCCCGTGATGGAGGGTTCATCGCTTCGGGCTACGATAGCGATCTAGATGAGTTCCGGTCACTTCGTGACGAAGGCCGATCTGTAATTGCACAGATGCAAACGAGATACGCGGAACTGGCAGATGTCACCGCGCTCAAAATCAAACACAACAATGTATTGGGTTATTTTGTCGAGGTTACCGCGACGCATTCGGAAAAAATGCTCTCGTCTCCGCTTTCAGACACCTTCATACACCGGCAGACCACCGCAAATCAGGTTAGGTTCACAACGGTTGAACTCTCAGAGCTTGAAACGAGAATCTTGAATGCTGGTGGTCAGTGCCTAGAAATCGAGAAAAGGCTCTATTCCAGCTTAAAGGATGCAATTCTTGCGCAGGCAGCGCAGCTTTTCACCCTCGCTCGCGGGCTGGCAGAATTTGATCTATGTGCCGCGCTTGCACGCCTAGCCCGCGAAGAAAATTGGGTGCGCCCGAACATGACAACTGGTCGAGAGTTTTCCATTTCCGGCGGCCGCCACCCAGTTGTCGAAGCTGCGCTACGGCCCAGCGGGACATCTTTTGTAGCGAATGATTGTGACCTAAGCGCAGATTCGATTTGGCTGCTAACGGGCCCCAACATGGCCGGTAAGTCCACATATCTGCGGCAGAATGCATTGATTGCGATCCTTGCACAAATGGGGGGGTTTGTACCCGCGACGGAAGCAAAAATCGGTATAGTTAGTCAGGTTTTTAGTCGAGTCGGCGCCTCAGATGATCTCAGTAAGGGCCAATCGACGTTCATGGTCGAGATGGTTGAGACCGCTGCTATCCTAAACCAAGCTGACGACCGCGCGCTCGTTATCCTTGATGAGATTGGACGCGGAACAGCAACCTATGATGGTCTATCCATCGCTTGGGCGACCCTGGAGCATTTGCATGACGTAAATCGATGCCGTGCACTGTTTGCGACGCACTACCATGAAATGACCCAGCTTTCAGAAAAGCTCGACACGGTGGCCAACGCGACGGTCACGGTAAAAGAGTGGGAAGGCGACGTAATTTTCCTGCATGAGGTCACACGTGGAACAGCCGATCGGTCTTACGGCGTTCAGGTCGCTCGGTTAGCCGGCCTTCCGCCTATGGTCGTTGATCGAGCTAAAGTTGTTTTGGAAGCCTTGGAGAAAGGCGAACGCGAAGGAAAACAAAAGGCGGTAATTGATGATCTACCTCTCTTCAGCGCCGCGCCAACGCCTCCACCGCAAACAAAAACCGCGCCATCCGAAGTGGAGGCGCGGCTAAAGAATGTTTTGCCAGACGATCTTTCGCCCAAAGCAGCTCTTGATTTAGTTTATGAACTGCGAGGTATGGTTAGCTCTTCGGAGTAGAGGAAACTCCAACCTGAGCGGGACGCAAAAGCCGATCGTGGAGCATAAAGCCAGTGGCAGCAACTTGGATGATGTCACCAGCCGTTGTGCCTGGCACGGGTGCTTCAAACATTGCTTCGTGTTGCTGCGGGTCGAACTTATCGCCGACTTCAGGAACGATCGGGTCGATACCATGTTTCTTAAATACGCCAATCAGCTCGCGCATTGTCAGCTCAACGCCCTCCAAAAGGGCCTTATCGCCTTCTTTTCCGTCTTCTTTCTGGCTTTTTAGGGCACGTTCAAGATTGTCGTACACTGGAAGCAGATCGCGGGCGAGGCGTGAACCGCCATAGTTTTCCGCTTCGCGGCGATCGCGATCCGCACGTTTGCGGGTGTTCTCGACATCCGCAAGTGCGCGCATGTACCCATCTTTGAGCTCTGCGATCTCAGTCTTCAGCGCGACGATATCGTCACCTTCTGCAACCATCTCATCGAGCGTCATTTCATCTTCTGGGCCAAGATCAGTCTCGGCCATGATGTCATCCAAAAATTGGTCGTTGTCTTTGTTATCAGCCATTGCCTAGCATTCCCTATCCGCGGTCCGAAATCAGTTTCCCGACCAGTTGCGCGGTGTAATCCACGATGGGCACGATGCGCCCGTAATTTAGACGTGTCGGACCAATCACCCCGACCGCGCCCACAATCTTTCGATCAGCGTTCATATAAGGGGAAACCACCAAAGAGGAACCCGAAAGTGAGAAAAGTTTGTTCTCAGAGCCAATGAAAATTCGAACGCCGTCGCCAGTTTCCGTCAAATCAAGGAATTCTGCGATATCACGTTTGCGTTCGAGGTCATCAAACAGGTTTCGAATACGATCAAGATCATCCTGATCGTTATCTGTGAGAAGATTTCCGCGGCCCCGTACAATCAGACGTTCGGTTGATTCGCCTTTATTTTCCCAAATCGCGGCACCCGATTCCACGAGCTCACGAGCAAGCGTGTCAATTTCCTGACGTCGCGTTTTCATTTCTCGAGAAATCGCAGATCCCAGCTCGGAAATCGTGCGGCCCTCCGCAAGCGTATTGATGAAATTGGCCGCCTCACGCATGGATGAGGGTGTCTGGCCGGGCGGAGGCGTAAAAACACGATTTTCAACATGACCGTCTGCGAAGACAAGCACGACCAAGGCCCGATCCGCAGCAAGGCTAACAAATTCGATGTGTTTTATCGCTGCTTCATGCTTCGGCGTCAGAACAAGACTGGCGCCCTGCGTTACCCCAGATAGGGCAGACCCGACACGATCTAACAGAGTACCCACACTGTCGTCGTTTCCACCCATCGTTTGATCAATCTTAGCACGATCCGATCCGTCCAAATCACCGACTTCAAGAAATCCATCAACAAACATCCGAAGACCTTGTTGCGTTGGGATGCGACCGGCACTGACATGGGGGCTGTCGAGCAATCCGAAATGTTCGAGATCCTGCATCACATTTCGAATGGTAGCTGCGCTGACTTGCTCGGATAAGCTGCGCGTGAGGGTGCGGGATCCAACGGGTGAACCAGTATCCAGATACCCTTCTACAACACGTCGAAAAACTTCACGTGATCGCGCGTTCAGATCATCAAGATTAGGCGGTTGATCGGACATCTCGTATTCCTACTCAGCGTTCGCATTTATGACCTTGAACGTCGAAAGGTCAATCGGGGTTGGAATTATAGGGCAGGGGGCGTATCGGGTGTTAAACGGAAAAAGGATTAAAATATGCGCCCCTCTGGACGTCAGATTGATGAAATGCGGAATATTTCGATTGAAACCAATGTTACCCGCCACGCCGAAGGGTCATGTTTGATCAAATGTGGGGATACCCATGTTCTGTGTACAGCATCAATCGACGAGCGTGTCCCATCTTTCATGAAAAACTCTGGCCTTGGCTGGGTGACTGCGGAGTACGGAATGTTACCTCGAGCAACAAACACTCGGATGCGCCGTGAAGCGAAAAATGGTCAGAGCGGTCGGACACAAGAAATTCAGCGTCTCATCGGGCGATCATTGCGGGCCGGTGTTGATCGTGTCGCGCTTGGCGAACGGCAGATTGTTGTTGATTGTGATGTGATCCAGGCGGACGGGGGAACACGTTGTGCATCTATAACTGGTGGTTGGGTTGCGTTGAAATTGGCCGTTCAAAAATTGATGAAAGCGGGGGACGTCATCACAGACCCATTGGCGGTACCTGTGTCCGCCGTTTCCTGCGGCGTTTATGCGGGGCAATCTGTTCTTGATCTCGACTACCCGGAAGATTCCGAGGCGGGCGTTGACGGTAACTTCGTCATGTCGGGGCAAAAGCTTATTGAGGTGCAAATGTCTGCTGAAGGATCAACCTTCAGTCGCGACCAAATGAACGCGATGATGGAGCTTGCGGACAAAGGCGTTGCAGAATTGGCGGCAGCGCAGCTGGCGGCCGTAAGCTGATGCGTAAGTTCGATGGAAACGCTCTGTTAATCGCGACGCACAACCGTGGGAAGCTGGAGGAGATCGCGGATTTGCTTTCTCCATTCGGTGTAAACGTTTCGTCAAATGCCGATCATGGCCTTCCTGAACCTGAAGAAACTGAAACAACGTTCGCCGGTAATGCCCGGATCAAGGCACATGCGGCTGTGAAGGCAACTGGATTACCGGCATTATCTGATGACAGCGGCATCACAATTGATGGTCTGGATGGTGCACCAGGTGTTTATACTGCTGATTGGGCAGAAACACCAAACGGCCGCGACTTTGAAATGGCGATGAGACGCGCATGGTCGGAATTAGAGAAACGGAATGCTATTACCCCCCGAACAGCGCAATTTCGTTGCTGTTTGGTTTTGGCGTGGCCTGATGGTCATGATGAGGTGTTTGAAGGCGTCATGCCTGGTCAGCTCGTTTGGCCAATGCGGGGCGATCAAGGTCATGGCTATGATCCAATATTTCAACCTGATGGCTACGATATTACCTTTGGGGAAATGGATCGTTGGGAGAAAAACAAGATTAGCCATCGCGCCGATGCTTTTCGCAAATTGATTGACGGTTGTTTTGCCTGAAGGTGGCTTCGGAATTTACCTACATTGGCCATTTTGCCAGGCAAAATGTCCGTATTGTGACTTCAATTCTCACGTCATTTCCAACGTAGACGACACGGTATGGGCCGACGCGTTTGTCTCGGAACTAGATCGTATGGCCGATCTAACAGGGGGCAGGGTCTTGAACTCCGTATTCTTTGGGGGAGGAACACCGAGTTTAATGGCGGTGTCGACCGTCGAGAAAATTATGGATCGGATCGGTTCACACTGGCGTTTGGCGAATGATCTTGAAGTAACACTGGAAGCCAATCCCACCTCAACCGAAGCTTCTCGCTTTAAGGGCTACAGAGCAGCAGGTGTGAATAGGGTCTCTGTCGGTGTGCAGGCACTAAACGACGCGGACCTAAAAGCGCTCGGCAGGCTCCATTCTGTCGATGAAGCGCTCGTCGCTGTCGAATTGGCCCGATCGACATTCGATCGGGTTAGCTTTGATTTGATTTATGCACGTCAAAACCAATCTATTGACAGTTGGAGCGAAGAGCTAAAACGTGCGATCTCCTTTGATCCTGATCATCTGTCATTATATCAGTTAACCATTGAAGACGGGACAGCGTTCGGTGACCGTTTCAAACGCGGTCTACTGCGCGGGTTGCCAGATGAAGATCTCGGCGCAGACCTCTGGGATGTCACACAAGCTCTCTGTGCAGCTGCAGATTTGCCAGCCTATGAAGTCTCTAACCACGCAAAACTCGGGCAGGAAAGCCGGCACAATCAAATCTATTGGGGATCAGGAGATTGGGTTGGGATCGGGCCGGGAGCGCACGGAAGACTTACGCTTGATGGATTAAGACACGAAACAGTAGGCGCGAAGATGCCTGCTGCTTGGTTGGAAAGGGTCAAAACCTTAGGAAATGGGGATGTATTGTTTAACCCTCTTACGTCCGAAGATAGTCTAGAAGAACGTCTACTCATGGGGCTTCGGATGACATCAGGTATAGAGATGCCGGAGAGTTGGATTTCGGTAAAATCAAATATAATCAATGAGTTACATAGTATCGGGCTACTGAAATGTGAGACCAATGCATTGTTGGTGACCGAAGCGGGCCGGCCAGTCCTCAATTCAGTGATTCAAAAGCTATTGGTGAGTTAGCCACCAGAAAGTAGACGAAGCAAATCATCGAGCTGGTCCAAGTCTCGATAGTTCAAAACAAGCTGCCCATTCTCTTTTCCAGCATTGTGATTGACGCTTACTTTCATTCCCAACTGCGCAGATAGATCATTCTCAACCTGAACCGTATCTGCATCTTTTACAGCTCCAGTTACTTGAGCGTTACGTTTCCTGGTTTGTTTGTCTGTCTTTGCCAGCTTTTCTGCTTCGCGGACAGACAACCCCTTTTTAACAATTTCAGCGGCAAGCAGTGCAGCATCAGGGTGCCCTACAAGTGTTCTTGCATGACCTGCAGTAAGACGCCCATCTTCCAAAAGAGCTTGAACAGTACTAGGCAACGAAAGCAGACGTACTGAATTTGCAATATGGCTTCGGCTTTTACCCAAAGCCTTCCCCATTTCTTCCTGCGTACGGCCAAACTTTTCCATCAGCTGCTTGTAGCCTGCGGCCTCATCAATCGCATTCAAGTCTGATCGCTGAATATTCTCAATGATCGCGACTTCTAGAACCTCAACATCAGAAAAATCACGAATGATTACAGGAACTTCGTGCAGTTTTGCACGCTGTGAAGCGCGCCAACGCCGCTCCCCGGCAACAATCTCATACTCACCATTGGAACTTGTTTTCCGCCGGACAATTAGAGGCTGTATGACACCCTTTTCAGCAATAGATGCTGTTAAATCGTCCATCGCCTGATCATCAAATGTCCTGCGGGGTTGGTCTGGGTTCGGAAAAATCTTTTCAATGGCGATAAGACGTTCTGAAGATGTAGAACTACGCGAATTTTCGACGTCTTGGGGAGCAACATCAGACATTAGTGCGGATAGGCCACGGCCTAAGCCTCGTGGTGATGACTTTGGATTATTCATAGCGCTCTCCGGTTAGTCCTAATTGGATGAGTGGCGTGCGGAGATTTCTTCCGCCAATGCTTGGTATGCTTTCGCACCCTTTGAGTCTGGATCATAGTCAATAACTGAGAGGGCAAAAGAAGGTGCTTCACTTAAACGAACATTTCGTGGGATCACTGTTTCAAATACCATGTCGCCCAAATTGTCTCTCGCGTCAGCTTCGACCTGCTGGGACAAGTTATTTCGACTGTCATACATCGTAAGTACGATGCCTTCTATTCTCAACTTAGGGTTCGCGGTCTGTCGGACCTCAC
This sequence comes from uncultured Paracoccaceae bacterium, assembly GCA_947497065.1. Lineage (GTDB taxonomy): Bacteria > Pseudomonadota > Alphaproteobacteria > Rhodobacterales > Rhodobacteraceae > Octadecabacter. Next base: position 131,256 of record CANMEQ010000004.1, read on the forward strand.
GAATAGTCAACATAAGTTGGGATAGTCCTTCTAGTGCAAAAAATTCGCTCTGAAGCGGGACAATAACAGAATCCGAGGCAATCATTGCATTCACTGTCAATATGTTGAGTGAAGGCGGGCAATCTATCAGGATGTAGTCTAGATTTAGCGTATCTATGTCAGGCTGGCGCAAAGCATCGTGAAGCATGAAGCTTCGCTTTTCTTTAGACATTAAATTGATATCCGCCGAACTTAGATCGGTTGTAGCGGGAACGATGAAGAGGTTATCAACCTTTGTCTCCTGCACCGCTTCCGTTGGCGATACTTCACCTGTAAGGAGGTCGTAAGTGGTCAAATCACGCATTTCAGATTCGACACCTAATCCGGTAGACGCATTCCCTTGTGGATCAAGATCGACAAGTAGGACCCGTGCTCCAGATTTTGCTATTGCAGCGCACAAGTTAATCGATGTCGTGGTCTTGCCGACGCCACCTTTTTGGTTGGCAATGGAAATTATTTTGGGAGCTGTGGATCGGCTAACATTCACGATTCTTGATCCTCGACACTTCTAATATTCGCGCATCAACTTGTGTAGCACTTCTATGCGCTTTGCAATCAAACACCCATTCCAACTCAGCCTGATCTAACTCTTCTTGGTAGGTTTTCCCTTTTGGAAACAAGCAAACCCCACTCGATAGGAGTAACTTTTGGGAGAACCTTAATAGTTCGGTCAGAGGCGCCAATGCGCGCGCAGAAAGCACATCTGCTTTCTCAATGTCTTGGTTTTCAATCCGGCCGTTCAAAACGGTAACATTTAAATCAAGCTCTCTACGTACTGCGTTCAGAAACAAGCACTTTCTCTGATCGCTTTCAATCAAGGTTACGGGACGGCGCTCACTATCAAGGATTGAAACGACGAGACCGGGAAGGCCTCCTCCGCTTCCTATATCTGTCCAGCGGGCCCATTCGCTAGGCGCATACGAGTATAATTGCGCACTATCTGTTATGTGACGCTCCCATATGTTCTGAATGCTCCCGTTCGAGATAAGATTAATTGACTTTGTCCACTTCTCGAGAAGTCGGGAGTATGTCTCTAGTTTCTCAAATGTTTCACGTGAAACAGAAATGTCATCGATCAAACGCACTGTGTTCATGATACCTGGCTCAAACTTTCCAACTTCTTGATCTCGGACAGAACCAGCATCAACGCCGCAGGTGTAACTCCATCGACGCGCGCCGCTTGCGCCATATTGCTGGGCGCAGCTGTGTTCAGCTTTGACCGAAGCTCATTGGAAAGACCAACAATATTCTCATAGCTGAGATTTCTTGGAATAATCCGATCGGCATCTCGACGGAGCGCCAATACGTCATTGCGCTGCCGTTCAATATAATGGGCGTACATCGCGTCGCGCTCAAGCTGTGTAGCGATCTCTGGCTCAATCCCGCCCAGTTTCGGCTCAATACCTACAAGGTCTGAAATCTTGGTGCCGGCAATGGTCAGTGCCTCATATAAAGATTTTTTTGGCCCAGACACGCCGATTTTGACACCCGATTCACTCAATTGGCGAGAAGAAGCAACTTTTCTCTCGAGCCAGTCCTTACCTTCGGCTAGTTTTTCCGTCTTCTCGCTGTATAACGACCAGCGCTCATCAGACACGCATCCAGCTACCCTACCAAATTCGGTAAGGCGTTGATCTGCGTTATCTGCACGCAACGACAATCTAAATTCCGCGCGGGACGTGAACATGCGATATGGTTCAGATACACCACGGACTGTAAGATCATCGATCATAACACCGATGTAAGATGTCGATCGGTCAAATAGTACGGGCTCGCTACCGAGGCACATCGCAGCCGCATTTAGGCCAGCAACCATTCCTTGGGCAGCAGCCTCCTCATAGCCCGTTGTTCCATTGATCTGGCCTGCTAGATAGAGGCCCGGCAAGGTGTTTAACTCTAGTGTGAGCGACAAACTTCTTGGATCGATGTAATCATACTCAATCGCATAGCCTGGCTGAAGTATTTTGGCATTTTCTAAACCAACGATGGACCTGACGTATTCATCCTGAACATTCACAGGTAATGACGTGGAGATACCATTGGGATAAATAGTGTGATCACTCAGGCTTTCCGGCTCTAAAAAAATCTGATGAGAATCTTTGTCGGAAAAACGTACAACCTTATCCTCAATTGAGGGGCAATAGCGTGGACCTACACCGTCAATATGTCCTCCATACATCGCCGAACGTTCGAGATTCTTTCGAATGACATTATGTGTTTTCTCATTTGTGTGCGTAATGCCGCAACTAATCTGTCGTGCAAAGGGTGCCCTGTGAAGGAAGGAAAACATTTCAGGCTCAGCATCACCCGGTTGCTGATCTAGCCCATCCCAATTAATGGAGCGCCCATCGATCCGGGGTGGCGTACCGGTTTTCAATCGGCCAATTCTTAGATCAAAGGAGGCCAGTCGATCTGCCAATGCGATAGAGGGCTTATCCCCCATCCGACCACCAGAATGAGATTGATCACCAATATGAATAACACCACGAAGAAAAGTACCAGACGTCAAAATAACAGTTTTAGCGCTAATTTCTGAGCCATCTTGCAAGATCACACCCGAAACGGCGTTATCACTCACAGAAAGGTCCGTCACCTCAGCTTCCAAAACTTCAAGATTCTGACGTTCAGAAGTGACTACTTGCATCGCATCTTTATATAAACGTCTATCGGCTTGAGTTCTCGGCCCTTGGACTGCTGGACCTTTCTTTCGGTTCAATAGACGAAACTGTATACCAGATCTATCTGCCGCTATCCCCATAACGCCATCAAGTGCATCAATCTCTCGGACAAGATGGCCTTTACCTAAGCCGCCGATTGCGGGGTTACATGACATTACGCCAATATCGTCTTTGCGTAGGGAAATAAGTAGCGTTGTTACACCCATACGGGCGGCCGCATGCGCGGCTTCACATCCCGCGTGACCACCACCAATTACGATAACGTCAAAATCGTGTTTCACGTGAAACAATCCTCATTTTCCGATACAAAAACTTGAGAAAATTTCGTCTAGCACATTCTCTACATCAACGCGACCAATCAAACTATCCAACGCACGAATTGCCTGATGCAGATCATCGACAAGCAAATCTGTCAGCACCAAATTATCGTCCAAGCTATCAAGAACAATCTGCAACGCTCTCCCTGCTGTCTGGAGCGAAACCTGGTGCCGCTTACGTGTTGCTACTCCAGCAGAAGCCACCTGGGTCGAAAGGAAACGCTGAATTTCATCCAATAACTCATTCACTCCCTGACCCGTTACAGCAGAGATAGAAAATTCAGTCTGAGCATCAAACAAGTCAGCTTTAGACGCCACAAACAAATCTAAACCATCTTTGCAGTCAGAAACCTCAAACTTACCTGTTGGTGAAAGGTGAACTCTAACATCAGCAGCTTGGGCCCGATCTAAACCACGTTTAATACCAATTTGTTCAAGCTCATCTAACGAATTCCGACGGCCAGCCGTATCCAAAACTGTAATGGGTAGCCCATTGAGATCCATCCGAACTTCGATAACATCACGTGTCGTACCTGCGATATCAGAGGTTATAGCAGCCTCCCGACCCGCCAGCCTGTTCAAGAGAGTGGATTTACCAGAGTTTGGGGGTCCAATCAGCGCAATTTCAAAGCCATCCCGAACACGTTCACGGATTGCTACGCCTTCTGCCTCCCGCACAACATCGTCGGCAACATCCGATAACAAGCTCTTCACTTCAGGATAAACATCGACAGGAACGTCCTCATCAACGAAGTCGATTGTCGCCTCCAATAGCGCAGCTGCACGTACAACCTTTGTCCGCCAAGCTGCCGCTAAATCACCCAAATCACCTTGAAAAACACGAATGGCTTGCCGTCGCTGGCTTTCAGTCTCAGCATCGATGAGATCAGCTAAACCTTCTACACGAGCGAGGTCCATAGCGCCGTTTTCCATAGCGCGCCGCGTAAACTCACCAGCTTCAGCAGGACGAAGTCCCAACACCTCCAGTTGATCCAAAACAGCTGTCACAACAGCAATTGAACCATGTGTTTGAAACTCTACTACCTGCTCCCCAGTGAAACTTCGCCCCGGCGCAAAGCTCAACGCGAAAGCCTCATCGATCAGAACACCATCAGTACCAGCAAGTTTAACCAACTTCCTATCATGGCGCTCCAGCGCAGCACCCATTTGCGCAGCAATGTTCAGTGACTTAGAACCTGATATCCGAATGACAGACACACCAGCTTTACCCGCTGCAGATGCAAGTGCAAATATCGTATCCATCTTTTCAAACCATTGTTTTTAAAAGATTATCAGGTGTTCATTGAATCGAAGAAGTCAGAATTTGTCTTTGTTTGTTTCAGCTTCGAAATCAAGAATTCAATCGCATCTGTGGTACCCATTGGATTCAAAATACGACGCAAGACATAGGTTTTCTGAAGATCCACCTTATCAACCAACAAATCTTCTTTCCGGGTACCGGATTTAAGAATGTCCATCGCAGGGAATACACGTTTGTCAGCGACTTTGCGGTCCAAGACAATTTCGGAGTTACCTGTACCTTTGAATTCCTCAAAGATAACTTCATCCATCCGACTTCCGGTATCTATCAATGCGGTTGCAATAATCGTCAGAGATCCACCTTCTTCGATATTACGTGCAGCACCGAAGAACCGTTTCGGACGTTGCAGCGCATTCGCGTCCACACCACCGGTCAAAACCTTACCTGAAGATGGTACAGTCGTGTTAAACGCACGACCCAAACGCGTAATCGAATCAAGTAAAATAACAACATCGCGTTTATGCTCAACAAGACGTTTTGCTTTTTCAATAACCATTTCAGAAACGGCCACGTGACGCGTCGCAGGTTCATCAAAGGTAGAACTTACGACTTCACCATTTACCGATCTTTGCATATCAGTAACTTCTTCTGGCCGCTCATCTATCAGCAGAACGATCAAATAACACTCTGGGTGATTTGCCGCGATAGAGTGCGCAATGTTCTGCAATAGGACTGTTTTACCAGTACGCGGTGGCGCAACGATCAATGATCGCTGACCCTTACCAATAGGGGCAACCAGATCGATGATTCGGGCAGACCGATCTTTCGTGGTAGGGTCAGCTGTCTCCATCTGAAGACGTTCTTCAGGATAAAGCGGAGTTAAGTTATCAAATGCCACCTTGTGACGCGCTTTCTCAGGATCTTCAAAGTTGATCTTTTCAACTTTGGTAAGCGCAAAATATCTTTCACTGTCAGAAGGCTCTTGAATAACCCCTTCTACCGTATCCCCAGTCCGCAACGCATGAAGACGTATCATTTCAGGAGAAACATAAATATCATCCGGACCTGGTAGATAATTTGCTTCAGGCGAACGTAGAAAACCAAAACCATCCTGCAAAACTTCCAGAACGCCATCTCCGCCGATTACCCAATCATCTTCAGCACGCTCTTTGAGAATTGCGAACATCATGTCGCCTTTGCGCATCGTTGATGCATTCTCAATTTCTAGCTCTTCTGCCAAGGCCAAAAGATCTTTTGGGCTTTGTGCTTTCAAGTCAGCAAGGTTCAATCGGTCTATGGAAGTCACGTCATCAGACATCAATACGTCTCCGGCAGAATGAACCGCCTCTTTTCTATGATCTGGAAAATTCACCTTCGGACGAAGGTTGCCGATAGCTAAGCAATCAAAACTTCTATGTCAATTCAAACTGTCGCGTCTTGAATCTAGAGAAATTTGATATCTTCTTTGTTCTATACAAATAAAAAATATTAAGGTGATTGTAGTAGTGACGCTGTGGGTAACTGGGCGAAGAGAGTTTACCCCCGAAGATATCCATATTTTCAGATCCCTGAATTTTGATCTCTGCTAAGGTGAGTATTTTATAAGTTATTGTATTAAATACATAAAAAAATATAAAACAAACTTGAAATGCAGTGAAAACCGGGTCTCGTTCGATTTTATCCCCAGTGTAGATTCCTCCTTATCCTAGGTGGATAACGTGGCTAAGGTTTAGCATATCTCGAATAACTTTTCCTGAAACCGATGCAGCTTGCTCTTAACCTCATTTAGTCCCATCACCTGTCCAACATTTCACCCACGAGGATATCCACAGTGTCCGCAGATATTATTTTAGCATCGGCGTCTGAAATTAGGGCTCAGCTCCTCCGAAACGCCGGTGTGGCGACCACAACCATAGCAGCTCGGATTGATGAAGATTCGATTAAAATCGCGCTTGAGGCTGAAAATGCTACTCCACGCGATATCGCTGATACGCTGGCTGAGATGAAAGCACGAAAGATTGCCGAGAAAGGGCAAGCGTGTCTTGTCTTGGGTTGCGATCAAGTTCTTTCTTTCAAGGGCAAGGTTCTCTCAAAGCCAATTTCGAAAGACGATGCGCACGATCAACTCAAATCATTGCGTGGCGAAACACATCAACTTCTGTCCGCCGCTGTAATCTACGAAGATTTGAAACCAGTTTGGCGTCATGTTGGGGTCGCACGTCTTACGATGCGTGATTTTTCTGACGATTATCTTGGCGAATATGTCGATCGCAACTGGAATAGCATTCAATGGTCAGTTGGCGGCTACAAAATTGAAGAAGAAGGTATCCGTCTTTTTAGAATGATCCATGGCGACACATTTACAATCCAAGGGCTCCCGCTGCTGGAACTCTTGTCTTATCTCACACTTCGCGGGACACTGCCGACATGACACATTCTCACGTTCCATTAGCTGGCGTTATTGGTAACCCAATATCGCAATCAAAATCTCCGATCCTTTTCCGTCACTGGCTTAAGACCTACGGGTGCAAAGGCCATTACATCCCTATGCCGGTTGAGGAGGGTAATTTAGAGCAAGTTATTCGAACCATCCCAAAAATGGGTTTCGTTGGGTGCAATGTCACGATCCCACATAAGATTGACGTTCTAAAAATCGCTGATTTAGCGACGGATCGTGCGACGTTAATTGGTGCGGCGAACACTTTGATTTTCAGAAAAGATGGAAAAATTCACGCCGACAATACAGATGGATATGGTTTTATCGCCAACCTGAAACAGGGCGCACCAGCATGGGCACCGTCAATTGGGCCAGCGGCGGTTTTGGGTGCTGGTGGTGCTGCGCGTGCTGTAATTGCTTCGCTATTAGATGCGGGTGTTCCGGAAATATTCCTCAGCAACCGAACACGTCCAAAAGCAGAAGCTTTGAAATCTGCATTCGGGACCAAGATCACAGTCGTTGATTGGGTCCAAGCCGGTAACATCATGGAACAAGCGTCGACTGTGGTGAACACCACATCACTTGGTATGCAGGGTATGCCTGAACTTCGCGTTCCACTTGATGGGTTGCGGCGGGGCACGGTTGTCACCGATCTCGTGTACAACCCTCTAAAAACGCGCCTCTTGATCGAAGCGGAGGCCGCCGGCTGTGTCACAGTGGATGGTCTGGGTATGTTGCTCCATCAAGCGGTTCCCGGTTTCGAACGTTGGTTCGGCTTAAGGCCAGAGGTCGACATCAACACGCGTGCAGCTGTTCTTCGATGACCTATATTCTAGGTTTGACCGGCTCGATCGGCATGGGCAAATCAACTACCGCGCAAATGTTCGCGGATGAAGGCATTCCCGTATGGGATGCTGATGCGACTGTCCGTGAGCTTTACTTACCAGGTGGCGAAGCCGCAAAAATAGTGGCGAAGCAGTTTCCGGAGACAATGGACGGCCCATCTGTTTCGCGGTCCAAATTACGTGCGCTAATCGCAGAAAATCCAGCGGTTCTAGATCAACTCCAAAACGTCGTACATCCACTCGTTACCCAAAATAGGGCCTCGTTTTTGGAAGACTCCACTTCTCCGATTGTTCTTCTCGATATCCCTCTGCTGTTTGAAACCGGAGCGGATGTGGAATGTAACGGTATCGTTGTCGTGACCGCACCTGCAAATGTTCAACGTGAACGGGTCATGGCGCGTGGCGAAATGACACAATCAGAATTCGAGCTTATTTTATCGCGTCAAATGCCGGATGCGCAAAAACAGGCGAAGGCGACTTGGGTTATTGAAACGCTGACGCTGGACGATACACGTCAATCTGTGAAAGACATCCTTCAAGAAATAAAGTCGGGTTTACCTCATGCGTGAAATTGTTCTTGATACTGAGACAACTGGTTTTGAGCCTTCTGAAGGCGACCGCATCGTCGAAATTGGTGCTATCGAATTGCACAACCACATGCCGACGGGCAGAACATATCACCAATACATCAATCCGAAACGTTCTATGCCCGCCGAAGCGTTTAGCGTGCACGGGATTGGCCCAGACCTCTTGGCTGATCCCCGCCCGGCAGAAAAGGGCGAAGTTCTTCTAAAGGATAAACCTGTCTTTGCTGAAATCGCGCAAGCGTTCGTTGATTTTATCGGTGATGCTAAATTGGTAATCCATAACGCCGCATTCGATATGAAATTCTTGAACGCGGAACTAGGTTGGCTGAACCGGCCGCTTTTGCCGATGGATCAAGCGCTAGACACCCTCGCGATTGCGCGCAAAAAATTTCCTGGCTCACCCGCTTCATTGGACGCACTCTGTCGTAGGTTCGGTATCGATAACTCAAACCGAACACTTCACGGCGCATTGCTGGATAGTGAAATTCTGGCGGAAGTTTACCTGGAACTAATCGGTGGACGACAGCCCGACCTCGTTCTTGCCGGTCAGAAAGAAAACAAATCAAAAACCACTACCGGAACCGATTGGCGCCCTATGCCGCGCCCTCAGCCGCTCGGCTCAAAAATAAACGCGGCGGAGGCAGAAGCCCACGCCGCGTTCATTGAAGCATTGGGCGAAAACGCCCTTTGGAAAACTTAAGCGTCTGCTTTTTTGCCTTCCGCTTGTGCCTGTGCGGCGCGAAGCGCGATCTGCTGACGGTAAATTGCCACGAAATCGATCTGTTCCAAGTTCAGCGGCGGGAAGCCACCGTCGCGTGTAACATCGCTTACGATACGGCGAATGAATGGGAACAACATCCGCGGGCATTCGATCATCAGGTATGGGTGCATCTGCTGCTCCGGAACACCTTCGATCTCGAATACACCGGAATATTCCAGCTCAAGAAGGAACAATGTTTTGTCAGATCCGGCATTCGTAGATGTGACTTTCAGCTTTGTGATCACTTCGAACTGATTGTCTGCACCACGTTTGCGGGCATCAAGGTTCACTTCTACCTTAATCTCGGGCTTAACTTCACCGTCGACCCCTTTTTGCGCCATGACATTTTCAAAAGACATGTCACGCACAAACTGCGCCAGAATACGTTGTTTGATCTGCGGAGCCTGAGCCATCGGATCAGCTGCGCCATTTGTCGGTTTTGTTTCTTCTTCGGCCATTTGACCCTCCGGAATGTAATAAATTCAGGGTTGTGTATCAGGCCAAACAGGGGGCCTCAATCTTTCGTCCAGCCGGACGGCCCATTTTGCGAAGGATTTTCTGAATCCACCTCCTCAAACTCACCGTCTATCACACGATCACCAGAATATGTGCGGCGTTGCGTGTTTGCGTCTGGCCCCATTTGAAAGCTCTGAACATTCACCCGCGCCCTCAAATGATGGTAGGCTGCAGATCGGAATGCCGGCACGAGCAACAGAAAACCAACAAAGTCGGTAAAAAAACCGGGCGTTATGAGAAGCGCCCCTGAAAACAAGATCATCGCACCATGGGCCAATGGCTCTGTCGGGTCCTGAAGATTTGAAAACGATGTTCGTAGGTTCAGCATCGCGCGGGCACCTTGACTGCGCACCATCCAAGACCCCAGCAACGCGGTAAAAACCACAATTGCCAGTGTCCAACCCAAACCAATTGCACCACCGACTTGAATGAACAGCGTGATTTCCAGCAGGGGAATGCCGATGAAAAGAAAAAGAAGAAGCATCGCGTAACCCGTCAGTGAATGAATCCTATCGGCGCAAGGTGGACTTGGCCTTACCCCAGCCTTACATAAGGTCTGAAAACGTTCGTTACCACTCATCAGAAAGAAACAGCCATGAATTCTCCCATCATCCAGCTACTGGTGCTTGCAGGAATTGCGATTTTTCTGATCCTGCGACTGCGAAGCGTTCTGGGTACCCGTGAAGGTTTTGAAAAGCCACGTGTAGAAACGGTAAAGCCTGCAAAAAGCGCCAAGCCAGAGTTTGATGTGATCGAAGGCGGGCCAGATCCCGATATCACAGACTATGTTGATGCTGACAGCGATGCAGCAACCGCGCTTGCCGGCATGAAAGCAGATGACCGTACGTTCAATGTACGTGAGTTTCTGCGCGGCGCACGCGGCGCGTACGAAATGATCCTCACCGGATTTGAAAAAGGCGACTTGGCTGAAATTAAACCCTTCTTGTCCGACAATGTGTACGAAGCATTCGCCGGTGTCGTTGAAGCAAGGGAAAAAGACGGCCTAAGCGTCGATTTCAATTTTGTCGGCATTTCAGAAACAACGCTTGTAGATGCTGAGTACAACAAATCGACCAACGAAGCAGAAGTGTCTGTACGTTTCCTAAGCGAAAGCACATCTGCAGTTTACGACAACGGTGGTGACCTCATCGAAGGTTCGCCAACAGACGTCAAAAAACAGCGCGACGTTTGGACCTTTGGCCGCAAGATGGGCACGGGCGATCCCAACTGGTTCCTCGTCGCAACGGGCGAATGATCCTGCGTGCGGCAGCCTTTGGGCTGTCGTTACTCGCAGCGGAGAATGCCATGGCGCAACCCAGCTACCAACTTTTAAAATTTGATGATCTTTCCGGTTGGGCCGACGACGATCATCAAGCCGCTCTTGATGTTTTCTTATCAACATGTGGCGATATGCGGGATGCTGCATGGCAAGGTCTTTGCAACGCAGCACGCGAAGGTCAGGAAGCCCGCTCGTTCTTTGAGCGATTTTTCACGCCGGTTCTGATTGATGACGGCCAAGACGCCCTGTTTACCGGCTATTTTGAACCTGAATTAAACGGCTCATTGACCCGTGGCGGGCCATACCAATACCCGCTCTACCGTTTGCCTGCGAACCCTGGTCAGTATTCCCGCCGCGAAATCGAAGAGACCGATGCATTTGACGGGCAGGATCTTGAAATTGCATGGATCGATGATCCCGTAGATGTTTTCTTTCTTCAGGTTCAGGGCTCTGGCCGCGTTAAATTGGATACCGGTGGTTGGCTGCGTGTTGGTTATGCGGGCGCGAACGGGCGCGAATACTCATCTGTCGGTTTGGCTTTGGTCGATCGTGGAATATACAAACCACATCAGGTTTCTGCCGACGTGATCCGCAACTGGGTCCGCAGCAATGGTGCAGACGGGCGAGAGCTGCTTTGGGTGAATGAGAGCTTTGTTTTTTTTCGTGAAGTAAACGAGGTTCCACCTGAAATGGGACCGCTTGGCGCAATGAACCGCAGCGTGACCACCATGCGCACAGTCGCCATTGATCCTGCGTATGTGCCTTACGGCGCACCAGTCTGGATCGAAAAAGATGGCGCCGATCCATTGAACCGATTGATGGTTGCCCAGGACACTGGCTCTGCCATCCGCGGGGCGCAGCGCGCCGATATCTTTTTCGGCACGGGCGATGAAGCGGGCCGTGCGGCAGGCCGTATCAAAGATGGTGGCCGCATGGTTGTCCTCATGCCGATCCAAGCCGCCTATGCCCTGTTACCGGACGTGGTAGAATGAAGAAACCGCGACACCTCTCGGCTGAGGAGCGCGCGTTGTGGGACATGGTCGCGAAACGTGCCGAGCCGCTGGACAAGCCGACAACCAAGCTGGCCCGGGCAAAACCCCGCACGCCGGAGGTTTCTTCTCCAACCAAGCGTCAAGAACTTCCATCTTTCAAAGTCGGGCAGTCCGTCGATCATTCCGCTGACCACGATCTTTTACCATCGTTAGGGCAACAGATCCGATCTGCGCCTGTTCAGATGGATCAAAAGGCATTCGGCCGACTGAAGCGTGGCAAACTCAAACCAGAAGCACGCATCGACTTACACGGCATGACGCTCGCCCAAGCCCACCCTGCGTTGACCGGCTTTGTTCTTCGATCTGCCAGTGCAGGGCACCGTTTGGTCCTGGTGATCACAGGGAAAGGCAAAAACCGGGACGATGGTGGCCCAATACCAACGAAGTTCGGTGTGCTGCGACACCAGGTGCCACAGTGGTTGGCGATGGCGCCTCTTGGCGGTTTGGTCTTGCAGGTGACAGAGGCGCACATCCGCCATGGCGGAGGCGGCGCCTATTATGTCTATTTGCGCCGGGCACGTTGATACACACCAACCGGATAGAGCAACAGCAAAGCAGCAAATCCGAAAGCCGCCGCAAACCCGAGCATTTGCGTCTCAAATCCTACACCTGAGTCAATCAACCACCCTGAAACGCCTGGTCCCAACGCGGACCCTAGAACCATCAACGCCGTAGTCGCCGACTTGATCGACCCAAGGTGTTTGGTGCCGAAAAACTCAGCCCAACATGCATTCAACAAAGTGTTTTGGCCACCGCCCGCCATGCCCATCAAAACCACAGCTGTAGCCGTCCAAACCAACGTAGGCGCATACCAATGCAGTATAAACGCGACAACATAAGGGAGCAGGTAAATTGGCAGTAGGCGCACGGCTCCCAATCGATCAACCAACCAGCCATAGGCCAGCGTCGATAGGAACAACGTTATCGTTCCCAGCGGAAAAACAGACACCAACGCCAAGTGTGACCAGCCTTTTATTTCGGCGAAATGGACTTGGTGGAACCAGAAGGCTGTTCCAAACCCAGAAAAGGACATCACCGCAGGGGCCATCGCCCAGAAAACCGGGTTTTTCAAAGCGTCCGCGCGGGTCCAGTGTTTTCCACCCAAACCTGTCGACATCTCCTGATCTGCCACAGATTGCGGTGTGCGTTCTAGACGTAGCAAACGGAACAACACCGGTGCCATCGCGGCACAAAATAACGCGCCGCCGATCCAGATAATTTGCCAATCAACGAATGATTTTAGCCATACCATAATCAGTGGCATCGTTGCTTCAGCCAACATAAAACCCATCGCCGCAATCGCCAACGCACGCCCGCGTGTCGCGATAAACCACCGCGACATTGCGACAGCCGACACATGCGTTGTCATCCCTTGGCCAAAGAACCTCAGAAAGAACACCACGATGGGCAGCGCAGCTGCAATTGGATTGAACGCCATTAATAGACACGAACACCCCAACAGCAAAACAACGGCGATCCCCAATTGCCGTACCCGAAACCTGTCGGCTAAACCGCCCGCAAACACCATCGCGACAGCCGAGGCACCAGTGCCGATCATATAGATCACACCCCATTCACCGTTCGTCAGCCCATAGCTCGCACGAATTTCACCCCCGAAAATCGAGATAAAAAACGTCTGACCAAAGCTGGACAAAAACGACAACAACGCGCCAGTCGCAAGAAAGGGCGCGTTGTTGCGGATGAATTTGAAATAGCATGTATCGGTGCTCATGGGCCTTTATTGGACGATTGGCACGATCTGAACAGACCTAAAGCACATAGCGACTGATATCGGTCGATCGGCTGAGTTCACCCAAATACTGTTCAACGAAAGCGGCATTGATTTCAATCTCTTCACCAGACCGGTCTGGTGCCGTGAATGCCAGGTCTTCGAACACCCGTTCAATCACCGTGTAAAGCCGCCGTGCCCCGATGTTTTCCACTGTTTCATTCACATCAGCCGCGATCCGCGCCAGCGCTGCAATGCCGTCATCTGTAAAAGTAACAGTCACATCTTCAGTGCCCATTAACGCCGTATATTGCCGCGTCAATGCGTTGTCGGTTTCTGTAAGAATGCGTACAAAATCATCTTCTGTAAGCGCGCGCAGCTCAACCCGTATCGGCAACCGACCTTGAAGTTCAGGAAGCAGATCAGACGGTTTTGCGATATGAAAAGCGCCGGATGCGATGAACAGAATATGATCTGTCTTAATTGATCCGTGTTTCGTGCTTACCGTTGTCCCTTCAATCAACGGCAGCAGGTCGCGCTGCACACCCTCGCGCGAAACATCCGCACCGCGCGCATCTGCGTTGCGGCAAACTTTGTCGATTTCATCCAAAAACACGATGCCGTTTTGCTCTACCGCTTCAACGGCTTTTTTGGTCACCGTTTCATCGTCCAGCAATTTGTCTGCTTCATCCGCGATCAACAGATCATAGCTTTCCGCTACAGTGACCTTTTTACGCACCGTCCGTCCGCCAAACGCTTTGCCAAACATCGCACCCAAATCCATACCGCCCATGCCTTGCGGCTGACCAGGAATTTCCATTGCACCCAACGGGTTTGAATTATCTGTCAGTTCCAGTTCAATCACGGTGCTATCCAGCTCACCGGATTTTAGTTTTTTGCGAAACATATCTCGTGTTCCAGATCGCGCATCATCGCCCGCAATGGCGGATATCACACGCTCTTCCGCAGCTTCGCGGGCCTTCTGTTTCACGTCTTCACGCATGTAGTCGCGGGTATCGACGATCGCGGCTTCAACAAGATCACGGATGATTTGCTCCACATCTCGCCCCACATAGCCCACTTCGGTAAACTTTGTCGCTTCGACCTTAATGAACGGCGCACGCGCCAATTTTGCCAAACGACGTGAAATTTCAGTCTTTCCAACGCCGGTTGGCCCAATCATCAGAATGTTTTTTGGGTAAACCTCATCGCGCAGATCATCGCCCAATTGCTTTCTGCGCCAACGGTTCCGCAACGCGACCGCAACCGCGCGCTTGGCGTCGTTTTGCCCGATGATGAACCGGTCTAACTCAGAAACGATTTCGCGAGGTGTCATATCAGTCATTGGAAATTGTCTCCACGGTCAGGTTGCCATTCGTATACACACAGATGTCCGCTGCGATCCCCATCGCACGGCGTGCAATCTCTTCGGCGTCCAGGTCTTGATCCATCAACGCGCGTCCCGCGGCCAAGGCATAATTCCCACCAGATCCGATCGCGGTAACATCAAACTCAGGTTCCAGAACATCGCCTGCGCCTGTGATAACAAACAGGTCTTTGCCATCACTTACGATCAACATCGCTTCCAGTTTCTGCAGATATTTGTCTGTGCGCCAATCCTTCGCCAAATCGACAGAGGCCCGCGCCAATTGGCCAGGCGTCGCTTCCAGCTTTTTCTCCAAACGTTCTAGCAAGGTGAACGCATCCGCTGTCGATCCAGCAAAGCCGCAAATCACATCGTTTCCGCTTGGCGAGAGACGACGGACTTTACGGGCAGTCCCTTTCATCACGGTTTGGCCAACGGAGACCTGCCCGTCACCTGCGATGACAACTTTGCCACCTTTGCGCACACCAATGATCGTGGTGCCGTGCCAATCAGGGAATGTCGTATCTGCCATGTCTTATCCTTTCGAACATCGATGATTTATATGGCGGCGCGCGAGGCAGGACACAAGGTTTCCACGAAAAAGGGCGCCCAATAGGACGCCCAATTACGAATTTGTCAAAGACTTTAGCGTTTAGATGCTTTCGTCGATCCAACCTTGCAGGGCAGCCTTAGGCGCAGCACCTGTTTTGTTGGAAACCACTTCGCCACCTTTGAACATGAACAGGGCAGGAATGCCGCGCACACCCATCTGAGCAGGCGAATTCGGGTTATCATCAACGTTCACTTTGACGATTTTCACTTTGCCATCATATTCAGCTGCCAATTCTTCCAAAGCTGGGCCGATCTGTTTGCATGGGCCACACCATTCAGCCCAAAAATCTACAACAACTGGAATGTCGGACTGGCGCACTTCGGCGTCAAATGTTGCGTCTGTTACTGCTACGGTCGCCATTGGCTTTGCTCCTAAAGGGGTATCATTTGACGCGGAACGTATGAGCGCGGGGGTGTCGCGTCAAGGTGTGGTAACGGTATCGAGAGCAGCGTCTATATCTGCGTCTGGCAGTTCCGTTGTTGTGCAGGTCTTTGTCCATAAAAGAACCGTGCGAATTCTGTGGTTTGGGTAAATCTCTCTCAGCGCATTGCGGTAGGCACCCATCTGCCGGATCAGCCCAATGGGTGTCTCCTTTGGTGAAGACGGGATCGCGCGATTTGATTTATAGTCCACCGCCACGATCTCTGTGTCGTTTACAATCAAACGGTCAATCAGTCCGTACAGGCGCCTGTCCCCGAACGGAGCAGAAATCGGAACCTCAACCAAGCCATCTGCGAAAACCCAATTCAATTCTGGCGTATCTAAAACGGTTAAGGCCTCCGCGATAAGCCCATCCATATTATCAATAATGCCCGCGTCCGGCTGGTTCTCAACTAAGCGTCGCGCTGTTGAGAGCCGCAAATCGGCTGGAACCTCTGGCAGTAGCTCCAACAAAAGATGGATTAAACGACCCCAGGCTAAGGCAAGCTCACTTTCGTCCGTATGTGTCTCTCCAGGCAGGATTTTTGCGCCACCCAATCCCGAAGGTGCAAGTGTTTCCAGGACAACAGGCACATCAGGCAACTGATCCCCGAACGCTGGTTTTGGGCGTTCCATCTGCGTTGTCTCGGGCTTTGTCATGAACACGCCCGCATCCCAATCCCATCGCGCAAACCGTTTCCCAACACCAAGATCAGTCACTAAATCAACCGCATCAACATGGCTCATCGCGTGGGTAACCGTGCTGTGCCAACTGTCATGGGTTTCTTTACCCGTGTCGCCGGCGGCCGCCACAATTAACCAGTTTTCAGCACGGGTTAGAGCCACATACAATAACCTACGCTGTTCGCGATCTTGGGCGTCCAACATCTCATCTTTGATGGCATCCAAAACGGGCGGCATCGCATCGGATTTGGGTTTCCAAAACAGCTTATCCCCGGATTTCAGAAAATCACCGCGAATATCGCGTTTGCGAACTGTTGTGTCGGGTAAGATAACGATCGGCGCTTCCAGTCCTTTCGATCCATGAACCGTCATCACCCGAATACGATCGCCCGCCGAATCCATCTGTCGTTTGACAGTGACATCTTCGGTCTGCAGCCAATTCAGAAAACCTGTCAAACTTGGAACATCAGATGATTCATAGCCCAGCGCCTGCGACAGCAACGCATCGATACCATCCTCTGTTTCATGCCCCAATCGGGCCAGTAATTTTTTCCTGCCATTATGTCGCACCAGCAGCCTATTGATCAGATCATAGGGACGTAGAAAATCAGACTGATTGCGAAGATCGGTCAAAATTGAAATAGTCTCGAGATGGTCACCGGATTGCCGCAACGCCTCCCATAGGGATTGCCCCTTTGGTCGCGGTTGGGCGAGCTGGTACAGCTCTTTTTCCGACCAACCAAACAGCGGTGATTTCAGCGCAGCCGCCAACGAAAGACAGTCGTCTTGCAGCGCCAAAAATCGCAAAACCGCTGATATGTCTTTCACCGCAAGCTCACCCGCCAACTTCAGACGATCCGCTCCAGCGATATCCAGATTTGCCGCCTTGCACGCCGAGATTATTTCACCAAACAGATCAGATCGCCGTTGGACGAGGATCAAAATATCCCCAGGTGTGATCTTGCGCCGCGCCCACGTTTCACCATCGTGAACAGGAAGGGTATCTTCGGCAATCATCCGTTTGATGTTTGCGGCGATCGTCCGCGCGAGGACAACTTGGTGGTTGGTATCACCTTTCAAATCAACAGGATCGTCCCACTCCCGCTCTTCGGCTTTTTTTATCGGTTCAATCGCGGGCCACAAATCAACACGTCCCGGCATGTCGTCTTTGAACGCAAGATGCGTGACCTCCGCCTCTAACCCTTCGGACATCTCACCTTTGAATGTTTGATCGACGAACTGCAAAACAGCTGCAGAGGACCGGAAGGAATATTGCAATTGCGTGTTTTGAAGCGGCTTATTCACTTTACCGAGCTCAGTCGCAAAGTGGTCCCTCATCCGATCAAATCCTTCAGGATCGGCACCTTGAAAGGAATAGATCGATTGCTTCTTATCGCCGACCACGAACACAGTTCGCTCGCGGTCAGGGTTTGCACCAAGACCCGTTGAAAACTCTTGCGTCAAAAGGCGCACGATATCCCATTGATCTGGCGATGTGTCTTGCGCCTCATCGACCAAAACATGATCAACGCCACCGTCCAAACGAAACAGCACCCATTGCGCCACACTCGGGTCTTCCAACAACGCTTTCGCCTTGCTGATCAAATCATCAAAATCCAACGCGCCGCGCTGAACCTTCTTGGTCTCGTACGCGCGCACAAACGGAACGGCAAAGGTAAACAGCGCCTGTGTTTTTGCCAAGGCATCAACACGATTGATGTGATCATAAGCTTCCGCAACACGGTCCATCCACGCATGAACATCATCAATAATCGGCGCTAACGCCTCAACAGCTTTGCTATGGTTCGACTGAGGCCAATTCCGAGATTTGCTCGATTTGTCTGCATACAACAAATAGGGCGCAACGGCATTGAGCGTCCCCAAGTCAGGCTTTGACAGATCGATAGCCTTCAAAGCGGCAGCAACGTTTTGGTACATCTTCGACGCGTTCGCACAGTGATCGATCATGTCGTCAATCAAATCTGCCTCACCGCCGATAAACGCAATCTTCGCCGCGTCCTCACGGCGCGCCCCGTCTGCCAGATCAAAGAACTCAGCCAACTCTTTAGGGTCCGGCAACGCGAGGAAAGTAGATCTTTGAGATGTAACAGCCCCCAAAAACCCATCGATATCACCCCCCGTATAGTAGTCTGCAAACCCTGCGAGCGCCGCTGCATCCGGCCCATCCGCCATTTCGTCCAATACGTCTTGGCGTAAAATTTGCGCGGCGCGGTCTTCCATTTCCTTGAATTGCGGGCTGACCTCCGCTTCGAGCGGGAACCGCCGTAAAATCCCGGCACAGAACGAGTGGATCGTTTGAATTTTCAGCCCACCAGGCGTCTCAATAGCGCTGGCAAACAACGTACGCGCATTCGCAATTGCATCTGCAGTGGCGTGAGTTTCAGCCCCCATCTCCACCAATTGTTTTCGTAGATCAGCGCTGGGCATCATGGCCCATTCACCTAATCTCTTGAACAACCGGTTCTGCATCTCAGAGGCTGCAGCCTTTGTGTAGGTGAGACAAAGAATATTCTCAGGTCGCGTTCCATCCAAAAGCAATCGCGCCACACGATCCGTTAGAACACGCGTCTTCCCCGAACCCGCATTTGCAGACAGCCACGTTGACAATTTCGGGTCTGCCGCCTCGATCTGCCTGCGGGTTGCATCATTCTGGATCATGACAAATCCTCTGTTACAGGCTCGAATGTCTCGTCCCACTCCCCGTAACGCGCAAGATGATCGTAGGCCCCTTCAAAGGTTGTCGTCTCATTGGCGCTGCGCGACGTGAACCCTTTCGCAGGGTTCATCCATTTGGCAATCAGTCCCTCAAATCGATCCCAGGTTTCATCGGTAGGCGATTTCTCAAGCGGCGCCTTTTGGTCAACCAAATCGCTGCCCAAGCCAATATAAACAGCCGCTTTCGTTCGAATTCGTCCAACCTTTGCGAAAGCGCCTCGTTCGACCATTGCCGCCTCTAGCAAAAGCTGCTTGTCGAAGTGAAGTTGCTGATTGGCCGTTGGTGCCTTGCCGGTTTTGTAGTCATAAATCAGCGCTTCACCATCATCCGAAAGATCAATGCGGTCAGCCGTACCTGTGAGTGTGAAATCAACTTTGTTCAACCGCAGCTCACCACGCATTTCAGTATCGATATTTGTCGAGAAAGCCTGTCGTTTGGTTTCTTCAGCCAGGAAATGTGGCACGAACCGTTCGATCCGCGCGCGCCAAAGGGCGCGTGTCGCCGGCCAAGGGCACGCCTCGGTCAAAACATCATCCGCCAGCCCCATGAGCTTTTCTGCAGCATCTGCCTCACTGGGGTCAATTTTGTTTTTGATAAAACGCTCAAGGATCGCGTGCACAATAATCCCGCGCAAAGGTGCATCCGCCGATTGGGCCAGCGGATCAAGCGCATTGAGCCGCAGAACCTTTCGGGCGTAAATCGCATATGGATCACGTATCAACGTTTTGATTTGCGTGACCGAAAGTTGATCGGGCCGCGCATCTGTTGGCGGGCAGGGCGACGGCCGCGGAGCAGAGGTAACGGTGTATTCCGGCGTTGCAATAACCTCTGCCAATTCGACCCAATGCCGCCCAAGCATGCGCATTCGCGCCAAACAGTCCGGTCCGCCTTGCTCCCCTAAACCGCCCAGTAAATTCACTAATCGGTTGACCCACCGGCTTGGTACAGATTCAGCCTCATCAGTTCGTATTGACCGGCTCAGGACAACATTGGGCGCGCACACTGCCTGTTGATAGTCATGGGCGCTGAGCCCAATACGCCGCTCGGGCAGCAATAGCCCAGCTTGCAGACGCAACGGCCGGTTCAGCCAGGGGTCAGGCGCAGGTGCCTCTGGCCACGTACCCTCATTCAGGCCGGCCAAAATTACCAAGTCGGCAGATTGAACGCGCGCTTCCAAGGTCCCCCAAATCAAGACTTGTGGGTGCCCAGCATCGCGATCCCGTACTTCCCCGCCAGCGATTACACTGTTGACCAACCTGCGATACTCGCGTGCAGTCATCGCACCACCAGCATCCGCGTGAGATTGCAATTCCGACATCACGCGCAAGGCTTCACGTCCCGCTTGTTTCGCCCACAACTCTCCCGCCTCGTCCCCATCGGGGCCCGCCGCAAGTTTGGCAGAAATTTCGAGGTGCGTTTGCACAAATTCAGCGAGCGGGCGTTCACCAACGACCTTGCGATCATCCAAAGCCCCCGCGACCCATGCAGCCCATTCCACTCGATCCGGCAAACGTTCCGCAGTTTTCCCCGCCCAATCCAGCAGCGCATCCCGGTCAGGAAACGCAGGCCCAAACCGGCGCAGATGAAGCTCCAGAGCATTTGTGTGAAGCGCGTGATTGGTCCCCTTGCTTGGCGAGTGGGTTAGCGGATGTCTGAGCAAAACCAACAGGTGTTCAGCGCTGAGAGGATCACACATCACCTCAACAACATGGCGCAAAAACCGCCCTGGCGCAGACAGTTGAAGGGGCTGCCCCGCACTGTCATCCGGCGTGATATCCCACCGCCCCAATGCCGCCGTCACTTGCCGTGTTAGCATCCTATCCGGCGAAATCAGCGCCGCCGTTTGCCCATCCTCAACGGCTTGCCGCAACCGCACAGCGATCGCTTCAGCTTCTGCGCGCGGCGTTGGCGCTTCGATCAAGGTTAAATCTTTGGTGGCCGTTTCCAAATCCGCCAGGGCTGGCCCATCTTTGATCCATTGGTGCGTCACCGGTGCAGGGCGCAAAGACAGTGAAATGAGCCGCGTGCGATGACGGTTTACGTGACCTGAATTTACCCAAGATCCAACTGCATTGGGCGCAATATCCAAGCTGGAACATAGGGCTTTAAACCTGAATTGCGGATGATCTTCACCGCCCTTTTCAGGCTCTAACATATCCCAAATGGCATTTGGCATGTCTTCGTCAAACCCCGGCAGCACAATCGCGCCTTGGGGTAGCTTTGCGACAGCTTGCATAAATAGTGATGTCGCACCGCGAGACCCGGTCGAGCCTGCAACGATGATTGGGTGCTGTGGCGCGGTATCGACCCAATTTGCCACCAAGGTTTCAATAACAAGACGCTGACGGCCCTCTGCATCCAATTGATCGTCGGCAAAAAACTTCTGGACCAGTTGGATGAATTGCAGTGCACGTTCCCAATGACCGGATTGATCCGTCACATTCAGACCGTGAATAACCTCGGGCGCTACTCCTTCACCCTGCATCTCACTCATCAGCGACACAAGGCTATCGGCCAAATCAAACGCTGCATCTTGTGATGCCAACGTTGGATCGGATTCCAACAACTTCTTTACCAACTGCGCAACTTCCAACCGTCGGCGAAGCGGCGCAATCGCTGGCGGGATCGCTTGAACAAGCGCATCTTGCGCCAAATCAGTCACCAGCCTGATCCGAGGCAGCAAAAGCGCCTCACCTGTATGAAACAACGCAGAAAGCCTGCGGGCCATCCGGCGGGTGTTCACATAGATCTCGACCTTCGCGACATCTGTTGGCGCTATATCCGCGAACCGGGTGACAAGGCCATCATACAAAGCACGTGAAAAATCTTGCCCAAGCGAAACACCAAAAACGCGCGGGCTACTTTGGTCGTCAAACATTGCTCGTCCAGTTCAACAGCTTTTCAGCAACAGGAATACTGTCGGGCCTGCCAACATCACACCATTTCCCGTGGTACGTCGTGCCAAACAATGATCCTGTCTCTAACATTGGCGTCCAAAGATCCCACATCGAAAAGGCAACCTTATCGATCGAGGCTAGCAGATCTGTTCGAATAATCTGCGCGCCCGAATACACATAGTCATGCCCGCGTGTGATCTGTCCGTCAGAGCCAATATCGAAATCACCGGTCCCTGTGTGGCCAACCGCTTGATCGCGCGGGATCATCAGCAAGAGGCCATCCATCTCAGGCCGCCATGCCGATTTTAATGTCTCGATTGGGTTTGCACCGTCCCAAACTGCATCGGTGTTCATGGTGTAAACTGGGTCGGACCCCAAAAGCGGCAACGCGTTTTTTAGCCCACCGCCCGTTTCAAGCAGGGCCTCTCGCTCATCCGAGACGACAACGTCTTTGTCTTCCAGATGCGATATAATTTGGTCAGCAAAGTAGTGGGCGTTCACGACGGCTTTTAATCCGTCGCAGTGATCTAACGCATGATCCAGTAGGGGCCTACCCGCAACTTCAACCATTGGTTTGGGACGCGTGTTGGTCAACGGCGCCATGCGGGTCCCAAGACCTGCCGCAAACAATAGAATAGATGTTGGGGTGGTCATGGCTGTCCTGTTTCAAAAAATGCGCGACTGATTAGCGTTCTGAGATCTGACAAAGCTGGTGCGGAAAGATCAGCGCGCAGGTGGTCTTCGACCCTTGGCACAAATTTGAGGTACCGAGCTTTACCGTCACGGCGTGCCAAGCGCTGGAAAATTCCCAAGATGCGAAGATTGCGCTGAACGGCCATGACGTGAAACGCAAGACGTTGGCTCTCTTGATGCGCATCAGGGTCAAGCCGGATCAACAAATCATCGACCAGTTCGACTTTAACATCGCGGCGTGCATCCCGCAGCAATGATGCTAGGTCGTAGGTCGGATGGGTTACAAAGGCATCTTGAAAATCAAGCAAGCCAACACGGCGCGGCCCTTCTTCAACATGGCGCCAGATAAGGTTTTCAGCATGAAAATCTCTCAGTGAAAGCGCGCCCGGTGCGGGATCAACCTCTGCCAGTAAACGGTGCAGTTCTGCTTCGATCGCGCGCCTTAAATCGGCGCTTTGGTCTTTCGCTGCCCAATCAAAGGCAAGATCGCTCATGCCGGTTCCAACATCTGGCGTCATTCTGATTAGATCAGACGGGGGCGGCGCGCTGTGCAAAACGCGCAAAACATCCACCGCATGTTCGTACAACATCCGTTCATCTGACGGGGTCGTGCGCAGATGTTTCGCGAAATCTGTCGTACCAAGATCCGTCAGGACCAACAGGCCAAGCGGCTCATCCCACGCTAAAATTTCTGGTGCGCATAGACCCAAACGCGTCAGATGCTGCGCCATTGTGACAAACGATTTTTGTGTGCCGCAAACCTCGGGTGGGGCGTCCATCAAAATGACGCTTGTTTGATCTGGCCCGATGAGCCTCTCATACCGTCGCGCAGAGGCGTCACCGGCAATCGGCGTGCGGATCCAATCGGACCAGGAACGTGTCGAAAGCCAATCGGCGATGTCGTCATCACGCATGGGTTTGCAGCTCCATCAGTCGGTCTTGCCAGCCGTCTTCGAAGGTTAATGTCGCCAAATGGTGGTCGGGATGCACGCTGATTTGGATATCCAGCGCTGTCTTTGGGGCCATTTCCCCCAACAGATCGGGCCATTCAATCAAACAGATATGCGCCTCAAACGCATCGACCAAACCAAGCTCAACGGCTTCTTGGGTGTCGGAAAGCCGGTACAAATCGGCATGCCAAATCTCGACGTTGTCGTCGTCGTAGGTTTGCACCAACGTGAATGTCGGGGAGGGCACTTCGGTGTCTGGGCCAAGCCGTGCGCGAATAAAGGCGCGGGCGAGGGCGGATTTTCCGGCACCGATTTGGCCACGCAATAGAATGCAGTCACCTGCCGTTGCGCATGACGCCAAGAAACGGCCTAGTTGGTCTGTGTCGTCTGCGGACGGCAATGGAATTGAAATGGTTCGGGTCGTCATACCCTATCATCAAGCCACACGGTGGAACCCGCAAGAGCAATCAGCCAGATGCTTCCCTTACGTTGTTAGAAGGCATGATGTTGTGGCTTCCAACTGAATCAAACACCTGATCACCATTCGTGAAGGTAATCTGATGATTGCCGTCCGGCAGGGGCGCGTAGTGGCAAGTGACTTCGCACTCATTTTCGAGCCAAACCGTCCCGCTCCAGGCTGAATCGACGCTCCCTTTGGTCAGCACTTCGTTCAGTTTCACCCAGACAGGTGAGGGTGCCGATGCATCCTGCCAACGCTCCAGCGCTTCGGAGAAATCGAGGCTGCTGAGAGACTCTTCAAGATGATCGTTCCAAAGCGAGCGGTAGGACGCGTTGGCAAGTACTAAAGACCCCGAAGGAGAAAAAACAGCGACGGCTGCTGTCAGATTATCGAGCACCGCAGCGCCAATATTGATCTGGGACCGGAATTTCCGCGTGAGCGAGATTTCATCGCTGATATCTTCGACGAGAAATGCAATCGCCCCATCCGGATGAGGTTTGCCTGTCACACGAAATGTTTGACCATTCGGAAGCTGCCAGGTTTCGTGGTAGTTTCCTTTGACAGCGGCGGATTCGAGGGCGGCCATATTGTCCCGCCAGCTTCCGTAGTTTTTTGGCTCGGGTATCATTTGTTCGTCGCGCAGACGGTCCAGGAACGAGAAGAGCGTTGGCCTGCCGATCAAAAAATCTGGCGGGAGGTTCGTTAAATCAACGATCGCAGGGTTAAACAAAACTAAACGTCTTTCCGCATCAAAGATGGCGAGGCCAACGGACAATTGTGCGAATGTCTTGGTCAGCGTTTGCACGAAGTTGCGCTGGGCGTCTCGTGCAGTCACAACAGCGCTTGCATCGATTGCGAAGTGAATGGTGTGATTGCCACGTTTCAGATTGGTGACTTCATACCAAACAGGATCCACCTGAGCTTTCAATTCGATCCGCTGCATATCGATGATGGGGGCCGCACCAGAAGGTTTAG
Organism: uncultured Paracoccaceae bacterium; assembly: GCA_947497065.1. GTDB lineage: Bacteria > Pseudomonadota > Alphaproteobacteria > Rhodobacterales > Rhodobacteraceae > Octadecabacter. The sequence continues at coordinate 156,551 of CANMEQ010000004.1, forward strand.
CCGTATCCTTGAAAACCTCCCGCGGGGGCCAGGGGCGGATCTCGCCGTCCTCAATGGGATACATTTGTTCCGATAATTCGATGTAGGCGCGGTTGGCCCACACAAGCGCCCCATCGGCGTCGCGTTTCCAGATCAACTGTGGGGAATCTTCGCCAATGCTGCGCAAGGTTTTCAATTCGTGTTCCATCGCAGAGGCGGTCAGCGGATCGATGGTTTCCACCGGATCATGGCGATCTTGAACAAGGGTAAGCCGCGAAAGACCTTTCCAATATTCCGCCTCGATCCAACCGGGTTGACCATCTTCGGGGCTGATTGTCTTCGTTCCTGATACCGCGAGATCAGAAAGCTGCGAGCGCAGGTGGGGAAACCGTGCTGAGAGCAGCAAGAGAAATTTCTCCCAGTCGGAATTGTGTTGGATATCCGAGGATAGCAATTCGCGGGCGCGAGGCGTGGCATCCAGTAGGTGTTCGTCATCGAACAAATAGGTGATCGTTCCCTCTGCTTCATGCATCAAGGTGCGTGCGGTTGTGGCGACCGAACCGTTCATTCTGATCCAAAGCGACAAAAGAGTCATGGCTGACATGGTGCCAAAGAGCAGCGCTGCAATGGTGCTCATTATCTCGAACGGCATCGGCGAACCTCCTAATGGGAGGCTAAAAAATGACTCAGATTGGTTAAGTGTGAGTTAAGATTACGTAATGGGTGTATTTTCTCCTAATGCGCCACGCGATGCCTCGCGCCCAGCTTCAATCGCGCTGCGTGGCCATCTGACATTTACGATCGCCCCCGCAGATGATTGGGATTTGCCTCCGCGTACGCCGTTCGCGAATTGAAGCGAGGCGCCTGACCGCTCCAGAAGGGTTTTCGCGATGAACAAGCCAAGGCCCATACCCTCATACCCCGGGCGCTTGGCGCGGTCATCGGTGCTGCGTCGCCGCCGCACAAAGGGTTCGCCAATTTTACCAAGAACGGATTGCGGATACCCCGGCCCATCATCGCTAATCCGAAGGTTTATCGCGGTTTCGGTCCAGCTTATGTCAACATGGACGGTGTTCTCTGCAAAATCCACGGCGTTCTGGATCAGGTTTCTAACACCGTGAATAATCTCTGATCTGCGGTAAATGTCGGGCTGCCGCTCGGCCTTTCCATCCGTGGGTGCGACGCGAAAACGCACTCTTTTGCCGCGGCTTATGTGCGGCTCGCTTGCTTCGTGAATCACCGTTTCAATTGGGGCTTGGCGCAACAGGTGATCTTCTTTCCCCGCACGCCCCATCGATTGCAAAATATCGCGGCATCTGTTGGCCTGATCCCTGATCAGCTTTGCATCTTCGCATAGATCGGTGTTGTCGCTCAGCTCGTCAATCAGCTCACTGCTGACTAGCTTGATCGTCGCCAATGGTGTGCCGAGCTCATGAGCCGCCGCCGCGACGACACCCCCCAAATCTGTTAGCTTTTGCTCACGGGCCAGGGCCATTTGTGTGGCGACCAGCGCCTCGCCCATCGACATGGTTTCTTGGGTCACTTGTCGTGCGTAAATGCTGACAAACAGGATGCCGATGATTAGCGATATCCAAAACCCGAATACGAAAATATCCGGTAGGATGAGCGGCATGTCCGACGCTGTCATTATTGGCAGGCTTTCGAACCGTAGAACGGTGACGACTCCCAGTGCAATCGCGCCTAAAATCAACATGCTACGCAACGGCAGGATCGTTGCAGCTACGGCGATTGGCGCCAGTATGAGTAGGGCGAATGGGTTGTTTAGCCCACCTGTCAGATACAGCAAAAGGCCCAGTTGAACGAGGTCGAAGCCGATAAGAATATCCGCTTCGCCTTCGGTCAGTCGCCGGTTTTCGGGGTACAAAAAATAGGAAATGATGTTCACCAAAATGGGCGCACCTATGACCATAGAGATCAGCCCAATTTGGAGGTTCAGATGGTACACGTAGATCGCACCGAGAACCGCACAAATCTGCCCCGTCACGGCGACCCAGCGCAGCACCACCAATGTGCGCATGCGCAGCCAATTGCTGCGCTCTTTGTTTTGGAAAACGTCTTGTTCTATCTGCGCCATTTTGACCTGCTTGCGTGTTTGTGACTTCTCACTTTGTCGCCGTGGCTCTATTTAAACGACAACCATGATCTAATTGTAAGGCAGATCTGATGTCCAAGACCTATGCTATCGCCGCCGGTGCCGTTGTTGTTGCTTTGCTGGGAGGTACGTTTTTGGCCACTCAGATGAATGGATCCGATGATGTTTTCGCGCAATGTCGGGCCAGCACCGCTGCTGCGGGGGCCATTGGTGGACCCTTTGAATTGGTTGATGAAAATGGGGTTACGGTCACTGATCAAGACGTGATTACCGAACCGACTGTTATCTATTTTGGCTACACGTTCTGCCCTGATGTTTGCCCGCTCGACAATATGCGAAATGCGCAGGCTGTTGAGATTTTGGATGATGAGGGACTAGAAGTGACGCCGGTGTTTATCACCATTGATCCTGAACGGGATACGGTGGACGTCGTGCGGGATTTCACGGAGAATTTTCACGACCGGATGATCGGCCTGACAGGTTCGGCCGAACAGGTGCGTGCGGCGTCGCAGGCGTACCGGACCTATTATAGCAAACAGGAGTCCGAGGATGAGTATTACCTCGTTGATCACACGACAATGTCCTATTTGGTTTTGCCGGAACACGGGTTTCAAGAGTTCTACCGCCGCGACGTGACGCCAGAACAAATGGCGGAAAGTGTCGCTTGTTTTGCGCAGGCAGCGGAGCGCGCGGGCTAGGGTGTCATTTGACCCAACCCCCTATCAGCACTACCTTTTTGAAAGGTACATAAGGTTAAGCACATGGAACTGGATCAGATCGGCGAAGATACATCCCTGCTTTTGGTGGATGACGACGAACCCTTTTTGCGGCGATTGGCTAAGGCCATGGAAAAACGTGGATTTTCTGTAGAAACCGCTGGCAGTGTTGCAGCGGGCAAGGCGATTGCTACGGCGCGTCCGCCGGCCTATGCGGTGGTGGATTTGCGGCTTGAGGATGGTACGGGACTGGATGTTGTGGAGACCTTGCGGGCCCGCAGGCCGGAAAGCCGGATCGTTGTTTTGACGGGTTACGGGGCCATTGCCACGGCTGTTGCGGCGGTCAAAATTGGTGCGACGGATTATCTTTCTAAACCTGCGGATGCGGCTGATGTGATGAATGCGTTGTTGGCGAATTCCGATGAATTGCCACCTCCGCCAGAGAATCCGATGAGCGCGGATCGCGTGCGGTGGGAACACATTCAACGGGTTTATGAATTGTGTGATCGAAACGTGTCTGAGACGGCGCGGCGGTTGAATATGCACCGCCGGACGTTGCAGCGAATTTTGGCGAAGCGCAGCCCCAGATAGGGCAAAAATCGACGTACAGATCGCGTACACAGCCTGTGCACATCTTGTATGTACAGCGGCTGCACTATGATGTTTGCGATTTTAACCATTTCACAAAGATGTCGCGCGGTTGAGAGACAACCTCTGGCCGCGTGAGCAAGTGGTAGGCGACCGCGCTGTCGTGCTCTTCGCACAGTTTCACCAAGGCACCCGATGAGATGTGACCCGCAGCGACAGGCGCGGGGATGATCGTGACGCCAAGCCCCGCGAGGGCCGCTTCGCGGGACAGCTGGCCGGTGGCGAAATAGGTGACGTTTTCGCGGTCGAGATCGACACCGTTTTGCGCCACCCAAAGTTTCTCTTCAGAGCGGTTTCCATCGAGAAGCCAACGCGAGCCTTTGAGGTCGGCGAGACAATCGGTTTTCCCGCCTTTGAGATAACTGGGTGCTGCGACGGCGGTATGGCCGGCGGGCATAAGTGGGGAGGAGTGGACACCTGGCCAATTCCCATCGCCGTAGCGAATGGCGACATCGATGTTATCGCGGCGCAGATCGATCAATTGCATGGAGGGGATCAGCTCGACCTCGATATCTGGGTGCGCATCCCAGAAGCCACCGATCCGGGGCATCAGCCAGTTGGCAGCAAACGACGGGGTGACAGACACGCGGATCGCGCGCGTTTTGGTTTGGTCCAATAAATCGGTGGCGGCGGAGGCGATGAGGCCGAAGGCTTCGCCTAAGGTGTCGGCCAATCTGCGACCATCGGGTGTGACAGCCATGCCGCGCCCGTCACGCTGCATCAAGGGCAGGCCGAAGTGGTCCTCGAGCGCGCGCACGTGTTGGCCGATGGCCGCATGGGTCACGTTGAGGTCGCGGGCGGCGGCAGAAAAGCTGCCATGCCGTGCGGCGGCCTCAAACGCGCGCAGCGCGAGGAGGGAGGGGATGTCATGCCAGTTCATATGAAAGTGAGGCTAACATATGGAAATTCTTCCTGACTAGGGGAATCTGCGAGGAGTGCGTATTCAATGGGTATCAACCAGATCGAAGGAGATCGAAATGTTTACTGTACTTGCAGATGCCATGTATCGCGACATGCTGAAAAAAGCGCTTTGCTCACCATCCAAACGCCATGATTGCCGGTCACGCCGGATGAAAAAGGAATTGGATGGGTACCGTCACCTATGGTGAGGGTTGGGTGGGGCCGGTGTTCCCTGATGCTGGCCCTGCCGTTTGCTTCAATTGAACTGAATCAGATCCCACAGGTTGCCGTATAGGTCTTCGAAAACGGCGACCGTGCCATAGTCAGCCACTTTTGGGGGTCGGACAAATTTCACATTCCGACTTTTGTAGAGATCGAAGTCGCGCGAGAAATCATCGGTTTGGAGGAATAAGAAGACACGTCCACCGGTTTGATTGCCGATGTATTCCTCCTGTTTTGAGTTTGAAGCCTTTGCGAGCAAGAGGGCCGCTTGGCCGTCGCCTTTGGGTTTTACAACGACCCAGCGTTTATCTTGCTCTGGCTGGTATGTGTCTTCGACCAACTCAAACCCCAGCTTTTCGGTATAGAACGCGATTGCATCATCGTAATCTTTTACGACGATGGAGACGATCGAAAGCGATTGGTTCATTTGTTGAGCTTTCCGTCAGCGCGTTATTGCAAACCGTTTGATGATCTTATCCACCACCTTGCCTGATTTGCGAGTATGGGCGGCTTTATCCACCTCGAAATCCTCGAACCCCATTTTGGAATAGAAGGCCAAGGCGCCGGAGTTGTCTTCGGTGATTTTGGCAAGGATGGCGGTGCCGTTTCTGGCGCGGCAATCGGCCTTGGTTTTGGCCATCAGGGCTGCACCTGCGCCGCGCACGGGGTTGGCGCGGTCGGTGAAGGTGCCGACGGAATATAGACCCTGTTCCACCTCAAACGCGGCTTGGAAGCCGATGATTTTGCCATTGTGCAGCACCACGTTGGAGACGGGTGGTTCATTGCAGTAGTGATCGAGAAAGTAGGCTTCGGTGTAGGGATCTTCATACGCCGTTGTGCCGCCTGCGGCGATGATGGGATTGAGGATGGCCGTGCAGGCGGGCACGTCTTCGGGGGTCATTTTGCGTGTTTCAAAGGTCATAGGAGGCTCATCAATTCGGAGTGGCGGGCGGTGAAATCTTTGCGAACGTCTAGGGGCGCACGGAGGCGGATTTTTGCGACTTCGGCCAGTTTAGGGTCTGGTTTGCCGAAGATCTTGTTGGCTTCTGCTTCGGTGAAACCTGCGATTTGGATGGCTTCCATCCAGGCGCTGACGGTGTCGGCCTTTTTGATTTGTTTTTTGACGGTGGCGGGCACCTGAGCGGGTAGGCCGAAGCGGATGTGGATCGCGGACATGAGGCGCGCGTCTAGGGTTTCATAGCCGGGACCGACGGCGGCTTTCACGGGGCTGATCATATCACCGATCACGTATTCGGGGGCGTCATGCAGGAGGGCGGCGAGTTGCCATTTGACGGGGGCCTTTGGGTTCATAGCCGAGAAAATTTGTTCGACGAGCAAGGAGTGTTCGGCGACGGAATAGGCGAAGTCGCCCCGTGTCTGGCCGTTCCAGCGGGCGACGAAGGCAAGGCCGTGGGCGATGTCTTCGATTTCGATGTCCATCGGGGTCGGGTCCAGCAGGTCGAGCCTGCGGCCTGAGAGCATGCGTTGCCAAGCACGGGGTTGTTTCATTTCGGCCTCCTGATCGCGTGGCGACATTACGGCGCGGTGCCTGTCATTGTCGAGGTGAAAGGGGAGTGATATGGGGCATGCAAAGCTGATGTAAGGAGAGCCGTTATGGCCAAAGACTATATCGTTAAGGACATTGAACTGGCGGCGTTTGGCCGTAAGGAATTGGATATCGCGGAAACCGAAATGCCGGGTCTGATGGCGTGTCGTGCGGAATACGGGGAAAGCAAGCCGTTGAAGGGTGCGCGGATCGTTGGTTCGTTGCATATGACCATTCAGACGGCTGTTTTGATTGAAACGCTGGTTGAGCTGGGTGCTGATGTGCGCTGGGCGTCGTGCAACATTTTCTCCACGCAAGACCATGCGGCGGCGGCGATTGCAGAAGGCGGCACGCCTGTGTTTGCGATCAAGGGCCAGTCGTTGGAAGAGCACTGGGATTACTTGGACAAATCATTCCAGTTCGAAGATGGGCCGAACATGATTTTGGACGATGGTGGTGATGCCACGTTGTACATTCTGTTTGGCGCACGGATGGAAGCTGGTGAGGATGTTATTCCTGTGCCGCAGTCCGAAGAAGAAGAAGTGATCAAGGCGCAGATCCAGAAACGTATGGAGCAGAGCCCAGGTTGGTTCACCAAAATGCGCGATCAGATCAAGGGCGTGTCTGAGGAGACAACAACGGGTGTGCACCGTTTGTATGATCTGCACAAAAACGGTCAGCTGCCGTTCCCTGCGATCAACGTGAACGACAGTGTGACCAAGTCGAAGTTCGACAACAAATACGGCTGTAAGGAATCGCTGGTGGACGGTATTCGCCGCGCCACCGATACGATGATGGCCGGTAAGGTTGCTGTTGTTCTGGGTTACGGCGATGTGGGCAAAGGTTGTGCCGCGTCGCTGGTGGGTGCCGGTGCACGTGTGATTGTAACCGAGGTTGATCCGATCTGTGCGCTGCAAGCGGCGATGGACGGTTTTCAGGTGACGACCATTGATGAAGTGATTGGCACGGCCGATATTTTCATCACGACAACGGGCAACAAAGACGTGATCCGCATCGAGCATATGCGCGAGATGAAGGACATGGCGATTGTTGGCAACATCGGCCACTTCGACAACGAAATTCAGGTTGCTGCGTTGAAGAACCACAAGTGGACCAACATCAAAGAACAGGTGGATATGATCGAGATGCCCAACGGGCACCGGTTGATCCTGTTGTCTGAGGGACGTTTGCTGAACCTTGGGAACGCCACGGGCCACCCATCCTTCGTGATGTCGGCATCGTTCACCAACCAGGTTTTGGCGCAGATTGAATTGTGGACGAAGGGTGATGAATATCAGCCGGGCGTCTTTATTTTGCCGAAACATCTGGATGAGAAAGTTGCGCGTCTGCACCTTGACCGGATTGGTGTGAAACTGTCGACGCTGAACCCTGAGCAGGCCGCCTATATTGGTGTGACGCCTGAGGGTCCGTTCAAGCCGGAGCACTACCGCTACTGATTTCCATTTTGGAAAATCTTTGAAAAACAATACCAAACGCCATTCCTTCGGGAGTGGCGTTTTTCGTTTCTTTTCATCTTTTTTGGAACTTGGGTTGAGGGGTCTGTGTTGTGTCGTCGATGTCAACACAATGAGAAGGAAACAAGATGACCTTTACAAAGATGACGACAACAACAGCGATCGCACTTGCCTTGGCCACACCGGTCCTTGCGCAGGAGGTGCCGCAAACGAATGAACAGACAGAAGCGCCCATTGGTATGGAGGCCGAGCTGGGCCTAGAGGCCTATGGGACCGAGACGCCAGGTGATGAGACCGCGCAGAGTGATCCAGCGATCACCGCCGCCCCCCCTGCTGACACACGTTTGTCTGAAGCAGATGCCATGAACGACCAACCGCCCGGTGAAGATATTGCCCTGAATGAACGTGAGAGCGACGCGCTGAGCGCTGATGCCGGCGGTGATTTCATGCTGGCAGGCCACACGGTTGCACAGGTTGTCGGGATGGATGTGATTGCTGAGTCCGGTGAGCCGATTGGTGAAATCGATACGATCTATATGGCAAATGACACCTATATGGCCATTGTCGGGATTGGTGGTTTCTGGGGGATCGGTGAGACCGATGTTGCCGTACCATTGGAAAACACGGTCTTGTACGGGAACAGCGGCCTGAGCCTGCCGGGATATTCTGAAGAAGATATCCGTGCCTTGCCGCAGGTCAGCTCGACCGACGTTGTGGATTTGGCCGGTGAGCATGTGATCGGCTAATACAGCGCCACATATTTTGCCCAGCCCCATTTCAAGGGGTTGGGCTTTCTCATTTTTGTGAGTTCACGAACCTGTGTCGGGTCTTCTGGAACCTTTTGTCTTAATGCGCGTTGTCTAAGTATCCAGATAGAAAGAAATCATCATGTTCGCCCGTATCGCAACCCTTATCCTCCTTACCAGCACCGTCGCAGCGCCTGCGTTTGCAGCGTTCGAGGACGAGGCCGCATTCGGCCATGAGATCGCAGATTACTACGTTGCCGACACGGCGCAATATGCCGGCGCCGCCTGTAGCCATCCGTTGGATTTGTTGGACGATTTCAAAGACGCGCAGACGAAAGCGTACGAAGGCGAGAAGTCTTTGTTGACGGTTTTGACCGGGATCACGCCAACGCATTTCCCACAGGCCGCTTTGCCGGTTGTCGCCTGTAACTGATCTGTCGCAGGTTCCAACAACGACGGAGTGATTGGTGACCGAAGACGACGACACGCACCTACCTGAAAAACAAAAGAAGCGTCTTTTGATACCGATCCTTGGGTCGGTGTTGGGGACGCTTTTAATGGTTTTATTTTTGGGGGCGGCGGGTGTTGCTGTTTTGGCGGTGACCCACCCTGATACGCCGTTGCCGCCTGAATGGAATCCCAACCAGCCATTGGCTGTGTCGGACCCTGTTAGCCCGTTGACCCCTTGGAAATTGCGGCAGGCGTTGAGTGATCCGGCGCAGTGTGTCGCGGTTTTGCTGAACGCAGGGCAGGCGGTGGCGCGCGATCCGTTGGAGGTGTCTGAGAATTGCCATGTGCGCAACCGTGTGGCGTTAAGCGGCGTAGGGCAGGCGCGGGTTGATACGATTGAGACATCTTGTGCGACGGCATTGCGGATGGCGATGTGGGAACAACACGGTGTGCAGCCTGCGGCGGAGGAATTTTTCGGGTCGTCTGTGGCGGTTGTTCGGCAGATTGGCAGCTATAACTGTCGCCCCATTCGCACAACGCAAGGGCCGTCGACCCGGTGGAGCACCCATTCTACGGCTGACGCGATTGATATCACCGGGTTCGATTTGGCGGATGGTCAGCGGGTGCGGTTGATCCGTGACTGGGATGGGGATGGGCCGAAGGCCGCGTTTTTGCGGGCGGTGCGCGACAGTGCCTGCACCTGGTTTGCCACGACGCTCAGCCCTGATTTTAACAGCCTTCACGCGGATCATTTTCATTTGCAGGCACGTGGATGGGGCACCTGCCGTTAGCGGGATGGGAATTCGGGTGTGAATTTCCCTTTGCGGAACAAAAATATGACAGTAACGTCAGCGCAGCGCCCGACGTGGGCCAAATCAACGGTGGGAGAATACCATGAGCAAGCGTGACGACCTGATCGCGAAATACGCAGATGACCTGAAAAACAAGTGTGGCATGACGCCAGACATGGATTTGCTGACGAAAGTAACTATCGGTTGCGGTCCGTCCATCTATAACGCGGATGCGTCTACGGTTGCGGGCAGCCAGAAAGCTGAGCTGGAAACTGTTAAGAATAACTTCCTGATCAAAAAGCTGGGCCTTGCGGATGGTCCGCAGCTGATGGAAGCGATTGATTCCGTTATTGAGACTTACGGTAAATCCGAGCGCACGAAGTACCGTGCGGTTGTGTATTACATGCTGGCAAAGCACTTCGGCAAAGAATCCGTATACGGCTAAGTCTTTGTGATAATTTGAATGAAGCGCCCGTCAGGTTCTGGCGGGCGTTTTGCATTTGAATTGAATTTTAGGCGGAATCGTTTTGGTTTCTTGGTCTTTAGTCGGTAGCTTGGCTTGAGATCAGAACGGTCTGAACCAGATTTACGTTGCGCGTGTGGTGGCTCTGCGGAGTTCGCGTGGGTGAGAGAAAGGGTTCGGGCCAGTGGTTCGAACCCTTTCGTTTTTTGCGTGCTAGAGCAGGGTGAGTGCCGCGCCCATCAAGGCGCAGCCGATTGTTGCATAGGCGCCGTTGATAAGCGTTAGTTTGTGCGAATGCATCGAATAGCCGTGAAATAGGGCCAGCCATGGGGTGATGAAAAACAACCCAATTCCGCCGCCTGACAAGATGCCTTTGCCCAATGTATCGATGCCGGAGGTTGCGAAATTGTGGCGCATCATGCCGGCCACCACCAACAAGGCGATCGCGCATGTGACGTAGGGCACGGGGCTGCGCATGTTTTGCGGGTTGCCGTCCGCGTCGAGCGGCACTTGGCTGGTTTGTTTCCATGTGTCGGCGAAGATGCCGTACCAGAATGCGCCAAACCCAAAGCTGAGTGCAGCGCCGATGACAATTGCGAGTAGTCCCATTCTACGTCTCCCGTCGAAGTTCAATGCCATCGAGTTTGGCGGGAGAAATGCGATCTGGCTAGGGGTCTGTTTGGCCGAGATTGCAGATCAGGGTCCATTCCGCTTCGGTCACCGGTTGCACAGAGAGACGGGCGCTTTTGACCAAAACCATCTCAGATAAACGTTCATTGGCTTTAATCTGGTCCAATGTGACGTGGGTTTTGAAGGGGTAGAGCGCTTTGATATCCACGCAGTCCCAACGGTCATCGTCGGTGGTGCTGTCGGGGTGGGCGGCGGCGCAGATTTCGACAATGCCGACAATCGCGCGCTCTTTCTGGGAATGGTAGAAAAAGCCACGGTCGCCCACGGCCATCTCACGCATGAAATTGCGGGCTTGGTAGTTGCGCACGCCGTCCCATTCTTCGCCAGCGTCGCCTTTGGCGACTTGTTGATCCCAGCTCCAGGTGGAGGGTTCGGATTTAAAGAGCCAGTAGCGCATTAGCCGATGACCTTTTTCCATTCTTCGATGCGTACTTTTTCGAACAGGCCCGCTTTTGCGTAAGGGTCATTCTCGGCCCAAGCCTGGGCTGCGGCCATATCATCGACGTTCATAATGATCAGGGAGCCAGACATGGTGCCGTCTGTATCCAGAAAGGGGCCAGCCATTTCGACGACACCTGTTTCCTTGATGTAGGCGAGGTGGGCGTCACGATTGTCGAGGCGGACCTGAAGGGCGCCGGGTTTGTCACGGGTGATGAGGGCAATGCGCATGATTATTCCTTTCGCAGTGGGCGAGATAAGAGGGTTGCGAGGGCCATTTCAGGTGTAATGGACCCGCTTGATAGATTGGCGACGACTTTGCAGATCGGCAAATCAAGTTGATGTTGGTCGGCAAGTTTGGTCACGGAAACGGCCGTTGCAGCACCTTCGACGGTGGTGGCTGTGTCGAACGGTTGGCCTGCGCCGATGGAGAGGCCAAAGCGGTAGTTGCGCGATGCGTCGGACGTGCAGGTGAGGGCGAGATCGCCAAAGCCGGACAGGCCCGTGAGGGTTTCCGGGTCGGCGCCCAAGGCGGCCCCGATGCGGCGCATTTCGGCGAAGCCCCGCGTGACGATTGCGGCACGCGCGCTTTCACCAAAACCGGCGCCCATGCAGACGCCACAGGCGATTGCGATGACGTTTTTCAGCGCGCCACCAAGTTCGGCGCCGATGATGTCGTGGCTGAGATAGAGCCGCAATGTGGGGGTTGAGAGGCATTCCTGCAGATAGGCGCTGTCGTCATCCTCGGCGCAGGCGAGGGTGAGCGCGGTGGGCAAGTTGTTGGCGATATCGGCTGCGAAGCTGGGGCCGGTGAGCATGGCCGGTTTCGCGCTGGGCACGAGATTTTCGATGAGCGCTACGGGGCCGCGCAACGTCGTTTGATCGATGCCCTTGCAGCAGGCGACGAGACGTTTGCCGTCAAGATGGTCGCTGTGCGTTTCGAGCCACGCACCGAGCCGTTGAGCCGGTATCGCAAGAAGCAGGGTGTCTGCCTCGAAAAGCGTGTCTATGTCTGCGGTAACGGCGACATTCTGTGGGATCGTGCACCCTTTGAGGCGGGCCGTGTTTTCGCGGGTTTGGGCCATGCTTGCGGCAGCGTCGGGGTCGCGTGCCCAAAGGGTGACGGGCCCGTTTGCGGCCAGCGCGATGGCCAAACCTGTTCCGAATGCCCCTGCACCTGCGACGGCGATCTTCATGCCTTTGCCCCTTTCTTGCCGCTGCCCAAAAGGGTGGGGCTGGTTTGGTCGAGGGGCCAGCGGGGGCGGGCGGAGAGTGTCATATCATCAAACTGTCCTGTGTGGGCGCGGTGGAGGCCGGCGAAGGCGATCATGGCGGCATTATCGGTGCACAGGGCGAGGGGTGGTGCGGAGAAATCAGTCTCTGTTTCTGCGCAAAGCGATTGAAGGCCTGTTCGGATTGCGCTGTTGGCGGCGACGCCACCTGCGACGGCGAGGGCCTGAACATTTGGGTTGATTTTGCGGGCTTCAGCCAAGGCGCGGCGCGATTTTGCGATGAGAACATCGGTGATGGCGGCCTGAAAGCTGGCGCAAAGGTCGGCGCGCAGGGCGCGGGGGAGGCCGCCGTGATCAGCGATGACTTGATCGCGGGCGCGCAGGATCGCGGTTTTCAGACCCGAGAAGGACATGTTGCAATCATCGCGGTTGAGAAGGGGGCGGGGCAGGGCGAAGGATTTAGGGTCGCCGGATTTGGCTTCGGTTTCGACTGCGGGTCCGCCGGGTTGGGCGAGGCCAAGGATGCGGGCGGTTTTGTCGAAAGCTTCGCCCGGGGCATCATCGATCGTGCCGCCGAGGCGGGTGTAGGCATCGGGGCCTTCGACGAGGAGGAACTGGCAGTGGCCGCCGGAGACCAGCAACATCAGGTAGGGGAAGGCGATGCCGTCTGTCAGTTGCGGGGTTAGTGCGTGGCCCGCGAGGTGGTTGATGCCGATCAGGGGCGTGCCGGTGGCAAGGCTGAGGCCTTTGGCGCACATGACGGCAGAGAGCACGCCACCGATAAGGCCGGGGCCTGCGGTGACGGCGATAGCATCGATGTTTGCGAGGGATGTGTTGGCCTGAGATAGAGCCTGTTTCACCGCAAGATCGATTTTTTCCGCATGGGCGCGAGCGGCGATTTCGGGGACGACACCGCCGAAGGCCGCGTGTGCATCGGTTTGGCCGATCACGATGTTTGAGATCACATGGGCGTTTTTCGGGGTACCGCGCACGACTGCGGCTGCTGTGTCGTCACAGCTGCTTTCGAGGCCAAGGATTGTTAGGGGGGCTGACATGGGAACGGCCCGTTTGCTTGCGTCTGGTTGGGTTGCAGGTAACACTTGGCGGCAATCGCTACAATGGCTGAGGGGCTGGCGCATTGGCACCGTTTGAAAATCCGATCGTTCTGGTGACCCGCCCTGCAGACAGCGCAGCGCGGTTTGTGGCCGCGTTGCGGGATGTTGCGGGGGCGTTTGAGCCGCTGGTTTTGCCTGCTTTTGAGGTTGAGGCGCTGGCCTATGAGGCTGTGCCGTTCGAGGACGCGGTGTTTACCTCACGAGCGGGGGCGATGTTTGCACCGGATGGCGCAGGGCGCGTGGCCTGGTGTGTGGGTGAGGCAACGGCGGATGCGGCGCGGGCCAAAGGGTATGTTCCAAAAGTAGGGTGTGGGGGGGCGGATGCGCTTGTAACACTGATTCTGGAGGGAAAACCAAGGGGTCGGTTGGTTCATTTCCGCGGGGAAAAAATACGCGTTTTTGTCACCGATAGGTTGAATGCTGAAAATTTGAACTGTTTGGAAATTGTAAATTATCACAAACGTTTGAACCGCCCGACCGCGCAGCAGCTTGCCGTATTGCAGGAGGGGCGCCCCTGTGTTGCACCTGTTTTTTCAGGTGAAACAGTGTCTATTATTGGGGATTGGGATATTCCGTTTGATCAGGTTACGATGGTTGCGATCAGCCCAGAGGTGGCGGAGGTTGCGAAGGGCTTGCAGCCGTTCGCGGTAACCTGTGCGCAAGAGCCGGATTTGGGGGCTATGGTGCGTGCGACTTCGCGTTTGATTGCTTGAGGGTCATGAACGCCCACGCTAGGGTGACTTGGGGGACATTTGGGTTCCGGATGTAGTTAGGTGGGTGGCAAACGTGGCCAAATCTCCGAAGAGCGAGACAGAAAAAACAAAGATCGACGAGGCAATCGAGGTGGAGGCTGAGGTTTCCGAGGTTGAAGAGATCATTGAAGATGCAGATGAGATCGTAGAGGGCGAGGCGCTGGACGCTGACGCCGAGGTCGATGCTGAGATAGACGAGACAGTTGACGCGGATGCGCTGGACGGGGACGTCGTGGTTGAAACGGTTGTTGAAGAAACCGTTGTTGAGATGACTGCGCCTGTCGAACAAAATGTTGCTCCTGAAACGTCGTCTGGTGGTTTCTTTCCCTTGTTGATGGGCGGTGTTGTAGCCGGCGCGATTGGCTACGGTGTTGCGACGTATTTCCAACCTGAGGATGAGACGGCCGCGTTGACGGCCAAGATTGAAGATCAGTCTGCAGCGATTGAAGCGTTGCAGGCGCGGCTGAATGATTTGCCTGCGCCGGACACATCGGGCCTAGAGGCGCAGATCGCAGATGTGTCGAGCGATTTGGGCGCGCAGCTGGCCGGACTTGAGGATCGTGTTGCCCAAGTGGAGCGCCAGCCGAATGCGGATGGCACTCTGTCGGAGACAGCATTGGCGGCGTACCGTGCGGAGCTGGATGAATTGCAAACCAAGTTGCTGTCTGCCGCGACCCAAGCGGGTGACGATTTGGCGGCTGCACGCGCGGAAGCGGAACGGTTGGAGCAAGAAGCGTTGGAGGCGGCTGAGGCGGCTAAGGCCCGCGCTGCGATCAACCGTGTGGCCACGGCTGTAGAAACCGGCGCGCCGTTTGCGGATGCGTTGGCGGATCTGGACGATGTGCCTGCCGCGCTGAGCGATGCCGCCGAAACCGGCGTTGCGACGAATGCGCAATTGACCGCGGATTTCTCGGCGGTTGCACGGGCGGCTTTGGCGACGGCACGTGCGGAGGGGGCTTCTGATGATGCCTCTGGTCTTGGCGGGTTCTTGCGGTCGCAGTTTGATGTGCGGTCGACCACGCCGCAGGACGGGCCTGGGCCGGATGCGGTTTTGTCCCGTGCTGAAGCGGCTGTGAAAGAAGGCCGTATGGCGGATGCCTTGGCTGAGATCGAAGCGTTGCCAGAGGTGGCGCGCGCTGAAATGACCGATTGGACTGCGCAGGCGCAGGAACGTGCTGACGTTCTGGCTGCCATCGCATCCTTGTCTGAAACCTATCAATAATCGAAGGCTGCTCCTGATATGCTTTGGTCCCTTGTAAAGATTCTTGCGTTTGTCGCAGCCGTTATGGCCGCAACCTATGGCGCGACCCTGTTGTTGGATATGGATGGCAGTGCAACGTTTGATATTGGCGGGCGCGCTGCGACACTGTCGGTGTTGGAGTTGGTTATTGCCGCGATTGTTTTGGTTGGCCTGATTTGGCTGGCGTTCAAGCTGATCGGTTTGGCGGTTGCGACGTTCAAGTTTTTGAATGGGGATGAGACCGCGATTTCTCGGTATTTTTCGCGCAATCGCGAACGCAAGGGGTATGAGGCATTGTCCGAAGGGATGATGGCATTGGCCTCTGGTGAGGGACGTTTGGCGATGACCAAGGCGCAGCGCGCTGAGAAGTTTTTGGAGCGTCCGGAGCTGACGAACCTGTTGACGGCGCAAGCGGCGGAGTTGGCGGGCGATCGGAAGATGGCTGAAGGCACCTACCGGAAATTGCTGGAAGACGAGCGGACACGGTTTGTGGGTGTGCGCGGGATTATGAAGCAGAAATTGCAGGATGGCGATACGGAAACCGCTTTGGCGCTGGCCGAGAAAGCCTTTGCGATCAAGCCACGCCATGTGGAAACGCAAGATACATTGCTGCGTTTGCAGGCCGAGAAAGCGGATTGGAAGGGCGCACGCCAGACGCTGACGGCGAAGTTGAAGACCGGCCAGATGCCGCGCGATGTGCACAAACGTCGCGATGCGGTTTTGGCATTGTCTGAAGCGAAGACGGTGTTTGAAGAGGGGCAGACCCTTGAGGCGCGTGAGGCGGCGATTGAAGCGAACCGTTTGTCGCCGGATTTGGTGCCTGCGGCTGTTATGGCGGCGCAGACCTATATTGAGAACAACAACGGTCGTGCGGCGGCGCGTGTGATTAAGAAGGCGTGGGAGGTTACCCCGCACCCTGATTTGGCAGCGGCGTTTGCAGCGATTGCACCGGATGAAGATGCGGCGGCCCGTTTGAAGCGGTTCAAGCCGTTGTTGAAGCTGAAGCCTAATCATCCTGAGACGAAAATGCTGACGGCTGAGCTGCATATTGCGGCGGAAGATTTCCCTGAGGCGCGCCGCGATATCACGGAGCTGGTCGCTGAGACGCCGACTGCACGGAGCCTGACATTGATGGCTGCGGTTGAACGCGGTGAAGGATCAGCGGATGCGGTTGTGCGCGGTTGGTTGGCCAAGGCGCTGACGGCGTCGCGCGGGCCGCAGTGGATTTGTGACAATTGTCAGCACATTCATCCTGCGTGGGAGCCTGTGTGTTCCAATTGTTCCAGCTTTGACACTTTGGCTTGGCGCGATGCGCCGGAGGGCGAGGTTTCTATGCCTGCGGGTGCAGAGATGTTGCCGTTGATTGTGGGTCAGCCTGAAGCGCCGAAAGACGTGGTTTCGACCGAGGTGGTTGAGGCGGAGATCGTTGATGGTGACGTGGCTGAGGCCAAGTAAGATTTGAGGTCACGGCGCCTGCGCGAGGCGGTGCCGTGACCAACTTGTACCCCCCTGACAGTGTTGGTCGGTTTTATCAGGTACAGCTTATGGCTGTGCCTGTTTGGTTTTCTGACTCTCCCAAAAATTGCCAGATTTGTAGCCTATAGATGGAGATGTTCGGTTTGGTTGGTTTTGGCAGGATTTCAGTGATGAAACGCATGGTTTTGGCAGGGGTATTTGTGGCGTTCAGCGCGGTTGCGGGTGTGGCGCAGGACGATTTGACCCCTAGAGAACAGTTTTTGGTAGCGCGCGGTTTGGAGCAAAGTGCGCCTGCTGATGCGTTTGAGCAGATGATGAGTTTGGCGGATGCCGGATTTGTGCCGGCGATTGACCGGATGGGATTTTTGTACCGCAACGGGATTGGGGTCGAGCCGGATTTGACCCAAGCGCAGATGTGGTTGAGCCGCGCGGTTGAGGCGGGGCATCCGTGGTCGTTTGCGAACCTTGCGCGGGTGGAGATTCAGCTTGGGAATGGCGCAGCGGCTTTGGCGCTTTTGAATGATGCGGTTGCCGACAGTCGGCCCGGGACGGAACGGTTGCTGGCGCAGTCGCACGTTGATCGGCGATTGGGAGAGGGATCTGACCCTGCTTTGGGACGTGAGATGTTGATTGAGATTGCGGCAGGTGGGGATGAGAATGCCGCTCGTGATTTGGTTCTGCGATACAATTGGAACCGGTTGGAGGGCGAAGCGCCTGACGCGGTTGTGCGCCAAGTGGAAGAGGTGGCTTTGGCTGGAGACGCAGATTTTGCCGAGGCTGCGCTGGTGTATCTGACGCGGTTGGAGGCGGATGATGCGGCGATTGCGCAACGCCGTGCGGCATTGACGGAGGTTCCGGGTATTCGGGACCGCGTTTTGTCAGTCGAACGGATACGGCTGGCGCGTGATTTAAATGGGCCGACCTTTTGGGGGGCGTTCGAAGAGATCATGGCCGAGACGGAGTCGGAGAATTACGGGCGTGCTGCGACGACGGGGTTCTGGATTAACAAGAACGCTTGGATTCGTGTGATGCAGATGGAGCTGCGTGATCTTGGGTATTACGACGGGCCGATCAACGGCTGCATCACGACGCGCACCATTCGTGCGCACAACCGGTTTTGCCGCGACGAAGGCATTTGGAGTGTCTGTGCCACGGGGCCCTTGCGGGGGCCGACTGTGCGTGCGGTGGCCGATGCGATTGCTTTGCGGAAATCGGAAACCTAGGCGATCCTGAGGCTTTTGGGTCCTTTGCGTGCCAGTGCTGCCCGAGAGTAGATGGGTTCGCCCCGGTCGGCGATGGAAATCGACAACATGGATTCCAAGGTGAAATAGGCACGCAGGGCACGGAACACGAGGTATTCTGGCAGGTAGAGGATGCCGATAGGTACCTTTACCAAGATGGCGCAGATGACGGCCATGATGGTGGGGGCGCCGACCAGCACCGCGACGAGCGCTTGCCAGACGAGGATGTTGAAGCTGTCGAAGACTGTGAAATATTCGATGATGCCGAACAACAGGAGCGGGATCATCATGGCGCGACGGGCGGAGTTGATCAGCATGTAGGGCAGGATGAGCTTTCCGCGCACGGAGAGGTCTTTGCCAAAGAGCAATTCGCGACAGCGTGATGAGATGTGGAAAGTTGACCGGAACCAGCGTGTGCGTTGTTCGCGCATGTGGCCGTAGGTTGCGGGCACTTCGGAGATGTAGCGCACGGTCGGGTCGACCACGAGGCGGTAGCCCAATTCGCCGGCGCGCAGGGAAATGTCGGTGTCTTCGCCGTTCATGCCTTCGACGAAGCCGCCAAGATCACGGGGCAGTTCGGTGCGATAGACGGAGAACATGCCCGGAATACCGACGACCGAGTTGATGGTCCCGAAGGCCACGGAATAGAACCCGTGTTTCACCGCGACTTCGAGCAGGCGCGCGCGATCAAACAGGCCGCCCCCCGGTGGGATGGGAATGCCGCCAACCACGCCCACGGCGGGATCGCCGAAATGGCGCATGGCTTTCGTGAAACAACCCGGTTGCAGGAGGGTGTCTGCGTCGACGCGGACGCAGTATTCGGTGGTGACTGCATCGAGGCCTGCGTTGAGGGCGTTGGCTTTGCCCGGTTCTGGCACGTCGATCACCCGGCCTTTGAGGGCTTCGCAGTTTTTGAGGGCTTCGGTGGCAATGGGGCCGGTATTGTCGGAGGAGTTGTTGTTCATCACCAACAGCTCGATCTGGCCACCGTATTCAGCTGCGGCTTTGTCCATCGCGCGGATGGTGTCGACGATGATGTATTCTTCGTTATGGGCCGGAACGAAGACGGTGAGGTCTGGGGTGAATTCGGATTTTGGGGCGGCCCATGCTTCGACGCGGGCGCCAAGGTAGAGCAGCAAGAACAGGGTTGGCAGGAACAGAAAGACACCCGGCCCGATGCCGCCCAGAAGTGTGACGCGCCGCAGCCATGTTTCGAGGGGGAGGTTGAGCGATGAGACATACCACGCCAGTGATCCTGCGATTGCGATGATCAAAAGAAGGCGCAGCAAGATTTTCAGGGTTTGGGTGGGGCCAACCTCAATAGGGATGCGGGCGGGCATCTGGCCGCGTTCGAGAAGTTTGAAGGAAAAGACCGCAAAGCCCAGCAGGCCTGATGCGATTTCGACGATGTGCAGGGACATCAAGACGTGCAGGTAGGTGTAGAACAGGAACAGCAGCCCATCCATGACGAGGCAGAACAGGATATAGGTTCCGGCCATATCAAACAGAACGCCGAGTTTTCGGGTCCAACGCGGGTCGCAGGATAGGCCGAAGGCGATGTAGAAACTGATCATGAAGATGCGCAGTGGCACGGAGTGGCCGCCGCTGGCTGGCGCAAAGATAAAGTCGTTGTGGAGGAAGAAGGTGTTCAGCAGAGGCAGGGAGTTGATCATCCACATCAGGCCGAAGGACACGAGGCTGAAGATGGCCAGAAGCATTGGCGCGCGCCATTGGGGGATGCGTTCTGCAAACCGGCGCGGGGCGCTGTCGACCGACCAGAATTGAACGTCGTTTCTGTCCGGTGTTGCTGTGGTTTCAGCTGAGGTATCTGACATGGTCAGCTGCCTTGGTCGGTGGTGATCAGAAGGACGGCCCGGGGGAGGTCGATTTCGGACAGGGGTGTGTTGGGGGTGGCGCGCTCGACCTGCACTGCGCTTGTGCCTGCGCTGTAGAACACGAGCCAGTGGGTGCCGCTATCGAGAGATGTAAGCGCATTGGAAACGCCGCCGCGCGCGAGGATGCGGGCGGTGACAGGGGGGGCTGCGTCTGTTGTGAGGGCGAGCGCGCCTGTGTGATCGGCGAGCAGGTTCAGTGTGTCGAGGGCGCGCTGGGCTTCGTGGGGGCCAATGCCATCATCAACGGTGATGGAGATATCCGTGTTCAGGTTCGCGGCGAGGGCTGCGATGGCCGTTTGTGGTTTTTCACCCTCGGCTTGAAGTGTGAGGGTGGTGAGCTCGGCGATTGCGGGGATGCCTGTAGGGCAGGGGCCCGGGTTGGTTGATGAGCTCCGCAGGGAAAGCGTGAGAACGTTTTCGTCCGCCAAGAAGGATTGGGGTAGGGGGATGGATTGGGTGAACTGACCTGTTGGCAGGTCAAACGGTGCCGCTGTGAGGAGGCGATCGTTGAGTTCTGCGGCGAGGAGCCAAGGCTCATCCGGGTCGGTGACGGAGACAAGTTTGAGGCTGAGGTCGAGGGACTGGATCATGGTGTCGAAGTCGGCACGGTCAAACGTGACGCGCCACCGTGTTTCGCCTTCGAATTCGCGGACCCGTTGTTGCCCCAGCGGGGTGATCAAATCGGACGGGTCTGTTTCAGCGTCTGGGATTGGAGGGGCGGTGGCACTGAGAATGTCGTCGAGACGGTCGGGCGATACGTCGAGAAGCGCTGCTTCGTCAGTGGCGAACATGACATCATCGGACCGCAGAGACAGATCATAGGCTTGAATGAAACGGCGGGCTTGGTCTGTGTCTGTCCACGTGAGGGTGGGGCGGGGGCCGGACACACGCAGGAGGTCTGCGGGATCGTCCATAGGGTCTGTCAGGGTGAGACGGAGGTGCGAGTGTGGGAGAACTTGGATGGAGGCGCCGCCATCCCAGTCTGGTCCGCATTCGATGGCGGGTGTGCGCCCTTCGAGGGCTAGTGAGACAACGAGACGATCCGACGACAGATCGCGCGGGCTGAGGGCGATGATCACGCGGCGGTGGACGCGGCCGGCATCGAGGACCTGCGCTGTTTTCCGCGCGCCATTTACGGAGACCCGCAGGAGGCCTTCGGCGTCTGCTTGCAAGGCGCCGGCCAGTTCGAGCACGATTTCACCGGAACGTGCGGTTGCGGTCAGTGGCATGTCGAATGTGGCGCGGGTGAAGCTGGGCAGGCCGATCAATGTGTTCAACACGCCTGTTTCACGCATAGGGATCACGAGGCGGCCTTGGTCTGGTTCGGACACGGGAAGTTGGCCCACGGTTGCGTCGACGATCGCGGTTTCGTTCAGGAGGACACCTTCGAATTGATCGGTGAAATTGGTGATCACTTCATTCCGGCGATTGTACCCGAAAATGAGGCCAGCGATGATCACAAGGCATAGTGCCAATATTCCCAAAATGCGCACGGTCATCTCTCCTTTAGAGTGTTGAGCTTACAAAAAGGCCGCGCCTTCGAAAAGGCACGGCCAATGGTGATTCGGTTGCCTAAGGTCTTATTATGCAGCGCGGTCCTGTGTTTTTACAGCGTCAGGCTTCACAACCCCTGGTTTTTGTTCGTCGGTCCATGTGGAAACACAGGCGACAGTGTTTTCGCGGACCCGGTGGATGTATTTTGACGCGATGCCAACGGTTTCGTCCATCAGGCCCTCTGCCAATGTTGTTGGCTTGAGCCCCAGGTCGAGGAAGGTTTTGTTGGACACTTTCAGGTCGTTCTCAGCGGCTTCTTTGCGTGGGTTGTCCACGAAAGCCACTTCGGCCTTTGCTACATCTGCGACCAGTTTGGCGAGATCACGCACACGGTGTGTTTCGGTCATCTGGTTGAGGATTTTAACTTTGCCGTCTTTGGCAGGCGGGTTGGCCACAGCCAGTGCGATGCAACGCACGGTGTCATTGATGTGGATAAACGCGCGGGTCTGGCCGCCTGTGCCGTGGACTGTGAGCGGGTGGCCCATCGCGGCTTGCATCAAGAAGCGGTTGAGCACTGTGCCATAGTCGCCATCATAATCGAAGCGGTTGATCAGACGTTCGTCGAGACGTGTTTCATCTGTTTGGGTGCCCCAAACGATACCCTGGTGTAGGTCTGTGATTTGGAAGTTGTTGTTCTTGGCATAGAATTGGAACAACAGCTGATCCATGGATTTGGTCATGTGGTACACGCTACCCGGGTTGGTCGGGTAGAGGATGTCACGGTCGAACATTTGACCGTCGTCGCCTTCGACTTTGACGCTCAGGTAGCCTTCTGGGATTTCCAGGCCGTCACCGTCGTAGCCGTAAACGCCCATGGTGCCCAAGTGTACGATGTGCGGATCAAGGCCGAGGTCTGCGATGATTGCGAGCAGGTTGTGTGTGCCGGAGATGTTGTTGTCGACGGTGTACATTTTCTCTTCGAGGCCACGCATGGAGTAGGGGGCCGCGCGCTGTTCGCCGAAGTGCACGATTGTGTCAGGCTGGGACGAGGCGATGAGCTGGGCGAAGCCAGAAACGTTCTTCGCGATGTCGATGTTTGAGAAGTGAATTGTTTTTCCGGACACGTCTTTCCATGCAGCCAAACGTTCATCCATCGATTTGATTGGCGTGAGGCTTTCTGCGCCTAGATCTTCGTCGATACGACGACGGGACAGGTTGTCGACGATCGTTACATTGTGGCCTTGGGCGGAGAGGTGGAGGGCTGTTGGCCAGCCGCAAAATCCGTCGCCACCGATAATCATTACATTTTTCATCGTATTCACCTTTCGGTTCATGTGCACAAAGTGGTGCGATTACAAAAATACTACTTTAGAGAGCATCAACGGGTGTCTTGTGAGATCAAAGTAGTTGGGCATTTGTTTAAAGTTAGAGGGAAAAAACAGGCCTCATTGTCACGAAAGCGCATTGAATAATGGGGAATGCGATTTACCGTGCAGCTGCTTTTCCCATGGCTATTTCTTTGAGATCTGATCGGTTTTTCGTGTTTGTGCGTCTTGGCCTGGCTTCGGTGCCAAGTGGCGCTTGCACCCTTGGGTTGTCGATCGGGCCAATGTTAAGCCGCTGAATGCAGAGCTGGTCTTGGCCGAAAATCATGTGGGTGCTTGTCTGTATTAAAGTCATCATTTCTCTCCTTGCATCTTTGATACGGAGAGGGGGTCGCTGTGCATATCTGAGGAAACGGATAGGGCGCGGTGCGATCGGATTTGGCAGGTATCCAGACGGATAGGGGGCTCATCTGATATGGTGGGTTTTGTGGGGGTGTGGGGCGAATCGCGGGAAAATCTGCTTGCACGCGGTCGTCTAAATCGGCATCTTTGGGCCACGACGTCGGGAGAACCAGCGCGAGCTGGTGCCGAAGGAGCAACCGCCCCGGAAACTCTCAGGCCACCGGACCGACGCCGTTACGACGACTCTGGAGAGAGGCACAATTGGTGCCCGCCGAAGGGATAGCAATCTCAGGCAAACGGACAGAGGGGGCATCACGCGTACAGGGTACCTGTGCGTATCCGTGGTGCCGATGACCCCAAAGAGGATCGATTGGCTGAGAGAAAAGAGGCTGTCGATGTCTGATCTTTTGGAAACGCCGTTGCATGATTTTCATGTGGAGCTGGGTGCCAAGATGGTGCCGTTTGCCGGGTATGCGATGCCCGTTCAGTACCCGCTGGGCGTGATGCAGGAACATTTGCACACGCGCGCGAAAGCGGGGCTGTTTGATGTAAGCCATATGGGGCAGGTGATTGTGAAGGGCGCCGATTATGGGGCTGCCGCGGCGGCGTTGGAGACGCTGATCCCTGTGAACATTGCCGGGTTGGGGGAAGGTCGTCAGCGGTACGGGTTTTTCACGAATGAGCGGGGCGGGATCAAAGATGATTTGATGTTGGCCAATCGCGGAGATCATGTGTTCGTGGTGGTGAATGCGGCCTGCAAGGTTGCGGATATTGCGCATATGAAAACGCTGGATGTGGAGGTGACGGAGGTCACCGACCGCGCGTTGCTGGCGTTGCAGGGCCCAGCGGCGGAGGCTGTTTTGGCGGCGATGGACCCGCGCGCCGCAGATATGAAGTTTTTGGATGTTACGGATTTGACGTTGAACGGGGTGACCTGTTGGGTGTCACGGTCTGGGTATACGGGCGAAGATGGATATGAGATTTCGGTGCCGGCTGCGGAGGCTGTTGAGCTGGCGCAGGCGTTGTTGGCGCATGAGGATGTGGAGCCCATTGGATTGGGTGCGCGGGATAGTTTGCGGTTGGAAGCCGGTTTGTGCCTCTACGGGCAGGACATGGATGATGGGCTGAACCCTGTTGAAGCCTCGCTGGCCTGGGCCATTCAAAAGGTGCGCAGGACTGGTGGAGCGCGGGCCGGTGGGTTCCCCGGAGCGGATGTGATTTTGCCTGCGCTAGAGAATGGTGTGGATCGCCGCCGTGTTGGGCTGCGCCCCGAGGGGCGCGCGCCGATGCGCCAAGGTGTGCCGCTGTTCAAGGATGAGACAGGCGGTGAGCAGATCGGGTTTATCACGTCGGGGGCCTATGGGCCGTCTGTGTCTGCGCCGGTTGCCATTGGGATTATTGCCGACGGGCTACACGAGATTGGCACGCAGGTTTATGGTGAACTGCGGGGGAAACGGTTGCCGGTGACGGTGGCGGAGCTTCCCTTTGTTCCAGCGAAATTCAAACGATAATTACGGAGAGAAATCATGAAATTTACCGAAGAGCACGAATGGCTGCGCGTTGAAGAAGACGGTGTGGTTGTTGGCATTACGGAACATGCCACGACGCAGTTGGGTGACATTGTATTTGTGGAACTGCCCGAGGTGGGCACGACTGTGACCAAGGATGAAGAGATTGTGGTGATCGAGTCTGTCAAAGCTGCATCAGACATTATGGCGCCGATTGATGGGGTGATTGTTGAGGTGAACGAAGCCTTGGCGGAAGACCCTGCGATGGCGAACGAAGACCCGCTGGGCAACGGTTGGTTTTTCAAGATCGAAGCCTCTGACCCCAGTCAGATGGACGAATACATGACCGAAGCCGCCTACCTTAAATTGATCGCCTGACACGCTGGAGCCTGCCATGACGTTTACCCCCACAGACTATTTGCCATACGATTTTGCCAACCGCCGCCACATCGGGCCATCGCCTGCTGAGATGGCGGAGATGTTAGAGGTTGTGGGGGCGCGCGATTTGGGCACGCTGATCGACGATACCGTGCCGCAGAACATTCGACAAAAGGCGCCGTTGGATTTTGGGCGCCCGATGTCGGAGGCGGAACTGCTGCGCCATATGAAAGAGGTGGCAGGCAAGAACACGGTTCTGACGTCTTTGATCGGACAAGGCTATCACGGGACGGTCACGCCCCCAGCGATCCAGCGCAACATCTTTGAGAACCCTGCGTGGTACACGGCCTATACCCCCTATCAGCCGGAGATTTCGCAGGGTCGATTGGAGGCCTTGTTGAATTTCCAAACCATGGTCAGCGATTTGACGGGGTTGGAGATTGCAAACGCATCGTTGTTGGATGAGGCCACGGCTTGTGCCGAGGCAATGACCATGGCGCAGCGGGTGGCAAAGACGAAGGTGAAGGGGTTCTTTGTGGATGAGAATTGTCATCCACAAAACATTGCCGTGATGAAAACGCGCGCGGCCCCTTTGGGGATCGAGATTATCGTGGGCAACCCTGATGATCTGGAGGCCGAGGCCGTGTTTGGCGCGATTTTCCAATATCCGGGCACCTTTGGTCACATTCGTGATTTTAGCGATGCGATTGCCAAACTGCATGCGGTGAAGGCGATTGGTGTGGTGGCGGCTGACCCGCTGTCACTGACGTTGTTGAAAGAGCCCGGTGCGATGGGGGCTGATATTGCGGTTGGGTCGACCCAGCGGTTTGGCGTGCCGGTTGGTTATGGCGGGCCGCATGCGGCCTATATGGCGACGAAGAAAAACTATGCCCGTTCCATGCCGGGCCGGATTGTCGGGGTGTCGATTGATAGTCATGGCAACCGGGCCTATCGGTTGTCGCTGCAGACGCGCGAGCAGCATATTCGCCGCGAAAAAGCGACGTCGAATGTCTGTACAGCGCAGGCATTGCTGGCGGTGATGGCAGGGTTTTATGCGGTGTTTCATGGACCCGATGGATTGCGTGCGATTGCGCAGCGCATTCACCGCAAAACCGCGCGTTTGGCTGAAGGGCTGAAACTGGCGGGGTTCGATGTACGGCCTTCGGCGTTTTTCGACACGATCACGGTGGATGTTGGCCCGCTGCAGCAGGCGGTTATGAAGTCGGCTGTGGATGAGGGGATCAACCTGCGGGCTGTGGGTGCAGATAAAGTTGGGATCACGCTGGATGAACGCACGCGCCCAGCCACGATTGAGGCGGTTTGGCGCGCGTTCGGGATTGAGCGCAAAGACAAGGACTATACGCCCCATTACAGCATGCCGGAAAAGCTGATCCGCACGTCTGAATATCTGACGCATCCGGTGTTTCATATGAACCGCGCCGAGACGGAGATGATGCGGTACATGCGGCGGTTGGCGGACCGTGATTTGGCGTTGGACCGTGCGATGATCCCGCTTGGGTCGTGCACGATGAAGCTGAATTCTGCGGCTGAAATGATGCCTGTGTCGTGGGATGAGTTTTCGTTGCTGCACCCCTATATTCCGCGGGATCAGGCGGCGGGATACACGCAGATGATTGAAGATCTGTCCGCCAAGCTATGTGATGTGACAGGGTATGATGCGATTTCGATGCAGCCCAATTCGGGCGCACAGGGTGAATATGCAGGGTTGCTGACGATTGCAGCGTACCACCGCGCCAATGGCGAGGGGCACCGCGATGTGTGTTTGATCCCGATGTCGGCACATGGCACCAACCCTGCGTCTGCGCAGATGGTGGGGTGGACCGTTGTCCCCGTGACGTCGGATGAGAACGGGGACATTGATCTGGAGGATTTCCGCACCAAGGCTGTGGAATATGCGGACCGGTTGGCGGGGTGCATGATTACCTACCCGTCGACCCACGGCGTGTTTGAGGAAACCGTGATTGAGGTTTGTCAGATCACCCATGACAACGGCGGGCAGGTTTACATTGATGGGGCGAATATGAACGCCATGGTCGGCCTGTCCCGCCCCGGTGATTTGGGTGGGGATGTGAGCCACCTGAACCTGCACAAAACGTTCTGCATTCCCCATGGGGGCGGTGGGCCCGGTATGGGGCCGATTGGTGTAAAAGATCATTTGATTGCGCATTTGCCAGGGGATCCGACATCGGGCGAGGGGGCTGTTTCGGCGGCGCCATATGGGTCGCCAAGTTTGTTGCCGATTTCGTGGGCCTACTGCTTGATGATGGGCGGAGAGGGGTTAACGCAGGCGACGCGCGTTGCGATTTTGAATGCCAACTACATCGCCAAGCGTTTGGAGGGGGCGTTTGATGTTTTGTACAAAGGGCCATCTGGTCGGGTCGCGCATGAGTGCATCATCGACACGCGTCCCTTTGCCGACAGCGCGCATGTGACCGTGGATGATATTGCGAAACGTTTGATCGATTGCGGGTTTCACGCGCCGACCATGTCTTGGCCTGTGGCAGGGACATTGATGATTGAGCCGACCGAATCGGAAACCAAGGCGGAGTTGGACCGTTTTTGCGATGCGATGCTGGCGATTCGTGCTGAGATTGCGGAGATCGAAAACGGCACGGTTGAGGCGGAGGGAAGCCCGCTGAAACATGCGCCGCACACGATGGAAGACTTGGTCAAAAAATGGAACCGACCCTATTCCCGCGAAACTGGGTGCTTTCCGCCCGGTGCATTCCGCGTGGACAAGTATTGGCCGCCTGTGAACCGCGTGGATAACGTTTGGGGCGACCGGAATTTGACCTGCACTTGCCCACCGATGGAAGAGTATTTGGACGCAGCGGAATAGGCGATAAATATCTATTTATAACAGTGCTTTACCCCGAGATTTGTGGGGTAAGGCAGGTAGGGCGTTCAGGTGGTCTTGCATCTATGTCGCGCAGGGGCGAAAGCTAAGCGGACATATTTTGGGAGCATGCCATGACATTCAAGCCAGCAGAATGGCCGCGCAAATTGCGGTCGCAGGAATGGTTCGGTGGAACCAGCAAAGATGCGATTTATCACCGTGGTTGGATGAAAAACCAAGGGTATCCCGATGATCTGTTCGACGGTCGGCCGATCATTGGGATTTGCAATACCTGGTCTGATCTGACGCCGTGTAACGGGCATCTGCGTGAGTTGGCGGAGAAGGTGAAAAATGGCGTTTGGGAGGCTGGTGGCTTCCCTGTTGAGTTTCCCGTGTTCAGCCCATCGGAAAGCGCGCTGCGCCCGACGGCGATGATGTTCCGCAACTTGTGTGCGATGGACGTGGAAGAAGCGTTGCGCGGCAAGCCGATTGACGGCGTCGTTTTGATGGCGGGCTGTGACAAGACCACGCCTGCGTTGTTGATGGGTGCGGCTTCTGTTGATTTGCCGGCGATTGTTGTGTCTGGCGGGCCGATGTTGAATGGGCATTTCCGTGGCGAGCGTGTTGGCTCTGGAACGCATATCCGCAAGTTCAACGAGGCGGTGAAGGCTGGTGAGATGACGCCTGAAGAGTTTGTTGAGGCGGAAGGTTCGATGTCGCGCAGTGCGGGGGGGTGCAACACCATGGGCACGGCGAGCACGATGGCATCGATGGCTGAGGCGCTGGGCATGGCGTTGTCTGGTAATGCGGCGATCCCTGCGGTGGACAGCCGCCGCCGGATGATGAGCCAGCTGACCGGTCGCCGGATTGTGCAGATGGTGAAGGATGATCTGAAACCATCAGACATTATGACCAAGGATGCGTTTGAGAATGCGATCCGGACGAATGGTGCGATTGGTGGGTCGACCAATGCAGTGGTGCATTTGCAGGCGTTGGCCGGTCGGTGCGAAGTTGATCTGACATTGGAAGATTGGGATCGGTGCGGCAAGGATGTACCCACGATCGTGAACCTGTTGCCGTCTGGCAAATGGTTGATGGAAGAGTTTTTCTTTGCCGGTGGTTTGCCTGTTGTCATCAAGCGGTTGGGCGAGATGGGGTTGCTGCATAAAGATGCGCTAACCGTGTCTGGCGGTGCGATTTGGGACGAAGTGAAAGACGTACAGAACTGGAACGAAGACGTTATTGTTCCGACGGAAAAGGCGTTGCGGAAATCCGGTGGGATCGCGGTTTTGCGGGGCAATTTGGCGCCCAATGGTGCGATTTTGAAACCGTCTGCGGCCTCGCCTGATTTGATGGTGCACCGTGGGCGTGCTGTCGTGTTTGAGGACATTGATGATTACAAGGCGCGGGTGGATTTGCCTGATCTGGATATCGATGAAACCTGTGTGATGGTTTTGAAGAACTGTGGGCCAAAGGGGTATCCCGGTATGGCGGAGGTGGGTGACATGGCTTTGCCCGCAAAGCTGTTGAAGGCGGGTGTGCGAGACATGGTGCGGATTTCAGACGCGCGCATGTCGGGTACGGCATACGGGACGGTGGTTTTGCACACCGCGCCCGAGGCTGCCGCCGGTGGGCCGTTGGCGGTGGTGAAATCTGGTGACATGATTGAATTGGATGTACCAAACCGCAAATTGCATCTGGATATTTCAGATGAAGAATTGGCGGCGCGTTTGGCGGATTGGACGCCGAATGTGGCGCCGCCTGAGAGTGGCTATGCGATGTTGTATCACGACAAGGTAAACCGTGCGGATCAAGGGGCAGATTTTGATTTCTTAGTAGGGCGTCGCGGCAATGACGTTGCACGGGAGTCGCACTGATGAAGGTTGCATTGGTTGGCATTGGGAAGATTGCCGTAGATCAACATGTGCCGTCGATTGCGGCCTCTGGTGATTGGGAATTGGCGGCCACGGTGAGCCGTTCGGGCACTGTGGATGGGGTGCCGTCCTATACGGATATCGACACTATGCTGGTGGAACATGCCGATATTGGGGTCGTGAGCTTATGTTTGCCGCCTGTGCCGCGGTTTGACTATGCGGCGGCGTGTTTGCGGGCGGGACGGCATGTGATGCTGGAAAAACCGCCCGGTGCGACATTGGCCGAGGTGCATGCCTTGGAGGCGATGGCGCGGGAGGCTGGAACGACTTTGTTCGCGACTTGGCACAGCCGGATGGCAAAGGGTGTGGCTGCCGCGAAGGCGGCTTTGGCGGGTAAAACCATCGAACGCGCGCATATCGATTGGAAAGAGAATGTGCGCCAGTGGCATCCACATCAGGATTGGGTGTTTGAGCCCGGTGGCATGGGTGTTTTGGATCCGGGGATCAATGCGCTGTCGATTTTGACAGAGGTTTTGCCTGTGCCGGTGCATTTGAAGTCCGGTGTGATGCAGGTGCCGACGAACCGGCAGACACCGATCAGTGCCGAGCTGACATTTACGGGCGGCGTTACGGCATCTTTGGATTGGCTGAAGGACGGTGAGCAGCTGTGGCAGATGCAGTTTACGGCGACGGATGGGACGGTTGTTGAGCTGTTTGACGGCGGCAACCGATGTGTTGTGGATGGCGTTGATCAGCCCATCGCGGTGCTTGGTGAATACCCTGCATTGTATGCGCGGATGGCGGATTTGGTGGCAAAGGGACAGTCGGACGTTGATTTGGCGCCGATGGTTCATGTGTCGGATATTATGATCCTATGTCACCGCGAATCGGCCCCGGCGTTTGACTGGTAGGGTCCGCTAGGCCGGAGCAATCATGAGGTTTGGTCCGGTTCCAACTACATCGGGTAGAAGTTGATGTGGGGCCTTGTCGGTACAAAACAGGCCCAGATCTGAAAGGGACGCAATGCGTGCGGGGGCGTGGCGGTCGAATTTGGCGTTATCGGCGACGAGTGCGGTCGTGCGGCTGTGTTTGATGACAGTTTGGCTGACGATCACCTCGTCTAGGTCATAATCAAAAAGGTCGCCGTTTTCGTCCAACGCTGAGCATCCGATGATCGCAAGGTCGAATTTGAACTGGCGCGCGCTGGCGGCTGTGTGCGGGCCGACGAGGCCACCGTCGGCCTGACGTAGGCGACCGCCCGTCACGAGAATTGTGTTCTTGCCGCTGGCGGAGAGGATCGGCACCGCGTTTAGGTTGTTGGTCATGACCAACAGGCCTTCGTGGTGGATGAGCGCGCGGGCCACGGCCTCGCAGGTTGTGCCGATACCGAGGAAAAGCGAACTTCCGTTTTTGACCTCTTCCGCACAGGCCAGACCGATGCGCGATTTTGCGCTGTCATTCAGTTGGCTGCGATGATCGTAGGCCATGTTGCGCAGGCCGGAGGGTAAAATGGCGCCGCCGTGGATACGCTCTAATCGACCCTGTTCTGCCAGTTCTGCGAGATCACGACGAATGGTTTGCAAAGTGACGTCGAATGTCTTGGCCAGTTTTTCAACAGTGACCTGACCATCGCGGCGGGCGGTTTCGAGGATGCGGGCGTGTCTTGGAATCATCTGGGCTGTGTAATCGGTAATGTTCGTTTTATCTAGAACCGAACACAAAATGAATTCGTTCTGTTTCTGTTTGTCGATTTTTGATAGGCGGGCAGCAACACAGATTTTAGGTAGGTGACACCGTGGATACGAACACAGATTACGATCTTTTCATCATTGGCGGCGGTATCAATGGATGCGGGATTGCGCGTGATGCGGCAGGGCGTGGATTATCTGTTGGTCTGGCGGAGATGAATGATTTGGCGTCGGCCACATCGAGCGCGTCGACCAAGCTGTTTCATGGTGGGTTGCGGTATCTGGAGTATTTTGAGCTGCGGTTGGTGCGCGAAGCTTTGATCGAACGTGAGGTCCTTCTGAAGGCGATGCCGCATATTTCATGGCCGATGCGGTTTGTGGTGCCCCATCACAAAGACATGCGGTTTGAGAGCGAGACGCCGACGTCGAAGGTGCTGAATGTGGTGATGCCATGGATGAAGGGGCGTCGCCCGGCTTGGCTGATCCGGTTTGGATTGTTTTTGTATGACACGTTAGGTGGTCGGCAGATTTTGCCGGGAACAACGACGGTTGATTTGACCACTGCGCCTGAGGGCAAGGGAATTGAGGACCGGTTTGAGAAGGCGTTCGAATATTCGGATTGCTGGGTCGAGGATTCCCGTTTGGTGGTTTTGAATGCGCGGGATGCGGAGAATCGTGGCGCGAAAATTATGGTGCGGACCGAGGTTTTGTCGACCATTCGCCACGAAGATCACTGGGTTGTTCAACTGCGCGACGGGCGGACGGGCGTTGAAACGACGGTGCGTGCAAAGATGCTGGTGAATGCGGCTGGGCCTTGGGTGGGGGATATCATTCAGCAAAAGGTGCGATTGAATTCCACAGAAGGTGTGCGGCTGGTGCGTGGGTCGCATATTGTGACAAAGCGCTTGTTTGACCATGACAAGAGCTACTTTTTCCAAGGGACCGATGGACGCATCATTTTCGCGATCCCCTATGAAACGGATTTTACGTTGATCGGGACGACCGATGCGGAACATGAAGACCCTGACGAAACCCCTGAATGCACAGATGCGGAGCGCGATTATTTGGTCGCTTTTGCGAATGAGTATTTCAAACAAGATATCACAGCGGATGACGTGGTTTGGCGGTATTCCGGTGTGCGCCCTTTATATGATGATGGTGCCAGCAGTGCGACGGCGGCGACACGCGATTACACCTTAAAGGTGGATGCGAATGGTGGGGCACCGATATTGAATATTTTCGGTGGTAAGATCACGACCTATCGTCGGTTGGCGCAGAGCGCTTTGGCAAAGATTAGCCCATATTTTGACGATGTGCCGGGCGATTGGACAGCGGGTGTGCCGCTGCCAGGAGGGGATTTTCCGGTGGATGGTGTTGCCGCGTTGATTGACGGTGTTATGCGCCATTACCCGTTTGTTGATCGCACTTGGGCGACGCGGTTGGTGAAAGCCTATGGGACCGATGTGGGTCACGTCTTGGGTGACGCAAAGGGGACGACCGATTTGGGGCAAATGTTTGGGGCGACCCTGACAGAGGCGGAGGTCTTGTGGTTGATGGACCGTGAGTACGCCACCCGTGCGGAGGATGTTGTGTGGCGGCGCAACAAGCTGGGTCTGCGGATGGATGCAGGGCAGATTGCGGCGCTGGACGATTGGATGCAGGCCCGAACGGCGCCGGATTTGGCGTAAACCTGCATGCGGGCCTGCGCATTGCCTTGATGCCTTAACAGTGACGTTTTCTTCGAATATGGGAGAGGCCTAGCATTTGAGCGAGGGACAAATGTATGCAAAGTATGAAAACAGACCGCTGTGTTTGGCTATTCGGTGGCGGCCAGCAGGCAACCGTCGACGGAAGGTGATGGTCGTGACGTTGGGATCGCTAACCAAACGGGCGCGCGGGCTGACGGATTGGGCCTGCTCGGTGAGCGAGGCTTAG
The DNA here is from genome assembly GCA_947497065.1 of uncultured Paracoccaceae bacterium. Classification (GTDB taxonomy): domain Bacteria; phylum Pseudomonadota; class Alphaproteobacteria; order Rhodobacterales; family Rhodobacteraceae; genus Octadecabacter. Next base: position 190,140 of record CANMEQ010000004.1, read on the forward strand.
GGCTCGGTCGGGGCAATCACGAGGTTCAGGTGGTCTTTGAGGTAGATCTGGAGCCAGGGCGTATAGGTGTCGGGCTTGTCTTGGACCATGGTCGCGAGCGTGTGGATATTGACCCACTTCGTGTCTGCAACCTCGGTTGGATTGAGATGAAGGCCCAAGGTTTTTTCATGTGCCTGTGCGACGAATAGGTCGACGACTTCGTGTTCGATCAGGCCATTGCCGACTTCGGCACGGTATTCCAGTTGATCGCGAAAAACAGGGTCTAATCCTGCGATACCCAGTTCATCTTGAAGGCGACGCACCGCGCAGGTGTGTGGGGGTTCGTCCCACAGGGGATGGGTGCAACAGGTGTTCGCCCAAAGCCCCGGCGTGTGATATTTTGAAAGTGCACGCTGTTGGATGAGAACGTTTTCACCATCCATTACAAAGACGGAGACGGCTTTGTGTTTCAGGCCCTTTTGATGCACGGCAAGTTTGTCGACAGGTGTTAACACGCCATCTACCCATGCTGGAATCATCGTCATACCAAAGGTGCCTTTTGCCGGATTGTTTCTGATTGCCTGCGCTTTTGCCTGAAAGTGGCGGGTATGAACACTAGATTATGGGATATGGGCTGCGTCAAAAAGGGGCGCTTGGTGGATTGAATTACCTCTCGCCAAGGGCGCGCGTGACAGATAATCTGTCGGCTCGCTTGGGGTATGGCCCTGACGGATTTGATTTGACGCAAAGGAAAGATCAATGACCAAGATGACACTTGCCGCTGTTGCCGTTGCACTGGCTGGCCCGGCGTTTGCCGATGGGCATGCCGCGACAGGCGATGCGGATGCGGGTGAAACCCAGTTTAACCGTCAATGTATTGCATGCCATGTGGTGGCTGATCCGGACGGAAATGTTTTGGCCGGGCGCAGCGCGCGGACGGGGCCGAATTTGTATGGGATTGCCGGGCGTGATTTGGCCGCGGTTGACGGGTTCCGGTACAGCGATTCTATTGTGGAGTTGCGTGAGGCGGGCACGGTTTGGACCGAAGCGCATTTTGTTGGTTTTGTGCAAGATCCTACCGGCTGGATGCGTGAGACGCTGGACAACGGACGGGCGCGCAGCAAAATGGCCTATCGTGTTCGGTCTGAAGAGGATGCGATGAACATCTATGCGTATCTGTCCACCTTTGGTGCGGCTGCCGAATAAGCACGTGAGAAAAGATGTGAATGGGTCGTGCTGTTGCGCGGCCCATTTTTGTGTCTGAAACCATATTTTGTCTCAACCGCGTTCGCGTTGTAACAATCTTGTCAGTACAATTGCGCCACGGGCTGTCATCGGTCAAACAGCGTGAAGGTCTTTTGGGAGGGACAATGTTAGACGCGTCTGCACGTAAATTGATTGATCCACCGTTGAACGCGCTGGGGCGCCGGTTGGCTGCGCGAGGTGTGACGGCAGATGGCGTAACGTTGGTCGGGCTGGGTTTGGGCCTGTGCGCTGCGGCGCTGATTGCCATTGGTTGGACAGGTGTCGCGTTGATCGCTTTGCTGGCGTCGCGGTTGGCGGATGGATTGGATGGGGCGGTGGCCCGCGCCTCTCAGACGACAGACTTTGGCGGGTACCTCGATATCGCGGTTGATTTTCTGTTTTACGGTGCGATTCCATTTGGGTTTGTCGCGATGAACCCTGATGCGAATGCAGTGGCGGGGGCATGGCTGCTGACGAGTTTCTATTTCAACGGGACCAGCTTTTTGGGCTACGCGATTTTGGCCGAAAAACGCGGGCTTGAAACGCGGGCGCAGGGGATCAAGTCTCTGTATTACTCTAACGGATTGCTGGAAGGGACTGAGACGATCATTTTCTTCGTGCTTTTGTGTCTGTTTCCCGCATACTTCGCGCCACTTGCGTGGATATTTGGGCTGCTGTGTTTCGCCACGGCGACCCTTCGATTGATCGCCGCACGGCGTGTTTTTACCTCACTAAAGGAAGACCAATGAAGAACCTTGCACTGATTGCTGCACTTGCCACGGTACCGATGGCGGCGTTTGCCACACCTGATCCCGCTGATTGGGAGGCTGTTTTGGCAGAGGCCGAAGGGCAGACTGTTTATTGGAACGCTTGGGGTGGGTCGACGACCACGAATGATTTCATCGCATGGGTCGGTGACCGCGTGTTTGAGGACTACGGCGTGACATTGGAGCATGTGAAGCTGACAGACACTGCGGATGCCGTAACCCGCGTATTGGCGGAGAAGCAGGCCGGCGAAGATGACGATGGCGCGATCGATATGATCTGGATCAACGGCGCGAATTTTGCATCGATGAAAGAGGCGGACCTGCTGTTTGGCCCGTTTGCCGAGCAGCTTCCGAACTGGGCGATTGTCGACAGTGAAGGCAAGACGGTTCAGACCGATTTTACGGTGCCTGTTGAGGGGTACGAATCTCCATGGGCGATGGCGCAGGTTGTGTTCATGTATGACACGGCAGACATTGATGCGCCGCTCACCTCGATGCCCGCGATTTTGGAGTGGGCGCAGGCGCACCCTGGGCGCTTTACCTACCCGCAACCGCCGGATTTCTTGGGATCGACGTTTTTGAAGCAGGCGCTGGTTGATCTGTTGGAGGACCCGAGCGTTTTGTTGGAGCCAGTGTCAGACGCCACATACGATGAGGTTACAGCGCCGTTGTGGGACTATCTTGATGCTTTGACGCCTGTTTTGTGGCGTGAGGGGCGCGCCTATCCGGCGACAGGGCCAGCGCAGATGCAATTGATTGCAGATGGTGAGGTTGATCTGGCGATTTCATTCAGCCCGGGCGAGGCGACGGCGGCGATTGCCAATGGCCAGTTGCCTGACACTGTGCGCACCTCTGTTTTGGACAAGGGTACGATCGGAAACGCATCCTTCGTGGCAATCCCTTACAACTCAGGCTCTGCTGCCGGTGCGATGGTTGTTGCGAATTTCATGCTGTCTGCTGAATCGCAGGTTCGCCAGCACAACCCTGACATTTTGGGCTATGGCACCGTGTTGAACATGGAGGCGCTGGACGCTGAAGATCGTGCGGCGTTTGATGCGCTGGATCTGGGCATTGCGACGCTGTCTCCTGCTGAGTTGGGCCGTGTTCAAGACGAGCCGCACCCCAGCTGGATGACGCGCGTCACCGATGATTGGGTCGCCCGATACGGGTCTGGCCAGTAACGCGCGCGGGTGCTGCGGTTTTTACCAGCACTGACGTTGCTTGCGATGTTGGGGCCTGTGATTGCGGGCCTTTGGGGGACCATTTTGCCGGCTTTCGGGCATTTGCCCGCGGCTGGTTTAACGGGACCTAGTCTAGACCCGTTCCGATCCCTTTGGGACTGGGGCGGGCTAGGAGCCGCGATGCGACTGTCGGTGACGACGGGCGTTGTGGCCACTGCGCTGTCGTTGATGATTGTCGCGTTGATTATGGCGGCATGGTCCGGCACGCGGGCATTTCGATTTTTAGAACGTCTTTTATCGCCACTGTTGTCGGTGCCCCATGCTGCGGCTGCTTTTGGGCTGGCGTTTTTGATCGCGCCGTCGGGGTGGGTGGCGCGCCTGTTGTCCCCTGCCATCACCGGATGGGACCGCCCGCCGGATGTGTTGATCGTTCAAGACCCGTTAGGCCTAGCGATGATTGCGGGCTTGGTAGTAAAGGAAGTGCCGTTTCTTTTGCTGATGGCCATTGCCGCGATGGGGCAGGCCCAGCCGCGACGATCAATTCTGGTAGCGCAGGCTTTGGGATACGGGCGCATAACGGGATGGTTGAAGACGGTCTTTCCACGGGTGTACGCCCAAATCCGTCTGCCGATTTACGTGGTCATCGCCTATTCCATGAGCGTTGTGGATGTGGCGGTTATTCTGGGTCCTTCGACGCCGCCGACCCTGTCGGTTCAGATCGTCAAATGGATGAGCGATCCGGATTTGACGATGCGTCTGACAGGGGCTGCCGCAGCTTTGGTGCAGTTCGCGTTGGTTTTGGGTGTTTTGGCGTTTTGGTTTTTGGGGGAACGGGTGGTTGCCCATGTTGGTCGGATGTGGATTGCATCTGGTCATCGGGGGCGGTTTGGCGGCGTGGGTCGCAGTTTTGCGCTGGGTCTTGGTGTGTGTGCTGCTTTGCCGGTTTTGCTGGGCTTGGCCAGTTTGGCGGTTTGGTCTGTCGCTGGGTTTTGGTCGTTTCCCGATGTTTTGCCGGACAGTTTTTCGATGCGTACTTGGGGGCGGCATTGGGGTGATGCATTTGCGACCATGGGGGAGACATTTTTGGTTGCGGGTATTGCTGTTTTGTTGGCTTTGGCGCTGGTGTTGGGGTGCCTTGAGGCGGAACATCGAAGCGGTCGGCAATTGGGACAAACCGGCGTTTGGTTGCTGTATTTGCCTTTGTTAGTGCCGCAAACAGCGTTTCTTCCGGGGTTGCAAACACTGTTGCTGAGCGTCGGCGCAGATGTTGGTGTTTTGCCGGTCATCTTTGCGCATTTGGTGTTTGTGTTGCCTTACGTTTTCTTGTCCCTCGGGGATCCGTGGCGCACATGGGACAGCCGCACTGCAACTGTTGCACAAGCGCTGGGCGCGAGCCCGAACCGTGTGTTTTGGGTTGTACGGGTGCCGATGTTGATACGTCCGATCTTGACGGCGATGGCTGTTGGTGTGGCCGTGTCTGTGGGGCAATATTTGGCAACCTTGTTGATTGGGGGCGGTCGCGTGTCGACCCTGACGACCGAGGCGGTTGCGCTTGCCTCGGGCGGGGATCGGCGCGCCATTGGCGTTTATGCGCTTTTACAAACATTGGCGGCATTGGTGCCGTTTACGGTGGCGTTGATCGTACCGACTGTGCTGTGGCGAAACCGGAGGGGTTTGCATGAATAAGGGTCTAACACTGCAAAGTGTTTGTATTATGCGTGACGGGGCACCGTTGATTGAAGTGGATCAACATATCGCGCCCGGTGACGTTTTGACCGTGATGGGGCCATCTGGCGTGGGGAAATCCACGCTCTTGGCGTTTATTACGGGCACACTTCCGCCGGTGTTTCGGGGTATGGGGGGGATCGCGCTGGATGGTGTGGATATTACGAAATCCCCGCCGCACAAACGACAGGTTGGTATCCTGTTTCAGGATGATTTGTTGTTTCCGCACATGAGTGTGGGCGCGAATTTGGCGTTTGGTATGCCGCCGGGTGGTTCAAAGGTGCAACGACGCGCGGCTGTTGATGCGGCTTTGGTGGATGTTGATTTGGCGGGATATGCCAACCGCGACCCTGCGACGTTGTCTGGTGGGCAAAAGGCGCGGGTGGCCTTGGTTCGGATGTTACTTTCTGACCCGCGCGCGTTGCTGTTGGATGAGCCATTTTCACGGCTTGATGCCGAGTTGCGGGCGCAGGTGCGTGCATTGGTGTTCCGTGTGGCGCGTGAGCGGGCACTGCCAGTTTTGATGGTTACCCACGATTTGGAGGATGCGACAGCGGCGGATGGCACCGTGATTGAGCTGGAGAGTCTTTCACGGACATGAAACCTGTCGTCTTTGGGCAAGATCGCCGTTAACTGGCGGGTACATTTGTCGAAAACGAGGGCAGCGATGGCATATCTTTTAGGTCTTGATACCGGTGGCACATACACGGATGCGGTGATCCTTGATGATGTTGCTGATCAGATTGTGGCGCGGGCCAAATCCCTCACGACGCGCCCGGATTTGGCGGCGGGTGTTGGGGCCGCTATCGACGCTGTTTTGGCGCAAAGTGCTGTGGAAACTGCCGATATCGCCATGGTTTCACTGTCAACGACATTGGCGACAAATGCATTGGTGGAAGGGCAGGGTGGCCGGGTTGGTTTGGTTTTTGTGGGTTTCGACGAAAGCGAGCTGAAACGGGCAGATCTTGCAGAGGCCTTGGGTGAGGACCCGGTGATTTTTGTGTCAGGGGGCCACGGGCATTCAGGGCAAGAGGCGTCGCCATTGGATATTGAGCATCTTTTGGGTGGATTAGAGACGTTTGATGATGTCACAGGTGTCGCGATTGCCGGAAAGTTTGCAACGCGTAACCCCGCGCATGAGCTGCGCGTGCGCGAAGCGGTGCGCGACCGGCTTGCAGTGCCAGCCACCTGTTCGCATGAATTGAGCCAAGCTTTGGGTGGACCGAAACGCGCGTTGACGGCTGTTTTGAACGCGCGGTTGATTGGGCTTATTGATCGTTTGATCACGGCGACCGAGACGCATTTGAAAACGCGCGGCATCGCGGCGCGTTTGATGGTTGTGCGGGGGGATGGGGCGTTGATTTCATCCGATCTGGCACGCGAGCGACCGATCGAGACTATTCTGAGTGGACCTGCGGCAAGCATTGCGGGTGCGCAATGGTTAACGGGTGAGCAGAACGCGTTGGTCAGCGATATTGGCGGGACCACGACGGACATTTGTATGCTGCGAAACGGATTGCCGCAGATCGACCCGCAAGGGGCTAAAGTTGGGCGGTACCGGACCATGGTCGAGGCTGTTGCAATGCGGACCTTTGGTCTGGGGGGTGACAGTGAGGTGCATGTGGATGCCGGATTGGGCGGCGGTGTCACCTTGGGGCCGCGGCGGGTGATGCCGGTGTCGTTGTTGGCGCGGAACCACGGCGATATTGTTCACGCGGCATTGGACAAGGCGCTGGCGTTGGAGACGCCGCCGGAGGAGGCCACGCGTTTTGCTGTTGCCCAATGGCAAGAGGCACCCGTTGGTTTGGATGCGCGGGAAATGGCGGTCGCGGAGCGGTTAGCGGCAGGGCCGTTGCCGTGGAACAAGGCGGTTCAATCGCGGGTGGAAATTCCGGCGTTGGAGCGGTTGGTGCAGCGGGGGCTGGTGATGATGGCGGGCGTTACACCGTCGGACGCGAGCCATGTTTTGGGCAGGCTGGCGGATTGGGACGCAGAGGCCGCAGAGAAGGCGCTGCAACTGATGGCGAAACGCAGAACTGGAAGCGGGAATAGGTTGGCGGATGGGCCAGCGGCGTTGGCGCAGGCCATTGTGGATCAACTTACGCAGCAGACCGTTTGGGCTTTGCTAGAGACTGGTTTTGCCGAAGAAGGCTGGGAGGATCCGGCGGCAATGGCGCGGCATCCTTTGGTGACGGCGGGGTTGAACGACCAAATGGGAATTATTCGTCTGAACGCTGGTATTGACGTTCCGGTGATTGGGTTGGGGGCCTCTGCAGAGAGTTATTACGGCGCGGTGGGCGAACGATTGAAATGCCCGACGATCACGCCGAAGGAGGGCGGTGTTGCGAATGCGATTGGTGCGGTGGTTGGACAGGTTGCTATTCACGCGGAGGGCAGCGTCACCAGTGGTGGAGAAGGGGCGTACCGTGTTCATTTGGCCGATGGGCCTGCACAATTTGACAGCAAGACGGCTGCGTTTGACGCGTTGAGGGCCGCATTGACGGAACAGGCATCGGTGCAGGCGCGGGAGGCTGGTGTTGTCGATATTCGGATAGAAGAAAGCCTCGACCTGCAGGAAGCGCAGATCGAGGCTCGGGTCATGTTTATTGAAGCGACCATGCGCATCACGGCACGTGGTCGGCCGAGGATTGCAGGGTAATTATTCGGCGGCTTCGCGTTTGGGCAAAACCCAATCGGGCCGGATGAAGTGGCAGGTGTAACCGTTTGGGATGCGCTCCAGATAGTCTTGGTGTTCTGGTTCGGCTTCCCAAAAGTCGCCCACAGGTTCTAGTTCAGTCACCACCTTGCCCGGCCAGAGGCCAGAGGCATCGACATCTTTGATAGTGTCTTCGGCGACGGCTTTCTGGTCATCGTTCACGAAGTAGATTGCCGACCGATAGGACATGCCACGGTCGTTGCCTTGGCGGTTTACCGTGGTGGGGTCGTGGATTTGGAAGAAGAACTCCAAAAGGCGCCGGTAGGTGATTTGCGATGGATCGAAGATGATTTCGATGCCTTCGGCGTGGGTGCCGTGATTGCGATATGTTGCATTGGGGACATCGCCGCCGGTGTATCCAACGCGGGTTGATGTCACGCCCGGGAGCTTGCGGATGAGGTCTTCCATACCCCAAAAACAACCGCCTGCGAGAACTGCACGTTCTGTCATTTACACATCCTCCACTTGATCAATGTAATCGGCATAGCCTTCGTCGGCCATGTCGGCTTTGGCGATGAATCGCAGTGATGCCCCGTTGATGCAATAGCGCAGGCCGCCACGGTCGGCGGGGCCGTCGGGGAACACATGGCCGAGGTGGCTGTCACCGTGGGTAGAGCGGACTTCGGTACGGCTCATGCCCAATGAATTGTCGGTCAGCTCTGCGACATGTGCGGGTTCGATTGGTTTGGTGAAGCTGGGCCAGCCACACCCTGAATCGTATTTGTCTGATGAGGCAAAGAGCGGTTCACCAGAGACGATATCGACGTAGATCCCGACCTCTTTGTTTTCGAGGTACGGGCCGGTCCAAGGACGCTCTGTTCCGCTTTCTTGGGTGACGTGAAACTGCTCTGGTGTCAGGGCCGCGACAACGTCTGGGTTTTTTTCATACTTGGCCATCGGTAATCCTCTTGCGTTACTCCCCCATGATATGGAGTTCAGCGCGCCGATTACCAGCGCCCATTACAGGCCGGTCACTGGATTGAGAGGAAGGTGGGTGTATGGCTAGGCTCGCATGGCGTTACCTTCGGGGTCGTAGGGCGAGGGGGCGAGCACTTTGGCGGGCCGTTCGATACCAACAACGTGGACCGTGAGGGGTGTACCAGGTTTGGCAAAGTCATTGTCGACCATGGCCATCGCGAGGGATTGGCCGACGGTGTAGCCGTACGCGCCGGATGTTGTGAAGCCGACCATTGTGCCATCGGACCAGACGGGTTCGTAGCCAGAACAGTCCGCATTCGGGCTGTCGAGGCCCAAGGTGACCAGCACTTTGTCAGGGGGAGTTTCGCGATCTTTCAGAGCGGCATCGCGCCCGTTGAACTCGGGTCTTTGCCAATCGATCCAGCGGTCCATTCCGGTCATGGCGGCGGTGCGGTCTTGGGTGAATTCGGCGGACCAGATGCCGTAGGATTTTTCCATGCGCAGAGAGAGAAGCGCGTTGAACCCTATTTCCTTCAGCCCGTGATCGGCGCCTGCGGCGAGCAACATCCGGCGCAGAGCGATGTGTTCGTTTGCGCGACAGTGGATTTCATAGCCGTGTTCGCCGGTCACGGACAAACGCCCCACTTTGCAGCGTAATAGACCCAAATCGAATGTGCCGCAGCCCATGAATGGCAGGGTCAGATCGGGCTGTATGGCGTTTAGGATCGTCTTTGCGTTCGGGCCTGCGATGCTGAACCCGCAGACATCATCGGAGATATCGCGCAACATCATGTTCGGTCCTTCGTTGTCGAAGAACCAGCGGGAATGCCATTTGCGCAGGTAGTAGCTTCCCATGATCCACCATGTTCCGTCACCCCAGTTGAAAAGGGTGAGGTCGCCTTTGAGTTTGCCTTGCGGTGACAACATGACCGCTAGGCGGGCGCGGCCCGGTTTGGGGAGCTTGGTTGCGAAGATTTTATTGAGCCAGGCTTCGGCGCCCGGGCCGTAAACCTGGAACCGGGAAAATCCGGTGATGTCGAGGAGGCCTGCAGCGTCGCGCACGGCTTTGCATTCCGCCTCGACAAAGGGGGCCGCATCGGAGCGGTTGAGGGACGGGGTTTCGACGAACTCGTTTGGTGCGAAATACAGCGGCACTTCGAGGCCCCAGCTTTGCCCCCAGCGGCAGCCCGCGGCGGTCATCGCATCGTGGGCGGGTGCCATGCGCAGGTTGCGCCCTGCGGGGAGCTGTTCGTTGGGGTACGTCATGACAAACCTGCGCGAATAGAACTGGCCGGTTGTCTGTTTGATGTATTCTTTGGTGGAGTGGTGCGGGCCGTAGCGGGCGATGTCCATCGACCATGCATCCGTCTCTGTTTCGCCGTGAATCATCCATTCTGCGAGGGTTTTCCCGACGCCGCCCCCTTGCAAAAAACCCGCCATCACGCCGCAGGCAAGCCAGTAATTGGGGACGCCTTCAACGGGCCCGACCAGTGGGTTGCCATCGGGTGAAAAGGTAAAGGCACCGTTGACCCAGTCGCTAATCCCCACGTCATTGAGACAAGGGTAACGGTCGAATGCCATCATCAGTTCGTCGCCGATACGGTCGGTGTCTTCTTGGAGCAATTCAATGCCGTAGTTCCATGGGGCGCCGTCCATCATCCAATGCTGGTGGTCGGTTTCGTAGATGCCGACAAGAATGCCTTTCTTGTCTTGGCGCATATATGTGAAGCCTTCGAGGTCGACGACCATCGGAATTTCAAAGTCTAATTGTTCCAGTTCCGGGATTGTTTCGGTCATGAAGTAGTGATGAGAGAGGGGGGAAACTGGGAGATCGAGGCCCACCATCCGCCCGCATTGTTTCGCCCAGAGACCTGCCGCATTCACCACGTGTTCGGCCTTAATAGTCCCTCTTTCTGTGACAACTTCCCAATGATCGCCCTTCCAGTTCAGGTCTTCAACCTTGGTGTGTTCGACGATATCGGCGCCCCGTTTTTTTGCGGCCCGCGCATAGGCGTGGACCGTGCCAGTCGTGTCGACATAGCCTTCGCGGTCGGACCAAAGGCCACCGATGATACCCTTGGGGTCAATGATCGGGCATTTTTGTTTGATTTCTTCAGGCGTCATGAGGTGGCAGTCATCGATGCCGATTGTTTGGAAGGTGCGGTATGCGCTTTGCAGCCATTCCCAACGATTTGGGTCACAGGCGACTGAAAAGCCGCCTGTCATGTGAAAGCCAATATCGATGCCGGATTCGGCCTCGACTTCGGACAGAAGGTCGATGGTGTAGGATTGCAACGATGCCATGTTCGGGTCTGCGTTTAACGCGTGGACGCCACCGGCGGCGTGCCAGGAAGAGCCGGCGGTGAGCACGCTGCGTTCGACGATGGCAACATCTGTCCAGCCGAATTTTGTGAGGTGGTAGAGGACCGATGCCCCGACCACGCCGCCCCCGATCACGACAACACGATATTGGTCTTTCATGATGATTGCTCCATTGGCTGGTATATCCTTGACGAGACCAGCGACGCATCGGCCTGTCTAGGTCCAGTTGCGACATGTTGTGTCGGTTCTGCTTGGTCTTGCGATCACGTCTTGACAGGTTCAGCGCTGTTTTGATGTCACGGGTTCTCGCAAAATGCGCGATGACTTTGACTTGGGCGGTGGTTTGAGATTCACTCTGCCGGAACGTTTTGAATTGGAGAGCGCGATGCGCCTGTCAGTGACTTTTGAGAACACTCAAGACACATCATCCGGTCGGGGACCGGTTCAGGTGGGGTGGTTTCTGAACGACAAAAGGGGTGGCATTATTTACGATGCGCCCGAGCGGGTTCGATCGGTTGAGATGAACCGAGAGCATGCGAAATCGGCGTCGCGGTGCCCTGCGGTGATCAACATGGAAAGCCGCTATTTCATGGTGAAGTGCCCGTTCGATATTCATATCGGATTTGCGCGAGACAAAGACGGGAAAGGTGTGCTGCGCAATTTGGCAGGTACCCAAAGCACAATTCGCGGCAGTAAGTTGGGTGAGAAATTGCATCTGACCAATGAGGTGGAGTGGCGCACAAAAGGCGTGCCGACGATCCAGCTGTCGCTGCCATATGTGTTTATTTCTGATGAGCCCGTTTACATGAGCCAGATCAGCCCATTCATGCATTACAACCGCGATCCGTTGCCCGGTACAATTTTTGGCGGCCGGTTTCCCATCAACGTGTGGCCGCGGCCGTTGATGTGGGCGTTTGAATGGCACGAGCCGGAAAAGCCTATCAAGATTAAGCGGGGCGATCCGCTGTTTTACGCAGGTTTCGAGACTGTTTCGCCCGAACGCAGCGTGGTTGTTTCTGAAACTGAGGTGACACCTGAGCTGACAGATTACATGGAAATGATTTCCGGTGCTGTGAATTATGTGAACCAAACGTTTTCATTGTTTGAGGCGGCGGAAGAACGGAGGCCAGAGAAGTTGGTTAACCCGATTGCGCGAAAGCGGGCGAAGGGCTGATTTATGGCGGATATGACGACCGCGTCGCTTCGTACACAGGCCGTTGATGCGCATAAATCAGGTGATTTAAAGCAGGCATTGGCGGCGTATACGGCGTATCTGGCACAGCATCCAAATGATGCCGGGATCTGGACCAATCTGGGGGCGTTATACCGTACAACGGGCCGCCACGATATGGCCCGATCAGCGCAATTGCGTGCCTATCGGTTGACACCTGATGCTAAGGGCATTTTGAACAATTATGCCAATATTCTTTCTGATTTAGGGGAATACGCTCAATCGATTGAATTGCGTGAACGTTCGCTCGAAATTGATCCGAGCCATGTGATGCATCACGCGATGATCGGGCGGTGCTTGCGCGGTATGGGCCGATATCGTGAGGCAATCGATTATCTGGCGCCCAAGGTAGCGGCCTATCCTGATGAGCCAGAGGTCGCGCTGCAGCTTGCGTTCGCGCAATTGGGCGCAGGAGACTATGGCGCTGCGTTTCGGACGTATGATGCCCGTTGGGAAACGGGTGAGATTTCTTTGCCCAAGATGCCATTCCCGCATTGGACGGATGGAACGGATATTTCTGGAAAAACGATACTAGTCCTGCCTGAACAAGGGTTTGGAGACATGGTGTTGATGTCGCGATTTATCCCGTTGTTGATTCAAAAAGGCGCGCGTGTTCGGCTGGTGGCGAAGGGGCCGTTGCTGCGCTTGTTGGATGGAATTGAAGGGGTGGACTGGATTGGGGCCAAGCCTTCAGCAGATGATCCGGTGGACTACTGGGTCAGCCTGATGGACCTGCCCAAAATGGTGTTTGGCCCACAAGAGGCTGGTGTAGTCCCTCCACCTATTTCGCCGAATGTGCCCGAAGAATCGATCCTGCGCGCGAAATCCATGACGGGTGCCCACAAGGATATGTTCAAAGTTGGTGTCGTTTGGTCCGGCTCGGCGACGTATAAAGCGAATGCATTCCGATCGTTCACGCACCGTGAATTTCTACCCATGACAGAAGTGGCCAATGTGCAGCTGTTTTCGCTGTATAAGGGTCCATTTCTTGAGGCTTTCCAAAACGACGGATCGGCGGCCTTGATGGTGGACGCCGGCAGTTCAGACAAAGATTTCGCGGATTGCGCTGCGAAGATGCGTGAGATGGATTTGATCATCACATCAGACACTGCAACAGCACATATTGCCGGATCACTCGGTGTGCCCACTTGGGTGGTGCTGCATTGGGATGCGTTTTGGGTGTACAGACACAGCGGCGAAACCACCCAGTGGTATCCTTCGATGCGGCTGTTCCGGCAAGACAAGCCGCTGGATTGGGCATCTGTTTTTACGAAAATTCGCACAGCGCTTGAAGAAGAGGTATCTCGGGATGGTTGATCATATTCTTGTTCCTACGGCGCCTGGTGAGCTGATCGACAAGCTGACCATTTTGCGTTTGAAAGAAGAACGGATCACTGATGTGGCCAAAGTTGCCAATGTTAGGGTCGAAAAAGCCGCGTTGATGGAGACGGCGCAGACACATATCCCGCCCAGCGCGGAGCTGGATGAGCTGTGGGACAATCTGTACCGGATCAACGCAGATCTATGGGTCATCGAAGACGACATTCGAGATTGCGAAAAGGCGAAAGATTTCGGAGAAACGTTCATCAAGCTGGCGCGCGCAGTCTACATTACAAACGACCGACGTGCCGAGGTTAAAAAGCAAATCAACCTTCTGTTGGGCTCAGCCCTGATCGAAGAAAAATCGTACAGCGATCACGGAGTAGAGACATGAAAGATTCCCTCAAAGAAGCCCGAAAAATCCTCGCAGCAGAAGCACGTCGGTTGGCGGAAAAGCTGAACGATGAGAAGTCGCGCAAGCGCGGCCCGATTGTGCGCCGGTTGCATGAGGTGCGTGGCATGCTGCAGACGGGGTATAGCTATACGTCACAGGCGGGTCAGGATTTGGTTGTTGATCAAGTGATGAAGGGCAAACGTGGCGGTACATTTGTCGATGTTGGTGGATATGATGGTGTAACAGGGTCGAATACGTTCTTTCTGGAAACACACCGTGGGTGGACTGGAACTTTGGTTGAACCGGTTCCAACGCAGCTGGCCAAGGCCGAAGTCGTGCGGCGGTGCACCTGTCAGGGTATCGCAGTTGCTGCGCAAGAGGGCGAGGCGGATTTCATCGAGATTTCCGAAGGCTATACGCAGATGTCAGGGTTGGCCGACACCTATGACAAGCGCCTGCTGTCTACCGTTCGCAAAAACAAACAACACAAAGAAAATACGTTGAAGGTGAAGACAAAGACGTTGTCTTCCATTTTGAAAGAGGCAGGTACGCCTGACCCTGATTTCGTTTCGCTGGATATTGAAGGGGGCGAGTTGGCCTGCCTGAAAGCCTTTCCTTTTGCCGAACATAACGTGGCAATCTGGGCGATCGAGAACAACACCGGCACGCCAGATATCAAAAAGCTGATGGATGAGAACGGATATGATCTGATCGAATTCTGTGGGCCAGATGAAATGTATTTTAAACGTTCGTCATAACTCGACCACAATTCGGGCCAACTGCGACACTTCTCCGGTTCTACCTGTCACAGGGTAAGAGCTGGAGTGGACTATGACGAACCGACCGAATGCCCCGATTATCATCAAACGTAAGAAAGTCGTCAGCGGCGGGGGCCACCATGGGGGTGCCTGGAAAGTTGCCTATGCGGATTTCGTAACGGCGATGATGGCGTTCTTTCTGCTGATGTGGCTGTTGAACGCGACAACCGAGCAGCAGCGTAAAGGGTTGGCCGATTACTTTTCGCCCACCATCCCGGTTGTGCGTTTGTCCGGTGGCGGTGATGGGATGTTTGGTGGGGCCAGTATTCTGGCGGATGACACTTTAATTAATGATGGCACAGGGCAATCTGGTGGAGTGCCCTTCGATGGCGATTTCGACGCGGCTGAGGCTGAGGCGGCTGAGGTCGCGTCTTTGATGGATATTGAGACCACTTTGCTGGGGTTGGGGGGTGAAAGCCTGATCCAGCAGGAGGCGTTGCGCCACGTTGTCACGAGGCTGACTGATGAGGGTTTGATCGTGGAGGTTTTTGCCCGCCCCGGTGCGCCGTTATTTATTGAGGATGGTGTAGAGCCTGCGCAGGTGCTGGTGGACCTGACCCAGATGTTCGCGCGCGTCTTCGATCTTGTCGTTAACCCTGTCGCAGTTGAGGGGCACACACGTGCCCTGCCTCTGGTCGTTGCTGATCGCCCGGTTTGGGGGGTTTCAAATGGTCGCGCTGATGCTGTTCGCAGGCTTTTGGAGAGTGGTGGTTTGGCGCCAGAGCGGATTGCACGCACGACCGGCCATGCCGATCGTGATCTCGCCACATCCAATAGAGTTTCGGTTCGCAATGACCGGATTGAAATCACATTGCTTCGAACTGACCTGCAGAAAAATTAGATAACATTTTATCCATTAGCCTGTCGTTAAGGGGAAGCCATGTACGGTTGAAGACAGACCGTCCGATCCTTGTGACAGAAAGGCCAAGCCTATGACGATTTCATCATCCCTAAATGCCAGCGTTGCTGGACTATCCTCGAATGCGAGTCGTCTCGCGACGATTTCAGACAACATCGCGAACTCTGCGACATACGGGTACAAGCGCGCCGAAACGGACTTCCATTCAATGGTGATCAATAATTCCACCGGCTCTTATACCGCGGGTGGCGTTAGGACGACGAACCAGAGGCTAATCGATGAACGTGGCGCGGTGGTATCAACCTCGAACGCAACGGATTTGGCTGTATTGGACAAAGGCATGTTGCCGGTGACTGATTATTCGTCGGTGACGGCGGGCGATGAGGGTGATTTCCCGTTGCTATTTGCGACCACGGGATCGTTTCGCGCAAATGAAGATGGTTTTCTTGTCACAGAGAGCGGTTTGTCGCTCTTGGGTTGGCCTGCAAATGCCGATGGTACGATCCCCAGTTTTCCACGTGACAGCGCAAGCAGTTTGGAGCCGATCCAATTGAACGCCAGCGCATTTATCGCGGACCCGACAACAAGCGTTGAACTCGCGCTCAACCTGCCAGCCACTGCCACAGCAGCAGGGGCAGACGGTGAGGCTGAATCCCTCTCTGTCGAATACTACGATAGCCTAGGCATTGCTGAAACACTGTCTGTCAGCTTTGTACCAACAGTACCTGCTACGGGGTCTTCCAATACCTGGACCATGTTCGTGGAAGACAGCGCGAGCGATGGCGCAGTTGTGGGGGAGTATGAACTTGAATTTGACGATACGTTCGGTGCTGGTGGTCGCTTGCTATCCGTCACGAACACAGTCGGCGGCGTCTATGATGGAGCTGCGGGCACTGTCGCTATTGGTGTCGATGGTGGCGTGATTGATCTTGGGCTTGGGTTGATCGGTGAGGTGGGCGGAATCTCACAGCTGTCTGATACGTTTGCTCCTGTGTCCATCGATAGAGATGGGTCACCGGTTGGGAATTTGACCTCTGTCGAAGTAGACTCGAACGGTTATGTGGTCGCATTTTTTGACACAGGCATATCGCGTACAATCTATCAGGTGCCGCTGGCAAATGTCGCAAATGAAAACGGTCTCTCCACAGCTGACAACCAGAGCTATTCGGTAACACTTGAGAGTGGAGAATTCTATCTCTGGGATGCTGGCGATGGACCTACAGGTGATATTGTCAGCTACGCCAGAGAGGAATCTGCAACTGATGTGGCGGGTGAGCTGACCCAGCTCATCCAAACGCAGCGCGCGTATTCGTCAAATGCGAAGGTCATTCAGACCGTTGATGAAATGTTGCAGGAAACAACGAACATTAAACGATAATCAGGGATCGCTGCTATGAGCATTACACATTCACTCTCCAATGCCCTGTCCGGGTTAACTGCGGCGTCCCGCATGGCGGAGGTAGTATCTTCAAATGTGTCAAATGCCTTAACCGAAGGGTACGGTCGCCGCACCTTAGATGTAACATCGGCAACTGTCGGTGGCCGAGGATCGGGCGTGCAAATTGATGGTGTCACGCGCCATGTCGATGCTGGCGTGCTCGCGAACAGACGATTGGCAGATGCCCGTTTGGGAGCGGCGTCCTTTCTTTCAACCACTTTGGGTGACATTCAAAACATCGTCGGCGCTCCAGGAGAAGATGGGACGATTTCAGATCGTATCGTAGCGGTCGAAGTCGCCCTGATCGACGCCCAAGCGGACCCGTCTTCGGTTATTTCTCTGACCGCGCTCCAAAGTAAATTTAGCGATCTTGCCCAGAGTCTAAATTCTGCCTCTGACGGAATTCAAAGCATGCGCACAGATGCGGACAACTTCATCTCTGGACAGGTAACCAGTCTTAATGCCGCGTTGGGCTATGTTGAAGACCTCAACAAAGATATTGTAGTGGCTCGTTCTTCGGGGGTCGATGCGTCCGGTTTGATGGATACGCGGCAACAAGTGATTGACCAAATTTCTGAGATTGTCCCAATCCGACAGTTTGAACGCTCTAATGGTGTGATCGCTCTTACAACGACAGCTGGACAGTCGTTGATTGATGGCAAAGCCCAGACATTCACGTTTGCGCCAAATGCGACCATCACAGCTGATATGACAGCTTCAAGTGGTGCGCTGAATGGTATTTTGCTGAACGGAGAGCAAATCGCCGAAGATGGATTGGGCGGTCTGACAGGGGGAAGCCTCGAAGCAGCGTTTCAAGCACGTGATACACATTTGGTTGATGCCCAGAACAGCCTCGATCTTGTCGCGGCTGATTTGATTGGGCGCTTCCAAGATCAAGACGTTGACAGCACCATTCCGGTGGGGGGGGCGGGCATCCTGACTGATGCTGGGGCGGCCCTACAGCAAGACAACATCGTTGGCTTGTCGTCTCGCATTGCTGTGAACAATCAAATTGATCCTTCACAAGGGGGCGCAGTTACGAACCTTAGGGATGGATTGTATGCGACATCCGTAGGAAATGCTGGGGATGCAACTTTGTTGAGCGCGCTAACCGCCAGCCTATCCGCGCCCATCTCAAATGGAGTAGATACAATCGGGTTTTCTGCAGCAGGTCTCGCAGCGAGCAAAGAAGCAGAAATCGGTCTCCTGCGGCTTTCCTACGATGAGGAGTTGAGTTTTGAAACGTCCCGTTGGTCAAGCTTGAAGGAAGCGGAATCAGCCGATGGTGTAGATACCGATTACGAGCTTCAAATACTTTTGCGTATTGAGCAGGCCTACGCTGCAAATGCACGTGTCATCCAGACAGTTGATACGTTGATGCAACGCCTGATGGAGATTTAAACATGAGTTTTTCTCCAATTGGGGATTTGCGTCAGCATTTCTTGACTACACAAAGCAACAGCAAAACGAAAACAGAGTTGAACACGCTCGTTCAAGAATTAACAACAGGTTTGAAATCGGATTTGACTGAACACCTCGGGTCGTCACAAACTGCCCTTTCTAGCCTCAATAGACAGCTTGCAATGCTTGATGGTTTTGCGTCTGCAAACACTCAAACGTCTCAAATGTTGTCCATAATGCAGAGCTCACTTTCCCAAGTCGATACCCAGAGATCGAATGCCAGCGTAGCGCTTTTTACCATCGACTCGGCAAGCTCTCCGTCTGAATTATCAAATGCGTCGAGCGCGTCGTTTGCTGGTCTCGAGGCTTCCATCTCGGCATTGAATATACGTGTTGCGGATCGTGCCGTGTTCGGTGGTGATGACCTTACTACAAGCCCATTGGTGTCAGCCGAAGAGATGCTGGAAAATCTAAGGGAGGAGCTGTCTGGCTTCACAGAACTATCAGAGATCACGCTTGCGATTGATGATTGGTTTGATTCTCCATCGGGGGGATTTAGTTCTGCTGGTTTTCAAGGATCGCCGGACAGCAAAATGGAACGACTTATCGCGTCCGGTCAGTCTGTTGAAATTGACGCTCGTGCTGATGATGGGGCGCTGAAAAGTGTTTTAAAGGGGCTGGTCAAGGGCGTTTTGGCCACAGATAGCAGCCTGTCCATCGGCTTGGCAGAAAGCCGGGAACTCCAACAGAGCGCGGCGGTCGATTTGTTGAGTGCAGGGGAGGCGATGGCGACCCTACAAGGTCGAGTTGGGTTCATAGAGGGCCAAGTTGAAGAGATGTCAGCAAGAAATGCTGCTGAACAAACATCCTTGAGCATTTTCAAAACCGAATTGACGCAAGCTGATCCGTTCGAAACCGCTACACAACTTGAAGCCGTGAAGTTTCAGCTTGAAACCCAATATACGTTGACCTCGCGGTTGTCGGGCCTTTCGCTAGTGGGGTATTTGCGTTGATCAGGCCATTATTAATCCTGCTATTCCTGGTTTGGGAAACTGCTGTGGTGGCATCTCCTATCCGAATTAAGGACCTAGTTGAGTTTGATGGCGTGAGGTCAAATGACCTTGTCGGTTACGGACTTGTGGTTGGTTTAAACGGTACCGGTGACGGTCTTCGAAATTCGCCGTTTACCGAGGAAATAATGAGTAATATTCTTGAGCGTCTGGGCGTGAATGTGACCGGCGAACAGTTTAGGCCAAACAACGTTGCCGCAGTCATCGTGACTGCGGAACTTCCCGCATTCTCTCGTTCCGGTAGTTCTATCGATGTCACGATTTCTGCAATTGGTGATGCGGACAGCTTGATGGGAGGCACGCTGGTGATGACGCCGTTGAATGCCGCGGACGGTGAAATTTATGCGGTCGCACAAGGGACGATAATTGCTGGTGGTGTTGCCGCTGAAGGGGAGGGTGGGGGTGTAATACAAGGAGTCCCAACATCTGGCGTGATACCCGCCGGCGCCACTGTTGAGAGAGAAATTGCTTTCGAATTTTCAAGTATGGAAGTCATCCGGCTCGCTTTGAGATCACCGGACTTCACCACGGCAGCACGTATCGAGGCGGCGATAAACCAGACTTTCGGGCGAGGTGTTGCGCTAATGCTTGATGCTGGAACTGTTCGGTTGGACATAGCTGCCACGCGAACCTCTTCACCTGCCCATGCTCTCGTTCGAGTAGAAAACATTCTTGTTGAGCCTGAGCGTCGCGCGAGAGTAGTCGTCGACCAAAGCTCTGGAACTATTGTCATGGGGGAAGATGTTAGAATTTCTCGTGTTGCGGTCAGCCAAGGAAATCTTACCCTACGAATCGAGGAAGTCCCCATCGTTGTTCAACCAAATCCTTTTGCTGCTGGAAATACAATTGTCGTTCCCAACACGAATGCCGCAATAGAAGAGGAGCCAGGTATAGGTCTGGCGGAAATCCCGGACGGGACTTCGTTGTCAGAGGTCGTTGCTGGGTTAAATGCGCTGGGCGTATCGCCGCGAGATATGATTGATATCTTGAAGAGCATTAAGGCAGCCGGCGCTCTTCATGCGGAATTTATCGTCCGTTAAGTGGTATCTCACCTTTAAAACAACACGTAGAATGAGCGGCTCTCTGACAATTGCCTGCCGTGCAATATGGTAATTTCTGATCATATTGGAGCGATGACCTCATCGGTACGCAACTACGATTTGTATGACGTCATTTGATCGGATACAACAAGCCTATCGCACCTCTGCCATGGTCTATGTAATTCGCAAGATGGCGATGTATGTCATTATTCAACGCAACTTATCGCTTTTGGAAGGATTCAAAGTGGTCAGACTGTTCGCGGAGATGGTGACCGTTTCAATCTGTATTAACCCAAATCAAGTTGCTTGATTGCGCTAAACAGCGAATTTTGCGAAACGAGAATCTGGGCTAGGTTTTATCAAGCGGCACCCGAATTTATTTTTGGTGCCTTTGGTCAACGTTTCTGTTGTGACTTAAGCTGTTACTCTCGGTGGTTGAAGCTGTTACCACTATTACCTTGCGGTATTTTATTGGAGGTGAACGCCTTCAGATCAATTCAGTGACCGTTCGCATATCTACCTGCATTGTGGGATATGTTGTTTTGGCGGCACTGATCGCTAGCTCGATTCGGCTAGCGTGGGCGCGCTAGATATCCGTATCGAGCATGTTTTTTGGGCTTGTGCAAAAAAATTGTACATAAATTACAGGCGCTTTCTCGCCGGAGTTCACGCTGGTGTCACAAAAACTGGCAAATTATTGGTCAACTTGATACAATTTAAACATGTGGAATTACCACTTCGATTTTGAACAGAACGACCAATTTTTAAAGACCCCATATTTGAACTAAATTTTTGATGCTCTCGAAAGGACCGAGGTAAATATGAGACGCCGGACCCTTAAACATCGCCTTTTGAAACTAAACAGGCAGGCTTCCCGTTCTTTGCAAAAAATGTCGAGATCTGCTAAGTTATTGATATTGTTTATCGTTGATGTTTCTCTTGTTCCCTTGGTCAGCAGTGTTCTATTTTGGATCGGTACGGGTCAAGTAAGAGATAAGATTTCCTTGATTGCAGCCATGACAGTTGCAGGCGGTATGGCGTCTCTCGCGTTGGGTCTCCCTCGAATCAAGCTTAAAACTTATGAGCAGACCGGCATCCAAAGGACTGCCTGTTATGGGGCGTTTATTGGCATTGTAGGCGTTGTTGCTTCTAATGTTTTGCTTGGCGGGGTCGGCGATCCGATTTTGCTTCTCACTGTGACGATGGCGATTGTTATCATGTCCGTGAGCGCGCGATTGATCATGCGGAATGTGCTGATTTCTATTTACATGCGTGGCCACGATCGACAGCGGGTTCTAATTTATGGGGCTGGCCAGACCGGTGTTCAGCTCGCTGCTGCGTTGGATACAGATGACACAGTAGAGCCGGTTGCTTTTATCGACGACAATCCGACGCTTCAAAAGATTCTTGTTGCTGGCTTGCCGGTTTTGTCACCTATCCGGATTGAAAACATTGTCGAGACGCTAAATGTGGACCGTGTCGTTTTGGCGATGCCATCTCAAAGTCGGCCAAAACAAGCGCGCTTGGCGAAACATTTGAAATCGCTCAATTGCGAAGTTTCCACCCTGCCTTCCTTCGCATCGCTCGTGTGTGAAACAGAGTTGAAGGATGAATTGCAGCCCGCCAACCCAACGGATTTCTTGAATCGCGCCGATCTGGACAAGGATTTGGCGGGGGGATGCGAGATCTATGGGGGTGGCTGTGTGATGATTACCGGAGCTGGTGGGTCTATCGGATCCGAGCTTGCGCGGCAGGTCATTCATTGTCGTCCGAAGTGCGTGGTATTGTTCGATGTCAGCGAACATGCCCTGTATCAGTTGGACCGGGAACTGAATGATAGCCTGAATGGAGAGATTTCCTGCCCCATCATTCCAGTGCTCGGATCGGTGACCGATGCTGTAAACGTGCGGCGGACGATTTCCTCATACGGTGTGAACACGATCCTTCATGCGGCTGCCTATAAGCACGTACCAATGGTTGAAAAAAACCGTCTTGTCGGCCTGCATAACAACGTGATTGGCACGCAGACCGTTGCAAAAGCCGCGGGAGATCTTGGCGTTGACTCCTTCATCCTTGTGTCGACAGACAAGGCCGTTCAGCCCACCAGCTTCATGGGCGCGTCCAAGCGCCTTGCTGAGCTGCTTGTGCAAGATCTGTCCACCCGGTCCACGCGAACACAGTATTCCATTGTTCGGTTCGGGAACGTTTTGGGGTCTTCGGGCTCTGTTGTTCCGCTTTTTGATGAGCAAATTGCGAGCGGGGGGCCTGTGACGCTGACCCATTCAGAAGTCACACGATATTTCATGACAATCGCGGAAGCTGCACGGTTGGTATTGATGGTCGGCAGTTTGGCTGCTCAAAACAATCAACAAGGTGAAATTTTCCTTCTGGATATGGGAGAGCCTGTTTCGATCCGCGCCTTGGCCTACCAGATGATCGAAGCAGCCGGTTACACGGTATGTGACGCGAAGAATCCGAACGGTGATATTGAGATTGTAGAATTGGGTCTGCGACCTGGCGAAAAGTTGCACGAAATTTTGGCCGTCGAAGGTAGCCCGATTGAGGATACGGATCATCCGAAAATCAAGCGTGTCGACGAAGAGCGCTTGACCGAGATTGAAATCGCATCGGCCATTCGTTCGCTGAATGAGAGCTTTACAACTGGTGACGAAGACATTGCGAAAAACATGCTGCGTCGCTGGCTAAAATCTCCAACTCCGATTTTGGAAAGCCCTGAAGTCTCGGCAATTTAACGTTTTCGGACGGACGGTATGTCGACGGTTTGGAGACCCACTCTGCGCATCTAGGTGGTGGATCGGGCAAGGCAGGCATGTCTTGCGTAGGTCATAGTAGAATCGCGGCAAGACTGTTACATCCCCGAGGGTAAAGAAAATCGTGAAGGTTATCCTCAATGCAGCCGTCCCAAACGTCTTCCGGAGTGTTAAATCCAGTGTCCGACAGTGTTGCGATTGGGAAGAACGTCCTGACCATCGAAGCGGACGCGCTGACGTATCTTGCAGACCATCTCCCGGCTGATTTTGCCGGGGCGATCGAAAAAATCCTATCGAGTTCGGGACGGATCATCGTGTCCGGCGTCGGAAAGTCGGGGCACATCGGGCGCAAGCTTGCCGCGACATTTGCTTCGACTGGGACACCTTCGTATTTTGTGCACGCGACTGAGGCGAGCCATGGTGATCTGGGGATGATTGGCCCTGACGATGTTTGCATTTTGATTTCTAACTCGGGCGAAACCCAAGAGTTGCGAGACATTGTTTACCACAGTCAGCGTTTTTCGATCCCGCTCATTGGTGTTTCATCGAATCCAGACAGTACCTTGATGAAGGCTGCGGACTTCCGTTTGACCCTTCCAAAGCAGCCGGAAGCCTGCCCAATCGGGATGGCACCAACAACATCGACGACAATGACCTTGGCGTTGGGGGATGCCCTTGCCGTGGCCTTGATGGAACGCCGCGGTTTTGTCGCTGAAGATTTTCGCGTGTACCATCCTGGTGGAAAACTGGGGGCGCAGATGCAAACGGTTTCAGACCTCATGCATGGCGGCGATGACATGCCTCTCGTCGGGCAAGATGACCCGATGACGGATGTGTTGCTAACGATGACGGCCAAAGGGTTTGGTATCGGAGTGGTGACCGACGGGAACACCATTACAGGCGTGATCACCGATGGGGACTTGCGGCGCAACATGGCCGGTTTGATGGACCGGACCGCAAAAGATGTGGCAAACCCTGACCCCCTGATTGTCGCGCCAGATTGCCTGACACCCGAGGCGATGGCGATGATGAACGAACGGAAAATCAATATCGTTGTCATCGCAGGGGAAGACCGGAAACCGCTTGGCGTGCTGCACATCCATGATCTACTGCGTGCTGGCGTCGTTTAGGGCGCCGTCGCTGCCTCGACAGTGTTGATGCCATTGGATATGGGTCGCGTATGAAAACAGTCATCTTTATTCCCGCCCGTTATGCATCAACACGGTATCCGGCCAAACCACTGGCCACATTGCGCCAAAAAGACGGAACCGAAAAAACCCTCATTCAAATGAGCTGGGAAGCGGCAAGCGCGATCAAAGGCGTGGATGCTGTCTATGTGGCCACTGACGACCAGCGTATCTCAGATGCGGCGCGCGCTTTTGGGGCCGATGTCGTCATGACAGACGAGGCGTGTGAAAATGGTACGGCACGCTGTGCTGATGCGATGAAAAATGCCAATCTTGATGCTGATCTGATCGTAAACTTCCAAGGGGATGCCCCCCTTACCCCGCCTTGGTTTGTCGAGGCATTGATTGATGCCATGAAGGCCGATCCTGACATCGGCATGGCCACGCCTGTGCTACGGTGTGATCGCGCCACCTATGATGCGTTGAAAGAAGACCGTGCGAACGGACGTGTCGGTGGCACGTCGGCTGTCTTTGATGACCGTATGAACGCCCTTTATTTCTCGAAAGAGGTCTTGCCGTTTATCGACCCGGGTAAAGTGTCCGAGCCGATCCCTGTTTTTCACCACGTGGGCGTTTACGCGTACCGGCCAGATGCATTGGCTGCCTATGTCGCGCATCCTGTGAGCGATCTTGAAACGCTCGAGGGCCTTGAACAATTGCGGTTCTTGCATGCTGGAATGCCTGTGCGCTGTGTCGAAGTCGACGCGCGCGGGCGGGTGTTTTGGGAGTTGAATAACCCAACGGACGTCCCTCGTATCGAAGCCGCGCTTGCAGCGCTCTAAATCCTGTTTCAACGGAGAACAGCCATGATTGAGACGAACACAGTGAATGTCCGCGATATTGCCATCGGTGGCTCGCACCCATTCGCGTTGATCACCGGCCCTTGCCAGCTCGAAAGCCTCGATCATGCGAGGATGATGGCCGAGAAAATCGCGCAGGCCTGCGAGGCCACGGGCACGCGTTTTATTTTTAAGGCCAGCTACGACAAGGCCAACCGATCCTCGATCACCACGCAGCGAGGTCTGGGGATGGAGGAAGGACTTACGATCTTGTCCAAAATCCGAGACGAATTTGGGTGCCCGATCCTGACAGATGTTCACGATGCGGCGCAATGTGCACCGGCCGGTGAGGTGGTGGATATCATCCAAATCCCTGCGTTTTTGTGTCGTCAAACAGATTTGCTTTTGGCAGCTGGTGCGACGGGATGTGCGATCAATGTCAAAAAGGGCCAGTTTCTAGCGCCTTGGGACATGGGGAATGTGGCCGAAAAGATTGCAAGCACCGGTAATGAAAACATCATGCTGTGCGATCGCGGCACGTCGTTTGGGTATAACACGTTGGTCAGTGATTTTCGTGGCCTGCCTACGATGGCATCCACTGGTTACCCTGTGGTGTTTGACGCGACGCATTCAGTCCAGCAACCCGGTGGCCAAGGAACCACATCTGGGGGCCAGCGTGAATTCGCGCCTGTGCTGGCGCGTGCTGCGGTCGCGGTTGGTGTGTCCGCCTTGTTTATCGAAACCCATGAAAACCCGGATACAGCGCCAAGCGATGGCCCCAATATGATCCCGGTTCATCACATGGCGGCACTGATCGGTCAGTTGCGGGCGATTGACGATCTGACCAAATCACAGCCGAACATATCGCTTTCGACCTGAGTTAGAGCGGTGGAACTTGAGAATTAGGCTTTTGGCGGCGTGAGGTCACAGAGTATTCCGTGACCTCACCATTCTGATCAATACCAACGACCAACCGCTGTGAGGTGGACGGTGACGTCTACGTCGGTTGATGTTGATGACAGCATGACAGCCTGAATGGTGGTGACCGAACTGCTGCCAACCCCTTGGGTCGAAATAGACTGCGCGCGGTCGGCGGCCGTGTTGGTGTCTACCTCCCCTGTCGCGGTCAGTGCCCCGATTGTCGTGAAGGCAATTGGATAGGCCCACGATCCGGCCGCTGTATGATACGGATCGGCATATGTGCCGCTGCCCAATGCGATGCGTGACCCTAGGTTGATTGTATGCGTACATATCTGGGTGCCATCGGCCAGCCGGGTGTAGGTGCCATTGGCGTTCGATCCGCTTTCGATCACGGCCCCTGTTGGTACGCCAGAAGATTCGCTGACGGTGCCAATCACATTCCCCGGTCCGTACCCATAATCAGCGCGCATCAATCGGCCTTCGGTGGTGTCGTCGGGTTGCGATTGAACTGCGGCACCCGTGGCGAGGCCCGTGGTTGGGTCAAATTCAATGGCGCTTGTCCAGCTGGCGCCATCAGGGCTGACTTTGACAGACAGGCTGTCATTGCCGGCCAGACCAATTTCCGCACGGCCTGAAAAGTTGGTTTGATACAGAAGCGAGGTGGTATCTGTGGGCGTGGCTTTGTTCATCTTCAATCGGTGATCTGATCCTTGGTGAGTCAGCAAAACAGCTGGCGATGACACGGCCAACCGATTGTTGGCATCTGCGGTGGTGCCAACCCCAACTCCGTCGAGGTTGTTGAAGTCCACGGTTTGCGATTGCCATCCCGTCCCATCAAAAACGACCGCGCTACCCTCAGTCAAAACTTCAGCGCGCCAGCCCTGTTGGGGCTCAAGAAAGCGCCAGCCGGTTCCATCGTACCACGTGATTTCTGTATCGTGGCCGTCCCAATCACCTGTGGCGGCAGACCCGACGATATAGCGCTGACCGGTGGCGGGCGTCATTGGTGGTGTGTCAAGATCGCGGTTCAAAACTGCCAATTGCACGAGCGCCTCAAGCTGAACGAGCGCTTCATTATGCGTGACATGCTTTTGGGCTTGGGCGGGGGCAATAAGCGGAAGGGAATGGATGGGGCTAGTATCAGACATGAGAAACCTCTTTGTTCGGATCATGTCGGACCCTAGGAGGAGTGTATAAACACCCCCTTATAGGACCGTCCGGCCCAACGGCTTTGTGCGCAACAGCCCCGCAGGTGTTCGCCTATCTCTTTGCCTCGTCTGACAGCGCCTCGCTTAATTTGGAAAGGGAAGTTTGGAGGATGTGCGCGGCCTGCTGGGGGTCGCGCGCTTCGACGTAGCAGCGGCATTCGGGTGCGTTTCCGGATGGGCGCAGGTGCACAGTGATGCCATCCTCAAACGAAACACGCAGACCATCGAGGGTGTTTGTACCGGTTTGCATGCCCAGTTCAGAAAAGAACTCAGCCCTCCGGTCGGCGGTGTCTCTCAGTGCGTCAATGTATCTGTTCGACGTGTCTGTTGGCACGTTTTGCAAACGATCGGTGGCCGTGAAGTAGGGGGGGAGGCCCGCGACAAGCTCGGTCAGCGTGACCTGCGCTCGGCGTGCAGCAATCAGGGGCAAAAGGATTGGCAGAGCGCAATCGCGGGTCATAAGCGGGGTGAGGGTGCCGTTTGAACAGCCTGCATTGAAGCCCAGCAGAAAGCCGCCATTCGCCTCATACCCGACAACCTTTTCGGTGGGTGCATCAGCTAATAGTTTTTCCATGCCGTCGATCACGAAGGGCGAGCCAATTTTCGTACGTTGGACGGTTGTCACGGATGCGATGTTGTCAATCATCGAGTTGGACGAGATGGGCGTGACCACATGGGTGGCCCCGAGCTCAATTGCGGTCAACGCGCCCAGAACGTCCCCCGCGATTACGTGGCCGTTTGGGTCAGCGACCATGGGGCGATCCCCGTCGCCGTCCGTGGATACAATCGCGAACAGGTTATGCGCCTCGGCCCAGTCTTTCAGCATATCTTTTGTCTGTGGATCGATGGCTTCTGTGTCGACGGGGATGAACCTGTCAGACCGTGAAAAAGACACTGTTTCAGCGCCGAGAGAGGTCAGGATGTCGGTCAGTACATCGCGCGCCACAGAGCTGTGTTCGTAAACACCAATCTTGAGACCGCTCAGGCATGTGGTGCCAAGCGCTTCTGTGTATCGTGTTTTGAAGGTCTCTAGAGCGGTACCTTCGCGGGAGATGTGACCGGTATTCTCATGCGTGATGTGGCCAAGTGCTTTGCCAATTGCCGCTTCGTCAGATTTGTTGATTTCGCCACGGGGCACATAGAATTTCAAACCGTTTCGATCGTCGGGGATATGGCTGCCTGTCACCATCACGGCAGCATCTCCCGCCTGGAGGGCTGTCAGGGCGAGGGCGGGTGTCGGAAGCTCCCCGTGATCGATGGCGGGGAGACCCGCTTCGGCGATGGCCGCCAACGTGGCCTCTGCGATCCGCGGGGAAGAGGCGCGCAGGTCTCGGCCGACGTGGACGGCGTTGAAGGGGCCGCAGGCGTGAATGAAGGCGTGCACGTATTCGGCAATCAGGGAATCAGTGAGTTCCGTCACCAAACCTCTCAGGCCG
This sequence comes from uncultured Paracoccaceae bacterium, assembly GCA_947497065.1. Lineage (GTDB taxonomy): Bacteria > Pseudomonadota > Alphaproteobacteria > Rhodobacterales > Rhodobacteraceae > Octadecabacter. The sequence goes on from CANMEQ010000004.1 coordinate 218,866, forward strand.
CTTGTTCCAAACTTGGGTGCCATATGTGCTTCCTCGCTGATGCCGTTTTGCGCTGACTATACGCATAGGACCATCACGTGAAACGCGAATCTTTAGCGGCTACCGCATGTTAGGTGGCTTTGCTTTTGGGGAGATACATGATGGTGCCCAGAAGAGGACTCGAACCTCCACGTCCATACGGACACCAGCACCTGAAGCTGGCGCGTCTACCAATTCCGCCATCTGGGCACAGATCACGTGAGGAGGCGTTTAGGCAGGTCTGCTGGGGCTGTCAACGCTATTGTGTATCGAAAACATACAGGTGATGCGTTTATCTTGGCACCCCGTACGAAAGCACCAGCAATACGCGACAAGATACGCCTTGTTTATGGGGGGGTGCGGGGGTAAATCAGGTGCAATCTCGTCCGAAGGAAAATTGCTATGTCCAAACTTGTCACTATCTACGGCGGGTCCGGTTTTGTCGGACGGTATATCGCGCGACGTCTTGCCAAGTCTGGCTGGCGGGTTCGTGTTGCGGTGCGCAACCCGAACGAAGCAATGTTCGTAAAGCCATACGGCGCTGTTGGTCAGGTTGAACCTGTGTTCTGCAACATCCGCGATGATGCCTCTGTTGCGTCTGTGATGAAGGGATCCGATGCGGTCGTGAACTGCGTGGGTGTCTTGGACGAGATTGGCAAGAACACGTTCGAAGCGGTTCAGACCGAGGGTGCAGAACGGATTGCACGTTTGGCGGCCGAGCATGGTGTCACATCGATGGTTCACCTGTCTGCAATTGGCGCAGATGCTGAGAGCGAGAGCGAATATGCCCGCACGAAGGCGGCTGGTGAAGACGGAGTTCTGGCACATATGCCAAACGCGATGATCCTGCGTCCGTCTATTATTTTCGGTATGGAGGATGAATTCTTCAACCGCTTTGCAGGGATGACACGGTTTGGTCCGGTCCTGCCTGTTGTCGGTGCGAATACAAAGTTCCAGCCTGTGTATGTTGATGATGTTGCTGCGGCTGCCGTTATGGGCGTCGAGGGTGGTGCATCTGGCGTGTATGAATTGGGCGGCCCTGATGTGAATACATTCCGCGAGCTGATGCAGGAGATGCTGCAGGTGGTGCGCCGGCGTCGTTTGATCGTGAATATTCCGTTTGGCATCGCACGTTTGATGGCGATCGGGTTTGGCGTTGGTCGTGCGTTGAGCTTTGGTTTGGTGCGCGGGCCGTTGACCACGGATCAGGTTGAAAACCTGAAGGTTGATAACGTCGTGTCCGAAGGCGCGCAGGGCTTTGATGCATTGGGGATCACACCCACTGCGATGGAAGGGATTTTGCCTGACTATCTGTGGCGTTTCCGCCCAAGCGGGCAATACGATGCCATCAAGGAAAGCGCGAAAAACCTGAAGGCTTAGGTGTAAGCGACCCACAACAGCACCACGCCCAGGATGACACGGTAAATCACGTAGGGCGTGAAGCTGACCGATTTCAGCAAACGCATCATTAACGTCAACGCGACGAGTGCCGCGATGAAGGCGAAGGCCGCGGCGATTGCGCCGTCACGTGCGGCGCCTGCGTTTGCGGTGACGGCGACTTCTGCGCCGAGCAAAACACCCGAGGCAATGATCGTCGGGATCGACATCAACATCGCCAGCTTTGCGCCGTCTTCACGGGTGTAACCCAGTTTGCGGGCCGCAGTGATGGTGATGCCTGAACGGGAGGTGCCGGGGATCAGGGAGATGGCTTGCCAAAACCCCATTGTGAGAGCGTCTTTCAGGCCCCAATCGGAGGATGATTTTTCGGTGGGGCCGGTTTGATCGGCCCAATAGAGCACGAGGCCGAAGATCAACATTGTCCAACCGATGACCGCGATGGAGCGCATCATGTCGTCGAGGCCGGTGAGTTTCAGAATGAGGCCGAAAATCACCACAGGGATGGTTGCGACGATCAGTCCTAGGGCCAAACGCGCGCCTTGTGTGTCGATTTTGCCGCGCGCGAGCCGTGTGAGGCCGATAAGCCCGGCGCGAACATCTGACCAGAAATACAAGATCACCGCGAACAATGTGCCCACGTGGACTGCTACATCAATGACCTGACCTTGGTCATCCATGCCGGTGAGTTGGGGCAGTAAAATAAGGTGTCCGGATGAGGAAACGGGCAGGAATTCGGTGATGCCTTGGATGAGTGCAACAAGAAGAAGTGTGAGCAAAGGCATAGGCTGTCCGATTCGTTTTTGTCTTTGTAATTCAATATGTGTGTAACGGAAGAGGGTTGATAGGACCGTATCGGACCTAAAAAATCATCAACGGGGGCAAACTTTGCTTGAACGTCACGTCGAATTCCGTAAATAGGTCAGGCGTGCTGACTTTTCTTTTCCGCGAAGTAAGATTAGAGAGTACTTTCTGAATTTGATTGGGAGATGACCCTGTGGCTGGACAAAAGATGTTGAAGTTCGTGGATGTAGAACGCGATATGCCGGAGAAGCGTCCGCCCAATTTACGTACCGAAGATTTCGGAGAGATTTACGCGGAGTTCGCGACGGCGAAAGCGGCTGAGCAGGCCTCGCGGTGTTCGCAATGTGGTGTGCCCTATTGCCAGTCGCACTGCCCGTTGCACAACAACATTCCAGATTGGTTGCGCATGACTGCAGAAGGCCGTTTGGAAGAAGCCTATGAGATTTCGCAGGCGACAAACACGTTCCCTGAAATCTGTGGTCGTATCTGCCCGCAGGACCGTTTGTGTGAGGGCAACTGCGTGATCGAACAGTCCGGCCACGGCACTGTGACGATCGGGTCGGTTGAGAAATACATCACAGATACAGCATTTGAAAACGGTTGGGTTAAGCCGATCAAACCGTCTGTGGAGCGCACCGAAAGCGTTGGCATCATCGGGGCTGGTCCGGGTGGTTTGGCTGCCGCGGATATGCTGCGTCGCCAAGGGGTTCAGGTGACGGTGTATGACCGTTACGACCGCGGGGGCGGCTTGCTGACGTACGGTATTCCTGGCTTTAAGCTGGAGAAAGATATCGTCATGCAGCGCATGCAGCAGTTGGAAGACGGTGGCGTTGAGTTTGTGATGAATTGCAACGTGGGTGAGGACCTGTCGTTTGACGCTATTCGCGGCAAGCACGAAGCGGTTTTGATCGCCACTGGCGTCTATAAAACAAGGGCTTTGGAAGCCCCTGGCGTGGGTGCCGAAGGCATCGTGCGCGCGATTGATTATTTGACTGCGAGCAACCGCAAATCATTCGGTGATGATGTCGAAGAATTCGACAACGGGTCGCTGAATGCGGAAGGCAAAAAGGTTGTTGTGATCGGTGGTGGTGACACGGCGATGGACTGTGTGCGCACTGCGATCCGCCAAGGTGCCGAGAGCGTGAAATGCCTGTACCGTCGTGACCGTGCGAATATGCCTGGCTCACAACGTGAGACACAGAACGCCGAAGAAGAAGGCGTGGAATTTGTTTGGTTGTCTGCCCCTAAAGGGTTCACCGGTGGTGAGACTGTTGAAGGTGTGATGGTGCAAAAGATGCGCCTTGGCGCACCGGATGCGACAGGTCGCCAGATGCCGGAATTGATTGAAGGCAGCGACTACGTTGAAGACGCTGATCTGGTTGTTCAGGCGCTAGGTTTTGAGCCGGAAGAGATCCCGACATTGTGGGGCGTTCCTGAGTTGGAAGTGACCCGTTGGGGCACGATCAAGGCCGAGTTTAACACAGGCCAGACAAGCCTTGAGGGTGTGTTCGCGGCTGGTGATATTGTGCGCGGTGCGTCGTTGGTGGTTTGGGCCATTAAAGACGGTCGCGAAGCGGCAGATGCGATCTTGGATTACATCAATCAAGGGGCCGCTGTCGCCGCTGAATAAGCCCCAGCACAGCCCGTACACATGCTGTGCACATCTTGTATGTACAGCATGTGCATCAATGGGTCAGCAGACCTGACATGGAGACTGAATAAATGATGAAGACGAACGCTTTGATCGCCCTTGTTGTTGCGAGCCCGCTGATGGTGACGATGAGTGTTACCGCGGCGCAGGCTCAAGAGTTTTCCATGCCTGAGGGCTGTGAGGGGTATCTGACGATCCAGAGCACCAGCTGTTCGGTGTCTCACTATTTCACCTGCGATTTTGATGCTGAGGGCGAGCAACGCCGCGCGACATTGGATGAAGAGGGCCTGACCTATGTGGGCAAGATCAACAGTGAGGCGGAGTGGGTGGAAAGCTTTCACCTGCGGTCCGGTCATACAGAGCGGTTGATGTCCTCGCCTGATGCGATGTCGATGTCTGATCTGTTGGCGGGGGACGTGGACACCTGGGATTTCATTACGGAAAGCGATGAGATTGGGGAAAGCCGCTACACCGGTTTTGACCAATTGACGGGCGAGCGTGTTGTGATCGACGGGATCACCTTGCTGCGCACCGAATATGCGCTGACCGCGACGGATGCCGAGGGCAATGAGATTTGGCGTGCGGAGGGTCGTGAGTTTGTGAACCCCGACTGGCGCATGTTTATTGGTGGGGTCAGCACCTACACAAATTCGAACGAAACGTTCGACAGTGATGATACGCCGGTGGAGTTCATCTTCCCCGGTGAGGCCGGATATCTGTCTGTAAATCCGAAGTTTGGGTGTGGGGTTGAATTGTCGTCCTACACACCGGACGCGCAGGTTTTGCCAGACGTAAACGAATACTAAGACGCACCGCCCCATTCGGGTAGGCACGAGGAGACGAATGATGACCAAATATGATGACGCATGGGCAGAAGCCGAACAGGCAAAGCGCGATTTCATGGCCGAGAACGGCCTGTATGACCATGAAGACGAAAAGGCCAACTGTGGTGTTGGTTTGGTCGTATCCATCGACGGTAAGAAAAGCCGCGCTGTTGTTGAAAACGGCATTTCCGCGCTAAAGGCGATTTGGCACCGGGGTGCGGTGGATGCGGACGGTAAAACCGGTGATGGCGCCGGTATTCACGTGCAAATCCCTGTGCCGTTTTTCTACGATCAGGTTGCGCGCACAGGCCACGAGCCACGCCAAGGTGAGCTGTTGGCGGTGGGTCAGGTTTTCTTGCCGCGTACTGATTTTGGTGCACAAGAAACATGCCGGACGATTGTTGAGTCCGAAGTTTTGCGCATGGGGTACTACATTTACGGCTGGCGCCATGTGCCGGTGAATGTGGAATGCCTGGGCGAGAAGGCCAATGCGACACGCCCTGAGATCGAGCAGATTTTGATTTCGAACTCCAAGGGTGTGGATGAAGAGACATTCGAGCGTGAGCTTTATGTGATCCGTCGCCGGATTGAAAAAGCGGCGGCTGCGGCTGGGGTTCAGGGTTTGTACCTGGCGTCTTTGTCGTGCCGGTCGATCATTTACAAAGGCATGATGTTGGCTGAGCAGGTTGCGGAGTTTTACCCCGATCTGTTGGACGAGCGGTTTGAATCTGCGTTTGCGATTTACCACCAGCGGTATTCCACAAACACATTCCCGCAGTGGTGGTTGGCGCAGCCGTTCCGCATGTTGGCGCACAACGGTGAGATCAACACACTTAAGGGCAACGTCAACTGGATGAAGTCTCACGAAATTCGCATGGCGTCCGGGACGTTTGGCGACATGGCCGAAGACATTAAGCCGATCATTGGTGGTGGGTCGTCTGACTCCGCTGCTTTGGATGCGGTGTTTGAGGTTTTGGTCCGCGCTGGGCGGTCTGCGCCGATGGCGAAGACTATGTTGGTTCCAGAAAGCTGGTCCAAGCAGGCGACTGAGCTGAAGAAGCCATGGCGCGACATGTATTCGTACTGCAACGCGGTGATGGAGCCATGGGATGGCCCTGCTGCTCTGGCGATGACCGATGGTCGCTGGGTCTGTGCCGGTTTGGACCGGAATGGATTGCGCCCGATGCGCTATGTTGTGACCGGTGATGGCCTGCTGATTGCTGGGTCTGAGGCGGGCATGGTGCCGACGGATGAAGCGACTGTTGTGGAAAAAGGTGCGCTGGGCCCGGGTCAGATGATCGGCGTGCACATGGACAAGGGTGCCTTGTATCACGACGAAGAGCTGAAAGATAAAATGGCGTCTGCGCTGCCGTTTGGGGATTGGGTCGGTAAGATCAATGAACTGGATGGTGAGTTGGCGGCTGTGACTGAAAGCCCGCTTTACCAAGGGGGCGAGCTGCGCAAACGTCAGATCGCGGCCGGCTACACCATGGAGGAGCTGGAGAACATTCTGGCGCCGATGGCCGAGGATGCGAAAGAGGCATTGGCGTCGATGGGGGATGATACCCCGTCTGCGGTTCTGTCTGAAAAGTACCGTCCGTTGAGCCACTTCTTCCGTCAGAACTTCTCTCAGGTGACAAACCCGCCGATCGACAGCTTGCGCGAATTCCGCGTGATGAGCTTGAAGACACGGTTCGGGAACCTGAAGAACGTGTTGGACGAAGACAGCAGCCAGACCGAGATTATCGTTTTGGACAGCCCGTTTGTGGGCAACGCCCAGTGGGATGCGCTGTTGGGTGCGTTTAACGCGCCATGCGTTGAGATCGATTGTACGTTCCCGACAGGTGGCGGCCAAGGTGCGCTGGATGAGGCGCTGAAGCGTATTCGTGCGGAAGCCGAGGATGCGGTGCGCTCTGGGGCGGGACACCTTGTGCTGACCGATCAACATCAGGGCGAAGGCAAAGTTGCCACGCCGATGATTTTGGCGACATCTGCGGTGCATTCGTGGCTGACACGCAAAGGGCTGCGGACCTTCACATCGCTGAACGTACGTGCGGCTGAGTGTATTGATCCGCATTACTTTGCGGTTCTGATCGGCTGTGGTGCGACGGTTGTGAACGCCTATCTGGCCGAGGATTCCTTGGATGACCGGATTGAGCGCGGTTTGCTGGATGTGACGTTGACCGAAGCTGTTGCGCGTTACCGCAATGCGATTGATCAAGGTTTGCTGAAGATCATGGCGAAGATGGGGATTTCTGTGATCTCGTCTTACCGTGGTGGTCTGAACTTTGAGGCTGTTGGCCTGTCCCGTGCGATGTGTGCGGAATATTTCCCAGGCATGCAGTCGCGGATTTCCGGCATCGGCATCAACGGTATTCAGCACAAGGCGGAAGAAATTCACGCCACGGGTTGGACCGCTGATAGCAAAGTTCTGCCAATCGGTGGGTTCTACAAAGCCCGTCGCAATGGTGAGAAGCATGCGTGGGAAGCGCAGACAATGCACCTGATGCAGCAAGCGTGTAACCGCGCGTCTTACGAGCTGTGGAAACAGTATTCTGGTGCGATGCAGGCGAACCCGCCAATCCATTTGCGCGATCTGTTGAACATCAAGCCGATGGGCAAGAAGGTTCCGATTGAAGAGGTCGAGAGCATTACATCGATCCGCAAGCGGTTCGTGACACCGGGCATGTCTTTGGGTGCTTTGTCCCCTGAGGCGCACAAGACGCTGAACGTGGCGATGAACCGCATTGGTGCGAAGTCTGACTCGGGTGAGGGCGGTGAAGATCCGGCGCACTTCGTGCCGGAGCCAAACGGCGACAACCCGTCTGCGAAGATCAAGCAAGTTGCTTCTGGTCGTTTTGGTGTGACCGCCGAATACCTGAACCAGTGTGAAGAGCTGGAGATTAAGGTTGCTCAGGGTGCGAAGCCTGGTGAGGGTGGCCAGCTGCCGGGTATGAAGGTCACTGATCTGATTGCGCGCCTGCGCCATTCGACCAAAGGTGTGACCCTGATTTCACCGCCGCCGCACCACGATATTTATTCCATCGAGGATTTGGCGCAGCTGATTTACGATCTCAAGCAGATCAACCCACGCTGTAAGGTGACTGTGAAACTGGTGGCCTCGTCTGGTGTTGGTACGATTGCAGCCGGTGTGGCGAAGGCGAAGGCCGACGTTATTTTGATTTCCGGCCATAACGGTGGGACGGGGGCGTCGCCTGCGACGTCGATCAAATACTGTGGTTTGCCATGGGAAATGGGTCTGACCGAAGCGCACCAAGTGTTGGCGATGAACAACCTGCGCGACCGTGTGACATTGCGGACCGATGGTGGTTTGCGCACAGGCCGTGACATTGTGATGGCAGCGATGCTGGGTGCCGAGGAATACGGTATCGGGACGGCTGCGTTGATTGCGATGGGCTGTATCATGGTGCGTCAGTGTCAGTCTAACACCTGCCCCGTGGGTGTGTGTACGCAAGACGAAGCGCTGCGCGACAAGTTCACTGGTAACGCCGATAAGGTTGTGAACCTGATCACGTTCTACGCGACAGAAGTGCGTGAGATTTTGGCGGAGATCGGTGCACGGTCTTTGGATGAAGTCATCGGGCGTGCAGATTTGTTGGCGCAAGTCAGCCGTGGGTCTGCGCACCTGGATGATCTGGATCTGAACCCGATGTTGATCACCGTCGATAGCGCGCAAGAGATTGTGTACGATCGCAACAAGCCACGCAACGCTGTGCCAGACACATTGGATGCGCAAATCGTTAAGGATGCCGCGCGTTTCCTTGAGGAAGGCGAGAAGATGCAGCTGGAATACGCGGTGCAGAACACGTTGCGGACCATCGGGACACGCACATCGAGCCACATTGTTAAGAACTTCGGGATGCGCAACACGTTGCAGCCTGATCATTTGACAGTGAAGTTGAAGGGCTCGGCTGGTCAATCGCTGGGGGCTTTCGCGGCGCCTGGTTTGAAGCTGGAAGTGTCTGGTGATGCGAACGACTACGTGGGTAAGGGTTTGTCTGGTGGTACGGTTGTTGTCCGTCCGCCGATGAACAGCCCGCTTGTGGCGTCTGAGAACACGATCATCGGGAACACGGTTTTGTACGGTGCGACGGATGGATACTTGTTTGCGGCTGGTCGGGCTGGTGAACGGTTCGGTGTTCGCAACTCTGGTGCGAAGGTCGTGATTGAGGGCTGCGGGTCCAACGGGTGTGAATACATGACCGGTGGTGTTGCGGTGATCCTTGGATCGATCGGTGCGAACTTCGGTGCCGGTATGACGGGTGGTATGGCCTATCTGTATGACCCTGAAGGTGAGACAGCGCCGTTGATGAACATGGAAACTTTGGTGACCTGTGACGTGACGATGGACCACTGGGAAGACCAGCTGAAAGGTTTGGTTGAGCGGCATCTGGAAGAGACCGGCAGCCGCAAGGCCGCGGATATCTTGCAGCACTGGGACACAGAGAAGGCCAATTTCGTGCAGGTTTGCCCGAAAGAAATGCTGGTGCATTTGCCTGTGCCGCTGAGCGATGAAAAAGCGGCTGTTCCGGCGGAATAGTCTCTGTATCTGGTGGAAAATTGAAGGCGCGCCTGTGATACGGGCGCGCCTTTTGCCGTTTTGGGCGCGATGTTTTGGGGTGACAGTTGGGGGGTGATGGGCGCTGGGCGCTTGACCAATGCGGCTGTGTTGGCGTGTATGCAGTATGGCGCGCAAAACATCGAAACCCACACCGAAGACCAAAGGCAAAACCAAGGGGGCTAAACCCAAGGGTGGTCTGCTGGATATGCCTGCGCGGTTCGTGCGCCGTGTTTGGCGGATGATGCTGAAAACGGTGCTGGTTGTGGTGCTGTTGGGTGTGCTTGTGACCTTTGCCTATACGGTGATTAACCCGCCGATCACGCCTTACGCGTTTTCAGAATCGCGGCGATTGGGCGGGGTGAACCAGACCTGGGTATCGATGGATGATATCGCGCCGGTTATGGCGCGGGCTGCGGTGGCGGCTGAGGATGCGAATTTTTGCAACCATTGGGGATTGGATTTGCAGGCCATTCAGACGGCGTTTGAAGCGGGTGGGAGCCGGGGAGCTTCGACGATATCGCAGCAGGTCGTGAAGAATGTGTTTTTGTGGCATGGCCGGTCGTGGTTTCGCAAATCGCTGGAGGCGCTGATGACGCCTGTTGTGGAAGCGATTTGGAGCAAGGAACGGATTTTAGAGGTTTACCTGAACGTCGCTGAGTTTGATGAAGGCGTGTTCGGGGTGGAGGCCGCTGCAGTGCATTATTTTGGCGTGCATGCCGATCAATTGTCGGGCACGCAGGCCGCGCGGTTGGCGGCGATTTTGCCCAATCCAAAGAACAGGTCCGCGTCGCAACCTTCGACGTTTGTGCGCAATCGGGCCGCTGGAATCGTGGATGGCGCGGCGACAATAGCGGCGGACGGCCGCGCGGCGTGTTTTCAATAGGCGTGCTGGGATTGTAACGAAGCGCTGGTTGGGGCATTGAAGACAAACACCATCAATAAGGCCTGCAATGAACCGTTTATACCATTACCCGCTGTCTCCGTTTTCGCGCAAAGTTCGTTTGAGCCTCGCTGAAAAGCGGATTGAGGTGGAGCTGGTGGAAGAGCGGTACTGGGAGAAGGACGCTGATTTTCTGCGCCGGAACCCTGCGGGCAAGGTGCCTGTTTTGAAAATGGGTGATCGCGTGATGGCGGACAGCACCGCAATTTGTGAGTATCTGGAAGAGGTGCATCCGACGCCGTCGTTGATGCCCAAAGATGCCGAGGGTCGTTACGAGGTGCGCCGGTTGGTTGCCTGGTTTGATGATAAGTTCAACGAGGAAGTCACGACCAAGCTGATGGGCGAGCGGGTGTTTCGCAAGGTCATGGGTACGGGGTATCCGGACAGCAGCAATGTGAAAGCAGGCGCCAAGGCGGTGAAATATCATTTGGACTATATGACGTGGTTGCTGGATCAACGGCGTTGGTTGGCGGGCAACGACATGTCGTTGGCGGATTTCGCGGCGGCGGCGCATTTGTCGTGCCTTGATTATGTGTCTGATGTGGATTGGAACCGCAGCGAGATTGTGAAGGATTGGTACGCCAAGATTAAGTCGCGTCCTGCGTTCCGGTCTATTTTGGCGGATCAGATTTCTGGGTTTCCGCAGCCGGCCCATTATTCCGATTTGGATTTTTGATTTGGTTCGGATGAGCGGGGCTCATCCGACCGGCTGGGGGCTGCGCCCCCAGACCCCCACGGATTGTTTTGCACCAAAGTTGAGAGCGGTGTGATGGCTGATACGTTGAAAGACCGGTTGAAGGCGAAGGCGTTTGACGAGGGGTTCGCGCATTTCGGTGTGTGCAGGCCGGATGCTGTGCCGGAGTTACCAGAGCGGTTGGCCACTTACGTCGAAGATGGACGGCATGGGCAGATGGCGTGGATGGAGGAGCGCATGCAGTGGCGTGCGGATCCGAGCGCGTTGTGGCCCGAGGCGCGGTCTGTTGTGATGTTGGCCGAGCCTTACACGCCCACGCACAATCCGCTGGATGTTTTGGAGCAGCGGGATGTGGCGGCGATTTCTGTTTATGCGCAGAACCGCGATTACCATGACATCGTGAAGAAACGTTTGAAGCGTGTGGGGCGCTGGCTGGTCGAGGATGCGGGCTGCGAGATTAAGGTTTTTGTGGATACTGCGCCGGTGATGGAAAAGCCGCTGGCGGCGGCCGCAGGGCTGGGGTGGCAAGGCAAGCATACCAATTTGCTGAGCCGTGAATTGGGGAATTGGTTTTTCCTTGGGGCGATCTTTACCACGGCTGAATTAGAGCCTGATCCAGCGGGAAACGGGAATTGTGGGTCATGCACGGCGTGTTTGGATGTGTGTCCGACGGATGCGTTTGTGGCGCCCTATCAGTTGGATGCGCGGCGGTGCATTTCGTATTTGACGATTGAGCATAAGGGCCCCGTTCCAGAGGATTTGCGCGCGCGGATGGGCAACCGGATTTATGGCTGTGACGATTGTTTGGCGGTGTGCCCGTGGAACAAGTTCGCGGTGGAGGCGACCGAGATGCGCTATGCAGCGCGCGAGGATTTGAAGGCGCCACGATTACGTGACTTGGCCCTGCTGGACGATACCGCATTTCGCGCCATGTTTTCAGGGAGCCCGATCAAGCGGATCGGGCGCGATCGGTTTGTGCGCAATGTGCTGTATGCGATCGGCAATTCGGGTGACGGAGCGCTGCGGGATGCGGCGGTTTCGTTGGTAGAGGATGCAGCGCCTGAGGTGGCGGATGCGGCGCGATGGGCGGCTGCGCGATTATAGGAGAGAGATGATGTTGCGATTTGGGGCGAGCGTGGTGTTTGCGGTGACGGCTGGACTGGCTGGAGCGCAGGTGGAACAGGGAGCGCCCAACGCGACATTTGAGCCTGCCTTTGCCGGGCAGACGCGCGCGGCGGCTTTGCCAGAAACGCAGGTTGAGGTTTCGGTTTTTGCGCGAGGGCTGGATTTTCCCTGGGGGATAGCGCCGCTGCCTGATGGCCGGTTTTTGGTGACAGAGAAGGGCGGCACGCTGCAGTTGATTTCTGCGGATGGAGCCGTGTTAGGCTCTGTTTCCGGGTTGCCCGCGATTGAGGCTATTCGGCAAGGTGGGCTGTTGGATGTGGCTGTGTCACCGGATTTCGCGCGAGACGGGTTGGTGTATTTCACCTATTCGAAAGCGGTTCAGGGTGGGGTTGCCTTGGCTGCGGCGCGGGGCGTTTTGCAGGGTGATGCCTTGGTCGGTGTTGAGGATATCTTCGTTCAATCGCCTGCGCAGCAATCAGGCCAGCACTTTGGCAGTCGGATTATTCCCGTGAACGGTGGCGCATGGATCACGACGGGGGATCGTGGGACAGGTGCGTTGGCGCAGCAGGACAACACCATCGGGAAGGTTTTGTGGTTTGATGGGACGAGCGTGACTGTTTGGTCGACGGGGCATCGCAACATTCAAGGGGCTGCGTTGAGAGACGGTGCGTTGTGGACGGTGGAACATGGGCCACGGGGTGGAGATGAGCTGAATAGGCCGGAACAGGGTCTGAATTATGGATGGCCGGTGGTGAGTTACGGGATCAATTATAACGGGGCAGACATCGGTGGCGGGATTGCTGTTGCCGATGGATTCGAGGGGCCGGTTTATTATTGGGACCCTGTGATCGCGCCGGGCGGTATGGCGGCTTACCCCGGTGATGGCGCGTTTGCGCCATGGCGTGGGGACTTTTTGATATCGTCGTTGAATCCGGGTGCTATGGTTCGTTTGAAGGTGGAACAGGGTCGTATCGTGGGGGAAGAACGCCTGCTGACGGATGTGGGCCGTGTACGGGATTTGGAGGTTTTGCCGGACGGGAGCGTTTTGGTGCTGATCGATGCGCCGGATGCAAATATTGTACGGATACAACCTATAGGTGGCGCTGTTGACTAAGCGGGCGTAAGCAAAGGTATGACCCAATCTGCACCCAACGCATTGCGCGGTATATTTTACATGATGTCGGCGGTGACTGTGTTCACGGTGATGAGCGCGTTTATCAAGGCGGCGGACCGTGTGCCTGCGGGTGAGGCGATGTTTTTCCGCAGTGTTTGGGCGATGCCGATTTTGGTGATTTGGCTGATGACCCATGAAGGGTTTCGTGCTGGTATCCAGACGGCGTCGGTGCGCAATCACGCGGTGCGCGGGATTGTCGGGTCTTGTGCGATGGGGCTGGGGTTTGCGGGACTGAAGTATTTGCCGCTGCCAGAGGTCACGGCGATACGATTTATGACACCGATCATCATGGTGGTTTTGGCGGCGCTGATGCTGGGCGAGCGGTTCCGGCTGGTGCGGGTGGCGGCCGTGGCCATGGGGTTTATCGGGGTTTTGATTATTGTGTTGCCGAGCCTGAGTGTGGGGTTTGGATCTGCGGCGGCGCTGGGGGCGTTTTTGACGTTGGGGTCCGCCTGTTTGGCGGCGTTGGCGCAGGTGTGGGTCAAGGGCATGTCGGGGCAGGAAAGCACGACGGCGATTGTGTTTTGGTTCTCGGTCACGTCGGCGAGTTTATCGTTGCTGACGGTGCCGTTCGGTTGGGTTTGGCCAACGGTGAGCGAGGCTGCGTTGTTGATTGGGGCCGGTGTTGTTGGGGGGCTGGGGCAGATTTTGCTGACGTCCAGTTACCGCTATGCGGATGCGGGGGTGCTGGCGCCGTTTACCTATGTGTCGATGCTGTGGTCGATTGTGATTGGGCTGATCTGGTTTGATGAGGTGCCGACCTGGGGCACGCTGATCGGGGCGTGTTTTGTGATTGGCGCCGGTGTGATCATCGTGCTGCGCGAGCGGCAGTTGGGCCGCGATGAGACGGCGCGGCGGAAGGTGAAGGCGAAGGGGTTGTGGTAGCTTCGGTGATTTTGCGCTGCTTTGTGTTGGGCCGCAGACATAGGAGAAGAGCCAAATGGCTCACCAGTTTATGGACCAACGCCACTGTGAGGCCAGCCAGTTCTTACTAAATTGCCCCAAGCTGTTGGGCTTGGGGCGGCTAAGAAAGTTTTTGCGAATTGAACGATGCCTGGGGGCCTGAATGGCTTTAGGCGGTATGGTGGGTTTCACCCACCCTACGCGCGGACGAGCTTTTCGTAGTCTTCGGCGATGTCTTTGCACAATGCGCCGACTTCGAAGTTGTAGTCACCGATTTGGCCGACGGGGGTGACTTCGGCTGCTGTGCCGGTGAGCCAGCATTGCTCAAACCCTTCGAGCTCTTCTGGCATGATCACGCGTTCGTTCACGGTGATGCCTTTGGATTGCAGGCGTTTGATGACTGTCTGGCGGGTCAGACCGTTGAGGAAGACGTCCGCCTTGGGGGTGTGCACTTCGCCGTCTTTGACGAAGAAGATGTTCGCGCCGGTGCATTCAGCGACGTAGCCGCGGTAGTCCATGAACAGGGCGTCGGAGCAGCCTTTGGCTTCGGCGGCGTGTTTGGAGGTTGTGCAGATCATGTAGAGGCCAGCGGCCTTGGCGTGCACGGGGATTGTTTCGGGGGAGGGGCGTTTCCATTTCGCGATGTCGATTTTCGCGCCTTTGAATTTCGCGTCACCGTAGTAGTTGCCCCATTCCCATGCGGCGATCGCGAGGTGGACGGGGTTGCGGGCAGAGGCCACGCCCATGTCTTCGCCAGCGCCGCGCCAAGCAACGGCACGCACGTAGGCGTCTGTCAGGCCGTTTTCGGTGATGACCTGTTGTTTGGCGGCTTCGATTTCATCCACGGTGTAGGGGATTTGGAAGTCGAGCTCGCCCGCTGAGAAGTGCAAGCGTTCGGAGTGTTCGCGGCTGAGGAAGATTTTGCCGTTGTAGCACCGCTCGCCCTCGAACACGGAGGAGGCGTAGTGCATGGCGTGGGTGAGAACGTGGACTTGCGCCGAGCGCCAGTCGACCAATTGGCCGTCCATCCAGATTTTTCCGTCTTGATCTGCGTATGAACCCGCCATGTCGAGGTCTCCCACCCTTTAAAATTTCGAAAATGTCGCCGATAGGTCCGATGCGGTCATAATGTTGCGCCAAACCTGCGATTGGATATCTTTGGCCTGTTGGAATGTCAACAAAGCTGACGTATTGTTGGGTTAAGAAGATCGGAGGATCCCATGGAAAACGGTGCGCGCGACAACGGCAATGCGTTGTTGTTTTTGACAGATGCCCAGTTGCGGAAAGGGATTGAGGCGATGTTTTTTGCCTATCGCGGGTTTACCGCCGATCCAGACCGGATTTTGGAAGATTTGGCCTATGGCCGTGCCCATCACCGCGCGATCCATTTTATCAACAGATCACCGGGTACAACGGTTAATAATCTGTTATCTATTCTTGGTGTGACCAAACAATCGTTGAACCGCGTGTTGCGTGCATTGGTTGAGGATGGTTTGGTGCGAAGTGAGGTTGGGACGCGCGACAAGAGGGAGCGGCATTTGTTTTTGACGGGTGCTGGTGAGGAGTTGGAGCGTCGATTGTCGGATGCACAACGGGACCGGATGCGCGCGGCTTACCGCAATGCGGGGCCAGAGGCCGTGGCCGGGTTTCGGCAGGTGCTGGAGGCGATGATGGATGAGGAAAGTGCGGCGCGCTATGCGGCGTTGAAGGAATTAAAGGGGTAGGCGCATGTTGCATGATCAACCACATTTACTGATCGTTGATGATGATGAGCGCATTCGTGTGCTGTTGCAGAAGTTTTTGGTGCGCAACGGGTTTTTGGTGACTGCGGCGCGCGATGCGGCCCATGCGCGGCGTATTCTGTCGGGGTTGGATTTTGATCTGATCGTGCTGGATGTGATGATGCCCGGTGAAGATGGGGTTTCGTTGTGCGGTGAGCTGCGCAAAAACCGTGAGACGCCGATTTTGTTGCTGACGGCGAAGGCCGAAACCGGGGACAGGATTGCCGGGCTGGAGGCGGGTGCGGATGATTATCTGGCCAAGCCGTTTGAGCCCAAAGAGCTATTGCTGCGGATCAATTCCATTTTGCGGCGGGTGCCGCCAGCCGATGCGGAACGCGACGTGCCGAAGGTGCTGCATCTGGGGCCGCTGCGCTATGATATGGAGCGGGCCGAGTTGTGGCAGGGCGAAGAGCTGGTGCGGCTGACGGCGACGGAAGTGCAATTGATGCGGATTTTCTCTGTCACGCCGGGGACGGCGTTGAGCCGGTCGGATTTGGTGGAAAAGCTGGGGCGTGCCGGTGGGCAGGCGCAGGAGCGCGCGGTGGATGTTCAGATCACGCGGTTGCGCCGGAAGCTGGAGGCTGACCCCAAGCAGCCACGGTATTTGCAGACCGTGCGCGGAGCTGGCTACATGTTGGCGCCTGATTAAATGGTCACAGCATTGGTGACGCATAAGGCGTGCTACGACCATGTCACGCCGCCTGGCCATCCCGAACAGGTGGCGCGGCTAGATGCTGTTTTGGGCGCGCTGGAGGGTGTGGAGATGCACCGTGTTGCGGCGCCGATGGCGGCAACTGATGATTTGCTACGGTGCCATCCGCAGAGCCATTTGGATGAGATTGAGGCGGCAGTGCCGGCTGAAGGGTGGCGATCACTCGATGCGGATACGCATATGTCTGTTGGGTCGTTGGAGGCAGCGTACCGGGCGGCGGGCGGAGTTGTGCGCGCGGTGGATCTGGTGATGGGCGGAGAGGCGCAAAATGCTTTTGCAGCTGTGCGCCCACCTGGCCATCATGCGGAACGTGAAACGGCGATGGGGTTTTGTTTTTTCGGGTCGGTTGCTGTGGCTGCGAAACATGCGCTGGAGTTTCACGGGTTAAAGCGCGTCGCGATTGTGGATTTCGATGTGCATCACGGGAATGGCACGCAGGATTTGGTGGAGGAAGACGACCGGATTCTGTTTTGTTCGAGCCATCAGTCGCCGTTGTGGCCTGGTACGGGTGCGGCGCATGAAACCGGTGTGGGCAATGTGTTGAACGTGCCTTTGGCTGTTGGTGCTGGTTCGGCAGCGTTTCGCGCGGCCTATGAGGATGTTGTGTTCCCACGTCTTGCGGCGTTCAAACCTGAACTTCTGCTGATTTCCGCCGGATTTGATGCACATGCAGATGATCCATTGGCGAGCATGGAATTGACGGATGAAGATTTCGGTTGGGTGACATCGCGGTTGTGTGATGTGGCGCAGGATCATTGTTCTGGTCGGGTGGTATCGGCGTTGGAAGGTGGGTATGACTTGGATGCGCTGGGGCGATCAGCCCGTGCGCATGTGGAAGTTTTAGAGAAGCGGGGACGGGCCTGATGGACGTGAACGAGATGAGTTTTGAGGACGCGTTGCGCGAGTTAGAGACTGTTGTTGGGAAGTTGGAGCGCGGCGAGGTGCCGCTAGATAAATCCATCGAGCTGTACGAGCGGGGTGCGGCGTTGAAGAAACGCTGTGAGGCGAAGCTGAAAGAGGCCGAAGAGAAGGTTGCGAAGCTGACGCTGGATGGTGACGGGCAGCCGACAGGCACGGCACCGTTGGACGGTTAACTGATGCACGCCATTGATCCATTGCCATTTACCCAAGCGTTGCCGCGCGCCCAACGGGTTGTTCAGACCTGTCTGGATGCAATGATTTTGCCGACGCAGGATGATCTGTCGGCGGCGATGCGCTATGCGGTTGTGGGCGGTAAAGCGTTGCGTGGGTTTTTGGTGTTGGAAGGTGCGCGGTTGCACGGGGTTCAGATTGGGCCGGCGAGCATGGCGGCCTTGGCGATTGAATGTCTGCACGCCTATTCATTGGTGCATGATGATTTGCCCTGCATGGATGATGATGACCTGCGACGCGGGCAGCCGACGGTTCATAAAAAGTGGGACGAGGCGACGGCGGTTTTGGCGGGAGATGCTTTGCAGACTTTGGCGTTTGAGCTGGTCAATCATTCCGACATTGGCACGGCTGAGGTTTCCCGCAGATTGTCGTATTCGCTGGCTGTTGCCGCGGGGCGCGGTGGAATGGTGGGCGGCCAGATGTTGGATATTCAGGCCGAGAGCCGGTCTGACGGGCATAGTTTGGCGGAGATCGAAGCGATCCAGACTGGTAAGACAGGTGCGTTGATCCGCTGGTCTGCGATGGCGGGCGCGATGCTTGGAGCGGGTGAAACAGGCCCGTTGCGGACATACGGAGATGCGCTTGGGCTTGCGTTTCAAATTGCTGATGACGTGCTGGATGTTGAAGGTGACGCCGCCACCGTTGGGAAGGCTGTTGGCAAGGATGCTGACGCTGGGAAGGCCACGTTTGTGTCTTTGTTGGGCTTGGATGAAGCCAAGCGGCGGGCGCGGCAATTGACCCTAGAGGCATGTGATGCCTTGGCGTGTTATGGTGACGATGCGGAGACCTTGAAAGAGGCCGCGCGATTTGTGATTACGCGATCGCATTAAAGGAAAGGCCGCGAGTATGGCTGTACGACCACAGACCCCAACGTTGGATCGGATTGATCTGCCGAGTGACCTGAACGGGTTGAGCGATGCGCAATTGTCGACGCTGGCGGATGAGCTGCGGGCCGAGACGATTTCGGCTGTGTCAGAGACGGGTGGCCATTTGGGGGCTGGTCTGGGTGTGGTTGAAATGACCGTGGCGTTGCATGCGGTGTTTGATGCGCCCAAGGACAAGATCATTTGGGATGTGTCGCACCAGTGTTATCCGCACAAGATTTTGACGGGGCGGCGGGACCGTATTCGGACGTTGCGCCAGAAGGACGGGTTGAGCGGTTTTACGAAACGGTCCGAAAGCCCGTATGATTGCTTTGGCGCGGCGCATTCGAGCACCTCTATTTCTGCGGCTTTGGGGTTTGCGGTTGCCCGTGATCTGGGCGGTGAAGGTGGCGATGCGATTGCGGTGATTGGCGATGGGTCGATGTCGGCCGGTATGGCCTATGAGGCGATGAACAATGCGGGCCATTTGGGCAAGCGGTTGATCGTGATTTTGAACGACAACGAGATGTCGATTGCGCCGCCTGTTGGGGCGATGTCATCGTATTTGTCGCGGCTGTATGCGGGTGCGCCATTTCAGGAATTTAAGGCGGCGGCGAAGGGGGCGGTTTCGTTCTTGCCGGAGCCGTTCCAAGAGGGCGCGCGGCGGGCCAAGGAAATGCTGAAGGGCATGACCGTGGGCGGCACGATGTTTGAAGAGCTGGGGTTCAGTTATTTGGGGCCGATTGATGGTCACGATATGGAACAGCTGTTGTCTGTTTTGCGGACGGTGAAGGACCGTGCGACGGGGCCGATCTTGATCCATGCGATTACCAAAAAGGGCAAGGGTTACGCAGAGCACCGTGCGGATCGCGGGCATGCGACAGCCAAGTTTGATGTGGCTACTGGTGAGCAACAAAAGGCGCCGAGCAATGCCCCAAGCTACACATCTGTTTTTGCAGAGAGCCTGATTAAGGAAGCCGCGAAGGACGATAAGATCGTCGCGGTGACGGCTGCGATGCCCGATGGCACGGGGCTGGACAAGTTTATGAAGAAGTTCGCGTCGCGCTGTTTTGATGTGGGCATTGCTGAGCAGCATGCGGTGACGTTTTGCGCCGGTATGGCGGCGGGCGGGATGAAGCCGTTTTGCGCGCTCTACTCGACGTTTTTGCAACGCGGGTACGATCAGGTTGTGCATGATGTGGCGATCCAGCGGTTGCCGGTGCGGTTTGCGATTGATCGCGCTGGGCTGGTGGGGGCCGATGGGGCGACCCATGCGGGGTCTTTCGATGTTGGGTTTTTGGCGAACTTGCCCGGATTTGTGGTGATGGCTGCGGCGGATGAAGCTGAGCTGGTGCGGATGGTGGCCACGGCTGTGGCGCATGATGAGGGGCCGATTGCGTTCCGGTTCCCGCGCGGTGAAGGCGTGGGGGTTGAGATTCCAGAGGATGCGCAACCGTTGGAGATTGGGAAGGGCCGGATCGTGCGTGAGGGCGCGCGTGTGGCTGTTTTGTCCTTCGGGACGCGGTTGCAGGAAGTTGAGAAAGCCGCCGAAGCTTTGGCCCTGCGCGGGATTGAATTGACGGTGGCTGATGCGCGGTTTGCCAAGCCGCTGGACCGCGACATGATTTTGGCATTGGCCGAAGGGCATGAGGCGTTGATCACGGTGGAAGAGGGCGCTGTTGGCGGATTCGGGTCACATGTGGCGCAGTTGTTGGCGGATGAGGGCGTGTTTGATCACGGGCTGAAGTACCGCAGCATGGTGTTGCCCGACACGTTTATCGATCAGGCGAGCCCACGGGATATGTACGACGCGGCGGCGATGAATGCCGAGCACATCGAGGCGAAGGTTTTGGATGTGTTGGGTGTTGAGGTTTTGAGCCAACGCGCGTGACGCGGACGGGGGCTGCGCTGTTTGAGCCGATGGCTCAAATGCGCCCCGCCCGCCGTCCCTATTTGGAGTCGAGCCGTTTTTCGATGGCGTCGAGTTTGCGCATGACTTCGTCGCGGTAACTGTCGGTGGCGGCGTTGGATTCCTCTGCGTGGGCGTCTTGCATGGAGTTCACGATGAGGCCGACGAGCAGGTTTACCACCGCAAAGGTGGTGACCATGATGAACGGCACGAAGAAGGCCCATGCGTAGGGGAATTGTTCCATTACGGGGCGCACGATGCCCATGGACCAGCTTTCCAGTGTCATGATTTGGAAGAGGCTGTAGGCGGAGCCGCCCAAGGTGCCGAACCATTCCGGGAAGGCCGCGCCAAACAGCTTTGTCGCCATAACAGAGCCTATGTAGAAGATCAGGGACATCAACATAAAGACACTGCCCATGCCCGGTAGGGCGGTGAGGAAGCCTTCGACCACGCGACGCAGGGATGGGGTGGCGGAGATAACGCGGAGGACCCGCAAGATGCGCAATGCGCGCAGCACCGAGAACCCTTGGGCGGCGGGGAACAGGGCGATGCCGATGATGATCAGGTCAAACACATTCCAGCCGGAGCGGAAGAACCCCGTGCGGTAGGCATAGAGTTTGAGGGCGATTTCGACGACGAAAATGCAAAGACAGAGAAAGTCGAGCAGGTGGATGAGGCCACCGATGCGCGACATCAAGGGTTGTGAGGTTTCAAAGCCAAGCAAGATGGCGTTGAAGATGATCACGCCGATGATTGCGTTTTGAAACCGTGGTTGTTCGATCAGGGCGGTGATGTTTTCGCGGAGTGTCATCGCGGTCATTATCCTTGTTCGGCGGCGAGTAGGGCACGCAAGCCGCTGCGGTAGTCGGGGTAAAGTAGCTCTACGCCCAGTTCTGTTTTGATCCTGTCGTTTCGTACCTTTTTGCTTTCGGCATAGAAACTGCGGGCCATGGGGGTCATTTCTGTCGTTTCGAAATCGACGGCAGGTGGAACGGGTTTGTCGAGAAGCTCTGCCGCGTGGGCGATGACATCCTGGGGTGGGGCGGGATCATCGTCGCATAGGTTATAGATCGCGCCGGGATTGGGGCGTGCGATGGAAGCGGCGAGGGTTTGGGCGATGTCATCGACGTGGATGCGGCTGAAGACTTGGCCTTGTTTGATGATCCGGCGTGCGGTGCCGTTGCGCACTTTGGAAAAGGGGCCGCGACCTGGGCCGTAGATGCCTGCGAGGCGGAAGATGTGCAGTGGGAGGTCGAGTGATTGCCATGCGGCCTCTGCCTCGACGCGGAGTTGGCCCCGTTTGGTGGAGGGGCTGAGGGGGGTGTTTTCGTCAACCCAGCCGCCTTGGTGGTCGCCGTAAACGCCGGTTGTGGACAGGTAGCCGACCCATTCAAACTGATCGCGGCGCGCGACGATTTCATCGCGGAGTTCTGCGAGAACAGGGTCGCCGTCTGCGGTGGGTCCGGCGGAGATCAGCAGGTGGGTCGCGGCGTTGAAGGCCGGCGTTAGATCTGCGCCGGGCCAGATGCGCGGTTCGGTTCCGGCGGCCAGCAATTGCGCCGCTTTGTCTTCGCTGCGCGTTGTCCCGATGACGCGCCAGCTATCATCAAGGAGATGGGTCAGGGCGCGGGCGGAAAAGCCATGGCCGATAGAGAGGAGCGTTTTGGTCATGCCTTTAGGTGCCGCAGTGGCGCGCGAAGTGCAAGGTGGGTGCTTGCCAAGGGGAGGGGGTTGGTTTTAGGTCGGGGGATGAAAAACATCTTGTTATTAAACGGGCCGAACCTGAACATGCTGGGGACGCGCCAACCCGAGGTTTACGGTCATGCGACGCTGGCCGATGTTGAGCGTGATTTCGCCACGTTAGGCACGGAATTAGGGGTCGAGGTGACCTGCAAACAGTCTAACTACGAAGGGCAGTTGGTGGAGTGGATCCAAGACGCGCGCGAGACGGCTGCGGCGATTGTGATGAACCCTGCCGCCTATACCCATACATCCGTTGCGATTTTGGATGCCTTGAACATGTTTGATGGCCCCGTCGCCGAGGTGCATATTTCGGACATCTATCAGCGCGAGGCGTTTCGTCACCATTCCTATGTTGCCCTACGGGCCGATGTGACGATTGCGGGCAAGGGTGTTGAGGGATACGCCATCGCGCTGCGTGATGTTGTGGGACGTTTGTAGCTATTTGCCTTTCCAAACGGGCTCGCGTTTTTCGGCAAATGCGCGAGCGCCCTCGAGCTGATCTTCGCTGGAATAGAGACGATCGACGCTGGCGAGTTGGCGTTTGGTGATGCGGTTCATAGCGTCTTGGAATTTGGCGTCTTCGGCATCGCGCACGACTTCTTTTATCGCGGCATAGACCAGCGGGGGCCCGGAGGCCAACATGCGAGCCATGTCCCATGCTTGGGTCATCAGGTCGGTCGCGGGATAGGCGTGATTGATGAGGCCCCAGCCCAAGGCCTCTGTCGTGTCGAACCAACGGCCCGTGAGCAGAAGTTCCATCGCGATATGGTAGGGGATACGCTTGGGCAGTTTGATTGAGGCGGCGTCTGCGACCGTGCCTGAACGGATTTCGGGGAGGGCGAAGGTGGCGTGATCGGCGGCGAGAATAATGTCAGCGGAGAGAGCCAATTCCAGCCCGCCACCACAACAAATACCGTTCACCGCGGCGATGACCGGTTTGTTCATATCTCGCAGTTCTTGCAGGCCACCGAAGCCGCCAACGCCATAATCGCCATCGACTTCGTCGCCATCGGCGGCGGCTTTGAGATCCCAGCCGGGGCAAAAGAATTTCTCGCCCGCGCCTGTGATTATTGCGACACGCAGGTCTGGATCATCGCGGAAATCAGCGAAGACTTCGCCCATTATTCTGGACGTTATCAAGTCGATCGCGTTTGCTTTGGGTCTGTCGAGGGTGATTTCGAGGATTGCACCCTCACGGCGGGTTTTTATGGGATTAGTCATTTGATTTCCTGATGAGGGCATCCGCAGCGATGGCGCGGGTTTGGGTTGCGATGAGTGGGTTGATTTCGACCTCTTCGATGGTGGAGGGGTTTTGGAGGACGTATGTTTGAACCGCCTCGATTGCGTCAAGAATTGCGTTGATGTTGGCCTGTGGTTGATTGCGATAGCCGGTGAGAATAGGAGCCATTTTTAGCTGAAGCAGACACTCTTTTAGTTGCTCACGACCCGCAGGAATGAGGGTTGATATCGTGTCATTGTGCAATTCTGTGTGAATTCCGCCAGCCCCAATGGTGAGGATGTATCCGTGGGCGGGGTCTTTCGTGACGCCGACCAAAAGCTCTGCGATTGGATCGGTGATCATGTCTTCGAGCAGGAAAGAAGGGCCTTTCATTTCACGCCCGGCGCGTTGAACGTCAGCCGCGGTTTCTAAGGACAAGGCGACGCCACCGGAGTCGCTCTTGTGTGCGGTTCCGAGTGATTTGAGGACAAAGGGGCCGGGCTGGTTTTGCGCAATGTTAGTGACTGCATCGAGTGAACCCACCCACGTATTCGGGACGCAAAGGCCCGCAATTTGCAATGCGGCTTTTGCCTCAGCTTCTAACATAATGTCTGCGGGATGAGAGGGCGCTGGCACAAGGAGATCGGCGTCATTGGGGGTGACCTGCTGGGCAGCGCTGGCGGCGGATAGGGCCTCGTGCAGTCCGTTGAAGGGGATGATGCCAGCGCCTATCAGTTGGCGGGCAACGTTCTCTGGCATCAATTCGGGCAAGGTCGCGACCATGGCAATGGTGCCGCCTGTTGCGGCTTTGGTGTTGATCGCTGATTGGATGACGCACTCCCAATCTGACGCATCGCAGATGTCCGCACGCGGGAAATCCACGATGAGGAATGTGATGGCCAAATCAGGGTCTATCATTGCGGAAAACGCTTGCGTCATGGCGTCAACGTCACGCCAGATGTAGGTGTGATAGTCCAATGGGTTGGCCAGTGCGACCTTGGGGCCAAGCGCTGCGAATAGGTCATCCTTTTGCGTTTGCTTAAGCGGTGGAAAGATAAGGCCGATGCCGTGTGCCATGTCGGCGATCAGGCTTGCCTCGCCGCCCGAGCAGCTGATTGATGCTATGCGGTTCGACGGTAGGGGCCCTGCAACGTGAAGCAGTTTCAACGTCTCAATCAGGGAGGGCAGGTCGTAGACGCGGGCGATCCCCAAATGTTTTAGAAGCGCATCTGCGCCTGCGTCTGAGCCCGCAAGGGAGGCTGTGTGGGATATCGCTGCGGTTTGCGCTTCTGCCGACCGGCCGATTTTAAGGGCGACAATTGGGATGTTCTGCGCCTGTGCTTTTCGAGACAACTCTTGCCATTTGGGTAGGTCTTTAAAGCCTTCGATATGCAGACCAATCGCCGTCACGCGGTTGTCGTCGAGCAGGGCGAGCGCGGTTTCCGCCATCGAAAGTTGCGCCTGATTGCCGCTGGTCACGACATAGGCGATGGGCAGGCCGCGCTGCTGCATCGTGATGTTGATCGCGATGTTCGAGCTTTGCGTCAGGATAGCCACGCCTTTGTCGACCGGCGCGCATCCGTGTTGATCAGGCCACAGCATCGCCCCATCCAACGCGTTGATCATGCCGTAACAGTTTGGGCCGAGGATTGGCATGCCCTTGGCGGCGTTCAAAAGTCGCGAGTTGGCGTTTTGCCCATCGTCTGTTTCTCCAAAACCGCTAGCAAAACAGACCGCTCCACCAGCTCCCATGCGGGCGAGCCTTTCAACCGCGCCGACGGTCGCATCACGGTTTATTCCAATGAAGGCTGCATCGGGTGGGGCGGGAAGATCAAGCGCTGTGGGGTAGGCTTTGAGGCCGCAGATGTTCTCTGCACGGGGATGGACGGGCCAGATATCGCCAGAGAACTCGGCTTTCACGAGTTGTTCTGTGACGGACTGGCACCACGCGCCACCACCAATGACAGCAATTGTGCGCGGGCGCAGGAGGCGGTCTAGAGACAGTGTCATCGCAATGCTCTCCAATTGCGGTCCCTGACAGATTTTTCGCCGCCCATTAACCGTGCATCAATTCGGCGGTGCGATACGTATGCTGCGGCTCTAGCTGGAGAGCGATGGGCTGTGTCAGGGGAAGCCCTCTTTGACCAAATGTGGTCAGAGGGTGGACCTTGGACAGTCTCCTTTACTCCTCTGACCCGAAAACTCTGGGGGTGAGCGCGTAAGCGCGAGGGGGCTAGCCCCCTTTGCCCCGCCCGCCGCAGGCGCTGATCGCAGATCATGCCCCCATCGCCCGCAATAAATCCCGGCTGATGATGTGGCGTTGGATTTCGGATGTTCCGTCCCAAATCCGTTCGACGCGCGCGTCTCGCCAAAACCGTTCTAACGGGTAGTCGTCCATCAAGCCCATGCCGCCATGGATTTGTATCGCGGCATCCGTGACGCGCGCGAGCATTTCTGAGGCGTAGAGCTTGGCTGACGCGATTTCGCGGTTTGCGGGGCGACCTTGGTCTAAACGGTCAGCAGCGGCGAGGGTTAGGAGGTCGGCGGCATCGATTTCGGTGATCATGTCGGCCAGTTGAAAGCTGACGCCTTGGAATTTGCCGATGGGCTGGCCGAATTGCTCGCGTTCGGCGGCGTAGGTCAGGGCGTAGTCAAACACGCGGCGGGCGCGACCGACGGACATGGCCGCGACTGTGATACGGGTGGCATAGAGCCATTCATTCATCACCTCGAAGCCGCCATCGACCTCGCCCAAGACCTGCGCATCGGGAAGGCGGCACGCGTCGAAGTCGAGGATCATGTTTTTGTAGCCACGATGTGAGACAGATTTGTAGCCATCGCGGATGGTGAAGCCGGGTGTGCCGCGGTCCACGAGGAATGTGGTGATGCGTTTTTTTGGGCCCCGTGGGGTTTGGTCTTCGCCGGTGGCGACGAAAACGATGATGAAGTCGGCGTGGTCTGCGCCGGAGATGAAGTGTTTTGTGCCGTTGAGGACCCAGTCGTCCCCATCACGCACGGCGGTGCATTTCATGCCGCGCACGTCGGAGCCTGCGCCTGGTTCGGTCATGGCGAGGGCATCCATCCGCTCGCCGCGGATGGCGGGGTCTCGGTAGCGTTCGATTTGCTCGCCTTCGCAGGCCATCAGGATGTTTTGGGGTCGGCCAAAGAAGTGGTTGAGGGCCATGGAGCCGCGACCAAGTTCACGTTCGACCAGTGCAAATTCGACATGGTTGAGGCCAGCGCCGCCGGCGGATTCGGGGAAGTTGCAGGCGTAGAACCCCAAATCGATGGTTTTTTGTTTGATGTCTTGGGCAATTTCGGCGGGGACTTCGCCGGTGCGTTCTACGAGGTCTTCGTGGGGGTAGATTTCGTTTTCAACGAAGCTGCGGACGGTTTCCGCAATCATTGTGTGTTCTTCGGTCAGGCCATAGACGGTCATGATGTAGGTCTTTCTGGAATGGAAACATGCAGGGTTAGAGCCTGTTTTTCCATGCCAAACGTCGTGTGCTTGTCCACGCGCGGACATCATCGATGGATGAACTAGGCCGCATAGGTGGCCCCGATCATCGCAGGTGCGCGCGTGTGAAATGGGTGACGTAGAACGATCATGAACATCCTTTCATGATCAGATTACCCTGTTGGAATGCGAAACTGCTTGTCTGTTTGCGACATAGTGGGAGGACTTGAACAATGGGTGGGGCGATGCCACATTCAGTCATGAAAAATTCATTACATATAAATATGGTGTGCCGCAGGACCGTCTGTGGTTTTTTGTGCTGTATAAAATAAGAAAGGGAGGCAAACTCCATGATACCATCAGATGCAAATCTGCCCGTTATTTCCCCCGATGTTCCGGCACCGGAAGAGTTTCGCGATCCAGCCGCGGCGGTGGCCCGCCTGCAAGAGCTGTATAAGATCGCCGTTGATTTTTTGACCGAGACGTTTTCTGAGAATGTGATTGGGGCGCGGCCCGAGACACGGTTTCGGGCGTTTTACCCTGAAATCCGTATTCGTACGTCGACCTTTGCGCAAACGGATTCACGGCTGAGTTTTGGCCATGTGGCGGGGCCGGGCACCTATTCGACCACCGTGACGCGGCCGGATTTGTTTGAAGGCTATTTAGAGCAACAGATCGGTTTGTTGATCGAAAATCATGATGAACCTGTAGTGATTGGTGTGTCTGGCACGCCGATGCCTGTGCATTTTGCTGTCTCTGGTGAGGTGGCGGTGCCGCAAGAAGGTGCGCTACAGTTTACGCTGCGCGATGTGTTTGATGTGCCGGATTTGGCGACGACGAACGATGACATTGTGAATGGTGTGGATTTTCACCATGAGGATGGGTCTCAGCCGTTGGCGCCGTTTACCGCCCAGCGGATTGATTATTCTTTGGCGCGATTGCAGCACTATACCGCGACGAAGGCGGAGCATTTTCAGAACCACGTGCTGTTTACGAACTACCAATTCTACGTCGAGGAATTTGAAAGCTATGCCCGTGAGATGTTGGCGGACCCCGAGAGTGGGTACACGTCGTTTGTGTCGACCGGCAATCAGGTGATCACGGATGCCGATGCGGTGTTGGAGGTGCCTGCGAAGATGCCGCAGATGCCGACCTATCATTTGTGCCGCGAAGACGGCAGCGGGATCACGTTGGTGAACATCGGTGTCGGGCCGTCGAATGCGAAAACGGCGACCGATCACATTGCGGTTTTACGTCCTCATGCATGGTTGATGGTGGGACACTGTGCCGGTTTGCGGAACAGCCAACGATTGGGTGATTTTGTGTTGGCGCACGGCTATCTGCGTGAAGATCACGTTTTGGATGATGACCTGCCGGTTTGGATGCCTATTCCTGCGTTGGCGGAAATTCAGATTGCGCTGGAAGAGGCTGTGGCGACGGTGACGAAGCTGGAAGGGTTCGAGCTGAAACGCATTATGCGGACAGGCACGGTGGCGACGATTGATAACCGAAACTGGGAGCTGCGCGATCAAGATGGCCCTGTGCAACGGTTGTCGCAATCGCGCGCAGTTGGTTTGGATATGGAGAGTGCGACGATTGCGGCCAACGGGTTCCGGTTCCGCGTGCCGTACGGGACATTGCTGTGTGTTTCCGACAAGCCGTTGCATGGCGAGTTGAAGCTGCCGGGCATGGCGTCTGATTTCTATAAAACCCAAGTTTCACGGCATTTGATGATTGGAATTCGGGCGATGGAGAAGTTGCGCGGCATGCCGTTGGAACGCATTCACAGCCGGAAATTGCGATCATTTGAGGAAACCGCGTTCCTGTGATCCCGTAAAATCGGCAAAATACCCCACAATATGCAGTTTTTCACTTGTAAACCTGCACAAACCGTTGTGGAAGGTGCCAACATACAGTTTACTGTTGGCGTAATAAGGCCCCAAATAAAAGGGCAGAACGAGGAGACTAAAAATGGCGACGAAACCAATGACCAAGACTCAACTGGTCGCAGCTCTGGCCGACGATATGGGCACTGACAAGAAAGCAGCTTCTGCTGCGCTTGACGCGATCACTGGTCTGATCACACGCGAAGTGTCCGGCGGTGGCGCTGTGACATTGCCAGGCGTTGGCAAAATCTATTGCCGTGAGCGTCCTGAGCGTATGGTTCGCAACCCAGCCACTGGCGAGCAGATCAAAAAAGAAGCTGACAAGGTTGTTAAAATGACAATCGCGAAAGCACTGAAAGACAGCGTGAACGGCTAATCGTTCTGCGATCTTCGGATTTGAAAGGGTCGTTCTATGGGGCGGCCCTTTTTCCGTTGGGGGTGTTTTGTACT
This sequence comes from uncultured Paracoccaceae bacterium, assembly GCA_947497065.1. Classification (GTDB taxonomy): domain Bacteria; phylum Pseudomonadota; class Alphaproteobacteria; order Rhodobacterales; family Rhodobacteraceae; genus Octadecabacter. The sequence continues at coordinate 248,148 of CANMEQ010000004.1, forward strand.
CGATACATGGTTTTCGTAGCGTTTTTGAGGGGGCTATGTCAGCAGGAGCTATGTGCGGTCACAAGGTATTCCAGCATGGCGAAAATTGACGGTAAGGCGATCCTGATGGGGGTTGCATTTGGCATCATCTGGGCTTCGGCGTTTACGTCGGCGCGGGTCATTGTTCAGTATGCGCCGCCGTTTTACGCGCTGACCTTCCGGTTTTTGTTTTCGGGGGTGATTGGTGTGGGGCTTGCGCTGGCGATGGGTCAGTCGTGGCGGCTGACGCGGCAGCAGTGGATTGCGACGGTGGTGTTCGGAATCACGCAAAATGCGCTGTATTTGGGTCTAAATTTTTACGCGATGCAAACGGTCGAGGCGTCTTTGGCAACGATCGTGGCGTCGACGATGCCGCTGTTGGTTGGCGTGGCCAGTTGGCTGATTTTCAAGGAGCGGATGGGCGCGTTGGGGGGCGCTGGTTTGTGCATCGGGTTTTTGGGTGTTGCGCTGATCATGGGGGCGCGGCTGCAGGGCGCGGTGGATCTGTTCGGGCTGATGCTGTGCGTGATCAGTGTGCTGTCGCTGACTGTGGCAACCTTGGCTGTGAAGGGCGCGTCGACCGGTGGGAACTTCATGATGGTCGTGGGGCTACAAATGTTGGTTGGTGCCGCGTTTGTGGCTGTGCCTGCGCTGGCGTTGGAGACATTTGAGGTGGATTGGACGTGGCAACTGGGCGTCGCGTTTTCCTACACCGTGGTGTTGCCGGGTTTGGGAGCCACGTTGATTTGGTTCATGTTGGTGGACCGCATCGGGGCGACGCCCGCGGCGGTGTTCCATTTTATGACGCCGTTTTTTGGTGTCAGTATCGCGGCGTTGCTGTTGGGCGAAGAGCTGGGGTCGATGGATATCATTGGGGTGCTGATTATCACGGCCGGTATTCTGGCCGTTCAGATGAGCAAACAGCGCCCCAGGTGATCAGCCGATCTGGCCGCGCACGCCGCCGGTTTGACCGCGGTCGAGCAGAAGGTGATCGAGGATCACGGCGGCCATCATAGCTTCGCCCACAGGAACCGCACGGATGCCGACGCAGGGGTCGTGGCGACCTTTGGTGACGACTTCGGTTGGCGAGCCATCCATGCGGATCGAGGCACGGGGGGACAGGATGCTGGAGGTGGGTTTCACCGCAAAGCGCACGACGATGTCTTGGCCCGTGCTGATGCCGCCTAAGATGCCGCCTGCGTGGTTGGAGGAGTAGACAGGCATACCGTCGTTGCCCATGAAGATTTCATCGGCGTTGGCGCGCCCTGTCAGGCCGGCAGCGGCCATGCCTTCTCCGATTTCAACACCTTTGACTGCGTTGATGGACATCATTGCGGCGGACAAATCAGTGTCTAACTTGCCGTAAACCGGTGCGCCGATGCCTGCGGGCACGTTGCGGGCGACGACTTCGATCATTGCGCCGACGGAGTTATGATCGTCCTTGCGCAACCAGTTGAGGTAGTCTGTCCATTCGGAGACGGCGCCTGCGTCTGGGCACCAGAAATCATTGCCATCGATGGCGTCCCAATCGAAGCGGTCACGGTCGATGTGTTTTTCGCCCATCTGCACCATGTAGCCTTTGATTTCGACATTGGGTGCGAGAGATTTGATGGCTTCGCGGGCGACGCCACCAGCGGCGACGCGGGCGGCTGTTTCGCGTGCGGAAGAGCGTCCGCCGCCGCGATAGTCACGCAAACCGTATTTTTGGTGGTACGTGATGTCGGCGTGGCCGGGGCGGAAGGTGTTGGCGATATCGCCGTAGTCTTTGGAACGTTGATCGGTGTTTTTGATCATCAGCTGGATGGGCGTGCCTGTTGTGGTGTCCTCGAACACACCAGACAGGATTTCGACCGCATCGGGTTCGTTGCGCTGGGTGGTCATTTTGTTTTGACCGGGGCGGCGTTTGTCGAGCCATTGCTGGATCATCGGCGCGGTGAGCGGCACGCCCGCCGGGCAGCCATCAACGGTGGCGCCCAAGGCAGGGCCGTGGCTTTCACCCCAAGTGGTGACGCGGAATAGATGACCGTAGCTGTTCATGCTCATAAGGGCGCTCCTGATATCGCGCCTGTGCATAAACACGGGCGACGCGGAAGCCAAGCTATTCCCGCAGTCTGTCGCGCCGATCTTTGGCATGTGTTGTGATGAAGGTAACGGTTCGGTCGACCATCAGGACCATAAATGCGGTCAACCAGACGGGCATGTCGTGGGATGTGGCGATGCCGAAACCAAAGTAGATGAGCCAGACAAGGCCAAGCTCTAGGCACACAATAATTATACGCGTTCCCCCAAGGGCGCCTCCTTTCTTTACGATTTTGGATATAATGAAAGCATACCTTAAAGAGGCAGAAAAATCCACTGTGAACTTGCCCATCTAGGGCCTTTCATCTAGGTAAATTCCTACCTCGGGGGGCTTTTTACAAAGCTGAGATGCCACATGGCGGACCCGTTGAACCTGAACCGGTTAAAACCGGCGGAGGGAAGGTAACAGGGCCACGGATGGCCCCATCCTTTCTCCGTTCGGCGCATTGAGAGGATGATAAAATGCAAAAGACCCTACTCACTGTCGCAGGACTGTTTTGTGCAAGCGTTGCTGCTGCTGAGACACCCGTATTGACAGTTTACGCACCTGATTATTTCGGGTCTGAATGGGGCCCTGGCCCGTCGATTGAAGAGGCGTTTGAAGCGCGGTGCGACTGTGATCTTCAGTATCAAACGGGCGATCTGCTGCCGCGTTTGTTGCTGGAAGGTGCGAACACCGAAGCCGATGTTGCCATTGGGTTTAACAGTGATGTGTCGAAACGTGCGCGTGACAGCGGGCTGTTTGCGCCCCACGGTTTGGATCTGTCGCCACTGACGTTGCCATTGGAGTGGAATGACGACACGTTCTTGCCGTTCAACTACGGGCACACGGCGTTCATTTATGACAACACCAAGCTGGACGGTTTCGACAGCTTTGAGGCGTTGCTGGATGCGCCGGATGATGTGCGTGTTGTGATCCAAGATCCACGGTCATCGATTTCCGGTTTGGCCTTGGTTTTGTGGGTGAACGCGGTTTACGGCGATGAGGCGGAAGCCGCTTGGGCGCGTTTGGCCCCGAAGATCGTGACCGTGACGCAGGGTTGGTCTGAATCTTACGGGTTGTTCACAGATGGTGAGGCGGATGTTGTTTTGTCTTACACGACATCGCCAGCGTACCACATCATCGCGGAGGAAGACCTGACGAAATCTGCAGCGATCTTCGAAGAAGGCCACTATTTCATGGTAGAGACCGCTGCGAAATTGGCGGGCACAGACAATGGCGATTTGGCCGATCAATTCTTGGCGTTCATCTTGACCGAAGATTTCCAGACGATGATCCCGACGACGAACTGGTCGTTCCCTGCGGCGTTGTCTGAGGACAAATGGCCAGAGGGTTTCCAAGAGTTGCCGATGCCGGAAACTGTGTTGTTCTACACTGAGGACGAGGCAGCGGCGCTTCGTGAGCCAGCGATTGAAGCATGGCGCGCAGCGCTCTCTCAATAATTGCAGCGCTTGTCGTTGCGGGGGCGGTTATCGTTCCCGTGGCGGCGGTGTTGTGGCGGGGCGGCGGTGTTGCCGCCCTGTCTGCTGCTGACTGGGCCGCGTTGCGGTTTACGGTGTGGCAAGCGTTTTGGTCTGCGGCGATCAGCGTCGTGTTGGCTGTGCCTGTGGCGCGCGCGTTGGCGCGGCGGGCGTTTGTGGGGCGATCGGCCCTGATTTCAATAATGGGTGCGCCGTTTATCTTGCCTGTGATCGTGGCGATCTTGGGGTTGTTGGCGGTGTTTGGTGGCAACGGATTGGTGAATCTGATCCTGGGGCCGCTGGGCGTGCCCCGGTTGGACATTTACGGGGCCCATGGGGTGATACTGGCCCATGTGTTCTTTAACCTGCCGTTGGCGGTGCGGTTGATCCTGCAAGGGTGGCTGGGGATCCCGTCGGAGCGGTTTCAGGTGGCGGCGTCACTGGGCGCGCGATTGTTTTGGCTGTTGGAATGGCCGATGCTGAAACGCATCGTGCCGGGCGCCTTTGCGGTGATTTTTGTGATTTGTTTGGGGTCATTTGCGGTGGCGCTGACGCTGGGCGGTGGGCCGCGGGCGACCACGGTGGAATTGGCGATTTATCAGGCGTTCAAGTTTGATTTTGATTTGAGCAAGGCGGCGTCATTGGCGGTGGTGCAAATGGTGCTGGGCGGTGTCGCTGGGTTGATCGCGCTGGGTTTGGCGCGCGGGGATATGATGGGCGCGGGTTTGGACCGTGTGGTGCAACGCTGGGATGGATCGCGCCTGTTCGATGCACTTTGGATCGGCGCGGCGGCTGCGTTTTTGCTTTTGCCTTTGGCCGCCATTTTGGTGGCGGGTTTGCCGGGGCTGTTGGATTTGCCAAGCAGCATCTGGCCCGCGACGGTGCGGTCGGTTTGTGTGGCGTTGGCAGCGGTTGTTTTGACGATCGCGATAGCCTTGCCCTTGGCCACGAAGGCGGGGGAGGCGGCGTCTTTGTTGGGGATATCGGTTTCTGGGTTGGTGTTGGGAACGGGGTTGTTTTTGGTGTTGCAGCCTATCGTGCGCCCATCTGATGTGGCGTTGCCAGTGACCTTGTTGGTGAATGTGTTGATGTCTTTGCCGTTTGTGTTGCGCATTTTGCGGCCCGGGATTGAGGGCGCGCGTGCAGACTTTGGCCGTTTGGGACAGTCTTTAGGGTTACGGGGCTGGGCGCTGTGGCGGATTGTGTATCTGCCGCGGTTGCGGCGGCCCTTGGGGTTTGCGGCTGGCCTGACGGGGGCGCTGGCGATGGGAGACCTCGGGGTTATCACGTTGTTTTCGCGACCGGGTGAGGGGACGTTGCCGTTGGTGATGTATCAGTTGATGGGCGCCTATCAGATGGAGGCGGCCTATGGGGCGGCGTTGCTGTTGGTGGCGCTGTCGTTGGGGTTGTTTTGGCTGTTCGACAAGGGAGGGCGTGTTCATGCTGACGTTTGAAAAGGCGGTGTTTTCGCAAGGATCGTTTGCCTTGGCGGTGGACCTGTCTGTTGCGGCGGGTAAGGTGACGGCTGTGATTGGGCCGTCGGGTGCGGGCAAGTCTACGCTGTTGCATGGGGTTGCCGGGTTTGTGCCGCAAAGCGCGGGGCGGTTGGTATGGCAGGGCACCGCGATTGAGGGGTTTGCGCCGGACAAGCGGCCTGTGTCGATGTTATTTCAGGACAATAATCTGTTTCCGCATCTGACGGTTTTGCAGAATGTGGCCTTGGCCCTGTCGCCCAAGCTGCGGCCTGCTGCGGATGTGGTGGAGCGTGTAGAGGATATGCTGGGGCAGGTTGGGCTGAGTGGCCTGTCGGGGCGCAAGCCAAGTGGGCTGTCAGGGGGGCAGCAAAGCCGTGTGGCCTTGGCACGGGCGCTGTTGATGGACCGTGCGGTGATGTTGATGGACGAGCCGTTCAGCGCCCTTGGTCCGGCGTTGAAGGATGAGATGCTGGACCTGTCGGTTTCGTTGGCGACGGACCGGACGGTGATTATGGTGACACATGACCCGAGCGATGCGGTGCGTATTGCTGATGAGGTGATTGGTGTTGCGGGCGGGCGCGCATGGCCCCCTGTGGAGACGGCTACGTTCATGTCCTCCCCGCCTGAGGGCATGCGAGACTATTTCAGGCAGTCAGAGGTTTAGCCGCTGAAACGCAAAAGGCCCGCCAAAATTGGCGGGCCTTTCGTTTTGGATATGTGACTGCGTTAGTCTTTACGCTTCGCCGCTGTCTTGTGCGGTGCCCAGAGACGTTTGTTTGTCAGGTACAGCAGAACAGACAGGGCTGTCAGGAAGATAACACCTGTGAGGCCAGCTTGCTTGCGGGCCATCATCTTAGGCTCGGCTGTCCACATCAAGAAGGCAGCAATGTCTTCGGAGACGTGTTCCAGATCGTTTGCGTGATCGTCGTTAAAGGTCAGCTGACCGTCATACAACGGGGGCGCCATTGCGATCCAGGAGCCTGGGTACTTGTGCGAGCCGTCTTCGTAGAGACATTCTTCTGGGTAACCACCAGCCGCGAAGGCTGTGTTGTAGTGACCTGCGAAGTCGTCAGGTGCGCAAGATGGGGCTTCTTCGTAGCCAGTGAGCAAGGAGGCAATGTATTCTGGGCCACCCATGCCGTTTACGAACTGGCTGATGCCGGTGCCGTAAGGGCCGTGGAAGCCAGCACGTGCCTTGGCCATGAGGCTCAGGTCAGGTGCGGTTGCCAGCGCGCTTTCTGGGAACTTGTCTGCAGGTGTTGCTGGGCGGAAGTCGCCCTCGCCGTCAAACAAAGTCTCGTCAAAGACTTCGTAGAATTCGGCGTAAGCGCGCATCTGCTCTTCTGGCAGGTGAGGGCCACCTTCGTCGGCCAATGTGCGGAAGGCTACGAATTTCAGACCGTGACAGGCAGAGCAGACTTCGGTGTAGACCTGAAGACCGCGCTGAAGCTGGTTCTGATCGTAGGCGCCGAACGGGCCTTCGAAGGAAAAGTCGAAATCTTCGACGTGTGCGTCGCCTGCGGCGAATGCAGCGCCCGTGGACAGGCCAAGGGCTGTTGCTGCGGTGAGGGTGAGTTTACGGAACATGTTCATTTGTCCTTTCTCACTCAGCCGGGGATGCGACGGTTTCACCGGACGCAGCCTTGGAGCCGTAGTGGGCGTTGAAATCATCCTCGATTGTCGCAGGAGGTGTCATCGGCTTTTCGATAACGCCCAGTAGCGGCAAGATGACGAGGAAGTAAGCGAACCAGTATGTGGCGCCGATCAAAGCGATGATCGGGTAGATGCCTTCGGCTGGCATGGCGCCTGCCCACATCAGGACGACGAAGTCGACGACGAGGACAGCGAACCACCATTTGAACATCGGACGGTAGCGACCAGAGCGCACCGAAGATGTATCGAGCCAAGGCACCAGAGCCATAACTGCGATCGCACCGAACATGGCCAGAACGCCGAAGAATTTCGCATCGATGATGCCGAAGGAAATCCATTCTGCGAAGATAACGACCCAAACGGTGTTATCGAAGGCACGCAGGATCGCGTAGAATGGCAAGAAGTACCATTCAGGAACGATGTGCGATGGTGTGACCAACGCGTTGGCTTCGACGTAGTTGTCTGGGTGGCCAAGGTAGTTCGGCATGAAGCCTACAACTGCCATGAAGACAGCCAAGATCACGGCCAGCGCGAACAGGTCTTTGATCACGAAGTATGGCCAGAATGGCAGAGTGTCTTTTTCAGCGTCTGCTTTGGATGTGCGGCGGACTTCAACACCTGTTGGGTTGTTGTTGCCTGTGGTGTGGAACGCCCAGATGTGAACGATAACCAGACCCGCAATCACGAACGGCAGCAGATAGTGCAGGGAGAAGAAGCGGTTCAGCGCAGGCTGGCCCACAGCGGATGCACCCAGCAGCCATGTTTGCAGAGCTTCACCGATGAATGGGATCGCGCCGAACAGGCCGGTGATAACAGCCGTACCGTGGAACGACATTTGGCCCCAAGGCAAAACGTAGCCCATGAAGGCTGTGCCCATCATCAGCAGGAAGATCAGCATGCCGATGATCCATGTGATTTCACGTGGTGCTTTGTATGAGCCGTAGTACAGGCCGCGGAACATGTGGGCGTAAACCGCCACGAAGAACAGCGATGCGCCGTTCATGTGGAAGTAGCGGATCATGTGACCGCCGTTTACGTCACGCATGATGTGTTCAACAGAGGCGAACGCCATGTCGACGTGTGGCGTGTAGTGCATAACCAGCACGATGCCGGTGATGATCTGCAAGGCCAGTGTGAATGTCAGAACGATGCCCCAGATCCACATCCAGTTCAGGTTCTTTGGTGTGGGGATCATCAGTGTGTCGTACAAAAGTCCGATAACAGGCAGACGGCTGTCGACCCATTTTTCAATGCCGGACTTGGGTTCGTAATGGTCGTGGGGAATGCCACCCATGTGTTTTCTCCTTAACCCAGTTCGATTGTTGTGTTGTCAGTCCAGCGTGCCGGCGGAACTTCGAGGTTCTGCGGCGCTGGGCCTTTGCGAATGCGACCGGCAAGATCGTAGTGCGAGCCGTGACATGGGCAGAACCAGCCGCCGAAGTCGCCTGCGCCGTCGCCCAATGGAACGCAGCCCAAGTGGGTGCAAACGCCCATCTGAACGATCCATGCACCTGCGCCTTCGCCTTCGGGAGATGGCATGACGCGGTTCGCATCGGATGCGTCTGCGGTTTCAGCGACGTTGCCGTTACGCGCGAGCGGGTCGATGAATGTATCGGCCTCTGCGTCTTGCGCTTTCGCGGCTTCAATCTCGGCACCGGTGCGGTGGCGGATGAAAACCGGTTTACCTTGCCACAGCACTGTAAGCTGCATGCCGGGTTCGACACCGCTGACGTCTACACGAATCGACGCGAGCGCCAAAACGTCTGCCGACGGATTCATTTGGTTAACAAGTGGCCATACAGCGGCCCCCGTGATGACTGCACCTGCGCCAGCCGTGGCGTAATAGATGAAGTCGCGGCGTGTACCTTGATGGTCTTCTGGGTTTGACACCTTTTCAACTCCGAATTTCGGGGGCATTTGCCCGTCCCATAGCATGAAAGCCCCCGAAAGGAGCGATCAATTAGAGCGGTGTCTAACTTCATGGGCGTTTCACGTCCAGTATCATTCCGCCGCAATTGCTAAACTGCGGCGATTGGCCCTTATTGCGGTGCGGTGGCCTGCATGGACATGCGGGTGGAAAATTCGGCCTGCCACTTAGATAGGGCCTCGTTTCCGTTTCGCCAGCCCCGCGCGTCATGTCGTAGGTCGAGGTAGCCAAGCGCACAAGATGTTGCGATTTGGGCGGCGTTTAGGGGGCCGTTGAGGTGGCTCATCCAGCGGCTGTTGATGGCGGAGATGGCGCGATCTGCCTTGCCCCATTGGGCGTTGAGCCATTCGGTGCTTTGCTGATTTTCGGGGCGCAGGCGTGTCTCGTATACCATACCTACGGTCGCATCCATGATGGCGTCTGCCGTCGCCTCGAGGGTGAGAATCTCGTAGAGGGCGTGATCGGGGTAGAGATTGCAGGTGCCCAGGTCGTCGAGATAGCGCGAGATCACGCGACTGTCGTAGATCGCCGGGCCATCGTCGCGCAGCAGAGATGGGATTTTGCCCATGGGGTTGCCAGAGAGCGCATCGGCGGTGGAGGCGATGGGGGAGGTGGCAATCTCGACCTCTTCGACGCGATCAATCATGCCGGTTTCGCGCAACAGGACACGGATTTTGCGGGCGTAGGGGGAGGCGGTGGCGGTGAGCAGTTTCATCGGGTTACTCCGGTGGGGTCCGCATGAGGGCGGCGAGTTGCGTGGTTTCGGTGCCGATGCCGGAGGTTGCCATGGCATCGGCCGCGCGCAGGCGCACGTCGTCGGGTTTGTTCTGGTTCAATTTGAAGGTGGATTGAATGTCAGTGATGGTAATCTGGCAAGGCACGATTTGGCGCATCATTTTTTCCAGCACCTCGGGCGTCATTTTTGCGGTCGTCCATGGGGGTTTGGGCAGCTGGGATTCGAAATGGGCAGATTGGCGGTCGAGGACATCTCGAATCTGATCTTGAGGGAGCTTTTCAAGCGTCCCGTGAAGGTGAACGGCGGCGTAATTCCACGTGGGTACTTGATCATCGACGCCGTACCAATCGGGGGAGACGTAACCATCGGGGCCGGTGATCGCCAGCAAGATGGGCTGCGGATCACTGAGGTGACGCAGGATCGGGTTGGAGCGGACCAAATGTAAATCGAGGGTCGCTGCGTTGTCAGACAAAAGCACAGGCACATGGGCCGCAAGCAGTCCATCGGGGCTGTTCATTGTGAGCTGCCCGAAGGCACGGTCACGGACAAAGGCGATTGCGCGATCGTGAGGCGTGCGGCGGTAGGTTTGGTTCGGGTGCATTGGGTGTGATCCTCATCGCGGTTTGCGCTGAGGGTAGAGGGCGTGTTGGAAAAGGCGGACCGAAAAATTGTGATCCGTACAATTCAGGCAGTCGGAGGGAAAACGATCGGCGCATCGCCGTTTTGCCACGGGGTGTATTTCGTCATGATGCTTGCGAAACGATCCGATGCCTTGAAGGTTGCGAGCCAGGCTTGGGCATGAGGGTAGGGCTGGGCGTCCCACCAATCGATGTCTGTATGGGCGAACTGGCGCACAAAGGGCAGGATCGCGAGATCGGCCATGCAGGGTTTGTCGCCGAAGAGCCACGGTTTGCCATCCAATTGCGCGTCAAGCTTGGCGATGAAGTCAGCGGCGGTGGCGCGGCTGACGGCGGGGTCGGCTTCAGGGTGGCGCACTGCGTATTTGGTGAGGTCGAGTGCTGTTTTGAATGGCCCGTCAGATTCTTCGATGAGGGCATAGGCCGCGTCAGTCATGCCATCCAGCAGGCCTTCGGGGTCGGATTGGGCAAGCGCCCAGTTCATGATGTCGAAGGATTCATCAATCACGGTGTCGGTGTCGGTGACGAGAACGGGGACGGTTGCCTTGGGGGAGGCTTCGATCATCTCTGCGGGTTTGTTGCGCAGGGTGATTTCGCGCAGGTCTACCGAGATGCCCGCGCTGGCCAGGCCGAGGCGCGCACGCATGGCGTAGGGGCAGCGGCGGAATGAATAGAGGATCGGCTGCATGCTAGGCCGTGAGTTGCTGGCCGGAAATGCCAGTGATTTTTGCGGTCACGATTTGGGATTCGGGTTGATCGCTTTCGAAGGTGACTTCGGTGAATTGTTCAGTGCGCCCCATGCGAGGGTTTTCCATCAAGATGTGATGGGTTTTGCCCTGTTGCGCGGTGAGGTGGTTGGCGACGGCGATATCACCGGCGGCGCGCAGGCGTGCGGCGCGGGCTTTGATGTCTTTGCCATTCACGGCGGGCATGCGGGCGGCGGGGGTGCCTTGACGCGGAGAGTAGGGAAAGACGTGCAGCCACGTGAGCGCGCAGTCCTCGACCAATTTGAGCGAGTTTTCGAAGGCGGCTTCGGTTTCTGTGGGAAAGCCTGCGATGATATCTGCGCCGAATGTCATATCGGGGCGCAGTTTGCGGGCGTCTTCGGAGAATTTGATCGCGTCGTCGCGCAGGTGGCGGCGTTTCATGCGTTTGAGGATCAGATCATCGCCATGTTGAAGTGACAGGTGCAGGTGCGGCATCAGGCGCGGTTCGGTTGCGATGGCCTGCATCAGGTTTTCGTCAACCTCGATGGAATCGATTGAGCTGATCCGCAGGCGCGGCAGGTCGGGGACCAGTTTGAGGATGCGCATCACCAGATCGCCAAGTTTCGGCATGGCAGGCAGGTCGGCGCCCCAAGAGGTGAGGTCGACGCCGGTGAGGACGACCTCGTTATAGCCTTTGTCCACCAGACGTTTGATTTGATCGACCACGACGCCCGCGGGCACCGAGCGGGAATTGCCGCGACCGTAGGGGATGATGCAGAATGTGCAGCGGTGATCGCAGCCGTTTTGAACCTGCACATAGGCGCGGGAGCGGGTGCCGAACCCGTCGATCAGATGGCCTGCGGTTTCGGTGACGGACATGATGTCGTCGACCTGCACAGGTTCGGTTGTGCCGATCAGGTCGGGGGCCATGCCTTCCCATGTGCCGGCCTGCATCTTTTCCGTGTTGCCGATGACCTTGGTCACCTCGGGCATGGCGATAAAGGTTTCCGGTTCGGTTTGGGCGGCGCATCCGGTGACGATGAGGGGGGCATCAGGGTTTTCGCGCCGCAGCTTGCGGATTTCTTTTTTGGCTTTGCGCACGGCCTCGGCGGTGACGGCGCAGGTGTTGACGACGACCGCGTCGCGCACGCCCGCCTGGGCGGCGAGTTCTTTCATTGCTTCGGTTTCGTAGGCGTTGAGCCGACAGCCGAGGGTGGTGAATTTAGGCGCGCTCATGAATGCCACACGGCGGTAAAGACGTGGGCGGTGGGGCCTGTCATCCAGACGCCATCATCGCGCCAGTCGATGTGGATTGTGCCGCCGTCGAGATCGATTTGGACTTTGCGGCCCGTGAGGCCAGAACGATGCGCCGCAACAGCGGTGGCACATGATGAGGAGCCGGAGGCGAGGGTGACGCCAACGCCACGTTCCCAGACGCGCATGCGCAGGTGGTTTTCGCCGATAAGCTGGGCGAATTGCACGTTGGTACGTTCGGGATAAAGCGGGTGGTGTTCGATTTCTGCGCCGCGCGCTTCGAGGTTGATGGACGCGACATCATCTACAAAGAAGGTGCAGTGGGGGTTGCCCATGCCCGTGGCCAGCGGTGCGCCGTCTATTGGCAGGGCGTTTATATCTACGTATTTGGCAAGCGGGATAGATTGCCAGTCGAGAAGAGGGGCGCCCATGTTGACGGAGGTGTGGCCATTGCCAGCATCGCGGGCGAACAATGTGCCACGGTCGGTGGTGATGGTCAGGTCGGATTTTCCAGATTCTTCGATCAGGTGGCGGGCGATGCAGCGGGTGGCATTGCCACAGGCCGCAGCCTGTGAGCCATCGCTGTTGTAGAATGTTAGGTGCACATCCGCGCCATCGCGTTTTGAAAGCACCGCTAATTGGTCGTAGCCAACGCCGCGGTGGCGGTCAGCCATGGCCATAACCAAGGTTTCATCGACGCGCGTGATTCCATCGCGTTCGTCAATTACGACAAAGTCGTTGCCGAGGCCGTGCATTTTCATAAATGGCACGCCAGTGTGTGAAGAATTTTGTGTCATGAACCGCCATATAGGTGAGGCTTTCACATGAATCCAGATATTGTCGCGATTTAGGGGTTGACCCCATGCGCGTTGGTTTCTAAATGCAGCCCTCGTGGGCCGTTAGCTCAGTTGGTAGAGCAACTGACTTTTAATCAGTAGGTCGATGGTTCGAACCCATCACGGCTCACCACACACTCCCAAATGATTGATTGAGCGTTGGATTTGCAGTCTAACCGTTGGCATGGACTACCTGTGCGCCGCATCGGCGCAGGTTTTGGCTTTGGGTTTTGATCTGCATGCTTTCACGTATTCTGAATCGGTTTCAACGAACGGCGTTTGATATGGCGTTGATTGCGCCGGATGCCGATTTGGTTGTGGTGGGTGATGTGCATGGCCGTGCGGATTTGCTGGTGCGTGTTTTGGAGCGGGCAGGGTCGGCGCAGATCGTATGCGTTGGTGATTATGTAGACCGGGGGCCAAACAGTGCTGGTGTGCTGCGGTGTCTTCAGGATCGCGCAGACATCGTATGTTTGGGTGGGAACCATGAAGAGATGATGCAGCGGTTTCTGGAGGACCCTCAAGGAAAGGGTGCGCGGTGGCTTAAGCATGGCGGTGTTCAGACCTTGGAGAGTTTTGGAATAACGCGCCACGAAGATGCCCGTGATGCGCGCGATGCGCTGGTTACGGCGATGGGGACTGAGTTGGTTGCCTGGCTAAGAGGGCTACCTGATCGATTTGTGTCGGGCAATGTTGCTGTGGTGCATGCTGGGGCTGATCCTTTGGTTGCGATTGCGGCGCAAAAGGGCGCGACGTTGCGTTGGGGGCACCCGCGATTCCAGACGCAGGCGCGCAAAGATGGTGTTTGGGTTGCCCATGGTCACACGGTTTATGCCCAAGGGGCCGTGCAGCAAGGGCGAATCGCGGTAGATTCGGGGGCCTATGCCACGGGTCGGCTTACATTTGCCCGCATTTCTAAAGGTGATGTTCGATTTGAGGTGGTTGAGGATGGCCGCCCCAACGCCTGAATGCGCCCGATGCCCGGCGAAATGAGACATTTGTGTGAACTTGTCTAAAAGTCGTCCCAATGTGCGACACACGCAATGCGTGTTTTTGATTTAGTTTCTTTGAAAACAAGTGATTTGTGGCGTTTCTGGCGCGCGCATTTGGCCGCAATTGTTTGAAATTCGGGAATCATTGCGGTCACAAAATCATCCAAATTCGTTCTCAAATTTGACCTGACTGGACGGTTAATTCTTGTTCAACGGATCAACGACAATTCGAAATTAATTATTGTTAATTTAACGACTTGGCAAGAAATCCGAAACAATTTGGCTACTACTCAGCGGGCATTGGAGCGTCACATGAAGGATTTTTCACAAGGGTTATACGCCGACACGGTCGCCGTTTCTTCCTATGTTGATGCGCCTGCAGATTTTGGTCTTTATTCAAACGTCATCAAACGGGCTTTGGACCTTGTTGTTGCGATTGCAGTGCTGCCATTTTTGGCGCCAGTGATCTTTTTGATGTGGCTTTTGGTGCGACGCGATGGCGGTTTTGGCTTTTACTCGCAGACGCGCATTGGCCAAGACGGACAAGAGTTCCAGTGCTGGAAGTTGCGCACCATGGTGATGGACGCGGATCGCGTGTTGAAAGAGATGTGCGATGCAGATCCGAAGTTGGCGCATGAATGGTATACGAACCAGAAGCTGGAAAATGATCCACGGATTACGCGGATTGGTCGGTTTTTGCGGGCCACCAGCATGGATGAGCTGCCACAGATTTGGAACATCATTTGTGGTCACATGAGCTTTGTTGGGCCGCGCCCATTCATGGCAAATCAGGCGTTTTTGTATAATGCTGCAGGCGGTAGCGCGTACTACACCGTGCGTCCGGGTATCACAGGCCCATGGCAAGTGTTTGGTCGCGGTACGACAACTTTCACGGACCGCGTGAAATATGACACCGAGTACTGCGAAGACCTGAGCCTGTTGAATGATGTGAAATTCGTTTGGAAAACATTCGGTGTCGTGCTTCGCTGCACAGGTAGCTAAGCCAAAACGGTTGAGACTTGATAGGCTGGGGGCGTTCTGCGCCCCCGGTTTTGTTTTATGGGCCGATGCTGATGGTTGCGCGTAGCCCGAGGTGGTTTGATCCTAGATCATGCCCCCATGTGGACAGGCCGGTGATGGATGCGGGGCCACGGGTCAGGATGTGGTCGATGGCCAAACCAAAGGGCCCGGCCTGGGCGGGCCAAGTGGACAGGGGGCGGGGATAGGTTTGCAGCCCGTGCACCTGCGTGAGATGGGTGAGCTGTCTGCTCCATGGGGTGGCGTTGAAATCGCCCATGACGATTAGGGGCGTGTTGCGATCCCCCGACAAAACGGCATTCATCCAGTCATCACCAGTTTCCGTGAGGCCAAGATACCAGGGTTTAATCCGGTGGGCAGCTACCACGGTGACGGGGTTTTGGTTGGGGGGGCGGACCTGAAACCGTGCGAGGCGCTGCGGCCCGAATGCGGTGGTTTCGAAGGTGATAGGACCTAAAGGATGCTGGGATAGGATGAGGAGTTCGCACTGATCTTGCGCGACACATCCTTCGCGGAACGGGTATGCCTGCGCCAATGCGGGAAGGGCGGCAAATGCGGGTGCGGCTTCTGCGAGGACGATGACCGCAGCGTTAGAACTTTGCAGGGCTGTGCTGAGCTGATCCGGCGTGATGGGATTGTCTTTGAGGACATTGAACCACAGCACTTCCATTTGGTGCGATACAGATTGAAGGGGCGGGGCAATGCGTTGGCGATGGTCGAGGACCATCCAAAGCCCGCCAAATATGCTGGCTACGGCAATCAGGAGGGCAGTTTTGGGCATGCGTGAAATCGCTAAGACAGCGGCGCCGCATAGGGCCAAACCCAACAGATGGGGGCGGAAGTTGTCGAGCATACGGGAGAGGACGCCGAGGCCCTGAAAGGTATCAGGAATGTGGTGACCAAACAGCCCGAAGAGGAGCGCAATTGCGGTGAAGAGAAGAACGATGCCTTCCAGTCGATGTGTCCAAGCGCGCATTCAATGATCCTATCTGATGCGATGCCTTAGTAGCTTTTGAGCCATTCGCGGCGTGCGGCCCAAATGTCTGCCCATTTTTGAGCGGCGTCTTTTTTGCGACCTGTTGCGCGAGATAGGGCGGCGAGACCGAGGGCGCGGCTGCCAGCCCAAAAGAGCAACGTGGCCCGTCCGAAGGGGACCTGCCATGCGGGCCAATGGTCTTGCATCAGGGTCATCCGTGCTTTTGCGCTGAGGGTGTATTTACGGGCCACGGTTTTGGAGGCCGCCCCGACGAGGTGCATGATTTCGGCGTTTGGTGTGATCATGGGGGTGTAGCCTTTGGCGCGGGCGCGCAGGCACAGGTCGGCTTCTTCGCCGTACATGAAATAGCGCAGATCGAAGCCGCCCAAGTCTTCCCACAGGCTGCGGCGGATCATCAAAAAACAACCGACGACGATGTCGACTTCGCGGATGCTGTCGCGTTGCCAGCCGCCGATGCCTTCTGGGTTGAAGACAGTGGTGGTTTTGAAAATGGAAGACAGGCCTGTGGCCTTACAAAAGGCGGACCAGGGTGTGATTTGCTGCCAACAGGATGCGACGTTGAGTGAGCCGTCGGGGAATGTGGTGCGACCGCCTGTGATGCCTGCCGATGGGTTGGATTTTGAAAACGACAGAAGGTTGTCGACTGCGCCAGCGTGACATTCTGTGTCCGGGTTGAGCAGCAAGAGCCATTCGGTTGTGGCGGCGGCCGCGACGACGTTGTTGGCTTTGGCGAAGCCGAGGTTTTCATCTGATGCGATGACCTCGACCTGCGGAAAGGCTTGGGCGATTGCTTCGGCTGAGCCATCTGCGGAGGCATTATCGTACACGACTGTGCGGAACCGTGTTTTTTGGGTGGTCGCGTAGAGGGTTTCGATGGCCTTTAGGGTGAGGTCGCGCGTGTTGTAGCTAACGATGATGACGGTCAGCTCTGCATCGGTCATGGGGGTGGGGTCAGACATGTGTGTGTTCAGCTTTCGCGCGGCGCAGGGATGGTTCGAGGGTGCGCCCATAGGCGATGAGGGGTGCTTCGATCCAGCGCCATGATAGGGCGGCTGCGACCCAAGTGAGCGCCAGGGTGAGGACCATCAAAAAGTAGGGTTGCAAGGGCAGGCCTGCTGCATTGAACAGCACGTCGAGCCCGAAGAGTGTGAAGTAGTGGAACAGGTACAAAAAGTAAGCCAGCCGCCCAAAGGAGGCGAGGATGCGGGTGGGTCTGGATTTGAAATCTGGCAGGTAGAGGTATATTGCGCAGATCGCGAATGAGGTGGTCGCAGCGATACCGGGGTAGAGCACCACGTGAAACAGGGACGGCCAGACATTGGCGATACCAACACAGAGGGCGGTTGTAAGCGCCAGCAGGACCAGCGCCGTGGTGCTCTGCGCGCGGCGGACTGCGATGGCGGTGAGGGCCCCGATGATGACGGAATCGAGGCGGGCCGGTGGATAGCTGTAGACCAAGTTGGGGGCTGTGCCTTGAGACAGGAGAACGACCTTAACCGCCAGTGAAATGGCGGCGATAAAGAGCAGGGCCCACGTGATGTTGCGTTTGATCCAAAGGAAGGCAAAGCCACATAGGATGTAAGCGAATTCTTCGACCGAGAGGGACCATGTGATTGTGAAAGGGACGGCGTCTTTTCCATCGATTAAGATCATCCAGCCGGTCAGGAACAGAGCGGTGATCCATGCGCGTTCGACGCCGGGGTCTGTTTGGGTGAGCTCTGCGGCTGTAAAATAGAGGGCGATGGCGAGAAAATAGATCGGAATGATCCGAAAGACGCGACGTGTGAAGAAGACCTTGAGGTCGGGCCACGTGTTGCGCTGCACCAGATACAAGGTGATCAGAAAGCCGGAGAGAGGGAAGAAAATATCGACCCCTAGAAACCCAAAGCGCGCGAACCATTGGCCCAGTGGGTCGAGTTGAGATGGGTCGAAGTGGACGCCGACGTGGTAGCCAATGACGAGAAAGATCGCCAGCGCGCGAATGACGTCGAGCAGTTCATAACGTTCGCGCATATTGGGGCTTTCTTAGGTCGGTCTGTTCTGTGGTGGCGGATGCGGGGGCATCTTGGGGTGTTTTACCCGCTGGGAAACGGGTGAACACCATTTCGGTTGAGCGGTGTGTTGTAGGCGTGGGGATGTGCCCTTGGTCCATGTCCTCTTTTGGGATGTATCCAAAGAACACACCAGACCCCATGAGGAAAAACACCAGCGACGACATTTCTCCCCAGACGGCAACGGTGGCCAGGGTGAGGATCAGGCCGCTCATGGAGATCATCCAGGCACGGCGGGTGTCTTGGAGCAGTTGGCTGTGCGAGAAATCCTGCCGCGAGGCTTTGATCATCGGGTAGGCGAAGGCGCTGGCGAGGAAAACGAAGGCGGGGATGCCGTAGACCAGTGCGGTGAGCAGCCAGTAATTGTCGAGGCTGCCGGTCATCCAAGGGGGCAGGCCCCAATCGTTATATCCGATGCCCCAGACGGGTGTTTTGCCGATTTGATCCATCCCGAAATCAAGAAGAACCATGCGCACGTTTGCTGTGGAGGCGTTGAACGCGAGGCGGGAGGCGATTGCGTAATAGGCGGGACGGTCAGACAGAATGTCGAGCACGATGTAGGACAGCACGCCGATGATGATCAGGGCGGGCCAGTGGTAGGGCACCGAACGAAACAGCCGCCAATACAGCAGCAACATGGCCTGTGCGATGACCGCGAGAAACGGGCCGGAGGAGACGGATGTGAAGCAGGCAACGCCGATGAAAAAGCCAAGCAGGAGCCTTTTGTGGGCGCTCCAGAATGTGCGAAAGCCGGTCAGGACCATTGCGAACCCGAGGCTGGTAAACAGGCCCCAATGAATGGGGTGATCGAAGACAACCTGCGCGCGGTCCAGTCCGAACCTGCGTTCGTAGTTTACATCGATCCGGCTGAAAATTCCGGGCAGTTTTTCGATGAGGCGCGGGATTGGGGCTTGGGTGCTGATGGATTCGAAAATGGCCAGAGGTGTGAGGACCAGAATACAGATTGCGAGGAATTTATAGAGCCGCACGAAGTCGCTGGCGCTGCGAATGTAGCAGCGGGCGGTGAGGTAGCCGCCCAGGAAGAGTGCTGCGTTGGAGCCTACAAATGTCACCAGTGCTGCTGGGTTGTTGCGTGCGATGGAAAGCGCGATCCAGATTAAAAACAGGAAGACGCAGGCGTCTACTTTGCGAAACCCACCGAGGCGGCCCATTGCGAGGTTGGCCAGCAGATAAGGGACTAAGAGGAGGTAGGCAAAACGGGCCGTTGTCATGAACAAGGGGCCCAGGTTGAACAAGACGGGAATGAGCAAAGCCAATATCGAAAGCTTCGCAATCCGAAGGTCGTGGGTGGTATCGATATGGGCTGTGGTCAGTTCGGTCGACTGAGCCGATAGGGTGCGGTTCATGGGTGCTGACCCGTTTGGTTATTCATCGGTTTGATCCAGCCCGGGAAGTTTCACGGGGTTAAAGGAGGACGGTGCGCTATTTAGCGTTTCGGCGAACAGATCATCGTAGAGGGTGGTTCTGGCGTTTTGCACCAAGGTGTTGGTTTGGATTTTCCAGTCGTTTTGCGACGGGGCAGGGAAATGGTAGGCGGCATTGCCAACAATTGTGACGTGCTCGCTGTCTTGTGCGACATGGACACGTGGTGAGGCGAGGGTGTCGGACATGCCGTTCTCTTCGGAGTTGCGGTTCCGGATGAGGATGTTGTTGCTGATGGTCAGGGTGTCGGTTTCACCGGCATAGATGCCGTTTGCATGGGCGTTAAGGACAAGGTTTTGCTCGATCTCGATGTCGCGGTAGAACATGGCACGGCCTGCTTCGCCTTTATCGACGCGTTCGTTGCGGAAGAAAATTGTCTGGCTCCAGGGGCCGTGGCCGGAGTTGAAAACATTTTGGCGTACAGACACACGCTCGGAGGGTTGGGTCGTTCCGCCTGTCCACATTTGGATCATATCGGGGTGATCGTCGAAGGCGAACGAGCGGTTGAAGGCGCCGAAGTAATTTCCTTCGATGACCACATCGCGAACTTGCGTGAGGGTCACGACGTCTTTGCGCATACCGTGCAGATAGCTTTCGCGGAGGGTGAAATTGTGGCTGTTGGCCACGGAAAGCCCAACCCAAAAGCCTTGCACGATGCTGTCGGAAATCTCGACGTCTTGGGTGCGCTCAAAATGCAGGCCGCGCCCGGCTGGATATCCGTCGCCGTCTGTTCCGGTTCCGGCCATCAGCGCACCATCGACAGTGATGCCGTTGAAGCGCAGACGTTGTGCGTTTTCAAACCTGAACGCGCTGGCCCATATTTCGTCGGTGCCTGTTTCAAACCGGAAATCGAACACAAGATTTTCGAAGGAAAGATCTGTGCTGTTGTGCACCTCTAGCCCCAAAATTTCCGGTGGCGCGTTCGGGTTTTCTGCCGTGAACCACAGGGGGACGGTGGAGTTTTCGATCACGATTGGGGGGTATTCCCCCTGTGCGAGACGAAAGACTGTTGGGGTGTTGGTGATGCGCAGGGCGGCTGTAAGGTGGACGGGGGATAAGACGGTGATGGTGCGCGTGCCCGCATCTTGTGCTGATGCTTGATCGCAAGCGGCTGTCAGGGATAAGGCCAACAGGAGGCTCATCAGTCTGAGGGCGTCAAATTTCATTGTCACAAACGTCCGACCATTTGGATTGCACGAGCCACGAAGTGACTTATCAATGCCATATTTAAACGCTTTAAGCACGTGAAGTTTAGGAAGATTGGTTCAGACGTCTGAACATTTAATTTTGTGTTGTATATTTTGTATTGGTTTCATTTTTATACGTTTTCGTTCGGTCGCATTTAGGCAAAGATCTGGTATGAAACTCATTTGGTTCGTCTGTTGCCTGTTGTGGATGCAGGTTGGAATGGTGTCTGCGGACACGTTGTCCATTGACGAGTTTTCCCGCGATCGAGTGCTGTTTGATGTTGGGGCTGCGTTTGGGCGCGATGCTGCGATGGTTCGTGTCGCGGGCACTGGCGTACCGCAGGCGCAGGTCGACTTGCGTTTGGTGAACGACCGCACAGGTGGATGGAGCCAATGGCGCGCTGTGGCGCAAGTGAATGCCGATGGGCGCTGGGCGGGTGCGCTCACCCTAAATGCGCGCCAAGATTGGTTTCGGATCGAGGTCCGGAGCCAAGGAGAGACGGCGGCAACCCGCTACCGTTTTGGGACAGGCGATGTTGTGGCTATTCTCGGCCAATCGGAGTTTGAGCGTCTTTGGCTGCCTGGCTTTGATGCTTTGGGGGCTGGGTCAAGCCCTGCGGCGCATTCGGATCAGGTTCAGTTTACATTGAGGCGCCCTCATACGGGCGTGACGCATCATTTTACAGATGCAACAGCGACGCAGGCGATGAATGCTTTGGCCACGTTTTGGATTGCCAATGCGCCGCCTGGCCGAAAATTGCACGTTGTTGATTTGGCTGAATCCGGCACGACGCGGTTGCAGCTGCAAGATGACGCGGATGATCGGCGCAAGTGGTCGGATTTGGCCGACGTGTTGGCGTTTCTTGCACGGGATCACGTTCATGTCGGGTTGGTTTTGGAAAGCTGGTTTGCAGGTGAGCGAAGCGTTGGATTGGATTGGGCTGAGGTGTTTATGCCGCTGTATGCGGGTGTGACACTGCGCGGGCAGGATGTGGTGCGTGGGTCGCGGGGGCGAAATGGCATCTCGTTCGATAACTTTTTGTGGGATGTTTCTGGTGGGGACGAGGGCGTTTTTGAGGTTGGCGAGACCGCACTTGGGATTTTTGGACCGCACCGTTTTGACAGTGATGCACGGCTGACGGGGGCTGTCGTGAAGGCGGATGGCGAAATGGAATATGGGTTACTTGCGATTGAGCGGTCCCGGGCCGGTGTTGCGGCGTTTCGGCAGGCCGCGCCGATGCAGGATATTTTTGTGGATGTCGTGCTGCCCCAGCCGCTGGATTATGCGAATGGTTTCGTGGACACCGCGACGGGGGCTTTTATCGACAGTTCGCATCCGTCGTACGTGACGGCGGATGGGCAGCAGCGGCTCGCCAAACATACGGCCAATGCGGCGTTGGTGGCTTTGGGGCATCAGCGGTACGACATTCCTACGTTCGATCAGATCAGCTGGCGTAGAGGGGGGATTGAGGTTTCTAGCAGTGCGGGACCGATTACCACGGCGCGCCGGGTGCGGGGGCTGCCCCCGTTGGGTGATGCGTTGCCCCATTGGACAGATGTGTTGGGGTTTGAGGTAAACGGCCGTGCGATTGAGCGCGCGGAGATCACCCGACACGGCGCTGTCATGCTGTATCCCGCGCCGGACACTGTGTTTAAACGTGGAGATGTGGTGTCGTTCGGGAAGGGCGGCGCAGGCGGATTTATGCAGCCGGTTCAAGACTGGTTGGCGGCGGCCTATTTGAATTATCCAATCGTTGATGTTGGGTTGGTGGGACTGGAAGGTGTTGCGGTGACCCCCGGTCTGAGTGTGACGTTAAGGTGAATGCGCGAGGTTTCGGTGCGCCTAGCCGAAGTCGAAGAATTGATCTGAAATGTTGGTCATCATCGCAAAGTCATCGATTTCGCCCTGAAAACTGTTGCCCCATCGGTCCCCTATTTCGAGACCCCAATAGGATTGCTCAAGGGTTTGGCCGACGGCTTCGGTGGAGGCAACGCTGGTCCCGTCGACAAAGATTTGAAGGTAGCCGATATCGCTGGAGTAGCCGATTTGGACATTGTGCCAGCCACCGTCTTCGAGCAGGTGACCAGTTGTTTGAAGTACAAATGTCCCTTCCGTTGTGGTGAGGCGGAAAGATAGGTCATTGTTGATGACGTCCAGGCGGCTTGATTGATGAATGCCAAAAACAGATCGGCCGTCGGACGTGTCGCTGCGCATGTCGAAGTCGAAAACAAAGTCATCAAGCTGGAAGATGTTTTGGTAGGATCGATCGACGGACAGCGCGAAGCTGTCGTTGATGGTGACGGTGCCGTTTTCAGTGTGGTCGGTTGGGTTAGGGGCGGTGGATGCTGAGATTTGGTTCACGCTGACATTGTTGCCTGAGGTATCGAGGATTTCGGTATCGTCGAAGTCGAGGAAAATGAGGGTATCGGACTGGTTTGGGGCGCTCACGGCTAGATCGACAGCGGTGTCAGTGGGTGGGGTGAGAGTTGGAGTTGCATCGATTGCATCTGACAGTGTGGAGGGCTCGTTTAGGATGTAGATGTCGCGCACGCGCGCATCGGCGGCTGTCTCCCATGTGGCGCCGACAGTGAGGCCCCAATAGGAGGATGCGGGGGTGGTTCCAGATGCAGGTGTTGTTGCATCGATCTGACCATCGACCATTAGGCTAAGGGTTTGTGCCGCTCCATCGTAGAGAAAATTGAGGTCGTGAACCCCGGCATCTGCGAAGATCGCTGAGGTGCTGGTGAGGGTGAATGTGCCGTCTTGGGTGGTCAAGCTGACCTCAAGCTGGCCTGTTCCGATAAGTTTGGCATCCAACGTTTTGGGCAACTGGAGAAGGTAGCCTTCGGTTGTGGGGGCTGCATCGACCGTGAGGCCGATGTTGAAGTCATTCAGGTTGAAGAGGTTCGCGGTGTCGCGGGTCACCTCCAGCCTATCGCGGCCGCCGATGGTGAGCCAGCCGTCCTCGATCATGGGATCGTCGTGGAGTATAATTTCGGCGGCGAGACTGGGGGGCGTGACCAAGGAGGCGCCCTCAAAATCGATCATCGAGATGAGGGGGCTTTCGATGTCGAGTGTTCTGGAAATTTGATCCGATGTGCCATCCGGCAGGGTGACGATGAGGTCGTACGTGTGCTGGCAGGCCTGACCGAAGTCGTGCTGGAGGGTTGGGCCGCTTGCGGTGCTGCCGTCGGCGAAGTGCCAGGTGAACGTGACGCCTTGGTCGATGAGGTAGCCATCGGGACCGCGTGAGAGGCTGGCATCCAAGGTAAAGAGGGATCGGTCGTGGGGCGCGGCGGTGACTGTGCCGACGGCGGTTGTCGTGTCGGCGGTGTCTGTGCTCCAGGTGAGCCAGCTTCCGAAGGTGCCGTTGAGCGGGCTGTCGGGAAGGAGCATAAGGTCGCGCAGGTCGCCCGAACCCCCTGCTTCGATGTTGGTGAAATGGGTGCGGTAATCGGATTGTTCGAAGGCCGAGGTGTTGGTGAGGACAGCATTGGCAGTTTGGTCGTCAACGACTTGGGCGATGTTGTTTTCGATGGTGGTGTTGGTGCCGCTGATGTGAATTCTGGTGTCCATATCGCTGGTGGTTTGGGACCCATCGGCAAGCACGGTATAGGCATCTGGGTTATAGATGACGGTGTTGTGGGCCACGGTGGTGTTGTTGGTGTCTTCCAGTGAAATGGAATTCGCATGGGCGCCGAAAAGCACGTTGCCTTCGATGGTGATGTTGTCGAAGACGAAGCCGTTTTCTGCGCGGTCGCTGTTGTGACCGAAGATCATTTGGTAGTTTGCACCGTTGCCGGTATCGAGGATGTTTTCGCGGATGCTGATGTTTTGCGTGTTGATCATGGTGTTCGTGCCCCAAATTTGGATCATGTCCGCGTGATTTGCCGCTTGGGTGGCGCCGAGGAAATCGTAGAGGTGGTTGCCTTCGATGTGCATGCCGTCGACGCCGGCGAGCCGAATACCGTCGCCCTGCAAGGCGGTCATGGTGTTGCCTAGAACATCGATATTGTGACTGTCCATGAAGGTTAGGCCATGGTTGAAGCCGCTGACGGTGTTGTTTTCAAAAGTGATGCCGCTGCTGTCGCGGATGATGGCCAAGTTTGCGGCGGACTCTGGCGTGTCGACCGTGCCTAGGGCGCTTGTTGCATCTGACGTCAGTGTTGAGTTCCGAATAGTGATGCCGGTGCTGTTGGTGAGGACGATGGCGACATCGTTGTAGGATGTGGGGTCGCCATCCATGTGCAGGAGAACAGTGTCTAACGTGAGGTTTTCGGCCCCTGTGAGGTGGATTGCGCTGAGTGTTGCGGGGCTGTTTGGGTTTGCCGATTGGATGATAACAGCGGCGTCTATGTTGTTTTGGCCATCAAAGGAGGACAGCTCGAAAGGCTCTTCGCCATCAAGAAGGATGGTGCCGCCTGACCCTGACTTTAGGGTTTGGTAAGCCTCTTGCAGCTCTGCCGAGGTTGAGACTGTCAGGGTTGGGGTTGCCGAAACGGAGGCGTTCATTGGGTGTCCTTTTGGGGCGTATGTGTGAAGCGATCAAAGGACAAAGATTTTGTTTTTAAAGCGGTTCGAAACTGTGAAGAAACTGGGGAGTATGCCAAAACTTTGTTGCAAATCGAGGGCATGTGACTGACGTCTGTTCAAAGGGAGGCATCGCACGTAGGTTGCTGAAAACGAGAGGTTCAGGGGTAGATCATGACCGACAGCACAATTGAAACGAAACCACTGAAAGCGAAACGACGTGGGCTGAACCGGTTGTCGGCCTTGCGCAATGTTTTGGTGAAGGCGCGTTGGTTGGGCCTGACTAAGATTTGGAAAATGGATCTGCACCCGACAGTCAAAATGTCTTTGTCGGCAAAGTTTGATCGGACGTTTCCCATTGGCGTGCATGTTGGGGCACAGTCCTACGTGGCGTTTGAGGCGCGTATTTTGACCCATGACCGGACGCGCGGTTTGTATTTGCACACCCGTGTCGGTGAAAACTGTTTTATCGGTGGGCGGGCTTTGATCCTTCCGGGTGTTGAGATTGGTGATAATTGTGTTGTGGGGGCTGGGGCCGTTGTGACGAAATCGGTCCCGCCGCGGTCGATTGTGGCGGGGAACCCTGCGCAGGTTATCCGGTCTGATATTGAAGTGGGTCCCTACGGGCGGTTTTTGACGGCGGATGCGACGGAAGCTGCGCTGGCGGCTGCGGGCAAGGCCTGATTGATGCGCAAGCGTTTGGCGCTTGGGGTTTTGGTGGCCTGTGGGCTGATGATTTGGGGCCTGCAGCCGCGGGAATTGGCCGTTCAGGATCGTGGTGTTGATCTGGCGTTTATTGCGGATATTCCCGTGGCCCGCCCGCTGCGGATCGCGGTTTTGGGCACGAGTTTGTCGCACGGTGAGATGTGGCCGGATGCTTTGGCGGAACGGTTGGCTGGGTGTTTGGAACGCCCTGTGCAGGTGGAGGTTATTGCGCGGCCGGGGGCGAGTGTTGTTTGGGGGACGCAGACTATTGGCGCCGTTGCACTGACGGATCCGGACATTGTTTTGGTGGAATTTGCGACGAATGATGCCGATGTGTTTGACGGTGTTTCTTTGCGTCGGTCGCGGCAATTGTATGCTGATCTGAGTGAGGGGCTCGGCGCGGCTGTGCCTGAGGCAGCAGTGATTTTGATGACGATGAACCCAGTGGTTGGCATAAGGCGGATGCAACGCCCGTGGTTGCGGGCGCAAAACCGACAGTACAAAGATTTTGCGGTGACCTATGACGTTGGGCTGATCGACCTGGCGCCACGGTGGGATGCATTTGAGGGACAGGTTTGGACCAAAGATGGTCTGCATCCTGAGCCTGAGTTTGCGGCGCAATTGATTGGCCCTGCTATCGCCGATTTTATCCTTCGCGAGAGCGGAGCGCCGCAGTGTTCAAGCCCAAGCTTGTGACACGATAGATAGCGCCACATTTCGAATTTGAAGCGTGATTGCAGGCGATATCGTCCGCAACGTTCGGTGGCTTTGTAGTTTCGTAGGGTTCGTGACCGATTTTGCCTGTCTCTGGAACGTTCAGTGTACATCAAAGGAAAAGCCATGATCGACCCTTTTGAAAACTATGCCGCTTCGCTTGAAGGCCCTGCGGAACATCATTTTGCTATTGCGCCCAGTGATACGACCGATCTGGTTCGACGCCCGCGCGCGATCCGGATTGGGGGTGAGGGTATTGTTGTGCTGCGAGATGTGGCGGGCGTGGATGTGGCTTATGCCGTCGCAGCCGGAGAGATTCTGCCGATCAGATGTGTGCGTGTTCTCGCGACAGGAACCACGGCGACGAACATCACAGGTTGGTCCTGATGCTGGGGGGCGGGTTTGGCCTGTCTGTTTCGCGGGTGCTATCGGGGGCGCGGCTGGACGGGGCGGTGCGCCCCGATTTGCCTGATGTGCCCGTCGTGCCTGATGTCCCCCCTTTTGTGACAGCGATTTGGGGGCAATCCGAACATCAGCATATTCTGCTGGAATTTGACGATGTTTTAGCAAAGGAGGAATTGGTTGATCAGGATCGAGTCACGTTTTGGTGGCACGACAGGACAACGGGTGGCGCGGGTGGTGTGCATTCGGTCACGTTGAATGACACCACGCGGGCGACGGCAACGGTGACGGCGGCGATGGTTGCGATGGGCAACACATTCATGCGCCAAATTCCGGATCGCGACATTAAAATCATCATGCATACGCAATCTGGCACGACGCCAGAAGAGATTATGGATGACAGCTATGTCGCTACGAACTTGGATGGTGCGCCAGCCCGTCGGTGGCAGGATGATTGGGCGCTGAATGCGGCGGCAACCGCCGATGGCTATGTTGTGGATCATCCATGGCATTCATGGTTTGCGGCGCCTGGGTCCTGGGGGACTGACTATGGGCAGAATATGTTCGCGTTTATCAAAGGGCGTGACCACCTCACGGGTGCTGATTTGGTGTATTCCTCGGGGTCGCCGCTGGTCATGAATGGTATTTCGGTGTCGCGCACGTTGCGTGACCTTTACCCGCATGAGCCAAGCTGGATTGCTACATCTGGGGCACATGTGTCTCTTCCGACGGAAGATTTAAGCAATGCGATTACCTTGTCGTCGGGCGGGGGGCAGGCGTCTTTGTTGAACAAGCAGACGTCGACCGAGAGTTGGCGCGAGGTGATCCGCAACCCGGCCTTGGCGACGCATTTCAGCGATGAGGTTTTTGCGTTGAATGGCTATGCGAATGGTGCTGATGACGGGGGTGTCTGGACCGATCAATCTCACCCGACAGGGCTGATTGATGCAGGTATCAACCGGATGGCACGGCAGATGGCCCATGCGATTATGCGGGGTGCGCAGGTTACCGCGTTTGATGTGCCTATGATCACACATGCCGAGTGGCAGCCGGATGGATCGTATATGGAGTTCTGGTCTGATGCTGGAGCTATCACGACCTACCGGGGTGGCACCGGTGGTGCGGGCAATACGTTTGATCATTGGACTGATGTTGTGGGGGTGGAGATTGACGGAGTGCCGGCCCATCGTGCGGAAATTCAACCCAATGGTCGGGTGCGAGTTTATCCGAACACGGGCGTGTTTACGAACACCAGCTTGATCCAGTTCGGGCGCGGTGGTGCGTCTGGGTGGGTGCGCCATGACGAGGATGCCTATGCCGGTTTGTGGGATGACTATCCGATTGTGGATGTGGGGCTGCCTGATTTGGCGGGTGTGCCTCTTGCGACGTTGCCTGATCCGGTCATGTTGGAAAGTACGATCGTTGGCGTGACGTCTTTCCAGACCAGCAATGCGGGGCCGCAATTTGTCGATACGAGCAACGTGCCAGCCAACACCAGCGCGTTGACGTTTCGTGCCGTGCTGGTGATGGATGCCGACACGGCATCGAATACGCCAGATGTTTTGACGATTGGTGGGTTGCAGTTGCGTTTGGCGACGATTGTTTCGCAGGGGCGGTTGAGGCTTACGATCAAAGACAATGCGAACACGACGTTGCTGAACAATGTGGGGACAGCGATGAATGTGTTTCCCGCGTCTGTGCAGCATGAGGTGCTGATGAAAGTGGATTTGGCCGCAGGGCGTGCATTGATCTACCTCAACGGTGAGGCTGTTCCGGTGTTGGATCAGACCTTCACGGCGAGTGATCCGCGTTGGTCCACGTCGCGCACGATTGCGATGTTAGGGGGTGTTCAATTTAAGGGGGCGGTTGAGAGCTTGCAGTTGTGGCTGAATGAGGCGTCTTTGGACAATGTCGTGCCGTCTACCGTGCCGTATAAGGTGGTTTCTGGCACTGCCGCTGCGGTAAACGCGGATCCTTGGAAAACGGGTTCTGATGCTGTGGCGTAAGGATCAACGATAGAATTGGGGGCGGGCTGCGAAAGGGTCCGCCTTTTTTCGTTCGCGTTGATAAATAGGTGGAATTGTGATGGCCCAGGTGGGGGTGTCTCCGGTATCAAACGCAAGAGACGTGCAGTTGACCGAGGAGTTTGGGGCCAATGGAAGATAAAGTCGCTTACAAAACTGAAAAGACCCGTGGGCAGCGATTTGTGCGGCTTTTGAAATCTGTCGTGAACCCGAAAGCCTGGGCGCATCTGATTAAGATCGTGAATTATTACAACACGACCCATGTGGTTGAATTGGCGAAGGCGCAAAAGGGAACCGGTGGCGGGATCAGCCCGACTGCGAGTTTTGCCAATGGTCACAATTTGATTTTGGGAGACAGGGTTCGGATTGGATCTGGGTCTTGTCTTTGGGCCGGAAACGGGAATGCAAAGATTGTTTTGGGCGATGATGTAATGTTGGCGCCGAATGTGATGATTACGGCCGCCAATTACCGGTTTAACGATGGCGGGCCCGTTCATGCGCAAGCGATGAATGAGGCCGATATCAACATTGGGCGGGATGTTTGGATTGGCTATGGCGCGGTCATTCTACCTGGTGCGCAAATTGGTGAGGGCGCGATTATTGGCGCGCGTGCCGTTGTTCGGGGGACAGTAGCCCCCTACGCCATCGTTGCCGATGCGCCGTCGGTTCAGGTTGCTGAACGGCAGCACCCCAAACCTTAACGGCGCACCGATTTATTTTTCCATCACACGTTGATAGGCGGCGATCAGGGTGTCGACCTGATAGGCCCAGCTGAGTTCTGTTTCGATGCGCGTGCGGCCGATGCGGCCCATCTCTGCGCAGCGTTCAGGATCGTCGAGGAGTTCCAAGATTTTGGCGGCCATGTCACGGGTGTCGTTTGAGGCGGCATAGAGCGATGCCTCAGCCGCGGAATAACGCCCTTCGGTGACATCGAATTGCACGATGGGTTTGGAAAACGCCATGTATTCCAAGATTTTGTTCATCGTTGATTTGTCGTTCATCGGGTTTACGCGATCTGGGTTGACGCACACATCCGACGAGGACAGCACCGAGAACAGATCGGCGTCTGGAGCGCGACCTGTGAAGGTCACGTGGTCGGACAAGCCCATGTCTTTGGCCATCTCTTTGAGGGAGGCTAAGGCTGGACCGCCGCCGACCAAAACCAGCTGCACATCGCGGCCTTCGTCGAACACGATATGGTGCAGGCTTTCCAAGAGAAGGTCGATGCCTTCTTGGTCGCCCATCACGCCGACATAGCCCAGCATGTGGTCACGGCCATTGCGCCATTTTGTGTCTGGGTCCACCAGTTGGAGATTGTCGAGATTGGGGCCCGAGCGCACGACGAACACGTCTTCAGATGCGACGTTGCCGCGTGTCATGGCGATTTCGCGGTAGGATTTATTGGTTGAAATCACGACCTGTGCGGCGCGGAACGTCCAACGTTCGAACAAGACCATCAATTTCCAAAAGAGGCCACGTTTGTTGAATTTGGCTTCATACAGTTCTGGATTGATGTCGTGGTGGTCAAAGATAAATTTCACGCCTCGGAACCATTTGAAGGGCAAGGCGACGAGGAACATCAGGTCGGGTGGGTTGCAGGCTTGGATCGTATCGAACCCGCCTTTGCGCCAGATTTTCAAAGCCAAACGGAATTCGTGCCAAAGTGCTGCTGAATATTCCAGCAGGTAACCTGAGGCGCCTTTGGCGTCGAGCGGTAGGTTGTGGCGGTAGATGTGGATGCCATCGATTTCTTCGTATGGCGCTTCGAACCCTTTGCCTGTGGGGCAGATCACCGAGACCTCGGCGCCTGCGGCGTGCAGGGTTGTGCTTTCATGCCAGACACGGCGGTCGAAGGGCAGGGGCAGGTTTTCGACCAGGATAAGAATGCGGCGCCCTGCGAGAGGGCGTTCGGCGCGCAGGCGGTCGAAAACGTCAGAGACTTCTACTTTGGTGGTCATGATTATTCTGCCGCTGTTGATGTGATGTCGGACAACCGATCGAGATAGACGATTTCGGTATCGGCTGGCAGATCGAGCAATTTGACCGTTGCGTTGGTTGCGATCACGCGGTCGTAGCTGCCGCCTTCGGCTGTGTCTTTGTCGACGAGCAATTTTTGAAGTTTTGGAAGTTGTGAATAGGCATACCCAAGGTTCGCACCCACCAGTTTTCCAGCATCGACCGAGGGGTCAAAAATATCGACGTCGTAGCCAGCGGAGAGCATTTTACGGGCGAGATCCACGTTCGGGCTTTCGCGCAGATCGTCGGTGTCTGCTTTGAAGGCGACCCCGGTCAGAAGGACGCGCGCGTTTGGTGCGAGGTCTTTGACGGCGTGGACAAAGAGGCGATGTTTGTGTGCTTCGTTCGAGTGCAAAAGACTGTCGATTAGCTGGGTGCTGGTGCCGATATCGCCTGCGATGTGCTGCAAGGCGCGCACGTCTTTTGGCAGGCAGGACCCGCCGAACGCGCCGCCCGGACGCAAGTAATAAGGGGAGACGTTGAGCTTGGTGTCCGATACAAAAATTTCGTGAATTTCAGCGGGCGGAATACCAAGATCGAGACAAATCCGGCCCAATTCGTTCGCGTAGGACACTTTCACCGCATGCCATGTGTTATCGGCAAATTTGGTGAATTCTGCGGTCCGGTAGCTGGCGTGAAATACGGGAGCTTCGATTTGGGCGTGCAGGGCATCCATGTTTTTCGACGGTTGTTTGTCGTGGGTGCCGACAACGATTTTCGGTGGGGCAAAGTAATCGTCAACCGCAGATCCTTCGCGCAGGAATTCGGGGTTATACACGATTTCAATTTTGGTCTGCCAGTCGTCGCCAAGTTGGGCTTCTAGAATGGGGATCAGCAGGTCTTCGACGGTGCCGGGCCGGAATGTAGAGCGGTAGGCGATGGTGAGGATTTTATCGCGGCCTTCGGGGAGGGCTTCGGCGATTTGACGTGTCACATCGACGATGTAGCGCATGTTGTGCGAGCCGTCTGGGCCGGAGGGCGTGCCCACACAAACGATGGCGACATCGGCGTTCGCCAAATGGTCGCCAATGGCGGTATCGACTTTCAAGTTACCCGAGGCCAATGCGGCGTTCATCATGCCTTCGATTTTGGGTTCAATAATTGGGGGGATACCGGCCCGGATTTCCGCAACTTTTTTCGAGCTGACGTCAATGCCGGTCACTGTGTGACCCTCGCTCGCGATGCAGCATGCGGCGGTAAACCCCACATAGCCGATGCCCAAAATGACGATGTCCATTGCTCAGATCCCTCGTGTCGTTTTTTGTTTTGGATTGCAGATTCGATAGCAGCAATCCGGGTGTGCGAAAACAAAACCGAAAGCGCTGTGTCGGATAAATTGGAGGTGATTCAATCTTGCATCAGGCCAAGAGCAGAGCGTGACGTTTGGGGTATTACCTAGGGTTGATTGAGGGGTGTTTCAGCGGTTAGCGCCCGGCAGAGCGGCCTGTTGCGGATTGGCTGATCATCCAGAGCATACGGCTAAAACGCAGGCGGGTTAGGGTCGAAATACCGGCCCACCGTTCCGCAGAAGTGTTGAGGGACGGGTGGCGCAGTATTTTGAGACTGTGTGGCAGAATGCTAGGGAGCATCAACGCCCCTTTCATCGCCCACCGAAGGCGTGCGCGTGGTGTGGTGCCGTTTAATGTGAAGCCTTCGTGGGTCATGCGGCGCCATTTTTTGCGCAAGGCGGGCCAGTCTGAACGTGATGGGTGAGAGACATGCAGGTCGGCGCAATAGGCCAGTGTGTAGCCAGACGCGGTTGCGCGACGGCACCAATCGACGTCTTCGGATTTGCTGCCATCAAAGGGCCCGGTTGCAGCAAACACATCGCGGAAGGTCAAAAGGTTTGCGGTCACCGAGAAGCCTTTGGTGTTGACGTAGGATTCATTGTCGAAGGCAAAAACGGTTTCAAAAATTTCCGCACCGCTGCGGGGGGGCGGCGTTTCGTCAAAGACGGAAACTGCGCCACCGATGACATCTGCGTTTGTGCGATGGTCGGTTTGCGCCAAGGCGGTGCTGACCCAATTTTCGGCCGGCACACAATCGGCATCGATGAAGAACAGGCGAGGGCTGGTTGTGTTTGCGACGCCGCTGTTGCGGGCGGGGGCTGCGCCGGATTGCGGCTCTGTGAGGAGACGCACATCGGGGTAGGTGGTGCGAATGGGGTTGAGATCTTCGGTTGATGCATTGTCGACAACGATCAGTTCCACACGGTCGCTGAGCTGCGGTTGCAAAGCAGAAAGACACCGCATGAGGCGGGTAACATCATTGTAGTGGGGGATGATTATTGCGGCGTCAGGCATTCTGTGTCGCTTTTTCGGACTGAGGTGTGGAGTTATTCTGGGATGTAGTCTGGCAATTGCTGCAAGGCCTGCGCCATGAAGGTTTGCAAGCGGGCGTCTGCGTCGGCAGGGTCTTCGTCCTGACCAATCTGGGTGACAAACCGAACAAGCGCGCCGTCGGTCCGGCCCAGTGTGATGCCGTCGCGTAGAACGCTGAGCTTGGCGGCCACATCATTCGTCATGCGGGTGCCGCGCTGTTCAAACCAGTAATACACCAGCTGCTGTTCGAAGTCTTTTTCGATTATGGCGCGGTTTACGGTGAAGGTTTCGTAGGCTGTGTTGGGGATTGTCACACTTTGTTTGTCGAGTTGAAAAATTTCCCAACCGCCCGCGGGGAGGCAAACTTCGGGGGAGTGGATGCCTTCGCCTTCTGTTTGGCTTGCGTACCAAGCTGAAAAGAACTGTACGGGGTGTGCGGCTGAAGGCGCGGTGTAGATGCTGTTGATGTAGTCATTCGCGCCCAGAACCTCTTCGACCTGCTGGTCGAGAACAAAGGTCGTGCCGGTCCAATCCTCTAGCTGGGTAGGAAATGCAATGAAATCTGTGCGTTGGGGGGGCGGCACGTCGCGCCCTGGTAGGATGACAAAGGCCGTCGCCACGGCAGCTACGAACAGGGTTGCCACCATGGGACTGGGCGTAAGTTTAATGTGGAGGATGCGTTTGGCGTGATCGCCCAATCCCGCGAAGTCGAAATCGATCACGTCTGACAGCGACCTCGCGCCGCCTGTGGTGCGTTGGAGAACCAAAGCGGTCAAAAACAGGATCGCGATACAGGCGCCGAAGATGACCCAGCCCTCGAAGAAGTGCAAAAACCCTTCGGCTTGATCGATGCCGTAGGAATTGACCAAAACGCCGATCACGCCGATCCGAAAGGAATTCATGAGCACGGTGAGCGGGGCGGCCATGATGAACAACGCAACTTTGTGCCAATAGGGGCCGCGATACAGGATCGCCATCAGGTAGCTGAACGACAAAATCGGAAACAGGTACCGCAGGCCTGAACAGGCCTCGGCCACGAGGAGCTGGTAGGGGCCAAGGTCGATGATGTTCCCGTCGAGAAAAACAGGAATTCCGGCAAAGCGGATGACCATAACGCCCAATTCCGAGGAAACGCCTTGGAGAAAAACGGTCATTTTCCAGTAGACGTATTGGGGGAGGGGCAACATGAAAACCAAGTGAAGAACGGGCAATTGGTGGCGTTTGCCCTCGGCCCATCCCATGCAGAGCAAAACGAGGCCAGCGACCCAAATGATAAATGCATAGGTCGCGATATCGGGGATGCTGGCGAGGTTTCCCAAAACGGCCATGCCGCTTCCCAGTGCGATCACGGCGACGCCGGGCCAACGATTGCAGGGGGTGCCATTTGGCAGGTCGGTCTTGCCGCGCAATTCGCGCAAAAACAGGTAGAGCGAGATCAGCGGAATGAGCGGGCCATGGCTGTATTCAGGGGTGGTCCAAGCGCGACCAAGGGCGGCAAACCCGATCCAGAACAGGGGCGCAGAGATGACGATCAGCGCGAGAAACCCAAGTAGGGAGGGGTTTACGAGCAGCCGTTTCGGCAGTGTCGGGGCAGTTTGATCGATGGTGTTCATATTCGAATACTGCCCCTTCTGCTGCGGTCTAACCTGCTGTGTTACGCGCTGTGCGCCGCTTATCGGCCTGCCACCCAATCGCGCCCGATGCTAAAGAACAACCCTTGCGATGAAGCGTTGTCTAGCCCGGTTTCACGCCGTGTGGTGTGATCCGCGCCGACGGACACGCGCCAGTCTTGGGTCAACTGGCGGTTCAGCTGCACCTTGGCGGAAAGCTCTGATTCAGTTGTATCTGTGCTGAGGTTTTCTTGTTCCACGAAGGAGGCATTCAGCGACAGGGATGTGGCTGAGGTGAGGTCAAAATTCGCGCCGACAATTGCAGCGGTGTTCAAAACCACATCATCATCATTTGACTCTGTTACTGCGGAGTTGAACTGGATTGAATAGCTGGACGTGCTTGTCGGTTGCACCTGATACTGCAGCCCGCCTGTTAGCCGGGTGTCGAAGCCATCGGACAGTGTCGCACCTACATCGAAGCGAAGGCTTGACCGTGCGGTCGGCGTCGCGGTGAGGCCGCCGGAGATGGTAAACCGGTCATTGTTGCTTTCAGGGGCGGAGTAAAACAGCTGACCACGTACCGATAGGTTGTCAGACCGTACAGCGGTGGCCCCGAGGCGGAGGTTCAATGTAGAGGATTGATTTGTTGTGTCCGTCTCGCGCTGGGTTTGGCTGATCATCGTGTCGATCTGGATCGTCGGCGAGATATCGAGGTGTGCGTTGAGAGCGGCGGTGACGGATGTGCCGTCGACCAGATCTAGATTGCTGACGTCATCGTAGTTCAGCTTTGCGCCGGACACTGTTGCGCCCCATCCGAAGGGGCCGTTTTCGTTGGTCTGAAAGCCAAGCCGATACTGAAAGGCTTCGCGCGTGCCTGTGCCGGATGTGTCGCCGAAGTCATCGGATAATGTGGTGTGTTCATCGTCGATCAGGTCGCTTGAGTCGATAAAACTGATGTCGTCGCGACTGTAGGCGGCTGTCAGGAATGTTCGCACGTTGGGCGCAAGGTTGGTGTAGGAAAACCCGAGCGTTTCATCTCCAAAGGTTAGGTCTTCCGAGCCAGAGGTGTCATCGCTGAACACATAGCGGAGTGTGCCGCTGGCGCTCAATTCAATCTCCGACCGGCGGGTTTCCGATTTTAGAACATACCCCAAATCGGTGCTGGTGAATGTGCGGCTGTCGGAATTGCCGGGTGTTTGGGATGGATTTTGCGTGGAACGCAGGCTTTGATCAACCGAGAAGGTTGACGTCAGGCCGGTTGGGGTTTGCGCCAAAGACGGCAAAGCAACACTGGCAAAGATTGCCAGCGCTGATGCTCCGCCGATAGCCGATTTTTTCTTGGTATTCATATGTGCCCCGGGCATTTGGGTGTCGTGAGATTATTCAAAAAGGCGACGTGCGGGGACAACAATGACGTCACCGTCCACCATCTGAGACAGGCCAACATCGCTTTGACCATCCAGAATTTGCTGGAAGTTCACGCTGTACACAGTGTCGCGCCCGTTAACGGCACGGCGCAATTGCACACGTTTCAAAGCGGCAAAATCGGTCATGCCACCAGCAAGCGAGAGTGCCTGAAGCAGTGTAATCGTCTCTTCGGTTTGAACCAAACCGGGGTTGTTCACTTCGCCGATGACATAGATGTTCGTCACGATCGGGTCAGGCTCCGGTGCGGGTGCCGCTGGGACGACTTCGCGCAGCTCGATCAGGGACACCAACACCGTGGGTCGTGTGGCAAAGTTGCTTTCAAGACGGTTCGTCAGCACACGTTGTGCTTCGGTGATGGAGAGGCCCGCCACGCGGACGTTTCCCGCCAAGGGCATAGAAACACGACCATCAGGGGCCACAAGAACATCGCGGTCGATGGAAGAATCTTCTAGCACTTCAACGCGCAAAAGATCGCCAGAGCGAATTTTGAACGTTTGGGCAGAGGCGGATGTTGCAAACAGGCTCGCAGCCAATACTAATAATACTACTAAAAAGCGTATATTTTTCATGATCATTTCATTCTTGTTTTTTGGGGCGTCTGCTCGACTTAAGCGCCCGATTGCAAGAATCGTAGCAGCAAAGGGCTTTGCGGCTCTAGCTGGTTCGAAGAATTTATTCCGTAGCGTGTTTGAACAGTAACACTCGGGTCTTACCCGTCGTTCGCCGCAAGCAATGTCGCGTAGAGGGTGCGTGCCTCATCGAGCTTGGGAACAATTGAAAGACCTTGCGCTAAATCAAAGCCGCGTTCGAACTCGTTCCGGGCCTCATCTACGCGCCCGCTTTGTGCGTATGCTGTGGCCAAGTTGAAGGCCAAGGTGGGGTTTTCGGGGAGGGCACGGGCGGCGGTGACGAAGTTTAAAATCGCGTCGTCGAGCGCGCCTTGCCGCAATTGGATGTAGCCTAGAGTATCTAGAAACGCGGGTTCGATTGACCCCTTCAACGGGCCAGAAATACGATCGGCAAGGGCCAGCGAATCTGCATCATCGGTGTAGTAGGCCAACATGCTGGCGTAATTGTTGATCACGACAAGATCTGTCGGGTCTGCCGCATAGAGGGCGGCGTAATTGGCGAGGGCCGCTTCATACTGACGCGCCTGTTCTTGCTCAAGCGCGCGCAGCAGGATCAGCGGGCGGGCATCTGGTTGGCGGGCCAAAGACGATTGCAACAGGGCCGATGCGGCGTCAGCATCGCCTGTTTGTTGCAATAGCCCGTACAAGCGCTGGATCGCGATCAGTTGATCCGGGTCTGTTTCTAGGGCGGCTTCGAACAATGCGATCGCGTCTTCGGTGCGCCCTTCCATGGACAGCAGGTTGGCCTCAATTACGGGCAGGGCCTCGCTGTCGGGAAAGCGGTCGCGCAGCGCGCTGAGTTGGGTGTGTGCTTCGTCAAAGCGACCGGTGAGCATTTGGATGCGCAGCAATTGTAGCTCGGTGCCGAGGTCATCGGTGCCGTCACCGTCTTCGTCCAATGTGTTGCGCAAGAAGCTGAGGCTGTCTTCGATCTGGTTTTCGTTGAACAAGATGTTCACTTGCAGGCTACGGGCCAGTGCGTTGGCATCAGGATTTGTGCTGTTGGCCAGTTGCGCGACCAGATTGCGCGCCGCATCCATATTGCCTTGTTGCAGCAGGATTTGCGCGCGTAGATCGGCGGCTTCGACGGAGAAGACATTGGCGAGGCTATCGTTCAAAACCCGATCGGCAGCCGATAGATTGCCGCGCCTGATTTGGAACTGGGCAAAGGGTATCGCGCTTTGGGGGGCTGCGTCGCTGAACTCCACGGCCTGCGCGAGACGCTGTTCGGCCAGTGCCACATTGCCCAAAAGCTGATGGGCATTGGCGAGCAACAACAAGGCAGCGGTGTTGCGCGGTGCTTGATCCAGAACGGTGCGCAGGTCGCTCACGGCGCTGGAGGGATCGTTGTCGCGCAAATGAAACGATCCGCGGATGACCAAGGCTTCCACGTGAGAGGGATCGCGCGCCAAAACTTCGTCATTGAGGGCTTCGACTTTTGCAGGGTCGCCCAGCACGCGGTACATATTGGCGAGAACGATTTGCGCATCATTTTTAATGCCGATGTCGGTTATCTTTTCAACGATATCAGCCATGGCTGCCGGATCGCGGGTTTCGCCAGTTTCAAAACGAATGGCTGCGGCTTGGGCGGCGTAACGCAGGCCTAGGTCGGTCTCGCCATTAGCCTGTTGAAGCCTGTCCAATTCTGCGAGCGCGGTTGGAATGCCACGGGTTTGGGCCAAAAAATCTACGACGTTTAGATGGCCATCCGCGGGGCTGTCATCCGCACCGGCGCGTGCGCGTAGGAAAGTTTCGGCGGCTGCCAAATCATCGCGGGAGACGAACCACGTCAACAGCATGCTTGCGATCTGTTCGTCATCGGGGGCCAGATCATGCAGGGCACGCAGGGTTTCACCCACATCTTCATCGCGGCCTGCGGCCTGTAATGTGCGCACGCGTGCCATCATCAGGGAGTGAGACGATGGGTGACGAGACAGCAGGTTGTCGATGTAAGGCAAAGCGCTTGCAGGATCGGGGCCTGTCGCGTGCCAGTCGACCAGAAGTCTTAGGGCTGTGTCCAATTCAGGATTGGCAGCGAGCAGGGCAAGTGCGTCTTCTGCGGTTTGCGCTGCTGTAATGTCGTCATTGCTTTGGCGTGCTGCGAAATAGGTTTGCATCAATCCCAAGGCCTGATGCGCGGGCAGGCTTGGGTCCATTTCGATGGCTGCTGCGCTGTGACGTTCAAATTCGCGGCGGTTGCCTGTGTCGAGGGAAAGCTCGGCCAACAAACGGCGGATTTCGACTGTGTCGGGATATTGTTCGATCAGGCGTAGATATTGCGCATAGGCCCCTTCCATGTCGCCTTGCGCCAACAGTGTTTCGGCTATCAATTTCCGGCCTTCGAAATGTTGCCCGTCATTTTGCAAAACGTTGCGGAGTTCTACCATCGCGCGGGCGTCGTCTCCGTCATCGAACAATGCAAGCGCGCTTTCGAAATGCTCTTGGGCGCGCTCTTGTTTATCGTAGCACCCCGTGAGGAAAACGAGACTGGCACAGAGTAAAAAGGGAAAACGCATTTACAGAAGTCCTTGGAAGACGTGAGATGAGGGCGGATAAAAGTGCAAAGCCTAGCCGCTACCGTACCTTCGGTTGAATGCGAATGGCCAGTACATCACACCGAAAACTGTTCAACAGATGTTTGAATGCAATAGCGCGACAGTTTGTTTTGTTTGATTTGGAGTATCGATTGCTTGCGAGGGTGAATTTTACTATGCCAGTAAAAAAACAAATTCAGCCGTGACAATCACGTGCGATAGAGCAGTAGGCCTGCACCTTCAGTCAGGCAACAGGAGCATCCATGAGTTTGATCCTTCAAAGCGTTCTGGACCATTTTGGGCTGGATAGGCGCCCGTTCACGTTGCTGCCTGACCCTCAGTTTCTGTACATGTCGCGGCAGCATTTGAATGTGCAGTCAATTTTAGACTACGGCATTGCATCCTGTGCGCCAATTACATTGGTGACCGGTAAAATCGGGACAGGCAAAACAACACTGCTGCGGGATCATTTGACGCGCACGCCTGACAATATTCACCTAGGGCTGATCGCGAATGCGGCGCCAGCTGACCGGGTTGAGATGCTGCGCCTTGTTTTGTTTGCCTTGGGGCAAGACGCGCGGGACACTGAAAGCTACGCGGTGCTGTATGGGCAGCTCGAGTCGTTTGTGGTGGATGAATATCGGGCAGGTCGTCGTGTCGTTTTGGTGTTTGATGAAGCGCAGAATTTGGATGCCAATTCGCTAGAGCATTTGCGCATGTTGACGAACATCAACTTCGCAGATCATGAGCTGATCCAATTGGTTCTGATAGGTCAGCCGGAATTGCTAGAGACGGTGACGCGCCCCGAGTTGCGCCAGCTCGCCCAACGTATTTCTGCCAATGTATCGCTGACCAACCTCTCGGAAGCAGATATTGAGCCCTACATCCGCCGGCGGATGTCGGCCTGTGGCGTTGAGAATGAGGTGTTTGAGCCGCAAACGTTTAAGCGCATCTATGAGATTACCGAAGGTGTGCCGCGCATTGTAAATCAGGTTTGCGACTATGCTTTGCTCTATGCGTACAGCAATGAAGAGGCGACCGTCGGTCTTGAGATCATAGAGAAAGTGTTTACTGATGGCTTTATCTTAAGTGTCGGTCCTGACGCGCCGTTCCAATTGGGACAGCCGCTGTCGGACCAGACGCTGGAAAGTTAGGGTGAGAGTTTAATGGACTTCTCCATTTATTGGCAGCTCTTCCGGCGCCGCATTCCGATGATACTTTTGTTGGTGACCATTGGCGGTGCAGCAGGGCTTTGGCTGGCGCTTTCTTTGCCACCGCAATTTCGCACAGAAGCGGTGCTGATTGTTGAGTCGGGTCAAATCCCGGATGAATTGGCGGCAAGCACTGTTCAAACGGGTGAGATTGAAGCGCTTCAGATCATTCGCCAACGCATCATGAGCCGAGAAGTGTTGCTAGAGATGGCGAATGATGTTGGCATTTACGCTGACAATCCCGGTCTGGGCGCCGATGAAAAGGTCGCTGATTTGCGGGCGCGGATCGGCATTGAAACGCGGGGCGGGCCGGTGCGCCGCACGGTGGCCGATGCCACAATTGTAAATGTCAGTTTTACGGCGCCAACAGCGCGAATGACGGCGGATACTGTCAACCAGATCGTGACCTTGATTTTGCAAACCAACGTTGAAATGCGCACATCTGTTGCGCGGCAAACGTTGGATTTCTTCAATCAAGAAGTGGAACGGTTTGAGCAAGAACTGACGCAAGTGAGCAGTCAGATTTTGAACTTTCAAGAAAGCAATCTTGAAGCGCTCCCCGACAGCTTGGAGTTTCGCCGCAACCGCCAAGCTGGATTGCAGGAGCGTCTGATCCAGCTTGAACGAGAGCAAGCCACGCTGCAGGATCGTCGTGCGCAGCTTGTCACGTTTTTTGAAACAACGGGCAGCACGCTGATTGATGGACCCGGAAACACACAACGTAGCGTGGCGATCCGTCTGCGGCCCGAAGAGCAGAATTTGGCTGATCTGCAGACTGAGTTGGCGTCGCTGTCGGCGGTGCTGTCTGAAAACAACCCGCGGATTGTTTTGCTGCGCTCGCGGATTGAAGCGGCCGAAGCCTTGGTTGCGAATTTGCCGTCGCTTGATGAAGAAGATGGCACGAGCGGCGAAACCGAGACATCGTTATACGATGTGCAGTTGGCCGATCTTGATGCGCAGATCCTTTATATTGAGGATCAAAAAAGTGCCACCGAAGCACAGATGAACGAAATCAACCGCACTATTCAGGCGACGCCGGGAAATGCCGTGACCTTGTCATCGTTGGAGCGGACCTACGCAAACCTGCAAGAACAGTACAATCAGGCGGTCGCCAACAAAGCGCGCGCCGAAACGGGCAGTATGATTGAAGCATTGTCGCGGGGGCAGCGTATCACGGTTGTTGAGCAAGCGGTGCCGCCTGCGCAACCGTCCAGCCCGAACCGTCCGCTTATTTTGGCGGGTGGCATTGGGTTTGGGTTGTTTTTGGCTTTGGCCATCGCATTGCTGCTGGAGCTTTTGAACCGTACGATCCGGCACCCGAACGATTTACAAAAGGGGTTGGGGATCGAGGTTTTTGCAACGGTGCCTTACATCGTCACCCCGCGTGAGGCTGCCAATACGCATTTGCGACGTGTGCTGACGGGATTGTTTTTTGCCTGTGTTGTGGGTGGTGGGCTTTGGTTCATTGATCAAAACGTGACGCCTTTGGTTCCTTTTGTTCAAAGACTGCTTGGAACTGGGCTGTAATGGGAAGAGGGGGATATAGGTATGGAACGTTTACAAGCCGCTATCGAAAAAGCCCGGCGTGAACAGCCCAAAGCGGTTGCACGGCAGGGAACGTCTGCCGATGCGTTATGGCAAGCATTGCCGATGATGCAGCTTGATCCTGCGGTTTTGACCCGCAACCGTGTATTCACGGCAAGCGCCTCTGCCGACGAGGCTGTGTCGTTTGATATTTTACGCACACGTACGCTGCGCATGATGCAAGAAAAAGGCTGGCGGCGTTTGGCGATCACTTCCCCGACTGCATCATGTGGGAAAAGCACGTTGACGCTAAACCTTGCGATGAGCCTCGTGCGACAGCGGGACGCGCGCGCGATCCAGATCGAAATGGACATGCGCCGACCGAGCCAAAGCCGATTGATGGGGTTGGGTTTATCTGCGGATGAACTCTCTCGTTCGAACGTCGAAAGGGTGATGACGGGGCAGGCGCGTTTCGAAGAGGCGGCGCAACTTATCCAACCTGGTTTGGCAATTTTGAACAGCGCGAAATCCGTTTCAAACGCGTCCGATATTTTGTTGGACCGAAATGTGCCTGATGTCCTCAACGATATTGAAGCACGCTACAAACCGGATGTGATGTTGTTCGATATGCCGCCTGCTTTGTTGAACGATGATACGGCGGCATTTCTAAAACACGTGGATTGCGTGCTGATTGTTGCGGCTGCGGAGCAAAGCACTGTCAGCGAAATTGATCGGTGCGAGCGTGAAATTGCGGCTCAGACAAATGTTATGGGCGTAGTTCTCAACAAGCTGCATCTCAAGACATCTGAATATGGCAGCTACGCCTATTACACCTAACGTAATTAGTTTGGACGCATATGCCATTTTTTAAAATCGATGAACGGCTGGTTTACTACGCGCATGTACCTAAATGCGGCGGGTCTTCGATTGC
This sequence comes from uncultured Paracoccaceae bacterium, assembly GCA_947497065.1. Taxonomy (GTDB): domain Bacteria; phylum Pseudomonadota; class Alphaproteobacteria; order Rhodobacterales; family Rhodobacteraceae; genus Octadecabacter. The sequence continues at coordinate 291,220 of CANMEQ010000004.1, forward strand.
GCATTATATTCGGGACAGATTTGGTCCATTGGCGTTTCACGACAATGCATACATGCACCAAGAGGCGGCCCAACGGTGGACTGCTTCTTCGCCACAGCATGTGGATGCAGCGACACTGGATCGCCTGATCCCGTTGTCATTCTTCGATGCCGCTTTTGCAATTGTGCGTCATCCGGTCGGTCGCGCAGTGAGCACCTACCATTTTCAGCTTGAAGTCGAACAGTCTATTCAACCGACGACCAGTTTTTCGGATTGGTTGCAGGCTCTTTCCGAACCGCACGACACCGCGCCCTTTAGATATGACAACCACACCCGACCTATGAGCGAGATCGTCCCAGACGGGGCTACGGTTTTTCATATGGAGCATGGTCTGGATGCTTTGGTGCCTTGGTTCGACGGTTTGGCGGGCACGCAAAGCAAGCCGCGCGCGATTATTCCTGAAAACGTTCGCGGTGATTACGTTACCGTTGATAAGCCACGGGTTTCGCCCTCTAATTCGGATCTCGACATGATCGCGACGTTGTATGCTGTCGATTTTGAACGGTTTGGCTACCAAATTGATGCACCCGAACCTGCAGCAACAGCGCCTGTCGTTTCTGATGCTTTCATCGCCCAGCGAGACCGTGCATTGGCCGCAGCGGCGAGTCCTTGGGGCCGATTGAAGCGCAAGGCCCTGCGTAAGTTTTCAAAGCTTTGACAGGCTAGAACGGATGCTGCGCAAAATCGTTTTGATCCTATCGGGCAATGCTGCAGCATCATTGATGTTGTTGGCCCGCAACCTGTTGGTCGCCCGTTTGATCCCGGTTGAGGACTACGCGATTGCTGCGACGTTTGCCGTTGCGATGGCCTTTGTGGAAATGGCGTCTCAATTGGGGTTGCAGCAGATGATCGTGCAGGCCCGCGATGGCAACGACCCGAAATTCCAAGCGGCCTTGCAAGGGTTTCAGGTGCTACGCGGTATCATTTCTGGTGTGGCATTGTTTGTTTTCGCCCAAGCTTTTGCCACGTTTTTGCGCATACCAGACGTGGCGTGGACGTACCAAGTTATGGCGTTGGTGCCTGTGTTAAATGCATTGCAACATTTCGACATCCATCGCTTGAACCGCGAAATGCGGTTTTTGCCAATGGTTTTAACGACAGCCGTGCCTGCGTTTATCTCGTTGGTTTTGGTCTGGCCGCTGGCCATTTGGATGAACGATTATCGCGTGATGCTTTACGCGTTGATTGCGCAGGCCGTTGTTGCAACGGTGACATCCCACCTGACTGCGGAGCGTCGCTATGCACTATCACTAGACCGCGTGATCATCGGGCAAGCCTTGTCGTTCGGGTGGCCGCTTTTGATCAACGGGTTGCTTTTGTTTGCGGTATTTCAAGGGGATAAAATTATCGTCGGACGAGAGCTGGGGCTGGCGCCACTGGCGATCTTTGCGATGGGCGTGACGTTGACGCTAACGCCGACGTTGGTTTTGTCTAAATCCGGGCAAAATTTGTTTCTGCCGAACCTCAGCCGTTTGGCGAAAACGCGGGTAGATCAGCCGCAGCCGTTTTTTCAAATGTCCCATGCGATGGTGCAATTTGCCGTCGTGAATGGTGCATTGGTCGTTGTGGCGATTTTGCTGTTTGGGCCTTGGCTGGTGTCGAGCGTTCTGGGGGACAAATATGCGGCTTTGATCCCGCTGCTTATATTGTTTGCGGTGCAACAGGGGGTGCGGGTCTGGAAGACCGGGCCCAATGTTGTTGCGTTGGCCTGTGGCAATACTGTGAATGCGATGCTTTCAAATCTGGTCCGCGTGCTGAGCCTGCCGTTGGCGTGGTGGGTGGTTGTAAACGGGGCCGGCGATGCAGGCTTGGTGACGTTGTTGTTTATCGGGATTGCCGCTGAGATTTTGGGGTTCCTCGTCTCTGCCATTCAGGTGAAATGGCGATACGGATTTTCCTACCGCCGGAGTGCGGCGGCGATTGGGGTGAGTGGGTTGGTGATGATCACTGCTGCAATGACAGTGTTGTCGAATGATCCGGCCGTTGCTCGTGCGGCCTATTGGGTCAGCCCAGCGCTTTTTGCGGGGCTCTGTGCTGTTGTTCCGGATCTAAGGCGGCTGGTGTTTGACAAGGTCGGCTAGACCATTCGAATTACGTCTTTATCGATTGCCAGCATGTAGCCGCGGCGGGCAATGTTGCGGACCAACAATTCAGAAATCATCTGGTTCCCCAAGGTGTCACGCAACCGTTTGATGCGGGTGGCCCCAGCGGCTTCTTCGCAATCGGATGCCGCGCGGCCAGAAATGACCCCTTCAATCTCGGCGCCGGAGAGAACTTCATCGTCCATACGGGCTTCCGCTAGAACGGAGAGGGTTTCGATTGCGGCATCAGTCAGCTTGAATTCGAAATTATTCAGATAAACCATGTTCTGGTCGCGCGAAATCAACAGTGAGTTCACCTCGATACCCTTGCGCTCGATTTGCCCCATGCGCCGGTTCATTCCGATCAACATGACCAAAAACGCGACTGCCGCGATCAGAAGGGCGGTCGCAAAGACCAGCAACACGAAGATCACGAAGCGGTAGCTATCGAGCGTTGCTGAGAAGGCTGTGCCAGATTGCGCGAGAATTTCCAAAAGTCGGATTTCGCTTTGCCCGGTCAGGTCGGCGTTTTCGACGAACAACTGCTCTACGCGCATATTAAAGGCGTTGGCATCGGGTAAGTTCATGAACAACAGCACAGCCGCCGTCGCCAGAATGACGACGATTGCAGCAATGCCACCTACAACAATGCGGTTGCCGGTTTGGCGCGCTTCAATAGCGGAGGTAGTAGGCTCCTGCACTCTCTCTTCTCTCCTCAAGTCCGGCATCATCGAAGACGCCTTCAATACTCAGCAGTTGCCAATCATCTTGTGCCAACCGCGGTGTCAGTTCGTTTGCCGCCGCCGATGCGGTGCATTCGCCCCGTACTTCGACGACACCGTAGTGCAGTCGTAGGGGATCGTCACGCTTGGCTTTATAATCCGCAAAGCAGGCTGCTTGGGCAGATCCGGCGAGGGCCAGTATCGTGGCTGTATATAGGAGTGTGCGTTTCATGGGGTGACCATGGCCTGAGAGCGGCTGTTATTCAATATCCACCGCCCCAGAATGCGCGCCATCCGATAACAGCTCACTGATATTGAGCGGCATGACGTCTGTTGGCCAATGTTGCTCCAGACCTCGTCAGCACAGGCTGGCGGCTAACACAAAGGATCATAACAGATGGCTATGAAAACACTGACGGCTGGCGTTCTTGCTGCAACGCTCTCTTTTACATCTATGGCGCCTACAACGGCTGCCGCAGAATTCTCTCGCGATGATGCGCTTGTGGGGATCACCGCGTTGCTGCTTTTGGGGGCTGCGATCCATCACAATCGTGATGATAACTCAAACTCCACTCCCGCACGGTCTACGCCCCGTGCCACACCTCGTACGCAACCGCGTAATGACGCATGGCGCGTTCTTCCGGCGCAGTGTCTCACCCAAGCGACGCGCCGCAATGGGGACAGAGTGCGGTTCTTTGGGCAACGCTGCATGAGCAATAATTACCGGGCTGTAAATCGTTTGCCACAGGCGTGTCGCGTTGAATTCCGCACACGTGATGGCGGCGTGCGTAGAGGCTACCGCGCGTCTTGTCTGCGCGATCAAGGGTTCCGCACAACCCGGCAATAAGGTCGGCGCGGATGTAAAGACGCGCCACCCACTTGGTGCGTCTCGCGAGGCAGGGGGAGGACATGGGCCCCCTGCCTTTTGCGTTTTGCAAATAGCGCATGGCGGTAATGCAGTTCTAAACCTAACACCGTCCAGATAGGTCAGCTATATTGACACATAGGGAGCTGATTTAGACAAAAGGACGTAGACATGATCCAAGATCGTTTGACCGCCAAATTTCTGAAAAACAAAACGGCTGCCCCACAAGCCAAAGCAAAGAAGCCAGCAGCTAAGGCATATCGCGCACCTCGCCCCGTTGATGTTCGGTTGTCCATCGGGAACCGCAGCACGACTGTATGGCTCTAAACCCTTGCAGGTCAGTGGTGGGTCTGGTTCATCATGATCCATGACAACTGGACCTGATTTTACATTTGAAGAAAATTTAACGGCCCGCGGTGCATTGCATATCGCGGGCGTTGATGAAGTTGGACGCGGCCCATTGGCGGGTCCCGTCACCGCCGCAGCGGTCATCCTAGACCCGCAAAATATCCCTGACGGATTGAATGACAGTAAAGCGTTGACCAAACGCAGGCTGGCCATTTTGGAGCCGCTGATCATGGATTGCGCGCAGGTGTCTATCGCCCATGCATCAGTCGAAGAAATAGATGAGATCAATATCTTACAGGCATCGCATCTTGCGATGATGCGTGCGGTGGATGGTCTTGATCGCGTCGATCATGCGTTGATTGATGGCAACAAAATTCCTCACGATTTGAAATGTCCTGCAACATCCGTGATCAAGGGAGACGGTCGAAGTTTGTCGATTGCTGCGGCTTCAATTGTGGCAAAAGTATGTCGCGATCGGATCATGGTTGAATTGGCGCAACAGTACCCGGGCTATGGGTGGGAGACGAACGCCGGATATGGATCAAAAAGTCACATATCTGCACTTCAAAATTTGGGGGTTACCCCACACCATAGACGATCGTTCAAACCGGTCCACAATATGTTGTGACAAGCAAAAATCGTAACCTACTGATTCAATAAAGTTTTTGACTGCGAATCGCCTTTGACTCACATTGGGGACAACCAATGAGCGGAACAATCCGCCGAGGGCAGAGGCAGACGATGACACAAAAAAAGAATGCGGTAGATGCGGCGGCATTGCCGCTTAACAGTATAATTGACGGTGATTGCATCGAGGTGATGAACAGCTTGCCAGAGTGCAGCGTTGATCTGATCTTCGCGGATCCCCCCTATAACTTGCAGTTGAAAGGCGACCTTCATCGCCCTGATAATTCCAAGGTGGACGCAGTCGACAACGACTGGGATCAGTTTGACAGCTTCCGAGTCTATGATGAATTCACCCACGCATGGTTGAAGGCGGCCCGCCGCATTCTGAAGCCGGACGGCGCGATCTGGGTGATCGGCAGCTACCACAATGTTTTCCGTATGGGTGCAGAATTGCAGAACCAGGGATTCTGGATCCTCAATGATGTTGTTTGGCGCAAGTCGAACCCAATGCCGAACTTCCGCGGTAAGCGGTTCACCAATGCGCACGAGACACTGATCTGGGCGTCAAAAGCCGAGAAGTCGAAACCGACATTTAATTACGAAGCGCTCAAAGCGCTCAACGAAGGCACACAAATGCGCAGCGACTGGATGCTGCCAATTTGCACAGGACATGAACGTTTGAAAAACGACGCAGGCGAAAAAGCGCACCCGACACAGAAACCCGAAAGCCTGTTGCACCGTGTGCTGCTGGGCACCACAAACCCTGGTGATGTTGTGCTGGATCCGTTCTTTGGCACGGGTACGACTGGCGCTGTCGCCAAGATGTTGGGCCGTGACTACATCGGTATCGAACGTGAAGCAGAATACCGCAAGGTTGCAGAGAAACGTCTCAAGAACGTTCGCAAGTTTGATGGTGAAGCGTTGAAGGTGACGCAATCCAAACGCGCCGAGCCGCGCGTTCCCTTTGGGCAAGTTGTTGAGCGCGGCATGCTGCGCCCCGGTGAAGAACTGTGGTCCATGAACGGTCGTCACAAGGCCAAGGTCCGTGCGGATGGCACATTGATTGCAGCCGATTCCAAGGGGTCGATCCACCAAGTGGGTGCCGCTTGTGAAAACGCACCAAGCTGCAATGGCTGGACCTACTGGCACTTCCGTCGCGACGGGAAAAAGGTACCTATCGATCTTTTGCGTCAACAAATCCGTTCGGAAATGCGTGCGAACTAAACTTAACTATTCTCCAGAATTTACGATTACCGCCTGTGCCTGCGGCCCTATAGCCGTGGCACCACTTTCCCCCCGTCGGTCCCCAAGACCTGGCGGGGGTTTTTTCTTATTTGTTCCCCCGTGACGTTGTGGCGCCAGCAGGCCATAAGGGGCTATGCGTTTTAGGAACTGTTATGGTTAAAATTCTTCTTACTGGTGGAGCGGGCTACATCGGGTCGCATACCTATCTGGCCCTTGTTCAAGCTGGATTTGATGTCGTTATTTTTGACAATTTTTCGAACGCTAAAGAGGACGTGCCGTTACGACTGCAGGACCTTTGCGGGCACACCGTTGACGTTGTCAAAGGGGATGTTCTGGACCGACGCGATATAGCAGATGTTTTCAACGCACATGATATCGACGGTGTGGTGCATTTCGCGGCGAAAAAAGCCGTGGGCGAAAGTGTCGAGCAACCGCTAGACTATATTCACACGAACGTTGGCGGTTTGTTGAACCTGCTCGCTGCCATGGATGACGCTGGCGTGCGCCGGATTGTGTTTTCTTCGTCGGCCACGGTTTATGGGGATACGGACGTTCAGCCCATTCCCGAAGATCACCCGCGGGCCTATACCTCGCCCTATGCGTACACCAAGATTGCGGGTGAGCAGATTTTAGAACAGCTCAGCGATGATTGGGCTGTCGGGATTTTGCGGTACTTCAACCCGGTTGGTGCGCATCAATCGGCCATGATCGGTGAAGATGCAGAAGATATTCCAAACAATTTGATGCCGTATATTGCAAAGGTCGCGACCGGTCAGTTGGAGGAACTATCGGTGTTCGGCGATGACTATGCCACACCAGACGGCACCGGTGTCAGGGACTATATTCATGTTGAAGATTTGGCAGATGGCCATGTTTTGTCGATGAAGTCCCTTCTTGAGACCAATCAAAGCCACACAGTTAACCTCGGGACCGGTGAGGGATCATCGGTGTTAGACGTGGTGGGCGCCTATGCTGAAGCGTGCGGTCAGGACCTGAAGTATAAAATTGCGCCGCGCCGCGACGGTGATGTTGCTGTGCTGACAGCCCGACCTGACAAAGCGAAGCAAGAGCTTGGCTTTGAAGCGAAGCGTAGCCTTTCAGACATGTGCAAATCGTCGTGGGCTTGGGTGAGTGGCCAGCGCCGGAACGTGAAGTAGGCTAGCGGGGCATGGGGTTGGTCGCTGTTTTGTACGGCGTCCAATCCTCGATCTCTGGGTAGTATTTTTTACGCCATGCGCGAACCTGTGGGTTCATGTACCGTCGCCATAGTGGCGGGATCATCGCCAGCATGGTCATTATGGGATAGCCATAGGGCAGCTGCGGCGCGTCGTCTTCGCTGTAGGTCTGGAGCATTGGGAACCGCCGATCTGGTTTGTAGTGATGATCTGAATGACGTTGCAGGTTGATCAGCAACCAATTGGACGCCTTTTGCGAGGCATTCCACGAATGCCGTGGCAGCACGTGCTCGTATTTTCCATCGCCAAGATGTTTGCGTGTCAGGCCGTAGTGTTCGACATAATTCACCAATTCAAGCTGCCAGATTGCAATGAAAGCCTGCCAGGCGAACAAGGCAAGGCCGACAAATCCGCCGACAAGGATCGCGCATAAGATCATTATGAGTTGCAGAAGCGCATACCGCCAAAACGGGTTCGACGGGTGATGCCACTCCAATTTCTTGCGTGCCAACATTGCCTGTTCTGCCTTAAACGCGGAAACAGGTTGCTGCCGGAGAACGCGTGGAAAGTAGCGGTGGAACCCCTCGTTGTAGCGGGCGGTCACAGGGTCGCGCGGGGTGCCAACATAACGGTGGTGCACCAAAAGATGTTCGCTGCGGAAATGGGAATACAGCGCCATAGAAAGCAAAATATCACCCAGCCAACGTTCAAATTTTGGTTTCTGGTGGCACAGTTCATGGGCGTAGGTGATGCCAATAGTGCCGGACACGACACCCATGCCGAAGAACAATACAATCTGTTCTAAACCGCTTAAGTGACCTGTCGAGGTTACGTACCAGATGACACCAAACAGCGTGATGAACTGCATTGGAGCCCAAAGGATGGTGATGGCGCGGTACCAAAAAAGATCGCTATCGGGCGTATCAAGATCAGCATTGTCTTCAAATGTGCCCGCGACTGCATCGATGGCTGAAAACAAATACCATGTTGCGATGGGCATCAAAATGACCGTCCAGCCCCCGAAAATCGCGCCGACCCATGCCAATGGGATCAATCCTGCGGATAGCCAAAAAGGGGCAGCCCGGCTTGCTTTCGCCATTTGAGTACGTGGAATAATTGGAAACGACGACATGGGCTACTCCTGATCTTTGAACAGTATAGCCGAAAGCTGGGCCCGCTCAAACTGTCCGTAAGGTCGCGGCGGCTGCGATGGCGTGGGCCTTTCGCATAACGGTCGGTAGCGAGGTTGGCGTAAACTCATCCTCTGAAACAAAGTGTCCGCGATTGGGCTGGGCATTTTTAGGTAGCCAAACCGTTTGAACGGACAAGACAAGATGAAAATGGGTGAAGGTATGCAACGCGGGATCGTTTATGGCTGTCCAGTCTGCGTCAATTGGGGGCGCAGGTGTCGGATCATCTGACCAATCGGTTGTAGGCCACCCCAACATCCCCCCGAGTAAGCCTTTCTCTGGCCGCGTTTCGAGCAGCCAAGCTCCATCTGTCCGCCGCGCGATATAGGCAATACCATGGCGTGTGGGTTTGGGCTTCTTTGGTGTCTTTTTCGGCAGTTCTAACTGGGTTCCGGCGATACGGCCTTCACATGGGTCGCGCAGGGGGCAGATCCCACAGGCGGGGTTTTTCGGGGTGCAGAGTGTTGCCCCAAGATCCATCACGGCCTGAGCATAATCACCGGGTCGGCTGTGCGAGGTGTGCTTTTCCGCATAGGTCATGAACACCGGTTTTGCACCGGGCAGAGGAGTGTCATCGTTGTAAAGCCGAGACATCACACGCTCGACGTTTCCGTCTAGCACAGTCGAAGGCTCGTCAAAGGCGATGGCTGAAATTGCTGCGGCTGTGTAGGGGCCAATACCGGGCAGGGTTATTAAAACGTCGTAACGTTGCGGGAAGCTGCCGCCATGGTCAGACACCACAGCGCGCGCGCATTTCAGCAGGTTTCGTGCCCGTGCATAATACCCTAGTCCAGCCCACGCCGCCATGACGTCAGCATCCTTGGCTGCGGCCAAATCACCAACGGTGGGCCATAGCTGTGTAAACTTTAGATGATAGGCCCGAACAGCAGCGACCGTTGTTTGCTGCAGCATCACTTCAGAGAGCCAAACAAAATACGGATCAGGGCGTACGCCAGCTTTGCGATCTGATGGCATCACACGCCACGGCATTTCGCGGGCATGTACATCATACCAGTCGAGTAACGCTGTTGTGACTGAAGTTTTCCCCAAGATTGTGATCCTCAATAGGCAGAATTGCTGGTGTTGCTGTGTCAGAGGTTTAGAGTAGTGCAGAGAAATGAAACAGCCACGATCATATAACGGAAAGCGCGGATTCTCTCGCGCGGCGACCTTGATGCAAAAAAGCATTCGAGGCGCGACCGAAACCCGTGGCTTCGCGCAGACGCGCGTTCTAACCCATTGGCCAGAGATTGTTGGCGAAGGCATCGCCAAAATCGCAAACCCGGTGGATGTGAGCTACGCCAAGGGCGGTTTTGGCGCGACGTTGACTGTTTTGACGTCTGGCGCACAGGCCCCCATGCTGGAAATGCAAAAGGAGCAGATCCGCGAGAAGGTAAATGCCTGTTACGGCTACAACGCCATTGCCCGTGTCCGAATTACGCAGACCGCGCGGACCGGATTCGCCGAAGGCCAACTAGCGTTCGAACATCGGCCCAAAAAAACCAAAGGCCCAAAACCCGAGGCAAAAGTTGCTGCGCAACATCTTGCCGCACCCGTCGAAAATGATGAATTGCGTCTTGCGCTTGAAGCGCTGGGCGCCAATGTCATCTCCAAACGTCCCGATACCTGAAAGAGATCCTGATGAAAAAATCTATCCTCGCCTCTGTTGCCGTTGTCGCGGTTGCTGCTGTTGCTGGCGGTGCATGGTTCATGAACCAATCATCGGCACAGGCCCAAACATCTACTGATACGGCCGCTACTGAAGCTGCATCATTTGATGTTGTTGAAATGGTCCAAGGCAACCCGGATGCTGCTGTCGAACTGATCGAATACGCGTCTTACACCTGCCCGCACTGCGCGGCGTTTCACAGCAACCAATATCAAGAGATCAAAGAGAACTACATCGATACTGGGCTGATCAAGTTTGTGTATCGTGAAGTCTATTTCGATCAACCCGGTTTGTGGGCGTCGATGATTGCGCGGTGTGGTGGCGAAATGCGGTTCTTTGGCATCTCCAATCTGCTGTATGAAGGCCAGCAAGATTGGGCGCGTGCAGGCGATGGCGCTGCTATTGCCAATGCTCTGCGCAACATCGGTAAAGTTGCAGGCATCACTGACGAGGAGCTGGATGCGTGCATGAGTGACGGTGACCAAGCGCAAGAGCTGATGGCATGGTACCGCGCCAATGCAGAGGCCGACGAAGTAACCGGCACGCCAAGCTTTGTGATCAACGGTGAGAAATACGCAAACATGAACTACGCGGATTTTTCCGAGGTACTGGATGAGAAGTTGGCCGAGGCCAATTAAGTCGCACCCACTTTTTTCTTAAACAAAAAGGCCCGTCAAAATTTGGCGGGCCTTTTTATTTCTGAGTTTGGCCAAGCCCCAGTGAAGCGAATTTGGCATCCAACGCAGCCCAATCTTGCACGTTCAAACGAACAGGGATCGTCGTGACTTTGCTTCGAAAACCAGCAGGCAAACGCACGGCGTCTTTTTCTGTGGTCACCATGTGCAGCCCGCGTGCTTTGGCCTCGGTTTCGAGCCGCAATAACAGGCTGTCGGTCAGGGGCTGATGGTCGTCCAATGCTTCGCCACGCACAACATCCGCGCCGAGGCCTCGCAGCGTGGCAAAAAACTTCTCAGGATGGCCAATGCCCGCAAAAGCCAGAACGGGAAGCCCGTTTAACGGCATGCCGGTGGGCAGCGGGTCAAGTCGGCCCTCTAAACGGATGCAGGTGGCTGGCAGGTTCGGCTTGAAGTTTGATCGTGCCGTGTCGTGGCCGATCACCATCAATGCGTCCGCGCGTGCGAGCCCTTTTCCGACCGGCTCGCGCAGGGGGCCTGCTGGAATGCTGCGGCCGTTCCCAAAGCCCTTCACCGCATCAACCACCACGATTTGAAGGTCTTTGTGCACGCTCGGGTTTTGGAACCCATCGTCCATCAAGATCACGGATGCACCGGCAGCTTCTGCAGCTTGCACACCGGCGGCTCGGTCTTTCGCGACCCATGTGGGCGTGAATGCCGCCAACAAAAGCGGCTCATCACCCACATCGTTTGCGTCGTGCGCTGTCGGGTCCACTTGAACAGGCCCCTCTTGCGTGCCGCCATAGCCGCGGCTGACGATGTGGACGTTTTGCCCCAATGCGTTGAGGCGGATGGCCAGCGCAATTGCCGTTGGCGTTTTGCCCGTTCCGCCTGCGTTTATGTTTCCGATGCAAATGACTGGAACTGCTGCACGGTGCGATGGCGCGCGCGCGACGCGCCGTGCAGTTGCTGCCGCATATAGCGCGCCTATTGGCGCGAGAAGTGCCGCGCGAAGGCTGTTATTTTTGTACCAGAACAGAGGCGGTTTCATGGGGTCCCTCGGGCTAAATCGACGCAATCCTGTGCGTGTTGCACCAATCCATTGATGATATCAGCGGAACGGGTGAGCTCTTCCCAGCCCGCCAAGGACATGCGCGCGCATTGCTCTGGTGATGACAGCGTTGCAATTGCAATGCCTAGTTCGGCTGCTGATCTGATTTCGCGGCTTGCTTCGACGCTTGCGAGCCGTTCAAACCGTGTTTCGTGCGGATATTTACGGGTCCCGTGAACGACAGCAGAGCCGAGGATGATTGGGTCGTAGGGTGAGGCAACTTTGCCCGCGCGCAACGTTCCCCCAATGAAGGTGAGAGGTGCGATGCGATACCAAAGCCCTAGCTCATCCGGAAGATCAGCGATGTAGGCCTGCATATCTGGAAGCGGATCGTCACCCTCTGATCGGATACCCGTGTGCAAACCTGCGTCGCGCAACACCTCAGCAACCTGCGGCCCGCTGTCGATATCGGACGGAGTAAGGATCATCATCATCCGGTGGCTTTTACGGCTAGCTGCCAGATGTGCCTTGGCCAGATGCGTGATTTCCGCAGCACTGACATTTGCGGCAAGCCAAACTGGGCGCGAGCCCACCGCCTCGGCCATCACGGTGTATTCGTTGGAATTGTAGGGCAACGGTAATGTGTCTTCTAGGATTGGCCCTGTTGCCTCTACCCGTTCAGACGGTACGCCCCCGCGGCGCAGACGGGTCGCAGTCGCCCCATCTTTTGTAAGAATGCGGTCGAAGGCCTTTACTGCGTTTCGTGTGGCCCTGGGCAACCAGCCAGCGCCGTTTCCTAAAATGCCTGAAACGTTCGCATTGATGAGCGTGGCGGGGAGATCTGCCCGGTGAACATATCGAAGCAGGACTGGCCTAAGCGTGCCGCCGTTCCAGATTAGGTGATCTGGTTTCCAGTCTTCAAGAAACACATGGACCCGATGGGGAGTGTCCGCAGGCAATGCTTCCGCCTCGACCATTTTTGGGAGGGGCTGCAGCATATCCAGAACGGAGGGGTCTGCCGTCACGAGAACACTCGTATCCGGCATTTGTTGCGAGAGGCGCGCGATCAAGGACTGGGTCGAGCTGACGCAGTTTGCGTCGCCGCAATGAACCCAAATCATCCCGCGCGCCCGTTCTTAACCGAGTTCTTCAGTCGCCGAAGCTGCGGCTTCTTCATCACGCAGGCGGTGAATGTGCGCAATAAAGTACCGCATGTGGGCATTGTCTACGGTCCGCTGTGCTTCAGCTTTCCAGGCGTTAAATGCGGTTTCATAGTTGGGAAACATACCGACGATGTGAATGTCGTTCACGTCCTTGAATGCGTTCTTGGTCGGATCGATGAGCTCGCCACCGAAAACAAGATGTAGGCGTTGGGTCATTTAGGTACCTATGCAAAATTTTTCTGGCCTGACCCTAGGACGTGGCGATGCTGGCGTAAAGCAGATCGGGCCAAATGGGTTAGGCGAGGGCGGCGATAATCTGGTGGTGGACGCCACCGGCTGCCACCATTCCGTGCAATTGCGGATGTGCGTTGTTGAAGCCGGGCAGCTTGCCGGCCTGATCGGACACTGTACCGCCTGCCTCGGTTACGAGAAGGCTTCCAGCGGCCACATCCCATTCCCATGTTGGCCGCAAGGTGAGCATCGCGTCAAACTGTCCTTGGGCGACCAAGGCAAGCCGGTAGGCTAACGATGACCTGAAAACGCGTTGGAATGGAGGCGCCTCATCGGCCCAGAATTTAGGGTCCATGTTGGGCTTGGCGGTTAGGACGGTCGCGGCCTCGATAGGTTTGTCTTTGGTGGTGGAGAGTGGCACGCCGTTGCATTGCGCGCCTTGCCCCAACTGGGCGGTGTACATCAGATCGCGCATGGGCAGATAAACGACGCCCACGGTCACGATGCCGTTTTCAACGATCGCCAATGAATGCGCCCAGTCTTCGCTGCCTTGAATGAACGATCGTGTACCGTCTATCGGGTCTACGACAAACAGCCGGTCTGTTGCTTGTCGTGCATCGCCATCCTCGGTCTCTTCAGAAAGCCAACCATAGTCTGGTCGCGCCGCTTGTAGGTCAGCCTCAAGTTGGCGATTTACGTGTAGGTCGGCTTCTGTAACGGGGCCTTGGCCGCCCGACTTTTCCCATACTTCGGGGGTTGCGTTGAAATAGCCGGTGGCAATTTCGCCGCTGGTGCGGGCGGCTTGGATAAGCAGGTCAAGATCAGGCGAATTAGGCACCGGCAAGCGTCATCTTATCGATCATCAGGCTGGGGATGACGCGGCTCAGATGCGGCTTTGCATCATTGGCGGGGATAATGCGCGCCAACATGTCGTGCAGATTGCCAGCCACCGTGCATTCATTCACAGGGTAGGCAATCTCGCCATTCTCGATCCAAAATCCAGATGCCCCGCGCGAGTAATCACCGGTGTTTGGGTTTATCGTGGACCCGATCATTGATGTGATCAAAAGGCCGGTGCCCATTTCGCGGATAAGATCATCGCGTGTTTGGTTGCCTTGGGTCAAAGTCATGTGCGTGTTGGAGGGCGATGGCGGCCCGGATGTTCCGCGGGATGCACTTGCCGTGCTTGTCAAACCCAGTTTGCGCGCGGTCGCGAGGTCTAGCGTCCATCCGGTAAGCACGCCGTCATCAATAATTTTGCGATCTTGTGTTGGCAGGCCTTCGCCATCAAACAGCCGCGATCCAGATACACGCGCACGGTGCGGTGTTTCGATAAGGTCGATCCCCGCTGGCAACACGCGCTCGCCCACTTTGCCCATCAACCAAGATGAGCCGCGGGCAATTGCGGCCCCATTGCTGGCGGACAAGAGATGACCAATTAGGGACGATGCAACGCGTTCGTCAAACAGCACAGGGTATGTGCCTGTTTGTGGCTTTTGTGCGCCATGGCGGGCCACTGCGCGTTCACCTGCGATGCGACCGATTTCAGCAGCGTCGCGTCGATCTGATAGGTGGATACGGCTGTCAAAATCATAGTCCCGTTCCATCTCTGTCCCGGTGCCTGCAATTGCGACAGTGCTCAACGTATGCCCCGTGCTTTCGTAGCCGCCTGAAAACCCGTTCGTTGCTGAAAGGTGAACCTGGCGTCTGCCATAGGCCGCCGTTGCAGATTGGGCTTGCGCGACACCGTTCACGGCCAAGGCAGCAGCTTCAGAAACTCGGGCTTGTTCTTCCATCCACGCGGGGTCCGGTTCTGGCGTGTTATCGACCAAATCCAAGCGCGTGGGGTCCAACTGTGTTGCCAATTGCGAGGGGTCAGCCAAACCAGCGTGTGGATCTTCCGGTGCCACGCCTGCCATTGCGACAGCGCGTACCGCCATCTCTTCGATGGTGCGGTCAGATGTATCAGACGCCGAGACATTGGCGGAACGATTGCCCACAAACACCCGCAACCCAATGTCTGTCCCTTCAGATCGCTGCGCTTCTTCTAAAACTGAATTGCGAACGTCGATAGAAACGGACGTGCCTGCAATGGCGACAGAATCGGCGGCGTCTGCACCAGCGGCTTTGGCGGCTTCAATGAGGCGATGGGTTAAATCAGCGAGCGATTGGGTCATGAACATTCCTTTAGCTTGCTGAGGAGGTAGTCCTAGTCGGGGCGGCCCGCAAGGGTGGGCCGCCCCAGAAGGTTATTGAAGACGTTGGCCATTGGCCAAAAGGTGGCCTTCTTCGTTCACTTCGATCACGGTTTCCAACTGGTCATTCCCAACTTGTGTCGCGAACATGCCCATCATCATGCGTGGCATCATCAGATCTTCCGCAGGGATGAAGCCCATCTCAACCAAAGTATCCATCAACGCGTTTGCGCCGTTAAGGTTGATGGTGACTGCGCCTTCTGGACGCGGGAAGCCGGCGAAGGTTTCAAGGTCGGTCCAGTCTAACGTCATTGATCCCTCGGCCGTCGCCTGCGCGCCAACAGCCGCGATGTTCAGGTTTTCGATCGTCACTTCGTCGATCTGCACCGGTGGCGGGCCGAAGATTTGGCCCATCGCTGCGAAATCAAGAAGGTCGAGGCCGCTGGTACCCATACCCGTAATATCAAACGTCACCTCCGCAGGATCGCGGGGCAGCTGTGATGCGGGATCAAACATGTTCCAAATCGTCTCGCCCATTGTGATGCCTTGCAGTGATGTTGCGATGCGGAAATCTTGTGCCGCGTCTGATGCGTTCAACGGCAAATTGTAGGCCGCAGTTATAGCGTCGATGGCGAACTCCAATGGCGCAGGAAACAGCAACGGATCGTTGAACGCCATGCTGAAGCCGTCTGCATCTGCCGTAAGGCTCAGGCCATCCTCGCCCAGCACGATTGACGCTGTTTGTGCGCCGGTGGTTGTTTCTTGCGAATTGAGGATATCGCCGTTCAACGTTGTAACGGTGGACGATGCACTGCCCGCGCCTGTGCTTTCGATAGCGATGTTGAGGCCGTCTCGCATGGCTTGGCTCAGGTTCATGAGGTCAGACCCGCCGACCGGCAACGTCGCCGCAACCGCGGCTGTGATGGGCTGCGATGTTTGCGTTGATGTCGATGTCACGTTGTCGACGTTGAAGGTGAATTCGGCGTTGCTTGTGCCGGTTTCGGATTGGGCCGTGTAGGTGATCAAATTGCCTTCGGTCACACGAGAGACGTTCGTGAACGTGTCCAATGTCATGCCGCCCGTGATGCTCACTGCTTCACCCTGAGCGTCATCAACGGTCACGTTAACCACCTCGACCTGCCAGTTCGTGGCCTCTGTATCATATTCGATATCGCCTGCGTCGCCGGTCGCGGTTGATGTATAGCTGTCATTTTTTGCGGTCAGTTCGGCTGTAAATGTCCCCTCGCCGGAGATGCCACCAGCGACCAATATCGTCATGGGCGATGGCCAGGTGATCGTCACGCTACCGTCGTTATTCTCGTCCAGCGTGATGGGGTCCATCTTGATCTGCAGGCTTCCGGCCCCTTCTGGCAGGATAAAGTTTACCTCTGGGCTGACGGCGCCTTCAGGTGTCATTTCACCGCTGAGTGTTCCGCCAAAAGCCGCATAAAGGGCCTGTTGGTTCGACCAAACATCAGCGGCTGTAACATCTGCCAATGCCGGTGTGGCGAGTGCGGCTGAAATTGCCACCAGACTGGTCGTTAATTTGAGGGTCATGCCCATACTCCTGCTAGTTATAAGCTGCGGCCTTGGTCTAAGCCGCGCTATTCAATTGATTTTCGCTAAGTTAGCGCAGCCGCTGGCCATTTGCGAGAACATGCCCCTCGCGGTTCACTTCGATGGTCGAGGTGAGCATATCTTCGCCGACAGAGGTGGCGAACATGCCCAACATCATGCGCGGCATCAGGGCATCATCGGCGGGGATGACCCCCATTTCGATTAGGCTGTCGACCAATCCGTTGACCCCGTTGATTGCAAATTCAACCGTGCCTTCGGGGCGCGGGAAACCTCCGAATGTTTCCAGATCATCATTGTCGAACGTTAACGCGCCATTGCCGGTTATTTCCGCGCCTGCGCCTCGTACCGTCAGGTCAGTGAGTTGCACGCCGTTTAATTCGCCAGGCACATCCGTCATCCTCAAGGATTCTTGTTGGTCAGGGTCCATCACATCAAAGAACGGGGTGACCTGTGCCTCCAGCCCCAATGCAACGGTAAACGCATCGCGCGGGAGGCTCTCGGTAGGATCAATCAGGCGCCAGATATCGTTGTTGAAGGCCAAATCAGTGAAGTTAAACGCAAACCGTGCGTCGCGCGGTCCATCTTCGCCTTGGCTGAGAGGCAAGCGGATATCAAACCCGTAACGTGCCATCGCAGCTTCGATGGCAAAGGGAACTTCGTTGGGTACCCAAAGGCTGAAATCGATCCCACGGGAGCCCCCAGTGTAGATCAATTCATCATAGTTGAACGCAAACCCCAGCTCGCCGGCTTCAACGGTCGCCTTGCCAGATGCTGTTTCGCCATCGGCATTCGCATCAAATGCGTACCGCAAAGCGCCGAAACTATACCCACCTTGCAGTGCTAAGCCGTCATCAAAGGGGGGATAGTCGGCCTCGAGGTCTAAATCTGTCGGAAGAGCTAAGTCCGCAAATGCAAAGATGTCCGCGATGTCAGCTGTTGCCTCAATTATACCTTCGCCATCAATTTCGGATAGCAACAGATCGACATCCAAAGCGCCGAGATCGAATTTGTAGGAAACGCGCGTCATGTCGTCTTCACTGACGGAATATTGGCCCGACAGATCACGCAGTGCGATTGTTGCATCTTCGATCGCAACCTCATCTGCTGCGCCACCTTCCACGCTGTCGATCGTCATCGCGTATCGGTCAGCCGTGAGATCATAGGTCATCGCGTCGGGGGTCCCTGCGACCGTTAAATTCAGGCCAGTCTGGCTGACACTGAGGTTGATGATCGAGGGCGTTTCAAGGTCTGGCGTTAACTCCACCGTAATTGGGTAAGTATCAGAGATCGTGACGCCCACCGTCCCGTCATCATTTTCTGTTAACACGATATCGCCCAGCGCCGCAGTGACAGATGCCTCTTCGTCGGACAGTGCGATTTTCACGTCAGACACTGTGAGCGTATTGCCGGACAGTGTTTCGCCACCTGTTGTGAACCCATCGCCGTAGATGGCCATTTGACCCGTCCAATTGTCCCAAACTTGTTGGGCCGTGACATCGGCCTGGGCCGCGGTGGTCGACACCAGAAGGCCCCAAACGCTGATGTTCAATGGCGATGAAATGCGCGCCTTGTCAAACCATGCCATATGCGAACCCTCTCGTTCAAATTGTTGAGAATAGCTTTTCAATTCCTGTGCGGGGGGTCAAGGTCGGGAAAACGTGACGCAAACGGTGTCGCACGCCATTGGGAAAGGGATGCATGATGGATTTGACAGGGAAAGTGGTACTGATCACCGGCGCGAGCAGAGGTATTGGCGCTGCGAGTGCAGTGGCCTTCGCCGAGGCTGGCGCCAAAGTCGCATTGGTTGCGCGATCAGCAGATCAAATTGAGGCTTTGGCGCAAGACATTGGTGACGCTGCGATTGCGATCACCTGCGATGTTGCGTCCTACGCCGATGTGGTTGCGGCCATTGATCAAACAGAAGCCGCTTTTGGCCCGCTCGATATTTTTGTTGGCAACGCGGGTCTACTCGACCCGATCAGCCATTTGGCAACGGCCGACCCAGACGCATGGGGCAAGACAATTGATGTTAACCTGAAGGGGGTGTTCAACGGAATGCGCGCAGCAATGCCCGGCATGATCGAACGCGGCGCTGGCACAATCATAACGGTCTCTTCAGGGGCGGCTCATGGACCTGTCGAGGCTTGGTCGTCTTACTGTTCCTCCAAGGCAGGTGCGTTCATGTTGACCCGCTGTGCGGATAAAGAGGCGCGCGACAAAGGGTTGCGTGTAATGGGACTTTCACCGGGGACGGTGGCGACCGACATGCAGCGCGATATCAAAGCCTCTGGGATTAACCCGGTGAGCCAGTTGGAATGGTCCGATCATATTCCACCAGAATGGCCCGCGCAGGCCTTGGTTTGGATGTGCTCATCCGATGCAGACGAATTTTGTGGAACAGATATTTCTTTGCGGGATGAAGACATTCGCCGTCGGGTGGGGCTGACGTGATTGATGCGCATACCGCAGACGGTTGTTTGACCGTCACGATCAACAGGCCCGAAAAGGCAAATGCCCTCACTGAGGCAATGCTGTCCGAAATTGCAGGCCTTGTCGAAGACACTCACGCACAGGTTCTGGTTTTAACCGGGGTGGGCAACGTGTTCAGCGCGGGCGCCGATTTAGATGACGTGCGCGGTGGGACGCTCGCCACAAGTGATCAATGGGAGCGGCTATCAACGGCGGTCGCGGCGTTTGAAGGCCTGAGCGTTGCGGCGCTTAATGGGACGGCCGCTGGTGGATCTTTGGGCATGGTCTTGGCCTGTGATCTGCGCCTGTGTGTGCCATCGGCACAGTTTTTCTACCCTGTCGTTAAAATGGGCGTGCTGCCCCAACCATCTGATCCGGCGCGGTTGGCTGCATTGGTTGGGCCTTCCATGGCCAAGCGGATATTGATGACCGGTGCAAAGATATCCTCCGCCGAGGCGCTGACCGCCGGTTTGATCGATGTCATCAGCGATGGCGATTTGGGCACAGATGTGGCTACATTGATCGCCCCGGCGTTGAATGCGCCACGCCGACAGCTGGTGGCGATCAAATCGTTGATTGGCTGATCGGCGCAGTGTAACCCGATAAAAAAGCTTGAACTGGCGTTAGGGACGAAAATGGAAAACATTCTGGAAACCGCAAAAGGCTATGCGATGACGGCCTTTGATGTGGCGTTCGCATGGATTATCGACCCGGCCAATTGGGTCCAGTTTGCGCTGTTGGTCGGTTCCTATCTTGCGGCGGTTCTGATCACGAAAAAGCTAAACCCGAAAATCGTTCAGCTGCTTACCCCCGCCGAAGGCAGTGAAACAATCTTGGCAAAGGTGCGCAGGTTCGTCCTGCTGTTTCTGCCATTGTTGTTGCCGTTGTTGGCGTTTGGCCTGACGGCGATTGGTGAACAGGTCACGCGTTCGATCTTTGGCGCAGGCGAGGTGATCGCATTTGGTAAGCGCGTTTTCCTGTTCCTTGCTGTGCGCACTTTCGCACGGGATATGCTGACCGATCCGTTGCTCAAAATGCTGGGGAAAATGGTCTTGGTGCCTTTGGCGGCATTTTATGCATTGGGCTTCCTCGATCCTTTGCTCGCGTGGTTGGAAGCAACAATTGTACCGCTGGGCAATATGTCGTTCTCGTTGTTGGGATTGCTGCGGTTCTTTATCGTGGCCTCGGTCATGTTCTGGTTGGGCCGTTGGTCAAACGATCAAAGTGCGACGATCATTCACAAACAAGAAATGCGCCCAGCAACGCGGCAATTGGCGGCGAAAGCTGCTGAGATTGCCATCTTTGGTGTGGCCTTTCTGGTTGCGATGAATATTGCGGGCATCCCGCTCTCGTCATTGGCGGTTCTTACAGGTGCCTTGGGTGTTGGTATCGGTTTTGGTCTGCAAAAGATCGCGTCAAACTTTGTGTCCGGCGTGATCTTGTTGCTCGAAGGGCAAGCCACCGTGGGGGACTATGTGGAATTGGACGGAGGCGAGACCGGCACGATCGTAAAAATGACCGCACGCGCAGCTATTCTCGAAACCTACGATGGCAAATGGATCGTGGTGCCAAACGAAGATTTCATCGTCACACGTGTCGTGAACTATTCCGATTCCGGGTCGGCAAACCGGTATGATGTCAGCTTTTCTGTCAGCTACGACACAGACATCAACACCATTCCAGACATTGTAGGCCCCGCCGTTGGGGCACTGGATTTCGTCTTGTCTGAGCCGGAAGAACCAGACGTGGAGCTGGATGGTTTCGGTGACAGTGGCATTGATTTTGTCGTCGAGTTTTGGGTTGAAGGCATTGATGACGGTAAAAACAAATACCGCAGCCATGTGCGGTTTGCGATCTGGAACGCGTTGAAAGACGCAGGTATCGAAATTCCGTTCCCGCAGCGCGTCGTCGAGATCAAAGGCGGTTTTCCGCAGCCATCCGAATGATAGACGCTCTGATCGTTGGTGGTGGCCCTGCCGGGCTGATGGCGGCTGATATTGTGTCAGCGGCGGGGAAATCTGTGGTGCTGGTCGATGCAATGCCAACTGTCGGGCGCAAATTTCTGATGGCTGGTAAATCTGGCCTTAACCTCACCAAATCCGAACCGATGTCTGTCTTTGCAAGGCACTACGGCGCAGCCAGCTCGATCCTATCCCCCATGATCACCGATTTCGGCCCACAAGAGGTTGTCACCTGGGCCGAAGGGTTGGAGCAATCGGTTTTCACAGGCTCCACAGGGCGGGTCTTTCCGACAGATATGAAAGCCTCGCCACTGCTGCGGGCTTGGCTCAAACGACTTCAAACTCAGTACGTCGAAATTCGAACACGTTGGCGTTGGACGGGGTGGCAGGGGGGGCAACCTAGTTTCGAGACGCCAACTGGCCCCGAAACAATTGAAGCCGCCACAACTGTTTTGGCGCTGGGTGGAGCCAGTTGGTCAAAACTCGGGTCTGACGGTGCTTGGGCAGGTCTATTGCTAGATCAAGTTGCGCCGTTCCAGCCTGCCAACATGGGGTTTGTCGTGCCTTGGACCGATCACATGACGGCCCATTTCGGGGCGGCGGTGAAAGGCTGCAAACTGACTGCGGGGGATATGGTATCACGCGGTGAATTTGTTGTTTCCAAAACAGGCATCGAGGGAGGCGGGGTTTATTCGGTGTCAGCCGCCGTACGCGATGGCGCGCCGCTGGTCCTGGACCTATTGCCAGATATGGACATTGATACAATTTCGAAGCGTTTGGCGGCCGTGAAGGGGAAGCAATCAGCATCAAACGCAATGCGAAAAGCGTTGAAGTTGGACGGCGTAAAACGTGCATTGTTCAACGAATTTGGCCGCGGAAGCGATCGTAGTATTGCGAAAACTATCAAGGCCTTGCCGTTCCCCAAACTGACTGCGCGCCCGATGGACGAAGCAATTTCAACGGCAGGGGGGGTTCGGTTCGGAGCTTTGAATGAAGACCTCATGTTGAAAGCCCGCCCTGGTGTGTTCTGCGCGGGTGAAATGCTGGATTGGGAGGCGCCCACAGGGGGCTATCTGATCAACGGCTGTCTGGCGACGGGCCGTCAGGCTGGTCTTGGCGCGTTGCGCTACCTTCAAACGTCGTAATAGTCGCGATACCAATCCACAAAGGCCTTAACGCCCGTTTCCACATCGGTTTGCGGCGTGTACCCGGTCAAAGATTTCAGGAGGTCACCATTCGCCCAAGTGGCGGGAACGTCACCCGGTTGCATGTCCATGAAGTTTTTGGTTGCGGGCTGCCCGAGTGCTTTTTCGATCGCGTCGATAAATGCCATCAACTGAACAGGTTCGCCGTTACCGATGTTGACGATGCGGTGCGGAGCAACAGGCGACAGGCTGTCGCCTTCAGGCACTTCATCCAATCGTTCAGGTGCTGCATCTAGCAGCAAATGAATCCCGCGAACGAGGTCGTCTACATACGTAAAATCGCGCTTCATATCGCCGTGATTGTAAACGTCGATTGCGTCGCCATTCAGTACGGCCTTGGTGAATTTAAACAGCGCCATATCCGGCCGCCCCCATGGGCCGTAAACAGTGAAGAACCGGAACATCGTTGTTGGGATGTCGTAGAGGTGGGCATAGGAATGCGCCATCACTTCGTTGGATTTCTTGGTTGCCGCATAAAACGACATCTGCGTGTCGGCCTTGTCGGTTTCCGCGTAAGGCATTTGCGTGTTGGCGCCATAGGCGGACGAGGTGGAGGCAAGCAAAAGATGCTTTACGGGCGTTGCCCGCACGGCTTCCAACAGGTTGAATGTGCCAATAATATTGGCCTCGACATAGGATCGCGGCGCATCAATAGAATATCTCACCCCGGCCTGACCGGCGAGGTGCACGACATAATCTGGTTGCTCCTCCGCGACCAAATTCATCAATACTCCTTGGGTCTCAAGCCGTTCATTCACGGCGCGAAAACGGGGTGATTGGAGAAGGTTTGCCTGACGACGTTCTTTGAGGGTCACATCGTAGTAGTCGGTCATCGCATCAAACCCAACCACATCGAACCCATCCGCCAGCAAACGTTTGCTAAGATGATAACCGATGAAACCTGCGGATCCGGTGATGAGTATTTTGGGCATATTGCGGTCTCGTACCTATATTGTAGTTTTGTGCTTTATGGCGAAACTATGCGGTTAAATTTAGGCTATTTCAGGGGGAAGTTCCGACGGTGTTTGCCCCTATCGTTTCAGCACGGCCCGTAAAGTTTGCCACAATATCGCAATGTCAAAACAGACAGAGGCGTGTTTGTTGTAAATCAAATCCAGCGTTGCTTTGCGAGGCACGCAGCGCGTTGTGTAAATTGCCTCGGTTTCTTCGGGTGTTTTGGCGCTGGCGATCAGACGCTCTTCGTGCCGGTGGAAATGCAACGTGGCAAGACCTGTGATACCGGGCCGCGACATAAGAACCTGCCTGTAGAGGTCAGGAAAGGCATCGGTGTACTGCCGCAAGGGCGGGCGTGGGCCGACAAAGCTCATATCGCCCCGAAGAACGTTCAAGACTTGCGGTAATTCATCCAACCGATAGCGGCGCAACGTGCGGCCAATCGGGGTGATCCTGTCGGCTTTGTCCCCACCTGTCACGCCTGTGTTCAGATCGGCTGAGACGTTGGACATGGTTCGGAATTTAATCAGGTTAAAAGGCTGATCCGGAGTTTTCATACGCTCGGCGACATAGAAAATCGGCGCACCATCTTGCTGGTAAATACGAAGGGCGATGACCAACATTATCGGCGCTGTGACGACAAGAACGAACAGTCCAAGGATCAGATCAAAAAGACGTTTCATGATGTTCGATCTTCTACAACTTGTTGCGCCATTGTGTCGGCATAGTTTTTGGTTCGGTCGAAAGAGATAAACTGTTCCAAACGCGCGCTCGATAGAACAACTTTCTCAGGCACACCATCGGGAACCGGTTCATCGTGCCAGTTTAAATTGGGCAAAATTCGCGACTTATACGCGGTTAGGGCGTCATCCAAGCGCACAGGCTGGGGTGCTGTGACGTTTACAATTCGAACGCCCTCGTTGTGTGGCGATGACAGCGCGTCGATGGCTGAAAACAGATCCTGTGGGCCAATGTAGGACCGTAAAGGTGCTTCACCGTTCGTGAAGCGGTGCAGCGCCATTGGCTGTCCCAGCGCGGCTCGGCTTTCCGCCGCGGCCAAAAGCGCATCGGCACCGGCGACATTTGCGATCCGTAAAATGGTGATCGCAGGATACCTGCTGCCGGTCTGGGCCGTCTGTGCAATGGCTTCCATCTTCACCTTGCTCACGCCATAGGGCGAAAGCGGTTTGAGAGGTGTGTCTTCGGTCAGTGGTGTGTCTTGCCCGATACCGTAAACAGCTGCAGACGAGGCGAGCACAACATGGGCAACGCCGGCATCGGCGGCGCGCTGCAAAAGCGTTTCAACGAACCGCACGTTGCAAAGGGTCAGCACATCGTCATCTTCCCCCGTTGCGCCGATCATGTTGATTAAAGTTGCACCGGGCTTGAGGACGTCTGCAGCTTCGGGCGCATTAAAATCGCCCGACCAGTGGATGTCTCCCGATCCATCGCGCGCTTGGGTGTGCCACTTGCTGCCTGCGCGATCGGATTGGCGGCGCAGTATACCGCCTAAACGCCCGTTCGCGCCTAAAATGATTTTTGACAAGACCTGTCTTTCTCTCAATTTCCATGCCCGAACTATGGCATTCTGCACACCTTTGCCCGTTAGTTCTGGCTTCGTCCAGAAATTGGTTGCGGCATGCAGGGATACAGTGTCAGACATTTGCCATGTTTAGATTTTCGTATTTCACCGGACCAACCAGCGCAGCGCTTGTTTTACTTTGCGCTACTTCTGCAACTGCTGACGAAGATTGGCGTGCAACGTATAACCTGTACGGTACTGCAGGTGTGATCGATACGCCGTCAGCTTTAGCCGTAAAAGAGGGCGAGATTGGTGCGACGGTTTCGCTCTTCTCGGACCAACAGCGTGGCACGTTCACGTTTCAGCTCTTGCCTCGGCTGTCCGGTAGTTTCCGCTACTCGTTCCTGGACACTTACGATCGCAGTTTTGACGTGCAGTACCAATTGGCCGATGAAGGCAACATCCGCCCGGCGATCGCAATCGGTTTGCGCGATTTCATCGGGACTGGGCGGTTCAGCAGCGAATATATCGTTGCGACGAAAACGCTGGGTTCGAATGTGCGCGTGTCCGGTGGCTTAGGCTGGGGGCGTCTTGGTGGTGTCGGTGGGTTTACAAACCCGTTGGGCTTCATTGACGAACGTTTTGAGACCCGACCAGATGATAGCGTCGAAACAGGTGGTACTGTTCTTGCAGGGCAATTCTTCCGTGGTGATGCTGCGTTTTTCGGCGGTGTCGAGTGGCGCGTAAATGATGACTGGACGGTGTTAGCAGAATATTCATCCGACGCTTACGAACGTGAAATCGAACTCGCCGGATTTGAACGCAACTCGCCTTTGAATTTTGGTGTTACGTGGACCCCCCGCGAAGGCCGTCAATACGGCGCATACTATTTGTATGGCTCAGAAGTTGGCGTACTAGCGTCTTTCCAGATCGACCCAACGACACGGTCGGTGCCCAGTGGCCTCGACACTGCGCCAATTCCCGTCGCTGTTCGGGGGCAAAATGTTGTCGCAGCAGCATCGTGGGACACCACCCAGCAGGAAACCCGTGGCGTCGATGCGTTGGGGCAAGGTTTGGCTTTGGATGGCTTTCGTTTGATCGGAGCGGAGGTGAATGGCACGACAATGCGCGTGCGGTATGAGAACACAACGTACCGTGCCGAAGCCCAAGGTTTAGGGCGTGTTTCGCGTATTTTGACGCAATTTGCACCAAAGTCTGTCGATACATTTGTGCTAGAGCCAACCCAAAACGGGATCGCGCTATCCGCAGTCACGATACGCCGTAGCGACATGGAAGCCTTGGAAAACACCGCAGGCGCTTCAGAGCAGTTGCTGGCGAGAACTGGATTTTCAGATGCGGCTGGTCCTGCGCCGGAATTCGCGTTCGAATCAGCTGAACCCGCCCTGTTGTGGGGGCTGTACCCGTATTTAGAGATTTCAGCGTTCGATGGTGATGAACCTCTACAAGCCGATCTGGGCGTTGAGGCGTCTTTCCAATACGAAATTCAACCGAACCTTTTGTTGGCGGGCACCTACCGTCAACGTTTGGTCGGGAACCGCGGCCAGACCCCGAACTTCGCCGACTCTGACCTGCCAGATGTGCGTCGAACGGCGCTGCGATACGGCGCCGACTCTGGAGGCGGTATCGAAAACCTGTTCTTGTCTTGGTACGCGCGCCCGGGTCAAAACCTCTACAGCCGCGTTTCGGCAGGGTACCTTGAACGGCACTTCGGGGGCGTTTCTGGTGAAGTTCTTTGGAAACCCGTTGATAGCCGTTTAGCATTGGGGGCCGAAGTCAATTATACGTTGCTCAGAGACTTCGATCAGGGCTTAGGCTTCCGTCCCGCCTGTTCTGATGCGGCATGTACCACATTTCTGGGCGATGACTACGATGTCGTAACAGGGCATCTCTCGGCCTATTATGATTTCGAAAACGGGTTTCAAGCACAGGTGGACGTTGGTCGCTATCTTGCCGGCGATTGGGGCGCAACGTTCAGCCTTGATCGTGAGTTTGAAAACGGATGGAAAGTTGGCGCGTTCTTCACGCTGACTGACATTGAATTCGATGATTTCGGCGAAGGGTCTTTTGACAAAGGGATCGTTATCGAAATTCCAACAGACTGGGCGATTGGAACACCAACGCGCGATACCGTTGGAACAACGCTTCGGTCCCTCGAACGTGACGGTGGGTCGCGTCTACGTGTGGATGGCCGTTTGTATGATGTTGTTGGCGATGGTCATACGCCGCAACTCTCTGAGAGTTGGGGGAGGTTCTGGCGATGAGAAATCTTGCACTGAAAATCGCACTTTTTGCCGCTTTGGCGGGGTGTGGTGAGCTGTCCGAAGGCGTGCCTTTGGCGCAGCTCAGCCGCGGGATCATCGGTGCGGCAAGCGGTTTGATTGATTCGGATACGCCCGCTCAGACCACAGCGAATGCAGAGCTCTCACGCGCTGCAATTGAGGCGTCTCCGACCAATCTGTTGCGTCTCAGCATCATCTCTTTGGAGGCGACAGACGTTTTGGCGGAAATTGGCCGAAACGGAAATGACGTCACATGGGCGAACTCAGCGTCGATCGGTGTTACCTTTCAAAACGGCCTGCTGATTGCGACGCGTGGGCTCGGTTTCGATGTGATGGGGGCTGACGTTAAAGGCGCCTATCGATCGTTGTCTGGTGGGGGTAACCATATGAGAAAAGTTGATTTTCTCGATGGTTTGGATCAAATTCAGCAGTTGGATTTCCAGTGCCAGACCGCTGTGATCGGCCGTGATGTGATTGTCATTTACGAGCGAAGCTATGACACAACGATTTTAGAAGAGACGTGTTCTAGCACTGATCTGGAGTTTAAAAACACCTACTGGCGTGACCGAAATGATGTAATTTGGCAGTCCCGCCAATGGATTTCACCAGAGATCGGGTATCTGGGTTACCAATTGCTTTAGGCTTTCAATCGAAGCTTGTTTTTTTTGTGGCATACTCATAGTTTAAGCTTGAGCTGTAACTGTAATTTAAATTTGGAGAAAACCATGAAAATTAAAGCTTTGATCGCCGCCGTTGCTATGGCAACTGTTTCTACAGCTGCTGTTGCAGACACAACTACACCAACTGGTGAGATCGTTATGATCGAGAAGAACCAAGGCGTTGGTGTTGACACCGGTCTGCTGATCACTCTGGGTGTGTTCACAACCCTCGTTGCTCTGGCAGCTGGCTCCGACACATAAGTCGTAGATTGTTATTTTGAATTCGGGAGAGGCGGGCCGTTTGGTCCGCCTTTTCTTTTGGGGCAGTGTTAGCCTTTTCGTCTGCCCAACATCGAGAGACGGATGAACATGCGTTCTACCAAGGCCCGGTCGGGTGCCGTGCTCGCGGAGCGAAGTGTTAAGTCGGCCTCTGTGATTGTGCTGAGGGCCTCTTCCAAATTGGGTCGCCCCCATGCACTGGCTTGCCGAACCATTTTATCGCGGCGTGGCCCAAAGACAGGTGGCCTGAGACGACCAATACCTGCTGCGGCTCCACCAGGGTCAGACGCTGCCGCATGCAGTTGGCGAAAATGGCGCATGGCGGCGATACACAATGCGACAGGTTGCGTGCCTTGCGCGTAAAGGCGCGACAAGATCGGCCCAATTTCAGCAGCTTTCAGGTCGGCTACGACATTCAGCAGATCATCCAGCCCAGCTTCGTTCGATTGAGGGGCACATGCCTCAACATCGTCGACTGTTGCTTCAGTGTCGTCTCCAAGCTTGTACAAGCCCAGCTTCTCAATCGTCTGTCTTAGGTCTCCGGGCTGCATATCTCGTGCGTATGCATTCACCAGATCCATCGCGTCGCGACTTATATTGCTGACACCTGCGTCCCGCAGATGGCCTTCAATTTCATCGCGGCTGGGGGGATCGTCATACACACCA
Source organism: uncultured Paracoccaceae bacterium (assembly GCA_947497065.1). Classification (GTDB taxonomy): domain Bacteria; phylum Pseudomonadota; class Alphaproteobacteria; order Rhodobacterales; family Rhodobacteraceae; genus Octadecabacter. The sequence continues at coordinate 320,049 of CANMEQ010000004.1, forward strand.
GCGGCGTAGGCGCTTGGGTGGCCCTCGAACAACTTCCGAAGGCTAGATCGGGCATTCAATTGCCCTGCCGTGACGATGATCTGTGCATCGCCAACAGCCCAGTCTGTTAGGGCGGGGATGATTGCCTTGGTGATGCTATCACCAGCCTCTTCCACGAAAGCAACGCGCGGGCCAGGGAAAAACCCTTGGGCTTTGATGGCGTCGCCAAGCAAGGCGGGATCTTTGCGCAGTTCGGCGCCGGTCATGCGGGTCAGGCGCATTTCCTCTTCGCCTTGAGGTCCAACAAGGGCTTTAATCACTTCTTGCCGTTTCAACGCAACGCGCATCGCGTCCCCGCCGTAAATCAAAATGCCAGCGCCATTCGGATCGGGTTTGCGAAAATAGGCTGCGGCGTCGCGTGCGGAAAGTTTCATCGCCTAAGGAACCGTGGCGATGATCAAGTCAGTGACAATCAAGTCGGCCAATGCGATGGCCAATCTATCCTGCGCATCTGTTTGGGACTCTTGCGTTGCAACAGTCGTCCCAGACGCGGAATAGGCCGTGAATGTCTCGGCTGTACCAGAGGCCAAAGGCGTGTCATTGCCCGGTTCCGTCAACGTCCAGGTCGCGGTGCCTTCAATGTTGAAGCGGTTGATATCTTGCGATGAGCTGACAACCAAAGCGTCCTCGTCAAAGTCCAAATCAACGGTCAGCAAATAGTCACCACGCTCTACACGGCCGAGACGTTCTTCGAGGCGCGCGCGCAAACGGAAGCCTTCGGTCGTGTTGGGGGCCCGATAGGCGATCCGGCCACGCAAGGTCCGGCCAGAGCCTTCAGGCCCATACACAGGCGTAAACCCACAGCCCGCCAAAGGCAGGGCTGCGGAGAGTTTTAAAAGATGGCGTCGGTTAAATGACGACATTGACGATACGCCCCGGGACAACGATCAGCTTTTTCGGGGAAGCCCCATCCAAAGCCTTGATCACAGCCTCGTCTGCGAGGGCGAGTTTTTCAACCTCATCTTTCGGCATATCCTTGGGAACGGCGATTTCCGACTTGCGTTTACCATTGATCTGGATTGGCAACGTGACCGTATCCTCGACCAACATCGCCTCATCCGCGACGGGCCAAGGTGCATTTGCAATCAGGCCTTCGCCCCCTTGCGTGTGCCAAATCTCTTCGGCCAAATGCGGTGTCATCGGGGCCATCAGCTGCGCCAAGGTCAAGATGGCTTCGCGTTTGGCCTCGTACCCTGCCTTCGATTTCGACAGCGCAGCGGTAAAGCCATAGAGTTTCGCAATTGCCGCGTTAAACCCAAAAGATTCAACACCACCGGTCACATCTTGGATGGTCTTGTGCATGGCGCGCAGCAGGTCTTCATCGCCGCTACCAGCCGCATCACGGTCCATCTGGTCGATCTTTTCAGACAGCGCCGCGACCCGCGCGAGGTGCTTGTAGGAGGCTTCCGCCCCCGAAGCTGTCCACTCCACATCCCGTTCGGGAGGGCTGTCAGACAGAACAAACCAACGGGCCGTGTCAGCGCCATATTGTTTGATGATCTCAATAGGATCGACCACGTTGTTCTTGGATTTCGACATTTTTGCAGAAGGCACGATCGTAACCTGTGTGCCGTCTTTCAAGAAACCACCGCCATCGCGTAGCTCGACCTCTTCAGGGTAGTGGTAAACAGGGCGGCCATCGGCACCATCGGTTTTGTAGATGGCGTGGGTGACCATGCCTTGAGTGAACAACGCGTTAAACGGTTCAATTGCAGCCTCAGGCAAGTGGCCGGTCTTCTGCATCGCGCGGGCGAAGAAACGCGAATACAGCAGGTGCAAAATCGCATGCTCGATCCCGCCGATATACTGGTCGACGTTCATCCAATAGGCTGCATCTTCGGCGTTCGTCGGCGTGTCTGCGTGCGGCGATGTAAAGCGGGCGAAGTACCAGCTGCTGTCTACGAATGTGTCCATTGTATCTGTTTCGCGGGTCGCGGGGTTCCCACAGGCCGGGCAGGGCACATTGCGCCAGGTGGGGTGGCGATCCAACGGGTTGCCTGGAATGTCGAACGACACATCGTAGGGCAGTTCTACCGGCAGATTTTCTTTCTTTTCGGGCACAACGCCGCAGCTGTCGCAATGAACAACAGGAATTGGGGCACCCCAATAGCGCTGGCGGGACAGGCCCCAGTCGCGCAGACGGAACTTCGTCACACCCTGGCCCACACCATTGGCTTCACAGAAATCCACAGCCTTTTCGATGGCATCTTCGCCGTTTGTGGCGGCATCCCACGCGAAGGGTTTCACCCAGTGAACCATATCTGTTTTGTTGGGCACGAAGGCCTCGGTCAGTTCCTCGCTGGCATCTTCCGAGGGTAGGAAGGTCGGCGTGATGGGTAGGCCGTATTTGGTGGCAAAATCGAAATCACGTTGGTCGTGTGCCGGGCAGCCAAAGATTGCACCAGTCCCGTAATCCATCATGATGAAGTTCGCGATATAGACCGGCAATTCCCACGATGTATCAAACGGGTGACGCACGCGCAGGCCCGTATCGAGCCCCAGCTTTTCAGCTTTTTCCAAAGCTTCGGCTGTGGTCCCACCTTTGCGACATTCGGCAGTGAATGCTGCAATTTCTGGGTTGTTCGCTTCCAGTTCTTTGGCCAGCGGGTGATCGGGCGAAATACCGACAAATGATGCGCCCATCAATGTGTCGGGGCGGGTGGTGTAAACCTCGACGCGGTCATGTGCACCAACGCCTTCGACCATTGAAAACGCAAACTGCAAACCGCGTGATTTACCAATCCAGTTTTCTTGCATCAAACGCACTTTTGCTGGCCAGTCGTCCAAACCATCCAAAGCGTCCAGCAACTCATCTGCCATGTCGGAAATCTTGAAGAACCACTGCGTGAGTTCTTTGCGTTCCACTTCCGCGCCAGACCGCCAGCCTTTGCCGTCAATAACCTGTTCGTTGGCCAGAACTGTCATGTCCACAGGGTCCCAGTTGACCGTCGCGTTTTTGCGGTCGATCAGGCCGGCATCCAGCATGTCGATAAACAACGCCTGCTGTTGGCCATAATATTCCGGGTCGCAGGTTGCGAACATACGCGACCAATCAATGCCCAAGCCCAGCGGTTTCATCTGTTCGACCATGTCGTCGATGTTTTTATAGGTCCAGTCTTTCGGGTGGCCGCCAGATGCCATGGCCGCGTTTTCCGCGGGCATCCCGAACGCGTCAAACCCCATTGGGTGCAAGACGTTATGGCCTGTCGAGAGTTTATACCGCGCGATCACATCACCCATGGTGTAGTTGCGCACGTGGCCAATGTGGATGCGGCCGGACGGATAGGGGAACATCTCCAGCACATAGTATTTGGGCTTGGACAGGTCGCGTACGGCTTTGAACGTTTCGGCGTTCGCCCAAGCGGCTTGCCATTTGGCTTCGATCTCTGCGGGGGTATAGGGCATGGTCTATCCTAGAAACGGGAACGCCGGGTGCTGGACCCGGCGTTTGTAATTAATGGGGTCGGGTGCGTTTTACAGTGCACCGTCTGCGATGCGCAACTGTCGTGCGCGCGATAGAATGGCATCTTCGACAGCACGGGTGGTTTCTGCAGCTGCAGGACCAGACCGTGTAAGAATAGCGACGTTCAATGAACGGGCATCAAGCGCCGGATCGGTGATCGCGACCGTTGCACGGTATGCCCGGCTGCCACCTGGAGGGGTGCCGTACCCCATGACGATCACACCGGTAAACGGGTCAACAGATTCGATGGGCAAGAAGTTTAAGACGTCCAGTGAAGCCGCCCAAAGATACCGGTTCACCGCAACATTTTCGACACCCCGCGTGCGGGTCGCCTGAACTGTTGCGCTGTCTGCTGTGCCCCCGCCCAAACTGCCGATTGAACCGAACGGGTTGCTACCCAAGCTGCCAGATACACCGCATGCGGACAAAGCAGCCGACAGGCCAATACCAAAAGTGAGGCGGCGAAGAGCAGATATTCCAGTCACGTGTCGATCTTTCTGTCAGTTATGCACAAAGGTGTAGCGAAGGGCAGGCTGTGTCACAAGTGGTCTTGGCGCACGTGGGGGCGTGGACCCTGAAAATTCAAAGCAACAAATGAAAAGGGCGGCCCAAATCTGGACCGCCCTCCAAGAAATTTCTTCAGGTTCGATTAGAACTCGAAGGAAACCTCGATTGTTGTACCGTCGTTGTAGTCCTGAGCACCGATCTCGTCGTTGCCAGCATCGTCTTCGTCTTCAGCGAAGGAAACGAGGAGAGATGCGCCGGAACCGAGGTCGTACTCACCAGCAAGGTAGTAGTCGTCGCCAGAGTCGTCGATACCAGCGTATACTACGAGGCCGTTACCTACGTCGTAGGAACCTTCGAGACCCCAGTCTTCTGTACCTTGATCGTCGTCGTAATCAAAAGTTACAGCAACAGGACCTTCGGAGTAAGCCAAAGTTACGCCCCAGTTGTCGCCAGCAGCTTCAGATTCGGATACGTAGTAAGCAGTCGCTTTAACTGGACCCAGTGGGTAAGAAACCTGGATACCCAAGGAGTCTTCGCCAGCGGTCATGTCTTCAGCGTATGCCAAACGAACGTCAGCGCCACCGAAAGATGTGCCTACGGAGATACCGAAGATTTCAGCGTCGTTGAAGTCGCCGTTGTCGGAGTCTACGCCGTCGTTGTAGAAGTCAGCAGCTTCGTCAGACTCGGACTGGTAAGCTACAACAACGTTGTAGTTGCCGAAGTCAGCAGCAGCCGCGATGGACAGCTGGTTCGCGTTCTCAACAGCGTTACGGTCGCCCGCGTTGTTTGCCAGAACGTAAGAGACCTGAGCGGAAACCGCACCGAAAGTAGCTTCGCCGCGCAGAGCTTCTTCACCGTCAGCTTCGGAGAAGCCGTCAGATTCCATGTCGCCTGCGGAAACCCAAACGTTTTCAGCAGCGAAGTTTGTGTCGCCGTAGTACAGGCCAGCTGTAGAGGACGTCAGGGACAGTTCGTAGGACTGGCCTGTGTCGGAGTCAGCAAGGTCTTCCAGGTCAAGGGAAGCAGCTGCTGTCAAACCGTTGTCCAGCTCAGCAGCGAAACCTGCTTCGATGTCCAGGTCAGAGTAGAAGCCGTCTTCGACGTCGTCGTTAAAGCCAAGATCGGCGGAACCTGAGAAGGAGATGCCGGTGTGGCCGTCTGCAGCAGCGGCGCCAGCGAAGGCGACGATGGAAGCAGAAGCAAGTAGGATGCGTTTCATGTTAATTCCTCGTGTTTGCATTCTCGAGAATGCCAGTTTCCCTAGCATTGGCACTGTCTTTGCGCCCAAAGGCCTGCACACTCAAGAAAATTGGACCTTGTTTGGAGAGCTACTCAAAAAATGATGCAGACGTGCCACACAATGATTTTGCGCCATAGGGCGATGACAGCACGTTCTGAACCCCTTAAGAAACAGTGAATTCAAAAACACGTCGCCTATTCAGGAGCTTGCCATGTCATTGTCCGAAATCGAACGTCGCCTACACGCCGCTGAAGAAAAGGCCGGTCGTACGCGGGGCAGTACAACCCTGATTGCTGTCTCAAAGGTCCAACCTGACGCCCGCGTGGCGGCGATTCTCGAACAAGGGCACCGGACGTTCGGGGAAAACCGCGTACAAGAGGCAGCAGGCAAATGGCCTGCATTTCGCGAAACCTATTCAGAGATCGACCTGCATTTGATCGGGCCGCTTCAGACCAACAAGGCTCGCCAAGCGATGGAGCTCGCACAATCCATTCATACGCTTGACCGGCCGAAGCTGGCCAGCACCATCGCACGTCTGGCGCAAGAGATGGGTAGCTGCCCGGATTTGTTTGTTCAGGTGAACACCGGCGAAGAGCCGCAAAAGGCAGGTGTCTTGCCGTCTGATGCGGATGCCTTCGTTGCGGAGGCGATCGCGATGGATTTACCTGTGAAAGGTTTGATGTGCATTCCACCGGTCGATGAAGAACCGTCGTTGCACTTTGCATTGTTGCGCAAGATCGCCGAGCGCACTGGTCTATCGGGGTTGTCCATGGGCATGTCCGGCGATTTCGAACGGGCGGTTGCATTGGGCGCAACCCATGTGCGCGTTGGTTCTGCAATTTTTGGCGAACGCACGACGAGCGGCTGATTATCTGACGAACAGTTTCGTCTGGGTGCTAATACGCGCAGCGATCCATCTGAGGTGATCGGGGCGAAATGCAACACAGCCTTCCGTCGGATGGCCCGGTTTGCGCCAACGGTGAATGAAAATAGCTGATCCATGCCCCGGTGTCGCCTGTGGCCAATTCCAGTCTGTCAAAATCACAAGGTCGTAGAGTGGATCCGACCGCCGCAGTTTTTCGTGGCTGTGGCCGTAAGGCGCGCGGACCAATGTGTTGTACTTTGCATGATCTGGATCATCTGACCAAAGGTCGCCTGGCCGAATGGCGCGCGCCCACGCTGCCGGTTTCTCTATTCTGTCAGGCCGGTACAACATACCGACAACGCGATGACAGCCGCGCGGTGTTGCCCCGTCGCCTTCACGTTTAACGCTCGTGATGCCGCCTTTCCCAATTGAACAGGGAAACTTGCGGCCCATGAACCGCAGGTGCGTTGGGGTGAGGACAAGATCAGTGTGTTTCATGCCCGCAGCCTGAACAGAACTGGGATAAAGACGCAAGATGGCCAAGTCTTGTGGCCGCCCCAAAGAGGCCATAGGCTGATGATCAAAGGGGCTAGTATGCCGACAATTGTTATCGCAACGACACTTTTAGCCGCCCTTCTGCATGCCACATGGAACGCCATGGCAAAGGGGGCTGCCGATAAAACCCTCAGCATGGCAGGCGTAATTATTGGGCATTTACCCTATGCCATTTTGGCGCTGCTGTTCGTGCCTCTGCCAGATTGGGCCTGTTGGCCCTACCTGCTGGGCAGCTTGATACTGCATTTCGGCTATCAGCTGTTTTTGCTCAGCGCCTACCGGGTTGGCGATTTGACACAGGTTTATCCAGTGGCGCGCGGCCTTGCGCCTATGTTGGTGGCCTTGGTGTCGGTGAGCGTTTTGAACGTGGTGTTGGGCTGGGTAGAGGTGGCAGCCATTGGTTTGATCGCTGCTGGGCTTTTGTCGCTCGGTCTTGTTCGGGGGCAAAGCGGGGCGCGCAATCCCAAGGCCGCGATACTGGCTGCGGTCACGGGGTGCTTCATCGCGGCATATTCACTTGTCGATGGCCTTGGGGCGCGGGTGGCGGGCTCTGCTGTTGGGTTTTACAGCTTGGCGGCCATCGGCAATGCGATCGTTTTCGCCATATTCCTGCACCTGCGAAATCCCGGTGTCTTGGGGCGGCTTCGCCATGAAGGGCGTTTCGTGTTCATCTTTGGCGGTGCCGCATCTTATATCGCCTATGCACTGGTGGTTTGGGGGTTCACCCAAGCGCCCATCGCGCTGGTGACGGCGTTGCGAGAAACCTCGATCGTGTTCGCACTCTTCTTTGGCGTGGTGTTTATGAAAGAACGACTGGACCTTCTCAAAGTCTGTGCAACCTTCACCACCATCGTCGGCGCGGTTCTATTGCGGTTCGCCCGTTAAAGCAGATGACCGGACTTTGCAGCTTTGGTTGCGAGGTAGCCTGAATTGAACGGGTTTTGACCAACGTGCAGGGGCACACGTTCCGTCACGGTCAATCCGCAGCTTTCCAATTTTGCGACCTTTTTGGGATTGTTCGTCAGCAACCGAATTTGGCTGAACCCAAGTTTGCGCAGCAGTTCAGCGCCAATGCGGAAATCCCGTTCATCATCTTCAAACCCGAGGCGGTGGTTTGCCTCGACCGTATCAAAGCCCTGATCCTGCAAAGAATAGGCCCGCATTTTGTTCGCGAGCCCGATGCCGCGCCCTTCTTGATTGAGATAAAGAAGAATACCTGCCCCCTCGGTCCCCATTTGCTCCATCGCGCCGTGCAACTGCGGGCCGCAGTCGCATTTCAGGCTGCCCAGCACATCCCCTGTGAAACACGCAGAGTGCAGGCGCGCCAAAACCGGTTTCGAGCGGTCCGGAGTGCCAATTTCAATGGCGTAGTGTTCCTCTGCATCATCATCGGGGCGAAAAATGTGCAGGCGGCCCGCATCTGACACGGCCATCGGCAGGCGTGCCGCGACCAATGGGTGCAGCGGTGACATTTGCGTATCAAGTGCTGTTGTCGCGTCGACGATGGTTAGGTTGTTTTCACGGGCAAAGGCCAGCCCATCGCTCAACTCCGCCACCAGACAGGCGGGTAGAATGCGTGCGGATTTCACCAGCGCAATGCCCGCGCGATGGATTTTCACATCGCCACCACGGGCGGTATGAAACGGACCTTTCATGGGGTGGCGCAAATCATCTGCTGGATCTGCCATGGCATGAACCCAGGCAAGATCGGCCGCTTGGGGCAATGCAACGCGGGCCAAGTCGCCGTCGTAGGCAGGGATTTTTAGGGTCATCGCCCGCTTGGCCGTCAATGTCAAAACAGGGCTTAACGGGGCAATGGCGGCCAGCCGATCGGCGGTCAACGCTTCGGCGGCAAGGACAAGGGCGCTCGCCGTTCCATCGACCACCACAACGGGCACACCGATGTGCAAATCGGACCGCGCGCGTGAAAGACGTTCTGTAAGATTTGGAAGAAATGACATATTTGGCCTCTTGTTACCCTCGATAGGTAGCGGTTTTCGTGACAAATTGAAACATTTCCCCTGCCTTTGACACGTCGACGTGAGGCAACGATGACAAAACTTGTCAGATCACGGTTGCGCGCCCAATTGTGAAAGGAAGAAGGAGAGACCCAGGATGGCACAACTTAAGAAAATTTTGCTTGTCGATGACGACGAGGATTTGCGCGAAGCACTCGGTGAGCAATTGCTGATGACTGAAGATTTCGATGTCTTCGAGGCTGGCAACGGCGCGGAAGCGATGACAAAGGCGAAAGAAGGTCTCTACGATCTTGTGATTTTGGACGTCGGCCTGCCCGACACCGATGGCCGTGAGCTGTGCCGTTTGATGCGCAAGCAGGGCGTGAAATGCCCGATTGTTATGTTGACCGGTCACGATGGTGACAGTGACACGATCCTTGGCTTGGATGCGGGCGCGAATGATTACGTGACCAAACCGTTTAAGTTTCCGGTTTTGCTGGCGCGTATTCGGGCTCAGCTGCGCACTCATGAACAATCTGAAGACGCTGTTTTCACCTTGGGACCATACACGTTCCAGCCCGCTCAAAAGACTCTTGGGACGGAAGATGAGAAGAAAATTCGTCTGACGGAAAAAGAGACGAATATCCTTAAATTTCTGTACCGTGCGACAGATGGTGTGGTGGCCCGTGACGTGCTGCTGCACGAGGTTTGGGGCTATAATGCGGGGGTCACGACCCACACGTTGGAAACACATATTTACCGTTTGCGACAAAAAATTGAACCAGATCCCTCTAACGCGCGTTTGCTTGTTACAGAAAGCGGCGGTTACCGGTTGATGGTCTGACGCAGACTGAACAGTTCCCTTGGTGATAGGGTCATATCACTACCTCCCTGTTGGACTTGCCCCGGCCTTTTGGTCGGGGTTTTTTTTATGTCTGGACGGTGGCTGTGAAGAATGGCCAGATGCGCCAAAGGAGACTGTCATGAAGATTGAACCATTCGGTGTCGAGCAGTGGATGAACGCGTGGGAAACCAAATGCACGTTCAATTTGGCAGAGACCTGTGTCGCGTCGCTAACCCTGGCTGAGCTGATGCAAATGGCGGGCCAGACGCAGAATATGCCAGCGGATTTGGCGGCCTTGCATATGACCTATGGTGAAATTCGTGGGTCATTGCGGTTGCGCGGTTTGGTTGCGGGCCTGTTTGCTGGGCAGACGGCAGAGAATGTTTTGATCACCCATGGCACCATTGGGGCAAACCACATGGTGTATCAGGCCTTGGTCGAGGCAGGGGATCATGTGGTGGCGATTACGCCGACATATCAACAGCATACGGCGATCCCGCGGTCGTTGGGCGCGGATGTGACCGAGGTTCCACTGCGTGAGGATGAGGGCTGGCTGCCCAATTGGGACAGGGTAGCGCAGGCGGTGCGCCCGGAGACAAAGGTGATTGCCCTGACCAATCCGAACAATCCTACAGGCGCGTTGATTGATCGCGCCGGGTTGGAGGCGGTTGTGCGCATTGCGCAATCGGTTGGGGCTTGGGTTTTGTGCGACGAAGTGTACCGCGGTACCGAGCAGGGTGAGCCGGTGCCGTCGATTGTTGAGCTGTATGACAAAGGGATTTCGACGGGATCGACATCGAAGGCATTTTCACTGGCGGGTCTGCGGTTGGGGTGGATTGTGGGGCCACATGATGTGCTGGATGCCTGTGAGATACATCGCGATTATACCACCATCAGCGTAGGCATGGTTGATGATTATTTTGCCGCCATGGCGCTAGAGGCGAAGGATGCGATTTTGGATCGTAGCCGTTTGATTACCCGTGAAAATTTGGCGGTGCTGAAAGACTGGGTCGCGCATGAAAGCAAGGCCGCTTTTGTGGCGCCACAGGCGGGGACGACGGCATTTGTGAAGTTTGATGTGGCGATGACATCTTACGATCTGTGCGTGGCGCTGTTGAAGGACACGGGCGTGATGTTCACGCCGGGGTCTGCGCTGGGCGTTGAAGGCTATGTGCGCATTGGGTTTGCCTGCGAGGCGGCGGTTTTGAAGGAGGGCCTGAGCCGGGTGTCTGAGTGGCTGGCAAAGCAGGCCTAACCCGTCTAGGGTCGCGGCGAAATTTGTAAGGATCAGATATGTCATTCACGCTTGCCACTTGGAACATCAACTCGGTTCGTTTGCGCGAAGATTTGGTCGCACGATTGATGTCAGACGAGGCGCCAGATGTGCTGTGTTTGCAGGAATGCAAAAGCCCCGTTGAGAAGATACCTTTGGAGCAATTTCAAGCACTTGGGTATCATCACATGGTCGCGCGCGGGCAGAAGGGCTATAACGGGGTTGCGATTTTATCAAAGATCCCGATGGAAGAAGCTGGGGCCGAAGATTTTGCATCCTTGGGCCATGCGCGCCACATTGCGGGGCGGTTGGAAAACGGTGTGACTGTTCATAATTTCTACGTGCCAGCGGGGGGCGATAAGCCCAATCGCGAGATCAATGAGAAGTTCGGTCAGAAGCTGGATTACCTGTCTGAGATGCGGGACTATTTTCGGGCGAACACACCTGAAAAGGCTATTTTGGTTGGGGATTTGAACATCGCACCCCGTGAGGATGATGTTTGGGATCATAAGAAATTGTTGAAGGTTGTCAGCCATACGCCGGTTGAGGTTGAGGCCTTGGCCGAGACGCAAGAGGCGGGCGCGTGGGTGGATGTGACGCGGGCCGATATTCCTGAGGGCAAGCTTTACAGCTGGTGGTCGTATCGGTCGCCGGATTGGGACAACGCCGACAAAGGCCGCCGGTTGGATCATGTTTGGGCGACGCCTGATATTTCTAATGCAGCCCATTCCAGCCGCGTTCTGCGGGATGTACGGGGGTGGGAACAGCCCAGCGATCACGCCCCGGTTTTCGCGACGTTTGACATCTAAAATTAACGAAAAACACGATATGGGTCGGGTATTGCTCGGGTATTGCTTTGGTATGGGTCAAAACCCATCCGCCGCCCCCTTGGCCTTTGGCGCTACGCGGCCCATATAGACGACAACATGCGCTCAACCGGAGATGACGATGCTTGAACTTGGTGGTGACCAGCCCGCAGCGGCAACAGATTTGATTAAAGACAGCAGCGAAGCGACCTTCATGCAAGATGTGGTCGAGGCGTCGCAAGAGGTGCCGGTGATCGTTGATTTCTGGGCGCCGTGGTGTGGGCCGTGCAAGACGTTGGGGCCGGCCTTGGAAGAGGCGGTGAAAAAGGCCGGTGGCCGTGTGAAAATGGTCAAGGTGGATGTGGATCAGAACCAAGCGATTGCGGGGCAGTTGCGGGTGCAATCGATCCCGACGGTTTACGCCTTTTTCAACGGTCAACCTGTTGACGGGTTTCAAGGCGCTTTGCCCCCCAGCGAGGTTGAGGCTTTTGTCACCAAGATTGCCGATTTGGCGGGCGAGCCTGACAACGGGTTGGACGATGCTGTGGCCGCCGCAGAAGAGATGCTGGCCGAGGGTGAAGCTGAGGATGCAGTCGCGACCTTTGCGGCGATTTTGGAAGAAGATGGCACCCACGCCGGGGCAGCGGGTGGTTTGATCCGCAGCTATTTGGCGTTGGACGATTTGGAGCAGGCGGAAGCTGCGCTGAACGGTTTGGATGCCGCGGTGCATGATGCGGCTGAAGTTGAAGCGGCGCGTGCGGCGTTGGAGCTGGCCAAGCAAGCGGTTGATGCAGGGCCTGTGGCAGAATTGCGCGCCGCGGTAGAAGCGGATGAAAACGATCATCAGGCGCGGTTTGATTTGGCCGTGGCGTTGCAGGGCGCTGGCGAGAACGAGGCGGCTGTGAATGAGCTGTTGGAGTTGTTCCGCCGTGACCGCGAGTGGAATGACGGGGCCGCCAAGACGCAATTGTTCACGGTGTTCGAGGCGCTGAAGCCTACAGATCCGGTGGTGTTGAACGGACGTCGCAAATTGTCATCAATGATATTTGCCTAACGGCCTTTCGGGCCTATGTCATTTCACATGGTAAAAATAACCGACTTCCCCGATGTGATCCCCGTTTTTCCGTTGCCCGGCGCACTTTTGTTGCCGCGGGCGCGGTTGCCGTTGCATTTGTTTGAACCGCGGTATCTGGCGATGCTGGATGATGCGCTGAAGACGGATCATCGGTTGATCGGGATGATCCAACCCCACGGGGAAGACCGTTTGCACACGATTGGCTGTGCGGGCCGTGTGACAGCGATGTCCGAGACGGAAGACGGGCGGTATATGATCACCTTGACCGGTGTGTCGCGGTTTCGGCTGCGCAAGGAGGTGGAAGGGTTTGCGCCTTATCGCCGCTTTGAGGCGCAATGGTCTGGGTTTGAGATGGACCTTGGGAAAGAAGAAGACGATCCAGCGTTGGATCGCCCCGCGTTGATGGCATTGCTGGATCGGTTTTTCGAGGAACGTGGGCTGAGCACCGATTGGGACGGGATCAAAGATGCCGAGCCGGAGCTGTTGATCAATTCGCTGTCCATGTTATGCCCGTTCGAGCCTGAAGAACGCCAAGCGTTGTTGGAGGCGCCCACGTTGGCCACGCGGCGCGAGACGTTGGTGACATTGATTGAATATGCCCTGCGTGAGGGCGATGGCGACAAACGGATGATGCAATGAGCGACGTAGAAAATGCCTTTGACCCGAAGATGTTAGAGGCATTGGTTTGCCCGCAGTGCCAAGGTGTGTTGCGGTATGATGCGGCCAACAACGAATTGATCAGCAAGGCCGCGCATTTGGCCTACCCCATTCGCGGGGGCATTCCGGTGCTGTTGATCGACGAAGCGCGGACCTTGGACAAAGATTAAGCCTGCATCAGGCTTGGCAGATCACCGGTGAGGCCTGCGGCTTCGCGGATGAAATTGCGACGCAGCGTTGGGTTGGCGTTGACCAGCCCCATGCCCACGTCACGCACCGCGCGTAGCAGCGGATTGTCGTTTGAGAACACTTTATTGAATGTATCGGTGGCCATGGCCAATGTGGCGGTGTCGAACCGGCGCCATTGTTCGTAGCGGGCCAGAACCGCAGGGCTGCCGATGTCTTCGCCGCGCATTTTTGCCGCTTGCAGGACATCAATCATCGCGCCGACATCGCGCAAGCCTGCGTTGAGGCCTTGGCCCGCGATGGGGTGAACGCCGTGGGCGGCATCGCCGATGAGGGCAACATGGTCTGCGATGAAGGTGTTCGCGAGGGTGAGGCCCAGCGGGTAGCTGAACCGTTTTCCGGTCAGGTGGATGTCGCCCAGAAAGTCGCCAAAGGCGGGGCGCAGGGCGGTGAGAAAATCGTCATCGTTCATCGCCATGATATCTGCCGCGCGGGCGTCGGTTTCGGACCAGACGATGGAACAGCGGTTGTCGGTGAGGGGCAGGATGGCGAGGGGACCTGCGGGCATGAAGAACTGGTGCGCGATGCCGCCGTGCGGTTTTTCGTGGCCCACGGCGCAGACGATGCCGGTTTGCCCGTAGCCCCAGCCGGTGCGTTTGATGCCCGCGCGCTGGGCGGTGCCGCTCGCGCGGCCATCGGCGCCGATGATGAGTTTGGCGGACACGAATTTTCCGGATGCCAATGTGATGGTGCTGCCGTTTTGTGCGGTGACGGTTTCGCCATTGATTTGATTGATGAGTTCTGACGCATCCATCGCGGCCAGTAATGTGCGGCGCAGGTGGCGGTCTTCGCACATGTGGCCCATGGGGCCTTCTTCGATTTCGGCATGGTCAAAGTGCAGCATCCAGGGGGACGGGCCTTCGCCGGCGCGGCCATCGGTGACTTTGATTTCCAACATGGGTTGGGTTTTGTCGGCGACCGCGTCCCATAGGCCGAGGCCGCGCAGCAGGCGGACGGAGGCGATGGCGAGGGCGTAGGACCGCCCGTCGAAGGTGCCCAGTTTGCGGGTGGGGGCGGGGAGGCTGTCGATCAGGGTGACGCGCAGCCCGATGTGGGCCAGCCCGAGGGCCAGCGCTGATCCGTTGAGGCCGCCGCCGACGATCGCGATATCTGTATCCGTTTTCATACCGTGCACTATGCCCGTGATGTTGGGATTGTCCATGCGCGGGATGGTCGCTACCGTCGGGATCAAAGGAGAATGGTATGCAAGATTGGCTTTGGGCGACAGCCGCTGATTTGGGGCGCGGGATTGAGCGTGGTGAGATTGATCCGGTTGATCTGTGCGAGGTGTATCTGGCGGCGATTGAGGCCCATGAGATGCGCGACCGGATTTATGCGCGGGTGACGGCAGATCGCGCGCGGGCAGAGGCGCAGGCGGCGCAGGCACGGGCTAAAGCGCGGCAACGATTGTCGCCGTTGGATGGTGTGCCGGTGTCTTGGAAAGACCTGTTTGATACAGCAGGCGTGGCCACTGAGGCCGGAACGGCGTTGATGGAGGGCCGTGTGCCGGAGGCTGATGCCGAGGTTTTGCGGGTCGCCACGGGGATGGGGTTGGTGTGTTTGGGGAAAACGCACATGACCGAGATTGCGTTTAGCGGGTTGGGGTTGAACCCGATCACCGCGACGCCGCCCTGTGTGAATGACCCGGATGCGGTGCCCGGAGGCTCGTCTTCCGGTGCGGCGGCCAGTGTTGCGTTTGGACTGGCTGCGGCTGCGATCGGGTCTGACACGGGGGGATCGGTGCGGATTCCGTCGATGTGGAATGATCTGGTGGGGTTGAAGACGACACATGGGCGGTTGTCCCTGACGGGGGCGGTTCCGCTGTGTACGGAGTTCGATACGGTTGGGCCGTTGTGCCGCAGTGTGGAAGATGCGGCGTTGCTGTTGGAGGCGTTGGAGGGCACGGCGGAGAGTGCTGATTTGGAGGGGGCATCCCTGAAAGGTATGCGATTTGCAGCCTTGCAGACGGTTGCGATGGATGAGGTGCGCGCGGAACCCTTGGCCGGATATACCGCGTCACTGGAGAAGTTGCAGGCGGCAGGGGCTGAGATTGTGCCTGTTGAGGTGCCGGAGCTTGCGCGGGCGTTCGAGATGTCGTTGCCGCTGTATACCGCTGATGCCTATGCGAACTGGGCGGAGCTGGTGGAGGCAAACCCAGAGAAAATGTATTGGCAGATTTTGAACCGTGTGCGGGGCGGGAAAGATGTTTTGGCCTATGAGTATCTGACGCTGTGGAAAGAGCTGCGCGATATTCGGGAGGCTTATGCAGCGGCGGTGGCCGGGTTTGATGCGGTGTTGTGCCCCGGCGCGCCGATTTTGCCGCCCAATGCGCATCGGTTGGAAACGGATGAGGACTATTACCTGACCGAGAACCTATTGGCGTTGCGCAACACGCGGGTGGCGAATTTGATGGGGCTTGCGTCGCTGTCTTTGCCGACGGGTGTGCCGTCGGTCGGGATATTGGTGAACACATCGCCCGGATCGGAGGAGCGGCTCTTGCGGATTGGGACCGCTATAGAAGGGGTTCTGACGTAAAAGACACACAACATTCGGGGAATGCGTCCTTTTTCTGGACACTGACGCCCTGTCTCGTCTAATTTGGGGGAAAGCGGCCCGCCAATGAGGTCGCGAAATGAGGCAGTAATGATGTACCCCGAGCGGTTTTCGAACCTCCCGGCCTATGCGTTTCCACGCTTAAGGTCCCTTCTCGACGTCCATGCAGCGGGCGGCGATGTGATCAATATGACGATTGGCGAGCCCAAGCACGCCTTTCCTGATTTTGTACCTGATGTGTTGGCCAAATCGGTCGGTGAGTTCAACAAATACCCTGTAAACGAAGGCGCGCCGGAGCTTTTGGCCGCGATTTGTGGTTGGGTCAGTGGCCGGTTTTCGGTGGATTTGACGCCGGATCGTGTGATGGCGCTGAACGGCACGCGAGAGGGATTGTACAACGCGGCGATGGCTTTGGCGCCGGAGACGAAGAACGGCAAGACGCCGGTCGTTTTGCTGCCGAACCCGTTTTACCAAGTTTACGCGGTTGCGGCGCTTTCGGTGACGGCGGAGCCGGTTTTGGTGCCTGCGACGGCAAGCACAGGCCATTTGCCAGATTATGCGTCCTTGCCTGAGGACATTTTGGACCGCACCACGATTTGCTACATTTGCAGCCCTGCGAACCCCCAAGGGGCCGTGGCCGATAAGGCCTACTGGGCGCAGTTGATCGCGCTGGCTGAAAAGCACGATTTCAAGATTTTCGCGGATGAGTGTTATTGCGAGATTTACCGCACGGCCGCGCCGACTGGTGTGTTGGAGGCTGTGGCTGATACGGGCTGTGACCCTGAGCGCGTGGTGGCGTTTCATTCGCTGTCAAAACGCAGCAATCTGGCTGGGTTGCGGTCTGGGTTTGTGGCCAGTGGGCCGAAGAACATTGCCGAAATTCGCCAGTTGCGGACCTATGCCGGGTCGCCTTTGCCGATGCCGTTGCAGCGCGTGGCGCAGGCGGTGTGGTCGGATGAGGTTCATGTTGAAGAGAACCGGCGGTTGTACCGCGAGAAGTTTGATCTCGCCGATGAGATTTTTGCAGGTGTGGATGGATACAGCTCCCCCGAGGCCGGGTTTTTCCTGTGGCTTCCGGTAGAGGATGGTGAGGCCGCTGCGCTGAAGCTGTGGAAAGAGACAGGCGTGCGGGTGTTGCCCGGTGCCTATCTGAGCCGCCCAGATGCGGCGGGCGATCCGGGCCACAACTATATTCGGGCGGCGTTGGTTGCCCCAAAAGAAGAAACGCAGCGGGGTCTGAAACTGATCCGCGACTGTTTGTATAAGTGAGGAACAGGCAGATGGCATCGTATCAATCCCGACAAAGAGACCCATTGCTGGATAGCACAACGCAAGCTGCGATCGAAAAACGTGGACGTGAACTGATTGGTATTGGCCTGTTTGTGGCCGGGCTGATGGTGGCGATGATGCTGTGGAGCTATGCGCCTGACGATCCGAATTTCATGTCGGCCACCGATGCGCCGGTGCAAAACTGGTTGGGCCGCCCCGGGGCGTCGTTTGCGGCGGCGTTGTTTATGATTGTGGGCTATGCATCGTGGATGGTGCCGGTGATTTTGATGGCGTGGGGGCTGCGGTTTACGCTGCACTACGGTCAGGATCGTGCGCTGGGGCGTTTGGTGTTCGGGCCGATTGCGGTTGCGGGCTCTGCGATTTATGCGGCGACGCTTTCGCCGGGTGCGGGCTGGGACGAGAGTTTCGGGCTGGGCGGGCATTTCGGCGATATGGTTCTGTCGATCCTGCTGACGATTTTGCCGTTTGGCACGACGTTTAGTGTGAAGTTGCTGTCGTTCTTGATGGGCATTGGTGTTTTGGCGCTGATGGCGTTTGCGCTGGGCTTTACGATGTATGAGTTGCGGAAAATTCAGCGGTTCTTGCTGGTGGGTTTGATTGTGGCCTATTCCGCTGTTCTGCGGGTTTTGGGGATGACGGCATCTGCATCGTACAAAGGCGCGCAGGCGTTTGGCGCGAAGGTGCAGGAACGGCGCGAGCTGTCGCGCCAAGAGCGTGAAGAATATGAGGCGGAATTGGCGGCGGCGCGCGCAGTGCCAGCGCCGAGTTTGGCCGAAGAGACGGCCCGTGTGGCCGCGGTTGTGCGGGCCAATCCGGCGATGCCCACACGATTTGAAGATTTCGATCCGATTGAGCCAACGTCTGCGCCTGCGATTGCAGCGCGCAATGCGGCGCCTGCGGCGGAGGCCCCTTTGGTGGCGCCTGTGCGCGCGCCCGAGCCTGAGGCAAAACCGGGTTTGTTTGCATCTTTGTTGAAGCGATCCGAGCCGATGCCGGAGCCAGAATTGGTTGAGCAGGCGGCGGTTGAGCAGGCTGTTCCAGCCGCTGATGATGACCGTATTTCTGCGCGTATCGCCAATGCTGTGCGCAACAGAAGTGGCCAGCCCCAAGAGGTGCAGGTTGCGACGAAGCCGGGTGTGAACCCAGCGATTACAGCCGCGATTGCGAGCCGGATGGTGCCACAAGATGCGCGCCACGAGCCACCTGTGGCAAAGCCTTCTGGCCCGCAGCCGTTGGTTTTGAACACACAGCAACGGGAAGCATTGGCCGAGGCGGAAGCGCCGATGATTGATGTCATCGATGACGAGATGGACATGATGACACCGATCGCTGAGGCCCCTGATGCGCCGATGGAAACGCCAGTGGCGGCTTTCGCACCGGCGCCAAGTGCCGCGCCTGTGTCGGCGCCAGTTGCGCCACGTGTTGCTCCGATTCCCGTGCCCGAAGCCAAGGCTGTGGTGCAACACCCACCGCGCAAACCGATCCAGCCCTCGCGCCAAGCAAAGGCCGAGGCGCAACCAGCGCTGAAGTTTGAAGACAACCGCGCGGTTTACGAGACGCCGCCGCTGGGTCTTTTGTCGTCACCGGATGACATCACCCGCCATGTTTTGTCTGACGAAGCGTTGGAAGAAAACGCGCGGATGTTGGAAGCGGTTTTGGATGACTACGGCGTGAAGGGCGAGATCGTGTCTGTGCGCCCGGGCCCTGTTGTGACCATGTACGAATTGGAACCAGCGCCCGGTTTGAAAGCATCGCGTGTTATTGGTTTGGCCGATGACATTGCGCGTTCCATGTCGGCACTGTCTGCACGCGTTTCTACCGTGCCCGGTCGCAGTGTGATTGGCATCGAATTGCCGAACGAGAACCGCGAAATGGTTGTGCTGCGCGAAATGCTCAGCGCGCGTGACTTTGGCGACAGCAGCATGAAACTGCCGCTGGCCTTGGGGAAAGACATTGGTGGTGAGCCGATCATCGCGAACCTTGCGAAGATGCCCCACCTGTTGATCGCGGGTACAACAGGGTCTGGTAAATCGGTTGCCATTAACACGATGATCCTCAGCCTGCTGTATAAGCTGAGCCCTGAAGAATGCCGGATGATCATGATTGATCCGAAGATGTTGGAACTGTCCGTTTATGACGGCATCCCGCATCTGTTGTCGCCTGTTGTGACCGACCCGAAGAAGGCGGTTGTTGCCCTGAAATGGGTCGTGGGCGAGATGGAAGAACGGTACCGCAAGATGTCCAAAATGGGCGTGCGGAACATTGATGGTTATAATGGCCGTGTCGCGGATGCATTGGCCAAGGGTGAGATGTTCAGCCGCACGGTGCAGACCGGGTTTGATGATGACACGGGCGAACCGGTGTTTGAGACCGAAGAGCTGCAGCCGGAAAAGATGCCCTATATCGTCGTGATCGTCGATGAGATGGCCGATTTGATGATGGTGGCTGGTAAGGAAATCGAAGCCTGTATTCAACGTCTGGCACAGATGGCGCGTGCATCGGGTATTCACCTGATTATGGCAACGCAACGTCCGTCGGTGGATGTTATTACCGGTACGATCAAGGCGAACTTCCCCACACGGATTTCATTCCAAGTGACATCGAAAATCGACAGCCGGACGATTTTGGGTGAGATGGGCGCGGAACAGCTGCTGGGCATGGGTGACATGCTTTATATGGCGGGCGGGTCGAAGATTACCCGCGTGCATGGGCCGTTCTGTTCTGATGAAGAAGTCGAAGAGATTGTTACCTACCTGAAGGCCTACGGTCCGCCAGAATACATGAGCGGTGTCGTCGAAGGGCCTACGGATGAAAAGGCAGACAACATTGATGCGGTGCTTGGTCTGGGTGGCAACACAGATGGCGAAGATGCGCTGTACGACACTGCCGTTGCGATCGTCGCGAAAGACCGCAAATGTTCCACCAGCTACATTCAGCGCAAGTTGGCGATTGGCTACAACAAAGCCGCGCGTTTGGTGGAGCAGATGGAAGATGAAGGCATCGTGTCTGGCGCAAACCATGTTGGGAAACGCGAGATTTTGATCCCCGAACAACAATAGCCCCTGTGTAGAGAGGGGGGCTCTCTTCCTCTGACCCGAAAACTCCAGGGGGAGTCCGAAGGACGGGGGAGGATCCCCCTGCGGATCGGCGCGATGAAATCGCGTCGATCCGTTTGTTTTCAGAGTGTTAAAGCATATCAGGTGGCGTGATATTGCTTAACACGGGGCTGTACCCCATGTTTTCTGTGTCCGACGGGTGCAAAACGTGGCCGTCACGATTAGGTAAAGGTTATGAACAAGATTACACGCCGACTATGTCTGATGGCCCTGCCCCTTGCGATTGCAGGATTTGCGGCCTCTCCGTCTCTGGCCCAGCAGTTGTCGCTTGGCCAAGTGTCCAATTACCTCAATTCCTTTGTCACGGCAGAGGCCGAATTTACGCAAATCAATGCGGATGGCACGATTTCGACAGGCACGGTTTATATCAAGCGGCCCAATCGGGTGCGGTTTGAGTACAATCCGCCTGAGGAGTCTTTGGTGGTCGCTGGCGGTGGTCAGGTCGCGGTGTTTGATCCGCGGTCCGATGGTGGGGCGGATCGTTATCCGCTGAACCAGACACCGTTGAAGATTATTCTGGAACGCAATGTTGATCTGACGCGGACGAACATGGTGACGGGACATACCAGCGATGGGACGACCACGACCGTGACGGCACAGGACCCTGATCATCCCGAGTACGGGAGCATTCAGATGGTTTATACCGCTGATCCTGTTGAGCTGCGGCAGTGGATTGTGACCGATGACACGGGCCAGCAGACCACGGTGATTTTGGGGGATTTGGCAAAGGGCGGCAATGTGCCGGATATTTTGTTCAACATCCAACGCGAGATGCGCAATTGGGGGAACTGACCCCGCCTGCCGGTTACCATGTCAGCTAGAATGCAAAACGCGCCCCGGTGGGGCGCGTTCTTCAGTTTTGATAGGGCCTGCGTTTAACGGAAGGCGCGGCAGGTTCGCAGCTGGGCGTCGTACATAACGGCGCGGTCGCGGACTTCGCCTGCGATGCGGACGAGCCATGGTTTGGAGCGGTATGTGCCCCGACGCCAGCCTGTCCGACCATCGTGGTAGGCCAGATATTGGTTGTAGGTGTCGTTCAGGGAAATGCCGTTTTCACGCACGGTCAGCGACATGTACCAGCCCATAAAATCTGTGGCGTCGTTGATGTTTGTGCGGTTGGCGCCGCGGCGGCCTTGTTGTTCGAGGTATTCATCCCATGTGCCGTCGAGCGCTTGGGAGTATCCCAGTGCCGAGGATTGGCGGCCGGTTGGGATGACGCCCAAGGCGAATTGGTGCGGCGGACGGTTGTCCGAGATGAATTTGCTTTCCTGATAGATCATCGCCATCAGAACATGGGGTTCTACGCCCCATTTGCGTTCGGCCTGTTTGAAGGCGCGCGCGTAATGCGGGCGTTCGGTGATGATTGAACAGGCGTTTTCCAGATTGCGCGGAGCACTGCCGTCCCGGGCGCCGCAGCTTCCCAAGATTAAAAGTAACAGTGCGGCGCGAAAGAGTTTGCTCATGTGCCTCTCGCTTTTTTATTTTGTTTTATTGCGGTCAGGATAGCCTAAAGGCGCGGCTGTGAAAACTGGTTTCAAGGGGGAATTAGATCACGAACGCGAGGATGAGCGGTAAAGTGATCACTGACAGGCAGGTGGAGACCACGACGAGGCCTGCGACGCTGTCGGCGTCGGCGCCGTATTTTTCGGCCAGCAGGTAGGATGTGACGGCGACGGGAGTGGCGATTTGCACGATCAGCACCGCCAGCGCGATATCATCGAGGCCGAACCAGAGGCCTACGGCTGCTGCTGCGGCGGCGCACAGCACGGCTTTGATGATAGAGAGCACGATGGGGCCGGTGAAGTTGCTGGGTTTCAGGCGCGCCACGGCCACGCCGAGGGTGATCAGCATCATGGGGATGGCCATTTGGCCGATAAGGTCGAGGGCGTTGGTGAGGAAGGTTGGGGTTTGCCAGCCTTGCCACAAAAAGAGCCCGCCGAGCAAAGTCGCGAAGACCAAGGGTTCGCGCAGGACTTTGGTGAGCGAGCCACCGCCAGAGACGAGCCAGATGCCGAAGGTGAAGCTGCCCACAGCCATGACGGCGAAGACCACGACCGCGTAGCCGAGGCCGGTTTCGCCAAAGGCGAACAGGGCCAAGGGCATGCCGAGGTTGCCGGTGTTGCCAAAGATGAGCGGGGCGAGGAAGGTGCGACGGTCGAGCCGGCCTAGCGCCACCACGGCCCACATCAAAAGGGTGACCAAAACATAGGCCGCGATGCTGGCCAGTGAGAGGGTGGCCAGCGCTGAGGCGTCGATTTCGGTTTGCATCAGGGCGGTGAAGATCAGGCAGGGGACCGACAGGGTCATTGCGAATCGGGTCACGAATTCAACGCGATATTCGTAGCCGAGCTTGACCCAGCCGAAGCCGACAGCGGCCAGAAGGAAAACCGGAGCTACGATTTCCAACACTGTTAGAGTTAACTGCACAGTTTGTTTCCTTCAAAATTAGGCCGCTTGCATGGACACAGGGGTAGAGGTTTGTCTACTAAGCGTCTATGGGCTGCTCAAAGATGTTAAAAACACGTGCAAAATATCATTTAGGCCAAGTGGTCAAACACCGGAAACATCCGTTTCGCGGTGTTGTGTTCGATGTGGATGCCATTTTTGCGAATACAGACGAGTGGTACGAGGCGATTCCCGAGGAAGCGCGTCCGGCGAAAGATCAGCCGTTTTACCATTTGTTGGCGGAAAATGATCAGTCCTATTATGTGGCTTATGTGTCTGAGCAGAACCTGGTTGCTGATTATTCAGGCCAGCCTGTGGATCACCCTGATTTGGATGATCTGTTCGGTCCGTTTGAAGACGGTCAGTACCCGCTGGATTTTCAGCTGAACTGATGGGCGCCGCTGGTTAGGGTTTCTTTGACCAGAAAAACAACATTCCCCCGAAACTGAAAAGCGCGGCGTTTATGGCCGCGTCTAGTGTGGCGTCCGGCACGCCATTTAGGGCGTCGCGGATCGCCAAGCCGCACAGCAGCCCACCTGCGATCATGCAGGCGAGGCCGCCGGAGCGGGCGAGGCGTTTGGTGAGGGCTTTGGTATCCACGTTCAATACCCCAAGGCTATGCCATCTTTGCGCGGGTCGGATGCGCCTTCGAGGAGGCCATCATCGCGCAGTTTGATCGCTTGGGCGCCGCCGATGGGCCCTGTGGCGCGGGTGACGGTGTGGCCGAGATCGGCCAAACCTTGGGCGACGTCATCGGCGTAGCCTGTTTCGACGTTCAGGGTGTTGCTGTCGGCAAAGCAACGGGGGCGGTCGATGGCGGTTTGCGGGTCCATCCCGAAATCTATCATGTTGGTGATAAACCGTGCGTGACCGGTGCATTGGTAGGCGCCGCCCATCACGCCGAAGGGCATTTCGATTTTGCCGTTTCGTTTGATCATGCCGGGGATGATGGTGTGCATCGGGCGTTTGCCGCCGCCTGCCTCGTTGGGGTGGCCCTGTTCGAGGGTGAAGCCCGCTGCGCGGTTCTGGAAGAGGATGCCGAATTTATCTGAGGCGAGGCCTGAGCCGAAGCTGTGGAAGATCGAGTAGATCATCGAGACACACATGCGGTCTTTGTCGACGACGGTGATATAGACCGTGTCTTTGTGGACCGCTTCGCTGCCTGGCAGGGCGGCGGGCAGAGCTTTGGTGGGGTCGATGAGGGCGGCGAGTTTCGCGGCCGTATCGAGGGAAAGCATGTGGTCGAGGCGGGCGGTATGGTCGGGGTCGGCGATGACGCGGTTGCGCGTGTCGTAGGCGAGTTTTGTGGCCTCGGCTTCGATGTGGGCGCGTTGCAGGCCCATGGGGGCGAGGCCCGCAATGTCGAAGTGTTTTAGGATGTTGAGGAGGAGGATCGCGGTGGCGCCTTGGCCGTTTGGCGGATGCTCGACCAGCTCGATATCTTTGTAGGTGCCGCTGATAGGGGTGGTGTAATTCGCGCGCACGTTGGCGAAATCATCCAAAGTATGGGTGCCGCCTGCCGCGTTGAGGGACGCGACCATGTCTTCGGCGATTTCGCCTTCGTAGAAGGCTTCGCGCCCATCCATGCCGACGCGGCGCAGCACCTCTGCCTGACCGGGGGCGCGGAAGATTTGGCCGGTGGTGAGCGGTTTGTCTTGAGTGGTGAAATGGGTGCGGCCCGCGCCGTGCAGGGTTTCGTGGGCCTCGGCGTAGTCAAAGGCCACGCGCGGGGCCACGGGAATGCCGGTTTCTGCGTAGTGGATCGCGGGGGCGAGGCAGGCTTTGAGGCCGAGTTTTCCGTGATCTTTCGCCAGTTGGATAAAGCCGTCCATCGCGCCGGGGAGGCTGATGGCGTGGGGTGAGGTGAGGGGGATGTTGGTCATCCCTTGGGCGCGCAGTTTGGCCGCGTCGAGGCCCGCGGGCGCGCGGCCGGAGGCGTTCATCGCCTGCACGTCATCGGAGCCGGGCAGGTTGAACAGGCAAAAGGCATCACCGCCGATGCCGGTGGATTGGGGTTCGCAGATGCCCAACAGTACCGCGCCTGCGATGGCGGCATCCATGGCGTTTCCGCCTGCCTCGAGGATTTGCAGGGCAACTTTGGCGGCCAGCGGGTGGGATGTGGCGCAGATGCCATTTTGTGCGAGGACCGCTGAACGGCCGGGGTGTTGAAAGTCGCGCATGATGCCTCCGGTGATTTGAAGGTACTGTAGCGCGAGATTGTGGAGGGGGAAGGCATAAGTCTCGACGTCGCATACTGGGTGGGGGCTGTTACACACGACGCCGAGTTGAGCTTATGCAGCTCTTGCCACCTGAATAGGGGTTGATTGGGGTGGTATTGGGGAGGCCAGAAGGCGGGAATGTGGCTTTTTATACCTAATAAAATATGAACATTTTCGTGACTGGGCGGTGGGTCTGTTTCTGTGATTGAACGCGGCGCGATTGTCTGGTTGAACGCTGGGATCTTGAGATTTGGAGATGAGACACCGATGCCTGATTATGCCAGCCTTCGCCAAAGTATCCGCAGTCTGACCGAGGGGGAGGATGATGTCGTGTCGCTGATGGCGACGGTGGCCTGTGAGGTGCATCATAGTGACGACCGGTTCGATTGGACAGGGTTTTACAGGGTCACTGCGCCTGAGTTACTGAAAATCGGGCCCTATCAGGGGGGGCATGGGTGCCTGCAGATTCCGTTTTCGCGTGGGGTTTGCGGGGCTGCGGCGCGCACGCGTGAGGTACAGTTGGTGGCCGATGTAGAAGCGTTTGAGGGGCATATTGCCTGCGCGTCTTCCACACGGTCGGAATTGGTTTTGCCGGTGTTTGATGCCGATGGGGCGGTGATTGCGGTGTTTGATATCGATAGCGATCAGCCTGCTGCGTTTACGGTGCAAGATGCTGAAGAATTAGAGAAAATTCTTGGGGATGTGTTTTCGCGCTGAGGGGTAAGTTGGAAAATATTCCAACCTCGTGAAAAAATCCTTTGAAATTTCATGAAGCCGTGCCACTCCTTTTGATATCGAAGGAGTGACAACCGGTGATTCACGATCCACCAAATGAAAGCCGCACGTTGGGGGCCGATATTCGGGCCCTGCGCAAGGCGCGTGGATTGACCTTGGCGGAACTGGCCGAAACCTTGGGCCGGTCTGTGGGGTGGATCAGCCAAGTTGAGCGGGATTTGTCGGAGCCTTCGATTACCGATTTGCGGCATTTCGCACGGGCGTTGGATGTTTCGGTGTCGAGCCTGTTCCGGTCTGTGGCGCCTGAAGATGAACAGGGCATGATTGTGCGGGCGGATGCGCGGCGGCCCATCGGGTCGCGCGCGGCGGGGCTTGTGGAAGAGTTGCTGTCGCCTGATTTGACCGATGATTTCGAGGTGGTGCATTCCACGTTTGAGCCGCTGTCCGAGATTGCCGAGCCCGTGGTACGCCCGACGCAGGAGGTTGGGTATATCGTTTCAGGGCGGCTGGATATGTGGATCGCGGGGCGCACATTTTCGCTGTCTGCGGGGGATAGTTTTCGTGTGCGCGGCGAGCCGTTTCGCTGGATGAACCCTTATTCTGCACCCTGCATCGCGATCTGGGTTATCGCGCCGCCTGTGTATTAGGGGGTGGGGATGACGTTTGAAGCATGGACCATATTCGCCGTGTTCTGGGCCGTGTTTGTCACAACGCCCGGTCCCAACGCGGTGAATTGTATTTCCAACGGGATGGCATTTGGGTTTGTGCGCAGCCTGCCGGCGGTGGCGGCGATTTTGACGCAAGCCTGTTTGTTTTTGGCCTTGTCCGCGTTTGGCGTGACGGCGTTGCTGACGGCCTCTGAAACGGCGTTTACCGTGGCCAAATTGGTGGGTGCTGTGTTTTTGATTGGGCTGGGCGTGCGAGGGTGGATGACGGCCACGACACCGCCCAAGGCCGAAACACCGGCTGGATCGATGTACCTGCGGGCCTTGGGGATTGCGACGATCAACCCCAAAAGTGTGGCCGGATATTTGGCGGCGTTTAGCCAGTTTGTGCAGCCGGATGTGCCGATTGGTCAGCAGATGTGGGTGATTGTGCCCACCGCGTTGACGCTGACCACGGTGAGTTATTGCACCTATACGGCGCTGGGCGCGGGATTGGGGCGGGCCGCGTTGGGCGCGGTTTTCAACGTATGGTTTCGCCGGGGGATGGCTGTTTGTTTCATCCTCTATGGCCTGTTGCTGGGGGCGTCGCATACGCCAGCGAGGGCGGGATCATGATGGCTTGCCTGTGCCGCGAGATTTTTACTGAACATCAAAACGATAGCGCGGGCTGTGGCCCGTACCGTGACCAATAGGAGACAACCAATGGCAGATTTTCCAACTACGGCCCGCGTGGTCATTATCGGTGGTGGCGTGGTGGGCACGTCCGCCTTGTTTCATTTGGCGCGCGCCGGCTGGACGGATTGCGTCTTGTTGGAGAAGAACGAGCTGACGGCGGGGTCGACGTGGCATGCGGCGGGCAATGTGCCGAACTTTGCGCCGAACTGGGCAATTATGAACATGCAGCGCTATGGTGCGGAATTGTATCGCGGGTTGGCCGAAGAGGTGGATTACCCGATGAACTACCACGTCACGGGGTCGGTGCGGTTGGCGCATTCCAAGCAGCGGATGCAGGAATTTGAAAAGATCAGCGGGCAGGCGTTGGCCCAAGGTTTGCAGATGGATGTGATGAGCCCGAAAGAGCTGCAAGAGTATCATCCGTTTATCGAATTGCACGATCTGGAAGGGGGCATGTGGGACCCGTTGGATGGGGACATTGACCCAGCGCAACTGACCCAAGCCTTGGCCAAAGGCGCGCGCGACGCGGGTGGCCGGATTGAGCGGTTCAGCCCTGTGACGGGGATTGATCGCGATGGTGACGAGTGGATTGTGAAGACCGAAAAGGGCGATATTCGGTGTGAATATGTGGTCAACTGTGCAGGCTATTATGCGCAGCGTGTGGGCGAGATGTTCAAGCCGTTTGGCGGGCGCACGGTGCCGATGGTGGTGATGTCTCACCAGTATTTCCTGACCGGTCAGCTGCCTGAGCTGGAGGCTTGGACGAAGGAGAACGGGCGCAAGGTGCCGCTGCTGCGGGACCCGGATATCAGCTATTACCTGCGTCAGGATAAGAACGGTTTGAACCTTGGGCCATATGAGCGGAACTGTAAGGCGCATTGGGTGACGCCCGATGATCCGATGCCGGAGGATTTTTCATTCCAGTTGTATCCGGATGATTTGGAGCGATTGGAGTTCTACATCGAAGATGCGATGGCGCGTTTGCCGTTGTTGGGTGAGGGCGGTGTTGAGCGCAACATCAACGGGCCTATTCCCTATGCACCAGATGGTTTGCCGATGATTGGGCCGATGCCGGGTGTGAAAAACGCATTCGAGGCGCATTCGTTTACCTTTGGGATCGCGCAAGGCGGGGGTGCTGGCAAGGTTCTGGCCGAGTGGATTATGCACGGTGAGACAGAGATCGATATGTGGTCAGTCGATCCGCGCCGTTACACCGATTATGCGGATCACGATTATTGTCTGTCGAAGGCGTTGGAAACGTATGGCCACGAATACGCCATGCATTTCCCACACCATGAATGGCCTGAAGGGCGCGACAAGAAGCACTCTGCGCTGCACAGCCGGTTGGCCGATGCGGGCGCGCAGTTTGGCGCGTACAACGGGTGGGAGCGCGCCAATTGGTATGCACTGGACGGTGAAGATACCTCTGAAGAGGCGACGCAGACATGGGATCGCACAGGGCCATGGACAGCGGCGATCAAGCGCGAGGTTGAGGCGGTATCGACTGGATGTGGCATGTTGCCGATCACGGGGTTCAGCCGGTATTCGATCAAAGGCGCTGGCGCCAAGGATTTTGTTGATGGTTTGACGGCATCCCGGTTGCCGAAACCGGGGCGTGTGACGCTGGCCTACTTCCCTGACAGCCGGGGCCGGATTTTGACGGAAACGTCGGTGATGGTGCATTCTGATGACGAGGTTGGATTGATCACGGCGGCTGTTGCCCAGTGGCACGATTACGAGATTTTCTCGCGGCAATTGCCCGAGGGTTTGACGATCACGGATCACACGACGGATGTGGAGTGTTTGTTGGTCACGGGGCCAAAGGCGCGCGATATTTTGGCGCCGCTGGTTGAGGGGCATGATTTGTCGAAGTCTTGGTTGTCCGTTTCGATGGAGGGCACGGTTGCTGGACAAGAGTGTGCGTTGATCCGTGTGTCGTTCGCCGGTGAGCTGGGTTGGGAAATTCATGCAGAACCTGCCGCGATGCCCGCGATTTGGGATGCCTTGGCGGAGGCGGGTGTAACGCCGTTCGGGATGTATGCGCTGAATTCCATGCGGATCGAGAAAGGCTACCGTGCGTGGAAGGGCGATTTGTCGACCGATTACACGCTCTTGGAAGGTGGGTTGGACCGGTTTGTGAAGCTGGACAAACCTGTCGATTTCCCAGGCAAGGCGGCGTTGATGGCCGAGGTTGAGGCGGGCCGCAAGAAAGGGTTCGTCACGCTGGAGGTTGAAGCGGGCGACAAGGATGCGCCTTACATGGCGCCGATTTGGCATGGCGATGAGATTGTCGGTGAGGTCACGTCTTGTGCGATGGGATATCGGACGGGCAAATGTGTCGCGCTGGGCATGGTGCGTGCAGATATGTTGTCAGTGGGCACAGAGCTGGAGGTTGATGTGTACGGGACGCGCCGTAAGGCCGTGGTGCAGGAAGATCAGCCGATGTGGGACCCTGCAAACGAACGTATTCGTGCGTAAGACCCGTTTGTTTTGAATGTGATGGGGGGCCTTCCCGCCTCCCTTCCACGCATTGCGTGTCACCCAAGGAGGCGCCGCTGCGCGGCGAGTGCATATGACCGAGATTGTTTTGCTAGATGGCGGAATGGGGCAGGAGTTGGTTCACCGTGCGGGGGATCGGCCCACGCCGCTGTGGTCGACCCAAGTGATGATGGAGCACCCCGGTTTGGTGGCGCAGGTACATCGTGATTTCACGGCCGCCGGAGCCACTGTGGCCACGACGAATACCTATGCGATCCACCGTGACCGGTTGAACGGGACGGAGTTTGAAGCGGAGTTCGAAGCCTTTTATGCGAAGGCGTTGGAGGAGGTGAAAACATCCAAGCCGTTGCGGGTTGCGGGGTCTATCGGGCCGTTGGGGGCCAGCTATCGTGCAGATGTTCAGCCGCCCCGTGATGATGCAGTGACGCTGTTGCGGGAAGTGGCGGAGCAGATGGCCGCTGACGTTGATTTTTTCTTGTGCGAGACGGTTGTTTCGGTCGAGCAGACGCGGGCGTTGGTGGAGGCGCTAGACGGGTTCGATGTGCCTTATTGGATTGCGTTTTCCGTGTCTGACACGGATGGGACCAAGTTGCGGTCGGGTGAGGATTTAGCCGAGGGCTTGGCCGCGGTTGGTGGCGCGGAAGCGGTGATGGTGAATTGTTCGGCGCCGGAGGCTATTCCGGCGGCGTTGGAGGTTTTGGGCGGTGGGGATTTGCCGTTTGGGGCCTATGCCAACGGATTTGAGCGGATCACGGAAGAGTTTTTGGAAGACAAGCCGACGGTTGATGCCCTGCGGATGCGGTGGAATTTCACGCCGGAGCTTTATGCGGATCACGTGATGGGGTGGATCGCGCAGGGGGCCACTGTTGTTGGGGGCTGCTGCGAGGTTGGGCCTGCACATATTGAAGAAATCGCCAGCCGTTTGCGGGCGGCGGGACATACAATCGTTTAAGGAGCGCTGAGAATGGCTGATCTTCCGAACAAGGCACGTGTGGTAATTATTGGTGGGGGTGTGATTGGCTGTTCGGTGGCCTATCACCTGACCAAGCAAGGGTGGACCGATGTTGTTTTGTTGGAGCGCAAGCAGCTGACATCGGGCACGACGTGGCATGCGGCCGGGTTGATTGCCCAGCTGCGGGCGACGCAGAATATGACCAAGTTGGCGAAGTACAGCCAAGAGTTATACGGCACGTTGGAAGAGGAGACGGGTGTTGCGACGGGGTTCAAGCGTGTCGGATCTATCACGGCGGCATTGACCGAGGAGCGGCGCGAGGAGATTTTCCGGCAGGCGGCCATGGCACGCGCGTTTGGTGTTGAGGCGGAAGAGATTTCGCCCGCTGAGGTGAAGGCGAAGTACGAACATCTGAACATCGATGGCGTGACGGGAGGCGTGTATTTGCCGTTGGATGGTCAGGGCGACCCGGCCAATATCGCATTGGCGCTGGCCAAGGGTGCGCGGCAGCGCGGTGCGGTTGTGAAGGAGCGCGTGAAGGCCACGGGTGTGGCGCGCGAGGGCCGCCGGATTACTGGTGTGCATTGGGAAGATGAGACGGGTCAGGGCACGATCAGCTGTGAGCATGTTGTGAACTGTGCGGGCATGTGGGGCCGTGAGGTGGGGCAGATGTTGGGCACATCGGTGCCGCTACAGGCCTGCGAGCATTTCTACATCGTGACCGAGGCGATCAAGGGATTGACGCAGATGCCGGTGCTGCGTGTGCCGGATGAATGTGCCTATTATAAGGAGGACGCGGGCAAGATTTTGCTAGGTGCGTTCGAGCCGAAGTCGAAACCGTGGGGGCCGATCCCGCAGGATTTCGAATTTGATCAATTGCCTGAGGATTTCGACCATTTCGAGCCTATTTTGGAGCAGGCGTGCGAGCGCATGCCGATGTTGGCTGAGGCTGGCATTCACACGTTTTTCAATGGGCCTGAAAGCTTTACGCCCGATGATGCCTATCATTTGGGCCTGTGCCCTGAGATGGACAATGTGTGGGTGGCCGCCGGGTTCAATTCGATCGGGATTCAATCAGCGGGCGGGGCCGGGATGGCCTTGGCGCAGTGGATGGATGCGGGTGAGAAGCCGTTTGATTTGGGCGATGTGGATATTGGCCGGATGCAACCGTTTCAAGGGAACAAAACCTATCTGGTGGATCGCGCGTCCGAGACATTGGGGCTGCTTTATGCCGATCACTTCCCGTACCGTCAGAAGGCGACATCGCGGGGTGTGCGGCGCACGCCGTTCCATCATCATTTGATCCAAGAGGGTGCGGTGATGGGGGAATTGGCCGGATGGGAGCGTGCCAATTGGTACGCAAACGAAGGGCAGACGCCGGAATATGCCTATTCGTGGAAACGCCAAAACTTCTTTGGCAATGTGGCGGCGGAACATAAGGCGGTGCGCGAGAATGTGGGCATGTATGACATGTCGTCGTTCGGGAAGATCCGCGTGGAAGGGCCTGATGCAGAGGCGTTTTTGAATTATGTTGGCGGGGGGGATTATTCCTGTCCGGTGGGCAAGATCGTCTACACGCAGTTCCTGAACAATCGCGGTGGGATTGAGGCGGATGTGACGGTGACGCGCTTGTCCGAGCTGGCCTATTTGGTCGTGACGCCTGCGGCCACGCGCTATGCCGATCAGGTTTGGATGGAGCGGAACAAGGGTGATTTCAACGTCGTGATCACCGATGTGACGGCGGGTGAAGGTGTGCTGGCGGTGATGGGGCCGAACAGCCGGACATTGCTACAAGCGGTGTCGCCTGCGGATTTCAGCAACGCTGTGAACCCGTTTGGTACGGCCCAGGAGATTGAGATTGGTATGGGCGTCGCTCGGGTGCACCGCGTGACCTACGTGGGTGAGCTGGGCTGGGAAGTGTATGTGAGCGCTGATCAGGCGGGGCATGTGTTTGAGACGCTGCGCGACGCCGGGCGCGACATGGATTTGAAGCTGTGCGGGATGCACATGATGGACACCTGCCGCATTGAAAAAGGGTTCCGGCATTTTGGCCATGACATCACCTGTGAGGATCATGTGATGGAAGCGGGGCTAGGGTTTGCGGTGAAGAAAGATAAGCCGTCGTTCATCGGGCGCGAGGCCGTGTTGGCGAAAGCTGAGACGGGTTTGGAGAACCGGATGGTGCAATTCAAGCTGACGGACCCGGAGCCGCTGTTGTATCACAACGAGCCGATTCTGCGTGATGGTGAGATTGTGGGGTATCTGTCGTCTGGCGGGTATGGTCACACGTTGGGCGGGGCTATGGGCCTTGGGTATGTGCCGTGCAAAGGCGAGACGGCGGCGGATGTGTTGGCATCGACCTATGAGATTGATGTGATGGGCACGAAGGTGCGGGCCGAGGCATCGCTCAAGCCGATGTACGACCCGAAATCAGAACGCGTTAAAGTATAGATATGGCACGCGTGGATGTGGTGAAATGGATCGCGACCGTGATCCAATTGATTGGCTATGCCCTGACCGGGCTGAATATCGTGCCATGGAATGTGCTGGCCTTTGTGGTGGGTATTATTCTTTGGTTTGTCGTGGGCGTCATGTGGAAGGATCGCGCGATTATGGTCGTGCATATTGGGGCGCTGATGGCACTGGTTGGTGGGTATCTCAATTCGTGATGTGCTATCTGCCAATTATTGATCAAGAAGCGGGTTTTCATAGGGTGAACCATATGCGCTAGTGCGCAGATGAAAAATGTAAGCCCAAAAAATGAAGACACCTTGCGCGGATTTGGGTTCGCGTTGTCCGCCTATTTGTTCTGGGGCTTTTTGCCGCTGTACCTGAAGATGGTGGATCACATTCCAGCCGGTGAGGTTTTGGCCCACCGCGTGATTTGGTCTGTGCCGATTGCCGGATTTGTTTTGATGTTGATGGGGCGGACCAGTGATATTGGCCGCGTGTTGCGCGATCCGCGCAGTTTGGCGATGGGGCTGGTGACCGCGTTTTTGGTTTCCATCAACTGGGGCGTTTATGTTTGGGCGATCGCGGCGGAGCGCACATTGGATGCGGCGCTGGGCTATTACATCAACCCGCTGTTTTCGGTGTTTCTGGGCTACGCGTTGTTGGGCGAGACGCTGACGAAATTGCAGTGGGGTGCAGTTGGCCTTGCGGCCTGTGCGGTGATCGTTTTGACGGTCGAGACAGGATCGTTGCCATGGCCCGCGTTGGTGCTGATGGTGAGCTGGGGGTTCTACGCCTATTTCAAGAAATCCCTGCCGATTGGGCCGAACCAAGGGTTCTTGTTGGAAGTGCTGATTATGACACCGTTTGCATTGGCCTATTTGATTTGGATGTACCTGTCTGGCGTGGGGCATTTTGTACCGCTGAGCGTTGATATGTGGCTGTTGATGGGGTGTGGTGTGGTCACGGCGGTGCCGTTGATGCTGTATGCCAATGGGGCCAAGGGGCTGCGGATGACGACGATTGCGATGATGCAATATATCGCGCCGACGCTGATTATGGTGATGGCTGTGTTTGTGTTCAAAGAGCCGTTTGGCACGGCGCGAGCGATTGCGTTTCCGATGATTTGGGCTGCGTTGGGGTTGTATAGCTATTCGATGTTCCGTAGCCGGAAGGCATGAGCACAGAGTATACGCCACCGACCGACCCCTTAGATATTCTTCACGCCGATCATGAGATTTTGATCGTGAACAAGCCGTCTGGCCTGTTGTCTGTGCCGGGCAAGGGGCCGCATTTGGCGGATTGTTTGATTGCGCGCATTCAGGATGTGTTTCCGCAGGCGTTGTTGATTCATCGGTTGGATCGGGACACATCCGGTGTGATGGTGTTTGCCCTGACGCCCCATGCGCAGCGGCACATCGGGTTGCAGTTTGAAAAACGCCAAACCAAGAAAACCTATGTGGCCCGTGTGGCGGGGCGGTTGGAGCCGAAGACCGGCACGGTGGATTTGCCGTTGATCGTGGATTGGCCGAACCGGCCCAAACAGATGGTTTGTCATGAGACCGGCAAGGCGGCGCAGACCGATTGGCGGGTGATGAACGCGACCGATGCGGAGAGCCGTGTGCGGATGTTCCCCAAGACGGGACGCAGCCATCAATTGCGGGTGCATATGTTGGCGCTGGGTCATCCGATTTTGGGAGACCCGTTTTACGCCGAAGGGCCTGCGCGGGATGATCATGCGCGGTTGATGCTGCATTCAGAAGAATTGCGGTTGCGGCACCCTGACGGGGGTGAGGGCATTCGGTTTCGGGCTAAGGCGCCGTTTTAGACGTTGGCGAGGCGGCGGTCTGTGAGGTTCAGACGCTTTGCTACGATCGGGGCCACGGTGTCGCGCAGGTGCGGTGCGTTGGTCAGCAGCTGTTCCAATTCATCGAGACGGTTCATCGCGATAAGTTCGAGTACGTCACGGTTGGGTAGGGTTGTGACCGGCTGGATCAATTCGACCTGCGTTTCAGACACCAATGCGCGGGTTTGGGTCGCGTCGAGGGTGGTTTCCACAAAAGCATAGATGCCGGTGCCTTTGGCGGGCAGGGCGAAGGGGCTGAGCGTGACACCGGTGACATCGGGGTGCGCCATGAGTTTTGCGGTGATGGCGGGGCCATCGGTGGCGATGCGGTTGCCGCTGCCTTCGCCGTCTGACCAATTGAAGATGCCGCGCGTGATGGCGTTGTAAAGTTTCTTGCCTGTTGCCATCCAGATCCGGGTTGGCAGGGATTTTTGGGCCAGCATGCGGTGTTCGGTGGGGGTGAGCAGGTGAGGCGCGTAGCGGCGTTTTTGTTTCACCAGGTGACGCAGGTCTTCGTAGCCCATGATGCGGAAGAGTTTGCCGCGACGCCGGTGGACCGAGGCCAGTTGGAAATCGATGACTTGGGCGTTTCCGTCAGGGTCCATCAACCAGTTTTGCGGTTTGGCAAGATCGTTATGGGTGACATTGCGACGGCGCATCTCACGCAGGATGCGTTTTGCATCGGCGTAGAATTGGGGGGTGTCTGGTTTGGACAGGTTGAGGGGCATGCCTTCGGACCAGCTGCGCAGGATACCGGTTTGGTCGGCGCGGATCAGGTCGGGCGTGCCTTTGATGCCTGTGACGACCCGTAGGGCGCGTGTTTCTTTGCGGGCCAGAAAGCCAGCGATGGGTTTGGCCCAGACCGGGACACCGTCGAGTTTGCGCAGGACCAGTTTCACGTCTGGTGCATCGTCGAGATGACCAGAAATGGTTTCGGAAAACTCGTCGCGTTTGTGGACGGTGGTGGGAATGAAAGATGCGGCCATAGGGGGGGTGTTAACGGGGTTGGGCGTTTAAGAAAAGGAAAAGGCGGCACGCGGGGTGCCGCCCGTTTTAGACGTTGTCGTGGATGGATTACGCGGGCCAGCCGGAGACGGCTTTGACTTCGAGGAATTCTTCGAGGCCATAGGTGCCGCCTTCGCGCCCGTTTCCGGATTGTTTGTAGCCGCCAAAGGGAGAGCCTTTGGCAAAGCCTTTCCCGTTGGTTTCGACCATGCCGGATCGCAGGCGACGTGCGACGTAGACGCGTTTTTCATCGTCTGGTGTTTGGACGTAGTTGGTGAGGCCGTAGTCTGTGTCGTTGGCGATTGCGATTGCTTCATCGACGGTGTCAAATTTCAGGATCGACAAAACGGGGCCAAAAACCTCTTCGCGGGCGATGGTCACGTCGTTCGTGACATCTGCGATCACCGTTGGTTTGACGAAATAGCCACGGTTCAAACCATCGGGCCGGCCCAATCCGCCTGCGGTGAGGCGGCCTTCGGAGATGCCGATTTCGATGAGGCCCTGAATTTTATCGAATTGGGCTTCGGAGACGACGGGGCCGATGTGTTTGCCTTCGTCGGAGGCGGGACCGACGTGGGTGTCGCGGGCCACTTGGGAGGCGATTTCGACGGCGTCGTCGTAGAAGCTGCTTTCGACCAACATGCGGGTTGGGGCGTTGCAGGACTGGCCTGTGTTGCGGAAGCAATGTGCGGCGCCGCGTTTGACGGCATCGGGGCCTGCGTCGGCGAAGATGATATTCGCGCCTTTGCCGCCCAGTTCGAGGCTGACACGTTTGAGGGTGTCTGCTGCGGATTTGGAGATGAGTTTGCCTGCGCGGGAGGAGCCCGTGAAGGAGATCATGTCGACGTCTTTGTGGGCGGAGAGTTGTGAGCCCACGCCCGGGCCGTCGCCGTTGACCAGATTGAACACGCCTGCAGGGAAGCCCGCCTGATCAATGAATTCAGCGAAGAGGTGGCTGGAGAGGGGCGCGATTTCGGAGGGTTTGAGGATGGTCGTGCAACCCACGGCGATGGCGGGCACGACTTTGAGCATGACTTGGTTCATGGGCCAGTTCCACGGCGTGATCAGGCCACAGACGCCGATGGGTTCGAGCAGGGTTTTTTCGGTCGCGGTAAAGTCGCGCTCGAAAGACATGGTGCTGAAGGCGTCGATGAACCCTTCGAGGTGCCAAGAGCCAGCGCCGGTTTGGCTGGAGCGGGCCATAGAGATGGGCGCGCCCATTTCGAGGGACATGGCCTGTGCCATGTCTTCGGCGCGGTCGTTGTAGACCTCCAGAAGGCGTTTGAGCAGTGCGACTTTCTCAGACTTGTCGACGAAGGCCCAATCGGTGAATGCAGCTTTTGCGGCTGCGACGGCTGCGTCTGTGTCGGCCTGATCGCCCAGAGAAATGACGGCGCAGGGGTCTTCGGTGGAGGGGTTTATGACGTTGAAATCATTTGGCTTTGTGGGGCTGACCCATTGGCCATTGATGTAGAAGTCGCGTTTCTCGATCATGTCGAGCCTCCGTATTTGGGTGGGTGCGGTGGAAGTCTTTGGGTGAAAGACATATATCATGATCGAGTTTTCACAAGAAGGGGACCCGACATGGGACTGCGTATCAACGACACTATTCCGAATTTGACTGTTGAAACGGATCAGGGTGCGTTTGCCCTGCATGACTGGATTGGCGACAGCTGGGCCATTTTGTTCAGTCACCCCAAGGATTTCACCCCGGTGTGCACCACCGAGTTTGGCGCGGTTGCGCAATTGGCCGATGAATGGGCTGCGCGGGGCACCAAGGTGATTGGTGTGTCCGTTGATGGTGTGGAGGAGCACAAGAAATGGAAGGGCGATATTGAGGCTGTGGCCGG
Organism: uncultured Paracoccaceae bacterium; assembly: GCA_947497065.1. GTDB lineage: Bacteria > Pseudomonadota > Alphaproteobacteria > Rhodobacterales > Rhodobacteraceae > Octadecabacter. Next base: position 357,878 of record CANMEQ010000004.1, read on the forward strand.
CGCACCTGCCGGGTTCCCGATTATTGCGGATGCGGGATTAGAGGTGTCTAAGGCCTTTGATATGCTGCCCGCTGAGGCGTACATGCCGGATGGCCGGACGCCTGCGCATTCGGCGACGGTACGGTCGGTGTTTATTATCGGGCCGGACAAGCAGCTAAAACTGTCGATGACCTATCCGATGAATGTTGGCCGGAACTTTGCCGAGGTTCTGCGTGCGCTGGACGGGTTGCAGACGGCGGCACGGGAAAATGTTGCGACGCCTGCGAACTGGACACCGGGCGGGGATGTTGTGGTGCCTGTGGCCGTATCTGATGAGGATGCGATTGCGAAATACGGGTCGATTGACACCAAACTGCCGTATCTACGGATGGCAAAATTGCCTGAATAAATTTGTGACGGAGACGTCGCTGTTTGGCCCAAGGGCCAAATGCGCCCCGCCCGCCGTCCCGTAGGGGATGCGGGCGGGGCGTTTTTGTTAGTGGAGTACGGCGCGTGTGCCCAGTGGCACGCGGTTGTACAGATCCGAGATGTGGCTGTTGACCAAACGCACGCAGCCGTTGGACACGGCGCTGCCGATGGTGCTTGGGGCGTTGGTGCCGTGGATGCGCAAAAAGGTGTCGCGGCCACCGACGAACAGGTAGAGCGCACGTGCGCCCAGCGGGTTTTGAATGCCGCCTTCCATGCCGTCTTCGAATTGTTTGTAGGAGGCCGGATCGCGTTCGATCATGTCTGGTGTTGGGGTCCAGCTGGGCCATTCTTTTTTGGCCTGGATCAGGAAATCGCCGCTTTCGTACAGGTTCGCGCGGCCGATGCCGACGGAGTATTCGATCGCCTGGCCGGGGGCCAACATCAGGTAGAGTTTGAAGGAGGCGGGTTCGACGTGCACTTCGCCCGGTGCATAGTCACGGTCGATCTGAACCAAGCGTGGCAGTTGCGATTCTGGGACCAGATATTGTGCAGCGGCGGGTGTTGCAGCGGCGATGCCGGTTGCTGCTGCGGCAGAGTTTAGAAACGTACGGCGGGTGAGCATGCAGGCGTCCTAACATTGGGTAACAAACAATTGTTTGGAATATGCCCTGTGACGCGGGGGGCGTGCAAGTTGTCTGCGATCACAATCGGGTCAGGTTTTTCTGACTTTGAGGGGTTTGAGGGGGGGGTAAAACGCAAAAGGCCCCGACGGTGAGGTCGGGGCCTTTCTAAAGAGGTGGGAAGACAGTTTAGTCTTCTTTTTTCTCTTCTTTGATTTCTTCGCCAGTTTCCTGATCGACCATTTTCATGGCCAAACGCACTTTGCCGCGATCGTCGAAGCCGAGGAGTTTAACGAAAACTTCCTGACCTTCTTTGAGAACGTCGGATGGGTGGTTCAGGCGACGGTTTTCGATTTGAGAGACGTGCACGAGACCGTCTTTCTTACCGAAGAAGTTCACGAATGCACCGAAGTCGACGATTTTGACGACTTTACCTTTGTAGATGGCACCTTCTTCAGGCTCTGCGACGATGGAGTAGATCATGTCGTAGGCTTTTTTGATGGATTCACCGTTTGGCGATGCGATTTTAACGATGCCTTCGTCGTTGATGTCGACTTTGGCGCCGGACACTTCAACGATTTCACGGATCACTTTACCGCCGGAGCCGATCACTTCGCGAATTTTGTCTGTTGGAACCTGCATCGTTTCGATGCGTGGTGCGTGAACAGAGAATTCGGAGGCTTCGGTCAGAGCGTTGGCCATTTCACCCAAGATGTGCAGACGACCGGCTTTGGCCTGAGCCAAGGCTTTTTTCATGATCTCTGGCGTGATGCCTGCGATCTTGATGTCCATCTGCAAGGATGTGATGCCGTTTTCTGTACCCGCAACTTTGAAGTCCATATCACCGAGGTGATCTTCGTCGCCCAAAATGTCGGACAGGATCGCGTACTCGCCATCGTCTTCCATGATCAGGCCCATCGCAACACCAGCAACTGGTGCTTTGAGTGGCACGCCTGCGTCCATCATGGACAAGGAGCCACCACAGACAGATGCCATAGAGGAGGAACCGTTGGATTCTGTGATCTCGGAGACAACGCGCACGGTGTATGGGAAGTCAGTTGCCGCAGGCAGAACCGCCTGAAGCGCACGCCATGCCAGTTTACCGTGACCGATTTCACGACGGCCTGGAGGGCCAAAACGACCAACTTCACCCACAGAATAGGGAGGGAAGTTATAGTGCAGCAGGAAGTTCGACTTATACATGCCTTGCAGGCTGTCGATCATCTGCTCGTCGTCGCCTGTGCCCAATGTGGTCACAACGAGACCTTGGGTTTCGCCACGTGTGAACAAGGCGGAACCGTGTGTCCGTGGCAGGATGCCAGTCTCAGAAACGATGTCACGGATTTCGTCAGTCTTACGACCGTCGATACGTTTACCAGTTTTCACAACGTCGCCACGCAGGATGGAGGCCTCCAAGCCTTTCATCGCGGAGCCGAGGTTGGCGTCTGCAAGCTGCTCTTCTGTCAGGGCTGCTTTGATCTCTTCGCGGGCGGCAGCAACAGCAGTTGTGCGTTCCTGTTTGTCGGAGATTGCGAAGGCGGCGCGCATTTGCGTTTCGCCAGCGGCAGCGACGGCTGCGGACAGGTCAGAGTAATCTGGTGCAGCAAAGTCGAACGGCTCTTTTGCGCTATCTTCGGCCAGATCGATGATCAGGTCGATCACAGGCTGGATCTGTTCGTGGGCGAATTCAACAGCGCCGAGCATTTCGTCTTCGGACAGCTCGTATGCTTCGGATTCAACCATCATCACGGCGTCTTTGGTGCCGGCCACAACGAGGTCCAGACGCTGGTCTGGGTTGTTGCGCAGATCGTGCATGTCGTCGAGTTCTGGGTTCAGGATGTAATCGCCATCCTCGAAGCCAACGCGGCAGGCTGCGATTGGGCCCATGAACGGCGCGCCAGAGATTGTCAGCGCAGCGGAGGCTGCGATCATGGCAACCATGTCTGGGTCGTTTACGAGGTCGTGAGAAAGAACGGTACAGATGACCAGAACTTCGTTTTTGAAGCCGTCCACGAAGAGTGGGCGAATTGGGCGGTCGATCAAGCGGGCAGTCAGCGTCTCTTTTTCAGTTGGACGCGCTTCGCGCTTGAAGAAGCCACCAGGTACTTTACCGGCGGCATAGTATTTTTCGTTGTAGTGAACTGTCAGCGGGAAGAAATCTTGACCCGGCTTTTGTTGTTTTGCGAACGTGACGTTCGCCATAACGGAAGTCTCACCGTATGTCGCAATAACAGAACCGTCTGCCTGACGGGCAACTTTACCTGTTTCCAGTGTCAGCGTTTCTTCGCCCCACTGGATTGATTTTTTTACTTCATTAAACATCTATCGTTTCCTGTGTCGGGGCAATCTTGGGCCTATCCCAAGTCCCCGTTTCATTGGTGGCCCCATTGCCACCGACCTCTTGTCCTAACTGCATGCGTCGAGGTCTGCGCGCATGTCTCAGATGAGGCGCGTTTACACGGCTTTGGTGCGTTTGGGAAGGCTTGTGTCAGATGGGGGGATTGGGTGGTCAGTTTTCCGATTGCGTGCCGTGAAGAAGACCGCATTTCAGTGGTGGGAATACGATCAGCAAAGCAACGAGGGGCTTTAGGGTGTGGTTAAAGCGTATCCGTTTGCCAGAGCCGTACCTTCAACCCGCCATGGTCGACGGTGGGGCCTGCGGGTTTGAAGGGCAGGCCAGTTGCGTTGGCCAAGGCGCCGTCGGTGGTGATGATGGCGGCGCGCCAGCCTTTGAAATGGGATTTCATGCGCTCGCCGAAGGAGGCGTAGAGGCCGAACAGGGGTTTCTTGTTGCCGATACGTGACCCATAGGGTGGGTTGATCATGACGAGGCCGGGGGTCTCGCACGGTGGGGTCATTTCGCTGATCGGCGCGTGGTGGAATGTTGTGACATCGGACAGGCCTGCGCGTTCGGCGTTGGCGCGGGACATGTCGACGGCGCCTTGGTCACGGTCGGAGCCGAAGATGTGGAAGGCGGCAGGCCGTTCGGGGCTGCGCATTTTCTCGAAGGCGTCACGATCAAAGTTGGGGAGTGTTTGGAAGGCGAAGTTGCGCGCGCGGCCGCTGTCGAGGCGGCGGGCGATTTCGGCCGCTTCCATGGGGATCGTGCCGGACCCGCACATGGGGTCGTAGAAGGGGAGTTTGCCGTTGAATTTTGCTTCGCGCAGAAACATGGAGGCCATGGTTTCGCGCATGGGCGCTTTGTTTACAGCCTCTTTGTGGCCGCGTTTGTGCAGCGGGTCGTCGGAGGTGTCGAGGGAGACGGTGACGGTGTCGCGGTCGATGCGGACGCGGAGGCTGTATTGGGCGTCATCAGCTTGGGCAAAGATCACATAGCCGCAGGCGGCGAGTGCGTTTTCGACGCGTTCTTTGGCAGCACCCGCGTGATAGATTTTGGATTTGTGGCAGGCGGTTTCGACGGACAAGGATGTGCCGTAGGGCAGGATGCTGTCCCAGTCGAATTCGCGGATATTCTTTTCTAGTTGGGACAGGTAGAGGGCGCGAAATTCGGCAACGCGGGCGAGGACACGGGTGGCACCGCGCAGTTGCAAATTGGCGCGCCAAACGTCCGGCCATTCGCCACGGATTGTGACACCGCCGTGGATGGTTTCGGTGACTTTGAAGCCCTTTTCACGGGATTCGGCGGCAAGCAGGTCTTGTTGACCTGGGGCGGTGATGAGGAAAATGTCCATGGGAAAGAAATACCGTTTGATTTGGCAAAACAAAACCGCCCAAGCGAGGCAGGGGCGGTTTTGCGAATTTGGAACTTTCGTTCGTCGGCTTAGCGACGGATGCCCAAACGCTTGATCAGGTCCTGGTAGCGGGCCTCATCTTTGCCTTTGGTGTAGTCCAGAAGCTTACGACGCAGAGCAACCATTTTCAAAAGGCCACGACGACCGTGGTTGTCTTTTTTGTGGGTTTTGAAGTGCTCTGTCAGGGTGTTGATGCGGGATGTCAGGATCGCAACCTGGACTTCCGGCGAACCAGTGTCGCCTTCTTTGATTGCGAATTCTTTCATCAAACGTGTTTTTTCTTCAACTGTAATCGACATCGGGGTCTCCTTGGTTAAGGGTGAATGGCGCAAGCCGGGATGTCGTCCAGCAGGGCCCGTGGAGGTGTATCCGCGTGCAAATGCAGCGCAGATTGGGGGCGTATAGGGAGATTCTATGCGTTTGGCAAAGGTTTTAATGGGGGCGTGTTAGGCCGCCGATGCCGGTGTCAGTTGAACGGCGCTGACATCGAAGGATGTAAGGCCATAGAGCGTGGCAACCGGTGTGCCGTCTGCCAAGAGGGTGACACCAGCCGATGTCACTTCGGTGGTGAGTTCCGGCGCGGTGCCGTCGTAGTTTAGCACGAGCACGTCTTCCGCTGTGAAATCCATAATTTCCACCGAGCCGTTGACGATTTCAAACGTATCGGCATCGTCACCGCCGGTCATAACATCGCTGTTGTTGCCGATCAGGTGATCGTTGCCTTCGCTGCCGTTCAGGTAGTCTTTCTCGGCGATCTCTTCGCCGGTAGCCCCATCGACCACATCATCGCCTTCGCTGCCTTGCAGGTTATCGTTTCCTGCGCCGCCGATGACCGTGTCATCGCCGAAGCCGCCGAGCAAATCGTCGTCGTCGTTGCCGCCATCGAGGAGGTCGTTGCCGTCGCCGGCTTGGAGTGTGTCGTCGCCGTTGCCGCCTGACATGATGTCGTGGCCGATGAACCCTTGAAGAAGATCGTCGCCGTCACCGCCAGAGAGGCTGTCATCCCCGTCGCCACCCAAAAGCTGATCATCGCCCTCTAGACCGATCAGGGCGTCGTCGCCATCGAACCCGTGGAGATAGTCACCGTTTGAGGCCCCTTCGAAGTGGTCGTCACCGGCGTCGCCAAAAGCTTCAATGATGGGGTCTGCGGGAGCATCTTCTTCTAAGATAGTTGCGACCTCTTCAGACCAGGCCATGCTGTCGGCCTCTCCAGCAAAGGATGCTGCGCTGAGGTTCGCTGTTTCAGACAGGGGATCAATGAGGTCTTCCAGTTGAACCTTTTCTTCATCGGTTTCAGGTGTGTCTTCGGTAGAATCGCTGTCCGTTTCGGTTTCGGACATGCTGATGCCGACAACCGCCGTTCCCGCGAATGCGATACCTAAAAGACCCAAGAGTGCGAGCATGTTACCGGCTTTCGTTTGGCTGTTCGACGGATTGCCTGACCACGAAAACGGATGCTTCGGGCGGAAGACTTGGCAAACAGCGTGTTTCACGATGAACTAGCAGGGTTTGAACTCAAATGCGCATGAAATCTGTTTGGTTGGTTAACGTCAGATCTGCGCCAGCCACGGTTGGGGCGTTTGGGTATAGGCGATGTAGAGTGGATGTTTCGGGTGGCCTGCTTTGGATAGGCCCAGATGGAAGAGTGGCGCGCCTGTTGCGCGCAGAAGGTTGGTGACATCTGCGCCGCGACCGAGGTGTTCGCCGTGGGTGCCCCAGGCGCAGATGGTGACATCGGCCCAGTCAGTGGCGTCAAGAATCGTACGGTCGTTTTCAGGGCCGATCGGATCTGCGGCGGCGCGCATTTTGCGGGGGTCGGTGTCGCGCCATGCGAAGATGTTGGTGACGCGGAAGCCGCCGTGCCCCAATGCGCGCGCGCGGCGTTCGCAGCGTTCGACGGTGGGGTCGTTTTGGACTTCAGTGGCGGTTGATGGGTTGAGCATGACGAAGTGCACCCGTGTGCCGGACGGATCCCAGATGCGGGTCAGGGAATAGCGGTAGCGTTCGCAATCTGAATAAACGGCGGTGGAGGGCGCGTCGCCCTTGGTGTGTGTGCGTGTGATCATGGGGCGGTTATGCCGTTTGGCGCGAAAATGTGCTAGGGTGTGCGGGAACAGTGAAGGGGGCGGATATGCAGCTTGGTGCGTTTTCAATAAGTTTGGCGGTGAAAGACTTGGCCAAATCGATTTCGTTTTATGAGGATTTGGGGTTTGCCCGATTTGCCGGGGAGGACGCGCATGGTTATGCGATTATGAAGAACGGCGACACGTTGGTTGGGCTTTTTCAAGGCATGTTTGAGAAGAACATGTTGACGTTTAACCCCGGTTGGGACCAATCCGCCGGTGAGGTGAACCCGTTTGACGATGTGCGTGAGATTAAGGCCAAGATCAAAGCGGCGGGCCATGAGGTAAGCCAAGAGGGCGGTGGCGAGACAGGTATTGGGTCTTTCGTGGTGATGGACCCAGATGGAAACCCGATACTGATTGATCAGCACCGGTAGCTTGCCATTAGCGCACGAAAACCCGTGTTGGGTGCAATTCACCTGATTTGAAGGTGCCTACGGCGATGGCTTGGCCGCCGTTGTCGGCCCAACATTCTTCGCCGTATTCAACGTCGCCCATCACCAAGGCAGGATTGCCGTTGCGCAGTTTGACGATGCTGGATTCGGGGCAGTGCACGCGGGGCAGATCGTCCAGGCCTGCTTCGAGCGGGTGGATCAGGTGATCGAGGCCGTCTGTTTTGGCGTGGGCGTCCAGCTGGTCGAGGGAGACCCCGTCTTTGGCGTCGAACGGGCCGGACCAAATGCGGCGTAATTCGCGGACGTGGCCGTGGCAGCCCAAGGCTTCGCCGAGATCGCGGGCGATGGAGCGGACATAGCCGCCTTTGCCACAGGTCATTTCGAGGGTGACATGATCGGGGTCGGGGCGGTCGATGAGCAGCAGTTCTTCGACCCACAGCGGGCGCGCTGCGATTTCGAAGTCTTCGCCGTCGCGGGCACGTTTGTAGGCGCGTTCACCGTCGATTTTCACGGCAGAGAAGGCGGGTGGCACCTGCATGATGTCCCCCACAAACTGGCCCAGCTGGGCTTTGATGTCGTCGTCGCTGGGGCGGTTGGTGCTTTCAGCGATGACTTCGCCTTCGGCGTCGTCGGTGTTGGTTTTCTGACCGAGCCGGACGGTGAAGGTGTATGCTTTCAACGCATCGGTGATGTAAGGCACGGTTTTCGTGGCCTCGCCCAAAGCAACGGCGAGGACGCCTGTCGCGTCGGGGTCGAGTGTGCCTGCGTGACCTGCTTTTTTGGCATCAAGCGCCCAGCGCACTTTGTTCACGACGGACGTAGAGGTGATGCCAGCGGGTTTATCCACCACGAGCCACCCGTGCAGGTCGCGTCCTTTGCGTTTGCGTGCCATGTGCGTTGGCCTCCCATTGATCAGGCGGGCGAGGTAGCGGAGCGTATGCGTGCCGTCAAGCGGTGGCTAGATGCGGTCCCACGGGGTGAGGGCGTATTTTCTGCGACCATGGGCGTAATAGAAGGCCATGGCGAGGCCGAAGAAGACGCCCGCGAGAATGGCTGTGCTGGTGGCTTCGGGCGAGGGCATGCCGGTTTTGGACCAGATGAAGACCCACATGAAGCCACCCCAGACGCCTGCGAAAAAGAGGGCTGCGACATTGAATGCAATGAAGAAGGGGGCGTAATGCGGGGGGCGTGTTTTCCAACCGAGTTTGGCGATGGCTGCTTGCAAGGGGGGGTAGGCATTGCTGGGCCAGACGCCTGCGGCAGAGAGTTCGGCCATCGCTTTATCGAATTTTCGGTCAAATGGGGTCATCTGCGGCCTGACGTTTCAGTCTTCTGGCGCGAGGACGCCGACGATCGGGCCCATTTGCCAGCCAAAGTCGGACCGGCCAGAGGCGCTGTCGTACATGCGGCTGATGCGGCCATCGAAAAACAAGGCGTTGGGCAGATTCAGGTGATCGCGGAACAGGGTCGCGAAATCGTGGAAGTTTACCAGATCATTGGAGATGGCGAAGACCGCGCGGCTGCCGTCGGCGGTGGTGCCGACACCGTTTCGGATGTTGGTCGACGTTCCGTTTTTGATGAAACGAGGGTGCAGCTGGCCATCAATCACGAGCATTGGGCCGGATTGGGTGGCATAGGTGCAGTCTGGCTGGCGGGCCTGATATTCGAGGGTTTCATACACCTGCAAAGTGTCAGAGATACAAAAGACACCGTTGGGAAGCAGGCCGAAATTGCCCGGCCCGTCGGATGCGATAACCCGCATTTCTTCGACGCCGTCTTCGATGTAGTGCCCCACAGGGTCGCGGTCATCGTGGTACATGCCGGCGTTCATGGCGAACAGCAGGTCGCGATTCTCAAAGCGTTCGACGGCGTTGAAGCCGCCCAGAATTGCGCCTTCATCGTTGCGCAAAAACAATTGCAGGTCTTCGGAGGCGGCAACGTCGCAGACGGTGAAGGACACGCCGAGGTGATCGACGTCTTCGCAGGTGACGGCGGCTGCGGGCGCGGCGGCCAACGTGAGGAGGGCAGCCAGCGCGCGCATCAATCGTCCTGCTGGTCGTCGTCGCGCAGGTCGCGGGCGACGCGTTCGTCGGCAAACATTGCGCGCGTTGCATCCATCCGGTCATACATATCGTCGATGCGGAACCGCAGGTCGGGCGCATGTTTGAGTTTCATGCCTTTGGTGATGAGGTGGCGCAGTTCACCTTTGTTGCGGGCCAAGGCCGCAATCGCGAGATCTGCGTCTTTCCCGCCCAACGGCAGCACGAAGGCTGTCGCGATGGAGAGATCGGGCGTCATGCGCACCTCGCCCACGGTTATGGACATTTTTTGCAGGTCGGGGTCGTGGACCTCGCCGCGTTGGAGGAGTTCGGACAGCGTACGCCGGATCAGCTCGCCAACGCGGAGCTGTCTTTGGGAGGGGCCGTCCTTGCCTTGAAAACTATTCTTTGCCATGGGGTGCATGTAAGCAGATGACAGCGATTTGCCAAGCGGCTGCGCAAAGATGTGACGAAAGGGAAGACCATGACAGACCTACCAGGGATCGTGATTACCGGCGGATCGGGCCGAATGGGGCAGATGTTGATCAAATCTGTCCTGGAGTCTGACGTCTGTGCGTTGGCGGGTGTTTTGGAACGGTCGGGTCACGCGTGGGTTGGCCAGGATGTGGGCGTTGCCATGGGGGGCGCGGCTGTTGGTGTGGTTGTCAGTGATGATGTGGGAGCGACATTTGAGGGCGCGCAGGCGGTGATTGATTTTACGGCGCCGGCTGCGACTGTTGCGTTTGCGGAGGTGGCGGCCAGGGCCGGTGTTGTGCATGTGATCGGCACGACAGGACTGTCAGAGGATGACATTACCGCATTGGATGCGACGGCGCAGAACGGTGTGATCGTGCGGGCGGGCAATATGTCTTTGGGGGTTAACCTTTTGGTTCAGCTGACCAAAAAGGTGGCCGCGGCGCTGGATGAGGATTTCGATATTGAAGTGATTGAAGCGCACCATCACCACAAGGTTGATGCGCCGTCCGGTACGGCGTTGATGTTGGGCGAGGCGGCTGCCGAAGGGCGCGGTGTTGCGTTGAAAGATGTCAGCGACAGTGGGCGGGACGGAATCACCGGTGCCCGCACGCGCGGTGACATTGGATTTAGTGCGATTCGGGGCGGCGATATCGTGGGGGAGCATGATGTGTTGTTTGCCGCCGCAGGTGAGCGGATCAAGCTGACCCATATCGCGACGGATCGTGCTATTTTCGCGCGGGGCGCGTTGAAGGCGGCGATCTGGGGGCAGGGCAAACCTGCGGGTGCTTATTCCATGCTGGATGTGTTGGGTTTAGCCGACGAGTGAACCAAATCGTAACGTCGTGCGTAGAAAAGGTACCCGTATGCAGAGGAGTACCTGACGATGTTACGTTATTTTGTGACCCTAATTGCCGTGTTTGGTCTGCCGTCCGCCGCACTTGCGTTTGAGCGCATCAGCGAGCGAAGTGCGTTTGTAGAGACTGTTGCAGGTAAGGATCTGAAGATCCCGCTATATGGATTGACCATTAACGTGGAGCCGAACGGGGCCATTGCTGGTAAAGCGATGGGGTTTGACATCACCGGATCATGGGCCTGGGACAACGGGTACTTTTGTCGCGACATGGATTGGTCGGGCACGCCGATTGAATACAATTGCCAGCTGGTTGAGGTTGATGGGGACCGGATCAGGTTCACTGTCGATCAAGGTGCGGGCGACGACGCGGTTTTGCGCATCCGGTAGTGCCGCTTAGAAATCGACGGCGATGCCTTTGCGTTCCCAATCGCCGAAACGCACAGGTTCGGGGCCGTCGCGGCCGCCGAGCTCTTCTTGCAGGTTCAGACCTTTGTCAGCTTTGCGCCGTTCGGCGGCTTCGGCCAAGGCGCGCTGGGCGGCTTCGGGAAGGTCTTTGTTTGGTTTTGGATCAGTGTCAGACATGACGGTCTCCTTGCGGCGGTTCATTGTGTGATATACGCCGCATGGATCATTAGCCAAGGGGTTTCGAATGTCGCAGCAGGGTCAGTCTAACAGCAACAAGCAAGGTTTGGGGCCACGCAAGGCCGCCGTTTACTTGTTGGATCAAGTGACAGGCCAAGGAAAGTTGTTGCCGGAATTGATTGGCGAAGGTGCGTTGCAGCATTTGTCGCCTGAGGATCGTGCACGCGCACAGCGGCTGGCGATGGAGACATTGCGCGGCTTGGCGCGGGCGGACCGGATGTTGGCGCGGTTTGTGCAGCGTACCCCTCCGTTGGCGGTGCGCAATGTGTTGCGGCTTTGTACAGTTGAATTGGCGGGCGGCGAAGCGGCCCATGGTGTGGTGAACGCCGGTGTTGAATTGGTGGCACGCAACAAACGGACGTCGTCGATGAAGGGCATGGTGAACGCTGTGCTGCGCAAGGTTGCGGCGGAAGGGCCTGATGGCTGGGCGAAATTGGCAACCCCGCGCATGCCCGGTTGGCTGCGTAGCCCGTTGAAAGATGGATATGGCCCCGAGGTTGTGGCTGCGATGGAGAAGGCGCAATTCGCCGGTGCGCCGTTGGATTTGACCGTAAAAGGGGATGCTGCGGCGGTGGCGGAGACCTTGGGTGGCGAGGTTTTGCCGACAGGATCTGTACGGGTGCCCCAAGGGGGGCAGGTGTCTGCGCTGGCCGGTTTTGATGCGGGCGATTGGTGGGTGCAGGATGCAGCCGCTGCCATTCCGGTACTGGTGATGGCGCCGCAAAAGGGTGAAAAGATTTTGGATTTATGTGCGGCTCCGGGGGGCAAGACGATGCAGATCGCGGCGGCTGGTGCGCATGTTGTGGCGGTTGATGCGTCTGCCGGGCGGATGCGCCGTGTGACAGAAAACCTGGAGCGCGTGAAGCTGAGTGCCGAGACGGTTGTGTCTGATGCGTTTGAGTATGAGCAAGATGGGTTTGATGCGATTTTGTTGGATGCACCCTGTTCCGCGACGGGGACGATTCGCAGGCACCCCGATTTGCCCTATGCCAAAGACGGGTCGGAATTTGCGGAGCTGATCGATCAGCAGGCGCGTATGATTGACCATGCTTTGACGCTTTTGAAACCGGGGGGGCGGTTGGTGTTTTGTACCTGCAGCCTGCTGCCAGATGAGGGTGAGGTTCAGGTGGAAGAGGCATTGGCGCGCCATGATGGTTTGACGGTGGATACTGAGGCGTTGACCATTGCTGGCGTTGATGATGCGTGGCGTACGGAGGAAGGCGGCTTGCGTTTGCGGCCTGATTTTTGGGCTGACAAGGGCGGTATGGACGGATTTTACATCGCCCAGCTGCGAAAGCCTGCGTGACTTTGAGGCGCTGACCCGCTATAGATTTGCCAACGCAAAGATGCCGAATGGCACGGGCGAGAGGCAAGTACAGTGGTGGAAACATCCGATTTCAAATCAAGGCGCGTGCGTCTGATGAACCAACTGCATGCGCGGTTGGCGGCGCGTGGCAGTCCTGCGACGGCATTTCAGTCGACGCCGGAACCCAAGATGATTGGGCATTTCGCGCGCGGGCGTCAGTTGCTGGCGGGTAATTTTCTGTTTTCCGGTCATTTGATCGAAGCGCCCGGTGTGACCATTTGGGATGCTGCAGCCCGTGTGGATACGGCCACGGAGGCGGCGCATGGGTTCAATTGGTTGGATGATCTGGCGGCGGTTGGGGACAACAAGGCGCGGATTGCTGCGCAAGATTGGATGCAGGAATGGATTGTCCGGTTTGGCAACGGCGCAGGCACCGGCTGGACCCCTGATTTAACCGGTCGACGTTTGATCCGCTGGATCGCCCATGGGTTCTTTTTGTTGCGGGGGGCGGATAAGGCGGCGTCTGAGGCGTATTTCCGGTCGGCTGCGCAACAGGCTGTGTTTTTGTCGCGCCGTTGGAAGGCTGCGCGGGCGGGGTTGCCCCGATTCGAGGCGCTGGCTGGGATGATTTATGCGGGCCTCAGTTTGCAGGGGATGGAGCGGCATGTGCAGCCGGCCATTGCTATGCTGACCCGCGATTGCGCGACGCAGATTGGGGCGGATGGGGGAATCCCGTCACGCAACCCTGAAGAATTGCTAGATGTTTTGACGTTGCTGACCTGGGTTGATGCCGCATTGCGGGACGCCAAGCATCCCGTGCCGGATGAATTGACGGCGGCGATGCACAGGATTGTGCCAACGTTGCGAGCGGTGCGCCACAGTGATGGCGGATTGGCGCGGTTTCATGGTGGTGGGCGTGGATTGGACGGTTGGCTGGACCAAGCTTTGGCGGCTGTGGGCGATTTGGGGAAGCCCGCTCAGCAGTTGCACATGGGGTATGGCCGTTTGGCGGCGGGCCGAACATCGGTGGTTGTTGATGTTGCAGAGCCGCCTGCGGGGGCATCTGCGGCGGAGGGCCATGCGTCGACCTTGGCGTTGGAGCTGACGTCGGGCCGCAGGCCGCTGATTGTGAACTGTGGGTCTGGGGCGAGTTTTGGGCCGGAGTGGCGCAGGGCGGGCCGAGCTACGCCGAGCCATTCGACATTGTCGATTGAGGGGGTCTCGTCCTCGCGGATTGCGGTGAACGGGAGCGGGCAAGAGGTTTTGACGGATGGGCCGAAAGAGGTTCAATCGGAATTTGGTGAGGTGGCTGACGGTGTGCGATTGGCGATGGCCCACGATGGATATCGGCGCACCCATGGTCTGACCCATGTGCGGACGCTGGATATGACGGCCGATGGCCGCGCGTTGGCGGGGGAAGATTTGCTGACGACATTGGATGCTGCGGATGAGCCGCGGTTTGACAAAGCGTTGGATGCGGAGACGTTGCAGGGCATTCCGTGGTCGGTGCGATTCCATTTGCACCCTGAGGTCGAGGCGGCGTTGGATTTGGGCGGTGCGGCTGTGTCGTTGACGCAAAAATCAGGTGAGATTTGGGTGTTCCGGCAGGATGGGGCGCAACAAATGCGGTTGGAACCGTCCGTTTACCTTGAAAATGGGCGATTAAGACCGCGTGCGACGCAACAGGTGGTTTTATCTGGGCGCAGTTTGTCCTATGCGACGCGCATCCGTTGGTCTTTGTCCAAAGCGCAAGACACGCCACTTGCTTTGCGCGACATCGATGATCCAACGGCATTGGATTTTTGATATCGCCTGAGGGGGCCCCTATGACCGACCTGCATCCCATTCGCCGCGCACTGCTTTCTGTTTCTGACAAGACCGGATTGATTGATCTGGGAAAGGCGCTGGCTGCGCGTGGTGTTGAGCTATTGTCTACTGGCGGGTCCGCCAAAGCGCTGCGCGATGCAGGGCTGGACGTGCGTGATGTTGCCGATGTGACTGGTTTTCCAGAGATGATGGACGGTCGCGTGAAAACATTGCACCCCGGTGTGCATGGTGGCCTGTTGGCGTTGCGTGACAATGATGAGCATGTTGCTGCGATGGAGGCCCACAATATTGGGGCGATCGATTTGTTGGTCGTGAACCTTTACCCGTTTGAAGCCGCTTTGGCGCGCGGGGCGGATTATGATGAGATGATTGAAAACATCGACATTGGTGGCCCGGCGATGATCCGTGCGGCGGCAAAGAACCATGCGTTTGTGAATACTGTGGTCGATGTTGAGGATTACGATGTATTGCTGGCTGAATTGGATGCCAACGATGGATCAACCAGCTATGCGTTCCGTCAGACATTGGCGCAGACAGCCTATGCGCGCACGGGTGCCTATGATGCGGCTGTGAGCACATGGATGGCAGGTGCAATTGGCAATGCCGCACCACGCCGCAAGGCGGTTGCCGGGACTTTGGCGCAGACATTGCGGTATGGCGAAAACCCACACCAGCAGGCGGCGTTCTACGTGGATGGGTCTGATCGTCCGGGTGTGGCGACGGCGGAGCAGCACCAAGGTAAAGAGCTGTCTTACAACAACATCAATGACACCGATGCGGCATTTGAATTGGTCAGTGAGTTTGACCCCAAGGATGGCCCTGCGGTTGCGATCATTAAGCACGCGAACCCATGTGGTGTTGCACGCGGCGAAAGCCTTGCCGAGGCTTATCAAAAGGCATTCGAATGTGATCAAACCTCTGCGTTTGGTGGTATCATCGCCCTCAACGGTGAGTTGGACGCCCAGACGGCTGAGAAGATCACAGGTATCTTCACAGAAGTTGTGATTGCGCCGTCTGCGACAGATGAGGCGAAGGCATTGTTTGCTGCTAAAAAGAACCTGCGTTTGTTGACGACAGGAGCATTGGCCGATCCGATGACAACAGCGCAGACGATCCGCCAAGTGTCTGGCGGGTATCTGATGCAAGACAAAGACAACGGGTTTATCGCGCCGGAAGACCTGAAGGTTGTGACCAAGGTTAAGCCGACAGATGCGCAATTGGCGGATCTGATGTTTGCTTGGAAAGTGGCGAAACACGTTAAATCTAACGCGATTGTTTACGTTAAAGATGGTGCGACGGTTGGTGTTGGCGCGGGGCAGATGAGCCGCGTGGACAGTGCGTTGATCGCTGCAAAGAAAGCGGAACGTATGGCCGAAGCGCTGGGCTTGCCCACACCATTGACCCAAGGGTCTGCGGTGGCGTCTGATGCGTTCTTCCCGTTTGCGGATGGTTTGCTGGAGGCGGCCGCTGCGGGTGCGTCATGCGTTATTCAACCCGGTGGATCGATGCGCGATGACGAGGTGATTGCGGCAGCTGATGAGGCTGGTTTGGCTATGGTGTTCACCGGAATGCGTCACTTCCGCCACTAATAATTAACTAAAGGGGCCGCGTTCATGCGTCTTACATTTTGGGCAGGGTTTTGGGTGTTTTTGGCAGATCAGCTGTCGAAATACATCGTGCTGTATCAGATTGGTCTGCCGACCTTGCCCGATCAGACGTATGAGGTGTTTCCGCCGTTTCTGGTGCTGCGCATGGCGTGGAACCGCGGTGTGAATTTCGGCCTGTTTGCCGATTTTGATATGCGGTGGGTTCTGGTCTGCGTGGCGTTGGCGATTTGTATTTTCGTGCTTTGGTGGATGCGCCGTGAGGCGCTTTCACGGTGGGGCTATATCAGCGCAGGGCTGTTGATTGGCGGGGCGTTGGGCAACGTGGTTGACCGTGTGTTGCATGGGGCCGTGGCCGATTTTCTGAACATGTCCTGCTGTGGTTTCACCAATCCCTATGCGTTCAATATCGCCGATATTTCGATTTTTGCGGGGGCGATTGGGCTGGTCTTGTTCACCGACGACAGCGGCAAGACGACGGGCACGTGACACGAGCCTTGGATTGTTCGCGAATAGTGCGCTATGAGGGGGCACTACATTTGGAAGGCATGCCATGCGTAAAGCGCTTTTAGGGTTCTCAATTGCAGTTTTGCTGTCCGCTTGTGCGGCAGGCGATCGTGGGTTGCGTGACTTACGCAGCAATGGGGGCGGGCCGGATGAGTTTTCGGTTTTGCCAGTGAACCCTTTGATTTTACCAAATGACGTAACCACATTGCCGGTGCCCACACCGGGCGGCGCGAACCGGACCGATCCGGCGCCTGAAGCGGATGCTGTCTCGGTTTTGGGGGGCAACCCGAACGCATTGATCGCCCGCGGCGCACCCACGAGCGACGGTGCATTGATCGCAGCGGCCAGCCGGAACGGTGTTGATCCGTCTATTCGGCAAACATTGGCGTCTGAGGATGCTGCATTTCGCACACGCCGTGCGCGGTTGACGATATTTGGGGGGCGTGACCGGTATTTCAGTGCCTATGCCCGCCAAGCGCTGGATGCTTATGCGGAACTGCAACGGTTCCGCAACGCCGGAATCGCAACGCCGTCTGCCCCACCGCAATAATTCAAACGCTCACATCCGCGTATGAGCCCTTGAAGACCGGCGTTTGAGACGTAGGTTGATGGGGAACAATAGCGGAGTATTTATATGCGTCTTCTTGCCGCCGCCCTTAGTTTGGTCGCGTTTTCTGCGACTGCCGAGGAAGTGACGACCTATCAACTTGATAACGGTATGGACATCGTCGTGATCGAAGACCACCGCGCGCCGGTGGTGGTTCACATGTTGTGGTACAAGGCAGGATCTGCCGATGAGCCTGTCGGGTCATCTGGTGTTGCGCATTATCTGGAACACCTGCTGTTCAAGGCGACAGAGAATGTCGAAAGTGGCGAGTTTCAACGGGTGGTCGCCGAAAATGGCGGGTCGGATAACGCGTTCACCAGCTTTGATTACACCGGATATTTCCAACGTGTTGCGGCGGATCGTTTGCCGCTGATGATGCAGTATGAGGCGGATCGGATGAACAATCTGGTGTTGACCGAAGAGGATATCGTCACCGAACGGGGTGTGATTTTGGAAGAGCGCAATCAGCGGGTTGAGAATTCGCCCAGTGCGTTGGCGCGCGAACAGATGCGGGCGGCGCAGTATTTGAACCACCGGTATGGCGTGCCGATCATCGGCTGGAAACACGAGATGGAAACCTTGGACATGGACGACGCATTGTCGTTCTATGATTTGTATTATTCCCCGAACAACGCGATTTTGGTTGTTGCTGGCGATGTGCAACCCGATGATGTTTTGGCGTTGGCTGAACAATACTACGGCCCGATCCCTGCGGAGCCGGATTTGCCAGAACGGATCCGCAGCCAAGAGCCACCGCAGACTGCGGAACGGCGTCTGGTCTTTGAAGATCCGCGTGTGTCTCAGCCCTATATTAGCCGCACGTATATCGCGCCGGAGCGGGATGCAGATGCGCAAAAAGATGCCGCAGCGCTGACCTATTTGGCTGATTTATTGGGTGGGTCCTCGTTCACATCAGTTTTGCCGATTGCATTGCAGTTTGACGCAAACATCGCCGTCTATTCCGGTGCGTTTTACGATGGGCTGAACCTGGATGACGGCACCTTTGGTTTGACGGTGGTGCCTGCAGATGGCGTTTCGTTGCAAGAGGCGGAGACTGCCATGGATGCTGCGATTGAAGCGTTTTTGGACGAGGGGATTGACCCCGCGCGGATGGACGCGCTGCGTGTACAGTTGAAGGCCAGCGAGATTTACGCCCGCGATGATGTGGGTGGTTTGGCGCGCCGGTATGGCGCCGCCTTGACATCGGGCCTGACGGTTGAGGATGTGCAAGCCTGGCCAGAGATTTTGCAATCGGTCACCGCTGATGAGGTGTTGGATGTGGCGCGCCGCGTTCTTGTTCGCGATCAGTCTGTGACTGGTTGGATTGTCCCTAGCCGGGAGGTTCTTCAATGATCCGTTTTGTACTTGCTATCGCCCTTTCGTTGACCGCCGCTACTGCACGGGCCCAGATTGAAATTCAGGAAATTACCTCGCCCAGCGGCGTGGATGCCTGGTTGGTAGAAGAGGATTCTATCCCGTTTATTGCGTTGGAATTGATTTTCGATGGTGGTGCGACGCTGGATTTGCCCGGCAAACGCGGGGCGACCAATTTGATGATGGCCCTTTTGGAAGAAGGGTCTGGTGATTTGGACGCACGGGGTTTCCAAGAGGCCCGTGAAAATCTGGCCGCTTCGTTTCGGTTTAATGCGGGTGACGATTCTGTGTCTGTGTCCGCAGTATTTCTGACCGAAAACCAAGATGAGGCGATGGCGCTGCTGCGCGATGCTTTGGTGTCGCCGCGTTTTGACCAGAGCGCGATTGACCGTGTCCGGGCGCAGGTTTTGTCTGGCATCCGGTCTGACGCGAATGATCCGAACCGGATTGCCGGTGCCACGTTGGATGCTTTGGCGTTTGGGGATCATCCCTATGGGTCGGCAATTGACGGAACAGAGGACAGTGTCGCGGGTTTGACCCAAGCTGATTTGTTTGAAGCGCATGAGAATGCGTTCAGCACAGCGCGGGTGCATGTGGGCGCGGCTGGCGACATCCGTGCTGATGAGCTGGGCGTTTTGATTGATGATCTTTTGGGGGGCTTACCTGATGAGGCGCCTGAACTGCCGGATCATGTAGAATTTGCGTTGGATGGCGGAACAACGGTTGTGCCGTTTGAGACACCGCAATCCGTCGCGCTGTTCGGCCATTCGGGGATTGAACGCGATGACGAGGATTTCTTTGCCGCGTTTATCATCAATGAGGTCTTGGGCGGTCGTGGTGTTGAGAGCCGTTTGATGCGCGAAGTGCGCGAAAAACGTGGGCTGACCTATGGGGTGTCTACGTTCTTGGTGCCTAAAGATTTCACTGAAACGTATTTGGGTCAGGTTGCGTCTGCGAACGATCGGATCGCAGAGGCAATTGCGGTGATCCGTGATGAATGGGCGTTGATGGCGCGAGAAGGGCTTTCACAAGACGAGCTGGATGCGGCCAAGACGTATTTGACGGGGTCCTACCCCCTGCGGTTCGATGGGAATGCCGAAATTGCAGGCATTCTGGCGGGGATGCAAAGCGTTGGGCTGGGTACAGATTACGTTGCCAACCGCAACGATTTCATCACGGCGGTTACGCTTGAAGATGTGAACCGTGTCGCGGCGGAGTTGCTTGACCCTGATCGATTGCATTTCGTTGTCGTTGGTCAGCCTGAGGGCCTAGAGACTACTGAATAACGCTACCAGAATCGGATGCAGCCATGCTAATTGTTGCGGTATGGCTGTACCTGACCCCAAGATAAGCGAATTTCGCCCCGTTATCCGTCAACTTGACGATGCTGCTATTAACCGTATTGCTGCGGGTGAGGTGGTTGAGAGACCCGCGTCTGCGGTGAAAGAATTGGTGGAGAATGCGCTAGATGCGAAGGCCACCCGTATTGAGATTTCCATCGCCGATGGTGGCAAGACACTGATCCGTGTGACGGACAATGGCGTGGGCATGACTGCTGATGATCTGCCGCTGGCATTGTCGCGCCATGCGACGTCGAAGATTGATGGTACGGATCTGTTGAACATCCACAGTTTCGGGTTTCGTGGCGAGGCATTGCCGTCCTTGGGGGCGGTTGGGCGGCTGACGATCCGCAGTCGCACCGTGGATGGTGAGGGCACCGAGATTTCTGTACGTGGCGGCGTGCAGGACGTGCCACGCCCTGCTGCGCTATCTGCGGGGACTGTCGTGGAGCTGCGTGATTTGTTTTACGCGACCCCTGCGCGGTTGAAGTTTTTACGGACCGATCGCGCAGAAATGCAGGCGATCAGCGATGTGATTAAACGCTTGGCCATGGCTGAACCGTTTGTGACGTTCATCTTGAATGACGTGTCCGGTGGTCAACAACGCACGACGTTTCGTGCGGATGGTGAGACGGGCGATATGTTTGATGCGTTGCACGCCCGCCTGCGACAGGTGCTTGGGAAAGATTTTGCTGAGAATGCGCTGGCCATTGATGCGGAGCGCGAGGGCGTGCACTTGACTGGATATGCGGCCTTGCCGACGTATTCGCGGGGCTCGTCGGTGCAGCAGTTTTTGTTCGTGAACGGCCGCCCCGTGCGCGACAAGGTTTTGTATGGCGCGTTGCGCGGGGCCTATATGGATACGTTATCGCGGGATCGTCATCCGGCTGCGTGTTTGTTTATTGATCTGGACCCGACCCGTGTGGATGTGAACGTACACCCGGCGAAATCAGAGGTGCGGTTTCGTGATCCGGGTGGTGTGCGTGGTTTGATTGTGAGTGGGTTGCGTCATGCATTGGCGGAAGCCGGGCATCGTGCGTCGACCACTGTTGCGCAGGCAACATTGGGGGCAATGCAGCCGGAGCCTGTTTCGCCGGCACATATGCCGTCTATGCCGCCGCGCGTGTACCAGATGGATCGACCGTCATCGCAGGCGCGCGGTGCGGCGTTTCAGGCGCAGGCCCCAAACCCCGGGTTCCACGAAATGGCGCCGGAGTATTCCGGGCGCGTTGATGTGGTTGAGCCGCAGGCCCCACCAGAGGGAGCAGTGCCGGCAGAGGCTCGCCCACTGGGGGCCGCACGGGCGCAGGTGCATGAGAATTATATCATTGCGCAAACGGAGACGGGGATTGTCATTGTGGATGGGCACGCCGCGCATGAGCGGCTGGTCTATGAAAAGTTAAAAACCCAAATGGCTGAAAATGGCGTGGCGGCGCAGGCTTTGTTGATCCCTGAGATTATCGAGATGTCTGATGGGGATGCAGCGCAATTGTTGGCGGTTTCCGAGGAGTTGTCACGGCTGGGTTTGACGATTGAACCCTTTGGTGGAAATGCCATTGCCGTGCGTGAAACGCCTGCGATTTTGGGTGAGGTGAATGCGGAAGCGATGCTGCGCGATGTCTTGGATGAATTAGCGGATCAAGGGTCGAGCACATTGGTGCAAGAGAAGTTGGAAGCGATCTTGAGCCGCGTGGCCTGTCATGGATCGATCAGAACGGGCCGTTGGATGCGAGGCGAAGAGATGAACGCTTTGCTGCGCGAAATGGAGGCGACGCCGCGATCAGGGCAGTGCAATCACGGCAGGCCAACCTATGTTGAGTTGCAATTGAGCGATATTGAACGTCTTTTTGGGCGGACCTAAGCATAGATTTGCCGAATTCCTATTGAGAGACCTTTGGGTGGGGAGTAGCCTGCCGCAAACCACGTGGGGAACGATGATGCGTATTTTGCTGTCCGGTGCGATGATGTTGGCTCTTGGGGCCTGTGCCACTGTCGACCTGAACCAGGCCCGCTCACAGATCGAAAACCTGAGCCTGTTGAGTGAAACACGACAGGCTTATGACGAGGCCTACCGTGATTTGCCGTTTGACCGTGGTACGGTTTACGTCGTGGCGGAGGAGCATGGCGATTTGCACACGTATACTTTGACGCCTTGCGGTGTTGGTCGTGTTTGTGGCCCGACCGGGCGCGCGGGCAGCGTACAGCGCACGGATGAGTTTTTTGTTGTGACTGGAGCCTATTCTGGTCGGACGTTTTATTTGTCGCCGGGTGGCGACGGTGTTTTGAATTGGCGAGGAGTTAATCGTGATCTTGCGTGGAATTAAACGCGCAGCGCTTTTTGGCGTTGTTGGAGCTGCATTGTCAGCATGTATGGCCCCTATTCCGGGAGGCGAGACGGGGCCGTTTGCGGCGGGCAATACCCTGACCTTTTTCTACCAAGAGGTTTTGACGGATCCGCCAGAGCAGGGTCAGATCATTTCTTGCGGGAATGAATTTGTGGCGCGGTCTTGTGTGACGCTGTCCAATGGTGCGTCTTTCCCGATTGAAGCGACGGAGACAGGTGTCGCGTTCGGGAACGCAACGTTGCGGATTGTTTTGCAATTGGATGCGAACGGGTTGCCATCGGGTATTGGTCAATTGACCAACGCTGAAACAGGCGAAGCGCGCGGGATGCGTTGGATTTCTTTGCCGTCCTAAGGTTTCCGAAATATTCAAGAAAAAGGCGCGGTCAAACGACTGCGCCTTTTTCGGTTTGACTGTTTTGATGCGTTAGATCCGCAGGAACGGCTGGGCAATGCGTGGGATCCAGCTGTTGAACCGCAAGGGGGCATCGGTGGCGGCGAGGCAGATGCAATCGACCCCTGCTTCGGCCACAGGCTGGTGGTTGAGGTCTTCGTTTGCCACTTCGATATCGCCGGCGCCGAACCTGTCGGTTTCATCGCTGAAGGCGCCTTGCAGCACCAAGGTAAGTTCGGTGCCACGGTGGCCATGATCCGGAACGGCGGCACCCGCCGGAATATGCAGCAAGCGCACGGATGCGGTTTTGCTTGTTTTCAGGATGGCCTGCTTTACGCCGCCGCCGACTTTGCGCCATTTGACCTTATCTAGATCGCTGCCGATGTAATCTTGCAAGGGCAGTGGGACATTGGACGAAGACTGGGCAAGGTTGGTTGTTTCAGGGCGGATATAGGCGGAGGCCGCTTGTTCGGCGATGTCGCCTGCTTCGATCATATCCAAAGTGTCGCTAAGGCTTTGATCTGACATGGCCTGTGGGAGTTCATCTGCCAGAATCTCGCCGCCTACGGATTCAAACTCATGCATGCGGGCGCGACATTCGTCGCACAAAGAAATATGTGTCGCGACAACAAGGTTGAAGCCTTCGGGTAGGGTGCCTGCGCAATAGCCGATCATCAATGCGTCGGTCAGGTGGTGTCTAATCTCGGTCATGTTTTTCACTTCATCTGGTGGCGTAGTCGTTCTAGCGCCAGTCGAATTCTGGATTTGATCGTGCCCAAGGGGAGGCCCGTTTGTTCCGCAATTTCATTGTGCGTGAGGTCGCCATAGTAGGCGCGAACGATCAGATCTTTTTGTTTTTCGGGGAGCGCGGCCAAGGCCTCGCCCAGTTGTTCACATTCTTGTTGCAGGGCCATGACATCTTCTTGGTCGGGTTCTGCTTCTGGCCCCCATGGTAGGTCTTCTGGTTCCGGTCTGCGTTGTTTGCGCAGAACGTCGATCCTGCGGTTTCGCGCGATCGTGAAAATCCAGGTCGAAACGCTCGCCTTTGTGGGGTCGAACATATGTGCTTTGCGCCACAGGGTGGCCATCACCTCTTGGGTGACGTCTTCTGCCAGATCTGAGCTGGCACCTGATTTCATCAAAAAGCCTTTCACCCGAGGGGCAAAATGGCCAAAGATTTCGGCGAACGCCGATCTGTCTTTGTCGTCGCGGATGGCGGTCATTTGAGTGACCCAAGCCATTCGGTCTGATTGTGGTGATGCTTTCACAGCAACCTCTTTGATGGGCACGGAATTTGGAGTTCCATGCTTTAAAATCTGAGTCGCCGATTGCGCATCCTGCGCGGTCGGCTGATTGGATTTCATCAAGGTCGATGTTCTTGTCATCATACACTTGATACGGGGCTTGTTCGCCATTGGATCACACCGGATGGAGAAAAAGTTCCGCTTGGGGTGAGAAATATTTATTGCGTTGAAAATAAACCAAAACCCAACGTGGACCGTAAACAAAATAAGACAGCGTGCAAGCTAAGCTGCGTTGGAAATCTAAGATCGAAGGGGATCGGGTAATATGTCAACGAAAACAATGGGCAGTGCCGCACGGCGCATCGCCGTTATTGGCGCTGGAATTTCTGGCATGGCCGCAGCGCATGAGTTGGCGAAAGATCATCAGGTTGTTCTTTTTGAGGCAGACCAGCGATTGGGCGGTCATGCGCGGACGCGGATGGCAGGAAAAAATGGCGATCAGCCAGTCGACACCGGCTTTATCGTTTTCAACTACGCGAACTATCCCCATTTGACCGCGTTGTTCGAGGAGTTGGATGTGCCGGTGACGGAATCCAACATGTCCTTTGGGGCGTCGATTGAGGGGGGGCAATTCGAATATGGGTTGGCGTCGCTACAAGCGTTGTTCGCGCAGCCGAGAAATGCGGTGAACCCTAAGTTTTTACGCATGATCCGCGACGTTTTGAATTTTAATAAAAATGGCCTGAGGTTGTCTAAAGAGGCTGGCCTGACGGTGGGCGGTTTGATTGAGCGTTTGGGGGCGAGTGAGTATTTCCGTGACTACTATCTCTTGCCGCTCAGCGGTGCGATCTGGTCGACGCCGACTGAGAAAATTATGGATTTTCCGGCCCATGCCATGATGACGTTTTTTGACAACCACGCATTGCTGGGGATCACGGGCCAACACCAGTGGTACACCGTAGAGGGTGGGTCGCAGGAATATGTTTCGCGATTGGGCCAATCGATGGTGCAGCGCGGTGTTGTTGTTCGGCTAGGGACCCCTGTTGATGGTGTGGAGCGTCAGGTGAGTGGCGTCAGGATCAAGGCACGTGGGGCGGATTGGGAGGCGTTTGACGAGGTCGTTTTCGCCACCCATTCTGATGACAGTTTGGCATTGTTGTCCGACCCGACCGAGGCGGAGGCCGATGTGTTGGGCGCAATCAAGTACCAGCCCAACAAGATTGTGCTGCATTCGGATGCATCGATTATGCCGAAGAGGAAATCGGTCTGGTCGGCGTGGGTGTATACTGAAGACAGCGACAAGCGGTCGGATCGGATTGATTTGACCTATTGGATGAACAAATTGCAGCCTTGGCTCACGCGCGATGAGTTATTTGTGACGCTGAACACCACGCGAGATATCGATCCTGCGTTGGTTTGGGATGAGGTGACATTGCGCCACCCGGTGTATGATTTGGCGGCATTGGCAGCCCAAAAACAAGCGGCGGCGATGAATGGGGCCAACAACACATGGTTCTGTGGCGCTTGGATGAAAAACGGTTTTCATGAAGATGGCATAGGCTCGGCGATGGATGTTGTTGCGGCTATTCGTGCGCGCAATCTTCAGGCTTTGGCGGCTGAATAGACATGAGCCGCGTGCAACATATCGCGGGGGAGACCTATCACGCCCGGCGTGGCGCCGTGAAAAACGCGTTCCGGTATTCTATCGACTACGTGTTGATGGATGCTGAGGCAGAGGTCGACAGCCCGATTTTGTTTGCGCGCAACCGCGGCGGTGTCATGTCGTTGCACGATCGTGATCACGGTGGTCCGCCGAAAGACGGGCGTGGGGCCGCCTGGGTGCGCGATATTTTGAGTGCGCATGATCTGGATGTTCCGGGGCGGATCGATTTGCTGGCGCAGCCGCGGGTGTTGGGGCATGTTTTCAACCCTGTTTCATTTTGGCTGTGCCATGACACGCAGGGCCTATTGCGGGTTGTGATTGCAGAGGTTTCAAACACCTTCGGCGATCGGCATTCGTACCTGTGTCATCATGATGATCTGCGCGAGATCACGAAAGCGGACACCATTACGGCGCAGAAGATTTTTCATGTTTCGCCGTTTCAAGACATCGCCGGTGGCTACACGTTCCGTTTTGATATCGGGGCGGATGCCATTGGGATTTGGATTGATTTCTCGGAAGATCATGCCGGTCTGATTGCCACGCTGACAGGGCCACGCCGGAGGCTGACGAACCTTGGGATCGTTCGATCAATGGTGCGTCGCCCGTTCGGGTCGCGCCGGGTTTTGACGCTGATCCATTGGCAGGCGTTGAAGTTGTGGTGGAAAGGGGTGGCGTATCGCCCGCGCCCAGACCCGCCAGAACGGGAGGTTTCAAAATGACCTCTGCTGTTGCTGCCCGTTTTCCGGCCTACACCGGCTTTGCCGCGGTTCTATCCGGTGCAGGTTTGCCGATTTATATCTATGCGCCGAAGTTTTACGCCGACACCTACGGTGTGAGCCTTACGGCGTTGGGGGCTGTGTTGTTTGGGTTGCGGTTGTTTGATGTTGTTCAGGATCCGCTTCTTGGTTGGGTGGCTGAGAGATTGCGCGACGGCAAGGCGTTGGCGGTGGCCGTGGGCGCGACTGTTTTGGGAGCTGCGATGGTGGGCTTGTTCGCCGTTGCGCCACCGATTGATCCGGTGATCTGGTTTGGGTTGACCATCACGGCGCTGTTTTCCGCGTTTAGTTTTCTGACCATCACCTTTTATGCGCAAGGTATTGCAAAGGTCGC
Organism: uncultured Paracoccaceae bacterium; assembly: GCA_947497065.1. GTDB lineage: Bacteria > Pseudomonadota > Alphaproteobacteria > Rhodobacterales > Rhodobacteraceae > Octadecabacter. The sequence goes on from CANMEQ010000004.1 coordinate 384,505, forward strand.
GGGCCAAGTGGATGGGCACATGACGCTTGCCGCTTGGCGCGAAACGGGGGCTTTGCTGGGGATTTGTGCGGCGGCTATCGCGCCTACAGCCTTGATGGGGGTGTCAGCCGACCCCTTCGCGAGCTTTGCTTGGGGGTTTGCGACGGCGACTTTGGTGGCGACGCTTTTCATGTGGCGCGAGTGGTCGCCCGCGCCGATTGACCAAGGTATTGCACCGATGAAATCGATATTGGCAGACCCGCTGGCGCGGCGGTTGCTGATCTTGGCGTTGGTGAATGCGACGCCACTGGCGGTGTCGTCGACGCTGTTTTTGTTTTTTGTTGAAAGCCGACTGTATGCGGCGGGATGGGAAGGGCCGTTGTTGGTGCTGTTCTTCTTGGCGGCGGCTATTTCATCGCCGGTTTGGTCGATGTTGGCGCGCCGATATGGAGCTAAGCCAGTTTTGTCATCGGCCATGGTGCTGGCGATTGGTGCCTTTGGTTGGACGCTAACCTTGGGCGTGGGGGATGCGGCTGCGTTTGCTGTGATTTGTGTTTTTTCGGGTGCGACAATTGGTGCCGATTTAACTTTGCTCCCAGCGCTGTTCGCCAAACGTATGACTTGTATCGCGCCCAATGGCGGACAGGGGTTTGGCCTGTGGTCATTGGTGTCGAAATTCACGCTCGCGTTTGCGGCTGTGATCTTATTGCCGGTGTTGGACATGGCGGGCTTTGCGGCTGGTCAGGACAACCCCGAAGCGGCTTTGACGTTGCTGACGCTGATGTACGCGTTGGTACCGATTGTATTGAAATTTGTGGCCCTAGGATTGCTGGCCACAACATCGTTGGAGGACTGAGACTATGACGTCCACTATACTGTTCGTTCTGGGGGCCCTGTGTGTTCTGGCCCTTGTTTTGTTGAAAGATAAGTTTGTGTCCTTCATGGCGCAAAAGCCCGATGACTATGCGGACGGGCCAATGTTTAACATGCGTGAGGTGTTCGATGGGCCGATAGAATGCGAAGGCGTGATTTATGGGCCTACGGGGCGTGTGACATCGCGGTTTGCGGCAGATTTTCATGCCACGTGGGATGGAAATGTTGGTACGGTGAAGGAGGAGTTTCGCTACGACAGTGGCAGCGTTCAGCACCGAGAGTGGACATTCATTTTGGGCAATGATGGGTCGATCAAGGCGAAGGCGCCGGATGTGATTGGTGAGGGTACAGGGATGCAAATGGGCAGCGCTGTGCGGTTGAACTACGATATTCAACTGACCGAGGATGCTGGCGGGCATGTTCTGTCGACCACGGATTGGATGTATTTGGCGCCCAATGGCAACATCGTGAACCGCTCGCAGTTTCGCAAGTTTGGGGTGAAAGTGGCCGAGCTTGTCGCGACCATGCGGCCGAAAAATGCGCAATCCATGCAAGCGGGGGAGTGATCTGATGCGAACGTGGCAAGGTAAGCGGTATTGGTTGGTCGGCGCGAGCGAGGGTTTGGGCAAAGCGTTGGCAGAGCGATTGAGCCGCGCGGGTGCTGAGGTGATTTTATCAGCTCGGTCTGAGGATAAGCTGGCTGCGGCTGTTGCCGAAATGCCGGGTAAGGCCAGTTATCAGACGATTGATATTTCAGATGATGAGAGTGTGAAGGCCGCAGCAGAAGCGGTGGGCCACGTTGACGGTTTGATTTTGTTGGCTGGCGTCTACTGGCCGTTTGGGGCCGATGCATGGGAGGCGGACAAGGCTGTCGTTATGGCCGATATCAACTTTACCGGTTTCATGCGGGTTCTTGGGCAGGTGGTGCCAGCGATGGTTGATTGCGATGCCGGACATATCGTTATCACGTCGTCGCTGACGGGGTTTCGGGGTTTGGCCGGCTCGATTGGATACACAGCATCAAAAGCGGCCACGATGTCCTTGGCGGAGTGCATGTATGCGGATCTGCGGAAAACGGGGGTTGATGTTCAAGTTGCGAACCCCGGTTTCATCAAGACCAGGCTGACCGATAAGAATGATTTCAACATGCCGTTTATGATGCAGCCTGAGCAGGCGGCGAAAGCCATGTTTGACCATATGGGCACGGACCACTTTAAGAAGAGTTTTCCGATGATGTTTTCATGGCTTTTCCGGCTGTCGCAGTTCTTGCCTGATTGGGCCTATTTCAGAATATTTGGCAAATAGGGTAGACTTTAGTCGTGCACGAAATCTGCGCGATGTCTTTTGATCAGCTGATGATCTGCACGGTAGGTTCGTGTGAAAACAGGAGACGCGCATTGCACAGATTCCGATATACCCTACCGCTCGCAGCGGCGATTATTTTGGCCATTTATGCCGCCATCTATGCTTTGATTTTACTGTCCTTCGTTTCGGGAGGGCACTTTGATCTGTTGATTGCGGCGCTTGTTTGCGCCTTGCTTGCCTTGGCGACGACGCCTTTTTTTGCCTTGGTCTATTTGCCACGCCAGCAGAAAGATATTTCTAAGCGCGCAGCGATTTGGATGAGTGTTGTGATGGCCTGTCCCTCGCTCGCGTGGGGCGTGACAACAATTCAATGGATTGCAGATTTAGGGCTGCGGGAGATTTGGTTTGCGTTGGGAACTGCCGCGGTTCCTGCTGTGCTGTCGATCTATCTGACTGTTGTTTTCGCCAAAGCGGCGTATCGCAAGCGCGTGCAAACGTAGGTTACGCAGCGTTGGCGGCGTATTCAGCACGCAGCTCTTCGAGACGTTCAATCGCTTCGGCGCGTGTGTTTCTGATGTTGGGGCGGGTTGTTTTGGCTTCATATCGCAAGCGTTTGTCGGCTTCGGTTTCGGAGCCCATGGCGTAGCGCACGGATCCCATGGAGTAGGTTTTGTTGAATTCTTCGGAGCGTATCGAAAACTGGACCCAAGCGGGTGATTGGATGCGGGTGCCTTCATATTTGAATACGATCCACCATTTGTGACGGGTCGCGCGGATAGCCTCTTCTGCCCAATTGTGGACGTCGTTCACATCGCGTGAATGCAGGAAATCCATATCACTGAGATCGATTTCGAGGATGCCCGTGTCGTGGTCGAATGACATGCGTCGCAGAAAGGCGTCTTTGTTGAAGCTAGGGTGGTGCGCGAGCCGTTCGCGGCGTTTGGACGGAAGCGATTTGAGGTGATCCCAAGCGGCGTCACGCGATCCGAACAGGTTTGGGTTTTCGCGATCGGTGCCTGCATTGCGGGCGATTTGTTTCACCGTGTCGGGGTCTGCATCATAGCGCACGGTTTTCATCGAATGCCCTTCGTTGAGGTCGAGGCCGCGGCGCGTGAAGGCAAACCAGGCTTCGCCATCCACGCGGTAGTCTTGGGTGTTCACCATGAAAAACCACTGCGGCTCGCCTGTTTCCATGATCCGGCGCTCGATTTGGTCGTAGAACGCATTCACGTCAGCGGTGGTGTGGAAATACAGACCGGTAAAGGTGATTTCCACGATCTGCGCGCTTTCGTGGATTGCGATCCGAGGATCAACGGCATTTGGCGAAAAGTCGTCACTGTAAGGCATTGAAACATCCGGTGTCTTGCGGGTGCGGGTTAGATCGTGATGATAGCCCTAAAACAGGCCAACACCAAATGGACGTTGCTATTGGATAGCGACGGCGCCAGCCCGATATAAGGGAGAGCAGTAAAATGAAAGGACGCGACATGCGCCATCTTTTGATCACCACGGCACTTGCATTGCCATTTCCACTGTGGGCGCAGGACACTGCGCTCATTCTCGGGCAAGAACGGTACGAACAATTGGACCGTGTGCGCGCGGCTGATGGTGTGTTGGAGGCGAACGATCGGCTTGAAGCGTTGGGGTTTGACGTTTTGAGCCGCGCTAACGGGCGGGTTGAAGCGGTGCGCGAGTTGGCGGCGATGTTTCAGGCGCAAGCCCCAGATGCGGAGCGTTTGGTTGTTGCGCTGTCGGGGCATTTTGTGACGGATGGCACCCGCACGTGGTTGTTGACGGCGGAAGCGGAAGCACCGGATTTGTTTACGGTCGATCAGACGGCAGTATCCGTTGACAGTTTGGTGCAAGTTTTGGCGGCCAAGCAGGGCAAGGCTGTTTTGCTGTTGGGGCAAGCCGACCCCGATGATTTGGAGTTGGGCAGTGCTGCGCTCACCGCCGGTCTTGCGCCGATGAATGTGCCGCAGGGGGTGACGGTTATTCGCACCACGCCTGCCGTTGCGGCAAATACGTTATCAGGAATTTTGACCGCGCCAGAGGCGGTTATTGGCCAGCGGATTGCTGTGAATTCCGATCTCGTGGTGAAGGGATATTTGCCTGCTGATTGGGTTTTGATGCCAGGTGAGGTTTTGCTGGATACGCCCGTGGGGCCCACTGGCCCGACGGAAGATGATCTGACGGCAGAGGCTGCACTGTGGGATGACGCGACTGCTGCTGACACGGTTGAGGGGTATCGCTTGTATGTGGCCCGCTATCCGCAAGGCCGGTTCGTGGAGGATGCCGAGACACAGATTGAGGCGATTTTGGCTGAGCCGAACCGTGCGGCGCGTTTGGCCGAGGAGGCATTGAATCTGGATCGTGCGGCGCGGCGCGAAATTCAATCGAACCTGACATTGTTGAATTATAACACCCGTGGTGTTGACGGAATTTTCGGGTCAGGTTCACGTGGGGCAATCACGAATTGGCAGCAATCAAACGGGTTTCCGCAGACGTCCTATGTAAACCGCGAGCAGATCAATTTGTTGGATGCGCAAGCCGCACGCCGACGTGCCGAGATCGAGGCAGAGGAAGCGCGTGCGCAAGCGGCTGCGGAACAACAGGACCGCACGTATTGGGCGGAAACCGGTGGGCAGGGCGATGAGCCCGGTTATCGCGCCTATCTTGCGCGCTATCCGGAGGGATTGTTTGCCAATATTGCGACAGCCCGATTGTCTGAAATTGAAGATCGCCGCCGCGCCCAAGCGGAAACGGCAGACCGTGCGGCATGGTCGATTGCGGATAGTGACGGAACAGTTGCGGCCTATGAAGATTATCTGGCGGCCTATCCGAATGGTGTTTTTGCAGCGCAAGCGGCTGAGAGGCTTGAAACACTGACTGCGCCACAGGTGGGTGCCGACCAGATTGAGCGTGCCCGTGCTGAGGAAGCCGGGCTGCGATTGTCTGGTGTTCGGGCGCAGCTTTTGGAGCTTCGGTTGCGTGATCTGGGGTTTGATCCTGGTCGGTTGGATGGAGTGGTCGATGACACCACACGCCGCGCCATTACGGGATATCAGGATGAGCGCGGGCTAACGCCGACGGGGTATGTTGATCAGGCAACTGCTGTGGGGCTTATGACCGGTGCGATTGAAATTCGTATTCCCGGCCGCTGATTGGGTCACCGCCGTTTTTGGCGGAGGCGACCCGTTGCGTTCGTTTATTGCGGGCGAGCAGGCACGTAGCGTTCAAATACCATGCGGATGAAGCCCGTGGTGGCATCATCCAATTGGTTCACCGCCACCAAATATGTGCCGGGTTGAACGCGGACGGTCAAAAGCGAATTTAGGGTGCCGTCGGTGTCATCGTTGTAGCCAACTTGCCGGCCAAGATCGTCATACATCGTTAAAACGGGGTCGCCTTGCCCTTGGGCGATCGCTTCGACCAAGACGAGGCCGCCTTCGTAGATGTTGAACGAGTACCATTTGGCGTCACCGCTGACGCTGACATCCTCGCGCAGGCGTGTTGAGAGTTCACCCAAAGACTGGACCGGATAGGAGCCATCCAGCGGGGGGCTGGCGTCGCCGCGGGCGTAGAGATTTAAGAGCACCTCTTGCGCATCGTATTCTTTGGCCGTGACGGTGATGGGCACGCTTTCGTCGCCGTAAAGATCAACAGCGATGCAATAGGTGCCTGCGGGCAGGGCGTCGGCCATGTCGATACGGCTGTTGAGGCCGTCAAAGTCATCGTTCTCGGCCAACCAATTTCCCGAAGGGTCGTAGAGGGTCAGGATTGGATCGGCCTCTTCATTTTCGGCAGTAAAGGAAACGGACATCGGTTCTGCCAGTGTGAGGCTGTAGGTGCTTTGTGCGTTCCAGCTGTTGCTGACCGATTGGCCCAATGTAAGGGGGGCGGCTGTTGTGGGGTCACATTCGCCGGTGCCACCTGTGTTTTCGGGCTGAGATGCGAGGCCAGCTGTCAGCGGTTCATGATCGATGCGGCCCGCGCGGACAAAACCAGTGAGCGGTGTTCCATCAAAGCTGCGCATGGCAACGCAGTATGTGCCTGGGTTGAGGAAGGTTTCAGCACGGCTCGCAGCATCGCCGCCACCGTCATCGTCAGAGGCTACGATTTCACCAGAAGCATCGCGGACGTCGATGACTGTATCGCCACCGCCGCGCCCTTGGGCTTCGATCCGGTAATCGCCAGATTCGGAGACGGAAAACAGGCCGACGTATTCGTTTTGAAGGAGAACCAAGGCCATCTGTTCGATGTGTTCGGCTGATGTCGAAATGTCGGATGAGGCTTCGTCGCCGCCTAACCATTGACCGTTTGCGCCGGCGCCACCGCATAGATTGGCATCTTGGGCCATGGCAGGTGCGGCAGACAGGGCGAATACACTGGTCGCGGCGGCTGCTGAAATGGATTTGATCATGGCGTTACCTTTTGCTTCTAAAATTTGTGAAAGCTTAGGCGGCGATCTGTCGGTGGGCTAGGAAAAGTTTATGCAATTGTTGTGCAGGTCAGGGATACCCGACCTCAAACTAAATGCGGGTCCAGGCAGATAAGTGGAGGCAGATACTGGGGATTGAAGCGCTTTCCGATGTCATTGTCATCGCGTCTCTAGCGGTGAGGTTGACTTAGCATGAAGGGGCAAATTTGTTTGGATTGACCACTTAACGCCCGTCAGCAGAAAAGGTTCCAAAGTTTTTGGAGAAATCCAAAAGAAAAAGCCGCGTCCCGATTTCTCGGGCGCGGCTTTCACATAACGTGTCGCGGTTATTAGCCCTGACGGGCTTTGAACCGGCGCTGAGTCTTGTTGATAACGTAGACTCGACCCTTACGGCGCACGACGCGGCAATCGCGGTGGCGCTGCTTGAGCGAGCGGAGGGAGTTGCGAACTTTCATGGTTCTATCCTTTTCTCGCGGCGCGGCGATTGCGCCTTTGTTGCTGTCGTACGCTGCAAGCAGCGCGGTGAATTCATGGTGGACGATACTGGGATTGAACCAGTGACCCCTTCGATGTCAACGAAGTGCTCTACCGCTGAGCTAATCGTCCGGCCCCGTTGTTTGCTGGCGTCCTATAAACGAATAGGACGCGCAAGCGCGCGTCAGGTGTCGCGGTCTATATAAAGAGTCGGCAGGGGGATCAAGGGCTTTTGGAAAAAGAGTAAAGTGGGCTATATTAATCACCGGAGGGTGGATCGAATGACCGCATCAGAAAACATTGCCTACTTGCTGCGACGGCCGCAAATACGCACGACGAGCGTTGTTTTCGCATCGCCGCATTCGGGGCGCATTTATATGCCGGCATTTTTGCGCAATGTTGTTTTGGACCATCATGAAATCCGGTCATCTGAGGATGCATTTGTTGATGATCTGTTCAGTACCGCCATAAATCATGGGGCGCCGCTGCTTACGGCGCAGTCGCCGCGCGCCTATGTTGATTTGAATCGTGGGCCGGATGAATTGGATCCGGCGGTTATCGAAGAGGTGCGGCGGGTTGGTCATAACCCGCGGATTTCGAGCGGCTTGGGTGTAATTCCGCGTGTCGTTTCTAACGGGCGGGCGATCTATAGTGGCAAGCTGTCCTTGTCAGAGGCCCACACGCGGATTGCGGAAGTGTGGCGTCCATATCACGATACGTTGCAAATGGTTTTGGATGAGGCGCACCGCACGTTCGGCGAAGCGATTTTGATTGATTGCCATTCTATGCCTCATGAGGCGTTAGAAAATGTGGGCCCACCAGGTGCCGCGCGCCCCGATGTGGTTTTGGGCGACCGGTTTGGGGCGGCGGCTGCGTCATCGGTTGTAGAATTGGTTGAAGCGGCCTTTGCCGGTGCTGGATTTAAAGTGGCGCGCAATATGCCGTTTGCGGGTGCATATATTTGCCAGCATTACGGACGGCCCGCCCGCCGGTATCATGCGCTACAGATTGAGATTAATCGATCCATCTATATGGATGAGAAAACGATCCAGCCAAATTCAAACTATGCCGCGTTCAAAGATGTGCTGGATGGGATCATTGCAGAGCTGGCCGATATTGGCCGCAACGGCGACCAGAAGGTTGCGGCGGAATAGGCGTTATCGCAGCGCGCGCCCTTTAACGATGGCGTCTTTGCCGAACTTTTTGCGAATCTCGTCTGTTGCGCGCTCTGCCTCTGCCCGTTTGTTTGCGTTTGGGTCCAGCAAGTCGCCTTCGCGATCAGCATCGCTGGCGGGGACCAGATCTGAAATGCCGACACCTAGTAATCTATAGGGGCCTTGATTACCGACTTGGTCAAACAGCGCGCGTGCCGTGCGGTAAATCGTGTCGGCCAATTGGGTGGGTTGATGGAGGCTTTGACGTTTTGACAGCAGTTTATGATTGGACCGTTTCAGCTTTAACGTGACGACGCGGCCGGCCTTGTCCTTTGCTTTCGCTCGACCTGAGACTTTTTCGGCCATGCGCCAGATGTGACCGTCCAGCAGGTCGGCGTCATCCGTGTTTTCGTTGAACGTCGTCTCGTTCGAGAGACCTTTTGCGGGCGTGTGGGCTGACACTTGCCGTGCATCTTCGCCGCGCGCGAGGGCGTAGAGCCGTTCGCCCATGCTGCCAAAACGGTCGTGAAGGTCACGACGATCCCAACGCAAAAGATCGTCAAAGGTGCGAATCCCTGCGTTGGCGAGTGATTGCTGCGCGACGGGGCCGATGCCCCAGATCAATTTGACGGGTCGGGGGCGCAGAAACGCGGTTGTTTCAGCGGCGCCGATCACTGAAAATCCGCGCGGCTTATCCAAATCGGAGGCGACTTTGGCGAGGAATTTGTTGTGGCTTAGGCCGATGGAGCCTGTGATGCCAATTTCATCCTGCATGCGTTTAGTGAGGCGCGCCAACATCACCGCAGGCGGCGCGCCGTGCAATTTTGTCGTGCCTGTGAGATCCATGAAGGCTTCGTCCAGGGAGAGGGGTTCGACTGTGGGGGTGAGCTCGTCCATCAAGGCGCGTACTTGGCGGGAGACTTCGACGTATCTGTCCATTCGGCCTTTGACGATGATCGCCTCTGGGCACAGTTTTAAGGCCTGAAACATTGGCATCGCAGAGCGCACGCCCTTGATACGGGCGATGTAGCAACAGGTGGATACGACCCCACGGCGCCCGCCGCCGATGATAACGGGCTTACCGTCGAGGTCAGGATTGTCGCGTTTTTCGACGCTGGCATAAAAGGCGTCGCAATCCATATGAGCGATTGTCAGGTCGAACAGTTCAGGGTGCGCGGTCACACGGGGGCTGCGACACGCGGGGCACCGCGTGCTGTCCTCAAACGTGTGCAAACAGGCGCGGCAAAGGGCAGGCATGGGGTTTCATACGCGCGTGGCTGGGGCGGTTGCAAGTGTATGGGCGTGTCAGGTGACATTCTGCTGTCAGGGGCGATAGAGTGGATTTCATGACAAAAGCGTTTCATGGGGCGAAGGCGGCAGTATTCATCGGCGAGCAGATTTTGCTGTACCGAAGGGACGCGCACGTTCGGTGGGGGAATATGTGGGATATGCCCGGAGGTGGGCGTGAAGGCGATGAAACACCCAAGGCGTGTTTGGCGCGAGAGGTGTTTGAAGAGTTCGGTTTGGATATCGCCGATGCTGTTGAATTATGGGCGCAGGCGTTTCCCGCGATGGCTGATGAAGGCCAGGTTGGGTGGTTTTTCGTGGTTCAATTTCCGGGGGAAACTGAATTGCAAATTCGGTTTGGGGACGAAGGCCAAGACTGGCGTTTGTTTTCGATAAAGGATGCAATCGCGTTGCCGGATCTGATTGCCCCCCTGCGCGACCGCTTGAACCAGTGGTTGCGACAGAGGGGACACGGTGGGGGCTAAATTCAACCGTTTGGGGTGTTGGTCTTCAATTCCCGCGCCATTCAGGTCAAACTGGCACCAATTGTAGAACCATTTTTGTGGGAGGCGTCATGAGCATCGAAGAACTGATTGGCAATTTGGTTGGGGGCAATATCGTCCTGATTATTTTGGCCGCGTTTATTATTATTTGTATTTTTATGGGTGTGCGGATTGTTCCGCAGTCTGAGAAATACGTTGTTGAACGGTTCGGCCGTTTGCGGGCGGTGCTTGGGCCTGGGATTAACTTCATCATCCCGTTTCTGGATCGTGTGGCCCATAAGATTTCAATCCTTGAGCGCCAACTGCCTGTTATGGGCCAAGATGCGATTACGTCGGACAACGTGTTGGTGCAGGTCGAAACCTCTGTGTTTTACCGGATCATTGAACCTGAAAAGACAGTCTACCGCATTCGGGATGTTGATGGCGCGATTTCAACCACTGTTGCGGGTATCGTCCGATCTGAGATTGGTAAGATGGAGCTGGATCAGGTGCAGGCGAACCGCACCGGTTTGATTTTGGCTATTCAAGACCAGTTGGCCGCGCAGGTAGATGACTGGGGGATCGAGGTAACACGTGCCGAGATTTTGGATGTGAATCTCGATGCAGCGACGCGATCCGCGATGTTGCAGCAGTTGAACGCCGAACGGGCCCGTCGCGCCCAAGTGACTGAGGCTGAAGGCCAAAAACGTGCGGTTGAATTGCAGTCGGATGCTGAGCTTTATGCAGCAGAGCAAGCCGCGAAAGCGCGCCGCGTTTCCGCTGACGCTGAGGCATATGCCACGCAAGTTGTTGCGGTCGCCATTGCCGAAAACGGTTTGGAAGCGGCGCAATATCAAGTGGCGTTGAAGCAGGTTGAATCGATCACCGCGTTGGGCGCATCGGCGGGCAGCAATACGATTGTTGTTCCGGCCAATGCTCTTGAAGCGTTGGGGGATGCATTCAAGATGTTGAAAGGGCGCGGATGATGGCGTGGTACAATGAATGGTGGATCTGGATGGCGGCTGGCTTGGTGCTTGGGATCGCTGAAGTGTTGATCCCCGCCTGGATTTTCTTGGGCTTCGCCTTGGGAGCCTTTGCGATGGGCGTGATGATTGCTGTTGGTATCGGAACAGGCTTGTCGCTGGCGTGGGCTATGGTGGTTTTCGCGATATTCTCGTTGGTTGCCTATATCGCGCTACGCCAAGTGTTTGGCATTCGTCGGGGTCAGGTCAAAGTTTGGGATCGCGACATAAACGACTAAAAAGAAAGGCCCCGCCGAGGCGGGGCCAGTTTGGTCTTGTCACGAGGAATATCGTCCGAGGGACAGTTCGGACAGAGGCAGTGACAGACGTTCTGTGTTAGCGGATGGACAGAAGCCCACCTTCGCGAGATGCCATTTGCTGAGCCTGCTGAGTAAGGCCGCGGCGCACCACGCTTTCTTCCATCATCAACGAGCCAGGCACGGAGACGGGGTAGCGGTAGGTGCGACCTTTGCGGTCAATATCGACGCGGGCTTCGTAGGCGCCGGTTACGGGGTTGTAGCGAATATTTCCAAGCTCAATACCAGACATAGTGGGCCTCCGTTCAATTGGGTTAGCGTGTGCGTTGGCGAACTGCTTGGGCGAGCAGAGCGCGTTTGACGTGCGCAGGATCCAAGGAGGCGGGACCGTCGACGCGGCAGTTAAATTCCAGCGGTCCACCGTGGGTTGGCAGCACAACTGCAGCTTCAAAACCGCGGCCTGTGTATCGGATGTCATTTAACTGGATCATGGTAATCCCCTTGGTTCATTTGGTGACGTCGTTTGTCATCTACACAACATCTGGGGATTATTTTGGTTCCATAAAAGGGGGAGCGTAAACGCACGTTTCCCCCCGATTTCGTGAGCTGAAATCGAAATTCTGAAATATTAGCTTTTCAAGTATTTGATTTATTTGTATTTTTATCGACTATTTATTAGCCGCTGATCTCGGCCTGAATTGCGAGTGCAGCGGCTCTCGGGTCTGCGTTTTTCCAGATTGGACGGCCTACAACAACATGATCGGCACCATCTGAGATCGCTTTGGCGGGCGTTTCGACACGCTTTTGATCGCCCAACGCTGCTCCTTCTGGGCGCACGCCGGGGGTGACAATCAGCTTGCCAGCAGCCTCTGGAAGAGCGCGAATGAGGGCTGCTTCTTGCGGGGATGCGATGACGCCATCGGCACCGTTTGCCAGTGCTGTTCCGGCGCGTTCTTGGACAAGATCTGTGATGTTACCTGGTTTGAGGCAGGAGGCATCGAGGTCTTGGCGGTCCAGTGACGTCAGGATCGTAACGGCAAGGATCTTCATGTCTGACCCGCCTTTGCCTTCGGCTGCGGCACGAACAACATGGGGATCCCCGTGGACGGTTAGGAAATCGTGACCGAAGCGCGAGAGGCCACGCACAGCGGCTTCGACTGTGGCACCGATGTCGAACAGTTTCATATCAAGGAAAATGCGTTTGCCGTGTTCATCAGCGAGTTCATTGGCCAAGGCCAGCCCGCCGCCAGTCAACATGCCCAACCCGATTTTGTAGAAAGATGCGGCGTCGCCGATTTTTTCGGCTAGGGCCATGCCTTGAAGTGCATCAGGGACATCGAGGGCGACGATCAACTTATCGGATGTGGTCATGGGGGGCTCCTGTTTGTTGGGGATGTCTTACGGAACCCAAGGCAGAGGAGCAAGATGCAGGCCTAGCGTGGGGGTAGGATTTCAACTGGGCGTTGGGCGCCGTTGGTGGGGCGGTATCCAAAATCCGCAATCGGGTAGGGCGCGGCATCTGGGAGGGACCAGACAACTTGGGCGCGGTGATTTCGGACTTCGTGCATGATGGCATCGTAGGTCAACAGAAATGATGCGCTTGCATCAAGGGAGCTGGTTTCAAAGGACAAGATGAGGAGCGTGTAGTGCCCCAGGTGCTCGTCGAACGCTTGTTCAAGAATCGCGCTGTCGAGCGTGTTTGCTACAGGGCTGTTGTTTTGTTCGATGATTAAGTGATCGATGAAATAGGTGGTGAGTACCGCGAGGTCGGGACCTGACAACGGGGTGTCGAGGGGGTGATCCATGAGAGGCGCGAATGAGGTCTCTGCGATTGCCAAGTCTTCGAGGGGCAGTGTGATTGTAAGGTGCACGGCGTCAGTTTCGGCGAACATCAACACACTACGGGGTAGGCCGTGGGCTGCAGCCCAGTTGAAAGAACTGAAGGTGAGAAAAAGGGCGAGCCAGATGGCCCGCCCGATTGTAGAAATAGTCACTAGAGGTTGCCGCCGTAATCGTCGTTGATATCGCGCCAGACTGAGTGTGGGTGGTTCCCGTCTTCGCCGGTTGATTTGTTGGACTGAAGCGAGAATTCCAACCAAAGCGATGGGCCGTGGACGCGGACGTAGTCATCTTCTTCGGTGATGTCTGTGGATCCGGTAAAGCCAATAACGGTATCAGGGTATTCCGAGATGTATTGGGTCATGTAGGCTTGCGCTTCGGCTGCACTGATGTCTTCGACATAGGTTGCGATAGCCGCTGTCAGCAGGGCCTGTTGGCCTTCGTCCAATTCGGAAACGGCCAGCCCTTCTTGTTCGTCTGGGATGGCATCATCCGCTTGCGGGCCTGCGAGGATATCACGATATGTACCGTCCAGTGTCGCAGCATCTGCTTGCTCCTCTGACAAGGATTGCAAAAGCGCGGCAAAAGCATCGCGTTCCTGGGTTAGCGGAACATTCGTACGGCCGTTCATTTCAAATGACGGGAAAGGTTCGATCCCGCGGAACGATGGCGTGGCTCCGACCAAAACACCATCTGAATAGGTGTTTGTGAAAGCGAAATGGTGGCCGCCGTAATACAGTTGCCACGTGCCGGTGTCTGCTGGTGTGCCAAGGAAGGCAAATTTCGTATTGAACGATGAATAGCCGGCCACATAATCGGTGCTGACTGTCGAAATGTAGTCATCCGCGTTGAGCGTTTCGACCATTTCATCAAAGCCTTCATGATCAGCGTCGCCTGTCGCTTCCATCATAATGGCTTTTACGATGCCGCGTTGCTCGATCGTGAATTCACCCAAGAGTGCGCCTGGGCGGTCCGGGAAGGCCCCTGCCGGCAGGTTGCTCCAGTTTTGGGCCTGTTCCACAGAATAATCGTATTGAACGTACTCTAGAAGTTCGTCGTCTTCGATGGAGGCGAGAAGCAGGTCGGTCAGGCAGATCAGCCGATCATATCCCGCGTCTGTCCCGCAATCGTCGACCGCTTCAGGAATGGGCACGAAATCCATCAATGTGCTGGTGTCGCCCATGCGCGCCTGCAGTTCAGAGTCGCCCCCGCCGCCATCTCCACTTGGCGGGCCGCCCGCTGGTTGAGATATGGCCATTGTCGCACAGGTGCTTAATGCGGCGATGCTCGCAAAGCATTTAGATGTGTAATTCATCGGGATTTTCCTTCATGGTCTTGTCGTTGATTTGACAAGAACTTACGACGCGACGCCGCAGGTTCTACGAACTCTGGGCTAGATACTAGTGTTTGTTGTCCTTGGGTCAAGTTGGTGCCGTTTTTTTGCGCACACCCATTTGCGTCACTTGAACATCTGATGCCTTAGACCCATTTCAATCGTGAGGCCCCAAAAATACTGTGCCGCTAAGCGGGCAGAATAGCTACCGGGGCGCTTAAATAAGGAGAGACCTCATGAACTTAGAGAAGTTCACAGAGCGGTCACGCGGTTTCGTTCAAGCCGCGCAGACGATCGCACTTCGGGAAAGCCATCAGCGGCTTGCACCGGAACATTTGTTGAAAGCATTGTTGGATGACGACCAAGGATTGGCCGCAAATTTGATCAACGCGTCCGGCGGTGATGCACGGCAAGTGCTTCAAACGCTAGAGATCGCGCTGGGAAAATTGCCCAAAGTGACGGGTGATGCTGGCCAGACTTATATGGACGGCACAACTGGGAAAGTTCTGGCGGAGGCCGAGAAGCTAGCCAAGAAAGCTGGCGATAGTTTCGTGCCTGTTGAGCGTGTTTTGACCGCACTTGCGGTGGTTAAATCCAAGGCGAAGGACGCGCTGGATGCTGGTGGTGTAACGGCCATGGGATTGAATCACGCAATCAATGACATTCGAAAAGGGCGCACCGCAGATACGGCGAGTGCCGAAGACGGGTATGATGCGTTGAAAAAATACGCGTTGGACCTGACAGCGCGTGCACGTGAAGGCAAGATTGATCCTATTATCGGGCGTGACGAAGAAATTCGCCGCGCGATGCAGGTTTTGTCGCGTCGTACGAAAAACAACCCGGTTTTGATCGGTGAACCCGGTGTTGGTAAAACGGCCATTGCCGAAGGTTTAGCGCTTCGGATTGTGAACGGCGATGTGCCTGAGTCGCTGCGCAACAAATCATTGCTCTCGCTGGATATGGGTGCGCTGATTGCCGGGGCAAAATACCGTGGCGAGTTTGAGGAGCGCCTGAAAGCTGTTCTGTCTGAAGTGACCGAGGCGGCTGGCGAAGTCGTGTTGTTCATCGATGAAATGCACACGTTGGTTGGTGCAGGCAAAGGGGACGGTGCGATGGACGCGGCGAACCTGATCAAGCCTGCATTGGCCCGTGGTGAGCTGCATTGTATCGGGGCAACCACACTGGACGAATACCGCAAGTATGTTGAAAAAGACGCGGCATTGGCGCGGCGCTTCCAGCCATTGGTTGTGCAAGAGCCGACCGTCGAGGATACGGTTTCTATCCTGCGGGGCATTAAAGAGAAATACGAGCTTCACCATGGGGTGCGGATTTCCGACAGCGCATTGGTCTCTGCGGCGACGCTTTCACACCGTTATATTACGGATCGGTTTTTGCCCGATAAGGCGATCGATTTGGTTGATGAAGCTGCATCCCGTTTGCGGATGGAAGTGGACAGCAAGCCAGAGGAATTGGATGCGCTGGACCGGCAGGTTTTGCAATTGCAGATCGAAGTTGAGGCGTTGCGTCTGGAAGACGATCAAGCGTCTAAGGATCGTTTGGAGACACGTGAAAAGCAGCTTGCCGATTTACAGGAACGTAGCGCCGAGATGACGGCCAAATGGCAGGCGGAACGTGACAAGTTAGAAGGGGCGCGTGGGCTGAAAGAACAGCTTGATCGTGCGAGAGCTGATTTGGATATCGCGAAGCGCGAAGGCAATTTGGCTAAGGCGGGTGAGCTGTCTTACGGTGTGATCCCCGAGCTAGAGAGACAGTTGGGCGAAGCCGAGGACGCTGATGACCTGATGGTTGAAGAGGCTGTCCGCCCCGAGCAGATTGCATCTGTGGTGGAACGTTGGACCGGTGTGCCGGTGGCCAAGATGTTGGAAGGCGAGCGCGAAAAGCTGCTGCGCATGGAAGACGGTTTGCACAAACGGGTTATTGGCCAAGACAACGCCGTTCGCGCTGTCGCAAATGCGGTGCGCCGCGCGCGCGCTGGGCTGAATGACGAGAACCGCCCGCTTGGGTCGTTCTTGTTCTTGGGCCCAACAGGTGTGGGTAAAACCGAGCTGACCAAAGCCGTGGCTGACTTTCTGTTTGACGATGACAATGCCATGGTTCGCATCGACATGTCTGAGTTCATGGAGAAACATGCCGTGGCGCGATTGATTGGGGCGCCTCCTGGGTATGTTGGGTACGATGAGGGTGGTGTGCTGACCGAAGCGGTTCGCCGCAGACCCTATCAGGTGATCCTTTTTGACGAGGTCGAAAAGGCGCACCCTGATGTGTTCAACGTGTTGTTGCAGGTTTTGGATGATGGCGTTTTGACGGACGGCCAGGGGCGGACTGTGGATTTCAAGCAGACGTTGATTATCTTGACGTCCAACCTCGGGTCCCAAGCGTTGAGCTTGCTGCCGGAAGGCGCAGACAGTTCTACCGCACGGCGGGATGTGATGGATGCTGTTCGTGCACATTTCCGGCCTGAGTTCCTGAACCGTTTGGATGAAACCGTGATCTTCGATCGGCTTGCGCGGGACGATATGGACGGCATTGTTGATATCCAAATGGCGCGACTGCTTAAGCGGCTTGCGGCACGAAAGATCAGCCTTGATCTGGATGAAGGTGCCCGCAAATGGTTGGCCGATGAGGGATACGACCCTGTTTTCGGCGCGCGGCCATTGAAACGGGTGATCCAACGGGCGTTACAGGATCCATTGGCCGAAATGTTACTGGCCGGAGACGTTAAGGATGGAAGCGTTGTGTCCGTTTCCGCAGGTGCGGACGGATTGCTGGTAGGGGATCGGGTGAGCGCGTCTAACCGTCCGAAACCGGACAATGCAGTCGTCCATTGACCAATAAAGAGTATTGGGCCCGTTTGATTTATTCAGGCGGGCCTATTTGTTCGCGTGACTAGTGACGCAAAGATGGTAGCCCGACACCCGTTGCTTCAAACCCGCCGTCTGACGCTATGGTTTGACCTGTAACGTAGCTTGCTTTGTCCGACAAAAGAAACGCTATAACTTCGGCTATTTCACTCTCGGTGCCGTAGCGGTTTAAGGGGATAGCATCGTGATAGGCATCGATAATGTCTTGGCTATGCACGGCCATGGCTAGCTTTGTTCGCACGGGGCCGGGGCATACGGTGTTTACGCGGATTCCGTATTCGCCCAATTCAACTGCCTGCTGAAGCGAGAGATGGATCACCGCCGCTTTGGATGTTCCGTATGCTACACGCAGGGTCGAAGCGCGCAGGCCTGAGATGCTGCCGACATTAACAATAGCGCCTTTGGTTTCTTTCAGTGCGGGAGTCGCGGCCTGAACACATAAGAAAACTCCATCTAAATTGGTTTCCATAATACGTTTCCAACGCGCAAAATCGGTTTCTTCGATCGGGCCGAAATCTGCGACACCTGCATTATTTACTAATCCATCAATTCGTCCGAAGTGGCGTAGGGTTTCTGTAATCATTCCCTCGACCGCCGCAGGGTCGGAGACGTCGCAATCTATGCCGTGCACATTTTCCCTTGCGGTGATTGCTTCTGCGAGGGCGGCACCATCGCGGTCGACCATGGCGACTTGCCAGCCAGCATTGAGAAGGAGGTCGGTCGTTGCCAAGCCGATGCCGCGTGCTGCGCCAGTGATGATCGCCGTTTTCATTTCTTTCCCCTGTGCTTGTGCAATCAAGCTGTCGATTTCCGTGCGTTTCGTAAAGTGAAAAGGTCGGCAAGGAGGGATCTTGCATCCCGCTTTCACAGGCTAGGCTGTCAAAGCTATATTCTTCGGTGTTCTTGAAATGATTGTTCACAGCAGCGTTGCTTGACCGCTGATGCGCGGCATCTATGGTCGGAAGCCTAATTCTAGAGAGGTTCCCTGTGTTTTCTACATTCTCGATGTCTGTTTTTGAAGGTTTGGCTGTTGCGCTGATCGTGGCCGTAGGCGTTGTTTTCGCCATTATTGTCATTTTGTTTTTTGTGGACCGGCTTCAGACGCAGGATGCGATCCGGAGGAACTATCCGGTTGTGGGGCGGTTTCGGTCCTTGTTTTCGAACTTGGGGGAGTTCTTTCGCCAGTATTTCTTCGCCATGGATCGTGAGGAACTGCCGTTTAACCGGGCGCAGCGGGATTGGGTAAAGCATAGCGGTGATGGGAAAGGCAGCACCATCGCCTTTGGTTCGACCCGCAACCTGAGTGTTCCGGGCACCCCCATTTTCACAAACGCCGCATTTCCACCGCTGGACAATCAATTTGCGCGGACTGAGCCGTTGGTGATTGGTACTACTGCGCGGCAGCCCTATGCGGCGCCGTCGATTTTTAACCTAAGTGGCATGTCGTATGGTGCGATTTCCAAACCGGCCGTGCGCGCACTCTCTAAAGGTTGTGCGAAAGCGGGTGTTTGGATGAATACGGGCGAGGGTGGATTGTCGCCGTATCACTTAGAAGGTGGGTGTGACATCGTATTTCAGATGGGCACGGCGAAGTATGGCGTGCGCGACGCCGAAGGGAATTTGAACGACGACAAGCTGCGCGAGGTTGCGGCGCACGATCAGGTGAAGATGATCGAGATAAAACTGGCGCAGGGGGCTAAACCCGGCAAGGGCGGCATTCTGCCGGCAGCCAAGATTAGCCCGGAGATTGCGAAGATTCGCGGTTTGCCAGAGGGCAAAGACGGTATTAGCCCGAACCGTCATGCTGAGATCGATGATTGGGATGATCTGTTGGATTTTATCGCTCATGTGCGCGATGTGTCTGGCCTGCCGACGGGGATAAAAACCGTTCTGGGCAGCGAGAAGGCTTTTGAGGAGCTCTTTGCAAAGATCGTGGAGCGGGGCGAAGACAGTGCGCCTGATTTTATTACGCTTGATGGTGGTGAAGGTGGTACAGGGGCGTCGCCGATGCCTTTGATGGATTTGGTCGGGGTGTCTATTCGTGAATCTTTGCCCATCGTTTCGGCGTTGCGCAATGCTCACGGGTTGCGCGACCGTATTCGTTTGATCGCGTCGGGCAAGTTGGTTGGGCCCGGTGATGTGGCATGGGCCTTGTGTGCTGGTGCCGACTTTACCGTGTCGGCCCGCGGTTTCATGTTTAGCCTTGGGTGTATTCAAGCGTTGAAGTGCAACAAGAACACCTGCCCGACCGGAATTACGACGCATGACCGACGGTTTCAGAAGGGGTTGGTGCCTGAGGAGAAATTCGAGAAGGTCGCAGCCTATGCGACTGGGATGGTTAAAGAGGTGGAAACAATTGCCCATTCCGTTGGTGTGTCAGAACCGCGAAAAATGCGACGGGACCACGTTCGGATTGTTCAGCCCGATGGAAGCAGTATTTCCTTGGCCACGCTCTACCCTTCCTAATGGTTTGAGCGGGGATCCGTGCGATCGTTACAGTTTCCCCGCGCAGATGTGAGAAGCATTTTAGTGACCTGTGCGGATGTCTCTCTATATAGTACCGAAAATCACAGGACCGGAGATACCTATGGCTCACCGCTGGAAGAACACACTGACCTCAGCCGACGTCACACCAAAATCGATTTGGATGAACCGCCGCTCAGTTTTGGCGGGGCTGGCGGGTGCCGGTGCGCTCAGCTCGGTTGGGGGGATGGCAACAGCGCAGGATGCGTTGACACCAAACACATTGGAAGAAATCCGTTCTTACAACAACTTCTACGAATTCGGCACCGGTAAGGGTGATCCGTCTGCCAATGCGGGCGCGATGGACACGAGTGGTTGGGAAGTCACGATTGACGGCTTGGTCGACAACCCAGGCACGTATGCATTGAACGATCTAATCGGTGACATGACGGTGGAAGAACGTATTTACCGGTTCCGATGTGTCGAGGCATGGTCGATGGTTGTGCCGTGGAACGGGTTCGAGTTGGCTGATCTGTTGAACAAGGTTGGCGTTCAATCCGGTGCAACACATGTGGCGTTTGAGACGGCGGTGATGCCGGAGGTCATGATTGGTGTACAACGTCGGGTGATGGATTTCCCTTATGTCGAAGGTTTGCGTTTGGACGAGGCCATGCACCCGCTGACTTTGATGGCGACTGGAATTTACGATGAGCCGCTTGCGAACCAGAACGGTGCGCCAATGCGATTGGTCGTGCCGTGGAAGTATGGGTTTAAATCGATCAAGTCTATCGTCCGCATCACGCTAACGGACGAGCAGCCGCCCACATCTTGGAGCACGATCAACCCACGCGAATACGGCTTCTATTCAAATGTGAACCCTCAGGTAGATCACCCGAGGTGGTCTCAAGCATCGGAGCGGGTCATTGGTGGTGGATTGTTCGCGGCGCGCAAAGACACATTGATGTTCAACGGCTACCCAGAGGTCGCGAGCCTGTACGAAGGCTTGGACCTCGCTGCAAATTACTAATGTATAGAGAGGGGTGGCGGCGAATATCGTCGCCCCTTTTCGCAAAACGGGTTTGAAACATCTCTGAATTTGATGTGGGGTGGTTGTCACAAGCCTTATCATGGCGTCTTTTCGGCACAATGTAGATGACACAGGCCATCCCGGCCGGAGGACCCGCTGACCTATGACCGCTCTCATTGATCCAATAAATAGTTTTGCCCGCAAGGTACCTGCTTGGGCTGTTTATGTGCTGTTGTCTTTGCCGATTCCCTATTTTTTCTATTTAGCGGCAACTGGCGGGTTGGGGTTTGAGCCGATCAACAGCCTTGAGCGGGAAATGGGGCAAGTCGCGCTTCAGCTTATCATTGTTGGATTGTTGGTGACGCCCGCGCGGAGATTTTTGGGGCTGAACCTTCTTAAGTTTCGCCGGGCGATTGGTGTGATGGCATTCGTATACGTTGTTGTCCATTTGGGAATTTGGGTCGTGCTCGATATGTCTTTGCGGTTTGAGCAAATGTGGGGGGATATCTGGAAGCGACCCTATATCACTGTCGGTATGGTGGCGTTCATGATGATGATCCCGCTTGCGGTCACGTCGAACAACTTATCTGTGCGAAAGATGGGGGCTGCCAGTTGGCGAAAGCTGCACAAACTGACCTATATTGCGGCGGTGTTGGGCGCAGCTCATTTTATAATGATACAAAAGGTATGGGAGCGTGAGCCGCTCATTTACCTTGCCGTGATCCTAGGTGCGTTGGCGCTTCGTTACATACCGAAACAAAAAGCGACTGGTGTTGATCTGCGCGGCTGATAGCGTCCGCTTATGGAAAAACGCGAAATACGAAAAGCTACTCTTCTTATCATGGCGCTCTTTGCGCTACAGCCCATGGCGTTCGGGTCGTGGTTGGCGATGATCCCACATGTTAAAGAGTCATTGGGGCTTTCGAAGTCCGAATTGGCGGTGGCGCTTTTGGGGATGCCGCTTGCGTTAATCCCAACGTTGCAATTGGCCAGCCGAATGGTGGCGCGGTTTGGGCCGCGTAAAACCTTCGCACTCATGCTGCCGTTGCAGGCTGGCGTTGTGGTCTTGCCGTTTGTGGCAACCGGTTTACCAACCCTCTTTCTTGCACTTGCCGTCTTAGGGGCGCTGATCGCCTTCTTAGAGGTTGCCCTGAATACCTATGCTGGGCGCCTAGAAAAGGCTGCGGGCTTAATCATCATGTCTCGCTGCCATGGTTTCTGGGCCCTTGGCGTTGGGGTTGGGTCATTTGTGGCGACCCAGCTGTTTGGTCTTGGCGCAGTTTGGGCTGTTTTCCTAACAAGTGCTTTCGCCGGGGTTTTAGGTGCTTGGGCGGGGCGGAGCCTGCCGCGTCTTGCGGGAGAGGTTGAAGCCGCAGGTGCTACGCCAAGAAAGTTGCGCGATATGCCGCGGGCTTTATTCCTGATCGCGCTTTTTGTTTTGGCGATATCTATTGCTGAAGGCGCGATGTCTGACTGGGCGGCTGTTTATCTAGCAGAACGGCGGGGCGGTAATACAGAGGATGCGGGAATAGCCGTGACCTTCTTTGCTGGGTGTTTGGCGCTCGGCCGTTTTGTTGGGGACTATCTGAAGCTCAAGCTGGGTGCGCGTGGCGCTGCGCGCCTAACAGTTGGGCTTGCACTCTTGGGCGTCGCAAGTCTGACACTGCTCAACCCGATTGTGTTCACGTTCATCGGCTATGCATTGATCGGGCTAGGTGTCTCGCTGGGGTTTCCTCTGGGTGTGTCCCAAGCTGCCGCACTGGACGATACTCATGAAGCGCAGAACATTGCGACCATGGCAATGATCGCAATGACCGGATTCTTAATCGGCCCGCCGGTCATCGGCTTCATCGCTGAGGGGATATCACTGCGTGTAGGCTTAATGGCACTGTTTCCGGGTTTGATTCTGTCTTTCTGCCTCACACGAATCTTTCCGACTCGCGATTTGGGGTGAATCGGGGGCGATTCACGGCAAAATTGGCATACATGCGGTATCGCTAACACTGCGGCCTGTGGATAACCCGAAGTAGGGTGCCCGCAGCCGAAGTCTCAACGCAATGAAATTCCGTTGGACCTAGGGTCACACGCAATTCATGCAAATCAAGCCACTGAAAATAGGCGATTTTTCATTAATTTCACAAAAAGTACATTTTTCCGAAAAAAGGCCTTGCGGGTTCTGCGCGGTAACCTTAGAACCCCCTTCATCAGCAACGCAGACACGCAGCGCTGGACGCCAAACGGACCGGACGGAAGCGGAGACGCAGACAGAAGGGAAGGGAAGCGGAGACTAAAAATCAGAGGTATTTGAGGCGGGGCGCGCCAAACAAGTTAGGGCGCACACTGTTTC
>CANMEQ010000005.1 GCA_947497065.1 uncultured Paracoccaceae bacterium
CATCCTATCCATTGCATCGTGTTTATCCGCTCTTTCAAAAAGAATGCCGTAAGCCAGATCGCCGGGAGGCCATACATGGCTGTCGTGACAGCCGCGTACTCAGGGTTGGGGTGGTTGCCCGCTGAAACAATCGAAAAAATGGCGATCCCATCCAGAAAATTCGAGCTTTGTTCTAAGTTCTGCTGACGATGTGACGAGCGTTCTGGGCTTCACCAGTACAAGGAGACCGGCGACCACCTCACATGCGCGTGCATAAAAGCTTGTATCGTTTGATAGAGAGATAGCGTGCTCCGCTTTGCTTGAATTAATCTGATTTAATTACTCGGAAATATCTGGACAGTTTAAAATCGCTGTCCTAATTACAGGAATATTCGCAAAGCCAACCAAGACGGTCAGCCATGCCTCAATGTGAAGGATGACTGATATGTTTCGTGCATTTGCACTATCGCTTACCGTCTTGGCCGGACCTGTGTTCGCTGATGATATTGCAGTCGAGACCTATATCGGCTCGGCTAATGTGGCAAAATCGCCAGACCGGATCGCCGTTTTTGACATTGCTGCGTTGGACACACTGGATGCATTGGGGGTCGACGTCGACGGTGTCGTTTCTCCGCTATTCGTCGACTACGTTGCTGATGCAGTCGATGATGCACAAAGTGTTGGCACGCTTTTTGAGCCAGATTTCGAGGCGATTGCCGCGGGTGATTATGACCTCTTGATTGCCGGTGGTCGCTCGTCCCGCGTCGCGCCTGATCTTGGTAAAATTGCGCCAACGATTGATATGACGATTTGGGAAGACACCATCGGCCAAGGCCTCGCGCGTCTAGAAGCCTACGGTGAGATTTTTGATATGCAGGCAGAAGCGGCCACACTTCGTGCCGCTTTTGAGACTGCCCTTAACGACGCACGCGAGGCCGTTTCCGATGAAGGCAACGCATTGATCGTCATGACCAATGGACCGACCGTATCGGCTTACGGTGCAAACGGGCGTTTCGGTTGGCTTCATACGGCGTTGGAGTTGCCAGAAGCGGTTGAAGCGGTTGAAGAGGCAACGCATGGCGAGGCAATTAGCTTTGAATTCATTCGCGATGCGAACCCTGACGTTCTGATTGTTATCGACCGTGCTGCAGCGATTGGACAAGAGGGGGAAGCCGCCTCTGCTACGCTCGACAATGCGTTGGTGCGTGAAACCACTGCTTGGGCGAATGACAATGTGATCTATTTGAATAGCGCCAACGTCTATATCTCAAACGGTGGCATCCAATCGATGACACAGATCGTTTCGCAATTTGCGACAACCTTTGCAGATTAATACCTGATGATGGGCTGGTATTGGGCGGGCGTATTTTCGCTCGCCCTTTTGTCTTTTTGTTCGATCTTCATTGGTGTCATAGATTTGTCTGTCTCCGACTTATGGCGTGACCCCGATGGGCTGCATTTGATTGCCATCAGCCGGTTTCCAAGGACGATTGCGGCGGTGATTGCAGGCGGGGCTTTGGCCGTCGCAGGCTGTGTCATGCAAATGTTGGTCAGGAACCGCTTTGTCGAACCGATGACCGCAGGGACCGGGCAAGGCGCAGCCTTGGGCATTCTGCTCGTGACGATCTTTGCGCCTCAGGCCCCTATTTTTCTGAAAATGATGCTGGCCTCTGCGACAGCACTGTTTGCGAGCCTCGGATTTCTAGCGATTGTACGGCGCTTGCCGCCCAAAGAACCTTTGCTCGTTCCGCTGGTCGGCCTTGTTTACGGTGGGTTGATTGGGGCATCCGTCGTTTTCGTCGCTTATCAGGCGGATTTGTTACAGTTCATTTCGGTTTGGTTAAATGGCGAGTTCTCCGGGGTCCTGCGTGGCCGATACGAGTTGCTTTGGTTGGCGGCGCTGGGGGCCGGGTTCACCTATTTTGCGGCCGATCAGATCGCGATCGTTGGTTTAGGGCGGGCGATAACCACGTCGCTTGGTTTGAGCTACGGACAGGTTCTACTGATCGGACTGATTTCAATTTCGTTCATCTCAGCGCTCACGGTTGTGACTGTTGGGATCATTCCGTTTGTCGGGTTGGTTGTTCCCAATATAATTTCCCGCCTTTTCGGCGATAATCTACGACGGACCTTGCCCCTCATCGCGATGCTGGGCGCAGGGCTCACGCTTGCCTCTGATATTGCGGGTCGTTTGCTGCGGTACCCATTCGAAATACCTGTTGGCAGTGTTCTGGGGGTCCTAGGGGCATTTGTCTTTCTGGGTCTGCTCTACAGGGGCCAGCGCTATGAATAGGCGCTTGATTTGGCTGGCAGTAATACTGTTCGTTTGCAGCGTTGCGTATATGAGCGTTGGCGCCCGTGGACCGCTTAGCTTCGTGCTTCCATTTCGTGGGGCAAAACTCGCCGCGCTTATCCTGGTGGCGGTATCGGTTTCAACGTCGACTGTCGTGTTTCAAACCGTAACTCAAAACAAGATTCTGACACCGTCAATTATGGGGTTCGACGCGCTATACGTTTTGATTTTGACGGGGGCCGTCTACAGCTTTGGCGGCATGGTGGTCTTTGGTTTTTCAGATCAGTTTGTTTTTGCCGTTTCGGCCAGTTCAATGACGCTTGCGGCACTCATTCTATTTTCAACGATGCTGCAGTCTGCAAAGGCGGACCTGCTGCGGCTGGTTCTGACTGGCGTCGTGTTAGGCGGGCTGTTTCGCGCATTGACGGACTTTATGCAGCGGATCATCGACCCAAACGAATTTGCGGTGATTCAAGGGGCGTCCTACGCGCGTTTTTCAGTGCTTGAGACGGATCTTTTAATGATCGCAGCAGCGACCTGTATCATCTCAATGATCCTACTCTGGCGGATGCGGTTCGCGTTGGATGTGATCGTTTTGGGGCGCGAGGCGGCAGTGAACCTTGGCGTGAATGTGAAGCGCACCCAGCTCTTGGTGTTGATGTTGATGTCGGTTCTTGTGGCTGTTTCAACGGCGTTGGTGGGGCCGATCGCGTTCCTAGGTCTGCTGGTCGTAAGCGTTGCACGCCTGGTCACGCCGGTCGAGCAGCACGGTGTTCTTTTGGTCAGCGCCAGCTTGATTTCTGCAATTACGCTGATTGGCGGGCAGACCATTTTGGAACGGGTGTTCCGGCTATCGACGCCCTTGTCGGTGGTGATTGACCTTTTGGGCGGGGCCTTGTTCCTGATCCTACTTTTGCGGGGGTATCGCAGATGATTTCTATTCGAAATGTGTCCTATCAGATCGGAAGCACCATGATCTTGTCGGACATTTCTTTGGAAATACCGAAAGGAAAAGTGACGGCACTGATCGGGCCAAACGGAGCCGGAAAATCAACGCTCCTGTCCCTCATCGCCCGGCTCGAGCGATTGCAAAGCGGCACGGTGCGCGTGGGCAATCTTTTGGTGGGCGAGTGTTCAAACCGAGAGCTAGCACAACACCTATCAATTTTGCCGCAAACGCTAGATCAGGCCCCGCGGTTATCTGTGAGAGAGCTGGTCTCTTTTGGTCGCTATCCCTACCATCAGGGTCGGCCTCAGGCCGAGGACAACCGTGCCGTTGATCATGCTTTGACGGTGTTTGGCTTGGCGGACTTGGCGCAGCGCCCATTAGATGCGCTCTCCGGCGGGCAACGGCAACGCGTACAAATCGCAATGAACTTCGCGCAAGATACCGAATATATGTTGCTCGACGAGCCTCTGAACAACCTGGATATCGCGGGCGCGCGGTCATTGATGGCCTTGCTGTGCGATGTGTCAGAGCGCCACAGCAAAACAATCGTCATCGTCTTGCACGATATCAACTACGCAAGCCGATACGCGGACCATATCGTTGCAATGCAAAACGGAACAATCATGGCGGAAGGTACGCCGAGTGAGATTGTGAACGCGGATCTATTGCGCGACGTGTTTCAAACCAATGCCGAGATCATGCATGTGGACGGTGTACCTATCGTTTTGGTTTAACGAAGGTTGGCCACCTGCGGCAAAATATAGGGCACGTGACAGTGCTGGGTCGGGGCAACGTTCACGCGTACACGACATCCGTAGGCCCCTGATAGGTGGTCGTCGGTCAGCACATGCTGCGCATCGCCTTGAACAACTCTACGGCCATTTTTCATCAACAAAATTCTGTCGGCGAACATCGACGTCAGGTTGAGGTCGTGCATCACGGCAATTACGCCCCCGCCGTTGTTTGCGAAACTTCTAGCGATTTCCATCACCTCGAGCTGGTGGCCGATATCAAGCGCAGAAACAGGTTCATCTAGGAACAACCAAGAGGGTTTTCCATCGCGCGTAGGCTCCCAAACTTGCACAAGAACCCGTGCCAATTGGCACCGTTGTTGTTCACCACCCGATAGCGCGTGGTAAAGTCTGCCTTCGTAGCCAGCTAGCCCAACATGTTCCAGCGCACGTCGGGGAAGTGTGCTGTCATTGCTTCCAAGACCTGCGATAAGCCCAAGCCGTACAACTTCCAAAACGGTGAATGGGAAGGCTAGACCCGCGTTTTGCGGGAGCACAGCGCGCCGCGCGGCGAGGGCTGGGGCTGGTATTGCTTTTACATCTTCTTGGTCGAGCAGGATTGAGCCCGTATAGGGAAGCTCACCGGTCATTGCCTTGAGGAGTGTTGTCTTGCCTGATCCGTTGGGGCCGACAATCGCCGTCACGTGACCAGCTTGGCCTTCGAAATTCACACCATGCAGAATGGCCGTTTTGCCCAATGACACATTAATGTTTGTTGCAATCAGCACGGTTTAAATATCCAAAACGCCGCGACTGCGCAGCAATACAAACAAGAAAAATGGGCCTCCGATAGTGGCCGTGATGATACCAATCGGCAGTTCGCTGGGGGCAACGATAACGCGTGACACCATATCGGCGGCAAGTAGAAACGCGGCACCGAGCAATGCTGAAATGGGTAAAAGAAACTTATGGCTTGGGCCGATGGTGAGGCGGAGCAAGTGCGGCACAACGATACCAACAAAACCGATCCCGCCAGACACTGCGACGGAGGCACCTGTAGCGCATGCAACCGTTAAAATCGCGATGTTTTTCATACGTTGGACGGGGATTCCCAGATGCCAAGCGGTGGCCTCGCCCAAGGTTAGTGCATCTAGTCCACGGGCAAGGAATGGCATCGTAGACAAGGCCAATATCATCAAGGGCCCCGCGACAAGCAATTTGGTCCACGTCGCCCCTGCGAGAGACCCAAGCCCCCAGAACGTCAAATCGCGAAGCTGATTATCATCCGCAATGTAGACCAACACCCCTGCGATAGCGCCAGTCAGCGCGCCGAGCGCTATTCCTGCGAGCAACATGACCGCCACAGATGTGCGCCCTTTCCGGGTCGCGATACGGTAGAGCAAAAGTGTAGAAGCCCAGCCGCCTAAAAACGCCGCGATTGGAATTGTGTACATGCCAGCGACGGCGGCAATTCCGGCGGGTAGAAGGCCTCCCAATACAATTGCCAAGATCGCACCAAGCCCGGCGCCAGCGCTGACACCAACCAAACCAGGGTCGGCCAAGGGGTTGCGAAACAGGCCCTGCATCACCGCACCGGATACCGCCAAAGATGCACCAACAAGCGCGCCCAATAATGTACGCGGGGCGCGAATGTCGAACAGAATGACCTTTTCCCGTAGGCCAATCTGTTCGCCAGATGCCCACGTGAAGAGGGCCTGCAGCAAGGATGTACCCGACGCGCCAACCGTTAAGCTCGCGATTATCATCATCAAAAGAAGTGCCGCGCATAAGATCAAAACAACCAAAGCTTGAGGGCCGCGATCACCTGCCTGAGGGGGCGAAAGCCTTATACCAGCGTCGAGGATCGCCATGGCCTAGTTCTGCCCATAAATTGCAGCATGCAATGTTTCTGCAGCTTCAGGCGTTCGCGGACCAAAGCCCAACAGCAGCAACCCATCGATCCGGACAAGGGATTGTGTTTGCGCTGCAGGAGTGGTTGCGATTGCCGGATGCGCCCAAAGTGCGGTGTCTGCGATGCTGTGATCACCGTCCCGGATCATCATCACAATCACCTCTGGGGCCGCAAGCGTGACAGCTTCATCGGTCAATGGTTTGTATCCCTCAAAGCCGGTTACAGCATTGGTTCCGCCAGCCAGTTGAATAATACCATCAGCGGCCGTGTTGGTGCCGGATGCCATTATCCGCCCGCCTTGGACAGATAGAATGAACATAACGCGGGCAGGATCGTCGACATGCGTGTCGAGCGCTGCAAGCTGGGCATCCACATCCATCGCCAAAGCTGTGCCTTTTTCGGGCACGCCAAGGGCTTCTGCGACAGATTGAATTTTGTTTGACACGGCGGTGCGATCAAAGCCGTCGGGTATCGTGATGAAGGGTATCTCGGCGCTTTCAAGCACCTGCACTGTTTCCAATGGGCCGCTGCCATCTTCGGCGATAATCAACGTCGGATTCACCGATAAAACCCCTTCAGGGGATAGGGCCCGCATGTAGCCAACGTCCGGCAGGTCTTCAGCGATGGGTGGAAAGCTCGAGGTCGTGTCGCGTGCGACGAGACGGTTCTCTTCACCCAACGCGAAGATAATTTCGGTGATTGATCCCCCGACCGACACAATGCGGTCCTCCGCAAAGGCCATTGTCGAGAGGGGGGCGACAGCGGTGGCCATAAGGATAGCGCGAAACAAAGTGTTCATAACTTAAGCGTCCTCAAGGTGAAGCTGGGGCAGGGTCGCGATCAGGTCTTTGAACGCACCAGTGTGATCTACCGTGTCTGTTTCTTTGCGACGTCCAAACATTTGAAGAATGAGCGATCCATCTTTGTCGAACGCTTCGATTGAAACGGCCATGCCGCGTTTGGTTGGTTTTTCCACGGCCCAGACTTCTGCAACATGGTCCGTCCGTAGGTGCAGATTGAAACGAGGATCTAACACATTCTGCCACGGCCCCATCGGTTTGATGGTGTTCAGCGGTCCGGTGTGAATTTGGATGCAGCCGCGATTTCCGACAAACAGCATGATTTCAGTTTCAGCGTCACCCAACGCGATGATTGCATCGTTCAGCGCCCAAGGGGCCAACGGTTTTACAAATGGTTTTCCGGCAATGCGGTAGGCCCCGAGCCTGTTCATACTTAACTTAGACGTGAGGCGCATGAATTGGTGCGTGTCCGTCATTTTTGACCATTCGGCACGGAGCGTCTCGGCCTTCGCAGGGTCTGCTTTGGCCGACTTGACAGCCGCGCGCGGCGTCAGGTTGAGCTCAGCGGCATCATCACCCTTTGACAGGTGCTTCAGCATCTCATCCCATGCGCGCAGATCCGTGTCCGGGCGGGCGAAAACCTTATGTACGGCATCACCCGCCGCGTCGAAAAATTGCATTGAGCGTTGGGTGCCATTCTCGGTCTCTTTGGTCTGGGCCAAGCCATACACCCAATGGCTGCGAAAGATCCGGAGGTCGATATCATCATTGATGACCATCGAGGCATGCGGCCCGCCACGGTAGTTTTCATAGACACCTGTCTTCTCATGAACAGCGCTTTCGTTGCGTGTCAACGCCATCACGGGGCCAACGGTGTTCAGCGCTGGCATGATTTGATCTGGATCAGCGGCAATGGGCATGGCGCCCGATGCTGCCACCAGTGCGGCTTCGCCGACGCCCAGTTCTTTGGCTGCGTCACGAGTTCGTCTTTTGGGGTGGTCGTTGAGATAGGCGCGAATTGCATCCGGGGTGGGCTGGGCCATCGTCATTTGGCAGTCCTCATGTTGGTGTGTTTAACAGTGAGAGCTGGCGCATTGGCTGGCTGAGGAAGTTTCGCAACTTCTTTACTTGACTGTTTTAATCGGATTAATTAGCAGCGGCAAGAGAATATCTCATATTCTAAGCAAGCCATCGACACATACCTCGGCCAGCTAACACGAAAGCATCACGCCAATAGGGCTGAGGGGAAAAGATGACACATGCAAAGCGCGCCTTATTGGGCGCAACAGTTCTAACGTCCGCAGTATTTTTGCATGCAACCGTCGCGGTTGCGCAAGACAATGAAAGCGTCACAGCATTGGGGCGGATCGTTTTAGGGACAGGTTTCGATAACACTGTCGCAATTGATACACCGCAAGCCGTAACGGTTTTAAATCAAGACGATATCGAAGATCTGCAGGCTTCGACGATTGGCGAATTGTTCGATTTGATCCCTGGGGTGCAGGCAACCGGATCAGGGCGCGCGCTTGGTGAATCTTACAATATCCGCGGAATCGGGTCAGGTCTCTCTTCGGATGAATCGCGGATTGTCGTTAACCTGAACGGTGCCACAAAATATTATGAGCAATACCGCTTGGGTAGCTTCTTTTCTGATCCCTTGTTGTTTCGCCAAGTAGAGGTGTTGCGAGGCCCAGCGTCTTCAACTCTATATGGGTCCGGAGCGATTGGTGGCGTCATAAACGTAGAAACGCGTGACCCGTCAGAATTTCTTGAAAATAGCGATCGTGCGGTTAGCACGCGATTGACTTACGGGTCGAATGGCGATGAACTTTCCGCGTCTGTGATCGCAGCCGAACGTGCAGGGGACTCGCTAGAGAATTTAATTGCGCTGAGTTACCGTGAGACAGGAAATTACACAGATGGTTCGGGCAACGAAGTTGTTGGCTTAGGGGCTGAGGCGCTTTCAGGCTTGGTAAAGTCTCGTCTAACGTTTGGCGATGACCGTGCCCAGGCGCTCACGTTTTCGTATTTGAGAACCGACAGCGATAACGAAGATCAATCGTTGGATCAGATCACAGGGCTGAGCCCCTTTTTCGGGACGGTCGACCGGCACATCGTCGATGAAACGTGGACTGTAAAATACGAAAATGAGTTTTTCGGGAATCCGCTTCTCGATTTGGATGTGACGCTCAACTACTCCGACACGCAGAACACCCAAGAAAATGGGTCTGCAGCCTGTTTCCCAGGTTTCGGCGCGGTTATCTGCGATTCTGATTACAGCTACGCGACAACGTCGTTGCGGGTCGAAAATGTTTCTGAATTTTCTAGCGAGAATTTTGAAGCCTACGTGACAACTGGTTTGCAAGTGTCGAGCCAAGAACGCACTGGTGTGGCCGACACACTCCCAGGGATTTTTGACCCATCCGCGGCAACCTTCCACCCGGAAGGCACGGATGAGAAGATCGGATTTTATGCGCAGGGTGAGTTGGTCTTCAATGATCGGCTGACAGTCATCCCTGGCATCCGGATCGACCGAGTATTCCTTAGTTCCGAAGAGGATTTTGTAAACGGAGTTGATTTGACGGATTCAACTGAAACGTTGGTGTCGCCAAAACTCGCAGTCGCTTATGAGATCAACGATACCTATTCCGTGTTTGGCTCTGTCGCTCAAACGCAGCGCGCACCCACGTTGGATGAACGCTTCACCGTCGCAGACCCCGATGGAACCGGGGACACATTTAGCGTCAACCTTAAACCAGAGACGGCGACCAATGCTGAGATTGGTCTAGCCGCATCCTACTTTGGCATTGTTTCGCAAGATGATGTGTTCGATGTGAAAGCAACGGCATTTTACTACGATATTGAAAACTATATCGAACGTCTCGGCACAACGACCTACCAAAACGTAGATGCAGCAGAGGTTATGGGGCTCGAAATCGAAGCGGCTTACGAGTCTGAGGCGTTTTTCGCGCGCGTTGCGTATTCCGACGTTCGTGGTGAAGACGCGGCAACAGGCGAGTCTCTGTCTTCAATTCCTGCCCGCAATTTGAATGTCACTTTGGGCGGTCGAACGCAGCGTCTCGGCCTCGAATATGGCGTTCAATCTGCAATATTTGACGACATCAACTATGGCGATGGCGAGGAATATTCCGGCTATGCGGTGCATGATCTTTTCTTGAATTGGGAACCCCAGTCAGGGCCGCTTGAAGGCATTGATGTTGGTTTCCGTGTGAACAATGCCTTCGACAAAGACTATCAGAATGCATTGATCGATGTCGCCGGCGAAGGACGTTCCTATGAAATCAGCCTCGCCCGTTCTTTCGAGTTTTAATATGAAAAATAGATGTTTTGAAAAAGGCCTTGGCCTGGCAATTGCTCTCCTCGTGTCGTTGCCAGCGCCAATCCTTGCCCAAGAGGGAGCCGTAGATGCGGTTCCCTCGATCAAGGTTGAGTTGAACAGCACGTTACAATTGGACGCGGCATGCCAGCTGACCTTCATGCTGAAAAATGACCTTGCCGCCGATGTCGAGGCGTTGGTGTTCGAAACTGTTTTGCTGACCACGGCGGGTGCCGTAGATCGCCTGACATTGTTTGATATGCGCGACCTGCCTAGCGGTACGCCTCGTGTTCGGCAGTTTAATGTCCCTTCGTTGGCCTGCGATGCTTTGGGCCAAGTCTTAATCAACGGCGTTGCCGAATGCTCCGTTGGTGAGAGCGCATCTTGTGCCGACGCCTTGACCTACTCCTCGCGGATCGACGTGGAGATTTTGGGATGAATATCTATGCCGCCGTCCTGCAGCGTTTGACGGCTATTTACGACCTCGGTGGTCCCGTTGTTCTTTTAATGTTGGGGTTATCCGTCCTGTCGCTTAGCGTCATTCTCTGGAAGATCTGGCAGTTCATCCGATTGGGTGTTGGGCGAGAGGATCAGATTTTAGTCGCAATTAACGAATGGGATCGCGGCAATCGCGAGGCTGCTGAAAGTGCTTTGCAAAAAAGCCGGAATAGCCTCTCCAACGTCTTGAGAAATACAAAAGAAAACGCGCCGAAAACGCTGATTGAGGGCAAAGCAGGAGCACATATTACGACCTTGGAAGCAGGGTTTAGAGCCTTAGACAGCATCGCGCAGATTGCGCCGTTGCTAGGTTTGTTCGGGACCGTGCTGGGCATGATCGATGCGTTTCAAGCGTTGCAGCAGGCTGGAAATTCTGTGGACCCATCACTATTGGCAGGCGGGATTTGGGTTGCCCTTTTGACCACGGCTGCCGGCCTTGCTGTAGCAATGCCAACTTCTCTGGTTTTGACGTTCTTCGACAGCCGTGTTGCGCGTGAACGTATGCTGGCTGAAAGCGCAATTGAATCTAAATTCGCAGCGATGGCGGCGTAAGTGTGATGGCGTTGCGGATCGCGACCCACCGGCGCAAGCGATTGTCGATGACGTCATTGATTGATGTTATCTTCCTGCTTTTGCTGTTCTTTATGCTGAGCTCCACGTTCACGCGGTTTTCGGAAATTCCATTGCTCGGGGCGACAGCAGGCAATGCGACCGCTAACTTAGATACTGCTCCTCTGTTCATTCGATTGGATGATCAGACTGTTCAATTGAACGGTCAAAACCATACGTTTGATACATTGATCGATCAGATAGATGAGATTGCAGACAATGAAGGGCAAAGGATTTTGATTGCCCCGCGTGACGCTGTGACGTCGCAACGGCTTGTCGATCTTCTTGTTGTTTTGGCGGCACGGCCTGATCTGTCCGTGGTTGTGTTGGAGTAGCACATGGCTTTGACCAAACGCGCTCGTCGCCCACAATCTGAACCTACGATTGCCTTGATTAATATCGTATTTTTGATGCTCGTGTTCTTCATGATCGCAGGAGCGCTGGCGCCCACGTTGGACGATGAGATCAGCTTGATCGATACCGCTGAGCTTGAGGGCCGCGCGCCGCCAGACACCGCCGTGTTGAGGAAGGATGGTTCGCTCATGTTGCGCGGCGTAGCGGTTACGGCCGAACAAGCCGTGAGTGCCTCACAAGAAAGACCAAACGGCCTAGACGTGCGCCTGGTCGCGGATCGCGCTGTGCCTGCAAAGGTGTTGATGGCGCAGGTGTCACAGCTTCGTGCGGCGGGAGCTCAGTCCGTGTGGTTGGTGACTGAACGTGGTGTTGAACAATGAAGTATCGGAAATCCACCGCGACATTCCTCGCTGTTTCGGTCGCTATTCATGGCGCATTCGTTTTCGCGATGTCGGTGCCTGACTCAACGCCAAGCGCAGCCGGACCACCGCCTGCCTTGGTCGCACAAGGCAACAGTTTCGAAGACTTGGCTCAAGGGGCACAGCCTGCCTCGCCCGAGGTTATGCCTACAACTGATGCTGTCGAACTCGCCGAGCCTCCCCCGGCCCAAGCATCTGCCACGCCTAGGGTGCCTGCACAGACCGAAACAGCTATCGCAGGTCTTCAAGTGATGCCCGAAGAACTAAGCGAAACACCGGCCGACATTTCGGCAACGGTATCCGCCCCCAGCTTGCAGCACGTGCCGCCAACTGCGCCGTCCCAAGCATCCGTTGCGGAGACCGTGCGAGTTTCTGCTGCGCAGCCGCAAGTTATTGAGGCTCTGCCAGATGTAGAGGTGCGAGAGGCCACCGCAGAAACCGTGCGCCCATCACGCCGGCCTGCTAATCTGGGACAAACGCCTCCTCCGCCGCCGCCACAACAACCCGCGCGCCAAGCCGCTTCGTCGCCGCGGGGAAACGCATCTGAAAATGCGCAACGGGGCATCGCGGCAGTCTCTCAAAACCCGGGGCAAGCGACGCAATCGGGGCAGGGGCATCAGGTTGATCAAGCCGCTGTTGCAGCCGCTCGGCGCGCCGCTGCAAACTATGGAAATGTGGTCATGCGCGAAATAAGTCGGACGCGCCGTCAAAATGTCCGCGCGCGTGGTGTAGCTACCGTCAGTTTCCGCGTCGGAGCCTCTGGCCAATTGGCGTCTGTGGGCATTGGTCGCAGTTCAGGAGACGCTGATTTGGATAGAACCGCCGTTGATCATATCCGTCGTGCGGCGCCATTTCCGCCTCCGCCAGCGGGTGCTCAGACGACCTTTTCGGTACAGTTCCAAGGACGCTAGAACCTTAAATGTAACGTGTTTGCAACAGCTCTATTAAGTTAGGTGCGACACATTGTTGGCACCTGAAATGTCCCCTTAAAGAGGCAAGATAGGCAGCAAGGATATTCTAGCCCCCTAATAATTTTTCTTGGGGAATATCCGATGAAACTTCTAAAACTATCGACCTGTATCGTGCTGGGCATGGGCCCGGCAGCAGCATGGGCACAAGACTTAAACGCAACCGAAGATTTTGCCGCAGAGTCTGTTTTCTTGGGCACTATTTTTGTGTCTGCACCACTTAACCCAGAAGCCGAAGATGGCGTCTCAATCACCAGTGAAGCATTGGCGTTAAGCAATCCTGCTGACCTGTCCGAACTTTTCGCTGCAGAACCCACGCTATCTGTTGGCGGGGGCATTCCTGTTGCGCAAAAACTGTACGTAAACGGAATTGAAGAAAACAATCTCGCGATTTCGATCGACGGCGCGCGCCAGAATAACCGTATTTTTCACCACAACACGACGACACTGATTGATCCTTCGCTTCTACAAGCGGTGCGGATCGATCCCGGCGTCGCGCCTGCTGATGCGGGGCCTGCCGCATTAGCAGGGGCGTTGGAATACGAAACAGTAGATGTTGCTGATCTGTTGGACGCTGGGGATGACTTTGGTGGTTCGTTTAAAACTGAATACGATTCCAACGGTGATGTTTTCACAAATAGCCTGACAACCTATGCGCGCGAAGGGTCGTTTGAGGCGCTTGCATTTGCGCGCTACGCCACCGGGAATAATCGGACGGATGGCAATGACGATACAATCTTTGGGTCAGGCACCAACCTGACCAGCCTTCTTGGGAAGTTCGCGTATGAAGCGGAAAACGGCGGTCGCTTCGAGTTTTCTCTTGAAGACGTCGCTGATGATGCGCTGCGCCCGTACCGTGCTAATATTGGTGCGCTGATTGGTGGGCGGCCTCTACCAGAAACCCGCAGCTACGATTTGACCCGCACGAATGTAAGCCTCGAATATACAACAACGGCGCCTACCGATCTTTGGGATCCAACGCTCCGACTGTCATACAGTGGCACTACGTTGGTGAACGACGAAACGGATCTCTCAACCGCGCAATACACGGAAGGTGAAACCACCAGCTTGAATGGCGAGGTATCGAATACCTTCGCATTGGGCATGGGTGAATTGAATGCGGGGGTCGATTTCTTCAATGACGAAACCGACATTTCGTATGAGCTGCTGTCCGACGCTGCAGAGAGCTATACGGCAGGAGAAGAACTCTCAAACATCGGGGTCTTTGCTCAACTGCGTGGTGAGCCGACTGCGAACACGCGGTTCTCAACCGGTGTGCGGGCAGATTTCCAAAACTTCACTGGGCTTGATGGGTCAACGCAGTCGACGAACGGCGTTTCATTCAATGCGTCTGGCGAAGTTGATGTGTCTAATAGCGTCACAATTGGTGCCGGATATTCGCATGTTTGGGGCGGAATTGAGCTGGCCGAAAACTATATCCTGAATCCAGCTTGGGACTATTCAACCGATGAAATCGAAGACGTGACAGCGGACAATTTCTATGTCGCTGCCAGCTATGAAATGGGTTCAACACTCTTCGACGCTAAGGTTTTCTCCACTGAGATCGATAACTCACGCGCTGCCAGCTACCGTGGTGGCGCCGCTGTGACTGCGGATGTTGAAGCAACTGGCTTTGAGCTGGGCGTTTCGACAACGTGGGAAAGCGGTTTCCTCCGTGTCGGGTATGCGAACACCGAAACCGAGGTTAATGGCCTGTCTGCAGATTCCTTCAGCGGGAACTATCTTACCATCCCGCTAGGTGAAATTGTCACCGTTCAAGCCGCGCATCAGTTCGAGAACGGTGTGATCTTTGGCGGCAACATTGAGCACGCTTTGGATTACACCTTGACGGATACGTTGTACACGAGCTCGGTCGACATCGCGGGATATACCGTTGTGAATACCTTCCTGGAGTATAGCCCAGAAAACATCGAAGGCCTGACGGTACGGGCCGAGGTAAACAACCTGTTTGACGAAGCCTACGTTGCACGCGCGACCTATGGCCAAGACTTCGCCGGCGAGGTCGAGCCGAACTTCGAAGAGGGCCGGTCGTTTGGCCTAAGTGTCGAATACACGTTCTAAAAACAAACGGCGCCCGCAGTTTATGCGGGCGCCGACACCTAACATCCGTCTGAGGGCTTGCGTCAGGCGTTTGCGCGCGTTTCCTCTTGCTTGGCTTTTTGGTGTTCGTCTTCGATGAGCCCGATTTTCCAGTACCCTGAAATATAGGCGTCCCCTTTTGGTATCGCGCGGCGTTTGAGAATTTCTTCGCGTAAGGCTTTGATCATACCACTTTCACCTGCAATGCAGGTTTGGACAGACCCTTCACTGGGGGGCAATTCTTGGATGCGTTTGATGGATTGAGTTGGTGACTTATGTGGAACGGAATGGATCAACCAGTGCACATCCACGCCCTGCGGTGCATCAATGTTTTGCTGGTCCTCGGGGCTCGTTATTTCGAGGAAGGCGACACCTTTCGCATCACGCGGCATCGCCTCAAGCGTCACTGCAGCGACTGGCAAGGCCGACATATCTGCAGCAACGATGTAGGTGTCAGCGTAAAATTCCGCGAGTTTGACGGGGCCGGGACCCGCAAAACCTGCAATGTCTTCCGCTT
Organism: uncultured Paracoccaceae bacterium; assembly: GCA_947497065.1. GTDB lineage: Bacteria > Pseudomonadota > Alphaproteobacteria > Rhodobacterales > Rhodobacteraceae > Octadecabacter. The sequence goes on from CANMEQ010000005.1 coordinate 15,467, forward strand.
TACAGCGCCGTGCCCATGAGCTGGCCGGTCCGGTATCCCCATGATCCACAAAATCGACATCGAACTGTGCAGTATCGGGCCGTATGTGCCGGATGGTATAGGTACGAACATCAGGGCGCGGACCGTTTTCCAATGCGGCAGTAAACGCCTCATCTGATTGGTCAACCTGCGGAATGAAAAGCTTGAAGTGAGCACCTTCAATGCCAGGCTCCAAGGTTTTGACCCATTCTGCACAGAAGGTGACCCGGATCATGTTCTTTGTGATCCACGTTTTTGACAATACGTGCATAACGCGCGGTGCTGGTCGGGGAGGGCGTGCCATTTATTCCCTTTCTGGGTTGTGTTGCTAGCTGACAGCCCGCAGCTTGGGGGCTGATGGTCTGCGAATTGTGTGGTGATCTGTGCCCAGCGAAAGCGCCAAAGAGAGGCCCGCTTGCACGGTAGTGGATGACAGCGGTCCATCCACTAGGGCTGCTAATTTCTGGCGCGCGCTCGGCGTGTCATCAACGCGCATCGCTGACAAAATACTGATGATCGTTTGCTCATCCTCTGTCAGGCTGTCGCGCATATCGATGTCAAACGGATCATGCGTTGAAAGCGGCAACCTGCGGGACGCTATTAAGGCTGATAAAAATACCTGACATCGATGGGCTATAGCCAAGCCGCGGCCCTCGCCCCAGCGTTGTTCTGCAATCCCAAACGCCAGCCGCCATGCGAGTGGCGTGTCGCCCTGCAATGCAGATACATGATGTCGGATCACAGGCAGCACTGCTGCTTCGATTGGCGATAGGCCTTCAGTCGTTGTTGTTACTTGGTGCATGGCGTCAGGCCCGTCACTATAGTGTCTGAATGCGGATCTGCCCGAAGGTTAGATGCCAAAAAATCCGCGATCGTCTGGTTTAGTCGCTCCATCGCGTCCAGTGCCGGAATCACATTGTTCCCTTCACAAAGCATGATGAGCTCCATCTTCGCCTGCCCCAAGGCTCCCGCATTTGCACATTCCAACGCCCGCATGAAACGTCGCTCATGTTCCGTTACAATCTGAGAGCAACATGGGCAGGCGGGGCTGTTAAAGTGAAAAACAGATTTTCTAGAAACACGAACGCGCTGCAGGGCCTCCAATGTGCGTGCCGCGATCTGCGGCCCAAATGTTCGGCCAAATGCGGTGTCCGCACCGGACAATGCGGCCATCCAAGCCATGGATGGGGGATGTGACACGCTTTGCATATAAAGGCGCATGATTTGCAGAACGGCCCCATCGTTTGCTGACATGTCCAAGTCAGAGAGATGGCTGTCTTTAGGGTCAATCTTGCGGCCACATTCGACAATGTCTCGGTTTTTCATAACTTAGCCCCATGGTCCTGAAGTCCGCGCTCGGCAGACGCGTGCCTTGGTCTAGGTACAAGGCGATGTTTACGTTTTACCGGGCGAATAGGGCTAGGCTTCCATTATCTGACATATTTAGTCAGGTAATGGAAGGGCTATGGTGTTCAGGTGTCGATAGGTCCCCGCATGACCGGATTATCACCGCGACTGTCTATCGGTTTTTCCAGGTTCTGCTTTTGTCTTTTCAGATCTACCAATTGGCCAGTCGTGGACAAACCCTCGCTGGCCGCGACGCAAAAAAATGAAAGACTAGGCGCACGCGTTTATTTCAAACAACACGCAACTAAATTCTTTCGTGGATGAACGAATTCGCCGTCTTTGCAGCCCATCAATCAATTTGATGACGTCGACGTACGATAGGAGGCCGCCCGGCAAGGGTTACCTTGGCGTCGGCGCGTGGCGTTTGGCTGATCAGCTTGCCGTTCGCGATGACAAACAACCGCGTTGCACGCAGCCTAAGGGCCTCAATCGGGTCGCCAGCATCCAAGACGACCAGCGATGCTTTTGCGCCAACGGTAAGCCCATATTCAGGCAGGTTCATCGTTTTCGCATTGTGCGTTGTAACCATATCAAAGCAGGTTCGCATCTCTGGAGGGCTCGTCATCTGTGCCACATGCAAACCCATAAACGCGACGTCCAGCATGTCTGCCGTGCCGAGCGAATACCAAGGATCCAACACGCAGTCCTGCCCCCAACCTACATTGATCCCATGGGCTTGCATTTCTTTCACACGCGTTAGGCCGCGGCGCTTGGGGTAGGTGTCATGCCGGCCCTGCAATACAATATTGATCAACGGATTGGGGATCGCGTTGATTTGCGCCTCGGCCATTAGCGGCAACAGTTTCGAGACATAGTAATTGTCCATCGAATGCATCGACGTCAGATGTGAACCCGCGACCCGCCCGTGCAGGCCCAACCTTTGGGTTTCATAGCTAAGGGTTTCGATATGGCGCGACATCGGATCATCGGTTTCATCGCAATGCATATCGACCTGCAGACCACGCTGTGCAGCGATTTCGCAGAGCTCTTTCACCGATGCGGCACCATCCGTCATTGTGCGTTCAAAATGCGGGATGCCCCCAACGATATCGACACCCATATCAAGCGCGCGGAGCGTGTTGTTTCGCGCGGTTGGATCACGGTAGAACCCGTCTTGTGGAAAGGCCACCAACTGTAGATCAATATAGTCTTTGACCTTATCACGGACGTGCAACATAGCCTCAACACCCAAGAGCCGGTCGTCGCAAACATCCACGTGGCTCCGAATGGCCAACAGCCCCATACTGGCAGCCCAATCGCAATAGGTCAGCGCGCGGGCCACCATGTCGTCTTGCGTCATCACCTCTTTCAATTCGCCCCAAAGCCCGATCCCCTCTAACAAAGTCCCAGAGGCATTGATGCGCGGCGTGCCGTAAGAAAGTGTCGCATCCAAATGGAAATGGGGGTCAACAAATGGGGGGCTAACAAGATCGCCGGTTGCATCTATAGTCTGCCCTGCCTCGGCACCGTTAAGCACGTCTATGGCGGTGATTGTGTTGCCGACGATCCCAATGTCGACCCGTTTTCCATCGGGCAGAACGCCACCTTTGACGATCAAATCAAACATCAACGTTCTCCCTTGTTGAACGGCACCATTAAGGCGGCTGGAATTTCAGCACGGCGTGACATCATGACGAGCGCCAGAATGGACAGGATGTAGGGCATCATCAAGAAGATCTGGTAGGGAACCGCGGTGCCGATGCTGGTTTGCTGCACCCGAATTTGCAGCGCATCAAATGCGGCAAATAGAACAGCACCCAAAAGCGCCTTTCCAGGTCGCCAAGACCCAAAAACGACCAGCGCGATGCAAATCCAACCCCGTCCGTTCACCATTTCAAAGAAGAAACTATCGAAGGCGGACATCGTCAAGAACGCGCCGCCAACAGCCATCAATCCACTGCCAAATATGACCGCCCCCATACGGATCGCTGTAACCGACAGTCCTTGCGCAGCGACTGCGTTCGGGTTCTCGCCCGCCGCACGCACCGCCAAACCGAGAGGGGTGCGGTAGAGAATAAACGCGACAACGGCTACGGAAATAAAAGCAAGGTAGGTGAGTGGCGTTTGTGAAAACAAGGCCTCGCCAACGATGGGAATTTCGGAAAGAAGTGAAATTTCGAACGGCTGGAAAGCCACAATTTTTGGCGGGCTGGTGACTTCTGGCAAAGCCAGCCGGTACGCGTAATAGGTGGAAGACGTCGCAAGGAGCGTGACCCCCAATCCAACCACATGCTGTGACAGCCCGAAGGGAACCGTAAGCGCGCTATGAAGCAGTCCAAACAGCATCCCGACCACCATTGCGACCCCAACGCCGACCCACAGGCCTGTGCCCGAATAGACGGCCATCCAACCCGCGAATGCGCCGGCGACCATGATCCCTTCAATCCCTAGGTTAAGAACCCCCGCGCGTTCACAAATGACTTCGCCCAAGGTCGCGAAAATCAATGGGCTGGCGATACGGATTGCTGCGGCCCAAAAACTGGCGGTGAACAGAATTTCGACGATCTCCATGGTCTCAATCCCTTACAATTCTGAACCGCGTAAGCAGTATGGCCAGCACCATCAGCAACAGTGCGATAGCTAACATCATGTCTGCTAAATATGTTGGTACGTTTGCCGCGCGGCTCATGCTGTCTGCGCCCACAAAAATACCCGCAACAAATAGGGCCGCCACAACCACCCCAAGCGGATTGAGCAAGGCCAACATCGCAACGATGATACCGGTGTAGCCGTAGCCGGGCGACAGATCGAGGGTCAGGCTCGCTTTCACGCCAGCCACTTCAGAAAAACCGGCAAGAGCCGCAAGCCCACCAGACAGAAGTGCCGTTTTCAGCAAAACCCGGTTGACCGGAATGCCTGCGAATGCAGCCGCCTGCCGGTTCAAGCCAACGGCGCGCATTTCATAGCCTAATGTGCTTCGTGTTTGGATCACCCAGATGCCCACAGCGGAAATCAGCGCCAACCCGAACCCCCAATGAAGCCTCAGGCTTTCAAATATGCGCGGCAGGCGAGCGTCCTGCACCAGCCGTGCGGATTTGGGCCAGCCCATGCCCATCGGATCCTTCAAAGGGCCTTCGAGCAGCATTGAAATGAACAGCAGAAAAATGAAATTGAACAACAAGGTTGTGACAACCTCGTCCACACCGAACCGGGTTTTCAAAATGGCAGGTACGAGCAGCAAAAGTGCCCCTGCTAAAATCGCCACCAGCGCCAAAAGCGGCAGCAACGCGATACTTGGCCAGGGGAGTGCACCCGTCCCCAGCAACACGGTCATCAACGCACCCGCATAAAGTTGCGCCTCCGCACCGATGTTCCAAAACTTGGCGCGAAATGCGACGGCCACCGCGAGGCCGGTGAAAATCAAAGGAGTCGCGCGATTGAGGGTTTCAAGCAAGGCAAACTGTGATCCGAAAGCCCCTTTCAAGATCAAGCCCAAAACGCTGAAGGGGTTCGCACCCGCAAGCATCGCTAACATAGAGGCGATAAAAACGGTCCCGCAAAGTGCCGCGATAGGAAAGCCGACTTTGCGCACGATACTTGGAGCTGTGAGCGGTTCAAGACGCATCGCGAACCTCACTTTCATACCCTTGCCCAGCCATCCATAGGCCCAATTCAGCTGGGCTCTTTTGCCCTCGCGTGAACGCAGGCGAGAGCTGACCGTCGTAGATGACGTGAACCACATCACTCAGGGTCATAATCTCATCCAGATCCTCGGAAATAAGTAAAACTGCCGCGCCTCGGTCACGTGCAGCTAAAAGCTGACTGTGCACGTAGTTCACAGCACCAATATCCAAGCCCCGCACAGGTTGGTTGGCCAGAATGACATTGGGGTTGGCTTCCAGTGTGCGGCCTAAAATCAGTTTTTGCATATTTCCGCCTGATAGCAGCCGGATAGGAGTGTCCGGACCGGGGCAGCGAACGTCATATTTTTGAATGATCTCTGACGCAAAGTTGCGGGCAGCCCGCCAGTTTAGCCAGCCAGATTTGCTAAATTCCGCGTCCGTATATCGTTCCAAAATCGCATTTTCCGTCAGATCGAAATCCGAGATTGTGCCGGTTTTGTGCCTGTCTTCTGGGATGCGTGCGATCCCGTTTTGCACGGCAATTCGGGGGCTCCAGTTGCCTTGTTTGCGTCCCCCGATGTCTAATGTTCCAGTGGTCGGTGCCAAAGTTCCACCGACAACATCCGCAATAGCCGCTTGGCCGTTACCAGACACACCGGCCAGCCCGATGATTTGGCCCGCTTTCAACGAAAGCGTGACGTCTTTTAACCCCGGCGCACTGCCCTTATTTCGGGTGGTCACATTGGTGAGGGTCAACAGTGGCGCACCAGGGGACGCGTTGGCAACCTTTGGTGTTTCTGTTTGCGTCCCCATCATCAGTGCCGCCAGGGCTGCCTTATCCGTTTCTTTGGTGTTTACCCCGCCAGTGACCTTGCCATGGCGCAACACCACAACACGGTCCGCAATAGCCATCACCTCATGCAGTTTGTGCGAGATAAAAATGATCGAGAGGCCATCTGCGATCGCCAGCCGCAATGTTGTGAACAAATCTTCAGCCTCCTGCGGCGTCAGCACGGCCGTGGGTTCATCCAGAATCAGAATACGTACGTCGCGGTACAGGGCCTTCAGGATTTCGACCCGTTGCCGTTCACCCACCGTAAGCGCGCCAACACGCGCATCAGGCGCAACCGACAAATGGTACTTTTCTGACAGGTCCAAAATCCGCTGCCTTGCACCAGCACGGTCAGCGCGCAATCGGAACAACGGCTCGGCCCCGAGCGTGATGTTTTCCTGAACGGTCAAGTTATCAGCGAGGGTGAAATGTTGATGCACCATGCCCACGCCAGCATCCAAAGCCGCGCGTGAATTGCCCGACGGCAATGTTTTTCCAAACACACGCACGGTTCCGCTATCCGCCGCATATTGGCCGAACAAGATGTTCATCAGTGTCGTTTTGCCGGCCCCGTTTTCACCGAGCAGAGCGACGACTTCCCCTTCGCGCAAAGAAAAGCTGACCGCATCATTTGCGGTCAGCGCGCCAAAACGCTTGGTGATGCCCTCAAGGCTAAGCGCTTCAACGGGTGATGGTGTCACGAGGAGGTCGGCTCGTCGTCGTTGATGGTGACAACAAAATCACCAGACATGATTTCGCTGGTGCGTTGTTCGACCAAGGCCAGGGCTTCTGCGGGAACCTTGCCTTCAAACGTACCCAATGGCGCAAGTGACGTGCCGCCTTCGTTCATAAACGAATAAATTCCGTAATCAGCGGCCGTGAAACTGCCCGCCTGAACTTCGGCAATTGCGTTATCCAGCGTCGGCTCGAAATGCCAAATCGCAGATGCGACGACGGTTTCTGGATACTCGGCCTGCGTATCGATGACATTGCCGATCGCCAGAACGCCCTGTTCCTTTGCCGCGTCCGATACGCCGAAGCGTTCTGCGTAGAGAACATCGGCACCGTTTTCGATCATCGCGAATGCCGTTTCCTTGGCTTTGGGGGGATCGAACCAGCTGCCGATGAAGCTCACCTGAAAGGCGATGTCTGGGTTCATTTCCTGTGCGCCAGCCATAAAGGCATGCATTAGGCGGTTGACCTCTGGAATTGGAAAGCCACCGACCATGCCGATGTTGTTTGAGGTGGTCATAGCACCTGCAATGATGCCGGAAAGATAGGCCGCATCTTGGATGTAGTTGTCAAATACAGCGAAGTTCGGAAGCGCCGGGTCTTCTTTGAAACTGGATCCCATCAAGAAGGCTACGTCGGGATATTCCGCAGCGACTTCACGGGCTTCTTGTTCAGCACCGAAGACTTCACCGATGATCAATTTGTTGCCCGCTTCCGCATATTCGCGAATGACGCGCGCATAGTCGGTGTTACTGACGTTTTCAGAATAGGTGTATTCAATGTCACCACGGCTTTGCGCTGCGACAGCTGCGATATGAATCCGGCTGACCCATTGTTGCTCGACGGGGACCGTATAGATGCCTGCGGTTTTGATCGGGTCCGCTGCGACGGCGCGTGTTGCGCTGGCCAGCAGCGCGGATGCGGCTGTCGTCACCATGAAGTGGCGGCGCGATGGGCGAAATGCGTTAGACATGTGGTGAACTCCTGCTGTTGGGACAGCAAAAGTGTTTAGGGATTTGATCAATCGGTCAATAAAATTCCATTTCGTACTCAGCGCGCACCTTAGCATCAGTGCTGCTTCGTAAAAAACTGACGACACGCCTATTTTTTGAGCTAGAGGCAAATGTCCTCAAACGAATGAGGGCCCCAACCTGTTTTGGGGCCCAAACGGTTTTACTGTGGATGCATGAGCATACAATTTACGCGTCGATCAAATCAGCTGGCAGGTTTTGGTAGCAAACGGGGCGAAGGAAACGCCGAATGGCGAGTGTTCCAACCGACGTCGCGCCAAAGTTTGTTGATGCAGGGTAGGGGCCGCCGTGAACCATCGCATCGCTGACTTCAACTCCAGTCGGAAAGCCATTGGCCAGTATCCGACCGGCTTTGCGTTCTAAAATTGGCATAAGAGCTTGAGCATCCGCCAAATCGCCACCGTCTATGTGCAAAGTGCAAGTCAATTGCCCCTTCAATGACTTGGCAATATCGACCATTTCAGATGTGTCGGCGACGCGAACGATCAGCCCCAATGGACCAAAAACTTCTTCGCTCAGGGCATCATTGGCCAGCCAGTCTTTTCCGGTCGTCTCGAACAAAAATGGTGTCGCTGTACGGGAGGGGGGCGACGACGTGACCAACGCTGTGACGCCTGCGGTTTCTGAAAACTGATCGCACCCTTTCCGGTAGGCCTCTGCGATACCGTCGGTCAGCATCGTCTGGCCGTCGGCTTGTTTCAGTGCAGCGGTTGCTGCCTCTACGAATGCGTCTCCGTCTGGGCCGCTAGCGACAATTGCAATGCCCGGGTTGGTACAGAATTGCCCTGCACCCATGGTGAGCGATGCGGCCCATCCAGCCCCAATATCCGCACCACGCGCCACTGTTGCAGCAGGCAAAAGAAACATTGGGTTTACCGACCCCAGTTCGCCAAAAAACGGAATTGGATCTGGGCGCTGGGCGCATAAATCGAACAGTGCGCGCCCGCCCGCTAGCGAACCTGTGAAGCCAACGGCGTTGATCAATGGATGTTGAACAAGCGCCGTGCCGACAACGCGTGCGCCACCTTGGATGAGAGAAAAGACGCCACCATGCAGCCCGCACGCCTTAATCGCGGCGTGAATAGCTTCAGCGATGACTTCGCCTGTCCCCGGATGCGCGCTGTGTCCCTTTACAACGACTGGGCAGCCCGCCGCCAACGCCGATGCCGTGTCGCCACCGGCCGTTGAGAACGCGAGAGGAAAGTTCGACGCGCCGAAGACAGCAACCGGACCAATCGGACGCTGGATCATTTTCAATTCCGGACGCGGCAAAGGCGTACGATCAGGGAGGGCCACGTCATGACGTTGATCAAGGTAGTCGCCTTTTAGGATGTGGCTTGCAAAGAGGCGCAGCTGACCAGTTGTTCGGCCCCTTTCCCCATCCAGTCGTGCAACGGGAAGACCTGTCTCTTGGCTGCCAATCTCGGTTATCTGTTCTGCACGTGCTTCAATCTGATCGGCGATCGCATTCAAAAACCCGGCGCGTTCTTCCCGAGACGTCGAGCCATAGCTCCAAAACGCATCTTCTGCCGCTTTGCACGCATCATCCACCAAGCTTGGTGTGCCAACAGCAAAATCATGAGATGGGCCATGGGCGGGGTCTGACGAGAATGTGGTTGATCCTGCGACCCAGTCCCCAGCGATGAGGTGTTTTCCATGCGGCGTAAATGTCATTCTAAAGCATCCATTTGTATGTGCGTGAGGGCGAACTCTAGCGATCAGCGGTTGTTCTCGGTGCGCCATGTCTTGAACGCATCCAGGTTTTCTTCTTTTGTCGCAGGATAGAGGCCAATGATCGTCGCTCCCGATTGGACCTGCGACATGACGAAATGTTCATAGGCCGTCATTTCAACAGCTTCTGCTGCAATTTCGTCGGCCAGATGTGCGGGCACAACGATCACGCTGTCATCATCACCCACAATGATATCGCCAGGGAAGACAGGCGCGTCACCGCATCCGATGGGTACGTTTATGTCGATGGCTTCGTTCAGCGTTAAGTTTGTCGGGCTCGACGGGCGGCTGTGATAGGCTGGCATGTCAAGCTCGCCGATGTTCATCGCGTCGCGAAATCCACCATCGGTGACCACACCTGCAGCCCCGCGTTTCATCAGGCGGGTGATGAGGATGTCGCCCGCCGAAGCAGCACGCGCATCTTTCCGGCTGTCCATGACCAAAACAGCACCTTCGGGGCAAGTCTCAACAGCATGGCGTTGCGGGTGTTTTGGATTGCGGAACTCAACCAATTGGTTGCGGTCTTCACGGGCTGGCATGTAGCGCAGCGTGAACGCTGGGCCGACCATGTTGCGGCCTTTGGCTTTTACTGGGCGCACATCTTGAATGACCTGATTGCGCAATCCACGCTTGTAGAGGGCTGTCGCCAAGGTCGCGACAGAGACGTCCTTTAGGCGCTCGAGTGAAGCGGGGGAAACTGTTGGGTCTGACATGGGATTACCTTTCAACAAGCCGGCTGGTCTGAACCTTAGGCGATCTGATTTCGTTTGTTGTATTGAATGGAAGAGATCAGAGAGACGACGATAAACGCCGCGCCGATAAGCCCTGTGATCAATTCAGGAACGTGCCACAGCGATTTCATGTACATGATCACCGACAACGCGAGGACAGAATAAAACGCGCCGTGTTCAAGGTAGCGAAACTCCGTCAACGTATCGCGCTCCACCAGCATGATCGTCATTGAGCGAACGTAAAACGCGCCGATGCCCAATCCAATCGCGATGAGAAATAGGTTCTGGGTCAACGCAAAGGCTCCTATCACCCCGTCGAATGAAAAGCTCGCATCCAGAACCTCGAGGTATAAAAACGCACCAAACCCGCCTTTTGCCGCAGCCGTATGAACTTCTTGTTCGGCATCCAAGAAATGGGCAACCAATTCGACCGCCAAGAAGGTCAGTAGCCCGCAAACAGCCGAAAATAGAAACGTTGCACTGTCTTCCGGCGGCAACGCGACAGAGATCATCACGGCCGCGAACAGGACCACGCCAATTTCCAACCCACGAATGGACGCCCATGTGCGCAGGCGCGCTTCGATAACCCTGATCCAGTCAACTTCTTTGGATTGATCCAGGAAATACGAAAGAGCGACCATCATCAGAAAGGTCCCGCCAAATGCGGAAATCCCGATGTGGGCATCGTCCATGATGCGCGCATATTCTTGCGGGTCTGTCGCGGCAAGAACCACAGCAGAGATTGGCCCGATATTTGCCGCCACAACGACAACAACCAAAGGAAAAATGATCCGCATCCCAAACACGGCGATGATAATGCCCCACGTCAAAAAACGGTGCTGCCATTTTGGCTCCATCGTTTTCAGAATGTTCGCGTTTACAATGGCATTGTCGAAACTAAGAGAGATTTCCAAGACTGCCAAAATGCAGCCCAGCAAAAAGAAAGACATCGCTCCAGCGACTGTTCCCGTTGTTTGGTAGCCTAGGACATAAGCCAACACCAAACCGGTTGCGGTAAAGATAAATGGCCAGCGGAAATAGGTGAGGGTCGGTGTCATGGGTTCTCTTCAGGTTGTTTAGCGCGTGCGCGCTGATCATTGTGACAGACCGCAATTTTGTAAATTTCAAATTTGGATTGTTGTGATACAGGATTCATATCAATGCGAGGTTTATGATGGCACAAGGTCAGTTCGAGTACTTCCAAATGCGGTGCTTTGTTGCGGTTGCAGAAGAGCTAAACTTTCGCCGCGCGGCCGAACGGATGAACATGACGCAACCTCCCTTGTCGCGTCAGATCAAACTGTTGGAACAGCGGATTAACCTCACGCTATTCGAACGCAACAACCGCCATGTGCGTCTGACTTCAGCGGGAGAAAGTTTCTATCATAGCGCTGTTGATATTATTCAGCGCTCAGAGCATGCCGTGCTGAATGCTCGCCAAGCAGAACGCGGTGAAACAGGTGCGATCGCCTTGGGTTTTGTGCCCTCGGCCGCTTTCCAATTCATGCCACTTATCGCTCAGCGGATGGCCATCCAAATGCCGAATGTATTGCTCTCCCCGATCGAGATGATGGGCTATGAAGTGATCGAAGCACAGCGATCTGGCCGCATTGATTTGGGGCTCACACGGATGGAAGCGCCTCGTGCGGAGATTGAACGATCTCGCGTGGTGAGCGAGACGTTCGTCGCGGCAATCCCGCGTGGGCATCCGTTGGCAGGGCAGGCCGAACTTTCCATTTCTGACTTTCATGGCGTGCCCTACATCTCATTCACCAAAGACCGTGGCGGGTACCTCAAAGAGACATTGGATGCGTTGTTCTATGCCAGTGGCGTTCTCCCGGATACACGGTTGGAAGCAAGTCAGACTCACGCGGTTATCAGTTTGGTCAACCACGGCTTAGGATTTGCCTTGGTGCCAGAGTCAGCGCAAATCATTCAATTGGCAGAGGTTGTGTACCGAAGCATCAATATACCTGCGCACTTCAGGTCTGATATGTATTTGGTATCGCGTCCCGAGAAGGGTTTGTTGGTCACAGACCGTGTTAAAAAACTAATCACAGAGGTTTTGGCCCCCTTTCGGGACGCCTAGTTCGCGGTGAAAGTGAACTCATCTGTTTAGGTGGCTTCACCTTGGGCGGTTGCAGGCATAGACTGCGCGCAAAGGAATTCGAATATGACCAATATTGTTGACGTACGAGAGCTTACGAAACGCTATGATAATGGCTTTGAGGCGCTCAAATCTGTGGACCTTTCCATCAAGCAAGGTGAGATTATCGCCCTTTTGGGGCCGAACGGTGCGGGCAAGACGACACTGATTTCAACCATTTGCGGCATCACGCAGGCCACTTCCGGCAGTGTGACCATCGGCGGTCATGACAATCTGACCGATTTTCGCGCGGCTCGTAATCTGGTCGGGTTGGTACCTCAGGAAATCAATCTCGAACCGTTCGAAAAGGTGATGAACACGGTTAAGTTTTCGCGAGGTTTGTTCGGAAAGGCTCCCGACCCAGCGTACTTGGAGAAGATTTTACGGTCATTGTCCCTGTGGGATAAAAAAGACGATAGGATCATGATGCTCTCTGGCGGAATGAAGCGCAGGGTGCTTATCGCCAAAGCCTTATCCCATGAACCTCGCGTGTTGTTCTTGGATGAACCCACCGCAGGCGTCGACGTGGAACTGCGAAAAGACATGTGGGATGTTGTTGCCAAGCTCAAAGAAGACGGTGTCACGATTATTCTGACGACCCACTACATTGAAGAGGCGGAAGCGATCGCAGACCGCATCGGGGTTATCGCCAAGGGCGAGATTTTGTTGGTCGAAGATAAAGACCACCTGATGAAACGGATGGGTAAAAAGTCGTTGAAGATTGAATTGATCGAACCGGTCAGCGCAGTTCCAGATGCGTTGTCGAAGTACGGCTTGCGCCTGGAGGAGGGCCATTTGGTTTACACCTACGACACGAGCCTTGACCGAACAGGAATAACCAGCCTCTTGGCCGACCTGCAAACGGCGGGCCTCCAGATGAGCGATCTTCAAACACAACAGTCGTCACTAGAAGAAATTTTTGTGTCCCTCGTGGCCGAACAGGAGGGTGCGGCATGAATTTCCAAGCCATCAGATCCATCTACATTTTCGAAATGGCCCGATTTTTTCGGACATTGATGCAAAGCTTTATCAGCCCAGTGATTTCGACGTCGCTCTATTTCGTCGTCTTCGGAACAGCCATTGGCAGCCGAATTCAAGAGGTTGAAGGTATCGGGTACGGTGCCTTTATCGTGCCCGGTTTGATCATGCTTTCTGTGATGACACAGGCCACCAGCAATGCATCGTTCGGCATCTATTTCCCAAAGTTTATCGGTACGATTTATGAGCTTCTCTCTGCACCCGTCAGCTTTTGGGAAATCACCGTTGGATACGTCGGTGCAGCTGCGACAAAGGCGATGTTTGTAGGCTTGGTGATCTTAGGAACGTCGTTTTTGTTCGTAGACATCACAATCCAACACCCGATCGCAATGCTGGCTTTCTTAACGCTGACCTGTTTGTCGTTCTCGCTGTTGGGGTTCATCATCGGTATCTGGGCTGGGAACTTTGAACAGCTGCAACTGATCCCCTTGTTGATCATCACCCCTTTGGTGTTTCTCGGTGGATCATTTTACTCGGTCGCGATGCTGCCGCCCGTTTGGCAAAGCATCACGATGTTCAATCCCGTTGTGTATCTCATTTCAGGGTTCCGCTGGTCGTTTTTTGGCGCGGCCGATGTTCCGATCGCACTTAGCCTTTTTGCAATCGGGTTGTTCACCGCGCTTTGCGTTGGTGTGATCGGTTGGATATTTAAAACAGGGTGGCGGATAAGACAGTAGCGGGTGCCTTGTTTTTGGGGGGCGATCCACTTAGATGCTTCTCCATGAAACGTTGGATTCCTTTTGTAAAAAGCCCGCCCCATGTTGCTGTTGTTCGGTTGCAAGGGGCCATCGCCACATCTGGTCGCGCTCTCTCTGATCGAGGCCTCGCCGACGCAATCGAAAAAGCATTCAAATCAAAGCCTGTCGCTGTGGCGCTGGAAATTTCCAGCCCCGGTGGGTCGCCTGTGCAGTCGTCTTTGATAGCGGCCCGTATCCGCCGCTTGGCGGACGAGAAAAACATCCCTGTTTATGCCTTTGTCGAAGACGTTGCAGCGTCCGGCGGATATTGGTTGGCCGTGTCCGCAGACGAAATTTTTGTCGATCGCGGGTCCATCTTAGGCTCAATCGGGGTTATTTCTGCGGGCTTCGGCTTGGAAGGCACGCTGGACAAAATTGGCGCGGAGCGTCGCGTTTACACGGCTGGTACATCAAAAAGTATGTTGGACCCATTTCAGGCTGAGAAGCCAGAGGATGTAGAACGCCTCAAACGGTTGTTGGACGATATGCACGCCTATTTCAAAGACCATGTCGGCTCTCGCAGAGCTGGTAAACTGGATGAGACCAAAGATCTATTTACCGGTGAGATTTGGATTGGACAAAAGGCAATCGATGTCGGGCTGGCAGATCATGTCGGTCACCTCGCTCCTGTTCTCAAAGCCAAACATGGCGACAAAGTGAGCTTTCGCAGGTTTGGCCAAAAACGGTCTTTCTTCTCCCGTTTTGGCGCCCAAATCGTGGGCGATGCCGTTGCTGGCATCGAAGAGCGCGCAGCCTACGCGCGGTTCGGCCTGTAAATGATATTCAAAATTGTTTCTCTTTTTCTGATTGGCATGGGTGTGCTTGCGATGTTTGGCAAACTTACATTGCCGGGAGCGAAGCAATTGACTAAAGCCAAATGCGCCCGTTGTGGCAAATTCACCTTTGGCAAAACATGTGACTGCAAGGAACGACATTGATGGCTGAGCTGCTATCCCTCCCCGCCGGCCCGTTTATGGACTGGACGTTTACGATTATTGGTTTGGTTCTATTACTTCTCGCGGGGGATAGCCTCGTAAAAGGGGCGGTAAATTTGTCGTTGCGGCTGGGTGTTCCCGCCTTGATCGTGTCGCTCACAATTGTGGCCTTCGGAACGTCAGCGCCAGAATTGCTGATTTCGGTTCAGGCGATCTGGGACGGTGTTCCTGATCTGGCGCTGGGCAATGTCGTCGGCTCAAACACAGCGAATGTCTTGTTGGTCTTAGGTGTGCCCGCGCTCATGGCGGTGATGAAGACGAGTGAGTGCAATACACGCTCGTCCTACCTGCAAATGTTGGGTGCCACCATTTTGTTTATCGCACTGGCCTACCGCGGCCGGTTTGACTGGATCGCAGGTTTGATTTTGCTGGCCGCTTTGGCCGCAATGCTAACCCATGCCGCGCTTGAGGCGAAACGCCACCGCGATGACGGCGAAGCGCAAATCGTCGAAGATGATATCGAGGACCTAGAAGGGGCCGACCCTGATTTACCATGGTCCAAAATCATCCTGTTTTTGGTCTTGGGTATGATCGGCTTGCCTCTCGGAGCCAACCTCTTGGTAGAAGGCGCGTCAAACATCGCGGCGGACTTTGGCGTCAGCCAAGCGGTCATTGGTTTGACGCTTGTCGCCATTGGTACGTCCCTGCCGGAATTGGCAACGACCGTCGTAGCGGCACTTCGTCAGCAAGCAGATGTCGCGTTAGGCAACGTGATCGGGTCAAACATGTTCAACCTTTTGGGCATCATAGGTGTCGCCTCCCTGGTCGGACCCATCCCCGTTAGCCCCAATTTCTACGCCTTTGATTTCTGGATCATGCTTGGGTCAACCCTGTTGCTCATCCCGTTTGTGTTCCTGGGGCAAAACCTGACCCGTATTTGGGGTATAGCCCTGTCAGCGGCCTATGTTGCCTATCTTTTGGTGGTTCTCTGATGCCGAACGCACTGGTGACAGGCGGTGCTGCACGATTAGGTCGCGCGATGGCGCTCTACCTTGCGGACCGGGGGTTTGATGTTGCGGTGCATTATCATTCGAACGCTCAGGCTGCGGATGACGTGGTTCGCCAGATTGCGGACAAGGGCAGGAACGCGGCCGCAATTCAGGCTGACTTGCTGGATGACGCCGAAACTGAGGCGCTTTTGCCTGCGGCAGCGACTGCACTGGGCGGGCCAATCTCGGTGTTGATCAACAACGCCTCTGTCTTTGAGTATGACACCCTGCAGTCGGCGACGAAAACCAGTTGGGATCGTCATATAGGCTCGAACTTGCGCGCGCCGTTTTTTTTAACCCAATCTTTGGCCGTGCAGATACCTGATGCGACACACGATGAGGCCGGCGAACCACTGGCAAGTG
Organism: uncultured Paracoccaceae bacterium; assembly: GCA_947497065.1. Lineage (GTDB taxonomy): Bacteria > Pseudomonadota > Alphaproteobacteria > Rhodobacterales > Rhodobacteraceae > Octadecabacter. The sequence goes on from CANMEQ010000005.1 coordinate 31,780, forward strand.
GCTTGGTTGTCAACATGATCGACCAAAGGGTGCGTAAACTCACACCTGAATTTATGACCTATACAATTGCCAAGATGGGCCTGTGGGCATTCACACAAACTGCGGCCCAAGGTTTGGCCCCAAACATCCGCGTCAATGCCATCGGGCCAGGGCCTACTTTGCAAGGTGCTCGTCAGTCAGAAACACACTTTGAACAGCAGCGTCAGAACACGGTTTTAGGGCGCGGTGCCAACCCCTCAGACATAACCGCTGCGCTTGGGTATTTCTTGGATGCGCCCGCCGTCACAGGGCAATTGCTGTGTGTCGATGGTGGGCAACATCTGGCGTGGCAAACACCAGATGTGCTGGGTGTTGAGTAAGATTAGCATCAAATCAGCGTGGAGTTGTGCACTGGCCCGGATAGCTGTCACAAATTCTTTACTTTTTCTCAATGTTTTCAATGATTTGCCAAATGTTAAAAATATTATCAAATGATATCAGCTACTTGGAGTGAAGCCTAAAAATTAGGCAGCGTGATCAAATCCCCTGTAAACAAGGATAAATCGCGAAGTTCTCAGAATAACCCACGAGGTTATCCACAGATTCCGTGGGTATGTTTCGGGTTGCAGCAGACGATAGACCATTGCAGCGAGACCAGAGAATCATAAGTTGGAAACATGAACACTGAGACGTCCCAAACCCAAACGGGCCAAGAGATCATTCAGGGCTATTTGCGCACCCTAGACGCATCTCCAGGTGTGTATCGGATGCTCGATAGTGAAAGCCGCGTACTATACGTGGGCAAGGCGCGAAACCTCAAGAACCGTGTCAGCAATTACGCGCGATCATCGGGCCATTCGGCGCGCATCGCAACGATGATCTCGCACACAGCTTCGATGATGTTTCTGACAACCAAAACGGAAACTGAGGCCTTGTTGCTTGAGCAAAACCTGATCAAGCAACTCAAACCAAAATACAACGTTTTACTCCGAGACGATAAATCGTTCCCAAATATCCTCATCTCCAAAGATCATGATTTCCCTCGCATCGACAAACACCGCGGTGCAAAGAAAAAGAAGGGCACGTATTTTGGCCCTTTTGCCAGCGCAGGGGCTGTGAACCGAACGTTGAACACTTTGCAACGCGCGTTTCTTTTGCGCACCTGTTCGGACAGCGATTATGAAAGCCGCACGCGACCGTGTTTGCAGCATCAAATCAAACGGTGCAGCGCCCCATGTGTTGGAAAAATTCCTGCGGATGATTATCAGCAGCTGGTCAAAGATGCTGAACGTTTTCTGTCAGGGAAATCCACTGAAATGCAAACGCAGCTCGCCGCGCAAATGCAGGCCGCCAGCGACGACATGGAATTCGAACGCGCCGCTGCCTTGCGTGACCGGATCAAGGCGTTGACGCAGGTCCAAACCTCCCAAGGGATCAACCCTCGTGGTGTGACCGAGGCAGACGTGATTGCCCTGCACCGGGATGGCGGGCAGGCCTGTGTCCAAGTGTTCTTTATCCGCGCCAATCAAAACTGGGGAAACCGGGATTATTACCCGCGAGTGAACGGCGATGAAGACCCAGCAGAGGTGATGCAAGCCTTCATCGGCCAATTTTATGCAGACCGTGAACCGCCGCGCATGTTGCTTTTGTCTCACGGTGTCGACGACGAAGATCTGGTTGGGGAAGCGTTGTCCGAGAAAGCGGAACGCAAGGTTGAGCTGATTGTGCCGCAACGTGGTGAAAAGGCCGAGCTGGTCAGCAATGCCGCGCGCAATGCACGTGAAAGCCTCGGCCGGAAAATGGCTGAAACGGCCACGCAAGCGCGCTTGCTGCGCGGATTGAAAGAGGCATTCGATCTCGCAGAAATCCCGCAGCGTGTTGAGGTTTACGACAACTCACACATTCAGGGGGCCTTTGCCGTTGGTGCCATGATTGTGGCGGGCCCTGATGGGTTCGACAAAAACCAGTACCGCAAATTCAACATTCGCGGCGACGAGCTTACACCGGGGGACGATTTCGGCATGATGAAAGAGGTCCTGACCCGCCGCTTTAAGCGTCTGTTGAAGGAAGATCCAAATCGCGAGCTGGGTACCTGGCCAGGGCTATTGCTCATCGACGGCGGCGCGGGCCAAGTGTCCGCCGTGCGCGAGATTATGGATGATTTGGGTGTCTCAGATGTTCCGATGGTTGGGGTGGCCAAGGGGGTTGATCGAGATCACGGCAAAGAGGAATTCTACCGCACGGGGCAACCCGTGATGGCCTTGCCCCGCAATGATCCTGTTTTGTATTTTATCCAACGGATGCGCGATGAAGCCCACAGGTTTGCGATTGGTACACACCGCGCGAAACGGTCCAAGGCGATCGGCGCGACCCCCTTGGATGATGTCCCCGGTGTGGGCGCGACCCGCAAACGCGCATTGCTTCAACACTTCGGCTCGGCCAAAGCGGTCGGTCGTGCCGCGCTTGCGGACTTGAAGGCCGTTGATGGCATTTCGGATGCCTTGGCTGAAACCATCTATGGATACTTCAATGAAAATTAGCCTGTGCATCAAACGGTGGTGCCTGTTGCGCAAACGGATTAAACAGAGCGTATGACATGGAATATCCCGAATATATTGACGCTATTGCGTCTTCTCGCAGCGCCCGGCGTGGCAATCTTGTTTTTGTATTTCGCGCGCCCGTGGGCGGATTGGTTCGCCCTGATCTTGTTCATCATCGCAGCGTCGACGGATTGGCTTGATGGTTACTTGGCTCGCGCATGGAACCAGCAAACCAAATTTGGCGCAATGCTGGATCCGATTGCAGACAAGGCGATGGTTATCATCGCGCTGCTGGTGATCACCGGCTTTTCCGGCATGAACCCATGGATATTGTTGCCCGCCACATTGATTATGTTTCGCGAAACTTTCGTATCTGGGTTGCGAGAGTTTTTGGGGGACACCGCAGGAACACTGAAAGTCACCAAGCTTGCGAAATGGAAAACAGCCGCGCAGATGACAGCAATCGCAGTTCTGTTCTCAACCGGTGCTTTTGAAACCTATTTCGAGATTGCGGTCGAAGGCATGGACACGGCCACGATAGACGCCATCATTCTAGGTGATATCCCCGATGAAAACGGCATCGTTTGGAAGCTCAACGGCGCCTTCTACTCGTGGTGGGTTGGTATTGTTTTGCTGTGGGTCGCCATGGGGCTAACGGTGATCACTGGTGCGGACTATCTGCGAAAAGCCACGCCCTACCTTAAAGATGACTGACCTTTCAAAGGTGACAAAAATGCAGGTTCTATATTTTGCTTGGGTGCGGGAACGCATCGGATTGCCTCGCGAAGAGATTGAAACAACCGCCCAAACCGTGAACGATCTGGTCGCAGAATTGTCCGCGCGTGAAGAAAGATATGCCTTGGCATTTTCGGATACCTCCGCCCTGCGTGTGGCGTTGGATCAAGAACTGTCGGAATTCGATGCCCCCCTCGATGGGGTGCGCGAAGTGGCCTTCTTTCCTCCAATGACGGGCGGATAGCAATATGATCCGTGTCCAAGCGATGCCGTTCGACCCCGGTGGGGAGCTCAACATTTTCACCGCGCACACCGCTGGCGCGGGCGCTGTCGTTAGTTTCACTGGAATTGTGCGCGATGTGGCAGGCGGATTGGCGGGCATGGAGATTGAGTACTACCCTGGAATGACGGAAAAGGCGCTCGGCGCGATCCGGGGCGACGCAATGCAGCGTTGGGATTTGGCGGACGCTTTGATCATCCATCGCTTTGGCCCACTGCAGCCTCACGATGTCATTATGATGGTCGCAACGGCATCCAAACATCGCAAAGATGCGTTCGAAGCTGCAGATTTTTTGATGGATTATCTGAAATCACGCGCGCCGTTTTGGAAGAAAGAGCAAACCTCCGATGGCGAGGATTGGGTTGCATCTAAAGCTGAAGATGAAAACGCCCTAAACCGTTGGTAGACTACCCGAGTGCTTTGCAAGTCGCATGTTGTGGGCATGTGACCAGGTGGTCATTTACTAAGCCGCAGGCTTCCATCCAGGCATAGACAATGGTTGGCCCACAAAACTTGAAGCCCAGCTTTTTCAAATCTTTGGAAAACTGCGCCGAAACGTCGGTTGAAGGGGGGACTTCGTCTAGTGTCACGAAAGTATTCTGTTTTGGTGCGCCGCCTACGTAGGACCAGCACAGCGCAGAAAAATCATCAATCTCAAGGTAAGCCTGTGCATTTGTGATCGTCGCTTCGATTTTACCGCGGTGTCGAATGATCCCATCGTTTTGCAGCAATCGAGCCACCTCCTCCTCTCCCCAGTTTGCAATCACTTCAGGATGAAACCCTTCGAACGCCGCGCGAAAATTTTCGCGTTTTTTGAGGATCGTGATCCAGCTCAATCCCGCTTGAAAACCGTCCAAGATCAGCTTTTCCCACAGCGCGCGGCTGTCCCATTCGGGCACGCCCCATTCCGTGTCGTGATAGTCAGTGTAAATTTTTTCGTGTCCGGCCCAGCCGCAACGCTCTGACATCTTGCTCTCCCTAAACAGGAACAATTGAATTCAAATTGAGAACCTTTACCAGCCCTTAAATGCTTTCCAATTAACGTAAGATGATCGTCAAACGGAAAGCGGGTATCGTGATGAAATCGTTAGCAGCATGGGATGATCAAGTTCCACGGGACCCGCTCGAATATGCGGTGAGCGTGCGTGATCGTGACGTTTTGTCGATGGTCCGCGATGCCCTGACAACGAACAACTGTAGGCTCGCATTGCAGCCGGTCTGCGCGGCTCATGGCAATTTCCCCGTCGCGTTTCACGAATGTCTTATCCGTGTCATGGATGAAACAGGGCGCATCATACCGGCGGCGCAATTCATGGGGCAGATCGAAGACACCTCTTTGGGCCGCGATATCGACACCGCCAGCTTAAAACTCGCGTTCCAACTTCTTAAACAATCTCCTAGCCTCCGTTTGTCCGTCAATGTTTCGGCAAGGTCATTGGGGGATGCTGCGTGGCGTCGCGTGTTGGACGCCGAGCTCGCAGGGGCCTCGATGCACGCTGACCGTATGATCCTAGAGATCTCAGAAGACAGTGCGATGCAACTGCCCGAGGTTGTAATCCGGTTTATGGAAGAAATGCAGCCCTACGGGATCGCTTTTGCCCTGGATGATTTCGGGGCAGGTATGACCGCTTTCCGGTACCTAAAGGACTTCTTTTTTGACCTCGTGAAGGTCGATAGTCACTTCATCCGAAACATCCACAAAGACCCGGACAATCAGGTTCTCGCAGAATCACTGATAACCGTCGCTCACCAGTTTGAAATGTTTGCCGTGGCGGAGGGGGTCGAAAGTCAGCTTGAAGCTGATTTTCTCATGTCCATCGGTGCAGATTGTGTTCAAGGGTATCACTTTGGTGTTCCAAAATTCTCGATTTAGACCGGATTTGGCATTTCATCGAAATAGGGTTGCATGAATGCTGCACTGCCGCATTGCGATTGGTTCCGCAACGGAATATGCATGACCTACGGCGGGCGGGGGCTCGTTTATCCTGAGTTGACTGAATTGGTCGACGATTGGGCCTCTGAATTTCCGCCTTGCCGGTCGGAAAACCAGGAGGAGTTACTTAATGACCAACGTCGTAATCGCATCAGCCGCACGGACCGCCGTCGGTAGTTTTGGTGGATCATTCGCCAACACACCCGCACACGATCTGGGGGCCGCAGTCTTGGAGGAGGTTGTTGCGCGCGCCGGTATCGATAAATCCGAAGTGTCTGAAACGATCCTTGGTCAGGTGTTGACCGCCGGGCAGGGGCAAAACCCAGCACGCCAAGCGCACATCAATGCGGGCCTCTCCAAAGAGGCCGCGGCTTGGTCGATCAACCAAGTGTGCGGCTCTGGTCTTCGTGCCGTTGCTTTGGGCGCGCAGCATATCATGCTGGGTGATGCGTCTATCGTTGCCGCCGGTGGCCAAGAAAACATGACCATGTCACCACATGCCCAAGCCATGCGCGCGGGTCAAAAAATGGGTGATATGAAACTCATTGATACGATGATCAAAGATGGCCTGTGGGACGCTTTCAACCAGTACCACATGGGGCAGACGGCTGAAAACGTCGCGGACCAATGGCAAATCACCCGCGATATGCAAGACGAGTTTGCGGTTGCTTCCCAGAACAAAGCAGAAGCCGCACAAAAAGCGGGGAAGTTCGCAGATGAGATCGCGGCGTTTACTGTGAAAACGCGCAAAGCTGACATCATTGTCGACAGCGATGAATATATTCGCCATGGCGCGAATCTAGAAGCGATGGCAAAAATGCGCCCAGCTTTCGCAAAAGAAGGCTCCGTTACAGCCGCAAACGCATCAGGTCTGAATGATGGCGCAGCGGCGACGTTGTTGATGTCAGCGGACGATGCTGAAAAGCGTGGTATCGAGCCCCTTGCGCGCATCGCGTCTTATGCGACGGCGGGTCTCGATCCATCGATCATGGGCGTTGGCCCGATTTACGCATCTCGCAAAGCCTTGGACAAAGCAGGCTGGTCCGTCGACGATCTTGATTTGGTCGAGGCGAACGAAGCCTTTGCTGCGCAGGCCTGTGCCGTGAACAAAGAAATGGGCTGGGATCCTGCGATTGTAAACGTAAACGGTGGCGCGATCGCAATTGGCCACCCTATCGGCGCGTCCGGTTGTCGTGTGCTCAACACACTGTTGTTCGAAATGAAACGCCGCGATGTGAAAAAAGGCCTAGCAACGCTTTGCATTGGCGGTGGCATGGGTGTCGCGCTTTGTGTCGAGCGTCCCTAAAACATTGAAACCCTTGGAGTATTGGTTTTACGCCAAGGGTTTTCTATGCCTAGATAGAGGCGGAGAGAGATTCTGAGGAGGAGACATTATGGGACGAGTTGCACTGGTTACGGGGGGCAGCCGCGGTATCGGCGAGGCCATTTCGAAAAAACTTCAAGCGGATGGATACACTGTCGCGGCGACTTACGCCGGCAACGATGAAGCCGCAGCCAAGTTTACTGAGGCTACAGGTATCAAAACCTACAAATGGAATGTCGCAGACTATGAAAGTTCGGCTGCTGGTATCGCCCAGGTCGAGGCGGATCTAGGTCCGATCGAGGTCGTGGTCGCAAATGCAGGGATCACCCGTGATGCGCCTTTCCACAAAATGAAACCGGAACAGTGGAAAGAGGTTATCGATACAAACCTCACGGGTGTTTTCAACACGGTCCATCCTGTGTGGCCTGGCATGCGGGAACGCAAATTCGGTCGGGTTATCGTGATTTCATCGATCAATGGCCAGAAGGGCCAGTTCGCTCAGGTAAACTATGCCGCAACGAAGGCCGGTGATTTGGGGATCGTGAAATCACTCGCACAAGAAGGTGCGCGTGCAGGGATCACCGCAAATGCGGTTTGCCCCGGCTACATTGGAACGGAAATGGTTATGGCTGTTCCGGAAAAAGTACGTGAAAGCATCATTGGCCAAATCCCTGCAGGTCGTTTGGGCGAACCTGATGAAATTGCACGCTGCGTTGCGTTTCTAGCGTCTGATGACAGTGGCTTCATCAACGGCTCAACGATCTCAGCGAACGGCGCTCAGTTTTTCGTTTAACAAATGTCGAAAACACAAAAGGGCGGGGATTTTCCCGCCCTTTTTGCATTTGATGATCCGACTTAGCGACGGAACATGCTGGACATCATTCGGCTGATTTTTGCAGCACGCATTGCGTTGGCGCGGTTGACGATTTTCTCGATCTCTTGCTGGGTCAGTTGGTGATACATTTGACTTTAGCCTCGTTTGTGGTTCCTCCCACACCAGAAAACCTAGTCCAGACGTTGCGTTCGGAAAACTGCTAACCTCGCAGCCCCGTATTGCATAATTTGCATCGCTTTTTTCCGCCGCCCCGTGTCGGCGTACAAGAAACGCTGTGTGGCGCGCCTAAAGATCGGACCACTGTGAAAGGGGAGAGGTTCACGCCGGAAAAAGGCCGGTTGCCTTTTGATGCGTGAAAATCGCTGGCGCATCAGGTGCGCCAGCGCTGCGTCATTTATACCGCCGAAAGACGGGAGATTTCTTCTTTTAGGTGAAGTTTCTCTTTTTTGAGCCGAGAGACCTCTAGCCCGTCAATGCTGGGGCTGCGCTGTGCTTTTTCCACAGCATTTGAAAGGTCTTCGTGCTTTCGCTTCAGTTCCTGTAGGTGGGACGTCAAACTCATGGGTATCCTCCGTAACTGATGATTTTAGTAGCCTCTTCATGGGACCACATTTTAAGCCATCTGTCACGCCGCACGGCAGAAAATGGCCTAGCCTCCAGAAAACCGAGCAACGGTTGCCAAATTATTAATCGGGCACGGATTAATCCGTGAAAGGGAAAGGCAAACCGCGCCGTAGAACATCGGATATTTCTTGGCGGTAATCTTCGCCGTCCCGCAAGTGTGCTTCGCCGGCATGCAATGGAACAGGTGCGCAAAGACGGAATGCACCGCGCCCGCCTTTGCGTGCGGTTAAAAGAATACGATCTGCATCACGGCCGACCCGCCCGACGATGGGGGTCAACACGACTGACCCTAACCTGTCATCAATCGCTCTCAAAACATCGTGGGTTCGGTGCGCTTTGATGATCAAAGTTAAAAACCCTTTGGGCTTCAGCCGCCGTGTCGCAACATCAATCCAATCTGCGAGGTCCGTATCGCCAGCAAACGCGATGTCTTTGTGTACTGAATTGCTAGGGTTGCCATTCGCTCGATCAAAATAGGGTGGGTTCGCGATGACATGATCAAATGTCATATCCCGTAGGGGCGGCACCATATGCCTCAGGTCGCCTGTGTGGACCGCTGCTTCAATCCCGTTGTCGCGCGCGTTTTGGCGGCACAGCTCAGCGTAGGGTTCTTGAATTTCGATGGCATGTAATTCCAACCCCGGCACACGAGTTGCTGCGCACAGCAATGCCGCACCCGTTCCGCAGCCAAGCTCCAATAAAGATTGTCCTGCCTTCGCCGGTACCGCTGATGCCAACAGCACTGGATCAACACCCGCGCGGTACCCTTCGACCGGTTGTTTCAGTATCAACCGCCCGCCAAGAAAGGCGTCTGTCGTGGTTTCAAAGCCCGAGGTCAATGTCGTTGGCTCTCAATACAGAGGTCGCAATGAAATGATCCGCGTCGCGCACCATGAGGCGGCGTGGCAATATGCCCAAGGATCCATCCAATATGCTCATATTTACGTCCATCTCGAACACCTCTATATCCTCTCCCTGAAGAAGAGCTTTCGAAAAGGCGATGACAGTCATGTCGTTGGTGCGTAGAAGTTCTTTCATAGCCAAGACATAGGGCGCATTGTGCGCCTTTGTCGAGTAACTGACGGAGCCGTGATGAGCCTCGACCACGCTGCAACAAAACCCCACGAACGTCTGGCCGCAGCGCTGGCCGATGAAATGGCTGATGTGAACGCCCTGATCCGCGATCGGATGGCATCAGAGCATGCGCCACGCATCCCGGAAGTTACAGCGCATTTGGTCGAAGCGGGCGGGAAACGGTTACGTCCGATGATGACCCTGGCCGCTGCAAAACTGTGCGGTTACGAGGGGCCCTATCATGTGCATTTGGCCGCCACGGTTGAATTCATTCACACCGCGACCCTGCTGCACGACGATGTCGTTGATGAAAGCGAACAGCGGCGGGGGCGGCCAACGGCCAACCTGTTGTGGGATAACACCAGCAGTGTGCTTGTGGGGGACTACCTGTTCGCGCGGTCATTCCAATTGATGACCGAAACAGGCTCCTTGGATGTGCTGCGCATCCTGTCCAATGCAGCCGCTACAATCGCAGAAGGCGAAGTCTTACAGCTCACAGCAGCGTGCGATTTGGCCACGACCGAAGAGATCTATCTTAAGGTCGTACGCGGCAAAACAGCGGCGCTGTTCTCTGCCGCGATGGAAGTTGGCGGAGTGATCGCGGGTAAAGACGCGGCTGTCGTTAAGGCGTTGTACGATTACGGCGATGCGCTCGGCGTAGGGTTTCAAATTGTCGACGACCTGCTGGACTACGCGGGAACAGATGCCACAGGCAAAAATATCGGCGATGATTTTCGTGAACGCAAACTTACCTTGCCGGTGATCAAAGCGATTGCGAAAGCGGATGAAGAAGAACGCGCATTTTGGGTGCGAACGATTGCCAAAGGTCGGCAAGAAGACGGTGATTTGGAAACAGCAATCGCGCTGATGACCAAGCACGATACGCTGGAAACCACACGTCTAGAGGCCTTGGATTGGATGGAAACAGCCAAATCTGCCCTCGCGCCCCTGCCTGATCATGAGATTAAAACCATGTTGTTGGATTTGGCGGATTACGTGGTCGCACGGGTCCGTTAACCGCTGAAATGTCCAGATCCTAGATTGGGGCCTCATCGGTTGCCACAACCCACCATTCTGGATGGTCTTTTTGCAGCTGGCACACAGCGTCATCTCGCGTGTCTGCATCTGTGAAAATAGCAAAACACGTCGCGCCCGAACCTGACATGCGTGCTAATTGACAGCCGGATTGCGCAGAAAGTGCCGCTATGACCGCATCAATCTCCGGTGCGATCTGGCGGGCAGGGGCTTCCAGATCGTTGCGCTGTTGGGCGATCCAGTTGGACCAGTCGTCAATCTCAAATGGGTCCGGCATGTCACCTGCCATCGGCGCGTTGGTTTTGCTGTCCAGCGCCTCAAACACCGCAGCGGTCGATACGCCCACACCAGGATTCACAAGGATCATGTCCAACATCGGTATCGGTCCCAGCTGATCAAGCTGGTCGCCGATCCCGCGCATTCGGGTGAGCTGGGTGGTCATGCACACCGGAACATCAGCGCCAAGGTCCACTTGCGCCTTAAGCGGTGGGAGGGGCAAATCCCAAAGGTCGGCAAGCGCACGTAGGGTAGCGGCTGCGTCTGCCGATCCGCCACCAATGCCAGAGGCGACAGGTAAGTTCTTCGTCAGCGTTATCGCCGCACCTTTGTCCGTTCCAAAAAGCTGCGCGGCCCTCAGCACAAGATTGTCAGGGCCTGCCGACAATCCGTCTGCAAATGGCCCGTCAATCGTGAGCGAAAGATCGTTTGCCGGTTGCACCGAAATAATATCGCCCACGGTCGTAAACATCACCATGGAATCGAGCAAATGGTACCCATCCTGACGCACACCAGTCACATGGAGCGTCAGGTTAATTTTAGCGTGGGCCGTCTGGGTCTTTGCGCCGCTAGTTGGCGTCATTCGCCACCTCGATGGATGGTGTTTCCACACCGTCTTGGGCATTCACAGCGACAAGACCAATTTCCAACTTGCGTCGAATACGTTCAGCCGTTGTTTCATCGGGCTCAAACGACAGCGCGCGGCGCCATTGAAATTTCGCTTCTGTTTCTCGGCCAACCATCCAGTAAATGTCGCCCAAATGGTCACTGATCAATGAATCGTTCGGTTCCAGCTCCGCCGCGCGTTCCATCGGCGTCACGGCCTCTTCGAAACGACCAAGTTTGAAATACACCCACGCAAGGCTGTCGATAATAGCGCCATTGTTCGGTCGCGCTTCGGCTGCGGTTTCGATCATGCCAAGCGCCTCGTCATACTTCATCCCGCGATCAACGAGAGAATAGCCAAGGTAATTTAACACTGACGGGTTGTTTGGGTTGAGTTCAAGCGCAGCCCTAAAGTCGGCCTCTGCCTCGTCCCATTTATTCATTTGTTCATAGGTAATGCCGCGGGAGTACAGCAACCACCATCTGACCGGTGCGGCCTCACCGAACCCACGCAACGCGGCATCATACGCGCTGTTGGCATTCTGATAATCGCCTTTCTGGCGGTAAATATCGCCCATCGACGCATAGGTCATCGGTTGTTCAGGGGCACTGCGTGTTAGCTGCGACAATACCTCGATCGCTTGATCCAAACGACCGGCCCGTCGCAATGCGTCTGCACGGCCCATCTCGGCGCTTTGAAACGCATCGCTGCTTGTCGCCACTTGCGCAAATGTTTGGGCGGCGGCATCGTATTGGTTCAACGTGTTGAGCAAGCGTGCCGTTGCAAGATGTGCCTGTGCCCCATGCGGCGCAATGTACCGCGCAGCTTGAGCATAGAGCAGCAAATAACTCGCGTTGGCTTCGCCTTTCAAAACGTCAGAAAGGCTTTCAAACGCAAATGCCACACCCTCTTCAGGTGTTGTCACCATTGAGTCTAGCGGCGGCACTTCTTCGTTCGCAATCGCGTCGCGCATCGTCGAGATTTCCGGCCCCGTGTCAGACGCAAAAATCCGCGAGAGCATTACATCGGCACGGTCATATTCGTTCAAACGGCACAAGATTTGCAAATGCGCCAAGACCGAACCGCGTGTCGGGCTAAAGCCGTCTTCAGGAGGGAGGGAGTAGATCGCGTCTGCCGCCTCCAAGTCACCCATCACAGTCAAAGCCATGGCTTTGTGATGTTGGCCAAAAGGGGCCAAACCCGGGGTGTCGATCACCTCATCAAAGCTTTCTAGCGCTTGGGTGTTTTCGCCTTTGCCAACAAAGGCCCAAGCTTGAACCAACCCATCCAGTAGCGGCCCAACCTCGTGGCCCGCTTCCAGTTGGCCAAAAATAGCATCCCATTGGCCAGATTTTACCGCCTGTGCCATGATGGCCATGTTCGCAACTTGGCTGTTTCCACCAGCATCAATCAGGGATTTGCCCATTTCAGCGGCGCTTTCCACCTGGCCGGTTCCCATAAACGCCGTAAGCGCCTGTTCCAAAAGCTGCTGGTTTTGCGGATCTGCAATCAGGGCGTTTTGAAAATACTCTGACGCAGCTTTGTAGTCACCTTCAATGCCAGCTTGCCGTGCCGCAAGATACGCGCCCGCGTTGGGGTTGGCGAACACTGGGGCAGATATGCTTAAGACGGCCACTGCAATAACAACAGTAGAACGAAGGCGGCTGGACAAAGATAAATTCAAAGGCGATTCCGATCTTATTTAAGGAAAGGTTATGCACCATGCTGCAAAGTCGCAAATCAATTCTTGAATTCAAGCGTGTTACCGCCCGTAACGACAATTATTGGCCTTAAAAATAAGGGCCCCGCACTGCGGAGCCCTAGCTGTTTACATGTTTGGATAATTGGGGCCATCGCCACCTTGCGGGACCGTCCAGGTGATGTTCTGGCTCGGGTCCTTGATGTCACATGTTTTACAATGCACGCAGTTTTGGAAGTTGATCTGGAACGTTGTGTCATCTCCCTCTCCAACAAATTCGTAAACACCAGCGGGGCAATACCGTGCCGAAGGCCCTGCAAATTTGGGCAGGTTCACGTCGACTGGAATACTGGGGTCGGCCAACTTCAAATGTGCCGGCTGGCTTTCTTCGTGGTTGGTAAAGCTGAACGCGACATTCGTCAGACGGTCAAAGCTGATTTTGCCATCGGGTTTCGGGTAATCGATCGGCGCATAATCTGCGGCTTCGCCGGTGGCTTCGGCATCTGACTTGCCATGCTTTTTGGTGCCAAACAGCGAAAAGCCCAAGGTGTTCGTCCACATGTCGAACCCGCCAAGCCCCAGCGCGCCCAACACACCGTTGTTTGATTGAAACGGCTTTACGTTGCGAACCTTGAAAAGGTCTTTGCCCACAGGGCCTTCGCGCAATTCAGTGTTGTACTCCGTCAATTCGTCAGATGCGCGCCCGTCTTTGATCGCGGCATATGCAGCGTCAGCAGCGGCGATACCCGAGAACATTGCGTTGTGGTTGCCTTTGATACGCGGCACGTTCACCAGGCCCACCGAGCAGCCCAAAATGGCGCCCCCTGGGAAGCAGGCCTTTGGCATCGACTGCCATCCACCTTGCGCAATCGCTCGCGCGCCATAGGCCACACGTTTGCCGCCTTCCAGAAGCTTCGCGATTTTTGGGTGATGCTTGAACCGTTGGAATTCCATGTACGGATAAACATGCGGGTTTTTGTAGTTCAGCGCGGTGACCAAACCGATAAAGATCTGGTTGTTTTCCGCGTGGTATACGAACGATCCGCCCGCCGCGTTTTTACCCAGTGGCCACCCCAGAGAGTGGAAAACCGCACCTTCGTCATGCTTGGCTGGGTCAATTTCCCAGATTTCCTTGATGCCAATCCCGAATTTTTGCGGCTCAGCATCTTTGTCCAATTCGTACTTCGCAATCACCTCTTTAGAGAGGGACCCGCGAACACCTTCGGACAGGAAGACATATTTGCCCAGCAGCTCCATGCCCGGCTCGGTGTTCTCGCCGATAGACCCGTCGGCTTCCAGCCCGAATACACCAGCAACCACGCCCTTCACTTCGCCGTTGTCGCCATAAACCAGCTCAGAACAGGACATGCCCGGAAAGATCTCAACGCCCAGTTCTTCCGCTTGCTCGGCCATCCAGCGGCACACATTACCCATCGAAACAATGTAATTGCCGTGGTTGTTCATCAGCGGTGGCATCGGGAACGTGGGGATCGGAAGCTGTCCTGCTTCGCCGAGCAGATAGAATTTGTCTGATTTAACAGGCGTGTTCAGCGGCGCGCCTTTGGCTTTCCAATCGGGGATCAACTCATCCAGGCCAGCGGGGTCCAAAACGGCGCCAGACAAAATATGCGCGCCAACTTCTGACCCTTTTTCCAAAACGACGACATTCAGGTCGGCGTCTTTTTGTTTCAGCCGGATCGCGGCCGAAAGACCAGCCGGGCCAGCGCCAACGATGACAACATCGTATTCCATTGATTCGCGTTCGATCTCGGCCATGTTCCGCTCCTTGGCTAACGGGATTCATTTGTTGCGACTTGCATATCTCAAGGGTGCACATGCAGCAATCTGCGCGCGACATAAAATTGCGTTTCCGCGCCTTAAACGTAACGTCTGCAAATAACAGCTTACGAAGGTGTGATCCCTCTTGAGGCTTTGGCCACGCGCGGGTTATGCAAGAGCACTTGAAATTTGACCGCTTTGGGACACCCGCCATGGATAAGATACCGCTGACACGCGCCGGATTCGACAAACTGGACGCTGAGTTAAAGCACCTCAAATCGGTCGAACGGCCCGCGATTATTCGCGCCATTTCAGAAGCGCGTGAGCACGGGGACCTGTCCGAGAACGCCGAATACCACTCTGCGAAGGAAAAACAGTCCTTCATCGAGGGGCGCGTGAAAGAGCTGGAGGGCGTTATTTCTTTGGCCGATGTCATCGATCCTTCGAAACTGTCCGGTGCCATCAAGTTTGGCGCGCGCGTGACTTTGGTTGATGAGGACACCGACGAAGAGAAAACCTATCAGATCGTCGGCGAGTACGAGGCGGACATCGAATCCGGTAAGCTGAACATGAAATCCCCCATCGCGCGGGCCTTGATCGGCAAAGAAGAAGGTGACAGCGTAGAAGTGCGCACGCCGGGTGGTCAGAAGTCATACGAGATCCTTGAAATCGTCTACAAATAAGGCCTTCGGTCAATGACGAATGGTTCAAAAAAAATAGAAACGTCGGTGCAGGCTGGGGAACAGACCAGCAGCGCCCACGTCACCGCGATCGAAACGATCGCGATTGTCGTCAGCCTAATTTGGCTGGTGGGCGTTGGTGTGTTCTTTCTGGTTCTTCCCGGCGAAGAGGACGGTGCCTCTCAGGTCGATAGCCTTCGTTTTGTGATGACGCTGATGGCGATTTTCTTGCCGATCGCAATGATTTGGATCGCCGCTATGGCCGCGCGCTCCGCTCGTGTAGTGCGCGAAGAAAGCCAACGTCTTCAGGCTGCGATTGATGGTATGCGTCAAACCTACGTCGCGGACCGCCAAGCGCGTGGGGCCGGTATCGAACCTACGGTTGAGCGCAAACTGAACGAGATTGCGCGTGCAACACAGAAAACCGAAACCACATTGGCGACCTTTGCAACCTCGCGCCCTGCAGCCGCGATCAAAGCGGCTCCCAAACCACCTCCTGCCACGGGTGATGACCAACCCAGTTTGGCATTGGGCACCACCGCCGAAGAAATCTCTCCGCCAATTTCGAAGCCAGATTTGGTGCGCGCGTTAAACTTTCCAGACACTGAGGCTGACGAGGTAGGCTTTGCCGCCTTGCGCCGTGCGCTGAAAGACCGAACTGCAAAGCAATTGATCCAAGCCAGCCAAGATGTGCTGACCCTGCTCAGCCAAGATGGCATCTACATGGATGATTTGCGCCCAGACCGCGCGCGCCCTGAAATCTGGCGCCGTTTTGCGGGCGGCGAACGGGGCAAAACCGTCGCACCTTTGGGCGGTGTCAGGGATCGGTCCTCGCTTGCGTTGACGGCCGGTCGCATGCGTGAAGACACGATCTTTCGCGACACCGCGCATCACTTTTTGCGAAAGTACGACCAGATGTTGGTGAGTTTTGAAAAAGATGCATCCGATGAAGATATTGCGGCCTTGGCAGAAACACGTACCAGTCGCGCGTTTATGTTGCTGGGCCGCGTGACGGGCGCGTTTGACTAAACAAACCGCGTCATCGGTGTCGCGCTTCTAAACCCGAAAACGTGCCGCAATATCCCAAGGTTTTGCGCTGCCAATGCGGTAAACCCACATCGTTCATACAAGGCGCGGGCGCGGGTGTTTGTATCGATCACATCAAGCCGCACTTCTGCATAGCCACGGCTGCGTGCCTCTGATGCGGCAGCGTCTAACAGTCGCGTACCCACACCCATTCCTCGCGCGGTGTCGCGCACAAACACACCGTCAATCACGAACCGTTGGTTTTCGACATCTGACATCAGCATCGACATCAGCGTTCCACGCCACGTGGCCCCGATCGTCCCGTAGTGGCGCATCATGTCGTGCCTGTCGCCGTTGACCAACGCACTTTCGTAGGTTTTGAATCCGACAACGCCGAGCACCTCCCCTTCAGCGCTGCGGGCGCAGATCGCGTGAGACGGGTCCAACGTATCACGAATAAACGCAGTGGCGCGCGCTTCAGGGCCCATCACGGACCCTAATTTCCCACCAAAAGCCTGCCAATACATGTCCGCAATCAGCGGGCGTTCTGTATCCTCAAAACCGCGCGAAATGATCATGGGGCAACACCGAAAATCCATCCTTCGGAAGAGGGAGGCGCGGCCAAGGACTGTGCGCGTTCTTCTAGCGTCATCTCACCAATCAACTGCGCCATCGTTTTCACCTGAACCGCGTCTTTGATCGGGTGGCTCGCACGTTGGTCAGACACGTTTTTCGCATAGAGCGACGGCCAGATTTCCACAAAGGTAACGGGCAAGCCCATCGGCTCGAACGGCCAAACGGCCACATGGGCGGCAAATTTCTTGCGCAAACGATGCAGCATCGGCAGCCCCATCAACGTCTGCGAACCAACCGCGCCGGCACCTGCCAGTTGCCAAACCGGAAACGCCCCCTTGGCTTTCGTTTCAACCACCCGCTTTTCCGCGAAATCACGGTTGGTGCGGTCGTTGCCCTTGCGTGGCAGATGCTCGACATCCTCTTTCGACGCATTGCCCCAGAAAGGGCCGATGCCGTCAAACCGGCTGTTCAAAAGACCTGCGACCTCGAACCGGTTGTTGGCGGTAGGGCTGTCGATGATCCGGTCATCCAGCCATTCCCACATATCAAACGGATCGTCGCTGCCCGTGACGGCTTTAGCAAATCCATCCGGAAACCCGAAGGCAAAATCAAACCCGACAAACACACGTCGACTGTAGCGTGTCTCGTCCTTCAACGTGGCCGTCAGCCATACTTCAAATAACTGTCGGTTCCGAAAATACAGCGGCGTTTCTGTCCTACGGTTGCGCCACACACAGGCCCAGATGGCATCGGCGCAAGGGGCAATCGATTTTTGATTTCCTGCCGACCAGTCGACGATGATGATCGTGTCGAAATTCACAGCCATTTCTGCGCCGCTTCCAGTTCTTCCGGCGTGTTCGCGTTGAAGAACGCATCCGGCTTTGTTGGTGCGAAATGGGCCGTGGCTGCGGCGTGCGCTTCGGCAAACGACCGTACTTTGCGTTGCCCTTCTTGCAAATATTGCTCCAAAGCTGCCCGCAGCGTCACGGGCCAGATGCCGAAGGTGCCTTGCAGGCCATCCACAGTCGCGGCGATCGCAAACCCGTCAGGATGTTCCAACCCTGCCAAAATCAATTTGGGCGTCAGGTCGCATGGAAAAAACGGCGTGTCGACTGCTGCCGTGACACAATGACTGAAACCGCGTTTCTGAGCATAGTCTAACCCTGCCAAGATACCGGCAAGTGGCCCGAGATACCCTGCCAAACTATCAGAAATAACCGGATAAGACGTGCTGACATCCGCGTTCGCAATAACCACGATGCCGTCACACTGCGGCGCCAACCGGTCTTCGCACCGCTGCAGCAGGCTCTCGCCGCCCAGCATAACCCCCGCTTTTGACACTGTCCCCATCCGTGTGCCACGACCACCGGCCAATATAACGCCAATGGGTTCACGCATATCTGCTGCAATCTATGCTGATGAGATAATTTGGCATTTTGTTCTACTGGTTGTATCAGGTCATCCGGACCGCTCATTCGGTTCTCAGAATGTAGGATAGGATCATGCCCGACGCGACCCCGAAATCGCACTACTGGATGGGCTTTCGCGCCGCGTTGCCGTTTCTGTTGGTCGTTTTCCCATTCGGTCTTTTGTTCGGTGTCGTGGCAACGGAAGCCGGGCTGACCACGTTTCAAACGCTTGCCTTTTCGTCCGTCGCTTTCGCGGGGGCCTCTCAATTTGCGGCATTGCAACTGATGGTGGACAACGCACCGGTTCTGATCGTGATCGCGACGGCGCTTGCCGTGAACCTGCGCATGGCGATGTATTCAGCCTCTCTGTCACTCTGGCTCGGAAAGGCCCCGTTGTGGCAACGCGCGCTTGCGGCTTTCGTGATCGTTGATCAAAGCTATGCCGTCTCGATCAACACATTCGAAGACACGCCCAACCTGACCATCGGCCAACGGATGGCGTTCTATGCAGGGTCCGTCTCGCCGATCTGCCCGATGTGGCTTGTAGCAACCGCACTTGGTGTTTGGGTTGGTGACGGTATTCCTGCATGGATGGCGTTGGATTTTGCCGTGCCGATTTGTTTTTTGGCGATCATTGCCCCCATGATGCGTACATTGGCGCATATGCTTGCGGCAGTGACCTCTATCCTCTGTGCGCTTTTGCTGGCTGGCTTGCCCTATAATCTGGGGCTTTTGGTCGCCGCTGTCGTTGCGATGAGCGTCGGGGCGCAGGTGGAATTGTGGGCTGAACGTCGGGGGGCGGCATGACTGATCTGTATATCTGGGCCGTTATAGCCATTCTCGGGGTGGGGACCTACCTCATCCGGTTTTCGTTCTTAGGGCTGATTGGGGGCAAGGACCTGCCGCCATGGGCATTGCGCCACTTGCGGTACACGGCCGTTGCGGTTTTGCCGGGCTTGGTGGCGCCTTTGGTGCTTTGGCCCGATGCCACTGGCGGCGAGGTTGATCCAGCGCGGTTGTGCGCTGCTGTGGTAACTTTTGGCGTTGGCATGATGACGCGCAACGTCATCGCCGCAATCTTATGCGGCGGCATCACGTTGTTTGCGTTGATTAGGGGCCTGGGTGCCTATTGACCCGCTGTGATCGCGCGATCGATCGCTTCAGCGGCGACGGATTTATCGTCACTATCATCTTCGTGATAGGTTCTGGACCGCACACCTGGGATTTCGGCAAATTGGTCTGACAGGTTGCCTGGGAAGAAAGACGTTCTGATGCTTTCAAAACCTGGTAGCTGGCCCAGCATACGCGACGTATGGCGCGTGCAAGCCGCTTTTGGTGTAGGGCCGTTCGCAATGGCCAACCGCAGCGCCATTTCAGCAACCTCTGGCGCGACATCCACCTCTTGGATCAACGTGTAATAGGTTTTTCGCGAGTGGAACGAGATGTAGAATTGCTCGATCCGCGGTGTCACGCCAAAATGAACGTCATTGCGTTCAGGAATGGTGGAGTGGCCGAAGGTTCCGGCAGGGTCCCACAAAACACGCTGGCTGGCGTTGATCATCAAACCTGAATGCGCGCCATTGTCAGACCCGACATTTTTCATGGTCAACAAGGTCAGCGATTTTGGTCCGGGATGGACATACGCCACACGATCAATAGCTGCTTGAGGGGCAAGTTCCTCATTGCGCAGAACGGTATCGCAACCGGCAAGCGCCGCTGTTGCACCTATCATGAACGTGCGGCGTTTCATGATTTATGCGCCGATCAGGGCAAGCAGGATCAGTGCAACAATGATTACCACTGTGCCCTTCGTGACCCAGCTGATAAAACCGTCAAAGGTTTTTTCTTGAACTGTGATGTCCATTTCGCCGTGTTTGTGGTCAGCCATCTGTCATTCCTCTAGTTTTGTTAGGGGTGGCTTAGCCGATTCATACCCGCTTGTCAGCCCCGAAGGCGCGGGTCAGGTTGTCACGTCATCCTTGTCCAAATCCGCCGCCAAACGGAACCCGATGCGATTGGGTTCTTGGGTTTGGGTTTGTTTTGGAAGGGCGCGAAACATCACCGAAAGTTGCGTGACATGTTGCACCAACTGCGTCTTTGCGCCGGTCGGGTCTGTTCCATAAAATGTGATGATGTCCGGGTCGAAGTACCCCATGCCCTCAATCCGAATGACGCCCGCTTCACCGCCAGCAAAGCCCATGGCCACTTCATGTTCGTTATCCAGCTGTTTCTCGAAATTCTGGATGTACAAAATCAGCCGTTCATACGCCCAGCGTGCGGCGCTTTTCGGGCCTTCGGGTGCCTTGATGGCGCTCGGGTCTGGGCTGCTTTGATCAGGGTCCGTATGCGTTTCATGAAGGTGCGGCATGGCCGAGGCCTCTAAGGCTTCAGCAGAGGTTTTGATATCGTTGTCCATGCGGTGTCCTTCAATGCAATCGTCGCTTCGGTCTCTTCATACCCACATTGCCGGAAATTTCTAAGACAGAAAACCGTGATCGCAGGGTTAAGTGGCGGTGAACCAATAGGCGCCGTCTCGCAGCTCTCTCGTGGCTGCGCCCGTTTGGTGCAGGTGGTTCAAATGGGCCAAGGCCTCGACCAAGGCTAACCCGTAAACCCCTTCGCCAATATCGC
This sequence comes from uncultured Paracoccaceae bacterium, assembly GCA_947497065.1. GTDB lineage: Bacteria > Pseudomonadota > Alphaproteobacteria > Rhodobacterales > Rhodobacteraceae > Octadecabacter. Next base: position 52,822 of record CANMEQ010000005.1, read on the forward strand.
GTTTGAACAAAATGGAAAAACAATCGCTCGCGCGCTTTGGCTCAGACAGATGTAGGGCCAATCGTTTCAGCGCGCCGTGATGATTGTCGATCAATTGCTGCATGCGTTTGGGCAGCCCCGTGAACGGCAATTTATGCCCGCCAAGAACCAAGTGATCATCCTTGGCAAAGGGTGCCAGACGTTCGCAGGCCTCCAGCCACTCTGCCAATGGGTCTGCGTCCGGCTCGGTCGGATACACGCCGATATTCGGGCTGATCGATGGCAGCAATTGATCCCCGCCAACCACCAGATTGTCGTCTCGGCTCCAGAACGTGGCATGTTCCGGCGCGTGGCCGTTCCCCATGCGAATGTCCCACATGCGCCCCGCCATCTGGATCGTCCCGCCCTCTTGCAGGCGGGTGAAGCCCAACGGCATAGGGTGCACGCAGTCTGAAAAATTAAACGGGCGTTCGGTTTTGCGTTTCTCTAACAGCGCGCCATCCATGCCAGCCCGCTCGTAAAATTCGATAGACCGCGAGGGGTAGGCGGGCTGTTCATCCAACGTCAGCATGCGCGCCATCAACCATGCGGTGCGTGGCATGGCCAGGTCAGCCCCTTTGTCTTGGAACCACCCCGCCAACCCGATGTGGTCAGGATGGTGGTGCGTGCCAATCACACGGGTCACCGGCTTTCCTGCCAAAGGCCCTGCTAAAAGATTGTCCCAGATGCCTCGCGTTTTTTGGCTGTCAAACCCCGTGTCGATCACGGTCCAGCCATCCCCACCATGAAGCGTGTCATCAAAGGCGTAGACATTCACATGGTCGAGCGCCATCGGCAGCGGCAGGCGCATCCAAAGAACACCCTCGGCAATGTTTATAGCCTCACCGGGGGCCGGTGGATCAGGCCAAGGGTAGTGAATGGGGGCGTGCGCATGTTTCATAGCATTGGCCTATCCCAGTCGGGATCAGGCCACCAGATCATCCAGCGTGATTGCCATCAATTCATCCGCACCTTCGCGGGCGTGGGCCAAAAGTGCCACGTGCTCTGGCAAGAGACGTTTGATGTAGAACGCCGCCAAACGGGTGCGTCCCGCATCGCCCTGCAGCGCGGCGAGCAGGTGGTAATACCCGCCCAGAACCCGTGCGAAGGCGCGCAAATAGGGCACAGCCCCAGCGAACCGGTCTTGCATGTCCTGCGCAACCAACCACTCGGTGGTTTCGCGCAGCGTTTCGCAGGCCTGCCAAACCGGCTCCACCAACTCAGGCAGCTTGGACTTGGCGTCTTCTGCCACGGCTTCGATTTCGTCGAACAATGCAAAGGCCGCATCGCCGCCATCCATCATTTTACGTGCCACCAGATCCATTGCCTGGATCCCATTCGTGCCTTCGTAAATCGCGGTCACACGCACGTCGCGCAGATATTGGGCCGCACCTGTTTCTTCGATAAAGCCCATGCCGCCATGGGTCTGGATGCCTGTTTCGGCAACCTCAATCCCCACATCCGTACCAAATGCTTTGGAAATCGGTGTCAGCAATGCTGCACGCGCTTTCCACGCCGCATCGCCCGTCGCTGTGGTCATATCGATCGCCACGGCATTGGCCATCGCAATCGCGCGCGCTGCAAATGTATCCGCTTTCATCGCTGCCAGCATCCGCCGGACATCAGCATGTTCTGCAATCGTGCCCGTGCCACCGGCCTTGCCCTGTTTGCGATCCATCGCGTAGGCCAACGCATGCTGATAGGCGGCTTCGGCGACGCCGATCCCTTGTGTCGCCACGCCCAAACGCGCGTTGTTCATCATCGTGAACATCGCAGCCATCCCGCCATGTTCTGGGCCAACTAGCCAGCCGGTGGCGTTTTCATATTCCATCACCGCGGTGGGGGACCCGTGCAGGCCCATCTTGTGCTCTAGGCTGACAACCCGCAGGCTGTTGCGCGCGCCCAAGGTGCCATCTTCGTTCGGAATAAATTTAGGCACCATGAACAAAGAAATCCCTTTGGTGCCAGGCGCACCATCAGGCAAACGCGCAAGCACGAGGTGGCACACATTCTCGGTAAAGTCATTGTCACCCCAAGAAATGTAGATCTTCTGACCAGAGATAGCATAGCTGCCGTCGCCGTTGGGCTCCGCTTTGGACCGCAGCGCGCCAACATCCGAACCCGCCTGTGGTTCGGTCAGGTTCATGGTGCCGGTCCACTCGCCCGAAATAAGTTTCGGCAGGTAAGTGTCTTTGATCGTGTCAGAGGCGTGATGCTCCAATGCCTCGATCTGGCCCTGACACATCAAAGGGTTCAGCTGGAGCGACAAACAGGCGCCCGCCATCATGTCGTTCACCGCTGTCGTCAAGGTCAACGGCAGCCCCATGCCACCAAATTCTGGATCGGCCGACATGCCAATCCAGCCCCCTTCGGCGATGGCCTTAAACCCGTCCGCAAAACCGGGCGAGGTGCGCACGACACCGTTTTCTAAGACCGCCGGGTGCAGATCGCCAGGGCGCTGAAGCGGTGTCAAAATCTCGTCACTGAGCTTCGCGGCCTCTGTCAGGATCGCGTCGCAGGTATCTGATGTGGCCTCTTCAAATCGGTCTGTTTGTGCGACCTGCCCAAACCCCACGACATGATCCATCAAAAAACGTAGGTCGGCGGCGGGGGATTGATAAGGCACGGTACTGATCCTTCAGCGGGTTCTTGGATTCGGCGCAACAGGCGCGTATGTGATTTCTATGTTTCACGCTAATACCATGGGTTTCCCCCGCAACCAAAACGCAGCGTCATGAATGATTTGACCACACGAACTTTTGCCTCTGATGCGACGGGGCTCTCGGAGGCCGCAGAAATTCTTGTTTCTGGCGGGCTGCTCGCGTTCCCAACTGAAACGGTTTACGGCCTTGGGGTGGATGCCCGCAATTCAGATGCTGTCGCACGGCTTTATGCAGCCAAAGGGCGCCCCAGTTTCAACCCACTGATCGTCCATGTGTCGTCTGTTGAGGTGGCTGAACGCTATGTCGAATTTGATGATACGGCACGGGCCTTGGCACAGGCGTTTTGGCCCGGCGCATTGACGTTGGTTCTGCCTTTGCGCGCCAATGCAGGCATCTCGCCGCTGGTCACCGCAGGGCTGCAAACCTTGGCCATTCGCGTGCCAAATCACCCCGTGGCGCAAGGGCTGTTGGATGCCTTTTCCGGCCCGATTGCGGCACCATCCGCCAACCCCTCTGGGCAGGTTAGCCCGACAACGGCGGATCATGTTCTTGATCATATGACAGGCCGGATCGCGGGCGTGGTGACGGGTGGGGCAAGCCACGTTGGCGTTGAATCAACCATTATCGCAACCCAGCCAAAGCCGACCTTGTTGCGGGCAGGGGGTATCCCGAAGGAAGCCATTGAAGACACCGTTGGCCATGCACTGGCCTGTGCGGGTGACAGCGCTGCGCCGTCTTCACCTGGCCAACTGGCGTCTCATTACGCGCCCAAAGGCACCGTGCGTTTGAATGCAACAACTGTCGACGCGGGTGAGGTGCTCTTGGGCTTCGGTGATGTGGAGGCTGCGATTAACCTGTCTCGATCCGGTGATCTGGTCGAAGCCGCTGCACGTCTGTTTGATGCGCTCCACCAGTTGAACGCGATGAACGCACACCGCATTGCGGTGTCCCCGATCCCGGAACACGGGCTAGGCGCTGCGATCAACGACCGCCTACGCCGCGCTGCCGCGCCACGCTAAAACGCCAGTTCAGGCGGATCCGCCTGAGGCTGACAACATCAACGGATCGACGCCCAGCGTTTTTAGGGCCGCGGTCCATTTGTGTTCGGCCGCACGGCCAAACAAGATGTCTTCGTTCGCGTCGCAGACCAACCAACCGTTTTGCACCAGTTCCCCCTCAAGCTGGGAGGGCCCCCAACCGGCATAGCCCAACCCCAGCATCGACCGTTTCGGGCCGTTGCCCGCTGCGATGTCTTCGAGAATATCCAACGTTGCCGTCATGCAAAATTCACCGGCCACATCCATCGTTCCGGCACCTGATGCGTAGTCGGAGGTGTGCAAAACAAACCCCCGCCCCGTCTCAACAGGGCCGCCGTAATGAATGCGAACATCTGTTGTCAGGTCACCTTCATCGATGGACAGCTGCTCCAGCAGGTCAGAAAACCTGATTTCGGGCGTAGGTTTGTTGATGATCAGCCCCATCGCGCCATCGTCGGAATGGGCACACATGTAGATCACGGCGTTTTCAAACCGTGGATCCCCCATATCGGGCATCGCAATCAGTAGCTTTCCGGTTAAATCAGTGCTGTTCGTCATACCTTGATAGTGGTGGGTGGCACGGTGCTGTGCAAGGTCTAGAACAGGGGCTTTTGACATCACGTTAACCCAAACGTGACTTTCACCCGCCCGGCAATTGCGAGAAGAAGTGGTATGATGACTCGTTTTTCTCTCTCGCTCGCCGCGCTTTGCGCCACGCTTCCTGTTCTGACTGGTCCTGCTTTGGCGGGGCCTGCTGATGATGTTGTCACCCTTGAGGTTCTTCCGGGTTGGCGCACCAACGATGGTAGTCATATGGCCGGGCTGCACATTTCTCTCGCGCCGGGGTGGAAAACCTATTGGCGTGTGCCTGGCGATGGTGGGATCCCGCCGCGCTTTGCGTGGGATGGGTCTGAAAACTGGGATGACGTTGATTTTCATTGGCCCGTGCCAAAGGTCAGCTACATCAACGACCTGCGGTCGATCGGATATGAGGGCACGGTCGTTGTCCCTGTTGAGGTCGCGTTGGGGGATGCAAGTGCGCCTGCGCGTCTGGCAGGGCAGGTTCAAATCGGTGTTTGCGAAGAAATCTGCGTGCCTGTTTTACTGACGTTTGATGCCGAATTGCCAACTGGCGGCCGCCGCGATCCTGCGATCATAGCCGCCCTGATCGACCGCCCCCAAACCGCAGCAGAAGCGGGTGTCGGCGCGGTCCGCTGTTCCATTGCGCCCTTGGCGGATGGGCTGCAAGTCACCGCAAGCATCACGATGCCCCCTTTGGGAAACGATGAGGCTGTGGTGATCGAAACCGGCGACCAGCAAGTATGGGTGTCAGAGCCTGACACATGGCGCGATGGCGGTACGTTGTTCGCGCAGTCAGATATGATCCATGTGAACGGCGGCGGGTTCGCCCTTGATCGGTCCGATATGCGGATCACGGTGCTGGCGGGCACTCAAGCCGTTGATATCGAAGGCTGCGCGGCAGGCTAGCTATGTGCCTTGCGGCGGCTGGCAGCCATCACTGCCGCCGTGATGATGTAAACCGCCAAGACCCAAACCAACGTCGTTAAAACGAACAGGCCCACCGCAGGGGCCACGCCCCCGTTCAACATCGGCAGTAAGCCCGCCAAAACAGCCCACGGCGTGCCTGTCACCAACACGGGCAGCAATATCGCACCGAATAGTCCCACTGTACCCAACACTGCCAAACGTGTCGGCACTGCGATCGCACGGTTCGCGCTGGTCAATCCGCGTTTCGCGGACCGCACTTGAACCGCAAAATCGCCTTGCATCGCCATCAAAGACGGCACGATGAACAATACCAAAATCATCCCAAAGCCCAATCCGTAGACGAGCGTGATGACCGTAGGTTTCAAAAACTCCGCCTGCGAAGATCCTTCATACAGCAGCGGCGCCAAGCCCAAAACCGTGGTTAATGTGGTCAACAACACGGGGCGCAACCGGTCGCTCACGCCATCGATGATCGCAGGCACCAACCCGCGGGTTTCGGCGTATTCGTCTATGGAGCGCACCAAAACAATGGAATCGTTGATGATGATCCCCGTCATTCCCAAAAGCCCGATCACGGTAAACATCGACAGCGGCACCTCCCATTGGACGTGGCCGTAAATGGTGCCAATCAACCCGAACGGAATAATTGCCATCACAACCAACGGGCGCGACCAGCTTTGGAAAATCCAGGCCAGGACCAAAAAGATACCCGTGAGGCAGAAAATCAAACCAGTGCGTGCGTCGTTCAGGAAGTCATTTTCCTGTTCGCTCAGGCCCGACAAGGATGTCGACACGCTGAACGCGGATTCGATGCGTGGCAGAATATCGGTCTGGATCAACTCTTGGATCTCTGCGGCGCGGTCATCATCGTCGTCCGTCAGATCACCAGTGACCGAAATCAGCTGTACCCCATTTTCGCGTGTCACTGTGCTGAACCCTGTGCGCGACTGCACCGTCACAATATCGGCCAGTGGCACATAAATGCCCCCCTCGGCGCGCATCTGTGTGCGGTCCAGAAAATCCGCCGTTAATTCGCCATCGGGCAATTCCACACGGATCGTCGCGGAGCGTGGACCATCGGGGTAGGTTGCGGCTTCAATCCCGCCCAAACGGTCCCGTAAAACGCTGCCCAAACTGTCGATGCTGAACCCCAAAGCTTGGCCTTGGGGGGTTAGTTCCAGGATCAGTTCTTCTTTGTCGTAGGCCAGCGAATCCTCCACAGCAGAAATCTCACCGAATTGGGCCAGCTCCGCCTTCAGCGCCTCTGCCGCCGCCTTCAGGATTTCGGAATTCGCGCCAAAAAGCTCAACGTCAATATCGTCACCGCCGGGGCCAGAGCCGAATGAACGGAAGCTGACCGTTTCCACCATCGGGTGGCGGATCACACGGTCCTGCAATTCGGCCACAAAGGCGAAACTAGAATAGGGGCGACTGTCGGCATCGATCAGTTCAATCGCGATCGCGCCCAACTGGTCTGCATCTTTGGTTTCGGTCCCTGCGATCCCACGACCGGAGTTACCCCCCACTTCGGCGATCACGTAGTCCAGCGGGTTCACACCGTATTCCGCCTCGTATTCCGCGCCCAATGTCTCGGTCACGGCCTGCAACGATGCCATCATTTCCAACGTGTCTTCACGGGTGGCGCCGGGCAACATGGCAAAGTTGCCGGTCACGCTGCCTTGCTCTGGCGCATTGAAAAACCGCCACTGTACGTCGCCGCGAATGAACGTAGCCGCCTGCGTCGCCAGCAAAAGCAACGCAATGGCCATCACAGGATATCGCGCCCAGATGACGCCTGCCATGAAGGGCCGGAATAGCCGCAATTTGACCCAGTCAAACCCACGGTTCACAAACCGCGAAGGCGCATCATACCAGCGATCTCCCCGCGCGCTGGCGGACAAGGCTTTGTACATGTGGTGCGGTAAAATCAGAAAACATTCGATCAACGAAGCAATCAAAACCACGATCACGGTGAACGGAATATCAGCGATCAGATCACCAAACCGCCCGCCAATCACCACCAATCCGAAAAACGCGATGATTGTGGTGAGCGTGGCAGAAAACACAGGGCTGAACATTTTCTTGGCTGCATTTTCCGCCGCTTCCGCCGGGCTTTCGCCTAAATGACGGAACCGGTAATCGGCGTGTTCGCCCACAACAATGGCGTCATCGACCACGATCCCCAGCGTGATAATCAGCGCAAATAGCGAGATCATATTGATCGTCAGCCCCGCGGCCCACATCAGCGCGATGGCCCCGCACATGGCCACCGGAATACCTGCTGCCACCCAAAACGCGGTGCGCGCATTCAAGAATAAAAACAATAGCGCTACGACCAAGGCCAAACCCATCAACGCATTTTCGTATAAAATCGTCAGACGCCCTGTGATCTGCTCGGCGCGCGCGCGGATCAGCTCGATTGAGGTGCCAGCGGGCAAGGTGGCCGCATAAACATCCGCCGCCTCTTGCACGATGTTTTGCACTTTAATCGCGTCACCTGTGGCAGGGCGGTCGATGCGGATGGTGATCGCGGGTTCGGCGCCCACGAAATAGGCGCGCACACGGTCCACGCCTTCCACATACACATTGCCCACATCGCCGATGGTCAGCGTTGCACCGCTGGCATCGGTGCGCAAAGCAATCGCCTCGATCTCATCGGCACTGCGTTTTTCAACGCCGGTGCGCACGCGGGCGGCCCCGCTGACATCACCGGCGGGGTCAGCATTGACCTCCTCGGCGATGGCGGCCGCGATGTCTTGCATGGTGACATCGTATTGGATCAACGCCAAAGATGGCACTTCGATCACCGTCGAAGGGGCGGCGATGCCACGAATGGTGGTGTTTGTGACGCCTTGTGCAAACAGGCGCACCGTGAATTCATCGGCAAACCGCCCCAATTGGGCAGGGTCGACTGGGCCGGTGATCACAACATCCGTCACCCTGTCCGACCATTGGCCGCGCCGCACGTTTGGGTCTTCTGCATCCTCCGGCAGGTCAGATGTGGAATCGACCGCCAGTTGAACATCCTCCGTGGCCTTGGCCATGTCCCAGCCGGGTTCAAACTCCATCCTGATTTGCGCGCTGCCTTCTGATGAGGTTGAGCTGGTGTTCGTCACCCCCTCCACCGCCAAAAGGGCGGGCTGCAACACCTGCACGATGGCATTGTCTACATCCTCAGCCCCTGCACCGGACCAAGACACCGAGACAGATACGCTATCCACGATCACATCGGGGAAGAATTGCGCCCGCATATTGGGGTAGGCGGCAAAACCGGCGGCCAGTAAAATCACCATCAACAAGTTCGCGGCGGTGCGGTGTCGGGTCAGATAAGACAGGATGCCGTTGGTCATGCGCTAGGTCCCCATACGATCTTCAAGCTGTTCAATCACGTCTGATGGCACCTCGTCTTGCGCCAATTGCTCTAAAATGCGCGCTTTGACGGGAGGCGGCATGCGGCTGCCTTCGACAAAGGCCACCAATTCGGCGCGCTTATCATCCTCCAGTGCGACCATTTCAGGCGCTTCGGGCACGACTGCAGCAGCGTTCGGGTCGATGGGTTGCACAGCAATGCCCTGCCCCAACAGGGGCGACCGTTCGGCGACGATTTGACGGCCATAAATCTCGCGCGCACGGATGAGCACGTCATCGCCTTGCCTGCGCAACAGCGTGACAGCGACTTCTTCCAGCCGGTTTTCATCCCCCAAAACCAATGCCGTTTCATTGGCGCCAATCGCGGTGGCCGGCACGCGGGCCACACCGCGCAGCTCCGGCTCTGTGACTGTTACGGTGACAAAATCACCCGGTCGTAACGCGGCAGAGGTGTCGATGCTTGCAAAGAGCAATCGGCCTGTTTGGCCTTCGCCCACCAGCGCGCTCTCGCGTGAGATTTGCCCGTCGGCCATCAAGGTTAACCCTTGGGCTTCTAGCGTGACGGTGATCGGGGCGTTCGCCAATGTCCCATCGTCACCCACCAGCCGCGAATATTGCGCGGTGGACAGGCGGAACGACACTTCCAAATCATCCTTTTGAATAAGCTCTCCCAGCCGCTCATTGGCGGTCACGCGCACGCCTGTCGCCACCGTGACGTCGGCCATGGTGCCGGAAAACGGGGCTCGGATCTCTGTGTCCGCCAAGATGCGGGTCGCGTCTTCCAAATTCAGTTTTTCACGATCAAGGCGCGTCGCCGCCTGATCGAGGCGCGCTTGCGCCTGTGCTTCGGCCTGACGGCTGGACAGAACAGCTTGGCGCGCGGAGGACAGGGCCAATTCAGCGGTTTCAATCGCGGCGGCCGTCCCGACGCCCCGTTGTTCCAAATCTTGCTGGCGGGTCAGGGCCTGTTGCCGCAGTGCGGCCTGATCTACGGCGGCGGCCAATTCATCTTCCGCCAAAACCAATGCCCGCTCTGCATCGCGGGCCTCGGCTTCTGCATCGCGCAAATCTGCCGCGACACGGTCTAGGCTGGATTGCGCATCGCGCGGATCGATGCGCACCAGAACTTCGCCTTCCGTCACACGCCCACCGTCGACGAAATTTTCAGACACTTCTAAAATTGTGCCACTCGACAGGGCGCGCACGTCCACGGTGGTGGCGCTGGACAATTGACCAAACACGACAAGCTCCGGCGCGATGGTTTCTGGTGTCACTGTGACCACATTCACCGACAAAACACGCTCGCGTTGCGGAAAACTGCGGGGCTCTGCGTTCAGGCGGTCTTGAACAGCCACGCGCACGGTGTTTCCAGCCCATGCAAAAATGGCCAAGGTCACCGCCAGTAGGAAAACTCCGACAAGGCTACGTCGTAGAAATTGCATCTTTAACTCTCCGTTCGGACCTTTGAAAACCTAGCTTGCGTTCCACATTTGCACAGGGAATTTACACAGGGATTTTCTATTATACGAACGGCGCAGCTATTTCCGTCGCTGATGTTCGTCTAATCGCGGTAATATTTCGACAAAGTTGCAGGGGCGGTGCCGATAGTCCAGTTGCCACACCAAAATGTCATCCCAAGCGTCTTTGCAGGCGCCCGTGCTGCCGGGCAGCGCGAACAGATAGGTCCCGTTGGCAATACCCCCCGTGGCGCGCGATTGCACGGCACTGGTGCCAATCTTTTTCATCGACACCATGGTGAAAACCGTCCCGAAGGCATCGATTTCCTTTTCATAGACATCGCGGTGCGCCTCGACTGTCACATCACGGCCCGTCAGCCCAGTCCCGCCTGTGGATAGGACCACGTCAATCTCGGGGTCCGCACACCATGCGCGCAATTGATCGGCGATCTGCGCGCGTTCGTCGCGCAGGATTTTACGGTCAGCCAAGATATGGCCCGCCTCGGTCAGCCGGTCCACCAAGGTCTGGCCAGACCGATCCTCCTCGATCCCGCGCGTGTCACTGACGCTGAGGATGGCGATGCGGACAGGGATAAAATCACGGCTTTCATCAAGGCTCATGCAAGGTCTTTCAAACGAGATTTCAGCGCCAGCAAATCCGCCCAAGCGTCGCGTTTTGCGGCGCCGGTGTTCAGCAAATAGCTTGGCGCAAACATGGGCAGGGCGGGCAGGCCTGCAACGTCGGCCCATTTGCCACGCAACCGCGTCATGCCGCTGCGCCCCAACAATGCCTGACACGGGCCATTGCCCATCAGCACCAGAATTTTTGGGTTCGCCAGTGCGATATGGCGTTTGAGAAACGGCACCATCATAGCCCATTCTTCGGCATTCGGGTCACGGTTTTGGGGTGGGTTCCATGGTACGACAGGCGCCATGTAAACCGCGTTTTCGCCCACAAGGTTCAACCCAATCGCGGCCAACATTTTGTCAAACAGCACGCCCGTGCGCCCCGAAACCATTTGCCCCGCACGGTCGTCATCGCGGTCGGGCGCATCGGTGATGATCATCACGTCAGACCCTGCGACACCGTCAGAGAATATAAAATTGCGCGCGGCAACCTTGAGATCACAGTGTTCAAACGCCAACATCGCCGCGCGCAAACCGTCGAGGTCTTGTGCCGCTGCTGCCGTGCTTTGCGCCACGTCTGCGGTGTTGATCTCAGGCTCCTGCACAGGTTCTGGCGGTGCTGTGTTGATCGCGGGCGTCTTGGGCGCGGGCTTTTTGTCTTCCAGCGCGTACCGGTCTATCGGCGCGTCACAAATGGCCTCGTCTACGCCCATCTCGACCTGCCAGTCGAGAAGCGCTTTCGTTGTCCAGTATTCCACAGCCGATTCCATGCCGCACCTTAGCGCGCCCGCAACAAGACTTCACGCCCCGATCTTGCCCCCTTTGCCGCAGCCCCCTATAAGCAGCCAAACCAGATCGGAGGCTTCAATGGCATTTCGCGCATCGCACCTTTTGGGCATCGAACATCTCCACCCCACGGAAATCACAACACTGTTGGATTTGGCGGACCGTTACGCCGAAGATAACCGTTTGGGGCGCCCGCACCGTGACGTGTTGGAGGGGCTGACCCAGATCAATATGTTTTTCGAAAATTCGACCCGCACGCAGGCCAGTTTTGAAATCGCGGGCAAACGGCTGGGCGCGGATGTGATGAACATGGCGATGCAGGCCAGTTCGATCAAAAAGGGGGAAACCCTGATCGACACGGCCCTGTCGCTAAACGCGATGCGCCCAGATTTGCTGGTCGTGCGGCACCCCAATTCCGGCGCGGTCGATTTGCTGGCGCAGAAGGTGAATTGCGCTGTGCTGAACGCTGGCGACGGCAAACATGAACACCCCACGCAAGCCCTGCTCGATGCGCTGACCATTCGCCGTGCCAAAGGCCGTTTGCACCGTCTGTCCATCGCGATTTGCGGCGATGTGGCCCATAGCCGCGTGGCGCGGTCCAACATCATGTTGTTGGGCAAAATGGAAAACCGCGTGCGCCTTGTTGGCCCGCCCACCTTATTGCCATCGGGCATCGAACACTTCGGGGTCGAGGTGTTCCACGACATGCGGGAGGGGCTGAAAGACGTGGACGTCGTGATGATGTTGCGGCTGCAAAAGGAACGCATGGATGGTGGGTTTATTCCGTCAGAACGTGAATATTTCCACCGCTACGGGCTGGACGCGGAAAAGCTGAGCTACGCCAAGGACGATGCGATCGTGATGCACCCGGGCCCCATGAACCGCGGCGTTGAAATTGACGGCACAATTGCCGACGACATCAACCGCAGCGTCATTCAGGAACAGGTGGAAATGGGGGTTGCCGTGCGCATGGCCGCCATGGATCTTTTGGCCCGCAACCTGCGCGCCAAACGCGGTGCCAAAGCGGCGGGGGTTATGGTGTGAGCAAAGGCCTGCCGCCTCTGAACGACGGTGAAATCGTGCTGCACGACCACGTGCCCAGCATGGGGAAATTCCGTAAGGCGGCCTTGGTGGCGATTGCAATCACCCTTGTGCCGACGGTGATGTTTGCCGTGCTGTGGCCAGACACGCTTTTCGGTGTTGTGCCCTTGCTGCTCACCTGTGTTGTGCTGGTTCAGGAGCGGCTCACGCTGGGCCGGTACCGTGCATGGATCACCAATCAACGGGTCATTTTGCAGGGCGGGGAAGAGGCGCCGCTGTGGGATGTCACCGAGGTCACCCAGCGCTGGGCGGGCGTGCGGCTCGACGGGGTGAACCTGCGTCTGGCCTATGTTGCCGATACGCAGGCGCTGCGCGACGTGATCGCAGCAGCCCATAAAGCGGGGGCGGCATGACGGTTATTTCCGAACATGAACACGGCGTTGTGCGTGTTTTCCTACTGGATGCGCAGTTGCGTGCGACCTTGGAAAATACCAAATCCTACGCGGCGGTCTGCGCGGCGCTGGGCGTGGATGAGATCAACCCCGATGATGTTCAGCAGGTCGAAACACAAACACTTGCGCCCATGACATTGGCAGACTTTCTGCGTGACGGCTATGAGGCCAACGTGGATGATCTGACCGAGTATCAATTCCAGCTGGACGCGGTCAGCGACACGGACGCCATGGTGTTGGTCATGCGCACGGGGGCTTTTGTCACCCGGCCCACGACCCTCACCACAGAGGGGGCCGCCCGTTTGATCGCAACCCTGCGCGAGCCGCATTCCAACTTTACGTTCAAACCGTTGCCCAACCCCGACCCCGATGCGACCTTGCAAGACCCGCCGCAGAAAAAACGCCCCTCGGACGCTGCGATGTCAGGCCGGATCGCGACAGTCGCCCTGTTGGTGATGGCGCTGCTGGTTTGGCTGATGATCTGGATCGCCGGATGACCGGCGCCCCCTCCACCCCTTCGACCCAATGGAAAGACCGCTATGCGCATTCTGTTTGAAAACGCCCAATTGATTGATCCCGAAGCCGGCACACAGACGCTGGGGTCGCTGATGGTGGAGGATGGTTTCATCGTCGACGGCGGTGGGGCGGCGGACCAAACCATTGATTGCCGTGGAAAATGTTTGGCACCGGGGATTGTCGATATCGGCGTCAAAGTGTCAGAACCGGGGGAACGGCACAAAGAGAGCTTTGCCTCGGCCGGGCGTGCTGCGGTGGCGGGTGGGATCACCACAATCGTCACGCGCCCCGACACGATCCCCTCGATTGACACGCCTGAAACCTTGGAGTTTGTCGAACGCCGCGCGTCTACCGATGCGGCTGTCAATGTTTTGCCCATGGCGGCCCTGACCAAAGAACGCGCAGGCCGCGAGATGACAGAAATTGGGTTCTTGATGGATGCGGGGGCTGTAGCGTTTACCGATTGCGACCGCGTCGTGACTGACACCAAGGTTTTCAGCCGCGCGCTGACCTATGCCAAATCCTGCGGCGCGTTGGTGATCGGCCATGTTCAAGAGCCGATCTTGTCCAAAGGGGCGGCTGTCACCTCTGGTAAATTCGCCTCGCTGCGCGGGCTGCCCGGCGTGTCGCCCATGGCTGAACGGATGGGGCTGGACCGTGATATCGCGCTGTTGGAAATGACCGGTGCCGCCTATCATATCGATCAAATCACCACGTCGCGCGCTTTGCCTGCGTTGGAGCGGGCGAAGGCCAATGGGTTGGACATCACGGCAGGTGTGGGTATCCACCATTTGACGTTGAACGAGCTTGATGTGGCCGACTATCGCACCTTCTTCAAACTCAAGCCGCCCTTGCGCTCCGAAGAGGATCGGTTGACCGTGGTCGATGCCGTGGCGACGGGGCTTATTGATATCATTTCATCAATGCACACGCCGCAAGACGAGGAATCCAAACGACTGCCGTTTGAAGAGGCCGCGAGCGGGGCTGTCGCGCTGGAAACCTTGCTGCCTGCGGCGTTGCGACTTGTGCACGCGGGCCATCTGGATCTGCCACAATTGTTCCGCGCGCTGGCGTTTAACCCTGCGAAAAGATTGGGTCTTTCCTGTGGGCGGCTTGCGGTTGGGGCGCCTGCGGATTTGGTGTTGTTTGACCCTGATGCGAGCCTGAAGCTGGACCGGTTTAAGTTGAAATCAAAATCGAAAAACACGCCTTTCGACGGTGCTATGTTGCAGGGCAAAGTGATCGCCACCTACGTGGGCGGCGTGAATAAAACCGAAAGCCTGACCGATGCCTGATATTCTCAACACCGTTCCTACATTCGGCCTTTGGGCGATTATTGCTTACCTGATCGGGTCTATCCCGTCGGGCGTAATCATCGCGCGGATTATGGGGTTGGGCGATTTGCGCGCGATCGGGTCGGGCAATATTGGGGCGACCAATGTGCTGCGTACGGGGTCCAAAAAGGCCGCCGCGTCGACCCTTGTGCTTGATGCGGGCAAGGGGCTCGCGGCGGTGCTGCTGGCCTTGGCGCTCGCGGGACCCGATGTGGCGCAAGTGGCTGGTTTTGCTGCCATGATTGGCCATTGTTTTCCGGTGTGGTTGCGGTTTCGTGGCGGCAAAGGGGTGGCAACATTTTTTGGGGTTTTGTTCGGCATAGCGTGGCCGCTTGGGCTGGTTGCCGCGGTCACGTGGATTGTGGCGGCGGCGGTGTTTCGCATGTCATCATTTGCGGCGCTGCTGGCCAGTGTTGCGGCCCCCGTTTTCGCCCTTGTCGCGGGGTTTGGCGAGGTCGTGGTTTTGACGATCTGTTTGTGTCTGTTGATCGTGGTACGCCATCGTGCGAACATCGAGCGGTTGATTGCAGGAACGGAAAGCAAAATCGGCTCAAAAGGTTAACGCGCCGCCCGTTGGACGGCCTGCGTGGCCCAGAATCAGTGGTTAACGCCTTATTTTCAAGGAAAATCGCGACATGGGACCGGTATTGCTTCGGTATGGGTCTGGTATTGCTCTGAGGATGGATGTTGCGCGGTTAACGCACCGTGCGCTGGGGTGTGTTAAGGATTTGGAGTGTGTGCGGCGAATGACCGGTTTGAGCTCACGTTGTCATATTTCCGCATTGCAGCTAACGTCTACTTTCAGGATGGTCGAAGGAAAAAAAGCAGTACCCAATTGAGCATGAAAAAACTCTTCGTATCCTTGGCCGCGCTTCTCATCGCTACACTAGTGCTGATTTCAAGAAGCAGTTTGGAAAAGAATGCTGAGTCTTTGGCAAACAAAATCGCTGTACGCCAAACCTGCGGAATCACGCCGGTATTTCTAGGGTACGATAGTGTAGCTGGACGGTACGATTTTGACCGCGTCGATCAACTGAAGTTCCAGTTGGCGTATGCTCAATACTTCGCTGAGGCAGAAAGCCGAATTTTGGAATTGAAATCCGAAGAACGAACTGAGATGTGCGAAGATGCTTCACGGTCCTAGTAGGATGGTGCCTCAAACCAGACATTGGTTCGCGTTAAGCGAAAGCCCAGTTTGCCCGCATTGCTGACATTGGAGTTTCTGCGCGTTCCTAGTAGCTATACGCCTCGTAGATTTTGCTGAGGTCGCCGTTCCAGTCGCCATTGTAGTGGGCCAAGAGCTCGTCGGCGGGGGTTTTGCCGGTCTCGATGCTTTCGTGCAGGGCGTTGAGGAAGTGGGTTTCATCGGGCACCAAGCCGCCGGCGCCGGGCATGGCGCGGTTTTTTAGGCCGGTTTGCGCGATGGCGACCGTTTCGCGGGCGATGTCGTGCATGGATTGGCCGTTTACCTGTGCCTGAAGCCCGTGGATGGAGGCCTCGACGCGCCATGCTTCGCGGGTTTCAGCGTCCCAGTCTTTGCAGAGGTCATAGGCGGCGTCCAAGGCCTCTTGGTCGTAGGTGAGGCCGACCCAGAAGGCAGGCAGGGCGCACAGGCGGCGCCATGGGCCGCCGTCAGCGCCGCGCATTTCGATGAATTTTTTCAAACGCGCTTCGGGGAAGGCGGTTGTGAGGTGGTCGGCCCAATCAGACAGGGTTGGTTTTTCGCCGGGCAGGGCGGGCAGTTCGCCCTTTAGAAAATCGCGGAAGGATTGGCCCAAAGCATCGACGTATTCACCGTTGCGGTAGACAAAATACATGGGCACATCGAGGGCGTACTGCACCCAAGCCTCGAACCCGAAACCGTCGTCGAAGACGAAGGGCAACATGCCGGTGCGGGCGTCATCGAGGTGGCGCCAGATGCGGCTGCGCCATGATTTGTGGCCGTTTGGTTTGCCCTCAAAAAACGGAGAGTTGGCGAAGAGCGCTGTTGCGACCGGCTGCAGGGCCAGCGCCACGCGCATTTTCTGCACCATGTCCGCTTCGGTCGAGAAATCGAGGTTCACCTGCACGGTGCAGGTGCGGCGCATCATCATTTTGCCGGAGGTGCCCACCTTATCCATGTAGGCGTCCATCAGTTTGTAGCGGCCTTTGGGCATGAGCGGCATTTCATCGTGGGACCATTCCGGCGCGGCGCCCAGCCCGATGAATTTCACGCCAATCTCGTCGGCGATGGATTTCACCTCGGCGAGGTGGGCGTTCACCTCGTCACAGGTTTGGTGGATCGATTCGACCGGAGCGCCGGACAATTCCAGCGCGCCACCGGGTTCGAGCGAGACATTTGCGCCGTTCTTTTCCAGCCCGATCAGAAAGCCGCCTTCGGTGACGGGGGCCCAGCCGTAGGTGTCGCGCAGCCCGCTGAGGACCGCTTCGATGGAGCGTTCGCCGGAAAAGGGCAGGGGTTTATGGGTGTCTTTGCAATAGCCGAACTTTTCATGTTCGGTGCCGATGCGCCAATCCGCCTTGGGTTTGCAGCCGTCGGCCAGATATTGGGCCAGTTGGTCGTGATGTTCGATTGGGCCGCCGCCGGACTGAGGAATAGACATGGGTTACGCGCTCCAATTGCGTTTCAGAAATGAACGGTTGGCCCGCCCGAACAACAGTGTCAATGCAACACTTTGTAAGGTTTGTGGTCGGGCGCCATCCAGACGGTCATTTGCGCAACGTTTGCGCGGTTGAGAACATACAACATGTATTCCGTTTTTATGCCGGGCAAGGTGATAAAGACGTCAAACAGTGCCTCGACCCCTTTTGCATTTGTTGGAATGTCCAGAAATGAACCATCTGCGTTAATTAATCGCCAAGACGGGGCGGGGGTGAGGTCCAGTTGGACCATGAGGTCTAATTCCGCGACGCCGCCGTCAAGTGGCCCTAGATAGGTGACGCGCCGTTCGTCCAAAGTGACGACGCCGGGCCCGTCATCGAGGGCTTGGAAGCGGACCTTTTGAGCGGCTGAGATGGCCAGCATGATCCCGAGGGCAGCAACGGCCCAGCCGACCCATTCCATGATGCCGAAGGCGGAGAGGGCGAACCATGCGCCCAAGCCTGCGAGAATGAGGGCGGCGATTACTTCGCGCCACCGCCACAGGCTGTCGCGCAGTTCGGGGCGGATCATGTCCAATCCCCCAGATGGGCCTGCCAGAGGGTCATCGCGGCAATTGCAGCGGTTTCGGCGCGCAAGATACGCGGGCCGAGGCCGATGGGCACGATGGTGTCGGGCAAGGCGGTGCGCAGGTGATCGGTTTCGGTGGTGGAAAATCCGCCTTCGGGCCCGATGAGGATGGCCCAGGGTCCGGCGGGGCGGCTGAACTGCGTCAGCGCGCTGTGGCCTTGTTTCAACGACAGGCTTTCGTCGCAGTGCAGGATTTTGCGGTCGGTGGGCCAGCTGGCGAGGGCTGATTTGAGTTTTTGAACCTCGAGCACCTGCGGCACCGAGAGGGCTTCGCATTGCTCGGCGGCTTCGATTGCGGTGGCTTGGAGTTTGTCTTGGCGCACGCGGTTGGCGCCTTGGGTGTATTCGGTTTGGACGGGGACGATTTTGGACACGCCCAGCTCCACCGCTTTTTCCACCACAAAGGCCATGCGTTCCTTGCGGATGGGGGCGCAGAGTAACCACAGGTCGGGCGGGGTGGTTTGTGGGCGTGTTTGTGTCGCACAAGCCAGCACGCCGCCCTTTTTGCCTGCCTCGGCCACGTCGGCCAGCCATTCACCATCGGTGCCGTTGAATACGATCACCTGATCGCCCGCAGACAGACGCATGACATTGAATAAATAATGCGCTTGATCCCGCGACAGCGGGACCCGTTGCGCAGCCGACAGCGGGTGATCTACATAGAGACGACGAAGTGATGCATTCCGAACCATAGGGCCGAGCATATGACCGACACGAACGGGACACCAGAGCCGCAAATTGCCGATGCCGTGATTGGCAACTGGGTGGACCGGTTTGCGCCCCCCGCCACGCGCCCCTATTTGCGGCTGAGCCGTGCGGATCGCCCGATTGGCACATGGCTTTTGCTGTTGCCCTGTTGGTGGGCGCTGCTGTTGGCGATGCTGCACACGGGGCAGGCCAGCTGGTTTGATGGCTGGATCGCGCTGGGCTGTGCGATTGGCGCGTTTTTGATGCGCGGTGCAGGCTGCACGTGGAATGACATCACCGACCGCCACATTGACGGGTCGGTCGAGCGCACGGCCAATCGCCCGTTGCCATCGAGACAGGTGACCGTGCGCGGGGCGTTGATCTGGATGGCGGTGCAGGCGCTGATTTCGCTGGCCATTTTGCTGACGTTCAACCTCAACGCGGTTTTGCTGGGCTTTGCCTCGATCATTCCGGTGGCGATTTACCCCTTTGCCAAACGGTTCACCTGGTGGCCGCAGGCGTTCCTTGGGATTGCGTTCAATTGGGGGGCGTTGCTGGTTTGGACGGCGCATACCGGCACCTTGGGCTGGCCTGCTGTCGCGCTTTACGTGGCGGGCATCGCTTGGACGTTGTTTTACGACACGATTTATGCCCACCAAGACGCCGATGATGATGCGTTGATCGGGGTGAAATCAACCGCGCGGCTGTTTGGCGACAAAACCATGATCTGGCTGCGGTATTTTCTTGTGGCGACGGTGTCGTTCATGGGGATTGCGGTGATTGTGGCCCTGATCGATGTCTCGCCTTTGGCGATGGTTGTGGCCCTTGGCGGGCCGTGGGCCATGGGGTGGCATCTTGCGTGGCAGCAACGCAGCTTTGATCCTGAAAACGCAGCCGGGTTGCTGCGCACCTTTCGATCCAACCGCGAGGCCGGGTTTATCCCTTTGCCGTTTTTCGCCGTCGCCCTGTTGCTGTGATTGATCCTTGGGCCACAACCGCCTAAGCACTGTGCAACGATTTTAAAGGACCGGGTCATGCGGCTTTCTGCACTTTTCATCCGATTGGGCGCCTTTGCGCTCGCTGCTGTGATTTGCGCCTTGGGCGCGCGCGTGGCTGTGGCCACGGTTGAGACCCGCTCGGTTGAGGCGGTGCAACTGTCGTTGGAAGAGAACGGGCATGGGTTTGCGACGGTTCTGGGCGATGGTCTTCAGGTTATTCTTGAGGGGGAGGCCCCGTCTGAAGCCGTGCGGTTTCGCGCCATTTCGACAGCGGGGGGTATGGTCGACGCCAGCCGCGTGATCGACAATATGACAGTGGAAGACAGCGCCGATCTGGAGGCGCCTGAGTTCTCCATGGAGATCTTGCGCAACGACAGCGGTATTTCGATCATCGGGCTGATCCCGGCCTCTGCCGACCGGGAAGACCTGACCACACGGCTGACGGACATGGCCGGTGAGGGGGCGAATTTCGCCGATCTATTGGAAAGCGCTGATTATGAAGAACCCGACGGCTGGGAGCCTGCGGTGAACTACGCGATCCGCGCGTTGCAGCGGTTGCCGCGCTCCAAGATTTCGGTGCGTGCGGGCCGTGTGACCATCGAGGCGATTTCGGATTCAATGGAAGAGAAAGCCACGCTTGAGGCGCAGTTGCGGCGGATCACGCCAGCCGGCATCACCACCACGCTGGATATTATGGCGCCGCGCCCTGTTGTGTCGCCCTATGTGACGCGGTTCATTCTGGATGAAGAGGGCGCGCGGTTTGACAGCTGTGTCGCTGACACCGCCGAGGCCGAGCGCCGGATCGTGGCTGCGGCTGAGGCGGCGGGTGTGAGCGATCGTGTGGGGTGCACCTTGGCGCTGGGTACGCCTACCACGCGCTGGGCCGATGCGGTTTCGCTGGCCATTGGTGCGGTTGAGGAATTGGGCGGCGGGACTGTCACGATTTCGGATACAGACGTGACGCTTTTGGCGCCGATGGGCACGGTGCAGGGCAATTTCGACCGGATCGCGGGCGAGCTGGAAAACGCTTTGCCAGAGGTGTTTGCTTTGGACGCAGTTTTGCCGGCTGCCCCTGCCGCAGGCGATGAAGGCCCGCCGCAATTTGTGGCGACGTTGAGCCCCGAAGGTTTGGTGCAATTGCGTGGGCGCGTGTCTGATGAGTTGTTGAATACGACGGCTGAAAACTTTGCCGGGGCGAAATTCGGGTCTGCTGATATTTCCATGGCCACACGGGTGGTTGATGGGTTGCCCAACGGCTGGCCTGTGCGTGTTTTGGCGGGGATCGAGGCGCTGTCGAAATTGTCCAACGGGTCTGTCACGGTGGAGCCGACATCGGTCGTGGTGCGCGGGAACACGGGCTCGCAAAGTGCAGGGGGTGAGATTACCCGCCTGCTGGTGGAAAAGCTGGGCACGACGGATGAGTTTTCGGTCGATGTGACCTATGTCGAGGCGCTTGATCCGATTGCGGCCTTGCCGACGGAAGATGAATGTCTTGAGCAGATTGGTGCCGTCACCCAGAGCCGCAAAATCACGTTTGAGCCGGGGTCTGCGACGATTGCGGGCGAAGGGGCCGGCATCATCGATGATATCGCCGATATTTTGCAGAAATGCGCAGATTTGCGTTTGGAAATTGCCGGATACACGGACAGCCAAGGGTCTGAGGACGGGAACCAGCGTCTTAGCCAGCAACGGGCGGATGCGGTTCTGGATGCGCTGCGCGTGCGGCGGGTTCCTGTTTCCAATTTCCGCGCAATCGGGTATGGCGAAGAAAACCCGATCGCGGACAATGAAACCGAAGCGGGCCGAGAGGCCAATCGCCGGATTGAATTTACCCTGATCGTGCCGGAAAGCACCGAAGAGCCAACGGCGTTGGAACAAATTGAAGAGGAGGCTGCTGCAGCCGCGCAAACAGACGATGCTGCAACAGACTAACGCGCCGCGCAGGCGGACAGGGACGGGACAACACGATGAACAGAACTGAATTTATTGTCGCCACAGCGATAATTTTGTTCGTAGCTTTTTGTCTGGGCTGGTTTGCCAGTTGGCTGATCAACCGTTTTACCCGTGTGTCCAAAGCGGAAGTGGGCGAGCTGGACCGCATGGCGCAAGCCCTGCACGAGGCCGAAGAAACCCGCGATCAGGCGATCACTTATTTGCAGCAACGCGAAGCCGAGATCACCAATCAGCTGAGCCAGACCGAGGCGGAATTGCGCGCCGCTATGGACGGCCTGCGCGATGCGCGCCAAGAGGCCGAAGAGTTGCGCGCCTATATCGAGCGTCAAAACGCGGGCTAACGCCGCGCGCGGTTCGTTTCAAAACAGCCATAAAATACCATCATTTTGCGGGCCTGCGTTTACTTTGTTTCAAAACGCAGCGGGGATAAGCCGTTCCTATGACATTCTCGTGGGCTGGCTTGTGAACGTGCCCTATCTGATGCACCTAAGATAAAGATTTTGAACGATAGGACAGACTATGCGCGCAGCAGATGTACTCGCAAAACGATTGTACGCGGCCGGATGCCGATATGCCTTTGGGATGCCCGGTGGCGAGGTTTTGACCATTCTGGACGCTTTGCGCGCGGTTGGTATTGAATTCATTTTGTGCCGTCACGAAAATGCCGCGGGCTTTATGGCGGAGGGGACGTACCACCGCACTGGCGCGCCTGGCATTTTGCTGGGCACGGTTGGACCGGGCGCGTTGAACGGGATCAATGTTGTTGAAAACGCCCATGAGGACCGCGTGCCCCTGATCGTGATCAGCGGCTGCGTTGACCCTGAAACGGCGCAAACCTACACCCATCAGGTGCTGGATCAGACCCGCGTGTTTGAGCCCATCACCAAGGCCAGTTTTACCCTGAATGCAGGTGCGGCAGCGGTGATTGCCGACAAGGCAGTGGGCATCGCCACCGAAGGCCGCCCCGGCCCTGTGCACATCGATGTGCCGATTTCCGTGGCGGATGCGCCTGCGACGGGGGGCGATATTTTGCGCCCTGCGGCTCATCCGATGGTGCCAAGTGGCCCTGCGCTGGAGGCTGTGCGCGAAGCCCTTGGGGCGGCGAAACGCCCATTGATTATCGCCGGTCTTGATGCGGTGTCTGATGCGGGCGCGGCGGCTGTTACACGCGCCGCTGAAACCTTGGGCGCACCGGTGATCACCAGCTATAAAGCCAAGGGCCTGCTGCCGGAAACCCATGCGCTGTCGCTGGGCGGGGCGGGGCTTTCGCCCAAGAACGACGCGATCTTGCTGCCGTTGGTCGCCAAGGCCGATGTGATTTTGGCGATTGGGTATGACCCCGTTGAAATGCGCCCCGGCTGGCAGAATCCGTGGGACCCGAGCGCGCAGATCGTGATCGATATCACAGCAGAACCGAACCACCATTACATGCACCACGCGACCCATAATTTCATCGGCGAAGTGGCCGCCTCTGTGGAAACGATGCTGCCCGATGCGCCGATTGAAACATGGGGCGGGTCCGACATTGCCGAGACCAAGGCCGCCCTCGCGCAAGCGTTTCCGAAGGGCGACACTTGGGGGCCCGCGCAGGCGATTTCGATCTGCCAAGAGGTGCTGCCCGCCGACACATTGGCCACCGCAGACAGTGGCGCACACCGCATTCTTTTGAGCCAGATGTGGGACTGCAAGTTCCCCCGTGCTCTGACGCAATCTTCGGGCTTCTGCACCATGGGCTGCGCGGTGCCTTTGGCGATGGGCGCGAATGTGGTGGAGCCGGACCGCACGGTTGTGTCGTTCAGCGGTGACGCCGGATTTTTGATGGTGGTGGGCGAATTGGCCACCGCCGCAGAACAAAAGCTGAAGACCATTTTTGTGGTGTTTGTGGATGCCTCGCTGGCGTTGATTGAATTGAAACAACGGGGCCGTCAGCTGACCAACGTCGGCGTTGATTTTGACCGCACTGATGTGGCGGCCGTGGGGCGTGCGTTTGGCGGCAACGGGGTGTCTGTTTCGTCGGAAGGTGACTTGCGCGCAGCTCTTGCCGAGGCGCAAAACGCGGATGCGTTTACCGTGATTGCAGTTGAAATTGATAAGCAGGCATATGATGGCGCATTCTGATCACCCCACACCCGGCGCACTGGATGGTGTTTTGGTTCTGGATCTGTCGCGCATTTTGGCGGGGCCCACGGCGACCCAATTGCTGGGCGATTTGGGGGCGACGGTGATCAAGATCGAGAACCCGAAAACCGGTGGCGATGACACGCGGGCTTGGGGGCCGAACTATGTTGAAACGCCCGATGGGAACAGCGACCTGAGCGCCTATTACAGCTGTGCCAACCGCAACAAACATTCTGTGGCGGCGGATCTGTCGACGCAGGCGGGGCGTGATTTGGTGGCATCGATCGCGGCGCATGCGGATATCGTGATCGAGAATTACAAACCCGGTGGGTTGAAGAAATACGGCCTTGATTATGACAGTCTCAGCGCGGAGAACCCGCGGCTGGTCTATTGTTCGATCAGCGGGTTTGGTCAGACGGGGCCGAACGCTGCGCGCCCCGGATATGACCTGATGGCCCAAGGCTATGGCGGTGTGATGGATTTGACCGGCGAGGCTGAGGGCGTGCCGACCAAAGTGGGCGTCGGCGTTGCCGATGTGATGTGTGGTATGTACGCGACCGTTGGCATGTTGGCCGCGTTGCGCCATGCCGAAGCCACGGGCGAGGGGCAGTATATCGATGTGGCGTTGGTGGACAGCCAAATGGCGTGGCTGGTGAACCAGGGGACCAATTATCTGGTGTCGGGAACCTCGCCGAAGCGGCAGGGAAATGGGCACCCGAATATTGTGCCTTACAGCGTTTTTCCAACCCAAGACGGCCACATCATTTTGGCGGTGGGCAACGATAGCCAGTTCCAATCGTTTTGCACTGCGATGGGGCGTGAGGATGTGAAAGCGGATGAAAGATTCGCGACAAATCCGTTGCGGATTACCCACCGTGAGGCGCTCGAAGCGCTGGTGATTGAAACATTTGCGGCCCGAACCAACACCGATATTCTTGAAACATTGCAAGCCGCGGGCGTGCCGTGCGGGCCGATTCACACAGTTGAGCAGGCTTTAACGTCGGATCAGGCGGTGGCGCGAGGCGCTGTCGTCAAGGTGAATGACCCCCAAACCGTTGCCGGATCTGTCGATCTGCTCGGTAATCCGCTAAAATTTTCGAAAACGCCTGTCAAATATGCAAAAGCACCACCGCGTTTTGGGGCCGACACGGAAAACCTTACTGAAATCATTGGAAAAACACGTGATCGGCGGACGGACGCCGAGTGATCACAGATTGATCACAAACGTGGCATTCGCGGTGTCGTGATGGGGCGCGCCCTTCTAAAAAGACTATATTCCCAATGATGTACCCTGACAAAAAAGAGAAAACTTAATGTTAGATGATGTTTGTGGCTGCCGTGTGAGCCTGACCGATGCAGATGCTTTAGCTGCATGGAACGGTGTTGTTTTAGGTATCCTGTCCCACGGGCAAGCCACAGGAGATCATCTGGGTGATTTGTTGCAGCGCGCACCGGAGTTCGCGCTGGCCCATGCGATGAAGGGTCTGGCCTGCCTTATGCTGGGGCGTCGTGAAGTTGTTCAGACCGCTGTTGAGGCGAGTGCGGCTGCGAATGCGGCCCTTGCACGGGGCGGCGCGACCGCGCGCGAACAGCTGTGGTGCAAAGCCTTGGAAGACTGGCTGGCAGGGCGGCCAACGGATGCCATCGGGCGCATGGAAGCCGCGATGCAGCTGAACCCGGCTGATACGATCAGCATGAAATTGTCCCACGGTATCCGGTTCATCATGGGCGACAACACGGGCATGTTGCGGTCTGTCAAACGGGCGTTGCCGGCCCATGGCCCTGATCACCCGCTGTATGGTTACATTCTTGGGTGCCATTCCTTCGCGTTGGAAGAAAACGGCGATTATGAAGGGGCGGAACGGGTTGGTTTGCGCGCGCTGCAGTTCGCCAAGGATGACGCATGGGGCCTGCACGCTGTGACCCACGTCTACGACATGACGCACCGCACCGATGCTGGCATTGCCTTGATCGACGAAAACACCGGCGTTTGGAGCCATTGTAACAACTTCCGGTTCCACGTGTGGTGGCACAAGGCGTTGCTGCATCTGGACCAACGCGACTACGACACAGCCTTGTCTCTCTACGACACCAAAATTCGCGAAGATAAAACCGATGACTACCGTGATTTTTCGAACGCCAGTTCGCTGCTGATGCGCCTTGAACTGGAGGGTGTGAACATCGGCGACCGTTGGGTTGAACTGGCGGATTTGGCTGAGAAACGCACATCGGATGGCTGTTTGGTGTTTGCCGATATGCATTACATGCTGGCCTTGATTGGGGAAACACGCCCCGAGGCTGCGGCTCAGATGACCGCGCGTGTGGCGCAAAGCGCCAAGGAACACGACGAGATGGCGCAGGTGATGACGACACCGGGCCTGTCCACGTCAAAAGGGCTCGAAGCGTTTGGCGAGGCCGATTACAGCGCCGCGTTCGCCCATCTTCACGCGGCCCAGCCGCATTTCCAATCCATGGGCGGCAGCCACGCACAGCGCGATGTGTTCGAGCGGCTGACGATCGAGGCGGGTCTGCGCGCAGGGCGGTTGAACGAAACCGAAGCCTTGCTGTTGGAACGCACGACGTTGCGCGGTGGGTTCGAGGATAATTTTGCGGCCACCCGAATGGACCATGTTGCCAAATTGCGTCAAATGTCCGAAGCACCGACCGCCGCAGAATAAGTAGAACGGACCCCCAGAATGACGCCGACCCCTGCATCGTCGCCAGCCCCACGTGTGCGAGATATCCGTTTGGATTTCTTCCGTGGTATGGCGATGTTCATCATCCTGTTTGCCCATACGCCGGGCAATTATTTCACCAACTGGATTCCCGCGCGCTGGGGCTTTTCGGACGCGACTGAAATGTTTGTGTTTTGCTCTGGCATGGCCAGCGCGATTGCCTTTGGTGCGACCTTTGACCGGGCGGGGATTTTGCTGGGGTCTGCACGGGTGCTGTTTCGGATTTGGCAAATCTATTGGGCACATGTCGGCCTGTTTTTCGCCACCACCGCCCTAATGGTGTTTTACACCGATCTTGGGATCACGGGCCGCAATTATTGGGGCAATTTGAACCTTTGGATGCTGTTCGTTGAAAGTGACAATTGGGAAAATCCCAACATTCTGTTCAGTTTCATGACCCTGCAATGGGTGCCAAACCTGTTCGACATTTTGCCCATGTATATGGTCGTTCTGGCGATGATGCCTGTCTATTATGCGCTGTCGAAGGTGCATTTTGGTTTGGTTGCGGCGCTGTCGGTCACGCTGTGGTTTTTTGCGCAGCGGGATTTTGTCGAATTTTTCGATCTGCCCTATTTCAACTTCACCGCCGAGCCGTGGCTGGGCGATGACAATTGGCAGCGCCGTTGGTTCCTGAACCCGTTCGGCTGGCAGTTGGCGTTTTTCACGGGTTTTGCATTTATGCGGGGCTGGTTGCCGAAACCGCCTGTCGCCCTGTGGCTGATTGCCCTGACGACGCTGATCGTTTTGGGCAATATCCCTCTGTCCAACATCGGGGTGCGCGAGTTTGAATTCGCTTGGGCGCGAGACTGGCGTTCGGAGTATGCGCAGCTGATTTCCAAATCTGATTTCGGCCTGTTGCGGTATGTTCAATTCTTGTCGCTGGCCTATTTGGCGTGGGTGATTGCAGGCGACAAAGGCAACCGGTTGCGGGCTGGTGCGGGCTGGCTCGGGCGCATTTGGGCGCCGTTTCTGGCGATCTTTTTGAAGGTCGGTCAGCAATCGCTTGCGGTGTTTGTGGTGTCCATCGTGGTGGGCCGCAGCAACGCATTTTTGATGGATATTATCGGCCGCGACACGTGGACAGTCGTCGGCGTGAACCTATTTGGCATGATGCTGCTGGTGCTGACCGCCTACGGCGCTGGCTGGTTCAAACAAACCCCTTGGAAAGTGAAAGCATAACACCATGCTAAGACGTGAATTCCTTGCCTCTCTCGCGGCGTTTGCCGCTGCATCACCGGCCCTGGCGCAAGCGCAGGAACCGGGTCTTCAAGTGGGTCAAGACACGCCTTTCAACCCCGCGGATGTGATCGCGCTCGCGCGCCGTCTCAGCGCGGCGGACTACCAAGAACCGCGCCGCGTGCCGCAAGATTGGACCGAGATTTCATACGAGGATTACGTGTCCATCTGGTTTGATGGTCGTAACGCCCTGTGGGAGGGCGAGGCGGAGACGCCTTTGCGCATGGATGTCTTTGCACCGGGTCTGTATTTCCCGAACCCGATTGATGTTTCGATCGTTGAAAATGGCACGGCGCGTCCGCTGTTGTTCGATCTGGATGTGTTCGACCGGACAGATAAATTCCCCGATCTTACGATCGATGAAAGCCTAGGGTATTCCGGTCTGCGGTTGCGGGCCGAGCTTGAAAAGGCGGGTATTTTCCAAGAGTTTGCGGTGTTCCAAGGGGCGAGTTATTTCCGCGCCATCGGGACCGGTGATATTTACGGGCTGTCGGCCCGTGGCTTGGCGATTGATACCGCCGGGCCTGATGGGGAAGAATTTCCTGAATTCCGTGGGTTCTGGTTGGAAAAACCGGCACCGGGGGCCACGCAGGTGGTGTTGCATGCCTTGCTCGATAGCCCCAGCTGCACAGGCGCGTACCGGTTCAACATCACCACCGGTCAGCCGCTGGTGATGGACATCGAGGCACATATTTTCCCGCGTCGCGATTTGGAAACTGTTGGCATTGCGCCGCTGACGTCGATGTTTCAATACGACCAAACCAATCGCACCCGTTTCACGGATTTCCGCCCTGCGGTGCATGACACCGACGGATTGCAAATCGTCAATGGCGCGGGCGAGACGATTTGGCGGCCTTTGGCCAACCCCAAAACCCTGCAGCTGAGCAGCTTTGTGGATGAAGACCCAGCTGGTTTCGGCCTGATGCAACGGGCGCGCAGCTATGGTGATTTTGCGGATCTCGAAGCGCTCTATCACCGGCGTCCTGGCGCATGGGTGGAACCGCAGGGCGACTGGGGCAAGGGGTTTGTCCGTCTGGTTGAAATTCCGACCGAGTCTGAGATTTTCGATAATATCGTCTGCTACTGGCAGCCCGAAGGCGGGCTTCGTGCGGGGCAAGACGCGGCCTTTTCCTATCGTCTGACATGGGGCGATGCGCTGGGCTACGGCGCTGGCCTGAAGGCGATGAACACGATCATGGGCACGGGGTTCGACAACGACGGGATCGTCGTGCT
Source organism: uncultured Paracoccaceae bacterium (assembly GCA_947497065.1). Taxonomy (GTDB): domain Bacteria; phylum Pseudomonadota; class Alphaproteobacteria; order Rhodobacterales; family Rhodobacteraceae; genus Octadecabacter. The sequence goes on from CANMEQ010000005.1 coordinate 81,820, forward strand.
GATCGATTTTGAGGACGGCGCAGATGTGCCCGAAAACCTCGATGAGATCGAAAAACTGATCCGCAGCAATGCGGGCGAGGTGTCGGGCGGTGTTTTGCAACGAAACCCTGAAACCAATGGGCCGCGTTTGGCGTTCAAGTTTCATCCCGGCGATGCCGAGACAATTGAATTTCGCGCCCAGCTTCGTTTGAACGGGCAGGCGCTGAGCGAAGTGTGGCTTTATCGGTGGACCGTATGACGACCTACGCCTTTAACCATATGCCCCCCAAAGCGCCGCTGGAAATGGCGCCGCAAACGTTTGACCGTGTGACCGGCAAACATGAGGGGCCGCAACACAGCAAACGGACCGACCGTTTGTGGCGCCTCTGCGCGTTCGTGCCGACCATTCTGATCTCGGCGCTGTTGTGTTTTGCGATGGCGCAATATTTTTTGATGAACGGCGTGATGCTGCATGAAACGGCTGTCTTGGCCTTGGTGACGCTGTCGTTCGTTTGGCTGACGTTTTCGGTGAATACGGCGGTGTTGGGCGCCCTGCGCGCGACGTATTTCAGGCCCAAACCAAACGCAGGCGTCAACGCGCAGGCCACAGCGGACATCGCCCTGTTGGTGCCCATGTATAACGAGGCCGCGTGGGACGTGTTCGGCAATGCCTCTGCGATGCTGCGCGAATTGATCCGCGCGGATGGGGGCAACCGCTATGCGCTGTTTGTCCTCAGCGATACGCGCGACCCTGAAAGTGCAGCGCAAGAGGAACGGGCCTTTGCCGCGTTGCGCGCCGAGCTGGGCCATGATTTGCCTGTGTACTATCGCCGCCGTGCGGAGAACACCGATAAGAAAGTCGGCAATATTGGGGATTGGGTTGAAAACTGGGGTGCCGCTTACGAAGGCATGGTCGTGCTGGATGCCGACAGCCTGATGAGCGGCGCGGCCATTCGCCAGCTGTCCAACGCCCTGATCGCCGACCCTGACGCTGGGCTGATCCAAAGCCAGCCGATGCTGATTGGCGCGCGCACCTTGTTTGGGCGCGTGCAGCAATTCTCCAACGCGGTCTATGGCTGGCTGTCTGCTGAAGGGCTGGCCACATGGTCGCAAAAAGAGGGGAACTATTGGGGCCACAACGCCATTATTCGCACCCGTGCCTTCGCCCAAAGCGCGCGTCTGCCCTATTTGCGTGGCTGGCGTGGCCGCAAAAGCCTGATCCTCAGCCATGATTTTGTCGAGGCGGGCATGCTGCGCCGCGCGGGCTGGTCCGTGCAATTGCTGCCCCATGTTGGCGGGTCGTTCGAAGAAACGCCGCAAACCATGATCGATTACATCCTGCGCGACCGTCGGTGGTGCCACGGGAACATGCAGCACCTGCGTCTGCTACGTGTGCGCGGCTTCCACATGATTTCGCGGGTTCACATGCTGCAAGGCGCGATGGCGTTTTTGATGTCACCGGTTTGGCTGACGCTAGTTGTTTTGTGGTCGTTCCTTGGGCTTGGGATGGACGTGCCGACGACCTATTTCTCGGCCGCCAATCCGCTGATGCCGATCTGGCCCGATCAGCCCGAAAGCGCGGGCTGGGTTTATCTGTTTCTTGTGTACGGGATGCTGCTGTTTCCCAAAGTGGTCGGGTCCATTTTGTTCGGTTTGCGCCGCCAGACACGTGCCGCCTATGGATATAGCACGCAATACGTAGGCTCTATCCTGTTCGAATTGGTGATGTCTGTGCTTTATGCGCCGATCATGATGGTGCAGCACACCATTGCCACGACCAACGCGATTTTGGGCAAGACCCCCTCGTGGTCGCCGCAAAACCGGGGCGCGCAGGGGCACAGCTGGGGGCAAACCCTGCGGTTCCACTGGGTTGAAACTCTGTTTGGTTTATTGCTGCTGGCCGGTATCGTCTTCGCGGGCGTGTCATTGCTGATCTTGCCGATCGCGATCTCGCTGGCGGCGGCTGTGCCTTTGTCAAAGCTCAGCTCTTTGCCGGTGATCGATGCAGGCTCGCGTATTTTGCGGCTGGATACGCCCCATACGTTGATCGAGCCGAAGATCATCAGCAATGCCCGTGCCGAGCGTGCATGGATGAAACATCAGGTGACAAACACCCCTGCCTCTGGGATCGCGGCGGAATAGGCTGGGCTAGGCGCGTCGCGCGCGCCACCCATCGACCGTGAACGCATCATCGTGACGCATAATAAACAAGGCGACCGCTGCGCCCAACGCAGGCACGGCGGCCCACATCAAATTGTTGGGGTAGTTCGTGTAATTCATCAGGTTAGGGAGGGACCCCAAAACGCCCGCGCCCTGCATCAACACCAAGGCGCCGTAGCTGAACGTGCGCCATAGCCCTACAGCAAAGACCAGCACCAAAATAACTTGCGCAGTCCCCACATAGGCCGACAAATCGCGGGTCACAAAGTCGAGCCCGTACATGTTGGTGAACACGTTTTCGAACCATTCGGGCCGGTAGAATTTCAGGCTGGCCCATGCGCCAAAGAACGCGGCAATCGTCAGTCGAAGAATGGTGAGAGATGCAGCAAGCTTAAGGTTGGTCATGACGGCCTCATCGGTATGAAAGGTGATACAGCCGTTCAATCAGATTTCACGGGCCGCAACACATCACATGTCCGTCAGGCGCACGATCTGAGGTTGGGTTTCAACAATTTCCGCCATCGCCGAGACCGCTATAAACGAGGCATTGCGCAAGGAAGGCACGAGGCCGATTGGCCCCCGCAAGCGCAGCAGCGGGGCGTCGTCTACGCCAAGTGCGCGCAGGGTTTCGAGACGCATGGCATGGGTGCGGCGGCTGCCCAGGCTGCCGATGAAATGGGCCGGGGTCTCAAGCGCTGATTTGAGCAAGTAGGGCTCCCAGTCGTGATCGTGAAACAGGGTTAAAAACGCGGAGTGCGCATCCAGCGTGCTGAGGGACACGGGCGTATCTGGTGTGGTGAGATGCTGGGCGGGCAGGGTCGTGACCTCTGCGAGTGCGTCTAAATCATCAACGTCGGGGGAGAGGGCCGCGACCTCAAATCCGGTCGAGCGCCCGACCTGCGCCATGGCGCGAAAAATCGCGCCGCGTCCGGCCAAAACCAACCGGAACGGGGGCGCGTAGACAAAGGTGTAGTTGGCCCTGTCCAAGGTGTTGCCATCTTGCGGGGGCGTGAAGGTGAGCGTGGCAGGGATGCGCGCCTGAAACGCAGTATGCGCCGCGATCAGCGCTTCTGTATCCGGTGCGGGATCGATCAAGATCGTCAGCGCCCCGCCGCAGGGCAATTTCAGATCAACGAACCGCGACCCGTCCCCGTAGCGAATGACCTTCTTTTCGCCGCAGGCCAGCGCATCCAACGCTTGATGCTGGATGTCTTTGTCGATGCAGCCGTTCGACAGATAGCCGGTCATCACGCCGCGATCATCCACAAGGGCAAGCGACCCGGTTTCCCGCGCCGCCCCCCCTTCGATGGCCAAGGACGTGATCAGCGCAAACCGCCGCGACCCGCGGATCAGCTCCGCTGCGGTCGCGACAATGTCTGACGCGTGTTCGGCATAGACAATCTGATCAGGCAACGGTGTCTTCATTCACAACATCCGCAAAGGATTTGAAAAACTTCGCCGCCAGCTTTTTCGATGTGCTCTGGATCAGACGGCTGCCCAATTGTGCCAGCTTGCCGCCAATGTCGGCTTTCGCCTCATAGCGCAAAATCGTCGTGTCTGGCCCGTCTGCGGTCAGGGTCACATCGGCACCGCCTTTGGCATGGCCCGCGGCCCCGCCGCTGCCCTGACCGGTGAGCGAAAACGCATCGGGCGCACCGGCGGTATCGAGCACAACATCGCCGCCAAATTTGGCCTTCACCGGCCCGATTTTCAGCACCACCTTGGCCTCAAGCTCGGTGTCTGAATGTTTGATCAATTCTTCGCAGCCGGGGATGCATTGTTTCAGCACCTCTGGGTCATTTAGCGCCGCATACACGCGGTCTTTCGGGGCGTTGATGACGATTTCGTCTGAGAGTTCCATGTGGTCTTTTCCTTCTTAACAACAGGGGAATTTAATCGAGGCAAGCTGCTCTGCTTGTTCGGGTGTGAGCGCGGCCTTGCGGCGCAATCGGGCGATCCATTTGCGAAGTGTCGTCATCTTGCGTCCTCCAGATCGGCGAAATTTTCATAGGCCTCAGGTGTGTCGATATCGGCGTAAAACCCTCGTGCAGGCAGGGTGTGAAACTGAACATGCTGAGGGTTTTGGCGGGTGAATTTTTTGCACCCCGGTGCGCGCGGGTCGTCCAACAGGCGCGCGCGTAGGGGGGCCGGAATAGCAATCGGGTTCCCGCGTGCATCACCGTGGACCGGAATGGAAATGCGCGCCGGATCGCCCGCATGATGCGCCGTGATCAGCGTGGAAATATCCGCAGGGGTCAGCATCGGTTGATCGCCCAACCCCAGCAACACCACCTCGGCGGCAGGGGCGGTGGCCAGCCCACGTGCGACCGAGGTCATCTGTCCGTCTGCGTAATTGGGGTTGAAAACGGTCACCGCGCCGGAGTTTTGCAACGCATGCTCGACCTTGCTGCGGTCATGCCCCGTCACCACCCAAACCGGCCCATCGGTGGCCCGTTTATACAGATCCACCATGTGCCGGATCATGGGCACGCCCGCCACTGGCAACAGCAGCTTGTTGCGCGCGCCCATGCGCCGCGACAGGCCTGCCGCCAAGAGGATCGTCACGACCTTATTCATCGCGCACCACCGGCGCGCGGCGCACCTTGACCAAATCCGCCAGGATCGACAGCGCGATCTCTTCGGGGGTGAGCGCCCCGATGTTCAAACCCGCAGGGGCTTTTACCGCTTCGATCTTGGCCCGTTCAAATCCTTCGGCCTCCAGCTTGTCCGCGAGGGTCGCAAACTTTCGCGCACTGCCCACAAAAGCCACATGGCCGCAATTGGCCGATAGGGCGGCTTTCAACGCATCCATGTCGCCTTGCCCTTGGGTGGCGATGACGATGGCGCGTTTTGGCGTGGCCTCATCTAGCGGTCCGTCCGAAACCGCCCAGTGAAACTGCGGCGCCAATGCGGCCAAGGCTTTTGCGACGGGGGAGGTGCCCATCACCGCCAGCTGTGGCACGGGCAAACAGGGTTCGATGAAAATATCGACCGTGCCGCGCGACGGGCATCCGTTGCTGGCGAATTTCGTGCCGTCCACTACATCACCTGCGGCGACGCCAATCTCGGCGAGCAAGTCTTCTGGTGCCACGGAGACCAGCTGCGGCGTGCCGTCTTGCAAGGCCTGTAGCGTGGCGCGTTTCACGGCGCCTCGCGTGCATCCGCCCCCCAACCAGCCGTGCACAATCGCCCCATCTGGGCCCAACACCGCCTTGGCGCCCGGTTTTGCCGCCGTGGACCCGACGGTGCGCACGATTGTCGCGAAGGCGAACGGTTCGGATCTGTCGCGCAGGGTTTGGGCCACGTCGGCCAGATCCTCCGATAAAAACTCGGCTGGGGTCATAATGTGGCAAGCTCCCGTTCCAAATCGGCCAGATCGCCTAGCGTGTTTGCCGCCTTGAACATGTCCAAATGGGGCAGGGCGGCGGCCATGCCGCTGGCGATCGGCGCATAGTCTTTCCAGCCCTTCAGCGGGTTTAGCCAGATGATCTTGCAGCCGCGTTTGCGCAGCTTGGCGAGGGCGTCGCCCATGATGTGTGGCGGGGCTGTGTCGTAGCCATCGGACAGGATCAAAACCACCGTGCGCCCATCCACGAAACGCCGTGCGTAGGTGTCGGTGAACCGCGACAGCGACGGCCCGATTTCGGTGCCGCCGCCAAACCCGTCGGCCATCAACGACAACCGCCCAATGGCGCGCATGGCGTCGCGGTCGCGCAGGGCCTCGGTGATGCGCACAAGCCGTGTGTGAAACAGATAGGCGTCCGCGGCGGTATCGGCGCGCATCAGCCCGGCCAAAAACGCCAGAAACACCTGCGCGTAAATCGTCATCGATCCCGACACATCGCAAAGTGCTACGATCTTGCGGGTGCGGTCGGGGCGTTTTTTGCGCAGCAGGCGCACAGGCTCGCCCCCCGTGGACAGGCTCTCGCGGATCGTTTTGCGGAAATGCAAACGGTCGCCCTTGCGCGCGGCGATGCGACGGCGCGAGCGTTTGTCCCGCAAGGCCTCGCCCAGCCGCCGCGCCACATCTTCGGCTTCGGCGATTTCTTCGGGGCGCACCATATCGCGCAGGTCGCGGCGCGAAAAATTGCGCACCTCGGTGGCGATCAATTTGCCCGTGCCGTCGCTTTCAGCATCGCCACCGCCGTGATCATCGGGCGCTGTCGCTTGGCCCGCCGATCCGGTCTCTTGGCCCTTGGCATCGCGGGAGGAATGCACGTCGTCATTCATGGTTTGAGAGGTGCTGGGCACGGATTTCTGGCGCACGCGGCCCATGTCCATCCAGTAGCTGGTGAACAAGTCGTCGAACCGCTCCGCCTCGTCTTTGCAGCCGGTGCACACGGCTTTCAGCGCGCGGCGTGTTTCGTCGGGTTTGATCGCCTCAACATGGGTCAGGGCGGTTAGGGCGAGATCTGCCTCAGCCACGCCCAACCGCAGGCCGTTGTCGCGCAGGTGCGCCACAAATCCGGCCACGCGGGCGGCAGGCCCCTCATCGCGGCCAGCAAAACGGGTCACGCGGCTCATGCGGCGCGCCCTGCGATGCGGCCCGCCACCTCAGGCGTGATATGCGCCTGATCGCTTTGGGTTTTCAGCAAGGTGGTCAGCGTGTGCTGCAAGGCGGCGGGATCGTCGGTCAGATCGGCAATCCCAAGGCCCATCAGCGCGGCTGCGAAATCCAGCATCTCGGCCACGCCCGGTGTCTTTTCTAATTCCTCTTCGCGCAGCTTTTGCACAAAGCCCACAACTTGGTTGCCCAAATGCGCCTCGATCTGCGGGCAGCGCGCCTTTAAAATCGAAAGCTCCGTCTGGCGGTCCGGGTAGTCGACATAGGTGTACAAGCACCGCCGCCGCAGCGCGTCTGACAAATCGCGCGTGCCGTTGCAGGTGAGGATCACAATCGGTTTGCTGGTCGCTGTGATCGTTCCCAGCTCAGGCACGGACACTTGGTAGTCCGACAGGATTTCCAGCAGGTAGGCTTCGAATTCTTCATCGGCGCGGTCGATCTCGTCGATCAACAATACCGGGGGTGTCTCTTTCGTAATCGCCGCCAGCAGCGGGCGTTCCAACAGGAAATCGCGGGAGAATATACGATCCTCAACCGTTTTGCCTGTCTCACCATCCTCTGCCGCCGCACGGATCGTCAGCAGTTGGCGTTGGTAATTCCATTCGTAAATCGCCTGCGCGGCATCCAAGCCTTCGTAGCATTGCAACCGGATCAATTCAGCCTCGCGCACCGCGGCCAGCGTGCGGGCCACTTCGGTTTTGCCCACGCCCGCCGCGCCTTCCAGCAACAAAGGGCGCCCCAATGTCAGCGCCAGATGCAGTGCAACGGCCAGATCATCAGATGCAACATACCCGTCGCGCGACAGCGCGGTTTGTAAATCAGTCCAAGTCATAACAGGTCCTACCCAGGGTCAGTCTGGGGGCAGGCCGAAACCCGCCCCCGCTGTTGGTTAATCGTGCAAACCCAGCTCATTGGCGGTCTTCCAGATCCGCCAGTGATCATGCGGCATGTTGGTGTGCGTCAGGCCAAAGGCACGGAACGCATCCTGCACAGCATTGGAGAAACACGGCACGCCGCCCACGTGGGGGCTTTCGCCCACGCCCTTTGCACCGATCGGGTGATGCGGGGAGGGGGTGACCGTGTAATCGGTCTCATAGTTTGGCACTTCCCACGCGGTTGGCAGGAAGAAGTCCATCAACGTACCGGTTTTGCAGTTGCCCATCTCATCATAGGCAATCTCTTGCCCCAAGGCGACGGCAAGCGCTTCGGTCAAACCACCATGGATCTGACCTTCGATCACCATCGGGTTGATCCGCGTGCCGCAATCATCCAGCGCATAGAAGCGGCGGATGTCTGTGACGCCCGTATCAACATCAATGTCCATCACGCAGACATAGGCACCGAACGGATAGGTCATGTTGGGCGGATCGTAATAGCTGACCGCCTCAAGCCCTGGCTCGATCCCCGGGATTGCTTGGTTGTAGGCGGCAAAGGCAATGTCTTTCATCGTCTTGAACCGCTCCGGCGCGCCTTTGACCACAAACCGGTCCACATCGAATTCCACATCGTCATCGTGAACTTCGAGCAGATAAGCCGCGATCATCTGGGCCTTGGCGCGGATTTTGCGCCCAACCATGGCCGCCGCCGCACCCGCAACCGGTGTGGAGCGGGACCCATAGGTGCCCAAACCGTAAGGCGCGGTATCTGTGTCGCCTTCCTCGATGGTGATGCTGTCGGCAGACAGGCCAATTTCTGTGGCCAAGATTTGCGCGAATGTCGTCGCGTGGCCCTGGCCTTGAGAAATTGTACCCAACCGCGCAATCGCCGACCCGGTGGGGTGAATGCGAATTTCACAGCTGTCGAACATGCCCATCCCAAGGATGTCACAGTTTTTGACTGGCCCCGCCCCGACAATCTCGGTGAAGAAGCTCAGCCCCACACCCATCAGTTTGCGGGTTTTGCCAGCTTTGAAATCCTCGACCCGTTGGGCTTGCTCGGCCCGCAGACCGTCATAATCAACGGTCTTCAGCGCCTTGTCCCACGCGGTGTGGTAATCACCGGAATCGTATTCCCAGCCAAGGGCGGCCTTATACGGGAACTGCTCTTTCTTGATGAAGTTGATCCGGCGAAGCTCGGCTGCATCCATGTCCAGCTTGATCGCCAGAACTTCGATCATGCGTTCGATGAAATACACAGCCTCGGTCACACGGAACGAACAGCGGTAGCTTACGCCGCCCGGTGCTTTGTTTGTGTAGACACCGTCCACCGCCAAATAGGCCGTCGGGATGTCATAGGATCCGGTGCAGATGTTCATGAACCCAGCTGGGAACTTGGTTGGGTCAGCACAGGCGTCAAACCCACCGTGGTCGGCAGTGACGTGACAGTGCAGACCCGTGATCTTGCCCTCAGGCGTGGCGGAGATTTTCCCCTTCATCCAATAATCCCGCGCAAAGGCGGTGGTCATCAGATTGTCCATGCGGTCTTCGATCCATTTCACAGGCTTGCCCGTGACGATGGAGGCGACCACGGAACACACATAACCCGGATAGGCGCCCACTTTGTTGCCGAAGCCCCCACCAATGTCTGGCGAAATCACACGGATGTTGTGCTCTTCAATGCCGGAAATCAGCGAGACAATGGTACGAATGGCGTGTGGTGCTTGGAATGTGCCCCACAGCGTCAGCTTGCCGTTCACCTTATCCATCGACGCCACACAGCCACATGTTTCCAACGGGCAGGGGTGCGTGCGGTGGTAATACATCTCCTCTTCGGCGACGATCTCGGCGTTGGCGATCACCTCTTCGGTCGGGTCTTTGTCACCGGCTTCCCAGGTGAAAATGTGGTTGGGGTGGTTGCGTGGCCCGTGGGCCCCATCAACAGCCTTGCCGTTTTCATCCACCGTATCGGGGCGCAAAATCACATCGGACTTCAGCGCCTCAAACGGATCAACAACGACTTGAAGCTCTTCATACTCCACCTCAACCGCTTCAATCCCGTCAGCGGCGGCATAGCGGTCTTCGGCGATGACATAAGCCACCTCTTGGCCTTGGTACAAAACCTTGCCGTCGGCCAAAACCATCTGCTTGTCGCCCGCCAATGTGGGCATCCAATGCAGGCCAAGCGGTTCCAGATCGGCGGCTGTTAGAACGGCGACAACACCGGGCACCTTGAGGGCGGCTTCGGTATCGATGCTTTTGATGTTGGCATGCGCGTAGGGCGAGCGCACAAAATCACCAAACAGCATGCCGTCCAGCTTTACGTCATCAACGTAGTTGCCTTTGCCTTGTGTGAAACGGGCATCTTCGACCCGCTTGCGTGAACACCCCATCCCTTTGAGGTTATCGACGCGTTCCTCGCGTGAGATTTCGTCCTTCATTCCGCTGCCTCCTTGGCGCTGGCCATTTCAGTGGCCGCAGCCTGAATGGATTTCACGATGTTCTGGTAGCCCGTGCAGCGGCAAATATTGCCCGCCATGCCAAACCGGATTTCTTCCTCGGTCGGCATCGGATTTTCTTCCAGCAGCTTCTTGGCACGGGTGATCATGCCCGGTGTGCAATAGCCGCACTGCAAACCGTGGTGCTCTTTGAATGCCTCTTGCAGCGGGTGCAGATCGTCCGGCCCGCCGATCCCTTCGATCGTCGTCACCTCGGCCCCGTCCGCTTGCGCCACAAACATGGTGCAGGATTTGACGGATTTGCCGTTGATCGTCACCGTGCAGGCCCCGCAGTGGGATGTTTCGCAGCCAATGTGTGGCCCGGTGATGTTCAGCCGCTCGCGCAGCGTGTAAATCAGCAGCTCCCGTGGTTCGGCCAAAAACTCTTCGTTTTTGCCGTTCACGTTCAGCTTGATGTGCATTTTATCTGACATAGTCGTCCTCCCTTACGCCCGTGACCAAGCACGTTCGATGGTGCGGCGCAGGATCACGCCAGCCACATGGTTTTTGAATGCGATGGGGCCGCGGTTGTCTTCCGACGGATCAATGTCCTCCAACATGGCCGCAATCGCCGCCTTGATCGCCGCATCGTCAACGGTGGTGCCCACCAAAGCCTCGACAGCATCCGCAGAATAAATCGGCGTATCGCTCAGGTTGGTCATCGCCACAGACGCAAACGTGCAGGTGTCGCCATCTTTGACAATCTGAACCGCCGCCGCCGCTGTCGCGTAGTCGCCGATTTTGCGTTTCTGCTTTTCATAGGCGTAGCCGCCCTGTGGCGTGGGGATCGTGACACCGGTCAGCACTTCGTCATCCTCGCGGTCGGTCATATAGGCCGCCTCGTAGAAGTCGCGCGCCGCAACATCGCGGGTGCCATCAGGCCCCACCAAATGAAACGTCGCATCCAGACACTGCATCAACCCCGGCATGTCATTGCCCGGATCGCCATTGGCCACATTGCCGCCAATCGTGCCCATGTAGCGCACCTGCGGATCGGCAATCTGCAACGCCGCCTCGCGCAAAATCGGCGCGGCCTTGGTCAGCTCCGCATTGTCGATCAGCTCGGCCTGCGTGACCATCGCACCAATCTTGATGCTGTCAGCGCTGACCACAATGTCGGACAGGTCTGGGACGTCCTGCAGATCGATCAAATGCGGTACATCCGCCATCCGCAATTTCATCATCGGGATCAGGCTGTGCCCCCCCGCCATAACACGGGCGTCATCGCCGTGTTCCACAAGGATGGACAGCACAGCCTCCATATCCTTGGGTCGATAATAATCAAATGCCGCTGGAATCATCGGCTCTCCTCCCTAAAAGCGATTGTTCTGGCTAGGAGGTCAGACTGCATACGTCTGTATGCCGCGGCTGTAGAAAATCAATGAAACACGGGTGTTTTGCACGAAATGCGCCGCAGGATGCACGAACTGCGCTGACCTGCGCCAGCGCCGACACCCTAAACCGACAGCGCATCCTGTATCGGTTTCAACTTCGACCGGCTGACAGGGGCAGGGGGCACACCGTCACCCGCAAAGAAACACCGGCCTTTGTCTTTGGCGCGCTCAAACCGGGCCACATGGGCAGGGTTCACCAGATAGCTGCGGTGCGATTGCAAGAACCCCTCGGGCACCAGTCGCTTGGTGGCCTCGGTGATGGGCCAGGAACAAAACAGATGCCCAGTGGTGGTGTAGACTTGGGTGTAATGCCCGTCTGCACGCACAAACAAAACATCAGCGGCGGGCACGAACAATTTCTTGCCATCCCGCTCGCATGGCACCTGCAACCGTACGGGCTGCTCCACCGGCTGTGCGGCAGGCGCACCCACGGTGCCCGCCTGATCCCGCATCTGTTCTGGCGTCTGATCGGGTGGCACCAGATAGGTCACGCTGACCCACAAACAGGCGCCAAAAATCACAAAGCTGAAAAACACCACGCCCAAGGCCATCGTTTCATTGCTGATCGAGGGGCCGAACTCCGCAAAGGTTGGTTCCGCCACGAAAGACGTGCCCGCCATCGCCAGAAAATGCACCGAAGCCACAGCCACCGCAAAACACAAGGTGCCCAGCAGGATGTTGCGGTTCGTGCGGTGCCCATAGGCGATCCAGATCGCCAGAATGCACAGCCCGACCGCCGCGATCGACGACAAAATCACTGTCGGCACCGTGTACACCGCGCGGCACAGCTCCAGCCCCGCCATGCCAATGTAGTGCATCACCAAAATGCCGCCGCCCACAATGCCACCCGCCGTCGTGATCACCACCGGCGTGCGTTCCGCGAAATGCAACAGAATCAGCGCCGCCCCCACGATCAAAATCGCCGTCAGCGCAGAGACCAGCGTGATCGCCGCATCGTAATAAAACAGGATCGGCAATTGCAGGCCCAACATCGCAACAAAATGCATCGCCCAGATGCCGCCGCCCAATGCGATGGACGCCAAAGCAACCGAAGCCTGCTTCTGCGCCATAGGTTTCGCCGACAGGTTCCGCGTCAGCGATAACCCGGTGAATCCCGCGATAATTGCCACGACACACGACATGACAATCAACAAAGCGCTATGCGATGTTGTTAACTCCTCCATCCGCATAACTTGGCGGATGCGCCGCGACTTGGCAATTGGGCAAACGGGGTCTAGCTGTTCATTAACGCAGAAATGATCTCTTTGGCGTTGTCACTGGCCCAATCAGCATCGCCAATAAGTCGTGCAATTTCATTACCTTGCGGATCTAGGATCAGCGTCACGGGCAGGCCGATCACCCCCATGTCGCGCGCAAGGGCGGAATTGCCATCGGTGTGCAATGGCAAATTATCCACCCCGATTTCAGCCAAAAATCGTTGCATCGCGGGGCGTTGGTTTACCCCAGTGGCAATCGTGACGACCTCAAAATCATCGCCACCAAACTCCGCCTGCAACTCAGACAGATGGGGCATTTCCTTGCGGCACGGGGCGCACCACGTGGCCCAGAAATTCAAAACCACATGCTTTCCCGCATAGGCGGCCAAGGTCATGTCCTCGCCATCCTCAGAGGTAAACACCACGTCCGACCCGCGATCCGCGCCGAATTGCAGCTTCAACATGTCACCCTCGCGCATCGCTTCAAAGGCTGTGAAATCACGCGCAGCGACAGCAGGGCTTTCCCCTTGTCCCAAGGCCAAGTATAGCCCTCCGGCAATACCGATGACGGCGGCGGCTGCGAAAATCAGTGGCTTCTTCATTGGATAAACCCGCGGTTGGAGACTAAAAACATGTCGGACAAAACATCGTCAAATGCAATGTGGGGCGGGCGCTTTGCCGCAGGCCCAGACGCCATTATGGAAGCCATCAACGCATCCATCGGTTTTGACCGTCGTTTGGCGAAACAAGACATCGAAGGCTCCCGTGCACATGCGGCGATGTTGGCCGCTCAAGGTATCATTACCGCTAACGATGCTGAAGCCATTCGTGAAGGCCTCCTCACGGTGTTGTCAGAAATCGAAAACGATACCTTCCCGTATAAAGTCGAACTCGAAGACATTCACATGAACGTCGAGGCGCGGTTGAAAGAAATCGTGGGCGAGCCTGCGGGCCGTTTGCACACAGGCCGGTCGCGCAACGATCAGGTCGCCGTCGATTTCCGCCTGTGGGTGCGCGATCAATGCGATGCCGCCGACGCGGCGCTCAAAGCCCTGATCGAAGCCTTGATCGGTCAAGCCGAAGAAGGCGCGGATTGGGTGATGCCAGGCTTTACGCACCTGCAAGTGGCCCAGCCTGTAACATGGGGCCACCACATGATGGCCTATGTGGAAATGTTCGCCCGCGACCGCGCGCGCTTTGCCGATGCCCGCAAGCGGATGAACGAATCTCCCTTGGGTGCGGCTGCCTTGGCTGGCACATCCTTCCCGCTGGACCGTCAGATGACCGCCGAGGCGCTGGGCTTTGACCGCCCCATGGCCAACTCCCTCGACGCGGTCGCCGCCCGCGATTTCGCGCTCGAATTCCTGTCTGCCGCCTCGATCTGCGCCATGCACCTCAGCCGTTTGGCTGAAGAGCTGGTGATCTGGTCCTCGGCCCAGTTCCGCTTCGTCTCTATGTCCGACCGCTGGTCCACCGGCTCCTCGATCATGCCGCAAAAACGCAATCCCGATGCCGCCGAATTGCTGCGCGCCAAAATTGGCCGCATCTTTGGGGCGAATGTGGCCTTGATGACCGTGATGAAAGGTCTGCCGCTGACCTATTCCAAGGATATGCAGGAAGACAAAGAGCAGGTCTTTGATGCCGCCGATAACCTGATGCTCGGCCTTGCCGCGATGTCTGGCATGGTCGCCGATATGAAAGGCCGCCCCGATGATCTGCGCGTGGCCGCCGCCATGGGCTTTTCCACCGCCACCGACCTTGCCGATTGGCTGGTGCGCGAACTGGGCCTGCCCTTCCGCGATGCTCACCACGTCACCGGATCACTGGTCGCCATGGCCGAAGACAAAGGCGTGGATCTGCCGGAATTGACCCTGTCAGACATGCAGTCTGTTCACGCGGACATCACGCAGGCTATCTTTGATGTGCTGGGTGTGGACAATTCGGTGCGCAGCCGCACATCCTACGGGGGCACCGCGCCAGACAATGTGCGCGCGCAAATCGCCCGCTGGAAGACAGACCTAGGTTGAAAGGATTGGGGATGAGCCGATTGATCGCCATCGCAGCTCTCACCGTTGTCGCCGCCTGCGGCGCCGACGACCCGCCCTTTCGCCCCACCGGAAACGTGGGCGTCAGCGTCGGAACCAACGGCGTGAACACCTCCACCTCTCTGGGCGCCACCAACGGCACATTCTCTGTCGGGGTCAGCCTGTAACATGCGGTGGCTGTTCGCGGCACTGGCGATCTGGGGCACGATCCACCCCATGTTTTACTTCATCACGTGGTTCCAAACCAACGGCTGGAACCTCATGGCGATGGTCGATGCCTGGCACGCCAACACCGCCGCCTCGGGCCTCGTGTGGGATCTCACAATCGCGGCGGTGGCCCTCACCATTTGGGTCATCACCGACGCGATTCAAACCCGCGATTGGCGCAGCCTCCTCGCCGTACCCGCCACCTTTTGCATCGGCGTCAGTTGCGGCCTGCCGCTTTACCTGTTCTTCCGCCTCTCGCGCCCCACACACCGCTAACCGCCCTGCCCACCGCCTGCGCGTTTTTCCCCAGATCAAGGGTTAAGCTTTCCGCCTGATCTGCTAGGACTGTCTGAAACTCGAATCCGGAGCCAAAGATGGACCATTTCCTTTACCGCGACGGCCAATTGATGGCCGAAGACGTCGCAATCGCAGACATCGCGGCCCAAGTGGGCACGCCGTTCTACGTCTATTCATCCGCCACCTTGCTGCGCCACTTTAAATTGTTTGATGACGCGCTGGCCGGCATGGATCATCTGGTCTGCTTTGCGATGAAATCCCTGTCCAATCAGGCGGTTCTGAAACTTCTGGGCGATGCAGGCGCAGGCATGGATGTGGTGTCGGGGGGCGAATACCGCCGCGCGCGCGCCGCTGGCATCCCCGGCGATCGCATCGTGTTTTCCGGCATCGGCAAAACCCGCGAAGAAATGCACACCGCGCTGACCGGCGGCATCCGCCAATTCAACGTCGAATCTGAGCCTGAAATGCAGGCGCTCTCTGCCGTCGCCACCGAACTGGGCGTCGACGCACCGATCACCGTGCGCGTCAACCCGGATGTCGACGCGAAAACGCATGCCAAAATCTCCACCGGCAAAAAAGAAGACAAATTCGGCATCCCCATCAGCCGCGCCCGCGAGGTCTACGCCATGGCCGCCTCCCTGCCGGGGATCAAAGTGATCGGCATCGATGTGCACATCGGCTCCCAGCTGACCGACCTTGAGCCGTTCCGCCTTGCCTACCGCAAAGTGGCAGAGCTGACCGAACAGCTGCGCGCAGACGGGCACGAGATCACCCGCCTCGATCTGGGCGGCGGCTTGGGCATTCCCTACGCCCGCTCCAACGAGGCTCCACCGCTGCCGTCCGAATATGGCGCGATGGTGCAAGAAGAAGTCGGCCACTTGGGCTGCGAGATTGAAATCGAACCGGGCCGCCTGATTTCGGGCAACGCGGGCATGCTGGTGACGGGCGTGATCTACGTCAAATCCGGCGAGGACCGTAAATTCCTCATCCTCGATGCCGCGATGAACGATCTTATCCGCCCCGCCATGTACGAAGCCCACCACGACATTATCCCAGTGGTCGAACCGGCACCGGGCGCAGAGCAAACCGAATACGATATCGTCGGCCCCGTCTGCGAAAGCGGCGATACCTTTGCCAAAGGCAGAATGCTGCCGACCGTTGCGGCAGATGATTTAATCGCCTTCCGTTCCGCGGGCGCCTATGGTGCAGTGATGGCCAGTGAATACAATTCGCGCCCCCTCATCCCAGAGGTGCTCGTCCACGGTGATCAATTTGCGGTTATTCGTGCGCGTCCAACCTTTGACGAAATGATCAATCGCGATACCATACCTGAATGGCTGTAACCGCATCGCGTCAGCCCTAACAGCGGGAGAGGGCCTCTGACCCTGAACAGCACACCACGCGGCAGCGCGCCTCGGCATCTGAAACGGCCCGTCGCATTGACCCATGCGGGCCTTGTGGCCGAGCGTGTGACCCAAAGCTTCTGGCCCTTCTGGACCGTGCTGTTTTTTGTGCTCGCCCCGCTGATGATGGGCTGGCACGAGATTGCCCCCCTTGAGGGGCTTTGGGCCTTTGGCGTGATCGCACTGGTGGCCCTTGTCTGGTCTCTGATCTACGGTATCCGCCGCCTCACATGGCCCAGCCGGGCCGAGGCCACAGCCCGCGTGGATGCACGCCTGCCAGGCCGCCCCATCGCGGCCCTCACGGATGTTCAAGCCATCGGCGCAGGCGATGCCGCCTCAGAGGCAGTGTGGTCCGCGCACCTCGCCCGCATGGCCGAGAAAACCAAACAGGCCAAAGCGGTCGAACCTGATCTACGGGTGTCCGCGGCTGATCCCTACGGCGTCCGGTTCATGGCGTTGCTGGTTTTGATCGTGGCGTTGTTTTTCGGCTCGATCTGGCGTGTGGGCACCCTTGCCGATGCGGCCTCAGGGGGCGTCGCGCCGCTTGCCACAGGCCCTGCGTGGGAAGGCTGGATCGAGCCGCCTGCCTACACCGGTAAGCCTACGTTGTATCTGGCCGATATCATCGCCAACCGTGTCCAAGTCCCGCAAGGCTCCTTTGTCACCCTGCGTCTTTACGGCGATGTGGGCGATCTGACGGTGTCCGAAACGGTGTCGGGCCGCACCGAAGATTTGGGTGCCGCCACCGACCTTCAGCAAGGGTTTGAAATCACCCAAGGCGGAACGCTCTCCATCGACGGTGAGAACGGCGCATCGTGGACCATTTTGTTGCTGCCCGATGATGCCCCCTCTGTCGATCTGACTGGCCCCATCGAGGCGGATGCGTCTGGCGAAATGTCCCAGCCTTTTGCGGCGATGGATGATTACGCCGTCGTCGCTGGCACCGCGACAATCGCCCTCGACCTATCGCGCACCGAACGTTTGCACGGCCTCACCGTCGACCCCGATCCGCGTGACGCTGTGACGCTCGATCTGCCCATGCCCTTCACCGGCGACCGTGCCGATTTCGACGATTTCCTCATTGATGATTTCAGCCAACACCCCTTCGCAAACCTGCCCGTCACCCTGACACTGCAGGTCGAAGACGCGCTGGGCCAGACCGGGGCCAGCGACCCCGAGCCGCTGATCCTGCCGGGCCGCCGCTTTTTCCAACCCATCGCCCGTGCCGTTATCGAACAACGCCGCGATCTTTTGTGGTCCAAATCCAACGCGCCGCGCGTGGCTCAAATCCTGCGCGCCGTGTCCCACCGCCCCGAAGACATCTTTCCCGACGAAACCACCTACCTGCGCCTGCGTTTCATCATCCGCCGCCTCGAAAACATGGCCGAAATCGACGGGCTGACCGACGAGATCCGCGATGAACTGGCCCTGGCCCTGTGGGACCTTGCCGTCCAACTCGAAGAAGGCTCGCTCGCCGATGCCCGCGCCCGCCTCGAACGCGCCCAAGAACGCCTCGAAGAAGCCATGCGCAACGGCGCCTCCGACGAAGAAATCGCCGAACTGATGCAAGAGCTGCGCGAGGCGATGAACCAATACATGAACATGCTCGCCCAAAACGCAGAGCCAAACGACACCACCGACCAGCCCGATCAAAACGCCGAAGGCAACCAGATCACGCAGGACGAATTGCAGGCCCTGATGGACCGCATCCAAGAACTGATGGAAGAAGGCCGCATGGCCGAAGCCATGGAACTGATGGAGCAGCTGAACGAGCTGATGGAAAACCTGCGCGTCACCCAAGGGCAGGGCGGCGAAGGCGGCCCGCAAACACCGGGCGAACAATCTATGGAAGACCTCGCCGAAACCCTGCGCGACCAGCAACAGCTGAACGACGAAGCCTTCCGCGAACTGCAAGAGCAATTCAACCAAGGCCAAGAACAAGGCCAGCAACGGGGCCAAGAACAGGGCCAACAGCCCGGTCAACAACCCGGCCAGCAAGGCCAGCAACAAGGTCAACAGGGCCAAGACGGCCAAGGCCAACAGGGCCAACAACCCGGCCAGCAACAAGGCCAAGGTCAGGGCCAAGGCAACAACGCCCAAGATGGCCTCACCGATGAGGGCGGCCAAGGCGGCGAAGGCGGCAGCGACCAAAGCCTCGCCGAACGCCAACAGGCCTTGCGCGACGGCCTCAACCAACTGCGCAACGGCTTGCCCGGCCTCTCTGGTGACGCGGCAGACAATGCCGAACGCGCGCTGGAACGGGCCGAAGGCGCGATGGACGGTGCCGAAAACGCCCTGCGCGAGGGCGACCTGCCTCAAGCCATCGACCGCCAAGCCGAAGCCTTGGACGCTTTGCGCGACGGCATGCGCAACCTGGGCGAAGCTCTGGCCGAAAACCAGCCGGATCAATTGGAAGAAGGGCAGGGCAACCAAACCGGCAATGCCGATGGCCGCCCCCAACCCGAACGCCGCGACCCGCTGGGCCGTCAACTGGGCGAACAAGGCCAGTTCGGCACCGAAGAATCCCTGCTCCAAGACGAAATCAACCGCCGCGCCGAAGAGCTGCTGCGCGAGTTGCGTGACAGATCATCAGAGCAAGATCGCCCCCAACTCGAATTGGATTATCTGCGCCGCCTGCTGGACAGGTTCTAAACGCTATCCTTCTGGCGCAGCGTCCGCCTCGGCCTCAGGCTCGGCAGGCACCTCAGGCGCATCCGTCGTGATGTCCGCTGGGGCCGTGTCCACCGCTGGCGTGTCCTCAACCGCATCCGCAGCTGTGTCCGCCGTAGCGCCAGCATCGGCTTGCTCCAAGAACCCTTGCACCTTCATGTCCAACCAAATCCGCTTTGCATCCACCCAGTTCACGTAGGACGTCAACGCAGGTTCAACCTGCGGCACCGCCGCACTGATCTGTGGCGCGAAAATATAAAGCGCCAAAGCAATCAGCGCCAACAGCACCATCAACATAAACCCACGGCGGAACCCACTGCGCGGGCGGGGTTCATCCTCCGCATAGTCGGTCTCGGTGGGGGCTGCGTCAGGGCGCAGGCTTGAATTGATCTCTTCAATATCGGGCAGCAATTCGCGCCGTGGGGCCTCAACCTCTTGATGCATCACCGCACTCACGGCAGCCGCTGCCATTGGCGCGGCCCGTTCCTCGGCAGGCGCTTCAGCTGGCTCTTGCGGGCGCGGGCTTTGATAGGTCTCATCGATATCGTGGGAGAGATCAAAATCAGGCTGCGTTTCTAGGGCATTTTGTTCCGCCAAACGCGCAGATTGCTCAAACTCGGCCTCTTGGCGCAAAATATCGGTGATGTCCGACGACAGCTCTTGCCGTACAGGCGGCTCTGCGGGGGCAGGCTCTGGAATGGGCTCAGGCTCAGGTTCAGCGGCCGGAACAGGATCAGGCTCCGGTGCAGGCTGCGGCTCTGGGATAGTCGCGTTTGGCACAGGTGATATGTCAGGCTCCAAATCGGCATGCAAAGCGGCTGCTGCACGCGCATCTCCGTCCTCATCGGCTACCGATGCACCGGGCTGTTCAAACCACGTATGCCCACAATTGGAACACTGAACGTCCCGTCCCGCCTCCGGAATAACATCCTCAGCCACTTCATATTGGGCACCGCAATTCGGACAAATCAGCCGCATCGATGAATTTCCTTGCCTATACCGGACGTTCTGTCCGCGTTGTTACCGGAATCTTACCCACGTATTTGTCCGCGCGTAAAGGTTTGCAGCACGATCAACGTCACAGCAGATTGCATGTGTCGCATCTTTGCGCCAAAACCCTACCCAAGGACCTAGACCCAAGGGCCGGGGGGCGACCGTGATTGAGCTGGATAATGTAGCCTACAGTTATGGCGGGGCCGAATTGTTTTCGAGCCTCAACCTAGCGCTTGCGCCGGGGTCATTTCATTTTTTAACGGGGCCGTCGGGCGCTGGGAAAACCACACTTTTGAAATTGTGCTACGGCGCGTTGATCGCCACCGGCGGGCAGGTGCGCCTGTTTGGTCAAGACGCTCGCACGCTGGATCGTGATGCCGTTGCCCTGTCGCGCCGCAAAATCGGGGTGGTCCACCAAGATTGCCAATTCCTCGATCATTTGACCGTCGCCGAAAACATCGCCCTGCCGCTCACCGTGTCGGGTCGTAGCGTGCAAGCCTCTGATGTCACTGACCTTTTGGGATGGGTCGGGCTGACCCAGCAAGCCAACCAATTGCCCCCCGAATTGTCAGGGGGCGAACGTCAACGCGCGGCACTGGCCCGCGCTGTCATCATGTCACCGGAAGTGATTTTGGCGGACGAGCCCACCGGCAATGTCGATTGGGAAATGTCCCAGCGTCTGCTCGCCCTGTTGGTCGAGTTGAACAAAATGGGCAAAACCGTCCTCATTGCCACCCACGACCTCAGCCTGATCCGCACCGCGAAATCGCAGGTCTCCGCCCGTGTGCTGCGCCTCAAAGACCGCAAGCTGCAATTGGCAGGGGCGGATTTGTGATGGATAAACTGCAGCGCATCCTCGATTTGATCGCAGGCGACCCGCAGGCCGACCGCGCCGTGCCGCCCACAGGCTTCACCGCCCGCCTGACCTTTCTGGCCGCCGCTGCGATGGCGTTTCTGGCGGTCTTTGCCTTGGCCCTGTCGCTGGCCACAGGGCGTCTCGCCGATCGCTGGTCGGCGGAACTCGCCAAAACATCCACTCTGCGCATTTCTGCCCCTGCCGGCCAAATGGACGCGCAAACCGCGGCGGCTCTCTCGGTTCTTGAAACCACACCCGGTGTCGCCGAGGCCCGCGCGCTGGATGATGATGAGCAACGCGCGCTGCTGGCCCCGTGGTTTGGCGCCGACTTGCCCATCGAAACACTCCCCGTGCCGCAACTGATCGAAATCATCGAAGACGGCGACGGGTTCGACCCCACCGGCCTGCGCGCCCGCCTGCAGGCCGAAGTGCCCGGCGCAGTGCTCGACGACCACACCCGCTGGCGCGAACCCTTGGTCGAAGCCGCCTCGCGTCTGCGCCTGCTCGGCATCGTCTCAATGCTGCTGATCGCCGGCGCCACCGCCGCGATGATCACACTGGCCGCGAACGCCGCCCTGGCCGCGAACGCCCAAGTCATCCGCGTGATGCGGCTGGTCGGTGCCCAAGACATTTATATCGCACGCGCTTTCGTTCGCCGCTTTACCCTGCGCTCTTTCCTTGGGGCCGCAGGCGGTACGCTGCTGGGCACGTTCGCTGTGCTGCTGCTACCCCGCGCCGATGCCGCCGGTGGCTTTCTCACCGGTCTGGGCTTCCAAGGCTGGCACTGGCTTTTGCCCCTCACCATTCCCGTCCTCGCCGCCGCCGTCGCCTTTTTCGCCACCCGCGCCGCCGCCCTGCGCACCCTACAGGAACAATCATGACCTACGCCTTCCAATGGATCCGCTCACTCCTCTTCATCGTTTATATGTACGTGATGCTCTTGCCGTGGGGCCTGGTTTTCCTCATCCCCGCGATCTTTTCCCGCCGTGCAGCGATCTACTGCTGCCGATCCTATTGCTGGCACATCCAATGGGTCGCGGGCTGGCTCATCGGCCTCAAATGCGAAGTCCGCGGCACCCCTCCCACGGACGAAGTCCTCATCGCCGCGAAACACCAATCCTTCCTTGATGTCCTGATGATCTACGGCGCCATCCCCACCGGCCGCTTCATCATGAAAGACATCCTTAAATTCGCGCCCATCGTCGGCCAATTCGGCCTGCGCGTCGGCTGCATTCCCGTCAAACGGGGCAAACGCGGCGCCGCGATTAAGAAAATGGTCGCCGACGTCGAGGCAGGCCGCGCCATGCCGGGCCAGCTGATCATCTACAGCCAAGGCACGCGCATCGCACCGGGCGTCAAAGCCCCCTACAAAGTCGGCACAGGCGTGCTCTACAAAGAACTGGGCCAAGACTGCGTGCCCGTCGCTGCCAACGTGGGCGTCTTCTGGCCCAAACGCGGTATCTACCGCAAACCGGGCGTGGCGGTTGTCGAATTCCTGCCGCGCATAAACGCAGGCATGGAGCTCGACGCCTTCATGGCGCATCTCGAAACAACCGTCGAAACCAAATCAAACGCACTCATGCGGGAGGCGGGGTTCACCGCGATCGAAGAATGACAACAATCACCACCATCCAAGATCTCGAAACGCTCTACGATGTGGCCGTGCCCGCGTCTTTGACCAAAGTCGTCAAACGCATCACGCCCCACTACGCCACATGGATCAACGCTGCGAAATTTTGCGTGCTCACCACCGTGGGCCCCGAAGGCACCGATGGCAGCCCGCGGGGCGACACAGGCCCCGTCGTGCGCCTGATCGATGATAAAACCCTGCACCTGCCCGATTGGCGCGGCAACAACCGCATCGACAGCCTGCGCAACATCGTCCGCGACGGTCGCGTTAGCCTCATGCTGATGGTGCCCCACGCCAACAACGTGATCCGCATCAACGGCACCGCTGTGCTCAGCGCCGATCCGGCAGTCACCCAGACGTTCGAACAAAACGGCAAACACCCCCGTTCGGTCATCGTCATCACCGTGGCCGAGGCGTATTTCCAATGCGCCAAAGCCGTGATGCGCTCGGAGCTATGGACAGCGCAGCCCACCGAAAACCTGCCCACCGCAGGCCAGATGATCAAAGAACAACAGACCGAATTCGACGCGCAAAGCTACGATGAGAATTATGCCGAATACGCCAAAACGCGGATGTGGTGAATGAAGCGTTTGGGCTTTCTGACCGGCGCACTTCTTGCCGCCATCGTCGTGTTCGCGTTCCATCAATGGCGCCACGTGGATGACGATGATCGCCTGCTGGCCGTCCTCGTCGATCACTGTCTGCCCTATGTGCAAAACGGCGATATCCCGTTCCAAACCGTGGGTCGCGCACCGGGTGTCTATGACGCGGTCGAGGTGGATGCCGGTCTAAAGAACGGCGGGGCTCGCCTTATTTACGATCTTCGCTTCATCGGCGAATGGGGTGAAACCGAAGGTTTGTACGGCCCCGCTCGATTTTGTAGCGTCCGACCAACGTACGGTGAAAATACGGTGCCCGCGTTCGAGGTCGATCCGAATGGATTTGTCAGCCGCTATTCGCGTCTTATGAAGACGTTTGACCCTCTCCTAGAACCTCAATCAGAGACACTAACGAATGAGGGGCCGGTTGTTTTTGGTTGGTACCGTTCCGATCAGTCAGAAGCCAAAGGTTTGCGCGTCGTGCTCACCGCAAGCGTGGGGGTAGTGTCTGGGGTGACGATGGTGAAAGAACTGCCTTGAATGAACCTTCCGTGGCAAACCTCTGACCTGCATCCCCATGCGCTGACGTTGACAGAAGACGCCCTCGAAGGGGGCGATTTGGCCCAAGCCCTCGCCGCCGATCTTGCCGCTTTCCATCCGCCCGAAATCATCCACCGCTACCGCATCATTGCCCACGCGGGCGATCATGAAGACGCGCTGCAATCCAACGGGTTCATCGCCACCCGTCTGACCACGCTCACCGATCTCCCGCTCAGCCTTGTGTCCCATCCCACCCTCGATGTGGAGCTGCCCCAATCCCTATCGGCCCATTGGTTCACGCTCAAAGAACGCGCGCCGTGGGGCCAGTGGATTGGCCAACATTGGCGGCATTATCAGGCCACGCACCTCTCCAACCCGCCGCGCGAACCGGTCAAAGGGTTGCGTAAAATCTTTATCGGCACCGATCTGGTCGAAGGTCTCGCCTTGCGCGATGGGCCGCAGGGTCGCGTGCGCAGTTTCGCCAGCCTGCGTGATGATCAAAATCTCGGTTGGATCGGCGGCACATCAGATCACCTGCCGTATCTTTTGGGCGCCTGCCTGCGGCGCGCCACGGCGCTCGGGTGGACCAAAGCCACAATCGAAGTCGATGATGATGACCGTGCCCTTTGGGCGTTGGTGTCAGCGCTCGGCGTGGCCCCTCAACACACTTTTGTGACATGGCAGCGCGAACGCGACCCGGCCAAACGGCCCAATTAACTCAGCGGGCAATCGGCCACATCAACATCGACCACCACGAACACCTGCGGCCCGTATTCCAGCCCGCCGACATCCACAAACAATTTCGATCCATCCACGAAAATCGCATCCTCGGCCAATGTCACGGTGGAATTTTCAACGTCCTGCGCGGCCCCGTTGAACAACACGCAGTCGGTCAGGAAATCCAAAACATAGCCGTTAAATTCAGGCTCGGGGAACGTGCCGCCCACGGTGTCGGGGTAGGTCAGAATGATCTGGCTGTCGCGAATATCGATGATCGACGGAACGATGTCCCAACCGTTCTGCGATCCTTCTGGCCCCAGCCCGTATTCAATGGCTTGCGTCACAATCGCCGGATGCCGCGCGCCCACATAAATCGGCGCATCAGCGTCGTCATAGGCCAAGGCCCCGAACGTCACGGTGCGGTCCATCAATCCACCCGCCGCAGCCCCTTGCGCCATCAGCGCAATTGCCGCGGCCAGCCGGATCAAGCGGCCAGGCCTTTCTTGCCCAGATCAAGGTATTTCTTGCGCCGCGACTGGCTCAACCCGCCCGCCGACTTGCCGTCCAGCTCCGCCAACATCGATGCAATGGTCTTGCCAACCGCCGCAATTGTCTCCGGCTTATGGCGATGCGCGCCGCCCACAGGCTCAGGAATAATCCGGTCGCACACACCCAGCTCATGCAGCTCCTGCGCAGTCAACCGCAAGGCCTCCGCCGCTTCGCGCATCTTTTCGGAATCTTTCCACAGGATCGACGCGCAGCCCTCCGGCGAAATCACCGAATACACAGAATGCTGCAACATCGCCACACGGTCCGCCGTGGCAAACGCCACCGCCCCACCAGAGCCGCCTTCGCCAATAATCACACTCACCAACGGCACCTGCAGCTGCAAACATTTCTGCGTCGCACGGGCAATCGCCTCAGACTGGCCCCGCTCCTCTGCACCCTTACCAGGGTAGGCACCGGGCGTGTCCACCAACGTCACAACAGGCAGCCCAAACCGATCCGCCATATCCATCAACCGAATAGCCTTACGGTAGCCCTCAGGGCGCGCCATGCCGAAATTGCGCTCAATCCGCGACTTCGTATCGTTGCCCTTCTCATGCCCAATCACCATCACAGGCGTGTCGTTGAACCGCGCCAAACCACCCATCACCGCATGGTCATCGGCAAAATTCCGATCACCGGCCAGCGGCGTATACTCGGTGAACAACGCCTCGATGTAATCCTTGCAATGGGGCCGGTCCGCATGGCGCGCAACCTGACATTTCCGCCACGGCGTCAAATCCTTGTACATCTGGATCAACAGCGCATCCGCCTTTGCGTCCAGCGCCTTTGCCTCGGCCTCTACATCCATTTCCTCGTTGGCCCGCGCCATGGCACGCAGCTCAGCCGCCTTGCCTTCAATCTCGGCCAGCGGTTTTTCAAAATCGAGGTAGTTGGTCATATCATTTGGCTCCAGAACTCACTTGCGCCCGATATAAGGCGGACAGGGTGCACAATGCAATGACACCTGCGCCCTTACGTCACTTCTGGCGTATTCTTGATCACCCAATCCTCTCCAGCGCGCACAGTTTTGTTGCGATTTGGCCCGCAAATGCCCTACACACATCCAACACAGGGCTTGAGGAGGCACCCCATATGACATCGGAAGGCGAACACCTTGATCCCGAGAATTGGGATGACTTCAGCCGTGAGATGCACGCCTTGATGGATCAGTGCCTGACCCGCATGAAAAAGGCCCGCGACCTGCCATGGCAACCCAAACCCGATGATCTCGCGCAGCGCGTGTCGCTCACAGACGCCCCAACAGGCGTCGGCGCGGCTCAATCCTTCGATCATTTGGTCAACGACATCATGCCTTTTGCCACCGGCAACACCCACCCCAACTTTTTCGGCTGGGTGCACGGCGGGGGCCTGCCCGTCTCCGTGGGGGCCGAACTGGTGGCCGCCACGATGAACAGCAATTGCGGCGGGCGCGACCATGGCGCAGCCGAGGTGGAACGCGCGACGCTGGATTGGGTGCTCAACCTGTCTGGCCTGCCCGAAACGGCCTCAGGTATCCTCACCACGGGTACGTCGCAGGCCACGATCCTCGCGCTGATCGCCGCCCGCAACAAACACTTTGGCCAGGATATCCGCAAAACCGGCATCCAATCCCTCCCGCCTGTCGCCGTTTATGTGCGCAAAGGCACCCACTCGTGCATCGCCAAAGCGCTCGAAGCCATCGGCTTCGGCACCGACGCCCTGCACATGGTCGACACAGACGAGACCATGAAAATCGACATGACGTCCCTCGCGCAGGCCGTGGCCCAAGACCAGGCCGCGGGGCGGGTGCCCCTCGCCGTGGTCGGCACCGCCGGATCGGTGAACACAGGCTCGTTCGATGATTTCAACGCGCTGGCCGATTTTTGCACCGAACACGACATTTGGTTGCACGTGGATGCGGCCTTTGGCTTTTGGGCAAGGCTGGCCGATGCCCCGTGGGATCACCTGACAGACGGCATGGGCCGCGCCCACTCCATCGCCTGCGATTTCCACAAATGGATGTCGGTCCCCTATGATTGCGGCGCCTGCATGATCTACGACCGCGATCTGCACCTCGCCTCCTTCACCTCCCGTCCCAATTATCTGGAACAACAAGATCAGGGCTTGGGCGGCGGCGACCTGTGGTTTTGCGATTACGGGCTGGAACTCTCACGGGGGTTTCGCGCCCTCAAAGTCTGGACCGCGATCAAATCCATCGGCACCGATGCCTTCTCAAAATCCATCACCGACAATTGCAAACAGGCCGCGTTGATGGGCGAGCTTGTCACCGCCTCCGATGTGCTCGATCTGGCCTTTCCGGTCGTGTCCAATGTCTGCTGTTTCGCGGTGAAACACGGCGACGCCACCAAAATCGCAGCGGCCCTGCAGCTGAGTGGTGAGGTCGTGTTTTCCACCACGGTCATTCACGACACGCCCTGTTTGCGCGCGGCTTTGGTCAATCACCGCACCACCTCCCAAAGCATCCGCGACGCCATTGCCGCCGTCGAGCGGGTCGTGCGTGAGCACGCATAAAAGGTCGTGATGGAGTACGCATAAAAGGTCGTGATGGAGTACGCATAAAAGATCGTGATGGAGCACGCATAAAGGGTCGGGGGCAGGGGCCATGCCCCCCAAACCCTCGGGCGGTTTTCGATCGTTAACCGCCCCGATCTGGGGATTTACCCCTACCGGACCCATACCAGAGCAATACCAGACCCATACCGCAGGCCGATGGGAAAATATTGCAAGTGTTAATGGCCCGCGATCATCTCGGATTGGCGCACAATCACTTCGGCTTGTTTGATGCTCGCGATGTCCACCAAGCGACCCTTATACACGGTCGCCCCCTCACCGCGCGCCTTGGCCTCTTCCATCGCCGCCAGAATGTCCCGCGCCTCGGTCACCGCCGCGTCAGACGGGGTGAACACCTCATTGGCCAAAGCGATCTGTTTGGGGTGGATCGCCCATTTCCCAACCATGCCCAACGTGGCCGACCGCCGTGCCTGCGCGCGATAGCCCTCGTCGTCGCTGAAATCGCCAAACGGGCCATCCACGGGCAACACGCCATGGGTCCGGCAGGCCGCAACAATCGCCGTTTGCGCCCAGTGCCACGGATCGGAATAATGGCGGGTATCCCCGTGTAGCATATAGTAATTGTCCTGCGTGCCGCCGATGCCCGTGGTCTGCATCCCCATGGAGGCCGCAAAATCAGCGGCCCCAAGGCTCATCGCTTGCAAACGCGGGCTGGAGGCCGCGATCTCTTCCACATGGGCAATGCCCGCAGCACTCTCAATAATCACCTCAAACCCGATAGGCTTGGTCCGCCCCTTGGCCGCTTCAATCGCCGTCACCAGCGCATCCACCGCATAGACATCTGCCGCACATCCGACCTTGGGGATCATGATAATATCCAGCCGCTCGCCCGCTTGCTCCAGAACATCCACCACATCGCGGTACCAATAGGGCGTGTCCAACCCGTTGATCCGCACGGACAGTGTTTTGGTGCCCCAATCAATGGTGTTGATCGCCTCAATCACATTGGCCCGCGCGGTGTCCTTGTCCGACGGGCTCACAGAATCTTCCAGATCCAGATTGATCACATCCGCCGCCGACGTCGCCATTTTCGGATGCAATTTCGTATTGCTGCCAGGCCCAAACAGCTGGCAACGGTTCGGACGGGCGACGGGGGTGGGTTGCAGGCGAAACGACATTTTGAATCCTAAGAGCAATGATATTACGTTTTGATTATTGATGTTGGTATATTCTTGCGTGCCGTGCTGCAAGTGCGAATATGCACTCGCAGCATAGTGCGTGATCAGGATAAAATTTCACAAAATGCATTATTGGCGCAAAAATATCGCGAATTATATTTTAACCACGCGCATTTCGATATGTTTTCCCCAATCCCCCAGTGCATCCTACAAAAAACCAACAGGAGCCTGCCATGATTCCCACCCCCTATCTTTTGTTCTTGGGCGACGCCCCCGATCAGCTCGCCGCGAAAGTTGCGCAAGGCATCAAAGACTGGCGCCCTGAAAATGCCGTTGGCCAGCTTCGCCTGCCAGGCTGTGGCGCGGATGTCGGCCTGTCTGACCTGACCTTGCAAGAGGCGAAAGACGCAGGCGCGCAAACCCTTGTCATCGGTGTTGCCAACCGCGGCGGCGTCATTTCCGCCGCATGGAAAGAGGTCCTGATCGAAGCGCTGGGCATGGGTTTCGACCTGGCGTCAGGCCTGCACAACCTGTTGCGCGACGAAGACGACCTCGTCGCGGCGGCCAAGGTCAACGGCCGCACCCTGCACGATGTGCGCATTCCATCCACGGCCTATCCAATCGCAACTGGCGTAAAGCGCAGCGGCAAACGGTGTCTCGCCGTTGGCACGGATTGCTCCGTTGGTAAAATGTACACCGGCCTCGCGATGGATGCTGAAATGCGCGAACGCGGTTTGAAAACAACATTCCGCCCCACGGGCCAAACGGGCATCTTGATCACGGGGGGCGGCGTGCCGCTCGATGCGGTCGTGGCCGACTTTATGGCCGGCGCGGTGGAATATCTGACACCGGACAACGACGATGATCACTGGGATCACATCGAAGGGCAGGGCAGCTTGTACCACGTCAGCTATTCTGGCGTGACAATGGCGCTGGTCCACGGTGGCCAGCCGGACGCCTTGGTGCTGTCGCATGAGCCAACACGTGCACACATGCGCGGCCTGCCAGATTATCAACAACCCTCCTTGGAAGACCTGCGCGACACGGCGCTGGCCATGGCGCGGGTCGCCAATCCGGCCTGTCAGGTCATCGGCATTTCGGTGAACACGCAGCACCTGTCTGAGGAAGAGGCCACCAAATATATGGCCGAGGTCGAAGACCGCATGGGCCTGCCCACGGTTGATCCGTTCCGCAATGGCGCTGCGCGTCTGGTGGATGCGCTCCTCGCGCTGTAAGTTTCCAGACAGACGACAGGTGGCGGGGGCCTTTGCCGGAGGCCCCCAAACACCAAGACACCTGACCCAAAAACGCGGGCACGAATTCGCGGGCACCAAAGACAAAAAGGCTGCATATGACCATCACCGTGACGCAAGATGTTTTCAAACTGGCTGAGGTGTTCACCATCAGCCGCGGCTCGCGGACCGAAGCCAAAGTGCTGACTGTTTCTGTGACCCGCGACGGCGTGACAGGCTGGGGCGAATGCGTGCCCTATGCCCGCTACGACGAAACCATGGACAGCGTCACAGACGAAATCACAGCTCTGCCGGAAGATGTCACGCGGGACGGGCTGTATGATCTGCTGGGCGCAGGGGCCGCGCGCAATGCGGTCGATTGCGCCCTGTGGGATCTTGAGGCTAAGCGCGCAGGCAAACGCGTGTGGGACCTTATCGGCGCACCTGCGCCCAAACCGTGCATCACCGCCTTTACCCTCTCGCTGGATACCCCCGAGAATATGAAACTGGCGGCGGCCAAACACGCCCATCGCCCGCTTTTGAAAATCAAACTTGGCACCCCCGATGACATGGCCCGCCTAGAGGCCGTGCGCGCAGGGGCGCCAAACAGCACCATCATCGTGGATGCCAACGAAGGCTGGACCGCCGACGTCTATTCAGACCTCGCGCCGCACTTACTTCGCCTCGGCGTCACCATGGTCGAACAGCCGCTTCCCGCAGGCGCGGATGATATGCTGGCCGAAATCGACCGCCCCCTGCCGGTCTGTGCCGATGAAAGCTGCCATGACACCGCGACGCTGGCTGGGCTGGCGGGCAAATATGATATGATCAACATCAAGCTCGACAAAACCGGCGGCCTGACAGAGGCGCTGCGCCTGAATGAAGCAGCGCGCGCGGCGGGCTACCGGGTGATGGTCGGCTGCATGGTCGGATCGTCCCTTGCGATGGCGCCTGCGACGATTGTTGCGCAAGGTGCAGAGGTCGTGGACCTTGACGGCCCGCTTCTTCTGGCCGAAGACCGCGCTGAACCTTTGAATTTTGACGCAGCCGGGGTCCATCCCCCAAAAGCTGCCCTATGGGGATGAATGACATGAGCCGCACAGTTTACCTAAACGGAGAATACCTGCCCGAAGACGAAGCGAAGATTTCCATCTTCGACCGGTCCTTCCTGATGGCCGATGGCGTGTACGAAGTGACCTCTGTTCTGGACGGCAAGCTGATCGATTTCGACGGTCACCGCATCCGCCTCGAGCGGTCCTTGAACGAGCTTGGCATGCAAAAGCCCGAAGCCTTCGACGATCTGCTCGACATCCACCGCGAGCTTGTGCGCCTCAACGACATCACCGAAGGCCTGATCTACCTGCAAGTCAGCCGCGGCAGCGCAGGCGACCGCGATTTCGTCTACCCGTCAGACGACGTCAAGCCGACCCTCGTGTTGTTCACCCAAAACAAGCCGGGCCTGGCCAACAACCCAGCCGCCAAAACCGGCATCAAGGTCATTTCCATCGAAGATCAGCGTTGGGGCCGCCGCGACATTAAAACGACCCAGCTTTTGTACCCCTCCATGGGCAAAATGATGGCCAAAGCCGCCGGTGCCGATGACGCATGGATGGTCGAAGACGGTGCCGTCACCGAAGGCACGTCAAACAACGCCTACATCGTGAAAGGCAACACGATCATCACCCGCCAGCTCAGCAACGATATTTTGCACGGTATCACCCGTGCCGCTGTGCTGCGCTTCGCCAAAGAGGCCCAGATGAAAGTCGTCGAACGCGCCTTCACAATCGATGAGGCGAAAGAGGCCGACGAAGCCTTTGTCACCTCCGCCTCCACCTTCGTGATGCCTGTCGTCGAAATGGACGGTGCAGCCATCGGCGACGGCACACCAGGCGCCGTCGCGACCCGTTTGCGGGAAATTTACCTCGAAGAAAGCCTAAAAGCCGCAATTTAATGCGCTTGTGACGCATCTCTGTCGTTTCTCCCCGTTGCTATTGCGTCAGTTTTGGCCAAAGTGACGGGGAATATACGTGAAGTTTGGACGGGGGCGGATGTGCGCAAACTAGTTGGTGGGATTGTATTGGTCGCAGGGTTTGGCGGGTTGGGCTATGTGGCCACAACCAACCATGCCGAACGGATGGAAGACGCCATCTCGGAGGCCGCGAACGGTGTGTCAGACACCGCGACATTGCCGGTGGATGTGGCCGTCTCGGGGCGTGATGTCACCGTAACGGGCCAGGCGGTTGATCAGGCTGAATTGGATCAGCTGAAATCTGTCTACCAAGGTCTTGACGGTGTGCGTGTGGTCAATGTCGACGGTGTCGACCTTTTGCCTGTCGCGGACCCCTTTGAAATTCAAATCACCAAAGCCGCTGATGGCGCACTGGCCGCGTCCGGCGTCGTGCCGTCCTATGTGGCACAGGCCCAATTGGGCAGCGTTGCCGCTGATTTGCCGCTGGCCGCTGGCGCGCCTGACGGCTGGACCGATGCCGCAGCCGCAGGGCAAAATGCACTTGGCGCTCTCAACTCTGGTCAGATGACCTTGTCCGGCACCACCCTTTCCATCACCGGCGAGGCCAACAGCCCCGTCGAGCTGTCAGACGCCACAGCCGCATTGGCCGATCTGTCCGGCGACTACACAACGGACGCCCAGATCGATGTGCTCGACGATGGCACACCGCTCCGCGTTGACCTCACCGTGGCCGACAGCGCCGTCAGCGGCGCGGTAAAACTGCCCGCCGAGCTTGACGGTGATGCAGCCTTCACTGCGTTTGACACAGTGCAATCGCCCCTCGCCGCCGCTGATGCGGATTGGCCCGATGCGGCCCGCACAGTGCTCGCGGCCTCCGGCAGCTTGATCGAGGGTGATGTTGACCTGACCGATCAAAATCTCGTCGTGCGCGGCCAAGCGAGCCCCGAAGGCAAAACTGAAGCCGAAGCCACCCTCGCCACCTTGCCAGAGAGCTACACCCAAGACGTCCAGATCGACCTTTGGGATGACGGTGAACCGCTGCAATTCGCGATGGATTGGGACGGCACGACAGCCACAGCTGATGGCAAACTGCCTGCTGATTTCACATTGTCCGGCCCTGCTGGCACAACCGTTGAGCCAACAGGCACCACCAGCTTCCGCCCAGATGCGGACGGCGCATTCACCGCCAACGCAAACGCCGGTGTCGCGGCACTGGCCTCTTTGAACGACGGGTCATTGACGGTCACCGAGACCAGCATCGCGCTGACCGGCACGGCGACCTCTCCACAGGTGAACGCTGATCTGGATGCGATTTTGGCGAATGCCGCACCGGGCACCGAGATCACCCGCGACTTCACCTTCCTCGACGATGGCTCGCCCGCGTCTTGGGTGCTCGACTATGATGCCGCAAATGGTGGCTCGATCGAGGGACGCTTGCCCACGACGCTTGAGGTCAGCGATCTGTCCGATGCGCTGGGTGTTCCTGAAATCGAAGGCGAAACCTCTGTCGCCTTGGCCGATGATACCGCAGGCCCTGCCGTTGAAATCTTGACCGCAGTGTCCGGCTATTTGCCCGAAATCGAAACGCTGAAACTCTCCCGCGATGGGGACGGCACAGTGCTCGACATGGTGATGGCACCAGGCGTTGACGTCGATCTTGTCGCCGCTGACCTGTCCGAACGCCTCCCGTCTGACGCGGCGTTCAGCATCGCTGGTACAGAAAACCTGCCGCAGCAGGGCGCCTACCGTGTGAACGCGGCAACCGGCTTGGGCGAGGTTTACCTCAACGGGTTCTGGATCCCCGATCTGAACTTCGTCACCTCCATCGAAGGCTGCGGCGAGCAAACCGCGCTGCAAATGCAAAACGGTGGCATCAACTTCCTCTCCGGTTCCGCCCGTTTGGACGCCACATCGGTCCGCGTGATCAACGCCCTTGCCGCGATTGCCGTTCCTTGCGTCGAAGCGGACCTCGAGCTTGAGGTTGCAGGCCACACCGATGCCTCCGGCGACGCCGGTTTGAACCAAACCCTCAGCGAAGATCGCGCCGCCACCGTGCGTGCCGCCTTGATCGCACGGGGCGTGCCGGAACGGGCCATCACCTCTGTCGGATTTGGCGCCAGCCAGCCGATTGCAGATAACGAAACACCAGAAGGGCGTGCTGAAAACCGTCGGACCGAAATTGAATGGTTCGAACGCGGCGCCCCACGTAACCCATAAGTTTAGAGACGGAAGGAACCACAGATGTTTAAGGAATGGGGCTTCTTGCTCACAGAGATTTGGGTGCTGCTCGCACTGATGGCGCTGATTGGCTTGTTCGCAGGCTGGCTGATTTGGGGCGGTGCGCCAGATTGCTCAGAATGCGAAAAGGCATCGGCTGCAAAAGACGCCGAATTGAAACGCCTGCGCGCTGAACTTGACGCGAAAGAGGCCGCGCTCGCCGCTGAAAAGGCCCGCGTTATCGAACCCGTGCCCGCACCAGAGCCCGAGCCCATCGTAGAAGCGATCCCTGTTGCCGCTCCAGTCGCGGCACCTGTGATCGAGGAGGCCGCACCAGAGGTGGGCGTCAAACCCGAAGGTCTCGACGCCGCGCGTGACGGCATCCCTGATGATCTGAAGCTGATCAAAGGCGTTGGCCCGAAAATGGAAAAACTCTGCAATTCGCTCGGGTACTACCACTTCGACCAGATCGCCGCTTGGACCCCAAGCGAAGTCGCATGGGTCGATGACAACCTCGAAGGGTTCAAAGGCCGCGTCACACGTGACAACTGGGTCTCACAAGCGAAAACACTCGCAAAATCGTAACCTGCGATTTTGTTTTAAATAAAAAAGGGCGGCACCCTACGTGCCGCCCTTTTGCATGTGCGCTGGCCCATGTGGCCTAGCCCTTCGTGACATTCTCCTCGAACGCGGTTTTGAACGCCTCGTTTTGCGTGGGCGTCGCCTCGGTTTGGTAATTGGCTTTCCAGTCCGCCATCGTCATCCCGTAGAACGCCTCGCGCCCTTCATCTTTCGTCATCTCAATCCCGCGCTCACCGGCGGCCTCTTGATACCAGCGGCTCAGACAATTCCGGCAAAACCCGGCAAGGTTCATCATATCGATGTTTTGCACGTCCGTCCGGTCTTCCATCAGATGTTTTTGCAACCGTCGAAACGCCGCGGCCTCTAATTCGATCTGCGTTTGGGCATCGATGTCAGGCATTTGTTTTCCCCATAAATTTTCAGCACGTTATTTGTGCATAGCGAATTAAAACCGAATTGGCACCTCTGTCGCACGTCTTCATCAATTTGTTAATTCTGGTATGTCAGTTGTGAACCTTGGGGAAATGCGCAATAAGGCGACAACTCCGTTAGCGGTAACCTTAACCCAATCCGCTCAAAGCCTACGAGGAATACGAACATGAAACGCGATCGCAACGTCAAGATTGTAGCAACGCTTGGCCCTGCATCTGATGACTACAAAATGATCCGCGCCCTGCACGAAGCAGGCGCAGACGTGTTCCGCTTGAACATGAGCCACGGCGATCATGCTGAAATCAAAGTGCGTCACGAAATCATCCGTCAGGTCG
Organism: uncultured Paracoccaceae bacterium; assembly: GCA_947497065.1. Classification (GTDB taxonomy): domain Bacteria; phylum Pseudomonadota; class Alphaproteobacteria; order Rhodobacterales; family Rhodobacteraceae; genus Octadecabacter. The sequence continues at coordinate 117,472 of CANMEQ010000005.1, forward strand.
AAAAAGACCTCGACAGCCCGATCGCCATTCTCGCCGATCTTCAGGGCCCGAAACTGCGCGTTGGCGTGTTTGCCTCTGATGACGGTGAAATGCTCGAAGTGGGTGCAAGCTTCCGCCTCGACCTAGATGATACACCCGGCACCGTTGACCGCGTGCAACTGCCCCACAAAGAGATTTTCGACGCGCTTGAGCCCGGCGCCCACCTGCTGGTGAACGACGGTAAAATCAAACTGCGCGTCAAAGACTGTGGCCGCGACTTCGCGGATTGCGAAGTGATCGTCGGCGGCGTCATTTCCAACCGCAAAGGCGTGAACGTGCCAGACGTGGTTCTGCCACTGGCTGCCTTGTCAGAAAAAGACCGTAAAGACCTCGAATTCGTCTGCGAATTGGGCGTCGACTGGCTGGCCCTGTCCTTCGTTCAGCGCCCTGCTGACGTCGAAGAAGCGCGCAAATTGTGCAACGGTCGCGCTGCGATCTTGTCTAAAATCGAAAAACCAACCGCTGTCACATCCTTCGATTCAATCCTCGAAGTGTCCGACGGCATCATGGTTGCCCGTGGCGATCTGGGCGTTGAGCTTCCTGTTCAAAACGTCCCGCCAATTCAAAAACAACTGATCCGCAAATGTCGCGCCGCCGCAAAACCGGTGATCGTGGCCACGCAGATGCTCGAATCCATGATCGAATCCCCCATGCCCACACGGGCCGAGGTGTCCGACGTGGCAACAGCGATCTACGAAGGCACAGACGCTATCATGTTGTCTGCTGAATCCGCCGCTGGCGACTTCCCAATCGAAGCTGTGACAACAATGAATAACGTGGCCGTCGAGGTCGAAGCCGACCCGACCTACACAGACATCATCGAAGCCAGCCGCAAAACATCCGGTAAAACAGTGGCCGACGGTATCGTGGCTGCGGCGCGCGAAATCGCCGAAACATCCGACGTGAAAGCGATCTGTTGTTATTCCCAATCCGGTGCAACTGCGGCGTTGGTCTCACGGGAACGTCCTCGTGTGCCAATCATCGTGTTGTCCAGTGACGTCAAAACGACCCGTCGTTTGTCTCTTAGCTGGGGCACGACCTGTGTGAAAACCGTGCAAGTGGTTGACCGCTTCAAAGACGCCGTTCTCGAAGCGGTGCGTGCAGCGCTCAAATCCGGTCTGGCCACGAAAACCGATATGGTCGTCGTGACAGCGGGTGTTCCATTTAACACACCGGGCAGCACAAACATCCTTCGTGTGGCACCCTGCGACGAACGTTTGATTCATGCGGGTGATGTAGAGTAACCTTTTCTTAACTATTTTAGTTAGGGGTTACGAAATGGATACGGATCTGATGATGGTCATCGGCCTTGTGGTCGGTGTGTTCTCAATCCCATCAATCTTGGGCGCGCTCGTCGATGGGCGCGTCCCACGGGCTGCATCAATTGCAGTTATGGTATCGGGGGGGCTGATTGTCCTCGCGATCCGTGAAAATCCGGGCGGTTACGCTGTTGGCGACATCCCGAATGTTTTCGTCAACGTGATTGGAAAATACATCAACTAATCACACTCGAATCACCTTGCTTTGGGGGCGTGTCCACGGTACATGCGCCCTTCAAACCGCGCGACCGGCCAATGTGGCATGCCGAGTCGCGTTTCATCACCGCACCTTAGAGGAGACGGAAATGCCTAAGATGAAGACAAAATCGAGCTGCAAAAAGCGGTTCAAAATGACGGCGAGCGGCAAAGTCAAAGCAGCTCAAGCTGGTAAACAGCACGGCATGATCAAACGTACAAACAAGTTCCTGCGCAACGCGCGTGGCACAACAACCCTCTCTGCTCCTGATGCGAAAATCATCAAGGGCATGATGCCATACGCACGATAAGGAGAATTTGATATGCGAGTTAAAGGTGGTACAGTCACTCATCGTCGTCACAAAAAGGTAACAGATGCAGCGAAAGGCTATTACGGCCGCCGCTCCAATACCTTCAAAGTTGCGCGTCAGGCCGTCGACAAGGCGAACCAATACGCAACACGTGACCGTCACAATCGTAAGCGTAACTTCCGCGCGTTGTGGATCCAGCGTATCAACGCTGCCGTTCGCTCCATCGACGAGACATTGACATATTCCCGTTTCATCAACGGCCTCAACTTGGCTGGTATCGAAGTGGACCGTAAGGTTCTTGCTGATCTGGCCGTGAACGAGCCTGAAGCATTCGGTGCGATCGTTGAAAAAGCGAAAGCAGCAATGGCCTAAGCCATACTGCCATTAAGATTTAAAAAGGTCGCTCCATTCGAGCGGCCTTTTTTGTTGGGCCAACTCTGGATCTTGCAGCGGCACCGGCGTTGCAAACTTGTGTTTGCGCACGCGAATTTCCGTGTCCGTCACCATCACGCCTTTGCGCCATTGGTCGTCGGTCATCACGTCAGGGTATCGTTTCGCATAGTCGCGAAACTGATCATTGCTCACCGCAAAGGCGCGGGGCAGGTGTCTCAGGCTATCCAGAACATACCGATCCGCCTGCATCCGCGTGGGCACCACATAAATCTCATCTTCCGTCAGCCCGAAACACTCCAGCAGGGTCTTCATCTCATGGGGCTTTCCGGTCGGCGCATCGCCGTATTTGATCAACGTGTAGTGAATGTTGGCATCAAAAAAGCACACGACGCGATAGCCTTCATCGCGCAGCTGTGCCGCAATCGCTTTCAAAGGGCGCGGCCCCAAATTTTCTTGCAGACCAAAGTGATAGATATTGCTGCCATCGAAAACCACGGTCTTCTGCTCCAACGCCAAGTCGGCCATAAACCCTTGGGCATCATGGGCCAGCAGCGGGTGTTGCCCTCCCTGCGCCGCGCCCCCGTGCCGCACCATCCTGCGCCGCACCGCGCGCCGCCTGTGCGCGACCACGCCCCAGGCAACCGCGCCACCCAGCAGCACATAGCCCGCCTTACCCGGAATATCCGGCCACCAAACGGCGCATAAAATCGCCGTAACCGTGAGCGTGGTTAAAATCAGCACATGCAGCACCAAATACAACGCCAACAACGCGCGCACGGCCCGGTTCGGACCCGCCCCGCCCTTGGTGCGTTGATCAAGGGCCTCTCCCAATGTGCGGGGGGCGTGGTGCTGTGCGGATCGGCGTTTCAACATGGCTCAACTAATACGTGCGTCCCGCCAGAGCGCCAACCCCCCAAAACCACCCAGGCCCCCCGCGCACCAAACCTTGCAACCGCGCCGCCATTTCGCTACCCCACCCCCAAGCGATAAAGGGCACGCACATGGACGATCTCAAATCCAAATATCTCGACCTCATCGGCAACGCAGCGGATGAATCCACACTCGAAGACCTGCGCGTGCAGGCCGTTGGCAAAAAGGGCGAGATCAGCCTCAAAATGCGCGAGCTAGGCAAAATGACCCCAGAGGAGCGTCAGGTCGCAGGCCCCGCCCTCAACGCGCTCAAAGATGAAATCAACGCAGCTCTCGCCGCCAAAAAGGCAGGCCTCGCCGATGCGGCCCTCGATGCGCGCCTGAAATCCGAATGGCTCGATGTGACCTTGCCCGCCCGCGACCGGCGCACCGGCACGATCCACCCCGTCTCTCAGGTCTGGGAAGAATGCACCGCCATCTTCGCCGACATGGGCTTTGCCACCGCCGAAGGCCCGCAAATCGAATCCGACTGGTACAATTTCGACGCTTTAAACATCCCGGGCCACCACCCTGCGCGCGCCGAGATGGACACATTCTACACCCACCGTGCCGAGGGCGACGACCGCCCGCCCCACGTGCTGCGCACCCACACATCACCGGTGCAAATCCGCTCCATGGAAGCCCAAGGCGCGCCCATTCGCATCATCTGCCCGGGCCGTGTCTACCGCGCCGACTACGACCAGACCCACACCCCGATGTTCCACCAAATCGAAGGTCTGGCCATCGACAAAGACATCTCCATGGCGAACCTGAAATGGACGCTGGAAGAATTCTTCACCGCCTACTTCGGCACGAAGGTTAAAACCCGCTTCCGCGCCTCGCACTTCCCCTTCACCGAACCCTCAGCCGAGGTCGACATCCAGTGCGACTTCTCCGGCGGCACCGTAAAAGTGGGCGAAGGCAACGACTGGCTCGAAGTTCTAGGCTCCGGCATGGTCCACCCCAAAGTCCTCCAAGCGGGCGGCATCGACCCCAACGAATGGCAAGGCTTCGCCTTCGGCATGGGCATCGACCGCATCGCCATGCTGAAATACGGCATCCCCGACCTCCGCGCCTTCTTCGAAAGCGACCTGCGCTGGCTCAAGCACTACGGCTTCTCTGCCCTGCAGGTCCCGACGGTGCACGGGGGGTAGAATTGCCGCCTGTTGGGTCACGTTGGGTATGGCCGTTGATGGTGTTTCACCATCAATATTGGAAGAACCAATAATGACCATGATGCCCAGCTGTGCTGGGCAGCGCCCGAACCTCCCCCCACGGGGAGGGCGCTTTCCGCCCACCCCTCGGCTCGGGCGCCACATAAACGGAAAGGGTCTGCTATGGCCGAAACAGAAGACCTCCAAGAAACCTACCCCGGTGCGGGGACGTTCCAATTCGGCACCAATGCCGAAACCTCCAAGGCCGCAATCGATCTCGTGCGCGCGGGTAAAAAGCGCGCGATCTGCGCTCCTTTGCGGGAATTCGAGGATGACCCTGCCTCAATGCCCGTCGAAGGCCGCACCGATATCGTCGCCCACTGGGACGGCACGCCCGCCTTGGTGGTCAAGACCGTGCGCGTGCAACAGGTCCGCTACTGCGATGTGAACACCAATATGGCCCACTCCGATCTTGGCCGCGACGAATTCGTCGCATGGCGCAAAGCCACCAAAGCGGTCTGCCGTGAGTCAGGTGATTTTCACCCCGAAATGATGCTGGTGTTCGAGTTCTTTCAACTGATCGAAGACCTCGACGGTCGCCAGCTGTAACGTGGCCATGTTCCATCCCGACAATCGCAGCAAATCTGACCGCCACAACGCGACCTATGCCGCATTCGAAATCGCCCACACCGTGGTCGATTTTCTCGCGGCGCTGTGTTTTGTTCTCGGCTCGGCGATGTTCTTTTCGGATGCATGGGAAACCGCGGCGCTGTGGATGTTCCTGATCGGCTCGCTCTTGTTTGCCTGCAAACCCACCCTCCGTCTGATCCGCGAATTGCGGCTCGCGAAACTGGGCGATTGGGACGACATCACAGACAAACACGACAGCTGACGCTTTCCCCTGTCGCCCCGATCCGTTAAACCCAGCCCAACACCTTATTTGGCAGGACCCGCACGATGAAATTCACCCTCTCTTGGCTCAAATCCCACCTCGACACCGACGCATCCGTGGACGAAATCGCCGATACGCTCACCGACCTCGGGCTTGAGGTTGAGGGCATCGAAAATCCTGCGGCCACACTCTCTGATTTTGTGATCGGCAAAGTCACCGCCGCCGAAAAACACCCCGACGCCGACAAGCTGCGCGTTTGCACCGTCGAGGCGGGCGAGGGGCCAACGCAGATCATTTGTGGCGCGCCAAACGCCCGCGAAGGCATCACCGTGGTTGTCGCCAAGCCGGGCACCTATATTCCGGGCCTCGATATCACCATTTCCGTGGGCAAAATTCGCGGCATTGAGAGCTTCGGCATGATGGCCTCTGAAAAAGAGCTGGAGCTGTCGGACGAGCACAATGGCATCATCGAATTGCCCAGCGGTGAGGTTGGCCAATCCTTCGCCGATTATCTGGCCGAGCATGACCCTGCACAGGTCGACCCCGTGATCGAAATCGCCATCACCCCCAACCGTCCAGATGCCCTGGGCGTGCGTGGCGTGGCCCGCGATCTGGCGGCCCGTGGTTTGGGCACGCTCGAACCATTGGCGTTGGAAAAGGTCCCCGCGACCTTCGCGAACCCCGTCACCGTCTCCATTGACGCCGACACATTGGACCAAGCTCCCGTGTTCTACGGTCGCCTGATCAAAGGCGTGAAAAACGGGCCATCCCCCGTCTGGCTGCAACAAAAACTCAAAGCGATCGGCCTGCGCCCGATCAGCTTCCTCGTCGATGTGACCAACTGGTTCACCTACGATCTGAACCGCCCGCTGCACGTGTTCGACGCCGATAAAATCAACGGCAACACCCTGCGTCTGCACCGCGCCGCTGGAACCGAAACTTTGGTTGGCTTGGACGAAAAAGAATACACCTTGCCCGAAGGGGCCACGGTTATTTCCGACGCAGAAGGCCCCGAATCCATCGCCGGCGTCATGGGCGGGCTGCGCACAGGCGTGTCCGACGATACCGTGAATGTCTTCGTCGAAGCGGCCTATTTCGACACCGTGCGCACCGCCTACACAGGCCGCGCCCTGAAACTGAACACCGACGCGCGCTACCGGTTTGAACGCGGCATCGACCCGGCCTTCACACCCGAGGGCATGGAACACGCCGTGCGCATGATCGTCGACATCGCAGGCGGCGAAGCCTCCGAAGTGGTGCAAGCGGGCGAAATCCCCGACACATCCCGCGCCTACAAACTCGACACCGCGCGCTGCTCCTCGCTCGTGGGCATGGACATCCCCGCCGAAACACAGCGCGACACGCTCACCAAGCTGGGCTTTGTGATGGACGGCGACATGGCACAGGTGCCCGCATGGCGCCCCGACGTACAAGGCGAGGCCGACCTGGTCGAAGAAGTCGCGCGCATGGCGTCCCTGTCCAACCTCGAGCCCAAACCGCTGCCGCGCCCCGCAGGCGTGCCAGCTCCGATCCTCACACCGATGCAAAAACGTCTCGCCACCGCGCGCCGCACCACGGCCAGCTTGGGCTACAACGAATGCGTCACCTATTCCTTCATCGACAAAGCGTCGGCTGAACTGTTCGGCGGCGGCACCGACGCCACGATGCTGGCCAACCCGATCAGCTCTGAGATGTCGCACATGCGCCCTGCCGTGCTGCCCGGCCTGCTTCAGGCGGCGGCCCGCAACCAGGCGCGCGGCCTGTCAAACCTGGCCCTGTTCGAGGCGGGCGATGCGTTCCACGGCGGCGAGCCGGGCGAGCAGCACACTGTTGTCACCGGCATTCTGGTCGGCAAAACCGCCTCCAAAGACGTGCACGGCGCCTCTCGTGATGTCGATATCTTCGACGCCAAAGCTGATGCCGAGGCCATCCTCAGCGCCATGGGCGCCCCCGCAAAGGTGCAAATCTTGCGCGGCGCTGGCGATGAATGGCACCCGGGCCGTCACGGCCAAATCTGCCTCGGCCCAAAGAAAATCCTCGGCGTGTTCGGTGAAATTCACCCCAAAATCCTGTCCGCCCTCAACGTGAAAGGCCCCGTTGTCGGCTTCACATTGTATCCGGCAGAAATCCCCATGCCGAAAAAGCAAACCGCGAACCGCGGCGCTGTCACGATCCCCGATCTGCAAGCGGTCGAGCGTGATTTCGCCTTCGTCATGGATGCCAAGGTCGATGCCCTCACCGCCATCAACGCCGCCGCTGGCGCGGATAAAGCCCTGATCGAAACAGTGCGTATCTTCGATGAATTCATCGGCGGCAGCTTGGGCGAAGACCAGAAATCACTGGCCATGACCGTGCGCCTCCAGCCCAAAGACGCCACGTTGAAAGAGGCCGAGATCGAGGCCGTCTGCACCAAGATCGTTGAAAAGGTCACCAAAGCGACAGGCGGCACGCTGCGCGGCTAATCCGCCCGCAGGTTTGCCAAGGCCTGTCCTAAAACATCAAACACCAGCCTGATTTTCGGGCTGGTGTGGATCTCTCGGTGGGCGACCAGCCAAACCGGAAACGTGATCTCGCCCAAGGTTGGCAACACACGCTCCATCCCCAAAACCGCATCCCCCACCGCCGAATCCATCGGGCACAACCCCATGCCCGCCTTCGCCAATTCCCATGCCACCAACCCATTGCGCGACGACACACGGCACGCGTCTTCGCTCAGGTGAATGTCCAATGCGGCCAGATATGTGATCATCTCTTGCACATCACCGAACGATACCCAATCCATCCCGCTCAGATCGGCCTTTGATGTCGGTCGGCCCACACGGTCGAGAAACGATTTGGCCCCGTAAAAATATCCATTCGCCTCGCCCACCAGCCGCGCCACCAAATCCGGCTGGTCCGGCCGCACATGGCGGATTGCAACATCGGCTTCCCGGCGCATCAAATCGCTGATGGTGTTGGTCGCCACAATCTCGACCTTCAACTGCGGGGCAAGCGCGCGCAGTTGCGTCACCACGTCCGGCATAATATGCGCCGACATGATGTCGCTCGCCGTGATCCGCACCCAGCCCGTCAAATCCGATTGTTGCCCATTCGCGCTGATCGCAGTGCGCCGCGCCGCCAGCCCCATGTTTTGTACATGCACCAACAGCTCGCGGCCCGCGTCGGTCAACACCAATCCGCGCCCAACCCGTTCAAAGAGCATCAGCGCCAGCGTCTCTTCCAAGGCGGCCACTTGGCGGCTTAGCGTGGGCTGCGTCAGGCCCAGCCGCCGTGCTGCTGCCGACAGCGAATGGGTTTCCGCCGTGGCCAGAAACGCGCGCAGGTGGTTCCAGTCCAGTTTGTCTGAATCAATATCCATGCAAAAACGTATAGATGTCTTTTGTATTTCGTCAATTCCGCGACAACCCATACGCATGTAGGTTGAAGGAAAGGAGAGCACGATGACCGATGCCGCAAAGTTCTGGGACAAGATCGCCCCCAAATATGCCCAAGACCCTATAAAAGACATGTCCGCCTACGAATACACCCGTGGCCGCACCGCATCCTACCTGACGCAAGACAGCCGCGTTTTGGAAATCGGCTGTGGCACAGGGTCAACCGCCCTCGAACTGGCCCCTTTCGCCCGCGAAATCGTCGGCACAGATATTTCCCCCGCCATGATCGAGATTGCCGCACAAAAGGCCCGAACCGCAGGCATCAGCACCGTAGACTTTCGCGCCATGACAGCCCAAGACGCATCGAAATTGACCGAAGGGTTCGATGTGGTGACAGGGTTCAATCTGTTTCACCTCGTCGAGAACGCCGAAGATGTGTTTGGCAACATCCACCGGCTGCTTCCCTCGGGCGGATATTTCATCAGCAAAACCGCATGTCTGGCAGACCCTTCCGTGGGGCTGAAACGGTTTGCCTTTAAACCGTTGATTGCCGTGATGCGCCTGTTCGGAAAGGCCCCGTATGTGCGCTCCTTCACGCACCGCGAATTGGAATCCGCGATCACATTCGCAGGGTTTGAAATCATCGAAACCGGAAACTTCCCCGCCTTGTCGCGCTACATCGTGGCACGCAAACGGTGACGTGCTAGATGTCCCCGTAACGAAAGGGGGCAACATGCTCAAAGTATACTTATCCGGCGAAATCCATACCGACTGGCGGGACCAGATCACCACAGGGGCACAGGGCCTTGATGTGACCTTCACCAGCCCAGTGACAGATCACGCCGCATCCGATGATTGCGGCGTGGCGATTTTGGGCGAAGAGCCAAACAAATACTGGCACGACCACAAAGGCGCGATGGTAAACGCCATCCGCACCCGCAAAGCGATCACCGATGCAGATGTCGTGGTTGTGCGGTTCGGTGAAAAGTATCGCCAATGGAACGCGGCGTTCGATGCAGGCTTCGCGGCGGCCCTTGGGAAATCCTTGATCATCCTACAACAGCCTGATCACGATCACGCCCTCAAAGAAGTCGATGCAGCGGCTCTCGCCGTTGCCCGCGAACCCTCGCAAGTGGTGGAAATTCTGCGCTACGTTTTGGATGGTACGCTGCCCGCCTAAACCTGCGCGCCCCGATATGAGCCATACCGGACCCATACCAAACCCATACCCGACCCATATCGCGTTTTGGCCCCGTTGATGACCTGTCAGCGGGGCCTCTTTTTGCGTTTTCCCTGCGCAAAACCACATGCGCTGTGGTGCATGTCGCAAGCTGACGTTAGGGGGAACGAAGCGGTGATATTAACCTTTGGGTGCCGCGCAGATTTACGGTAATGTCGCCGCACGGGAAGGGGCGCCTGGAAGCAGGCTCCCAAGATAAAATACAAGTGGGAAACAAAATGCTTAAAGAATTCAAAGATTTCATCGCCAAAGGCAACGTCATGGACATGGCCGTTGGTATCATCATCGGTGCGGCGTTCACAGCGATCGTTGGCAGCTTGGTCGCTGACTTGATCAATCCGCTGATCGGTATCTTCATGGGCGGCGTTGATTTCGGTGGTCTGACTGCGACATTCGGTGAAGCTGTGTTCACATACGGTAACTTCATCATGGCGATCATCAACTTCCTGATCATCGCTTTCGTCGTCTTCATGCTGGTCCGCTCTGTGAACAAACTGAAGAAAGCCGAAGAAGAAGCACCAGCAGAACCAGCTGGGCCAACACAAGAAGAGCTGTTGGCTGAAATCTTGGCTGCTTTGAAGAAGTAATCGAGACGACAGTTTTGATAGAAGGCCCGCCCGCGATGGCGGGTCTTTTGCGTTGGGGGGTGGAGATTTTTTCGGCACTCTGGCTATAACGTGCAAGGCTTTGCCGTTTTTACACGCCCCTTTGAGAGCATTTTGCATGACCGACCTAGACGCCACCGACCGACGCCTTTTATCTGCCTTGCAGCGGGCGGGCCGTCTGTCCAACGCCGAGCTGTCTGAGACAGTGAACCTCTCTCCCTCGGCCTGTCACCGTCGGGTGCAACGTTTGGAGAAAGAGGGGTTTATTGATGGCTACGTCGCGCTGGTGAACCCTGTGAAGGTCGAACGAAAAACGACCGTGTTCGTTGAAATCACGTTGCGCGCGCAGGCAGATGATGTGCTCGACGCCTTTGAAAAATCGGTCGCGCGCATCCCTGATGTTCTGGAATGTCACCTTATGGCGGGGCAGGCGGATTATTTGCTCAAAGTGGTGGCGCGCGACGCCGAAGACTTCGCACGCATCCATCGCCGCTATCTGGCAAGCCTCCCCGGTGTGCAGGGCATGCAATCATCGTTTGCCTTGCGGACCGTCCGCCAGACGACCGAGTTGCCAGTTTAGGACAGCAAAACCGCCAAAATTGCGAGGGCGGCAGGAATGGTCTGCACGTATAAAATACGTTTGCTAACAGTCATGTAGCCGTAAATGCCGGCCACCGCGACGCAGGCGAGGAAAAACAGCGCCACGTTGTTTGACCAGGTCGGATCACCAATCACCAACGCCCAAATCAGCCCTGCGGCAAGAAAGCCGTTATACAGGCCTTGGTTGGCTGCCATGGCTTTGGTTTTGGGGAACAAATCCTTTGGGAAATTCGCAAAAATACGCGGGCCTTTGCGTTCCCATGCGAACATTTCGAACCACAAAATATAGAGGTGCAACGCTGCGATCAGCGCGATGAGGACGGTTGCGAGCGTGGCCATGGTGGTCTCCGGTTATGTTTTCTTCATCTTAGCAGATCCGCTGTGGACACAACAGGATCACGTTTTTGGGAACATTTGTCGCAGTTGGCGTGTTCTACTCTCGAACAGATTGAAAGGGATACAGAAATGCGTGGAATTTTAACAATCGTCGGTTTCGTCGTTTGCGTCATTGCAGTCATTAACCTGATCTAAGGAAACGTCATGAGAAATATTTTTTACATCGTTGGTCTTATTGTGGTCGTCATTGCCGTCTTGCGACTGGCTGGCATCGCTTAAAACCGGACCGACCTGACACAACGAAAAACCCCCGCACCTTACGATGCGGGGGTTTTCTATTCTAACGTGTCCAGAAATGCTTAGAGCATCCCCTCACGCTGTGCTTTCTTCCGAGCCAGCTTGCGCTGACGGCGAATGGCCTCGGCCTTCTCGCGCGCCTTTTTCTCGGACGGCTTTTCGAAATGTTGCTTGAGCTTCATTTCACGAAAAACGCCCTCACGCTGGAGCTTTTTCTTCAGGGCACGAAGCGCCTGATCGACGTTGTTGTCACGAACACTAACCTGCATGTGGTTTTCACCACCTCTCTAAGTTAAATTTGCAATAAGTTGCAGGAGGGGTCCATATAGCCGCAGTGCTTTGATTTGTCCAGTATGGTACAGACCCCTGCAAAGGAGCTTGCGATGACCCTGACGAAAACACAGCTTTTAGACGCTATTTTGCCCCATGTTGCCTTTGATGGGTGGAATGATGTCGCGTTTCGTGCGGCCTGCGCTGATGTGGACCTATCCGCCGAGGAGGCGAAGGGCATCTGCCCGCGCGGCGCGACCGATCTGGCGATTCTGTTCCACGTGCAGGGCGATGCGGCCATGGTTGAGGCACTCGCCGCAGCTGACCTGAGCGATATGCGGTTCCGCGATAAGGTGGCTCATGCGATCCGTTTGCGGCTGGATGCGGTTCAAGACAAAGAGGCCGTGCGCCGCGGCACAGTGTTGTTCGCATTGCCCCATATGGCCCCCGAGGGATCCAAGCTGATTTGGGGCACCGCCGATGCGATTTGGACAGCCTTGGGTGATACATCAGATGATGTGAACTGGTACACGAAACGCGCCACCCTGTCGGCTGTGTATGGATCAGTTGTGTTGTTTTGGCTGGGCGATGACAGCATTGATGGCCAAGCCACCACAGACTTCATCGACCGCCGCATCGATAACGTTATGCAATTTGAAACCTTCAAAGCGGCCGTGACCAAAAACCCTCTCACCAAACCGTTTGCCTCTCTTTTGGGCAGCCTGACGTCGCAACTAAAAGCGCCAAAGGCGGCCCCGTCAGATTTGCCAGGCAGCTGGAACAAGCCGCAATGAAGGCTGTTGAAATCACGCAAGCCGGTGGGCCAGACGTGCTGGCCCTAACGCAGGTCTCAACGCCCGAGCCCGCCTATGGGCAGGTACGGATCAAGGTGGCCTACGCTGGGGTGAACCGCCCCGACGCCTTGCAGCGCGCGGGCTTGTACAACCCACCCAAAGGGGCAAGCCCGCTCCCGGGGTTAGAGGCCGCGGGCACCATCAGCGCGGTTGGGGACGGCGTCACAGAATGGGCCGTGGGCGACGCGGTGTGCGCCTTGTTGCCCGGCGGTGGCTATGCCGAAGAGGTGGTCACCCCCGCCGCGCACTGCCTGCCGGTCCCTGCAGGGCTTTCCCTGAAACAGGCGGCCTGTTTGCCCGAGACGTTCTTCACAGTGTGGTCCAACGTGTTTATGCGAGGCGGCCTGACGGCGGGTGAGCGTTTCTTGGTCCATGGCGGCTCGTCTGGCATCGGCACAACCGCTATTCAGCTTGCGTCAGCCTTCGGGGCGCGGGTGTTCACCACCGCAGGATCTGCAGAGAAATGCGCAGCCTGTATGGCCCTTGGGGCCGAGGTTGCAGTGAACTATCGCGACGCTGATTTTGTGGACTTCATGAAGACGCAGGGCGGCGCGCATTTGATTTTAGATATGGTCGGGGGCGACTACCTGCCGCGCAATGTGCGTGCCTTGGCCGATGATGGGCGGCTGGTGCAAATCGCGTTTCTGCAGGGCCCGAAGGTAGAGCTGAATTTCGCCCAAGTGATGATGCGTCGTTTGACAATCACAGGGTCAACCTTGCGGCCGCAATCGGACCTTGCCAAAGTCGAGATCGCGCGTCAATTGCGCAAACATGTCTGGCCGCTTTTGGAGGCTGGAAAAGTCGCCCCGGTGATGGATCAAGAGTTTGCGTTGGCAGATGCAGCGCAGGCCCATGCGCGCATGGAAAGCAGTGCGCACATCGGCAAGATTGTTTTGAAGGTCACCTGATTGGGTCGAACAACGCGTCGTTCAAGGTGCAATCGCGGATGACATCACCACCGCAATCGCGGGGTTCCAGGTCTTTCGTGAGGCAAATCCGAGCTTCTTGTATGCGGTTCGCGCGGCAGGTGATCGTGATCTGATCTGCGGACAGATGGGTGTTGTCTTTCAAAAAGGCTTCTTCGATCAGGGATGCGGGCAGGGTCACCGATCTGTCCAGGTCGCGTAGGATTTGCGGGCGTGTGACGGCGCCGTAAGCTTCGCGGGACAGGGCGTAGTAATCGTCTGGCGACAGTCCGCTGCACGATCCGTGTTTGTTCCACTGGTGCCACGCAAGGCCGGATGTGCCCATAATATCGGCCATCGCGGCGGTGTCGCCACGGGAAGGGTTGCGGAACGAATGGCGGCAATCGGCGGGCCAGCCATCTTCGTATTGGGGCCACAGGCCGTGCAGCACCCAGCCGAAATCTTTGTCGTCATCGCATTGGGGCGAGTTGCGGGAATCGCCTTCGATGGCGCACCATGTGGGTGACCATGACAGGGCTAAAACATAGTAATCAAAGTCACCGGAGGTGTGTTGGGCATGGGCAGGGCCCGCCAATCCAACCAATAGGGCAATCAATCGCAACATTTGGGGTCTTTCCTTAGAACGTCTGCGCGACTATATACGATCCAAGTTCCCCGACAACGTGAACCCGGCCCGAATGGGTCTGCCCCTTCAAGGGCGCGGGAGAGGCGTGTCTAGTAGACAAGGAGAAACGCGATGAGCGGTACACCGATTATGGCAAAAGCCACAGCAGTTTGGCTGTGCGATAACACGACGATCACCTTCAAACAGATTGCAGATTTCTGCGGCCTGCATGAGCTGGAAGTGCAAGGCATCGCCGATGGTGATGTGGCGACTGGGGTGAAAGGGTTCGACCCGATTGCCAACAAACAGTTGACGCAAGAAGAGATCGACAAGGCTGAAGCCTCTGCGCTGCACAAGCTGAAGTTGCTGTATAACCCGGCTTCTGCAGGCGAAGAAAAACGTCGCGGCCCACGCTACACGCCGCTGTCCAAACGTCAGGACCGCCCTGCGTCGATCTATTGGTTGGTGAAATTCCACCCAGAGCTGTCCGATGGTCAGATTTCTAAACTGGTCGGCACAACCAAACCAACCATTCAGGCCATCCGCGAGCGGACACACTGGAACATCAACAACATCGAGCCGATTGATCCGGTTGCGTTGGGCATGTGTAAACAATCCGAACTGGATGCCGCTGTTCAAAAAGCAAACGCCAAGAAAGCCAAAGAAGGCGGCGTCATGACGGATGATGAACGCCGTAAACTGGTGTCTACTGAGCAGAGCCTTGGCATGGATCCAGAGCCTGAAATTCCGGCCGCAATGGCAGGGCTCGAGGCCTTCACGCTGGGCAACGACACGCCGGAGCCGGAAGAAGACACATCTGTGCCAGACGCGGACAGCTTCTTTAACCTGCCCGATGATGCGGGTGATGACGACGAAGATTGATGCGTTAGATACGCGTTTTCTGAAAACCCCCGAGCCTGTGCTTGGGGGTTTTGCATTTTAGGGGCAATTACAGTGTTTTGCGGGCATTCAACGCGGCGGTGATTGTGCCTTCGTCAAGGTAATCGAGCTCACCGCCGACTGGTACGCCCTGCGCCAGGGAGGTGACCTGCACGCCCTGAAGCTCGTCAGCGATGTAGTGCGCGGTTGTTTGGCCGTCGATGGTCGCCCCAAGCGCGAGGATCACTTCGGTGACGTCTTCGCTGGTGATGCGGTCACGCAGTTTGGGGATGCGCAGCTCGTCTGGGCCGATGTCATCTAAGGCCGACAGCGTGCCCCCCAAAACGTGATAGCGGCCTTTGAACACACCGGCACGTTCCATCGCCCACAGGTCGGCAACGTCTTCGACCACACAGATTTGCCCGGTGGCCCGTTTGTTGCTTTCGCAGATATCGCAGATGTCAGAGGTGCCGATGTTGCCACAGTTGAGACATTCACGCGCGGTTTGACCCACGCTCGTCATGGCGTCGGCCAGCGGATTTAACAGCTGGCCGCGCTTTTTGATCAGGTGAAGCACCGCACGGCGCGCAGATCGTGGCCCAAGGCCGGGAAGGCGGGCCATAAGATCGATCAAGGTGTCGATATCTTTGGGGGCTTCAGACATTGCGCCTTAAACCCCACACGCAGTTTGCAAATCGGCAGGCCAATTTACGTCTGCGTAGCAAGGTGAAAGCGCACCCGTCATTTTAAAACGGCAGTTTCATATCGGCTGGCAAACCCAAACCTTCGGTCAGTTTGGACATTTCTTCCTGCGCTTTATCAGAGGCTTTGCCTTGCGCGTCTTTGATCGCTGCTAAGATCAGGTCTTCGACCACTTCTTTGTCGTCACCGTTGAAGATGGATGGATCGATGTCTAACGCCTTCAGCTCGCCCTTGGCTGTCGCTGTGGCTTTCACCAATCCTGCGCCGCTTTCGCCAGTGACCATCATGGTGTGCAATTCTTCTTGCAACGCGGCCATGTCTGTCTGCATTTGCTGCGCTTTTTTCATCATTCCGGCCATATCGCCGAGGCCGCCAAGTCCTTTGAACATCACTGTCTCCTGAATTCGTTTCGACCTAGATAAGGGGGGCAAGGCCCGCCCGCAAGTTAGCTGTCTTCAAACGGGTCCCATTCATCCTCGACCTCGGGCAGCGCATCTTGCTGTGCTTCGGCTTGAAGCGCCTGTGGTGTGCGGATCTCGCTGATGTGCGCCTTGGGAAACTGCATCAAAACGGCTTTCACCAACGGGTGTTCTGCAGCCTTTTGGCGCAAGGCGATCATTTCCGCGTCGCGCACTTCAGCCACTGTTGGGGCGCCGCCTTCGTTCACCAAGGTCACGGCCCAGCGGTTGCCAGTCCAGGCTTGCAGACGCGAGCCAAGGCGCTGGGACAGATCGTGTGGCGCATTGGGGGCGGGTTCAAACTCGATGCGGCCCGGTTGATAGGCGGCCAAGCGCAGGCCGGTTTCAACCTCCACCAGCAGCTTTACGTCCCGGTGGCGGCGGATCAATTCGAGCACGTGATCGAATGTCGGGTAATGGGCCAAGGCTTCGTCTTGGGCCACGGCGACCGCCGCGCCCCCTGCGGACATTGTTGTGCCGCTCGGGCCAGAATGTGTTGGGGCGGGCATGCCTTGAGCGTGTGTTGCTGTGGGGGCAGGGCGCCCACCGCCGCCGCCGTTCGGGCCGCCAGCAGGTGGAGTTTGCCCGTCAAGTTTGCGCACCAGTTCTTCGGGGCTGGGCAGGTCGGCCACATGGGTCAAACGAATGATCGCCATTTCTGCGGCCATCATCGCGTTTGGCGCCATCGACACCTCTTCCAATGCTTTGAGCAACATCTGCCACAGGCGGGTCAAAACGCGCATGGGCAGGTCTTCGGCCATTTGTGCGCCGCGGGTGCGCTCATCTGGTGAAACGGTGGGGTCTTCAGCCGCGTCAGGTGTGATTTTTATCACGCTGACCCAGTGCGAAATTTCCGCCAAATCCCGCAGGATCGCCATCGGGTCGGCCCCGTCTGCGTATTGGCTGGACAATTCGGTCAACGCCTCTGCCGCTTTGCCGCGCAAGATCATGTCGAACAAATCCAACACGCGGCCACGGTCGGCCAAGCCCAGCATGGCGCGCACCTGTTCGGCGGTGGTTTCGCCTGCGCCATGTGAAATGGCCTGATCGAGCAACGACTGCGCATCGCGGGCCGAGCCTTCGGCGGCGCGGGTGATCAGCGCCAGCGCATCATCGGTAATGTCTGCGCCTTCGGCAGTGGCGATTTTGCGCAGCAGGCCAATTTGATCCTCAGGCTCGATCCGTCGCAGGTCGAACCGCTGACAGCGCGACAGCACAGTGACGGGCACTTTGCGAATTTCGGTCGTCGCGAAAATGAATTTCACGTGGGCCGGGGGTTCTTCCAGCGTTTTCAGCAGCGCGTTGAACGCACTGGTGGACAGCATGTGAACCTCATCGATGATGTAGATTTTGTAGCGGGCCGAGGCCGCGCGGTAATGCACGCTTTCGATAATTTCACGAATATCGCCGACCCCCGTGCGTGAGGCCGCGTCCATTTCCATAACGTCAACGTGGCGACCTTCCATGATCGCGGTGCAATGTTCGCACGCGCCGCACGGTTCGGTTGTTGGGCCACCGGTGCCGTCCGGCCCGATACAGTTCATGCCCTTGGCGATGATCCGTGCGGTGGTGGTTTTACCCGTCCCGCGGATACCCGTCATGATGAACGCCTGCGCGATCCGGTCTGCGGCGAACGCATTTTTCAGGGTCCGCACCATAGCATCTTGGCCAACAAGATCGGCAAAGGTCTCGGGGCGATATTTGCGGGCCAGAACTTGGTACTGGGGGGCGTCAGATTCGGTCATGGCGCTAGGGTATTCTGCTGGGCAACTGGCGTCTAGCTACAGCGTCCAAAGAACGAAGCCCGTACCCAAGGCTGTGGCCATCATCATGAGCGTGATCAGGTGCAGGACAGTGCTTTTAGCGCCCGTGGCCTGATGCTGGTTCAGGCGTGCTTTGGTGCTACAGGCCTTTCGCCAGGCGGCGAAGAATAAAACCATCGATGCAATCAAGGGCAACGAGGCGATCAGGCGGGCCAGCCATGTGGGCTCGAACTCGCTAAACACTGCGCGAAAGCCGAGTGCGAGTGCGATTGCGCCCATGCCCGTCCCAGTCCAGCTGGCAAAGGTGCGTTCATTGGCCATCAGCGTGCGATCTTCGGCCCAATCGGTGCGGTTTTCAGCGAGGTCGTTTGATTTGTTCATAGAGCAGACATAGCAGCCCCCTTGCCGAATGCGAGGGGCTGTCTTATGAAAGTGGGGCCTTGAGGGAGGCATTCAGGTTCGCGAACAGCCGTCATCGGCACCCTTGAACGACCTAAGAACAGACCAGTCCGGTCTTTCTCATGCCCGTGTGAGCGAACCCGTGGGACATTTCATTGAGGAAGCCGATGATGAACGATCCCTTAGATAGATTCCGTCGTGCCGCGAAGGCATTGAAAGCCAATTATGAAGCTGGCGGGCAAGAGGCCCTTGCGCGGTTGCGCGAAAACCCACCCCGCCGCGATGGCGGTGATTTGAAACATGCAGACTTTCTGCATGTCATTGCCCGTGAAAATCAATTCAACAGCTGGCCTATGATGAAAGAGGCGATTGCACGGCTCGGCATGAATCGTGCTGCGCGGCAACAGCGGTTGAAGATTGCGTTGTGGCAAGGCCAAACGCAGGTCATTCGTGATTTGGTGTGGGATGATCCTGACGTGGCACAAGGCGCATTCGGATTGCGCTGCGCCTTGTATGACACATCGGTTTTGGCTGATCTCTCGAGCGATCCTGATCTTGCAAAATCCGATTTCGGAGGGCGGCGACCGCTGGTGCATCTGGCCTTTTCCAAGGCCTTCCGCGCTTTTCCAGAGCGCGAGGCGCAGATGTTTGCGGTTGCGCAAGCGCTTTTCGATGCGGGAGCTGATGTGAACGATAGGTTTCCAGCGCCGGGGGATGAAACCTGTTTGCTGTCGACGTTGTATGGGGCGATCGCCCATGCCGGAAATTTACACCTGGCCCAATGGTTGTTGGATCGTGGGGCGGACCCGAATGACGGGGAATCGCTCTATCACGCGTGTGAAATTGGATCGCCCGAGGGGGTGCGCATGCTGTTGGCTGCTGGGGCGGACCCAAAGGGCACCAACGCCCTAAAACGCGCCATGGACTTTAATGATGTCGACATGGTTCAGATGCTTCTCACCGCAGGGGCCGACCCGAACGAAGGGACGAAGGGGTGGACGGCGCTTCATCACGCAGGGTTGCGGATGTCGAGCGATGCAGTCTGTCAGGCGTTGATCGATGCCGGGGCCGCGTCTGATCGTGTTGGCCAAGGGATCACGCCATACGCGGCGGCAAAAGTTTACGGCAATCACGCCTTGGCCAAACGTATGCAGCCTGTCCCCCTGACACAGGAGGAGACGTTGTTGGCGCAGGCGGCCATGGGGCAGGTGCCCGAAAATGCGTTTGTCGATCCGGCCAAGGTGCCCGACATCTATCTGGATTTGGTGCGCGAGTTTGCGGGCCTGCCGTCGAAATTGGATCACCTGCAGGCCTTGATCAAATTGGGCCTTCCGTGGGATCGACCAGATGCGGCTGGCGTGACGCCTGTGCAAGGCGCGGGGTGGTCAGGGCAGCCGGAAATGCTGTCGTTCTTTTTGGGGCTGAAGCCGAATTTGGGGCATGTGAATGCCTATGGTGGTGGCTTGCTGAGCACGATTTTGCACGGCGCCAACAATAACCCCGAACGATCCGAGCGCGATTACGTGGCCTGTTTGCGGATCGTGCTAGACGAAGGTGTCGCTCTGCCCCGTCGCGCGATATCAATCAGTGGAAACAAGGATATTTGCGCGTTTCTCGAGGAGTGGGCGCGCGATAAACCCGGGCAGGTGGTAGATTTTGGCATCTATTAAGGCATCGACTGAATTCGGGATTTATCCCGTAAAGGTTGGCGCGGGGCAGGTTGCACTTTGCCCTGTGCCGGGCCGGTTTGGCAGCTATGAGGCGGATCTGTCAGCGATCCTGAATTGGGCGCCTGATATTGTGCTGACCATGACAGGACAGGCCGAGCTTGATCGGGTTGGCGCAGCCGATTTTGGCGCTGACCTCGGGCATGCAGGGATCGCGTGGCACCATTTGCCGATCGTTGATTTCAGCACGCCTGATGCAAATGTTGAAACCGCATGGCCGGATGTTGCAGCGCACTGTGCCGCCGTTTTGGCCAGAGGCGGACGCATTCTGAGCCATTGTTTTGGGGGATGTGGCCGGTCGGGGATGATGGCGCTGCGGTTGATGGTCGATGAGGGCGAAGACCCGCACACCGCCCTCGTGCGCCTGCGCAAAACGCGGCCCTGCGCCGTGGAAGAGGACGCACAGTTTAGCTGGGCCGCCCGCGCCGTTTAGCAGCGCCCCGTTCTTTTCCAGCGTCGTACATTTTTTGCAGACGTTTCAGATGGCCGCGATTTTCGCCCACGGTTGCCGTGTTGAACCGGTTTTCCCGCTCCAATTTGCGCCACCGCTCAACGCGGTCCATCTCGAGCGAGCCGTCTTCGATGGCCGCACGCACTTTGCATCCTGGTTCGGTTTTATGGGCGCAGTCATTGAATTTGCACTGGGCCGCCAATTCTGTGATGTCGCCGAAAACTTCCTCGACGCCCTCTTCGGCGTCCAACAATCGCAGCTCGCGCATGCCGGGTGTGTCGATCAGCCAGCCCCCTGCCGTCGTGGCCCGCAGGTTGCGGTTGGTCGTGGTGTGTCGGCCTTTGGCGTCATCTGATCGGATGTCTTGTGTGGCATCGATTTGTCCGGTGAGGCGGTTTTGTATGGTGGTTTTGCCCACCCCGGACGAGCCGACCAAAGCCAAGGTTTGCCCGTTCGAACACCACGGGTTCAAACGTTCAACATCCGCATCGTCTTTCGCGTTGATCGCGAGGGCCGTGAGCAGGGGGGACAGTTTTTCAGCCTGTTTGATGTAATCGCTCACATCGTCCGTCAGGTCGGCTTTGGTTAAAATCACCAATGGCAGGCAGCCCGATGCGCTGCACATCGCCAAATACCGCTCGAGGCGGGCAACGTTGAAATCTGCGTTGCAGCTGGTGACGATGCCCAATGTGTCGACATTCGCGGCGATCAGCTGAGGTTTGGATTCTTCGCCAGCCGCACGCCGGGTGATTTCCGTGGTGCGCTCCAGCGGGGGTGACGCCGCAGCCCCCGTTGCAATAACCCAATCGCCAACAGCATATCGGCCGGCCTCGACCGTGGGCGACAGGGAAACTGGCCCGCTGTCTTGAAACCCATCCAGCCGCGACCGATGCACGGCGGTGATGCGGGTTGGGGCCATTGTGTCGTCCAAAGTGATTTGGCGCGCAAAGTGATCGGACCAACCGAGGGTGGAGAGGCGTGATGTCATAAGTGGGGTGTTAGCGTATTTCGTGATCTCGCAAAAGCGTTGCTTTCGCTCCGTCTCGATTTGCACCTGCGCGATTCAGCGGTGCGGTAGGTGAGAGGTTGGACATCGACCCAAGTGGGGCTCGTTGTGGCTGCTTCCTTCCGGACCTGACCAGGTTGGCGAGGCACTTGCCCGCGCCAACCTCTCAACGGTCATATACGAAGGCCTGTGCTGTGATGCAAGGGCTGCCACCACTTGCGTTGCCTGTCCGTGCATGTAATCGACGCGATATGGAAAATGCTGAACACATTACTTTCGGCGGCTCGAACCTTGATCGCGCTGCAGAGCTTCGGTCTGATATCGCGCCGGTTTTGGCGGACCCTAGGGCGCGGATGATCGTGCTTTGGCGGGGCAAACTGCTGCTGACGTCAGATGGTGGCCCGCTGATGCGCCTGCCGCTCGATCATCCGGTCGCAAAAGATGCCAGCGCGTTGCGCCTGTTTTTAGGCCGCGATGACGAAGGGCCAGTGTTTGCAATCACCTTGAATCACTGGGACCCCGAATTGCCTGAAGCCGACCAAATGGGCAGCTTTGCAGACCTGACCTTGCAGCAGCATCCTGCAACAGGTGACGGTGTTTTTGCGGAACTGCGTGCCATGATGACAACGCTTTCCCCGCGCGACGCAGAGCTGGCAGCGACGGCGAAAGCGGTTCTTGGCTGGCACCGAAGCCACCGGTTTTGTTCGGCTTGCGGTCATGAAAGTGATGTGGCCGATGCCGGTTGGCGCCGGCAATGCCCGTCGTGCAACACCCCGCATTTCCCGCGAACGGATCCGGTGGTTATCATGCTGATCGTTTCTGGCGATGAGGTTTTGGTTGGCCGGTCGCAAGGCTGGCCAGAGGGGATGTATTCTTTGCTTGCTGGATTTGTAGAGCCCGGTGAAACCATGCAAGCCGCTGTGCGCCGTGAAGTGTTGGAAGAGACAAACGTTCGTGTGGGCGCGGTCTCCTTTTTGACCAGCCAGCCATGGGCGTTTCCATCCTCATTGATGTTGGGGTGTTACGGCGAAGCCGAGACAAAAGAGATCACGATCGACCCCCATGAGCTTGACGATGCGAAGTGGATCAGCCGCGCGGAAATGCAGCAGGCGATGGATGGTACACATCCGACGATGACAGCGGCACGAAAAGGGGCTGTCGCACATTTTCTGCTAGAGAATTGGTTGAGCAATAAGGTAGGTTGACCCCAAAGACATCCGTGCCAAATTTGGCCTACTTATGAGTAAAAACTGATATGAAAATTAGCACCCGTGAAGATATCGAAGCACCGATTGACTTTGTTTTTAAACAGGTCACCGACTTTCCCAGCTTTGAGCGGTCTATCATGCGGCGCGGTGCGGATATCGAACGCATCGAGAAGGGCGGGGCTTTCGGTTTGGGCGCGAAATGGCGCGTCAAATTCCGAATGCGCGGGGTAGAGCGCGATGTTGTCGCGACGGTTGCTGATGTGGCCGATCCCAATTTGATCAAAATGGTCCTGACATCACGCAGTGCTGATGCTGATATGCAAGTCGAATTGGTGCCGCTGTCACGCGCACGCACCC
The DNA here is from genome assembly GCA_947497065.1 of uncultured Paracoccaceae bacterium. Lineage (GTDB taxonomy): Bacteria > Pseudomonadota > Alphaproteobacteria > Rhodobacterales > Rhodobacteraceae > Octadecabacter. The sequence goes on from CANMEQ010000005.1 coordinate 140,740, forward strand.
GCATAAACGTCAGCGCAGAAGCATCCGCAAAAACGATTGCTGCGAAGATTTTGTTTCAATCCGTTCGGTTTGCGAAACAGAAAACAGATGACCGATTGAAACAGGTCGTCGCCAATTTCGCCAAAGACGTCGAAAAGAAATATCGCGGTTAAGGGTAGCGCCTTAGCGGTTACGATTTTTGTTTTTCGTGACGGCGTGCCGCTGATGGGAACACACCCATCAGACGGATGTGATCCGTGAAATAGTCCAGCTCTTCCATGGCCAGTTGCACATTTCTGTCGTCGGGGTGGCCTTCGACTTCGGCGTAGAACTGCGTGGCTGTAAAATGACCGCCAACCATGTAGCTTTCCAGTTTGGTCATGTTCACACCGTTGGTCGCGAAACCACCCATTGCTTTGTACAACGCAGCGGGGATGTTTCTGACGCGGAACACGAAGCTGGTGACCATTCCGTGGTTGCCGCGCCGTTTGAAATCGGGCTCGCGGGACATGATCAAAAACCGTGTGGTGTTCCGGTCATGGTCTTCGATGTGGCGGGCTAAAATATCCAGCCCGTAGATGTCTGCCGCCATTTCAGATGCAAGGGCGGCTGCCGTCATATCGTCGCCAGCGGCCACATCCATGGCCGCGCGAGCATTGTCTGGGCTGACCTGCGGGTGAATGCCGTTTTCGCGCAGGAACTTCCCGCACTGCGGCAAGATCACAACATGGCCACTGGCCGTTTTAATTTGGTCTACGCGGGCACCGGGTTTGCCCAACAGATTAATGTGAACGCGGACAAAAGCTTCATCCACGATATGCAGGCCACTTTCTGGCAAAAGCGTATGCACATCACCCACGCGGCCATAGGTCGAATTTTCGACGGCAATCATGCCCAAATCGGCATCACCTTTGCGCACGGCTTCGATGGCAGATTCGAATGTCGGACAGGGCAGCGGGTCGAAATCGGGCCGCGCCTCGACGCAGGCTTGGTGCCCGTAGGCCCCTGGTTCACCCTGAAATGCGATGCGTTTGGTCATCTTCACCCCCTAATTGCCCGAGTTTATCCAAAATTGGGCATTTCGTCGCGGTGCTACACCTTGATTATTGGCAGGGGAAGCGGATACACGGCGTTTAAAGAATTCAAAACGGGACGCGACATGTTCGACACAATGACAATGACCAAGATTCTGGGCGGCGTTTGCGGCACATGGTTGGTTTTCTTGCTGGGCGGTTTTGCCGCTGAAACAATTTACCACGGCGGCGGCCACGGCCACGACGATCATGCGGCTGGTTATGTTGTCGATGTTCCGGAGTCCGGCGCAGCTGGAGCAGAAGTTGAAGAAGGCCCCGCATTTGAAGAGGTTTTCGCCATGGCGTCCGCAGCTGACGGTGAAGGCCAGTGGCGTGCGTGTTCCGCGTGTCACGCTCTTGAAGAGGGTGTGAACGGCGTTGGTCCTAACCTTTACGGCGTTGTTGGCCGTGATGTCGCATCTGTGGGTGGCTTTGGTTACTCTGGCAACCTGATCGCCGTGAATGACGTTTGGACACCAGAAGAATTGAATGCGTTCCTCGAATCGCCACGCAACTACGCACCGGGCACCGCGATGGGCTACAACGGCATGCGCCGCATCGAAGATCGTGCCAACCTGATTGCGTATCTCGCGACCATCGGCGGATAAGCGAACCATCACAGAAATTCCAAAAGCCGCGCCTTCGGGAGCGGCTTTTTTTGTGTCAGATCCTTGCCGATCACGAAATTCTCACAGATTCTCAACTTGAATGTTCGACAAATCGCGAATTAGCCTCAAGTATGCGATAAACCGCACAAATAGGAGCTTGTGATGAAAACCACCCAACGCCGCCAATCAACGACTGCCATGGCCATCAGCCGGACGCGCAGCGCCTCAAAATGGCACATCGTTTTGGCAGGGTCGGTTTTGGCATTCGGCGCGGCTACGATGCTGCGGGCGGAGAACCACGAGAATATCACCATCTCGCACGGGTACACCAACTTTGGTGAGCTGATGTATCCCGCCGACATGGAGCACCTGAATTACGTGAACCCGAATGCGCCCAAAGGGGGCGAGATCAGCGTCGCGGCGCAGGGAACCTTTGACACATTCAACAACTTCACCCGCGAGGGGGCTGCTGCTGCGGGCACGACGCTGTTGTATGAAAGCATTCTGACCAACACCGCGGATGATCCATACGGAAGCTACTGTTACCTCTGCACGACCCTTGAATACCCTGACAGCAAAGACTGGGTGATTTTCAACCTGCGTGAGGACGTGACATTTTCCGATGGCTCGCCCTTCACCGCCGAAGATATCGCCTTCGCTCATAATCTGATTATGGAGCAGGGTTTGCCGGAATACGTGGCCGTGGTTGGCGGCTACATCGAAGGGGTCGAGATCCTCGATACCTACCGTATCAAGTTCAACTTCGCCGAAGATGCGCCACGGCGTGATGTCATTGGCGTTGCGGGTGGCACGCGGGCGTTTTCAAAAGCGTGGTTCGAAGAAACCGGCGCGCGTCTGGATGAAAGCACCGATGTGCCATTCCTCGGGACGGCGGCCTATGTTTTGGGAAGCTATGACACCAACCGCCAGATCATTTACGAACGGGACCCTGATTGGTGGGGTGCTGCACATCCGATGAACATTGGTCAGGCCAATTTCGATACAATCAGGTACGAGTACTTTTCAGATTCCTCCGCGTCTTTTGAGGCCTTCAAGGCGGGTGAATACACCTTCCGCAATGAAAACTCTTCGCTGCTTTGGGCCACAGGGTATGATTTTCCTGCGATCGAAGATGGTTGGGTGAAAACGGAAGAACTGCCCGACGGGACGATCGGCTCGGCTCAGGCGTTTATTTTCAACCTGCGCGAAGAGCGGTTCCAGGACCCGCGCGTGCGGCAGGCGATCAGCCTGATGTTCAACTTTGAATGGTCGAATGACACGTTGTTCTACGGTTTGTATGACCGTGTTGAATCGTTCTGGCAGAACTCCGATTTGCAGGCGCGTGGCATTCCAAGTGTCGCGGAAAACGCGATTTTGCAACCTTTGGTCGACGATGGCCTATTGGACGCGTCGATCTTGTCGCAAGAAGCATCATTGCCCCCCATTTCTGATCCACGGCGCCCCACGGATCGCGCTAATCTGCGTCTCGCCTCATCTTTGCTAGACGAAGCGGGCTGGATCGCCGGTGATGACGGGATGCGCCGTAAAGACGGCGAGCTTTTGTCTGTCGAATTTCTACAGGCGTCGCCTGCGTTTGACCGTATCGTGAACCCCTATGTTGAAAGCCTGCGCCGTCTGGGTGTGGACGCCTCATTGAACCGAGTTGATTTTGCGCAATATATTGAGCGTCTTCAGGCGCCTGTCGACTTCGATATGATCAACCACACGATGACCCAAGGCTTTGAGCCGGGCAGTGGCCTGTTTCAGTGGTTTGGCTCCAAAACAGCGGCGGACAGCTCGCGCAACCTGATGGGCCTCGAGAATGAAGCGGTGGATCGGTTGATCGATGTTATTATCGCGTCTGAAACCTTGGAAGACCTGCAAACAGCCAGCCGCGCGTTGGACCGTGTTTTGCGTGCCGAAGCCTTCTGGGTGCCGCAGTGGTACAAATCGGTGCATTCGGTGGCCTACTACGACATTTTCGATCATCCCGAAGAATTGCCACCCTTTGCACTGGGGAACCTGTCGTTCTGGTGGTATGATGCTGAAAAAGCAGAAAAGCTCGAGGCTGAAGGCGCATTTTGATCGTCGCAGTGTCGAGGTTCAATAAGACCAAAAAAGGCAAAGACTGAATGGGCGCCTATATCCTCAAACGATTGCTGTTGGTGATCCCCACATTGTTGGGGATCATGATCGTCAATTTCGCGCTGACCCAATTTGTCCCGGGTGGACCGATCGAACAAATCATCGCGCAGCTGGAAGGCGGCGGTGATGTGTTCGAAGGGATCTCTGGTGGCGGGTCCGAGCTGGTCGATGACAGCGGCAACGACAGTGTCGGTGCACGTGGTTTGCCCCAAGAGTTTCTGGATGAGTTGCAGGTTGAATTCAACTTCGCTCGCATCGTTTGCGAAGCGGGTTACACCGGCGAGCCTGATTTGGGGGCAGAGGAATGCACCTCCGTTCCGATCCCCGCGTTTGAGCGTTTTTTCCTGATGATGTGGGATTATATCCGGTTTGATTTTGGCGAAAGCTACTTCCGGTCCGTGTCTGTCATCGATTTGGTTCTGGAAAAGATGCCGGTTTCCATCACCTTGGGCCTGTGGTCCACGTTGATTGCCTACATGGTGTCTATCCCGTTGGGCATCAAAAAAGCCGTCCGCGATGGGTCGTCGTTTGATACGTGGACGTCTGCGGCGATCATCGTGGGCTATGCAATCCCGGGGTTCTTATTTGCCATTTTGTTGATCGTGCTCTTTGCCTCCAACAATTGCTTCCGCATCCCCGGATTAGGGTTTCTAGAAGACAACGCCGTCCTCTGGTGGCTCTACGACTGGAACCCGACGTGCAACCGTCTGTTCCCATTGCGTGGCCTGACCTCGCCGGATTGGGAAGAGTTCAGCACATTGGGCAAGATCGTAGACTATTTCCACCATATCGCGCTGCCCGTTCTGGCATCGACCATTTCGGCATTCGCGACACTGACGTTGCTGACCAAAAACTCGTTCTTGGATGAGATCAAAAAACAATATGTCATCACCGCGAAGGCGAAAGGTTTGAAAGAATCTCGCGTGCTTTACGGCCATGTGTTCCGCAACGCGATGTTGATTGTGATCTCTGGCTTTCCAGCCTTGTTTATCGGTGTGTTCTTCGGCGGCTCGTTGATCATCGAGACGCTGTTCTCGCTCGACGGGTTGGGGCGTTTGGGGTTTGAGGCAACGCTGCAGCGCGACTATCCGGTGATGTTTGGCACGCTGTTTGCGTTCTCTCTGATGGGGCTGGTCGTGGGCATTCTGACCGACATCACCTATGTCCTGATCGACCCGCGCATTGATTTCGAGAGGAGGGGCTGATGAGCGACGTGACCCTTCCCACAACGCCAAAGAAACGCTGGTATCATCTGTCGCCGTTGAACAAGCGGCGTTGGACGAACTTCACCCGCAACCGGCGCGCCTATTGGTCGCTTTGGATTTTCCTGTTCTTGTTCGTGTTGTCACTGTTTGCCGAGTTTTTGGCCAACGACAAACCGATCTTGGTGAAATACCGCGGCGAGATTCGCATGCCGGTTTTCAATTTCTACAGCGAACAATCCTTTGGCGGTGATTTCCCGACCGAGGCGGAATACAAAGACATCGAAGTTAAATGTCTGATCGAAACTGGCGGGCTAGAGGATTGCTTTTACGAGCCTGAAAGCTTGATCGCGGCCGCCCAAACCGGTGAGATTGACAGCCCTGATTTCGAAAAAGGCTGGCTGCTCTGGCCGCCTATTCCCTACAGCTACAACACCATCGTCGACATTCCTGGCGTGGCGCCATCTGCGCCCGATGAAAACAACTGGCTTGGCACCGATGACACCAAGCGCGACGTGCTCGCGCGGGTGATTTACGGGTTCCGCCTGTCGATCTTGTTTACCATTATCGTCACGACATGCGCCTCGGCTATCGGGATTATCGCAGGTGCGGTCCAAGGTTACTTTGGCGGCTGGGTTGATTTGGTGTTCCAACGGGTGCTGGAAATCTGGGGCTCTACGCCGTCGCTCTACGTGATCATTATTCTTTTCGCGATCTTGGGGCGCAGTTTCTGGCTGCTTGTGTTTTTAACCATTCTGTTTGGCTGGCCGGCCTTGGTGGGCGTGGTGCGGGCCGAATTTTTGCGGGCGCGCAATTTCGAATATGTACGCGCAGCCAAGGCGCTGGGCGTGTCGGATCGCACGATCATGTTCCGCCATATGTTGCCAAATGCCATGGTGGCCACCGTCACGATGTTGCCGTTCCTGATCACAGGCACGATTGCGACGCTCGCCTCGCTTGATTTTCTTGGGTTTGGTTTGCCATCGTCCGCCCCGTCCTTGGGCGAGATGACGCTGCAGGCGAAACAAAACCTGCAGGCCCCGTGGCTGGGCTTCACCGCGTTCTTCACCTTTGCGATCATGTTGTCGCTTTTGGTGTTCATTTTCGAAGGCGTGCGTGATGCCTTTGACCCTCGAAAGACCTTCTCATGACGCGGATTTTAGACGTCCAGAACCTGACCGTTGATTTCCGCCAAGACGGCGAAACAACCCACGCCGTGCGCGGTGTTTCGTTTCATGTTGATAAGGGCGAAACTGTTGCGCTGGTGGGGGAATCCGGATCGGGTAAATCTGTTTCGGCCTTGTCGACGGTGCAGTTGCTTGGCGAAAGTGCGACGGTGGGCGGGTCTATCACCTACGACGGCGATCAGATGGTCGGCGCGTCTGAAGCCAAGTTGCGCCAGGTGCGCGGGAACGATATCAGCTTTATTTTCCAAGAGCCGATGACCTCGCTCAACCCGCTTCACACGATTGAAAAGCAGCTGCGCGAAAGCATCGAGTTGCACCAAGGTTTGCGCGGTGATGCCGTGCGGGACCGCATTGTTGAGCTGCTTGAACAGGTCGGCATCCATGATGCAGCCAACCGATTGACGGCCTATCCCCACCAGCTGTCCGGTGGGCAACGCCAACGTGTGATGATCGCGATGGCGCTGGCCAATGGGCCTGAGTTGCTGATCGCGGACGAACCGACGACCGCGCTGGACGTGACCATTCAAGCCCAAATTCTAGATCTGCTGGCTGACTTGAAACGCGACCTTGGGATGAGCCTTTTGTTCATCACCCATGACCTGACGATCGTGCGCAAAATTGCGGACCGTGTCTGCGTGATGAAAGACGGGCAGATCGTTGAAGCCGGCCCGACGGCCGCGCTTTTTGCCAACCCGCGTCATCCTTACACCCGCATGTTGCTTGAGGCGGAAAGCACAGGCACCCCGGCACCAGTCGCGCCGAACGCACCTGTATTGGCCGAAGCCGAGCATTTGAAGATTTGGTTCCCTATCCAAACTGGCCTGCTGCGCCGCACCACAGGCTATGTGAAAGCGGTGAACGACGCGACTTTTTCGGTCCGGGCAGGGGAAACGATTGGCATCGTTGGCGAGTCTGGCTCTGGCAAAACGACATTGGCACTGGCGATGATGCGTTTGATCCGGTCAGAAGGGCGGATCGTGTTTATGGGGCGCGACATTCAAGGCCTGCGCGAAGGGCAGATGCGCCCATTGCGCACGGATATGCAGATTGTGTTCCAAGACCCTTACGGCTCTCTCTCCCCTCGGATGACGGTGGAGCAGATCATTGCCGAAGGGCTAACCGTGCATGGCACCGAAGCCGGTCAAAAACCGCGTGAAATGGTGGCCGACATTATGCGCGAGGTCGGGTTGCTGCCCGAGATGATGGATCGTTACCCTCATGAATTCTCTGGTGGGCAACGCCAACGGATCGCCATCGCGCGGGCGATGATCCTACGTCCGAAACTTGTTGTTCTGGACGAGCCGACATCGGCGTTGGACATGACCGTGCAGGTGCAGATTGTTGAGCTGCTGCGCGATTTGCAAAGGCGCTATAAGCTTGGCTACCTGTTCATTTCCCACGATCTGAAAGTTGTGCGCGCTCTGTCGCACAAGGTTATCGTGATGAAACGGGGGGATGTGGTTGAAGCGGGTGACGCCGATGCAATTTTCGACGCCCCCGAAACAGAATATACACGTGAATTGATGAAAGCGGCCTTCGACTAGGCGCTGATGGTCACAACCGCGGGCGACAGCCCTTCGATCTCACAGGTGCAGGTCTGGCCTTTTGCGATGGGGCCAACGCCTGACGGTGTGCCGGTCATAATGACGTCACCGGGGTGCAATTCGACATAGGTCGACAAGATCGAGATGATTTCAGGCACGGACCAGATCAATTTGGTCAAATCGCTGTCTTGGCGGGTTTCACCGTCGACATCGGCGCGCACAAACCCTGATGACAGGTGCCCGACTTCTTCGACAGGGTGCACGGCGCCGATCACGGCGGAGTTGTCGAACCCTTTGGACATATCCCAAGGCCAGCGTTTCTCTTTCGCAAGATTTTGCAGATCGCGGCGCGTCAAATCGTTGCCGGAGGCATAGCCGTACACATGGCTAAGGGCCTCGTCCTCGGCGATATCTTTGCCGCCAGTTTTCATCACCACAACCAGTTCTGCCTCGTGGTGCAAATCATCGGTCTGCGACGGGTAGGGGATGGTGGCCCCAGACGGCACATAGCAGCTGGGCGGTTTGAGAAAGAAGATCGGCGTGTTTGTCTTCGGATCGCCGCCCATTTCCACAACATGCGCGTTGTAGTTTTTACCAACGCAAAGAATGCGGTGAATGCCAATCGTGTCGTCTGCTTTGGTGGACGTCAGGGTTGGAACAGCGGGTGGGCGAATGTCGACAGCGGCCATGTGGTCTCCGATCGGGGTTATTTAGGTCTTAATCCGGTCCGATCATGAAGCACGTCGTGCCCCTAGCTTGCAAGCGTGCACAGGCCAATTCAGCGCCATCGCGGGACAATCCCATGAAATTTGCATCGAATCCGCGGCTGGATTGGTTCACGCGACGCAGGCTGCCATCCAATGTGGACATTTCGTTCAACGCGACGCGCAGCAAAACACGCTCTGCCTGATAGCGGGAGCCGTAGCGGCCCACGTTGATGCCCCACAACCGACTTCCTGATGTTGAAATGCGTGTCACGACCTCAGGTTCTGATGGTGCAGGGGCGGCTTGTTGAACAGCGGCCAGCACGACATCGCCGGGGCGTTCAGGCGGTGTTGGTGTGGCGTTCGGTGCGGCGGCTGCGGTTTGCAAAACCTCTGTCACGGTGTTTTCGATGACGGAGTTGTCGACCACGAGAACCTCAGCCGGGGCCGGTTCTGGTGTCACAACCTCGGGCACGGCACGGGCTTGCGGGCGCAAAGACCGCGCGACCAAGCCGTTTACGCGCACAGTGCGCGCAGTTGTGCCGGGTGCGGGCGCATCGGCGCTGCCGGACCGTTGGGGGGCAACGGGGCTCGGGCGATCAACGCGCGCTGTGCTGGGCGCGCGGGCGAACCCCATGTCGAGCAATTCAGCCACGCGTGCGTTGCGCTGTGCGGTGGAGGATCCGCCAAACATTGTCGCAATAATCCGTTCCTGACCGCGCTCGGCAGAGGCGACCAGGTTAAAGCCAGCGGCTCGGGTATAGCCGGTTTTGATCCCGTCCGCGCCACGGTAGGCGCCAAGAAAGCGGCGGTTCGTGTTGGCCACTTCGCGCACGCCGGCATCGGTCGTGATGCGGCTGAAGATGTTATAATACTGTGGGAAATCGTAGATCATGTGGCGGCCAAGGGTGGTCATGTCGCGGGCGGTGGACAGGTGACCGGCCTCGGTCAGGCCGTGGGCGTTGCGGAAAGTTGTGCGTGTCATGCCCATGGCGCGGGCTGTGGCTGTCATCCGGCGCGCGAAGGCCGCTTCGTTGCCCTCCAGCGCGATGCCGATGGCCGTGGCCGCATCGTTTGCCGATTTAACGCCAGCCGCACGGATCAGATAGCGGAACTGAATGCGCTGGCCGGACACGAGGCCCAATTTCGAGGGCGGTTCATTCGCCGCCAAAGGCGTGATCGTCACCATATCATCGAGGGAAATCTCGCCCCGTTCGACCGCTTGAAACGCGATGTACAGCGTCATCATTTTGGTCAGCGATGCAGGATGCAATTGCGTGTCCGCATTCCGAGAATGCAGGATTTCGCCCGTTCGCGCATCCATAACCATCGCGGCATAGGGTGCGGACTGCCCGGTCGATGGCGCCAATGCGGCCAAAAACAGAGTGAACAATAGAAGAATGCCCGCGAACGCGGGAGATTGAATACGACGTGTCACGCCACTGCCTCTTATACTGCCTCGTGAGCCCCTTGTTTTTTAGTGGGGTCTCATCATTACCCAGAAACGTAGCACAGGTGATCGTTTCAGAAAATACCTTATTTTCAAAGGCTTTCGGTGTGACATCCCTGCACGGAAGGGCACATCTAGCGGGTGACCCTAGGGCGCAACCCTATATGGCGGGCAAGGGGCGGTGTTGTGACAAAGTCGTGACCAGCTCGGGCAATTCGCTGAGGGCGGTGATCTGCCGAAACCGGCGGTGGCCCACAGGGGCGTCCGCTTTTTCATATTCCCAGGTCAATTCGTGGGGCACATGAACGCCCCACAGGCCAGCCTTGAGCGGGGGCAGAACGTCTGATTTCAACGAATTGCCCACCATCATCTGGTTGGGCGTGTCGTGTTGGGCAAAAATATGGGCATAGACCTCTGCTGTTTTGTCGCTGACGATCTCAACACGGTCAAAGAGCGGACCCAGCCCCGATTGGGCCAATTTGCGCTCTTGGTCCAAAAGATCGCCTTTGGTGATCAGCAACACCTCCGCCACCGATTTGACCGCTTCAATCGCCTCTGCCACACCGTCCAAAAGCTCCACCGGGTCTTCCAGCATCGCCCGCCCCATGGACAACAGCTCCGCGATCACCTCCGCCGGAACGGAGCGATCGGTGACGTCAATCGCGGTTTCGACCATCGACAAGACGAACCCCTTAACCCCGAAGCCATAGATCGCCAAATTGCGCCGCTCGGCCGCTAAAAGACGCCCCATCAAGTTCTCAGGCTCGGCCCAATCCGCTAACATTTCGGCGAATCGTGCTTGAGTTATTTGAAAGCCGCGCTCGTTGTGCCATAGGGTGTCATCGGCGTCGAAAGCGATGGTCCAATTCGGGGTCATTCAGGCTCCTTTACAGGACCCCTTTTCATGAGGGGCATGAAGATTATATTAAGCCGCTGAAGAGAAACTCCAACCGTTGTTCGTAAATGGGATTCGTAATGTTGCAGAACGTCATAATGATGGCTGACAAAGACAGTGATGACGATGGTGATATCGGCGTCAAACTGGAAACACGCCCCAAGACCAAACGCCCACCGTTGTATAAGGTAATGATCCTGAACGACGATTTCACGCCGATGGAATTCGTCGTGATGGTGCTGGAGCGGTTCTTTGGCATGAACCACGCGCAGTCCGTGGAATTGATGCTGACGGTTCACCAAAAGGGTTTGGCGGTTGTCGGTGTGTTTAGCCACGAGATTGCCGAAACCAAGGTGGCCATGGTTATGGATTTTGCAGCCCGTCATCAGCACCCGCTGCAATGCACCATGGAGAAAGAGTAGGGGCCAAGCCCCGCTCGGAGAGATATGAAACATTCCCGTTTATTCACCGCGCTCAGCGAAGGTTTGGCCGTGGACGGCCCCGTGCATGTCATGCGTGCGCCTGCAGGGTATGACTTGGCTGGCCTGGCAGATGTCAGTGTTGAGGCTACGTTTTTCCCGGATCATCAGTACTGGCAGGCCATGGGAGTGGCTGGGGCGGGGGCACGGCGTGCGGCGACTTTGGTGGTCCTACCGCGCTCGAAAACTTTGGCGCGTGTTATGGTGAATGAGGCCATCGCGCAGGGCGGTTTGGTGATCGTGGATGGGCAGAAAACGGACGGTGTTGAAAGCATATACAAAGATGTCCGAAAGGTCTCTGAAATTGCGGGTGTCATCACCAAGGGTCATGGCCGCCTATTTTGGTTTCAGGCTGGGGCGGCCCCCAAATGGGCCGCGACCGTAAAATCGCCTGAGGGGTTCAAAACCGTGCCCGGTGTGTTTTCTGAAGCCAAGATTGACGCGGGTTCGGCTTTGCTGGCCCCTTATGTGCAAGGCCTGAAAGGCGAAGTTGCGGATTTGGGGGCCGGGTGGGGCTATCTCAGCCGCGTCATTCTGGGCAGCGCGGATGTGACCCGTTTGGACATGATCGAAGCGGAGAAAACAGCGCTCGATTGCGCGGTTGAAAACACCAGCGACGCGCGGGCCGTTGCCCATTGGGCCGATGCTCTCACCTTTGAGGGCGGGCCTTATGATACGGTCGTGTCAAACCCGCCATTTCACACCTCGCGCGAGGGTGACCCGGATTTGGGGCGTGGTTTCATCGCCACAGCTGCGCGTCTGTTGAAACCGCGCGGAACATTCTTGATGGTGGCGAACCGTCATTTGCCTTACGAGGCAGCGCTCGGGGCGTTATTTGGTCACGTTGAGGAGCTGGAGGGCTCTGGTGCGTTCAAATTGTTCAAGGCGACTCGCCCCAAGCGTTAGAATCGCCTAGCGTGCCCACATCCGTAGGAGATCGCATGACCTTTTCCATCGCAGGTAAGACCGCAATCGTGACTGGTGCCGCCAATGGTGTTGGCCTGGCGATTGGGCGGCATTTTGTGTCTGAAGGGGCGAATGTTGTTTTCGCCGATATGGACGAAGAACGTCTTGAGGCGGAATTGGGATCATCGGATGTAGAGCCCGACCGATACCGCAGCTTCGCCTGTGATTTGCGCCAGAAACTGTCGATCAACAATCTATTGTCGATGACGATTGATAGCTTTGAGCGTGTCGATATTTTGGTGAACGCATCCCGCCAAATCGTGTCGTCTGATCCGCTGGATCCCAAGGGCGATCAGGTGGAAACGCTGTTGAATCAAAATCTTATGACGTCGTTGCGGCTGACCCAAGCGATTTCAAAGCGGATGATGAAGCAAGCCGAAGGGGAGGAGGATGGTCCGGTTGGGTCTATCATCAACCTCAGCTCGATCGCGGCGCGTCGGGCGAACCCTGATTTGCTGGGCTATTCCATTTCAACAGCAGCACTGGACCAGATGACACGGTCGATGGCCGTGGCGTTGGCGCCGCACCGCATTCGGGTGAACGCGGTGGCGTTCGGGTCTGTGATGTCGTCGAGCCTGAAGTTCCAGCTGAAAGACAACGAAGAATACCGCGCTGATATCATCGATCACACGCCATTGGGCCGGATCGCGGGGCCGGGCGAAGTGTCCGACGCCGTGCAATATTTGGCGTCGGATGCATCCAGCTTCGTCACGGGGCAGATCATCACCGTGGACGGGGGCCGGACGTTGATTGATCCGGTGGTTGCCCCCGCGCACTGATTTTATTCAGGATGAACCGCGATGCATTGTTGAATGCGGGCTTGTGCCTGTGTTGATGCGATGGCGCGGCGGTCTTGTAACTGTCTGAGTTTCACACGTTCTTCGGCGATGTTGAGGGTGACAGGTTCGCGGCGTGTGAAGGTTTCGGTTTTGTCACAGCGGTAGCGGAATGTTGTGCCGTCTTCGCGTTCGTCTTCACAAGTGCGGCGCAAAACGCGGACGTCTTCGGTTTCGAAAATGCCGTAGCCACGGCTGATGTTGCCTTGGGTTTCGGCGATCAGGCGGTCCAGTGTGGCGACTTCGCGATTGGCGCCGCTGATGCATTGTTCGCGCGGCGTTGCACAGGCGGTGAGGGCCACGAGGGGCACGAGAAACAGGGGTAATTTGATTGGCGTTTTCGTCATGGGGTCGTCCTTCATCATTCGGCTGCAAAAGGGTCGCAGCGCAGGTGTTGGCCTGCCGTGATAATCAATGCTAGGTCTGCTTGATAAGCAATAACAAGGGCGCAATCTATGGCCACCGATGACATGATAACCGAGAAAAACACTGCTTCGGCATGGTTCCGCACATTGCGGGACAGTATCGTGCAGGCCTTTGAAAACCTTGAAGATACTCAGTTAGATGGCCCGACGGCGGACCTGCCTGCGGGGCGGTTTGAGGTGTCTGAGACCACACGCACAGGTGATGCGGGTGAGGATGCCGGCGGTGGCCTGATGTCGGTGATGCGCGGGGGGCGCGTGTTTGAAAAAGTGGGGGTGAATATTTCCACTGTTTACGGGTCCTTGGGCGAGCGCGCCCAAAATGCCATGGCCGCGCGCAAGGGCATTCCAGGTATGAAAGATGACCCGCGATTTTGGGCGTCTGGCATCAGTCTGGTGGCCCATATGCAAAACCCCCATGCGCCTGCGGTGCACATGAACACGCGGATGTTCTGGACGCCCCATGCGTGGTGGTTTGGGGGCGGGTCTGACCTGAACCCCTGCATCGAATATGACAGCGACACGGCCCATTTTCATACCACCCAAAAGACATGGTTGGACCCCCACGGTGAGGCGCATTACCCACGGCTAAAGGCTTGGGCGGACGAGTATTTTTACATTCCGCACCGGCACCGCGCACGGGGTGTGGGTGGCATCTTTATGGATGATTTATGCACGGGTGATTGGGGGGCGGATTTTGCCCTGACCCAAGACATTGGTCGCGCGTTTTTGCCCGCCTATGTGCCGTTGGTTGAGGGGCGCCGGAACACCGTTTGGACCGAGGCGGACAAGGATGCGCAGCTGGTGCATCGGGGCCTCTATGCGGAGTATAATTTGGTGTACGACCGCGGGACGAAGTTTGGTTTGGAGACCGGTCATGACGCCAACGCGGTGCTGATGAGCCTGCCGCCGCTGGCGAAATGGGTGTGATCGGTTAACGGGCCGGGCTGCGTTTTTTGGTTCTGAGCCAAAGTTCCACGCGAATCGAGTGTTAACGCCTGAAAAACAGGGGTTTTCGCCATATGGATCGGGTATGGGTCCGGTATGGGTTTGGTATTGCTTTGATCTGGAGATAGGCGTGGTTAACGCACCGCACGCAGGGATGCGTTAACCATTACGTTTTAGGCGCCGCGCACGGTGTCGATCATCAGCTGCACATTGTCCGGGTCCGCGTCTGGCGTGATGCCATGGCCGAGGTTGAAGATGTGCGGACCGCCTTTGAAGGCGTCGACGATGGCGCGGGTTTCAGTGACCAGTGCATCGCCCCCAGTGACCATATGCGAGGATTTCAGGTTGCCCTGAACACAGCCGCCCGTTTGCACATGGGCCGCAGCCCAAGGGGCGGTAACGCCGTCATCGAGCGCGATGCAATCTGCACCGATATCGGCATGCAGACCCACGTATTTTTCGCCCGCCCCACGGGGGAAGGCGATGATGGGCGTGTCAGGGTAGCGCGCTTTGAGGGCGGCGGTGATTTTGGCGGCCGGTTTGACCGCGTAATTCAGGAAATCGTCCCCTTTGAGGGAGCCTGCCCAGCTGTCGAACAATTTGATGACTTCGGCGCCTGCATCGATCTGTTTGGACAGGTATTCGATGGTGCCGTCTGTGATCAGGTCGAGCAGGGCCTCAAACGTGGGTTTGTCGGCGTCTTTCAGGGCGTGGGCCGGACCTTGGTCGGGGGTGCCTTTGCCCGCGATCATGTAGGTCGCGACGGTCCATGGGGCGCCTGCGAAGCCGATCAATGTTGTCTCGGACGGGAGTTCGCGGGACAGGATTTTGACGGTTTCATAGATGGGGTTCAGGGTGTCGTGGATCGCCTCGACCGGTTTGAGGGCCTTGAGCTCATCGGGGGTGGTGATGGTGGACAGGCGCGGGCCTTCGCCGGTGACGAACCACAGATCGGCGCCCAAGGCTTGGGGCAGGAGCAGGATGTCTGCGAACAGGATGGAGGCATCGAACCCGTAGCGGCGGATGGGCTGGAGCGTGACTTCGGCGGCCAGTTCGGAGTTGTAGCACAGCGACAGAAAGTCGCCCGCTTGGGCGCGGGTGGCGCGGTATTCGGGCAGGTAGCGGCCCGCCTGACGCATCATCCAGATGGGGGGCGTGTCCAGTGTTTCACCGGCCAAGGCACGAAGGATGGTTTTTTGCGTCATTGTGGTCTCCTGTTTGGGGGTGTGTCACGTGTGGGTTGGCGCAAGTCAAGTGCTTGCCCCGTATGTAGGGCGCGGCTATTGGTAGCCCATGAAAAATGACAGCCCCACCCCCGACAGCCCGTTGAAGATTGGTACACGCGGATCGCCGTTGGCGTTGGCGCAGGCCTATGAGACGCGGGCGCGGTTGATGGCGGCCCATGATTTGCCCGAGGCGGCGTTCGAGATTTGCGTGATCAAGACCACCGGTGATGACCGGACATTGATTGATGCGGATATTGCGCTGAAGACGATTGGCAACAAAGGGTTGTTCACCAAAGAGATCGAAGAGGCGATGATCGCGGGGGCGATTGATATTGCGGTTCATTCGACCAAGGACATGCCGGTGGAGCAGCCTGAGGGGCTGGTTCTGGATGTGTTTTTGCCGCGCGAAGATGTGCGCGATGCGTTTGTGTCGGTGAAATATGCCAGCATTGCCGAGCTGCCGTTTGGCGCGGTTGTGGGCACGTCGAGCCTGCGGCGGCGGGCGCAGCTGATGGCGAAGCGGCCCGATCTGACGATGGTGGAGTTTCGCGGCAATGTGCAGACGCGGTTGAAGAAGTTGAACGATGGCGTGGCCGATGCGACGTTTTTGGCGATGGCGGGATTGAACCGCATGGATATGGGCGATGTGCCGGCCCATGCGATTGATGTGACCGATATGTTGCCTGCGATTGCCCAAGGGACGATCGGGATCGAATATCGTGCTGATGATACCCGTGCGGCTGGTTTGTTGGCGGCCATTCATGATGGGCCGACGGGGCAGCGGTTGGCGGCGGAGCGTAGTTTGTTGGCCGCGTTGGATGGATCGTGCGAGACGCCGATTGGGGGTTTGGCGGTGATTGAGGGCGATCAGATTTGGTTGCGCGGTGAGATTTTGTCGCCCGACGGCGGGCAGGTGTTTGCCGATGAGCGCCGAGGGCCGATTGCGGAGGGGGCTGCGCTGGGCCGTGATTTGGCGGCGGGCCTGTTGATGATGGCGGGGCCGGATTTTTTGAAAGCGAAATAAGGTCGCGCAAGGGCGGAGTGGTGATGACACGCGAGGGAACACAGATGATCCGGTGGGGCATTATTGGGTGCGGTGATGTCACGGAAGTGAAGAGTGGCCCTGCGCTGCAAAAAGCGGAGCGCTCTGCGCTGGTGCATGTGATGCGGCGCGACGGTGCGAAGGCGGCTGATTACGCAAAGCGGCATGATGTGCCGCGCTGGTCGGATACGGCAGAGGCGGTGTTGGCGGATGAGGATGTGAATGCGGTGTATGTTGCGACGCCGCCCAGTTCCCATGCGCAGTATGCGATTGCCGCGTTACAGGCGGGCAAACATGTTTTGTTGGAAAAGCCGATTGCGATGACGGCTGCGGAGAGTGATGCGATTGAGCAGGCTGTGGCGCAGACGGGGGGCAAGCTGTCGGTGGCCTATTACCGGCGGGCGTTGCCACGGTTTGAGAAGCTGCGTGAGATTGTTCAAGACAGCACCATCGGGGCGGTGAGCCTGATCGAGGTGCGGCAGTTCAAACAGGCGGAGCGCCAATCGGCGCAGAGCTGGAAAACAGATCCGGCGATTGGGGGCGGGGGCAGTTTTGTGGACATGCAGTCGCACACGTTGGATTGGCTGACGGCGGTGTTTGGCCGGCCCGTGCGAGTGAACGGGGTGACGAAAAACACGCGCGGTTTGCACGACGCTGAGGACTTTGTGAGCTTCGAGCTAGAGTTTGGCGGCTTTGCTGCGGTGGGCCTGTGCCATTATGCAGCCCCCCATGAGGAAGAAAGCGTCACGATTTATGGAGAACGTGGGACGGTTGAAATGGGGTTTTTCCGGCCCAGTGAGATCAGCCTGACCGTGGACGGGGTGCAGCGCAGCCTTGCTTTGCCGGACCCGGCCCATGTGCATCAGCCGTTTGTGGAACGGGTGGTGTCTTATTTTCTGGATGACACGCCCAACCCTTGCGGGGCAGATGCGGGGCGCGTGAGTTCGGACCTTATTGATCAGATTTACCAGCGGGTGTGACCGCGCGGACTTAGCCCTGATCGGGGATCAGTTTGCCCGGGTTTAGGATGCCGTTGGGGTCGAGCAGGGATTTGATTTTGCGCATCATGTCGAGGGCCACCGGGTCTTTGCGGCGGCGCATGGTGCCCAGTTTGGACAGGCCCACGCCGTGTTCGGCGGAAAAGCTGCCGCCCAAGGCTTCGACGACGTCTTCGACGGCTTCGATGATGTGGTCTTTGAGGTCAGCTTCGTCGCGAGTGGGGTAGGTGCTGTAGTGCACGTTGCCGTCGCCCAAGTGCGCGATGTAATGCGGCTCGGAGCCGGGATCGAGTTTGGCGATAGAGGCATTGGCGCGGTCGAGGAATTCGGCCACGCGGTCCAGCGGGAGGGCGACGTCGGTGTCGATGATCGGGGTGCGACCATAGGCCAGTTCGGCGGCCATTTCGCGGCGCTCCCACATGTCGCGGCGTTCGGCCTCGTTTTTGGCGATCACGGCGTCGTGGATGGCGCCCTGTTCCATCAAAGTGCCCATGGTTGTGATCAGGATTTCGGACAGGTCGGTGTCGGTCGTGGTGGCGACTTCGACCATGATGTTGTGGTCATAGGACTGCGCGAAAGGGGGGCGCGCGGCGGTGACGCGGCCCAAGTGCATGTCGATGTAATGTTTGGGCATATATTCGAAGGCTTCGACCGCGCCGCCGGTGGCGTCGCGCAGTGTGTTCAGCAGGGTCAGGGCATCATTGACCGATCTAACGGCGACCATGGCGGTGACATAGCTGCGCGGTTTGGGGGCCAGTTTCAGAGTGGCTTTGGTGATGACGCCAAGGGTGCCTTCGGAGCCGATGAGAAGCTGGCGCAGGTTCAGGCCGGAGTTGTCTTTGTGCAGCGCCGACATGAGGTTGACGACGCGGCCATCGGCCAGCACGGCCTCGAGGCCCAGCACCAGATCGCGGGTGTTGCCGTAGCGCAGGACGTTGGAACCGCCTGCGTTGGTGGCCATCACGCCGCCGATCATGGCGGAGCCGCGTGCGCCGAAGGTGAGGGGGAAGATCAGGTTTTGATCTTCGGCGGCCTCGTGCAGGGTCGATAGGACCACGCCTGCATCGACGGTGGCGGTGCGTGCGGCTGTATTGATGTCGTGGATGGTGTTCATCCGGTCGAGGGAGAGCATCACACCGCCGGGGGCATAGGTGCCGCCAACGAGCCCGGTGTGCCCTGAAACAGGTGTGATGGATTGATGTTGGGCATTGGCCAGCGCCATGATTTGGCTGACCTCTTGGGTGCTTGCTGGGCGAAGGACCACGCCCGGTTCGGCGCAATATTTGCCTGTCCAATCCTTGGACCAGCGGGCGGTGTCTGCGCCGGTTAGCGCATTTTTTGTGCCGACGATTGCGGCGAAGTCTTGCAGTAAAGCCATGTGCGTTCCCCTGCATTGCAACCTAGGGAAGATGGTAAGGATTAGAAAGGGGAGAGTGTGGTGGCGTTACCTGGATTTGAACCAGGGACCTAACGATTATGAGTCGTTCGCTCTAACCAACTGAGCTATAACGCCATGCACAGCGGGCGGAATAGTGGCCCGCGCGCCGCCTGTCAAACCGATTCTGTCGTTTCTTGGTGACTTCTTTTGCGGATTGGCGCTAGGGGCTTAATTCTGCGTGAATTTCCATTGGGTTTTCTGCACCGTCGGGGCGTTTGGCGTGGCCAAGATCGACGGGAAATTCGGGTTGTGTGGCGCGTCGGGCCAGCCTTGTGCCTCGATCGCGAGGCCCGCGTAATGGGGGGCGTTGTCGTAGATGTGGATGCCGGTTTCAGTCGTGGCGACTGTCATGGTGACGTTGCGGCAGGCGAGGGTGAGACAGTCGGTCAGGGGGCCGCGGGTGTCGGACAGGCAGTAGGTGTTGTCGAACGGCGTGTCGCCCAAGGTCAGCGGTTTGGGGGTGGTGAAGTCGAACGGCGTGTCTGCGGCATCGGCGATGTCGCCCGTTGGGAAGCTGTTGGCATCTGTGGGCAGGTAGCGGGAGGCGGTGATGTGCAGGGTGTGATCTGACATCTGGCCCGAGCCGTCGAGGCACCAGTAGCTGTGGTTTGTGGCATTCACCAAGGTTGGGCCGTCAGTGGTGGTGGTGATGGTGAGGGTGAGGGCGGGGCCCGGTGTGATTTCGAAATGCGCGGTCATGTGGCGGTTGGCGGGGAAGCCGCTTTCGCCGTCCATCAGGGTGGTGGTGAGGGTCGCGTGCGTGGAGCCGTGATCGGCGATGTCCCACAGGCGGTTATGGGTGGCGCGCCGCCCGCCGTGCAGCGTGTGCCTGCGGTCGAGGTTGGGCGAGAACATGTGTTCGATGCCGTCGATGATGGCGCGGGCACCGGTGATGCGATTGGCGACAGGGCCTGCGATGGCGCCGTGCAAGGCCATGGTGGTTTCGTAGTCGGCCAAGGTGTCGGAGCCCAGCGTGAGGGAGTGTTCGATGCCGTCGAGGCGGACGTCTTGGAGGATGGCACCATAATTGAGGATCGTGGCGGTGAGGCCGTGGCCTGACAGGGTGACGGCGTGCACCTGCTGGCCGGTTTGGAGGGTGCCGAAGGGTGTCATAGCGGTTCCCAATGGACGCCTGCGGGTGCGATTTCGGTTCCGTTCCAGGCCAGTGGTTCAGGCGCGTAGTTGAACACGAAGCGGTGGGTGTCGGTGTCGCGCAGGCGCAACCCGTCGGGGAGGGTATGGTGGGGGATGCCGTGTTCGTCGCACAGGGCGCGCAGGATCATGTCCCATGTGGGGTCATCGGGCCAGCCTGCGAGGTAGCGCAGTGTGTCGCCGACGATGGCGGGGTGGCCATCGGTGCTGCGCAGTTGCACAGGCGCGTCGCCTTCGAGGTGTTCGCGCCAGTGCAGGAACTGACCACCGTTTTCGAGGGGCACGCTGGCCTGTGGGGGCAGGGATTCCGTGAGGGTCACGGTGGTGTCGAGGCCTGCGATATTGGGGCCCATGGGGGTTGGGATCGAGAGGTTTTCGTCTTTGGTGTCTGTGCGCGGGCCGATGAGGGCGTTGGCCTGAGACAGGGCCGCGCGCAGGGTGGCGGATAGGTGCATGAGGCCCGGCGCGAGGGTGAGTTTATAAGCGCTGAGGTCTGCGGTGTCGGGCGGCAGGATATCGACGTTGAGGCCAAGGCGGCGGCAGGCGCGGTAGGCGGCGAAGGCCAAGCGGAACATGTTGAAATCCGCGCCTTGGGGTTGGGCTTCCCAGCCCCATGCGCTTTCGTAATCGAAGACCAGTGCGACATCGGCGCGGGCTGTGCCGACATTTGGCAGCTCGGCCATTTCCTCGGCGACTTGCATGCATTCGGCCATGGCGGGGGCATCGGCGCTGTCGGGGCGCAGCAGGCCTGCGTGCATTTGTTCTTGGGCGAAGGGGGCCTGGCGCCAGCGGAAATAGCAGACGGTTTCTGCGCCGTGGGCGAAGGCTTCCCACGCCCAAAGGCGGGCCATGCCGGGCAGGGGTGCGGGGTTGTAGGGCGCCCAGTTTACGGGGCCGGGTTGTTGTTCCATCACCCACCAGCGGCCGCCTGCGGGGGATGGGTTGCCGCCTGCGCGACCGACGGCGCGGTAGATGTCGTGGTGGAAGGCTTGGTTGTCGGGGTCGCCTTGGCGCAAGAACCGCAGTTTATGGTCTGGCGTGCCATCGAGGCGGTCGGACAGGAAGCCGATGGGGTAGCTGTCCCACGACGCGATATCGAGGTCTGCGCCCACTTTGAAATGGTCGAACGAAGTTTCGCGGCCCATGTAGTTGTGAATGATCGGCGCGTCGGTGTGGGCGCGGATGACATCGACCTGTTCGCGGTTGAATTCGACGACCATGTCGGACGAGTAGCGGTAGAAGTCGAGCAGGTGCGGGTGGTTGGGTTCGGTCACGGTGAGGTTGGGCAGGGCGACATCGGCGAAGTCGTCATACTCCATGGACCAGAACACATTGCCCCATGCCGAGTTCAGGGCATCGGTGGATTGGTATTTTTGGGCCAGCCAGTTTTGGAAGCCTTCGGTGGCGGCGTAGGAATAGCTGCGCGTGGTGTCGTGGCAGGCATATTCGTTGTCGGTTTGCCATGCGGCGACGTGCGGGTTTTTACCGTAGCGTTCGGCAAAGATGCGGGTGATGCGTTTGCTTTCTTCGCGGTAGCCGCGGTGGGAAAAGCAGTAGTGGCGGCGCGAGCCGAAGCCGCGGGGATTGCCCTGTTCGTCCACCGCCAACATATCGGGGTGTTTGTCGAGCATCCAGCGGGGCGGGGTGGCGGTGGGCGTGCCAAGGATCACCTTGAGGCCTGCGCCGCCCAGCACGTCAATCGCGCGATCGAGCCAGTCGAAGGTGAAAACCTCGGGGCTGGGTTCGAGGCGGGACCATGCGAATTCGCCGATCCGCACCCAAGAGATGCCAGCCTTGACCATGCGTGCGGCATCGTCTGCCCAGATGTCTTCGGGCCAATGTTCAGGATAATAGCAGACGCCAAGGGTGCGTTTCATGGGGAGCCTTTGAGGTTTTGAGCCGCAGGTGAGGGCAGAGCCTAGAGCAGGACGCGGTGTTCTGCTTGGCCTTTGGCTTCGATTTTTGTGGCGAATGTTTTGCCGTCGTCGTCGCCGATGAGATCGACGCCAGCGGAGGTGCAAAACAGGGTGTTCAGGTCTGGCCCGCCGAAGGCAGGGCAAGAGGTTTGTTTGGCGGGGAAGGCCACCGTTTCGGTCAGGGTGCCATCGGGGGCGTAGCAGGCCACGCGCGCCGCACCCCATTGGGCGTTCCAGAAATTGCCAGCCGCATCGATGACCGCGCCGTCTGGGCCCCAGTCGGTCGTGCCGAAATCAAGGTAGACTTCGGTGCTGCCTGTGGGCCACCCGTCGGGCTCGGACAGTTTCATGCGCATGATCTTTTTCGACGGGGTGTCGGTGAAATAGACGCATGATCCGTCGGGGGCGAAACAGATGGCATTGGTGATGGTGATGTTGGCGAAGAGCTGGCGCAGCTCGCCTTTGTAGTAGCGGTAGATGGCGCCTGCGCCCTGTTCGGCATTGAGGCCCATGGTGCCGATCCAAAAGCCGCCCCACGGGTCGGCGCGGCCATCGTTGGAACGGGTGATGGGGTTGTCGGCCTCGATCTCGGCGACCAATTCGGTGGTGCCGGTGGGCATGTCGAAAATGTGCAAACCGGTGCTGTCGGCCATGAGGAGGCGGTCGTCATCCAGCCAGCCTGCGGCGGAGACGTGGTTGTCGAATTGCCAGTGGCGGCCTTTGATGTGCAGGCGTTTGGAGAGGATGTCGAACCAGAACAATTCGCCCCGTTCGGGATGCCACAGGGGGCCTTCGCCCAGCTTGCAAATGGTGTCGTCGAAGATCATGCGAGAGCTGCATCATAGGCGGCGACAATGGTGGCGGCGCGCATTGCGATATCGGCGGTGGACATGCCGGGTTTGAACAGGGCCGAACCGATGCCGAACCCATCGGCGGAGGCGGCGATCCATTGGGCGAAGTTTTCAGGGCCAGCGCCGCCGACTGCGTAGATTTGCGTGCCCGCTGGCATGACCGTGCGGATCGCTTTGAGACCATCGGGGCCAAGCAGGGAGCCGGGGAAGATTTTCAGGCCATCGGCGCCGTTTTTGAGCGCGGCGAAACATTCGGTTGGGGTCATCACGCCGGGCCAGCTTTGCAGGCCTGCGGTTTTGGTGGCGTGGATCACGCGCGGGTCCATGTTGGGGGAGACGATCAGGGTGCCGCCGGCTTGGGCGACGCGGTTCACGTCCTCCACGCTCAGCACGGTGCCAGCGCCGATGACGGCACGGTCGCCCACGGCGTCGACCATGGCTTTGATGCTGTCGAAAGGGTCTGGCGAGTTGAGGGGGACCTCGATGGTGGTGATGCCTGCGTCCACCAGTGCGATGGCGGCAGGGGCGGCTTCGGCGGGGGTGATGCCGCGCAGGATGGCGATGATATTGCGGGTCATGATGAGGGGTCCAAATGTGCGTGGGCGGCTTTGATGCCGGCCAAGGTCATGTCTGTGGCATCGGCGCGGGTGGCGGTGACGCCCTGTTTGGCGAGGCCTTCGAGGTAGGGTTTTGAGACAGCGTCGGCGCCGATGATGGCGACGTTTTGGCCCAGCCAATAGGGTTTGGCGGCGGCCAGTTCTGCGCCGACCAGCAGGCCCGAGAGTTCTGAGCGCAGGGTTACTTCGTCGGTGTTGTTGACCAGCTGTGCTGCGCGCAAGGCGAACAGGCGTGCGGCGAGGGCTTCGGGGCGCGACATTGCGGTTGAGAGGGCGGCATCGAAGGCGTCTTCGTTCCAGCCGCAGCTTGCGATGGAGTGGGACAGGACCGAGTGGTCGCACAGCAGCGCGAAGAGTTCGCCGGTCATGAAGGTCTGGAAGCTGACGACTTCGTCGGCGGAAACATGGACCCATTTGGTGTGGGTGCCGGGCAGGCAGATCACGCCGTCCCAGTTTTTGTTCTGCGCCAGAAAGCCCGCGATTTGGGTTTCTTCGCCGCGCATCACGTCGGGCGCTGGTGTGGTTTGTTTGATGCCCGGGATCACGTGCACGGTGAGGCCCGCGCGTGTGGTGGGGGCGGTGACCATGGTTTTGGAGCAGACTTCGCAAGGCGCCGTTTGGTAGGGGGCTTCGACCCAGCCTTGGCGGGAGCCGACCATGCCGCAGGCGACAACGGTGGTGGTGTTGTCGAGCCAGTCGGCGGCCAATGCGGTGAGCGTGGGCTCAAACGCCGAAGGGGTGAGTTGCCCCATGCCTTGATCGCTTGTGCGTTCGCCCAAAACGGTGCCGTCTTTGGCGATGGCCCACAGCCGTAAGTTCGAGGTGCCCCAGTCGGCGGCGATCCAATCGGGTGTCATAGGCGCTCTCCTTGTGCGACCCATATGGTGTCCGGGAAGGCCCATGGCAGGGCCAGCCCGTGGTTCATTAAATAGGCCCCCGACACGGTGATTGGCCCTGATTTCAGAGCGGGTGTGCCGCGGGTCAGGCGCGACATATCATCTTGGTTTACCAAGCGCACGCGGTACATCGCATCAGGGTCGAGCGCGGTGAGGCGCAAGGGGCGCGGGGAGATTTGAGTGGAGGTGGCGGCTTTGCCTGCGAAGACCACAAAGCGGTCTGCGTCGCGGGCCATTTGTTGTTCTGCGATGACGGCAGGATCGGCGCTGTCGAGACGCAAGATATCTGCGGTTTGAAGCCAGTCGCGGTTGGTTTTCCACCAGGAGGTGGCGGTGGTGAGAACGCTGGCTTCGTGGTCGGTCAATTCGCGGGGATCCATTTCGAAGCCCATGTGACGTTGGGCTGCGACCCAAGCGCGAAACGAGATGTCGAGGACGCGGCCAGAGGTGTGACAGCGGCGGGGGCCGACGTGGCTGCCGGTGATGGACAGGGGCAGGAACAAGGCGGCGTCGTGTTGGATGCGCAGACGTTCGAGGGCATCGTTGCTGTCTGACAGCCAGACCCGTTGGGTGCGCTGCAAAATGCCGAAATCGATGCGCCCGCCGCCTGAAGCGCAGCTTTCGATTTCCACATTCGGGAAGTCGGTGCGCAAGCGGTCGATGAGGGCGTAGGAGCCGCGGGTTTGGGCGGCATCTGGCGTGGGGAGCACGCGGTTATGATCCCATTTGATGTAGTCGATGTCGTGGGCGCTCAGGATTGCGGACATGCGGTCGTAGAGGAAATCGCGCACGTCCGGCAGGGCCATGTTCAGGGCCTTTTGCTGGCGGCCCAGAAGCTGGTCTTCGGCGCCCAAGGCCCAATCGGGGTGGGCGCGGTGGATGTTGCTGTCGGGGTTGATCATTTCCGGCTCGAACCACAGGCCAAAGGACATGCCTTTGGCGTGGACGTGATCGATGAGCGGGCCGAGGCCATCGGGGTATTTGCGCGGATCAACCTCCCAATCGGAGAGGGCGCGGGTGTCATCGTCGCGGTTGCCGAACCAGCCATCATCGAGGACGAACCGTTCGGCGCCCAAGGCTGCTGCGCGATCTGCGATGTCGCACAAGACGTCGAGTTTGTGGTCGAAATAGACGGCTTCCCAGCAGTTGTAGTGCACGGGGCGGGGGCGGTCTGGTTTGGGCCAGGTGACGATACGGTCGCGCACGTGGCGCTGAAAGCTGACGGCGCAGCCGTTCAGACCGGTGTTGGAATAGGTGAGGTAGAGCGGGGCTGTTTTAAATTCGAGGCCCGCTTCGTGTTCCATGCGGGCGGCGTGACCCCATTGGATTTGGCGACGGCCATCGGGCAGTTCTTCGGCGACCATGCGGTGACCGCCGGACCAGCCGTAGTGAAAACCGTAGACTTCGCCTGCTGTGTTTGTGGCACCGGTGCAGGGGACCAGAAGGCCCGGAAAGTGTTCGTGCCCTGTGCGCCCTGTGCGATTTTCGCGGTAGCGCATGCCGGCGGACCACGCGGTGCGGTTGGGTTGGAATTCGCCACACCAGCGGCCTGAAAAATCAATCATCTCGTCGCTGTGTTGGGGCGCGGGGATGACGGGGGCGGACAGCCAGTGCAGGTGGACGGGATTGTCCGCCGAGAGCACCGTTTGGGCGGTGATGATGTGGGTTTCAGGATCGGTGAGGAACATGAATTTCAGCGAGAGGCCGTTTTCGGCATCGCGGTAGTTCAGGTAGAGACGGTCGGTTGTTTCAACAGCGTCTGCAAAGCAGAATTTCGGCAAGATCGGGGTGCCGTTGCCTTGGCGGACGATGAGGCCCGGTTGGCCCGGGAACGTGCGGGACGCTTCGGGGCACAAGGACAGATCCGGGTTTTCGTCGAGCATGCCGCCGGTGATGTCGAACACGCTGGCGGCGTGCAGCATTTGCAGATCTTCGCCGTCGGGCAGGCGGGTGCCCCAGTAGACGATCTGGGGCAGGCGTTCGCCCGTGGCGGTGATGACCATGGTTTGGCGGGCATCATCAAGCCGCCAGACATGGTCGACCGGTTTTTGGGCGACCACGGTTTGTGGTGGCGCGGGGGGGAGTGTGTCTGTCGTCATTTGTCTACTTTACTGCGCCAAGCGTGAGGCCTGCGATGAAGTGTTTTTGCATCGCGAAGAACATGATCACAGGGGGCAAGGCCGCCACGATAGAGCCTGCGGACATCAGGTGATAGGCCGCGCGAAACTGGCTGTTGAAGCTGGTGATCCCCGCGGTGACGGGCTGGCTGTCGGGGCCTTGGGTGAGCACGATCGCCCAGAAGTAATCGTTCCAGATGAAGGTGAAGATCAGCACCGACAAGGCGGCCAATGCGGGTTTCATCAAGGGCAGCACGATGAACACGAAGATGCGCCATTCGGCCACGCCTTCGACGCGGGCGGCTTCGATGAGAGGGAAGGGCAAGGCGCGGATGAAGTTGCGCATGAACAAGGTGCAAAAGCCGGTTTGGAACGCGACGTGGAACAGCACGAGGCCCAGTTTGGTGTCGTAGAGGTTCAGCGACAAGGTGAGGTCGCGCACCGGCACCATCAGGATTTGGAAGGGCACGAAGTTACCGGCGATGAACATGAAGAAGGTCAACAGGTTGCCGCGGAATTTATACACGCCCAGCGCAAAGCCGGTCATGGAAGACAAGATGATACAGCCGATCACGGTGGGCACGGTGATAAGGACAGAGTTCCACAGGTAGCGTGGCATGTCGGATTCGAAGAAGACCTTACCGTAGTTGGTGAAAAATTCGAACGAAGACGGCAGGCCCCAGTAGTTGCCGTTGACGAAATCGGCGTCTGGTTTGATGGAGAAGATCGCCACCGCGATGAGCGGCAGGAGCCAGACGATGAGCGCCACGGGCAGCAACATCTGGTAGGTGATTTGCCAGCTGCGGGATGATTTTTCGATAGGTTTGGGAAACATCAGCGTGGCCCTTTTTCGTCTTGGTACATGGACCACAAGAAGTAGGTGATAAAGATCAGCATCAGGCAGAATAGGACAACCGCGATGGCCGCTCCGTAGCCCATGCGGAACCCGAATTCCGACAGGGATTCTTCGAACATGTAGAACGACAGAACGCGGGTGGAGCCGAAGGGGCCGCCGTTGGTCATGACGGCGATAAAGTCGAACGAGCGCAGCGCGCCGATGATGGTGACGACGAAGGCGATGAAGGTGGCGGGTTTGAGTTGTGGGATGATGACGTACCACAACATTTTATGGCCCTTCGCGCCGTCAAGGCGGGCGGCTTCGACCTGTTCGGGGTCAACGGCGTTGAGGCCGGTGAGATACAAGATCATGCAATAGGCGGTTTGTGGCCAGAGGCCGGCTGCGATGATGCCGTAGGTGGCGGTGTTGGGGTTGCCCAAGATGCCGCCGCGCACGTCGATGCCAACGAGGCCGGTGATGACGTCGAACAGGCCGTCGTTGGGCAGGTAGAACCATGAGAACACGAGGCCCACGACCACCTGAGAGATCACGAACGGGAAGAAGAACAAGGATTTATAGAGGCGGATGCCACGGACGGTCTGGTTGAGAAACAGCGAGATCGACAGGCCCATCGGGATGGCGAGCAAATAGAGGATCAGCCATTTGATGTTGTTCCAGAACGAGGTTTCGAATTTGCGGTCGCCGCCCAGCAGACGTTCGTAGTTGGCGGTGCCGACCCATGTTTTCTCGCCCAAGCCATCCCATTCGTGGAAGGAAATCCAGAACGATTGGAAGATCGGGAAGATCACATAGAGTGCGAAAAAGAGAACGCCGGGGAGCAGGAACAGCCACGGGGTGACCGCGATTTCGTTCCGTTTATACCAGCTGCGTGTGGTGGGGGTGGCCGTTGCCATTGTGTGTCTCCTGACGGGTCAACGCATGTGAAAGGCGCGTGTGGCGGCTTGCAGATAGGTTGGGGGTGGTGGGTTGCACCCACCCTACTGGGGCGGGTGCAACGGGTAGGGTGGGTGAAACCCACCGCTACCTTTTATTGGTAAACGCGCTGACGTGTTTCTTCGAGGCGCTCGAGGATGTCGTCGAGGTTGTCTGGGAACACCATGAATTCCTGAAGACCTTCCATGCCCACGGAGGCCATTTCGGCTGGGAAGTCACGGTCGAAGAATTGCATGATGCCGCCGGATGCGTTGTTGGACAGCATGTCGAAGCCTTCTTGGATGAACTTGTCATCAGACACAGATGCGGCTGCGTTTACAGGCAGCTGGCCCAGTGCGTCGCCCGCGTTGATGGCGGATTGCACGTCTGGGGATGTGACGTAGAGCAAGAATGCTTTGGCCGCTTCAACGTTCTGGGCACCGCTTGGGATGTGGAACGTATCTGTTGGCGCATCTTCTGCTGGTGCAACATCAGGGTTGATCTGTGGGAACTGGTAGAAGTCCAGTTGATCGTCTGTCAGGCCACCGTCGCGGAAGGCTGCGACAGAGAAGTTGCCCATCAGGTAAGATGTGGCTTCGCCATCAACCATGAACGGCATAGCTTCTTGCCAGCTGTAGGACTGGTGGTCTTCGATGAAGGCCCCCATGTCGATCAGTGTGCGCCAATTTGCGAATGTTTCGCGCACACGCTCGTCTGTCCATTCCACTTCGCCGTTGGCGAGTTGGATGTGGAAGTCATAGCCGTTTGTGCGGGAGTTGATGTAGTCGAACCAACCGCCAGCTGTCCAAAGGAACTTGGAGCCGATGGTGTAGCATTTGCGACCGGAATCGATGATCGCCTGACAGTTGGCGATTTCTTCTTCCCATGTGGCAGGCTCGGAGAGGCCCAGCTCTTCGAAGATGTCTTTGCGGTAGTAAACGCCCCACTGGTAGTAGGTGTACGGCACGCCCCACTGGGCGCCGTCCAATGTCATCGCGCCTTTTGTGGAGGCGAGGTCTGCCATGGCAGGGTCTTCCCACAGGTCGGAGATATCCATGAACAAGCCGGCGTCGACGTAAGGTGTCATACGTGTGGCGGCGTACCAGTTTACAACGTCTGGTGCGTTGGCTGTCAGGGCGTTGCGGATTTGTGTTTTCCACGCTTCGCGGTCAACAATTTCCAGCTCGACCGTCAGGTCGGGGTGCAGCGCGTCGAAATCGGCGGCCATGGTTTCCATCACTGCGCGCGGCGCAGGGTTGGACATGTCAGATACGATGCGCAGCGTGCCTTCAAGGTTGGCGTGGCCGTCGGCGAATGCGGATGTCGATGCGACACCCAAAGCGAGCGTCGCAACGGACGCCTTTAACATGGAATGCATGGTTTCCTCCCTTAGCTTCCATTCGAACCAAGTTTTCTCGTCAATAATGGTTTCATTATTTGAAACTTGGTTTTGAATATTGAAATTTAATCTCAAACCGATCATGGTTGTCAACAGCGAGGTTGGAGGACTTTCGCGTAACGGAGGAGATTTCCATGGCAGCATCAGGGGACGGAACTGTCGGTAAGGCATTGGAAGTATTGGATCAGGTGGCGTCTTTCGCGCGGCCTGTGCGGTTTTCCGAATTGCTTGAAACCTCGCCCTACCCGAAGGCGACGCTGTACCGATTCGTGCAGACACTGACGAATCAACGGATGCTTTCGTTTGATCCGGATCGTGGCACATACGCCCCTGGCGTGCGTTTGGTGCGGTTGGCCCATGCGGCGTGGCAGACCGCATCGCTGGCGCCGATTGCACGCGCGCAGATTGATCAGTTGAGCGCCGATGTGGGCGAGACAGTGCATTTGGCGCAGCTGGATCATGCGCAGGTGATCTATGTGGACAAGCGCAACGCGACGAACCCGGTGCCGATGTTCAGCCAATCGGGCAAGGTTGGCCCCGCCTATTGCACCGGTGTGGGCAAGGCGATGATGGCCTATTTGCCGGAGGAAGAGCTGACCCCCGTGATGGAGCAGCAAAGCTATCACAAGTTTACAGATACGACCCACACCAGCCCCGAAACACTGCGGGAGGAATTGGTTGATATTCGCACCAACGGGTACGGGTTTGACCGCGAAGAACACGAGCCGGGCATCATCTGTGTGGCCCTGCCTATTCTCACTGAAACGGGGCGTGTGTTGGGGGCATTGTCTGTCACCAGCACCACGGCCCGCACAAATCTGGCAGGGCTGGAAAGCCTTGTTCCCCGAATCAAAACAACAGCGCAGGCCATTTCGCAGGAGGCCAGCAATTGGCATTTCCCTGCGGCCGCCACGAATACCTAAGAAAGGCACAACCCATGTCCGGTGTAACGCTTAACAAAGTGATCAAGAAATACGGCAATGTTCAGGTGATCCATGGGATCGATCTGGAGATTGAGGATGGCGAGTTTTGTGTGTTTGTCGGGCCGTCCGGCTGCGGGAAATCCACATTGCTGCGCATGGTGGCCGGGTTGGAGGAAACCACGGGCGGCGAGATGAGCATTGGCGCGCGCGATGTGACGCGGATGGATCCGGCAGAGCGTGGTGTTGCGATGGTGTTCCAGACATACGCGCTGTACCCGCACATGACGGTGAAGGAAAATATGGGGTTTGGCCTAAAGATGAACGGGCACCCCAAGGCGGAGATCAAAGAAAAGGTCGCCGAGGCGTCGCGGATTTTGAAGCTGGACGACTATTTGGACCGCAAGCCTGCGGCGCTGTCTGGGGGGCAACGGCAACGTGTGTCTATCGGGCGGGCGATTGTCCGCGGGCCGGAGGTGTTTTTGTTCGATGAGCCATTGTCGAATCTTGATGCGGAATTGCGGGTTGAGATGCGGGTGGAAATCGCGCGGTTGCACAAAGAAATTGGTGCCACGATGATTTACGTGACCCACGATCAGGTCGAGGCGATGACGCTGGCCGATAAGATCGTGGTGCTGCGGTTGGGCCACATCGAACAGGTGGGTGCACCGATGGATTTGTACCGTGATCCGGACAACAAATTCGTGGCGGGGTTCATTGGATCACCGGCGATGAATTTCATCAAAGGCACGGTTGGCGACGGTGTGGTTGAGGTGCCCGGATTGGGGCAATCGATCCCGATGGATATTGCGCCTGCGTATAAGGGCAAAGCCGTGGATGTTGGTTTGCGCCCCGAGCATTTGGCGATTGATGCCACGGGTGGGGATCTGCGCGTGGACCTGACCGAAAGTCTTGGCGGTGTAAGCTACGCCTATCTGGAAAGCCCTGAGGGGGACAGGATTGTCGTGGAAGAACGCGGGGATGAGCGGGTGAGCGCGGGACAGACAGTGCGCCTGACGTTTGAGCCGCGCCGCGTGTATTTGTTTGATGCGGAAACCGAGCAACGCATTCGCACCTAAAGAGCAGCGGGTTTTGTGGTAAAGGGGGCCGGACGCACGATTGTGCGTTCGGTCTTTTAGCGTTTGCCGTAGTAGAGGCCGACTACGTGTTCGGCTTGGGCAAAGAAAAGCCAACGTGCGGCGAGGACGCCGAGCAGGTGGCTGACCACCGCAAGAGCGGCCAGCAGATGGATCAGCATGCCGGGCAGGCCGCCTGTTATGGTGAACATCAGGGCGAAGACCGGGAAGAGCGCCATCAGGGTGAGGGCGATGACCCGCAGTTTGAAGGCGTGTTTGCGGCCGATCACGAAGACAAATTCTTTGAGCAGGTAGTTGGTGCCGGTGTGGGGTGGCTCGAACGCGCGCACGTCGCCGCGTGCGCCAAGGCCCGTCGCGGTGGCGAGGGTGGTGCCTGATTTTTCCAGCGCGCGGTCGCCGACGATCCAGTGAGCGATTTGCGCGAGGGCCGCTAGGATAAGCAGCGGTATGGCGAGGCCCACGCGCCCGGACAAAAGCGCGCCGCCTGCGATGCACAGGGTTAAAAACATCAGCGGGGTGGTGATGTTGTGCCACCGCGGCACGGTTTTGATTTGGGTGTAAATCATCGCGGTGGTGAACACCGTGCCGATGGAGAGGGCCGCGCCGATATAGCCCAAGGGGATGATCCGCGTGTCGGCAAAAAAAAGTGCTGCGCCGTAAACCGCCATGACCAAAAGGGCCACGACGGCGCAGATGCCTTCGCGCGACAACCAGCTGGACCGCCATTGTTTAAAGGCTTTGAGGGCGCGTTCGGGGTGGCCCAAGTGGAACGTGGACGCGATGAGGCCGCCGACGGCCAAGAGGTAGGCGAGCGTGAACCAAACGAAGGCGCCGAAGCCGGTGGGGGAAGGCATGCCGAGGCCGAGGAAGGCGAGCAGGCCGAAGCCTAGGCCCGAGAGGGTGGAGAACAGGATGACGGAGGGGGCGGGGTGCATTAGGTCTTGCCTCCGGGCAGTGTAGTGAGGGTTTTGTCGAGCCAGCCGAGGAACCCTGTGGGTTCGGTCGCGATGGGATCGAGGAACGGGGCCAGGATATCGACGTCCTCAGAGCGGTCACGATCTTTGACGCGGGGGGGCAGATATTTGTTCACGGGTTTCGTGCCCATTTCGGGCATCAAATCCATGCCACCCCGTTCAGCTGTGAGTTTGGAGACGTTGCTTTCGGGGTCTGAAAAGTCGCCAAAGTGGCGGGCACCCGCGGGGCAGGTGCGCACGCAGGCCGGTTCGCGATCTTCTTCGGGGAGGTTTTCGTTATAGATGCGATCCACACAGAGGGTGCATTTTTTCATAACCTTTTCAGTGGTATCCATTTCGCGCGCGCCGTAGGGGCAGGCCCATGCGCACAGGCCGCAGCCGATGCAATCTTGCTCATTCACCAAGACGATGCCGTCCTCGACCCGTTTGTAGCTGGCCCCTGTTGGGCAGACGGTGACGCAGGGGGCGTCTTCGCAGTGCAGGCAGGATTTGGGGAAGTGGACCAGCTGCGCCGGGGCATCGGTGGGCTGGATTTCGTAGGAGTGGACGCGGTTGAGGAAGGTGCCTGAGGGGGCCGCGCCGTAGGGGTCTTGGTCGGACAGGGGCGCGCCGTAGTTTTCGGTGTTCCACCCTTTGCACGAGATCACGCAGGCATGGCATCCGACACAGGTATCAAGGTCGATCACGAGGCCGAGTTTGCGGTCGGTGGAGGTGGGCAAAGTGGTCATAAAACACCGTATGGGTTTGGTATGGGTCCGGTATGGGTCTGGTATTGCTTAGGCGCACCCCAGGAGATTGGCTGCTCTGCGGATTTATCCCATGTGGCAACGAACCAGATGAAGCTGCCGATCATGAGGGCGAGGGCCGCGAAGATGAGGAGGAGGGTGCGTTTCATCAGCTGTTTGTTCCATTCTGCTGGCCACGCGGCACTCCGAAGAAGATCATATTGTGAGGGGCGTTTCGCTCCCTTAACACATCTTCGAACTGTAGGTCGCCAAGCAGGGCTGCAATTGCATTGCTGACACTGGCAAAGGCAGGTCGGTCTTCCCTGCTGGCGTTTGTCAGTTCTTCGATATCGTGGGCTTCGCCGTATGCGCGGACGGCATCAACGGCGCTCCTACCCATGTTGGGGAAGTCGTCGGTCGCCCAGCCCCAGGTGAAGGTTCGCGTTTCTGGTTCGTAGACACCAATAAGTTCTGCTGCAACCGTTTCGGTGATGCCGAGTGAGGCCATCTTGCCATCTACTTCGCCCCAGAGTTCCATATGGAGTTCGCCCAGTTCCAAGAGCTTAACGGGATCATAGGTGAACGATGGATATCGCGCAGACCACGCATCTCTTCGTGCCGGGTTCTCTGCAAACGCAGCTTCGACCAGAGCATCGAACGTGGTTGGAGACTCGTCCGCGCATATTGATCCGGCCATGAGCACGCTGATGGTCGCACCGGCAATGGATTTGGCGAGACGTGATTGGATCATTTGCCGACCTTCCATGCCAGCGATTTAGGGCCGGTGCCGACCGGTGTGTCTTGGGCCGGTGCCGCAGGCAGGCATTGACCGCCATCGGGGCGGACGCATTTTTCGATTTTGACGCGCAGGTCGAACCAAGCGGCTTGGCCGGTGATGGGGTCGGAGTTGGACCAGCGCATGCCGTCGCCTTTTTCGGGCAAAAGCTCGTGGATGAGGTGGTTGAGCAGGAAGCCTTTGGTTGTTTCTTGGGCGTCGTTTTCGAGCGCCCATGCGCCTTTGCGTTTGCCGATGGCGTTCCATGTCCAGACGGTGTTTTCGTTCAACGCCGCCATATGGGCGACGGGCACGGTGATGACGCCGGAGGGGGAGGAGACGCGGGCCCAGTCGCCCTCGGCAAAGCTGTGTTTTTCCCAGATTTTGGTGGGCACGTAGAGGGGGTTTACGCCGTGGATTTGGCGCAGCCATGCGTTTTGGGTGCCCCAAGAGTGGTACATCGCCATGGGACGTTGGGTGAGGGCGTGAACGTCGAATTCTTGCGTGTCGATCAGCTCGTCGGACAGGGGGGCATACCAGAAGGGCAGCGGGTCCATCGTGGTTTTGACCTGATCGCGCAGGTGGTCTGGCGGTTGGACGCGGCCGTGACCTTCGGCGGCGAGTTGCATTTTGCGCAAGGGTTCGACGTAGGGCGTGAAGATGTAGGGTTGCACGCTGTCGTAGAAGGACATTTTCACGGCCCAGTCTTGGTAGGCCATGTTGAAGGGTTTGTAGTAGGCGGCCTCTTCGGGGACGTGTTCGACCCAAAAGCCGCCATTGGCGATGTAATTGTCGAGCTGCGAGGCGTTGGGTTCCCCGCGTCCGCCTTGGGGGCCATGGTCGCCCATGCGCCAACCGGCCAGAGGGCCCACGCCGGGGCGGCGCATGTGGTTGGTGATGTAATCGGCGTAGTCTTCGTATTTTGGGCTGCCGTCTTCGTTGACGAAACCGGGCAGGTCGAGGCGCGCGCCGAGGTCGCACAGGACCGATTGGAAGCCGCGCACGTCGCGGTCTGGCTCGATCACGGGCCAGCGGATGGCGTCGGCCACGGCGTCTGCTTCGCAGATCGGGCGATCGAGGAGCGAGATGCAATCGTGGCGTTCGAGGTAGGTGGTGTCGGGCAGGATCAGGTCGGCGAAGGCCACCATTTCGGAGGAATAGGCATCGGAGTAGATGATGTTGGGGATCACGTAATCGCCGTTTTCATCGGTGTCGGTGAGCATATCCATCACGGCGGTCGTGTTCATGGACGAGTTCCACGACATGTTCGCCATATACATGAACAGGGTGTCGATTTTATAGGGATCGCCCGCGTGAGCGTTGGTGATGACCATGTGCATCATGCCGTGGGATGACAGTGGGTTTTCCCAGGTGAAGGCTTTGTCGATGCGGATGGGGGTGCCATCGTCGTGGAGCATCAAGTCTTCGGGGCCGTGGGTGAAGCCGAGGTGCGGGCCGTTGAGCGGTTGGCCCGGGGTGACTTTGCCGTGGGGTTTGGGGTGGGCTGTGGCCGGTTTGGGGTAGGGCGGTTTGAAGCGCATGCCGCCCGGTGTTTCCACGGCACCGAGGATGATTTGTAGTGTGTGTAGGGCGCGGCAGGTTTGGAAGCCGTTGGAATGGGCCGAGATGCCGCGCATGGCGTGCATGGAGACGGGGCGGCCGATCATTTTGTCATGCTTTTTGCCGCGGAAGTCGATCCATTCGCGGTCGAGCTCGATTGCTTCATCGAAGGCCACATGGGCCATGTCGGCGGCGAGGCGTTTGATGCGGGAGGCGGAGATGCCGGTTTGCTCGGCCACGTTTTCGGGGGCGTATTGCGGGTCGAGGAAGCGGTCGGCCATGAGGTGGAACACGGGGCGGTGGGTGATGCCCGCGTGGCGGTAGGTTTGGCGCAGGTCTGGTTCGACGCCTTTGCCGTTCCATGGCGCACGCTCGCCCGTGTTGGCGTCGATCACCAGCGGTTCACCGTTTTCATCGCGCAGCAGCAGGCCGTTTTGCGGTGATTTCGGGTCTTCGTTGACGAGGCAGGAGGCGTTGGTGAAGCGGGCGAGATAGTCGAGGTCGAGCTTGCCGGCTTTGAACAATTCGTGGATCAGGGCCATGATCAGCAGGCCGTCGGTGCCCGGTGTGATGCCGAACCAATCGTCGGCCACGGCGTTGTAGCCCGTGCGGATGGGGTTGATGCCCACGACGCGCGCGCCACGAGATTTGATTTTGCCGATGCCCATTTTGATGGGGTTGCTGTCGTGGTCTTCGGCGACGCCGAACAGCAGGAACATTTTGGTATGGTCCCAGTCAGGCTGGCCAAATTCCCAGAAGGCGCCGCCCATGGTGTAGATGCCAGCGGCGGCCATGTTGACGGAGCAAAAGCCGCCGTGGGCCGCGTAGTTGGGGGTGCCGAAGGCTTGGGCCCACATGGAGGTGAAGGATTGCGATTGGTCGCGACCGGTGAAGAATGCCAGTTTCTCGGGGTGCTTTTCGCGGATCGGTTTGAGCAGGCCGGTGGCGATCTCGAGGGCTTCGTCCCATGAGATTTCTTCGAATTCGCCAGAACCGCGGGGGCCTGTGCGTTTGAGGGGGGCCTTGAGGCGCGAGGGGGCGTTGACCTGCATGATGCCAGCCGAGCCTTTGGCGCAGAGCACGCCTTGGTTCACGGGGTGGTCTTTGTTGCCTTCGATATAGGCAACCTGCTTTTTGCCATCTGGGCCGTCCTTCATGTGGACGTTGATGCCGCAGCGGCAGGCACACATGTAGCAGGTGGTTTTGCGGACCTCGTCGGAGACCTGAGGCGATGTATCAAGAACGGGTTGATCTTTCATCTTCGCCCTCCCAAGCAGTGTGTGAAGCAATCGTGTATCAATTTGCTGATTTTTGCGTTGGATGCAATGTGCGCGAGGGGTGTTTGATGCGAAAAGTTCATACCAGAAGCGTTCTGAGCAGGCCGATTGATGCGAGGCTGATCAGCAAGATCAGGCAAAACGGGCGGTAGTAGGGGGCGAGCTTGTCGGTGAACAGGCGCTGCCCTGCGAGCACGCCGAGCATGGTGGGCAGCGCAAAGACGAGACCGCGGCTGGCGCCGGAGAAATCCATGACGCCGAAGAACAGCAAGATGATCATCGAGGACAGGGAGCCTAGGAACAAGAACAGGACCAAAGAGGCGCGCATGACGGCGGCGGATTTGTCGGCGGCGAGCACATAAAAGGCGATGACCATCGCGCCGGTGTGAGAGATGCCGGAGACGATGCCCGCGACGACGCCTGTGCCATAAAGGCCCGGTTTGCTGGCCAGAAAGTTGAGTTTGACCTTGGCCAATTGGCTGGCGGCGAGGACGACGATGATGCCGAGGGCCAGTGCTTTGGAGGTGTCGACGGGCAGGGCCATGGTGAGGTTGAGGCCGATGGGCCAGCCGATGATATTGCCGATCACCAGGGCGTAGGTCATCGGGCGGTCGGCGTCTTTGAAGCCGCTGCGCACCATCAGCAGGGAGGCGGACATTTCCAGCCACCACAACATAGGGATCAGTTCGATCGGGGGCAGAATGAGCACGGCGGTTGCCATGACCATTGCGGAGAGGGCGAAGCCGGAAAAGCCGCGCACCATGCCGGCCAGAAATGTCAGGATCGTGAGGGTGACGATTTCAGTCGCGGTGAGCGCGGTTATGGTTTGCAGCCACTCCATCAAATGGCCCCGTTGCGCTGGGCGTCGCGGGCGATTTGGCGTTCTTCTTGGGCTTCGACCACATGAATGGGCAGGTCGCCCAAGAAGCTGAGGTGGCCCATGATTTTGGCGCGAATGTCGGGGGCGTTTTCGCCGATGCCGCCGGTGAAGGCGATGGCGTCGACCCCGCCCATGGCGACGATGGCGCTGCCCGCGTGACGTGCGGCCCAGTAGCAGAAATGATCAACGGCGAAGGCGGCTTGCGGTGTGTCTGACGCGGTGAGGCTGCGCATGTCGTTGGTGCCGCCCAGAGCTTTCAGGCCGCTTTCCTTGTTGAGGATGCGGTTGGCTTCGGCGAGCCCGTGGTCTTCGGCGATGCGCAGGACGGCCATGCCATCAATCGCGCCAGAGCGCGTGCCCATGGTGAGCCCGTCGAGGGGGGAATAGCCCATGGAGCTGGCGGCGGATGTGCCGTTGTGGATGGCGCAGAGCGAGGCGCCGTTGCCGAGGTGCAGCGCCAGAAGACGCGCGGGAAGGTCGGCACCGAAGTGGTCGACCATCGAGGCGTAGCTGAGGCCGTGGAACCCGTAGCGGCGGATGCCGAGGTCGCGCAGGTTTTGAGGAATCGCGTAGGCGGTTGCGACATCAGGGTTGGTTGCGTGAAACGCGGTGTCGAAGCTGGCGTATTGCGGCAGATCGGGGCGGGCGTTGGCCATGGCGCGGATACCCGCCAAGGCTGGCGGATTGTGCAGGGGCGCGAGGGGCACGTTGGCCTCGATCGTGGCGATGACTTGCGCGTCGATTTTGCAGGGCGCGGTCAGGGCGGTGCCGCCGTGGACTACGCGGTGAGCGACCGAGGTGACATCGTGGCCTTGCAAGGCGTTGAGGATGGCGGTGATGCCTGCGGCGTGGTCGGGGGCCGCGATTTGCGTGCTGGTCGCACCGGATTTCAGGGTGGCCATACCGTCTGTATCGCCGAGCCCCGTGAGGGTTGCGGTTGCGATTTCCGAGAGCGTGCTATCGAAAATCGCGGCTTTGATCGAAGAGGATCCGGTGTTGAGGACCAAGATCACGCGGAGGCACCTGCGGCGACAACCATGCCAAGGGCGGCGGAGGCCAGACGGGCGGGGGCCTGTTGGCTGCGCGAGGTGAGCAGGATGGGGACTTTCGCGCCCATTACGATGCCGCCTGCGCAACAGCCCATGCCCAAGGTCATCAATTTGAACAGCGCGTTGCCGGATGTGATGTTGGGGGTGACGATGATGTCGGCGTTGCCAGCGACGGGGTTATCGTAGCCTTTGATCGCGGCGGAGGCGCTGGAGAGCAGGAGGTCCATGGAGATGGGGCCTGCCACGTCTGCTTGGGGCAGGTGATCGCGGGCCCATGTGGCGATGGCCGCACTTTCCATGGTGTTTTTGACAGAAGGGATCGGGTCTTCGGTGGGGCCAAGCAGGGCGGCGCGCGGGCGGTCGGTGCCCAGCAGTTGCGCAAGCTGCACGGCGTGCGTGAGGCAGGCTTGGCGGGTTTCGATCGTGGGGTCCACGTTCAGGGCTGCGTCGGTGAGCAGGATGGGGCGGTCGCTATGCGGGGTGGTGATGTGAAAGACGTGACCGCAGCGCGTGCCTTTGGTGCGCAGGCCCGCTTTTGAGGGCAGCAAGCCTTTGAGGAAGGTGGAGGTGTGGACCTGACCTTTCATGATCGCGTCGGCCTCGCCCTCGCGGGCGAGTTCGGCAGCTTTGTGGCTGGCTTCGGCATGGGGCGCGTGGATCAGGCGGAGGCCGGAAATGTCATAGCCGATGTCGCGGGCGGCAGCTTCGATTTTGGGTTGGTCGCCGATGAGGATGGGGTCGGCGAGGCCTGCTTCGGCGGCTTCGCGAATGCCGGCCAAGGGGGTTGCCGCACCTGCGTTGACCAGAGCCACGCGGGGGGCTTTGTGGTTCAGGGCGCGGTCCAGCAGGGCCTGTGGCGCTTTGGGCTTGGTGGCACTGAGGAAGGGGTGATCATCGGTGGGCTGCGACATGGGTGTTCCTTATGAGGTGAGGGGGCCGTGCATCAGATGAACACGGCCCCGCACGTTTTTCCAGTGGATCAAGACACCTTTTGCGGCTTCATGTCGTCTTTCGAGATGCCGGCCACAGAGACGGGTTTCTTCATCGCGTCGCGGCGGAAGGGTTCGCCCAGCTCTTGGTTGATCATGGCTTCGATTAGGGTGGTGACGCCGTTTTCCATTTGATCTTTGATCGCTTGGTTCAGTGCGTCTGTTAGCTCATCCATTGTGCGGGCGACCACGCCTTTGAGGCCGCAGGCGTTGGCGATGCCGGAGTAGGAGACTTCTTCGTCCAGCTCGGTGCCGACGAAGTTGTCGTCGAACCACAGGGTGGAGTTGCGTTTTTCGGCGCCCCATTGGTAGTTGCGGAACACGATTTGGGTGACCGCAGGCCATTCGCCGCGACCGATGGCGGTGAGTTCGTTGACGGCGATGCCAAATGCGCCGTCGCCTGCGAAGCCCACGACGGGCACGTCACGTTGGCCGATTTTCGCGCCGACGATGGCGGGCAGGCCGTAGCCGCAGGGGCCGAACAGGCCGGGGGCGAGGTATTTGCGGCCCTCGTCGAAGTCCGGGTAGGCGTTGCCGATGGCGCAGTTGTTGCCGATGTCGGACGAAATGATCGCCTCACGGGGGAGGGCAGCTTGGATGGCGCGCCATGCCATGCGCGGGGACATCCAATCTGGTTTGTCGGCGCGGGCGCGTTGGTTCCAGGTGGTGCCGGGATCGTCTTGTTCTTCGTTCATGGACGACAGTTCTTGTGCCCATGCGGATTTGGTTTGGGCAATTTTTGCTTTGCGGTCGGCGCGGCCTGCATCGCCCGCGTCGTCGGACAATTGCGCGAGGATGCCGTTGGCCACTTTGGCCGCATCGCCGACGATACCGACGGTGACCTTTTTGGTCAGGCCGATGCGGTCAGGGTTGATGTCGACCTGAATGATTTTCGCGTCCGCAGGCCAGTACTCCATGCCGTAGCCCGGCAGGGTGGAGAACGGGTTGAGGCGGGTGCCGAGGCACAGCACGACGTCGGCGTCTTTGATCAGCTGCATGCCAGCTTTGGAGCCGTTGTAGCCCAGAGGGCCTGCGAACAGTGGGTGCGAGCCGGGGAAGGCATCATTGTGCTGGTAGCCCACGCAGACGGGCGCATCGAGGCGTTCGGCCAAGGCTTTGGAGGCGTCGATGCCGCCGGTGGAGAGGACCACGCCAGCGCCGTTGAGGATGACGGGGTTTTTCGCAGCGGAAATGAGGGCTGCGGCTTGGGCGATGGAGTTTTCGCCGCCCGGGGAGACTTCGAATTCGATCGGGTCGGGGATTTCGATGTCGATGACTTGGGTCCAGAAATCACGCGGGATGTTGAGCTGGGCCGGGCCGGAGAGACGTTTGGCCTGAGAGATCACGCGGGTGAGAACTTCGGCGACGCGGGATGGGTCGCGGACCTCTTCTTGGTAGGCGACCATATCCTCGAACAGTTTCATTTGTTCGACTTCTTGGAAGCCGCCCTGACCGATGGTTTTGTTGGCCGCTTGTGGGGTGACCAGCAACAGGGGCGTGTGGTTCCAGTAGGCGGTTTTCACGGCGGTGACGAAGTTGGTGATGCCGGGGCCGTTTTGCGCGATCATCATCGACATTTTGCCGGTGGCGCGGGTGAAGCCATCGGCCATCATGCCAGCGGAGCCTTCGTGGGCGCAGTCCCAGAATGTAATGCCCGCATCTGGGAAGATGTCGGAAATTGGCATCATGGCAGACCCGATGATACCGAATGCATTGTCGATGCCATGGGCTTGGAGCGTTTTTACGAAGGCTTCTTCGGTCGTCATTTTCATGTGGGAATCCCCTAAGTGCGTGTTTGATGTGACCCTAAGTTTTCGCGGGGGGCCGCGTTAGGGCCAGTTGGGTTTGGGTTTTAAGGCCAAATGGCAAAAGCTGCGGTGTGGTGTGGTGGTGGCGGGCAGGGCGGTTTGGCATTTTGTGGCGGTGGGCGGTTAGGACATGTCTTTGATGGCGCGGGCGATCAGGGAAATGCCTTCGGTGATTTGGGGCGCTGCGATGGAGCTGTAGGCGAGGCGGTAATAGTTTTGCGGTGGGGTCGGGTCGCCGAAAAAGGCGTGGCCCGGTTCGATCAGGACCGATTTTTCGACCAGACGCTGGGCCAAGACGCGGGTGTCGATATGGTCGGGGGCGCGCATCCAGAGAGAGGATCCGCCAAAGCTGCCGCGGCCTGCGACGGTGAGGCCGTGATCGTTGACGGCGCGGTCGATGGTGGTGCGGCGGTCGTGGAAGGCGCGGCTCATGCGGCGCACGAGGGCATCGTAGTGGCCCCGCGACAGAAAGTAGGTGACCGTGCGTTGGATGTGGCCGGGGGGGTGGCGCAGCACGCTGGCGCGCAGGGCGCGGGCTTCGCGGATGAAGGGGGCGGGCCCCACGAGGTAGCCCAGCC
The DNA here is from genome assembly GCA_947497065.1 of uncultured Paracoccaceae bacterium. Taxonomy (GTDB): domain Bacteria; phylum Pseudomonadota; class Alphaproteobacteria; order Rhodobacterales; family Rhodobacteraceae; genus Octadecabacter. The sequence continues at coordinate 183,233 of CANMEQ010000005.1, forward strand.
GCAGCCCCGGAAAGAGGGATTTCGAGAATGAACCCACGTAGATGACGCGGCCATCTTTATCGAGGGATTTGAGGGCCGGTGACGGTGGTTTGATGAACGACATTTCAAACTCGTAGTCATCTTCGACGATCAGGAAATCGTCACGCGCGGCTTTTTCCAGCAGGGCATGGCGGCGCGACATGGGCATGGTGGAGGCGGTGGGGCAATGGTGGCTGGGGGTGGTGAAAACAACGTCGGTGTCGGGGGGGAGATCGTCGGCGGGCAGGCCATCGCCATCCACGGGGATGGTGTGCAGGTGGCAGCGGGATTGTTCGAGGATGCTGCGCAAGGCCGGGTAGCACGGGTCTTCGATGGCGGCGGTGCGGCGCTGGGTCAGCAGCACTTGCGCGGTGAGCCACAGGGCGTTTTGCGCGCCTAACGTCAGCAAGATTTCATCGGGTTTGGCGAGGATGCCGCGCCGGGGCAGGGTTTGGCGGGCGATGAAATCGAGGAGTTTGGGATCGTCGCAATCGTAATAATCGGCGGTGAGGGCATCAAAGTCTTTGCGGCCTAAGGCTTCGAGGGCGCAGAGGCGCCAGTTGGCGGCATCAAAGAGGAGCGGATCGGCCTGACCGTAGACGAAGGGGTAGCGGTATTTGGCCCAATCGGAGGGTTTGTTGTACATCTGATCGCTGGTGAACCGCTGGCCGATGGCGCGGCTCCAGTCGACGCTGCTGGTTTCGGGGGCTTTGGCGGGGAAGTTTGGCGGCTCGGGGGCGTTTTCCGAGACGAAGTAGCCGGAGCGACCGTGGGCGACGATGTAGTCGTCGGCCAGAAGTTCGGTGAAGGCAAGGGTCACGGTGATGCGGCTGACGCCCAGATGCTCGGCCAGTTTGCGCGAGGAGGGGAGTTTTTCACCGGGGCGAAAGCGGCCTGCGAGAATGCCCTCGGCCACCAATTGGCGGATTTGGGTTTGCAGGGTGCCTTCGGCATCGGGTTTTAGAAAAAAGGTTTCAACGGGAAGCGCCATAGGGCCAGTTTAACTGGACTTAAGGGAGAAGGGAACTGGCCCTAGCGCGATTTCAGGGGGCCAGTAGGCCTATGAGGGCGGTTTGGTCACCGCCGGAGGCGTCGATTGCAACGGCGTAGGGGGATGTTTGGGTCATTGTTGTTGGGCCACTGCTGCTGCAAAGGCGCGACTGTCGACGGCGAGGTTGGCTTGCGAAAAAGGGGTTTTTGTGTCGCCGTTGTCGAAGAACTGGCTGTCGACGGCCACGATTTTCCACGTGCCATCGACGTTGAGCAAGAAGGGGGAGCCGCTGTCGCCTTGGGCGGTGTCGCATTCGTGCAGGATGGAATTGTCTTCGAAGGCTTCGACGATGCGGCAGCCTGCGTTGCCGGACATGTTATCGCCCGTGTCCCAGCTGTAGCCCGCCTGATTGACCAGCAGACCGGAGCGCGCGATTTGGCTGAGGTCATCGGTGGTGAGTTCGTGGATGTCGAGGTAGCCGATTTCGGTGCCCAGATCACGGTCGAGAACGACCAGCGCCCAATCGTGGCCGTTGCCGCCACCAGCAGGCTGGGTGTCGGGGCTGTAGGAGGGATCGAAGACGGCGCCGGTGACTTTGGCTTCGCCTTGGGAGGTGCCTTTGGTCAGGCCTGCGGTGAAGTGCAGGGGCACCAAGGTTTCATCGCCGGTGTCGGTGACGCAGTGGGCGGCGGTGAGGACCAGCGCAGGGCCGACCAATGTGCCGGTGCAGGTGCCTTCTTGGAGATCCAAGGAGCCGATGGCGCGCCAGGGCATTTGGGTGGTGTCGACCAAGAAACGGTCGTCGCGGCCGAAGAAGTGGTTTTCCAGCCCCGCGGGGCGGGAGCGGCCCAGACAATCGGCGGTGTCGGTGAAAGGTTCGCAGGTGCCGTTGCCGCCGCTGGGTTCGTTGCAGGTGCCATCGAAGGCGGTGGTGCAGGTGTCGGTGCGGTTGCGCAGATAGGCCACGGCGGCGCAATCGGTCACATCAGTGCCGGAGGTGCAATTGTCGGTGCCGATACCGGGTTCGTCACATTCGCCATCATTGGCCCATTGGCAACTGTCTTCGCCACCCAGTGCCAAGGCGCGGCAATCGGAGGCGTCTGTGCCTGCGTCGCAAAAGAGGGTGCCGCCGAAGGTTGCGTCATCGCATTCGCCGTCGTTGGAATATTGGCAGCTGTCATCGCCCAATTGGCCGCGCAGGGTGGCAGGCACGAGGGCGAGGAGGCGGGCGAGGGCTTCGGGAGAGTTTCCGAACATGTCGCAATCGGTCGCATCGGAGCCGTCGATGCAGGCGCCGCCGCCGCCGTAGCGCGGCTCGTCGCATGCGCCGTCGTTGGCCCATTCGCAGCTGTCGTCATCAAGGTTTGCAGCCAGTTGCCGGCAATCGGCGCTGTCTGTTCCCGCATCGCAAAACCCGCCGCCGCCGTATTGGGCTTCGTCGCATTCGCCATCGTTGGCGTATTCGCAGGTGTTGCCTGCGCCGCCTGTTTGGGCAGCGGGTTGGGTTTGCGCTTCGAGGCAATCGGAGGCGTCTGTGCCGGTGTCGCACAGGCCTGTGCCGCCGAAGTTGGCATCGTCGCATTCGCCGTCGTTGGACCAGCGGCAGCTGTTGTTGCCAAGAGCGGTGATGGTGTTTTGGGCGGTGGCTAAGGCGCGGGCGCGGTCGAGGAAATTGGTTTCGCGTTGCAGGACCCATGCGCCGCAATCGGTGTAGTCGGACCCATCAACGCAGGCGCCTGTTCCGGCGAAGCGGTATTCGTCGCATTCGCCATCGTTGGCAAATTCGCAGCTGTCATCGGAGATGTTTTGGGCCAGCAGGGCGCAATCGGCTGTGTCGGTGCCGGGGTCGCAATAGCCTTGGCCGCCGTAGCGCTCTTCGTCGCATTCATTGTCATTCGCGTAGTCGCAAGAATTTTGCGCCATGGCGGGGAGGGCGAGTGTTAGGAAAAAGCAGGTGATGAAATATCGTAACATAGTCGCCTCAAGCATTTGTGATGGCGCGACTAAACAGGATTGGGCGCGTCCCGTCCACAGGGGAACGGGACGCGCGGCGTTGGTTTTAGCCGAACACGCGCGTGAGTGCGCCATCGACGGCGGTGGTGATTTCGTCGATGTCATCGGCGGTGGCGATGAGGGGCGGTGAGAAACACAGCGTGTTGTTTTTGCCCGGCACGGAGCGGTTGGTGGCGCCGATGATCACGCCTTGTTGCATGCAATCGGCGACAACAGCGGCGGCGAGTTTTTCGTGCACGGGGTCTTTGCTGTCGCGGTCTGCGACGAGTTCGGCCCCGCAGAACAGGCCCTTGCCGCGCACATCGCCGATGACTTTGTGCTTTTCAGCCAGCGCGTTCAGGTTGGCCACGAGGCGTGCGCCCATGGCCGTGGTGTTGGCGAGCAGGCCTTCGTCTTCGATGATGCGCATGTTTTCCAGCGCGGCGGTGGGCCCAGAGGTGCAGCCGCCGAAGGTGGAGATGTCGCGGAAGTAGTTCAGCGGGTCATCGGCGTTGTCTTTGAACATGTCGAAGACCGCTTCGGTGGTGACGCAGATAGAGATCGCGGCATAGCCGGAGGCCACGCCTTTGGCCATGGTCACGATATCGGGTTGGATGCCGTAGTGCTGGTAGCCGAACCATTCACCGGTGCGCCCGACGCCGCAGACGACTTCGTCGATGTGCAGCAAGATATCGTATTTTTTGCAAATCTCTTGGACGCGGGGCCAGTAGCCTTCCGGCGGGGTGATGACGCCGCCGCCAGCGGTGACCGGTTCGAGGCACAAGGCACCGACGGTGTCTGGGCCTTCGCGCAGGATGATCTCTTCGATTTGGTTGGCGGCCCATTCGCCGTAGTTTTCCACCGGTGCGCCGTCTTGTTCGTGTTTGCGGTATTCCATGCAGTGTGGGACGCGCACGAAGCCCGGTGTGAAGGGGCCGTATTGGGCATTGCGTTCGTCTTGGCCGCCTGCGGACATGCTGGCGATGGTTGAACCGTGGTAGTCACGGTCGCGGTAGAGGATTTTGTGTTTCTTGCCGCCGTAGCGTTTGTGGGCGATTTGGCGGACCATTTTAAAGCCCTTCTCGTTCGCCTCGGATCCGGAGTTGGCGTAGTAGACGCGGGACATACCGGGCATTTTTTCGATCAGCTTTTCGGCGAACAGCGCGCCGGGGATCGTGCCGACGGTGCCGCCGAAGAAGTTCATTTTCATGATTTGATCGCGCACGGCGTTGGCGATGCTTTCGCGGCCATAGCCGACGTTGACGGTCCAGACGCCACCGGCGACAGCATCGAGATGCTCCTTGCCGTGTTGGTCCCAGACGCGCAGGCCTTTGCCTTCGACGATGATGCGCGGCTCGCCCGTCTCGAAGGGTTTGTGCTGGATCAGGTGGTGCCAGACGTGCGCGCGGTCTGCGTCGATCACGTGGCTGAGGTCGTTTGCTGATTGTCCGTCCATTTGAGCCTCCGAAGGGAATCAATGCGCGGGTGCGCGTTGGTCTGACTATCCCCCGCTTTTTCGGTTTGAGTTAGGTCCAGATGTGCACCCCAAATGGCACCAGTTTTGTGGGGGCTTGACCTTCTAGTGACTGGAACCTTTATGGAAGGGGTGAAGGAGCGTTCTGATGGCGACACTGAGATTCGAGATTGAGGGTTTGAACTGTGGTTCGTGTGCGGCGCGGGCGCAGAAGGCGATGGAAGGGGTGGATGGCGTTGTGTCTGCCCATGTGAATTTGGCCGATCACACGGCGGTGGTGGAGGCGCCTAAGGGGCGGGTCGCGGCGATTGCGGCGGCCTCGACCCAAGCGGGGTATGCAGCGCGGGTGGTGGAGCGTGCGGACCGTGTGGCTGTGCCAGACGAGGATACGGGGGCGTTGCGGCGGCAGGTTGTTTTGGCGGCGGTTCTGACGGCGCCGCTGTTTTTGATTGAAATGGGCGGGCATGTGTACCCGCCGTTGCACCACTGGATCATGGCCACGGTTGGGATGACCGTGTCGTGGAGCGTGCAGTTTGTGTTGGCGAGTTTGGTGCTGATCGGGCCGGGGGCTGTGTTTTACCGGATCGGGGTGCCGGCCTTGATGCGGGGCGCGCCAGATATGAATTCGTTGGTGGTTTTGGGGGCGACGGCGGCCTGGGGCTATTCCACGGTGGCGGTGTTTGCGCCGCAGGTTTTGCCTGACGGTGCGGTGGCCGTGTATTTCGAAGCGGCTGGCGTGATTGTGACGCTGATTTTGCTGGGGCGTTTGTTAGAGGCGCGGGCCAAGGGGCGCACGGGGGCTGCGATCAAGCGGTTGATCGGGTTGCGGCCGGAGACTGCACGGGTCGAACGAGACGGCAAGGTTCAAGATGTGGCGTTGGAGGCGGTGGTGCGCGGTGATGTTGTGCATTTGGCGGCGGGCGCGCGGGTGCCGGTGGATGGTGTGGTTCTGCGCGGGCAAGGTGTGGTCGACGAGGCGATGATTTCGGGGGAACCGGTGCCTGTTGAGAAGGGCGCAGGAGATGCGCTGGTGGCTGGGACAGTGAACGGCAATGGTGCCTTGGTGATGGAGGCGCAGGCCGTTGGGGCGGACACGATGCTGGCGCGGATCATCGAGATGGTCGCGCAGGCCCAAGGTGCGCGGTTGCCGGTGCAGGATTTGGTGAACCGGATCACACTGTGGTTTGTGCCTGCGGTGATGGCCATTGCTGCGGTAACGGTTTTGATTTGGTTGATCGTGGGCAGTGTGCCGCAGGCCTTGGTCGCGGGGGTTTCGGTTTTGATTATCGCCTGTCCTTGCGCGATGGGGCTGGCGGTGCCGACGTCGATCATGGTGGGGACTGGGCGTGCGGCGGAGCTGGGTGTTTTGTTTCGGCGCGGTGATGCGTTGCAGACGGTGCAGGGCGTGGATGTGGTGGCGTTTGATAAAACGGGCACATTGACGGTGGGCGCGCCTGTGGTTGTGTCGACCACGGTTGAGGCGGCGGATGTGGCGGCGGTTGCGGCTGTTGAAGCGGCATCGACGCATCCTTTGGCGGGGGCGATTGTTGCCTATGCGGGGGAGGATGTGCCTGCCGCAGACGCGGTTGATACGGTGCCCGGGCTTGGGGTGCGGGGCCGTGTCGGCGGGCGGCGCGTTGTTGTGGGCAATGCCAAGATGATGGCGGCTGAGGGTGTTGAGCCTGTGGGCGGTGCATTTGGGGGGGATGTTCCGGTGGGGCAGACGCCGGTGATGGTGGCGATTGATGGGGTGTTCGCCGGTGTTTTTGCGATTGCAGATGAGGTGAAACCGGACGCCAAGGCGACTGTTTCTGCGCTGCAGGCGCGAGGTGTGACGGTGGCGATGATTTCCGGAGATACGGCTACGGCGGCAGAGGCGCTGGGGGCGACTTTGGGTATCGACCATGTGGTGGCGGGTGTTTTGCCGGACGGCAAAGTGGACGCGGTACGCGCGTTGCAGAAGGACGGTAAGGTGGCGTTCGTGGGGGACGGGATCAACGATGCGCCTGCCTTGGCGGCGGCGGATGTGGGCATCGCCATGGGGACCGGCACGGATGTTGCTGTGGAAGCCGCAGATGTTGTTTTGGTGTCGGGCAATCCGTTGGGAGTGGCGCGGGCGATTGAGGTCAGCCGCAAGACGTTGCGCAACATTTGGCAGAACCTTGGTTGGGCGTTTGGCTACAACGTGGTGCTGATCCCTGTGGCTGCCATGGGGTGGCTGACGCCGCAATTGGCGGCGCTGGCGATGGCGCTGTCGAGCGTGTTGGTGGTGAGCAATGCGCTGCGCCTGCGGTGGGTGCGCGTATGAACATAAAGGATGTGAGTGTGCGGGTGGGCCTGCCGGCGAAGACGATCCGCTATTACGAAGAGATTGGGTTGGTCACGCCGGATCGCGCCGCCAATGGATATCGCGATTTCAGTGCGGCGCATGTGCATACGTTGACGTTTTTGGCGCGAGCGCGGGGGCTGGGGTTTTCGGTAGAGGATTGCCGCGAGTTACTGGCGTTGTGGGAAGATCAGGGGCGCGAGAGTGCCGATGTGCGTACGATTGCGCAGCAGCATTTGGCGCAGATCGAAGAGAAGATTGCAGGGTTGCAGGATATGGCGGCGACCCTGTCTGATTTGGTGCGGGGCTGTGCCGGAGATGCACGGCCGGAGTGCCCGATTTTGCAAGGGCTGGCTGGTGAAACGGCGCAGACCTCTTGCGAGAAATTGCCCTAGGGCTGCCTGATTTTCGTCCAATCTGTTGGGCAGGGTGAGCTGGTATTTTTACCGGAGATCCCGAGATGCGTTTGATGGATAGACTATTGAGCCCCGCGACGTTGGGGGGGATTGCCGTTGTGATTTTGGCGGTTGGGTATTTTCTGCAGGTTGAGATGAACGCGCAGGTGGCGGCGGGGACGCGGACGTTGGATGCCGGTGGGATGACGGTGTTTGGGGTGCTGTCGAAAGTGGCGGGTGCGATTGGATTGTTGGCTTTGGCGCGCGTGGTGTTTCGGGTTGCGCCTGAGGGGGCAGAGGAAGCGCCTGATTTGGTTTTGGTAGATGATGTGGACCCTGCGCCGGTGACCGAGGAGGTGCGGCCAGCCGTACCGTTGTGGAAGCAGCGGGCGGGGTTGGCAGGCGGCCCAGCGATTGTGACGGAGCAGGAGGCCGCGCCTGTGGCTGATGCGGTGCAGGTGCAGTTGGAGGAACCGACAGGCACGACGTTCACGCTCCGCAAGGGTTTGATTGCCTGCGTGGGCGGGCTGTTTTTGCTTGGGCTGGTGGCGACGATTGTGGATGTGATTGGTCGGTCGGCATCCGAGGCTGCGGTTGCGGCAGAGGAGCCGCGCCCGCAGGATCAATTGGCGGCGGTGGTCGCCGATGCGATTGTTCCGGATGCGCCACAGGATCGGCATTGGACGCAGATTGATTTGACGCCGATGGCCGAGTGGGTGACGGCGACGGGCCTGCTGGCGGCGAGCGGTGATCTTGAGGCGATCAAGACGCTGACGCTACTGACGCTCGGGCTGCTTGGCGTGCTGTGCCTACCGTTCATGTTTCTGGGCCTGCGGCGCGCGTTTCGGCCGCGCGTCAGCGTTCGGATGGACAGCATGGGGCTGTAGCCCCGTTAGAAGTTTACCGTGACGCCGGGCAGGTTGAGCGATTTGATGAGGTCGCGCAGTTCTTGGCGGGCGGCGACGTTTGAGATGTTGAGCCCTTTGACGCCGAGGTCGCGCAGATCGAGCAGGGTGAGGCCACGGGGGAAGAGTTCGCGGAAAATCACGCGTTCGTTGAACCCCGGTGCTGTGCGAAAGCCGATGCGGCGCGAGAGCTTTTCGATCGCGGCTTCCATTTTTTGTTTGTTCACCATGTTTTGGGCGCCCATGCGGTTGCGCACGACGACCCAATCGATGGGTTCGAACCCGGCTTGGGCTCGCAATTGGCGGGCATTCCAGACCATTTGAGAATAGACGGAGGGACCGGTGATGGTTTCGCCGTCACCGTCTACGTGGGCCAGCAGGTCGAAGTCGATGAAGCTGTCGTTGAGGGGCGTGATCAGCGTGTCGGCCAGCGAGTGGGCGACCTGCGACAGGCGGGTGTGGCTGCCCGGGCAGTCGATCAGGATGAAATCATTGTCGGGTTCCAGCCCTGCGACGGCGGCGGACAGACGGTGATCGAGGATGTTTTCCCCGTCGCGCAGCGTGTCGGGGTTCACCTCGGGGAGGTCGTTGTAGGTGGGGGTGGGCAGGTCCAGCCCCTCTTTTTTCATGAAGGCTGTGCGGTTTTCCACGTAGCGGCCCAAGGTTTTCTGGCGCAGGTCCAGATCCAAGGTGCCGACCTTATGGCCCATCCGCGACAATGCGGTTGCCACGTGCATAGAGACGGTTGATTTGCCCGCTCCGCCCTTTTCGTTCCCCACGACGATAATATGTGCCACTGCCCCAGCCCCTGTTCTTGATTCCGGATGTGTTACCGGATGTTCCGCGTAACTATAGGCAAGGGCGGGCGCAAGGCAAAGAGGGATTGACTTGGGGCGTTTAGACCCCCATGTGGGCTGTGAATGTAATGCAGGCTGCCGCGTGAGCAGGCGCCCCCGAGCTAAATCGGGCGCAAAGGCGCATTACATGGTTCCCACCATCACGCAGGGGCGCCGCGCCAAATCGGCGGGCCAGTATCGGCACGGGCATTCTGCCTGACCGTCAGCCTTTGGCGCATCCTCGCATGGTGGGTTTATCCCATTGAAATTTTGCGCGGGCGCGGTTTGCGTTCGCGGTGATCCAAGGAAAAAGTATGGATTTTGACATGTTGGGCCTTGCGCCCCGATTGATTGCAGCGCTGGAAAAGCAGGGGATCACTGATCCGACGCCTATTCAGGCACAGGCCATTCCACACGCGATGAATGGTCGTGATGTGATGGGTTTGGCCCAGACGGGCAGTGGTAAGACGGCGGCGTTTGGTTTGCCGATGATTAACATGCTGCTCAAAGAGCAGGGCAAGCCGGCGCCGAAGACCGCGCGCGCGCTGATTTTGGCGCCGACCCGTGAGTTGGCCAAGCAAATTCAGGAAAATTTGGCGGCCTACACCACGGGCACCCATTTGAAGACCATGTTGGTTGTGGGCGGGGCTGGTATTGTGGGCCAGATGCGCAAGCTGGAACGTGGGACGGATTTGCTGGTGGCGACACCGGGCCGTTTGATTGACCTGTTGGACCGCAAGGCGATCCGGTTGGACGAGACGTATTTTCTGGTGTTGGACGAGGCCGACCAGATGCTGGACATGGGGTTCATCCATGCGCTGCGCCAGATTGCGCCACTGTTGGGCACACCGCGCCAGACGATGCTGTTTTCGGCGACAATGCCGAAGCTGATGGCGGAATTGGCGGGGGCGTTTTTGGACAGCCCTATTCGTGTTCAGGTGGATGCGCCGGGCAAGGCCGTGGACCGGATCGAGCAATCGGTGCATTTCGTGGCCAAGGCGGCGAAGACTGATTTGTTGTTGGAGCTGATCGACAAGCACCGCGATGAGCGGGCGATTGTGTTTGGCCGCACCAAGCATGGGTCTGAGAAGTTGCACAAGCTGCTGGAGAAGAAGGGGTTTGCCTCTGCGTCTATTCACGGGAACAAATCCCAAGGGCAGCGCGATCGTGCGATCACGGATTTCAAAGCCGGTAAGGTGAAAATTCTTGTGGCGACGGATGTGGCGGCCCGTGGATTGGATATTCCCGAGGTCAAACACGTTTACAACTATGATCTGCCGAATGTGCCGGAAAACTACATTCACCGGATTGGCCGGACGGCCCGTGCTGGTGCGGATGGTATGGCGATTGCGTTTTGTGCGCCTGACGAGATGGGTGAATTGCGCGACATTCAAAAGGCCATGAAGGCGGATATTCCGGTGGCAGGCGGTCGCCCTTGGGCGAAGGATGAAGAAGAATCCAAGCCGAAACGCGGTGGCGGCGGTGGTCGTCGCGGTGGTGGCGGCGGTGGCCGTGGTGGTAAACCTGGTGGCGGACGCCCTGGTGGCAAGCCGGGCGGTGGGCGCCCAGGTGGCGGCGGCGGTAAGCCCGGTGGCGGAAAGCCTGGTGGCGGTCGCCGTAAAAAGTCGCGCGGCGGCGGTGGTGCTGCCTGATCAGCCCTACGTGAGATAAGAAATTGAAGACGCCGTTCCTGAAAAGGAGCGGCGTTTTTTATGGGGCTGTTGGGGCGGTTTGCGATGAGCGGGGGTTTGGGGAGGAAAAAATGACGGAATTTAAGGATTCGCGCGTATAATTGGAAAATCAATATTTTTTGGAGGGAACCAGATGTCTTTATCTCGCTTTGCTACGACGGCGGCTTTGGCCGTGGGGCTGCCATTTGGGGTGGCCGCTGAGCCGCTGACAGTTGAATCGGTGGCGGCGCTGTTTGCCTCGGCGCAACTGGTGTCTGACCCGATTGAAGTTGACTGCACCTTGTCCGGTGGGGCCGAGACGACCTGCATTCAGGTCACGGTTGTCCCCGAGCCTGCGACTTATGAGGCCGGACCGTGGTGCCCGACCAACATTGAGGATGGGCCGGAGGAGGCTGGGATTTGGTTCTATGAGGGCGACGTTGTAGATGCGGATGGTGAGTTCTTCAGCAAGTTGGCTGCGCTTTACGATGATGAGAACTGGCAGGTGTTTGACCCTGAGACAGGCGATATTTACTACACCGCGACGTTAGAAGGCTGTGAGGCTGCGGCGCGCCCTGATGTGGCGGAGGAGTACCAGAACCACTGTGTGCAGTGTTTGTTGGAGTATTACCCTGACACGACGGTGACCTATTCCTTCCCGGTTGAACCTGTGGCCGCCGATACATCATCAAACATCGCGCAGACCGGTGTGGGTGTGGCGCTCAACGGGGTGCGTATTGATGGGCCTGCGCCGTTGGAGGCGATTTTGTCGGCCTATACGATTGCAACATTTGATGATTGTGGTGGGCATGTGAACCCCCATGTGGGCTATCACTATCACGCGGTGACCGATTGTTTGGAAGGGGATGACCACGTGCACGACGAGGCGCATGCCCCTGTCGTTGGGCTTGCGTTGGATGGGCATTTTATTGTGTCGCACCTGAATGCGGACGGAAGCGCGCCGGACGATTTGGATGAATGCTATGGCCATACGACCGATGATCTGGGGTATCACTATCACGCGGGTGCGGTTGGGACGAACCAGAACCTTGGGTGTTTGACAGCGCAGGTTGGCTGTTCGACGGGCGAAGAGGGCGAGGCCTGTGATGCGACGGCACGCCGCCCGCGCCCCTGATCTGGCTTCGGTTTAATGCAGAACGCCGCTCCGGTTTGGGGCGGCGTTTTTGGTTTGGTGTTTGAAAGGCGCGGGGTGGAGTGGCGCTATAAATGGGCCGAGGTTGAATGGGCCTGGGTTTTATCGCAGCAGCCGATGTAGCGTTGAAGTAACGTGAGTTGAAACTCGATCTCGTCTTTGCGGTCGCGCATTTTGTGCAGCATAGTTTTCAGGTTTTGCGGTGTGATCCGGTTTTCGCCGTGTCCGTGGGTGTCGAAGGTGGAGATGGTGTTCAGAATGGGCAAAACCAGATCGCTGATGGTGCGGGCCGAGAGGGAGCAAGATACGTCGTTCAGAAAGAAAGGTGTATCTTTGGGGTTAAACAGGGCCACCGCGTTGCCGATGAAGCTTTTGAATTTGATCGACACCCGCTGAAGGCCTGATTTGGTTTCGAGGCCGACGACCTGTAGCCCGCTAAGAACCAGGTCGTGCAATTCGAGCAGGAAATCCTGAGCAGAAAAGGCGAAGCGCCCTTCGTCGATGGGGAGGTAGTCTGCGACGGCTTGGGTCAGGTTGGCGGACAGGTAGCTGCGCGCGCTGGGCTTTGTGTCGAAGTTGACGGTGTGATTTGAGGACGGCCCTTGGGAGGTCATCCTTTCCAAGTGCCAATCGCCTGTTCGGTTCTTTGACGTCTTTCGGCTCAGCCAAAGTGTGAGGTTTGGGAAATATCGTTTTGGGCTTGTTGTACCGTTTGGCGATTGGGTCATTCGAAACTCTCAGCGGATATGGGGTGCGCTGTTTGTCGCGTTTTTCAGCTAATAATCAGTTAACAAAAAGCATAAATTTTAAATGCATTTGCTGAGAATTAGTTAGGGTTTTAACGAGGGGGTGTTGTGCCGAAGGCAATTGCGCAATGTTCAAACGAAAAACGCCGCCCCGGGTGGGAGCGGCGTTTGTGAAATCGCGAAAGGTAGTCTGGCTTAGAAGCCGAGGCCTTCGTATTTCTTTTTGAACTTGGAAACACGGCCGCCTGTGTCAAGCAGACGCGCGCCGCCGCCTGTCCATGCTGGGTGCACGGAAGGGTCGATGTCCAAAGCCAGCTGGTCGCCTTCGGCGCCCCATGTGGATTTCATCTGGTAAACCGTACCATCGGTCATTTTGACGTCGATGATGTGGTAATCTGGGTGAATGTCTTTTTTCATGCCAAAAATCCTTATGCGTCTGCGCCGCTGGACAGCGGACGATAGTTGGTTTTCTCGGCGATACGTGCGGATTTACCGCGACGGGCACGCAAGTAGTACAGTTTCGCGCGACGGACTTTACCGCGGCGTACAACTGTAATGGAATCGATGTTGGTGGAGTACAGTGGGAACACACGTTCCACGCCTTCACCAAAGGAAATTTTGCGAACGGTGAAAGAGCCAGCGATGCCCTTGCCGTTTTTACGAGAGATGCAAACACCTTCGTAGTTCTGGACACGTGTACGTGTGCCTTCGGTCACTTTGTAACCAACGCGGATGGTGTCACCCGCTTTAAAGTCTGGGATGTCTTTGCCCAGGGAAGCGATTTGTTCCGCTTCGAGTTGTGCGATCAGGTTCATGGCCGATCTCCTATATGACGCGCGGTTTGCCCGCGGATGTGAAAGACGCCAGAGCTTTGGTCTTCATCGGGTCACTCGCAGTGCCCACCAAAGGGTTCGCATCCTGTGCTTTGCTATCAGGCGGGTTCGCGGTGAAGAGGTCGCGGCCAATACCAAACAGGCCCAACGACTCAAGGAGAGGCGTGGACAGGCCGCGTATACGGTGGTTGGGGATGTCTGACAAGGGCTGTGGCTGGGGGTGTGGTGAAGTTATTTTCAGGTTGGAAATAAGGGGGCAATGGGGCGTTTGGCCCCAGTTTGGAGTGACGGTGCGACCTGGCCGGCCGTGCGATTGCTCGAGAGACCGACGGAGCGGGGAACGGATCGCGTATAAGGTGCGTTAGGGTAGAGATAGCATGAGGAGTTTGCGATGCGGTATTTCAAGAGGCTTGCTGGATGTGTTGCGCTATGTGCGGCCCCCGTGGGGGTGATGGCGCATCCCGATGTTGAGGAATTTGCGGATGTTGATTTCGTTGAAGCACCCGCCGTTGTGGACTGTACGCTGACGGATGGCACTGCGGCCAGCTGCTATGAATTTACCGTAACCTATCTACCAGAGGGTCTTGAGATTGGGCCGTTTTGCCCCGCGACATTGGATGAAGTTGGTGGCATCTGGGATTGGACGGGCGAGGAAGCGGGCGTGTACCGTGTGGATCGTGCGTTTTTGGAATTGTTGGACAGCCTAGGCTATACATTCTTCCAAGAGGACGGGACCGTGAATGTGATCACTGCCGGGGGCGCACCCGATGGGGTAACGCACTCGTGCATGGCTTTGGGCGAGGATGCTTCGGTCACGATGACCATGCTTTTGCCGGTCGAGCCTGTGATGGCGGTTGCGCCTTCTGATTTGGGGACTGTGGCGAAGGTCGGCGTGGCCACCGATGGGGTGCCCATTTTCGCAGATGCACCTTCTATCCAAGAGCGCAACAACATGCCGGCTTTGGATGTCTGTGGGGGGCATATTGACCCGGGTGGTTGGTACCATTGGCACGCAACGGCGACGGACATTGAAACGGTGTTTGACGCTGCGGACGTGGATGCGGACTGTGGTCTTGCGCAAGATCCGACAGCGCTGTTCGCCTATGCGTTTGACGGGTTTGCGATTTACGGCAGCCAAGATGCAGATGGAACTGTGCCTCGTGATTTGGACGCCTGCGGTGGCCACATCGGGGACACGGTGACAGGGGAGACTGTGTATCACTATCATGCCGGTGAAACCTTCCCCAATTTGCCAACGTGTTTGGTGGGGCTTCAGGCTGAAGGTAATTTTTCAACCACGGCCAGCGGTGGCATCGGCGCGGCTGGCGGGCCGAGTGCGGGCGGGATGCCGCCCGGATTTGAGGAGGCGGCTGCGACGCTTGGGATCCGCGCTGAAGAGCTGTTCGCGGCGGTAGAAGCGTCGGGCGGACGCGATGCGGATATGGCGGATGTGGCCGACATGTTGTCGATTGATGAGGCTCGTTTGCGGGCGGCACTGCGGGCGCAACCTTAGGCCTATTTTTGTTATCGTCTGATAAGAATTTGTTCATGGCTCTCGCGTAGGTTTGAGAAAACCAACGAGGAGAGCCATGAAGTATCGTGCGCAAAGATATCCGACCCGATACCCGTTGAAATTGATGGTAGGCGCGGTTGCCTATAACACGCTTGTGACGAGTGTGAGTGCGAGTGGCATGTGCCTGCAAATCGATCAGGATTTGGCCATCAATCAAGACGTAAAGCTAAACTGCACGACTGGCGCTGTTGCTGGGAAAGTGATGTGGGCGCGTGACGGGAAAGTCGGAGTAATGTTTAATCGCCCGCTTGGCCGGATGGAATTGGAGCGTGTGAGGTATGGTTTGGCCAGTTCAGGCCATGCAGGGCGGACGAAAATCGGGTTTTCTGAGTTGCGCTAGTCGATTTTGGATTGATGTTTTTTCCAAAGGTCGGGTCTGCGTTTGGCTGTGATCTCTTCGGACTTTTCTCGGCGCCATTTGGCCACTTTCCCGTGGTCCCCGGATGTGAGCACAGCCGGAATTTCGTGGCCTTCCCATTCCGCTGGGCGCGTGTATTGCGGATGTTCGAGCAGTCCGTTGGAGTGGCTTTCCTCTACTGCACTTTCGGCATTCCCCAACACACCGGGTAGCAGGCGCACGCAGGCATCTATGAGGGTCATGGCGGGCAATTCGCCGCCTGTTAAAACATAATCGCCCATGGAGACTTCCATGATGTCGTAGTGTTCAAGGACCCGTTCATCGACCCCTTCAAACCGGCCACAGAGCAGCGTGACGCCATCCATTTCGCTGAGGTCTTGCGCGATTTGTTGTGTGAACGGGACGCCGCGGGGGCTGAGGTAGAGCAATGGCATCCGGCCACGGGCGCGTCTGCGTGTGTCGCCGATGGCATTGGCGACCACATCTGCGCGCAAAACCATGCCGGCTCCGCCACCGGATGGTGTGTCATCCACGTTGCGGTGTTTGCCGACGCCGAACCGGCGCAGGTCGGTCGTGTGCAGTTGCCAAACACCGTCTTTCAGGGCTTTGCCCGTGAGGCTTTCGCCCAAAAGGCCGGGGAAGGCATCGGGGAAAAGAGTGATGACCTGTGCTGTCCATGCTTTGGCCAGACTGGGTTTGTCGGTCATCAGCTCTTGCGGTTTTACGCTGACCTGAACAGATTTGCGGCCGACGGATTTCATGGGTTTAGGTTTATCCGACATCAGGAGCATCCTTTTTTAACAGGTCTTTTTTCGCGGCAGAGAGGTCGCGGTCTGAGAGCGTGGAGCGGTTCAATTCAAGCAGCGGGGCGATGAGTGCGTCTTGTGGACCTACGTTTTTCGGTGGGAGAGGCACAAGGGCTTGGCGTTGATCGGCAGGCAGGCCGATTAAGTCCAGCAGCGGCGCTGCGGGGCCTTCGGGGCCGTTCAATGTGGCGAGGTCAGCGGTTTGCACGGTGGCGGACAGACGATTGGATACTTGATCGACCACCGATTGCAGGTTCGCGGCCTCTTTGTACGTGGCAAAATAAGCGTCACGGTCCAGCGTCAGGCGAGATTTTCGCAGGTTGTGTTTATAGGTCGAAAGCAGCCAGTCGTCCGGCGCACGGGTGGTGAAATGAAAGGTCAATTGGATGTCGGTCCCGAAGATATCGAACAGGACCTGTTGCAGGCGGAGCATGAGATCGGCGGTTGCGTTATAACTGCGCTGGCCATCGCGGCCGGGCATGCGCCCTGCGAGGTTTTCTTCGCTGATTAAGACGGATCGGCTGCGCCCGAAGTTCATATTTGAAAGGGTCGAATGCAGGTCGTTGGCGAATTCATCGAGAAGGCCAGCGGTGCCAAATCGTGAATATCGCATGGCCATGCGAGCTGCGGATTTGCGGATGCGGTTTGGCAGGACGAGGGCGCAGCTGGGCCAGATGTGTTTGCCATTTTCCCAAAGGAACGATTGGGTCGTGGTCGTGCCGGTCTTGTGAAAGCCAGCGTGGACGATCACGCGGCGGCCAGACATTAGCTGATGCCCTCAAACAGGCCACCGGGAGGGTCGAGGATGATACGGCCAGAGGCGAGGTCGACCGTGGGCACGATGGCCTTGGTGAAGGGGACCAGCACGCTGTCTTTGAGGGTGGGGTCTGTGATTTCCAGCAGATCATCGGCGCCGTTGGATTGCACGGCTTTGACGCGGCCCAGACGGGTTCCGCCGGTGTCAAAGGCGGTGAGGCCCATCAGATCGGTATGGTAGAATTCATCGTCGGGCAGGGAAGGGAGTTGGTCGCGGTGTGCGAGCAAATCCATACCGCGCAGCGCGTCGGCCTCTTCTTTGGTGGTGATGCCGTCGATGCGGGCGATAAGGGCGCCCTTGGTCTGACCTTTGATGACGATGGTCGCGAGCGTTTCGCCGTCAGAACGGGTCAGCGGAGTGTATTCGGCGATTGCAGCCGGGTCGGCGCAAAAGGATTTCAGACGCACGTCGCCGTGGACGCCGAACGCGCCGGAGATCGAGCCTACAATGAGTTTATCGTCTGACATAACGTGCCTTTGGTTAGGCGTGGCGGCACGAGATGAACCCCGTGCCGCCCTGCCAATTGCAGATTATTCTGCGGCTGCTTCTTCAGCAGGTGCTTCTGCTGGTGCGGCTGCTGCTTCGGCAGCGGCTGCTGCTTTCGCGGCTTTTTCTTCAGCGCGATCAACAGCTTTTTTGCCTGGCTCACCTTTTTTCAGGTTTGCGCGCTCTTTCTTCGGTGTGTGACCTGCAGCTTCGAGGAAGCGGGAGATACGGTCTGTTGGCTGTGCGCCCTGGTCGAGCCAGTACTGCACGCGCTCCATGTCCATTTTCACGCGCTCTTCGCTGTCTTTGGCGAGGAGTGGGTTGTATGTGCCGAGCTTTTCTACGTAGCGGCCATCGCGTGGCATGCGGGAGTCCGCTGCAACGATACGGTAAAATGGACGCTTTTTAGAGCCACCACGGGCGAGGCGAATTTTCATAGCCATGATTAGATTTCCTTAGGTTTGATCTTGATGTGTTTTGTGGTGCTGAATGACTTCAGCGATGATGAAGTTGAGGAACTTCTTGGCGAATTCGGGATCCAGATTGGCCCGGTTTGCCAAATCTTCTAGCCGTGCGATCTGCGTTTCTTCACGCTTTGGATCGGACGGGGGAAGGTCGTGGCTGGCTTTGAGTTTCCCCACAGCCTGCGTGTGTTTGAACCGCTCGCCCAATGTATAGACGAGGATCGCATCGAGGCGGTCGATGCTTTCGCGGTGTTCTTTGAGGATGTCTGCTGCGCGCAATTCGTCGGTCATGCGAGCGCTCCTTTATGGTGGCGGTACACGCGGACGTTTTGTCCGGTCGTGTATAGAGGGTGTGTTGGATCGTTGAGCAGGTCCGAGGCCGGCTGATCAAGGGTGGCACCGAGACGTTTTGCGACACCGGCTGAGGCGTGGTTTGCCACATCGACATAGGACACGATGCGATCTGCGCCGATGGTATCCCACGCCCAAGGGAGGATCGCGGTCATGGCTTCGGTGACGTAGCCTTTGCCTTCGTAATCCGCGGACCAAAGGGACCAGCTGAATTCGGGTTCTGGCCAGTCCATCGGGTGCCATGGGCCAACGGAACCCAGGGGAGTGCCATCTTTCAGGGTCACGATGAAATTGCCGAAACCGCGCAGAACCCACATGCCTGCGAGATTACCCCAGATCCGGTTTGTGTCTTTGGTGTCGAAGGGGCCGCCGATGAATGTGGTCCGGTCCGACGCCATGAACGCGCAGAACGCATCAAAATCTGCGACCTGTGGGGCGCGAATGGTCAGACGGTCTGTCTGCAGGGTCGGAATGGTTACGGACAGGGTCATTTCTTTTTGCCGAACCCTGACAAGCCGGGGGGGAGGGCCGCGCCGCCCAAGCCGGGCAGGCCGCCGCCCATGCCACCCATGCCGCCAGCAGGCATTTTCGCGCCCAGCTGTTTTGCGGCTTCTTCCATTGCGGCGGGATCGTTCATGTCGGGCATGCCGCCCTTGCCGAACATGCCTTTCATGGCTTGTTTCAGCATGCCGCCTTTGCCCATTTTGCCCATCTTTTTCATCATGTCCGCCATTTGACGGTGCATTTTGAGAAGCTGGTTCAATTCGCGCACTTCGAGGCCTGCACCGGCAGCGATCCGTTTTTTACGGGAGGCTTGCAGCAGTTGCGGGTTGGCGCGTTCTTTTTTGGTCATCGAGTTGATGAGGGCGATTTGGCGTTTGAAGATGCTGTCGTCCATGCCAGAGTCTTCGATCTGTTTGGCGGCCTTTTTCATGCCGGGCATCATACCCATCATGCCTTCCATGCCGCCCATTTTCATCATCTGTTCGAGCTGCATTTTCATGTCGTTCATGTTGAAGCGGCCCTTTTGGAACCGTTTCATCATGCGTTCGGCCTGTTCGGCCTCGATGGTTTCTTGGGCTTTTTCAACGAGGGAGACGATGTCGCCCATGCCAAGGATGCGGCCGGCGACGCGTTCTGCGTGGAATTCTTCGATCGCGTCCATTTTTTCGCCAAGGCCGACGAAG
Organism: uncultured Paracoccaceae bacterium; assembly: GCA_947497065.1. Classification (GTDB taxonomy): domain Bacteria; phylum Pseudomonadota; class Alphaproteobacteria; order Rhodobacterales; family Rhodobacteraceae; genus Octadecabacter. The sequence continues at coordinate 202,614 of CANMEQ010000005.1, forward strand.
CGGATTGGGCGGCCTGTTACGGCGCGCATGGACAAGGCTGCACCGCCGCGCCCGTCACCATCCATACGGGTGAGGACAACGCCAGTGATGCCGATACGGTCGTCGAAGTTTTCGGCGGTGTGCACCGCGTCTTGGCCGGTGAGGCCGTCGACGACGAGCATGGTTTCGCGAGGGTTTGCGACATCGCGCACCGCTTCGACCTGTTGCATCAGCTCTTCGTCGATGGACAGGCGGCCCGCGGTGTCGAGCATGTAAACGTCATAGCCGCCAAGGGAGGCTTGGGTTTTGGCGCGTTTGGCGATCTGAACCGGGTCTTCGCCTTTGACGATCGGCAAGGTGTCGACGCCGATTTGCGCGCCCAAGATTTGCAGCTGTTCCATCGCCGCGGGGCGGTTCACGTCGAGCGAGGCCATGAGGACGCGTTTGCCGTCGCGTTCTTTGAGGCGCTTCGCGAGTTTCGCGGTGGTTGTTGTTTTACCGGAGCCCTGCAGGCCGACCATGAGGATCGGCGCGGGCGGGTTGTCGATTTTCAGGGCGCCGATGGTGTCGTCGCCGGCCAAAACGTGGACGAGTTCGTCGTGGACGATTTTGACGACTTGCTGGCCTGGCGTGACGGATTTGGTCACGGACTGGCCGGAGGCTTTTTCCTGAACCGCTTTGATGAAGTCGCGGGCGACGGGAAGGGAAACGTCGGCCTCGAGCAGGGCGACGCGCACTTCGCGCAGGGCTGTTTTTACGTCGTCTTCGGACAGCGCACCTTGTTTGGTGAGGCGATCAAAGACGCCACCTAGGCGATCTGACAGATTCTCGAACATGGGCGCATCCTTTTGCGTCGTTTCAGATTGTCCCAATATAGGGACGGTTCAGTTTCGTTTCACCCCAGTTCGCAAAGCTGAGCCCGAAAGCCCAATGCACTTTGACCCCAGTGGGCGCAACGCGCTGACTGGGGGCGATCCTTGGCCATGCCATAGGACCGGAAAGACACTGCTCTCCGGAGTTAGGGAGCGTTTAGGCCTGTGGGGGCGGTGAGTCAAGCGTTGGTGGGGGGCGAAGACGGGCGGGCCGCGGCGGCGGTGGCGCGCCCGTCTCTTTTTACCCTTTAGGCGCCGATAACGTCTGTCGCATCGCGGAATTCGACGTCAGTGATGCCGATGAACCCCAAGAATAGGGTCAGGTGCGGTGTGAGATGGTCGTAAGCAGAGCCGATGGCGGTGCCACCTGAGGCAACGGCCACGATCGCGTTTTTGCCTGTCAGCAGGCCTTTGGGGCCTTCGGTGGTATAGGAGAAGGTCACGCCCGGGCGCGCGACGAGGTCCATCCAGGCTTTAAAGGTGGCGGGGGCTGCGAAATTGTAGACGGGTGTGCCGATGACAAGTGTGTCGGCGTTTTGCAACTCGGCGATGAGGGTGTCAGAGAAGGACAAAAGTTCTGTATCTTGTGGGGTGCGCGTGTCGGGGGCTTTGAGGCGGGCGTCTGCCCAGTCGCCGGTGATGAAGGGGAGAGGCGCGGCATCGAGGTCGCGGTAGACGACTGAGCCGCCCAATTCGGCCGCGATTTTTGCGGAGGCTTTGCGGGAGGCAGAGGAGGAGCGGTGCGCGGAGGCGTCGAGGTGGAGAATCTGTGTCATGGCGATGTGTCCTTGTTTGACGGGTACGGCTGACATAGGATCTTTGCGTGGGTGAACGATAGATCGCTAAACACACAGGATGTGTTCAAATACGCACAGGGTGCCGATGGAAAACTGGGACGAAATTCGCACGGCCTATGAAGTGGCCCGCGCTGGGACGGTGAGTGGTGCCGCTGAAGTGCTGGGCGTTCACCATGCGACGGTGATCCGCCATATTGATGCGCTGGAGGCGCGGTTAGGGGTGAAGCTGTTTCAGCGTCACGCCCGTGGGTACACAGCGACTGAGGCTGGGCAGGATCTATTGCAGGTGGCCACTGCGACGGATGACCAGTTTACCCAGCTTGCAGGACGGTTGCGCGGACAAGGGGAAGGTGTGTCTGGTGCGTTGGTGGTGACATCTTTGGGGATGTTGTCGCCCATGTTGACGCCGGTACTGGCGCAGTTTCGGGCTGAGAACCCTGATTTAACCATCCGGTATTTGACCGACGATCGCGTTTTTCGGCTTGAATATGGAGAGGCGCATGTTGCGATCCGTGCGGGGCGGGTGCCGGATGAGCCGGACAATGTTGTGCAGCCGTTTGATACGGGGACGATGCATTTGGTGGCTGCGCCCGCCTATGTGGCGGCGTATGGCCGCCCGTCTGGTGTGGGGGATTTGGCGTCACATTGGTTTGTGGGGCCTGACGATTTGGACAGCCGTGCACCGTTTTACCAATGGTTGTTGTCGCAGGTTCATCCGGACCGGATTGCATTTCGCACGCCAGATCCACGTGGCGCGTTGGATGCGATTATGGCGGGGGCGGGGATTGGGTTTGTGTCTGGCTGGGAGCTGGAGCGCCGCCCGGATTTGGTTGAGGTTTTGCCGTCGCAGGCCGATTGGTCTGGCACGTTGTGGTTGGTGACCCATGTGGATTTACACCGCTCGACCAAGGTGCAGGCGTTTCTGTCTTACTTGAAGAAAGCGGCGGCGGCCTGGAAGGGCTAGTCTTGGTCTAGTTCTGTTGCGAGGAAGCGCTCGAACGCATCGAGGTTCACCGGTTCGAATTGGCCAAAGCCCTGCATCCAGACCGTTGCCTCGCGCAAGGCGTCGGGTTCGAGTTTGCACCACTTCACACGACCGCGTTTTTCTTGGCTGATAAGCCCTGCGTTTGTCAGGACGCCGAGGTGTTTGGAGATGGCGGCCAGTGACATCTCGAAGGGGGCAGCCACATCGGTGACGGCCATATCATCTTCGAGCAGCATCGCGAGGATGCTGCGGCGTGTGGGGTCCGCGAGGGCCGCGAAGACGTGATCAAGGGCGGGCGTCATGGGGTCATCAAAAGCAACCCGAGCGAAACGTCAACCAAATGGTTGAATAAGAAAATTCGTGCCCTTGGGGCGGTGAGGGCGGATTTCGGTGCTGCGGTGATTTGAGAAGTTCAATAAAAACAAGTGGATAGATGCGCATTCGGAGTTGTTGACTCTGTTGGCTGTGCGACCTAAACCCTGCGCAACCAAGGAAGGGGCTAATTTTCGTGTCCGATCCGCAAGACACCAACGATCACGCAGCGCGCATGGCCGCGCTGGAAGACAAGATCGCGGCGTTGAAGGGCGGGGAAGAGCGGCGGCCTCATCAGGACGAGCATTATTCCCAAGCGCAAATGGCGTGGCGGATGGTGATCGAGCTTGTTTCCGGTCTGGGGATCGGGTTCGGCATTGGGTACGGGTTGGACGCCTTGTTTGGCACCACGCCGTGGCTGATGATAATATTTATTTTCGTTGGCCTCGCAGCCGGTGTGAAAACCATGATGCGGTCGGCCGAGGAAATGCAACGGGACAAGTTGGCCGAATTGGCTGGCAAGACAGAGGAAGACTGACGTGGCAGACGAAGCACACAGCGGTGGCGGTTTGGAATTTCACCCGCTTGATCAGTTCGAAGTAAAAGCACTGTTCGGCGATGGGCCAATCCACTGGTACACATTGACCAACGTCACGGCTTGGATGGCTTTGGCCGTTATCTGTATCGTGTTGTTGCTGGTTGTCGGTACACGCAAGCGCGCTGTTGTTCCTGGTCGCACACAATCTGTTGCCGAGATGGCCTACGGTTTTGTCTACACAATGGTGGAAGACGTGACCGGTAAAGACGCGGTGAAGTATTTCCCGTACATCTTTACACTGTTCATCTTCATCCTGTTTTCGAACTTCCTTGGCCTTTTGCCAATGTCGTTCACCACAACATCCCACATCGCCGTTACTGCGGTTTTGGCGCTGGGCGTGTTCTTGTTCATCACGATCTTGGGTTTTGTGAAAAACGGCCCTGCGTTCCTGAAGTTGTTCTGGGTTTCCAGCGCACCTTTGGCGCTGCGTCCGGTTTTGGCCATTATCGAGATCGTGTCCTACTTCGTGCGCCCCGTGAGCCACTCCATTCGTTTGGCTGGTAACGTTATGGCGGGCCACGCTGTTTTGAAAGTTTTCGCGGGCTTTGCGCAGGTTGGTTTCCTGATCGCGCCGTTCGCTATCCTTGGTGTCGTTGCGATCTACGGCCTTGAGGTTCTGGTGGCCTTTATTCAGGCCTACGTTTTCACGATCCTGACGTGCGTTTATCTTAAAGATGCACTTCACCCGTCACACTAACGTCTGGTGAGGGGGTTCCTCACCACACACACTACCAACTTCCAATCGTAAGGAGATACATTATGGAAGGCGAACTCGCACACATCGGCGCAGGCATTGCAGGTCTGGGTACAGGCATCGCGGCACTGGGTGTCGGCAACGTTGCTGGCAACTTCCTCGCAGGCGCATTGCGCAACCCATCCGCCGCTGGCGGTCAGACTGCTACGCTGTTCATCGGCATTGCATTCGCAGAAGCTTTGGGGATCTTCTCGTTCCTCGTAGCACTTCTGCTGATGTTCGCAGTCTAAGACACGACATCACATCCTTACGTGCGGGGTGTGCGGCAAACGTCGCCGCCCCGTTGTAAGACCCGACTTTGGGCCAATGAATATCAGTTGGGCCCTTCGTCATTTTAGATTGTCTAGAGGAACGTGACATATGGCTGATCCCGTAGTCGAACATGGTGCCGAAGCAGGTGGGGCAGCGATGCCGCAGCTTAACCCGGACTATTTCTCGAACCAGATTTTCTGGCTTCTTGTCACGCTCGTCGTGATCTATTTCATTTTGTCCCGCGTGGCTTTGCCACGTATCGCGTCGGTTTTGGCTGAGCGTCAGGGGACTATCACCAACGACATCGCCGCAGCAGAAGAGCTGAAGCAGCGCGCGCAGGAGGCTGAGGCCGCCTACGAGAAAGCCCTGTCGGATGCCCGTGCGGAAGCTGCCAAGATTGTGGATGACACAAAGGCAGAAATCCAAACACAGCTGGATGTCGAATTGCAAAAAGCCGACGCTGAGATTGCTGCGAAAACAGCAGAGAGCGAAGCGGCGATTGCAGAAATTCAGGCCGGTGCTGCGGATGCTGTGAAAACAGTGGCCAAAGAAGCCGCCAAAGAAATCGTTGCTGCCATGGGCGGCACAGCTGATGCACGCACGGTTACGGCCGCTGTCACTGCTCGGATGAAGGGGTAAGATTATGAAACATACTCTCACCGCACTTTTCGCGCTGGCGGCAACACCTGCGCTGGCTGCAAGCAAGAACCCATTTTCTGCTGATTTCTGGCACCTGAACAACACAGACATGATCGTGTTGATCTCGTTCCTGATCTTTGTTGGCATTCTGTTGAAGTTCAAAGTGCCATCCATGTTGATGGGCATGCTGGACAAGCGGTCTGTTGGTATCAAAGCAGATATCGAAGAAGCCAAATCGCTTCGCGAAGAGGCACAGACATTGTTGGCCAGCTACGAGCGCAAGCAGCGCGAAGTTCAAGAGCAGGCTGACCGCATTGTTGCCAACGCGAAAGACGAAGCATCGCGCGCGGCTGAGCAGGCGAAAGCGGACATCAAGACGTCCGTTGCCCGTCGTTTGGCCTCTGCTGAAGATCAGATCGCGAGTGCGAAATCTGCGGCGATCCGCGATGTGCGCAACCAAGCGGCGACAGTTGCTGTTGCTGCGGCACAGGACGTGATTGCGAAGCAGACAACGGCTGCGGATGCGAACAAATTGATCGACGACGCGATCGCTGAAGTGGGCGCAAAGCTGCACTGATCGATTGACAAGATTTGAATTAAAAAGGCCTCGCAGGGATGCGGGGCCTTTTTCGTTGGGTCACCGTTTCAGCTCGTGATCGTAGCGTTTTTGGGCGATGGCTTCGTTACGCTCGGCTTTGTCTTGTTGGAACAGGGCGTCTTCGACGAAGCTGAGGTGTGCCTCGACCCCAGCACGGGCAGCTGCAGCGTCGCGGGCTTGCAGGGCATCGTTGATAACGCGGTGCTGGTCTAACAATTGGTCGCGGGTTGTGCGTTGCTTGAACATGATCTGGCGGTTGTAAAACACGCCTTCACGCAGCAGCTGATACATGGAGCGCATCATGTGCAGCATGATCACGTTGTGGCTGGCTTCGATGATGGACAGGTGGAAATCGGCGTCGAGGCCGGCCTCTTCTGTTGGGTTGCGCTTGGTGTGGGCGCTTTCCATTTTCTTGAAGATCGTGTCGATGACTTTGAGGTCGGTATCGGTGCCCATGGTGGCGGCGCGTTCGGCGGCCAGCCCCTCCATGTCGCGGCGAAAGGTGATGTAGTCGAACACGGCTTCGTCGTGGTTTGCAAAAAGGCGCACCAGGGTTTCAGAGAATGCGGAGCCCAGAACGTCGCCGACGAAGACGCCCGCGCCCGCGCGGCTGGTCAGCAGGCCGCTGGATTGCAGTTCGGCCAAGGCTTCACGCAGGGACGGGCGGGAGACGCCGAGACGCTCGGAGAGTTCGCGTTCTGACGGGAGCCGTTCGCCCGGTTTCAGGATACCGCGCAGGATGAGTTGTTCGATCTGGCGGACAACGGTTTGCGAGATTTTTTCGGGTTGGACCGGTTCAAATGGCATAGGCGACCTTTCGGGAATTGGTCAAATTGTATGACCAATGGTCGGGGGCCGCAAATGAAAAGGGCCGCCCAAGGGAATGGGCGGCCCACGGTATAGATTTAGACAGGTTTAGCCGTTGGGTGTGATGGTGATTTCAACACGGCGGTTGAGGGCGCGCCCCTCTGGTGTGAGGTTTGTTGCAATTGGTGCGTCTTCACCGCGGCCAATTGAGCGGATGCGGCTGGCGCTGACGCCGCTGCTGATCAAAGCAGAGGACACGGCCTGCGCACGGCGTGCGGAGAGGTCTTGGTTGTAGGCTGCATCGCCTGTGTTGTCCGCGTGACCGATCACGTTGATGGTGGTGTTGGGGTAGTTGTTCATGGATGTGGCCAAGGTGCTGATATCGCCACGCAGGCCGCCTGTGAGCGCGGCGCTATCGGTCGCGAACAGGATATCCTGCGGGAGGCTGACAATCAGCTGCTCGCCTGTGTTTGTGATGGTCGCGTTGGAGCCCAATTGCTGGCGCAATTCTGCTTCTTGGCGGTCGAGCAGAACGCCTGCGCCTGCACCAAGGCCTGCGCCTACTGCTGCGCCGAGAATAATGTCACCCCGGTCGCCGCCACGGGCCGCACCGATTGCAGCGCCAACGCCAGCACCGATCAAGGCACCGGTTTGCGTGTTGCGGTTCGGGTTGTTCGGATCCGTCACAGTTTCGCAGGCGGTCAAAGCCAGAACGCCGGAAATCGCGGCGGAGAGGGACAGTTTGGACAGGGTCATTCGTAAATTCCATTATGAGGCGTCAAACGGACGCAAGTTATGGAACCAGATATGGGGCAAACCGCTGTGATATCCAATAACGAGCGCGTTTATGCCCTGTGCTCTGCGATTTTCAGCCCAGTGGCGCGCCTGCGGAATCCTCACGTGCGCTTTCCCAGGCCAGAAGGGCACGTTTCACGGGTAGGCCCCAGTGATAGCCGCCCAATGCGCCTGATTTGCGCAAGGCCCGGTGGCAGGGGATGAGCCAGCTGATGGGGTTGCGGCCCACAGCTGTGCCAACGGCGCGCACGGCTTTGGGGGAGCCTATGGCTTGTGCGATCTCGGAATAGGTGGTGACGTGGCCGGAGGGCACTGCGAGCAAGGCTTCCCAGACTTTCAATTGAAAGGGCGCGCCGATCATGTGCAGGCGGGTTTCGCCATTTTGGTGGAGGGCCGCGTCGACCCACGGGCGGATAGCGTCGGGGTTTTCTAGGAATGTGGCGTTCGGCCAGCGGTTCGCGAGGTCGGCATAGGCGTGATCCGCGCCCATTTCTGCGGTGAAGGCCATGCCGCAGATGCCGCGGTCTGTGCCCATGGCGATGACGGGGCCGAAGGGGGATGGGAATTGCCCCCAGTGGATGGTGAGCCCTTCACCGCTGCGCGCGAAATCGCCGGGCGACATGGCCTCCCATTTCAAGAACATATCGTGCAAGCGGCCAGAACCGGAGAGGCCCACAGCATCGGCGGTGGCCAATGTGGTGAAGTTTTCGGCCAGTAGTGTTTTGGCGTGCCCCAAGCGCAGGTATTGCTGGTATCGTTTGGGCGAGACGCCGACCCAAGCGCTAAAGACCCGCTGAAAGTGGGCTGATGACATTCCCATCTGCGTGGCGAGGTCTTCGAGGGGGAGGGGCGCGTCGGCCGCATCGATATGATCCAAGGCGCGGCGGATGACCTGATAGTGATAGCTGTCCGTGTGTTCCATGTGTGGCAGGTTAACGGCTGGGGCACGTTGGGGCGACCCGTTTGTTGCGGCTTGTGCGTTTGGGAGAAGGCGGGCAAAAGGGGGGATGGCTAAAAATGCGAAGCAACTTGATTATCACACGATCCGCGAGATTTTCACGCGATTTCAGGCGTCAGAGCCCGAGCCGAAAGGGGAGCTGGATCATGTAAATGTTTACACCTTGGTGGTGGCTGTGGCGCTGTCGGCGCAAGCGACGGACAAAGGCGTGAACAAGGCCACTGCGGAGCTGTTCAAGATTGCGGACACGCCACAGAAGATGCTGGAGCTGGGCGAAGAGGGTTTGATTGAACATATCAAAACCATCGGTCTGTACCGCAACAAAGCCAAGAACGTGATCAAGCTGAGCCGGATTTTAGTTGAAGACTACGGTGGGGTTGTTCCCAATTCGCGCGCGGCGCTGCAATCGTTGCCCGGTGTGGGCCGCAAGACTGCAAATGTGGTGTTGAATATGTGGTGGCAGCAGCCCGCGCAGGCGGTGGACACGCATATTTTCCGGCTCGGCAATCGCAGCGGGATCGCGCCGGGCAAGGATGTGGACGCGGTTGAACGTGCGATTGAAGACCATATTCCCGCTGATTTCCAATTACACGCCCACCACTGGATGATCTTGCACGGGCGCTATATCTGCGTGGCCAGAAAACCAAAATGTCAGGCCTGTCACATCCGTGATTTGTGCCAATACGAGGAAAAAACCGAATGAATTATGACGTAATCGGCATCGGGAACGCGATGGTTGATGTGATTTCACCCAGCAGCGACACGTTTCTGGACCAGATGGGAATCACAAAGGGGATCATGCAATTGATCGAGCGCGATCGCGCAGAGCTTTTGTATGCGTCGATGTCTGAGCGCACAGAGGCCCCGGGCGGGTCTGTGGCCAATACGATCGCTGGAATTGGTGAACTGGGGTTGCAGACTGCATTCATTGGCAAGGTGAAAGACGATGCCTTGGGCAAGTTCTATGCCGATGCGCTGAGCAAAGCGGGCACAGCGTTTCCATTGGCGCCTCAGGACGTTGATTTGCCCACATCGCGGTCGATGATTTTTGTGTCCCCTGATGGCGAGCGTTCGATGAACACCTATTTGGGCGCGGGTGCGGATATTTCTTCGGCGGATGTGCCTGATGTGTTTGGCACGGGATTGTTGTTCCTTGAGGGATATTTGTTCGACAAGGACGAGGGCAAAACCGCGTTTTCGGAGGCGGCTGCGAAAATGAAAGCGGCTGGCGGCCGGTCAGCGATTACCATTTCCGACCCGTTTTGTGCGGAACGTCACCGCGCCGATTTCAAACGGCTGATTGCGGAGGATATGGATATTGCCATCGGCAACGATGCGGAATGGAAAACGCTTTACGAGACCGATGATCTGGATGCGGCGTTGCGTCAGGCGGCTGAGGTTTGCGATATCGTGGCCTGTACGCGTGGCGGTGATCCGGTTTGGGTGCTGCAAGGGACCGAGCGGTTTGAGGCCGAAGTCACACCCGTGACACCGGTTGATGCAACCGGGGCTGGCGATCAGTTTGCGGCGGGTTTCTTGTACGGTGTTGCAACAGGGCGCCCGTTGGATGTGGCCGCGAAAATGGGTGTCCTGTGTGCCGCTGAGGTTATTGGCCACATCGGCCCGCGGCCGGAGGCGAACATGGCTGAAGTGTTCGCGAAACACGGTCTCATCTAATCAACTTTCCTGCATCGCAGACCCGATTTATACGGTGGTCTGCGGTGCAGTTGTTCGCCATGCCGCGTCGATTTCATCGATCACGGCTGTGTCGAACCGATCCTCTTCTTTCCAGTATTTTCCTGACGGCACCATATAGCCCGCCTGACGTTCCAGCGTGAGGGCATGGGCTATTGCGGCCTGGTCGAGGCTGGCGCGGGCGGACAGATCGTCTGGAGAACCACGTGGGAACACCAATCGGCTGTCATCGCGGCTGAGGTTCAAGACAGCACAGTCTTGTTTGGCGGCTATAGCCTGAAGGCGGGCGGATTTGGCTTCGAGCGATCGCAGGGTGACATCTTTGCGCAAAGGATCGGCGGTACCTTCGCCGTAAAAATGGGTCTGCGCGCCATCATAGGTCATGTCGCATCCTAGAAAACAGAGGACTTTGGGGCGCAAGGCGTGAAGGGCCCAATATCCGGCGGTGAAGGCCATAGTGCCGCCCGCATAGACAAAGCCGCCCAAGGCATTTTGGGCCGGGACATAATCGACATATGTGACGATGGATTGGGTGTCGCGCAGGGCTTGTGGCTGTTTTTCTTCGGGGAAGTCGGATGGGTGAATGAGGTGATCCCAATCGTCGCGCACGCGCCATGCGTTGTTGATGGCGATTATGCTGTCGAAAGGGGCGCGGTCCCAGTTCTTTGCGGCGACGACATTGGGGCCGGAGCCTAGGATAAGTGCAATCATCTTGGGTCTTTCCTTGTTCGCTGCAAGACATAGGGGGCGAACACGGGTTGGCCAGCACGCATGTGCCGGCCCTGACGACTATGCGCCGAGTTTTGCGTGCACTTCGTCCAAATCGATTTCACCGATGGGCATTTTGTTGCCCGGGTTTTCGAAGTCGTATTTGAACAGGTTGAAATCTTTTTTGTAGATTTCATAGACGAGATGCATCGATAGATCGTCGAAATAGTCTTCGACAGGATGCGCGCGTTTGGGGCCGTGGCCTTCGGATTCGTTGAAGCGCGGGATCGCGCCTAGGTCCACAGGATGTCTGGTGTCGATCCCGTCGAGGACCTGCTGCATGCCGCCGTTGAAGTCTTCGGTCCAGAAGATTTTGTCGTACCGGCCGCCGTTGACGATGAACGTAGAGATATGGCCGGACATGGCGGACCAGTGAATGTCCGGGTCCATGGGGCGGCGCCAGCGGATGGTGTCGCGGGCGAAGAGCAAAAAGCGGCGGAAGGATTGGACCTGGTCGAATTCAAACCCGTCCTCGGGGGAGCCGACTTCGATCCCGTATTTTTGGATAAGCAGGGGGACCAGATTCCCCCGGTACCGTTTCCCGTTCCGTTGGATACCGCAGATTTTGTCGAAGAACGACGACAGGATGCGGGTGTAGGGATTGCGTACGCAGGTGAAGGCGTAGCTTTGGTGGCTTTTCACGTTGTTGGTGATGACCGGTTGGCTTTCATCCATGGCCCATTTGTGCATGCCACCGTTTGCGTCGTGAATGTCACCGTCGAAAAATTCGCCATGGTCGGAGTAATACATGATCTGACCGATGGTCGAACAGGCGCATTTGGGCACCACGCGATAAACTACGCTTTCACTTTCGGTCATCCATGTGCCGGGGAAACCCATATGCTCGTCCTTACTTTATCCGGTCGCTCTTGTTACTCGTGAACGCTTTTGCATAAAAAAGCAAAAAATTCGTGTTTATTCAACGTGTCTTCGTGTTTAGAGGTAAAACAGTTAGACGTTGCGTGGATTATTGTTTCTCAAATGGCAAATATCGCCTTTATTCTTTTGTGCCACAAAGACCCTGAGGCCATCGTGCAGCAGGCGGAGCAGTTGACGGCTGTTGGAGATTACATATCGATCCATTTCGACGCGCGGTCGCCTAAAGAGGCGTTTTCGTATATTCAGAACGCGTTGAAAGATAACCCGAATGTCGCCTATGCCACCAAACGCATTAAATGTGGTTGGGGGGAGTGGAGCCTTGTTCAGGCGACGCTTTACGCGATTGAAGCTGCGGTGAATGCTTTTCCACGGGCGACCCATTTTTACATGGTGTCGGGCGATTGCATGGCCATTAAATCGGCCAAGTATGCCAAAGAATTTTTGGACAACGACGATTGCGATTACATCGAGAGCTTTGATTATTTCGAAAGTGATTGGATCAAGACCGGCATGAAAGAAGAGAGGTTGATCTACCGGCACTTCTTCAACGAGCGGAAAAACAAAAAGCTGTTCTATAATTCATGGTGGGCCCAGCGAAAGCTAGGACTGGAGCGTGAAATTCCTGCAGATTTGCAGGTTATGATCGGGTCGCAGTGGTGGTGTTTGCGACGGCGCACGATTGAGTGGATTTTGGACATGACGCGCAGCCGGCCCGATGTGATGCGGTTCTTTCGCACCACGTGGATTCCTGATGAGACGTTTTTCCAGACTTTGGTGCGCCATTTGGTGCCAGAGCCGGAAATTCGCACGCGGACGCTGACGTTTTTGATGTTCACCGATTACGGGATGCCGGTGACGTTCTACAACGATCACTACGACTTGCTGCTGGGGCAGGATTTTTTGTTCGCGCGTAAAATCAGCCCCGAGGCGTCAGAATTGAAAGAGAAGCTGGGGCGGCTTTATGCGTCTGAGCGTGAAGATTTCAAAATTTCCAATGAAGGTGCGCGGCTGTTCGGGTTTTTGAGTGGGCGCGGACGCATCGGCCGCCGGTTTGCGCCGCGGTTTTGGGAAACCGAAGCCTCGCTGGGGCGTGAACGTGAACTACTGATCGTGGCCTGTAAGAAATGGCATGTGGCCAAACGGCTTTTGGGGTCGATCAAACATCACACCGATATCGCGGCGATTGAATATTTGTTCAACGAGGAAGACACGGAGCTTCCGGAGTTGGGGGGCATTCAGGCGACATTGGAAAAACGAACCCGCCATAGGCGGGCGCTGATGCGGATGTTGTTTGATTACTACAACACAGATCGTTTGATCATTTGTTTGGATACGGCCAGCCTAGATTTGATGAATGACTTCTTTTCTGACCGGTCCACGACGCGGCTATTGGAAGTTGAGTGCGACTTTTCCGATGAATACCTGATAGGTCATGCCAAACGTGTGGGATTGGCCGGGGATCAGACCGGTGACGAGACAATGCAACAGTTGCTGCCCACGATCCGCTATGATGTGCTGCATGAAAGTGACCGCATTCGCGATGCCGGATTTGAAAACCACCTCCGCATTCAAGAGAGCGCTATGCCGGATGAAAACATGGCGGCGATTGCCGCGTTTTTGTCAGTGTCTGAAGAGGTGGCGCGCGGTGTGGCGCAAACCCCGTATTTATTTTCTGACTAGAGAGAGACCCGCATGACGTTTGTTTACGACGATCAGAACATTTTCGCCAAAATTCTACGTGGTGAGATCCCAAACCAGACGGTTTTTGAGAGCGAGCATGCATTGGCGTTCAAAGACATCAATCCAGCTGCGCCTGTGCATATTTTGGTGATCCCGAAGGGGCCGTATGTGAGCATGGATCATTTCTGCCAAGAGGCGGATGCGGCAGAGATCGAAGGGTTTATGCGAGCTGTGGGTGAGGTCTGCAAAATTGCCGATGTGGAGGGTGGCTTCCGCGTGATTTCGAACGCGCGTGAAGATGCTTTGCAAGAAGTTCCCCACTTGCATTTCCATATTTTGGGTGGCCGTGGTTTGGGGCCGATCCTCGCACGGTAATACCCGTCGCCAAGGCTGTTACGCGCTACGGGTGAGGTCCAGAAAAACATCCTCAAGGTCTGGGTCTTCGGTGCGAACGTCTTTGATGCTGATGCCCGCCGATTTGATCAGGTCGAGGACATCATCCGCACGGGTTTGGCCGGTTTTATAGCTGAACGCGAGGGTGCCGTTTTCGCGGGTCTGACCGGTGATGTTTGCCGGAAGGTCGGGTAGGGCTGTTGGCCCGTCGGGCGTGATGACAAGTGTTTTTGCATCCAGCTGGCCCAACAGGTTGCTGGTGGTATCGTTTGCGATGACCGTGCCGTGATTGATAATTGCGATCTGGTCGCACATTTGTTCGGCTTCTTCCAAGTAGTGCGTCGTTAGGATGATGGTCATGCCTTCGTCGTTGAGACGGCGGACGTTTTGCCACAAAAGCGTGCGCAGTTCGATGTCGACGCCTGCGGTGGGTTCATCAAGCACGAGGATTTGCGGGCTGTGGACCAAGGCTTTGCCCAGCAAAAGCCTGCGCCGCATACCGCCGGAGAGGGAGCGCGCGTAGGCGTTTGCCTTGTCTGTCAGGCCGGTCAGTTCGAGCAACTCATCTGTGCGACGTTGCGATTTCGGCACTCCGTAAAGCCCCGCCTGAACATCGAGGGACCCACGCGGCGTGAAGAACGGGTCGAGGTTTGGTTCTTGGGGCATGATACCGATGGCAGCGCGCGATTGACGCGGGTTGGTGTCTTGGTCGAAGCCCCAAATCTTGACCGAGCCTTCGGTTTTGGTGACCAGACCGGCAAGGATATTGATGAGGGTCGATTTGCCTGCGCCGTTCGGGCCCAGCAAGCCAAAGATCGATCCGCGCGGCACGACAAGGTCGACGCCTTGCAGGGCTTGTTTGGCCTCGGTGCGTTTTGTGGCGGCGTAGGTTTTCCGCAGGCCTGAAATTTCGATGGCATTCTCGGTCACGCTGTGTTTTCCCGTCTTGTCCATAGGCTGTGGATCGCTAGTATGTGCCGCGACCCATTCTTGCATTGGCACCTAGCGTGCCCCTAGCCCAGAGGCAAATACATGACCGTTCCAGCGCCAGAAACCAAGACCGTATCTCAGCGTCGTATTGCCTGTGATGGCGGCGAAGGGGGCCTTGGCCATCCACGCGTTTGGCTGCAAATTCCTGTGGATGCCGGCTATGTGGAATGCCCGTATTGCGACTGTAAATACATCTACGACGACGTGGCAAAATCCGCTTGATCCGCACCTTTTTTCGCTGCGTGGCTTGGGGGTTGGCCCCTGTTACGCTGTATCTCGTTTTGGCGTTTGTCGGGGCGTTGGTTCCGGCATCTGGTGCAGATGGCATTGTGGAGGAACCGCGTGAGCGGGAAATCGTCCTCGCGCGGGGTGTTATTCACTATGATATTTTGCTGCCACTGGATGATGACACACGCGGTCAGTTCAGCTTTTTAGATGACACGCGCGTGCCGCTTGATGCGGGCGAGTGGTTGTCGGTGGGGTGGGGCAGTGAAGCGTTCTACACCTCGGCTGGTGCGTATACGGATATTACGTGGGGGGCGTTGGTGAAGGCCATCACCTACGATCGCAGTGTGATCCGGTTTGAAGTGTACGGCGCATTGCCTGATCATCCCGATCTAAAACGTGTTTCGGTAAGTGATGACCAGCTGGATGCATTGCGCCAGAGTATTTTCCAAGATTTGGATTTGACCGGTGGCGCTTTGGAGGCGGAAGGGTTTTCAGAGACAGATGCGTTTTTTCCGGCCCAAGGCGCGTTTCATTTGCTCAAGACCTGCAATGTTTGGGTGGGGCGAACGCTGCGCGCGGCTGGGATAGATTTTGGCATCTGGACGCCGACCCCCTACGCGGTGACCCTTGCGGCCCGTATCAATGGTCTTTTGAGCCGCTGACCACTGGCATGTTCGCCGCTGTCGTGGCACATCATTGGGGTCTGCAAGGAGGATCCCCATGGCGTTCGGCAAAGGTTGTCATCTTCATCTGATTGATGGTTCTGCGTTTATTTTTCGTGCGTATCACGCATTGCCGCCGCTGACGCGGAAATCTGACGGTTTGCCCGTGGGAGCGGTTTCCGGGTTTTGCAACATGTTGCAACGCTATGTTGAGGGAAATGTTGGTGGCGATGTCACCCATGTGGCGGTGATTTTTGACAAGGGCAGCCACACGTTCCGCAATGATTTGTACGACCAATACAAAGCCAATCGCGATGCGATGCCCGAGGATTTGCGCCCGCAGATGCCGTTGACCCGCGAAGCCACGCGGGCGTTCAACATTGCTTGCGAAGAGATCGAAGGGTTCGAGGCGGACGATATTATCGCGACGTTGGCCCGTCAGGCGGAGGCGGCTGGTGGGCGGTGTACCATTATTTCGAGCGACAAAGACCTGATGCAATTGGTCGGCGGTGGCGTGGTGATGATGGATGCCATGAAGGGCAACAAAATCATCGACAGCGAAGGTGTGGAGGAAAAGTTTGGCGTCGGGCCAAACCGCGTTGTGGATGTGCAGGCCTTGGCCGGAGATAGCGTAGACAATGTGCCAGGCGCGCCGGGGATCGGGATCAAGACTGCTGCGTTGCTGATTAACGAATACGGTGATCTGGAAACGCTTTTGGACCGTGCGGAAGAAATCAAACAGCCCAAACGCCGACAGACATTGATTGAGAATCGTGAACAGATTGAGCTGTCAAAGAAGTTGGTGACGTTGGACGCCAACATGGAGTTGCCGTTCACATTGGATGATCTGGAAGTGCGGGACGTTGAGCCTGATATGTTGATGGAATTTCTCGCTAAGATGGAATTCCGCACGATCGTAAAACGCATGTCGGAAAAGCTGAATGTGGATGCCCCTGTGATCGAGGACGCACCTGCGGCGAAGGTTTTGGAAGATGCACCAGAGCAGCCGCCCATTGATGCGGAAAAGTACGAATGGGTCAAAGATGCGGACACGTTGAAGACATGGATCGACCGCATTTATGCCCGTGGCTATGTGGCGGTGGACACTGAAACCACAGGGTTGAACGAAATGCGCGCAGATTTGGTGGGCGTGTCGCTGTGTGTGGAGGCCGGCGCGGCCTGCTATATTCCGTTGACCCACAAAGGCGGTGCGGCGGATGATTTGTTTGGTGACGATGCCTTGGCCGAGGACCAGATCGGGTTTGAAGAGGCGTTGGCGATTTTGACGCCGATGTTGGAAGACGACAGCATTCTGAAGATTTTCCAAAACGCCAAATACGACACCAAGATTTTTGCACGTCTGAAGATCGATGTGGCCCCGATCGATGACACGATGCTGATGTCGTATGCGATGAATGCGGGCCTGCACAATCACGGCATGGACCGGCTGTCGGAAACCTATCTGAACCATACCCCAATTCCGATTAAACCCTTACTGGGGACGGGGAAGTCAGCCATCACGTTCGACCGCGTTCCGGTTGAGGATGCGGTGAAATATGCGGCCGAGGATGCGGATATCACACTGCGCTTGTGGCAGATTTTCAAGCCGCAGCTGCACCGTAAAAAGGTGACGTCTGTTTATGAAACGATGGAACGCCCTTTGGTGCCTGTTTTGGCGCGCATGGAAATGTCAGGCATCAAGGTGGATCGCGATACGCTGAGCCGGATGTCCAATGCATTTGCGCAGAAAATGGCAGGGCTTGAGGACGAGCTGTACGAATTGGCCGGTGAGAAATTCAATGTCGGGTCGCCTGCGCAGGTCGGTGAAATCCTGTTCGAAAAGATGGGGCTTGAAGGCGGCAAAAAGGGCAAGACCGGAAAATATTCGACCGGTGCTGATATTTTGGAAGACTTGGCAACGGAGCATGATTTTCCAGGGCGGGTTTTGGATTGGCGTCAGCTGAGCAAGCTGAAATCAACCTATACCGATGCGTTGCAAACCCACATTAACGATGAAACGGGGCGTGTGCATACATCCTATTCCATCACCGGCGCGAACACGGGGCGCCTGTCGTCGAACGAGCCAAATCTGCAAAACATTCCGATCCGGTCAGAGGAGGGGCGCCGTATTCGGGAGGCGTTTGTTGCCGAAGAGGGTAAGGTATTGGTTGCGTTGGATTACAGCCAGATCGAGCTGCGAATTTTGGCGCATGTCGCTGGAATTGACGCGCTGAAGCAGGCATTCCGCGACGGGCAGGACATTCACGCGATGACGGCGAGTGAGATGTTCAATGTGCCGTTGGATGAGATGACGAGTGATGTGCGCCGTCAGGCGAAGGCGATTAACTTTGGTGTCATTTACGGGATTTCTGGTTTCGGTTTGGCGCGTAATTTACGCATTCCACGGGCCGAGGCACAGGGGTTCATCGACCGCTATTTTGAACGGTTCCCCGGTATCCGCAAATACATGGATGACACGGTGGCCTTTGCCAAAGAACATGACCGTGTTGAGACCTTGTTTGGCCGTCAAATTCACACGCCTGAGATCAACGCCAAAGGGCCGGGGGCAGGGTTTGCTAAACGCGCGGCCATCAACGCGCCGATCCAAGGCACAGCGGCGGATGTTATTCGGCGTGCGATGATCCGGATGGATGATGCGATTGCCCATCTGCCGGCGAAGATGCTGCTACAGGTTCACGATGAATTGGTGTTCGAGGTAGATAAAACGGCGGCTGATGATTTGATCGCTGTGGCACGGGATGTGATGGAAAACGCGGCCAAACCTGTGGTGGCATTTGACGTGCCATTGGTGGTGGATGCCGGCGTTGGCGACACTTGGGCCGAGGCGCATTAATCGAAAATCTTGGAACAACCGGCCCAAGGTTCACGTTGATACATCAAGAGAATGTGATCGGCACATTCGTTTTGATAGGAGAGACGTGATGAAAGATGTTGCTTTTAACGCCGCAGCCGAATTTTGGGATGCAATGGAAGATGTTACTGGCGGGATGCTGGGCCTCGAGACTGGGCCGCTTATCCCCATGACACCACAGGTCCGCGAAGATGGCAAAGATGGGAAGGTCTACTTTCTGACGTCCAAAGATAACTCGCTCTTCGAAGCGATTACGCTGGGACCACGGACCGCGCGTTTGGTGGTGGCAGATCAGACCGAAGGGCTTTGGGCGGATATCGAGGGGACGTTGCACATCGAGGCCGATACAGACCTAATCGAAGAATTCTGGAGCCCCTTCGCGGCGGCTTGGTTCGAAGAGGGCCGGAAAGATCCGGATGTACGCTTGATAAGCTTTGTGCCGAAAAAGGCGGAAGCGACCATTACGGATGACAGCCCGATGAAGTTTTTCTACGAGATCGCAAAGTCGAACTTTACCAACGAGACGCCGGATCTTGATGGCTGGAAAGGCACGATCAGGTTCTGATTGGCGCACAACCTGACATGACAAAAGGGGCACCTGTTGGTGCCCCTTTCGCGTCTTGGGAGGAAGACGTGAAGCTAATAGCTTAGTTGACCTTCTCGGCCTCAATCACATCCTGCGGGGAGGGCGCAGCCTTGGTGATTTCGATCCGGCGCGGTTTCAAGGCCTCTGGCACTTCGCGCACCAGATCAATGTGCAGCATGCCATTTTCGTGGCTGGCACCGGTGACCTTTACATGGTCGGCCAGATGGAACCGGCGGGAGAAGGCGCGCGTAGCGATGCCGCGGTGAAGATAGGTGCGCTGGGTTGTGTCTTCGGCCTTATTGGCGGTGACGTGCAGCGCGTTTTCCTTCACTTCTAGCGTCAGGTCTTCGTCGGAAAAACCAGCGACGGCGATGGAAATGCGCCAGCCGTCTTCGGCGGTTTTTTCGATGTTATATGGGGGGTAGCTTTGGCTGCCAGCGTCGTTGGTCAGGACGCGGTCCATCAGGTCCGCAATCTGGTCAAATCCAACAGTTGCACGGTGCAGCGGGGCAAGATCAAAGGTTCGCATGGGTATCCTCCATTGAGCGATTACTACGAATATATGCCGTCCCAAAATGGCGACAGCGGGGTTCGACAAGACCCAGTTTTAGGCGCCTTGTGAGAATAATTTGGGGAGGGGTTTTGCAGCTTTCAAGAGGGGCATGTGCAGTTTATGGCCGAACGAACAAGGCCCCTGTATTCGCCCGTTCGCCCGGTTGAATGCGGCGCGCCGTTGTTGGCGTGTCACGTTCTTGGCGCGTGAGACGGTTTTGCAAGCCTTCGATCTGGGTCATCATGAAGGGCAGGGGCTGTGCCAGATCGGGGGCGAGAGAGACATCTTGCCCTTCGATTTCCGCCATGGCGGAGACGACCGAAACCAATCGAGGTTGCCCGTTTTCGTAGCGAAAAACGGGTGAGCCCGAGGCACCGAAATTGACGTTGCAATCCATGATCAGCACGCCGCCTTGTTCGCCGAGAAGATTGCAGATTTGTTGCAAGGACGGAGCCTCTTCGCGGCCTTCAGCGTAGGAAACAACACCAACTTGCGTGCCGCTTTGTGTCGAGTTCGACATCTCGAACGACTGGATTTCAGTGCCACGAATGGGACGGGACAACACGATCAGCGCCACATCATACCGTAGGCGGCTTAGCGTTTCGCCGTCGGCTTGCTCGTATGAGGGGTGGACCAGAAAGCTACGCGCGGTGCGGACAGCTTCGGGGCGGCCATTGCGCAGGCCAGCAAGAAAATTGATGTCTTCCGCGCGAACGAGGTTTTCACCATTGCTGTCATACAAACAATGGGCGGCGGTTAAAACCAGATCAGGCTGGATCAGCGTGCCAGTGCAGAACCCTTTTCCAGTGATGTCCAAACGACCGACGGCTTCCCACCCGCGGGCATCGTTTCCGGTGTTTAAGGCCTGCAAGCCCGTGGTTTGGGCGGTGCCAACCGTGGCGGTCAGCAGGCCAAGGACGAAGGAAAAGAGAGCGATGCGCATTGGGGCCTCAGTGGTTTGGTGAAACCTAGCAATCGACTAAGGCGCAAATGAGGCGAAGGGAACAGCTCAGCGCAAGATTGGCACGGTGGGTGTTGTGGCGCCCGGGTTGGACATTGCGGGCGGTTTGGGGCCGCCGGTGGCCCAATCCAGCAGTTCAACGGTGTGCACAATGGGGAGCTGCGTGGCGCTGCCGATTTGCATCATGCAACCGATGTTTCCGGCGGCGATAACGTTTGGCTGTACGGCTTCGAGCGTTTGCACTTTTCGGGTTTTCAGTTGCTTGGAAATTTCGGGCTGCATCAGGTTGTAGGTGCCCGCAGAGCCGCAGCACAGGTGACTGTCGGCGGGTTCTGCCACTTTGAACCCTGCGCGACGGAGCAGATCTTTGGGGTAGGTTTTGATCTGTTGCCCGTGTTGCAGGGAACATGCCGCGTGATAGGCCACTGTCATGTCCGCCGCACCCCCCTCGGGAAGGTCGAGTTTCATGAGGACTTCGGAGACGTCCATCGCGAGAGCTGAAACTGTTTTGGCATCCTCGGCGAGGTGAGTTTGTGCGAACATATGTCCGTAGTCTTTGATGGTGGTGCCGCAGCCGGATGTGTTGATGACGATCGCGTCTAGACCTTCGCCGTTGAGTTCATCCATCCAGGCGGCGATATTTTTTGCGGCTGCGGCATGGCTTTCGTCGGTTTTACCCATGTGATGGGTGAGCGCGCCGCAGCAGCCTGCCCCTTTAGGCACCACAATTTCTGCGCCCAAACGGGTGAGCAGACGGATCGTGGCGTCGTTGATATCGGTGTTGAGCGCCTTCTGTGCGCAGCCTGTCATAAGCGCCACGCGCATCTTTTTGTTCTGCGCCGGAAAGGTTTGCGGGTCGTCGTTCCGCGACACGGGAGGGATGGTTTTAGGCGCCATTTCCAGCATCGCGCGCAGGCGTGCATCGGGCATCAGCCGTGCAAAGGGACGGCCAATTTTTGCACCCAACAGGGCCACGCGGAAGCGCATCGGGTAGGGTAGGATTTTTGCCAAGACCCACCGCAGCATGCGATCTGACAGGGGGCGTTTGTACGTGTTTTCAATGTATTCGCGCGCGTGATCGACAAGGTGCATATAGTGTACGCCACTGGGGCAGGTCGTCATACAGGCGAGACAGGACAGGCAACGGTCGATGTGTTGAACGGTTTTCTCATCCGGTACGCGTTCATTTTCGAGCATGTCCTTGATGAGGTAGATGCGGCCCCGTGGACTGTCGAGTTCGTCACCCAGCACCTGGTAGGTGGGGCATGTGGCGGTGCAAAATCCGCAGTGCACGCAAGCGCGCAGAATTTCATTGGCGCGTGCTGTGCCGCGGTCTTTCAACTGGTCGTCTGTAAAAGTTGTTTGCATGAGTTCAGGCCGCCAATGCGTGTTGAAGAAAAGCGAGATGGGTTAGGAAAACGATGCCAAGAGCGAGCATCATTCGGTTCCAAACGGAGATGGTGGGCCGCCAGAGCAGGGTTGGTATCAGTACCAAGCCCGACAGGGCCGCGCCTGTTGCGAGGGGGAGCAACAGTTTGGTCAGCGGTGTTGAAAAGGCCGCGAATAGGAACGCAAAGGCCAAGCCACCTGTCAGCGCCGCTGCCGCCAAGGACCAGTGCCGCGCGAGCCAACCGGTGCAGATTGCCGCTGCACATGGCACAAGCATGAAGAGCATAAAGGGGCCGTTCATGTCATGAGGCCGGGATTGAGAATGCCGCGTGGATCAAATTTTGCGCGCAGGGCTGATGTAAGTTGGGCCACGGTTTGGTTTTCAGGTTGGAACACCGACAGTGACGAACGCAAGCTGGCCGGAGCCTTGATCAAGGTTGCATGGCCGCCATTTTGTCGGGCCATTGCCTGCAGTTTGAGGTGAAAGTCTGTGTTCTGGGCATCGTTACCGCGCATCCCGAACCACATCAAACCGCCGCCCCAATCCATGGCGAGGTCGCTATCATCTGTCAGCGCTTGAGCGAATTTTGGGGCATGGCTGGGTTGCACGGACACGCGGGTGACAGCGGCATGGTCCTTGAATGCCTGCACGTTTGTGATGTCACGCCAGAGTGTTTCGCCATCAGAGTGTGCGATCTGTGTGATTGCGCCGTAACCGGCAAGCAACGCACGCAGCCGCTCGGCACGGTAGGCCACCGAGGCTTCGAACCCTTCGAGACGGAGGTACGTGGTGCTGGCGACGGTGGCGGCACCTGTTACCTCAAATGGGGAACCCAAAGCTGCCGACATGGCCGACACGCTGTCGGTGACGGATAGGTCATGCAAACACAGGGTTGTGGATGTTTCCGGTTTGGGTAGCACTTTGAGCGAGATTTCAGACAGGACGCCGAGGGTGCCGTAGGATCCCGCCAACACTTTAACCAGATCATATCCGGTGACGTTTTTCATCACCCGACCGCCATTTTTGATGATCGTGCCTTGCCCGTCTACGTAGCGTACCCCCAAAAGATGGTCGCGACATGCACCAACCGAAATGCGTCGCGATCCGCTTACGTTTGCGGCGACAACGCCGCCGATAGTTGGGGTGCCGGTGGTTTGCAGAAGCGCGCGGTGATCCATTGGTTCAAACGCGAGACGTTGGTTTTCACTGTCCAGTGCCGTTTCGATTTCGGCCAGCGAGGTGCCGGCCTGCGCGACCAAGGTCAACGCCCCCGGTTCATAGAGCGTGATCCCGGTCAAACCGGTCGTGCGGAGGGGGGCGCCCTCAATCGGTGTGCCGATGTCGCGCGTGCCACCGCCCGTGATGTGCAAAGGTGCGGGGGCGGATTTGATGGCGTCGGCCAGTTCGGCCTCGGTTTTGGGGGTCATCATGTACCTGCTTTATTCGGCTGCGATGCGGCGGGTTTCGCTGCTGTCTAATGGGAAAACCTTGGCGGGATTGAGGAGCCATGCGGGATCGAACACGTCCTTAACGGCCATCTGGGCCTCAAGGTCTTGAGGGTCGAACTGGTGGGTCATGAGATCACGTTTTTCTACGCCCACACCGTGCTCTCCGGTCAGGCAGCCGCCCACGTCGACGCAGAGTTTCAGGATGTCGGCCCCCAATTGTTCGCACAGTTCCAGATCGCCGGGTTTGTTTGCATCAAACAGGATCAGCGGGTGCATGTTGCCGTCGCCTGCGTGGAACACGTTGCCGACCTTCAGGCCGTAATGATCGGACAGGTCTTTGATTTTGCGCAGCACCATCGGCAACGAAGACACGGGGATTGTGCCATCCAGACACATGTAATCGTTGATTTGGCCCATCGCACCAAAGGCGGATTTACGCCCCAGCCAGATCGCAGCGCTTTCTTCGGCTGATTTGCTTTCGCGCAACTCCACCGGATTATGACGGCGTGCGATCTCGTTGATGAGGCTGAGTTGATGATCGATCTCAGCGTCTGAGCCTTCGACTTCGACGATCAAAAGCGCCTCGCACATCGGGTATCCGGCGTGTGCGAAGGCTTCGGTCGCTTCGATGCAGGGGCGGTCCATGAATTCAATGGCGACGGGCAAAACGCCGGCCTTGATAATGTCGCTGACGCAGGCGCCCGCGACTTCATTATCGTCAAAGCCCATCAAAACAGGTCGCGCGCCTTCGGGTTTGTGCAAAATACGCAAGGTGGCCTCGGTGACCACGCCCAGCTGGCCTTCGGAGCCGCAAATCAGGCCCAGCAGGTCAAGGCCCGCTGCATCGAGGTGTGCGCCGCCGATGTCGGTGATTGTGCCGTCCATCATCACCATTTTGACGCCAAGAAGGTTGTTGGTGGTGACGCCGTATTTCAAGCAATGCGCACCGCCCGAGTTCATCGCGACGTTGCCCGCGATGGCGCAGGCCAGCTGGCTGGAGGGATCGGGGGCGTAGAAGAAATTCATGTCTTCGACCGCGCCTGTCACACTGAGGTTCGTGCGGCCAGAACCCACGCGGATGTATCTGTCTGGGTAGTTCGTTTCGATCACGGCATTCAGCCGCGCGGTGCCCAAAATCACGCAGTCTGCTGTTGGCAAAGCCCCGCCCGCCAGTGACGTGCCGGACCCGCGTGGCACCACGGGAACACCCAATTCATGACAGACTTTTAAGGCAGCGGAGACTTCCTCGGTTGTGGCTGGCAGGACCGCGCAGAGGGGGGGGCATTTGTATGCGGTCAAAGCATCGCATTCATAAGCGCGCACTTCGGCCTCGGTGTGGATGACCGCGCTTTCGGGCAAAACCTTTTGCAAACGCTCAATAATTTGCGCCTTGCGTGACAATACGGCGGTGCTGGGGCTGGGCATCTGCATGTCTGTCTCCTTTGGATTGGTAAGGAAATATAACCAATTTACCCCCGTGTCCATCCCAACCTTTGCCGTTAGGGTGCTGAATATGGATTTTAGCACCGCATTTGGCAGCCTTACGTGGCTCGATTGGACCCTCGTCGGGATATTTTTAGTTGTATGGCAGGGGCTAAGCTGGTGGATCGAACATCCGTCGGCAAAGCGCCCGTCGGTCTCTGTTTTGATGTCGGAATACCGCCGGGAGTGGATGAAGGTTTTGGTGACGCGAGTGCCGCGCATATTTGATGCGCAGGTTTTGACCAGCTTGCGACAGGGAACCTCCTTTTTCGCGTCGACCTGCTTGCTGGCCATGGGGGGCTTGTTGGCTTTGATCGGCAATGTCGACCCATTGCGCGTGGTGACAGAAGGCATCGCGCATACGGATAGCCCCGACATGGTGCTGCAGCTCAAACTGTTGCTGGTGCTGTTTTTCCTCAGCAACGCGTTTTTGAAATTCGTCTGGTCAAATCGTGTGTTCGGCTACTGTGGGGTGATGATGGGCGCAGTGCCGAACGATCCTGATGATCCTAGAGCCTATCCGCTGGCGAACAAAGCCGCTGAATTGAACATCCGCGCGGCGCTGAATTTCAATCGCGGGTTGCGGTCGATGTACTTTGCATTGGGGGCTGTTGCCTGGCTCGCCGGGCCTATTTTTTTGGCGATTGCGATTATTTTGACAGCGTGGCTGGTGTGGACGCGTGAATTTGCATCAATACCCCGTACGATTGTGCTGTCCGACACCCAACCGTGACTTGGCTTTTGCGCGAATCGGCATATGTAGGGGGTATGAAACACATGCTGCCCCTCTTGTTCTTGGCCACCCCTGCGTTGGCCGACGCGCCCGTGATTGACGAAGTGAGTTATCACGACGGGCGTTTTACTGTGACCTTGGCCCATGACGACACGGGCTGGGATGATTATGCGGATGGCTGGCGTGTCGAACTGGCCGACGGCACGATTTTGGGTACGCGCGTTTTGGCGCATCCCCATGTGGATGAGCAGCCGTTTACGCGGTCCTCATCTATTTCTGTCCCGGATGGGGTTACGGAAGTGTTCGTGCGCGCATCGACAAATACAGAGGGTTGGGCACCAGCGACGGAACGGTTCGTCCTCCGCTAACGGCGCCCTTCGCGCAGCCACGCCCCGACAATCAACAGACCAGCCAAGAGAAGTGCAGCCCATGCAGGCAGCAGTGGGGTGATGTTTACATCTGCAGTGCGATAGGCTTCGCGCGGGGTGATGCCGATCCAGCCGTTGCCGACAGCAGGCCTGCCCGGACGCACGTCGCGCAAGGAAGGAAGGCCGTCTTCGATAATGCTAATGCCACCGTTTGTGCTGGCCACAACCTCTGACAAAACTGCGCCGCTGGCGATGGTTTGTTCAAATTCACGAGGGGCCGCAGGACCTAAGGCAATCACGGTTTCTGACTCATCATCGCGAAGACGGTACAATCCGATTTCCGGGGCATCCCATTCCAACTCGTACCGGCCCGGTGTGATTTCTTGCAGGGTGACACTGGTTTCCGTGCCATCAGGATGGATGATAGTCACAGTCCCAGCGGTGTCGTTCAGCGTGCGGCGGATGATCCGCATGGTGAGGCCATTTGGCTCCACCCAGAGGGCCTCTTCCTCCAGCTCTGGTTCTTTCATCATCCAATGGGCCAAGCGGCGCAGAAGCTCGAGCTGGGGACCGCCGCCTTCGTATCCACGGTCCCACAGCCATGAATGGTCAGACGCTATCAGGGCGACGCGACCTTCGTCTATGCGTTCCAGCATCAGCAAGGGTTGATCGTTGATGCCGGTCATTACGACATTCGCGTCTGGTGTGGGGGTGACTTCGATCTGGCGGAACCAGCGGCCCCATCCAGGCAGGTCATCTTGCGGCGCGTTAGGGGCGAAGGCTTCGAGGCCTTCGGTCACCGGGTGGCGCTGTCCGAGGGCGGAAATTTGTGGGGTGAAGCCCTCTTCGTAGACCCGCGCGGTCGGGTTTCCCGGTAGGACGGCGCCAAGCGGCGATCTGAAAATACTGTCGGCCGAGGCATAGTCTGGACCCGCAGAAATCAACACTGCGCCCCCGTTTTGCACATAGCTCGCGATGCTTTCGAAGTAGACTGAGGGCAAAATCCCACGTCGTTTGTAGCGGTCGAAGATGATGAGATCGAACTCTTCGACCTTTTCCAAAAATAGCTCGCGCGTTGGGAACGCGATCAAGCTCAGCTCGTTCACGGGAACGCCGTCTTGTTTTTCTGGGGGGCGCAAAATGGTAAAGTGGACTAGATCGACCGAGCTGTCGGATTTCAAAAGATTGCGCCATGTGCGTTCGCCTGCGTGGGGTTCGCCGCTGACAAGCAGCACGCGTAGGCGGTCGCGCACGCCATTGATTTGAATGACCGCTTCATTGTTGCGATCGGTCAGTTCGCCCTCAACCGCTGGCGTGGCAAATTGCATGACATTCATGCCGCCGTGGGGCAGGTCGATGGGCAATTCGATGTCTTCGTTGACCGGAATCTGGAAGGCCAAAGGGGCACCGCCATCGATGGCGATTGTCAGGTCGACCAACCCAGCGTCTGGGGCTGCACCTTGGTCTTCGACACGTAGGGTTAACGAGACAGGTTCACCCAAAATCGCAAATGCGGGGGCGTTTCGTACGATCAACCGGCGGTCCCAATCGGTGTCGTGTCCTGTGAGCAGAACGTGAAGCGGGGCAGGCAAAGCGTTTGGGGCTGCCGAAAGGTCGTGGGCGCGCCCATCGGTGATGAGCACCATGCCAGCAACGCGGGCGCGGGGTTCTTCGGAGAGCGCTTCGGAGAGGGCTGTCATCAGTTGGGTGCCGCCGTCGCCCTCGGCATCGCCCAAGGTGACGGTGCGCAGTTCGGTGTTGGGGCGGCGTGCGACTTCGGCTTGTAGGTTTTCTAGGGCGGCTGCGGATTGCTCGGCGCGGTCGCTGATCCGTTGACTAGCGCTTTCATCTAGGACCGCGATTACGATGTCGGACAAAGCGGCACGCTCTTCTTGTTGAAGCGAGGGGTTGGCGATTGCGCCGAGGATGACCAACGCGGCCAAGGTGCGCAGCACCCAGCCCACCATTCCGCGCCAAACGGCAATGCAAAGCCCTAGGGTTGCGAATGCGGCAAGGGCGTACAGAACCACCAGTGGCACCAAGGGATCAAGGATGATCGATCCAATCATTTCATTGGCCTTTTTGTGAAGTGAAAGGGCTGCATGGTTACTGCCCCAGCCTGTCTAGAAGGGCGGGCACATGGACCTGATCGGATTTATAATTGCCCGTCAGAACATGCATGATCAGGTTTACGCCAAATCGCAGCGCAATTTCACGTTGCCGTTCGCCTGCCAAGCCGCGCCCGATTGGAACGGATGGATTGCCGGTCTCGTCTTGCGCCCATGCCGAGGCCCAGTCGTTGCCGCCGACCACAACCGGGGTCACGCCATCGTTGAGGTCACGAAAGGGCATACCGTCCGATAGTTCGGTTGTTGCTGGTGCGGCCTCGACCCAAACATCGCGGCTGGCATGGCGGCCGGGGAAATCTTGCAGCAGGTAGAATGTGCGTGTCAGGACGTGGTCCTGCGGGACGGGTTCTAGCGCTGGAATATCGAGGCCCACGGCGATGGCTTGTAGCTTTCGCCCTTCTGGGCTGGCGGAGCCAAAGCGTGCGAGATCGGCATCGCGTGTGTCGAACAAAATCATCCCACCCGTGCGCAAGTAGCGGTTCAGGCGGGCGTAGGCTTCGCGGGTGGGCAAGGGTTGGTCTGCGGTGATCGGCCAATAAATGAACGGGAAGAAGGCCAGCTCGTCCGCTTCAAGGTCGACGCCCACGGGGAGTGCCGGTTCGATGGACGTGCGTTGGAAGAGGGTATTCGACAGGCCATAAAGCCCTGCCTCGGACATATCATCGACGCGAGGATCACCGGTGATGACATAGGCCAGAACAACATTTGCAGTTGAGGATATGGCGAAGCTATCCTCTGACTGGGCCTTGAGGGCGGGTGCGATGAGGATTGCCAAGAGAGCGGTTGCGATGACGCCAGAACTGGAGCCAGAACGGGGACCACGCAGACGGCCAGAGAGAGCCAGTGAGGCGATAATGTCGAGCGTCAACAACGCCAGTGCCGCTGCCAAAACCCAGCCTTTCAGCACTGTTTCGCGCAGCACATCCAATCCTTCGACAGAAATGCGCGCGGGCCAAACCGTCGGTGACAGCGTATCATCCGGTCCAATAACGTTCACGGCGATCAAACGGTCCTCGCCCGCGTAAAGGCCGGGCGGCATTTCGGCAGACGGGGAGGCTTCGGCAATGTCTTCGCCTGCGACGGCTGGGAGTGTGTCGGCCGGTTCCAGATCACCGAAGGCTGTTAGGACAGTTTCAGGCGCCCATGAGGTGCCCTCGAGGTCTTCGGCTGTGGGGGCAGCGGGGCGCGTGGAAATGGCCAGCCGTTCCAGCATTTGAACAAACAGGCCCGACAGCGGCAACGTGGACCATTCGGCATTCGCGGTGACATGAAACAGCACGACGGATCCCTGGCCCAAAGACTTGCGGGTGACCAAGGGGGTTCCGTCCGCCAGTTGGGCAATCACGCGGTCTGCCAAGGTCGGGTCCGGTTGCGCCATCACTTGGGCCGTCACGTTGACGTCGGCGGGCAGTGGTAGGCCGAAAAACGGGCTTGTCTCGGCGAAAGGTGCGAGGGATTTAGGTTCGCCCCATGACATTGCGCCCCCGATGGAGCGCCCGCCAACGCGCAAACGCACGGGCATCAGCGGGTCTTCATCCACGCGGCTGAGGTCCGACGCGGCAAGGCGTGGCCCGGCAAACCGGACAAGCAGGCCACCGGCTTCCACCCAGTTTTGCGTTGCATCCGCCTCGACCGCGGTGAGTGCCGGGATGTCTGCCAGAATAATCGCGTCTGGGTTGGCTAGAAGCACGTCTTCAAGGGTGCCGTTGATCAGATCGGCGGTCGGGATCAAGGCTTGTTCAAGGTAGTGCAGCGGTGACAAAAGCTCGAGCGTTTCACGGTCCGATGCACCTTGGATCAAAGCGACCTCGCGGCGTTTCAGCGCGTCATCTGTCAAAGATACAGCTGCGGCGGATTGAATGCCCTGCAATTCAAACCGGGTGACACGGTTGCGCAATTCGGGAGGGAGATCGAATTGCGCGGTTGTTTCCATTGCTGATGCCTCGAAATTGGCGCTGCTTGTGGCAAGGCGCCGCTCAATTCCGGCGGGGTCTAACCCGATGGCGGTTATGTCGATCTGTTGCGCGGCACCTGCCTGCGCGCGGATAACGGGCACTGCGACGTCGCCCTCGGTAATCTGGGCGGGGCGTAACCCGACAATCGGGCGAGGGCTTTCGAATACGGAAACGGTTCCGTGGGTTTCAAGCGCGGAGAGCGTGCTATTGCGGGTTTCGCGATCTAAACCGTCTGACATCCAGAGGGTGTCGAATGAGCCATTCAACTGGTCCAGCAACGCATTCAGTGCGTCGGGATTTGGTGCAAAGGCGTTGGGTTGCAGGCTGGAGAGCCGTTGTTGCACCGCCTGTGCGTCTTGGAAGACAGGGGCGTTTGGTGGAAGGTTGGTGAGGCTCACGAGCGCTGCTGTGCGCCCGTCACGGGCAGCATCCAACAGCGCGGCATCCATGCGGTCGACCCGCCGTGCCCAATCGCGGGCAGAGGCCCATGTTGCATCGGTGACTATCAGCAGGGGCCCGCTTCCGGCTGTACGGTCTTGAGGGTTCAGAACCGGCCCCGCGAAGGCCGCAATGACGGCTGCAACCGCCAGCAGGCGCAGCAACAACAGCCACCATGGCGTGCGGTCTGTTTGGCTGTCCTCATCAGACAGGCCCAACAGGAGCGCGACACCCGGAAACCGACGTTTGACAGGCGCAGGTGGCACAGCGCGCAGCAAAACCCACAGGATGGGCAGGACAATCAGCCCGAGAAGCAACCAAGGGGTCGTGAAGGCGAGGGGGCCAAGGTTCAACATCAGATGTTCCGTTCCAAAGCGGCGAACGTCCACAAGAGCGCAGATGTTGCGCTGTCGTTTGTGTGGTGGGTGTGGAATTGCCAGCCGATGGTGCGCGCGAGCGTGGCGAGCTGGTCTTTACGTTGGGCGAGACGATCAAGGTAGCGGTCACGCAGGTCGCGGGCCTTGAGTGTTTCGTGGGACACGGCGCCTGTCATGCTTTCGAAAATAGTGCGCCCGTCAAAGGGAAAGGCCTCTTCCACGGGATCGAGGATTTGGACCAACGCACCTCGCACATCGCGGTCGGCGGCTTTGATCATGGCGGTTTCGATTGCGCCAATGTCCCCCATAAAATCGGAAACGAACAAAGCGCGGGCGTGCGCGGGCAGGCCCGTGGCGATCGGGGTGCCAAAGTCATCTGCGTGATCGGCGCTGAAAATTTGCGCCATTTGCGAGATCTGCGCTTCGCCGCGTCTAGGCGGCAACAGGTTGCCCGTTAGCCCCACCCGTTCGCCGCCGCGCAACAGCAAGATTGCTGTGGCCAATGTGAGCGTGCGTGCTCGGTCGGCCTTCGTGAGGCCGGATTTTAGAGAAGTGAATGACATCGACGCGGATTGGTCGACCCACAACAAAATGGACTGGGCGATTTGCCATTCTTTGTCCTGCACGAATTGACTGTCGGATCGCGCGGACCGGCGCCAATCAATCGCGCGCATTTCATCTTGGTTTTGGGCGGGCCGATATTGCCAAAATGTATCGCCTAAACCGGCACGCCTGCGCCCGTGATCCCCGACCAGCACCGATGCCGCCAGCTGTTCAGCCTCCGCCAGAAGGGGCGGAAAAGGAGCGGCAAGGCGTTCGGCGTTTGAGCGTAAGGAGAGCGGTGTTTTGGTCATGCGGCGGCGGACACTTTTGTGACCTGATCTGCAACTTGATCGATAACCGAAGCTAGATTTTCACCACGTGCGCGGGCGGCAAAGCTAAGGGCCATGCGGTGCGACAAAACAGGTGCGGCCATGCGGCGCACGTCTTCGGCGGATGGCACGAGGCGGCCCCGCAACAAGGCTTCGGCGCGGACGGTCAACATCAGGGCTTGGGCTGCCCGTGGGCCAGGGCCCCAGCTGACGTTGTCTTTTACAATGTCGGGTGCTGTTTCGTCATCAGGGCGGCACGCGCGGACCAAATCAAGGATCATTTCCACAATTGCATCGCCAACAGGCATCCGGCGCAGCAGGGTTTGCGCGGCAAGCAACTCCTGGGTTGTGAAGACGGCGGTGGCCTCATCCTCGGCAACACCTGTGGTGGCCATCAGAATATCGCGTTCGGTGGTGCGGTCGGGGTATGGAACGTCGATTTGCACCAAGAAACGGTCAAGCTGCGCTTCGGGAAGGGGGTAGGTGCCCTCTTGCTCCAGCGGGTTTTGGGTGGCGAGCACGTGGAACGGCACGCCGAGGGGGCGGTGTTCGCCCGCAATCGTGACCTCTTTTTCCTGCATCGCCTGTAGCAGCGCAGATTGTGTGCGTGGGGAGGCGCGGTTGATCTCGTCGGCCATCAGCAACTGACAGAAAACGGGGCCTTCGATGAAGCGGAAACTGCGCGTACCGTCGGCTGCGGTTTCTAAAACCTCGGACCCTAAAATATCAGCGGGCATCAAATCTGGTGTGAACTGAATGCGGTTGCCATTCAGGCCCATCACCGTGGATAGCGTGTCGACCAGCCGCGTTTTGCCTAAACCGGGAAGACCAATCAAAAGCGCGTGCCCGCCACACAGCAGGGAGGTCAGTGTAAGGTCGACAACATCGTCTTGCCCGATGAACCGTTTCGCGATGGAGGCGCGGGCCTCTGCCAGCTTTGCACCCAAGGTTTCGATCTGTGGAACGAGGTCCGCGTCATTTGCAGTTTCGGGGGCCATGGCAATCTGTCTCCTCAGGGTCATATACTGATAACAACAGTTGAACAGATATCGCGATGGACCCCAATGGCAAAAACAAACCAAAGTGATGGCGCAGTGACAGTGTCGGCGGAAAGCCTCGCATCCTCGGCGCGCGCGGCGAAGGCGGGGCGCGGTTTGCCGCCGGTTGAAGACTGGAATCCCCCATTTTGTGGCGATTTGGACATGCGGATCGCACGGGATGGGACGTGGTATTACTTGGGCACACCGATTGGGCGGCCCGAATTGGTGCGATTGTTTTCGACGATTATTCGGCGCGATGGCGATGACTATTTCCTTGTTACGCCTGTCGAAAAGGTAGGAATCACCGTTGATGATGCGCCGTTTGTGGCGGTTGATTTTGATGTGGTCGATGGTGCGCTACAGTTCACGACCAATGTCGGCGACACGGTTGTGGCGGGTGCAGATGCGCCGATCCGTGTTGTGCGTGATCCAAAGACAGGTGAACCTGCGCCCTATGTCTTGATCCGGCGCAACCTAGAGGCTTTGATAGATCGCAAGTCGTTTTACAGGCTGGTGGACATCGGTGAGGTGTCTGATGTGGCAGGGGTTGATTGGTTCGGTGTGCGATCATCGGGGCAGTTTTTCCCGATCATCCCAGCCGCCGAGTTGGAGAGTTAATGCCAAAATTTTGCGCGAACTTGTCGATGTTGTTTACCGAAGTTCCGCTGCTGGAGCGCCCCTTAGCTGCGAAGTTGGCCGGGTTCGATGCGATCGAAGTTTTGTTTCCGTACGATGAAAATGCAGCCGAATTGGGGGTTGCTATCGCGCGGGCTGGTTTGCCGCTCGCGTTGATCAATTGCCCGCCACCCAATTACACCGACCCTGATGGACCGCGCGGGTTTGCGGCGGTGCCCGCCGAACAACAGAGATTTCAACGCGCATTCCGACGCGCGCACCGCTATGCAGGCGCGCTGGGCGCAGAGTTTTTGCACGTCATGTCCGGTGTCGCGGAGGGGGCCGATGCGCGGCAGGTCTTTGTGGAAAATCTGACGTGGGCGGCGGCCTTCGCACCAAAGCAAAAAATCACGATTGAACCTATCAACACGGACGACATGCCCGGCTACTTCTTGAACGATTTTGATTTGGCCATGGAGATTCTGGACGAGGTTGATGCGCCGAATGTCTATTTGCAGTTCGACGCCTACCATGCCGCCAAAATCACCGGGGATGTTCTAGGGACGTGGGAGAAGGTGCGGGCACGTGTCGCGCATATTCAGGTCGGCAGTGTGCCGGATCGACATGAGCCTGAGGGCGGCGGTTTCGATTACCCAGCATTCTTTAAAGCCTTGGATAAGCAGAAATATAAAGGGTGGGTCAGCGGTGAATATCGCCCTAGGGGCCGAACCGAGGATAATCTTTCTTGGATAAGCTGACAGCATGCTGACATAATGCTGTCAGCAGGGGTGTGTCAGAAGGTGTGCATAGACAGTTTGCTAACCAAGGAGATAACTTATGCAACCTCTCGTCGTATGGACCGAAATTCCCGTAATTGATCTGCCTGCCGCTGCCGAATTTTATGCAAAAGTGTTCGAGTGGAAAATGGAAATCACGGATATGGGCCCCAATAAAGTCGCTATGTTTAATGCGCTGACGGATGCTGATGAAACCACTGTGGCCGGCCATTTGTACCCGGGCAAACCTGCGGTTGGCGTGGGCCCTACGGTTCATATCGCCGTGCGCGACACTGTTGAGGCTGCGGCTGAGCGCTGTGTTGCCGCGGGTGGGCAGGTGATGGGTCCCGTTATCGATATCCCCCAGGGCCGGTTTCAATATGCCACTGACCTTGATGGAAATTCTATCGCGCTGTTCGAAGTAAAGGCCCACTGATGCGACGTGCCGACCGCCTATTTCAGATTGTACAGTATCTGCGAGGCGGTCGGCTGCTGACAGCGGCCACCTTGGCGGAACGGCTGGAAGTGACGAAACGGACGATCTACCGCGATGTCGCTGATCTGATCGGCTCGGGTGTGCCCATCGAGGGCGAAGCTGGTGTCGGCTATGTCATGCGCGCGGGCTATGATCTGCCGCCGCTGATGTTTAATTCCGAAGAAATCGTGGCGCTTGTTGCTGGCGCCCGGATGATCCGTGCCTGGGGTGGGGCGCAAATGGCGGCGGCTGCCGAAGAGGCCCTTGTGAAGATCGAAGCTGTCCTGCCCGATGACGCCCGCACCAAGGCGGCTTCGGTTCCCGTGCATGCCTTGGCAATGGGCGATTTGTCCGATGAGGTGCGCGCTTTGATCGATCGGATTGAGGCCGCAGCAGACGGCAGCATTCGGTTAGATATCGATTATGCCGATCAATACGGCGTGTCGTCCAGTCGAGTGATCCGGCCATTGGGGCTATGGTTTTGGGGAAAGGTCTGGACGGTCGTGGCGTGGTGCGAATTGCGCGAAGGTTTCCGCATGTTTCGGTTGGACCGGATTAAAGGCGTGGACGAGCTTGGCCCGTTCAAGCCTGAGAAAGGTAAGACACTGCGCGACTTTTATGTCTCGCCAGACGCGCGGCGCCCGGATGTTTCGACATAGTCAAACAGGGTGCGCCGGAGGCTCATTAAGGGAGCCTCCGGCGGGAGTTTTCGGGTCAGAGGAAGATAGGCCCTCAGTTGCTGAGCGATTGTGCGAGGCGCATGAGTTGAACGGCTTCGGTGCGGTATCCGAAGGGGTCTGGGCCGCGATTGGCATTGGCCAAGGAAATCGCATCCTCATAGGTCCAGTTTCCCAGATAGGTATCATCGCGGAGCAGCTGACCGAAGCCTGCGATGGCTGCGGAGAAGGCTGCTTCGGTATCGGGTGCTCCGAGCGTTTCAAAAGGGGTTTCGATCAATTGGCTCGTGCCTTCGCCCGGGGTTTTGTACCGCAGACGGAGAAAGCCAAGTTCATCGCTATCGGTGGCGGTCTCTGCCGCTTGGTACCGTAGCGGGTCGCTGAGTTGTGCGGGTGAGCCTGTGG
The DNA here is from genome assembly GCA_947497065.1 of uncultured Paracoccaceae bacterium. GTDB lineage: Bacteria > Pseudomonadota > Alphaproteobacteria > Rhodobacterales > Rhodobacteraceae > Octadecabacter. Next base: position 238,407 of record CANMEQ010000005.1, read on the forward strand.
GCGTGACTTCATAGATGGCCGTTACGGAATGGCCTGCGCCCAATTCACCCGCATCCACGGCATCATTGTTGAAATCTTCGCGGTTCAGGGCGCGTGTTTCATAGCCGATCAAACGATATTCTGCGACGGTGGCTGGGTTGAATTCCACCTGAATTTTCACGTCGTTTGCGATGGGGAACAGCGCACCTGTTAGGTTGTCCACCAGAACTTTTTGCGCCTCTGACAACGTATCGATGTAGGCGGCAGTACCGTTGCCGTTTTGGGCCAAGGCCTGCATCGTTGCGTCCTGCAAATTGCCGCGCCCGAACCCAAGGACCGACAGGTAGGTGCCGGTTTCGCGTTTGTCCTCGATATAGGTTTCAAGGCCGCGTGGATCGGACAGGCCCACGTTGAAATCCCCATCTGTTGCGAGGATCACGCGGGACACGTCATTGCCTTCAGCCATTTGCTCGGCCAGCGCATAGGCCTGTTCCAGCCCGCCTTGGCCGTTGGTTGATCCGCCTGCTGTCAGTGCAGTGAGGGCGGCAAGGATCGTGCTGCGATCGCCCGCGGCTGTCGGCGCTAGCGCGATGGTAGAGGACCCGGCGTAGGTGACAATCGCGACCTCATCTTCGGGGCGCAGATTGTCGAGCATTAAGCGGAACGATTGGCGCAGCAGCGGCAGTTTGTTGGGCTGGTTCATCGACCCCGATGTGTCGATCAGGAACACGAGGTTTAAAGGTGGGCGATCTTCAACCGCCGGCAGTTCGCCTTGGATGCCGATGTGAACGAGCTGCGTGTCTGCGTTCCAAGGGGTTTCGAACACGTTCACAGTAGGCTGAAACGGGTGCGCGCCGCCGTTTTCTGTGTCGGGGGCTGTATAATCGTAGGGGAAGTAGTTGATCAGTTCTTCGATCCGCACCGCATCGGGGTTGGGCATTTGGCCTGCAGTGAGGGATGACCGCACGATGGAATACGCGGCGGTGTCGACGTCGATTGAGAAGGTGGAAACGGGATCTTCGCTGGTGATTTTCAATGGGTGCGGTGTGTGGTTTGCGAAGGTTTCGGTGTTCGGTTCAGGCAAAAGGCGCGGTTGAACGTTGTCGGCTGCGGGGGCGACAAGGCTGTCAGAAACATCCGCTGCAAACGTCTCTCTCTGCGTGCGCGTTTGCAATTGCGGCGCTTGCAGTGCTTCGAGGGCAAGCATTTCTTGGCGCGCCGCAAAATCGTTGATTTCGGCTTCGACCGGGGCGATTGGCGATGGGGCGACGCGCTCAGTGCGCGCGTCATCTTGCAGCGTATTTCCGGCCACAGCGGTCAGCTCATGATTGGCTGTTGGCAGATCAATTGCGGGCTGGGTTCCACGCAAAAGTTGCTGGCCCTGAGGTGTGACAAACATAAAGCCGCAGGCGACGATGGCTGTTGTAGCGGTCAGGCCGCCGCGAGAGGTGAGCGTGTTCAACATGGTTTTGGTCCTTGTCCAGATTTGTTTTCTGAACATGGGACGGGGCTGATTGCGCGATCCTTGGAGGTCGGCGAAATTTTTTGTGGCCAAGGCGATGTTTGCGGCGCGGCGCTTTGCATCCGGCGCAGGGATGGCGTCGGCAAGTTGGGATTTGAGGTCGTCTAGATCATCGTTCATTTATACGTCCTCCTTTTCCTTGAGGGATTTTAGATATTTGCGGGCCTCGGATAGGCGCCAAGAGACTGTGCCTTCTGAGATGCCCAAAATGTCTGCCGCTTCGGCGTGGGTCATGTCATCCAGTACCAGCGCTAACGTGTCGCGCAAGTCGTCCGACAAAGCGTTCATCGCGGTTATCAGCCAATCAGCGCGGTCAGCGGTTTCGGATAGTACAGCCTGTCTGTTGATTTCCCAATCGCCCCAACCATCGGCGGCTTTGGTGTGGCTGGCGTGTTTGCGGCGACGATCATGGGCGGCATTGACTGCGACGCGGTAGAGCCATGTGGTGAGTTTTGACTGTCGTTTGTAGCTGGCCAGTTTGGCGGGCAGGGCGGCGCAGATGTCCTGGGTTAAATCTTCAGCATCGTGTTGCGTGCCAGTGAGGCGAAAACACAGGCGGAACAGGCGGTCGTATTGGCGGGCGAGCAGGCTGGCAAAGGCCTGTTCGTCACCATTTTGGGCCGCGAGGGCGAGGTCTTCGTCACTGGTTTTCATGCGCATCACTAGGGTATGACGCGCGCCATTGGTCAATCCTTGGCCAGAAAATTAAAAAAGTTCGATTAGGCAGCCGTGCGCAAACCTAGACCGGTTTGAACCGGCCATATTGCGCAAACCTAGAACGGTTTGACGACAACAACCCATAAAATAGCGATAACACCGACAACACTGATTTCATTGAAGATACGAAGATACATATCGCTTTCACGAAATTCACCCCGTTTGGCGCGGATTACCATGCCGCCTGTCATCATGTAATGGATGACGAGCAGACCGACGAGACCCAGTTTCACCCAAACCCACGGGGCGAACCCCCAAGAGGCGCCCAGACCAATGCCGGTGATCAGGGCAATCACCATCAGCCCAGCCGAAAATCGGTAGAGTCTGCGGGTCAGGTCCCCGAGGGGGCCGAATTTTTGCGTCTCTGCGTATTCGCGTTTCCAGTAGATCAACGCCCGTGGCACGGCGAAGATCGACGTCATCCACCCCATGACACACAGAATGTGAATGATTTTTAGCCAGTCCATGAACAGCCTTCCGAATTTTAGGTTACACGACTGTGCAGATGTATTTCATTTCCAAATAATCGTCGATGCCATGGTGCGATCCTTCGCGCCCCAGGCCAGATTGTTTGACGCCGCCAAAGGGGGCAACTTCGGTAGAGATGATGCCCGTGTTCACGCCAACGATGCCATATTCCAAGGCTTCAGCCACCTTAGTGACGCGGCTGAGATCTTTGGCGTAGAAATATGACGCGAGGCCAAAGATCGTGTCGTTGGCCTGCGCGATGACATCATCTTCGTCGTCGAATTTGAAGAGCGGAGCAAATGGGCCAAAGGTTTCATCGGTGCTGACCAACATATCTTTGGTGGCACCTGTGACGATCGTGGGGTTCAGAAATTGACCTTTGAGTTCGTTTTCCGTGCCACCCGTTAGAATTTCCGCACCTTTTGACAGGGCGTCCTCAAGGTGTTCGTTGACCTTGTCGATTGCGGCGGGCTGGATCAGGGGCCCTAGATCTGTGCCTTCTGTCAGGCCATCGCCGACGTTTAATTTCTCGACCGCGTCTTTCAGTTTGCTGGCGAATGCATCGTAGATGCCGGATTGTACGTAAATGCGGTTGGCGCAGACGCAGGTCTGGCCGTTGTTTCGAAACTTACAGGCAATGGCACCTTTCACGGCTTCGTCCAAATCGGCGTCATCAAACACGATGAACGGTGCGTTGCCGCCCAGTTCCATTGAACATTTCATTACTTGATCTGCGGCTTGTTTTAGCAAAATGCGCCCGACGCGGGTTGATCCGGTGAAGGTCAATTTGCGCACGGTTGCGTTTTCACAAAACTCTTTCCCGGCGGCGGATGCATCTGAACAGGTGACGACGGAAAACAACCCGTCAGGGATACCGGCTTCTTGTGCCAGCTTGGCCATGGCCAATGCAGACAGTGGGGTCAGCTCGGACGGCCGGATCACGAAACCGCAGCCTGCGGCCAACGCGGGGGCGACTTTGCGGGCGATCATCGCGTTGGGGAAATTCCACGGCGTGATACCCGCGGCGACGCCTATTGGTTGCTTGATCACGCTGATCCGTGCGTTGGGCATGTGGCCCGGAATCGTCTCACCGTAGATGCGTTTCGCTTCTTCGCCGAACCATTCCACAAAGGACGCGCCATAGCCAACTTCGCCGCGGCTTTCGGCCAAGGGTTTGCCCTGTTCTGCCGTCATGATGATGGCAAGATCTTCTTGGTTTTCGATCAGCAAATCAAACCACTTGCGCATGACCGTTGCGCGATCTTTGCCGGTGCGCGCAGCCCATGGCCCACGAGCTGCATCGGCGGCGGCAATCGCATCTGCAATCTCGGCGCGGCTAAGATCGGCCACTTGCGCAATCACATCGCCACGGGCAGGGTTGGTGACGGAGATCGTCTTGCCCGACTTGGCCTGCACCCATTTGCCATCCACAAAGGCGGCTTCGCAGATCAGATCTGGACGTTTCAGTAAGGATGGAAGGTCGGTGGTGGAATCAAGCATTCTATTCTCCGGTACTGAGGTGCAGTACAGCTAAGACGAAATTGAAGAATGTCCAAGTGGAGGATGCATGGACCTTGATGATGCATATGCCAACAGCGCGTATATCCCTGATGGGGACAGCTATTATGCGCGCTGGTCTGCAGCCGCAAAAGCGTTTCGTACAGCCCATCCAAACGCTGACTTAGATGTGGCTTATGGAGACAGGTCGCGGCAAACCTATGATATTTTTCGGCCAAAGGATGCGCCCAAAGGCACTGTCATTTTTGTCCATGGTGGCTATTGGATGGCGTGTACGCCCAAAGATTTTTCGCATTTGGCGGCAGGTGCCGTTGGCGCAGGGTTCAATTGCGCGATGCCGTGTTACACCTTGGCGCCCGATGCGCGCATTTCGGAGATAACGAGAGAGATCAAGGCGGCAGTGGGTGCCATCGCCGCCGCGACGCAGGGGCCATTGTATTTGACCGGCCATTCGGCGGGAGGGCATTTGGTTGCGCGGATGGTGTGCGATGATGTGCGTGCCCCTTGGCAGTCACGCGTTGCGCAGGTCATGCCGATTTCCCTGCTGGCCGATTTGGCACCGCTTATGCAGACGCGCATGAATGAAACGTTGCGGCTGAATGCGGTAGAAGCCGAGGCGGAAAGCCTGATTTTCCACACGCCACGCGATATACCTGTGACGGTCTGGGTGGGCGCGGCCGAACGCCCTGCGTTTTTAGATCAAGCGCAAACGTTGGTTCAGGCTTGGGGGGCAGAACATGAGATTGATCCGGGGCGTCACCATTTTGATGTGATCGATGGTTTGCTAGATCCGCACAGTGCTATGATGCGAACCCTTTTGGGCAAGGCGATTTAAGCGCTGCATGTGACGCAAATCCCAGATTGCCGTGCAAATATCACATTTGATGGCGTTTCGTTCTGGTTTCGTTGTCGGTGTCGCTGTTAGGGTTTCGTCAAGCAATATCAAAGGGGGCCTTCCATGAAATCACGTCTCAACCTTCGTACGATCGTATCGGCGATTGCTCTGTCAGCACTTGCGGCCTGTGCGACCCAAGAACAGGTTATCGGGACAGTTCCGGTGAGCCAAATTGTTGATGGCTATGGGTTGGTTGAAGACGGTGAATACGTACTGCCCCCCATCCCACCGGAATTTTTGCCCCCCATCAATCAACGCGCGTTTGTCGCGTACAACGGCCCAGAGGAGGCGGGAACGATTGTCGTCGACCCGCATGCCAAGTTTGTTTACCTCGTCGAGGAAGACAGCATGGCCTACAGGTACGCCATCGCAGTAGGGCGCCAAGGTGCGCGGATGAGCAGACCCTCCACGATCCGGCTGAAGCGCGAATGGCCCAGCTGGACACCAACGCAAAATATGTTGCGCACCCAACCAGAAGTTTACGGTCCTTTTGCCAAAGGGATCGAAGGCGGCTTGGCAAGCCCGTTGGGATCGCGGGCTTTGTATCTGTACCAAGGCGGCCGTGACACGCATTTTCGTATTCACGGCACGAATGACCTTGCCTCAATCGGGAATTCAGGGTCTGCGGGCTGTATTCGAATGTTTAACCACGACATCATCGACTTATACGACCGTGTTCCCAACGGCACCCGTGTGGTTGTGCGGACCAAAGCCCAGTCGATTGAGCTTGAGGGAGAAGAGCTTGCAAACCGGGGTGTGATTTTGCCACCCAACATTGTCGATCCAGAGCTTGTCTACGGACCCGATGACGAAATCGAAGACGACAGCGATGATGCATAACTGCGCGATATCAATATGACACACTGAGAGTATTTCGCGCTTTCTACCTGCGCGTGCTCTCAAAATTTCGACAACACTGCCTATATTACACATAGACGTTATTAAAAGTGAGGACCCCATATGGCTGATTTCGACGCCCAAATCCGTGAATCTCAAACGCAGGTGCAAGATGCGCAGGCAAAGATTTCAGAACTCACCAGCCGCATTGAAACCGCGCGCCAGAAAATGGCCGAGGGGACGGATATTGCTGTCGATATCGAAAACGCGACATTGGATGATGTGCATGCGCACACCGAGCTGATGAACGCGAATATTGCCGAGCTGATCATGGGGTTGGACGATGTTACGGCCGGGTTCCAACAGGACTTTGATCAGATGCGGTCGAAAACCGGTTGGGAAAGCTTTGTCGGTATTTTTGCCAAAGCCAAATCGGAAAGCATGCGTCAGGAGCGGATGCGCACAGCCTCTGTCGATGACAAATTGCAGGACCTGATTTCGAAATCCGACGTGATTACAAAGCTGCTTGAAAGCCAGTTGGCCACGCTGGAAGAGCAGAAGGTTAAGGTTGAGGGCAATCTGACAAGCACGTTGGATGAACGTGAAATCGTGGTGGCCGAGCTGGAAGCCATTCGTGCGGATATTTTGGCGATGGACCCGAAAATCATCGCATTGGAAAACAAAATTTCCGTCGAGCAAGACGCGGCGGCGCGCACCAAATTAGAAACCGAATTGGCGGCGATGAACACGGGCTACAACGAGGCTGTTCAGCAAGAACAGGTTAAGTTGGCGAAATCCCAGACGTTGGAACGGTACATCGAGAAGGGTAAAACCTGGATCGACAGTTTGCAGAACCAAGCGGCGACACAGATGGTGCTGATTAACAAACTGGAAACAGACACAAAACAACGTGTGGTTTTGTACGATGCCCTGACGAAATCCTTGAAAACCGCGCAACAACAAGACGTCGCGCACCGCATCAACGAAATCGGCGTGAAAACAGACCAAGAGGCGCAGACAGCGATGGCTGCCATTGGCTCTGCCACGAACGCGCGGATGGCCGACATGTTGGAAGCCCACGAAGACCACATGGTGTTTGCGCGTGAGGTTCTGGAGCAAAAGGCGAAGGCCGACGACCGTTTCATGCGCCGATTTGCAAAGATCGTGGAGAAGCACGATAGCAACCAGTACGGCGCTTGATGAAATCCACAAAGCCAGTTTGGCCGGTCATATTTGTTCTGTCAGTCGGTGTTCTCGCTTGGGTGCTTGAGGTGATCGCAGAGCGTCTTCCTGAATTCGAGGTCTCTGACGAGGTACAGTTCGCAATATTGATTGCGTTTGCCTTTGTAGGTCTTGTTTTGAAGTTTGCTGCGACGTCCTCGATGAAGTCTCAATCGACAAAGGAGCACGAAATGCGAGAGGCTGTGCGACGAGGCTTAAACAAATGACTGAAACCGCCCAAGATCATTTCCAGCTGGAAGACACCCGCGTTACGCGGCGGTATTTTGGTAAGTTCGAACGCATCATTGGCCATCTGGCCCGTGTTGCGGGCGTGCTCGAGGCCGAGAACAGGCTCTCAAAACGCGATGTTGAGGTGATGACCCGCTATATTGTGGGGCTCAATTACACGTTCAGCGCGTTGGCCCATAAATACCATTTCTCGGGTCGTTTTTCCCATGCGGGCAAACTGACGTTTGATCGTGTGGATAGCGGCTTTCCTGTCTATTCCGAATTGCTGACCATGGCCAACGATGCCGCCCAAGCCAGCCGTCATTTGGCGGGGATGCGCTCGGTCGAGGGGCTAAAGCAGGACATGGTGCGCGTGATCTTGTCTGAGCAGCAGGTGCCGACCAAATTGCAATATGCGCTGTCGCAGCGATTGTATTATGAGGAGCTGCAAAAGGGCGAATTGTTCTGGGCGCGCAATGATCCTGAGGCGATTTGGCTGGGCAACGAAGCGTCCATGCGGCGCAAGTTTTTGATCCACTGGGCTGTGTATGACAGCCAGATCAACCTGCCGACGATTTATCTGATGGAAGTGGAAGACACTGGCAAACTGGGCCTGCCCAAAGACGATCGTCGCTGGCCAGAAGCGCAGGCGCACTTGATGGCGCAATCGGTGGCGGGGTTAAAACTGCTTACCATTGCACGCGGATTTGACGAAGATTTCCCCGACCTGCACCCCAAACGCCTGCGCAGGTTTCACGTAGGTCCCATGTACAGCCACGCCTTTACCCAGCAATCTGGTCCGTTGCGCGAAGTGCTAGAAGAAGCGCGCGCGCCAGTTGGTGAAGATTGGGCTTTGGTTTGGACCGAAGAGGAACTCGTGTCCGAGGACACGCGCCGCGAAAAGGCGGGTTGGTTCGGGTCGGTTCAACGTGAAATATTTGCGCTTGATCCGTTCGAGGGGAAGGGCGCGGAAAGTGGCGCGTCGAAGGTCGAACGTTCGATCATTTTGCCGCAACGCCCGTATCAAGCGTTGGAAGAACGTCGTCCGCCAGGGTTTACGGATGTTCGCAAATTTGTCGTGTCCCCCAAGGGGCGTGTTTTGAGCTATAAGTAAGGGGAAACGGGCATGAGCCAGACAAGCGATACGATGGAATTGCGGGAGGATGATATCCTCTCACATTACGCGGCTGCGACGGCGATGATCCAAGGTTTTGACCACAGCCCACGGATTGCGGAGGCCAAAGAAGCGCCCGTGGCCGAACGGTCTTCCGGCATCGGGACGCGCCGGCGATTTCGCACGACAACGCCGGGGCTGGTGACGCAACGCAGCACAAGGTCCGAAGGGGTTCAGTTGTTGGCACGCATTGAGGGGGCTGATGCAGATGATCTGTTGATGTCCCCCGCACAGGCGACTGTTTTGCAAGCCTTGCGGCGGGCCATCGCCGTGGCATTGACTGTGGCCGAACAATACGCGGACCGCACCGGATTGGCGGATTTGAAACGGTCGAACTTGGAGGGCACTTTGCCTGCCGGAAAGTCGGCTGAGTTTTCGGAATTGTTGAATGCCGAAGCGGTCGTTGCGCTGGCGGTTTTCGCCAATGCGACGGCGTTTTTACTCGCGCCACATGCGGGCGAAGAAACGGTTGAGATTGGGGACGTGGAAGAGGTGTTGTTGGACAACAGTACCCTCGCGCTGCATGGTGCGTTGTGGGAACTGGACCAAGATATCGGGCTGTTCGCAGACACAGACGAAAAGCTGGTGGCCACGGTTTTGGGCTTTGCCGAAGAACTGATGGGAAAGGTCGACGCGCGGGCGGTTACGATGGGCCGGTTGGAGCCCTTTACCAATGCGTCGTGGACGGTTGGAAAAGACGGGCTGACCATTCGTGGCTTCACACCGTCGCGTGCTGCGAAATCCAGCAAGCTGACGATGACGTTCAAGAAACCCAATGAGGTCGTGGGCAACCACATCGCCAAATATCAGGCGATGAAACTGGCCAAGATGTTGATGGCCTATGATTTTGACCGCAAGCTGAACCCGTTCGCGGAACTGGGCGGGTTTATCTTTACCTTCATGGGCGACGGCGCACCGGGGACGGGTAAAACCACGCTTATTCAGATGATGGCGGGGTTGATCCATGATTACTGTCAGGTTGCGGGCTATGCGTTCCGCTATCAGAATCTGAGCACCGACAATATCGACAGCTATCAAGGCAAATCGGGCCAGAACGCCAAGGCGTTTATCAACAATGTGATTGATCCCAATGTCATCGGCTTTGGCACGATTGACGATATCGATCAGCTGGCTGGTAAGCGCGGCGACCGGCAATCATCTGCTGGGCAGTTGGAAATTACCGCCGTGCTGATGGAGAGCTTTGCGGGGGCGAACACGGTGGTACGCGGCAATTGTACCTTTGGGATGTTTTCGAATTATCCTGAGAACGTCGATGATGCCCTGCGCCAACGGGCCGGTGCGCGGTTCTTGGTGGATGGCCCGCAGACCCGCGAAGACTACATTGATATTTTGTACCTGTTGATGGGGAAAAACCATGACATTCCCGTTGGCGCACATGAAGTGTTCAGCGCGCAAGAAATCAAAAAGGCCGTTGCGGCGAGTTTTGAGAGCCATTCAAAGCCTCATGAGCCGGGTTTGATGAATGTTTTTGATCGCGTGAACGATCAGATCGGCGGGCTTGATACGATTGCCAAGTTGGGCACCTATCTGAAGGGTATTCAGGAGGCAGACAGCCGGTTCACCGGACGCGCGATCAAAAACATTACCGATGCGGTGAAAGTGCGGGCGATGGATTTCGAGCTGCCCGATGAGTGGATGGAAACTCCCGAACTGTTTTTACACAAAGACTACGACACGAAGCTGGCGATGATTAACGAGATGCGCCAGCCTATCACGGTCGAAATGGTGGTGCAGGAAATCAACCGCTATGCGGATAGCGAATTCCGGTACGCGGACAAGTCGGACGAGGTGGCGATTGAAAATATGGTGCGGGATTATGCGCGCCAAGAGGAAGCCAAGGCGCGGTATTTGGCAGGGAAAACCTAATGGCGGATTTCATCGGGACATTCGTTTTGCTTTGGGCCACTTATGGCACGCTGGTCTTTTTTGTGGTGGTCATCGCGTTGGGGTTCATCCTGCCCACCAAAATTGACGGACCGCGCGGATGGAAGCTCGCCGTGGTGCGGGTGGTGGGCGCGCTGTTCGGCATGGCGGTTATTCTGTCCATCATGATGGTCGTCTCGCAGTGGGTGTTGAGCCTGTACTTCGTCGATGCGCTCAGCGTGGGTGAGATGATGCGCGAGATGTTTGTCCAAGGCTTGGCGATTTATTTGCTATTGGGCCTGCCGTTTATTTTTATTCGGACGTTTCAATTGCATCTGAAAGCACGAAAACGGATGGCCGCATGAGTGAGGCGTTTTACACCGGACTTATTCTTCCGGCGTTGGTTTTGGCGGCGCTGGGCTGGTTCGTGCCGCGTGTGTTGGCGTTGTTTTGGCCAGAGGGAGTAAAGTGGTTGATGCTGCTGGCGCTGCTCTCGACGGTGATTATGGCCCTGTGCGGGGCTGCGTTTTTCGCGCTGTTGTATACGGTGCAGGGCATCGGTGTGGATGATTTGATCGAAACGGGCGGAGGCGCATTGGTCGCGCATTTCTTGCGGCTGAGCTTGATTTCAGCCCTGTTGTGGGGGCCGTTGATGGTGCTCAGTATCGCGGGCGTGCCCAAGAATTGGGTGAAGGAGGTGTGGTGATGGTGACCACGCAAGGAGGTAGACAATGGGTGTATTGATCGCAGCAACGCTCGCCGCTTTGGTGCTAGGGGTGGTGGTGCCTTTGTGGTGGTCCGTGTGGGGCTTTCTGGGGGCTGCGGCGCTCTTGTTTGTCGCGCAGGTTTTGGTGAATGCTGCAGGCGGCTACGCGGGATCGCCGCTGAGTGAAAGCCTGCTCTTGTTTGGCGGGTCGTGGGTCTCCTACCTCGGGTTTAACGCGCAAATCACCTACCGTGCGTTCGCTTTGCCGCTTTTGGTACTTGGGGCGGTGATCATTTGGCGTCAACGGCGCGCGCTATGAAACGTTTGATCCAACATGGCCTGATGTTCGGCAATCTGATCACTGTGGTCAGCCCCGCCCTTGTCGAGCGGTATAACCGGGCGCTGGAACGGTTAACCGGAAAGCAGACACAGCTTGCTGATTTCCACATTGATATTTCAGGCTACTCGCCCGAAATCGGGGATGAGCTGGGGGACGATCTGTACCTGAACCATGCTGGTGTAAATCGGCAGTTCATCCTGCTGACGACAGACCAGAAAACCGCGCCATTGTTGAATGCGAAATTCTCGACCAGCCGCGGGATTTTGCGCCAATGGATTGAGGCCAACGAGGCGCAGTTGTTCGCGTTGACGGCGCGTGATGCGGTTGCGGGTGAATTGGTGAATTCGGTCTATTCCATGTCCACGCCCGCGCGTTTGCTGGATGTGGGGCGCGTGACGATTGAGGCGGACACAACCGATGGCGCTGTCGCATCGGCGGCTGTCTTGCGCGACAAGATCGACCGTTTTATGACCGAGGAAAAAGCATGGCACGACGATGTGCTGATTGCAGATATGATCGGGCTGGCCAAAAACACGGGCGACATCACCCGCAACCCGCTGCATTTGCAGACAGAGACCTACGATCAGCGCAATTTCTGGTCGGACCATTTTGGCGGTGTCTATGTTTTCCGCACGGTCGATGCGCCCGCCGCGATTGCGATGACAGACAAGGCCGCCCTAGCTGGGCTGGTTATCGAGGACATTATTGGCGGGGATGAACGGTCTGCGATTGCGCAGTTTTTAAAGGTCAACGATTTGGCCGAACCCATTGTAGAGGCGCGGGGCATCGACAGTGGTGCGATCTTGCGCCAAAAAATGGACTTCATAGTTGCCGATGTTGCCGCCGCTTTGGGGGAGGACTTGTCTGGTGCTACACGCCGCGATCTGCGCCAATTGGGCCGACGGCATTTTGATAAATTGCCAACGGCCTGGCAGGGGCTGGCGGATCTGGTGCGCTGGGCTGAAGACGATGGCCCGTGGCCGCGGATCGACAGTGAACACCCCGCCTATTTTTACACGTTGCGGGCCAAAGACCACGCTGATGCAGATTTGGTGAACATGCTCCTCGCAGAGCTGACCCCGATGGATGTGCGCCAATTGTTCATTTGCCATAAAGATGCGTTTTACGCGGCCTACGCGGGCTGGCCTGAGGCCAAAAAAGCCTATGTGGCGGATTTCCTGGCGGCAGAGTATCAAGTGGATAAGGCGGGCACGCGGGATGCATTGTTTGGGCACGAGGCCCCGATGGAAGAACCCCATAATGCCAAAGCTGATCTGATAGATCGGGTTGGTCCGTGGGGCGCGGTAAGGAGGCGGTAGATGGCATTTTTTAGATTAGTGTTTTTCGGGTATCTGGCGTTGGCCCTGCTGTATTACTGCATTTCGCTTTACTCTCGCTCCGTGCGGCGCGAGAAGCTGGAAAAGGAGTGGGAGGAGACCGCACCCGCAGACGCGACACCGGACATGCGGGCGTCGTTCATTGCCAGCGGTATGGCCGTTTATGAAAGCGGTCTTCGTAAAAAGCTCATATTATTGGTATTCATCATCCCCCCTTTGGTGGTGGGAACGATTATTTACCTGATCAACTGAAAGGTCAGACCATGCGCAACATTCGCCGGTTTCTTCGTATCGCCCTGTTTCTCATCGTAGGGCTGTTTTTGCATTATGTGATGCCCCAGCAAGACATCGCCCGGATCACGTCGACCGAGATTATTCGGACCGATTTTTCAAATCTAAACCGTATCTTTTATGCGCAGGCCGACAGTGGCGCGGTTGAAAACCCCACACGGGATTTGCGCCTGATCAATACTGAACGCAAAGCCACCTATTTGTTTGGCCTGATGCGTGGAAACAACGAGACGATGGTGTATCGAAATGAGGATACGGGCTGGATTTATCCACCGTATTTCAAGTTTGATAGCTCTGATTTGCAGGCCGAAGCCGCAGCGTCGATCTCGACCTCTGTCCCGCAGGAATGGGTCGTGATTACCCACTACGGATGGCGCGTGCGCTGGGCGTCGATCTACCCGAATGCGGTGGCGATCCGGCCTGCTGAGAGCGAAGACTTCCGGCCATTCCCATGGGCGAACATGATCATCTTTGCAATTTTGATTGGCGGGCTGCTGTTCCTGCGGGCGATGTGGATGCAGTTCCGCGAACGGACATTGGATCCGATGGCAGACAAGGCGGGCGACCGTTTGGATCATGTGAATGCGGATTTGGCCGAGCGGCGCGGGCGCGTGTCGCGGTGGTTGGATACTTGGAAATCCAAGAAGTAATATCGCAGCGGGCGGAGCGTTTAACGACGCTGCGCCCGCAGCTTTCGAATTTTGCGAATTTGGTAGGCTGCGATTACAAAACACAGGGCTGCCGCTGTGCCCCAGATCATGCCAGCCTGTTCGAGCATGACATCGCCTGTGTCAGGGTCGAAGCATCGGCCCAACTCGTTAAAACAATCGCGCCATTTGAAGTAGCGGATGTAGTAGGCCCAACCGAAAAAGACGGTCAGGCCTGAAAAAATCACAACGACAGTTTTTCTGATCATTTCGGTCCTGAACCCGCTTTCTAGGGGAGACCCAAACGGCGGGTTATTCGCCGTATGGGATCCAGATGGTTTTCACTTCGGTCGCCTGCGCGCGCCAGATGGCGGAGGGCCACGCACGGGACACCCCGTTGTTGACCCAAGTGCGTTTCAGGTTGGCGGTGGATTTCGCCTCGATCGTTTTGGACACATCCGCAGTGGAGAAAGACCATACCGCATCAATGTTGCCATGTGCCGCCATATGCGGCGCGAGGGCTGTATGATCCCCCGTGATGATGTTGACCACACCGGCTGGCACATCGGAGGTGTCTAAGATCTGATAGAAATCAGTGGCGGCCAACGGAAACGCGTGAGAGGCCACAGCGGTGATGCGGTTGCCCATGGCCAATGCAGGCGCCAATGGTTCTATCAGGCCCATCAAAGGCCGCGTGTCATCTGTCAGAACGGCGATGTTGCCCACAGGTTCGTTCATGGCCAAGGCCACACCGCGCACGGGCACACCTTTGGCTGCGCCATCGTGTTTGTCGGCCCAAGCGGCCCATGTGAACAGCCACGCAATGGCGTCGTCCACTTCGGCGGCGCCGGTTTTTCCGCCGGTTAATGCATTGATACGGTTTGCGAATTCATCGGCGCGCGCAGACAGGTTTTCTGCCACATAGTACAGGATTTGCGCACGCAAATGACCAGTTGTTTTCGACCATTTCGATGCGGCTGACATGGCTTCAACCGCGTTGCGCAGGTCTTTGCGGCTACCATCCGAGGCATGCCCCAAAAGTTTACCGGATTTGTTGAACACGGGCGTGGAATAGCCGCTGTCCGGACGTGCTTGTTTGCCGCCGATGTAGAGCTTCGCTGTGCGGTCCAACGGATCGGCGGGTGTGCCGTCCTGGGTGGTGAAGGGCACGGGCGCCTTCAGCGCGGCGGTTTTGCCTTTTGGTTTGGTGTAGGCCAAGAGGCCTTCCCAGCCGCCCTCACGGCCAAAGCCGCTTTCACGAACGCCACCAAAACCAGCCGCGGCATCCATCATATTGGTGCCGTTAACCCAGACTACGCCAGCCACCAGTTTCGGCGCGATATCCAAGGCCAGATTGATGTTTTCGGACCACACAGAAGCGGCCAAGCCGTACCGGGTGTTGTTGGCCAATTCCACAGCCTCGGAGGGAGTGCGGAAGGTGCAGGACACCAGCACAGGTCCGAAGATTTCGTCTTGCATCAACGGGTCGGACGGCGCGAGGCCGGTGATTAATGTGGGCGGGTAGAAACACCCCTCAGGTGCGGAGCTTTGGTAGGTTTTGCCTGCGGTGTTCACATCGACCAGTGAGGTGATCTGCGCCAGTTGCGATGGGTCGACGATGGCGCCCACATCGATGCTTTTGTCTAGCGGATCGCCTACGCGCAGGCCATCCATGCGGGATTTGAGTTTGTCGTAGAACCGATCCGCGATGCCTTCTTGGACCAAAAGACGCGAGCCTGCGCAGCACACTTGGCCTTGGTTGAACCAGATGGCGTCGACCAAACCTTCGACGGCTGAATCGATGTCGGCGTCTTCGAACACGATGTAGGGGGACTTGCCGCCCAATTCGAGCGTTAGCGCCTTGCCTGAGCCTGCAGTTTGTTCGCGGATCAATCGCCCGACTGCCGTTGATCCGGTGAAGGCGATTTTGTCGACGTCGGCATCCACCAGTGCTGATCCTGTTTCACCGTCACCCGTGACGATGTTGACCACACCCGCAGGCACGCCAGCGGCGGTACAGATTTCGGCAAAGATCATTGCGGTCATCGGGGTGAACTCTGCAGGTTTCAGAACGACAGTGTTGCCCATCGCCAAAGCGGGCGCGATTTTCCACGCGAGCATCAGCAGCGGGAAGTTCCACGGGATGATCTGGCCGCAAACGCCAAGGGCCTCGGCGTTTGGCATTTCCTCGTCCATCAGCTGGGCGAAGCCTGCGTGATGGTAGAAGTGGCGGATCGCCAAAGGCACGTCGATGTCGCGGGATTCGCGGATCGGTTTGCCGTTGTCGAGGGTTTCCATCACCGCCAGAAGGCGGGCGTTTTTCTGCAGCAAACGGGCGATCGCGTACATGACGCGCGCGCGGGTTTTTCCGTCTTTCGCCCATTTGGGCTGAGCTTTGCGGGCGGCGGCGACAGCGGCGTCGACTTCGGCTTTGGTGCCCTTGGTGACACCGGCTAGATTTTTACCTGTGGCTGGGTTGGTGGTTGCGAAGTCATCCCGCAACTCGGCCCATTTGCCGTTGATGAAATGCCCAGCAATGCCGCCACGGGATTCAATCCATGCGAGCGCCTCTTTGGCGTCTTCTGGGGCGGGGCCATAGTCCATGGTTTCAAAAATCTCTTTAACAGACATGGGGTTATCCAATCGCGTGACGCCAGCCAGCGGAATAGCCGCCGGTGACGTGGTGTTCGAGTTGCCGTTCAATGTCGCCCAAAAGGGAAGAGGCGCCGAAGCGGAAAAGGTCGGGCTGCAACCAGCGGTCGCCGAGCTCGTCTTTGATCATCGACAAATAAACGAGCGAGTCTTTGGCTTTGCTGATCCCGCCAGCAGGCTTGTAGCCCACGCGCAGGCCGGTGCGGTCGTAATAGTCGCGGATCGCGCGGATCATGGTGAGGGTCACGGGCAGGGTTGCGTTGACGCTTTCCTTGCCGGTGGATGTTTTGATGAAATCCGCACCCGCCATCATGCACACCACAGAGGCGCGCGCGACGTTTCGCAAGCTGCCCAATTCGCCGGTGGCCAAAATGGCCTTTACGTGGGCTTGGCCACAGGCAGCGCGCATTTCGGCCATTTCATCGTAAAGTGCCTGCCAATTGCCTGTCAGCACGTGGCGGCGGGAAATCACGATGTCGATCTCTTCGGCCCCTGCGGTGACGCTTTCGCCAATCTCGGCAATGCGCAGGTGAAAGGGGGAGAGGCCTGCAGGAAAACCGGTAGAAACGGCGGCGACGGGAATGCCTGTGCCACGCAACGCATCAACCGCGGTTTCGACCATGTCGTGATACACGCAGACCGCGCCTGTGGTCAGGCCCTCCATGTCCAAGGCTTTCAACAGGTCTGCCCGTACCGGTTGGCGGGCCTTGGCGCACAGGCGGCGCACGCGGCCTTCGCTGTCATCGCCCGACAATGTGGTGAGGTCCATCAGGCTGATGGCTTTGCACAGCCATGCCGCTTGGTGATCTTTTTTGACGGAGCGGCGGCCAGGCAAGGTGGCCGCGCGGCGTTCGATTGCGGATGTGTTGGCCTGAACAGACCGCACCCATGACATATCGAGCGGCATGCCGTCATTGCGGGGGTCTTGCACCTGCGGAAGGTGCGAAGCCTGAAGTGTGGGATCAGATGTTTTGGTCTGCATGGGAGGGGTCCGAATTGTGAACGACGAGACTGTCACGCAGAAAATAGGTTTGCAAGGTCCGACGACGTAAGGTCAGCCGCGAGGTTGGATCAGGTCGCGTTGACGGGCTTTGCGGTACCGCTGCGGTGTTTCGCCAAAGGCGTCGAGGAAGGTTTTATGGAAGTGGGACAGGTTAGGAAGGCCGCAATCGTCAGCTATTTCTGCGATCGTGTCGGAGGTGCCGGTTAAGCGCCGCGCGGCATAGGCCATGCGCTGGGTATTTACGTATTCAGACGGAGTCTGTTTCGTAAATTTCCCCATAGTGCGCGACACGTGGGGGTGGGCCTTACCGCAGGCGGCCACAAATCCGGCGGCTCCTTGGCGAAATGTTTCGGGCGCCTGTGCGGCGGTGCAGGCGGCGATCAGCCAGTTGGGCGCATCGGGGGATATGCCGTCGGGCGGGCGATCGAGCGCGATGAGGAGGGGCAGTAAAAACGCCTCGAGATAGAGCTTTTGACGGGGGCTACGTTCGAGTTTCAAAGCGGCTTGGTTCAGGTCGGCCAGTTGACGTATGTCGCGGTGGACCACGTGGGGAAGGGGGCTGCCGGTCCAGAAAGCGGTGCCTGTGAGATCATCGTGGCGGTGCCCGATGGCGCGCACGACATCGGGGGTGATGGCGAGGGAGACAACAATGGCGGCATCGCCCCGGCCCTGAAGCCCGTGGGGTTGATCGGGCGCGATGAAAACAAGATCGCCCTCGGACAGGTCGCGACGGCCGTTTTCGTGGTGCAGCCGCACGGTGCCGTTTTGAACCCAAACCAATTCAAAGAAGTCTTGGGTGTGCAATTGAGGCGGGCGGCGGGTGTCGAGTTCGGCCCAGGTGAGCACAAAAGCTTCGGTCGGAGCGAACATATCGGCGGCAGAAAGCGTCAGGTGATCCATATGATAACGTTAACATGGATATTTGATCTGAATAGGGCATAAATCCTTGTGACAAGTGGGTCTTCCCACGCTAGGACGGCAGCAGACCACAGGGGGATTAACAAAATGTCATTCGACCGTTCCATCAAGATTGCGCCGTCTATTTTGTCTGCTGATTTTGCCAATTTGGGGGCTGAAATTCAGGCTGTTGAGGCGCAGGGTGCGGATTGGATTCATGTGGACCCGATGGATGGGCATTTTGTGCCGAACCTGACCATTGGGCCAAATGTTGTTGCCGCGATCAGGCCCCATGTGAAGACGTTCATGGACGTGCATTTGATGATTTCCCCAGCGGACCCCTACATCGGTGATTTTGCCAAGGCGGGCAGTGATATGATCACGGTTCACGCCGAGGCAGGGCCGCATTTGCACCGGTCGTTGCAATCTGTTCGGGCCGAAGGAAAGCTGGCTGGTGTGGCGTTGAACATGACCACGCCGTTGGATCATGTTGTTGATATCCTTGATGATATTGACATGATTTTGATCATGACAATCAACCCAGGCTTCGGTGGGCAGAAGTTCACCCATGCAATGGTCGATAAGGTGGCGCGCTGCCGTGCGATGGTGGGGGACCGCCCAATTCACATTCAGGTGGATGGTGGAATTGACCCCAATACGGCGCCCTTGGTGGCTAAGGCTGGGGCGGATGTTTTGGTTGCCGGGTCTGCGGTTTTCCGCGGCGGATCGGTGGATCAGCCGCAGGTGTACGGGGACAATATTCGCGCCATCCGAGAGGCTGCAAACGCAGCACTTTAGGTCTGCACAAACCCTGCACATTTGTGCAGGAGGAACTGCTGAGGGAGCGTATTTACTGCGTATGGGTCCAGTATGGTTCGCGTATGGGTCCGGTATGGTAAATTTCGCAGGAAGCCCCGATGACGCAGATCAAGGCACACAGAAAGTTAGAAAAAAATGTTCCGTCCAAATTGCAGTTGGACGGCTGGTGGTTGGATTACACGCATCGCCCGTTTCCCAAACAGGTGATCGCCGTTAAGGTGAACGGCGAGGAGACAGGTGCATGAGTGGGACGATTTTGATCGTTGATGATGATGCCGACATTCGCGATGTGGTGCGCATTGCGTTGATGCAGGCGGGGTTCCAAACCGAGGAAGCGGCTGACGGTCGCGCGGGGTTGGACGCGGTGGAGCGGATCAAGCCGGATTTGGTGGTTTTGGATATTGGCCTGCCGGAGATGGACGGTTTGGAGGTGTGCCGCACGGTGCGGGTGAACTCCGATGTGCCGATATTGTTTTTGACCGCCCAAGGCGATGAGATTGACCGGATCGTGGGATTGGAAATGGGGGCGGATGATTATCTGGCCAAGCCATTCAGTCCGCGTGAATTGGTGGCGCGTGTCAAAGCGATTTTGCGGCGCGGTGGAACACCTGTCGACGACAAACCCCTGCGCCACGGTATTTTGGAGGTCGATCCGGTGCGGCATGTGTGCCGGGTGTCTGGCGCCGCTGTTGGCCTGACGGCGCGGGAGATGGACCTGCTTGTAAAATTGATGACGCGCCCCGATCAGGTGCATGCGCGGCCTGCTTTGGTGGATGCGATTTACGGCGTGAATATTCATGTCAGTGACCGGACGATGGACAGTCATCTGCGCAATCTGCGGGCCAAGTTGAACGCTGCGGGGTGCACCGATGCGGTGGAAACGATGCACGGGATTGGCATTCGGATGGGCCCCTGTTTGGGCGGTGCGCCTGCGTGAGGGGGATCGCGGTAAAATGGCGCCCGCCTTTGTGGGTCGTGGTGGGGGGCACCTTGGGTGTTGTGTTGAGCCTGCCGATTATCGGGATTTTCTTTGTCCGCTACATGTGGCCGGTGATGGGCTACCGTGAGGCGGTTTGGGCGGCTGGGTTTGGCGTGCTGGCGGCGACGTTTGTGTTGGGCTGGATGCTGTGGCGGATTTTGTTGCGCCCCATGACCGAGCTGCGCGACCGTGTGGCGGCGTTGAAAGTGGGCGAGGCGCGGGAGTTGGACAGTTTGGCGCATTACGGCACGTCGGACATGCAGTCTTTGGGCCAGTCGTTTTTGGATATGGGGCGGGTGTTGCAGAGCCGCGAGGCGGTGTTGCGCGGTTATGCGGACCATGTGACCCACGAGTTGAAGTCGCCCATCACGGTGGTGCGCGGTGCGGCGGAACTGTTGGCGATGGATGGGCTGCCTGCGCCGGAACGCGACAAGTTGATTGGCCGGATTGAGAGTGCCGCGGACCGGATGACCACATTGTTGGACGCGCAGCGCGCGCTTGCGCAGGCGCAAGAACCGGCCGCACCGGGGCAGGTTTTACTGTCGGAGGTGGCGGAGGATGTTGAGGTTTTGCGTGACGGCATGGTGCCGTTGAGCGCGCAAACGCTTGGGGTTGTGCTGGAGCATTTGGTGGGCAACGCGAAGGCCCATGGGGCGACGCAAGTTCAGGTGGCTTACGACGGTCGGCTTACCGTGCGCGACAATGGGCCGGGGGTGTCTGAAGGCAATCGCAGCCGGATATTCGAGCCGTTTTTTACGACGCGGCGCACGGCAGGGGGCACGGGCATGGGGCTGGCGATTGTGCGCCGCCTGCTTGAGGCGCATGGCGCGCAGATTGAGCTGGGCCCCGGCACGGACGGTGCAGAATTTGTGATTACGTTTTAGCCTGCGGTTATCCGTTCATGCCCTTTTTGGTCAAAAACGATGGGAGTTTTTGTGCGGCGGGCGTTTGGGGCGCGGCATCCTCTGGGGTTGGCGCAGCTTCGGGGGCGGCTTTTGCTTCGGTCATGGCTTTGATCGCGGCAACACCGCTTTCGCCCAATGGAATGGTGGCAAAGGGGCCGCCGAGGCACAGTTGCGCGCGGTCGGACGGATCGGCGGGGGCCGCGGCTGCATAGAGGCTTTCGGCCCAGTTTTCAGCGTTGTCTTTGGGGTGAAAGCCTAAGAAGGCGGCTTTGGCGTTGTTGACTGGCGCGCGGTCGTTGTTGGAGACGCCCCAGACCACCGTGAAGCCTGTGGTGGTTGCGGTGGCGGCCCGGTCGACGAGGTGGCGCAGGTCATCGAAGCTGAGCCAGGTGCGCAGGGCGCGTACGTTTTGCGGGACTTTCGTGCATGAAAAGATGCGCAGGTGCACGGATTCCATGCCGCGTTTTGTCCAGTACAATTTGCCCAGATCTTCGGCGAAACATTTGGCGAGACCATAGAAGGTGTCGGGGGCGTGATCGACGTCGAGGTCGGCGCCGGCGGCGTTTTCGACCATGCCAACGGCGTGGACCGACGAGGCGTAGATGACCCGCTGCACGCCGTGGCGGTGCCCTGCTTCCCAGACGTTGTAGGAGCTGAGGAAGTTTGGCCCGAGGAGCTCGTCAAAGGGGCGTTCATCGGGGATGGAAGCGAAATGCACGGCGACGTTTGCGCCCTCCATCAGAGGGAGGACCTCATCAAGGACGGCGCAATCGGCTTTTGCGAAGGATTCGTTGGGCAGCAGATCTGCGGGGGCATCGACGATATCGACGGACAACAAGTGGTCGCACAAATCGGCCAAGGTGCTGCGGATTTCCATGCCGAGGGTTCCGCAGGCCCCTGTTAGGACGATTTTCTTGTAGAGTTTTGCCATTGATTTCGCCCCTGACTTGTTTCGCCCACGGTCTGACGTTGGCGGGGGGAGGTCAAGGGATGTTGCGCGGCACCGCGCGGTTTTTTGCGTGTGGGGCAGATGGGGGGAGAGGTTGGTTCTGGACAAGGTGAGCCAAACCGGAAAGATTGATTTTGATATGGACAATAACGACCCTTCTTTCACCTTTCGCGCGGCACAGGTTTTTGTGGCGGCGGTTGAAGCGCAGTCGATCACGCGGGCGGCGCACCGGTTGGGGATTGCGCCCAGTTCCGTGTCGCAGCAGTTGTCGGGGTTGGAGGCGGCGCTGGGCGCGAAGTTGATTGAGCGCACGGCGCGGCAGTTTCGCCTGACCAAGGCGGGGGAGCTGTTTTTGGATCCGGCGCGCCAGTTGCTGGATGATGTGACGGCGGCCAAAGCACGGTTGGTGATGGCGGATGCGATGCCGCCCATGGCGGTGCGCATTGCGTCGCTGGGGGAGCTGGATGCCACGGTTGTGGCGCCCTGGTTGCTGGGGCTGACGGAGCGGTTTCCCAATATCAAATTCACGTTGAATTCGGGGGTGAGTCACGAAAACCGTGAAGCGCTGAGCGCGCGATCGGTGGATTTGATGTTGGCGGTGGATACGGTCGGGGACGTGGATTGGATTGAGCAATATCCGCTGCTGCGCGATCCGTTTGTGCTGGTTGCGGCAAATGATGTGGCGGTTGCGGACCTGACCGAGAGGCCGTTTGTGCGCTATGCCAGTGATTTGCAGATTGGCCGCCAGATTGAGGCGCAGTTGCGCCGGTCGGGCGTGCAGCCTGCGCCGGGGTTCGAGTTTTCATCCAATCAGGCATTGTTTGCGATGATCGCAGAGGTGCGGGGCTGGGCGATTACGACGGCGCTGTCCTATTTTGGCACGCCATTGGCGGGGGATTTGGTGCGGGTGCATCCTTTGCCTGTGCCAGCGTTTTCGCGCCGTTTGGCGTTGCATGCGCGGGCGGGGACATTGGGGGCGCTGCCTGAGCGCATGGCCGATGACATGCGGGCCATTTTACGGGCGCGCATTGTGGAACGGGCGGGAAAACAATTGCCGTTCTTGAAAGACGGGTTTCAGGTTTTTTAGGTAAACCGAAATCATAGGTTCTAAGATGGGTTTGCCGCGCGATAGGTGTTGATCGGGATTGGGTGCTCTGCTGGATTGGGATCAAACCCCCAACAAGGAATCCGAAGATGAAAACCCAAACCAGAGCTGTTGTGATCGGTGGCGGCATTGCCGGCTGTTCGACGCTGTATCATTTGACCCAAGAAGGCTGGACCGATGTTGTGCTGGTCGAGCGTGACGAGCTGACGTCGGGGACGACGTGGCATTCTGCGGCGCAGGTGACCAACTTTGGTGGCAATCAAACGATGGTGGGGCTGAAGTCGCATTCCATCAAGCTGTATCAAGAGCTGCGCGATGATGCAGATTATCCGGTTCAGTATAATCATGGGGATGGCGGTATTCGTTTGGCGAATACGCAAGAACAGATGGACGGGTATCGCCACTTTGCGTCGATGGCGCGGGGGATGGGTGTTGAATTTGAGGTGATCGACGCAGAGGAATGTGCCCGGCGTCACCCATTGATTTCGACAGAGAATTTGTTGGGCGGATTGTGGGACGGCAATGATGGGGACATTGACCCTGCCTCTTTGTGCCAAGCCTTGGCGCGGCGTGCGCGCAAGGCGGGGGCGGAGGTGTACCGCCAGACCAACGTAACCGGCCTGACCCAGCACAAAGACGACACGTGGACGGTGCACACCAACAAGGGCGATATCGACTGTGAGGTTGTGATCAACGCCTGCGGCTACCGTGTGAACGAAGTGGGGGCGATGATGGGGGTTCATCATCCGGTCACGTCGATGGAGCACCAGTATTTCGTGACAGAAACCATTCCAGGGATCGTGGAGGCAGGGCACCGCATGCCGCTGTTGCGCTGTCCGATTTCGGATTATTACTGCCGTCAGGAAAAAGATGGTTTGTTGTTGGGCTTTTACGAGCAAGACTGCAAAACATGGGGCATGGATGGCATTTCGCCGGACTTTTCCAATGACCTGTGCCCTGATGATTTGGACCGAGTGACAGATGTGTTGGAAGGCGCGTTTGAGCGGATGCCCGCGCTGATGGAAGTGGGCATCAAGAACATCGTGAACGGCCCGATCACCTATACGATTGATGGTGCGCCGCTGGTGGGGCCGATCCCCGGAAAGCGCAATGCGTTTTGTATTATCGGGCTGCGGGCCGGTTTGGGCGAAGGCGGTGGCCATGGTTGGCTGTTGGCGCAGCAGATTGTGCATGGTGAGGCGCAGTATGACACGTGGTGCATCGATCCGCGCCGGTTTACGGGCCACACCAATGTGGAACTGACGGCGTTGAAGGCGATTGAGGATTACCAGAACGAGTTCCGGTTCCATTTCCCCAACGAGCACCGCCCGGCGGGACGCGATGCCAAGACCACGCCGATTACGCCGGTGCTGGAGGCCGAGGGGGCCGAGTTTACCATTGTGAACGGCTGGGAACGTGTTGAGTTTATGAAGCCCACGCCCGATTTCCATGTCACGCATACGTTCAAGTTTGACGAGAGTTTTGATGTGGTGGGCGAAGAAGTGGCCGCCGTGCAAAAGGCTGTCGGGATTTGCGAAGTGAACGGGTTTAACCGGTTCGAGATTACGGGCGCGGATCGCCATGCGTTTATCGATCGGATGTTCTGTGGCCGGATCACCCAAAAAGACGGGCGCGTTGGTTTGGGATATATGTTGAACCATCATGGCATGGTGAAAGGCGAGGCGACGATTGCCAATTTGCCAGCGAGTGATCGGGGGCCTGCGCGGGCTTGGTTCGGGTCTGCGGCGGCGGCTGAGTTTCATGATATGGACTGGTTGCAGATGCACATGCGCGACGATGAGGATGTGCAGATCAGGTCGTTGACAAATGATCAGACGATCTTGGTGGTGGCTGGACCCAAGGCGCGGGATGTGCTGGCGGCTGTGTCGCGGTTGGATTGGTCGCGAGAGGCGTTTCCGTGGTTAAGCGCGCGGGAATGTTTCATCGGGTTTGCGCCTGCGACGGTTCTAGGCGTGAGCTTTTCAGGTGAGCTGGCCTATGAGATCCATGTGCCCAATGCGCATTTGTACAACGCCTATAAAACGCTGCGCAAAGCGGGTGAGGCATTTGGCATGCGGATGTTTGGCGCCAAGGCCGTGGACAGTATGCGGATGGAAAAGGGGTTCTTGCATTGGAAGGCGGATATTTTGACCGAGTTCGATCCGTTTGAAACGGGTCTCGACCGGTTTATCAAACTGGAGAAGGATGAGTTTGTCGGGAAGGCTGCGTTGGAGAAGCGGGTGGCCGAGGGCAAGCGGGTGCAGCTTGTTAGCATGGAGTTGGACACCAATGAGGCTGCTGCGCATGGTGGGTCCTCTGTGATGGTGGGCGATGCTGTTGTGGGCACGGTGACGTCCGGCGACTGGGGCTACCGGATCGGCAAAAACCTGGCTTATGCGTTTGTGAAGCCTGATTTTGCAGCTGAGGGCACCACGTTTGAGGTGGATGTTCTGGGCGTGCGTGTGCCGGCCAAAGTAATTGCGATGGGGCCGTACGATCCTGACTATGCGCTGATGCGAAGCTAAGCTAACGTGGGCGGGTTTTAAAAGGAGCCCGCCCATGACGACACTACCCCGCAAAGACCTGTTCGATCTGCCTGAGGGCATGACTTACTTGGATGGGAATTCATTGGGGCCATTGCCGAAAGCGCTGCCTGCGCGGTTAGATGCGATGGTGCGTGATGAGTGGGGCGCCCATTTGATCAAAGGGTGGAATGCCTGTGCGTGGATGGATCAGCCTGCACGTGTGGGCAACCGTGTGGGGGCGTTGATTGGCGCGCCTGACGGGACGGTCACCATGGGCGATACGCTGTCGGTGAAGGTGTATCAGGCGCTGTCGGCAGCGGTGCAGATGCGGCCCGATCGCAAGGTGATTTTGTCGGATAACGGGAATTTTCCATCTGATCTGTATATGGCGCAGGGGTTGATCCAGCAGTTGGGGCAGGGGCACGAGTTGCGGCTGGTGGACCCCGAGGATGTGGCCGGTGCGATCACCGATGAGGTGGCAGCGGTGATGATCACGCAGGTGGATTACCGGTCTGGCCGGATGCACGACATGAATGCGGTCACGGCGGCGGCCCATGAAGCGGGGGCTGTCATGATTTGGGATTTGGCCCATTCGGCAGGGGCTGTGCCGGTGGATGTGGCGGCTTGTGGCTGTGAGTTTGCGGTGGGCTGCACCTATAAATACCTCAACGGGGGGCCGGGTGCGCCTGCGTTTATTTATGTGGATCCTGCGATTGTAGGCGACATCAAACCGGCCTTGTCTGGCTGGTTGGGCCATGATGCGCCGTTTGCGTTTGATTTGGATTATCGACCCGGCATGGGGATTGAGCGGATGCGCGTTGGCACGCCGCCGGTGATGCAGTTGACCGCGTTGGAGGCCGCGTTGGATGCGTGGGATGGGGTGTCGATGGCGGACCTGCGGGCGGCGTCGATGCGGTTGACGGATGTGTTTATTGAACAGGTCGAGGCGCGCTGCCCTGAATTGACGTTGGCCTCGCCCCGCGATGCGCACCAGCGGGGGAGCCAAGTGTCGTTCGCCCATGAGGAGGGCTATGCGGTGATGCAGGCCTTGATTGCGCGCGATGTGATTGGGGATTTCCGTGCACCGAACCTGATCCGGTTTGGGTTTACGCCGCTGTATATCGACGAGGGCGATGTGATCGCCGCCGTGGATGTGTTGGCCGATGTTTTGAACAACCGTTTGTGGGATGCGCCGGAGTACAAAACGCGGTCGCGGGTGACTTAACCTTCGGGGATCTTTCCGACGTAGGAGGACACTTCGGCTGGGTCGACATCGGTTTCGTCGTAGACGCCCAAGATCACACCCGTGCCGTTGCGGCCCGTGCGTGACGCGATGATTTGATCGTCTGAGACTGTGATGCGCTGTGACATGCGCAGGCCCCATGCGTGCAGGTGCGCATAGAGGGTGGCACGCTGTGCGCTGTAATCGGCATCGCGGCCTAGGTCGTGCAGTTCATCGGGATCGTTTTTGAGGTCGAACAACATTGGGGGAAAGCCCCCTTCGGCGTGGATGAGTTTCCAGTCGTGGGTGGCGACCATGAACAGGCGCGCGTCGCGGGGGGCGGTGCCCAATGTGTTGCACACGGGATGTTTGGAATAATCGTATTCGCTGATCGCAAAGGTGCGGGCCGTGTGGGGGGTGCCGTTGAGCGCGGGCATGAGGCTGCGGCCCTCGATGATGTGTTCGGGGACGGGAACGCCTGCGGCATCAAGGATGGTGGCGGTGACGTCGATGGATTCGACTAGATCATCGCAGGTGGTGCCGCGGGTGCTGTTGGCCGTGGCGCGCGGGTCGCTGATGATGAGGGGCACTTTGACGGAGGAGGCGTGGAATAGGTCTTTTTCACCCATCCAATGATCGCCCAGATAATCGCCGTGATCGGAGGTGAGGATGATCATGGTGCTGTCCATCTGGCCGGTGTGTTCGAGGTGGTCGAACAGGCGGCCCATCTGGTCGTCGCATTGTTTGATGAGGCCCATGTAGGCGGGGATCACTTTGTCGCGGACGTCTTCGCGGCTGAAGGTTTGGCCAATGCGGCCGTTCATGAACGCCTTGAAGATGGGGTTTGGATCATCGCGCTCGGCGTCGGATTTGACGGCGGGGGGAACGTCATCAGGGCCGAACATATCGTGGTAGGGGGCGGGCACGATGTAGGGCCAATGGGGCTTGATGTAGCTGACGTGGGCCACCCAGGGGTCGGTCGCTTGGGAAATAAAGTCGATCGCTTGGCCTGTGAGCCACGGCGTTTCGGAGTGTTCTTCGGCGATATTGGCCGGTTTATCGGCGTTTTGCATGAACCAGCCGCTGGCCATATCTTCGCCGTCTGCGCCTGCATTGGCGAAATCGGCCCATGGGTTTTGGCCCGCGTAGCCCAGCGATTTCAGGTATTCATTGTAGGGGCTGCGTTTGCGGTCATAGAAGCCATCGGGGCCTTGGGCCCAAAGGCCATCATCGCGGCACCATACGTCGAAGCCTGCTTCGGCTTGACGGGCGCCGATGACGCTGTCGGGGGTGAGGCCGAGACGTTTCATGCCGAGGGTGTCGGCGTTCATGTGGGTTTTTCCGATCAGCCAACAGCCCACGCCAGCACCGCGCAGGTGGTCGCCCAATGTGGGTTCGCCCACGCGCAGGGGCATGCCGTTCCATTGCGCGCCGTGGGAGGACACGTAGCGGCCTGTATACGCGCTCATCCTTGCGGCGCCGCACACGGGGGACTGCGTGTAGCAGTTTGTGAACCGCACGCCGCGTTTGGCGATACGGTCGATGTTGGGGGTGTGCAGCGTTGGGTGGCCCGCGCAGCTGAGATAGTCGAACCGCAGCTGGTCAAACATGATGTAGAGAATATTCATCGTGTTTTTCTAAGCTGCGGTTTTTCAGGTGTCGAGGGTGACAGGCAATCCGGTTTCCCAAGACTGTGTTGCTGCATCCGCCATGCGCTGGGCGGCGAGGCCGTCGTGGATGGTGGGGATGGGCACCGATGGGTCGGCGAGGTGGGCGATAAAGCGGTCCATCTCGATGCGGTAGGCGGCCTCGTAGCGTTCGAGGAAGAAGTTGAGGGTGGGGGCCGTTTGAAAGCCTGTGGCGTTGGCCAGTTGTGCGGTGTTTTCCAGCACGTTGGCGGCGCTGAGCATGCCGCGCGATCCGTGGACTTCGATGCGTTGGTCGTAGCCGTAGGTCGCCCGGCGGGAGTTGCTGATGGTGCAAATCTTGCCGCTGGCGGTGGTGAGGGTGACGGCGGCTGTGTCGGCGTCGCCGGCTTCGCCGATGGCGGGATCGACGAGGGCGGAGCCTGTGGCGAAGAGGGTGGCCGCGTCTTCGCCCAAGAGGAAGCGGGCCATGTCGAAGTCGTGGATCATCATGTCACGAAAAATGCCGCCGGAGGATTTGATGTAATCAATGGGTGGCGGTGTGGGGTCGCGCGATAGGATGGTGACGATTTCAACATCCCCGATATCGCCGTTTGCGATGCGCGCCTGCACGGTTGCAAAATTGGGGTCGAACCGGCGGTTGAAGGCGGTGAAAAAGGCGACACCTGCGTCTTCGACATGGGTGATCAAGGTGCGGATATTGTCGGCGGACATGTCGACCGGTTTTTCGCAGAAGATGGCTTTGCCGTGGGCGGCGGCGGTTTTGATGATGTCGAAATGGGTGTCGGTCGGGGTGCCGACGATGACGGCATCAATGTCTGTCGCGGTGAGGATGTCGTTTGTGGTGCGCGCCTGTGCGCCGCAGGTTTGCGCCAAGGCTTGGGCCGCATCGGGAAAGAAATCTGACACGGCGACGATTTTGGCGGTGTCCATCGCGCGGAGAGTTTTGGCGTGGACTTGGCCGATGCGGCCGCAGCCCAAAAGACCGATGCGGATCATTGAGAGGCTCCTTTGAAGGCTTGGAGGACGGTGCGCGTGGCGGCGACCAGCGGGTCATGTGTGTCTTTGAGGATGGTGTTGCGGTCGAACCGATCGGGGTCGCTGTTGACGGCCGTGCGGAGGGCTGTGCCGAAGGCCATGCGCAATTCGGTGCCGATGTTGAATTTGCAGATATTCGAGGTCTGCGCGAGTGAGGTGCGTTGGGCCATAGGCACGCCGGAACCGCCGTGGATGACCAGCGGCGTGTCGGTGACGGCTTCGATTGCGCGGATGCGTGGTTCGTCGAGGCCGCCGTCTTTGTCCTGTTGCAGGTGGACGTTGCCCACGGAAATGGCCATGGCGTCGACGCCCGTTTGGGTGGCGAATTTCGCGGCCTCGGACGGGTCGGTGCCGGCGGAAGCTTCGCCATCGGCGTAGCCCACGAAGCCGATCTCGCCTTCGCAGGAGATGCCTGCGGCATGGGCCATTTCAGCGATGCGCGCGGTTTCCTCGATGTTTTCGGCCAGTGGTTTGCGCGAGCCGTCAAACATGATGGAGGTGAAGCCACTGTCGAGGGCGATTTTACAGTCTTCGAACGTATAGCCGTGGTCGAGGTGGGCGACGACGGGCACGGATGCGCCTTCGGCCAGATGGCGGAACATTTTACCCAAGATCGGCAGGGGGGTATGTTCGCGGCACCCGGGGCCCGCTTGGAGGATCACCGCGCAGTTTTCGGCTTCGGCTGCGGCCACATAGGCGCGCATGTCTTCCCAGCCGAGGGTGACGAGACCTGCGACGGCATGGCCGTGTTTGAGGGCAGGTTGAAGGACATCGGCGAGTGTGACCAATGGCATAGCGTTTCCTTTTGGGCGGACCCGTGGGGGTTATTTGAACTTGGCGATCATGTCTTTGATGCCGGGGATCGTTTCGATCTGATAGGCATGGGTCGGCTGGAAAAACTGCACCAAGCTGCGCTGGGACAGGCCCCCGAGGATGGTGAAGTAGTACATCTCGTAGCCGGGCATGACGACGCAAGGATGGTAGCCAGACCCGAGAAGGATCGTGGAGCGGTCCATCAATTGGTAGGCGTCGCCGGGTTTGCCTTCTTCGTGTTGGATGATCTGCACCGCAGAGCCGTGGTTGGGGCGGAAGCGGAAATTGTAGGTTTCATCGTGGCGGGTTTCGATCAGGTTGCCTGCGTCATCCCAGCGGTCGGTGTCGTGTTTGTGGGCTGGAAAGCCGGACCAGCCGCCTTGGCCGACGGTGAACAATTCGGACACCAGCAAGCGACCGACTTTGTCGTGCTGTTTCTGGCCTAGAATATGTTTGATGCTGCGGTGCGTTTTGGTGTCGTCCGAGCCGTACTGCACGTAGTCATGTTCGCGTACATCGAACGGGTCGAGGACCTTGTCGTATTTGGCACCAGCGATGAAGGTTTCGGTGGCGTCGCTTTCGCAGATGATGGTCGCCTTGGCGCCTGATGGGATGTAGACGCCTTGCGGGTCGCCGTCCCAAACATCCTGCCCGCGCCCGCCGAGTGCGGTGTAGGTGATGCCTTCGACCTCGACGGTGACGGTGCCTGTGGCGGGGACGATGCAGGTTTCATAGCCTGGCACCTGATACTCAAACGCTTGGCCTTTTGTCAGATTGACGATGTTGAAATAGTTCAGCGGGACCGTTGGATCATCGGCATCAACGATAGGTTTGTTTTTGTTGTCATGGGGCGCGATGTGCATGTTTGGTCCTCACATGGTGGGGCCGGCGGTCGGGCCGGGATGATCGTTCAGGAATGTTTTTAGCTCGGCGGTGTTGGGCATGGCCGGGGCGCAGCCGGGTTTGGCCACGACGATAGATGCGCAGGCCGAGCCGTGCAGGATGGCGGTTTTCAGGTCTTGGTCGTCGGCCAATGCGGCCATGAAGCCTGCCATGAAACTATCGCCCGCGCCGGTTGGTTTCACAGCGTTGGCGGGGAAAATGCCCGTGGGGATTTCCTCTGTCTGGGTGTAGGTGACCGCGCCGTGTTGGCCCATTTTGTAGACCACTATTTCGGTCGTGGTCTGGGCGAGATCGCGGGCTTTGGCGCGGCCTTTGTCCATGCCGCCTGCCATGAAACCGAATTCTTCGTCGTTGCCGACGATCACGTCGGACAGGGCCGCGGCGCGCGATAGCACATCTGCGGCGACTTGGGGGGAGGGCCATGAATAGGGGCGGTAATCGACATCGAAGATGATCGGCAGGCCTGCGTTTTTGGCAAGCTCGAACGCGCGGAAGGTTGCGGTGCGGCTTGGCTCAGCGGCAAAGACAGTGCCTGCGGTGATCAGGGCGGTGAATTGAGAATAGTCGATGTTTTCCACGTCCGGCAGGGACATTTGAAAGTCGGCTGCATTGTTGCGGTAGATGACCGATTGATGATCCTCGACGCGGGTTTCATAGACGGCCAGCGAGGTGCGTTCTTCGCCAGAAATGGTGCGCACATGGTTGCGGCCAACGCCGTATGCATCGAGTTGGTTGAGGCAGTAGCGGCCCACGGCATCGTCTGAGACGCAGGTGACCAGATCGGCGGACAGGCCCAGTTTGACGAGGCCTGCCGCGATGTTGGCGGAGGAGCCGCCCATGGCGACGAACATGTCTGTGGCCTGTTCGGTTTGGGCGCGGTTGGTGGGGGACAGGTCCATCCCCACGCGGCCCACGACGAGGAATTTGCCGCCTTTGATGCCGGTACGTGCTGACATCACAGGCCCTTTCGCTGTTTGGGGCGCGAGGATTCCCATTCGGTGTGGGCATCGCGGACCTTTGCGCTGGTAGAGACTTCGGGGGTGCCGACTTCCCACCAGGCGTGGCCTTCTGTTGTCCAGCCTTCATAGGGGTCGACGTTCATCACGATGACGGATGTTTTGTCGGCCGCTTTGGCGCGTTTGAACGCCTCGGCCAGTTCTGCCGGATTGGACACGGTTTCTGCGTTGGCGCCCATGGCGGCGGCGTGCGCTTCGAAGTTGACGCCGACCTGCGCGGTGGCGGTGGGCGTGTCGGCGATGAGGTTGTTGAAGCTTTCGTTGCCGGTGTTGTTTTGCAGTTTGTTGATGACAGCAAAACCGCCGTTGTCGAGCACGAGGATGATGAGTTTCTTTTCCGTCAAAACAGAGGAGTAGATATCTGAGTTCATCAGCAGATACGAGCCGTCGCCGGTGAAGACGATTGTGTCGCTGTCGGGTTCGCGTTCGGCTTGTGCGATGCGTGCGCCCCAGCCGCCTGCGATTTCATAGCCCATGCAGGAAAACCCGAATTCGACATCGACTGTGCCGATATCCAATGTGCGCCAGTTGGCGGTGACTTCTGCGGGCAAGCCGCCGGCTGCGGCGACGATGCGGTCGCGGGGGTCGCACAGGGCGTTCACCACCCCGATGGCTTGGGCATAGCTGTTGGGGCGGTTGCCCGGTTTGACGTTTTCAGCGACGTAGGTGTTCCATTTGGCGCGTTCGTCTTGGGCGTATTTTGTCCAGGTTTCCGGTGATTTGTAATCGGTTGCGAGGGAGGCGAGGCAGATGGCGGCGTCGCCCACGACGGTTTGCGATTGGTGTTTGGCGGCATCGTGGCGGCCGACGTTGATGCCGATGATTTTGGCGTCTTTGGCGAAGGCGGACCATGATCCGGTGGTGAAATCTTGCAAACGGGTGCCCACAGCCAAGATCACATCGGCCTTTTCGGCGATCGCGTTGGCGCTGTCCGATCCGGTGACGCCGATGGGGCCACAGTTGAGCGGGTGGTCGTTGATCATGTTGGCGCGACCCGCGATGGTTTCGACCACGGGGATGCCGGTTTCGTTGGCAAAAGAGGTGAGCTCAGCAACCGCGCCTGAATATTGCACGCCGCCGCCTGCAATGATCATTGGGCGTTTCGCGGTTTGGAGGAGAGCGACTGCATCGATCACTTCTTCCATGTCGGGGGCTTGGCGGCGGATGCGGTGGACGCGTTTTTCAAAGAAGGCTTCGGGGTAGTCATAGGCCCAGCCTTGGACGTCTTGGGGCAGGCCGATGAAGGCAGGGCCACAATCGGCGGGATCCAGCAGGGTGGCCAGCGCATTGGGCAAAGAATTTAGGATTTGCGCAGGATGTGTAATGCGATCCCAGTAGCGGCTAACGGCTTTGAAAGCATCGTTGACGCCGAAGGTCGGGTCGCCGAAGTGTTCGAGCTGTTGCAGAACCGGATCGGGCAGGCGCGTGGTGAAAGTGTCGCCGCAGAGCATCAACACGGGCAGACGGTTTGCGTGGGCCAATGCGGCGGAGGTCAGCAAGTTGGCGGTGCCAGGGCCTGCGGAGGCGGTGCACAGCATGAACCGCTGACGCAGCCATTGTTTGGCGTATGCGGCTGCGGCAAAGCCCATGCCCTGTTCGTTTTGGCCACGGTAGAGCGGCAGGGTGTCCTGCGCGCCGTGCAGCGCCTCGCCCAAGCAGCTGACATTGCCGTGGCCGAAAATGCCGAAGCCGCCCCCGCACACGCGCAGCTCTTCTCCGTCGATTTCAATGAACTGATTGTCCAAATACCGAATGATGGCTTGCGCGGTGGTCAAGCGAATGGTTGCGTCCTGCATGGGGCGCGTCTCCTCCAAAAATCCCTTTCGTGCAGTTTGCGACTTGCACGTTTCAGACTCAGACGATAACCATTTTGCAACCGGTTGCAAACTGGTTTTCAAAAAAGGACAGGCAATGACTGAAATTGGCATTGGAATCTTGGGCGGCGGATACATGGGGAAAGCCCATTCTGTTGCCATGGCGGCGGTGGGGGCTGTGTTCAACACGGCGTTGCGCCCGCGTTTGGAAATGATTTGCGCATCGTCTGTTGATTCGGCTGAAGCCTACCGGGCGGCTTACGGGTTTGCGCGGGCCACCGATGACTGGCGCGTTTTGGTGAATGACCCGAAAGTGGGTGCGATTGTGATTGCGACGCCCCAGGCGTTTCACCGCGAGATTGCGGAAGCGGCGTTTGATCTGGGCAAGCCTGTGTTGTGTGAAAAACCGATGGGGGCCGACATGGCCGATGCAGAGGCGATGGTGGCTAAAGCCGAAGCAACCGGCGTGACCAATATGGTGGCCTATAATTACGTGCGCACGCCCGCGACGGAATATGCGCGCAAGTTGATTGCGGATGGTGTGATTGGCGATGTGACCTGGTTTCGCGGGGAGCACACCGAAGATTTTATGGCCGATCCGCAGGCGCCCGCCACATGGCGCACCGACGGGATGGCCAATGGCACAATGGGGGATTTGGCGCCGCATATGATCAATGCTGCGCTGGCGTTGATTGGCCCGATTGCCGAGGTTTCGGCAGAGGTTGAAACGGTGCATAAAACCCGCCCTGGTGGGGTCGTGACCAATGATGATCATGCGCAGATGATGTGCCGGTTTGAGAATGGGGTCATGGGCCACATGTATTTCAGCCGCGTCGCGACAGGCCGCAAGATGGGTTATGCCTATGAGGTCAGTGGAACCAAGGGCGCGATACGGTTTGATCAGGAAGATCAGAACGCGATTTGGTTGTACAAGATGGAAGGCCCAGAGGCGGAGCGGGGGTTTCGGAAAATCCTGACGGGTCCGGCGCACCCCAATTATGAGCCGTTTTGTCAGGGGCCGGGACATGGGACCGGATACCAAGATCAGATCATCATTGAGGCCCGTGATTTTTTGCAGGCCATTCATACGGGCGCGCCGGTTTGGCCGACGTTCCGCGACGGGCTGAATGTGGCCCGTGTTGTTCATGCAGGGCTTCAGTCGGCGCAAACGCGCAGCTGGTTGGCCGTTCGATAAACACCTGAGATAAAGGTAAAATACTATGACGATACGTATTGGCAATGCGCCCTGTAGTTGGGGTGTGGAGTTTGCAGATGATCCACGAAACCCAGCGTGGCGCGAGGTTTTGCGCCAGTGTCGGGATGCTGGATATAAAGGAATTGAGTTGGGTCCGGTTGGGTTTATGCCCGAAGATCCGGTTCAATTGGCGGAGGCATTGGACGAGTTCGACCAAGACTTGATCGGCGGTGTTGTGTTTCGGCCCTATCACGATCCGGCCGCGGCGGCGGATGTGATGGATGGCACCGTGCGGACCTGCAAGGCGTTGCAAGCTCATGGGGCGAAACATTTGGTTTTGATCGATTCCATTTCACCACGTCGCGCGCCCACGGCGGGCCGTGCAGGTGAAGCCGAGCAGATGGATAAGGCGGAGTGGACGGCCTATCGCGACCGCATTGTTGAGAGTGCGAAAGTGGGTGTCGATCACGGGTTGACGGTGGGCATTCACGCCCATGCCGGTGGGTTTATGGATTTTGAGCCGGAGCTGGAGCGGTTGTTGGATGAGGTGGATGAGAGCCTGTTGAAGATTTGTTTCGACACGGGCCATCATTCCTATGCGGGGTTTGATCCGGTGGCGTTTATGAAACGCAATGTGGGGCGCATTTCCTACATGCATTTCAAAGATATTGATCCCAAGGTGAAGGCCGCCGTGGTCGAAAATCGAACTGATTTCTACACGGCCTGTGGTGAGGGGATTTTCTGTAATCTGGGGCAGGGCGATGTTGATTTCGCGGCTGTGCGGCAGGTGCTGTTGGACGCTGGATTTGAGGGCTGGTGCACGGTTGAGCAGGATTGTGATCCGACGTTGCCGGGCACGCCTATGGAAGATGCGCAAGCGAACCGGACGTATTTGGAGAGCATCGGGTTTTAAAAAGCTTGAGGCGTAAGGGAGAGAGAGAATGACACGATTGAACTGGGGCATGATCGGTGGCGGCGAAGGCAGTCAGATTGGGCCAGCTCACCGGATGGGTGCGCAGGCAGATGGGAATTTCGTTTTGGCCGCGGGTGCGTTGGATCATGATGCCGACCGTGGGCGCGACTATGCGCAGCGGTTGGGTGTTGCTGAAGATCGCGCCTACGGAGATTGGCACGAGATGTTGGCGGGGGAGAAGGGCCGCGACGATAAGGTTGATTTGGTGACGGTTGCCACGCCCAATTCGACCCACTTTGAAATCACGAAAGCGTTCCTAGAGGCTGGGTTCAACGTGCTGTGTGAAAAGCCGATGACCATGACCGTGGAGGAGGGCGAAGAGATCGTGAAGATCGCCGAGGCCACGGGGCAGATCTGCGCCGTGAACTATTGCTATTCCGCCTATCCGATGGTGCGCGAGATGAAGCACATGGTGGCCA
This sequence comes from uncultured Paracoccaceae bacterium, assembly GCA_947497065.1. Classification (GTDB taxonomy): domain Bacteria; phylum Pseudomonadota; class Alphaproteobacteria; order Rhodobacterales; family Rhodobacteraceae; genus Octadecabacter. Next base: position 275,044 of record CANMEQ010000005.1, read on the forward strand.
CGGGGCAGGTCGGGAAAGTGCGGTTGGTGGTGGCGAATTTCAGCCACGGTCACCACGGTGATGCGACCGATGCAGATAATCCACGCGTGCGGTGGCGGTATGATCCGGCGATGGCGGGCGTGTCGGGGCAGTTTGCCGATTGCGGTATTCATGCGTTGCACATGGCGTCGTTCATTGCGGGCGATGAGGTGCGCACATTGTCGGCGGATTTTGCGTCGACCATTGCGAGCCGTGAGTTAGAAGACGATGCGATGGTGAATTTCCGTATGGAAGGCGGCACCGTTGGGCGGCTTTGGACGAGTTCGGTGGCGATTGGTCGCCAGCACGGGTTCGACATTCAGGTGTTCGGTGAGACGGGCGGCATGCGGTGGCGGTCCGAAGAGCCAAATCAGGTGTATTACACGCCTGTTGGCGGGCGGACGCAGATTATGGAAAAGGGCGAAGCGGGCCTGAGTGATGAAGCGCAGCGCCTGAGCCGCGTGTCGATTGCGCACCCCGAAGGGTTTCCTTTGGCGGTGGCCAATATCTACGTGGATATTGCGGCGCAAATTCGGGGTGAGCCTCATGGCGCTTATCCGACTGCGCAGGATGGATTGCGGTCGATGGCGGCGGTGCATCAGGCGGTGGCGTCTGCTGCGGATAATGGTGCGTGGGTGGATGCCCGCCCGCCGATGTATCGCGACTAGGTTTGATCTGGAGCGGGGCGCAGGGTGCCCCGTTCGACCAATTGACAGGGGAACAATCGCACCTCTGGCGGGCTGGTGGGATCGTCCAGCATAGACACCATCAGGTCGACAGAGGATTGCAGAATGCGGTCAATCGGCTGGCTGATGGTGGTGAGGTTGATGTTTTCCCAACCGGCCATTTCCATGTCGTTGAACCCGATGATTCCGATGTCGTCTGGCACGCGCAACCCCGCGTCGGCCAATGCGCTCAACGCGCCGATGGATAGAACATCGTCCCCACAAAAGAAGGCTTCTGGCATGTCGCCTTGGGCTATGCGTCTTTGCATTTCGGCGCGGCCGGCATCGAAGGAATAGGCGGTTGCGAAGCTTTCGCTGTGTTCGATTTCTGGATGTTTTGCGAGCTCTTGAAGGAAGCCGCGGTGGCGATCTTGGGTTGAGGTGGCGCGTTCTGGTCCGCCCATGAAAGCAACATTTTTGTAGCCACGCCGCAGGAGCTCGCGGGCGGCGAGGCGACCGCATTCCGAGTTGTCGACGCCCACCACGTGGACATCGGGTGCTGTTGAGAAACGGCCAAAGGAATTGACCACGGGCACGCCCGCATCCCGGAAGGCTTTGGAGAATTCTGGTGGAAGCGTCGATGAGGACACGATGGCCCCGTCGACTGAATATTGCTGCAACATGCGCACGGCAGTTTTAGCGTCTGTCTCGCCGGTGAGGTTGAGCAAAAGGGGGCGCAACCCACGGTCTTGGAGTTTGCGGGTCAACAGGTCGAACACCTGCAGGAAGATCGGGTTGTGAAAGTTGTTGGACACCAGCCCGATCAGTTTTGTGCGCCCTGTTGTCAGCGAGGAGGCGAGGGCGTTTGGAGAGTAACCCAAATCCTCGGCGGCGGCTTCGACTTTGAGGCGCATTTTTTCGGACACCGAGGCCCCGTCTGTAAAGGTGCGCGAGACGGCGGAGGTAGAAACCCCGGCGCGGTTGGCAACGTCTTTGAGTGTGACGGGCATGATTTCGGTCCCTTCGTGGGTGCGGTTTCAGTATGTTTACATTGGTTTTTATTGGGGTGCAGTAGGCATTTTGAAACAAATTTTTGCAACCGGTTGCAAAATGAAACGACTCATGCTTTGATCTGCCCACGGGGAGGGCATTGCCTGACTTTTGAATTCAGAGATGGATTCGCAAAATGAATTCCATGGGAGGAAAACATGAAATCTACGATGAGCAAACTTTTCGCGACCGCTGCGATCGTTGCTGCGCCATTTGCTGCCACAACGGCGCTGGCTGACGGCCACGGTGATGATCTGACCTACATTCTGGTCAGCCACGCACCGGATTCGGACAGCTGGTGGAACACCGTGAAGAACGGCATTGCGCTGGCCGGTGAGCAGATGGGCGTGAACGTTGAATACCGCAACCCGCCAACCGGTGATTTGGCCGATATGGCGCGGATCATCGAGCAGGCGGCCGCGTCGCAGCCAGATGGTATCATCACGACATTGGCCGATTTTGACGTTCTGTCTGGGCCGGTTGCTGATGCGGTTGATCAAGGGATCGACGTGATCATCATGAACTCTGGCACGCCGGAGCAAGCCCGCGAAGTGGGTGCGTTGATGTATGTGGGTCAGCCTGAGTATGACGCGGGTTATGCTGCGGGTTTGCGCGCCAAAGATGACGGTGTTGGCAGCTTCGTGTGTGTGAACCACGCGATTTCCAACGTGACTGTTGCCGAACGATGCGTTGGATTTGCAGACGGTCTGGGCATTGAGCTGGGTGACAGCATGATCGATTCCGGGCAGGATCCGGCGGAAGTGAAAAACCGCGTGATCGCGTATTTGAACGCGAACCCTGAAACAGATGCGATCCTGACAATTGGGCCAACTTCAGCAGATCCGACCATTTTGGCGGTCGAAGAAATGGGCATCGCCGGTGACATTTATTTCGGCACATTCGATCTGGGTGATAACATCGTTCAGGCGATCAAAGACGGCACAATCCAGTGGGGCATCGACCAACAGCCGTTCTTGCAGTCCTACCTGCCGGTTGTCGTTTTGGCCAATTATGACCGCTACGGCGTGCTGCCGGGCAACAACATCAACTCCGGTCCTGGCTTTGTGACAGCCGATGCACTGGAAAAGGTTGAAGAGTTCGCTGGCGAATTCCGCTAGGTTCTAAACACCACAAAGGGGCGGCCATGGCATGGGCTGTGGCCGCCCTTTTTGTCTCTAATTCTTGATTGATCCAAAAGGAAACCAGATGTCTGACGTCCAGAATACCGACGAAAGAATCAAAGAAACGTCGCGGTTGCGACAGGCCCTGATCCGCCCCGAACTCGGGGGCATGGTTGGCACCGTTGCTGTGTTCGTGTTTTTTGCTTTGTTCGCCTTCGACAGCGGCATGTTCAACGCGCAAGGTGTTATGAACTGGTCGGTTGTGTCCGCGCAGTTCATGATCATCGCGGTCGGTGCATGTTTGCTGATGATTGCTGGGGAATTTGATTTGTCTGTGGGCTCGATGATCGGGTTCGCGGGGATGATGGTTGCGATTTTTGGCGTGACCTTTGGCGTGCCGATGTGGCTGACGATTATCATCACGTTCGTTGTGTGCGTCGGGTTTGGTGCGTTGAACGGGTATATTGTTGTGAAAACCGGCCTGCCGAGTTTCATTGTGACCTTGGCGACGCTGTTTATTTTGCGGGGTTTCACGATTTTCTTCCCGCAGACGATTGAGCGCAAAACGATTATCGGTGGGATCCGTGAGGCGGCTGAGGGGGATTGGCTGGCGCCGCTGTTTGGCGCGAAAATAGGCAAGCCTGTGTTTCAATGGTTGGGGGATATCGGCGTGATCGATACGTTCCAGCGAGGCAACCGTTTGGGCGAGCCGGTGGTTGATGGCATTCCGATGTTGATGGTTTGGGCCATTGGCTTGGTGATCTTCGGGCATTGGTTGCTGACGCGATCGCGGTTCGGGAACTGGATTTTTGCCGCCGGTGGCGACGCGGATGCGGCACGCAATTCGGGTGTTCCGGTGAATGCGGTGAAGATCAAAATGTTCATGTTTACTGCCTTTTGCGCGACTGTTTTTGCGGTCTGTCAGGTGATGGAATTCGGATCTGCGGGTGCGGATCGTGGGCTGTTGAAAGAATTTGAGGCGATCATCGCGGTGGTCATCGGAGGCGCATTGCTGACCGGTGGATACGGGTCGGTGATTGGGGCCGCTTTGGGTGCATTGATCTTTGGTGTGGTGCAGCAGGGGCTGTTTTTCGCGGGCGTTGAAAGTTCGCTGTTCCGTGTGTTCTTGGGCGTCATTTTGTTGGCGGCGGTTATTTTGAACACCTACATCCGCCGTATCATCACGGGAGAACGCTAATGGCTGATCCAATCATTCAAATGAAGAATATCGAGAAGCATTTTGGCAGCGTGATTGCCTTGGCAGGTGTGTCTGTGGATGTTTTTCCGGGCGAGTGTCATTGTCTTTTGGGCGATAACGGTGCGGGTAAATCGACATTCATCAAAACAATGTCTGGGGTGCATAAGCCTACAGCCGGTGAGATTGTGTTTGAGGGCAAGCCGCTTGATTTTGGCGACCCGCGGGATGCAATTGCGGCGGGGATTGCGACGGTGCACCAGCATTTGGGCATGATCCCGTTGATGTCTGTGGCGCGCAATTTCTTTATGGGCAACGAGCCCGTTAAGAAGTTCGGGCCGTTCAAAGCCTTCGATCATGAGTATGCCAACAAAGTTGCCATGGCTGAGATGAAGCAGATGGGGATCAACCTGCGGGGGCCGGATCAGGCGGTTGGCACGTTGTCGGGCGGGGAACGCCAGACGGTTGCGATTGCTCGTGCGGTGCATTTCGGGGCGAAGGTTTTGATTTTGGATGAGCCGACCTCGGCCTTGGGCGTGCGCCAGACCGCGAATGTTTTGGCGACCATTGATAAAGTGCGCAAACAGGGCATCGCGGTGGTGTTTATCACGCACAATGTGCGCCATGCGATGGCTGTGGGAGACCGCTTTACCGTGTTGAACCGTGGTCAGACGTTAGGCACTGCCGCACGGGGCGAAATTACGCCGGAGGCCTTGCAAGACTTGATGGCCGGTGGGCAGGAAATGGCGCAGCTTGAGGGGAGCCTTGGCGGCACCGTTTAAGGTCAATAGCGCCACATGTGAACGCCCGCGCTGCCGGTTGGTTGGCGCGGGCTTTTGCGTTTTAGGCCTGTGGCCTATGGCCCAAGGTCGATTTCGAGCATACGCCCGATGTTTTTCAACGCCAAGTCGGCGAGGGTGCTCTTTTGAAGCGCTCCTTTTGAGGTGCTCCCTTCCATCCAAAGACCGTCGATAATGGCGTTGCAGGCCACGGCCAGATGCTGGGTTTCGGTTTGGGTTGGGGTGCGGTTTTCGGCGATCAGGGTTTCGCGGATGAGCGTTTCAAGCCGGTTGCGAAAGTGCAGGTAGGTGCGGGTGTGGGTGGCCTGAATTTCAGGTTCGTTTGCGATTTGGGCCAGGAAGGTGGCCCACAGCGTGACGTTTCGTTCGGAAAGCACGGGGGGCGTGAGGTTGGCGTGGATCACCGCGCGAAGTCGGTCTTTGGGTGATTTTGTGGTGTCGTCGGCTGGGGCGAGCGCTAGGCGGGTCATCTCGGCCATATGGGCCTCATAGGCGGCGGTGATCAGGTCTTCTTTGGTCGTAAAGTAGTGCCTGATCAGGCCGAGTGTGACATTGGCCTGAGCCGCGATTGATCGCACCGTGGCAGCGCGAAACCCGTTTCCACCGATGATTTTTAGCGTGGCGTCGATCAGGTCTTGGCGTCGCTGTTCGGGGCTTTCCCGTGCGAAGCTGCGCTGCGGTTTTGACATGCGGTGTACCTTTAATCGGTGAGGAGTTCGATCAGATAGGGGGTACGGCGGGCGGATGCGCGGGCGAGTGCGGCGGGAATTTCATCAACGTTGGTAAGACGTTCGCCGGACATGCCGTAGGCGGCTGCGATGGCTGTGAAATCGGGGGCCGAGGGGGTGACGCCGATGGCTGTGATCGCGTTGTCGACCATATAGGTTTCGATTTCCTGATAGCCGCTGTTGTTCCAGACGAAAAAGATCACCGGGGTGTTTTCATCCATCGCGGTGCCCAGTTCCGAGAGGCAGAATTGAAAGCCGCCGTCGCCGGTGATGCAGATCACGGGGGCATCGGGGGCGGCCAGTTGCGCGCCGATGGCCGCGGGTGCGCCAAAGCCGAGCGCGCCAAAGCCGGTAGCGGCGTTGAACCAACCGCGGTTGCGAGAAATTTCGGCGTAGCAATTGCCCGCGTAGATCAATTGGGTGGAATCGCCGATCATGATGCATTCGGGCACGGCTTGCCCGATTTTCGCGATGAGGTCCGCGCCCTTTTTATAGGCGGGGGAGAGGGCATCGAATGCGGCTTTCGAGGTGGTAGCGGCGCGTTTGGCGCCGTTTGCTGTGTTCGTGTGGCTGACCAAGTGGCTGTTCAGCCCTTCTACGGCCAAGGTGGCGTCGGCCACGAGGGCCGTATCGGCGACGACACCGCGGGTCATTTGCAAGGCGTCGACGTCGATCCGCAGGAGGTGGGTGAGGGGTGGAAAGGCGTTGTCCGAATACATGTCGAAATCGGTCGGGCCGAGTTGCGTGCCGATTGCGATCACCAGATCTGCGTCGGCCAGCAAGGTGCGGACGGGCCCCAAGGACGGGCTGGCGGGGACACGCAAGGGGTGATCGGCCAGCATGCCGCGCGCGTTGACTGTGGTGATAACAGGCGCGTCCAGTTTTTCGGCAAGGGCTGTGATCTCGGCGTCAGCCCAGACGGCACCGCCGCCTACGACGAGGACCGGTGCAGTGGCTTTGCGGCACAGGTCCGCCGCGTTTTCCAAGACGGTGGGGTTTGGGGGCTGTGGCGCTGTGAGGGCAGGTGGCGTGGCTGGGGTGTCGATCACCTGAGACATAACATCGAGCGGGATTTCGATGTGCACGGGACCGGGGCGCCCGGTGGTCATCGCGGCAAAGGCGCGGGCCAGCACGCGAGGCAGGTCGGTGCCGTTTTGCAGGCAATGCGCAAATTTCGCTACAGATCGAATGGTGCCGACTTGATCGGGCAGTTCGTGCAGGTGGCCGTCTTCATGGGCTTGGTTGACGGATTTATTGACGCCGGAAATGATCAACATGGGGACTGAATCTGCGCGGGCCTGTCCCATGGCCGTGATTGCGTTGGTCAGGCCGGGGCCGGTGATCAACAGGCAGACGCCCGGTTTTCCGGCGGTACGGGCATAACCGTCTGCCATGAACCCCGCGCTGAGTTCGTGGCGGGGCGTGATGTGACGGATCGTGGAACGGGCCAGCCCGCGGTACAGCTCAACCGTGTGAACGCCGGGAATGCCGAACACTGTGTCTACGTCATAGGCTTCGAGGAGGTCGATGAGCGCTTCGCCGACTGTTTTGCGGTCTGCCATGTGCGTGGGGTCCTTTGGGTTTAATTATACGGTTGTATAATTGTGATCCGCTGTCAGGTCGAGGCCCAAAAGTGCTGACTGGAGCGCGTTACAGAGATTCCGCTCAGGTCTCGGACCAGATCTGTTCGACCCATGATTTGATTTGCAGGGCTTCTTCCCAGCGGTTTGACATTTCACGGCCGTCTGGGCCTGTCATGGCGTAGTCTGGTGGGCCGAGTTCGCACAAAAACACGCAGGTTCCATCAGCATTGCGGGCTTTCCAATCGCTGAACCCGTCTTTCCACCAGCCTTTGAACATTTCGACCCATTTTTGGTTTTGGGGGAAATCCAATTGAAGTTGGATTTGGCTTCGGCTGGCGATGCGGCCTTGGAAACTGTCGGAGCGCGCAAGGATGCGGGCGATGTGATCTGCGTCGCGCGGTCGAAGCGGGCAAGCCATTTCACGGCCAGTGACGTAGTGGGACAGGTCTGCACACATGCGCATTTCGGGGATCGCATCGAGCAGGCAAAGGGTGGAGTAGAGGTCGTTGGTGATGCAGTCGCGGTGGCTTTCAAACAGGATTGGCATGCCTTCTTGGTCGGACATTTCGATCCAAGCGCGGATGACGGGGATCATGCCCTCTACGCTAAGCGGCATAACCTGCCCGATCACGACGACGAAGGGTGCGCCGAAGTCTTTTGCCATTTTCAAGGTGGGGCGTAGGGCTTCGATGGTTTTGGGGAAGTCTACCAAAAACGGACGCAGGCCCGCACGGGCCATCATCGGTTCGATGCGTTTGACGTCTTCGACCGAGGTGGCGCCAAAATCCAAGGCCATGCCTTTATATCCGGCATCAGCGACCATTTCGATCACCTGTTCGTAGGGTAGTTTTACGCCGGATGGGTCATGGGGTTGCATGGCCCAAAGCGAGGTGTAGACGTCGAGCGATTGGGTCATTCAGCCTCCACGCGCATTGTGCGTCCGTTTACAGGGACCACCCAGACTTCGTTCATGGGGTATTTGCTTTCGTCTTGTTGGCGCAGCTTTTTGATGACCTCGATTTGAAATTCGATCCAGCCCATGCGCCAGACTTCGCCGCCGATTTTCTGTTCGATTTTATCGTTGAGGGCCTGCAGTTTCCAAAACGGGACAGACGGGAACGTGTGGTGGGCTGTGTGGTAGGGCATTTGCCAGCACAGCCAGCGGACGATGGCGTTCGCGCGTGTGCTGCGTGTGTTTTCCAAGATGTTGTCGTCGTGGCTTAGCCCGAGGTGTTCGATGGTGTTTTGAAGCTGGTGGATCGGTTTGGTCAGCACCATTGGCATGATCCAGAATGTCAGCCATGCCCAGCTGCCGGACAGGAGAGAAACGACGAGGATCATTGCGTAGAGAGCGATGTGGATACGGCTTTCGCGGATGACTTTCGCCTCTTCATCGGCGCGGATGTAAGGCTCAATGATGATGCCACGGCCACGACGGACTAGGCCAAAGACGCGGTTGCGCCAATAGGTGATGCCGCTGAGCCAGAGCAGGTAGGTTGTTAGGGTATAGGGTTCGCGGACGAGCTCGCCATCGCGCTCCCAGTCTTGGGTCCATTTGTGGTGGGCGAAATGCATGATTTGGTCGAAGTCGCGGGGGAAGATCATTACGAAACCGATGATGCGGCCCCAGATTTCATTTACCTTTTTAGTGGCGAAAACCGTGCCGTGGGACAATTCATGCTGACCTGCGTAAAGAAAGTTGAGCAAGACACCCAAGCCAAGCCCTGTCGCGAGAACCCAAGCGCTGCCCATTGCCTGCGCGTGTAGGACAACGAACAGAGCGATTGCGCCGATGTGGCTGAGCATTTGCAGCCAGCCGCGTAGATCCGACCGTGTGTTGAGGTCGCGCAGTTCGTCAGGTTCTAGAAGTTTGCGTCGGGAAAAGCTCGCGTCCATGGGAGGTCCTTTGGGTTGACTGGTTTATGGGTATTCATCTAATTTTCGCATGTCTAATGATTATATTTCCGATTATTGCTGAGATTTTTGCATGATACTTCCTTCGCTTTCTGCGCTGCAGGTTTTGGATGCCTTGTCGCGGACGGGGACGGTGCGGGATGCGGCGGTTGCGGTTCGGCTAAGCCAGAGCGCGGTAAGCCATAAGTTGAAAGCGTTGGAGCAGCAGGTTGGGTTTCCGCTGACCCGCGCGAAAGGGCGAGGTGTGGTTCTGACGGCCGAGGCACGCCGCTATGTGGCGGCCGTTCGCCCGGCGCTTGCAATTTTGCAGGAGGCGCACAGCGGTTTGGACCAAGCGAAAGGCAGTTTGGAGATCGCGGTGACATCTGGGTTTGCGGCCACATGGTTGGCCCCGCGATTGAACGCGTTTCTGCACCGCTATCCAGCGATCTCGCTGAAATTGCGCAGCGTTGCGGCGGGGGAAGACATGCCAGCCTTCGATTTGGCAATCATGTTTACGGACCAACCTGCGCAGGGGGCTGAGCGGTTGTTTGATGTTACCTTCTTTCCGGTGTGCAGCCCTGATTTTTTGCATGCGGCTGCGCCGTTGACCGTGGATGATCTGACACCAGACATGCTGATGCATTTGGATACCCGCGATGATTGGGCGCAGTGGTTGGCGTTGTCCGGTCGATCGTTGGATTTGGGCGAGAGTAGGATGGCGTTTACCGGGCTTTTGGCGATGTATGCGGCGGCACAGGCGGGGATGGGATTGTGTCTTGGGGATGCGGTGACATCGGAGCGGGCATTGCGGTCGGGTCGGTTGGTGCGCCCGTTTGAAGAGGAGCTTTCGGCGCGTGCGTCCTATTGGATCACTCCGCCGCCGGGGGGATTTACGGCGCCCGCCGCTGCGTTTGCGCAATGGTTGCGTGAAGGGTTTCGCGAGGGCAGTGCGGTGGCGCTCGAACGGTAGGCGCTTGTCTGGAGTGATCATCGCGGGTGTCATAAATATATGATCTATCCGAGGTAGAAGGCTGGCCCGGCCACGTGAAAAGGAACAGAGCTTGAGCGATTTGCAAACAATCAGCGGCGCGCGCGTTTCGCCATTGTGTTATGGCTGCATGCAATTTGGCGGCACGGCCTCCAAGAGCGCGAGTGCGGCGATGTTTGATCTGTGCCGCAGTGCGGAGGTGAATTTTTTCGACACCGCGCATACCTACACTGATGGTCTTTCGGAAACGTTTTTGGGGGAGTTTGTGCAGCACGACAGAGAGCAGATCGTTGTTGCGACGAAGGCGGCGTACACGGGGGGCAGTTCGGCTGAGAATATTGCGCGCCAATTTGATGAAAGCAGGGCGCGGCTGAAACTGGATGTTGTGGATATTCTATATCTGCATCGTTGGGATCCTGAGGTGGCGCTAGAAGAGACGATGGAAGCCGTTGCGAAACTGCAGGCGGCAGGATCCATTCGCTACATCGGAGTTTCGAATTTTGCGGCGTGGCAGGTGATGAAGGCGCAGGCTGTTGCGGCGTCGATGGACATGCGGATCGATATTATTCAGCCCATGTATTCGCTGGTGAAACGGCGAGCCGAGGTTGAGCTTTTTCCAATGGCACGTGCGGAGCGCATTGCGGTAGCTGCCTATTCGCCGTTGGCGGCGGGGCTGTTGACGGGGAAGTATCAGCGCGGGCGAGAGGGCCGGCTTTCAACGGATGCCAGATATGCGAAGCGCTATGGTCAGGCTTGGATGCAGGACACTGCCACGGCGTTTTCAGCGCTTGCGTCTGAGTTGGGTGTCGAGCCCGCAGCGCTTGCCGTTGCTTGGGCCGCGCGGCATCCGGCGGTGACCTGTCCTATCATCAGTGCGCGCGATGAACGGCAACTGGAGGGGTCGCTTGCGGCGATCAGCGTGGACATGGATGCTGATTTGTACGACCGGATCGAAGCGCTGTCTGTGCGGCCTGCACCGGCGACGGATCGGTCGGAGGAAGCCTAGCCCTGTGCGGGTGTGGGCAATTCGCCTTCCCAATGCGCGCCAAGTGCGACGATGCAAGAAGTGCCGTTTGAGTAGCTTTGGACGATTAGGAAATCACCTGTTCGGGCTGTGACCCATACTTCGAGAATTGTTTCGGGGTCGCGCAAACCCAGCCCTTGCCGCTGCGCGCCGATCACATCCTGGAGTGTTTGGGTCATGCGCGCGCTGTCATCGCAGCTGAGGTCCGCCAAATCGGCCTGCGCTAGGGCAGGAAGCGCCATGAGCGTGCTGGCCAGATATGCAAAACAACGTGACATAGGGGAAGCCTAGCCTGTGAGATCGCAAAATGTAACAGTTTTATAAACAAAATTGACGCAATGCGCCGTCAGCCTGTGGATAACTTTGCTGACCGAGGTGGGATTTGCCGCGCGGATGCGGTTCGCCGCGGTGCTGCCTGTCATGAAGTTGTTTCCAAAGATTAACGAAACTGACTCAAAAGCGTCACGGAACTGTCGCTGCGCGAGCTTAGGCATGCCTCCAAACACTGGGGGCAATATGCTGAAGATTACTGCGCTAACCAAGCGGTTCGGGGACAAAACGGCGGTTGATGCGGCCAATATCCACGTTGAGAAACCTGCGATGATCGGAATTATCGGCCGGTCAGGTGCGGGGAAGTCGACGCTGCTGCGGATGCTGAATTGTCTGAGTGATGCGAGCGAAGGTTCGATCAATTTCGACGGCGAAGAAATCACGGCTCTCAAAGGGGCTGCGCGCCGTGAGTGGCAATCGCGCTGTGCGATGATTTTTCAGCAGTTCAATTTGGTGCCACGTATGGATGTGGTTTCAAATGTGTTGCATGGCACTTTGAACAAACGGTCGACGCTTGCGACGTTGTTTAACCTCTACCCTCAATCCGACATTCATAAAGCGATCGAAATTCTTGACCGTTTGGGAATTGCCGAACAGGCCCCAAAACGGGCCGAAGCACTTTCTGGCGGGCAGCAGCAGCGGGTCGCGATTGCACGCGCGCTGATGCAGGACCCGAAAATCATTCTGGCGGATGAGCCGATTGCATCGCTTGACCCGATGAATGCGCAGGTCGTGATGCAATCGTTGCGCACCATTCATGAAGAAGATGGCCGCATGGTGATTGCCAACCTTCATACGCTTGATACGGCGCGCCGCTATTGTGACCGCGTGATTGGCATGCGGGACGGGCGCATTGTGTTCGACGGCACGCCCGCGCAGCTGACCACCGGTGTCGCGCGAGATATCTACGGCGCAGGCGCGGATTTTTCCGAAGCCGCCACATCCACCGAAATTGAAACACTGGACAGGACAGCGGCTGAAACAGCCTACGCCTGAGCCAGTTTCCTCCCGCGCATAGCGCGGGCCACCTTCATCAAATCTAATGGAGACAACGATGAAAAAGACCCTCGCACTGGCGCTTGCCGCCACAACCGCGCTGAGCACTGGCGCATTCGCTCAGGACATCACTGAATTCCGCATCGGCATTCTGGGCGGCGAGAACGCTCAAGACCGTATGAACAACTACGAGTGTATGGTTGATTACACAACTGAACTGCTCGGCGTTGAAACCAAGCTGTTCGCCCCTGCTGACTACAACGGTGTTATCCAAGGTTTGCTTGGCGGGACCATCGATATGGCATGGCTGGGCGCATCTTCTTATGCGGCGACATACCTGCAAGATGCAGAGGCTGTTGAGCCTGTTCTGATCAAGGTTAACCTTGACGGGTCCGTAGGCTACCATTCCATCGGCTTCGCTCGCGTGGACAGCGGCATCACTTCCCTCGACGATATGGAAGGTCAAGTGTTTGGCTTTGGTGACCCGAACTCAACATCTGGTTACCTGATCCCATCCATCGAGATCCCGCAGTACAAAGACGGTATCACAATGGAAGCTGGCGAATATTTCGGTGACGTTGTGTTCACTGGTGGTCACGAGCAGACAATCGTTGCTGTTGCAAACGGTGACATCGACGGTGGTGTGACTTGGGCTGACGGTCAAGGCAACTGGGAAGACGGTTACAACTCTGGCGCGCTGCGCCGTGCAGTTGATGCGGGCCTCGTTGACATGAACGACCTGGTGCAAATCTGGCAGTCCAAAGTGATCCCTGAAGGCCCAGTTGTGTTGCGCAGCGCGCTGCCTGACGAAGTGAAAGTTGCGATGACAACTTTGGTTGATGAGCTTTTTGAAAACGACCCTGACTGCGCCTACGGTGTTGCGGCTGGTGACACGCTGGGTTTCCAGCCGGTTACTCATGCGATGTACGAAAGCATCGTTGCTGCGCGTCAGTCCGTGATTGGTAACTAATCCATTTTCATGACGTGTCCGGCAGCCTTTCGGGGCTGCCGGTATTTGTTTTCTGGGGGGCCACATGGCTGACACAGCACTGAGCGGCGTGCCGCATACCATCAACAGCATCCAAACCAGTTACATGGCGCAGGTCCAACGCAAACGGCTTTATGGTGGTTTGACGTTATTGATTTTTGCCATGCTGATGGTGTCAGGGTTTGTCGTTGCTGACGATCGCAATGCCGGTGGTTTCTGGGAGGGGCTTCATCAGATTGGGGACTATCCCGCCGATGTTTTAAGCGAGGCGTGGGAAAAGCGTGCTGAGCTGCCCGCGTTGGTCGTGAAGTATTTCCCTGCTTTGGTTGAGACGATCAATATCGCGGCTGTGTCCACATTGTTTGGTGCGGCGGGCGGTTTGGTTTTGTCTTTGCTGGGGACGCGCGGGCTTGCGAAATGGCCACGCCTTATCCCGTTGTTTCGCCGCATTTCTGATGTCATGCGGGCTGTGCCAGAGATCGTGATCGCGCTGGTTTTGATTTTTGTTCTGGGCGGTGGCCCGGTGCCCGCGATGATTGCCATTGCAATTCATACGGCCGGGGCGCTTGCCAAGATGTTTTCCGAAGTGGCTGAGAATGCTGATTTGAAGGCAATCGAAGGGCTGGCCTCTACGGGGGCAACGTGGTCCCAGCGGATGGTGCTGGGTGTTTTTCCGCAGGTTGCACCGAACTACGTGAGCTATGCGTTGCTACGGTTTGAGATCAACATTCGCGCCTCTGCGATCCTTGGTTTTGTGGGTGCAGGCGGACTTGGGTATGAGCTGCGCAATGCGATGGCCTGGGGGCCGGGGCGCTTTGACGAAGCTGCTGCGATTTTCATTTTGCTGTTCGGAACGATTGTTGTCTTTGACCAAGTGTCCAGCCGCTACCGCAACCGTTTGACCGAAGGACAGGGCCAATGACCGCTGTTGATCTGAACCATACCAAGTTCGAAGCCGAGAAGATATTCCAACGCAAACGGCTATTCGGGTTTGCGATACCGGCCGTGATACTTGCCTATCTCACCTACATTTTCTTTGCCTTTGATGTTGAAGGCCTGGCAGGGCGCGCCAATTGGGACAACGCAATGACGCTTGCGTCTGACAGTTGGTCCCACAAGGTGCATGTGACACGTGATAACCGCTCTGGAGAAATTTCCTATGCGGTGGAGGGCGAACGCAAGGGGCGCTACCCCGAGGGTGAACGCCCGACTTGGGTGAGCGGGGACGAGGTTATTGTTGTTGATTTGGGCGGTGACCACATCGTGCGGTATTTACCGCAGAACCGCACCGAAATTGAAATTCCAGATTTCCCGCTGATCCAAGTGCAAGCCGAGGGGCGGACACTGACCAGCAATTTGCCCGCGGATCTGCCCGACTGGATTTCCGCGTCGGATCGCCGGATCGGGATCACGACCCCTGAGGGGCGGATCACGCTGACCGGTGCGCGCACAGAAGTGTTTAACTATTTCGCCGGTTGGGAGTTGTTCTGGTTCACGCTGGACAGCCCGTACCACGGACATGGGATTACCTCGATTGTGTTCGGTGAGCGGATTGATCCCACACGCAGCAATATTGCCGGTGCGGTTTCTGACTGGTGGAACAACGCCATGTGGCGCCACAAAGATGTGGCTTGGGCCATTGGCGAGACCGTGTTGATGGCGTTCTTAGGGACCATGGGGGCCGCGATGGTGGCTTTGCCGCTGGCCTTCTTTGCTGCGAAACGGTTTACGCCGATCATGGTGGTGCGCGCGGCGACCCGCCGTTTGTTTGATTTCGTGCGCGGCGTTGACGCGCTGATTTGGACTGTTGTTTTGGCCCGTGCGTTTGGGCCTGGGCCGTTGACCGGGGCCTTGGCAATTTTGATCACCGACACAGGCACGTTCGGCAAGACGTTCTCGGAAGCTTTGGAAAATGTAGATCAAAAACAGATCGAAGGGGTGTCTTCGACGGGTGCCAAGCCGTTGCAGCGGTATCGTTTTGGTGTGATCCCACAGGTGGTTCCGGTGCTTTTGTCGCAGATTTTGTATTTCCTTGAGTCCAACACCCGATCGGCCACGATCATCGGCGCAATCACGGGCGGTGGCATCGGGTTGATGCTGACCCAAGCGATCCAGACGCAAAAAGACTGGGAAGAGGTCGCGTATTACATCGTGCTGATCGTTGTTATGGTGATGTTCATGGATTGGCTGTCGGGCTGGCTGCGCGGGCGTTTGATTGGCCAAAAGGACTGATGGCGCGGGTTCTGATCACGGGCGCAAATCGCGGCATTGGCGCAGCACTTATGATCGCTGCGCGGGCCGCAGGGCATGATCCGATTGGTACAACGCGTGATGGTCAAAACGGGACGATCGCACTGACGCTCGATGACCCTGATACCATCGCGGCCCAATTGCGTGATGTCGGGCCGTTGGACGTTTTGATCAACAACGCCGGTGTCATCTCTCCGAAACGGCAATCGCCACTGGATATGGATTTCGGCGGTTTTGCACAGTCCCTTTCAATTAACACGCTCGCTCCGCTTGCTGTGGCACAAGCCGTGTTGCCAAAACTGCGCGACAGCGCCGCGCCTAAAATTTTGTCACTGTCCTCGCAGATGGCATGGATGGGGTATCGCAAGCCAGACCGGATCGCGTATCGCGCGTCTAAGGCGGCGTTGAACAAGGTCATGCAAGGGCTTGCAACAGAGCTTGAGCCCGAGGGCATTCCAGTTGCTTTGGTTGATCCCGGCTGGGTCCGCACGGATATGGGTGGACCGGAGGCGGACGAAGACCCAGCAGCGGTCGCGCGCGGGATCATTGAAATTGCTGAGAAATTGACGCTTTGTGATACGGGGAAATTCTTCCGCTTCACCGGAGAAGAAAGGGCATTCTGATATGGCGCGATTGACTGAAACTGCACCGGTCATTCATCCAGACTGCGAGATCACCGAATGCGAGTTCGGGCGTTTTGTCGAGATCGGGAAAGGGAGCCGCGTCGCGTTCTCCAGTTTTGATGATTACAGTTATTGTGATCGCTTTGCCGATATTGCAAATGCGCGGATTGGTAAGTTTTCCAATATCGCAGCGTTTAGTCGGATCGGGGCCACGGACCATCCGCTAGACACTGCGTCGCTGCACCATTTCCTGTATCGGTCTGACGATTATTGGGAGGATGCGACGCGCGATGAGGCGTTTTTTGCCCATCGTAAATCCCGCATTGCGACGATCGGCCATGATACGTGGATTGGCGCGGGGGCCATGGTGAAGCCGGATGTAACTTTGGGGCATGGGGCCGTGGTGGCGGCCGGTGCAGTGGTGACAAAAGATGTCGACCCCTACACAATAGTTGCGGGCACGCCGGCGAAACCGATGCGTTTGCGACAGCCGCGCGAAATTGCGGATCGGCTGACTGCCTTGGCGTGGTGGGATTGGCCCCATGAAAAACTGCGGTCTGCCTTACAGGATTTTCGGGCGATGAAAGCCGAAGGATTTTTGGAAAAATATGAAAGTTAGCGGTTGTTAGGAAATCTTCAAACAACTGTCACTGGATGGTTACGAGGGCACCGCAGGTAGGGGGGACTTTCCAATTTAGGGGACCCCTATGTTACGACTTTCTACAATTGCACTACTGACTGTTTCAGCGGTGCCTGCTGTTGCCGAAACTGTGAGCCGCGTCGAATATGGCCCGCGCCCATACTACTTGATTGATCGCATGGCCGATGGCGCGTTGAAGGACAAGTTGCAGTCTTGTGCAGGCCAAGAGGCATCACAATCCATGTTTTCCATTGGGCACCGCGGGGCACCAATGCAGTTTCCTGAGCACACGGCGGAATCGAACATTGCCGCTGCACGCATGGGGGCGGGCATTCTTGAATGTGATGTGACCTTTACCGAGGATCTAGAATTGGTGTGTCGCCACGCACAGAATGATCTGCACACCACCACCAACATTCTTGCGACACCGCTGGCTGACACCTGCGTTCAACCGTTTAGCGCTGCGGATGGTGACACAAATGCGGCCGCTGAATGCCGGACGTCCGAGATTACACTCGAAGAGTATCGCACGCTGACGCCGAAGATGGATGCGGCCAACGGGGCGGCGACAAGTGTGGACGAATATTTGGATGGGACAGCCGGTTGGCGCACAGATCTCTATTCTGTTGAGCCTACGACGATCATGACTCATGCAGAATCGATCGAACTGTTCCGCTCTTTGGGTGCTGCATTTACGCCAGAGCTGAAGTCACCATCGGTTGAGATGCCGTTCAATGGATTTACGCAAGAAGACTACGCTCAGAAGCTGGTAGATGAGTACAAAGCCGCAGGTGTACCTGCGAGCGACGTTTGGCTTCAGTCGTTCAATCTTGAAGATGTTCTGTATTGGATCGAAGCTGAACCGGAATTTGGCGCACAGGCGGTCTATTTGATGGATGAGTATGACATCGAAGGGTACTCTCCGATGGATGCGTCTACTTGGCCAAATTCAATGGCTGAGTTGAAAGAGATGGGCGTGAATTACATCGCCCCTCCGACCTGGATGCTGGTGACTTTGGACGGCGAAGAGATCGTTCCATCAACACTTGCATTGGAGGCAAAAGAAGCTGGTCTTGAGATTATCACTTGGACCATCGAACGCTCCGGCCCATTGGTGAACGGCGGCGGCTGGTACTATCAGTCCATTGGCGACATCACCGACAATGACGGTGTGATGTACGAATACATCGATGCTTTGGCGCAGGATGTGGGCGTTGCTGGTATTTTCTCCGACTGGCCAGCGACTGTCACGTACTATGCGAACTGCATGGGGCTGGAGTAAGCTCTAACGCACAACACCAGAGCCTCCGATCAAGCGATCGGGGGCTCTTCGTTTTCTAAAGTGAGGGTCACCCTGTCCCCCGCGAACCAGGTGCGGCCAAATTCGATAGGTTGGCCTTCTTTATTAACATTCACGCTGGTTGAGCGCAGTAGGGGATCACCCTCTGCGAGTTTTAGATGCAACGCCTGTGTCGCGGTGGCGCGCAAAGCGGTGAGCCGGGTCGATGCGCGGGTATAATCGAGAACCCCCGCCGTTTTGAGAGCGGCTGTAACACTGCTGTCGGCGCGCAGGGCCTGTGTGATGTTTGGAAGCCGCTCAAGGGGGAAAAGGCTTTCGAAAACGGCGATTGGCTGCGCATCCGACAGTGACAAACCGTGGTAGGCGCAAACGAAGGTGCCTGGCTCTAAGTCTAACGCTTGGGCCTCGCCCTTCGTGCAGGCGCGTTCTTCTAGGGTGAGTACACGTTTTTCAGGTTTGTGACCGGCCGCGATTAGATTTTCGTGGAAACGGACCCGTTGGCCGATCGGATAGTCGGTCGGGGTGTTGGCGACGAACGCGCCTGCGCCCCTGCGGGTCCGAATGAGCCCTTCCTCAACCAACGCAGCAATGCCGTGCCGCACTGTGTGGCGGTTTACGCCGAAGCGGTCGGCGAGGGCGGCTTCTGTTGGAAGCTTGTCGCCCGCTGCATAGCGCCCTTCGGCCAAGTCGGTGCGCAAGGCGTTTGCGATGGCTTTCCATACGGGGGTCTTTCCAGAGTTGTCACGCAAAATTCACAAAACTCCGCTGTCAAAAATTTCGGCAAATGGTAGGATATGTATAGTTGTATAGGAATTTGAAAAGTTGTCGAGATGAAAGACGCCGTCGAAGAACAGACTGACCGGAAAGCGTGGATGAGCCTGCTTGCGAAGGCGCCAGAAGGCCGCATTTCGGAGCTTTTGGATGCGACCGTGTCGCGCCCCAAGTTCACATGGCTGAGGCCGCCAGAAATTGGCAGCACAATGGTGCGGGCGCGGGCAGGGGCTGCGGGTGCGCCTTTTAATCTTGGCGAGATGACGATCACGCGTTGTGCTTTGACGCTTGAAGGTGGTGCCGTTGGGCATGCCTACATTCAGGGTCGCCGCAAAACGGATGCCGAGGCGGCGGCGCTTGCCGATGCGTTGATGCAAACATCGGTTGCCCCACAGCTTCAGCGCGATGTGCTCACGCCGCTATCTGAGGAGTTGCGCGCCCGAAAGAGTGCGCGTGCTGCAAAGGCAGCGGCCACGAAAGTAGATTTTTTCACAATGGTCCGGGGGGACGACTGATGGATGCGCAAACCCTAACCGGTGGGTTCGCCGAGCCTGCCATTCACGCCGCACATGCGTTTCGCAGTGTCATGGAAGCCATGGCGCGGCCGGGGAAAATTCATGAGATTGACGGGGCTGAACCACCGGCGCCACTATCAAAGGCGGGTGGTGCTGTGCTGCTGACGGTGTGTGACCGAGACACGCCGATTTACCTCGCGGGCGCGTTGGAGTGTGATGCGGTGCGGGCATGGCTGGCGTTTCACACTGGCGCCCCGATCGTAGGGCCGTCTCACGCGATGTTCGCCATTGGCACGTGGGAGGCGCTTGGTCCTTTGTCGGCCTATCCCGTTGGGACGGCGGACTATCCGGACAGGTCCGCCACGCTGATTGTTGAGCGCGAAGAGCTCGGCGAAGGGGCGAAGCTGACGGGGCCGGGCATCAAAGAGGTGGCAAGTCTGAACCTGCCCGAGATAGCGGTGTTCCAAGACAATCACGCACTCTTCCCCCTTGGTTTAGATTTTATTTTCACCAGCGGCAGCCAGCTTGCGGCGCTGCCCCGTTCGACAGAGGTGTCTTGATGTACGTTGCTGTTAAGGGCGGAGAGCGCGCCATTGAAAATGCCCATGCATGGCTTGCCGAAGAGCGCCGCGGCGATAAGGATGTGGCGGAGCTGAGCGTCGCCCAGATCCGGGAGCAGCTGAGCCTTGCTGTAAATCGTGTGATGGCGGAGGGGTCGCTTTATGATCCTGACCTTGCGGCGCTGGCGATCAAACAATCGCGCGGTGATCTGATTGAAGCGATATTTTTGATCCGTGCCTATCGGACGACGTTACCGCGATTTGGTGCATCAAAGCCTGTTGAGACTGCGGCGATGGCCTGTGATCGGCGTATCTCTGCGACCTTCAAGGACCTTCCCGGTGGGCAAATTCTTGGGCCGACCTTTGATTACACGCACCGTTTGCTGGATTTCAAATTGGCCGCTGATGGCGACGTTCCAGAGGCGCCGGAGCGGGCAACAGAGCCTGCTGAGGTGCCTCACGTCGCGGACTTTTTGAACCAAGAGGGATTGATCGAAGAAGCCCTCTTTGATGATACAGAGCCCCCTGATTTGACCCGAGAGCCTTTGGAGATGCCGGCCGCACGTGCCTTGCGTTTGCAGGCGCTGACCCGATCAGACGAGGGGTTCACGCTGGGTTTGGCCTATTCCACGCAACGTGGATACGCGCGCAACCACGCCTTTGTGGGTGAGTTGCGAATTGGATCGGTGCCGGTGGAAATGGACATTCCCGAACTGGGATTTTCCGTGGAGGTTGGCGAGGTGATATTGACCGAATGTGAGACGGTTAACCAGTTCACCGGATCCAAAACCGAGCCGCCGCAATTCACCCGTGGATATGGATTGGTGTTTGGCCAAACGGAACGCAAAGCCATTTCAATGGCGCTTGTTGACCGCGCCTTGCGTTGGGAAGAACTGGGGGAAGACAACGTTGGCGCGCCTGCGCAGGATGCGGAATTCGTGCTGTATCATGCAGATAACATTCAGGCGACGGGCTTCCTCGAACATATCAAATTGCCCCACTACGTGGACTTCCAATCTGAGCTTGAGCTGGTGCGCAAACTGCGGCGTGAGGCGGGTGCGGCTGCGGTTCAGGAGGCGGCTGAATGAAACATGTGGTGTTTGATATCGGTGGTATTCTGATCGACTGGCAGCCCCATCTCGCATGGTCTGATGAACTTGGGCGCGCGGGGGCGGAGGCCTTCATGGATCGGGTTGGCTTTGAAAAGCTGAACCTGGCCTGTGATGCAGGCGCGACTTTTGCGCAGGCGGCGGCAGAGATCGCGGACCCTGAGGATGCAGCGCGGCTCAATCAATACGTCGAACGGTACGCCCGCACGGTTCCTGCCAAGCTGATGGAGACGTGGGATATTCTTTACGCGTTGAAAGACGCGGGTGTCCCAATTCATGCGATTACGAATTGGTCTGCGGAGACTTGGGTTGAAGGTTGCAAGGTGCATCCTGAACTGCTGGAGGTTTTTGAAACCACGGTTGTTTCTGGCGAGATTGGCGTGATCAAACCCAGCATTGAAATTTACAGCCGCCTTTGCGAACGCGCTGGCATCGCTGCTGAGGAGTGCATCTTTACGGATGATGGGCTGCACAATTGTGTCGGGGCGAAAGCCGCTGGCATGGATGCGATCCATTTTACAGGCGCGGCGGCTTTGCGTGCGCAGCTCGAAGCGCGGGGTGTTTTGTGATGCCCCAGCGCGATCAGGTTTATTTTGCCGGGCGGTCGAAGATGCCCGATGCGTGTTGGGTGTCCATCAGCCAGCCTTCAGGTCCGCACAAATCGTTTGGCATGAAGGGTCCGATGACGGGCAAAACCCAGCCAACCAAACGGTCAAATGCAATCAGCCCAAGTACAAGTGCGACAACTATCAATCCTACGCCCAACATAGCGCCCCCAAGAATATCTTCGTTCCTACGGGGGTCCTTATCATGCGAATTGAGACAGTCCTGTGACACATCAAGATGAATACAACTTTGCTTATTTGGATGAGCAGACAAAGCGGATGATCCGCCGCGCCATTCTAAAGGGGCTCGCCATTCCGGGGTATCAAGTGCCCTTTGCCAGCCGAGAAATGCCGATGCCCTACGGCTGGGGGACGGGTGGGGTGCAGGTTTCTGCGGCGGTTTTGACGCCCGATGATACCCTGAAGGTGATCGACCAAGGTGCAGATGATACGACCAATGCTGTGTCGATCCGCACGTTTTTCGAACGCACCGCAGGGGTTGAGACGACGACCGCCACCACCGATGCGAGCGTGATCCAAACCCGCCACCGCATTCCCGAAGAGCCGCTGACTGAAGGGCAAATTTTGGTGTACCAAGTGCCGATCCCGGAACCCCTCCGGTTTTTGGAGCCGCGCGAGAGTGAAACGCGCAAGATGCATGCGCTTGAGGAATACGGGCTGATGCATGTGAAGCTTTACGAAGATATTTCGCGTCACGGCCATATCGCGACGTCGTATGCCTATCCGGTGAAGGTTGAGGGGCGCTATGTGATGGACCCGTCGCCGATCCCGAAATTCGACAATCCGAAGCTGGGCGATATGGCGGCTGTTCAGCTATTTGGCGCAGGCCGCGAGCAGCGGATTTATGCGCTGCCGCCTTACACGGATGTTGTGAGCCTCGATTTTGAGGACCATCCTTTCGAAGCCAGCAAAGCTGATCAAATCTGTGGGCTGTGCGGGGCTGAGGATAGCTACCTTGATGAAGTGATTACCGATGATCGCGGTGGGCGGCTCTTTTGTTGTTCCGACACTGATTACTGCCTGAGCCGTCGCAACGCGGGCTTTCAGGGGCCAGCCTTTCCAGAAAATGAGGTGACAAAATGACCCCGCTTCTTTCAGTGAACGGCATCACGAAAACCTATGGCACCCATATCGGTTGTGCCGATGTGTCATTCGATCTCTATCCCGGCGAGGTGATGGGCATTGTGGGGGAATCCGGGTCCGGAAAATCCACACTGCTCAATTGCATGGCAGGCCACTTGGTACCCGACGCGGGCGAAGTGGTGTTTGATACCCGAGCCGATGGGCCCAAAGATACTGTGACCATGTCCGAACCGGAACGCCGGATGCTCAGCCGCACCGATTGGGCCTTTGTCCACCAACATGCGCGCGACGGACTGCGCATGGGCGTGAGCGCCGGGGGCAATGTGGGTGAGCGGCTGATGGCCGTGGGAGAACGCAACTACGGTGACATTCGCGACAAAGCCACCGATTGGCTGGAGCGGGTTGAGATTTCTTCAGACCGTGTTGATGACCGGCCGACCACCTTTTCTGGTGGTATGCAGCAACGTTTGCAGATCGCACGTAACCTCGTCACGGGGCCGCGTTTGGTTTTCATGGATGAGCCTACGGGCGGGCTTGATGTGTCGGTTCAGGCGCGGCTTTTGGATCTTTTGCGCGGTTTGGTGCGGGATATGGGCCTGTCTGCGATCATCGTGACCCATGATTTGGCGGTTGTGCGTTTGTTGGCCGACCGGCTGATGGTGATGAAATCGGGCCGTGTGGTCGAAGCGGGTTTGACCGATCAGGTGCTGGATGATCCGCAGCACGTCTACAGCCAACTTCTTGTGTCTTCTGTTTTGCAGGTTTGAAAAATGATTGAACTTAAAGACGTTTCGAAAACATTCACGCTGCACAATCAAAACAGCGCAGTGATCGAGGTGATCAACGATGTGTCGCTGTCAGTTGCCAAGGGCGAGTGTGTCGCGCTGACAGGGGCGTCAGGTGCTGGGAAATCGACGCTGATGCGGATGATTTACGGCAACTACATGACGCAGGCGGGCGAAATTTTGATTGGGAATGTAGATCTGGTTCAGGCGGAACCCCGCGATATCATCGCCTTGCGCCGCGATGTTTTAGGGTATGTCAGCCAATTCCTGCGTGTGGTGCCCCGTGTCCCCACATTGGACGTCGTCGCTGAGCCTCTTCGATCGGTTGGGGTATCCTCCGCAGAGGCTGAAGCGCGGGCGAAAGAACTGCTGTCGCAGCTGAACATTCCCGAGCGTCTTTGGTCGCTGTCGCCAACGACATTTTCGGGGGGTGAACAACAGCGCGTGAATATCGCGCGCGGCTTTGCCCACGCATACCCAGCGATGCTGCTCGATGAACCTACGGCCAGCTTGGACGCCGCCAATCGCGAAGTTGTGCTGTCATTGATCGAGCAGGCCAAGGTGCGCGGTGCGGCGATCATCGGGATTTTTCACGACGAAGCGGCGCGGGACCGTGTTTGTGATCGTGAGATCGACGTCAGCCGCTTTACGCCTGTGGCCGCATGAGACAGGGGCGGCTTATCGCGGTTGTCGGCCCGTCTGGCGTTGGCAAAGACAGTGTGATGGCAGGGTTGAAGGCAGCCATGCCGGAGCTGCATGTGGTGCGCCGCGTGATCACCCGCGCACCCGGGTTGGGCGGCGAAGACTATGACGCCGTAACTGAAACAGAGTTTTCAGACCTCGCTCGGGATGGTGCCTTTGCCGTTCATTGGGGCGCGCATGGTTTGTTCTACGGCATTCCCATGACGGTGAAATACCGTTTGAACAAAGGCACCGATTGTTTGGTGAACTTTTCGCGCAAAGCGCTTGCTGAAGCGTCGGAAACCTTTCCGGACATGATTGTTTTGAATATCACCGCAACGCCTGAAACTTTGTCGGCACGTCTGACGAGGCGTGCGCGTGAGACGGACGCAGAAATCGCGCGGCGGATCGCGGTTGCGAATAAGGTTCTTCCGGGCGGTTTAAATGTTGTTCACCTGTCAAACAATGGCCCCTTGGCCGAAACGGTTGCGCAGGCTGCCAAGCTGCTTCAACCGGTCAGGTGATAGCTATGAATGCGTTCAAACCTACCGTCTTCGCGCTCCCCGCACAGGGCGATCTGATCAAGCCGGAACGGTTGAGGCAAGGCGGGCAGGTGGCGCTGCACCGTGCGCGACCAATGGTCCATTTCTTCGGAAGGCACACGGCCCGACAGGGTCAGGTGGAACCGAAATTCTTCGAGCACATAAGGGTAGCCCCATTTGCGCAAAAGCACGTCTTGCTGTTCGGACAGATTGGCTTGTCGGCGGCGCGCCAGCTCTGCCTTGGTCATTGGCGCGCGAAACGGGTCGAGGTCGACGACGCAGGCGCGTGCCACCCGTTGCACCTGCGAGACATCCCCATAGGGCGTCAGCGCGAAGAAATGCCCCAAAGTCGCGAGCGACAGGCCCTCACAGACAGCAGGCGCGAGGCGCGAGGCAAGTTGTTCTGCCGCTTCGCTCAGGTGTTGTTCGGTCGTGTCATCGTTCAATCGAAACGGGGGTTTAAGCGTGCCGTGAAATCCATATTTCATCGGTGTCATGGTGATGTCATGCAAGCCATTTACATTCAGTTGAGCCGCTTCGCGGCCTGTTCTGATGTCCCAACCCAACCAAGCCGCGCCAAAGTCAGCCAACGTATCGTCGGCTGGTACAAAATAGATTGCAAATCGAGAGTATGACATGAATTCCCCTTTTTCTGCCGCTTCCCTCGCAAAGTCTTGTAACACTGACACGACAGGTGACCTGTGTTTGGCAAATGCGCAGCTGGTTCTTGCCGATCAGGTGGTAAACGGATCGGTTACCATCGAACAAGGGGTGATAACGGACATCATCGAAGGTGATTTTATTCCAAGTGATGCCGTTGACTGCGGTGGAGATTTCGTTTTGCCGGGGCTGGTCGAACTGCACACCGATAATGTGGAGCGTCATTTGGAGCCGCGGCCAGAAGTGGATTGGCCCTATCTGCCGGCGCTGCTAGCCCATGATGCGGAGCTCGCTTCGACAGGGATCACAACGGTTTTTGATGCGATGCGGGTCGGTTCTATCCACAGCGGGAAAAAGGGAAACTACGCTGATTATGCACGCAAGCTGGCGGATGAACTGTTGGCGGCGCGTGAGGAAGGCCTGTTCAAGATCAGCCATTTCTTGCATCTGCGGGCCGAGATTTGTTCTGAAACGCTGCTGGACGAACTTGCCCGTTTTGATCCAAAGGATCGCATTGGCATTGTGAGCCTGATGGATCACACGCCTGGCCAACGTCAGTTTCGGGATCTTACTGCGCTGAGGACATATGTGGCCAAAAAGCGGGGCATGAACGACGCTGAATTTGCGGATCATGTTGAAAATCTGTTGAACCTTCAGCGCCAGCACGGTGCCAAGCATGAGGCCGGCGCGGTGCGTGAAGCCAAGCGGCTTGGTGCGGTCTTGGCCAGCCACGATGATACAACGTCGGAGCAGGTCGCGACATCGGCGGAAAATGGTGTGGGGTTTGCAGAATTTCCGACGACAATCGAAGCTGCTGAGGCATGTCGGGAGCGCGGTATTGCCGTAATGATGGGGGCGCCCAATCTTATCCGTGGCGGCTCACACTCTGGCAACGTCGCCGCAGAAGAACTGGCAAAGGCGAACTTGTTGGATATCGTTTCTTCAGATTACGTGCCTTCTGCGCTTCTTCTTGCCGCGTTTCAGCTGGCCGATGTTTGGGATGACCTGCCGCGTGCGATTTGCACGGTTACGTGTAACCCTGCGCAGGCGTCGGGCTTAACCGACCGGGGCCGTCTCGACGTTGGGTTGCGAGGAGATGTTTTGCGCGTTCGCAAATCCAGCAAGGCGCCCGTTCTGTTGGGTGGTTGGCGCCAAGGGCGTCAGGTCGGCTAGCCTGCCGCTGGGCTCATATTGGCGGCTCTTGTTTTGTAAAAATGCGCTTATTGCGTTGCTAGCCAAACTGCGTGGCAATCCTACGCGGAAGCTGCTTGAGGGTGGCGTTTTGTTTTTCTAGCCCACCAAAATCATTTAACCGCTATTCCCACGGTTCAGAAGGCTTCGTGCGTCTACGTCGCCGCCCTAAATTGCGATCTGGTGCAATGTCGTGCTGCGCTAAAGCGAGCGCAAAAATAAAAAGGGCTCTCCCGAGAAAATCTCGGAAGAGCCTCCAGTTCAAATAGACCGATTAGAATTGACCAGGTGACCAGAAGTAGGTTTCGCCGGAACTGTCATCGACACCGTCGTTGTCTGTGCTGATCCAAGCAGTGCCATCTTCAAAGATCGCGAGGCCTTCTATCTTATCGACGACATACCCGTTCTGAGACTGCAGATCCGGGATCAAATCACGAACCGCTTCTTTGCTCACCACAGGCAAATCACCGCCCAATGCAGCAGGCACCATCTCCGACAATGGGATGCGGTAAACCATTTTGGTCACAGCAGCTGCGCCGATCTGATTGTCCCGTTCGATGACGTAAACATAATCACCGTGTGCCACAATTTCTGACAGCCCGACCCAACCGGTGTCTGGGGCTGCTTTGGGGTAGAGAACTGCGCCCCATTCTGCTGTCTCCAGGTTATAGGAGACAAGCTTGACGTGATTTTCCGGATCATCTGCCCATTCACGTTGCACGGCCATCCAAAGGGTATCGCCCACCTTGGTGATCCCCTCAAAACCAAAGCGTCGTTCGACAGCCATCAATTCTGGTGGCAAACCGATTTCGCCATCGCGGAACTGGATCACGCCATCTGCATCTACGTGGTAAATCGCATGGGGGATGACACGGTCTGTCCGCCCTTCAGACGCAATGTAGAAGCCGCCATCACCATCTAGCGTGATGCCCTCCATGTCGATCTGCTGGGCAGGGTCACCGTTTCGGCGTGTGACCGGGATTTGATCGATGATTGTGGGGGGCGTTGTCGTTGTGTCGATTTTGAAAATCGTCGGTTGAAAGCCATAGAAGCTGTCGTTCACGGCCCAGACGATTCCATCTGCATCGGCGACCATACCGGAAATTGCGCCCCATCCGATCAGTTCATCCGCACCGGCAGATGTGAGTTGGGGATAGGCCGGGGCCGCATCTTGCATTTCATAGATCATGACATGGCTGCGAACACCGCCATCTTCGATCAAGTCAGCCTCATTGGCTGTCACGAACAGATTGCGCGATGGGATTGCGAAAGCGCCCTCAGGCGCGATCCCTGATGGCAAAAGCTGAGACAAGACAGGTACGCTTGGGTCGGTCAGATCATAAACACCCACGACAGAGGCACGTTCTGCCAAAATGAAGGCCATTGGCGTGCCGTCAAACACACCAAACTCCATACCCTCGGGCTCTACGCCCTTCGCGTCAGATCGGCGATCTGGGTAATGTCCGATTTCGACAATGGCGCGTTCAAAAGCAGTTCCATTTTCGTAAACGAGTTCGCCGGTCTGGTTAAAGATGGACCAACCGCGTGACCCACCATCCATGTCACCTTCGTTGGCAATCGCAAAATGTGTATCGTCGATCCACTGCACGGCGTCAGGTTCGCGCAGACGGCCCGGCTGGGATTCGTAAAAACGCAGTGCTGCGCTTTCGTCTGTGGCGTCGATTCCTTCCAAATCCACAGCGCCCGCGGAGAAATGATTGAGTACACCGTCTTTGTTGGCGATGACGATGTGATTGTTTTCTTGCAGGGTGACGACAATTTCACCTTCGGCATTGATATCGACAAACTCAGGCTCGGGATCGTTGGGCGCAATGTCTGCCAAACCGGTCACGTCGATGACATTCAATGTGTCACAATCAAGCGTCCCATCGACGACATCTACGGTCACGACAAAACCGCCCGGTAATTGCCCGACGCGCCCATCGCCAAGGTCTTCGTCCCGTTCGTTTTCTATCGCGACCGCGATGAATGATCCGTCAGGTGCGGCTGCGGTTGAATCAGGCTGCCCGCCTAGATCACACACTGCAGTTTCCGTCATCGTGCCAAGGTCAAAGGCTTTCACAAGACCAGACGGCGCGGTGTAGCTTTCCGAGGTATTCACGCCAACAAAGGCAGTATTGGCGATGATGGACACAGCAGTCGGTTCACCACCAACGTCGATATTCCCTTTTGAAGCAGGGTTATGCGGATCAGCGATATCAATCAGGCCAATGACGCCAAGCGGGCTGTCTGTATAGACCAGCGTCATCCCATCTTCGGTGGCACTGATGATTTCTGCAGAGCTTTCCGCGCTTGCGTCAGCATTGTTGAGAGAGGTCGGAAAGCTCGCAATGCGGTTAAATGCATCCGCGTGGGCTAGGCCCGCAGTGAGAGCCATGACAGACGTCATGGGAAGAAATTTGAAGGTCATAATGTTCCCCAGAAGTTTTTATGGGGTATCTATTGCGGTGCTAGTGCGACGTGGGTGTAACGACCAAGCTACGATTTTGTAAAAGGTCATGCATTGTTGAGGTCTACTTCCAATCCAAGATCATCCAATGGAAGGGGTTGTCCTGTCTGTGATGAGGTTTCGATCGCTGCAATAAGCTGATGGGACACCAACGCTTCTCGTCCCGTCACCATGGGTTTTGTTCCCCGGCGGACAGCATCCACGAAATCTTCGATAACGGCCTGATGCCACTCATGTTTTCCGCCCAGCAGCGGGTTCACTTTCCGTGGCGCTTCGTCCTGCGCGATGATCTCCGTATCCGCATTGCGCCACGACACCTCCAGCGCGTTCTTGTCGATCTTCAGGCTGGCGTGTTCGAAGTGCAGGCGGATAATTTCTGTCCGGTGCGGATACATCGCCGTGCTCGCAACAAACGAGCCATGGGCACCATTGGCAAACTGAAGACCCGCAATCGCAAAATCCTCGGCTTCCATGTCGTGCAACGGGGTCGTGGCGGTCATCGCCTGAACGCGCGCAACCGGCCCGGTCAAGCTCAGCGCCAGATCGATGGAATGGATCGCATTCGTGATCATCACACCACCACCGTCACGGGCATAGGTGCCCCGCCCCAATTCGTTGTAATAAGATTGATCGCGCCACAACGGCACCTCGATTTCCACAAGGCCAAGCTTGCCAAGCCTATCGCCCTTCACAAGCGCCGCCGCCGCCATAGAAGGCGCCCGCATGCGATGCTGGAACAGCACGCCTAAGGTCACACCTGCCCGTTCACAGATGTCGACGACCTCCAACGCCTCCTGCGTGTTCCGGCCAACGGGCTTCTCCAACAGCACGTGCATTCCGGCCTGCGCGAGCTGTGTGATGATGTCCTTGCGCACGCTCGGCGGGGTCGCCACAATCGCCACCGTGATCTCCGGATCGGCGCACACCGCGGCCAGGTCAGATGTGAATTCAGGCGCGTCGCCATCATAGAAATCAGCCAGATAGCGCGCATTTTCCGGCCGCCGTGATACGATTGCTTTCAACGCGATCTCGTCTTGTGCGTCCGACAGGGCCGCCACATGGGTTTTGGCAATCATGCCCGCCCCGATAAGCGCGACACCGTCACGTTCCGTATTTATGGTCTTAGACACCTGTCACTCCTCCTTGATGGTGATCGTTGGGCGCGTGTGACATCCAGTCAGTCAATTCCACGCGCCCCGCTGTTTCAAATTCGACGGCACCGGTCATGAAAACGGGGCCGCAATACCTGCTCCTTCTGCAAGACGCAGGAACGCAGCTGCGGTTTCGGGATCGAGTGGCACACCCAACCGACGGCGCTCTGCCGCTTCAGCCCATTCCCGATCTCCCGGAGCGAGCACAGTCCCACCGTGCCGCGCCGCACTGCTGCGCAGCGCCCCAAGATACCGGTCCATCCCGGCCAACAAAATATCGCGCCCCACAAACCCTTCTGGATCAATACAGATCACAAAGGCCCCCATCCCACGCGCCGTCGTGATATCCGGCCCGCCCATCGGCAGGATTTCGGGGCTGATCTTCATCCCCGTCAAAAGCCCCGAACAAATCTCAACCAAGCCCGCCAAACCAGCGCCCTTAAATCCGAACGCTCCCCCAAGCGGCGCCAACATCTCAACCAAGTTCGGGTCTCGCGTGTCCACCCCATCCCGATCCGATGCGGTCTCATCGGGCAGGTCACGCCCCAACGATTTATAAAGCTGCACTCGATTATACGGCACGGCACTGGTCGCCATATCAAACAGCCATGGCGCGCCAGACAGCGTCGGAACAGCGGCCGCAATCGGGTTCGTTCCATGAAACCGCTCAGCCCCCTCATGCAGGCGCACAAAACTATCAGAATGGCACATAATAATGCCGATCATCCCCGCCTCCGCCATGGCCAGCGCATAGGCACCCGCAGGTCCAAAATGGGATGTGTTGCTGATCCCCACGGCACCAATCCCCGCCTCGCGGGCCAAGTCATAGGCATGATCGGCTGCGGTGTAGGCGGCCAAGGCCCCGTGCGCGTCATCGGCATCCAAAAGGCCGGATCCAGCCCGCTGGCGGGTAAACGTCATCTGCGGGGCCGTGTTCAACCGCCCCCCGCGAAACACCAAATCGTAATGGGGCAACAGGCGCACACCGTGGCTATCCACGCCAAGCCTGCTGGCATGAAGCATCGCACGTGCAGCGGCGTTGGCACTGGGGGCATCAGCCCCCGCCGCGGCCAAAGTCGCCTCGCAAAAGGCCTGCAACGCCGCGATATCTGATCGTATCTCACTCATAACCCGTGTCCCCAAACCAGCGCCAGTGGTCCCCATGCTAGGTTTCGCTGCCGCGCCCCACATCAAAGGTGGCACCAATAACGTACAATGTATACACTAGACATAAATGACGCCCGCAAGCAATACCTATTCGCCACCTCCCGCGATATGATAGCCACAGCACGAACCGAAAACTGACCCATTGGATTTGCCGACATGCAAGAGCCGCTCTACAAACGCATACTTCACGCGCTTGTCTCAGAGATCCGCGACGGCGCGCTTTTGCCCGGCGATCGCGTGATGGAAAACCGCATTGCAAACCGGTTCGGGGTATCGCGCGCCCCTGCGCGCAAAGCCCTCGCTGAATTGGAATCCTGCGGCCTCATCACCAGCTTGGCAGCCCCTGCTCGTGGGTTCAGCGTACACCGCGATGCCGCACAGCGCGCGGCCGCCTTAGCGGCCCCCACCGACAACCCGTTCACTACCCAGACCGCGCCATCATGGCAGCGGATCTATGGCGAAGTCGAAGACGCATTAACCCAACGCATCGCCTTTGGCGGGTGGCGCCTCACCGAAACAGGCATCGCGCGCCACTTCGAGGTCAGCCGCACCGTCGCCAGAGATGTCCTGGCGCGGCTACAGGCGCACGGTTTGGTCGTGAACGAAGGCAAAGGATGGATCGCACCGGAACTCAGCCAAAGCCGCGTGCGCGACCTCTACGAATTGCGCGCAATCCTTGAACCAGAAGCGCTCAAAAACGTCAGCGCACATCTCCCGCAACACCCCATCGACCGCATGATCGATGATCTCCAAAACGTGGCGGGAACAGGGGTAGACGGGCAAGTGCTGGACAAATTCGAGGTGGATTTGCACGTCGATCTTCTGCAGCCCTGCAGCAACCGCGCGCTGCACAAAGCCATGACCGAGGCCCAGTCGCTGCTGTTGGCCCATAAGTTTTTCTATCAATACAACGCGGGCCTCTACCCCGTTGAACCCTTCTTGGAAGAGCACCTCCTCGTCCTCGACCCCCTGCGTAAAGGTGCGGTCTCAGAGGCCTGCGACCAATTGCGCCGCCACTTGCTGCACTCCAGCGACAGAGCCGACGCACGGATCGCAGCGCTGCGCAAAACCTTCGTCAACCCCCCACTCGCCTATATCGAACCGCTGGCATAATGCACGGGATCTGCCCCGCAACATGCACCTGAATCCAACCGCTCATTTGGTTGAGCGACCAGTGCATCACATAGATATCAGGAAAGGGCTGGCTGGGATGGTAGGATTCCCAGCGGATTTCTTAACCCACTGTGTTTGCGCTAAAAAATTTCGCAACACTTCACTACGTGTTGCAGTTGTGTTGCACATAGAGGCTTGGTGGTCAATCAAAGCGGGTCAACAATTGATTGTTCTCATCTCAGTAAGCGCGAAAGCCTAAAAGTCGTTGCCGTTCCTCCATGCGTTCTATTCTTACAGTGACGCACAGAAAATGCATTTAGTTCATGCGATGGATTGCGTTCACAAAAGGTTGATGAATCTACCTACTGATAGGTTTTCACTTGACTGCCTGTCGAGCCGTGAATAGGCAGTGAGTACCTACCAATTGATAGATAGAGGTTAGATATGTCAAAGCTACTTATGAACCGCCGCAGCATGCTAGTTGGCACAGCAGCAACTACGCTAGCATCCCCAAGCATTGTCAGCGCGAACATCCTTGGCGGTGGTCCGCTCGGTCAAGGCACAACTCCCTTAGAACATGGCATCGTAACTGTTGCTGATTTTGGTGAAGTGAAAATCCACAGCTACCAAAGCCCTGACCTGACAGGTTGTGTGACTACTCATATCATTGAAACCCCAGAACGTTTGGTGTTTGTGGACGGTCAACGTTCCGTCATCTACGGTCAGGAGGTTCGGGATTACGCGGAAAAAACCGGCAAGCCTGTTGACCGGATGATCATTTCGCACCTGCACCCTGACCACTGGTTCGGTGCGTATCAATTCCGCGATGTTCCTATCTATTCCTTTGTTGAAACGCAGGCTGAGATTGATCAGCTCGGTGATTTCTTCATCGAGATCAGCATAGAGTCCCTTGGCGAGCACGTACCACCAACCAAGGTTGTTCCGACCCACTTGATCGAGCATGGCGCGACCGAAGTCATCGATGGCGTAACGTTCGAATTCCGTCATGTCACGGATGCTGAATCAGACAACATGATGACGATCTATCTGCCTGATCAGAAAGTTCTGATCGCGCAAGATATGTTGTACAACAACTGTCACCTGTTCTGTGGTCACGGCAATTTTGACGGCTGGAAAGCGGGACTTGTTGAAATGCAAAATGACACGTCCTTTGACCTGGTGCTGCCAGGCCACGGCCCAACCGCCGGCTCTCGCCAAGCGATTGATGAGGCGCTGATTTACCTTGATCACACCCAAGCGGCCTATGCAAAAGCCGCAACAGGCGAAGAGCTGAAGGCCGCAATTTTGGAACGTTACCCATCTTACCTGGCGGCAGGTCTGGTCGACATCCAGAACTTGTTCTTGTTCCCTAAAACTTAAGCCATTCCGCCGCGGGCATCCAATTTGTGCCCGCGGCGTTTCACGTTTTGCAATGTTATATCTCATGTCAGTCTGACGGCCTGACATCACCAACTGCCGGAGAACATCATGACTGGTCCACTGAGCGGCGTACGCGTCATTGACCTTACAACAGTAATTTCCGGCCCCCTTGCGACGATGACCCTTGGCGATCAAGGCGCTGACATCATCAAAATCGAACAACCCAATGGCGGCGATTTTTCACGACATGTTGCGACCCGCCGCGCGGATATGTCTGCTTCGTTTTTAAACAACAATCGCAATAAGCGATCCGTCACCATAGACCTAAAGACCGAGAACGGACTGGATGCCGTTCAAAAAATGGCGGCGCAATCGGATGTCTTTATTCAGAATTTCCGCCCTGGCGTCGCCGAACGGTTGGGATTGGGCTACGATACATTGTCGATCCTGAACCCGAAGCTAATTTTTGTTTCGATTGCAGGCTTTGGGCATACTGGGCCACTTGCGCAAAACCCCGTTTATGACCCTTTGATCCAAGCAATTTCAGCCTTAACCACCGTTCAGGCGGGGTCTGACGAAGCGCAACCTCGTTTGGTGCGCACAATTCTGCCTGACAAACTGACTGGGATTCAAACCAGTCAGGCGATTGCATCGGCTTTGTTTGCACGCGAACGCAGTGGCGAGGGGCAACACATCCAGATATCGATGCTCGATGTTATAATCGCATTCTTGTGGAGCTCGGACATGAATGGCCACACGTTTGTGGGCGACGAGCTAGAGAAAGAAGAAGCGCAATCTTATATTGATCTGATCTATGAAGTGGCTGATGGATTTCTGAGCATCGCGGTTATGCAAGACAAGCAATGGCGCGGTTTCACGGCAGCGGTCGATCGGCTTGATCTCTTGGACGATGTCCGTTTCTCTACGCCCGAATTGCGAGAGGTCAATCGCGATGCGCGTCTGGAAGCTATCCAAGATGCGGTCAGAGGATTTGCCTCAGCTGATTTGATCAAACGCCTCGATGCACAGAACGTACCAAATGCGCCTGTGCTGTCGCGCAGCCAAATGCGTCAACACCCGCAGGTGCAGGCGAACGGTATTGTCGTGGAAACCCTACATCCGATCGCAGGCATGTTGCGGCAGGCGCGGCATCCTTCGAATTTTTCGAAAACGCCCACGTCTATCCGCCATCCCGCGCCAACATTAGGCCAGCATACGGATGAAGTATTGGCGGAATTTGGCCTTGCTCCGATCAACACCGCCGAAAAGACATGATTGATTTCTACTTCTCCCCGACGCCGAACGGCTGGAAAATTGCGATCATGTTGTTCGAACTGGGCCTTCCGTTTCGAACGCATCTTATGAACTTGCCGGCAGGCGATCAGCTAACGCCTGAATTTCTTGCGATTAACCCCAATGGAAAAATCCCCGCGATTGTGGATCATACCAAACCAGAAGAACCGGTCAGCGTGTTTGAAAGCGGCGCGATCCTTATCTATCTGGCCGATAAACACGAAAAGTTCGTACCAACAGCCCCACTGGAGCGCAAATCCATGTATGAATGGTTGTTCTGGCAGGCGGGCAACCAAGGCCCAATGGCAGGCCAGCTAAGCCATTTTGTGAACTATGCCGGAGGGGATCACCCTTATGCGTTGGACAGATATAAAAAAGAAACCGAAAGAAACCTCGCCGTTTTAGATAGGCGCCTCGCGCAACAAGATTATATTCTTGGGGCGTATTCAATTGCTGATATGATGGCTTTCCCTTGGGCTTTCATCAGCAAGAAGTTGGGCATCGATTTGGATCAGTTTCCGCATGTTGCGGACTGGCGGGGCCGGTTAAAGAAACGTCCGGCTATTGTATCGGCGATCGACCTGTTAAAAGAGCACCAGTTTTTGGGTAAAACTACGACAGAGAATAACAGTGTCTTGTTTAATCAAGGGGCCAATTCTGTGAAATCATAGGATGGCGATATGCACTCATTCTTCTCCGAAATTCTTGCGCAGGTTCCGCTGATCCAAGCCCCGATGGCAGGCGCGCAAGACGAAGAATTGGCAATCGCCGTGGCAAGGGCAGGCGGGGTTGGTTCCATTCCTTGTGCAGGGTTAAAGCCAAATGAAGTGTTGGCCTCTGTTGCACGGTTTAAGGCCAAGACGGTTGGGCCGTTGAACCTCAATTTCTTTTGTCACTCGCAAACAGATTATGATCCCAAACAAGAGGCCGTTTGGTTGCAAGAATTGCAAAGGTTCTATGATGAACTTTCGCTCGCGCCCGACTATGTCACAGGGAGCCTCCCCAACGCGTTGGATGCCGCAATGGTAGATGCCATATGCGCCATCAAGCCAGCGGTCGTAAGTTTTCACTTTGGTCTTCCGGCGCCGCAGCTGATGGGCCGCATTCGCGAAATCGGCGCAAAAATCATAGCCACAGCCACCGCCGTTGCAGAAGCTGGTTTCCTTGAGAAAAACGGATGTGATGCCGTCATCGCCCAAAGTCAGGATGCTGGCGGCCATCAGGGCCTGTTTTTGCAAACCGAGTTACCGGAGAGGGTGGCGACCACAGAATTGGTTTCGCGCTTTACCCGTGAGTTACGCTGTATGCCCGTTATTGCCGCGGGTGGCATTGCTGACGCTCATGCGGTCCAAGCCGTGATGGGGGAAGGGGCATCAGGTGTTCAGGTTGGTACGCGTTTCTTGAAGTCCCCAGAATCCAAAATCACGCCGCTTCATCGGTCCATATTGATGGGCGGGCAAAGCCGCGAAACCGCGATCACAAACGTGTTCACCGGGCGGCCTGCACGCGGGTTCGTCAACAAATTGGTCCGCGACATCGGCCCCATAAACCACAATGTAGCGGTATTTCCTTTCGCAATTTCCGCGCTCGCGCCGCTAAAGTCAGCCACGGCAGGCACCGAAGGTTTCGTGTCTATGTGGGCGGGAGAAAGCTGGCGGACAGGGGATGTTAAACCTGCAACTGCTATTGTCGAAGAACTGGCAAAAGGGTTTGCGCGCTCATCATGAAAAAGGCCCGCCTTAACCGAGTAAGACGGGCCGATTTATTGGTTTGTGGCGGCAGCACCTATCCAAAAACGTAGAACGCCATTTTGTTACCGTCCGGGTCACGCGCATACGCTCCGTAAAAAACGTCATCAATGCGCTGACCAGGTTCACCTTCCGATGAAGCACCTAGAGACATCGCTTTGTTGTACAGTTCATTTACTTCGTCTTTGGAGGCCGCTGCGAAAGCAACCATAGAACCGTTACCGCAGCTTGGCGAATTGCCATCGAAGGGTTCGCAGACGGCAATCATCGGTGCTTCAATTGTTTTGCCGATCATCGCCAAGCGACCGATGTCAACTTGGATTTCCGCATCAAAAAGCTCTGTGTAGAACTTCTTTGCTTTTTCCATGTCTTTCACGCCAATCGTAGAGTAGCCAATCATGTCGTTTCCTTTTCGTTAGACTGTATGCCTACCAACTAGAAGGTTGAGTGTGGACGTGCAACAATTTAAGACCACATCACCTAAATGTTATCTTTCAAGGGTCAGGCTGGTCAGCTCAGTACATGTTCTTGTGAATGTCGCGGCTGATTTTACCTTCCATTTCATCCAGCTTTTTTGGGTCATAATTTTGGTGAGCAGACATAAGGTCACCCAAGCTTGGGGCTTGTTTTCGATCAATTTGTGAGGATGGGTCCCATAGCGCTGACCTACGGATCGCTTTGGAGCAATGTCCGTAGGCTTCTTCCACCTCAATCAACAATCCCACGGGCGGAATGCGGTCTTTAATCGCGCAGCGTTTCAACAGTTCTGGATCACGCGTTGCGTAGCCCTTACCGTTCACCCGCAATGTGTCAAAAGCGCCAGGTATCATGAACATCACCGACACCGACGGATTTGTCAGCAGATTCCGGAAGGTGTCAAACCGCTGGTTGCCCGGCCGATCCGGTATCAGCAAATGTTTGGGCGAGACTATTTCCACAAAACCTGCCGGATCACCGCGAGGTGTCGTATCTGCATTTCCGTCTGCATCCTGTGAGGAGACAACGCAGAAGGGCGACAGTCGCACAAAATCCTGCATTGGCTCACTTAGGAAAGGGGCAACCTTGTCGTAAACAAGTGGGCCCGTGTCCCCGTATCGTTCGCGGAACTCGAGGATGTCTTTGATCAAGTATTTTTCTCTGATTGGTGAGGTCATGGGCGTCCTTTCAGGGTGTCCGGAACAAACGCACAACTTGGTCGCGCTGCAATTCTGCTTCGCCACTCAGTAAGTGCAGTTAAATTGCCTGGTATCATAACCCGCGGATAGGTTTCAGAAAAATTCAAACCCGTGAAGACAGTGATATCCGCCATGGAAAATTTCTCGCCTGCAATAAATGGGGTATCGCGTAGGACAGTGTCGAAATAACTCATGCCATCCAAGGTTATTTGATGGTGTGCCTGCCCCCAGGCGGGGTTTTGATCTAATTCGATTTCCGGCCCGAAACCGGGCGTTGCATGGTGGAAATATGCTCCGATGGCATCTACGATTTTCTGCTCGCCACGGCGCTGCATCATATGCACGACAGCGCGCTCTTGCGGGCCTACGCCTGTCAAGGAAGTACCTTCAAACGCGTGATCGATATACTCGGTGATCGCCGTTGTTTCTGAAATCGCTATGCCATTGTCGAGCTCTAACAGGGGGACTGTGACGCTTGGGTTCTTGGCCTTGAACGCAGCCGTCCTATGTTCGCCTTCCCACAGGTTTACCTGAACAATCTCCACCCGGTCCAACACGCCCTTTTCTGCCAGCGCAATTCTAACGCGGTCAGGGTTTGGCAAACCGATGCTGTCGTAAAACTTCATAAGCTAGTTTCTCCATTTTCATCCCCCACATCTAATTTTTGCGCGATTTGGGAGCGGTTTCCGCTGTGATGTTGACAAAAGACTTACATGCTACCTATTAGAAGGTAGATATGAAGTACAGATCAAAAGAGGATATCCCCATGTCAGATTCAACTAGCGTTTTTCACCAAGGAGAACGCAGCTTGCACGAAAAGCTGGATATCGCAGAGCGGCAACACCAGCTGGGCCTGCGCATGATCCGCGATCATATGCCCGAACAACATCGCGATTTCTTTGGCCACTTGGAAAGCGTCCATATTGGCGCAGTTGATTCAGCCGGTCATCCTTGGGCCATTATGCGAACCGGGCCTAAGGGTTTCATGACATCCCCAAACGACAAAACGTTGACAATAGCATCTAAACCTTTGCCGGGGGAGCCTGTGGACCTAAACTTTGCTGTTGGCGCAAAGACGAGTGTTGTCGGGATCGAGTTCGAAACCCAGCGACGCAACCGTCTAAACGCAACCATTGACGCGGCTGATCACGGCACGCTGTCTATGCATGTTGATCAAAGCTATGGAAATTGCCCGAAGTACATTCAGATCCGAAACAAGGTGGCCGCTGGCCCCTCTCAGGCGGAAGCGCCGACCACAACGGCCGTGCTGAGCGAAGTCGACAAGTACCAAATTGGTAAGGCTGATACCTTGTTGATCGCATCGCGTGCCGCACAATTGGGGGATGACCCGCGCGCGGGCGTGGACATCAATCACCGCGGCGGAAATCCGGGGTTCGTCAGTATTCTGGACGAAAAAACGCTTCAGTTCCCTGACTACAAAGGGAACAGTTTTTACAACACCTTTGGCAACATCCTAACGGACGGACGTGTTGGCCTGCAGTTTGTTGATTTTGAAACTGGAACATTATTGAATATCAAGGGAACCGCTGAGGTGGTTGAAGAACTCAACGATGGCGAATTGCCATTGATGGGACGTGGACTGCGCATTCGCATCGAAACCATTGTGCGCGCGCCGGGTGCGCTGCCTCTTCGGTACACGTTTGCATCTTATTCAGACCGTAATCCATCCATCATCAACAACCCTTCTTAAGGGTTTGACTATTTGCCTACCTATTGATAGGTTGACCGAAGGGGTGATACACGGAATATGCCGCCTTGAAGCAAAAGGATAAGAAATATGGAATTGAATGCTGATTTCAAAGAACGCGTCGTTGTCCACTCTGATCAATTGGATTGGCTGGCATCGCCGATGCCCGGCGTGGATCGCCGTATGCTCGACCGCATGGGCGGGGAGGTGGCGCGCGCCACCACAATCGTGCGCTACGCTCCAGATAGCAAATTTTCGGCGCATACACATACAGGCGGCGAAGAATTTATCGTGCTGGATGGCGTGTTCCAAGATGAGCATGGCGATTTTCCTGAAGGCACCTATGTGCGCAACCCGCCAACAACTTCCCACACTCCAGGTTCCGATCTTGGATGTACCATTTTCGTTAAGTTGTGGCAATTTGATATGGATGACCGCACGCAGTTTCGCAAAAATATGGCGGACGAACTTGCAGCGCCAACGAATGGTGTAGCAACTGCTGAATTGCACCGCGATGATCGTGAGGTTGTAACATATCACCATCTGGATGCTGATGCTGTTCTCAGAAATGACGGAGCAGGCGGAATCGAAGTGTTGGTGATTAGCGGTTCAGTAACTGAAGACGGTGATACGCTTGGCAAAGGTGCATGGTTACGCCTGCCAGATGGTCAACAGTTGAAAGCAAAAGCCGGCGAGGATGGCGCAAAGGTCTGGATCAAGACCGGTCATCTGGCCCATGCGCAACCACCAGCGGTGTAATTGCTATGCAAAAACCTTACGTGATCATCGCAGGTGCGGGGGCTGGTCTTGGCCAGTCCCTCTGTGCGCGCTTCGAAAGGGGTGGGTTCGACGTCGTGGGGATTGGTCGCAGAAAGCCATCTCAACTCGTTGGAGCCTTCCACAAGCTTGACCTCGCTGATGCAGAGGCCGTGCCCACCAAATTGTCGAACATCATCAACACCCATGGAGCCCCGAAAATCGTGGTACACAATACGGCAGAACTGGTTATCGCGCCTTTCGGCGACACCAGTCTGGCTGAGTTCACACGAACATGGACATCCATGGTGCAATCTGCGTTTTTGCTCGGGCAATCAACATTGAAACCGATGGCAAATGCTAGCGGTGGTGCGTTCATTGTTTCAGGCGCAACGGCATCCTTGCGCGGCGGCGCTAAATTCGCGGCTTTCGCCAGTGCGAAATTTGCTCTTCGCGGTTTAACCCAATCTTTGGCGCGCGAGTATCAGCCTCAAGGCGTTCACGTTTGCCATGCTATTTTGGATGGCATCATTGACACGGATCGCTCACGAGACCTGCATAGCATCGATCCCGATCAGATGATGAAACCCGATCACATTGCCGAAGCCTATTGGCAGTTGGCCCATCAGCCACAATCCACATGGACGCACGAATTAGACCTGCGGCCTATGTCCGAAGGGTTTTGAACCATGACGACGCTGATTATCGGTGGTGGTTTGTCAGGTCTCGCAGTTGCACATGCATTGCAAGCTAGGGGGCAAGATTACGTTTTGGTCGAGGCCCGCACGCGCTTGGGCGGCCGGATCAAGACAGAACACCATGATGGCGGCGCGTTTGATATGGGCCCGACTTGGTTTTGGCCGGGGCAGCCGCGCATCGCTGAATTGATTGAGCGATTGAATTTGCCAAAATTCGATCAATTCGCCGATGGCGACCTTGTTTATGAAAATGAACAGCGGCAGGTGCAACGTGGGCACGGATTTTCGTCAATGCAAGGATCTTGGCGCCTTGTCGGCGGGTTGGGCGTATTGATTGATGCACTGGCTAATGCTTTGCCCGTAGATAGGTTACGTTTGGACGCGGAGGTCACCGCGTTGATAAAGACTCGCAACGGCATCGACGTGACATTAAAAACCGGTGAACGGGTACAGGTTGATCGTGCAATCCTTTGCGTGCCACCTCGCGTGGCCGCAAACCTCAGTTTCACCCCAGCATTGCCGGATAATGCGGCGATGGCGTTGCAAAATATTCCGACGTGGATGGCTGGCCAGGCTAAGGCGATTGCAATTTACGACACCCCATTTTGGCGCGAAGTTGGGCTATCTGGCGATGCGCAAAGCCGTTTTGGCCCGCTGGTTGAGATTCACGATGCCTCGCCTGAACAGGGGGGGCCCTATGCTTTGTTCGGGTTTATTGGCGTCCCGCCGCAAAGTCGCACAGATGAAGACGCTTTGCGTCAGCATCTTATCGCGCAATTGAAGCGGCTGTTTGGCCCAAAGGCAGCTAAGCCAACGCACTTGTTGATCAAAGATTGGGCTTTTGATTCATATACGGCGACCAAAGCTGATACGGCCCCGGTACATGCGCACCCAACCTATGGCCTTCCCGCAGCGCTAACTGGACTATGGGACGACCAATTGCTTTTTTCTGGCAGTGAATTGGCTCCGCAGTTCGGGGGGTATCTCGAAGGGGCTTTGGAAGCGGCTGAAAACGTACTAAGTAACTTGGAAAAGTAGATAGGTGATGAGAATGCCAACGACGGATACAAAAACTGCTTTGCTAAATTCCGCAGAGAATGCAGCGCGCACTTTAGGATTTGATGGGTTCAGCTATGCTGATCTTGCCGAAGATGTTGGCATACGCAAAGCGAGCATTCATCACCATTTTCCGTCTAAGGCAAAATTGTCGGTCGCCTTGATGCAGCGATATCATCAAAATTTCGAAGCAGTTTGTACGGCGATTAGCGAAAATCATGCCACTGGCGGAACGCAATTGTCAGAGTTGATTAAGCAATATCGTGCTGCCAGCGACAACGGTAAACGATTATGCCTCTGTGTCTCTTTTTCTGCCAGTCGCGATAGTCTCCCACCAGGCGTACTTGAACAAATCAGCCTGTTTCGGGAAATGGTTATCGCTTGGCTAACAGATGTTTTTGAAAAAGGTAGTGTGGATGGGTCGATCTCGAATGTTGCCGACCCCGCGTTAGAGGCAGTCACGACGCTATCCTTGTTGGAAGGCGCACAGTTAGCGGCCCGTTCCGAAGAAAACCCTCGTTTTTTCGACGAAGCTGTCAAGCTGTTAGGCATGCGCATCACCGTGTGAGTGAAAGTACCATTGCATTGAAGTGAGGGACCTTTCTAAATATTGGGCCTTCAAATAGATTGAGCCACCGACAAAGTGCATGCTGCGAATATAAGCGCGACGCCGATCTCTTGACGCAGCGCGGGCAAACCGAACATCCCACGGTCGAAAATTATTAAGACTGTAATGATGGCCATCCAAAACAAGTTTCCTGGGAAAAACACAAACATCAGACACATCAACAGACCGCAACACCGAACACAATCAACACCATGTAGAAACCCCAATGTGAATTGGCTTTGCGACACACCTGAACTGCAAAGCGAGCAGATTGGAATCGGGGAAGATTTGAGCCGTGAAAGC
The DNA here is from genome assembly GCA_947497065.1 of uncultured Paracoccaceae bacterium. Taxonomy (GTDB): domain Bacteria; phylum Pseudomonadota; class Alphaproteobacteria; order Rhodobacterales; family Rhodobacteraceae; genus Octadecabacter. The sequence continues at coordinate 318,387 of CANMEQ010000005.1, forward strand.
TGGAATAAACCGATGATCAACAGCGTGCTAGCGCCAATAGACCAGCCGTTAAAATACAACCAATCGCTATTCTTAGCAGCCGAAAGCAACACATAACCAAAGCCGTGCAATGCAATACCGACCACACTCCATACGGTCGTGTAACCAAGCACAGCCATATAGGAGACTCTTTGATTGTGCTTGAGGTTAGGGAAAGCCACTGGACCCATCATAGCGGCAAGCATCAACAACCAACTTGTAAGTAAAGCTAGGCCTCCGGTAACGCCCTTTTCAGCTAGGTTAATGCCACAAATATTTGCGAGCACACCGGCCAAAGTCCAATCACCATGATTTAAATAGGACGCGTGGCCCGAAAAGGTCATGGCCACGAGGGCGAGCCAAGCACCTGCTGTAACGCGCCAGCCGAGATCTAACTTATAATCTTGAATAGCTGTTGTCATAAATGGCTCCATATCGTGACCGGCGTGTGAAACGCCGGCCATTTGAATAGGTTCACGTCTAAGCAGCGTTCTTGGTGCTACAGAAACATGAAGAATAGACTTCGCGATCCGCACGGCTAAGGGCAAAATCAAGCTGAGGTTTGATCATTGCCGCACCTTTGGTGTTGCCCATTGCGATATAGCAATCGTAAAGACCTTTTAGCGCCCAAACATTGTTCGGGTGGCGATTGGAGCGGATGCAAGTATCATCCATGCCAAGATCGGCCTCGTAGGCGGCGGCGGCTTCTTCGAAATGCCCTTGTTCTAACAACAATGCACCAAGCGGGTGCCGGCTTGGCATCATCCAAGGCCAAGGTTCATCATAGGGCAGGGCGTCTTCCAAAGCGACGGCTTTGCGCAAGTGATCAAAGGCGACATCGTAATTGCCACGGTGATATTCGACTTCACCGTTCAACATTTCGCGCGCGACTTCGAGAATTTGAGTGCAGGCAACAACATGGATGTGCCGTGTTTCTGGAACCTTTGCTGCTGTGGTCTCAAAGTTCTCGCGCGCTTGGTCAGCCTTATCGTGTTGCTTGAGCGCAGCATGTGCAATGCCTTTGCCATACCAGTTGAGCGCGGTCGTCATGGAATAGTCTTCGGCATGTTCAGGCAAAGGATCACTAATCAATTCCTTCCAACGACCAAAGCGGATCAACGCATGTGTCTTGATCGACATGTACCCTTCAAGCCAGTCGGCCATGGGCGGATCTTCACAACGGATCAGTTCATCGGGAATTGTTTTCATCATTCCTTCAACTGCTTCCATCGCGGGGCGGAATTGCCCGAGGAACATCGCACCATAAAGTTTGAAGTGATAGTTGTGGACGCGGTACATAGAATAGAAATTCATCGCACCGGATTTTTCCCAATAAATCTCGTCTGCGACGATCCCTTTTTGGTTCCAAGTTACGACGTCCTGGTAATTACCACACAACACATCGATATGCGTCGCCATGTGGGCCAAGTGGCCGGCAGATGGGACCATTTCGCGTAGCTCGTCTGCACATCGCAGAGCTACTTCCGGGACAGCGGACATTTCCATGAGGTGAATGTAGAGGTGCAAAAGTCCTGGGTGTCGGGCCGGACCAGCGGCCTCAACTTTGGCTATTCCGTTTTCCAGTACGCGGCGACACTCTAGTGTGTCACCTGCCGGATTTGGCTCACCGGTACGTGGGTCCCACATTTGCCATGGCGTTCTGTTCATCATCGCTTCGGCAAATAATGTTGCGACATCAGAATCGTCAGGAAATGTAGCGTAAACGTTCCGCATTTCATTCGCGTATGCTGCGGACCATTTATAAAGATCAGGTACTGGTTCGTTCGATTGGTAGCGACTTTCCAATGCGACAATCAGTGCTTTCTCAACATCTGTTGCGCCATCCATTGCCGCCTTGGCCTTTTCGATAGCCTCCCGAGATTTTACAAGCGTCTCTTGCACTTGTTCAGGCGTGAAAAGCTCCCATGGTTTATTGTAGTTCGGTCCAATGATATAGGCCAATCCCCAGTGGGCCATAGGACACTCTGGATCCGCCTTCAGTGCATTTTCAAAACAAACGGCGGCCTCTTCATGGTGATATCCGAAAATCCAGTTCAAACCGCGGTCAAACCATATTTGTGCATCAGTTGAAGACGTTGTGATTGGGCGGCTATAGGCCCCTAGGTCGTACGGATAATCCAGCATGATGTGCCCTCTAAGTTTTTCTATATTGTAGAATTGCTTTCCATTTTTTGGCCAATCTTCTGACAAAGCAAGTACTTTCTTAGGAATTTCTCCGAAAATGCAGCGTAATTCTATATTGTGGAACAAAACCGAAAGGCTAGGCGATGACTGCAACTGATGCATTAAATTTGGGCGGTGTGCGACCCAACCCATCCCGCATCAATGCGGATTCCAAACTGCGGGCGAATCTTAAAAGCTTTGCATCAGAATGGCGCGGCCCAACAATTTGTATGCCGAATGGCATACCTTGATGGTCCATCCCACAAGGAAGCGTCACGATTGGGCTTCCCACCAATGACAGCGCCCAGGTGATCGCATACCAAGCATAATATTCCTTCAATGGTTTATTATTGATCGCGGCTGGATGGTTTTCTTCTAGCGGGAAGGGTGAAACTGACGTGGCTGGGCAAATGAGATAGTCCACCTCAGCAAAAATAGCCTGAAATCTCCGATAGATCTGTGTGTGAACTGCGTCAGCAAGCGCTGTGTCTGACAGACGAAGTGATTTGGCTTCAAGAATATTGTTTCTTACATTTGGTCCAATTAAATCTGGCTGATTTTCCGCCAATTCCCCGTAAGCGGCATAGAGGCTTTGTGCCCTGAGAACACGAAACGCAGCGGCTGCATCGGATAAATCAACATTCAGAACGCTAGCGGATTTGAAATGTTTGCCAATAATCGGTTGGCGTGACACAAATAGCTCCGCGATCCCGTTATCAACCTCCGCGACACCCAAATCCGTTGAAAAGCCTATACGTGAATGGGCTAAATCCTCAATTGCATGGAAGTCCTTATACTCAATCTCTAAATTGGGAGAACAAAGCGGATCACGGGCATCAAAACCAGAAATCGCGGACAGCATAAAGGTCAGGTCTTCCACGGTGCGCGCCATCGGCCCGTCTGTCCAAAGATGTGAAAACCCGGACACATGACTCCGTGATGGAACAATGCCGGGCGATGGTCGCATCCCCACAATACCGCAAAATGATGCAGGAATTCGTAAGCTTCCTCCAAGATCAGATCCTGATGCAAGTGGGGCCATGTTACTTGCCAAACCGGCAGCTGAGCCGCCAGAAGAGCCGCCGGATGTGACTGTCGTATTATAGGGATTGCCCGTCGCGCCGAACACGAGATTTGAAGTGTTTGCCCCTGCGCCGAACTCTGGCGTATTCGTTTTGCCGAGAACAATTGCACCAGCAGCGCGCAAACGTTCTACGATGATGTCGTCATGATCCGGGACGTGGGCTTCAAAGCACCGGCTGCCAAAGGTTGTCCGCAATCCTTTTGTTCGGCTGAGGTCTTTGATCAAGACAGGTAGCCCGTGTAGCGGTGGTAGTGCCTCGCCGGCTTGTACCGCTGTATCCGCGATTTTCGCTTGGCGACGAGCTTCATAAAAATTGGTGGTAATGACCGCATTTACGAGTGGGTTTCGTTGTTCAATGCGGGTGATACAGGCTTCGAGCAATGCGCTTGGTGTCAATTCGCGGGCACCAATTTGACGGCGTGCTTCAACAGCACTCAATTCTGCTGGTGTATCCATCATAGAGTTTCTATGGCCAACGCGGGAACCACGCCGATCATGCTGTCGCGTGTCACCAGTTTTGCGAGATTCTCTTCGGACCAGTTTTCTGTTCCTTCTGGGCGTTTAGGCACAACCAGATAGCGCATGTCAGCGCTGCTGTCGTGTACCCGGACCTCTGTTGTCTCAGGTAAGATGGTCCCGAATTCGGCAAGAACCTTGCGTGGATTTTGAACAACATCTGAACGATAGGCGCGGCTTTTGTACCAATCGGGTGGCAAGCCAAGCAATGGCCAAGGATAGCACGAACATAAGGTGCAAACGACGACATTATGCACCGCATCGGTGTTTTCCAAAGCGATCAAGTTTAACCATGTTGGCTCCAGCCCAATGGATTTTGCGGCCTCGGTTGCATCACGACGCATGAGATCCAGATAGACCGGATCCGACCAAGCCTTGGCCACCATGCGTGCGCCATTATGCGGTCCGCGATCATCCATCATCTGATAGGTTTTGTGCAACTCCGCCTGAGTGATCACTTCCTTTTCAATCAGAAGTTCACGCAAGGCCATTTCCAATAAACGATACTCGGTGAACGGTCCGTCTTCTTCATCTGGCTGGTTGGGGTGTGGGTGATGATGGATGTGATCATGCATTAGTCGTCAGGCTCCAGCCAATGTTCAAAAATCTCTACTTCAAGAGTATCATGCGCCGCTCCGGCATAATCAGGCCACATCTGGCGCATCGGCAGACGGACTCTATATAGCGGCATGGCCGGTTGGCCATCTCGGCGGTAAGCAAGTTCTTCAGGGTTCGCAAAATTACCGCAATGGCGTTCAATTTCCCCAGTTAATCCACGGGTATAAAATGGCGTGCGGCAATGCCCGATTGGGTAAGCATCACGAATACGCACCTTATCGCCAACTCTGAACATAGGATCAGTCATGAGAAGCGAGCTTTGCCCGTATTGTTTCGACGCGCGCACCGATTTCTGCATCTGTTACAATGCCGCGTTCCAGCATAATTTGGCTGATGGCCCAAATCCATTGCTCATAATATGATAGGCGCTGATACCTTTCTTCGCCCAATCCCTCAACAGCGCGGCGTAGCTCATCAACCCTTAGTAGCCCTTTTGTGGCCAACAATTCGCGCACAGCATGAACCCGTTTTTCCCAAGGTTCATAATCATGTTCATCGGGGGCAAAAGGCTCACACAACAGTCCGCCCAAGTCATGAATGCCGCGGTAATCTGTAAGAGATTTGTTGACCATTATGATTGCCTCCGTTTTTCACGAGCCTCTTTGACGGCGAGTTGATACGTCAAAATGCGATCTTTGAGGCCGGGACGACCTGCCGTTGCCACGACAGAAGCGATATCTTGGGCACGTGTATCATGTGTCGTTAAACTCCGCATGTGCTGCGTGCTGAATTTAGGCATTTGTACAGCCCGAGTGGTAAGCACATTAACAGTTTTTGACCAGTCGGATTGATCCACGACATCTGTCGCTAGGCCCAATGTCTTGGCTTCTGATGCCGCTACGGTTCGCCCATCTAGCAGAATGTCGAATGCGGCATCTTTGCCAATCAAGCGTTCAAGGCGGCGTGTGCCTAAGGCCAGTTCAAAGTTCCACCCGGGAAAGCGTATTTTGGCCTCTGGCGCGGCAAGGCGGTAAGTGCAGGCGGCGAACAAATCGGCACCGGCCCCGATGATATGACCTTGTCCCAACGCGACTGTTGGGAATGGCGCATGATAGACAGCTTGCAGCATCGTTTCGATGCGCATAAAGCGCCAAAGTAGATCCGCGTCGGAAAGCCGAGCCACATCGGACAAGTCAAAGCCCGCGCAAAAGTTTTTCCCAATTCCTTTGATCACCGCCAAGCGAACAGTCTTCGCGGAGGTGATTGCCGAATGGATCGCTTCGGCCATTTCCAAAGATAGGGCGTTGGATGCTTCTGGTCGATTAAGCGTCAGGGTCAGAACACCCTCGGCCAGCTCGGTTGTAACAACTGGGGCGGTCATACAGTGGCTTTCGCTGTCTGCGGGACGTATAACTTTCCAAGGACAGCTTCAGTGTCTGCCCCCAAAATCGGTGATGTCATGCCAATCGGATTGGGTTTCCCGTCGAATATAAGCGGTGATCCAAATGTTTTCGTTTGTATGCCATTTGGTAAGGTCAGATCTTGAACATAGCCCATATGTGCCACTTGTGGATCGGCCAATGCTTGGGAATATGTGTTGATGGGGCTTGATGGAACGCCCGCTGCCGCAAAGGCATCCAGCCAGTACTGAACCGTTTTCGTTGCAAACACATCTTCTAAAACTGCCAGCAACTCTTGTTGGTTGGCAGCCCTTTGTGTTGGGTTTGCGAACCGGTCTTCGTTGACAAGATCCTGCCGCCCAACAACCTCGCAGACCGAAGCCCATAGTTTGTTGTTGCCTGCAGCCATTCCAAAATAACCATCCTGCGCTTTGAACGCCTGATAGGGCGCGTTGCGCGGGTGCGCGGATCCCAATTTTCGCGGATCTTTTCCCGTACCAAAATATTCGCTGGTTTGTAGCGCGCCAATGGCAAGTGTTGCACCTAGCATCGCAACATCAATGTGCGTTCCCTGACCTGTTTCCTTTGCGCTGTGAAGCGCCGACACAAGGCCATATGCGCCGTATAGTCCAGATACGAAATCACACAGGGGAACGCCGCATTTTACGGGTGCTCCGCCTGGTTCACCAGTAATGCTCATGACACCAGCCATGGCTTGCATCGTTAAGTCAAAACCACCTTCACGAGAACGGGGGCCCGATTGGCCAAAAGCCGAGATCGAACAATAAATTAGTTCCGGCTTCACTTTGGACATCTCTTCATATCCGATCCCGTTGCGATCCATCACCCCTGGGCGAAAATTTTCTATCACGGCATCTGCTGACAGGATGAGATCGCGCGCGGCGCGTACGCCTTCCTCCGACTTCAAGTCTAGAACAACGGATTTTTTGCCACGGTTGATCGACGCAAAGTTCTCCGAGTACCCATCTGAAATTGGCGGCCATGATCGCATCGCGTCGCCCTGAATTCGTTCTACCTTGATCAGATCCGCGCCCATGTCAGCAAGCAACATTCCACAAAACGGCCCAGCGGCCACCTCACAAAATTCGATAATCTTAATGTCTTGAAGAGGTCGCATATTTTGTCCTTTAGCAATACCTAGCCATTCGCAGAACAAAATTGCTCTGCGTCGACACGGTCGATGTTGTTTTTCTAGGCCGCTGAGTGGGCCCTGGAGGATATCGGTTTAGAAAGCGATGCGCTGGATCCCAGTATCTCCCACGCCTGCTCTGAGGCCCCCATGGCGAGCGATAATTGTTTTGCTTGGGACACTACATTCGGGGCGATGGTCTCTAATTCTTGGGCATCAAGGCGACTGGCTGGGCCGGAAATTCCGATTGCGGCAACCACCTTGCCATTCCCGTCAACAATCGGTGCGGCCAACCCCAGAACATCGGCTCGCCATTCACCGCGGTTGATTGCATATTTTTGGGTCCGTATGCGCGACGCTTCTGTTTCGAATCTCTCAACCGTACTGATCGTCTTTTGGGTAAACACCTCGGCGCCCGCCAAAGTGTTCCGCCATACCCCAGGGTCTTTGAACGCCAGCATTGCCTTGCCCGTTGCTGTGCAATAAGCGGGCGCGCGGCCACCCAATTGTGTGTATGCTCTGACTGGCTCTGAGCTCTCGATCTTATCGAGGTAAAGAACTTCGCCGCGTTGGAGCTCTGAAAGGTGGACTGTTTCGCGCGTTATTCGAGCCAAATCCTCCATCATCGGTCGCGCCATTTGCCGAACGTTAAGCCGGGAAACGACTAGGCTACCATATTCCCACAAGCGTAGACTTGCTCGATAGCTGCCTGAGCCGCTCGCTTCAACGTAACCCAGCTCAATAAAAGTCTGCAGCAACCGATGAACGTTACTCTTTCCTAATCCTGCGCTCTCAGACAGCGCTGTCACTCCCATTGGGGTCTCGCTGCGAGCCAATATTTCGAGGACGTTGAACGCCTTTACTACCGATTTATCCAAAACTTCCTCCAATAAGGGGTGCACTTCGGACCAATACTATACTTGAAGTGCGTCTTGTCAACGACTTTCCATTATTTGATACAGCGTTCTAAATTTTATAATCCAAGCGCCCCTTGGTTAGTATGTGCACGTTTACCATACTTATTATGGGCAGTGATTCATGTTGGAATTTAGGTATAAGGATTTCCGTTGACAATTTTGGAAAGCAATTCTAAATAGTGGAAAAACAAGCATACTTCACTCAGAGGAAAAAACATGACCCTTTTAGGATTCTTGTCCGCTTTTGCGATCGTATTGGCGGCGGCATATCTAGCTATTTCTATCGGAATTCTGGTGTTGTTGTGAGGGTGTGGTCGCGATCCTGGTTGGCTCTTGGGTGCGTCATACTGCTGCCTACCCAAATTTTTTCCGGTGATGCTTTAGTATGAAAAACACGAAACCCACCCGTATCTATCCTATGCGTAAGCCTGACGGTCATTGCCCTGTGGTGCAAAGATACTCTTCATCGCTGGATTCTTCGGTGAGCAATGTTCGGGTCGTCGTGTTTGGCCAGCAGGGCCAAGTAGACGGATTCCAAAGTCTTGTGCGCCACCTCTTTGCGAGCCAAAACGCCCCAGATCATCGCGATGCTGCACACTATACTGATCCTCAAGGCGTGGAGAATACATTTACGGTTGCCTATTGGCTTGACCCCATCAGCTATAGTGGATGGCGCGAGGATTTTGATGCCTGGCTTGCAACACAAGACCCAAAGGAAGCGGATAGCGGCTATTGGCTTGAGACCTTTTCGGTGCCCACGCCTTACCGCGAAACGATCGCATTTAAAGAATACCTTCGTGGTCTATCGGCCTGTCCCTACTCTACAATCGAACCGATTGAAGAAAGCGCATATTGGGGTGCAGCACGAGATCGCTTTGCTGCCTCTGCATATGACACCCTCGGCCCCGCCGATGATCAATGCCTGAGCGCAAACACGGATCGCGACACACGCGGCAAAGTATTGCGCGTCGTGGGCTTTCCAGACAATCTTTGTGTCATTCGATCGGGTGTTTCATGGGCGTCATGCGGCGAAGAGCAACTGGAAAGCTATCAAAAGAACTTAGCCCCTAAGCTTGACGCAGGTATGCAGTACTTACGCGACAACCCTTCGGAGACTGGCTGTGCATCGCTTCGGCAAGTCAGCTATTTGAATGCCGACGGGACCGAAGCCGCGGAAGCGTTCTCATTAGGCTTTTTCCTGAGCTTTAGTCACCTTGAACGATGGGCCGAAAAGCATCCATCCCACTTGGCGATCTATACGAAAGCATTGGCAGAGCGAAAGAAATATCAGGAAAATCTGGAGCTCAAAACATACCATGAAATCTATGTTCTGAGTGACGACGCTGAATTTCTATATTTCAACTGCCATCCCAGTACCGGGCTGCTCCCTTACTTTGAAAACAGTCAGGTTTAATCAAGATGAAAAACTGGCAAGTTGCGCACCTCATGCCAGGGGTGTTGATCTGCTTAATCGTTGCAACAGCCGCACGGTTTCTTTCGGATCACTACGCCGCACCTACAATGCTATTTGCTCTTCTTCTGGGGTTGAGTCTGCATTTCCTAGTAGACGATGAGAAAGCCGCAGCAGGAATAAAATTCGCGGCGGCTGATCTGTTGAAATTAGGCGTTTTGTTGCTGGGCCTGCGGATCACGCTAACCGACATTGGCGATCTGGGGACAGAAACTATTGGCCTCATTATTGGGGGCGTGATCTTCACCCTATCGATTGGGATTGCCGTCTCGTTGCTATTTGGAAAAAATATCAAGTTCGGCGTCTTGTCCGGCGGGGCTGTCGGTATCTGTGGGGCTTCAGCGGCTTTGGCCATTTCAGCGGTGTTGCCCGCGTCTGAAACGCATGAACGCGATACCGCGTTTATTGTAGTCGCCGTCACAACTCTCTCCACAATCGCAATGATTCTCTATCCAATTTTGGGACAGGGCTTGGGACTGGACGACCAGCACATTGGCATCCTTTTGGGGTTAACAATACACGATGTTGCGCAAGTTGTCGGGGCGGGGTTTTCTGTTTCCGAAGAGGCGGGCAACACTGCTACCCTAATTAAATTGTTTCGCGTGTCACTTCTTGTGCCTGTTATCGTACTGATTTCTTTTGGGTTTAGGAATCAAACGGCACAAAATAACCGCAGCGGTGTTCCTTGGTTCGTTTATGGTTTCGCATTCGCGATCGTGGTGAACAGCCTGGGGTTCCTACCTGAACCAATCAGGGCGTTGCTCGCGACAATATCAACATGGCTATTGGTGATCGGCATTGTCGGGATCGGCATGAAAACCTCACTGAAAAGCCTCGGTAAAGTCGGGGGGGCGGCGCTCGGTATCGTTTGCTTAGAAACGGTGCTGCTTTTTGCAGTGGTGGCAGCGACCCTCGCACTTTCGCAACCAAATACGCTGGACATCCTATCCAAAGGAAATCTGCACGCCGAAACAGGGGCCTGCGGAATGGCGATCAGTGACGCGGCTCATGCGAGCTTCGGACCGAGTGACTGAAATGTACAAGAGTTTTTCAATCGTAACCAAAGAAAACCATCTGGTCGCGGACTGCGACCCACAAAATACTAGGAAAGAAACGTGACTAAACAGCCAAAACTAACAACCTCTTTCGGGGCACCTGTGCCAGACAACCAAAACATTATGACTGCAGGGCCACGCGGCCCTGCGCTGCTTCAGGATGTTTGGTTCCTCGAAAAAATGGCGCATTTCGACCGCGAAGTGATCCCTGAGCGCCGTATGCATGCCAAAGGTTCGGCGGCCTATGGGACCTTTACGGTGACCCATGATATTACAAAATACACCCGTGCAAAGATTTTCTCGGAAGTTGGTAAGAAGACCGAAATGTTCTTGCGGTTTTCAACTGTAGCCGGTGAACGTGGCGCGGCTGACGCCGAGCGCGACATTCGCGGGTTTGCGGTGAAGTTCTACACAGAAGAAGGTAACTGGGATCTGGTTGGCAATAACACTCCGGTGTTCTTCTTACGGGATCCGATGAAATTCCCGGACCTGAACCATGCCGTAAAACGTGATCCACGTACGAACATGCGGAGTGCCGATAACAATTGGGATTTTTGGACAAACTTGCCCGAAGCTTTGCACCAAGTCACAATCGTGATGTCTGATCGCGGGCTTCCTGCAACCTACCGCCACATGGACGGTTTCGGCAGCCACACCTTTAGCTTCATAAATGCCGATAATGAACGGTTTTGGATCAAGTTCCACTTTAAAACGCAGCAAGGCATCAAGAACCTGACCGATGCAGAAGCGGCGCAAGTGGTTGCTGAGGACCGCGAAAGCCACCAGCGCGATCTTTACGAAAGCATCGAGAGCGGTGATTTTCCAAAGTGGACACTCTCTGTTCAAATCATGCCAGAGAAGGACGCGGGCAGCTATAACGTTAACCCATTTGATCTAACCAAAGTATGGCCGCACGCAGATTATCCACTGATCGAAGTGGGCGAGATGGAATTGAACTGTAACCCTGAAAATTACCATGCTGAGGTCGAGCAATCCGCATTCGCACCGTCCAATGTCGTGCCGGGGATTAGCTTCTCACCGGACAAAATGCTTCAAGGTCGGCTTTTTTCTTATGGCGACACGCAACGCCACCGTTTGGGTGTCAACCATGCCCAAATTCCAGTGAATGCCCCACGTTGCCCCGTCCATTCGTACCACCGTGATGGCGGCATGCGCATCGATGGTAATTCCAGGTCACGTATTGGGTACGAGCCAAACATGCACGGCGAATGGCAAGAGCAGCCAGATTTCTCCGAGCCACCTCTGACGATAAAAGGTTCGGCGGACCACTGGAACCATCGGGAAGACGATGATTATTACTCTCAGCCGGGCAACCTGTTCCGTTTGATGTCTTCAGAGCAGCAGCAGGTTTTGTTCGAAAACACAGGCCGTAGCCTTGGTGGTGCACGGATTGAAATCCAACACCGTCACCTGCGCAATTGCCACCGTGCCGATCCTGCCTACGCTCTCGGCGTTGCAAAAGCTCTCGGTGTGGACATGGCGGATGTAAGCGACCTCTAAGGCCCTCTTTTTGAACTAATCCGTCTGCGTTGACATTTGTTGGCGCGGGCGGACCCCGATTGCGGGAAAGAACCTATTCCTAGATACGTTCTTCCTTGCGACGCATGTCTGCAATTCTGTATTATCCGCTATTATGGAAAACACCGACGCAATATTATCTCTCCTCCCAACCCGATTAAAGGCGGCGCGCCGCGCCAAGGGCTTGTCTCTTGATGCTGTGGCCAAATTATCGGGGGTGTCCCGCAGTATGGTCAGCCAGATCGAACGGGGTGAATCCTCGCCTACGATCTCGACCTTGTGGAACCTGACCAAAGCGCTTCAGGTCGATTTCGCAGGGCTGCTGGAAGACGATCAAGACAACCGTGTTGAAGTGCTGCGCAGCGATGATGTTCCCACAATTGAAAACCATGGTGCAGGGTGTTCGATCCGCATTCTTTCACCCCCCGAACAAGCGGGCCTGCACGAGGTTTATGATCTTCGGTTTGGCAAGGATGGTGTGCTTGATAGCCTGCCGCACGCACAGGGTGCGCGAGAGCATTTGACCGTGATTGAAGGGCGCTTGAGCGTGACCAGTGGGGATGCTGTCGAACAGCTCTCGATCGGGGATACCGCCCGATACGCAGCAGATGTTTCTCATAAGATTAAGGCTGATGGCCCGGCGCGCGCATTCTTGGTGGTGCAAGGGGTTTAGAGATATCCCTTATCACGGATTTTTGTGTACTTTAACGTAAATCCATTATTGCGGATTAAATTCCATTATGACATCACCGTTGGAAACGGAGGGTGTTATGACAACCGCATTTCTAGATCACATGACCAAAACGCTTGCCCAGATTGAGGCAGAGGGGATGACCAAACGCGAACGTCTTATCTCCTCCCCGCAAGGGGGGGGGATCATTGCGAACGGGAAAGCCGTTATCAACCTGTGTGCCAACAACTATCTTGGGTTGGCGGATCATCCTGACCTGATCGATGCAGCCAAGGACGCGATGAACACCAAGGGATTTGGCATGGCCTCGGTTCGGTTCATTTGTGGCACCCAAGACCTTCACCGAGAGCTCGAACAGAAATTGGCGCGGTTCCTCGGCAAGGAGGATTCGATCTTGTTTGCCGCTTGTTTTGACGCGAATGGCGGGCTGTTTGAGCCGCTGTTAGGTCCAGAGGACGCGATCATTTCGGATGCTTTAAACCACGCATCAATCATCGATGGCATCCGCTTATGTAAAGCGAAACGATACCGCTATGCCAACTCCGATATGGTAGATCTTGAGGCCCAGCTGAAGGCCGCAAAAGCGGGTGGTGCACGGTTCATCATGATCGCGACGGACGGCGTATTTAGCATGGATGGCTACCTCGCTAACCTACCTGAGATCACCAAACTTGCTGAAATATACGGCGCCCTTGTCATGGTCGATGATTGCCATTCGACGGGATTTATGGGGCCGCAGGGGCGAGGTACGCCTGCGCATTTCGGTGTGGATGTTGATCTCCTGACAGGGACGCTTGGTAAGGCGCTTGGTGGCGCGATTGGGGGGTATATCGCGGGCCCTCAGCCTGTGATTGATCTCTTGCGCCAACGAGCGCGGCCCTATCTTTTCTCAAATTCGTTGCCGCCCTCAATTGTAGCTGCGGGAATCGAAGCGCTTCGATTGATCGAAGAAGGCGATGAGTTGCGCGCACAATTGTTCGAAAACGCCGCCTATTGGCGTGCTGGCCTAACCCGTTTGGGGTTTGATTTACTGCCCGGCGAACATCCGATCATCCCCGTTATGCTGGGCGAAGCGCATTTAGCGCAAGACATGGCCGCGCGCTTGTTTGAGGAAGGTGTTTATGTCAGCGGCTTCTTCTTTCCTGTCGTTCCGCGCGGGCAAGCGCGCATTCGCACACAGATGAACGCAGCCCTGACGAAAGCGGATCTGGATCGCGCGCTGACAGCATTTGAGGTCGCAGGCAAGGCGGTTGGAGTGATAAAATGACCAATGAAATGAAAGCACTGATCAAAGCACATGCACGCGAAGGGCTTTGGCTACAAACGGCTCCCGTGCCGGAGATCGGACCGGACGACGTGTTGATCCGGATCAATAGAACGGGCATTTGTGGCACCGATATTCACATCTGGAATTGGGATGAATGGGCCCGGACAACGGTTCCTGTGCCCCTGATCACGGGGCACGAATTTGCCGGTGAAATCGTTGAACTGGGCCGCAACGTGGAGGGCCTTGCGCTGGGTCAACGGTGTAGCGGTGAAGGACATCTAATCGGCAAACACTCCCGCCAAAGCCGTGCAGGAAAATTCAACCTCGACCCAGAAACACGCGGCATCGGCGTGAACGAGCAAGGCGCCTTTGCTGAGTATCTGTGTTTGCCTGCGTTCAATGTGGTGCCTTTGCCAGATGGAATCAGCGACGATATTGGCGCGATCCTCGACCCCCTTGGGAATGCGGTTCATACGGCTTTGTCGTTTGATCTGGTGGGCGAGGATGTGTTGATTACCGGCGCTGGCCCGATTGGGATCATGGCGGCGGCCGTAGCCCGCCACGCGGGTGCGCGCAATGTGGTGATCACCGATATCAACCAAGATCGGCTTGATCTGGCAGCGACGGTTGCTGATGTTGTTCCGGTAAACGTGACCAAAGACGATCTGGCCGACATTCAGGCGCAGCTGCGGATTACGCAAGGCTTTGATGTTGGGTTGGAAATGTCTGGCAACCAGATCGCGCTGGATCAGATGGTCGAGGCTATGGTGATGGGCGGGCGCATTGCGCTGTTGGGGATCCCGCCGAGCAAAAGCCCTGTGGATTGGAGCCGGATAGTATTCAAAGCCATCACAATAAAGGGCATCTATGGACGAGAGATTTTCGAAACGTGGTACAAGATGATTGCCATGTTGCAAAACGGGTTGGATGTATCAGGCGTGATCACCCACCGCTTTGGAGTACAGGATTACGCCGAAGGCTTCGCCGCGATGAAGTCAGGACAATCAGGGAAGGTCGTGCTCGATTGGGCCTCCCTCTAAATTTGAAGGGGGTCGGGTGGGGTAAAGGACGCATCTCCCCCATTTGCGCCGCTTAGGCCCAAAAAATAAATAAAGTGAACGACATAGACCGAGCAGTTGGAATGCCTCACAACGCGCGCAGCATTGGGTCCCAAGTGGTAGTCTTTGAAATCAGGTTTATGGGCCCCAATAGCAACGAGGCTGGACTTGGCGGTCTCAGCCAGCTTTAGCCCCTCTTCGTAGGCCGTGCCGGTTGCCACGATATGCCGAACCTTCTTGTTGGCCGCCGCACCGACCGCATCAACGACCGCTGCTTCAAGCGCCATCTTGGTTGACTCTACCAGTTTTGAATGGTGATCGCTTTTGAAAAAACTGCCAACCATGCTCTTGCCATAGTCAGGCACGACTGTGATGATCTCAAGAGAGACACCCGCCAAATCGGCCATCTTTTGGGCCGCGATAAGAACAGCGCCATCACCATTGGTATCCGAGATATCAATGGCGCACAGGGCAGGACCGGTCATGCAATTTCTCCTGTTGGTGTTTCGCGCCGGGCGCGGCTGCGTTGCAGCATGAAAATGAAAGACAAAGAGATGGGGGCCAGAACAAACACCAGCTCCTTTAGGGTTGCGGCGCTAAAACTTCTTTAACGGTCACAAATGCATCACCGTAGAAATCATAATCGGTCAAGGCGCTGGAATGTGGTGAACCGAACATAGGCTCTTGCCAGGGGCAACGCATCATCGTTGCTCAACAGGGAAAGGCCCATGGCCGACAAACGATCGGCTGGCGCTTCGGCGCCAATGGCAAGCAGGATCGTGAAGTCGCGCAATTCGCTCGTATCAAAGTTGGGGCCATTGACGACCACCCGGATTTCGCTGCCCGTTTTGGCTGCGTCAATCGCTTGAACAAGCGCGGATGGTTCGACATCTACGAACGGCGGCTGGAAACGATCCATGAAGAAATTAGGCCGGAACAGCAAGAAGGCGATCAAGGTCAGTGCTATACTGGCCGATATAAAGACCAGTATGCCCTGCGCCCACCCGGCATCAATCAACAAGAGATCGGTGTTGAAGATAAACACGAAGGGTAGGGCAACCGTGCGCAAGCTGTGGAAGAACGCCACAAAGCCCATTTTGATCGCATCGCCCCCCGCAACAGCGGCAGCCGTGAAACTAGCCAAACCAACGGGCGGCGTCACATCCGCCATAATGCCAAAATAGAACATGAACAGATGAATAGTGATCAGCGGCACGATCACACCAACCTTGGCCGTGGCAGGGCCGATACCAATCATGTTGCGTGCGCCGTCGATCAGGACCTGGAGCAGGTCCGCAGCACCGTCTCTGAACCGCGCAACCATGGTGCTTTCGCCGCAGAAAATCGCCTTCATTTTTTTGCGCTAGCAAGATTACCAATAATAACAATGTAGCCCAGAAAGCAGACAGACTCGATGATTTCTTTTCGATCATCAAAAAGTAAACCAGCACGATGATCGGCAGCAAGAAGTACAGACCGACCTTATAGAATTCACCAACCACCGGCAACTTAACGTCCTTGGCGTTGGGATCATCTGACTCAAAGTCGGGCACACCGGATGCGATATACAACAACCCACCATAGGCTTAAAACACGAGTGCGGATAAGATTAAGCCCGAGTTTGGAAGAATGCCTTTGATTGCCTTCACAGGGTATTGCACACCGTAAAAAAAGGCTGCGAACCCAATGGAAAATCCGGCCATTCCCCCGACCGCGCGCCCCATATGTACGACGCGGTTACCGAGGGTCGGCATGTTGTTTTTCACAGCCTCAAGGTGAACGATAGAGACCAGCGCAACATAAGAAATTGTTGCGGGCAGGAAGACCGTCTTGACTACTTCAACGTACGAATTGCCGACGTGTTCAACCATCAAGAAAGCCGCAGCGCCCATAACAGAGGGCATGATCTGCCCGTTCACGGATGACGCCACTTCGACAGCGCCAGCTTTTTCGGACGAAAAACCAACGCTTTTCATGAGGGGAATGGTGCACGTGGCCGTGGTCACGACATTGGCAAAAGAAGACCCCGAAATCACCTGTCGCGGCAGATCCGACAACAGCAGGCTAGGCGGGGCCGCTCTTGAGATGCCCTAGCGCGCCAAATGCCATTTTTATGAAATGATTGCCCGCGCCTGCCTTATCCAGCAAGGCCCCGAACAACACGAATAGGAATACGAATTTCGTCGAACCCCCCATTGCGATCCCGACACCCCTTCAAAGGTGAAGCACATATGGCTCATGGCCTTTTTCAGGGAGGCACCGCTCCAGCGGATGACATCCGGGAAGATAATAGAGGAACCAAAAAACACATAAAGCAAAAATACAACGGCGATGACGGCCATCGCGGGCCCTGGGCGCGCCGCGCGCCTTCTAGCATTAAGATCAAGGCCGCAAGCGCGAACCATTTGTATACACCATCGGGAAGGCCGCCGGTCTGACGATCTTTTCGTAAAAGAAATAGGGGTAAAGCGCGATGAACGTGCCGGCAAACCCCGTGATCCAATCGTGGGTCGGGATGTAGTGACGCCGGCTGGGTTTAGGGCAGGGTAGGCTATGAAAGCGACGAATATGGCAAAGGCGTCGTGTATTTGTCGTGAATTGTTCACGACCGATCCGGGGAGAGATTGGTTCGAAAGAAGTAACGCGAGGATGACCTGAAAAAACCGACCAGGTAGTCGCGATAATGGACAGAAACAGCCCGACAGTGCCGATTGGGTTGCGGGCAGCCGAGTCGGAAGAAGAGACAAAGTCTTGAAGTTCTGCTTCGCTAAGAACTTCGTTTTGATCTTGTTAGGTCACCATTTTTTCTTGCTCCGCCTAAGTACTTTCGTTCGCCTGTGGAGAGAACCAACGCAAAAGCGAAGGGGGAAACGTCGCCCCCTCGCTGTCTTCAGTGTGAGATCGGTTGTATTACTCGATCAGGCCGGCTTCGCGGTAATACTTCTCAGCACCCGCGTGCAGTGGAGCCGACAAGCCAGCAGATGCCATTTCCGCTGGATCAAGGTTTGTGAAAGCGGGATGCAAACTGCGGAATGCATCGATGTTTTCAAATACGCCGGAAACGACGGCATAAACCGCATCGTCAGATACATCAGTCGAGCTTACAAAAGTTGCCCCAACACCGAATGTTGTCACATCTTCGTCCGTGCCACGGTACATGCCGCCCGGAATAGTTGCAGTCCGATAAAAGCTATTATCTGCAATCAGGGTATCAATTTCTGCTCCGGTCACGCTAACGATGACTGAATCACAGGCTGTTGTTGCTTCTTGAATGGTGCCTGACGGGTGGCCCACAGTTACAACCATCGCGTCGATCTGGTTGTCGCAAAGAGCTGATGACTGCTCAGCGACTTTCATTTCCGTGGCCAAAGCAAAGTCGTCAGTTGTCCAGCCTTTTGCGTCCATCAGTGCTTCCATTGTTCCGCGCTGGCCAGAACCTGGATTGCCGATGTTGACTCGCTTGCCGAGCAGATCATCAAACGTTGTGATCCCTGAATCCGCACGTGCCACAACCGTGAAAGGTTCCGCATGTACCGAGAACACAGCGCGCAGGCCTTCAAATGCACCGGCCTCTTCGAAACGGGACGTGCCGTTAAACGCATGGTATTGCCAATCGGACTGAGCGACGCCAAACTGAAGCTCGCCTTCGCGGATTGTGTTGATGTTGTACACGGAACCGCCCGTAGATTCGACTGAACATCGAATGCCGTGTTCGCTGCGTCCTTGATTAACGAGGCGACAAATCGCGCCACCCGTCGGATAATAAACACCCGTAACGCCGCCTGTGCCAATTGTAATGAATTCTTCTGCAAACGCAGCAGGCGCTAGCAGAGTAGCAAGCGCAGTTGCCGCCAAAGAATACTTGAATTTTGAATACATGTCTTAACTCCCAGTTGTGATATCGCACGGCTTTTTGGTTAGGCTTCGTTGCCAGAGCCGCCTTCATGTCACCTGCTGTTTAGTGAAACGCAGGCGCTAACGCCTTGGAGTTAACCGTATCTTTGTAGGCCTTATTAGCGAGTTTTTGGACTTCCGTTTCATTCCGTTTTGGACTGGTTGGGGGCAAAATCTCATGCATCGCGGTTCAGCGCGGGTTAAGCGCCAAGATCCAGCTAACGCACACCTTTTTCCGGACAGAGTTCACACAACCCTGCATCGCCCGAGCAATTTCTATTTTGAAAATTCGTCTACAGTCCGATATGGCGCATAACTGCTAGAGCCTGAGACACTTCCTGTATGGTATTGTAATGACACATGGAGATACGAACGCAATCTGGCAACTCTAACGGCTGAAGAATGTTGCCACTGTAATGATCTGCTTTGCGCATGTGGGTGCGAATACCCGATTTGTTAAGCATATCAACAACTTCAGACGACGCGATGCCTTGAACGACGAATGACACCGTCCCTTCACGTTTCCGATTGTCTGGGCCCGCCAAAATTGTGATCTTTTCCATCTCACGGAGTCCAGAAAGATTTTCAGTTCCGTTGATCAAAGCATCGGTTAAGGCCGTTTCGTAAAGGTTGATCGCAGCGCCTGCAGCCTCGATTCGTTTGCGCGGGTCTGTTTCCTCGGAGACCTCACCGCCAAGCCAGTCGAAGTAGGCAACAACATCTGAAATCGCAGCATATGCGCCTGTATCGCGCGTCCCCAATTCCCAGTTATCTGTAGGTCCACCAACAAGAGCTTCATGCGGCAACACCGTTAACTTGTCCGAAATCCATGCAATACCGTATCCGTGACGCGAGAAAACTTTATAAGGTGAAATCGCATAGCCATCGATGTCATAGGTGGCCAGATCCATCTGACCGTGCGCCGCATGTTGGATGCCATCGACTATGATCATGCAATCGGGCGCCACAGCGCGGATTGTTTTGGAAATCGCGGCTACATCAATTCCAATTCCGGTCACAGGCGAAGCATGCAAGATGGTCGCGACTGCCACATCGGGTGTCATGATTGCGGCATAATCGTCTGCTGTGACCGTTCCGTCCGGATCGTTATGTGGCACGTTCAGATAGTCCATCCCAACGCGATTGGCCCAATGGTGCGCGGCACTTCTACTGGAGGGGTGTTCAATCGAACTGCCGATGATTTTTGAACCTATCGGTGCATTGAGACAGGCCGTTCGGATCATACGGTACAAAAGTTCGGTCCCGGTTTCACCAACAATGAACTGACCGGATGTCGCGTTCATGAACACGGTCAAGTCCGACTTGGCCTTTTGAATTATATCAACCAATGCTTTGGCTGCCGGATTATCGCGGCCTTGATTGTCTGGAATGCCCGCATATTTCGCTGAGGTCTCAATCACTGATTTCAAAGTCAGGGCACCACCCCCATTCTCAAAATAGACACGTGGCCCGCCGATAGGGCAACTATCGACATTCGCAAATTTGTCGCGAATAGCGTTGATAAGCAGTGCGTTGTCTTGGATCATTGGACTATTCCGTTCGGTTGATACGTCGCTGAAGGTTACGTAACCGCGATCAACGCAACGCGTTGACTGCCCTACAGGTGGCGCGCATACCTGTCATTGTTTGGAGGAAGACTGACCTATTTGGACGGAGACATAAAACGACTATTTGTCATCAGGACATATCGAAAATGCGCATGAATGGACGCATAGGCACCGGTGCCCCGCACCGTCTACACACTAGTTCTGGTAGCTACTTGCGAAATCACAATGTAATTGCGCAATCTCTATGATCTCCCGAATAAACGCATTTGGCCTGTCGTCTCGATACATCGCGACATACGGAATCGGGGGCAGGGGCGTTTCAGTTTCGATAACTTCAAGCTTTCCAGAATCTTCAAATTGCTTACAAAACTCGTAGGGGAGATATGCAACGCCAAGCCCAGCGACTGCCAAACCAAGCAGGGCCGTCATGGAATCGCAGACCAGGTTTTCTTGAAAGACGACACCGCGATCCTTTAGCCATTTATTAAGATACAATCCGGAACCGGATATGTGGCCTTGCATCAAGGCTGGAAACTCTGCCAAGTCTCTGTGCTTAATGGGCTTCTCTATATTCACGAGCCCTTTTTTTGCCATCCAACAGTTTCTTACTGTTGCCAATGGGAAAGAAGAGAATTCGGGCAATGTAAACGTCTCGGGAATGATAATTAGGTCCAGTTGACTCTGTTCCAAATCAGTAAAGAGCGCGCGTGCCATATCGACTTTTGGCAATATTTGAACATTCCTAAACTTGCTTTTTATTGCCGATATCAGTTGTGGTAACCACGTAACCGTTGTCAGTTCAGTCACTCCAATTCGCAGCGTTTTTGGTTGGTTCGCGACACCCTGTTGGATGTCATTGATCTGATCGTGAAGGAGAAGAATTTGTTTAGCCACTTCGAAAAGTTCTTCACCATGAGACGTCAACTTAGCCCCACGCATGCTGCGATCAAAAACCTCAATTCTGGATCCGCGCTCGAGTTCTTGCACACGTTTTGAGATCGCCGACTGGGTCGTATAGAGCCGCGCCGCCGCACGCTCAAACGTCCCCAGTTCAGCAATCCAGTACAAAGCCTCAAGCTGCTTGAGAGTGATGTTTGCGTTCATGTCTTCCTTCAGAGGTCTGGACTTCACTTATTCCATTCTATCATCTTTTCAGGCATATGATACTCGGAATTGGAATGTAAGGTTTCGGCTTGGCTGCGAAACATCAAGTCAAAATTTTACATTTGGAACACTATCGATCTGCTGCAATTAGAGTCAGTACCCATCACTTTTTTACTTGCCGGCGGGATTCACGGTTCGAAAATTGAGCGGTAAAAAAGCTGGGATTATATAACTTATAGCTGTGTAAACGGCGCGTTTGGCCACTTTCTTCTCCAAGTCCCACGGCAAGCCGCGTGTCACTGATCCGTGCCCTTAGATCTTCTTCACGACCATCATCCTTGCAGCTCCCGACATCTGTTGTTTATGTTTCCTGACCCAAGAACTGCGATGCTTCAATTTCAACATAATATAGCAACATATTTACGATGAGCTTCAGGCTCTAACCAAAAAATTCTTTTCAGAACGGCTACATAATGAGACTGAACCAAGGAAGCTCTGAATAGAGTCTTATAAAGATCTTAGGGTGTTGGCTGCATTCATAGTTATTCGGTTATCTTTTTGAAATCCTTGCAGATGTTACGCCGCAAAGAAACGCTCTACGCTACAAGTATAACGAAGATCAGCTGATCCAATTGATTGTTGATTCCGGTTCGTTGATGATAGCGTCTGTGCCTTGGTGCTGCGGGTGTAAGCCCTTGCCATCACGTACGTTAGACGGCCTTTAGCGGACATTCAGTTCAAAACCAGATGCTGCGTCTGCGTCGCAGCTTCACCAGGTTGGAAGCCTGCCGTGCATGTGTGACCAAAGTGTGGTTGGAATGACAATGTAACGGCTTTCCAAACCTTCAGCGGAAAAATTTGAATAACTGAATTAGCGAATCTTACAACCTGTCCGTCTTTTGGCGATCAGTAATACTGCTTGCCAGGGAATTCTAAGACTTGCTTGGGCCAATGTAAAAATCTCAGGGGTCTTGGCCTGGGCGGGTCGGAACGGCAAACTGTGGTCTAGCAACTCGGCTAAATCGTGAGTTTCATCCAATGAATCCATGAAAGTCGGTCCCACAGAACGTACAGGTTGCCGCTCATGGGGGCGAACTTCAAAATAACCGTTCGAGTACCAAATGACGAACCTGTCGCTGGCGGGAGGTTCGAACCGCCCGCTAACTCTTTCCATCTCAATGCAGGACCGGGTCATGAGCCACGGCGACGGCTTCGCCGATTAATTGCTGGATGCGCCGGAGTGATGGCGGACGCCCTTTGGATACTGCCGCCTGCACCCGTGCGATCAGGCGGTCGGTTACCTCGTCGAAGAGACACCCTGCGGCAAGGATGCGGATCAGGTGTGCCAGATCCTCCGCCGCTGGGTAGCCGACGTCGAACACACGGCAGCGGTCGAGAAGTGGCGCGGGGATGCCTTCGCGGTCGTTGGCGGTCAGGATCCAGCTGATCTGGCTCATGTTATAGCTGCGGCGCGAGTAGGGGCATTCCCACGACGTGGACGAGGTCGGCTCTAGCAGGCCGAGCAGTGCGTCCGGCAGTGACACGCGCGACCCTCCACTGGTCGTCATTGTGCCAGCTTTCTCAATCTCATCGACGATCATGACAGGATTGGCGATGCCGGACTTGGCGACCTCCTGAAGAGGAATGCCAGCTTGCGCTTTGCTCCATGTCGGGTCGGTTCCTGCCACGATAAAGCTTGCATTCGATGCCCCAGCATCAAGCGTTCTGACGGGCGCGCCGGACAAGGCGGCCAACTTACGGGCGTAGGTTGATTTCCCGCAACCGGGCGGGCCCACAAGGATCACAGGTGGCAAGGCGAGCCAAGTTTGTCCGGTATTGTAGCTCGCTCGCAGAGCTTTGTAGGTCCAAGTCGACACGTCAGCCATCCACGGCGCAGACGCGTGCAATTCGGCGATCATTTCATCAACGGCGTGCAATGTTGATGGCCCCACCAATGCCGGATGGGAAGTCGCGAGTTTTTTCACAAACTCCTGCACCTCGTTTTTCTGTCCAGCGTTTTTCAAGGCGCGGTCGTAGTAACCTGCTTCCATGCGGTGGTGTTCGCGCGCCGCCTCATAAACGAAATTGACCTGCACTGCATCTCTGACGGCAGCAACAAATTCGTCGTCTGGATCCTCATCCACAAAGCCCAACAGGTCGATCTGGTCTTTATCGAGCAATCCACGCTGTACGATGATCTCAGCCACGGCGTCTGTCATGAAATTGCTAAACTGCTCTTTGACCTCCCTCTCGATGGTCCTTTGGGAAATCGCGCGCACACGAAGAAACTCGGTCATACCCACGGTCTCTGCCTTTTGCAGAAAGTCGGCTTTTACTTGTTCGAGGTCAGGTTGTTTGGGAAGAAGTTCAGTGAATGTTTTAAGGTAATGTGTCATCTGTTCATGCCTTTTGAGGGCCATCAATTAAGGCTCAATCGGCGCAATTGATCTGAGGATGTATGGAACACACGTTGATCGGCCAGGCCGATCCGCCTGGGTTTACAGCTGCTTCGCTGCGATAATCGTAGGTGTGTGTATCAAATTCATATGCTCTATATTCGCGTCTCGGTGCTTCAGTTCAAGCCCCCATGTCGCGTTTTGTGATCTAACCAGGGCTTGGATCGTCTTCTGTGACACTTCGGACAATCGCCTGTCCCTGCTGCCGTGCCTCAGGTGAAATGTCTGTACGTGACAGGAATGTCTTGATCCGTTTTACCTGTGCGTCCAATCGGAAGATCCTCGCGAACAGACTGCTTTCAACAAATGCGAGACGTTTTGCCATCGCCACGATCTTTGTCCGGAGTTTTGGCGGTACAGCTTTCAACGGTGTCGGATCGTCCATCGTCGTCTTGCCGCTATCGGGGTCGTAAGACAGCGTCTCCTTCTCCGCTTCTGACAACACTGCTTCGATTGCATTCACACCCTTTTCATATGCCTCTTTGACCCGCCTCGCGGCCGCAGTCTGCTCTTGCGTTTTTTCCCGCTCCGCTTTCACTGTCTCTTTTTCTACGTTAATCGCCTCCACCTCCCGCGCCATTTCCGCGCTCAGCGCCAGCCGTTGCGCGTCCAATGCCTTCATCTCCGCAGCCATCTCCACCTGCTTCTTTTCGAGCCTTTTACGATAGGTTTCTTTTCTTTTGATCTCTTTCTCCGTCAGCTCCTTTTTCGCCTTCAACTTTTCCAGGTATCTTTGGGTCTTTTCCAAAGACGCCTTTTGTTCATTGATCCGTTCTTCGTTGGTCGCGATCTCTGCCTCGAGCGCGGCCTTTTCGCGCGGCAAATCCTCGTGCAATTGCTTCACCGAACGGTGAAGCGTGTCCGGGTAATCAGCCCCGGCCTCTAACCGGTCTTTCTTTTTGTTTCCGCGCTCGATTGCCGGAGCGTAGCGCTGCACCACCAGCGCTTCCAACGATGTGTTCAACTGCGCTGCGATCTCTCGGACCAGCTCTGTGAACGCGCGATTTTGGACTTCGTCCGGCAACCGATTGAACACAGCCTGAGCCTTGTGCCCGAATGTGATGACACCGACGGTCACCACCGCTGCATTCGATTTCATCTTTCGGGTGCGGCCTGCACGCATCCGCAACGCTTCGTTCTCTCGCTGGATGTCCGGCAATGGTCGCAGCTCAATAAGGAGCCGGTTCAGATGTGTGCGGTTCCCATCCACGTAAGCCGGTTGCGCTCCGATCCGAAAATCGTGCCGACGCTGGAACTTTGCCTTCGACATCGTCTTCGGCTCAATGCGCACGGACACGGCATTGGGGTTGGACTCTGTGATGTTTGGGTGGGTCTTCGGTTTTGAATTTGCCATGGGGCAAGCATCCGCGCCCTTCATGAAAGTTCAAAATCATTTCTAAATAAACTATGTTTGTCATATGCTTAATGAAGGCCAACCCAATCACACAACCTACTCGGCATAACTTACGTTATCCCAATCCGGTGAAGAGGCTTCGCCCCTTTCAAATCCCCACCAAGGAGGATGCGCTGCCCTCTTTGGAAACTCCAAGCCAAGGGGTGCGATGCCCCTTTGGAAACCCATGCTGCCCGGAAATTGATGTGTCCTACTTCAATAGGTCCAGCCAAGTATCGGCAGGTAATTGATTCACGACCGGTGCGAGTTTTTCGAGGATTTGATCCCGAAAATCGATCATCTTGCGATACCGGCCATCTGTTTCATCTTGGTGCTTATGACCGACCAGATCCTTAACCAGATCTTTCGGCGCATCCGTTTCATGGCGCAACACCGAGATGAAGCGGTGGCGGAAACTGTGGAATGTCCGGCTTTGCGCACGCTCGCCAAGCTGGCTGTCTGTAATCTGCTTCCACTTGCCGTAAAATACATCTCCAAAGCTGCCGTTCTCCGTCTGCGGTTTCAGCTCTGGAAAGAGGTCGACCTCGCCGCGCGCCTTTAGATCAGCCACGTAATCGTGGAAGCCCAGCTGAGCCAGTGCGTCATGCAAGGGGACCAGTCGTTCCGAAGCTGCATTCTTGAGCCGCCTATTGCGGTTTTTCCGAATTTGGAGGTGCGGATATTTATGCGTCAGGTCAACCTCATCCAGAGTCATCC
This sequence comes from uncultured Paracoccaceae bacterium, assembly GCA_947497065.1. Lineage (GTDB taxonomy): Bacteria > Pseudomonadota > Alphaproteobacteria > Rhodobacterales > Rhodobacteraceae > Octadecabacter. Next base: position 344,427 of record CANMEQ010000005.1, read on the forward strand.
CCATGATCTCTTCCCGCCGGGTCCCGGACAGGCTGGCAACAATCGGGCCCCAATAGAGCCCGTCCTTGATGACCATCGCCCCCTTTTCGTTTCGACGGACTGAGCTTTGACAGCCGGTCCAGACCGGATGACCGGCAATATTCGCCATGTCGTCTTCTGAGAATGCCAGCCGCGCACTTCGTTCGTCATCGCCGAAGGGCTTGCGCAAACACGAAAGGTCCATAGATTCAGTAGGCTTTGTCCCACGGGATTTTGCGAACTTCAAAAAGCCCTGAAGTGCCGTCACGTTCCTGTTGATTGTTGCTGGAGCAAGGCCGACTTGGTCTGCAGGCAGCTCCTCCGCACGTTCCAAGATCTCTTCCAATGTCCGGGCTTGGTCCTCCGCGTTCTTACGGTAGATTTTCGGCAGTCTCTCCAAAACGCTGACATAGTAATACAGATCTTCTTGGCGCAGGTCCGTGAGCTTTTCAACCTGCTTCGCTTCAGCAAATTGAGACAAGATTGCCTTTTGCTGCGAAACATCTTTGGCAATCTTCTTTTGTTCAGCAAGGTCATCTACGGCACGGTCTCGGCTGGCAATGTAGTCAGTCACGATAGAGGTCATCACAGCGCTTTACCGTTTGTTGGTTTCCGCTTGCTCTGGATCTGATGCTGCCTGACGCTCAGGCCTCTCTGTCGTGGCGTGCCCCCAAACCGGAGCCAGTATGTCGGTTTTCAAACGGTCAGACTGTTCCAAGGCTTCGGCTTCTGCCAAAAGGCGCAACGCGCCCACCTTGCGCAGTGCGAAGGCGTCACACTCGGGACGTCCCAATGCAGTGGCAGCCATTGTCCGGCTTTCGTCCTTGTAGGACTGCGATGAAACTTCGGCCTTAAGGCTGGCGATTTCAGTCCGGACAAAGTCAATGCCCTGCGTGGAGAGCCCATCCTTTTCAAGGTCCATGATGTCTTCGGGGAAGAGATCGGCGGCAGCTCCACGGGCGGCCACGAGGCGTGCAGCAACAGAACGACCCCTCTCATTGAGATGTCGTTGACGCCAGTCTTCTGGCGATGGTGCATCCGGCTCGTAGTAACGCTCTTCTTCGATTTTCTCGAGCTCCTGCACGACCAAATCAGACAAGAAGCGCTGCGCCTCTGCTTGAGTGATCCGCTGGCTCTTCATGCGGTTTATACAGGTCGCGAAACCGGCGTTCACAAGATTGGCGAGAACCTTAGCTGTGGAAAACTTCGGCGTCCGAAGACTGATTTGCAAATACGACGTTTTGGATACCCAGGCGGGCAGGCGCCTGCGCCAGACATAGATTGCGCCGCGGCGGGTGACATAATTTAGGCCGGTCATCTCAACTTCCCCTCAGACTCGAAGGTGTCGAAACTTTCAGTCGCAAACCGAGTGAGATGCATAGACGAGATGCACCTACGAGATGCAGCTGGGATTCAAATCCCAAAACGCGCATCGCGTCTCAAATATTTCAATGGGTTAGGATAGAGCTGGCTGGGATGGTAGGATTCGAACCTACGGTACACTGTACCAAAAACAGTTGCCTTACCACTTGGCTACATCCCATCAGCGAGGCAGGGGATACGAAAATACGCTGAGGGGTTCAAGCCCTGAATTGATGGAAATTGCTTATTCCTTCGCTGCATCTTCACGGAGGAAATCTTCTGTTTGCGCGTCGTCGCGTTCTGCGTTGATCATCCTGTCCAATGCATCGTCTTCATCGGCTGTGACTTCCGCAACTTCATGGCTTTCGTTCGATGGGGTTTGAGGGGACGTTTCCGTAGACGATCGGCGGAGCGGGGCGACTGCGCCGTCCATTTGTAGGGTATAGGTCGTGTTGGGCAACACGACGCCAGAGGCTTCGATCGCCCGTTTTGTAAGGCGCAACGCCTCGCCGCGGGCCAATGTCATTGAGGTTTCGGTTTGGTCAATCCAGCCAGCAACCACAATTTCGATACCAGCATCTGTAATGTCGCCGACCCATGCGTTTGCGGCCGGTTCGTCCAATACAAAGGGCAGCGCTTGGACCGTGTCGAGGGCCAAGTCGCGGGTTGTTCCGAGGTCGGCTGCGCTGTCGATACCGATGGTAAACGTGAAGCGGCGTTCGCGGTTTTGGCTGAAATTGATGATCCGGCTTTTAAAGACAGTCGCGTTGGGGATTCGGATGTGGTTGCCATCGAAAGATAAAAGAATCGTCGCGCGCGATGTGAGCCGGATCACCTTGCCCTGATCACCGTCGATTTCGACAACATCATTGGGGCGAAAGGGTTGGCGGATCGAGAGCATCACCGAGGCGATAAAATTTTCGACCGTATCGCGCACCGCAAAGCCGATGGCCAACCCGATGAGACCTGCCGCACCCAAGATGGTAGACAAAAGAGCGGTGGCATTCATGATGTCGAGCGCGATCACGATGCCTGCAATGACGAAGGCAATGCGGACAGACGTGCGAAACAGGTCTGCGATGAAGGCGTTTGGGGCCAAACGGTCCCAAGGTTCGCGCCATTTGCCCACCCAAACCCCGATCCAAACCACCACCAGAAAGACGGCGAGTGCTATGAGCGCAAGGGGCAGTTGGACCAAGAGTTGCTCCACGCGCGCTGTGAACCGTTCGAGAGCAGGGTCAAGGCGCCGCCGAAGGTCGGTGGTTTCAGTGACATCATTTTTGATTGCAACGACACCCTCAATGCGGGTGACGAGGGTGTCGAGACCTTGAACTTCTACCAGTGAATTTGTCGTGCCCCTAAGGGTGACGACTCCGTCGGACACGGCGACTGTCACATCATCGTAGTTTCCCAACTCGTTCAGGATTTCACGAATGCGGGTGGCGATATTGGCATCTAGTTGATCGGATTGTTCTGCCGAGATGCTGCCCGTCAGCGTGCCTTGTGCGCTGGCGGTGGACGCGAACAGCAAAAGGATCAAAAAACAGAGGACTTTAAGAAATTGCATCACCGCACCACCGATCAAGACGAATTAAAGTGGATGTTATGCGGATCGGAGGGGCGGCGCCAGCCGCAGTGTCGTGGCGTTCCTCCCTGGGCCCACTAGGAGCAGGCCCAGGGATGAGCAGTGTTTAAGCGCTCACTTGTTCGCGCAGGATCGACGCGGTCAATGAGATCATCAGATAGATGCCTGCAAAAATCAAAAATGCCATGATCGTATTTTCAAACGATCGGGGGTAGGTGGGCTCGTCTGGCGCAATAGGCGAAACCGAGATTGACAAGTACCGAACCTGTTTGTTGGCTTCGATCTGGGCCAAATCCATCTGTCCGCGGGCGGCTTCGAAATTCAGCAACGCGGAGGCATAGTTTTCCTCAGCTTCGCGCAGACGCGCGTTTTGCGATACGATAGATCCACCGTCGCCGGAGGACAATTGACCGCGCAGACTGGCGATCTGGCTTTCCAATAGGCCGATTGTTGCTTCAACCGCTTGCACGCGCGATGGTAGTGGGTTGCGCAGCTCGTTCAGGCTGGCCAGATTAATCCGCTCTTGGTCCAGTTCTACCTGAAGGGTCGTAATCCTTTGCTGCAGGGCCGCGGATTCCGCGATCGGGTCTGCGCGTTGGGTTGTTTCTTGGATCACGACGAGGTCAGCCAGTGCGGCTTGGCGGCGTGCTTCAGCCTGCTCGAACACCTCTATCGAGCCGTTCATTTGGTCTTCTCGGATGCGCTGCGTCAACTGATCGACGCGTTCTTCTGCGTAGCCGATCAACGCTTCGGAAAACTCCTGGCTTTTTTCAGGTGCGGCGGCAATCACTTCCATTTTCAGGATGCCCTCAGTTGGGTCGTAGCCGATTTTCACATTGTCATTGAAAAGGGCATAAGCGCTTTCGCGCGATGCGTCAGCGGGGAGCCGCTGGATAGAATCAATGTCTTCGGATGAAAAGTGATCTATGAAGTTATGATCCTCGTTCAACCGTAAGAAAGCTTCACGGGATGTCATGTAGGATTGAACGGTCGTACTATCGGTCTGGGTGGCTAAACCTGTTCCTGAAAAGAGACCGCCTAGCCCGCCGCCGCCAGCCGCTTCAGCTTGTTGGATAACAAATTCCGATTTTGTGCCGTACATCGGCGTTGCCATGACGTAGAAATAATATCCAGCAGCGATGGTCGGCAGAAAAACGAACATCGCCAGTCGCCCGAACAATGCGATGATGTTTCTGCGTCTGCGTCGAACGATATCAAGCTGGATATCCCGGATTTCGCGACTGCGAAAATCGTCTTGTGGTGCAGGTTTTCCAACTTCGGTCGAAGGCAGCGACGGCTTGCGTTGCACGGTTTGAGGCAATTGAACCTTTGCTTCACTAGCGGGCACTTTCGCCGTGGCAGCGCGCATCTTGCCTGCAGCCTCGTCTGTTTGATCGTCGTTCGGCGTGACAAGTTCCAACACATTTGCGCGTTGGAACGGATCAATGCCGCGTTCGCGCAATTGCCGGACTGCATCAAAATCTGATGTCACGGCCAAACCATTCTTTTGCGCAACACGGCGTGCCATGCGCAATTGGCGCCCGGTCAGCCCTTCTTGGCGAATGGCGTCTATGTTTGTTTCGGCTGCGACAGTTTTCGGACTGTCCACATTCCCAGTCACCGCCTGCGCGGAGCTGGCGGCTTTTTGTGTCGCAGAGGGCGCAGCACTGGCGGCATCAGCCGGATTCGTAGAACGTCGTATCCGGTATTTCGGTGCCTTGGGTTTCGTAGTCATACAACTGTTTCGCTTCTTCCAAGGTGTCAAACATAGTCAATTGGCCGTTCTTCAAAACAGCCGCAGACCGGGCGAATTTCTCAAGCGTTGCCGCTTGGTGAGAGACGATAATGACGGTGGTGTTGGCCAACCGGTCTTTCAGGATTTGTCCTGCTTTTCGGTTGAATTCCGCATCAGTCGTTTGCGGCATACCTTCGTCGATTAGGTAAATATCGAAGTCGAGGGCTAACATCAGGGCGAAGTTAAACCGCGATTTCATACCAGAGCTGTATGTGCCGACGGGCATTTCAAAATATTCTTCAATATCCGTCAACCAGCGGCAAAACGCTTCGACGTAGTCAGGGTCCAACCCGTATAGACGGGCGATAAAACGACAATTTTCCCGCGCAGAGTGCCGGGAAACAACGCCGCCCATAAATCCCAAAGGAAAGGAAATGTTGCACAACCGGTGAATTTGTCCTTCGTCAGGTTTTTCCAAACCTGCCATCATATTGATCAGGGTGCTTTTACCGGTGCCGTTGGGGGCCAGAATGCCCAGCGAATTGCCCAAGTCCACGCGAAACGAAGCGCGATCAAGGATCACCTTGCGCTGGGTTCCGGTCCAAAAGGACTTACTGACATTCACAAATTCAAGCATCGTACTGTACTATACCTTCAACGGTTTCGCCTGCGTTACAGGATATCCATCTATTGTCTCTGATAGGTGAACAATCTGTCTATAATATGTCTGTCGTAGGGCATTGGTTACAATGGCTCTGACGGTAAGTTTAGGGGGAAGTGGCCTGGTTTCCTTGCATTGGCCTAGTATTTGCGCCGCATTGGCATAAAGTTGCGCGCATGGGGTTGGACGCTGATATCCGAGAGTGCAGGCAGTGCGCTGCGCAGTTTGCAGCAACGCACACGGCGCATGCCCCCCGGCCTGTCGTTTGGTTTACGCCCACGGCGCGTATTTTGATTGCAGGGCAGGCTCCGGGGCTGCGGGTTCACGAAAGCGGGCGGCCGTTCACGGACCCATCGGGCGACAGATTACGAGAATGGTTGGGGCTGAACGAGGATCAATTTTACGATCAGTCGCGCATTGCGATCGTTCCGATGGCATTTTGTTTTCCTGGCTATTCCGCAAAGGGCGCAGATTTGCCCCCACCTAAAATTTGCGGACAGACTTGGCATGATAAGGTTATGGAAACACTGCCAAATATTCAGCTGAAAGTTATCGTTGGTGCCGCTGCGCATCGGTATCATTTGGGCACGACCGCACCTGTGACACAAACGGTACAAAACTGGCGCGATCACGCGCCGTGCAGCTTTGCCTTGCCTCATCCGTCTTGGCGAAATACGGGGTGGCTAAAGAAGAATCCGTGGTTCGGCGAGGATGTTCTGCCCGCTCTAAGGACCCGCGTGCGAGAGGTTTTACATGGCTGAGTTTACTGAACTGGACACCGCCCATGGCGCGATGAGCGCCAATGATGAAGATGATATCGCGCGCTTGCGGTTCTACGAACGTCTGGCCGACACAGAGCTGTTTTTATTGCTGGAAGGCGAAGCGGTGGGGGACCAAATTTCTCCGGCGTTGTTCGAGGTTGAAGATCAACAATTTGTGCTGATTTTTGACCGCGAGGCACGGATGGTCGAATTTTACGGCAAGATCGCGCCTTACGCGGCGTTGTCAGGGCGTGGCATGGCGCAAATGCTGGAAGGCCAACGGATTGGGATGGCGTTGAATATGGGCGTGGCCCCGTCTGCGATGCTGATCCCGGCTGAGGCTGTCGATTGGTTGTCCCAAACATTGGGCTCTGATCCGGAAGAGGTTGAAGGCCAGATCACAGAACTCACCGCGCCCTCCGGTTTGCCGGAAAGCCTATTAGAAGCTTTGGACCGAAAGCTGGCAACGGCAGCGGGGCTTGCCGTCGAGGCATATTTGTGCGGTGTGACCTATGAAGGCGGTGGCCGTGGGCACATGCTGGCGTTCGTCGGCACCGTTGAGGGGGCAGAGAGTGCGCTGACCGCCGCGGTAAATGAGGCATTGGTGTTTTCTGGCATCGATGCGGGGATGTTGGATGTGGCCCACTTGGAAGGCGGCGACCCAGTGTCTGAGCGCGTTGCCAAGGTTGGGTTGCGGTTTGATTTGCCAACGCCGCAGATGCCGCAACAGCCCGGATCAAACCCCGGTATGGACCCAAGCAAGCCTCCTAAACTGCACTAATTCGCAAGGCCCGTATCAATATCCCGATGTGCGGTCTACTTGATGCAGAAAGGGTTTTCCGGCTTCACCGCGCGCGATATTTTCAGCGATCACTTTGGCGGCGGGCTCTGCACGTGTGGCAGAAGCAATATGCGGTGTGACGGTGATCTGGGGGTGGCCCCAGAAAACATGATCCGCGGGCAGCGGTTCTTGGCGAAATGTGTCCAGCGTTGCGTGGGATATATGACCGGATGCTAACGCGTCCAGCAGGGCGTCATCATTGATCAATTCGCCTCGTCCAGGGTTGAGCACAACTGCGCCTTTCGCCAAGTGGCCGAGGGTGCGCGTGTTGAGGATATTTTCTGTGCCAGCTGTGCGCGGCAAGAGGGTGACGACGATTTGGGCTCCGTCTAGCGCACGGGTGACATCACCTTGCACACAGTGGATACCCTCAATGTTTTTGGGGGATCGCGACCAACCAGTAACGGGAAAGCCGAGCCCAGCCAATGCTTTACCGCAGGCCGCCCCCAAAGCACCCAACCCCAGTACTGTGATAGGGCGGTCAGCGGCCAGTGGCGGAGTAACTGTGTCGCGCCACACGCCATCTTGGCCGTGCAGATGCACGTCCATCCCCACATGATGCCGCAAGACATGGGCCGTAACCCATTCGACCATTCCAGCATCCAGCCCCCCGCCGACCATGCGGCAAATCGGAAAAGTAATGGTGGGGTTGTCTACAATATCTTCAACACCTGCCCATAGACGCAACAGGGCTTTGCAGCGCGTGTAGGGGGTGAAATCGTCGATGATGCGCGAACCGGCCATCACGATGTAGTCGGCCGTGGTGCACGCGGTGTCACGGGGCAGTGCAACGTCAAACGGTAAAGCGGTGCATTCTGATAGCAAAGCGAGGCTGAATTTTGCCCAATCCGCATCTGTTCCCAGAAATAACGCCGTGACTGTCATGCTTTACCTTGGCTTGTGCACATGGGCAGACTGAACCAGGCCAAACGCCACCATCAGCACCAACATCGCCGACCCGCCGTAGCTGACCAAGGGCAGGGGTACACCAACAACCGGTGCCAGCCCCATGACCATCGCCATGTTCACGCAGAAGAACAAAAAGAACGTCACAGCAACGCCCATGGTCACCAAGGACGCAAACCGATCTTTGTTGGTGATGGCGGACATGATGCAGAAAATGATTATCAACGTATACAGGATCAGCAGGCCAAACGCGCCGACGAAACCGAATTCTTCAGCCAAAGTGGTGAAGATAAAGTCGGTGTGTTTTTCTGGCAGAAAGTTCAGCCGGCTTTGCGTGCCTTGCATAAATCCACGCCCCGTCCATCCGCCAGACCCGAGGGCGATTTTGGCTTGGGTGATGTGGTAGCCTGCGCCAAGGGGGTCTTGGGTCGGATCGATGAACGTGTCGATGCGGCGGTACTGATAGTCTTTTAAAATTTGCCAACCGGTGCCGCGCGATTGGAACACGGCGGTTACAAGCCCCACGGCGCCCGCGATCACAGTCGCGAAATAGGCCCAATGCACACCGGCCAAAAACATAATTGCCCCACCGCCAGAGACCAACAAGATTGTCGTCCCGAGGTCCGGTTGGCTGAGGACCAGATATGCAGGCGCGGCGATGAACAGCAGCGGCACGAAGATCCAAAGCGGCTTGCTCACCTTGTTCAGTGGCAACCAGTCGTAATAGGCGGCCAACAACATGATCAGCGCGATTTTCATCAGCTCGGAGGGTTGTAAATCCATCGGTCCAAGGTCCAGCCAACGCTGGGACCCGTTCCGCTCAATCCCGACAAATTCCACCGCGACGAGCAGTAGTAGAGCCACAACATAGGCGACAACCGCCATGTTGCGCCAAAACCAGATAGGCACCATCGCCATGAACAGCATCACCGTCAGGCCAAGGCCGAACCGCTGCACTTGCGGGGTGACCCATGGGGTCATCGCGCCGCCGGCGACGGAAAAGAGCATCAAGAAGCCAAAGCCTGAAACGGCTGTAATCAAAAAGATGATCGCCCAATTCAGGTGCAGCAGCTTTCGAAAGCCGGTGGGGACGTATTTTACCTGATACTCAAGATAGGACATCAGGTTTCCTGCGCCGTTCGGCCGGGTTGGATATCGCGGATCAGCGCGCTCAACCGGCGTTGTTGCTCTGCAATTTCACCACGCACTGCGGATGGATATGCGCTCAGCGGCGGGGTGCCTTCGTATTGGGCCTGCAGCAAAATATCGCGTGCAATAGGGGCTGCCGCGGTCGAGCCGCCACCGCCATGTTCAACAACAACAGCGACTGCATATTTCGGGTTATCGGCGGGGGCAAACGCCACGTAGAGCGCATGGTCGCGGCGGTTCCACGGCAGGTCTGCGTTGCGTGTCACACCGGCGTCCCGTTCGGCTTGCGTGATGCGGCGCACCTGGCTAGTGCCCGTCTTACCAGCCATTTTGAACCGCTCCTCGGCGATGCGCGATCTGTAGGCCGTGCCCCGCGAATGGTTCGAGACGTCAAACATAGCGCGCCGAATGCGGCGCAGGTTGTTTTCGTTGAGCCCGAGGCTTTCGCCCGCACCAGAAGGCTGTTCGACCCCATCGATGGACCGCACCAGCCGTGGTTTCACCGCGCGCCCTGTTGCGATCCGCGCCGACATCACGGCCAATTGCAACGGCGAGGTCGCGACATATCCCTGGCCAATCGATGCGTTTACCGTATCCCCCACGCGCCATTCTTCGCCCCGCGCTTCGCGTTTCCATGCCTTGTCCGGCATAATGCCTGTGCGGATCGCGGACATGGGCAAATCGTGGCGTTCCCCTAAACCCAGCTTGCGCCCCATAGCGGCGATTTTATCAATCCCGACCTTTTGCGAGATATCGTAATAGTAGACATCACAGGACTGCTTGAGGCTTTCATTGAGGTCAACATTGCCGTGACCGGCGCGGCGCCAACAGTGGAAACGCACATCAAAGACATCGGTGTGGCCAACGCATCGTACGGTGTCGTCGGCGGTAATAACGCCATCCTCAAGCGCTGCGAGGGCGGTGACCATTTTGAATGTTGACCCCGGTGGATAGGTGCCTTGAACCGTTTTGGCGGCCAATGGGCGGCGGTGCAGGCGCGCTTCGATATCGCGCTCGTTCAATTCGTCCCAAAGGGCTACAGAAATGCCCTGCACAAATACGTTAGGGTCGTAGGTGGGCGCCGAGCCGATGCCTTTGATGTCGCCGTTGGTCACATCCATAATGACTGCGGCGGCAGATTCCCCATCCAGGCGGGCCTGAATGTAGTTTTGCAAACGGGCATCCACGGTCAATTGGACATCGGATCCGGGTGTGCCTTCTTGACGGTCCAATTCGCGCATCACGCGGCCCGCGGCATTCACCTCGACACGTTTTGTACCTGCCGATCCGCGCAATTCCCGTTCCATATTGTTCTCGACCATGGTCTTGCCAATTTGGAACCGTGGGATTTGCAGCAGCGGGTCCTGGTCTTCGATGCGGCTCAGGTCGTAGTCCGACACAGGGCCAACGTAGCCCACAACATGAGCCATATCTTTGCCCTGCGGGTAGATGCGGCTGCGGCCCAGTTCGGCAACCACACCGGGCAATGCGGGCGCGTTGACGGTAACGCGGGCCACGTCTTCCCATGAAATACGTTGCGCAACAGTAACAGGCACGAAGGGGCTGCGCTGTTTCAGCTCGGCACGGGCTTTTTCCAACTGTTCAGGGTCGATCGGAACAATCCGGTCCAAGCGCGCCAAAACTTCATCAACATCGCCCGCGCCCTCGCGGGTCATGGTGATGGTGTAGTGTTGTTCGTTGTCGGCCAGAACCACGCCATTGATATCGTAAACCAAACCGCGGGCCGGTGGGATCAAACCGATGTTGATCCGGTTTTCCTCTGCGAGCATGCGAAACTCGTCCGCTTGATCAACCTGCAAGGTGCCCATGCGCGCGCCCAGCACGCCGATCAACCCCAACTGCGCTGTGCCCAGCAGAACGGCGCGACGCGACATGCGACGTGCCCCTTCTTCGGTTTCCTTAGGTCCGCGTTTCATAGCCTATGTCCCAGTGCATCCACTTCGCCGGGGGCGGGGCGGTTCACCCCGAACAATGCGTAAGACACAAAAACCACCAGCGGATATGCTGCAATTGTAAGTGCCATTTGCAGCAGTGTCAGCCCCATGGGCGCCTGTGGGACCAGAACCATCGATAATGTGAACCGGTTGATCATCGTGATGACCGTGATCCCGAAGGCGACGGTGCTCCACTCGATCCAGAAGGGCAGGGTTCGGAAGGTGCGCGCGCGGCTGCGCAAGATTTCTGACAGGATCAAAACCAACCCCGCCCAAAGTCCTGGCGGGCGTTGAAACAGCAAATCCGCGAGCAGAAAAATCGCTGCGATCACGAGTGCGGGTGCAAACGATGGGCGACGCGCCACCCATGCCAGCGTCAACAGCAGGAGCAAGTCTGGCGCGATCCATCTGATTGGATCAGGGATGTAGGCTGCCCGATCCTCCGTCGCAGGAACCATATTATCCACGGCATTGCGGCCAGCAGTGTCTGTCACGACAAGGCTTGGCCCCCCCAAAGAAGGCGGGGCGGTGTCGAGCGGGATGAGGTTCGCCAGAACCAAGATAAATGACAACACCGCAAACATCGCACGTCCGGTCCAGCGGCGTCTGTTTGGGGCATCAGCCATCGGTGCCCTCCTCAGGCGCGTCGAGTGTGACGTCTGTTTCGGGCAGGGATGGCGCCACAATGGGGGCCATCAATGACCCCGCTTCCTCGATCCGGATGGCGGGCTGGCTGCGCAGCACGCGCAAGAATTCAAGCCGTTCCAGATCGGCAGACAACCGCGCACGCAGCCGCCCATCAGTGCCGCGCGCCACTTGGCCGACCAGTAAATCGGCCGGAAACACGCCGCCATCGCCCGATGTGACCACACGGTCGCCGGGTTTGATTTGATCTGGGTCTTCGATGAAATCCAGAACGGGGTTGATTGTGTTGTCACCGGCGAGAATGGCGCGCTGGCCGGACGGCTGAATGGTGACAGGGATCAGGCTGGATGTGTCGGTGACCAAAATCACCCGCGATGTTTCTTGGCCCACGCCAGAAATGCGACCGACCAGCCCGATACCGTCCATCGCGGGCCAGCCATCTAAAATACCATCGCGTGCACCAACGTTCAGCAAAACCGATTGCCGAAACGGGGAGCCGCTGTCGGCCATGACGACACCGGTGATCCGCGTTAGTTGCGGATCAAGTTGGACGTTGATCAAATCCCGCAGGCGCGCATTTTCTTGGTCCAGCTGAATGGCTGCTTCGCGCCAGCTCTTCATATCTTGCAGTTCGCGCCGCAGGTCAGAGTTCTGTTGCGCCAAACGTTGGTACGACTGAAAATCCGAGAGCAGATTGACCGCGCCCGTCACAGGGGCCATCGCCCAATCAAAATTGGGAACAACGGCATCGATCACGTTCATCCGAAACCGCTCAACACGCGGGTTGTCGATGCGCCAAATCAGGAACGTCCCCAACAGAAACAGCACCAGCACCCCGATCAGCAATCGGCGAACGGGGCTTACAAAATCCTCTGTCTGGTCTTTCCGTGCCAAGGGGGGCGCCCCCTAATGTTTAGCTGTCGTAATCAATAACGTGGCGCAGCTGTGTTTCGTATTCCAGCGCTTTACCGGTGCCCAAGGCCACACAGTTCAGGCTTTCGTCGGCGACCGAAATGGCCAATCCGGTTTGTTCGCGCAAAGCCAGATCAAGCTCGCCCAAAAGCGCACCACCACCGGTGAGCATCACACCACGGTCGACAATGTCTGCCGCCAAATCGGGCGGTGTTGCTTCCAGGGCGGTCATCACGGCTTCGCAGATTTGCTGCACAGGTTCGGCGAGCGCTTCGGCGACTTGGGCTTGGGAAATTTCTGTTTCTTTCGGCACGCCATTCAACAGGTCACGACCACGAATTTGCATGGATTGGCCACGACCGTCATCAGGCATGCGGGCGGTGCCGATGGATGTTTTGATACGTTCCGCGGTAGCTTCACCGATCAACAGGTTATGCTGGCGGCGCAGGTAGCTGATGATCGCTTCGTCCATCCGGTCGCCACCAACGCGCACGGATCGCGCGTAAACAATGTCGCCCAAGGACAAAACTGCCACTTCGGTTGTACCACCACCAATATCGACAACCATGTTACCGGTCGGATCGGTGATGGGCATGCCAGCACCGATGGCCGCAGCAATTGGTTCCGCGATCAGGCCAGCACGGCGTGCACCAGCAGAAAGCACCGATTGACGGATCGCGCGTTTTTCAACGGGTGTCGCGCCGTGCGGCACACAGACGATGATTTTCGGCTTCGAGAAGGTGGAGCGTTTGTGAACTTTGCGAATGAAATGTTTGATCATTTCTTCGGCTGTATCAAAGTCGGCAATCACACCTTCGCGCATGGGGCGGATGGCCTCGATGCTGCCTGGTGTTCGGCCCAACATCAGCTTGGCGTCTTCGCCGACCGCCAATACTTTTTTGGTGCCGTCTTTCATGTGATACGCAACCACAGAGGGTTCAGACAGGACAACGCCCTTGCCCTTAACGTAGACCAGCGTGTTCGCGGTCCCGAGGTCAATCGCCATATCCGACGAGAAAAGGTTGCCTAAGCCAAACATATAACGTGCCGTTCCCAAAGTTGTCCGATCCGCGACTCCCCTATGAGCGCAGACTGCGAGGTGTATAGGGCGATGAGGGGCGCGGGGAAAGGGGGCTTTGCCCCAGAATGCGCGGGACTCTGCCATTGGTTGAGAGGCAAGGGCCACCGTTGCGGATAGCCCCCACCGTTTTCGCGTTTATGCGTCAGTGTCTTTGTAGCTCACGGCCTTTTCGTCATAGCCCACTTCGGTCTGTTCGCGGCGCACGATCAGACGGTTGAGCGCGTTGATGTAAGCCTTAGCCGAGGCCACGACCGTGTCTGTGTCGGCAGATTCACCGGTTGCGATACGGCCTTCTTCTTCCATACGAACCGTGACGGTGGCCTGCGCATCCGTGCCTTCGGTGACGGCGTGCACTTGGTACAATTGAAGGCGTGCGCCGTGTGGGAACAGCTGTTTGACCGCATTGAACGTGGCATCGACAGGGCCGTCACCAGTGGCTTGAACGGTTTTATCCTCACCGTCGATTTCCAAAACCATGGTCGCTTTTTGCGGGCCATTCATACCGCAAATAACCGTCAGATCTTTCAGTTTCAGGTGATCGTCAACGCCATCATGTTGTCGGATTAGCGCGATCAGATCTTCGTCGAAAACCTCTTTCTTGCGGTCAGCGAGGGCCTTGAACCGCACGAACATGTCTTTCAGTTCGTTGTCGCCCATTTCCACGCCCAGTTTCTCCAACTTGTCGCGCAGTGCGGCACGGCCGGAGTGTTTGCCCAGCGGCAGGGACGTGCCAGACAGGCCGACGTCCTCGGGTTTCATAACCTCGAATGTTTCGCGGTTTTTCAGCATGCCATCTTGGTGGATGCCGGACTCATGGGCGAAGGCGTTTTTGCCAACGATGGCTTTGTTAAACTGCACCGGGAAACCCGCGACGGTAGAGACACGGCGCGAAATGTTCATGATCTTCGTGGTGTCGATCCGCGTGTCGTAGGGCATGATGTCCTTGCGAACACGCATGGCCATAACAACCTCTTCCAGCGCGGTGTTGCCCGCACGCTCGCCCAAACCGTTGATGGTGCACTCAATTTGGCGCGCACCACCGGCGACAGCGGCCAGCGAGTTGGCCGTCGCCATCCCCAGATCATTGTGACAATGCGTGGAGAAAATCACGGTATCGGCACCGTCGACCTCTTCGATCAGACGTTTGATTAAATCGGCGGATTCCACAGGTTCGGTGTAGCCCACCGTGTCTGGAATATTGATCGTGCTGGCACCGGCTTTGATGGCAATATCAACGGTGCGCTTCAAGAAATCCCATTCGGTGCGCGTGGCATCCATGGACGACCATTGCACATTGTCGCACAAGTTGCGCGCATGGGTGACGCAATCGTGGATGCGTTCAGCCATTTGATCCATGTCGAGGTTCGGGATCGCACGGTGCAACGGCGAGGTGCCGATGAATGTGTGAATGCGTGGGCGAGCGCTGTGTTTGACGGCTTCCCAGCAGCGGTCAATGTCTTTGAAGTTCGCGCGCGACAGCCCGCAGATTTGCGATTGCTTGCTACGTTTCGCGATTTCAGACACCGCTTTGAAATCACCTTCGGAGGCAATCGGGAAACCAGCCTCGATAATGTCGACGCCCATATCGTCGAGCATTTCTGCGATTTCCAGCTTTTCCGCATGGGTCATGGTGGCGCCGGGCGATTGTTCGCCATCGCGCAGGGTCGTGTCGAAGATCAATACGTGATCGGTCATTTTGGTGGTCCTTTGTTTTCCTTAGATTTTCTGGCGCGCAATCCCCTCCGAGCGGTCGCGCCAAAAGGCACGCTCAGAGGCGGCTAAGGAGTAGGCCTAGGAGGGCCGATGTGCGTGCAATCATAGTCATGGCCCGAGTTATACGGATGTTGAGCGGTTTGGAAAGGGGGGCATTGAAATTTCGAGATTTGAGGCCTGTTGAAACTGGACGTGCCTGTGCTGAGGGCTAGGTCGTTCGTCATGAAAAAAGCATTGGTAATAGGCGCGTCAGGCGGCATCGGAGCCGCCATCGCGCAAGAGTTGGACACACGCGGATTTGCCGTCACGGGGCTGTCGCGGTCCGTTGACGGGTTGGACGTGACGGATGCACAGTCGGTCGCGCGGATCATGAGTGCGCTCGATGGCCCGTTCGAGGTTGTGTTTGTGGCGGTTGGCACATTGGCGGCTGGCGGCACACCGGAGAAGACACTGGCCGCAATTGACCCTGCGCGGATGCTAGATGTTTACGCCGTCAACGCGGTTGGTCCTGCGTTGATATTGGCGCAGCTCGAACGGCTTTTGCCAAAAGATGCGCCAAGTTTTGTTGGGGTTTTATCCGCGCGGGTCGGGTCGATCGGGGATAACAAAATGGGCGGCTGGTATTCATACCGCGCGTCGAAAGCGGCCGCGAACCAGATTATCCATGGGGCTGCGATTGAGTTGGGGCGTAAGTGTAAGCAGGCGGCGGTTGTCGCGTTGCATCCGGGCACTGTTGAGACGGCATTTACCAAAAATTACAAGGGGCACAAAATGGTGCCCGCCCCAGAAGCCGCACGCAACTTATGCCATGTTTTGTTGGGGTTGACGCCCGCAGAGAGCGGCGCGTTCTTTGATTATTCCGGCGAGGCTGTTCCGTGGTGAAATTGGTTTTGGTGTTGGGGGACCAGCTGTCCGCCAACCTGTCTGCGTTGCAGGCCGCAGATAAATATGTCGATGTGGTTGTGATGGCCGAAGTGATGGATGAGGCGTCCTACGTGCCGCATCACCCCAAGAAAATTGCGTTTATTTTCGCGGCGATGCGCAAGTTTGCAGCACGGCTTCGCGACGATGGTTGGACGGTGGATTATTTCAAGATTGACGCAGAAGATAATCCGAAGAGCCTAAATGCCGCGTTAATGGATCGGGCGCAGGCCCATGAGGCGACGGATATATTAACCACGCAAGCGGGGGAGTGGCGTGTCATTCAGGCGCTCGAAGAGCTGCCGTTGAACGTGACGGTTTTGCCCGATGACCGGTTCATCGCGACCCACAAAGAGTTCGAGGATTGGGCCGACGGGCGCAAGGCGTTGCGGATGGAGTATTTCTACCGCGATATGCGGCGTAAGACCGGCTTGATGATGGAGGGCGACAAGCCTGCTGGCGGGCAATGGAATTTCGATCACGACAACCGCAAATCGGCGCCCGGTTCGGTGGACTATGCGGGGCCGATGCGGTTTAAACCTGATGCAATCGTGCAAGAGGTTTTGGACTTGGTCGCAGATAGGTTTTCTCAAAATTTCGGGGACTTAGATGGGTTCTGGTTCGCCACCGATCAAGGCCAAGCGCGGCGCCATTTGACCCATTGGATCGCTAAGGGCCTGCCCAAGTTCGGTGATTTTCAAGACGCTATGATGGGGGATGAACGGTTCTTATATCATGCGATTGTGGGGCTTTATATCAACGTCGGATTGTTGGACCCGTTGGAGGTTTGTCAGGCCGTTGAAGAGGCATGGAAAACGGGGGATGTGCCGATCAATGCGGCGGAAGGTTTTATTCGCCAGATCATTGGGTGGCGGGAGTATGTTCGGGGGATTTATTTTCGTGAGGGGCCTGATTATGCGCAACGGAATGTGTTGGAGCATACGCGTGATTTGCCGCCGTTGTATTGGGGCGAAAAGACGTGGATGCGGTGCTTGGATAAGGCCGTGGAGCAGACCCGCGAGGAGGCCTATGCGCATCATATTCAGCGGCTGATGGTGACCGGGAATTTCGCCGTGTTGGCAGGCATAGCGCCGGGCCAAGTGCATGAGTGGTATTTGGCGGTTTATGCGGATGCGTTTGAATGGGTTGAGGCACCCAATACGGTTGGGATGAGCCAGTTTGCAGATGGCGGCATAATTGCATCAAAGCCTTATATTTCCAGCGGAAATTACATCGATAAGATGTCGGATTATTGCAAAGAGTGCAGCTACAAAGTGAAGGATAAAACGGGGCCGGATGCCTGCCCGTTTAACCTGTTGTATTGGCATTTTCTGGACCGCCATCGCCCGCGGTTCAAGGACAATCATCGCATGGGAAATATGTACCGTGTGTGGGACCGGATGGACGCTGAAAAACGCGAGACGGTGCTGGCCGAAGCGGATGCGTTTTTGGCCAAGTTGGACGCTGGTGAGACGGTGTAATACTGATCCAAAATACGCGCAATTTTCTTGCCCAGATTAACGTTTTTTGGCGTATGGGTCTGGTATGGGTCGAGTATGGGTTTGGTATTGTTCGGCTATGGATGCGACCCTTGGAGCGGGATTTATGTGAGGTAAGGGGCTGAACGATGGATGAGGCGCGAAAGCTGTCACCGGACAGCCCGGAAATGGTGAATGCGTTTGAGGTGATGCGCGCGGCGTTTGCGGGCATGGAGGGGCGGATTGATCCGCCGTCGTCACTGGCGGCGATGACCGTTGAGGACCTGCGCGATCCGACAATAGAGGTTTGGGTGCTTGGCAAGCCCGTGGTGGGGACGGTGGTTTTGACACCGAAACGTCAGGTTCTGTACGTGGGCAAATTGGCGGTGGCGGACCGCAGACGCGGCGTTGGCCGGAGGCTGATGACGCTGGCCGAAGAGCGGGCGCGGGCGTTAGGGCTGGACTGGTTGGAGCTGGAAAGCCGCGTTGAGCTGGTCGAGGTGCATGCGGTGTTCAAGACGTTGGGGTTTCATGAGGTGATCCGAACGACGCACGCAGGATATACGCGCCCCACCAGCATTACGTTTCGGAAGAAGCTGTGACATGCGCCCCGCCTGATATTGGATCGGGCAGGGCGGGCCACTATTGGTTTATGAAAACTGATAGAAGCTGATCTTATTGCCATCAAGATCGCGGGCATAGGCGGAATAAGCCGGGCCCCGTTGATTTGGCGCGCCTTCGCAAGAACCGCCCAGTTCCAAAACCTTGGCATGTAAGCGATCCACATCTTCGGGCGCGGTGACATTGAACGCAAGCATAGAGCCGTTGCCCAGCGTGGCGGAGGCGCCGTCAAAGGGTTTGGCGATGGCAAAGGTAAAATCGTCACCTTTCCAATAGTGCATCCGGTCTGTGGCGAACATGGGTTCAATCGGGGTGCCTTCGAACAGAGCGTCGTAGAAGGCTTTGGCAGCATCGAAATCATTGGTGCCGAGGACAGCGTAGTTGAGATTCATTGTGTGACCTTTCATTTGGGTGTGTTTGCTCTGGGGGAGGTCATATTTACAAATAAGCCATTATGTGTCCTATTTGATTGATGGGAAAATCAGACACCACAAGCCGGATGAACAGGTTGGACCTGTTGGCGGCGCAGTTGAAACAGGACGTGCATTGCACGGTTCAGGATTTGGCCGCACGGTTTGGGGTGAGCGTGCGCACAATCACGCGGGATTTGGCGGTGCTGCGTGAACAGGGTGTGCCTGTTGATGCGGACCGGGGCCGCGGGGGCGGTGTGCGGATCGATCATGATTGGGGTGTCGGGCGGGTGAACCTATCCTATCCCGAAGCTGTGGATCTGCTGATTAGCATTGCCGTGGCGGAGCGGATGGACTCGCCTTTGTTTTTGGCAAATTTGGGGGCGGTGCGCAGGCAGTTGGTCGCATCGTTTTCGCCTGCGAAACGCAAACAGGTCAATGCGATGAAGGACCGTATATTGATTGGCACGACGGCATCGCCTTTCGTGCAAAAAGGGCATTTGGCCGCGCCGCAACGGGTGGTGCGGGCGTTGCACCAGACGTTTTTGGATCAAGAATCTTTAGACATACGGTATAGCCGTGAAGACGGGCGACTTTCTGATCGGGTGATCGAGCCTCACTACCTGCTTTTGAAATATCCGGTTTGGTATGTGATCGCGATAGATCATTTACGCGGGGCCGCGCGCACGTTTCGGTGTGACAGGATACAGCGGGCGCGCCGGACCGGAGACAGGTTTGCACTGCGCCCTAAGGGCGCATTTAGCGCTGCCGTGACAGCCGATGATTTGGCAATATTAGCGGCGCGTTAGACCCAAAATAGGACGGGTCTATTCCGTCGCTGTTGGGGTTTCGGTGGCGGCATCCGTTGCAGTGTTTGATGTGTTTTGTGACACCAGTGCGCCGTCTTGCCAGTCGCCGGTGGCTTCTTGGCCTGTGGCGTAGGTCATGGTGCCGTTGCCTTGGCGGCGGCCTGAGCGGAATTCGCCGGTGTAGACGTCGCCGTTGGTGTAGGTTGCAACGCCCAAGCCCGAGATTTCGCCGGTGTCCCATTGGCCTTCGTAGATGAAGCCGTCAGGCATGGTGATTTTGCCGCTGCCGTGGCGCTGACCGGCGAGGAATTCACCCTCGTAGACGGTGCCATCGGCGTAGGTGGCTGTGCCAAAGCCGCTGCGCTGGCCGTCTTCCCATGCGCCGACATAGGTGTAGCCGTCGGCGTAGGTCATGGTGCCTTGGCCGTGGTTTTTGGCGTTGAGGAATTCGCCTTCATAGACCAAGCCGTTGGCGTAGGTGGCCACGCCTGCACCGTTGATGACGCCTGCGGACCAGCCGCCTTCGTAGGTGGAGCCATCGGGGTATGTGATTTTGCCTGTGCCGTCGGCCAGATCATCGGTGAATGTGCCTTGGTAGGTGGAGCCGTCGGGGTAGGTGACGGTGCCTGTGCCTTCGATTTGGCCTTCGGACCAGTCGCCGGTGTATCGGTAGCCGTCGGTGCCGGTGAAGGTGCCTGTGCCATCGCGCATGTCGTTGGCGAAGCCGCCTTGGTAGACGTCGCCGTTGGCGTAGGTGACGGTGCCAGTGCCCTGGCGTTTGCCGGCGACAAGATCGCCTTCGTAGATGTCGCCATTGGGTTGGATCAGGCGGCCTGTGCCTTCGATTTGACCCGCGACCCACGTGCCTTCGAAGATCAACCCGTCGGGCATGGTGAGCGTGCCTGTGCCGTTGCGTTCGCCGTCGGCCAAGGTGCCCACGTAAATGGCGCCATCGGCGTAGGTGATTTGGCCGTCGCCTTCTTTGGTGCCGTTGACCCATGGGCCTTCGTAGATGTAACCGCCCGGTGAGGTCATTTTGCCCATGCCGTGGTGCATGGCGTTGCGGAAGTCACCGTCGTAGACGACGCCATTGGCGTAGCGCGCGATGCCGCGGCCGGTGATTTTGCCTTCGGTCCAGTCGCCCTCATAGGTGCCGCCATCGGCGAAGTTGATCAGGCCAAAACCGTGCGGTTTGCCGGCGGCGAACTGGCCTTCGTAGACGGAGCCGTTGGGGAAGTTGGCGGTGCCTTGGCCGCGAATTTCGCCTTCGAACCATTCGCCGGTGTAGCTGTAGCCATTGGGCAGGGTGTAGGTGCCCATGCCGTGTTGCAATCCGTTGAGAAACTGGCCTTCGTAGATGCCACCGTCGTCGTATTGTTTGGTCTGGACGGACTGTGCCAGCGCTGGTGTGGCCAGCATCATTGTGGCGATCAGGTGCGGTGCAATGCGCATCATTTTGGCGAAACTCCCCTACGTTCTGCGCCAAGATAGGCGAGGGAAGGGGGCCGCGCAACGGGCGTTTCGCAGCTTCGGCTTTCCCTTGCCGTTGATGCGGATTAGATGAGGGGGAGAGATTTATGAGGCCATGCTATGACTGACCGTTTTCGCCTAACCATCGCGCAGTTGAACCCCACTGTGGGCGACATTGAGGGCAATGCCGCAAAAGCGCGCGCTGCTTGGGAGCAGGGGCGTGAGGCGGGGGCCGATATGGTCATGCTGCCGGAGATGTTTTTGGTGGGCTATCAGACGCAGGATTTGGTGATGAAGCCTGTGTTCGAGCGCGCCGCGATGGAGGCGCTTGGGGCTTTGGCTGCGGATTGTGCGGATGGGCCGATGTTGGGCATCGGTGGCCCACTGCGCGAGGGCGATAAGCTGCGCAACGCCTATTTCACCCTGTCCGGTGGCAAGATCCACAACACGACGCGAAAGTATTTCTTGCCTAATTTCAATGTCTTCGATGAGGTGCGCCTGTTTAGCCGTGCCGAAATGCAGGGCCCGTTTGAGATCAAGGGGGCCGCGGGGGCGTTGCGTGTCGGGACGCCGATTTGCGAAGATGCGTGGTATGAGGACGTGTGTGAGGCGATGGTGGAGAGCGGCGCCGAGATGTTGTTGGTGCCCAACGGCAGCCCCTATTTTCGCGAGAAGAATGATGTGCGGTTGAACAACATGGTGGCCCGTGTCGTCGAGAATGATGTGCCGCTGGTCTACCTGAATATGGTCGGCGGGCAGGATGACCAAGTGTTTGATGGCGGGTCGTTTGTGTTGAACCCCGGTGGGGCCTTGGCGGTGCAATTGCCGTGGTTTGAAGAGGCGGTGCGCACCGTTGATTTCACGAAAACGCCTGAGGGGTGGCGCGCGGAAGATGGTGAAAAGGATATTTTGCCGGAACCGCTGGAAACAGATTATGCCGCGATGGTGATGGGCCTGCGCGATTATATGGCCAAGACCGGGTTCAAAAAGGTGCTGTTGGGCCTGTCTGGCGGTGTGGATTCGGCGATCGTGGCGGCGATTGCGGCCGATGCGCTGGGCTCTGAAAATGTACGCTGTGTGATGTTGCCGTCTGAGTACACCTCCGAGGGATCGTTGACGGATGCGAAAGCGGCGGCGGCGGCCTTGGGTGTGACCTATGATATCGTGCCCATTGCCGCGACGCGGGCGGCGGTGACGGAGACGTTGGCGCCCTTGTTTGCGGGTTTGGATGAGGGGCTGACGGAAGAGAACATTCAGTCGCGTATTCGCGGATTGTTGTTGATGGCGCAGTCCAACAAGTTTGGGGAAATGCTGCTGACGACGGGCAATAAATCTGAGGTGGCTGTGGGCTATGCCACGATCTACGGCGATATGGCAGGTGGATATAACCCCATCAAAGACCTGTATAAAACGCGGGTATTTGATGTGTGCCGTTGGCGTAACGCAAACCACAGGCCGTGGATGAAGGCCCCTGCGGGGGAGGTCATTCCGGTTGCGATCATCGACAAGCCGCCAAGTGCGGAGTTGCGCGACGACCAAAAAGACAGTGACAGCCTGCCAGAATACGATGTGTTGGACGGCATTTTAACGATGTTGGTCGATGAGGAAGCCAGCGTCGCCGAGTGCGTTGCTGCCGGATACGACCGTGATGTGGTCAAACGCGTGGAGCATTTGTTGTACATCTCGGAGTATAAACGGTTCCAGTCGGCGCCGGGGCCACGGCTTTCGATGAAAGCGTTTTGGCTGGATCGCCGCTATCCGATTGCAAGCCGGTGGCGCGATAACAGCTAGGGTTTGCGGCTGCTGAGATGTGGTGATTGGGGCTGGCATGCGGTTGGCCCCCAATGTGGACATTGAGACCAAGCTGTGAAAGAGGCTTGGGCAACCAATCTTCGGGAATTTTTGATATGACAACGACTCGATTTGCCCCATCCCCCACCGGTTACCTGCATATTGGGAACCTGCGTGCGGCCTTGTTCAACTATGCGATCGCGCGTCAGGCTGGCGGGACGTTTGTTCTGCGCATTGATGATACGGATCCGGAGCGATCCAAGCAGGAATATGTGGATGCGATCCAAGAGGATTTGACGTGGTTGGGGATCACGTGGGACCGGATTGAGTATCAGTCGCAGCGGTTGGCCCAGTATGATGCGGCGCGCGATGCGTTGATTGCATCGGGTCGGTTGTACGAGTGTTTCGAGACGCCGGTTGAGCTGGATTTGAAGCGTAAGAAGCAGCTGAACATGGGCAAGCCGCCTGTGTATGACCGTGCGGCGCTGGAGCTGACCGAAGAGCAGAAGGAAGCCTACCGTGCCGAGGGGCGGACGGGGCACTGGCGGTTCAAGTTGGATCAGCAGCGGATCGAGTGGACCGATGCGATTTTGGGCGATTTGTCGATTGATGCGGCGTCGGTTTCTGATCCGGTTTTGATCCGTGGGGACGGGCAGTATTTGTATACGCTGGCGTCTGTTGTGGATGATACGGAATTTGGGATCACCCATGTTGTGCGTGGCTCTGACCACGTGACCAACACGGCGACGCAGATTCAGATGATCGAAGCGCTGGGCGGCACTGTGCCAACATTTGCGCACCATTCGTTGCTGACAGGCCCGCAGGGCGAGGCCTTGTCGAAGCGGTTGGGCACGTTGGCGTTGCGGGATTTGCGCACGCATGGTGTGGCGCCGATGGCGGTTTTGTCGTTGATGGCGCGGTTGGGATCATCTGACCCTGTTGAGTTGCGCGAGACGATTGAAGAGGTTGTGGCCGGTTTCGATTTGTCGAAGTTCGGGTCTGCGCCAACGAAATTTGACGAAGCTGATTTGGCCCCGTTGACGGCCCGTTGGTTGGCCGCGCGGCCCTACGCAGATGTGGCGGACACGATTTCCGATCTTGGCGTTCCGGCTGAGGTGGGCGAGCGGTTCTGGACGGTTGTGCGGGAGAACATCACCAGTTTGGGCGAGATGGCTGAATGGTGGGCGGTGTTTAATGGCAGTGCCGATACGCCTGTGGCTGAGGAAGACGATGCGTTTGTGGCCACGGCGATTTCCATGCTGGGCGAGCCGCCCTATGCGGATGATACATGGTCGACCTGGACCGGGGCTGTGAAGGAGGCCACGGGTCGCAAGGGTAAGGGGCTGTTCATGCCGCTGCGTTTGGCGATTACCGGCCGTGCACGTGGGCCTGAGATGGCGGATGTGATGCCGCTGATGCAGGTCAAACCACGGGGCTAGGGCAGCTGGTTTTCGAAATGAAGAGGCCGAATTGTTTATGCAATTCGGTCTTTTTTTATGCCCAGTTGTTTGAGGGCGTCATCGACGGTGTCGCGGATGTCGTCGGTGAGGGGTTGGGCGCGCGGATATTGCGGGGCGGTGCGGTCGTCGAGGATCGGGGCCCAGTCTGCGGTGGTCTCGAAGAAATGCGCGGGGCCTGCGGCGCCCATCAAGGTGGCATAGCCGCCGATGACAACATCGAGATAGCTGAGCAGGATGTGGTGGCCGGTGTTGGTGGCGCTGGTGTGGGCGGGGTTGGCCTCGTACACAGCGGTGTCGCTGGCGAATTGGTCGGACACATCGCGGCGCAGGTAGGCGTGTTCGCGGGCATCAAGGGCGGCCCAATCGGCGTTGGGCACATCGGCGGTGATGCCGTGCAATGTGGTGTCGTGGGGTTCGACGGACAAAAACGCGATGTTTGTGTCGTGGTGCAATTTCCAGACGCGGCGCCAGCCTTGCAGGGTGGCGGTTTCCACTTGCGGATAGCTGTGGGTTTTGAGGTTCACGAGGCTGCCGTAGCCGAAAAAGCGAGGATGTTTCATTCTTTTGCCCGTAGCACGCGGGCGGGTTTCGCTGCAAGCGGGCGCAGGGCAAAGAGCAGGCCCGCCCCCATGGTTGCGGCCATGCCGCCCAAAATAATGGCGCTGGCGGAGGACCAGATGGGGGTGAAGTCGGTTTCCATGATGAAGGTGCTGACCGCCCAGCCGCCTGCGATGCCAGCGGCGAGGGCCACGAGGCCCGCGGCGAGGCCCAGCAGGGCCGAGCGCAAGGCAAAGCTGAACAGGATGCGCGCGCGGGAGGCGCCAAGTGTTTTGAGGACTGCGGATTCGTAGGTGCGGGCGCGTTCACCCGCCGCTGCGGCACCGATGAGGACCAGAAAGCCGGTAATCAAGGTGGCCAGAGCACCGTATCGCGTGGCGGTGGCTATGCCGCCCACCAAAACCACCACTTGGTCAATCGCGTCACGCACGCGGATCGCCGTGATGTTGGGGTAGGCGGTGGCAAGGTCGCGCAGGATTGCGGCTTCCGCCTCGGGTTCGGAATAGACCGTGCTGATCCACGAGTGGGGTGCGCCCTGCAGGGCGGTGGGGTTCATGGACATGATGAAGCCGATGCCTGCGTCCTCGAACGAGACTTCGCGGAAGGAGGCGATGGTGGCTGTGATGTCGCGGCCCAGAATGTTGACGGTGAGCTCGTCGCCCAATTGGAGGCCCATTTCCAGGGCTTCTTCGGTGGCAAAGGAAATGAGGGGTGGGCCGGAATAGTCTTCGGGCCACCACGTGCCGCCGGTGATCACGGTGCCGGTTGGGGGTGTTGCGGAATAGGTGATGCCACGGTCGCCGCGCGTGACCCAGTGGTCGGATACCTCGCGTGCGGGCTGGCCGTTGATACGGGTGAGGATGCCGCGCAGCATCGGCGCGGCTTCATAAGCGGAGACCTGTGGGTCTGTATCGAGGCGGGTGCGGAAACCATCGATCTGGTTTGGTTGGATATCGACGAAAAAGTAGGAGGGCGCGACTTCGGGGAGGTCATTGTCGATGGCGCGTTGCAGGTTGCCATCGATCTGGCCAACAGCGGCAAGCACGGCGAGGCCGAGGCCCAGTGAAAGCACCACGGAGGTGGTTTCGCCGCCGCGCGCGCCGATGGCCCCGAGGGCGAAACGCAGGCTGGGTTTCCCGCGCGAGAGGATGCGGAATTTGCGGGCGGTGACGCGGGCCAAGGCGGCGGCAAGGACGAGAAGACCGAGCGCAAATGCCACGCCGCCTGCGGTCCACAAGGTGAGGAAGGCGGTGCCGGTGAAGACGATGGCCGCGCCGATGAGGGCGGCGATGAGGCCAGCGGTGATCAGCAGGTAGGGCCATTTGGGCAGGGTGTTTCCGGCGCTTGTCGCATCGCGAAAGAGAGTGGCGGCGCGGATGTCTTGGGCGCGGGCGAGGGGCCAGAGGGTGAAGATGAGGGCCGAGAGGAGGCCGTAGGTTGCCGCTTCGACCAGAGGGGTGGTTTGCAGGGTGAAGTCTGTGGGGATGGGCAGGCGCGGTTCGATGAAGGGGGCGGCCAGAAGGGGGATGAGTGCGCCCAAGACAAGGCCGATGGCGATGCCTGTAAGGGTGAGGATGCCAACCTGCAAAAAGTAGGTGAGGAAAATGGTGCGGCGGGTGGCGCCCAAGGTTTTGAGGGTGGCGATGACGCCGGTTTTGCGGGCCAGATAGGAGCGCACCGCTGCGGAAATGCCCACTCCGCCCACGGCCAGACCAGAGAGGCCCACGAGCACGAGGAAGGCGGCGATACGGTCGACGAAGCGGGCGATGCGCGGGGCACCTGCGCGGCTGTCGCGCCAGCGTACGCCATCGTCGCGGAAGAGCGTTTCGGCCTCATCCTCGAGGGCTTGCAGGTCTGACCCGTCGGGCAAGGTGAGGCGGTAGTTGGTTTCCATCAGCGTGCCGGTTGCGAGCAGGCCGGAATTTGCCAGATCGTCGAGGCGGACGATGGAGCGGGGGCCGAGACCGAAGCCGCCGCCTGCGTTGTCGGGGTAGCTGGTGAGGATGGCGGTGAGGGTGAATGTTTCATCACCCAAGGCGAAGGTGTCGCCCGGTTGCAGGCCGAGCCTGTCGGCCAGGACCCGTTCCATCACGCCGCCCGGGTGGGTGCCATCGCCTGCGAGGGCTGTTGCGAGGTCGATGCCAGGGTCGAGGGTGACGGTGCCGACGAGGGGGTAGAGATCGTCGACCGCTTGGACTTGGGTGAGGCCGCGTTCGACGGTGTCGCGTGAGACGACGACCATGGAGCGAAAATCGACCGTTTCGGAGACGGCGGTGGCGGTTTGATCCATCCATGCGCGTTCTGCGTCAGTGGCGAACCGGTAGGTCATGTTGAGGACGGCGTCGCCCCCCAGAAGGGAGGCCCCGTTTTCGGCCAACCCGTCTTGGATAGAGGCGCGGACGGTGCCGATGGCGGCGATGGCGGCCACGCCCAAGGCAAGGCAGGCGAGGAAAATGCGAAAGCCGTGCAGGCCGCCGCGCAATTCACGTTTGGCGAAGGTCCAGGCTAGGCGCATTATTCGGGGGCCTTTGCTGTGGTGTCGATGCGGCCATCGCGCAGGCGGATGGTCCGGTCGCAGCGGGCGGCGAGTTCGGCGGAGTGGGTGACCATGATTAGGGTGGCGCCGTGTTGTTCGCGCAGGGCAAAGAGCATGTCGATGATGGCGGCGCCGTTGGTTTCATCCAAGTTGCCGGTGGGTTCATCGGCGAGAAGGATTTTGGGACGTGTGACGCAGGCGCGGGCGAGGGCCACGCGCTGTTGTTCACCGCCTGACAGCTGTGCAGGGTAGTGATCGGCGCGGTGGGAGAGGCCGACGGTGTTGAGTTCGGCCTTTGCACGGTCGAACGCATCGCGCACGCCGGCCAGTTCCAGTGGGGTGGCGACATTTTCGAGGGCGGTCATTGTGGGAATAAGGTGGAAGGATTGGAACACCACCCCCATATTGTTTTGACGAAAGCGTGCAAGGTCGTCTTCGCCCAAGTCGGTGATATCGGTTCCGAGCACATCCACACGGCCCGAAGTTGCGGTTTCAAGGCCGCCTATGATCATCAGGAGAGACGATTTGCCAGATCCACTAGGCCCGACGAGCCCCAAAGTTTCACCGCTTTTCACGGACATGGAAATGTCGTGCAGGATGTCGACCTGTCCGGCGTTGCCGCGCAAAGACAGCGAAACATCGGTGAGGGAGAGAGCGTCTGTCATGGGGCGGGCCTTTGGTCGGGTCAGTTTATTGACATATGGGGCAGTGCGGCGCGCCCGCAACCTTTGTTTGGCGCTGATGCTGAGCGCGGGGGCGGTGCAGGCGGAGACGGTGACGGTGGCGGCTTTGGGGGATTCGCTGACGCAGGGCTATGGTTTGGTGCCCGAGGCGGGGTTCGTGCCGCAGTTGCAGGCGTGGCTGGAGGGGCAAGGTGCTGACGTAGTTGTGATCAACGCAGGGGTTTCGGGCGACACGACGGCAGGCGGGCTGAGCCGTGTGGGCTGGACCCTGACGCCGGAGGTGGATGCGATGATCGTGGCGCTGGGCGGGAATGATTTATTGCGCGGGATCGACCCGAGCGTGAGCCGTGGGAATTTGGATGGTATTTTGCAGGCCGGCACAGAGGCCGGGGTGGATATGCTGTTGGTCGGCATGGAGGCGCCTTTGAATTACGGCGCTGATTTCAAAGCGGAATTTGACGGGATGTACGTGGATTTGGCCGCAGGCTACGACGTGGAGCTGTACCCTACGTTTTTTGCGGGGCTGTTGGCACAGGGTGAGATTGAACAGGTGCGGGCGCAGTATATGCAGGCCGATGGCATTCACCCCAACGCGGAGGGCGTGGCCGTGATTGTTGAGGCGATGGGCCCATCTGTTTTGGCGCTGATCAACGGTGTTGCGGCGGATTAGGGGGAAGTTCCCCTTGGGTTTCCCGCATGATCACATGGGGGGCACATGCTAAATATTAAGGGCATTCTCGAGAATAGGTTTTCTAGTCTCGGTATAGAAACGGGCGCGGCAGGGTATTGCAGCGCCCGTTTTTATGTTTTGACGTCATGATGTTTGACGATTTCGAGGTGGCGATTATCAGTCTGCCAGCGCGAGGTTGACGGCGCTTTCGCGGCCGTCGCGGCCTGCTTCAACGTCGAATGTGACTTTTTGATTGTCGGCCAGACCTGTCAGGCCAGAGCGTTCAACCGCAGAAATGTGGACGAAAATGTCCTTTGCGCCACCGTCTGGTGCGATGAAGCCGTAGCCTTTGGTGGTGTTGAACCATTTCACTGTGCCATTTGCCATAGCATTGTATTCCTTGTGTTTTTCCGCTCGCCCAATGCAGCGGACCGGCGCGTCAGTGCTGGATCGTGTGACTGGGCCGACAAGGGAGCAGTGTGGATCGTGCGTAACGTAGCCCCTAAAATATGCGTCTGCCCCAAGGCTAAATCAAGAAGATTCACGGCAGCCTGTATTTTGAGCATCGGGCTGGTTTGGCAAGCATGGGCCGTGACAGGGGCCGTGACATGGGAAGTGGGCGGGGTGTTTCCCCTCGTGGTTGCAGCGTCGATTTTGTAGGGTGGGAGCAACTTAAATTGGGGTATGCTATGTTTAAATTCTTGTTCGGTAAAAAAGGCAGTAAAGCGGTTGTTGAAACGCAACGGGAAACCGTTGTGCGGACTGTTGATGAGTTGAACGCGATCTTGGCGTTGATGGCCGATAAGCCGAAAATTGGCATAGATCTAAACACGGGCTTGTTGACCGTGGACCTGCCTGAGCAGATGCCGGATGAAGCGTTGGCCTTGCCTGCACCTGAGCCTGAGACAGCCGTCGAGGAAAAGACTGTTGAGGACAAGGTTGAAGAGGCGAAAGACGAAGCCAAAGAGGCTGTGGAAGAGGCCGTAGACGAAGCGGTGGAGAAAATCGCGGATGCGAAAAGCGCCGCTTAAACGCTTGGTTCGTTTGTACAGCTGAAGACATGAAAAAGGGCGACCCGTGAGGGCCGCCCTTTTCTAATTTCGTCAGGCGTTTGCCTTATGCGAGTGCGAGGTTCACTGCGGATTCGCGACCGTCGCGGCCAGCTTCGACGTCGAAAGTAACTTTCTGATCGTCTGCCAGACCTGTGAGGCCGGAACGCTCAACTGCGGAGATGTGAACGAAAACGTCCTTGCCGCCAGTTTCAGGAGCGATAAAGCCGAAGCCTTTTGTTGTGTTGAACCATTTGACTGTGCCGTTGGCCATGTCGTGTCTTCCTTAAATTATGGCTGCCCGCGGAGTGCGGCAGCTGTGGCTTGGTCAGTGCTAAGGTCGAAGAACTGTAAGCCGGAAAGCGGAAGACAGGGGTCGATTAGAGTAACGTCTGCACAGGTCATATGGGGCAGGCATATGCGTTTGGCAAGGATTATCGCGAAAGTTGTGAGGGCGGGCGACAGTTTGCTTGGGGCGCAGGGCCGCAATTATCTTGCGGTTTCGGGGCGTTCCGTGTCTGAGGGGGGAGGTTAGAAAAAAAGGGAACGGCCATGCGTTGGGATGAATTGATGGACCGCGCGGGCGGTGTTTGCGAATTTTGTGGTGCGGCTGATGATTTGGTCAGTGTGGATGTGCCGCCTGAGGATCAGGTTTTGTTGTGCGCGACTTGCCGGGCCGAGGATGCGCCTGCGGCTCATTGGCGGTGTTTGGAGGGGGCGGCATGGTCGGCCACGGATGCGGTGAAAATCGCGGTGTGGCGCAAGCTGGGTGAGATTGACGAGATGTGGGCGCGCGATACGCGCGAGGGCATGATGATGGAGCCCGATGTTTTGGCCCGCGCGCAGGACATGGAGCCGGTGGTGGAGCATTTTGACAGCAACGGCATGCGGTTGGAGCATGGGGACACGGTTGTGCTGATCAAGGATTTGCCCGTGAAGGGGGCCGGATTTACGGCCAAGCGGGGCACCGCGGTGCGCAACATTTCCCTGGTGCCGGACAACGCGGCCCATATTGAAGGCCGCGTTGAGGGACAGCGGATTGTCATTTTGACGGAATTTGTGAAGCGGAAGTAAGCGCTATTCAAATCTATAGTCGAAGGTTTTGATGTCATCCGCATATAGCTTTGCAACGGTATCGATTGACCGTTGGCTATAGGCGCTACGAAAGTCTGATTTTGCGGTTTTGTTTTTGTGTGGCAAATCAGCGGAGCAGCGCAATGTCTGACAAACTGTCCTGAAATCTTGGTGGATATTCTCAAATCGGCCCACGAAATCCACCAACGTTCTGCCGTCACTGCCCACAATGAGGCTGGATTGGCTTCGCATGGGCGGCTCTTCACTATACTTGTCAACAAAGTCATCAAACTTCAATGAAGTCACGTCTTTGTGGTGGATAGAATTGGGGCGCAATTTGGCGAATTTGTAGAACGAGAGTAGGCGGCTCCACGGATTTCTGACGAAACAGAACGTGTAGTACGCGTCGAAGGTTTCTTCACCAAGAACCCGCTTTAGGTCTGCAACACTTGGGTGGGAACCCGCAGCGGTGATCCCAAGTGGGTCCCGTTTTCCGGTGCGGATATCGACGTACCGAATGATACGTTGAGGGATCGAAAAAGCGAAAGGCCGCAGCGCTTTTTCTACGCTCTGACCGCCGTTTTTCCCAATGTGAATGAATATAAACTGCCGCCGATGGCATATCATCTTATCGGTACTTTCTAGCTAGCGGCGTTTGAGGTTGACGGCGGCGACGAAGAGGGCGGCGATGGCGCAGATGACGACGGCGTGCCAGCCGAAGAACCACATTTGGCCACCGAAGGTGTCTTCGGCATAGGAATTTGCGAAGCGTATTTGGCCGGTGCGTGTGATCGCAAAGCAGACGATGGTGAGGCCGACGAGCCCGATCATCGCACGCATGTAGGGCAGGCGTGTGCAGGCGTAACCGAGGATAAGGCCCAGCGGTGTGCCCAGAAGAATGACCGTGCCGGCCCATTGCGGATGCGCGCCCAAGGTTTGTGTCGCACCTGAAAAATAGGCGGCGATTGCGACGGCGATGCAGAGGCCGAGGGGGAAGATGTGGTGTTTCATTGGGCTGCCCTTGTGTGTTCGACCGAGATTTAGCTGATTGGTTGGCCTGGAGGCAATGCGCAATAAAAAGGCGGCCCGGAGGCCGCCTTGATTTGTTGATGTCTCGCGATGTTTTAGCGCGCGAATTTCTTGTGCTTCATGCGTTTGGGTTCCATTGCATCGGCGCCCAGACGTTTCTTTTTGTCTTCTTCGTAGTCTTCGAAGTTACCTTGGAACCACTCAACATGGGCTTCGCCCTCAAACGCGAGGATGTGGGTACAGATCCGGTCGAGAAAGAAACGGTCGTGGGAGATGACCACGGCGCAGCCTGCGAAGTCGACGAGAGCGTCTTCTAGGGCGCGGAGGGTTTCAACGTCGAGGTCGTTGGTCGGCTCATCGAGGAGAAGCACGTTGCCGCCGGATTTTAGCAGTTTGGCCATGTGCACACGGTTGCGTTCACCGCCCGACAACACGCCGAGTTTTTTCTGCTGGTCGCCGCCTTTGAAGTTGAAAGCAGAGCAATACGCGCGGGAGTTCATTTCGGCGTCGCCGAGTTTGATGACTTCGCCGCCTGAGGAGATTTCTTCCCAAACGGTGGCGTTGGGGTCGAGATCGTCGCGGGATTGGTCGACGTAGGAGAGTTCAACCGTATCGCCGTAGCTGACGGTGCCGGAATCCGGCTCGATCTGACCGGTGAGCATGCCGAAGAGCGTGGATTTACCGGCGCCGTTGGGGCCGATCACGCCGACGATACCACCCGGTGGCAGATCGAAGCTGAGGTTTTCGACGAGGAGCTTATCGCCCATCGCTTTGGAGAGGTTTTCGACCTCGATCACCTTGGAACCGAGACGGGGACCGTTCGGAATGATGATCTGCGCGCGACCGATTTTTTCGCGTTCGGACTGGTTGGCCAGATCGTTATAGGCGCTGATACGGGCCTTGGATTTGGCTTGGCGGGCCTTGGCGCCTTGGCGCATCCATTCCAGTTCGCGTTCGAGCGTTTTCTGCTTGGATTTGTCGTCTTTCGCTTCGCGTTCGAGACGTTTTGCTTTGGCTTCCAACCAGCTGGAGTAGTTGCCTTCGTGCGGGATGCCTGAGCCGCGATCGAGCTCCAAGATCCAGCCTGTGATGGCGTCGAGGAAGTAACGATCGTGGGTGACGATCAGGATTGTACCTTTGTATTCAATCAGGTGCTGTTGCAGCCATGCGATTGTTTCGGCGTCAAGGTGGTTGGTCGGCTCATCGAGGAGCAGCATATCTGGCGCATCGAGCAAGAGCTGACACAGGGCCACGCGACGTTTTTCACCGCCTGAAAGTGTGGTGACATCGGCGTCGTCGGCGGGGCAGCGCAGGGCCTCCATTGAGACGTCGATTTGGGCGTCGAGGTCCCACAGGTTTTGGCTGTCGATTTCATCCTGAAGCTGAGCCATTTCATCGGCTGTTTCATC
Organism: uncultured Paracoccaceae bacterium; assembly: GCA_947497065.1. Lineage (GTDB taxonomy): Bacteria > Pseudomonadota > Alphaproteobacteria > Rhodobacterales > Rhodobacteraceae > Octadecabacter. Next base: position 377,719 of record CANMEQ010000005.1, read on the forward strand.
AGAATAGTTCATCGCAAGTTCGTTGTAGCGATCAAGGATGTCTTTTTTTGCTTTCACGCCAAGCATAACGTTTTCACGTACGGTCAGGGCCGGGTCGAGCTCTGGTTCTTGGGGCAGGTAGCCGACGCGCGCGCCTTCAGCGGCCCATGCTTCGCCGGTAAATTCTTTGTCTTGGCCCGCCATGATGCGCATCAGGGTGGATTTACCGGTGCCGTTTACACCGACGACGCCGATTTTTACGCCGGGCAGGAAGTTGAGGCGGATGTTTTCGAAGACTTTCTTACCGCCGGGGTAAGTTTTAGAGACGCCGTCCATGAAGTAGACGAATTGATTGGCAGCCATGGTTGGATTCCTTGATGCAAAAACGCTTTGATGTGTGAATACGCAAGGGGCGCGGGCGGCGCAATGGGAGGCGTTCGCAATTGCCATTCGGCGGGTGGCTGCGTAAGGACACTGTATGGAACGCTATAAGATGCCATTCGCCCGCGCGGGTCAGGTCGTGGGGTTGCTGGGCGGGTCGTTTGACCCGGCCCACGAAGGCCATGTTCACATCACCAAAGCCGCGTTGGAGCGGTTTGGTTTGGACCGAGTTTGGTGGATGGTGAGCCCGGGTAACCCGTTGAAAGAACGTGGGCCTGCACCGATGGCGGCCCGCATGGATGCCGCGCGGGCTGTGATGCGGCACCCGGCGGTCGAGATTACCGATATCGAGGCGCATTTGGGCACGCGCTATACGGCGCAAACCATTGCCGCGTTGCAGAAGCGCTATGTGGGCGTGCGGTTCGTGTGGTTGATGGGCGCGGATAATTTAGCGCAGTTTCATCTATGGCAGGACTGGCAGGAGATTATGGCGCGGGTGCCTGTGGGGGTATTGGCGCGGCCCGGTGACCGGATTTCGGCGCGCATGTCGCGGGCGGCGCGGGTGTATCGCACGGACCGGCTGATTGGGCGGGCCGCGTTGACGCTGGGCCGGTCTGAGGCGCCGATGTGGTCCTTTGTGAATTTGCCGATGTCGGAGACGTCATCTACCGCGATTAGAAATGCTGGTAAGTGGCAGGTATAATGTAGAGAGGCGCGGTTGCGCGCATTAGGGGTTGAGATGTCTGCAATGTTGTCGCGTCGTGCGGTTTTGGCTGGGTTGATGTCGGGTGTGGCGGGAAGCGTTGCCGCGCAAGCGCCGCTGTCGTCGTTGCGACCTGTGGCGCGTGGGGTGGTTGCGTCGCCCGCGCCTGAGGTGAGTGTTATTCCACGGATTGCGCCACGTGTGCGCGCCAGCATTGAAAGTATCATTGCAGCTGCCGATCTGGACGGGACGGTTGGCTGTGTTTTGGCCGATGCGCGGACCGGTGAGATTTTCGAGCAGATCGAGGGAGATGTTGCTGTTCCGCCGGCGAGTGTGACCAAAGCGGTAACGGCGCTTTATGCGTTGGATGTTTTGGGGGGTACGTTTCGATTTGTTACGCGCTTATTTGCGACTGGGCCTGTAGAAGACGGCATTTTGCGTGGTGATTTGATTTTGGCGGGCGGAGGTGACCCGACGCTTTCTGCGGATCATCTTGCGCAATTGGCGGTCGATTTGAAGGCAGCGGGTGTTGTCCGGGTTGAGGGGCGGTTTTTGTGTTGGCGCGGGGCTTTGCCTTATGCCGAGGAGATTGAACCGTCGCAGTTGGATTATCTGGGGTACAATCCGGCGGTGAGCGGGCTGAACCTGAATTACAACCGCGTGCATTTTGAATGGCGACGGGTGAGTGGACAGTGGCAAACGACCATGGATGCGCGCACCGAGACCCGTGTGCCCCGTGTGAGCATGGCGCGGGTGCAGATCGTGGATCGGAGCAGCCCCGTGTTTGACACCGCTGCGCCGGATCGTTGGACAGTTGCGCGTTCGGCCTTGGGTAATGGGGGATCGCGTTGGTTGCCGGTGCGCCAGCCTGCGCTCTATGCGGGGGATGTGTTTCAGACCTTGGCGCGAGAGGTCGGGGTGACGGTGCCTGCGCCTGAGGTTGTGGATGAGTTGCCCGCAGGCGGGACCGAATTGGCGGCCCATCAAAGCCCGCAACTGCGCACGATTTTGCAAGAGATGCTGTTGTATTCGACCAATTTGACCGCTGAGATTTGCGGGTTGGCAGCGACACAGGCGAAGTTGCGGCAATCGTTGGATATTGAAGCGTCGGCGGCGGAAATGACCCGCTGGATCGGTGAGACCTATGGGGCGGAGTGTGATTTTAAGGATCATTCGGGCCTGAGCGACGCCAACCGGATTTCTGCGAATGCGATGGCCAAGGTTTTGTTGGCGGTGGGGCCGGATGGGCCGTTGCGGCCGATTTTGCGGCGGATTGCCATGCTCGACGCGGACAACAACCGGTTGGAAAATTACCCGATTGAGGTGCGTGCCAAGACGGGGACGTTAAATTTTGTGTCGTCATTGGCGGGCTATGTGGAAACGGCGGATGGCACTGATTTGGTGTTCGCGATTTTTGCGGCCAATTTGGATCGTCGCGCGCGTGGGAAGGCCAGCGGGGACGAAGTGCCGGAAGGGTCCATCGCGTGGAACAGGCGCGCCAAGCGGTTGCAGCAGCAATTGTTGCAACGCTGGGGGCTGATTGCGTCGATCGAAGAGCCGGATTTGGCCGGGATTGAAGCGGATGCTGGGGCGGTGGAGCCTGTGAATTGAGGGCAGACCACCGACGGGGTGATCTGCGCCAGAATTAGCGGCCGCGGGCGAGCACGCCTGCGATGATGACCAAGGCGGCGACGGCCACGATGCCTTCGACGCCGGGGTCACGAGGGGCGGCAGATTTCGCGGCGACGTGGTGTTCGGGCATTTCAAGCGTGGGCAGGGTTTGCGATTGGGCCGTCATGGGGCCGCAAAGGGCTGTGACGGTGAGGGCCGTGATAAGTGCGTTTCGAAACATTTGGTTTCTCCGGTGTTGGACGTGTGTACCGGTTAAACGGACAGGGCTGGCCTGTCCGTCGTACAAAGTTTGATTGGGTTCGTCGGCTGCGGCTGAAACCGGCCTGTTTAGAGGGTCATGTGCCGTGCGCGTGCGCCCCGTTCGATCGCAGCGGCGTGCAGACGGTCGAGCGAGAGTTCGTAGCGGACCTCTTCGAGCATGCGCAATTCGGATTGGCGGATGTCGCCATCGGCGGCGGCGACTTCACAGCACAGCGCATAGGCGGTTTCGAACAGACGTTCGGGCAGGCTGTCGCGGATGAGGCCGAAGAGCGCATCGAGGCCGTCTTCTTGGCTGAACAAATCGAACACCGTTTGGGACATGCGCGGCACGTGGTCGGCGTCGTAGTTGGCGAAGACGGGCAGGTTATTGATGATGTTTGTGATTTGAACCAGCTCTGCGGTGCGGATGTTTTCGTCGCTGGCGGATACCGCGATCATGAGGGCGCAGAGGGCGTCTTGGGCGGTGAGGGATGGTGTTTCGGACATGATGTGCGCTCCTGTGATTGGGTTCACATTTATTGACGCGGATGCTGCACTGCAATAGGACGCGCGAGACTGTGCCAAAGGAGCGCAGGGGTTTATAGAATGGATTTGTCCGATGACTGCTTTGCGTGATGCTGCGATGACCTCGAAGGCTTGGCCTTTTGAAGAGGCGCGCCGGTTGCTGAAACGGATTGAGCGGACGGGCAAGGACCATGTGTTGTTCGAGACAGGGTATGGCCCGTCTGGTTTGCCGCATATCGGTACGTTCGGTGAGGTCAGCCGGACAACGATGATCCGCCGTGCGTTTGAGATTATTTCAGATATTCCAACGCGGTTGATCTGTTTTTCCGATGATCTGGACGGCATGCGTAAAGTGCCCAGCAACGTGCCCAACCCTGAAAAGTTGGAACCGTTTATGCAGTTGCCGCTGACCAAGGTGCCTGATCCGTTTGAGACCTATGAGAGCTTTGGTCACCACAATAACGCGATGTTGCGTCGGTTCCTGGATACGTTCGGGTTTGAGTATGAGTTCTATTCCGCCAAGGAGTATTACGAGTCGGGCCAGTTCGACGAGGTGCTGATGCGCGCGGTTGAACGGTATGACGATGTGATGGCCGTGATGACGAAATCATTGCGCGAAGAACGGCGTGAGACCTATTCGATCTTTTTGCCGATGCACCCTGAAACGGGGCGCGTGATGTATGTGCCGATGAAACACGTCGATGCCAAAGAAGGCACGGTGACATTTGACGATGAAGACGGTCGTGAGTGGACGGTGCCGGTGACGGGCGGCAATGTGAAATTGCAGTGGAAGCCGGATTTTGGGGCGCGCTGGGCGAGCCTTGGTGTTGATTTCGAGATGTACGGCAAAGATCACAGCACCAACACGCCGATTTACGACCGGATTTGTGAAATTTTGGGTGGCAAGAAGCCGGAACACTTTAGCTATGAGTTGTTCTTGGATGATCAGGGTCACAAGATTTCGAAGACATCCGGAAATGGTGTGTCGATTGATGAATGGCTGACCTATGCGGCGACGGAATCGCTGTCTTACTTCATGTACCAAAAGCCGAAGACGGCGAAGCGGATGCATTTTGATGTGATCCCGAAAGCGGTGGATGAGTATCACCAGCAGTTGCGGGCGTACCCGACGCAAGATGCCAAAGCGCAGGTGAACAACCCTGTGTTCCACATTCACGGCGCGGATGTTCCGACGTCGACCATGGTTGTGCCGTTTTCCATGTTGTTGAACTTAGCGTCTGTGTCGCAGGCGAAAGACAAAGACAAATTGTGGGGCTTTATTCAGCGCTATGCGCCGGAGGCGTCGCCTGAGACGAACCCGGATCTGGATGCGGCGGCAGGCCATGCAGTGCGCTATTACACCGATTTCGTTGAGCCGAACAAAGAGTTCCGTGCGCCTGAGGCCCATGAGGTTGCGGCGTTGACGGCATTGGCGGATGCGCTGAAGTCTGACGAGGCGGCTTTGGCTATCATTGCCGAGAAGAACGCAAAGCTGGGCAAAGAAATGGATGCGCCGGTTGTGGATTGGTCCGATGACGAATTCTTGCAGTCGATCGTGTTTGCGGTGGGCAAGGTGCATGATTTCGAGCCGCTGCGGGAGTGGTTCTCGTGTTTGTACGAAGTGCTGTTGGGCGCGAAACAAGGGCCACGGTTTGGCGGGTTTATCGCCTTGTACGGGCGCGACGAGAGTATTGCGCTGATCGAAGCCGGCGCGCGCGGCGAATTGGCCTGATTTGACGGATCTGCCCTGCGGTTTAGGTTTTGGCCTAGATCGCAGGGAGGTTTGTCATGATCAGAGCTGTTGTTTTTAGCTTATTTATCGGTTTCGGGTCGGCTGTGGCGGCGCAAGATGCATCGATTGAAGATGTGATTGCGGATCAGCTGCAGGCGTTCAACGACCGTGATGTGGCAGCCGCCTGGGCACATGCGAGCCCGACGATCAAAGGCATCTTTGGCACGCCGGAGAATTTCGGGCGCATGGTTGAGAATGGCTATCCCATGGTGTGGGACAATTCCGATGTGCAGTTTTTAGAGCAGCAGACGTTTGACAGTCGCATCCGGCAGGAGGTGCAGATCAAAGGGCCGGATGGTGTGTTTTATATCCTTGATTATCAGATGATTGAGACAGAGGCGGGCTGGCAGATCAACGCCGTACAGGTGGTGCCTGCGCCTGAAATTCTGTCGTAACTGTTGCGCGTAGGGCTGGCCGCCGTGACGGTGGCGTCAGACGTCATTTACCCCAAAAGAATACCTCTTTGACCTTGTGATCTGTACGGGCGTTTTGCGCGATGTGCGGTCGGGATTTGGAAGGGGTTGCACGCCGTGGCCCCGAACATAGGGGTTTTGCGATGAACAAGGTAATCACCGACGGTCTGGAATTGATGCCACCTTCGTTTTCTGAGGGGTTGGATGTTTGGTCGAGCGGGGACGGAACCGCGGGATCGGACACATATGCGGGGTCTGCGACAGGGGCCTATGTGCCGGCGGACCAGGATTTCGGGGCGGCATTGGAGGTGGTGAAAACCAGCAATGTGACGCAGGTGCGCTACATGGGGGAAACGACGATCCTGCCGGGCTGTTATTTGCAGGTGACGGCGCGGGTGAAATGTATTTCGGGCGCGCTGCCGGATGTGCGTATTGCCGGCTATGCTGGGGCCGCGGGGGGCGGACATTTGGATGGTGTCACGGAAGTGGGCCCCTCTGTTTCGATTACGAGCTATGGCGATGTGGTGGAAGTGTCGGCCATTATCGGGACCGGTCAACGCAATGGTGTTGATATGGTTTGGGCCAATGCCAGTTTCGGGCATATTGGTTTGGATTTGACGGGGTCGAATGGTGGCGTAGTGCGCATCGACGATTTCGAGATTATCGACATTACGGATGCGTTTTTGCGCGACATGTTGGGCATCGTGGATGTGCGCGATTATGGGGCGCTGGGTGATGGTGTGACCGACGATTCTGCGGCGTTTGAGGCGGCGGATGCGGATGCTGGCGGGCGTGAAGTTTTAATCACGAGTGGCACCTACTTTTTAGGTGACAACGTGACGTTTCAAAACCAAGTGCGGTTTGAGGGCACGGTGGTAATGGCCGAGGAACATCAACTGATTTTCCAGAAGAACTTTGATTACCCCACCTATGTGGATGCCTTTGGCGACGAGGAGCTGGCGTTCAAGAAGGCGTTTCAGGCGCTTTTGAACTTTTCGGATCATGAATCGCTGGATCTTGGTGGGCGCCGGATTGCGTTGACCGGCCCGATCGACATGCAAGCGGCGGTGAGCAATCGCACAACGTTTGAGACCCGCCGTGCCATTCGCAACGGTCAGTTTGAGGCGGTGTCGGGGGCGAATTGGGATGACGAGGTGGTGACATCGCAGGCGACCTATGACGTGGAGGACCAATTGTACCTGACCAATGTGACGAACATTGCAGCTGTTCAGGTTGGATCGCTGGTCGAGGGGAACGGCGTTGGCCGCGAAGTTTACGTCAACGAGGTGGATGTCGGCAGCAACAAGATCAAGTTGAGCAACCCGTTGTTCGACGCCCAAGGCACCCAAGTTTATACCTTCACACGGTTCAAATATATGTTGGATTTCAGCGGCTTTGATAAGCTGTCGGATCTGATCATCGACCAGGTTGATTTTGACTGTGACGGGGATTGCAGCGCGATTTTGCTGCCGCCCGTGGGTGTTTTGATGCAGGTGCTGGATTGCCGGTTCAAAAAGCCGAAGAACCGCGGGATCACGTCCCACGGGGAAGGCTGTCAGGGGCTGATCATTGATCGGTGCAACTTTGAATCCAACGAATCCGGTGTCGCAACGCAGAACCGTATTTCCCTGTGTTTCAATTCCAACAAGAACGACTGTAAAATTCGCAACAACCGGTCGTCGCGGTTCCGCCATTTCGGTGTGATGAGCGGGACGGGCAGCATTGTGTCGGGCAACCACTGGTTCAACGGCGACAATGAGGATTCGGGTGTGCGTTTGGGCGGTTTGATCATTGCGCACCAGAACCCGATCACGACGGTGACGGGCAACTACATCGATAACAACTTTATCGAGTGGACCAATGAGCATGATTCCGATCCGAGCGTTTCTGGATTTTCATTCGGGTCGCTGTCGATCACCAACAACATCTTTTTGTGTATTGATGTGCAGGTGTCCTACCGCTGTATCGTGGTGAAGCCGTATGGTGCGGGCCATTATATCAACGGTTTAAACGTTCAGGGGAACCTGTTCCGATCCTTTGGGACCGATTTTGAACGCGTTGAAGATGTGGATACGACCTATGCGGATCTGGATTTTGACCGGATGCAAAACATCACGTTTGCGGGCAACACGTTCAACGGAATTAACCATAAGACCCTGAACCCGTTAACCGGGGAGCATACGCAATCATCTGAGGAGCAGACTTGGACGGTTGAGACAGATGGGTCTTTGCCATTTGGCGGGAAGGCGTTGAACATTTCGTCTGTAATGCTTGATGGTCGGATCCAGAATGAAAGTAACGATACGATGTTTGTGACGCCCTATGCGCTTGCAGAACAAGGGGCCAATGAGGATGAGTTTCATTTGGTGTGGCCGGAGCCAGTGCGCGGCAAGGTGTTTTACACCGTTCGCATGGATGACGCGGTTTAGCGGGTCGGACATCAGAGGTTGAAAGAGAAGGGGGCGCCAATGGGTGCCCCCTTATTCATTTCAAATCATCGGCGGTGAGGATGAATGCTTTGCCAAATCCGCCGTTGAGGAATGCAGTTTGCACCGAAAGCCGCATGAAATTGAAATCGGCAAAGTCGATGTAGACTTTCGATTTGGGATGCAGAGCGAGCCATGGGGCGCGTAGGGCGGATTTGTCGACGCGATGGGCCAGACATTGCAAAGTGAGGCGCGGGTGGGTGAGGGGGTCGCCTTTGTCGGCGGGGTCTCCCACAAGGACCGAGCATGCGGGGGACGCGGCGAGGGCTTTGGTGTGTTGGGACAGGTCCGACACCAGCAGGTGCGGCGCGTGATCCAGCCACGCGATTGCGGTGCGGGTGACCATCGGCATGTCATCGTGCAGCACGCCGAGTGCGGCATGGCGGGCCGTGGTGAGCAGGGATTTGGCCAGCGCGCGGGCCTGATCATCGGTGGGGCGAATGGGATTTTTCATGGCGTATCATTCAACGGGTGTCACGGGGGTGCAAGCCGTCACGACAGGGCGGGATCTGTTTGTGGGCAGGCGCGGAAGGCTTGCACTGCGTCGCGGGCGCCTGCTGTGCTGGCCGTGATGGCATGACCGCCGGAGGTGGCCAAAAGGTCGGTGTTGAATTCAATACCGTCGAGCACATTGCTAAAGCCCGTGTCGCGCACTGTTAGGGTTGCGCCATCTGCGCTGAGGCTGTGGCGGGTGGTGCCGATGTGGCCGGGTTGACCGCCTGCGAAGGCCATTTGAAAGGTCGGGTCATTGGGCCATATGCCGCTGCGCAGGGTGATGAAAAGCGCGTATTCTGGCAGGTCGGGGGTATAGGTGATCGCGATTTCCGCCGCCTGCGTTTGGTGGGTCAGGGTGCAGATCGGGTCTGGGGTGAAATCCCACGCGGTGGCGGGAAGCGGGAACAGGCAGAGGGGCAAGATATATTTCATGCCTTTACTGTAGCGGTATGGCGGGGAAAGGGTAGTGTGAGACAAAAGGAGAGAAAGATGACCCAAACCCCAAAGGAACTAGTTGAGGCGGCGGATGCCGTTGTGCCGGTGATTTCGGCGGAAGACGCAATGGCGTTGCATGGTCAAGAGGACGTTGTCTTTGTGGATGTGCGAGAGCCTGCGGAAGTTGCGGGCGGCAAGGTTGCCGGGGCATTGGAAATTCCACGCGGTGTTCTGGAGTGGCAGACAGAGGCGTTGGACGGGGCTGCGACCGTGGTCATCTATTGTGCTGCTGGCGGGCGCGCTGCCTTGGCGGGCGAGACGTTGAAGGCGTTGGGATTTAAGGATGTGCGCAACGCGGGCGGGTTTAAAGACTGGGCCGCAGCGGGGGGCGCTGTCGAATAATGCGCAACGGGCCTTGGCGAGAAACCAAGGCCCGATTGAGGCAGCTGTTAGATGTTGAGCGCTGATTTACGCGGCCCTGCGAAATACCAGACGATAAAGCCGACCAGTGGCAGCAGCCAGATCAACAGTGTCCAGACGAGTTTTTCGCCTGTCGATGCGCCGGACCCGAAGACTTGGATTAGGGCGTAAATGTTTGCGATGAGTAGGATTAATCCTAAGAGGCCATATTCCATGATGTGTTCCTTACGGTTGTTGGTGCGTTGGGTAAGGAACCGATGAACACGGGGATTTGTTCCGAATTGATCGAAATGAATGCTGCGGTGATCGGATTTTGAAAGGGTGGGCGGTTTGGTTGGTGCCATGTTTCGGGGCGCAGACGGGAAAGATGTGGCCCGCTTTGCGCCGATGTGCGCACGACCGCCGCCGCGCGCACATCAATAGATTGGGTTTTAGCCGCCTCGTTTTTTGCGTGGTTTGACGCCACCGCGTTGCCCAGGGCGACCTGCAGTGGATCGGCCTTCGGCTTTCTTGGCTTCGGTCACGGCTTTGTCGACGGCCTGTTGGCGGGCCAGCGGGTCATCGGCGACGACGAGATCGACGGTTTCGAGGCGTTTCACTTCATCGCGCAGGCGGGCTGCCTCTTCGAATTCGAGGTTTTCTGCCGCTTTGCGCATATCGGTGCGCAGGCCGTCCAAGACCGCCTGAAGGTTCGCACCCGCTGGTGCCTCGACCGTGGCGGTGACGCGGTTCATGTCCACATCGCCTTTGTAGAGGCCCGCCAAGATATCCTCGACGTTCTTTTTGACCGTCGCAGGGGTGATGCCGTGTTCTTCGTTGTAGGCGATTTGTTTGGCGCGGCGACGGTTTGTTTCGTTCATCGCGCGTTCCATGGAGCCGGTGATTTTGTCGGCGTACATGATCACGCGGCCCTCGGCGTTGCGCGCTGCGCGGCCGATGGTTTGCACCAATGAGGTTTCCGAGCGCAGGAACCCCTCTTTGTCGGCATCCAAAATGGCCACGAGGCCACATTCGGGAATGTCCAAGCCTTCGCGCAGAAGGTTGATGCCGATCAGCACGTCGAAGGCGCCCAATCGCAGGTCGCGCAGAATTTCGATGCGTTCGATCGTGTCGATATCGGAGTGCATGTAGCGCACGCGGATGCCGTTTTCATGCAGATATTCGGTGAGGTCTTCGGCCATGCGTTTGGTCAAGGTGGTGACCAACGTGCGGTAGCCGTCGGCGGAAACTTTTCGGATTTCATCCATCACGTCGTCAACTTGCGTCTCGACGGGGCGGATTTCGATCACGGGATCGAGCAGGCCAGTGGGGCGGATGATTTGTTCGGTGAAGACGCCGCCGGTTTGCTCCAGCTCCCACGCGGCGGGGGTGGCTGACACGAAGACCGATTGGGGGCGCATGGCGTCCCATTCCTCGAACTTGAGGGGGCGGTTGTCCATGCAGGATGGCAGGCGGAAGCCGTGTTCGGCCAGTGTCATTTTGCGCCTAAAGTCACCTTTGTACATGCCGCCGATTTGCGGCACCGAAACGTGGGATTCATCGGCGAACACGATGGCATTGTCGGGGATGAATTCGAACAGGGTGGGGGGCGGTTCACCCGGTGCGCGCCCCGTGAGGTAGCGCGAGTAGTTTTCGATGCCGTTGCACACGCCCGTTGCTTCGAGCATTTCAAGGTCGAAGTTGCAGCGCTGCTCGAGGCGCTGGGCTTCGAGGAGTTTGCCTTCGGCGACCAATTGATCGAGCCGCTGGCGCAGTTCCTTTTTGATGCCGATGATGGCCTGATTCATGGTGGGTTTAGGCGTGACGTAGTGCGAATTCGCGTAGACGCGGATTTTCTCCATCGTGCCGGTTTTTTCGCCTGTCAGCGGGTCGAACTCGGTGATGGATTCAAGCTCTTCGCCAAAGAATGACAGTCTCCATGCACGGTCGTCCAAGTGGGCTGGAAAGATTTCCAAGCTGTCGCCGCGCACACGGAAGGTGCCCCGCTGAAACGCATGGTCGTTGCGTTTGTAAGCCTGCGCGATCAGGTCGGCGATGACTTTGCGCTGGTCGTAATTTTCGCCCACGTGAATGTCTTGGGTCATTGCGCCATAGGTTTCGACCGAGCCGATGCCGTAGATACATGAGACGGAGGCCACGATGATCACATCATCACGTTCCAGCAATGCGCGGGTAGCGGAGTGGCGCATCCGGTCGATCTGTTCGTTGATCTGGCTTTCTTTTTCAATGAAGGTGTCAGACCGCGCGACGTAGGCTTCGGGTTGGTAATAGTCGTAGTAGCTGACGAAATACTCCACGGCATTGTCGGGAAAGAACCCTTTGAATTCGCCATAAAGCTGGGCGGCCAGAGTTTTGTTGGGCGCAAGGATGATCGCGGGGCGCTGCGTTTCCTCGATCATTTTGGCCATGGTGAAGGTTTTACCGGTGCCCGTGGCCCCCAGCAGCACCTGATCGCGTTCGCCCGACAAAATGCCAGCGCTGAGTTCTTTGATCGCGGTGGGTTGGTCGCCGGCGGGTTCGAATTCGGTGTTGAGCACGAATTCAATGCCGCCTTCCATTTTCTCGCGCGTGCGCACGTCTGGGGCAGGGTTGCTGAGGTAGGCCTCGGCTTCGGATTTGTCGGTTTGGGCGTAGGGCATGTGGTCTCCTGTTGCCGCTCAATGTGACGTGTTCGCCGCCATGTTCAAGGGGGACTGCTGACAGCGGTGTGTCAGCACGGTGTCAGCGGTGGGTCGTGGGGTCGCACAATGGCCTTAAAACCCGCGAAGAATGGTCCCGCTGACGCCGAAATTCACAGGCAGAAAGAGAGTTGAGCCAGTGTTTTGAGGAGACAGTTTATGTGGGCGAGGCAAATTGAACGCAGGTTGCAAACCATTGTGCGCGATGCGGCGAATACATTGGGAGCTAAAACACTGGATGAGCGTGCGGACGCTGCGCCGAACACATCGGTGTTCTTGCACCGTTTGGACGTGATTGAGGCCGAGATTAAGGCGGCGGGGCAGGGGCAGTTGCGCAGCGAAGAGGTTGATGACCTTTTGGGGTTTGTTCACACCGTGCGCTTTTCGTTCGAAGATCAGGCGTTTCTAAAGGATTTTGCGGAAGTTGTAGCGGGGCCCGCCCAAATCCAGCCGCAGGTTTTTTGTGCGGTTGATGATGGTGATATTGAAGGTGTGTCCGCCGCGTTGGAGACATGGGATGTGCACACGCAGGTGGGGCGGAGCAAGGAAACGGTTTTGTACCGTGCAATGACTGTGCCTGAAGGGCCGTCGCTGGACATTATCAACCTGATTTTGGATGCGGGGGCTGATCCATCGTTCGGGTTGGGCAGCACAAATGTGTTGCATGGGGTTGGGTTTGCCAACTGGACCCGCGTTTTGCCGGAGGCGTTGGCCGCAGTTATAAACCGCTGCGTTCAAGGTGGGGCAGATATTGAACAGCGGCCCGCAAAGCTGGGCTGGACGCCGTTGTTATTGGCAGCCTCCGAGTGGAACAGCGTTGCGGTTGAAGGATTGCTGTTGGCGGGTGCGAACCCGTTTGCCGATGCTGGCGATGTGGGTGGCGGCGGCGAGGATGCTGATGCGTTGAGTTTTGCCCAAGGTCACCCCAAAACCGTCGCAATTTTGAAGACATTCATGACACGAAATTGAGATTGGCCCCGGTTTTATCCGTTTTGTCGGGGGGCGAGGCGTTGCGACCTCTTGCACGAAGGGCTGGAATCTCCGATATAGCGGTCAAGCCAAAGGAGCCTGCTATGCGCGCACGTATCTATCAGCCAGCGAAAACCGCAATGTCGTCTGGGACGGCCAAAACCAAGTCTTGGGTTTTGGAGTTCGCACAAACATCCGCGCGTGAAGTTGATCCTTTGATGGGCTGGACATCGTCCGACGATACGCAGACGCAAGTAAAGATGTCTTTCGAGAGCAAAGATGCAGCTGTCGATTACGCGCAGGCGAATGGCATTGAGTTCACCGTGCAAGAGCCGAAGAAACGCGGCGCGAACATTCGCGCGGGCGGCTACGGCGAGAACTTCGCGACCAACCGTCGTGGCGCTTGGACGCACTGAGAATCTGTAAATCGGGGCAACGTTATCGCGGAACCGGGGCATAGATTTCGCGAAAGCTGATTTCGTCTAGATGTTGTGGTGTGGCAAGGCCCTAGGCATATTATTTCGCTTTTTTGTCGCCAAACGGTATGACCTCAGCGGATTGGCTGAGACTGGCTAAGAACCTAGCAGCGAACGGCTATTCCGGCCCTTCATCCTTAGGCCGGTGCCCTGCGGCCCCGTCAGCAAAAGCCGACTTTCGCCGCGACAGGAAAATCTACAGTGTGGCGAACTGGAACTGTGCGGACTAAATCTGCCGTTCCACATGTAAAGCCAAATGACGGCGACCAGGCCCAAAGCGGACCCGATCTAAGAGGTCAAGGATCAGCAAGCCTCGGGAAGCGCGGGCGGAGAACAGACCCTCGCTGCAAATGCGTAGAAATCGAACCATCTCTCTGGAAGCGGACGTTGGTCTTTCGAAATACATTTCATCTACAGGTTGCGCATTTCAACGTTTCGAACGTAGCTTCCACGCTAAGAGCTAAACTAATTTCTGGCCTGCCAGGATCCTTTCGAATGTACATTGCGCATATTTCAATTTCTGAGTTTCGAGGCATCAAGTCACTTGAGTGGTCGCCTTCACCATCCGTGAATTGCTTGATTGGCCCGGGTGACTCCTGCAAGACGACGATCTTGGACGCCATTGAAATTGGCCTTACCCCACGATTTGGTTACACGGGAAAAGATCCCGATCTATTTGGTTGTGACCCCACCAAAGAACCCGAGATTTGTTTGACGCTTGTCGAACTACCGGATGAGTTGATCGTGGAGCAAAAATATGGCTTTTACCTGCGTGGCTGGAACGAGACAGACCAAAAAGTAAACGATGAAAAGGCTGACGGTGACCAGATTGCTTTGACGATAAAGGCTTTGCTGGATCCGGAAACCCTCGAATGGAGATGGGAAATCTTCAACGAACGCCTTGAAGGTGAGCAGCCTAGGTTTGCGTTCAAAGACGCGAAGCCCATCGCACCCAGTCGCCTTGGGGAATTGAGGTGGTCGTAGAATTTAGACCAGTTTGCGGCCGGTTTAAGATGGATCATGGTTTCATTTAGGCTGCTATTTTCATTGGTTCGTTTTTGCTGGCATAGGCCTCGTCGGGGGTCAACAGGCCGTGCGTTGAGTGGGGGCATTCGGAGTTGTAGCAATTCAGCCACCTGCCGATCCCGGCGCGCGTTTCTGAGCCTGTCTCAAACGCGTTCAGGTAACGCATTCATATTTCAGCGACCTCCACAGCCGTTCGATCATACGGTTGTCGCGCAAGGCACCTTTCCCGTCCATGCTGTTGGAAAGACGCCAAGCCAGCACCTTGCGGCTGTACCAGTCCATAATCGCGACTAAATACAGGAAGCCGCGCTGCATCGGGATGTAGGTGATGTCTGCGCACCAGACTTGGTTCGGTCGGTCGATAACGACGTTGCGCAGCAGGTATGGCCAGATCTTATGCTGCGGATGCTTCTTGCTGGTGTTGGGCTCCTGGTAGATCGGAACCAAACGCATCAGACGTATCAACCGGCGCACACGATGGCGACCACATCGATGCCCATTCCGCTTCATGTACCGGGCCATCTGGCGGGAACCGTACCACGGTGTTTCCAGGAATTGCTTGTCGATGACCGTCATGAAACGAAGGTTCTCGGCGCTCTCACCGACCGGCCGATAGTAAAGACGTGACCGCGACAGCTGCAACAGTTCGCACTGTTTACGAAGGCTTAACTCGTGATCCCGGCTCACCTTTTGTTGCCTCGCGTCCCGAGAAGTTGATGCGAGGCTTCGGCTAAATATCCCGTTCCACAACAAGGTGGCCTACCTTGGAATGCAGCTTGTCGACATCGGCGGCGCTAACCTGTTCCGGGGCGGCACCACGGCGCGTAAATGCCGTCGCCATGTTCTCAATCGCGGCGCGCTTCCAGGTTCCAATCGGGGTCGGATGGACGCCGTACTTCTTGGACAGTTCCCCCAGCGTCAGTTCCTCGCGGATCGCTTCAAGCGCGACTTTGGCCTTAAACTCTGGCGAATGGTTCTTGCGTTTCTTCATTTGGGATCGTCACTTTCATAATGCGATCCACCATAACGACTGGTCCAAATTTCCGCGACCACCTCAATCCGCGAGGTCGCCTGCATGGCCCATGTCAGGCGTAAGTTCGTTGACGTTCATCGCGCCCAAGGTTCTGCCATTGCAGATGAGGCCATCAAGCGCATCGCGCAGCTGTATGCGGTCGAGAAAGAAGCACGGGGATCACCACCAGATCATCGCGCCAAGATAAGGCAAGCCCAAGCAAAACCGATCTTCAATGATTTGGAAACGTGGTTACATGCCCAACTGCCCAGTATCTCTGGCAAATCGCCGTTGGCAGGAGCAATCCGCTACGCCCTGACCCTCATGACGCGGCTGCGTCCTTACCTCGATCACGGCATCTTGGAGCTGGTCAACAACACCGCCGAACGCGCCATGCGGTCCGTCGCCATTGTGCGCAAAAACTACCTCTTTGTTGGATCACAGACCGGTGGGCGAGCCGCCGCAATCGCCTACACCTTGATCGAAACCGCCAAACTGAACGGCATTGATCCGCAAGCATGGCTCGCAGACACGCTCGCGCGCATCCCTGACTACAAGATCTACCGCGTCGATGACCTGCTGCCTCGGAAAACTGCTTCATAGGGGCGGTCAGGTCGGACGCTTACTTTAAGCCTCGTGAGATCAAACAATTAGGGCCCGCGTATCCTATTTCGCGGCAGTGTGCAAAAAGGGCTTGTCCGGATAATTGCAGCAATTGTGCAGGACCTTTGCGATCCTTCGCCAAGCTAAGGAATTTACTATTTGGGCAATAGTACAAGAACTTTGCTCCAATTCAAAATTCGGCACACCCTTCCCGGCTGTCAGCGTTATTCCCTTGGACCGCGATCTATTGAGCGCCTCTCTCAACAGCGCACTCTTCTTCAGCGTGCCAAGGGGCATCTCATTCAGGCCAGTCGTCGCCGCCTATCACAAACGTGAATAATTCCCCTACGGTACTCATGACCAAAGAAAATCGTTGCTTTGCTGGCAAATGTCACCCAGGCTGCCGATCGTGGTGAATTCCGCAGTTTGAACTGAGTCGTCGCGAGTGGCCTGATAACGGACCACGCGATAGATGGATGCTTTGTTCGATTTTCAGGATTGGCCGCAATTTTTTCGTGGGCCAAAGCTTTACCCCGGTCCCGCACTCAAACACATTTTAAAAAGAGATAGGCGATGGAACAGACATCAACAGTACGGGTATCCTCTGACAATCAAAG
The DNA here is from genome assembly GCA_947497065.1 of uncultured Paracoccaceae bacterium. GTDB lineage: Bacteria > Pseudomonadota > Alphaproteobacteria > Rhodobacterales > Rhodobacteraceae > Octadecabacter. The sequence goes on from CANMEQ010000005.1 coordinate 394,601, forward strand.
CATGTGGCGCAGTGGTCCTGCCCAGACAATTGATTGGGTTGAATATGTCCCCATTATCGGCGGTGACATTACACTTTTCACTTTGGAGAACGCCAAAGTCACCGTTGGCCAGGGCAAGGTGACAATCAATGATGGACGTATCAAATACGACTCCGAAGGGCTGTATGATGATCTGGCGAAGGACGCGGAAACGACCGTTACAATAGCCTTTGATGCTGTCGATGAAAGCGGAAACAGTACATCCTATACCACTGAGATCGGCGTGATTGGCGGTGCCAGCGAACCCATATTCACGCACAAAGACAGCGGCTATGAAGGCGCGGGGACGCTGACCTTTACGGCGCTGACAGCTGCGACCTTGCTGCAGGACGTGCACCAGTTCGAACAGGTCGTTCCCTTGGATATTGGGTTTGATGCAGCAGAAAGCCTTGCGGACGGCATTGCCGCGGCCCGCGCATCTTTGCAGGCCGAGGTGGACCGCAACCAAGCAAATCTGGATGAAGCGCTTTCTGAACTGGCGACCCTAGAGGCAGCCAGGGACGTGGCGGCCAACAAGGTCGGGCATATCACCACTGTGACGAGTGCGGATGCCGACATTGCCGCGCGGATTGTGATTTTGGAAGCCGCATACCTGTCTGTCGACGCGCTTCAGGGATTGCAATATCTGTATCAGGCCGCCGAGGTCGAAAAGAACCTAGCCATTGCCGCGCGCACCGGCGCGAGCGTCAGCTTCGATATTGCACAGGCCGGCGTCGATGCGGCGGAACTCGCTGTGGATGCTGCAGAGACTGGCGTAGACATTGCATCATCCGGTGTCACCTTTGCGGAGTCAGCTTTGTCGGTTGCCTCTGATGCTGTGAAACTCACCGAAAACGCCTTGAACGCTGCAAAAAACGGCCTGGCGGCGGCGGTCGGGGTTCTTGAAGACGCAGTCGACGCGTTGGGCAGTTTCCTGGGCGAAGCGGCTTACATCGCCCAAATCGGCCTGTTGTACGCGACGAACATCTTTGGTGTGAACAATGGCGCAATCGCTGCATTGGAGCAGGATCGGGCGGACTATCTGAAGGCAAAGGCCGATCAGGAGCGGCTGGAAGGGGATGTAGAGAAATTTTCCGATACTTTGAAAGCAGAAAAGGTAGATTTATCGGAGGCTGAGACGGCACTTACGTCTGCTCAGTCCGAACTGGCGTCTGCAAAGCGGACGTTGGAATCTACAAAGACAGACCTGGATAGCGCACGCGACGATCTGGACGGGGAACGTCTGAACCTGTCGCGGGCTGAAGCCGCAGCCAATACCGCAATCGACAACGCCGCTCGGGCCCTGAATGCCTACATCACAGAAGGCGGCGACACAGCCCTGTCGGCCTTGGAAAAGGAAGCGCGCAACGCAGAGGTGGCCCGCGATACAGCGTACGAAAACAAGGCTTCGGCCCTTGCCGCGATGCGTGCAGATGGCTTCTTTCTTGATCGTGACCCCAATCTTGCCGACTTGGCCGACGCCACTTTGGAACTGACAGGGCGACAGGCCCTGGTCACTACCAAGGATATCGAAATCTTTGGAACAGAAGGCTATGCTGCCATCCTTGACGCAAGCCAGGCAGCCTTCGACACCGTTACGGACAGCAATATCAGTGCAAACGTTGAAGTCGCGGTCGATTCCTATGCGCAAGCTGGAATCTTGATCGACTTTGCCCTCGACGGGGGCTCCGTCGATACGGACATTGATTTCAAACTGACGTCAGACGCGGTCTACAATCAAACGTTGGACACCTTTACAATTGCCCCGACAGTCACCAATGCCACGACGGGCGAAAGCATTGCTTTTACGACGGCCAGCCCGAATATCACCTTCTTTGCCGGCCTTGCGTACAGCGCCGGCGCGACGTTCAACATCTTGGCGGACGTCTACGCCCGGTTGCTTGGCATCGACATCTTGGATTTCCCGACCGGCACCGAACCGGCCACCTATGTTGAAACAGTCAGCATTGATGGGATCGTTCCCCTGATTGACTTTGACAGCCGGGAGTTTGGCTTGGAATTCTCGCCTCCGGGTTTTCTGGGGGATATCATTTCGTTTGAATTCAATTCCCCCAGTATAGAGACCGAAGGGCGCGAGGCTGCGTTTGATCCGGGCCTCTATGAAGACGTGACTGGCACCAGCCTTGAGCAAATTGCAGAGGTGATCCTTGACCTGCTGGACCTTCGGCTTGAGTACAGTGAGGAATTCCAGAAGATCCTTGCAGACAACGGCGCGTCCACAGAAGTGTTCGGCAGTGATCTGGCGACTGCGGTGACGAATGCCCTTGAAGGCATTCTGGACAGCCTTAGCGATGAATACGACCTGGACGGAGACGGATTTGTCCCGATCCTCGTCGTGGAGCAAAGATCCGACGGCTCCCTCCTCCATATCAATTCCATAAGCGATGATCTGGCCGGTCTGGACGATCCAAACAAAGGCAAATTCGGCTTTTTCATCGCGGACGGCAGTTCTGACAACATTTTTCAGGTCAATCTGGATGTCGACCAGCTGATCGCGACGGTCATCAATGTTGCACTGGGCAATACGCCTGAAAGCACGATCAATCCATTGGACCTGAGCCTGAACATTTACGATCTGTTCGAAACGGACACCTCAGATGATCCGGATGCGTCCAGCGGCATTGAAAAGCTGAAGGAATACTTCAATCTTGATTTTGGCTTCGAGCTTGCCGATCTGGATGTACGGACGGGCGTCGGCTTCCGTCAGGATTTTGCCTTGTCCATTGATGACGTCGGCTATCAGGTCGCATTCGAAGATGGCACGACCGGCTCTTTCAGCGCCAATGATGCCGATGAGATTGTCTTCGCGAATGCCTCGGATCTGACGGACACGAATGGCAATGGGCAAATCGACTACACCTTGTCGTTCACACCGACGGCGGAATTCTTCAACGACACGGAAGTTGCGCTGAACGTCGGGTATACGCTTGACCTGATCAAGGCCAAGCTTGATCTGGCCGCAAACCTACCGTTTGTTGATCTAGGCTATGAGGCGAATTTCTCTTTTGGTCCCATTCTGCGTCTGGACGGAGAGGTCGACCTTCTCTCGCTCGACATTTTTGAAGACAGGTTTGCATTCAACGCCGGCACCGGAGAGGTCGCCGGAAGCTTTGCCAGCCTTCCAAATGAGGTGGTCGGCAGCGATGCCAATGACACTCTGCTGGGCAGCACCGGGAACGATGTCCTGGATGGCGGTTCCGGCGATGACATGCTGAACGGCGGTCTGGGCGATGACGTCTATATCATTGATGGGCGCAACGACCGGGTGGTCGAGGCCCCCGGCGAGGGTGTCGACGTTGTCAGGGCCACCGCAGAGGTGTCCTTGGGCGACGCTGAAATTGAGCAGGTCATTTTGGAGGGAAGCCGTGGTTTGCGAGTAAATGGCAATGAGTTCGCCACCGAGATCATAGGCAATTCCGGGTCCAACATCTTGATTGGGGGCGGCGGCGGTGACACCATCACCGGAGGCGGCGGGACCGACTTCTTTGCCTTCCTGACCACAGATGCCGAAGGCCCAACCTTGATCACAGATTTCAGCGGGAGCGATCAAATCGCCCTTGATGACCGTTTCTTTGGTCTGGGGGACAGCTCAATCAACGTGCGTGACGTTACACAACAGCAAGTAAACAATGCACTGAATTCCGGGGCGGCGACCTACAACCGCAAGACAGGTGAACTGCACATCGATCAGGACGGCCGACGCGGTCCGGAAGATGCGGAATTGATCCTCACCATCGAAGGCGGTGGCTTGGTCTCAGCGGATGACTTCCTGCTGTTTTAAGCCAGAGGGGGGGCGAAACGATCTAACAGTTGGCCGTTATCGGCCAACACAGCACGTCCCGCCCGCCGCACTTTGTGTCGGCGTAAACCTTTGGGGAGCAAGATCAATGAGGCACCCAAGCCAATCGGTTTGGGTTTTACGCCGTGGGGGACCGATGTTGAGGATGGGTTGAAGGAAGCCAACGGGTGCTCTGACCCGGCGGAAACTGTGTTGCACACCGTTTGGCGCGATTGGGCCTTAAAAAGATCAGCTTATTTCGTGGGGTATCGCGTTCGGGTACATCCCGGCCAAAAAGTCCAAACGACTTGCAATTCAGCTTCGTAATCGTCCGGGGTGAATTGATCATTGATGTTGAAAAACATCGGGAGTTGATTGTTGATCGCAGCAAGACGCTTAGCCCAATCAGTATCTTTCCCGCCGACCAAAGCTTGCATGTGTGTGGCGTTAAAGACTTTGTTGATCACGGTATAGTCTGGAACGGCTGAACCCTGTACGAAGTTGCTTGGCATGGAAGTCACCGAACGGAAGTTTCATACGCTCTACAGCCTGTCCTATTAAGTCGGCATTCAGCGTCCGCGTCTTGCCTGCCTCCTGAAAAAGCTTGGACAGATTCCAGAGAATGCGACCGAGACCGATGCCGGAAACATGACCTTCGAGGCAGAGAAAACCGTGCCTCTAATCGAAGCGTTCAAGACCGCGATCCCGCTTCATGACGTGCCTGCGTATCTTGGGGCCACCAAGCATCAGGTTGAAACGCTCTACCGGAACGGCGGGATTTTCCCGTTGGTTCCGAGGACCGAGCGGGGTTCTGTTCGCAATGTGGTTTTCGGCAAAAAAACCTCTCGATAAAATCCTGTCACGCATCTTCGATTTGCCAATCTTGGAAGTCGTTTCCTCAGACCAATTTCACCAGTTGGCCTACGCCAGTCAGCGAGGGGCAGGGCGGTTCGAGTTGCTTTTCGCGACGTTGTGGATGGTAAAATCGTCGGGTTTCGGCACCCGGAAAAGACGGGGATTTCGTCTATCTATGTCGATGTCGGCGCCTTACTTGCCGATAGCAAAGTCGCCTGATTTCCCTCAAAACTCGCATGTTCCAAGCCTGCTTCGGCGGGCTTTTTTGTTGGAGTTTTTTGCTATGATCGCGAGATCTTTGCTCCCATCCGTATTTGGGTGAAGATAAGTTATTGAAAAATATATAAAAACTTTACATATTTAAGACAACTTTGGTCCGATTTACAGAAACCAAATCTACGTTCGTTATTTTCGGTTTTTCACACGCCTATCGCCCATTGGTTGAGCGGTGCGTGTTTGAAAAGAATGGCTGCCTCGGATGTTTTTGTTGCATTGTTGATCAATTAATGCGCAAATTTTCGGTATCTGGTTAATTTTTGGGACAATTTGCCTGACTTGAGATCTGCGGAGCAGCCTTGTCTGGGAAATGAGCTGAAAATTTGTCCAAGTGTTGCGCGGACCAAATCTATGCTCCTACCTAAACTGAGGATAAACGATGATTTTTGACAAAGCCCTACCGTTCGCGGTGATTTCGGCACTGGCCACGCCTGTGCTGGCCGAGACTGACGTGCCTTTTGCGCTGGACTGGAAATTCGAAGGGCCGTCTGCGCCATATTTCCATGCCTTGGATGCAGGTTACTTCGCTGACGCGGATCTGAATGTGACAATCAGTGAAGGGGCTGGGTCATTGGACGCAATCCCGAAGGTGGCGACAGGGGCGTTCCCCATTGGATTTGCTGACATCAATTCATTGATGCGGTTCTTGGATCAGAACCCTGATGCGCCGGTGACGGCTGTGATGATGGTCTATGACAAGCCACCGTTCGCTGTTGTTGGTCGCGAGTCTTTGGGTGTGTCTGCGCCATCTGATTTGGAAGGCAAGGTTCTGGGTGCGCCGCCCCCTGATGGTGCATGGGCGCAGTTCCCTATTTTTGCGGCCGAGACGGGCATTGATATGTCTGCAATCACGGTGGAGCCCGTGGGCTTTCCAACGCGTGAGCCGATGTTGGCAGAAGGCAATGTTGCGGCGATCACTGGCTTCTCTTTCTCATCCACTTTGAACCTGAAACGTCTTGGTGTTCCGGATGAAGACATTTCTGTTTTGCTGATGGCGGATTACGGCGTCGATTTGTACGGCAACGCGATTATCGTGAACACAGACTTTGCAGCCGAAAATCCAGAAACGGTCACCGCGTTCTTGGGTGCTGTTGCGATGGGTTGGAAAGATGCGATTGCGACGCCGGAGGCTGCGATTGAAGCCTTGATGGAACGCAACCCAGCAGCAGACGCAGCGCTTGAAACCGAGCGGTTGCAGATGGCGATCGATGCAAACGTTTTGACAGACTACGTCATGGAAAACGGCATGGGTGGCATTGATGCAGACCGGATGGCGAGCGCGATTGAGCAGACAAAATCTGTTTATGAGTTCCAGACAGAACCTGATGCAGCGCTGTATTTCGATGACAGCTATTTGCCGGACGACGGCAGCTTGATGCTGAAGTAATATAGAAAGGGGCCGCCAGATTGGCGGCCCTATTTTACGAAGGCCAAAAGAATTGGGGCCAGGACCATCGAAAATCTCATAGAAATTAAAGGTGCGCGGCACGCGTATCAGACGGCCAGTGGGCCACTGCCTGTGCTTGACGGGCTAGACGTAGCGGTGCCCGCTGGCACCTTTGCTGCGGTTGTTGGTCCATCCGGGTGCGGCAAGTCTACACTGACGAAGTTGGTCGCCGGTTTGATGAAGCCTGATGAGGGTGAGGTTTGGCTGCATGGTGAGCGGGTGACGGCCCCCCGCAAGACTGTTGGCATGGCGTTTCAAAACCCTGTTTTGCTCGAATGGCGCAGCATTTTGGACAATGTGATTTTGCCGCTTGAAATTGTGGCCCCCCAAATGCCCCGCAAAGACCGGGTCGCCCGGGCGATGGAGCTGCTGGAGATGGTGGGTCTGAATGGGTTTGAGAACAAGCGCCCGTCTGAGTTGTCTGGCGGTATGCGCCAGCGGGCGTCGTTGTGCCGGTCGATTGTGCACAAGCCAGAAGTGCTGATCCTTGATGAGCCGTTCGGCGCGTTGGATGCGTTTACGCGTGAGGATTTGTGGCAAACCATGCGGGACCTGCGCGCGGCTGAGCCATTCACCGCGGTGCTTATCACCCATGATTTGCGCGAGAGTGTTTTCCTAGGGGATCAGGTGATCGTTTTGTCCGGTCGGCCTGCGCGCACGCAATATGTGATGGACGTTGATCTACCGGCCGACCGCACATTGGATGTTTTGTTCACCCCCAAAGCGGCGGACATGCTGCATATCTTGCGCGACCAAATCAAAATTGCGCAGGGGCGCGACGTGGAGGGGCAGAGCTAATGCTGCGCAAGATTGCCACCCCCGTCATTGCCATCCTGATTTTTCTGGGCCTGTGGGAACTGCTCGTTTGGGCGAACGGTTGGCCGAATTATAAAATGGCGTCGCCTTCGGATCTGCCGCCTGCATTTTGGAAGTACAAAGAGCTGTTCTTCGTTATGGGCTGGCAGACGTTGTGGCGCACGGTTGTCGGGCTGTTGCTTGCGGTTGTCGTTGGCACGTTGATTGGGATGATCATCGGGTTTTCCAAACTGGCACGGGATGCATTGTATCCCTTGCTGGTGGGGTTCAACGCGATCCCCAAGGCGACACTGGTGCCCGTGATCTCGCTCATCTTTATTGGCCAGCATGATTTCAACACGATCCTGATGGCCTTTATGATCTCATTCTTCCCGATCGCGGTGTCGGTCGGGATTGGGCTGTCGACGTTGGAGCCTGAATACCGCGATATTTTGCGCGCGTTGGGCGCATCGCGGTTTACGATCTTCCGCAAGATTGCGTTGCCCAAGACGTTGCCGGAGTTTTTTGGCGCGTTGAAGGTTTCGGCGACGCTGGCGTTTATTGGCACAAACCTTGTTGAGATTGTCAGCCCACACGGGCGCGGCCTTGGGGCGCTGTTCAAATCAGGTGAGACGAATGGGGATTATCCCCTGATGTTTGCCGTTCTTATCGCGCTCGCCGTATTGGGGATCGTGCTGTATTACGCGGTGATCTTTCTTGAGCGTGTATTTGCGGGATGGGCCGACAGAGACGGTCGCTAAACCAAGCCGGGTAGGTCTGTAGGAACGGGCCTACACCGTGCCGCTAGGTGCCCCGGTGCGTTCAGGCTTAGGGAGTTGTTATCTAAACCCGGCCAAGATAGCGTTGCGCCAGTGTGTTCCTAAGCTCCTCAATGTCCATGGTCGGACGGCGTGTGGTGATCGTTTTGTGTGTTCCCGAAACCTTACATGTTCTGTCGGAGAGACTTTCTTTTGACCATTACCCACCTCATCACCCACTCCGGCGGTTTTCACGCCGATGAACTGTTGTCCTCGGTTATATTGACCCGCTTGTTTCCGTTGGCGACGTTGTTGCGCACACGGGATGACGCGTGGATTACGCCAGCGCAGGACCGGATTATTTATGACGTTGGCCGCGACTACGATCCTGAAGCGCAGATTTATGATCATCACCAGCGGCCCAATCCATTGCGTGAAGACGAGCAGCCCTACAGTTCGTTCGGTTTGATCTGGAAACACTATGGTCGTGAGTATTTGCGGTCTATGTCCGTTCCAGAGACGGATATCGAAGATCTGCATTCGCGCATTGATCGCAGTTTCGTTGTTCCAATTGATCTGTTGGACAATGGCGCATTGGAGCCATCCGTTGCTGGCCCGCTTGCAGGGATGACATTGCCTGCCCTGTTAGAGACCTTGAAGCCCGTGTTTGATGATCGCGGGCCTGGGGCGGATGACAAAGCGTTTATGGAGGCGCTTCCCGTGGCGCGGGCATTTGTTGAAGCTGCCGTTCGGACCAAAGCCGCAAAGCGCCGTGCAGAGGTATTGGTGGCGGATGCGATCGAACAGGCTGGGTCATCACCGGTTTTAGAATTGCCGATGGGGATGCCGTTCCGCTCTGCTGTAGAGAAGGCAGGGGCGGACCACATGTTGTTCGTTATCCACCCACGGGATGGTGATTGGGCCTTAACGACGATCCGGAAGGGCGGCGGTACATTTGAATCCCGTGCCGATCTGCCGGAAGCATGGGCCGGGCTGTCCGATAAAGCATTGGAAGATGCCTGCGGCGTGACAGGGGCCAAGTTCTGTCACAACGCACGCTTTATCGCGGTTGCCGCGACACGGAATGGAATCGTCGAAATGGCACAGCTTGCCGTTTCCGAAGCCGTGACGGACTAGATTGAACTTAGCCTCGGCGTTTGTGTTCAGTGACATGAATCGCCGAGGCTGCACCCCGATATAGGACTTGAGTCGCGAGATTCGTCCTTTTCGAGCTCCCAAACATCCAAAACTTAGAGTGACTCGGGGAAAGAGCGCTGTGCAAAGCCCCAAACGGGGGTGAGTCTGCCTGTTTGACCCACGATTTCGGTTACCAAACCTACTGCAGGATGGGAAAATTCGGCCTGTGGATAACTAAATCGCCAAAATTCAGGCGCTAAAGCCCCTTATTTATATGGCTTGATTGAAAAATGGGCGGAAAAAGAACGAAAAAACGAAAAAGGATCGAAAAAAGGCCTTGCGGGTTCTGCGCGGTAACCTTAGAACCCCCTTCATCAGCAACGCAGACACGCAGCGCTGGAC
>CANMEQ010000006.1 GCA_947497065.1 uncultured Paracoccaceae bacterium
TCGTCATGGTCGTCATGGTCGTCATGGTCGTCATGGTCGTCATGGTCGTCATGGTCGTCATGGTCGTCATGGTCGTCATGGTCGTCGTGATCATCATGTTCGTCGTGGTCATGATCGTGCGCGCCGCCGAAAATGCTGGCATCGCGCAGCATCAAGGCGGGCCAATCTTCGGATTCGAGAAGCGTGAGCCGTGGTGCGTTTGGTGCGAGGCTTTCGAGGGAGCTTTCCAGCCATGGGGTGAGGCCGGTGCCCGCCCAAATGACCAAGTCGGCGTTTTGCACGGCATTGGCCTGGTCGAACGTGAATTGGAAGTCGTGTGGAGTGGCCCCGCCGGACACCAAGACATCTGGCGTGCCGACGCCCGACATCACTTGGGCCACAAGGCTGTGGATGGGCGCAATATCAGTCACAACCTTTGGCGCTTCGGCTGCGGCGATTTGGGCGAGGGTGAACGCGGGAAGCGCTGCAAGGGCTGTGGAGAGCGAAAGTCGCATGGGACGTCCTTTGGATGACTTGTGTTGAAGGTTGCTAGGCGCTATAAAGAATATGTTATAACATAACAAGAGGCCGTGCGAAAATGTCTGCCCCCCGTTCAAATGGATCCGATTTCGAAGCCCATGATCATGGTGTTTGTGTGCGCGATGCCTTGGTGTCTGCGGAGGCGGTGTGCGCGGAGCAATCGCTGCGGCTGACCCCTGTGCGCCGGCGGACGTTGGAGATTTTGCTGGAGGCCCATGAGGCGATGGGCGCCTATGATGTTTTGGCGCGGTTGGATGCTGAAGGGTTGGGGTCGAAGCCGCCTGTGGCCTACCGGGCGCTGTCGTTTTTGGTGGATGCCGGTTTGGCGCACCGGATTGAGCGGCTGAATGCCTTTGTGGCCTGCACCCACCCCGGTTCCGATCATGATCCTGCGTTTTTGATCTGCAATTCTTGCGGCACGGTGGCGGAAGGCGAGGCACGGGATGCTTTGGCGCCGTCAGCTGTGGCGGCGGGGTTTGAGATTGAGCAAACGGTTGTTGAGGCAACGGGGATTTGCCCGGCCTGCAAGGACGTTTAGCATGTCTTTGATTTCGGCTGAGAATTTAGAGGTGCGCCACGGAGCAACGCGGGCTGTGTTTGGCGTGTCGATGGCGATTGAGCCAAAAGAGATCGTGACGATTGTTGGCCCGAATGGGTCGGGCAAGTCGACGTTGTTGCGGGCCTTGATTGGGGCGGTGCATCCGGCGGCGGGCACGATTACGCGGGCGCCGAAGCTGCGCGTGGGCTATGTGCCGCAGAAGTTGCAGATTGATCCGACTTTGCCGCTGACGGTCCGTCGATTCTTGAATTTGCCCAAGCGGGTGTCGAGCGCTGTGGCGCGCGCAGCTTTGGCGCGGACGGGTGTTGAGGCCTTGGAGGGGCGGCAGCTTTCGGGATTGTCTGGCGGGCAATTGCAGCGCGTATTGTTGGCGCGCGCGATTTTGAATGATCCGCAATTGTTGGTTTTGGATGAGGCGACGCAGGGGCTGGATCAGCCTGCATCTGCGGATTTTTACCGCCTTATCGAGACATTGCGCGATGAGCTGGGCTGTGCGGTTTTGATGGTGAGCCACGAATTGCACGTGGTGATGTCTGCCACGGACCGTGTGATTTGCATGAATGGGCATATTTGCTGCGAGGGCACGCCTGCGGTGGTGACTGCCGCGCCTGCCTATCGGGACTTGTTTGGCACGGGAACGGGCGGCGCATTGGCGTTGTACCGGCACCGGCATGACCATGATCACGGGGCATGCAACGATCCCGATCACCGCCATACCCATGACCACGAAGAGCCTGCAACAGTATGACATTATTAGACGATTTTATGGTCCGCGCCCTTTTGGCTGGGGTCGGGACTGCGGTGGCATGCGGGGCGCTGGGGTGTTTTGTGGTGTGGCGGCGCATGGCCTATTTTGGCGATGCAACGGCCCATGCGGCGATTTTGGGCGTGGCGCTGGCGTTGATGTTTTCCGTGTCGATCCCGGTTGGGGTTTTGGCGGTTGCGCTTGCGATGGGCTTTTTGATTGGCGCCGTGTCGGGGCAGACCATTGCGCCTGACAGCATGTTGGGCGTGCTGTCGCATTCGGCGTTGGCGTTGGGATTGGTGGCCGTTTCGCTGATGCCGTCTGCGCGGATTGATTTGGATGCCTACCTGTTTGGGGATATTTTGGTCGTCAGCCGGATGGATTTGTTGGTCATCTGGGGCGGTGCGATTTTGGTGTGCGGTGTTTTGGCGTGGCGGTGGCAGGCCTTGTTAGCGGAGATTTTATCGACGGATTTGGCCCATGCGGCTGGGTTGTCGCCGCGGCTGGATCGGGTGATTTTGAGCGTTCTGATCGCGACGGTTGTTGCCGTGTCGATCAAGGTCGTGGGCGCGTTGTTGATCACTTCGATGTTGATCATTCCGGCAGCGGCTGCGCGGCTGATTGCGCGCGGGCCAGAGGCGATGGCGGCATATGCCACTGCGATCGGGGCTGTGGCAGCGATTGCCGGACTGCACGGCGCGCGGGCATTTGGTACGCCCGCCGGACCATCGGTGATTTGTGCCGCGGCGGGGCTTTTTTGTGTGTCGTTTGTTGTGGGGCGGTTGCGCGGCAGTTAGCTGTTCGTGTCCATCCAGATGGTCACCGGACCGTCGTTGATGAGGCTGACGGCCATGTCAGCTCCGAACTGGCCTGTTTGAACAGGCACCAAAGCCCCCAAATCGGCGACGAATTTTTCATAGAGGCGTTTGCCCTCCTCGGGGCGGGCGGCGGCGGAAAAACCGGGGCGGTTGCCGCTCTTGGTGTCGGCGGCCAAGGTGAATTGGCTGACAACCAGAGCAGACCCGCCAATGTCCAGCAGAGAGCGGTTCATGCGGCCATCGTCGTCTTTGAAAATCCGTGTTTTTGAGATTTTCGCGGCAAGTTTTGCGGAGAGGTCGTCTGTGTCGCCGTCCATCGCGCAGATGAGCACCAAGAGGCCAGCGTCGCAGGCGCCGATCAGGGCGCCGTCGACGTGGACTTGGGCCTGTTTCACCCGTTGGATGAGCGCGCGCATGGGTTAGTCGAGCCCGAGTTCAGCAGCGGTGGGCGGGTTCGCGCCCGCGCGTGACACGGTGACCGCTGCAGCGCGTGCGCCAAGCGTGAGGGCGTCGCGAATTTCATCGGCTGTCAGGGCGGCGATACGGGCTTTGGACAGGCAGCCCGCCCGTTCCAAACCCGCGAGAACCCCTGCGTTAAAGGTGTCTCCTGCGCCGACGGTGTCGACGACTTCGGCTTTCTCGGCGGCGACGAACACCTCTTGGGTGGCGGTGTAGCCGGTCACGCCTTTGGAGCCTTCGGTGATGCACACCAATTTAGCGCCTTTGTCGACTAAGCCACGGGCAAGATTGGGCAGGTCGCCTTCGCCTTCGAACCAGTGCAGGTCTTCGTCGCTGAGTTTGATGATGTCGGCGGCGGCCATCATGCGGTTGATGCGGGCGCGGTAGGTGACAACATCTGTGATGAAGGATGGGCGAATGTTGGGGTCGATCATGGTCACGCGGGAGGGGGCTTCGCGCAGCATGAGAGATTCGTAGGCCGCGCCGCAGCCATCGCCGACCAAGGAGATGCCGCCGAAGAACAAAGTGTCGGCCTCGACCGCGGGCATAGTGACGACGCTACGCATGGCGGAGTTTTCGTCATAAAAGGCATAGGTGGCTTGGCCGTCGACCAGTTTCACAAAGGCAACGGTGCAGGGCGCCATCATGGAAGGTGAGGGGCTGTGATCGACGCCGGAGGCGGTGAGCGCGTCGCGCAGGATGTCGCCCAAGAAATCAGAGGACATGCCACAGAGGAATTGGGTGTTTACGCCGAGACGGCCCAGACCGATGGCGGTGTTGAACACCGCGCCTCCGGGATAGGGCGCAAAAGCGGCTTCGCCTGCCGCAGTTTCACGCGGCAACATATCAATCAGGGCTTCCCCACAGGCCAGAATCATCTCGGTCTCCTCCAAACTTTACGCGCGTTAAGTATCACTGTGTTTGCGCTAACACAAACCCAACTGCCGCAGCGGCAATTAAACCCAAGATAACAGCGATTGCGATCTTGATGGCAGAATAGGGTCGTTCGCCCTGAACACGGCCCGTGCGCCCGTTGACGACGAAGCGATAAGTTTTGCCGCGATATTTGTAGGCGGCCATCCAAACGGGCAGCAGCACGTGTTTGAAGGTCAATGTGCCGATTTGTGTGTCGACCGATTTAACCCGCTGTTCATCGCCACCGATGTCGAATTTGACGTCGCGGTGAATGACACGGTCCATATAGGCGCGGGCCTCGACGAAGGCGTCTTCCAGTTCGATCTGGTAGCCTTCGGCGCGGAAGCCGGCGAGGTATTGGGGCTGGTAGGGTTCCATTTCCGACAGGTCCCACGGCTCGAGCGCGTCGGTGTATTTTTTCGGCAAGGATTTGGAGCCGAGCACCAAGACATCATCAAAGAAGCGCGCCACGCGGCCTGAAGCGGCACGCCAGCGTGTTTTACGGACGCGGACCTGCTTGCGTTTGCCATCGCGCATGACGGTTTTGGTTTCGTAGTAATGGGTGCCGCGTGAGCCAGTGTAGCTGCTATTGGTGTCGGCATCGAAGGTCCAATAGGGGACGTAAATGCCGGACATGGAGCGCCCGTTGCGGGCGTAGTCTTGCAGGCCGTTGGGGGCGAACCACAGGCTGCCCAACCAATCGGTCATCTTGTCGCGTGCGGTGCGTTCATCGAACGAGAAGGGCAGCAGGCCTTTGGGTTTTATGTGCCGGTGCAGGCCTGTGTCGGTGACAACAGGGGTCGCGCAGAACGGGCATTCGGCCGAGTGAACGGATTGGTCAAATTCGGTTTGCGCCCCGCAATTGGGGCAGGAGACGACGCGGGTTTCTTCGATTTCCGTGTCCGGCATCTCGCCAGCGACGGCGGCACGAAAATCGAGTTCGCGTAAGGTGCCGCCGCGCCAAGGGCCGGCGTTGATGTTTTGAGTATTTCCGCAATGGTCGCAGGTGAGTTGATCGTGTTCTGGATCATAGCGAAAGTCGGACCCGCAATTGTCACAGGGGAACCGGTATTCATCGGCGGGCGCAGGGGTGTCAAACGAGCTCATAACGTATGATTAAGCGATGCCTGTGGCGAGGCCAACACATTGTTGCGTGGGATGCGCGTGATGTGTTGGCCTGATGGGTGTCGTGCCCGTTTTTGGGGCAGGTGGGTTAGATGCCGGGGGGCGGTGGTGGTGGCATGACCGTGAACAGCTGCGCGAGTTCTGCGACCTCGTCGGCGGTTTTCCAACCGTCTTGGCCCGCGGTCCAGACATGGGTGGCGCGTGTGAGGGTGCCGTCGGCGACCATTTGGCCCATTGCTGCCTTTGAATAGGGGCCTTTGGTTTGGCCGTTTTCAGCGATGTGCCAGACGTGTTCTACGGGCGGTGGGGGTGGTGCCATGGGGGCGGCGGCGGGGGCCTGTTGTGCAGTGGGTTGGCCCCATGGGTTGGCCATTTGTTGCGCCATCGCCATGCCCATACCTGCGCCCATGCCAGCGCCCATCGCGCCAGAGGCTTCGCCGCCTTTGCGCAGGGCTTCGGCGGCTGCGTATTTCATGTGGGCGTCCAGATCACCAGTGAGGCCGCGGGAGGTACGGGTGTCCAGTGCGGCTTCGACGGCTGGGGGTAGGCTGATGTTTTCAATGTAGAATTCAGGGATGGTGATGCCGTATTGCGCCACGGTGTCGGCGATGGCGCCTGCGATCAGTTTGCCCAGATCGGCGGTGTTTGCGGCCATGTCCAGCACGGGAATACCGGAGGCTGCGATGACGCGGCTGAATTCCTGCACGATGATGTTGCGCACCTGAAAGCTGATTTCATCCATGGTGAATTCGCCGTCTGTGCCGACGATTTCTGTGAGGAATTTCGCGGGGTCGGTGACCTTGACGGTGTAGGTGCCGAAGGCGCGAATGCGGGTTGGGCCGAATTCAGGATCACGCAGCATGATGGGGTTTTTGGTGCCCCATTTCAGGTCGGTGAACCGTGTTGTGTTGACGTAGTAGATTTCGGATTTGAACGGGCTTTTGAAGCCGTGGTCCCAGTGGTTCAACGTGGTCATGATCGGCATGTTGTTGGTTTCCAACATGTACAGGCCCGGTGTGAACACATCGGCCAATTGACCTTCGTGGACGAAAACGGCGGCCTGACCTTCGCGCACGGTCAGTTTGGCGCCATATTTGATTTCGTGGCCTTCGCGTTCGAACCGCCACACCATTGTGTCGCGTGTGTCATCCGTCCAGTGGATGACGTCAATAAACTGGCCGGAAAGAAAATCGAGAATACCCATCGTATCGTCCTTTGTCGCGTTGTCCCTACGGGTGTAGCGCAGGGACAACGCTATGGCGATGGGAATTTATACGCTTACGCGGCCATGGTTTGCAGTTTGCGGGTCAGCAAATGGTGCAGGGCAAAGCCCATCAACCATGCCATGCCGACGTGGGCGATAAAGGAAGATTGGGTGTAGGGGCCGAACCCCATCATAAAGCTACGGCCGACGACCGGGGCCAAGATGCCCTGTGCCACGAACCACAAGATCAGACCGCCCAAGGCACCCGCCCAGACAAGACGCAGGGAGAACGCTTTGTGTAGGGCCCAGACCAGCAATACGAACCCGGCACCAATCACGGTATGCAGGGCAAAGCCCAGGGCATAGGAAATTTCGAGCCCTGTGAAGATGTTCGTCAGGGCGACTACCAAGTTGGCCGGTTCTAGGGCCGTGCCGAACAGGAAGGGGGAGATCAGCCACGCGTAGATCTCGAATGCGAATTGCCCGATGGCGCCTGCAATGAGGAGGGGCATGAGGGGAAAGGCCGGGGTGGTTTCGAATTGTGTGAGATTGAGTGGCATGTGCGCTCCTGCTGTTGGGATGTTTCAGGAGAGAATTAGCAATGCTGCGGTGCAGAACAATTGCCGGTCACGTGAATGTGCCGACGCCAAGGGGCTGGGCAACATTGGCGTGATTGGCTGGATCTTTTGGGCGGTGATGTGCGTTAATCCAGCCGGTGTCTGGACGGGGTTTTAAGACGCGCCGCTGTCGAGCAGTTCGGTGGCGATCTGGCGGGCGATGGGGGCGGCTTCGGCGGCTTGCATGCCGGTTGTGAAGCGGTCGTCGTAGAGCATTTTGAGCAACAGTTCGTCGTGGGTGGTCAGCAGGCCGAATTCTTCGTCGTCGTTGAAGATAGACGGGCGGGCCTGTGGGCTGTCGTTGGCGAGGCCGAGGCCTTGGGCCATTTCTTCGTGGATGCACGACAGGCGCATCAGGTCTGGGTGTTCGCCGCGGATGAGGGCGACGGCTTGGTCGTAGGCGGGGCTGTTGTCGCGGCTGAAGGCCAGCACCAGACACAGCGTATCGCGCGGGACATCGAGGACAGCTTGCAGCGAGACGGCATCGATGCCCGGCACCAGCGCGCGGATTTCATCGGCGTAGTTCAACCTGTCGTCTTCGTTGAGCACCAGCACGTGAAAGTTGGGATCGGTGTCGGACATGGACATGGGCAGGCCGCTGACGCGGGACAGGCGGCTCACGTAATTGCGGATGTTTTGCGTGTCTTGAATGCGCTGGTCTTCGGGGATGGTTGCACCAAAGTCGACAGAGACACGCACGGGTTTTTCCCAGCGGCGCAGGCGGCTGATGGTGGGCTGTGCGCGCAGGCCCGTGGGGGTTGCGATGAATTCATCGAACAGGGCGATGCGCACGAAATTGCGGGCCAATATGGTGTTTGTGAAGGTGGTGTCGGGGCCGCCACCGTCGGTGCGCAGAAGGCCGCGGGCGACGAGATCGTTTTGGACACGCTGGTAATGGGTGGAGAGCGCGAGGCTGGCGTCTGATCGTTGGATCGGGGCGGGTTCGGGGACCGGATCGGGCTGTGGTGCGATCAACGTGTCGGGCCGGACCGGCGGAATGGGGGAGGGGGTGACGGGGGTTAGCATGTCACAGGCAGCGAGCGACAGCAGGGCCAAAGCCCCGACTGCCGTTTTCAAAGTGCCGCCTGTGACGTTGATCAATTATTCAGATCCAACAGCTGCGCCGATGTTGTGGCCAGACGCAGTGCCGCGTGCGGTTGCTGCGGCCAAGGTTGTTTTGAGTTCGGCTTCCATGGTCTGGAGCTCTTTCTCGGCTTCGGCGCGCTTGCGTTTGCCTTCGTCGGCGATTTCCAAGCTTTCCTGGATCGTGCCAATCAGGTCGGCGTTGGCCTTTTTGATGGCTTTGATGTCGAATACGCCGCGTTCCATTTCGGTGCGGATTGTTTTGTTCGCCTGACGCAGGTTTTCGGCGTTTGCTGTGAGCAATTCGTTGGTCAGATCATTGGCGTCGCGCACGGCCATGGCGGCTTCGGCAGAGCGTTGGATGGTCACGGCCTGTGCCAGTTGGGTTTCCCACAGTGGCACGGTGTTTATCAGGGTGGAGTTGATTTTTGTGACCAAGGATTTGTCGTTTTCCTGCACCAAACGGATGGAGGGCAGGGATTGCATGGTGACCTGACGGGTGAGTTTCAGGTCGTGCACGCGGCGTTCCAGATCATCGCGGGCGGCGCGCAGGTCGCGCAGCTCTTGGGCTTTCATCACGCCGTCTTCTTCGGGGGCGGCGGCGACTTCGGCTTCTTTGGCGGGGATGTCGTTGGCATCCATATCGGCGAGTTTGGCTTCGCCAGCGGCAATGTAGAGGCCCAGTTCGTCATAGAAGGTCAGGGTTTTGTCATACAAAACATCAAGGCTTTCGATGTCTTTGAGCAGCACGTGTTCGTGGCGGAGCAGATCATCGGTGACTTTGTCGATTTGGCCCTGAACGGTTTCAAAGCGGGCTGCGAATTTTGCAGCAGGGGCCACGCGGCCCAGAAGTTTTTCCCACCAAGAGCGTTTGCGGCGCATGTCCAGTTCGGACACGTTGAACCCGCGGATCGTGGTGACGATCTGGCGCAGGCTGTCGCCCGCAGGGCCTACGTCCTTGTTGCGCACGCCTTGCAGCATGGACTGGGAGATTTCTTGCAGTTCGGCCTGTGCGGCGGACCCGAAGGAGATGATGGAATTGGTGTCTTCCATGTTCAACTCAGCCATGCGCTTGGTGATTTCAGCGCTTGTCGGTGCGTCGGCGGCGGCGAGCGGGACCAGCTCTGTGCCTGGCTCTGGCAGAACCACGGCTGTGATTTTTTCAACGTCTTTCAGGGCGGCCTGCGCGGCTTCCATGTTCTTTGCTACTGTATCAGACATAATGTCCTCCTTGTTGCCCTATTACAGGCCTTCTCGCTGCAACCGGTCGCGCAGCACTTTGATTTCAATATCCATGTCACTGCGGTCATCGAGCAACATTTTTTCGGTTCGGGCGGCGAAGTTTTGCTCCAGGTCGACGAGCAGGTCTTCGAAATCTTTGCGTGCCTCTTCGTTGCGCTGACGTTTGTAGAGGTCAGCGAATTTTACGGCCGCATCCCGTGCACCCATCAGGTAGACGCCCAAGAATTTGCGTGCGCCGGTCAGATCGCGCGGGTCGTCTTCGACGGTGCGGATCATTTTGCGGGCCATGGCCTGAAACTGTTCGACGCGGTTGTCGAGGTGGCGGTCGCCGATGTCTGCGATATGGTCTTTCATTGAGGCAAGGTGGGCCTCGGCTTCGTCCACGACGCGGGCGACGCGGTCTTGTTGGAAGGTGTCGATGCCTTCCATGCGTTTGTCGCGCAGCGGGTCGAGGCCGAAGGCTGTGGTGTGCAGGCCAGCGGCGATGAGGCCGTATAAAACGGCAGCCACGATGGAGCCGTCGTTGATGGAGGCGGCGAGTGCAACGCCGATCCCGGTCAGGACAGAACCGATGATTTTGCGCGGCAGGGCCGGGCGGCGGGCCACTTTGCGGGCGTCAAATTCGGCTGTGGCACGCAATCCGTCGCGGGTGAGCCAGGCGGCCAGCGTCAAAATGGCGGCGCCGAGCAGGCCGATGGCCAAGGCAATGGCCCCTTCGTTGAGGCACAAAAACGCCAGCAAGACGCCGGGCACGAACAACAGATAGGCTTTGCGACCGGCCGCATCGATTTTGCGTTGATCGATCACTGCCTCGCGCAGTTCATTGGTGGGGCCGCGTTGGCCCGAGGGGCTGAATTTACCGCCAAAGCTTTTGGCCATGATCAGAGCCCTCCCAGCACGCCGGTGACCACGCCCAACATGAGCAAGATCAGAAGAATATAGGAAATGGTTCGCGCAGATTTAGGCATACACCCCTCCACAACTTAAGAGATGATTTGTTCGTTGGTGTGCAGATGGCAGCATCAAAATCCCCACGTTTCGGCTGGTATTACAATGCATACCGCCAGCGTGGGGGCAAGGTTCATCTGCGCGGGGATTTCCCCCTTGGCGGTTTGCCTTTGGTATCGGGTTTTCGAATGCGCTGGGGTTTGGGGCGCTCGCGCAGGCCCATTTGGTCTTTGACGACCCGTTGTTTGACCTCTTCAACCTCGCCCTGTTTGAGGTGGCCAAGTTGGAAGGGGCCGTAGCTGATGCGGATCAGGCGGTTCACGGTCACGCCTTGGCCTTCCATGACGCGGCGGATTTCGCGGTTTTTGCCTTCGCGCAGGCCGACAGTGAGCCAGGCGTTGGCGCCCTGCTGGCGATCGAATGTGACTTCCATCGGGGCGTAGTGGATGCCTTCGACGACGACACCTTTGCGCAGGATGTCCAGCTTTGCTTCGGAGAGAGACCCTTTGATGCGCACGCGGTAGCGGCGCAGCCAGCCAGTGGCGGGCAGTTCCATTTTGCGTTTTAGCTCGCCATCATTGGTCAGGATGAGCAGGCCTTCGGAGTTGAGATCCAAACGTCCGACGGACACCACGCGCGGCATGTCTTTCGGGAGGGCGCCAAACACCGTTTCGCGGCCCTGTTCATCGCGTTCGGTGGTCACGAGGCCTGCGGGTTTGTGGTAGAGCCACATGCGCGGCGGCTCGGCTTCGGCCAAGGGTTTGCCGTCGACGAGGATGCGGTCTTTGGGAATCACGTTCAGGGCGGGCGTGAGAACGGTTTTACCGTTGACGGTCACGCGGCCTGCTTCGACGATTTTCTCGGCTTCGCGGCGGCTGGCCACGCCTGCGCGGGCCAAAACTTTGGCGATGCGATCACCGGGAGGGGATTTTTTTGCTTCATCAGTCATAAGGATCGCCTAATCTCTCTCGGGCTTGCGCGCAATGGTCTTGCCAAACCATACAGATGCCCGCCAATAACGGGTATGAGTTTTAAGACGCATATGGATGTCGCCCTAAGCGAAGCCGAAGCCGCGGCTGCCCGCGATGAAGTGCCGGTGGGGGCCGTGATCGTGCGCGAGGGCGTGGTGATTGCCGCGGCGGGCAATCGCACGCGTGAGCTAAATGATCCCACAGCCCATGCGGAGGTTTTGGCGATCCGTGCGGCCTGTGCTGCCTTGGGGCAGGAGCGTCTGACGGGCTGCGATCTTTACGTTACGCTTGAGCCGTGCCCGATGTGTGCGGCGGCCATTTCAAACGCGCGGATTGGGCGGCTGTATTACGGCGCGTCTGATCCGAAGTCGGGTGGGGTGGCGCAAGGGCCGCGTGTGTTTTCCCATGCGCAATGCCATCATGCCCCCGAGATTTACGAGGGGCTTTCGGCCACAGCCAGTGAGGCGATGTTGAAATCCTTCTTTGCGGGCAAGCGGTCTGAGTGATGTCGCGCCTTGAAGCCCAGCCAGCGCAAGGGTAAAGCAGACAAAAGTTCATCATGGAGTGACCCATGTCCATCGACACAACCACCGCCGCCCGCGTGGCCAAATTGGCCCGCATCAAGGTCGAAGAGGCTGATTTGCCTGAATTGGCCAATGAATTCAGTGCTATCCTTGGCTTTATCGAACAGCTTAACGAAGTGGATGTTGAGGGCGTTGAGCCGATGACATCTGTGACGCCACAGCGATTGAAGCGCCGCGAGGATGTTGTGACCGACGGCGACCAGCCTGAGGCCGTGTTGAAAAACGCTCCTGATGCCCGCGAAGGGTTCTTTGCTGTTCCGAAGGTGGTTGAATAATGTCTGATCTTTCAAAGTTGACCATTTCAGCAGCGCGCGACGCGTTGAAAAAGGGTGAAATCACATCTGTCGAGTTGACTGAGGCCTGTTTGGCAGAAGTGGACAAGGCCGATGCCTTGGGTGCGTTTGTGCATAAAACGCCAGAGATCGCGATGGAGCAGGCTAAGGCCGCTGATGCGCGCAAGGATGGCGGCGATCTGAACGGTATCCCGTTGGGGATCAAAGATTTGTTCTGTACCAAAGGGGTCGATTCTCAGGCCGCGTCTGGCATTCTGAAAGGGTTCAAGCCCGAGTATGAAAGCACAGTGACGACACAGTTGTTCAACGACGGTGCGGTGATGCTGGGCAAGTTGAACATGGATGAGTTCGCTATGGGCTCGTCCAACGAAACATCCGTTTACGGCAATGCGGTGAACCCGTGGAAGCCAGGCGATAAAGAATTGACACCGGGTGGGTCATCGGGCGGTTCCGCATCTGCGGTTGCGGCTGATTTGTGTTTGGGGGCCACGGGCACCGACACGGGCGGGTCTATCCGCCAGCCTGCGGCATTTACGGGTATTACAGGCATCAAGCCGACATATGGCCGTGTGTCGCGTTGGGGTGTTGTTGCGTTCGCGTCCTCATTGGATCAAGCGGGCCCGATGACCAAAGACGTGCGCGATGCGGCGATTATGCTGAAATCCATGTCTGGTCACGACCCGAAAGACAGCACATCTGCTGATTTGCCTGTGCCTGATTTTGAAGCGGCTTTGACCGGTGATATTCGCGGCAAGACTATCGGTATTCCGAAAGAGTACCGGATGGACGGCATGCCAGCCGAGATTTCCAAATTGTGGGACAACGGCACGGCAATGTTGAAAGATGCCGGCGCGAAAATCGTCGACATCAGCTTGCCGCACACGAAATATGCGTTGCCTGCGTACTATGTGATTGCGCCGGCGGAGGCCTCATCGAACCTAGCACGCTATGACGGTGTGCGTTTCGGTCACCGTGCCAAAATGGCTGCGGGCGATGGCATCACTGAGATGTATGAAAAGACCCGTGCCGAAGGATTTGGTAACGAAGTGAAACGTCGTGTGATGATCGGGACATATGTTTTGTCCGCTGGTTTCTATGACGCGTACTACAACCGCGCCCGCAAGGTCCGCACGTTGATCAAGAAAGACTTCGAGGATGTGTTCGCGCAAGGTGTGGATGCGATTTTGACGCCTGCAACACCGTCTTCGGCCTTTGAATTAGGTGCGATGAAGGATGCGGACCCGGTTCAGATGTACCTCAACGACGTGTTTACAGTCACCACGAACCTGGCCGGTTTGCCCGGTGTCGCCATTCCTGCGGGCTTGGATGACAAAGGTTTGCCCCTTGGTTTGCAGCTGATTGGGCGTCCGTGGGAGGAGGCAGATTTGCTGAATACAGCCTATGCGCTTGAGACTGCGGTGCAATTTGTAGCAAAACCGAGCCGGTGGTGGTAAAACGCCAGAAATTCAGGTCCGTATTAGACAGATAGGCAGAGTAGCCCCGTGAAAAGCATTCTCATTTCAGGTGTCAGCGCAGTGGTGTTGACGGCATGTACAAGCCAGACCGTTCCCGACAGTGGGCAGGGTGTTGGGTTCAACGATTACGCCACCTATGAGTTGGAGCGCGCCCAGCGTGAAGCTGAGCTGCGGGGCGAGCCTATTCCTACAGGCACCGGAATTATCCCAACCACGACCACCGGTGTGACAAGTTCTGATCTGGCCGCTGCGGGGATCAACACGGGCGGTACGACTGAGGATGTCACAGCGACAGACACGGGTGCGACGGCTGCGCCATTGGGTGGCAACTCCGAGATTTCTGACGAGCAGGATTTTGGCGCGGTGACCAGCCGTGAGAGCATCGAGAGTGATGCGGAACGCCGTGCGCGTCAGGCTGCGGCGTACCAATTGATTGAGGCGACGTCTTTGCCGGATCGCAATGGCAATGTGGGCCCGAATATCGTGCAATACGCCTTGCAGGCCCCCAACAATCGCGGTGAATCTGTGTTTGACCGCAGTGGGTTGTCCGGTGAAAACCGATTTACACGCAATTGCGCCAAATACCGGACACCGGATGATGCGCAGCGTGATTTTATCACCCGTGGCGGGCCACAGCGTGACCGGTTGGGCATTGACCCTGATGGGGATGGCTTCGCCTGTGGCTGGGACCCTCAGCCGTTCCGCGTATTGGCCTCTGGCAACTGATCCAATGGGGCTTTCGCCCAACTTTGGAGAACGGCGCGCAGGCGCTGTGCCTGACATTGTTGTCATTCATTACACTGCGATGCTCGATTGGACCCGCGCGCGGGATTGGCTGTGCAATCCGCAGGCCGAGGTTTCTGCCCATTACATCATTTCCCCACAGGGGCAGGTTGAGCGTTTGGTGGAGGAAGCGGATCGCGCGTGGCATGCAGGTGCCGGTGCCTGGGGCGATATTACGGACGTGAATTCCCGCTCTATCGGGATTGAGCTGTCCAATGACGGATCGTCGCCCTTTGCAGCCCCCTTGATGGATTCGCTGTGCGCGCTGTTGCCGCGGATTATGGCGCGCTGGGCGATCCCTGCGGAGCGTGTAATTTGCCATTCTGATCTGGCACCGGGGCGCAAGATTGATCCGGGTGCGCGGTTTGATTGGGCCAGATTGGTGCGCGGGGGGATGGCTGTTCAGGCAGAGCCGGGCGAGGCGGTTGAGGTCGATGCCGCAGTCTTCGTGCGTGACATGAAGGCGATTGGGTACACGGCCAGTGAAGATGTTGATGTGCTGCTCTCTGCCTTTCGGTTGCGGCACAGACAGGGGCATGTTGGGCCGCTGGATGGCTGGGATTGTGCCATTGCCGCTGATCTGGCGCGCAGGTTTCCTATTGCGCAATTTGGCCTGACATCTTAGGCGGGCATCACGCGGAGGATCGGATGGCCGCGGGCAGGGCAACCTGTTCGAGGAAAGTCCGGACTCCATCAAGGCACGGTACCGGGTAACGCTCGGGCAGGGTAACCTGACGGATAGCGCCACAGAGAACAGACCGCCATTTCTTGAAATGGTAAGGGTGAAACGGTGGAGTAAGAGACCACCGCGGCGGTGGCAACATCGCTGGCATGGCAAGCCCTACCGGGAGCAATGCCAAATAGGGGCCGCGTGTGAGGGCAACCTCGCAGGATCGTCTTGATCCGAGCAGGTCCGGGTTGGCAGCTAGAGGGCGGCAGGTAACTGTCGCTTGAGATGAATGGTCATCGAATTGTGGGGTACGCCCCACAAGGAACAAAATCCGGCTTATAGATCCTCCGCGTTTTTCTGGGCGAAGGCCCAGAAAAACGTGTGGGCCCAGCGCGGTTGCAGAGCAACTGCGCGCCCACTCAGACCTTAAGGTACGCTGGGATTGGGCGAAGGCCCAGAAAAACGTGTGGGCCCAGCGCGGGCCAGTGCCACAATGGGACTTTGATGGGCGCCTGAGGCCCTATCTCGCTGAGGCGCATACAATTCCCGGTTGACGTAACGGCGCGGCTTGGCATGGTAGCGCCAAAAGGAGATCCCGATGACTTATGTTCCAGCCGAAACTCGTTATGACACAATGTCTTATCGCCGCTGCGGTCGGTCGGGGCTGAAGTTGCCTGCGATCAGCTTTGGTCTGTGGCACAATTTCGGTGGTGAAACGCCCCACGATCTAAAGCGCGACATGTGTCGCACGGCCTTTGATCACGGGATCACCCATTTCGATTTGGCTAACAATTACGGCCCGCCTGCTGGCAGCGCCGAAGAGGCCTTTGGGGAGATTTTACGTACAGATTTTGCGGGATACCGGGATGAACTGATCATCAGTTCGAAGGCGGGGTACAAAATGTGGCCGGGCCCCTATGGCGAGTTTGGCAGCCGCAAGTATCTGATCGCATCGTGTGATCAATCGTTGAAGCGGATGGGGCTGGACTACGTGGATATTTTTTATTCGCACCGGTTTGATCCTGAAACGCCGCTTGAGGAAACGATGGGTGCGCTGGATCACATCGTGCGGTCGGGGCGGGCGCAATACGTGGGGATTTCGTCGTATAATTCACAGCGCACCCGTGAGGCGGTGGCGATTCTGAAGGACCTGGGCACACCGTGTCTGATCCATCAGCCGTCTTACAATATGTTAAACCGTTGGGTGGAACGGGATGGGTTGAAAGACACTTTGGACGAGCTTGGTGTCGGGTCGATTGCGTTTACGCCCCTGGCGCAGGGCATGTTGACCAACAAGTACCTGGGCGGCATTCCCGAAGGATCGCGCGCGACGAAGGGCAGCTCGCTTGATGCGGATTGGATCACCGACGAGATGATTGAGGCGCTGAAGGGGCTCAACGAGATTGCCAAGGCGCGCGGGCAGACCCTGGCGCAAATGGCCATCGCATGGGTGCTGCGCAACGAGGGCATTACGACCGCATTGATCGGTGCGTCGAAGTCCAGCCAGATCGTGGATTGCGCTGGAGCGGTTGCCAATCTGACGTTTACGGACGCGGAATTGGCTGAAATCGACGGGTTTGCCAAAGAAAAAGGGCTGAATCGCTGGGCAATGTCATCGGAAGAGGTTTAACGCGCGGATTGCTGTTGACTCGGGGGGCAAACCCCTTAGAAGGCGGGTTCAGATTTAATTTACGCGCCGCATATTGCCGCGCGAAGCCGGAGACACAAAATGGCGAAGCCAACCACGATTAAAATCCGCCTGAACTCCACTGCAGGCACTGGCCACTTCTACGTGACCAAAAAGAACGCGCGTACGATGACGGAAAAGATGGTCGTTAACAAATACGATCCAGTGATCCGCAAGCACGTTGAATACAAAGAAGGCAAGATCAAGTAAGATCGCCTTTTGTTGACTTAGCGCAGGCCGCCTACGACACTCTCGTAGGCGGCCTGTTTGCGTTTGCGGCCGTGTTTCACGTGGCATTTGGTTCAGGAGGACATGTGGTGCAGGTGCGGATAGCGGAGCAGGGCGATATCGGGGCAGTTGATGCGCTATTGATGCGCGCCTACCCACGGTTGCTGCGCGATGATTATGAGGCGGATCTGCTGGCGCGTGCCTTGCCGGTGATCAGCCGGGCGCAGCCTGAATTGGTCACCTGCGGGACCTACTGGGTGGTCGAGGACAAGGGCGCATTTGTGGGGGCCGGGGGCTGGACACCTGAGACGCCCGGAACAGGGCGTGTGGTGACTGGCATTGGGCATATCCGGCATGTGGTTACCGATGATCGCGCGGTGCGACGCGGGGTTGGTCGGGCGTTGATGGGGCATGTCGTGGCGCAAGCCAAGATGCATGGCATCGAACAGCTGCAGTGTTTTTCCACTTTAACAGCCGTCGGGTTTTACGAAGCGATGGGGTTTGTGCAGTGCGGAGGACGGGTGATCCCGTTGGGCCCTGATTTGGGCTTTCCGTCGATGGACATGACCCGAGACATTCGAGACGTTTGACGGCGCCGAAAACAAAAAAGGGCCGCCCCGAGGGCGACCCTAAATCTCACAACCGACATGCGGTGTTATTCGCGGCTGCCCAAGAATTGCAGCAGGAACATGAACATGTTGATGAAGTTGATGTAGAGGCTGAGCGACCCCATGATCGCGGATTTGTCCAACCATTCCTGATCGCCGTGCGCCGCATGCGCGATGTATTCGTTCTTGATGCGTTGCGTGTCGTAGGCTGTGAGGCCTGCAAAGATCAGCAAACCAATCACGGATACGGCCCAGCCCAATGCGTCAGATTGCAACCAGATGTTGACGACAGACGCCACGATCAGGCCGATGACGCCCATGATCAGGAAACCGCCCCAACCGGAAATGTCGCGTTTTGTGGTGTAGCCCCACAGGGACAGGCCCGCGAATGCGATAGATGTGATTAGGAACACTTGGGCGATGGATGTGCCGGTGAAGGCGACAAAAATCCAAGAGATGGATACGCCCATTGCGGCTGCAAAGACGTAGAAGAACAGGTTCGCGCCCGCGACCGAAATGCGGTTAATCATGGCGCCAAACAAGAACACCATGCCGAGCGGCAGGAACATCAGGACCCATTTCAGCGGGCTGAGGAACAAGGTTGCGCCCAGGTCGGTCAGGTAGCGGCCTGCGCCGATTGCGTATTGTGTGGGTTCTGTCGAAACAGTCATTGACCCGATGGCCCAAGCGGCCAGAAACGTCAGGAACAAGCCGCCGGACATCAGCCCGTAAACTTTGTTCATGTGGGTGCGAAGACCCTCATCGATGTGAACAGCGCGTGCACCTGTTTGTGCCGCCATCTGTGGATTTCTATAGTCAGCCATGAAAATTCCCTCCAAGGTTGAACGTGACATACGAACGGGCCCCAGAAACGACCCTTATGATCGTCGGAACTCCCTTGACCCTAATATTG
Source organism: uncultured Paracoccaceae bacterium (assembly GCA_947497065.1). GTDB lineage: Bacteria > Pseudomonadota > Alphaproteobacteria > Rhodobacterales > Rhodobacteraceae > Octadecabacter. The sequence goes on from CANMEQ010000006.1 coordinate 18,447, forward strand.
GCACCGATCCCCCGTAGTTCAAGGAAAACCGGAGCCAAAACGCAGTGTTTCCGCAGAAGATTGTCACGAATGTCACGGCTGATGCATTTATAGGCTGCGCTGTGGCACATCCCAGATCGGGCGAGCGGATTCGCGGGCTGCATCGATGGGGGATAGGCCGAGGTCAGCGAGGCGGGTTTCGTCCATTTTCGCGAGGGCGCGCCGTTCTGACCAAACTCGCAGCATGAGCGAAAGAGAGGGCCGTGCGCCATGGCGTGAGGCGGAGGCCGGGATGCAGGTTGAGGCAGCACGGCGGGGTGTGGTCATTGAAAAAGACATTTCATTTCCTTTCGTGATGTAAGTTATGTCTTGCATTCGATGTGTTGATATATGCACCCTGAGGGTACATAATGAAAATGAATGTTTGAAAGTTTAAGTATCAAGGATTGTGATATGGCGAGGAATTTGGATCTGACGGCACTGCGGTCTTTTGTGACGGTTGCTGATGCGGGTGGTGTGACGCGGGCGGCGGGATTGCTGAACTTGACCCAATCGGCGGTGTCCATGCAGCTGAAACGGCTTGAGGAAAGCCTTGATGTGCCGTTGCTTGATCGATCCAGCCGCCAGATTGGGGTGACGCCGGAGGGGGAGCAACTGCTGAGCTATGCGCGGCGCATGTTGGCGCTGAATGATGAGGCCTTGCAAAAGATGACCTCGCAGGATTTCGAAGGTGAGATTTCGCTCGGGGTGCCGCACGACATTATCTATCCCTATATCCCGCCTGTGTTACGACGCTTTGCTGCGGATTTTCCGCGGATGCAGATCAAATTGGTATCTGCGCCAACCAAAAGCCTGCGCGAGATGTTTGCGCGCGGAGAGGTGGACGCGATTTTGACAACGGAAAGCCAGCCGGGTGCTGGGGGCGAGGCATTGGTGACATTGCCGCTGGTGTGGTTCGGCGCAAAGGGCGGCACGGCGGCACGTCAACGGCCTCTGCCTGTGGCGTTTTGTAAGAATTGTATTTTCCGGTCCGGCGTGTTGCGCCGGATGGATCAGTTGGGGTTTGACTGGACCATGGTCGTCGAATCAGAGCTGGACAACGCCGTTGATGCTGTCGTGAGCGCAGATTTGGCGGTGCATGCGGTGATTAAGGGGTTCCAATCCGCCCAGACCGAGCCCGTGCCGCGCGATGCGGGCCTGCCTGATCCGGGTGAGACGCAGATTGTTTTGTACATGCAAGCCAAGGAAGACCCAGTGCAAATGGCGCTGCATGGCATGATCCGGAAATCCTACATGTCTCACTGGTTGCCCGAGGATATTCAGCAACGGAGTGCTTAAAAATATGGGCCTAAACTCTAGGGGCTGACCACGACTTTGCCCGTGCTTTTGCGGCTGCGCAGCAGCTCTAGCGCGTCAGCCGCTTGGGTGAGGGGCAGGTCGTGGCTGACATGGGGGCGCAGTTTTCCGGCGGCATACCAGTCTAGCAGTTCGCCCATGCTGTCGGTCAGCGCCTTTGGGTTAAATTTCAGGTAGCCGCCCCAGTAGAATCCAAGCAGCGAGATGTTTTTGACCAGCAGGTGATTGGCGCGCACGTTGGGCAAATCGCCGCTCGCGAACCCGATGACGAGGATGCGGCCTTCACGATTGGTTGCTTTGACGGCCGCTGTGAACGCGTCGCCGCCCACAGGGTCGTAGACAACATCAGCGCCGCCCAAGGCGCGGACTTCGGCGGTGATATCTGCGCTGGCATCCAGTGCGTGATCGGCGCCAGCAGCTTTTGCGATTTCAAGCTTTTCAGCGCCGCGTGCGACGGCGATGACCCGCGCGCCAAGGGCTTTGCCCACTTCGATTGCCGTAAGCCCGACGCCCCCAGCCGCGCCCAAGACCAAAAGCGTTTCACCGCGCTGCAAATTGGCGCGGCGGGTGAGCGCCAAGTGCGACGTTCCGTAGGCCACCTGAAAACCAGCAGCCTGTGCCGAAGGCATGCTATCGGGCACGGCGCGACATAAATCGGCCGGAAAGACGCCTTTGTCCGCCAATCCGCCCTGGCCGCCAAAAACCGCGACCCGTGTTCCAATTGCAGGCGTGGTGACGCCCTGGCCCAGAGCCAATACGGTGCCGCAGACCTCCATCCCCAAGGTGAAGGACGGCGCGGGAGTGTCTTGGTAGGTGCCTTTCGCCATCAAGAGGTCCGCAAAATTCAGGCCGCAGCTTTCTATCTGCAGCAAGACCTCGCCCGATTTGGGGGCGGGGATCGGAATTTCGACCAGTGCGGGCGGGGCATCGAACGCGGAAACTTGAAAGGCGCGCATAACAGCTCTCCTAGATATATGGTGATCACAGCGGTGACCGATGACCACCATGAGGTCAAGTTTCATCAGCAAAAAACTAGCTTTTCCCAACAACGCTGCGTTTTCAGAAATGCGTAACCTTGCGAGCCTATCCTTTTAGACAGTAAAAGAAGGTGCAACCCTTGCGTGTTTGGGTTAGGGGTGTGAATGAGTTTTACGCGCGTAAAACGCGCACAGGATAAATATTTGCGTGCGGTCCCGGCTTTGGAGCCGGTTTTCGCGCCGAAGAGTTAGGAGAAACTATGAAACACCCTGTCGATGTACACGTTGGTAAACGTATTCGTCACCGCCGTTGGGTTAGTGGCACAACACAACAACAGCTTGCTGATCAGGTTGGGATTAAATTCCAACAAATCCAGAAATACGAAACAGGCATGAACCGCGTCAGCGCGTCTCGCCTTTGGGACATTGCGCACGCATTGAGCGTCGACGTGTCGTTTTTCTTCGAAGGCCTTGAGGGTGAACAAATGGATGTGGCGATGGAAGGCATGCCAAGCGACATCTTGTCTGACAAAGAAGCGTTGGAGCTTTTGCGCAGCTATTACGCGATCCCAGAAAACCAGCGCCGCCGCCTGTTCGATCTGGCGCGCGTGCTCAGCGAAGCGGCCTAAACGCTTTTGCTTACGTCTTCCTGCTCTTGACCTTTGGTCTGTCGGCCCGCTACCGCTGGGACGGCAGACCAAGGCAGGGCAAGAACGATGCACACACATTCTTTAGACAGCAAGACGCAAGACCAATTGCGCGCTTGCGCCCATCAGATGGCAGACGCTGCGCGCGAGGCCATCTTACCGTTGTTTAGAACGGGCCTGATTTCTGACAATAAAGATGCGGACGGGTTTGACCCCGTCACCCAAGCAGACCGTGCTGCTGAGCTGGCCATGCGCGATGTGTTGGCACGGGTGCGGCCCGATGATGGCATTTTCGGCGAAGAATTTGGCCAATCCGCTGGGTCGACTGGCCTGCAGTGGGTGCTGGACCCAATTGATGGCACGCGTGGATTTATCAGCGGCACGCCGACATGGGGTGTTTTGATTTCGCTGCGCGATCAGGTGGGGCCGTTTTACGGGATCATTGACCAGCCCTATATTGGCGAGCGGTTTGAAGGCGGGTTTGGCCATTCCGAACTGGTCGGCCCGTTGGGGACCCGCGCGCTGTCGACCTCGGCCACGACCACATTAGCGGAAGCGACCATTTTGACGACATTCCCCGAAGTGGGCACGCCGGAAGAGGGCAAGGCGTTTCATGCTGTGGCCGAGCGGTGCAAGCTGACGCGCTATGGCATGGATTGCTATGGCTATGCTTTGGTCGCGGGGGGGCAGGTGGAGCTGGTCATTGAGGCGGGGCTGAGCGCGTATGATATCCAAGCGCCGATTGCCGTGGTTCAAGCCGCGGGCGGGATTGTGACCGATTGGACCGGTGGGCCAGCCCATGAGGGCGGGCGGGCGATTGCGGCGGCAAATGCTGACATTCATGCGCAAGCTTTAGACATTTTATCGCGCGTTTAAGTCTTTTCGCGAGGCGGTTGGAATATCGTTCAAGAACCATTGGACGTAGCGCGGTGCTGCGCATAATTTGTCTTTGTCGCGTCCTTTCCTGTTCTGGCGACACATAAACACCGAACAGGATCGAAAGGGGGCAGTATGCCAGATGTTTTGATCAAGGGCGCGGATGTTGTCGTGACTATGGACGATACGCGGCGCGAGCTGGCGGGAGCAGATGTGTTGCTGTCAGATGGTGTGGTTGCGGCGATTGGGGTGGGGTTGGACGCGCCAGAGGCGGAGGTCGTGCTTGCTGCGGGCTGTGTCGTGACGCCAGGATTGGTGAACACCCATCACCATTTGTACCAAACATTAACCCGCGCGGTGCCCGGTGGGCAGGATGCGCTTTTGTTTGGGTGGTTGCAGCGGCTCTACCCGATTTGGGCGCGGTTTGGGCCTGAAGAGATGTTTGTTTCGGCTCAAATTGGTTTGGCTGAATTGGCCTTGTCGGGCTGCACGATGACGTCTGATCATTTGTATTTGTACCCCAATGGCGCGCGGCTGGACGACACGGTCGCGGCAGCCTCTGAGGTTGGGTTGCGGTTTCATCCGACCCGTGGCGCCATGAGCATTGGTGAAAGTGACGGGGGCCTGCCGCCCGACAGTTTGGTGGAAAACGAAGCGGCGATATTGGACGATTGTATCCGCGTGATTGACGCCCATCATGATGCGTCCGAGGGGGCGATGGTGCGCGTGGGCGTGGCGCCATGCTCGCCGTTTTCGGTCAGCCGCGAATTGATGCGCGATGCGGCGGTTTTGGCCCGTGATAAAGGGGTTATGCTGCACACGCATCTGGCCGAAAACGATGAAGACATCGCCTACAGCGAGGCGAAATTCGGGTGCCGCCCGGGCCAGTATGCTGAAGATTTGGGGTGGACAGGGCCTGACGTTTGGCACGCCCATTGCGTGAAGTTGGACGGCCAAGAGATTGATCTGTTTGCGAAATCAAAAACAGGGGTGGCCCATTGCCCCTGTTCCAATTGCCGCCTTGGATCTGGAATTGCGCCGGTTCGGGCGATGCGCGATGCGGGGGTGCCAGTTGGGCTTGGGGTGGATGGTTCGGCCTCCAATGATGCGGCCAGTTTGGTGGGCGAGGCGCGCCAAACTATGTTGTTGCAACGGGTCGCACTGGGGGCAGACGCGATGTCTGCGCGTGAGGCGCTCGAGATTGCCACGCGCGGTGGTGCGCAGGTTTTGGGCCGCGAGGATTGCGGGCAAATCGCTGTTGGCAAGCGGGCCGATATCGCGATTTGGGACGTGTCTTCGGTGCAGTCCGCCGGATCTTGGGACCCAGCCGCGATTGTGTTGGCTGGCCCCACGCAGGTGCGTGATCTGTTCGTCGAGGGGCGTCGCATTGTGGCCTCTGGGCAGGTTGTCAGTTTTGATTTGAACCGAGCGATTGTGCGGCAAGGGCAGTTGGTGCAAACTCTACAAGACTAACACAGGAGACGGGTTATGAGGATCGTGCAGCCATTCACTTGGGGCATTCTTGCGCTGGCCTTGGCGGCTTGCGGGGGGGCGCCTGCGCCCTCGAACACCTCATCTGCTGGGGCTGTCCAGCCTGTGGCGATCCAATCCACGAGTGAGATGATGTCTTTGTTGAATTTTCAGCGGGCCTCTCAAGGTTTGGGGCCGGTGCAGGAGGATGCGCGGCTTAGCCGATCGGCCCAAGCCCATGCGGCTGACATGGAGGCGAATGGCTATTTTTCGCATCAGGGGCAAAATGGATCGCGGTTTTATGAGCGTGCGGCGGCGGCGGGATATGCCTGTGCGGCGGCTGAAAATATCGCGTCGGGCCAGCCCAGCGAAGACATTGTCGTGCGCGGATGGATGGGGTCGGACGGTCACCGGCGCAATATTTTGCTGTCTGATGCGACCGAGTTCGGGATCGGACGGGCAGGCAACGTTTGGGTGTTGGTGATGGGGCGCGGCTGCTAAACCGCTTGCCCCGCCACGTAGACCTGCGTGATTGCGCGGTCGTCGCCCATCATCAGCGTTGGAAACAGGGCTTCCCACAGATCATTGGCGCGCGTGCTGCGCTGCGCGATGGCGGTGGTGGAGGCCAGATCAAGCACGGTGATGTCTGCCATTGCACCCACATTTAGCGAACCGATTTCACCCTTCATGTGCAGGGCCTGCGCTGATCCTTCGGTGGCGAGCCACATAAGATGCGCGGGGTGCAGGGCGGTGCCGCGCAGCTGCCCGATTTCATAGGTGGCGGCCATCGTGCGCAGCATGGAAAACGAAGATCCGCCGCCTGTATCGGTTGCAAGCCCCGTGCGAATGCCGCGCGCTTTCATACCGGCCATGTCAAAAAGGCCCGAACCGATAAACGTGTTCGAGGTGGGGCAGTGCACGACGGCGGCGTTCACCTCGGCCAGCCTGTCGATCTCGCGCGGGGTGAGGTGGATGGCGTGGCCGTAAAGCCCGCGTTCGCCCAGCAGCCCGAAGGCTTCGTAGGTATCGAGGTAGTCGCGCGCTTGTGGGTAGAGACCCTTGACCCATTCGATTTCATCGGTCTGTTCGCTCAGGTGGGTTTGCATCAAGGCGGTAGGATGTTCCCCCCACAACGCGCCCAATGCGGCCAGTTGTTCAGGCGTGGAGGTGGGCGAAAAACGGGGTGTGATGGCGTAGGTCGCGCGGCCCGTTCTGTGCCATTTTTCCAGCAGGGTTTTGCTGTCGTCATAGGCGGAGTTTGCAGTGTCGCGCAGGCCGTCCGGGGCGTTGCGGTCCATGCAGGTTTTACCGGCGACAACGGCCATATTGCGCGCGGCGGCGTTTTCAAAAAAGGCGTCGACGCTGGTGGGGTGGATCGTGCAAAAACTGGTGAGGGTCGTGGTGCCGTTGGAAAGGGCAAGATCCAAAGTGCGCCCTGCAATGTCATCAGCATAGCACGGGTCTGCGAACTGCATCTCTTCGGGGAAGGTGTAGGTGTTCAGCCAATCGATCAGGCGCTTGCCCCATGACGCGATCATCGCCGTTTGAGGGTAATGCATGTGGGCGTCCACGAAACCGGCTGTGATCAGGGCATCGCCATGATCAATCACGCGCGCCTGCGGGTAGGCGCGGCACAGATCGTCGCCCGTGCCGGTTTGCGCAATGCGCCCATCGCGCACCAAAATACCACCGTGGGTTTCGATCACGGCAGCGTCTTCAATGGGGGTGTTGAACGGGTCGGCCTCAAACCGCAGGGTCTGGCCGCGTAAAATAAGATCAGTCATCGCCACATCCTATGCCCGCACCGGGCAATGGTAAATTGTGAAACGGCCCCGTTTTCGGGTGACGTGATGTGAATTGCTGTTTGACGGCTTGAGGGTGCGCACCAGTTGGGTAAGGTGCACGCAACGGAGGGCCGCATATGTCAGAAGCCATCGAAATAGTCGAAGACGATGAAGGCTTGCCCAAAAACCTCGTGGCAGAGGTGTTGGAGGCTGTGGCCGAGCTGAACGCGCTGGCGTTGGATGCCCTGCTGGACCCGTTGCACCCTGCGGATATCGCCGATTTGATGGAACAGATCGACCAGCGTGACCGGACCGCCTTGCTGGGGCTTTGGAAAGGCGGGATGGACGGGGATATCCTGTCTGAACTGGGCGATGATCTGCGCGAAGAGGTGATAGACACCTTGGGGCCGGTTGAGCTGGCGGATGCGGTGCGCGATCTGGAATCCGATGATGTGGTCGACTTGGTCGAAGATCTTGGGACCGACCAGCAAGAGCAGATTTTGGATGCGCTGGATGCGGGCGACCGCGTGGCCGTAGAAAAGGCATTGGCCTACCCCGAAGAATCAGCCGGTCGTTTGATGCAGGTCGAGGTGGTGCGTGCACCGTCGCATTGGACAGTGGGCGAGACGATTGATTTCTTGCGTGCGTCTGACGATCTGCCAGAGCATTTTTACCATGTCGTTTTGGTTGATCCGCGCATGAAACCAGTGGGCTATGTGACGCTGGGCCGTCTTTTGGGCACGCCGCGCCCCATTCATATGACCGAGCTGATGGAGCCGTCTTTTCGTACGTTCCGCGTGGATCAAGACGAAGAAGATGTGGCCTATGCGTTCAATCAATATCACCTGATTTCGGCCCCCGTCGTCGACGAGGATGACCGTTTGGTGGGTGTGATCACGATTGATGATGCGATGATCGTGCTGGATGAAGAGCATGAAGAAGATATTTTGCGACTGGCTGGTGTGGACGGGGAATCGAGCCTGACCGACAAGGTGATCGCAACAACCAAACGTCGGTTCCCATGGTTGGCGGTGAACCTTGTGACGGCGATTTTCGCGTCCCTCGTGATTTCGATGTTCGAAGAGGTGATTGCCGGTTTGGTGGCTTTGGCGGTGTTGATGCCCATCGTGGCGTCGATGGGGGGCAATGCGGGCACGCAATCCTTGACCGTTGCTGTCAGGTCGATCGCGACCAAAGATTTGACCGGTGCGAACGTGTGGCGGGTGATCCGGCGCGAGGTTTTGGTGGGTCTTGTCAACGGGGCGATCTTTGCGGTGGTGATGGGGCTGGTGGGGTATGTCTGGTTCGGGCAGCCGATGCTGGGCGTGGTGATTGCCATGGCGATGGTGATCAACATGGTTGTCGCTGGCCTTGCGGGCACCGCGATCCCCGTTGTGCTTGAGAAATTTGGCGTCGACCCGGCGCTTGCCTCTGGCGCCTTTGTGACCACGGTGACGGATGTTGTCGGGTTCTTCGCCTTCTTGGGGCTGGCCGCGGTGATGTTGCTGTGACGGTGCAGGCGCGAAAAGAGGCCGCACGCAAAGCGGGGTTCGCCGCGCGCAAGGCGGCGCATATGTTGGGGCTGGGTCATGCGGGGCATTTGTCGTCTGTTTTGGCAGGATATCGCGGTGTTCCGGTTGCGGGCTATGCGCAGATGCGGACCGAAATCGACCCGACAGCGGCCATGGAAGAGGCTTCGGCCCATGGGCCCGTTTGCTTGCCTGTGATTGAAGCCGCCCATCAGCCGTTAAAGTTTCGCAGCTGGACGCCAGGCTGCGCCATGGTGCCGGGTGCATTTGGCGCGCAGATCCCAGACGAGGGCGAGTGGATCACGCCCGAAATCCTCATCGTGCCGCTGGTGGCGTTTTCGCGCGGAGGCGGGCGGTTGGGTTACGGCGGCGGGTTTTACGACCGCACGTTGGAGCTTTTGCGTGCTGCGAAGCCGACGTTGGCCATCGGCTTTGCCTATGCTGCGCAGGAGTTGGATGATCTGCCACTGGAGCCGACAGACCAACCGCTGGACATGATCGTCACGGAACAGGGCGTTATCGAGACCAACTGATTTCCCCTCTTGCCCATTTGCTGGGTTATTGGTCTACCCGACCTATGAAAATACTCTTTCTTGGCGACGTCATGGGCCGTGCAGGCCGAACTGCAATCACCGAACGGCTTCCGAAGCTGCGCGAGGAATGGAAGCTGGATTTCGTGGTGGTGAACGGCGAAAACGCCTCCAACGGGATGGGGCTGACTGCGGCGCACGCGCGGGTGTTGCTTGCGGCGGGGGCTGATGTTCTGACGCTGGGGGACCATGCGTTTGACCAGAAAGACATGATGCAGTTTTGCGAATCCGAGCCGCGCATCATTCGCCCGTTGAATTTTTCCAAAGCCGCGCCGGGCAAAGGCGCGCGGGTGTTTGAAGCCACGCGAGGGCGCAAAGTGTTGGTCGCCCAAGTTTTGGGGCAGGTGTTTATGAAACGCGCCTTTGATGATCCGTTTTCCGCTGTCGATGCGGTGATGCGTGCGCATCCAATGGGCGGTGCCGTGAACGCCAGCTTGATTGATATCCACTGTGAAGCCACGTCCGAGAAAATGGCGATGGGGCATTATTGCGATGGTCGTGCCAGCATTGTGGTGGGGACCCACACCCACGTGCCCACTTCTGACACGATGATATTGCCCGGCGGGACGGCGTTCCAGTCTGATGCGGGGATGTGTGGCGACTACAATTCGGTGATCGGGATGCACAAGGAAGAACCCTTGCGCCGGTTCATCACAGGTATGCCCAAGGCGCGGTTTGAACCGGCCAAGGGGGAGGCCACGCTGAGCGGTTTGTATGTTGAGACGGATGATCGCACAGGCAAAGCCACCCGCGTGGAGGCCGTGCGCCAAGGTGGTCGGTTGAGCCAACAGGGCCCGCAATGACCAAACACCCGTTTTTGCCGTGGGTCGCATTGTTGACGTTCGGCGCAGGGTGGGGGGCGATGCAGCCTGCAAACAAATTGGTGGTCGGCGGCGGGTTTGAACCCTTTGGCATCATGGTGTGGCAAGGTATGATCACCTTGATTTTGGCTGGCACATTGGCACACCGTTTGGGTTGGCCGCGCGGGCGGGCGCAGTGGGGCGTTTGTGTCCAGATCGCCGTTTTGGGCACGCTGATCCCGCATTTTGCATCCTTCACGGCCGTGGCGCATTTGCCCGCAGGGCTGATGGCGATCATCTTGTCTTCGATCCCGGTGTTCGCCTTGGCCATGGGGCTTGGGCTGGGGCGCGATGTTTTGACCGTTCGTTTGGCGCTGGGCCTGTGTTTGGGGCTGGCTGCGATGGCGGTGATTGCTCTGTCGAGCGGTTCTTTTGCGGGCGGGTCGCTTTGGGCTGTTTTGGTCGGGCTTTTGGCCCCTTTGTGCTACGCGGCAAATTCGACGGTTCTGGCGGCGCGCGGGATGTCGGGGTTGCATCCGTTGCAGGCCTTCGCGGGGGCGGCTGTGCTGTTTCTTCCTGTGTCAGTCATTGCGGCAGCGGTCACTGGGCAGTTGCGCATGATTGGGTTTGATATTCCCAGCCTCGCTTTGGTTGCCTCAGCGGTTGGGCACACCCTGATTTACACAGGCTTTTTGTGGCTGGTGACACAGGCGGGTGCCGTATTCGCCAGCCAAACCGCATACCTTGTGACCGGGTTTGGGATCATTTGGTCGATGCTGATTTTAGGCGAACGGTATAGTGCGGCGGTTTGGGTTGCCCTTATTTTGATGTTTGCGGGCCTCAGTCTGGTGCGCCCGGTCACCAAGACTGTTGCACCTGCGCGTGTCTCGGGCGAGATTAAGTAAAACCGTTTAAGAGGCCAGTGTGGTTGAAATTTTTGGGATAACGCAAACCGGTCAGGCCATTCTGACCTTGGTTGTTGTGGGCATCATGTTCGTCTTGTTTGTGCGTGAGACCTACCCGACGGAGGTCGTCGCGATGACGGGGGTGTCGTTGTTGTTGGCATCTGGGGTGTTGCCCTACGAGTCTGCATTGCAGGTGTTGTCGAACCCCGCTCCTTGGACCATTGCCGCGATGTTTATCGTGATGGGCGCGCTGGTGCGGACCGGATCGCTTGAGGCGCTGACGGGGGTGGCCGAGCGCAACGCGAAAGAGCGGCCGATCATGGCCTTGGCGGTTTTGATGGGATTTGTGGTGTTGTCTTCGGCGATCGTGTCGAACACGCCGGTGGTTGTTGTGATGATCCCGATCTTTGTTCAGCTGGCGAAATCCATGGGGTTGAGCGCGTCAAAGTTGCTTATTCCATTGTCCTATGGGGCTATTTTAGGCGGAACGCTGACATTGATTGGCACATCGACCAACCTGTTGGTGGATGGTGTGGCGCGGTCTCAAGGGTTGGAGCCGTTCAGTATTTTTGAGGTCACGCCTCTTGGCATTATTTTGGTGATCTGGGGCATGGTCTACCTTGGCGTGATTGCGCCAAAGCTGCTGCCGGATCGGGATAGTATGGCCAATCTTTTGTCGGACCGCTCGAAAATGCGGTTTTTCACCGAGGCCGTGATCCCGCCGGACAGCAACCTTGTGGGGCGTGAAGTGACCGGTGTGCAGCTGTTCAAACGCGACGGGGTGCGATTGGTGGATGTGGTGCGCGGTGATGTGTCGTTGCGCCGTGATCTGGGGGACGTAGCATTGCAGGTGGGTGACCGTGTGGTGCTGCGCACGGCGATGACCGAATTGTTGTCGTTGCAGCGCAACAAAGAATTGCGCCGCGTCGATCAGGTGTCTGCGGTTGAAACGCAAACGGTGGAGGTGCTGATCACGCCGGGCTGCAAAATGGTGGGCCGCACCTTGGGCGCCCTGCGTTTGCGGCGCCGGTTCGGTGTTTACGTGTTGGCGGTGCACCGTCGCAATCAAAACATCGGTCGCCAGCTGGATGATTTGGTGGTGCGCGTGGGCGATACATTGCTGCTCGAAGGTGGGGCCGAAGACATTCAACGGCTTGCCGCTGAGATGGAGCTGGTGGATGTCTCGCAGCCCTCAGCGCGTGCATTCCGCCGCTCGCACGCGCCCGTGGCACTGTGCGCTTTGGTCGGGATCGTGGGGTTGGCGGCCTTTGGGGTCGCGCCGATTTTCTTGCTGAGCGTTCTGGCCGTGACGTTGGTTTTGGTGACACGCTGCATCGACGCAGAGGAAGCATTTTCCTTTGTGGATGGCCGTTTGCTGGCGCTGATTTTTTCTATGTTGGCCATTGGGGCTGCCTTGGAAGCCTCTGGCGCGGTGTCTTTGATCGTGGGCGGGGTTGCGCCTGCTTTGGGGCTGTTGCCGCCGTTTTTGATCATCTGGGCGGTTTATCTGCTGACCTCTGTTCTGACCGAGATGGTCAGCAACAATGCGGTGGCTGTGGTTGTAACGCCGATTGCGATTGGGTTGGCGTTGGAGCTGGGCATGGACCCGCGCCCGTTGGTGGTGGCTGTGATGGTCGCCGCATCGGCCAGTTTTGCGACGCCTATCGGGTATCAGACCAACACATTGGTCTATGGGCCGGGGGGCTATAAATTCAGCGATTTCTTGAAGGTTGGCGTGCCCTTGAACCTGAGCATTGGTCTTTTGGCGTCAGCGGTTATTCCGTATTTCTGGCCGCTTTGAGCTGTGCTGGATTGGGGCATGCCCCCGATGTCTGATGTGATCATCGGGGGCGCTTTGGTGCGTGGGCTAGAGGGGCCAGAACACCAGGATTGATGGGATAGACACCGCCACGACAAGGATTTCGAGGGGCAGGCCCATGCGCCAGTAATCCCCGAAAGAATAGCTGCCGGGCCCTAGGATCAAGGTGTTGTTTTTGTGGCCAATGGGGGTCAGGAACGCGCTGGAGGCGGCGACGGCCACAGCCATCAAGAATGGGTCCGCCGAGACGCCCAAAGAGTTGGCCATCTGAATCCCCACAGGGGCGGCGACGATGGTGGTGGCGGTGTTGTTCAGAACGTCTGACAGGGTCATCGTGACGATCATAAGCACCGTTAAAATCATCCACGGGGCAAGCCCTTCGGTCAGGCCGACAAGGGCGCCTGCGATGAGCTCGGTCCCGCCTGAGGTTTCGAGGGCGGCGCCCAAGGGGATCATCGAGCCGAGCAACACGACGACGGGCCATTCGATGTGGGTATAAAGTTCGGAGAGGGGCACGATTTTCGCCAAAACATAGGCGATGACGACCAGCCCGAGTGCGATGGGCAAATAGATCAGGCCAAAGCTGGCCAAGGCCACGGCACCGGCGAACAGGCCGATGGCCAGCCAGACTTTGGAGTTGGCGGTGACGGCCACGCCGCGGTCAGCCAAGGGCAAGCAGCCCAGCCATTCTGTGACGTCGTTGGCGGTGTCGTTGGGGGCCAACAACAGAAGAATATCGCCAGTTTGAATGACGGTTTTGCGCATCTGGGATTTGACGTTTTTGCCCCTACGCGACAGGCCCATGAGCACGGTGCGTTGCCGCCATGCGAGGCCGATCGCCTCGGCTGTTTTGCCATTAATCCGCGAGGTTTCGGTGACGACCACTTCGATGACGGTCAGGCCATCTGAGGCGGCTGAGAGGATTTCTTCGCGTTTTTCGTCTGAAAAATCAAGGTTTAAGGCCGCGCGGAATTCATCGAGGGCTTCGGGGGCGGCTTCGATGATGATCGTATCTTGGGCTTGCAGGGTTGTGTTTTTCGCGGTGCCGTAGCGGCGTTTGCCGTCGCGGATGATGCCCAAAATCGCGACGTCGTTTTTCTCGGCGTCGTCGTAGAGTTCGGACAAACGTTTGCCGATCAACTTGCTCTCGGTGGGGACGGTCAATTCGGCCAGATAATCGGTGTAGCTGTCCATGCTGTCGCTGCTTTTGGACGCGTCAGGGGTGGGGATCAGGCGCCAGCCGATGAGGGCCACAAAGATGAGCCCTGCGATGGCGGTGATGCCGCCCACGGGGGCAAAATCGAACATTTTAAAGGGGGCGCCCAAGGTCTCTTCGCGGATGGAGGCGATGATGATGTTGGGGGGCGTGCCGATCAAGGTGACCATGCCGCCGAGGATCGTGGCGAAGCTGAGGGGCATCAAAGACAGTCCCGGTGCGCGGCCTGCTTTGCGCGCGGTCTGAATGTCCACGGGCATCAATAAAGCAAGGGCCGCGACGTTGTTCATGAAGGCGGACAGGACCCCGCCGATGGCCCCCATAATGGCGATATGGCTGCCCAAGGCGCGGGAGGCATCGACCAAGGTACGGGTGATCAAATAGACCGCGCCGGAGCGGACCAGACCGGCGGAGACCACCAAGACCAAGGCCACGATAATTGTCGCGGGATGGCCGAAGCCAGCGAAGGCGTCTTCGGTGGGAACAACGCCCAAGGTGACGCCGACCATGAGGGCGGTGAAGGCGACAAGGTCGTACCGGAATCTGCCCCACAACAAGAGTGCGAAGACGGTACCGAACAGCGAAAACAGGATGATTTGATCTTGGGTCATCTCGAGGATGTAGCGCCGAAAAGACGATATGGAAAGGATATGGTTTTGGTATGGGTCCGGTATGGGCGCGATGTTGGCCATGTAAATGGGCGCAGGGATTGCAGCGCGGTCAGTGTCTGGCCTATAGAGGGCCGCAACACAGGATATTATTTCAGGAGACCCCTCCATGGCAGGCCATTCAAAATGGGCAAACATCCAGCACCGCAAAGGTCGTCAGGATAAATTGCGCGGCAAGCTGTTTTCCAAGCTGAGTAAGGAAATCACAATCGCGGCCAAAATGGGTGATCCGGACCCGGACAAAAACCCGCGTTTGCGTTTGGCCGTGAAAGAGGCCAAGGGCCAGTCGATGCCAAAGGACAACATCGAGCGCGCCATCAAGAAGGCTGTCGGTGGTGAGGGCGAAGACTACGATGAGATCCGCTATGAGGGCTATGCCTCTGGTGGTGTGGCTGTGATCGTAGAGACGATGACAGACAACAAGAACCGCACGGCGTCGTCTGTGCGTTCGACGTTCACCAAGGCGGGTGGCAATTTGGGCGAGACGGGATCTGTTGGGTTCATGTTCGACCGCAAGGGCCAGATTCTATATCCGGCTGAGGTGGGCGATGCCGATACGGTGATGATGGCCGCGATTGAGGCGGGCGCCGAGGATTGCGAAAGCACCGAGGACGGTCACGTGATTATCTGCATGGATACGGACCTGCACGAAGTGTCCAACGCGTTGGAAGCGGAGCTGGGCGAGAGTGAAAGTGCGAAGCTGATCTGGAAGCCGAATATTTCTTCCGAGGTTGATTTGGAAGGTTTGACCAAGGTTATGAAACTGGTCGAAGCGTTGGAAGATGATGATGACGTGCAGACAGTCACCACCAACATCGACGCGTCTGACGAGGTGATGCAGGCCTACGCGGAAAGCGACGAGTGATTTGAATGCCCGCCCCGATTGGGGGGTATTTTACGATTGAGAAAGGGTCGCTTTGGCGGCCCTTTTTATTTGCGCGGTCAGGGGCGCTAAAACGTCTGATGAGACGCGGGCGGTTTGCCAGTAGAGCGGTGTTGTCAGGGGTTGGTCGTCCAACGCGATCAAACGGCCTGTTTCCAGATCATCGGCGAACGAATGGGTGGGGTTCAGGGCCCAGCCGAGGCCGAGGCGGGCGGCGTGGGTTATGTCGGAGGTGGAGGGGAGGAAGTGCATGGACAGACGTGGATTGGGGCCACAGATGCGGCTGGCCCAGCTGTGTTGCAGCCTGTCCTTGCGGTTGAAAATCAGGGCGGGGGCCTGTGCGAGCGCATCGGCGGTGAGGCCATTTGGGAAATGGCGGTCGATGAAGGCGGGGCTGGCGACGGCGGTGTAGGGCAAGGCGCCCAAGGGGGTTACGTCGCAGCCGCGCACGGGGGCTGAGCGTGCGGTGATGGCGGCAACCACCGCGCCGTCGCGCAGCCAGCGGTCTGAGTGGTCTTGGTCATCGATTTCGAAGTCGAACAAGATGTCTGGCACGGCGGCAAAGGCGGGCAGGGCCCAAGAGGCGATGCTGTCGGCGTTGACGGCGATGCGCAGGGTGGGGCGCGATTTCGCGGGGCCTAAAATGTCGGACAGGGCGTTTTCGAGAAGGCGCACATCGTTGAAGTGACGCACGAGCCGGTCGCCGTGTTGAGTGAGCGCCACGGGGGAGGTGCGCCGGAGCAAAACGGTGCCGAGCCTGTCTTCGAACCCGCTGATCCGTTGAGAGATTGCGCCGGTGGTGACGCCTAATGCGCGGGCGGCCAGATCGAAGGAGCCGGTCTGCGCGATATGCGCGAGGGCTTCGAGGGCGGGATAGTCTGATGAGTTTAACATATCTAAACAGCTATCAGAAAGATTAGCTGTATTAAACAGATTCTCCACGATAGGTCGGGCCCGAACAAAGCGGAGGCACGGTGAGATGTGGGCATTTTTAAACGGGTTCGGGTTGTCGCTGTCGTTGATCGTGGCCGTGGGGGCGCAGAATGCGTTTGTGTTGCGGCAGGGATTGCGGCGCGAACATGTGGGGCCGTTGGTGATATTTTGCGCGATTTCTGATGCGATTTTGATGGCGATCGGGGTGTTTGGTTTTGGCGTTTTGAATGATGCATTGCCAGCCTTGGCACCTGTTATGGTGTGGTTGGGGGCTGCATTTGTGTTTGTTTACGGGGTGATGAGTTTTCGGCGCGCCTGGCAGGGGGGCGAGGCGTTGGACCCCGATGTTGCGGGCAAGGGCAGTGTGAAAGCGGCGTTGCTGTTTTGCTTTGCGATCACCTGGTTCAATCCGCATGTTTATTTGGACACGGTTTTGTTGGTCGGGTCGATTGCGACCAAGTTTGAGGGCGCGCGGGTTGCGTTTTGGGCTGGGGCGTCTGGTGGGTCGGCGGTGTTTTTTATCGCGCTCGGCTATGGGGCACGGTTCTTGGCGCCGGTGATGGCGAAGCCGCGGGCGTGGCAGGTTTTGGAGTTTGTAATCGGCGTTGTGATGGTGGCGATTGCGGCGGGGTTGGTCTGGAGCGCGCTTTAGGCTTGTGTCTGCCGGACAAGGGGCGTTTGGTGGCGCCATGAAACGTCAAAATCGTCCCCTTGTTGGTGTCTTTTGGATGGTCGTCACCGGCCTGAATTTCGTGGCTGTGACCGCGCTTGTGAAACATGTGGGTGCAGATGTGCCAGCCGCACAGGGTGCGTTTTTGCGCTATGTTTTGGGGCTAGTGTTTTTGATCCCGATGGTGCGGCCGATTTTGGCGGCGCGGTTGACGGGACGGCAGATGAAACTGTTTGCGGCGCGCGGTGTGGTGCACACGGTGGCTGTGATTTTGTGGTTCTTTGCCATGGCGCGCATCCCGATCGCGGATGTCACGGCGATGAACTACATGTCGCCGGTCTACATCACCATTGGTGCGGCGCTGCTGTTGGGCGAGCGGTTGCCGCCGAGGCGCATGGTGGCAGTTGGGTTGGCGTTGATTGGGGCGTTGATTATTTTGCGGCCCGGATTTCGTGAGATTGATACCGGCCATTTCGCGATGGTTTTCACGGCGATGGGGTTTGCGGCGGGCTATTTGATTGCCAAGCAATTGTCGGGCGAAGTGTCGGCGGCGGTCATCGTGGGGATGCTGTCGGTGATGGTGACGATCGGGCTTGCGCCGTTTGCCTATGCGGTTTGGGTGCCGGTGAGTTGGGCGGACATCGGGTGGTTGTTTTTGGTCGCCTGTTTTGCGACGGCGGGCCATTATTCGATGACTTTGGCGTTTGCGGCTGCGCCGCTGACGGTGACGCAGCCGGTCACGTTTTTGCAGCTGGTTTGGGCCGTGATTTTGGGGGCTGTGGTGTTTTCAGAGCCTGTGGACGGCTGGGTTGTTTTGGGGGGGGCGGTGATTTTGGGGTCGGTCAGTTTTATCAGTTGGCGTGAGGCGGTGGCCAAGCGGGCGATCACACCTGCCGTGCATCAAACAAAGGTCTAGCGCGGTGAGACGCGAGGTTTAGATTGGGGGTGTAGACTCTGGCGGCGTCTGCCCCAATATAGGGTCCATGAGCCTGCCACCCGGATTCCTTGATGAGCTACGCACGCGACTGTCGATAGGGCAGGTCGTGGGACGCAAGGTAATGTGGGACACGCGCAAGTCGAACCAAGGCAAGGGCGATCTATGGGCGCCGTGCCCGTTTCACCAAGAAAAATCTGCGTCTTTTCATGTGGATGACCGGAAAGGGTATTATTACTGCTTTGGCTGTCACGCCAAAGGGGATGCCATTTCGTTTGTGCGCGAGACCGAGAATGTAAGCTTTATGGAAGCGGTGCAGATCTTGGCAGGAGAGGCGGGGATGACCATGCCGGAGCGTGATCCGCAGGCGCAAAAGAAGGCGGATCGGCGCACGCAATTGGCTGAGGTCATGGAAATGGCGGTGCAGTTTTACCGGCTGCAGTTGAACACAGGCGCGGGGGCTGAGGCGCGCGATTATCTGGCGGGGCGGGGGCTTTCGGGGCCTGCGTTGGAGCGCTGGGAAATCGGGATGGCGCCACAGGGCTGGCAGAACCTGTGGGATCATTTGACCGGCAAAGGCGTGGCCGAGGATTTGATTTTGGGCTGCGGTTTGGCCAAGGCCAGCCAGCAGGGCAAGAAGCCTTATGACACGTTTCGGCACCGCATCATGTTTCCAATCCGCGATGCGCGGGGGCGGGCGATTGCGTTTGGGGGGCGTGCGATGGACCCCAATGACAACGCAAAATACCTCAATTCCCCCGAGACGGAACTGTTCGACAAGGGGCGCAATCTGTTCAACCTGAAGCCCGCGCGGGAGGCGGCGGGCAAGGGGCAGCCGTTGGTTGTGGCCGAAGGGTACATGGATGTGATTGCCCTGTCGGAGGCCGGATTTGGGGCGGCGGTTGCGCCGCTTGGGACGGCTGTGACGGAAAATCAGCTCCAGATGATGTGGCGCGTGTCGCCGGAGCCTGTGTTGATGTTGGATGGCGATACGGCCGGACAGCGGGCGGCGATGCGGGTGATTGATTTGGCGCTGCCGCTGTTGGAGGCGGGCAAATCGGTGCGGTTTGCGATGATGCCCGAGGGGCAGGACCCCGATGACATGTTGAAGGCCGCGGGTGCCGGCGCCATGCGCGACAAGATCGAAGCGGCGGTGCCGATGGTGCAGCTGTTGTGGCAGCGCGAGATTGAGGGGAAGGTGTTTGACAGCCCCGAGCGCAAGGCCGCGTTGGACAAGTCGCTGCGTGAGAAGATCATGTTGGTCAAAGATCCGTCGATCCGCAGCCATTATGGGCAGGCGATCAAGGATCTGCGCTGGGAGCTGTTTGGGCAGTCGCGCGGGGGGCGGCAAGACAGCACCTTCGTGGGCACGGCTGGCGGCAAAGGCGGGCGGCGCACGGCATGGTTGCCAAAAGGTGCCAAGTTGCCAGCGCAAAGCAGCACGAAAGCGTCGGCCTTGGCGGGGGGCACATTGCTGGAGGATCAGCTGCGCGAGGCTGTGATTGTGGCGGTGCTGATCCGAAACCCGGAAATTTTGAACGATTTTTACGGAAATTTAGAACGTATGCAGTGTTCTGGCCCCGATGTGGCAGAGATTCGCAATGCGTTGTTGGCCCAGGAACCGGGCGAAGGGTTGCAGGCGCGGATTTCTGAGGAGATTGGAGAGACGGCCCTTGAAAACCTATTTGCGCAGGCCCATGTGGCCATAACACCAGCCGTTCGTCGCCCGGACAATGGGGATTTGGCGCGAATGTGTTTGGCGGAGGAATTCGCAAAACTGACGTCCCGAAGGGGGCATGCCCACGAGGTTGAAGACGCGATTGAGGAATTGTCGTCGGATGTGGCGGATGAGCGGCTGACCAAACGGTTGGCGCAATCGACCGACGCGATGAACAACGCGGGGCGCCAAGATGGGGATGATACCGCAGAATACGACACCGGAGACAATGGTGCGCGGATTAAGAAAGAAGAACGCAGTGCATTTGATGCACTTTTAGACCGAATCAACTATGGCAAGGACGGCGGCGACGCTTAGGTTTTGCCTGAAACCACATCGCAACAGGGTAGAAAAACAACTGTTCTCCCCATTGCGAATCACCGCTGCGCTTGATTGATTCGAGCAAATGCCGAATCAACCGAATCAGGTGACGACCTGAACCGAAGGGAATGCACATGGCCGCCAAGGACAACACCGACCAGCAAGACGGCGCAGATGGAGATATCTCCATCGATATGAGCCAAGCTGCCGTTAAAAAGATGATCGCCGAAGCGCGTGAGCGTGGCACGATCACTTACGACCAGCTGAACGCGGTTTTGCCCCCTGATCAGGTGTCGTCTGACCAGATTGAAGATGTGATGTCGATGCTCAATGAAATGGGCATTCAGGTGACCGAGGAAGAAGAATCCGAAGAGGTTGATGACGGTACATCCAAAGAGGTGGCGACTGTATCTGGCGGGCGTGAAGTTACGCTGGGTGGGGCCGAGGCTGAAAAGCTGGACCGCACGGATGACCCTGTTCGGATGTATTTGCGTGAGATGGGCAGTGTGGAACTGCTCTCTCGTGAGGGCGAGATTGCGATTGCAAAGCGCATTGAGGCTGGTCGCAACACAATGATTTTGGGGCTGTGTGAAAGCCCGCTGACGTTCCAAGCGATTACGATCTGGCGCGACGAATTGCTGTCAGAAGATATTTTGCTGCGTGATGTTATCGATCTGGAAACCACGTTTGGGAACCAGATGGGCGAGGACGGTGAGGAAGAAGCCGTGGTTGCCCCTGTGGCCGGTGGTGGTGAGGCGAAGCCGGAGGCCAAGCAAGAGCTGGATGCGGATGGCAACCCGATTGCCAAGGATGATGATGACGACGAAGATGATGCGGCAAACATGTCTTTGGCGGCGATGGAAGCGACGCTGAAGCCGCAGGTTTTGGAAACTCTGGACCTGATCGCGCGTGACTTTACCAAGTTGAGCGACATGCAGGACGCGCGGATGTCTGCGACGTTGAACGAGGATGACAGCTTCTCTGACAAAGAAGAGAAGAAGTACCAGAAGCTGCGTCAGGAAATCGTTGATTTGGTGAATTCGCTTCACCTGCACAACAACCGTATTGAGGCGTTGATTGACCAGTTGTACGGCATCAACCGCCGGATCATGCAGATCGACAGCAACATGGTGAAGCTGGCCGACCAAGCGCGTATCAACCGTCGTGAGTTTGTGGATGCCTATAAGGGCCGCGAGCTGGATCCGACGTGGTTGGAAGAAATGGGCGAGAAAACGGGTCGCGGTTGGCAGATGCTGATTGAGCGTTCTACCACAAAGATTGAAGAGTTGCGCGCAGAAATGGCGCAGGTCGGTCAGTACGTTGGTGTTGATATTTCTGAATTCCGCCGCATCGTGCAGCAGGTTCAGAAGGGTGAGAAAGAAGCCCGTCAGGCTAAGAAAGAAATGGTCGAAGCGAACCTGCGTTTGGTTATTTCGATTGCCAAAAAGTACACGAACCGTGGCTTGCAATTCCTTGATCTTATTCAGGAAGGTAACATCGGCCTGATGAAGGCGGTGGATAAATTCGAATACCGCCGTGGGTACAAATTCTCGACCTACGCAACGTGGTGGATCCGTCAGGCGATTACACGCTCTATCGCGGATCAGGCGCGCACAATTCGTATTCCGGTGCACATGATCGAAACGATCAACAAGCTGGTGCGGACCGGTCGCCAGATGTTGCACGAGATTGGCCGCGAGCCGACGCCAGAGGAATTGTCTGCCAAGTTGCAGATGCCGCTGGAAAAAGTGCGCAAGGTTATGAAGATCGCGAAAGAGCCGATCTCTCTCGAGACACCGATTGGTGACGAGGAAGATTCGCAGCTTGGTGATTTCATTGAGGATAAGAATGCTGTGCTGCCTTTGGACAGCGCCATTCAGGAGAACCTCAAAGAGACAACAACGCGGGTTCTGGCGTCGCTTACTCCTCGTGAGGAACGTGTGTTGCGGATGCGGTTTGGCATCGGCATGAACACCGACCACACGTTGGAAGAAGTGGGGCAGCAGTTCAGCGTGACGCGGGAACGTATTCGCCAGATTGAGGCGAAGGCTCTGCGGAAGCTGAAACACCCAAGCCGGTCGCGGCGGTTGCGGTCTTTCCTAGATCAGTAAATAAAATTAGGGCCCTGATTTCGATCGGGGCCTTTTGCGTTTGGGGATAGAGACATGTCCATTTTGAAGAAATTGTTCGGCGGCGGAAAAGCGAAAGCGGCAAAGGCCGTTGGGCACGCCTACAACGGGTATGAGATTTTCGCGGAGCCGATGAAGGAGCCGAGTGGGTTCCGCATTGCCGCGCGGATCGAGAAAGAGATCGATGGCGAGGTTAAAAGCCATACGATGATCCGCGCCGATATTCTGAACAGCTATGATGAAGCGGTCGACGCGACGATTGCGAAAGCGCAAAGTGTGATTGACCAGCAGGGCGATCGGATTTTCTGAGGGCACATGCAGTTTACCATCAACACCCATGGGCCCGGTTTGTATGAGTTCACCACGCAGGTGAGGGATGCGGTGCAGGGCACCGGGGTGTTGACGTTGTTTGTGCAGCACACGTCATGTTCGTTGTTGATCCAAGAAAATGCGGACGCGGAGGTGAAGACGGACCTGACGAATTATTTCCACCGTCTGGTACCGCCCACCACCGATCCGTCGATGTCATATCTGCGGCATACCTACGAGGGGCCTGACGATATGCCGGCGCATATCAAGGCTGCGATGATGCCGACGAGCTTGCAGATTCCTGTCATTGACGGGCAGATGCAGCTGGGAACTTGGCAGGGAATTTACATTTTCGAACATCGAACCGCGCGTCATCAACGCCGCGTTGTGGGGATGCTCCGATGAAACTGGCTGTGCCCTTTATTGTGGTGGCAAACACCGCTTGGGCGGCCTGTGATGCGGGCGAGCAGACGTTTATGTCGTGCCGGATTGAAGACAGCGCCAATGTTTTGCGGGTGTGTTTTGACACCAATGACGTGCACTATCGGTTTGGACCTGCCAAGCAGGCGCCGGACCTCGCATTGTCGCAGAGCATTACGGATGTGGCCTATGTGCCGTGGCCGGGCGTTGGGCAGGCGATTTGGGAAGAGGTGGCATTTCGCAATGGGGCGTACCGCTATACGGTTTGGGCCGGATTCGACCGCATGTTTGACGAGGCAGAGTACAACGCTACGCCGCATCACGGGTTTGGTGGGGTGCGGGTCACAACAGTGGCGGATAACGTTGAGGTTGTCACCCTAGAGTGTGAACGGGCGACTGTTGAGTTCGCCTGGGATGACATTTTGTATCGTGCGAAAAACGCGCGTG
Organism: uncultured Paracoccaceae bacterium; assembly: GCA_947497065.1. GTDB lineage: Bacteria > Pseudomonadota > Alphaproteobacteria > Rhodobacterales > Rhodobacteraceae > Octadecabacter. The sequence continues at coordinate 41,826 of CANMEQ010000006.1, forward strand.
GGCTGGTTTGGGATGACCGGACGCGGACCTGGGGACCGCTGGCACAGTAGGGGTGGCTCGGGGCTGGACTGTGGCCGATGCGACTCACGATGTTGTGGTGTAATTTGCCCTCTACCCAAAACTTATCCCGCGCCCTATAGTGGCTGTGGATAAATGGGGCACAAGACCCCAGAGGCAGAAAACGAGGACAGGATATGCGTTGCCCCTTTTGCGGAAACGTCGATACCCAAGTGAAGGACTCCCGCCCAGCGGAAGACCACGTCGCCATTCGGCGCCGGCGGTTTTGTCCGGCTTGTGGGGGACGGTTTACAACATATGAACGCGTGCAGCTGCGTGATTTGATCGTCATCAAGTCAAACGGCCGTCGTGAGGATTTTGACCGTGATAAACTGGAGCGGTCGGTGCGGATTTCGATGCAGAAACGCCCGGTTGAGCCGGAACGGGCGGATCAGATGATTTCTGGCATCGTGCGCCGGTTGGAGAGCATGGGCGAGACGGACATCGATTCCAAACATATCGGTGAGATCGTGATGGAGGCTTTGGCCCGCATCGATACGGTGGCTTATGTGCGATTTGCCAGTGTTTACAAGAACTTCCAAGCGGCAGATGATTTCGACAAATTCGTCAGCGAATTGCGTCCGCCTGAAAAACTGGACGATTGAGTAAAGATCTAGATCACAGATTTATGGGCATGGCCCTGTCGCTTGGGCGGCGGGGCCTTGGTCGTGTGTGGCCGAACCCGAATGTGGGCTGTGTGATTGTGAAAGAGGGCCGCGTGATTGGGCGCGGTTGGACGGCGGATGGCGGGCGACCCCATGCGGAGACGCAGGCTTTGTCCGCCATTGATGCGCGCCGCGAGACGGCGCGCGGTGCGACGGCCTATGTGACATTGGAGCCCTGCGCCCATCACGGGAAAACGCCACCCTGTGCGGAGGCTTTGGTTGCGGCGGGTATTGCGCGGGTTGTTGTGGCGGCGGGGGACCCGGATGTTCGGGTGTCTGGCAAGGGCTACGGCATTTTGCGCGCGGCTGGGATTGAGGTTGTGACCGGTGTGCGTGAGGCGGAGGCCCGTGCGGATTTGGCTGGTTTCCTGTGTCGGCAGACGCAATCGCGTCCGTTTGTGACCCTCAAGTTGGCCAATTCTTTTGATGGGCGGATTGCGACGGCGACGGGCGAAAGCAAGTGGATCACGGGTCCGCAGGCGCGGCGATTGGTGCATGCGATGCGTGCGCGCCATGATGCTGTGTTGGTGGGGGCGGGTACGGTGCGTGCCGATGACCCCACATTGACGGTGCGGGACATGGGTGCACGGATGCAGCCGGTGCGTGTTGTTGCATCGCGGCGATTGGATATTGAGGCAAAGGCACTGCTGGCCACGCAAGATCAGGCGCCGCTCTGGGTGTGCCATGGGCCGGATGCGGATGTGGCGCGGTTTGCGGACGCGGGAGCCACGACCATCGGCTGTTCTGTAGAGGGACGGCAGGTGGCGCCCCTAGATATGATGGAAAAGCTGGCAGAACGTGGGCTGACGCGAGTGTTCTGCGAAGGCGGCGGCAGTTTGGCCGCGTCGATGTTGGCGGCGGATATGGTCGACGAGGTTGTCGGGTTTACCGCCGGATTGGTATTGGGCGCAGAAGGCACGCCGGGCATTGGGGCGATGGGATTAGACCGGTTGGCGGAGGCGCCACGGTTTGCATTGGTTGAGGCGACGCAGGTGGGCGCGGATTTGATGCACCGCTGGGTGCGCGCCTATCGCCACAGGTGCGCGTAGGACGCGAACAGACCTTGGGCCTTGGCGAGCCATCGGTTGGCCCGTGATGGGCGCGGTATGGTGCCGGTTTCAAGGCGGTCGAGGACCACATCAACGGGGCAGGGTTGCCCGGTGACCGGATCAAAATATCGCGGATATTGGACCAGCACGGCATGGGCAACCTGCGCCAGACTGGGGCGCGCGATGCGCCGTGTGGAGGGCAGGGCGCGGTCGTCGGTCAGGCCCCAACCAGCGTAGAACGGGGTGCCAAAACAGGTGACGTCTTTGCCGCGCAAGAGAGCTTCGAACCCGATGGTGGAGGTCATTGTCCAGACCTCATCCACGGCATCCAGCGCTGCAATCGGAGAGGTTTTGGTGAGGATCACATCAGCGAAGTCGGTGGCATCTGGGACGTGGCCGTCGCGCAGGCCGGATTCGACGTCCGGGTGGGGTTTGTAGAGGAGTGTCGCGGCAGGGTTCGCGGCGCGGGTGGCGGCGAGCAGGTCGCGGTTGGTGGTGATGTCGGTGGTGCCCAGCCGGATCGAGGCATCGTCTTCCACTTGGCCAGGCACGAGGATACGGCGGCCAGTGGGCAGATCTGCGGGGATATCGCCCGCCTCAAGGTTATATTTGCTGAGGCCTGCGGAGGTGATGCGGCGGATCAGGGCCTCGGCGCGGTAAAGGTCGGCGTTTGTGAGGGTGTCTGATGCGTTGATCAAGGTTTCAAGGCGGCTTGCTTGCGTGGGGTCGTAGTAAATGCCGAGGTCATCGACGACCAAGGAGAGGGGGGCGATCAGCTCGGCGCCCAATCCGCGAGAGCGCAAAAAACCGTCTTCGACGCGCAGAGCGCTGTCGTGGCCTACGGACTTTCCGGCCCAGACCATGCGTCCGCGCCCTGTTTTAGCGGCCAGTGCATCGGCTTTGGCAGGGTCATCTTCGAAGAGGATTTTGCGGTGTTGGCCGAAAACCTTTTGCAACGGCGCGCGTTTCCACAGGCGCATGCCGGAGGCGACCCAGCCCGCGTGATCGTCGCGCCAGGCGCGGGTTTGGGCGGCCAGTGTGTCGATTGCGTCTGACAGGGTGCATAGGCGGTCGCGGTAGGGGTCGTACCAGCGCGGATAGAGGATCATGGCGGCGGCAAACAATTGGACACGTGTGAGATTGCGTTGGCGGCGATCGAGGGGCTGGCGGTCGTCTGTGAGGCCCCAGCCCATGTAGAAGGGTTGGCCGAATACCACGGGTTTGTGCCCTGCGAGGATGGCCTCGAACCCGAATTGCGAGGACACGGTGTAGACGGCGACGGCGCCATCCAGCAACGCGTGAGGGCTGATCGGGTCGGTCAGGAAGTCTGTGTTGGGGGACAGATCGCCATCGCGGTAGTGGCCGCCACGGTGGCCTGCGGCGGTTTCGGGGTGGGTTTTGATGTAGATTTTGGCTTGGGGGTGCTCTTCGCGGGCGACGAAGAGCATTTCGAGAAAGGTGTTGCGGTCGGCGCGGGAGGCTTTGACCGAGGCATCGCCTGCGGTTTGGTCGATGATAAGCACGTAGCCTGGATCGGGGGCAGGCGTGGCGGGATCGAAGGCGTTGTATTTACTCAAAGAGAGCTGTTTGAGGCGGGCCATACCGTCGCGGGCTTGCGAGAGGATATGGGCATCGTCGAGGGGGTCTTCGGCGAGCAGGTGTTCGAGGTCTGAGGGGGTGGAGGGGTCGAAGTGGACGCCGCGCGTGTCGAGGTGCAGGCCAAGCGGTGGTTCGCCATCGCGGCCGGGCAGAACGGAGCGCAAAAAGGCGTCTTCGACGCGCAACACGGGGACGTTGGTTTTGCCGGAAACGGCTTCGCCGCGCCAGCTGGTGGGCGAGTGGCCCCAAACGCCGATCAAGTCGTCTGGTGCTGGTTTGCCCAAGGCGATGTCATAGCCGGACAGCTCGAGGATACGGCGGATGCGCGACTGGGTGAGAAAGCCGCCGTTGTAAACGTAAAGCCGCTGCGAGGGAGACCCCGCAGCGGCTGCCGTGTTCGGCGTTACGGCCATTATTCGACGATGCTGGTCGCGGCTTCGACGCCGCTGAGAGAACCGGTGATGGCGGCAATTGTTTTGTTGAACTGGCTGTAAGGCGCTTCGGTGACATAGACGGTATCGCCGTCACGGATGGCAAAGTCGCGGGCCATGAACATGCCGTTCGGTTCTGTCAAATCCAGAACGTAAACAACACGTTGCGTGCCAGTCAGGTCATTTCGGCCCACCAGTTGCTTGGCGATTTCTTCGGGTTCGTTGCGGAACACAAAGACGCCTGTTGGGTCAGCGAGGTTGGTGCTGAGGCCACCCACTTGGGCGATGGCTTCGATGGCCGAGAGGGATTGGCTTTCGAAGGTGACGCGTGATTGCGTGCCGGTGGCGCCCAGAGCGGTGAAGCTGCGGGTGTCTTGTTCGACGAAAATACGGTCGCCTGCGCGCAAGGCGATGTCGTGACCGGGGTGATCGTAGAGGTCTTCGAACCAGATTTGGCCGGAGTGACCGCCGCGTACAACGGTGACTTGGGCGATGCTGGGCTCAACGCTGACGCCGCCTGCGCGGGCCAGCATGGAGGCCAAGGTGCGTGTGGGGCGTTCGATGGCGTAGACGCCTTGCGCGCCGACAGCACCGACGATGGAGACGGTTGCACCGTCACCGGCCAAGCGGCGCACCTGAACCTGTGGGTCTGGTGTTTGCTCTTCGAGTTTTGTGGTGATGATGCGGCGGATGGCTTCGGGTGAGTTGCCAGCGGCGCGAATGCGGCCTGCGTAGGGCACAAAGATAAAGCCGGATCCGTCGACCTGTACCTCTTCAAGGACGGTTGCGTTTTGGCCTGCGGGGACCAGAAGCGGATCGCGGACGTTTTCCCAGATCGTCAGGCCCAGAGTGTCGCCGGCGCGAATGGTGTCGCTGCCCAGCTCGCCTGCGTCGCGGAAGCCTGCGGCAAATCCGAGGGCGGGGGTGACGCTGGCCACGAGATTGACGCGGTCGTTGACGAGCAACACGAAAGCGTCGCCGTCTTCGAGGACGGAGCCGGAAAAGATTTCCTGTTTTGTCGGACCAGAGCGCGGCAAGCCGCATGATGCAACGAGGGCCATAGCGGCCACGACGGCTGCGCCTTTGACAAGGCGTGCTTGTAGGGTTTTCACTGCTCGGTCTCCTCGACCTGTTACTGTTCTGCCTCAGTTTACTGCGGGCGAATTTGTATTCACCTCACCTTTTGCAAGCAAGCTACGGGAATCGCGTTGCAAAATCCAGTTAAACGTTTGGGGGTCGGGAGGGTGTGGCACGGCTGCAACCGCGCATCCTAGGTGTTGTGGTCGCTACTTTACGACACGCAACTGCTGGCGTGGGGGAGCTTTGCCGGAGCGGAGCGCATCGTAGGGGTCGTGGTTGTCGAGCATCATATCGACGACTTGGCGCATCAATTGGCGGCGGCCACGGGCGGAGTAAAAGCCGCCCGGAACCTGTGACGTTTCCAGAAGGTAGCGACGGTAGTCTTTGTAGGCGCGGTTGTCTGGCCGGTCGGGTTGCGCGAAGAATTGATCGACGGGCAGATCAGAAACAAATTCGGGTTTCGCGTAAACGGCGGCGCCGAAGACCTTGAGGGGGATGCCACGGTGCAAGACCTGCTGGCCTGCGGTGGAGTTTACCGTCACGGCGGTGCGGGCGTGGTCCAACACCTGAGCGAGTTTGCCGCCGCGCAGGTAATGGACACGGTCTGCGACGCCCAAGGAAGTGGCCAAGCGGCGCACGATCTGGCGGGTGGGGCTGCGGCCGTTTTCGAGGGGGTGGGCCTTTAGCACGAGGTGGTGATGTTTCGGCGCGCCTTTTGCGAAGCCCGCGATAATCACGGTCAGGAAGTCCTCCATGCGCGAAAAGGGGCTGTGCATTTGAAAGCTGGCGTCGTGTTCTAGTTGCAAAAGCGCGATGTGGTAGGGATAGCCGCCGTTTTTGATGCGCTGGGTTGAGAAAATACGGTCGAGAGCGATGAAGGGCATCAGCAGCAGACGACGTGTGTAGAGCGCGGTTTCTGTCACCAGTGGCAATTCACGGTGGCGGCGGAACTGGCGGTACTCGCGGTTTCGGAAAAGCACGAACCAATGGTAGAGCGCGCCGTAGAAGACGTGGTGGCGCATGTCGCCCCAGTGCGTTGGCGCTTCGGGGATGTCGAGATCGGTTTGAGCGAGGGCTTTGCGCATGTCGGCCACGGTCGTGGTCATGAGTTTTGAGTGACCGTTGCTGCCGCCGCGTTCGTAGGTGACCCAGAAGGGGCGCAGGTAGCCTTCTTCATAGACGTGGACCGTGAGGCCCAATTCCCGGGCAGCGGTGACCGCTTGGGCGTGGATGGGGCGCGTGTCGCCGTAGAGCACGATGTCGGTGATCGATTTTTCTGCGACGATGGATTTAAATGTCGCGACCCAGTTTTCCTGGCTGTCGCGGTAGGGGATGTAGCCGGCGGCGCCAAACCAGAAGGCGCGGTCGCCTGCGTTAAAGCCCACGCGCCAAACCTGTGCACCTGCCGCGCGCAACATTTTTCCCAACCGGTGGAAGAACGGGCCGTGGGGGCCCTGAAGGAATAGAAAGGATTTTGCGGTTGGGTCAGTCACAAGGATACTCGGGTTTGGACGGGGCGGTTGCCCTAGGGGTAATTGAGCTTCGCGGCGTAATTAAGGCATCTCAACTGTCTTGAGGACATCTAGTTGTCTTGCCCCATGTCAATCAAGCGGTTAGGCGTTGGGTGACGCTGGGAAATAGCAAAAGGATCTGTCATGTTTACTGGTATTATCACCGATGTGGGCCATGTGATGGCATTGGAAAACCGTGGTGATTTGCGGGCGCGGATTGCGACGGCCTATGACATTTCAGGCATTGATATTGGCGCATCGATTGCGTCAGACGGGGTGTGTTTGACCGTTGTGGACAAGGGAACGGAGCCGCAGGGCTGGTACGACGTTGATATTTCCGCTGAAACGGTAGGGCTGACCAATATCGAGGCATGGGCCGTTGGCAAACGTGTGAATCTGGAGCGCGCCCTAAAGGTGGGTGACGAGCTGGGCGGGCATATTGTTTCTGGGCATGTGGACGGGATGGCCAAAATTGTGGCGATGGAAGATGAGGGCGACAGCACGCGCGTCACGCTTGAGGCGCCCAAGGCCTTGGCGCGGTTCATTGCGCCCAAAGGCTCGGTTGCGCTGAATGGCACGTCGCTGACCGTGAATGAGGTGGCCGGTGCGCGGTTTGGGATTAATTTCATCCCGCACACCAAAACGGTGACAACTTGGGGCGATGCGCAGGTTGGGGATATGATCAACCTCGAGGTGGATACGATGGCGCGGTATGTGGCGCGGTTGCAGGAGTATGGGGGATGACCCACGCAGGCATCGGGCATAATTCGGGGCGTGTTGATGAGCCGGGTCGGGCGTGGCGCACCCATGTGTGGCGCAAGGCGCGGCAGGAATTGATGCCGAAGTTGCCAATTGAAGTTATTCGCCGCCGTGTGAAGCGGGCCAAGGAGCTGGGGTTGCCGTATAAAACCTATGCGGGGCTGCGCGCGTCGTCGGGGGATGATCTGATTGGGTTCATGTTTTCGAGCAATGCCTTGGATGTGCTGCGCACGGCAGATGCTGTGTCTGTGGCGAAGGCCGACCGTTTGGCGGCGTTGGTCGGAGCCACGACGATTGCGGTGACCCATGCGCCGGTGACGGCGGATCAGGTGTGCCCACCTGCGGATTATGCAGGGCTGGCGCCGCGCCCCTTGGCGCCTTGGGCGCAGACACGGGTGGCGTTGGGCGAGGTTTTTGCGAAAACGCGCACCCCCAGTGGACGCGTTGTGCTGGTCGCGGATTTGTCGATTGAGCGTGACTGGGTGGGTGCAGGCCGCATGGCCGGCGTTTTGACGACGACGGAGTTTTTTGCGCCATGACCGAAGATACACTTGGACCTGAAGACGCGCCTGCCGTTGTTGCCTCGCTCGAAGAGGACAGCGGCGCGTTTTGTGTCGATATTTTGCAGCACAGTGACGGGACATTTACCTTTGCGGAATATATCCACGAAGAGGATGGCTGGCATTTGACGGACGCGCCTGAAAGCGGTGTGTTTAAGACGCAATACGCGGCCTATTTGGCCGCCGTGAAGGCGGTGGATTGGTTGATCGCGTGATGGGTGCCCTCGTTGGCGCGTGCCGTTGGGGCGGCGCTTCGTGGGCGGAAAAGGGCGTGGGAAGGCGTGCGTGAGATGTTCCGCGACGTTGCTGGTCTTTCCAAACGGAGTTGGGCGCTATATTCGCTAGGCAACAGTTGTAAGGACCGTCATGTCAGAGATGTACGAAAAGCCCGGCCCCGTTGAAACCGATTTGCGCGATGCGATTTCTTCGGTTGAAGAGATTATTGATGACGCGCGAAACGGTCGTATGTTCGTTTTGGTGGATCACGAAGATCGCGAAAACGAGGGGGATTTGGTGATCCCCGCGCAGATGGCCACGCCGGATGCGATCAATTTCATGGCGACCCATGGGCGTGGTTTGATTTGTTTGACCTTGCCTGCGGAGCGTTTGGATGCGCTGGGCTTGTCGTTGATGTCGACGCAGAATTCATCGCGCCACGAGACCGCGTTTACGGTATCGATTGAAGCACGTGAGGGGGTGACGACAGGGATTTCTGCCGCTGACCGTGCGCGTACGGTTTCGGTTGCGATTGATCCGACCAAGGGGCCGCAAGACATTGCGACGCCGGGCCATGTGTTTCCATTGCGGGCCCGTGCGGGCGGCGTTTTGGTGCGGGCCGGGCATACAGAGGCGGCGGTTGATATTTCGCGCCTTGCCGGTTTGAACCCGTCTGGTGTGATTTGTGAGATCATGAAGGACGACGGAGAAATGGCGCGGCTGCCGGATTTGGTGGCATTTGCGCAGTTGCACGGCCTGAAGATTGGCACGATTTCAGATTTGATTGCCTACCGCCGTCGGCACGACAATTTGGTGCGGGTGCAAAGCGAAGAAACGATACAGTCGGAATTTGGTGGCGACTGGGACATGAAGATTTACGCGGATGAAACCCATGGCGATGAACATATTGTTCTGACCAAAGGGGATATTTCCGGGGAGACCCCTGTGCTGGTGCGCATGCATTCGATGGATCCGATGCTGGATGTTGTGGGTGCAGGCCCCAAGGGGCGCACGGCTGAATTTGGCGAAGCGATGAAGCTTGTTGCCAAAGAGGGGCGCGGTGTTGTTGTGTTGCTGCGCGATACCTCGATGAAGATTGTCGCCGAGGATGAGGTCTCGCCGCAGACATTGCGCCAATATGGGTTGGGGGCGCAGATCCTCAGCTCGCTTGGACTGTCGCAGATTGAGCTTTTGACCAATTCGCCCAAGCCTAAGATCGTGGGCCTTGAGGCCTATGGGTTGGAGATTGTTGGAACACGTAAAATTTCGGAGCTTGGATAATGGCTGGACCTTCGCATTACATCATGCCGCGTGCGGACGTGGATCGCCCGACCAAAGTGTTGATCGTGATTTCGCCCTACTACAAAGACATCGCAGACAACATGCTGGCCGGTGCGCGGGCCGAGATTGAGGCCGCCGGTGCCACCCATGAGACTGTTGAGGTGCCCGGTGCGTTGGAAATTCCCACGGCGATTGGCATTGCGGAACGGATGAGCAATTTTGACGGCTATGTCGCGCTGGGCTGCGTTATTCGCGGCGAGACAACCCATTATGAGACGGTGTGCAACGACAGCAGCCGCGCCATTCAGATGCTGGGGTTGCAGGGGCTGTGCATTGGCAATGGTATTCTGACTGTCGAGAACAAGACACAGGCAGATGTGCGGGCTGATCCGGCGGATCAGAATAAAGGCGGTGGAGCGGCAGCTGCGGCCTTGCACCTTATCGCGCTGGGTCGTAAGTGGGGCGCTGCTAAGCAGGGCGTTGGATTCACCAACGACATCTTGATGGCAGGCAAATCGGACGGTTCCACCACAGCATGACCCAGACCAATTCAAACCAATCCGGCAATCAACGCCGCAAAATGAAATCTGCATCCCGTTTGTATGCGGTGCAGGCGCTGTTCCAGATGGAGCACAGCGGCCAGACGTTTGACGGCGTTGCGGCGGAGTTTCTGAACTACCGGTTCGGGGAGACCTACGACGGTGTTGAGATGATGGATGGCGACATCACGCATTTCAAAATGCTGGTGGAAAAGGCGGTTTCTAACCAAGCCAAGATTGACCAAATGACCGACCGTGCTTTGGTTGCGCGTTGGCCGTTGGGGCGGATTGATCCGACGTTGCGGGCGTTGTTCCGTGCGGCAGGCGTTGAGTTGATTGGCCGTGATACGCCGCCACGTGTGGCGATTTCGGAATATGTGGACGTGGCCAAGGCGTTTTTCGATGACGGTGATGAGCCGAAATTCGTGAATGCAGTACTTGATCACATGGCGCGCGAAGCGAAACCCGAAGCGTTTTAAGGGCGGTCGCCTCTGGACTCTGGCGTGGCGGTGGCTACGTTAAGGTTAGGAGGATGGACCATGTCATCACATAATAAATCAGAATTCCTGCGTCTTTGTATGACGAGCGGAGTGATCGGTTTCGTGGTGGCGTTTTTGTTCAACGTGGTTCTGGTTGGTTTTAACGTGCTGGGCAGTGCGGAGTTGTTGACCACCTTTGGCGGTGCGGCGGCTTTGTTTGTTGTGTGGATGTTGAACGGTCTGGCGTTTTCGGTTTTGCAGTTCGTGATCGCGGTGTCTGGCCGGGATGACGATGATGATGACCATGATGGCGGGCATTTCGCCCGTGAGTATCTGGCCGAACCTGTTCTGATACCAATTGAAAAAGACCAACGCCGCCGTCGGTAAGTCATTCTTCGGGCTGATTTGATGAAAAGTGGCGGGCCCCGCAGCGACCGTAGGGGTCTGAATTCCCGAGGACCTGTATGTACAGGTGGTAGCCAGGTAACGTAACCAGAGCTACGACAGCGCCAGCCACCTCGGATTTGCTTAAGGCCACTGGAATGTTACCCCGTGTATACGAGAAGAGCAGAAGCCCGCCGTGACTTGAGGTAGTGCGCAGGGGGGCGTTGTGCAAGGGCGCAGTGCACAGGTTGCGGGGAAATCGCGCGGCGTTGCAGATCTCGTTCGTGAGACAAGAGGGACTACACACGTCACGCGGTGGGTGCCGGGTGTCGAATGTGACCGAGCTGAAGTCCGGAAATTCAGACTTGATTTGAAGGCCGGTGTCGGTAACGGTTCTGTTACTACCAATTTAACAAAGGATATTTCTATGAATACGAAGGTTTTGGGTCTCGCGGCCAGTGCAATTCTTGCAGCATCTGTCGCGCATGCGGACACGGCAACAACATCCCCGTCTGCGCCATGGTTTGGTGAGGCAACAGGTTTGCAAGGGGCAGCTGGTCCTTTGGTGCTGGGTCTTGGTGCGATTATTGCCATCGGTGCGATCGCGTCCGGTAGCGATACCTAAGCAAGATATCTTTTCGGTTTACGAAGAGTGGGAACGGGGCTGTTGTTGAAACGGCCCCGTTTTTTGTTGCGTGCACGGGCGGCGACACGTGTTGACGAATGTTCACGTATTGTTCATGTTTGGGTATGGACAGTCAGACGACAGACTTTGAACAGACGTTGCAGCCGGGCCAATTGCTGGCGCGCGGCGTGTGCCGCCATTTGCGCAGCTTGGATTTTGTATGTGTGGAAGAGTTGGTGCCGACGCGCGGGTTGCGGGTGGATGTGATGGCGCTCGGGCCGAAGGGCGAGATCTGGGTTGTGGAGTGCAAATCCAGCCGCGCTGATTTTCAATCGGACCATAAGTGGCAGGGCTATTTGGACTGGTGTGACCGGTTTTTCTGGGCGGTGGATGGAGATTTCCCGACCGAACTGTTGCCAGATGAAACCGGGCTGATTTTGGCCGATGCCTATGATGCGGAAATTGTGCGCATGGGGCCGGAGGCCAAGTTGGCGGCTGCGCGGCGTAAGGTGATGGTGCAGAAATTCGCGCGTACGGCGGCGATACGGTTGCAGGCGCTGCGCGATCCGACTTCGGGGTTGGGCCGGTCAGGTTAGAAGAGTCCGCGATGCTATCGGCGCGAGAGAGCGAGCGAGGCGAGGCCGGTGATGAAGATCACGAACAGGCCGAGGATTGTCAGGCCATCGGGCCATTCTGCGAAAACCAACAGGCCGAAGACCGTGGCCGACAGCAATTGCGTGTAGATCAGCGGGGCGATGACGCTAGAGGGGGTTGTGCGGCTGAGTTGAACCAGCAGCAGATTGCCAAAGGCGGAGCCCAGAGCGCTGATGATGATGAGTATCACGGCTGCGAGGGTGAGCGCATCGGGGCGCGCGGCGAGACCGAAGGGGGCCAACATGATCCCGCCTAGGGTCAACTGCGATATCAAGAGGAGACGTGGCCGATAGAGGGGGGCGATGCTGCGTGTGGTGACGACGTAGCTGCCGTGAAACACGCCAGCCAGTACCGCGAAACCCATGCCGAGCGTTGCGCCGAAGCCTGGTTTGACGACCATCAGAACACCCATGAAACTAAGGCCTAGGAGGAGGCTGCGAGCTGCTGTGATACGTTCTTTAAGCACCACGGCGGAGAGGACGTAGGCCACGATGGGGCCGATGAAGAACGCACCGAATGTATTGGCGATGGGTTCTGTGCGCAGGGCCGTGAGGATGCAGCAAATCCCGCCCATGATGAGCAGGGCGCGCAGCCACACACGCCCGTCACGCAGGGCAGGGGCGTCGGACCGGGTGATCCCCATGAAAGGCAGTAAAACAACAGTGGCGAGGGCGAACCTCGTCCATGCGACGAAGATTGGGCTGATGCCGTCTTGCGACAGGACTTTGGCGGCCGTGTCGCCGCCAACGATCAGCGTCATGGACACCAACATGATCGTGCCCACGCGCCACAAAGGGATCATGCTATTTCCGCAAGCTGCGGGCGGCTTGGGCGGCGGCCATGATTTCTTCAGCGATTTCTTCGGCTTCATCCGGCGTGAAGTCCATCGGGACTTCGAATTGGCCAGCCTCGATGAACAGGCGGACCTGACCCAAATCGGTCGGGCCGATTTGCAGGTTGGCTTCGAGTTCGCTTTCGTCGTTGATGCCCATTGGTCGCGTTCCTTGGATAAGTTCGTTCCGATTTACCGCGCCCGGAGGGGCGATTGCAAGGGCGGTGGAATTCTGTTGGAATTTGCAGGAAAGGCCCTTGCAAAGGGCGGGCTGTCTCGCTAAATCGAGCCTGTTGCCGCCTTAGCTCAGTTGGTTAGAGCACTGGTTTGTGGAACCAGGGGTCCCCCGTTCAAGCCGGGGAGGCGGTACCATCCCCCCCATTTTTTACGCAGTGTTGGGTGTTCGGCATCTCTTGGTGATTTGCGTCCGCTCACGTCTGTTTGATTGGGCGAGGTGCGATTGCGTTTGTCATTTGGGGTTTGGCATCTAGGTTATCCGTATAACCAAAAGGGATTTGCCAATGTTACGCACTATTTTCACATGTTTGATTGCTTTGCCCAGTGTCGGGTTCGCAGCTGGCACAGCAGAGCCCGCGCCGCCGACACCAACGGAAACGACCACGGTGTGCGAAGAGGGGTATGTGTATGATGACGCCACGCAGACCTGTACCGTATTGCAGCAAGACAGTTTTCTGGATCAAGATCGCGCCTATGGTGCGGTTCGAGAATTGGCCTATGCAGGGCGCTATGCGGATGCGCAATTGATCTTGGCCGCGATGGATCAAGCGGATGACCGTGTGCAGACCTATTGGGGGTTCACCCACCGCAAATTAGGCAACGCGGAAGCGGCGATGGCGGCCTATGAAGGGGCGTTGGAGATCAACCCTGACAACATTTTGGCACGTTCCTACATGGGACAAGGGTTTGTTGCAGAAGGTGAAATTCACCTGGCCTACGTGCAGCTGCAAGACATCAAGGCTCGCGGCGGTTCGGGAACCTGGGCGGCGCAGTCGCTCGAGACGGCTATTCGCACAGGGGCCACCTATAGCTACTGAACAGTCTGAACTGTTTTAAATAAAAAAGGCCCACCGGTTGTCCGGTGGGCCTTTTGCGTGTGTTGAACCTATCGGGGTTAGCCGATGATTTCGTTCAGTGTCGCAGAAGGGCGCATGACGGCGGCTGTTTTGGCAGCGTCGCCTTTGTAGTAGCCGCCCAGATCAACTGGTTTGCCTGCGCCTGCTTTGAGTTCCGCCAGAATTGTGTCGGCGTTGTCGGACAGGGCTTTGGCGACGGGTTCAAACGCTGTGGCCAGTTCTGCGTCGTCTGTTTGGGCTGCCATTGCTTCGGCCCAGTACATCGCAAAGTGGAAGTGGCTGGCGCGGTTGTCGTCTTGGCCGACTTTGCGGCCCGGAGATTTGCCGTTGGAAAGCAATTTCTCGGTCGCGATGTCGACAGCGTCGCCGAGCAGTTTTGCTTTGGCTGTGCCCGCGAAACGCAGGGATTCGCCCAAGGCGCAGAATTCGCCCAAGCTGTCCCAACGCAGGTGGTTTTCTTCCATCAGCTGTTGCACGTGCTTTGGTGCAGAGCCGCCAGCGCCGGTTTCGAATAGGCCGCCGCCCTGCATCAGTTTTACAACCGAGAGCATTTTGGCGGATGTGCCGACTTCGAGGATCGGGAAGAGGTCGGTCAGGTAGTCGCGCAGCACGTTGCCGGTGATGGCGATTGTGGTGCGGCCTTCGCGGATTTCTTCGCAAGAGGCGCGTGTGGCCGGCGTTGGGGCCATGATCTCGAACTTGTCGGACAGGCCTTTTGCTTCGAGCGCAGGTTTCACGTAGGCGATCAGCTCGCGGTCGTGGGCACGTGTTTCGTCGAGCCAGAAGATCGCACGGCAATCTTCAGCGGCTTGGCGTTCGATGGCCAGTTCGATCCAGTTTTCGATCGGTGCTTTGCGGGCGGACGCCATGCGCCAGATATCGCCAGCCTCAACATCGTGAGACATCAGAACCGTGTCACCATTCATGACGCGCATTGTGCCTGCGGCGGGCGCCTCGAATGTGGTTGGGTGGGAGCCGTATTCTTCGGCTTTTTGTGCCATCAGGCCCACGTTCTGCACGGTGCCGGATGTGGCTGGATCCAAAGCGCCGGTTTCTTTGAAGTAGTCGATGCTTTCGGAATAGACGCCAGCATAAGAGCTGTCTGGGATGACACAGGTTGTGTCGTCTTCGTTGCCGTCTGGGCCCCAGCCTTTGCCGCCTGCGCGGATCACCGCCGGCATTGAGGCATCGATGATGACGTCGGATGGGACGTGCAGGTTGGTGATGCCTTTGTCGGAGTTCACCATGTAGAGCGGTGGGCGGGAGGCCAGTGTCGCGTCGATTTCAGCGAGGATCGCGTCGCCGCCGTCCATTTCGGCGATTTTTTCGAGCATGGTGCCCAAACCGCCGTTGGGGCTGATGCCTGCCGCGTCAAATGCTGCGCCGTGCTTTTCAAACACAGGCGCGAGGTACTGGCGCACGCAGTAGCCGAAGATGATCGGGTCGGAGACCTTCATCATGGTGGCTTTCATGTGCAAGGAGAAGAGGGTGCCTTCAGATGCAACTTCGGCGATGACTTTGTCGTAGAAGGCTTTGAGGGCGGAGACGGACATGAATGTGCTGTCGACGATTGTACCCGCTGGCATGGCAAGGCCGTCTTTCATGACGGTCGTTTCGCCGCCCGATACGAATTCGATGCGCAGGTCAGCGGCGTCAGCCAATGTGACGGATTGTTCGTTGCTGCGGAAATCGTTGGCGCCCATTGTGGCCACGCGGGTTTTGGATGTTTTTTCCCATTTGCCCATGCGGTGCGGGTTGGCCTGTGCGAAGGCTTTGACTGCGGCAGGTGCGCGGCGGTCGGAGTTGCCTTCGCGCAGAACTGGGTTCACGGCAGAGCCTTTGATGGCGTCGTAGCGCGCGCGCACGTCTTTTTCAGCGTCTGTTTGGGGGTCTTCTGGGTAGTCCGGCAGTTTGTAGCCTTGGTCCTGAAGTTCGGTGATGGCTGCAACCAGTTGCGGCACGGAGGCCGAGATGTTTGGCAATTTGATGACGTTGGCGTCTGGCGTTTTGACGAGCTCGCCCAGTTCGGCGAGTGCATCGGACTGGCGCTGTGCGTCTGTCAGGTTTTCAGGGAACGTCGCGATGATGCGGCCGGCCAAGGAAATGTCGCGTGTTTCGACGTTCAGGCCTGCTTCGGCGAGGAAGCGTTCAATGATGGGCAGCAAAGAGGCTGAGGCCAGCTGTGGCGCCTCATCGACGGTGGTGTAAATGATAGTTGTCATCGGTTTGATCCCTTTAGATATGGATGTTGGGGTCGGCTTATCGTCTTTGTATACCGTCGTCCACCGAAACGGTGCAGAACCTGTCAAAGTGGCGCTATTTTTCGGAGAGGGTGACAGCGGGCGAGGGTTGGCCTAAGACGCGCGCATGACACAGCAAACAGTTACATTTGAATTGGCGGAAACGCCACCCGCGCGTTTGGATAAAGCGTTGGCGCGCGATGTGCCACCCGATGCCGCGTTGAGCCGGTCGCGATTGGCGCGCCTTTTGGCAGACGGGGCCGTGCAGGTTAACGGTGCGGTTGTCACCGATCCGCGGGCCAAGCCGCGCGAGGGCGATACCGTAGAGATCACGGTGGAGATTGCAGACGATTATCACGTCGCCGCTGAGGACATCCCGTTGGACGTGGTGTTTGAGGATGACGACCTGATCGTGATCAACAAGCCCACAGGCATGGTGGTGCATCCGGCCCCTGGCACGCCTGGCGGGACATTGGTGAACGCGCTGCTGCATCATTGCGGCGAGAGCCTGTCTGGGGTGGGGGGCGAAAAGCGGCCCGGCATTGTGCACCGGATTGATAAAGAGACGAGCGGATTGTTGGTGGCTGCGAAAACCGACCGTGCCCATCATGGGTTGGCCGGGCAGTTTGAGGCCCATACCGTCGAGCGCCATTACCGCGCCATTTGTTACGGTGTGCCCGACAGCACCGACCCACGGGTGCGCGGTGTGAAGGGCGCATCTTTTGAGCCGGGCAATATTTTGAAGCTGCAAACGCAATTGGCGCGCCACAAACATGACCGACAAAAGCAGCAGGTTGTATGGCACAACGGGCGTCACGCCGTGACGCGGGCGCGGATTGTGCAGGCCTTGGGCAAAACGCCCGTGGCGGCCTTGCTGGATTGTTGGTTGGAAACGGGGCGCACGCACCAAATTCGTGTGCATTTGGCCCATGCGGGCCACGGGCTTATTGGCGATCCGACCTATGGCGGGCGGCGCAAATTGTCTGAAAAGGCGGTGGGTGAAGCAGGGCGTGAAGCGGCGCGGGTGTTCCCGCGGCAGGCGTTGCATGCTGCAACTTTGGGGTTTGAACATCCTGTCAGTGGTGACATGTTGCGGTTCGAGGCGCCGATGCCTGATGACATGAATGATTTGATCAAAGCCTTGGGAGGCGCGTGATATGCCACAAGCAGACCTGAAATATTCCGCAGATTTGGATATCGATGCGCAGGCGTTGATGGCCGATATTCAGGCGACGATTGCCAGCCATGACAGTGGGGCGGGCATGTGCAAGGCGCGAGCTTATCCAGCAGCGGTTTTTCAACATACGCATTTCCTGCTGCATGTCGCAATTTTGCCGAAAGCGCACCGGGATGCGGCGTTCCGCACAGCATTGCTGGAGGCATTGGTGGGTGTGGTTGATGGGTATTTGCCAAAAGGAACCGAACGCGCCGTAGAGCTGGTGTTTTCGAGTGAGAATTACGCGCCTGGCCTTTCTCAATAGGAGGGCGTTGAAATATGTGCATGTTTTCAGGCACAATTGCGTGATTGGCCCGATCTTTTCTGGGAACCAATTTAACGGTTTTTTAGTTTGTCTGTACGAAAACTGAACTGATCAGTCTTGAAACGGGCGCATAGTGTACCCATATCGATGTTAAGGCCGTATACATGTGCGGCAAAAAAAGATGATGGGAGGGGCTATCATGAGCTCTTATGCAAATCTTCCAGCACCGTCACCCGAACAGGGGTTGAACCGGTACATGCAGGAAATCCGTAAGTTCCCTATGTTGGAACCGGATGAAGAATATATGTTGGCGAAACGTTGGGTGGACCATGAGGACACCGACGCGGCGCACAAAATGGTCACGTCGCACCTGCGCTTGGCCGCGAAAATCGCCATGGGTTACCGTGGCTATGGTTTGCCACAGGCGGAAGTGATTTCTGAGGCGAACGTTGGCCTGATGCAGGCTGTGAAACGGTTTGACCCCGAGAAGGGATTCCGTTTGGCGACCTACGCCATGTGGTGGATCCGCGCGTCTATTCAAGAATATGTGCTGCGGTCGTGGTCTATGGTGAAGCTGGGCACAACGTCGGCACAAAAGAAGCTGTTTTTCAATCTGCGCAAAGCCAAAAACCGTATTGGTGCGTTGGAAGAGGGCGATTTGCGCCCCGAGAATGTAGAGCGCATTGCCAGTGATTTGGGTGTGACCGAGGAGGAAGTGATTTCCATGAACCGCCGGATGTCCGGTGGGGATGCATCGCTGAATGCCACGGTCGGGTCCGAGGGCGAAGGCACGATGCAGTGGCAAGATTGGTTGGAGGATGAAGATGCCGACCAAGCGGGCGACTATGAGGCGAAGGATGAGCTTGAGGCGCGTCGTGAGCTGTTGGCTGAGGCGATGGATGTTTTGAATGACCGTGAGAAGGACATTCTGATGCAACGCCGTTTGGCAGAAACGACGGTGACGTTGGAAGAGCTGAGCGGACAGTACGACGTGAGCCGTGAGCGTATTCGACAGATCGAAGTGCGCGCCTTTGAGAAGCTACAAACGAAGATGCAGGCTCTCGCGCGCGAGCGTGGGATGTTGGCAACGGCCTAATCATCCATATAGTGACAGGCGCTGACCCCAAGGTCGGCGCCTTTTTCGTTTGGGGGATGTTATGACGGTGAATTGGGCCATTTTAGGCGGCGGAAAGTTTGCACGCGATACGATGGGGCCGGCGATCCATGCGGCGTCTGGCGCGCGGTTGGCGGCAATCGCCACATCCTCGACCGAGAAAGCAGAGCCGTTCAGGCAGTTCGCACCCGACGTTCGGATATATGATACGTATGATGCGGTGATGGACGATGCGGATATTCATGCGGTTTATGTGCCCTTGCCCAATCATCTGCATATCCCGTGGGTGATGAAAGCGCTGGAGGCTGGCAAACATGTTTTGAGCGAGAAGCCCATTGCGTTGCGCGCCGAGGATATTGATCCTGTGATTGCGCGCCGGGATGAGACGGGGCTGCTGGCGAGTGAAGCCTTTATGATTGCGCATCATCCACAATGGCATCGGGTGCGTCATTTGATATCGGACGGTGCGATTGGCGCGCTGCAGCATGTGGATGGTGTGTTTACTTACAACAATCCGGACCTTTCAAACGTGCGGTTTGATCCGGCCAAGGGGGGCGGAAGCCTGCCGGATATTGGGGTCTACACCATTGGCGGGACACGGTTTGCGACGGGGCAAGAGCCGCTGGCCATCACCCATACGGATATTGATATGCAGGGCGGCGTTGATGTGGCCGCGCGGGTCAGCGCGCGGTTTGACGGATTTACGGCCCATTGGGTGACGGCCATGAATATTCAAGCGGCGCAATCAATGACGTTTTTCGGCAGTCACGGGCACATTCGAATGCAGGCGCCCTTTAACCCCGGTAAATTTGCCGAGGCACAGATCGAGGTTGTGCAATCGGACGGGTCTGTGCGCATCGAAAGGTGGCCCACGGTGCAACAATATGTGCTGCAAGTTCAGGCGTTTGGTGCAGCGATCGGTGGGGCAGCCCCGTTTGCATGGACCTTGGAAGATGCGCGCGGCACGCAAAGCGTTATCGATGCCATTTATCGCGCGAACGGCACGCGCTAGTCTGAGCGAAACAAGGAGATTCGATCATGGCCGACCCGCACGAGTTTGACGATGTAATGCCTGAGAACACGGCCCGGCGGGAACCTGAAAAACCCGTGGCAGAAAACCTTTTTTCGCGGCTGTTCCACATGATTGTTATTGCCTTTATGATCTCTTTCGCGAGCACTGTGATTGGCGTTTTGGCTATTTTGCAGTTCATCGTTTTGGTGGTGAACAACAAGCAGCCGAATGAACGGATCGCGGAGCTGGGAACGGATGTTGGGATTTGGGTGGCCAAGGCGACGCGGTACCAAACCGGGGCATCTGAAGTGAAACCCTGGCCGTGGACCGAGCTGGATTGAAGCGTTAGGGCCGTCTGATCCGTCGATTAGCCCCCGAGGCGCGCGCGCAGGACACGGATCATATTCTCACCCATGACTTTGCGAATTTGGTCTTCCGTCAATCCGGCATCCAATAGGGCGGCCGTGACGACGGAAAGTTGAGAGCTGTCGAAAGCTGTCCCCACTGATCCGTCGAAGTCTGACCCGAGTGAGACGTGATCGACCCCCAGCAGGTCGATGGCGGCTTTAATGGTCACGGCGATTCCCGCTGGGCTGGTGTCGCAGATCGCGGTGCGCCAGAACCCGATGCCAATGACACCACCGGTTTCGGCGATTTTTACCATCATATCATCTGGCAAATTACGGGCGCTTGGGCAGGCGCCGTAGAGCCCGGTGTGGCTGACGACGAGGGGGATATCTGTCATTGCGAGAACGTCTTCGACGACTTGGGGGCTGGAATGCGCCAGATCGAGGATCAGATTGCGGCGGACGATTTCATCCACAACCGTGCGCCCGAATGCGGTCAGGCCTTGGTTGTTGAGACCATGCAGCGAGCCCCCCAATGCGTTGTCAAAAAAGTGGTGGAGCCCGATGAGGCGATGGCCTGCGTCCTCGAGACGTTGCAGGTTTTCAATGTCGCCTTCGAGGGCATGAGCCCCTTCGATGCCGAGGATGCCGCCCACGACGCGCACGCCATCGGCGCGATCTGCCAATAGCTGGTCGAGGTCTGCGACAGAGGTGATGATGCGCAGCTGGCCGTTTGAGGCCGCTTCGAACCGGTGCAGTTTTTCGGCTTGATATATGGCGCGTTCGACAAGGCTGCCCCAAGTGCGTGGTGGCCAGAGCTGCCCGACCGCGAGGGGGGTGATGTTGTCGAAAGCATCACTGCTGTTGGCGTGCACGTTTTGGCCTGCGGGACTTTTGGTGACGGCGGTGAAGACCTGGAGGGCGACGTTGCCCTCGAGCAGGCGGGGCACGTCGACGTGGCCACGATCGGACCGGGTGTTGAGGTTGCGTTGCCACAGCAGCGGGTCTGCGTGCCAGTCACCAATGGTGAGGGTGTCGTGCAGCGTTTGCGCGTCGGTGTTTGGAATTGGCAGGGTCGACTGCGTGACGAGGTTACGGCTGCGGTCGACGTAGGCGGGGGCGAAGGCCAAAAAGGCAATGATGGCACAGACCCCGAGAGCGAGCAGCCCAAGGGCAGCTTGTTTGATACGTTTCATAAATCCACCTCCGCTTTGGGTGAGTAAAGAGCGCGGAGGTGGATTGTGCAATGCTTAAGCGGGGTTAACCCTCCATCGCTTCCAGTTCGTCGATCATGCTTTCGATCATGCCCAGACCTTTTGCCCAGAACGCAGGATCGGAGGCATCAAGGCCGAAGGGTTTCAGCAGTTCGCTGTGGTGTTTCGAACCACCAGCCTTGAGCATGTCGAAGTATTTGTCTTTGAAATCATCGCCCATTTCTTCGTAGACCGCGTAGAGCGCGTTTACCAAGCCGTCGCCGAAGGCGTAGGCGTAGACGTAGAATGGCGAGTGGACGAAGTGCGGGATGTAGCCCCAGAAGGTTTCGTAGCCGTCGATGAAGTTGAACACCGGCCCGAGGCTTTCGCCCTGAACGGACATCCACAGGGCGTTGATGTCATCGGGCGTCAATTCGCCATTCGCGCGGGCGGCGTGCAGCTTACATTCAAAGTCGTAGAAGGCAATTTGGCGCACGACCGTGTTGATCATGTCTTCGACTTTGCCGGCCAGCAGGATTTTACGGTCTTCTTGCGTTTTGGCCTGTGCCAAGAGTTTGCGGAAGGTGAGCATTTCGCCGAATACGGATGCTGTTTCGGCCAGTGTCAGCGGGGTGGATGACAGCAATTCACCTTGTTCTGCGGCCAGCACCTGGTGCACGCCGTGGCCCAACTCGTGGGCCAAGGTCATGACATCACGCGGTTTTCCAAGGTAGTTTAGCATCACGTAAGGGTGCACGGTGGTGACTGTGGGGTGGGCGAATGCGCCGGGGGCTTTGCCGTCTTTGACGCCTGCGTCGATCCAGCCGTCGGTGAAAAACGGTTTTGCGAGGTCGGCCATGCGCGGGTCGAAGGCGCCGTAGGCCTCCATCACAGTTTTTTCGGCATCGGCCCAATCCACGGTACGCTCGTCTTCCATGGGAAGGGGGGCGTTACGGTCCCAGACTTCCATGGTGTCGAGGCCGAGCCATTTTGCCTTGAGGGCATAATAGCGGTGGCTGAGGCGCGGGTAGGCGTCGACCACAGCGTTGCGCAGGGCCTCGACCACTTCAGGCTCCACGTGGTTGGACAGGTGGCGGCCCGTTTGCGGGGTGGGCATGCCACGCCAGCGATCTTCGATTTCTTTTTCTTTGGCGAGCGTGTTGTGCACGCGGGCAAAGAGGCTGGCGTTTTCGCCCAAGACGCGTGCCATTTCGCGCACGCTGGCCTCGCGTTTCGCGCGGTCTTGAGAGGATTGCAGGTCTGCCACGCCTTCGAGGTTCAGCTCTTCGCCATCGACGGTAAATTTGAGGCTCGCGATCGTCTCATCGAACAGTTTGTTCCATGCGGCTGACCCTACAACGGATTGATCGTGCAGAAATTTTTCCATCTCATCGGACAGCTGGTAGGGCTTCATCGCGCGCATACGGTCGAAGATGGGTTTGTAGCGCGCCAGATCTGCGCTGGCGGCGAGCAGTGTTTGAATGTGGTCTTCGTCGAGGCGGTTGAATTCGAGGCCGTAGAACACCAGCGGCGTGGTGTAACTGGTGATTTTGTCCTGCATGTCGGACATGAATTTGCCGCGCTCTGCGTCGGTGGTCTTTTGGTAATAGCGCAGGCCTGCGTAGGACATGATGCGCCCTGCGATAACATCGATTTGCTCGTACCGTTTTACCGCGTCGAGGAGCTCATCGGCGGTGAGGGATGCAAGTTTGCCTTCGTAGTCTGCGGCGAAGCTGCTGCAGGCCGCTTCCAGCCAATCTTGATCGCGTTTGATTTCTTTTGAGTCTTGGCCTGGGTACAGGTCCGTCAGGTCCCATTCGGGGAGGTCGCCGAAGGCGTTGGAGCCGTTGGAAGAATTGGCGTCGTAAAGGGGCTGCTTGATCATTTGGACCTCAGAATAAATGTTTCGAAATATATGTAGGGGGTCCGCGCGCGCATTGCCAGACGCGGTCAGCCGTAGGTGGCTAACATTTGCTTTAGGTCATCGAGCGTGTTGATGTCGTCCACCGGTTTGTCGTGCCGCCAACGCAGCATACGAGGGAACCGGAGGGCGATACCGGATTTGTGGCGCGGTGAGGGTTGGATGCCCTCAAATGCGATTTCGAAAACATGTTCGGCGGGGACTTGGCGGACGGGGCCGAACCGCTGTTGTGTGTTCTTTTTCACCCATGCGGTGATCTGGCGGAACTCGGCATCGGTCAGTCCTGAATAGGCCTTAGTAAAGGGGACCAGATCGGTGCCATTTTTGACGGCGAAGGTGAAGTCGGTGAACAGGTTCGCGCGCCTGCCGGAGCCTGCTTGTGCGTAAATCATAACCGCGTCGATCGTCAAAGGGTCGATTTTCCATTTCCACCAGTCGCCTTTTTTGCGGCCAGACAGATAGGGGCTGTCGCGGCGTTTCAGCATGAGACCTTCGGCGTGATGGTCACGCGATGTGGCGCGGATGTTCGCGATGTCGTCCCACGTGTCGCCTGTGACCTGCGCAGAAAGACGCAAGGGGGCAGACTTCGGAGTGGAATTAAGGAGCGTTTCCAAAACGCTGCGGCGCGTTTCTAAGGGTTTGTCACGAATGTCCTGACCGTCATATTCGAGCAGATCGTAGGCCATAAGAATGGCCGGCGCGTCTTTCAGGACTGACTTTGGCACTGTTTTTCGCCCAATACGCTTTTGCAACGCGTTGAAGGACATGGGCTTTTCATTTTTGAAGGCCAGTATTTCACCGTCGATGACCGTGCCGTTGGGCAGCACATCGATGAGTTGGGCAAGCTCGGGAAAGCGATCTGTCATCAGGTCTTCCCCACGGGACCAAAGATGGTGCTGGCCGTCGCGAATGATCAGTTGGCCGCGAATGCCATCCCATTTCCTGTCTATAAACCAATCGCTTACCGGGCCTAGTTTGTCTAAGTCTTCCAGCCCATAGGCAAGGTAGAATGGGTACGGGCGGCTGAGGTCTGCTGTTGGGTCGTTGCTTTCGATCAGGGCGTTCCACGTAGTAGTGTCTGGGGTCCATTTCCCCATGAGTTTGTGGGTCAGCACGGCTTCGTCTTGGTCTGTTGCGCGGGCCAAGGCGCGGGTCATGAGCTTTTGGCTGACACCGATGCGGAAGCCGCCGGTGAGCAGTTTTGTGAATAGAAACCGTTCTGTTTGCGGAAGCACCGACCATGCGTGCAGGATGCCTGCTTTGCGTTGGGCCTCATCGAGGGCGGATAAACGTTGGAGTTCTGCGATCCATCCGCTGAGCGGTCGGTCGACATGGCCTACGGCGGGGGGCAAAAACAGGCTGATGGTTTCGGCCAAATCACCGACGATGGGGTAAGATTCTTCGAACAACCACAAGGGTAGACCGGCCTGTTCGGCGGCCCATTCGCGCAAGAGCGTTGTCGTGATGACCCGTTTCGGGCGGCGGCCAGAAAAGAGCGCGATGCACCACAGTTTGTCGGCGTCCGTCGCCGTGCGAAAGTACGCGGCCATAGCGTTGACTTTGGCGGTGGTCTTAGTGGTTTGGTCTAAGGTGGTGAAGAGGTTGGCGAAATCTTTCATTCTGCCTCGCCGGTCTCAAGAGTTTCGCCGTCGAACTCGGTTTGCACGACTTGCGCATCATAGCCTTGCTCGGCGAGCCATTTGGAAAACACAGAAGTATAGCCATGTGTCACAAACACGCGTTCGGCGCTAGTCTGGGCGATTGCCGCGTTGAGGCCAGTCCAATCGGCGTGATCGGAGACGATGAAACCACGATCGGCGGCACGTCTGCGGCGGACGCCGCGCAATGCCATCCAGCCAGAGGCGAAGGCGGTGGAATGGGGTTTGAAGCGGCGCGACCATGTTGAATTGAGCGCCGACGGTGTGGCGAGTACCAATGCGCCTTTCTGTGCGGCGACGTCCAATTCGGGTGTGACCAATGTTGTGTCGGGCAGGGCGATACCTTGGGCGCGCAAGATTTGGTTGGTGTTTTCAATGGCGCCATGGGTGAGGATGGGGCCGATGGACGGGTCAACTGTGCGCAGCAGGCGTTGCGCTTTGCCCAAGGCGTAACAGCCCAACATCGAAAAGGTGCCGTTGGCTGCGTTGCTGGCCCACCAGTCGTTTATTTGCTGGGCGAGAGTGTCTTGGGGTGTCCATTTGAAGACGGGGAGGCCGAAGGTGGATTCGGTGATAAACGCGTGGCATTTCACCGGCTCGAATGGTTCCGACAGGCCATCGTCGACGGTTTTGTAGTCGCCCGAACACACCCATATTTCGCCTTTGTGTTCCAATCGGATTTGCGCCGAACCGGGCACGTGGCCTGCGGGGTGGAATGAAATGGAGACGCCGTTGCGCGACAGGGTTTCGCCGTAGGACACCGTGTCGAGAGCGATATCGCCCAAGCGGTGGCGCATGACGGGGGCTGCGGTTTGGGTTGCTAAGTAATGACCATGGCCGGGGCGGGCATGGTCTGCGTGCCCATGGGTGATGAGGGCGCGTGGCACGGGGCGCCACGGATCGATGTAGAAATCCCCGATTTCGCAATAGATGCCATTTGGGGTGAAGGAGAGTAAGTCAGCCATGGGCACAAGGTAGTGCATGGACGGAATTTGGACAGGTTTCCGTTTGAACGGTGGACTTTACGCGAAAACCCGTAGGCTGGCGTCGAACAGGGTCGTCATGTCGTCGATCACGCGATTGCGCAGGTCGGGACGTTCCATCAGAACCTCATGGCGTCCATTCTCGAGCACCACCAGATCGCCTTGGGGCCAGCGGTTCATCCGCTCGTAAATGCGGTCCGGGTCGACGATGACCTCGTCGGTGCCAAGGAAGGTGATGCAGGGCAGGTTTGGCGAAGGCCTTTGCGCCAAATGGCGCATTTCGCGCAGGGATTCGTTGAGCCAGTGCAAGGAAGGCCCGCCAAGCGCCAAATCTGGATGTGCGGTCAGCTGATTTTTGAGGATGTCGAAGCTGCTGATGTCGGAGGTCAGCGTGTTGTCTTGCGCGTCGGCGCGCAAAACATAGGTTTCTGCATGTTGGCCGGGCGCAAATATGCCCGAGAAACCAAGGGGTTTGCTCACTGAGCTCAGGCCCCATGCGATCGGGCGCAGGGCCGGGGACATTTTGATGCCCCACATGGGTGCGGAAAAGGCGGCGGCTTTCACGGGAAGACCGTCGTATAGCGCGCGAAGGCCAATACAGCCGCCCATGGAATGGGCGAGCAGGAAATAGGGCTCGGGGAGGTCGAGTTTTTTGACATGGGCGAGCATCGCCATCACGTCGAGCTGGTAGTCCTCGAAGACGTCCACATGGCCAATGGCGCGATTGTCGAGAAGGCGGTCGGCGATGCCTTGGCCGCGCCAGTCGATTGTGACACTGGCAAAACCACGAGCTGTCAGGTCTGTCGCGGTGCGTGCGTATTTTTCGATGTATTCGGTCCGGCCCGGAAAAATCAGGACCGTACCTTTTGCATTTTCAGCCGGCCAATGGCCGACACGAATGCGGACCCCATCTACGCAAGTGAGCCAGTGGCAAATCCCGTGAGGGTTGCCTGCAATATCAGCGTGGTAGGGTGCCGCGTTCATCATTTTAGCCCAATGCTCCGGCGAGTTTCATCGCAAGACCCATGTCACCATCGACAGTCAATTTGCCAGACATGAAGGCCGCTGTTGGGTTTTCTTCCCCTTCAAGAATGGCTTGGAAGGTTTCGGCAGAGGCGGACAGAGTGACCTCTGCGTCGTCGTCAGCAGCGCGCGCGCCGTCGGAATCGATGATGATCGAGCCTTCGTCTTCGATGTCGAATTTGGCGGTCCCGTCAAAACCGCCATCCATTTTGGCGTTCAGGGCGGTGACGGCTTGAGAAATAACGTCGCTCATGGTGGGTCTTTCCTTTGTTTGACGGCCTTACATCAATTGCTGCAGTGGCCTCTGGTATCGGGCGCGAGATGCGCTACACTCTCCACTATGGGCATTAAGAAACATCTGTACAATTCTATCGCTACGGCACTTTGTGTGGGAGTATGGTATTCCACACCGGCGATAGGTCAAACGACGTCTTCGTTAGAACGGCTTGATCTGTTGTTTGAGCAGCTTTTGGAGGCTGAGCCCGATGAGGTTTCTCGCCTTGAAGGGCAGATTATCAGTGAGTGGAGCAAGTCCGGATCGCCTGCGTTGGATGTGTTGCTGCGCAGGGGCGAGGATGCTGCCGAGGAGGGTGAATTTGCCGTTGCGGTTGAGCATTTCACCGCGCTTGTGGATCACGCGCCCGATTTTCCCGAAGGCTACCATGGTCGCGCGACGGCCTATTATAATATGGGATTATACGGGCCTGCGATTGATGATTTGCGGCAGGTTTTGGTGCTGGAACCGCGCCATTTTGGTGCAATGATTGGTGTTGCGATTATTTTGGAAGAGTTTGAAAAACCTCAAGATGCATTGGAGGTTTGGGAGATGGTGGCCGCGTTAAACCCTGCGGATCCCGATATTGAAGCTGTGATTGAGCGCTTGACCACGCAAATGTCCGGCGAAACCCTTTAGAGTTTATCAAGGAATGTTGAGATGAGCCTCGGGAAGGGGCGTGTGGTGGCTGTTTTAGGGCCAACCAACACGGGCAAAACCCACTACGCGATCGAGCGGATGTTGGGGTATCGGACAGGCGTTATTGGCCTGCCTTTGCGGCTTTTGGCGCGCGAGGTTTATGACCGGATCGTTGCAGTGCGCGGCCCTGGTGTGGTGGCGCTGGTAACGGGCGAGGAACGGATCGTTCCGCCGCGCGCGGCTTATTGGGTCTGCACCGTGGAGGCGATGCCCGAAGGGATGGGGGCAGATTTCGTGGCAGTTGACGAGATCCAGCTATGCGCAGATCCGGACCGTGGCCATGTTTTCACAGACCGCTTGTTGCGGATGCGCGGCACCCAAGAGACGTTGTTCATGGGAGCCGAAACCATGTGGGGGGCCATTGCATCCAAGGTGCCCGAAGCGGAATTCGTCAAACGCGAACGGTTTAGTACGCTATCCTACACAGGTTCGAAAAAGATAAGCCGCATGCCTGCGCGGTCGGCGATCGTCGGGTTTTCTGTTGAGAATGTGTATGCCATCGCAGAGCTGTTACGCCGCCAAAAGGGCGGGGCGGCTGTGGTTATGGGCGCGTTGAGCCCTCGCACGCGCAACGCGCAGGTTGAAATGTATCAAAACGGCGACGTTGATTATTTGGTCGCAACCGATGCCATCGGGATGGGGCTTAATCTGGACATCGATCATGTGGCGTTTTCCAGCCTGACCAAGTTTGATGGGCGCAAAATGCGCTATTTAATGCCGAACGAGTTGGCGCAGATCGCAGGGCGCGCCGGACGGCACATGAACAAGGGCACATTTGGCGTGACCGGTGAGGCGCCGATGATGGATGACGAGGTGGTTGATGCGATCACATCGAACACATTCGCTCCGGTCAAAAAGCTGCAATGGCGCAATGCGGTTTTACAATTCGGATCGGTGCAACGTTTGATTGCGACCCTTGAGGAACGCACAAATGACCCGTGGCTGACCCGTGTCCGGGAAAGTGATGATTTACAGGCACTTAAGGCCGTGTCGCAAGACGCAGAGGTGGCGGCCCGGGCTACGGATGGCCCTTCGGTTCGCCTATTGTGGGACGTCTGCCGCATTCCCGATTTCCGTGGGATCAGCCATGTGGAACATGCGACCTTGCTGACAGACATTTACAATTTTTTACACGAACGCGGGCAGGTGCCTGATGAGTGGCTGGCGGCCCGCGTAAACCGCATTGATCGGACGGATGGCGACATCGATGCGCTGTCAAAAAGATTGGCCTATGTGCGCACTTGGACTTACGTTGCGCAACGCAAAGGGTGGCTGCGTGACGAATCACATTGGCGCGACGCCACGCGGGCTGTAGAAGATCGCCTATCGGATGCGTTACATGCGCGTTTGACGCAAAGATTTGTGGACCGGCGGACGAGCGTGCTCCTTCGGCGGCTCAACCAAAAGGAGGGCCTTGTGGCCGACGTAAACGACAAAGGTGAAGTGACTGTCGAAGGACAGTTTGTTGGTAAAATCGAAGGTTTCCGGTTCCGTCAGGACAGTGCTGCCACGCCAGATGAAGCGAAAACGCTGCGCACGGCGAGCCTGCAGGCGCTGGCGCCGCAGTTCGTGTTGCGTGCTGATCGGTTCTATAATGCGCCCGACACGGAGATTGATTTCACCGAGCAGGGCGGGCTGATGTGGGGCACAGAAGCCGTTGGCAAACTGGTGGCAGGCGATGATCCGCTGAAGCCGCGTGTCGATGCGTTTGTCGATGACGAAGCGGGTGCAGAAGTTGCTGAAAAAGTGCAACGTCGTTTGCAGCATTTCATCGACCGCAAGATCGCAACGGCGTTCGAGCCGATGATGAAGATGCAAAACGACGAGACCTTGGCTGGTTTGGCCAAAGGGTTTGCGTTCCGTTTGGTGGAAAGTTTTGGCGTTATCCCACGGGGCGAGGTCGCCAATGATGTGAAAGCATTGGATCAAGATGCCCGTGGCGCGCTGCGCAAACACGGTGTGCGGTTCGGCCAGTTTACCATTTTCATGCCGCTTTTGTTGAAGCCAGCCCCGACACGGTTGCGTCTGGTTTTGTGGAGCCTTGTGAAAGGGTTGCAAGATTTCCCTGAGTCTCCTCCTCCCGGTTTGGTGACTGTGCCAACGGTCAGCGGGCTAGAGCCTGGGACCTACGCGATGTCCGGCTACCGCGCGGCGGGCGATCGTGCGATCCGTATCGATATGCTCGAACGTTTGGCAGATATGCTGCGTGACCAAGACACCCGCGGTGGTTTCGAGGCGACTGCAGATATGTTGTCGATTACTGGGATGACGCTGGATCAGTTCGCAAACCTGATGGAAGGTCTTGGGTATAAGGCTGAAAAAGGCGAGCGCGAGAAAGTGAAAGCGGCCCCTGCGGCAGACGCTGACGTTGCACCGCAACCTGTGCCTGAAGGCGAAGCTCCGGCTGCGCCGGAGATGGAAGTTTTCTACACCATCACTTGGGCCCCGAAGCCGCGCCAAAACACGCGCCCACAGGGGGATCGGCCGCAACGCAAGGGCCCACCTAAGGGCAAAAAGGGTGGCAAAGGTCCGCGTGACAACAAGGCCAAGAACTTCTCGGCGCGTCCGCCCAAGAAAGAGAAAGCGATCGATCCAGACAACCCATTTGCAGCTGCGTTGGCAGGGTTGAAAAAGGATTGACCGAGACCGACACAATCCGGCTTGATAAATGGCTGTGGCACGCGCGGTTTTTTAAATCGCGCGGCCTGGCCGCCGGGTTGGTGAAATCTGGGCGATGCCGTGTTGATGGCACGCCTGTATCCAAACCCAGCCGGACCATTGCGCCCGGTGTGGTGCTGACATTTCCAAAAGAAGACGAAGTGCGCGTGGTGAAGGTGCTCGGGTGTGGTGTGCGCCGTGGGCCTGCTCCCGAAGCGCAAGCGTTATACGAAGATTTGACCCCGCCGTGTGAGCCAAAGATTAACCCTATAGAACAGCGGGTTGGCGGGCGACCCACCAAAAAAGATCGCCGTGAGATGGATCAATTGCGTGGTCAGAGATAGCCGCAGCCCTATGTCCCCCCTTGAAGGTGGCGCTGCAGGCCGCTAAGGATCGCGCAACAGCCTATTTGGACGGACACATGACCTATATTGTCAACGACAACTGCATTGCTTGCAAATACACCGACTGCGTCGAAGTATGCCCCGTGGATTGTTTCTATGAGGGTGAGAACATGTTGGTGATCCACCCTGATGAATGTATCGACTGCGGCGTTTGCGAACCTGAATGCCCTGCGGATGCGATCCGTCCGGATACAGAGCCTGACATGGAAAAATGGGTTGAGTTCAACCGCAAGTATTCCGAAATGTGGCCGGTAATCATCACCAAGAAAGATCCACTGCCAAATGCCGACGAGATGGACGGCAAAGAAGGCAAGATGGAGCTGTTGTCCGAAGCGCCGGGCGAGGGCGGTTGAGCGAAACTGGTTTGCTGCGCTGGGAATCAGTCGAATTTTGTGATATGATGCGTTTAATGACGCGCAATTGCTGAACCAGATTTGACGCAAAGACCTGACGGAGGCTGATAGGCCGCCGCACGGGTCTTTTTGTCGTTTGGGAAAGCTGCTTTGAGGAAAGGACCACTCATGGCCAAGAAGAAAAGTGAATTTAGCCCCAACGATTTCGTTGTGTATCCGGCACATGGTGTCGGCAAGATCGTTTCGATCGAGACACAAGAAGTTGCAGGGTTTGAGTTGGAAATGTTCGTGATCGCCTTTGAAAAGGATAAGATGACGTTGCGGGTTCCAACGAACAAAGCCGAAGAAGTCGGGATGCGCTCTTTGTCTGCGCCGGATGTTGTGGCGGATGCCATGAAAACGCTGAAGGGCAAAGCTAAGGTCAAAAAGGCCATGTGGTCCCGCCGTGCGCAAGAATATGAGCAGAAAATCAACTCTGGTGATTTGATTGCGATTGCGGAAGTTGTGCGTGATTTGCACCGGGCGGATGATCAGCGGGAGCAGAGCTATTCTGAGCGTCAGCTGTATGAAGCTGCGTTGGAGCGTTTGACACGTGAAATCGCTGCGGTTGGAAATGGCGTTGAGGCTGATGCTGCGGCAGAGATCACAGACACGTTGGCAAGTCGCGTAACGCCAGCAGCGTAAACCGCTGTTATAGAATTGAAAAAGCCGCGCCTTCGGGCGCGGCTTTTGCTGTTTTTATAGGCGCGTTTGGCAGATCTGAGCCAAACTTGCGCGTTACAGCGCGCGGTGGCCAATGTCGGTGCGGTAAAACCCTTCGGGCCAATCGATTTGCTTGATCATCGCGTAGGCTTTGGTGTGCGCGTCTTTCAGAGAGCTGCCACGGGCCGTGATGTTCAGCACACGGCCACCTGTCGCGGTGATCGCGCCATTGGCCTGTGTTGTGCCCGCATGAAATGTCATTTCCGACGATGTTTCTGGCAGCGCTTCTAGGCCTTTGATAACCGTCCCTTTTTCATAGGATCCGGGGTAGCCGTCAGCCGCCATGACGATGGTCATCGCGTGGTCGTCTGCCCATTTGGGAGAGACCTCTGCCAATCGGCCAGTTGCGCAAGCGTGCAAGAGGTCGAGGATCTGACCGCCCAAGCGCATCATCAGAACCTGACATTCTGGATCGCCAAAGCGCACGTTGTATTCCACCAAACGGGGCTGTCCGTCTTTGATCATCAGGCCTGCATAAAGCACGCCTTGGAACGGGGTTCCGCGTTTGGCCATTTCAGCCACGGTTGGCTGAATTATTTCTGTTAAGGCCTTTTCAGCGACAGCATCGGATAAGACCGGCGCAGGGGAGTAGGCGCCCATGCCGCCCGTGTTTGGGCCTTCGTCACCGTCGAAGGCACGTTTGTGGTCTTGGGCGGTGCCGACGGGAAGGACCGTTTCACCGTCACACAGAAGGAAGTAGGAGGCTTCTTCGCCCTCCATGAATTCTTCGATCACGACTTCGGCGCCTGCATCGCCGAATTGGCCACCCAACATGTCTTCGATGGCGGCATGCGCGGTTTCGATATCCATTGCCACAACCACACCTTTGCCCGCAGCAAGACCATCGGCCTTGATCACAATAGGTGCACCGTGTTTAGAGACGTATGATTTGGCGGCTTCTGTTTCCGTGAAATGGGCGTATTTTGCTGTGGGCGCAGCGCATGCGTCGCAGATTGCTTTTGTGAAAGCTTTTGACGATTCCAGCTGCGCTGCAGCTTGAGAACATCCGAAAACTGTAAGTCCTGCGGCGCGCAAAACATCTGACACACCAGCCGCCAGTGGGGCTTCTGGCCCGATGATGACAAAGTCGATGGCGTTATCAGCACAAAAGCTGGCAACGGCGTCGCCGTCTTCGATGTTCAGTGCTGCGGTTTCTGCGATTTGTGCGATGCCGGCGTTGCCGGGGGCAACAATAAGCCGATCACATTTGGGGTTTTGTTTCACGGCCCACGCCAAAGAATGTTCGCGTCCGCCGCCGCCTAAAATAAGGATGTTCATGTGCAATTCCCTTCCGGTTGATCGCGTTCTATTGTGGCAGCAACAGCAGCACAAGAGGCCCGCGATGGACCTGATCGACGAACCCGAAAATGCAGGCAACACACCTGAATTCACCGTCAGTGATTTGGCGGGGGCTGTGAAGCGCACGATTGAGAACGAATTTGGCCATGTTCGGGTGAAGGGCGAGGTTGGCCGAGTGGTTTTGGCGCGGTCTGGTCACATGTATTTTGATCTAAAAGACGACCGCAATGTTCTGTCCTGCATGACCTGGAAGGGACAGATGGCGGGGCTTGATGTGCGTCCCGAGGAGGGGATGGAGGTCGTGGTTTCAGGCCGGATGACAGCGTCTGGCTTCAAATCGCAATATGCGTTGAACGCGTTACAGGTGCAGGTTGCGGGCGTTGGCGCGCTGATGGCGATGCTGGAGAAACGCAAAAAGGTTCTGGAAGCTGAGGGGTTGTTTGCTGCGCATTTGAAAAAACCGCTGCCCTTTCTGCCGGAGGTGATTGGCGTTGTGACATCGCCGCAGGGGGCGGTGATCCGCGATATTTTGCACCGGCTGCGCGACAGGTTCCCTCGCAAAGTTTTGGTGTGGCCCGTTGCCGTGCAAGGGAAGCCGTGTGCACCGCAGGTGGCCGCCGCGATCAAAGGTTTCAACGACATGACGCCCGGTGGTGCATTGCCGCGCCCAGATTTGTTGATTGTGGCCCGTGGTGGGGGCTCGATTGAGGATTTGTGGGGGTTCAATGAGGAAAACGTCGCGCGCGCGGCTGCCGCATCCGATATCCCGTTGATCTCTGCGGTTGGGCACGAAACCGATACGACGTTGATTGATTACGTGTCTGACCGACGCGCGCCGACGCCCACCGCAGCGGCGGAAATGGCTGTGCCGGTTCGGTTGGAATTGATGGCGGCGGTCGATCAAATGGGAGCACGGGCCAGCCGCGCGGTCACCGATGATGTTGCGCGGAAAAAACAACGGGCTGCAGATTTGGCGCGGATTTTGCCGAAGCCGGATCAGTTGGTGGAAGAGGCGCGGGGGCGGTTCGATTATTGGTCAGAAAAGCTGGACGCAGCCCTGATTGGGCGCGTGGGCGATGGACGATTGCGGTTGGGCGAGGCTTCGGGTCTCTTGCGCCCTTCCGTGTTGGAGGCACGTGTTGCACAGGGGCGTGAGCGGATCGCCGGATGGGGTGGGCGGCTCACGCCCGCTTTGGAACGGTCCACGTCGCAGGCCCGTCGCGATTTGGCCCAGAAGGCAAGCCGGCTGAGGGTCGAGGCGGTGACAACAGCGCAAAATCGAGCAGCAAAAGATCTCGCTTCGGTCCTTGGGCGGCTCACCTTAACGGCCAGCGCGCAGACGCAACGACACCGTGCGCGGCTGGATACGCTGGAACGCATGCGTGAAACCTTGGGGTATCGCGCCACGTTGCTGCGCGGCTATGCGGTCGTGCGGGGGGACGGGGATGTTGTGACCACGGCCAACGCTGCCAAAAACGCCGACGTACTTGAAATCGAATTTGCAGATGGGAAAGTGAAGACTGGACAAGGCGCGGCTGCGCCTGCGAAGACCAGATCGAAGCCCAAACCACCGCCGTCCGATCAGGGATCGTTATTTTAGAGCCTCATGCGCCAAGGCCGCCGCATATCAGTGGCTCGGTTTCTGCAGCTTCGTAGAGAACGGTCGTGCCTGGGGCATTTAGATATTCAGCCCTGATTTTGCCGTTGTCTGTAAAGACGTGCCAGCACTGCGGGGCTTCGGTGTTTTCATATTCAAAGCAAATGGCCGGGCCGGATGCGGTTTGCGCTTCATACCATTCACCGTTGACGCAGTCGCCGTTCACCAAAGACCAGACAACACGGTTGTCGGGGGCGTAATATTCAATGCCGTAGGGCGCGTCGCCGACAGAAAAGGTAAGGGTCTTGCCGAGAACAAGGTCTTCAAACGCTTCACCGTTTAAAGGTGTGTCGCCCAAGGCAGGGCTGGCGAGGAGGAGGTACAGAATAATTGTGCGCATAATGACAAAGTAACTCAGCCGGCGCTGACGGCTAGGGGGAACGTATTAGTCAACGTGTTGCCACTGCAGCGCACGGTGGTCCATCACGCGCCGCCAGAGGCTTGGGACCAATGCGAGCGCCGCCATGACGGGCAGTGACCGAGGAAGCATGGGCATGTCGTGGGACAACCGCAGCGATGGAAAGGGACGCAACGGGTTTGCATGGTGATCGGAATGGCGGGGGGCATTCAACATCAGCGCCGAGGACATAAAATGCGGCGCATTCCATGAATGACGGTCCCCTGCTGGTTCGGGCCTGCCATTGGGCAGAATCTGACGGGACAGTCCGTAATGTTGCACGTAGTCCGCCTGCATCATTTGAATTTGCGCAAGAGCAGCAAGGCACAACGCTGTAAACACACCCGTGCCTCCACCAATGAAATAGGCAGCCACGATAAAGGCCAACGCGCCACCGACATAGGCAACATAGGGGTGGCGCCAGGACGGGCGATTGAGCCGCGGAAAGCGCTTA
The DNA here is from genome assembly GCA_947497065.1 of uncultured Paracoccaceae bacterium. Classification (GTDB taxonomy): domain Bacteria; phylum Pseudomonadota; class Alphaproteobacteria; order Rhodobacterales; family Rhodobacteraceae; genus Octadecabacter. The sequence goes on from CANMEQ010000006.1 coordinate 77,570, forward strand.
TTTTCAGCGTGTAAACCTTTCACGAAACCACCTTTCCATGCTCGGAAAAAGAAAGAGTAGTAGCCTTCTCCAAGCCGTGCAGTGCTTGGGTCGTTTTCGGTGCCGACATGGATGTGGTGAACAAGGGTATGTGCGGAAAAATGGTGGCCGAACAGGACCGAAATGTATAGCCACCGCCCAGCACGGCGCATGGTTCTGCCAGGGCGATGGATCAATTCATGGGCGTTTGAATTGCTGACCTGACCCATGAACAGCCCCGCACTGATCACTAAGACGCATTTTTCCCAGGTCTCCAGCCCAGTGGCGCCCGAGGCCGCACGGATCACTTGGACCCAAACCGCAAAATGCGCCGCCGCTAAGGTGATGGAAAGCCAGTCTGACGATGGGAATTCGCCGGTCGATGAGGTTTGCCCAGTCACGGTCGGCACTGTCGCGCCGATGAGCTCATCCATGAAAGCTGTCAGGACGCCAATCCAAAGAAATCCGGCCAGTGCCCAGCCGCCGCCCGAAACAGAGCCGAGCACAATCAATGCGGGTGCGGTCAGGGTTACAACCGCGAAAAATGGGAGTGGATTACTAATTTTCATACCATTGGCTACCAGATTTTAGCGATTCTGTCGTCTGACATTGGTGTTAACTTTGAGCAGAACGTGGAAAAGTTGAGCTGGCGGGTTTCTTCCGCCAGTTTCCGCCATTAGGTGTTAAGAAATATCTAGCGGAGCCCTGTATGGCGTTTTTTAAAAAGCTCAAAGACCGTTTATTCAATTCATCATCCAAAATCGAAGACGGTCTGGATGCGATCATTGAGGATGGTGGCGTTGAAGAAGCGATAGACGCTGGTGCGGCGGATGAGGTTGGACGTTCGGACCAAGCCGAACGCGCAGCCGAGGATGCGGCGGCAGAAAATGCACGTGCGGCAGAGCGAGTGCAGCAAGAGGCGGAACGTGCCGAAGCCGCGCGGATTGCCGCGGAGCGAGAGGCTGCTGAACAGGCCGCAGCGGCGGCAGAACGCGCTGCGCAAGAGCAAGCGGCAAATGCCAAGCAGGCCGAAATGGCCGCCCGAGCTTTGGACGAGAAAAAGCAGGCGGAAGAGGCAGCCCTCAAAGCAGCGCAGGTTGCAAAACAGCAAGCCGAAGCCGAGGCTGCACGTCTCGAGGCGGAGGCCGCGCAAGCGCAGGAGGCCGCCGCGCGCGAAGCTGAACAGGCACGCGCTGCGGAGCAAGCTGCGGCTGCCAAGCCTGGGTTGTTGGGCCGGATTTTGGGGCGCGGCGACAAAAAAACAGTTGTTCGCCGTGAGTTGGATGATGACATGTTGGAACAACTCGAAGAGTTGTTGATCAGCGCTGATATGGGGGTTGATACCGCGTTGCGCGTCACAGCAAATATGGCTGAAGGGCGGTTCGGAAAACGCCTGTCTACCCAAGAAATCAAAGGGTTGTTGGCCCAAGAGGTGAGCAGGATCATGGAGCCTGTTGCCCGGCCTATGCCGCTTTACCCGACCAAGCCACAGGTGGTTTTGGTGGTCGGCGTGAATGGCTCTGGAAAGACAACGACTATCGGCAAATTGGCGAGCCAGTTTCAGGCTGCGGGCAAAAAGGTGGTGATTGCGGCGGGCGATACGTTTCGTGCAGCCGCTGTGGAACAACTACAGGTGTGGGGCGACCGAGCTGGCGTGCCGGTTTTGACCGCGCCTGAGGGATCTGACCCTGCGTCCTTGGCCTATGATGCGATGGAGAAAGCCGCCGCTGACGGGGCTGATTTGCTGATGATTGACACAGCGGGCCGGTTGCAAAATCGCGCAGATTTGATGGAAGAACTGTCAAAGATCGTGCGTGTGATCCGCAAGAAGGACCCTGATGCGCCGCACAATACATTGCTGGTGCTGGATGCAACAACGGGGCAGAACGCCTTGAACCAAGTCAAGATTTTCCAAGATTTGGCAGATGTGTCCGGCCTCGTGATGACCAAATTGGATGGCACTGCAAAGGGTGGTGTTTTGGTGGCGCTGGCGGATAAATTTGGCCTGCCCATCCACGCAATCGGTGTGGGGGAGCAGATTGACGATTTGGCCCCCTTCGACCCCGAAGATTTTGCGGCAGCTCTGATTGGAACTGACCGATGAAGCACCTCTTGGCAGCATTGACCATCTCTTTGGCCGCGCCCGTTGCGGCACAAGACAGAATGCAAGCTGAGGATTGCATTCAAAGCTGGGACGCGATGTTTCAGCTGACGGGTTTGCCGGCTGCACAGGTTCAAATTGATGTAGATGACGCTGGCTGGTGTGTGATTGAAGAGGGCGTGTTCTCGGTCGAACAGCGCTCGCGGGTGAGGCTGGATTCCTTAAAGTGGCGCGCGTCTGCGATTGATCGCTTGATCGACGACGGCCTTCCGCCGCGGACCTTGGAAATCTACGGGGAGGGGTTGGGGGTTCTTCCGCAAACGGGCAACCGCGTGAACGACTATCTGTTTTCGCTGCAAAACAGAGGGTCGGAGTTAGATTTTGGGCTGTCGGTACGGTGGGACAGCTTGCAAAACTCGGTTTTCGTCGATGAAGGGTTTATTCGTTTCGACGCGGACAACAGGGTTGACGTGATTGGCCGTATTGACGGGATCGATCTGAGTGATCGGGCGTCTTTGCAAACGAGCTTTGGTACGATGGGGCTTCGAAATGTGACGCTGAAATCCACATTCGACGGTTGGTTTGAGGACTATTTGGCATTCCCGATTGGCGCGTCTGTGTTGGATAGCGCGGATGGCGCGCCGGAAAACCAAGTCGAGGCGCTGCAAGAGCAAGCCGTGGCGTTTTTAGAGAACGTTCCCGAAACCGTTTTGCCAGCTGTGGCGCGGGAGGCGCTTTCAAAATTTATCGTCTCGCTGCCAACGCCGCGCGGTGCTCTGCAAATTCAGTTGAACGCAGACCCCGTGATTGGCGCCGCGCGCCTGATGCCGCTTGGCTTTGCAGCAACAGCGCAGGATCGCGCCGCGTTGATCCCTGACCTGATGGATGGTGTGCGGGTTCTCGTTACGTGGACCGCGTTGAGAGACTAGGGTGGCTGATTGGATCATCAGCGTGGCCGGGACCCCAGAGGGCGCAAGATGGGCGACGTGTCTGGCGCTGATGTCGGCCTTGGCGCATGCCGCGTTTGGCGCTTTGCAAAAGGGGCGGCATGACCCTTGGCTTGCACGCGGCGCGATTGACGCTTGGCTGGTTGTGTTGTCTGCCCCGATCGCGTTTTTTCTGGTGCCATGGCCAACTCCGACGACATTTTTGATGTTGCTCGGTGCGATGGCCATTCACTTTGCTTATAAAATGACTGTGGCTTTGGCCTATGAGCGGGCGGCCTACACGGTTGTTTATCCGGTCATCCGTGGTACGGGGCCCTTGGTCACGGTTGTGGGCGCTAGCCTGTTGTTCCGCGAACATTTTACCCTACTGCAATGGCTTGGTGTTGCGACCCTGTCTCTGGCGATGTTGCTGTTGGCCCTGCGCAATATGGCCGCTGAAAAGGTCGACCTGCGGGGGCTGAAAATCGGTTTGATTTGGGCGTTTGCGGGCGGATTGACGGTGGCTTGCTACACCGTTTGGGATGCGTTTGGCATTCGGCAAAGCCCCGATCCATTTACGTTTTTGGCGTGGTTCTTCTTTTTGACGGCATTGGATTTCCCCATTCTGGCCGCTTTGCGGATCAGGCGGACGGGTGTGCCGGGTGGTGTTGCATCCCTAGCATGGCGCGGCTTTGCAGGTGCGATTATCGCATGGGTGAGCTTTGGCGGTGTGATGCTTGCCACACGGCTGGACAAAGTTGGCGAGGCTGCGGTTCTGCGCGAAACATCGACTGTCTTCGCCGCCTTGATCGGGTGGTTCATTTTGGGGGAAACCGTCGGGCGGCGGCGGCTGATCTTGATGGCAGGGATCGCTTTGGGGGCTGTAATGGTCGAATTGGGAGGTTAAGTGAGGGCTATGTCAGAAAAAACCATAAACCCCGTTTTGAAACAGGTCCTCGAATTGGGCCCTACCGTTGCATTTTTTGTTTTGTATTTGCGGATCAAAGATGATGTTTTTGTCTTTGGCGGCACTGAATACTCCGGATTTATCGTGGCGACCCTTGTGTTTGTGCCGATTCTTTTGGTGGCGATGGGCATCTTGTGGTTCCTGACGGGCAAATTGAGCCGCATTCAGGTGTTCACGGCATTTATGGTGATTTTCTTCGGCGGTTTGACCGCGTGGTTCAACGATGAGCGGTTCTTCAAAATGAAGACCAGCATCGTGAATGGATTATTTGCTGTGATTCTTGGTGTGGGTTTGTTGCGGGGCAAAAGCCTGCTCCAATGGGTGATGGGAGAGGTCATGCCAATGGAGCCGGAGGGGTGGATGATCCTGACCCGAAGATTGGCGATCGCCTTTGCGGTCTTGGCGATCGCGAACGAGTTCGTTTGGCGCACAATGTCGACGGATGCATGGGTGAAGATTGAAACCTTCGGGTTCCCGCTGGCACTGTTCGTTTTCCTTTGGTCGCAGATTATTTTGCTGCAAAAATACCTGATTGATCCCGATGGTGACGAGGTGTCAGGCGATAAACAAGGCGACTAAGAAGCCTGTCTTTGCGCGGCCCGAATGGCCTGAACAGAAGTATCGGACAAGGTGTCATCAAATTTGACCCCGGCCATATTTCCGGTTTTCCAAGTTACAGTGGCGCGCGTTTGGCCAAAGTCGTAGTCGACGATCATGGTGTGCCCTGTGTCGGCCCAATCGATACCGATCAAGCAGGCACCACCCGTTGAGATGTTGCAAATCGTTGCGGGATAGAGCTCGGCCCTTTGCCGCAGGACGATCGGAAAATTGGCTGGAAACCGTGTTGCGCGTGCCGACATCTTTAACTCCAACTCACTAAAGTATTCACAATGCAACTATAGGGTGTTTTTTGTGAAAAAGATAGCTCCATACGTCAATGAGATAATCGTAGCCGCTGCATCTAAATTTACGGTTAATTTCGTCGGCTGTTTTACGTGCGACCGGAATCGGGAACCGTCCCTTAGGTCATGCCGCGCCATAATCGCGATTTGTTGAACTCTCGGCAGTTTGCAAAGGGGGGCAAATACGTTGTGCTAGGCATGTGTCTGCTTGACGCGTTTGTGACAGGGGCGTATTCCGGCCGCAGTGGCGATTTGTTACCGGATTGCGGGCCACTTTAAATATGCCGCTAAAGAGGGACGGGCGTCGCCCCGATACCTTTACCGGTGTCGGGGTTTGTTGTTTTAAGGAGACAGCACATGGGCAAATCAGCCAAAGACACATCGAAAACCTGGGGCAAACGCACCAAGTCGGTCCACGCGGGCACGCGCCGTAGCCAGTACGGCGAAGTCAGCGAAGCGGTTTTTCTAACGCAAGGGTTCGTTTACCCCTCTGCAGAGGCCGCTCAGGCGCGGTTTGAAGCATTGGGCGAGGATGAGTTCATCTATGCTCGATACGGTAACCCAACGGTCCGCATGTTCGAAGACCGTATGGCGGATCTTCTGGGGTATGAGGATGCCTTCGCCTGCACGTCCGGGATGGCGGCTGTGTCTGGCGCGTTGACCGCACTGCTGAAAGCCGGTGATCACGTTGTGTCGAGCCGCGCCTTGTTCGGGTCTTGCCTATATGTGTTGGAAGATATTTTGGCCCGGTTTGGCGTCGAGATTACGTTGGTCGATGGTCGGGACAATGCAGAATGGGATGCCGCCATTCGCAAAGATACGACCTTGGTGTTCTTGGAAAGCATCTCTAACCCCACGCTCGAGGTTGTCGACCTGCGTCACGTCTGCGACGTCGCCCACAAAAATGGGGCCTTGGTGGTTGTGGATGACGCGATGGCCACACCCGTCTATTCCTATGCCGCGGAGTGCGGCGCAGATATTGCTGTCGTGTCTACGACAAAACATGTGGACGGGCAGGGGCGCATGTTGGGCGGGTTGATTGCAGGTAGCCGCGATTTGGTGCGTGGGCCGATTGAATCCTACATGAAGCATACAGGTGGTGCGATGAACCCCTTCACCGCTTGGACCCATTTGAAAGCGTTGGAAACGATCGTCTTGCGCGTGGGGCAACAGGCCGCCACGGCGCTGGCCATTACCGAAAGCTTGGACGGGCACCCGAAGTTGAGCGCGGTTCGCTACCCAACGCACAGCGCGCATCCGCAATGTGAATTGGCCCGTACACAGGCCGAAACAGGCGGCACCGTTTTGGCGCTAGAGGTGAAGGGCGGCAAAGAGGCCTGCTTTAAGTTCCTCAACGCTTTGGAACTGTTTACAATTTCAAACAATTTCGCTGACGCGAAATCTATCGTCACGCATCCCGCGACGACCACGCACCAGCGTTTGCCGGAAGATCAAAAAGACACCTTGGGGATCACGGGCGGGCTGGTCCGTCTGTCTGCCGGGTTGGAGGATGCCGAAGATCTCATCGCTGATTTGAAAGCGGCGTTGGACGCGATTTAACGGGGCAGTGACCTGAACAAATACGGCTTCGGGGGGCGGCAAAGCACACGTATGTTTTGCGCCCCTTGCGCCACCTCTACCTTTTTTGCCCCTGCCTTGTTGCTGGGGTGCCCCAGATCAATCCATGCGCACAGAGCGTTGGAATGTCTGGCCATTTCCCACATAGTATGTCCATTTATAGTGATCCAATGGTGTCACACCCCCGTAATAGGAGCACGTTAAAGTGGAAAACGACCGCAAGCATCCCCATGTAGATGTCCTGCGTGCTATGTCTGAAGGGGCCGCCATGAATATCCATTCCCAAGATTTCGACCGTGAATTGACATCTGAAGAGGCGGCAAAGGCGTTGGCGCTATTGCGCCATTGGGCCGGCCAAGTCACAGACGAAGAAATCGCAGCCTTGGACCCTTTGGTGTCGCGTTTGGTGCCCGGCAAAGAGGTGTCAAATTATCCGGCGTTGGCCCGTGCCTACCCCGAAGATTTCGAGGTAGATGACACCTACAAAGCCTCTATGCCCGATTTGCAAAATGGCCCCAGCAGCCTGATCAAGGGTGCGAAACGGGCTATTCAACACGTCGGCATTTCGAATTTCCGCCTACCGATCCGTTTTCACACGCGCGACAATGGCGATCTGACCTTGGAAACCTCTGTCACGGGGACCGTGTCCCTTGAGGCAGAAAAGAAGGGCATCAACATGTCGCGCATCATGCGGACATTTTACAAACACGCCGAAGAGACGTTTAGCTTCGAAGTGATTGATGCCGCCCTTGATGCCTATAAAACAGATTTAGAAAGCTTCGATGCGCGGATCATGATGCGCACGTCCTTCCCGATGAAAGTCGACAGTTTGCGGTCTGGCCTCGCGGGGTATCAATATTACGATATCGCGCTGGAGCTGATCGAGGCTGACGGCGTGCGGAAGAAGATCGTGCATCTGGATTACGTCTACTCGTCCACTTGCCCGTGTTCGTTGGAACTTTCCGAGCATGCCCGTCAGTTCCGTGGGCAATTGGCAACGCCACATTCGCAACGGTCTGTTGCGCGGGTGTCGGTCGAGCTGGACCCCGATGCAGAGGTTTTGTGGTTCGAAGACCTGATTGATATGTGCCGTGCGGCCGTGCCGACTGAAACGCAAGTGATGGTGAAACGCGAAGACGAGCAGGCCTTTGCAGAATTAAACGCGGCCAACCCGATTTTCGTGGAAGATGCGGCCCGTTTGTTTGCAGAACAGATGCAGGCCGATGTGCGTATCGCAGACTACCGCGTGATCGCGAGCCACCAAGAATCGCTGCATTCGCACGACGCTGTTTCGGTGTTGACGGAAGGGACCACATTTGATGCCGAAAGTCTCGATCCTCGTCTGTTCCAGTCGTTGTTCCATGTGGGCTAACCTGGCCGGCTAAGGGCACGCGCAGGCGTTACCGAACCGTCGCAGATGCGGGGCGTCTAGCGCCTGCGGGCGGTTGCACGCTTGACTATCTGGTGCCTTCGCGCCAACCCTGCGACATGTTTGATACCCGCCCCGTTGGATATGTTATCGGCCTTTTGGTCGCAGCCCTTGGGGTGACGATGTTCGCCCCGATGTTGGCGGATATTTCGGCTGGAAACGGGCATTGGCCCGTTTTCTTGGAAAGCGCGATCATCACTATTCTTGTCGGCGGTCTTGTGGCCTTGGCCAGCCAAAATGGGCTGTCTGAGGGTCTGACGATCCGTCAGACGTTTTTGTTGACGACTCTGGTTTGGCTCGCCCTGCCGCTTTTTGGGTCGCTGCCGTTCATCTTGGGTCAAGCCGAGTTGTCGTTCACGGATGCCTTTTTCGAAGCCATGTCCGGTTTGACGACCACGGGCGGCACGGTGATCACAGACATCGAAGGATTGCCCGCGGGGCTCAAGCTGTGGCGGGCCATCATGCAGTGGTTAGGCGGTATCGGGATTATTGTTGTGGCGATGGTTTTCCTGCCAGAGCTCAAAGTGGGCGGGATGCAGATTTTCCGCTCGGAAGCCTTTGATACGATGGGTAAAATCCTACCCCGTGCCGCCGAAATCTCGAGCCGTATTTCAGTGATCTACGTGGCCATCACCTTGGCCTGCGCGGTCTGCTATTCGGTCGTGGGCATGAATGCGTTCGATGCGATCACCCATGCCATGACAACTGTCGCGACGGGGGGCATGGCCAATTATGATAATTCGTTTGGCGGCTTTGGCGCAGGGCCGCACTATGTGGCCAGTGCTTTCATGATCCTCGCGGCGCTGCCGTTCGTCCGCTATGTGCAGTTGATTTCCGGTGGCGGCATGAAGCCGCTGGTGTTCGACAGCCAAATCCGAACCTTCTTTATCGTCGCCTTCAGTTTGGTCATCGTGATGACCCTTTGGGTTTGGCGCACGTTCCACGGGTTTTCCGAAATCGGTTTTCGCGAAGCGCTGTTCAACGTGGTCTCCATCATGACCGGAACAGGATTTTCCAGTGCGGATTACATGCAGTGGGGGCCATTTGCCGTCACGATGTTTTTCTTCATCGGCCTGATCGGGGGCTGCGCGGGGTCGACCGCGTGTTCCGTTAAGGTCTTCCGGTACCAGCTGCTGTTCACCTCCATCAAAGCGCAAATTCGCCGCATTCACAGCCCCCACGGCGTTTTCACTCCCCGCTACGATGGGCGCGCGGTGAGCGAGGATGTTTTGAATTCGGTCATGGCATTTTTTGTTGCGTTTATGGTGGCCATTGGCGTGGTTGGTGTGGCGTTGGCGCTGACGGGATTGGACTTTATCACATCGATTTCTGGGGCGGCGACGGCGCTGGCAAACGTGGGCCCGGGCCTTGGAAACGAGATTGGCCCAGCGGGCAATTTTGCCGGGCTAAATGACACCGCGAAGTGGATTTTATCGTTTGCCATGTTGGTGGGGCGCTTGGAAATCATGGCGGTCTTCACCGTCCTAAGCTGGCACTTCTGGCGCTCCTAAAGCGACCGAAAACGTGCCACAGTCTGTACCATCACCATGCCCAGTATGAGCAGGCGGGCTAAGGGGTGAGAAATCCAGCTCGCCCCTATGCAATAGCTCATTAATCTGTCCAGCAGCTGACCAAAACAGTCATGTCCGCCGCCATCAAAGTGAGGGACGCGGGGGTCATATAGGCCAACGTGTCGGTCGTTTCGACGGACAGACCTGCCTGCGTGAGCGACGAGACGATTTGGCCTGCATCCAACGCAAAGGACACCTCTGGCGGAAGGGTTTGACCGTTGGTTGATGTCTTGGGCAACAGCATGCCCAAAACTGCACCGCCGTTGTCGTACACAGGGCCACCTGCATCGCCCTCTTGGGCAAAGATCGACAGCCGTTTAACGTCTTCTTCGCCATTCAAACCCCGAATGTCGGCCAATGTGCCAAAGGTCAGGGCAGGGGTCGTCAGGACGTTCCCGTAAGGAAAGCCAGCCACAGCAATTTCTGCCTGAAGACGCGGTACGCCGGTTTGAAACGCGGCCACCGCTGGCGGGGCGAGACGGTCTGCAGGGCGCAAAACGGCAAGCCCCAAGGCATCGTCGCGGTGCACAACAGTTGCGTCATGATCCAACCCAAGGGTAACATTTGTGCATTGGTCCACCGCTTCGACGCTGGTCAAAACCTCACCCGCTGCGTTGATGTAGAACCCAGAGCGATCACGGATCGGTTTGCGCACCTGCAATCCGGCGATCAAATCAATGGCTTGATCTTCGCCCGGCTGTGCGATCGCAGGGTCGAGCACACCATCAATGGTGTTGAAGCTGTTTTGCATCAGGCCCAGTACACGCCGGCGACGTTCGTCATCGCCTGCAGGCCAGACCAAAATGTAGCCTTTGATCTGGCCATCTTGCAAAACAACATTGGTGTAGGAATGGATGTCGTCGTTGATCCCTTCGATCTCAAAGCCGCGATTGGTGCGTTCGCGCGGGCCGTCTTGTGGGATGATCGCAAGGGTCTGCAGGATTTCGTAGAGCCCGAACATGCGGGTTTGATCCCCCGGTTGCGAGATCAGCAAAACCTGCGCTTCCAGATCGCCCGAGGGGTCAAAGCGCGCAAAAGGAGGCTCATAGGTCGCAAAGGCCACAACGCCCGTTGGAATTTGCATTTCAATGCCGGTGGCATCATCGCGGACCAATTGCAGGCCCATGCCATCCAAGATCGAGTTATAGGCCCCCAAAAGAGTCGCACGCTGTTGTGTGGTCAAAACGCCCGTTGGCTCCAAATTGTTCGCCTCTTGCCATGCGGCCATCGACCGTCGGGTGCCGCGTCCGTAGAGCCCGTCAATGGCACTGTCGTAAAAACCTGCCCACTGCAGCGCTGTCTGAAGGTCGCGCTTTGCGTCGCGTGACAGTGCCTGCTCGCTGGCTTGGGCCTGTGCCAAGGTTTCATCTGGCACTTCAACGGGGGGCGGTTGAACGGCCTCCTCCGGCTGTGCCGGTGTTTGTGTGTCTTGCGGTGCGATTGGATCTGGCGTGGGCGCGGGGGCAGGGGCCTCTTGAGTGGCACCGCCTACGGGCCAGAACTGTGTGCGGAACCGGCTGCCATCAACAATGTAGCTATCGGAGGGAATCGCACCGGCGCTGCGCAGGCTGATCAATTGCGATGAGGCGTCATTGGGGGTGAACGGGCCAATCACGATGCCATACCAGCCGCCTGGCAAGGCGAAACCTGCCACGCTCTCAAGCCCGCTGGATGCATATCCACGGGCCGCGTTTTGGGCGCCTGTCAACGTGCGTTGCGCTTCAATCTGTACCCAAACACTTTGCTGAGCCGCTGCAGGAAGCGCCATGAAGACGCTGATAATCAATGCATAAAATAAACGTGCCATAACCGAATAGGATATCCCTAGAAACAATGGGGCCCTTCCGAAAAGATGGGCATTTGGCGTTAAATATCAAACGACGCCCAAATCGCACGTCGAAAGTGACATGTATCACGAGGAATTGGTCACATTTTCCATCATTTGCACCGATGAGCGCACATTGACCCTGTCCGCGCAGCCCCCTATTCAGGCGACAACACGAATTGAGGGTTCACCATGTCTGATACACCACGCAGTTTTCAGGAAATTATCCTAAGGCTTCAGTCCTATTGGGCCGCCAAAGGATGCGCGATCATGCAGCCGTACGACATGGAAGTTGGGGCGGGCACATTTCACCCCGCAACGACCCTGCGGTCCTTGGGCAACGTGCCGTGGTCTGCTGCCTATGTGCAACCGTCGCGCCGCCCGACTGATGGCCGCTATGGCGAAAACCCAAACCGGTTGCAGCACTACTATCAATACCAAGTTTTGATCAAACCCAGCCCACCCGATTTGCAGGACCTGTACCTTGGGTCGCTCAAGGCCATCGGCATTGATATGGAGATGCACGATATCCGGTTCGTCGAGGATGACTGGGAAAGCCCAACACTGGGAGCCTGGGGCCTCGGCTGGGAAGTGTGGTGTGACGGCATGGAAGTATCACAATTCACCTATTTTCAACAGGTCGGCGGCCATGATTGTCACCCCGTTTCGGGCGAACTGACCTATGGTCTGGAGCGTTTGGCGATGTATGTTTTGGGCGTCGATCACGTGATGGACATGCCGTACAATGACCCTGATGCACCGATTGCGCTGACCTATGGCGACGTGTTTTTGCAGAACGAGCAGGAATATTCGCGGTTCAACTTCGATATCGCGGACACAGATATTTTGTTGAAGCACTTCGAGGATGCCGAAAAAGAATGCGCCGCCATTTTGGCTCACGAGCATGTGGACCCAAAGACAGGCCATAAAATTGTCATGGCTCAACCGGCCTACGACCAAGCGATCAAAGCCAGCCATCTGTTTAATTTGCTTGATGCGCGCGGCGTGATCTCGGTCACGGAACGTCAGGCCTATATTGGTCGGGTGCGGACATTGTCGAAACTCTGTGCGGATGCTTTCGTGCAAACCGCTGCGGGCGGTGCCGCATGAACGCCACGCGGTTGGCCATCGTTGCGATCCTAGGATCTGCGTTTTTCGGGGGCGTGTTGATGTACTATCAACTCGTCTACGCCGGCTATGCGGAGCTTACTCCGGCCGAGGTTGGAGAAGTGCAACTTGTCTCCGTCGTTTCGGGCGAGCCAGAGCCGTTTTTGTACGAAAACCTCAAGGCGATCGACACGGTAGAAGAGGGCGTGCGCCTGTCCGGCGCGATTTCGTTCCGCGCTTGTTTTGACGTGCCCCAATCCCAAGCGACCTTGACCGAAACCTTCGAAATTCTGGACAGCGCCGAGCCTTTGAACGCGCCGTCCTGGTTTGATTGTTTCGACGCTCGCGAAATCGGTGAGGCCTTAGAAGCCGGAACCGCAATCGCCTTTATGAGCGAACCCAATATTTCTTATGGCGTGGACCGTGTCGTTGCGGTTTTGCCTGATGGCCGCGGTTTCGCGTGGCACCAATTGAATGCCTGTGGCGAGGCCGTTTTTGACGGCGATACCGCGCCAGATGGCTGCCCAGCCCCCTCCGAGGATACGTAAATGCCTGATCTTCTGATTGAACTTTTCTCCGAAGAAATCCCTGCACGGATGCAAGCCAAGGCGGCTGCGGATTTGCAGCGCTTGATCACAGATGGTCTAGTCGAAGCGGGTCTGACCTACGCGAGCGCTGGCGCGTTTTCCACGCCACGCCGCTTGGCTCTGTCTGTTGAAGGATTGACCGCCGAAAGCCCCAACACCCGCGAAGAGCGTAAAGGCCCCAAGGTGGGCGCGCCTGATAAGGCGATCGAGGGGTTTTGCCGTGGGGCCGGTGTCACCGTGGACCAGCTGGAAAAACGCGACGTCGGCAAAGGCGAAGTGTATTTCGCGGTGATTGAGAAAACGGGCCGTCCGGCAGCCGACATTATCGCAGAGGTGCTAGAAGCCGCTGTTCGCAACTTCCCATGGCCCAAATCCATGCGGTGGGGCACAGGCGCGTTGAAATGGGTACGCCCATTGCATTCTATCGTTTGCATTTTGTCTGATGAGGCGGGCGCACAAGTTGTGCCCATGTCCGTCGATGGCATTGAGGCTGGCGACACCACCCGTGGCCACCGTTTCATGGGGCCGGATACGTTTGCTGTATCCTCGTTCGAGGATTACGAGGCGAAGCTGAAGCGCGCCAAGGTGATTTTACGTGCGGATGAACGCGCGGATATGATTTGGTCTGAAGCCTCCAACCAAGCCTTTGCGGCTGGTCTGGAGCTGGTCGAAGACAAAGGGTTGCTAGCCGAGGTCGCAGGTCTCGTGGAATGGCCTGTCGTGTTGATGGGCACAATCGCGGATGATTTCTTGTCTCTGCCGCCGGAGGTTTTGACCGCGTCGATGAAAGAGCACCAAAAGTTCTTCTCGGTGCGCGATAAAACAGGGCAGGTGGTGCGTTTCGTCACCGTGGCCAACCGTGAAACCAAAGACCAAGGCGCCACCATTTTGGCGGGGAACCAAAAGGTTCTGTTCGCTCGTCTGTCTGACGCGAAATTCTTCTGGGAAAACGATCTGCGGATCGCGAAAACCGGCGGCACCGAATGGCTGGATGCGTTGACCAATGTGACCTTCCACAACAAATTGGGCACGGTCGCCGAATTGGTGGACCGGATGGCGAACCTCAGCGCGCAAATCGCGCCATTGGTCGGGGCTGACGCCACCGAAGCAGAGGCCGCCGCGCGCTTTGCTAAGGCCGACCTTAGCTCCGAGATGATCTATGAATTCCCCGATCTTCAAGGGCTTATGGGCCGCTATTATGCGAAAGAAGCGGGCCTGTCTGATGCCATCGCGGCTGCCGCACAAGAGCATTACTCGCCATTGGGCCCATCCGATGACGTGCCAACAGAACCCGTTTCTATCGCGGTTGCTTTGGCAGAAAAGCTCGACAAATTGTCAGGCTTCTGGGCGATTGACGAGAAACCAACAGGGTCGAAAGACCCATTCGCATTGCGCCGTGCAGCCCTCGGTGTGATCCGCTTGGTTTTGGAAAACGGGCTTTCGTTGAAGTTGGGCACGTTCATTCAAGATGACAGCTTGCTGTCTTTCTTCCATGACCGCCTGAAAGTGTATCTGCGCGACGAAGGCATCAGCCACGATGTTATCGATGCATCCTTGGCCATGCCCGGCAACGATGACCTGCTGCTACTGGTGAAACGCACCAAGGCTTTGGCGGCGTTCTTGAAAACCGACGATGGTGAAAACCTGATCCAAGGGTTTAAACGCGCCAACAACATCCTGTCGCAAGCCGAAGAGAAAGACGGGGTCGAATACTCCTTCGGGGCGGATTTGAAATTTGCCGAAACGGATGAGGAAAAGGCCCTGTTTGCCGCGCTCGACGCAGCGGATGCCAAGATTGCCCCTGCCATGACAGCAGAGGATTTCGCGGGAGCGATGTCGGCGATGGCCGATTTGCGTGGCCCGATTGATGCGTTTTTCGATGCGGTGCAAATCAACGCAGACAGCGAGGTGTTGCGCCGCAATCGTTTGAACCTGTTGCACCGTATCCGCACGATTTGTCTAAGCGTTGCTGATCTGCGAAAAATTGACGGCTAAATTTACAAAAATGTTACCCTTGCCCTGTAGGCGCACCTGACTATGGTGCCCTGCAGGAGGAATGCTGCAGTGCAGAAGGTTATTACATTAAAAGATTTGTGCCTCGTCACGAAAACCGCGCCAATGGCTGCGGATATTCATGGTGGTCGCGCAAAATGCCTGCAACGTTTGATCCGGCTAGATATGCCCGTTCCTACGACGGTGGCTTTGTCTTTCGATGCGGTGCGCGCCATCGCCGGGGGGCAGCCCGTAGATACGCCGCAAATCCTGCGGCATTTTGAAAGCGCGCCTTTATTGTCGGTACGCCCTAGCAGCATGGACCCTGATTGGGGTGGCCCAGGCGCGATGCTGAACATCGGCCTCAATAACGCGAAACACGCAGAGCTGATTGATACGATCGGCGAGGATGCGGCCACGCGGATGTATATGCGCTACATCCAAGCCTTTGCGATTGAAGTGGCTCGCCTTGATCCTGAAGAGTTTTATCTGCCAGACCAGCCGTCTGCAGATGCGCTGCGGCGCATGTTGTTGACCTATGAAACCGAAATGGACGCCGAATTCCCCCAAGATGCGGGTGAACAATTGGCCGAAGTTTTGCGGTCGATGGCGCGGTCTTGGGAAGGCACAACGGCCCGTTTGCTGCGCCAAGCCAAAGGGGCACCGCCCGATGCCGGGCTGGGGCTGGTGGTTCAAAACATGGCGATCCCTGTTGGCGACGGTGTGTCCGGATCGGGGATGATCCAGTTCGTCGATGGCACCACGGGAACCGCGCAAATGAAAGGGCGCTTTGTTCCGCAGGCCTTGCATTCAGAAACCCTGCGGGAGGCTGCGGGCGCGGTGTTCCTGACGCGGGATCGCCGTGGTCCGTCGCTAGAGGACATGGCGCCAGAGGCCTTTGAAAAATTGATTGAATTCGGCGCATTGGGCCGCAAACGCCTGCGCGAAGAGATGGAGATCAAGTTCATTTTGAACGACGGTCAGCTGTCGATTTTAGACGCGGTCCGTGTGCAACGCAGCAGCCGTGCGTCCGTGCGTATCGCAGTCGATCTGGCGACATCTGGTGTTATTCCGAAAGAAGAAGCCGTGATGCGGGTGCAGCCTGCGGCCTTGTCAGAGCTTCTGCACCGTCAGGTCGACGGGTCAGCTGCGCGCGATATTATTGTACGCGGTATTCCCGCCAGCCCGGGTGCTGCGGGTGGTGTGTTGGTGTTTTCTGCCAATGAAGCCCAAGCAAGCGCATCGCGCGGCGAATCTTGTGTTTTGGTGCGCCGTGAAACCACACCAGAAGACATTCGCGGCATGCATGCCGCGGCAGCGGTTGTGACATTGCGCGGCGGGATCACCAGCCATGCGGCCGTGATTGGCCGTGGATTGGGGCTGCCCTGCATTGTTGGCGCCTCTGATCTTGACGTCGATGAGCGTAAACGCGTGATCACCGCCCCCGATGGCCGCAGCTTCGCGGCGGGTGATTTTGTCACCGTCGATGGCAGTACGGGGCAGATTTTGGCCGGCGCGCCCCCCTTGCTTGAGGCCGCATTGGACGATGCGTTCCAGACATTGCTGTCTTGGGCCGATGATGTGCGCGATATTGGCGTGCGGGCCAATGCGGATACACCTGCAGACGCACAAACGGCTCATAATTTCACCGCCGAAGGCATCGGTTTGTGCCGGACCGAGCACATGTTCTTTGATGGGGATCGCGTTGATCTGATGCGCGAAATGATTTTCGCGGAAACACCAGAGGGGCGGGCCGCCGTTCTGGAACGGTTGCTGCCCTTGCAACAATCTGACTTTGCAGAGATTTTTCAGATCATGCAGGGCACGCCTGTTTGCATTCGCTTGTTTGATCCGCCCCTGCACGAGTTTTTGCCCGTTGGCAAAGCGGGCATGCGCGATCTGGCCGAGCTTTTGGATGTGCCGCTTGCCGAAGTCATAGCGCGCGTTGATGACTTGACGGAATACAACCCCATGCTGGGCATGCGCGGTGTGCGTTTGGGGATTACCGTGCCGGAAATTTACGACATGCAGGCCCGCGCGATATTCCAAGCCGCCGTTGAGAGCGCGCAAAATGGTGTGCCCTTTGCCCCCGAAATTATGATCCCGCTGGTCAGCGCCATGCGCGAGGTCGAGCTGGTTCAATCCCGCATTGATGCTGTGGCCGCCGCTGTTCGCACGGAAACCGGCGTTGATTTTGAGTATAAGCTGGGCGTCATGGTGGAAACGCCACGTGCAGCCTTGCGCGCGCAGGACATCGCAGAACACGCGGCGTTCTTGTCGTTCGGGACCAACGATTTGACCCAGATGACCTATGGATTGTCCCGTGACGACGCGGGCCGCTTCATGTCGGACTATGTGAAGCTGCACGTTTACGAAGAAGATCCGTTTCACACCCTCGATCTTGATGGGGTGGGCGAGCTGTTGAAGCTGGGTGCGGAACGGGGCCGCAAGGGCCGTCCTGACGTGACACTGTCCATCTGTGGTGAACATGGTGGAGATAGCAACACGATCGCATTTTGCCGCGCGCAGGGATTCGATTACGTGTCTTGCTCGCCATTTCGGGTCCCCGTTGCGCGGCTTTCCGCCGCTCAATTGGCGATCCGCGACCGTATTGGCGAGCTGAATATCAAAGTGTAGCGTCGAAAATCTGTTGTGGGCCAGTATGTTGCGGGCCCCATCCGCAGTGTTGTCGAAAGGCACCTCTGCGCGCAGGCGTCGCGGTGGGGCCAGCTAGACCTTTGCGATCTAGTACCTTAAAGGGGTCCCGCTTGCGCGGGGCAAACCGCGTGCCTTATGGATTAGAAAATGTTTAAGCGGTTCGGTCGATCAGTCTTCAATGCGTTCATCGCAGCAGGTGCGCTCAGCGTGCTGGTGTCAACGGCACAGGCAGATGACCTATTGGCAGCACGTCTTGGCGCGTTGTTGGGGCAGGAACGGGCGGCCATTCAGCAGGTGCCAGATGCACGGTTGGCAGCGTTGACCGCTGTGCCTCCCGCGTCGGCGCGCAACATTCCGACAGCGCCCGAAGTGATCACCTACGACAACGCCTTCCTGGCGTCTCAGCCCATCGCCACAGGCGGAGAACAGTGGAACTGCTTGGCCGAAGCCTTGTATTTCGAAGCGCGTGGCGAAAGCGCCCGTGGCTTGTTTGCTGTTGGTGAAGTGATCTTGAACCGCGTCGACAGCGCGCGCTTCCCCAACACGCTGTGCGGTGTGATCAATCAGGGCACAGGGCGCCAATTCGCCTGTCAATTCACCTACACCTGCGATGGCGCGGCAGAGGTCATTCACGAACAAGCCGCCTGGAACCGTGTCGGCAAAGTGGCCCGTTTGCTGATGGATGGCGCGCCGCGCGACCTGACGTCTGGGGCGACGTTCTATCATACACGTGCCGTGAACCCGCGTTGGGCCAGCGTGTTTGATCGCACAGCCTCGATCGGGGCGCATTATTTCTACCGCCAAAGCTGATCGCATTTAGGGGATCTGTGTCGTTTCCGAAGGGAAGATGACGCAGATCGACCCTTGTTTGGCACGCGCAGCCTTAGTATCCGGCGCATAAGACAGCGAAGGATATCTGATGAGCAGTGACACTAAACTTGCTTTTGCCCACCCCTCTGAGCGGGCGGAGGCAACCGCGCCAGAGGGCAGCGGCGGTTTGCGTGACCGGATTTCCTTGCGCGATTACATCACCGAGGTCGAGATTGGCGCGTTTCAGCAAGAACGGGGCCATCTGCAACGGATCAAGTTTAACGTTGTCGTCGAAGTGGCGCCGCTGACGGGACCGATCGACGATGATGTGGACCGCATTTTGTCCTACGACCGCGTGACCGAAGCGATCGACATCGAACTGGGTGCCGAACGTCTGAACCTTCTGGAAACACTGGCTGCACGGGTGGCCGAACGCATTTTGCTAGAACCTCAAGCGTTGCGGGTGTTTGTGCGGATCGAAAAGATTGACCGTGGCCCTTATTCGCTGGGGGTCGAGATTGTGCGCGAGCAGGGCGGGAACCCTCAGGCTGCGGCTGAAACGGTCGAAGCGCCACATCCGCGGGTCGTGTATTTATCCAAGGACACGGTGTTGGCAGATGATCTGTCATCGCGGATTGATGCGCTGGCCGCCGATGACGTACCGCTGATTTTCTGTGTCGGGGCGGGGGAGACGCCTGCGCCGCAGGCCCGCGCGAAACTGGCGCAGCGGCGGATCGATCTGTTGGCGATTGAACAAAACGCTTGGGTCTTGGCCAGCCGTGACAAGAGGTGCGTCGTGGTGGGGACGTTGACCGAGTTGGATTGGGCGATGAAAAACGGCCAGATCTGTGTGTGGGCACCGTCAAAAATTGTGCTTGATGCGGTTGATGGGCCAAGCGCCAGCCCGCGTGACGCAGGGGCATTGGTCGCGTGGTTTGCTGCCTTTTTAGAGGCCAAGGAACTGGTTGTGATCGGTGGCGAGGCGCCTGTTTGCGATGTGCCGGTGCGCGTGCTGTGACCTATTGGCGCCCTGTTCCAATGACGGATGCGCATCGCCCTGCGGATGCGCAGACTTTGGCGGGCGGTTGGTGTTGGTTCACCCGTGTTGAGCGGATCGAACGCGACGCGGCGCAGGGCCGGCGTGGACAATTGGTCGAGCTTGCCGATGTGCCTGCTGATGTGCTCCGCCGCCTGACCGCACCGCGCGCGGCAATCGCGGGGCTGGGCATGGATGCGCCCAAAATCATGGGTATTTTGAACGTCACGCCTGACAGTTTTTCAGATGGTGGACAGTTTGTCGCGCCGGAGGCAGCCGTGGCACAAGCGCGGCACATGGTGGCGGGCGGTGCAGATATCCTCGACATCGGCGGGGAAAGCACGCGCCCCGGTGCGCAGGTTGTCGAGGTCGAGGAAGAGATTGCCCGCACAGCGCCCGTGATCCAAGCGATCCGCGCCACCGAAGGCACGCCGATGTCCATTGATACACGCAAAGCACAGGTGGCGCAGGCAGCCCTTACGGTGGGGGCGGATTTGGTCAACGATGTTGCGGCCTTCACCTTTGACCCCGATATCGCAGCGGTAACGGCACAGGCTGATGCGCCCTGTTGTTTGATGCACGCGCAGGGCGATCCCGCGACGATGCAAAATGACCCGCAGTACGATGATGTTGTTCTGGACGTTTATGATTTCTTGGCGGCCCGCATTGAGGCAGCTGTTGCGGCGGGTATCCGCCGTGATCAAATCATCGTCGATCCTGGCATCGGTTTTGGCAAAACGCTTGAGCATAACTTGGATATTTTGAAAAATTTGTCGATTTTTCATGGTCTTGGTTGCCCTGTTTTGCTGGGGGCATCGCGAAAGCGGTTCATCGGTGTTTTGGGCGATGCGCCCGAGGCGGGCGACCGCATGCCCGGATCGGTGGCCATCGCATTGCAGGGGGTTCGGCAGGGTATGCAAATCCTGCGGGTCCATGATACAACGGCAACACGACAGGCGATAAGCCTGCATATGGCAGTAAATTAAGGCGGGCAGAGATCCATGGCACGTAAATTTTTCGGAACTGACGGCGTGCGTGGCACGGCTAACCAATACCCAATGACCGCCGATATGGCGCTGAAAATTGGGGCCGCCGCCGGGCGATATTTCCGCAATGATGGCAGCAACGGCCACCGTGTTGTGATTGGCAAAGACACGCGTTTGTCTGGCTATATGTTTGAAAATGCCCTGACCGCGGGCCTGACGAGCACGGGCATGAATGTTTTGATGTTGGGCCCAATCCCGACGCCGGGTGTGGGGCTGCTGACCACATCAATGCGCGCTGATTTGGGCATTATGATTTCGGCCAGTCACAACCCTGCCCAAGACAACGGGATCAAGTTTTTTGGACCGGACGGTTTTAAACTGTCTGATGAGGCTGAGGCTGAAATTGAAGCGCTGCTGGAGACCGATATCCAACCGGCGCAGGCCACGAACATCGGCCGTGCAAAGCACGTGCACGATGGTCGTTTCCGCTATGCGGAACGCCTGAAAGGGACACTGCCAGCAGGGAAACGTTTGGACGGCCTGAAGGTTGTGATCGATTGTGCCAATGGGGCCGGTCACCGCGTGGCGCCCGAAGTTCTTTGGGAGCTGGGGGCGACGGTGATCCCTGTTGGAACCTCACCGGACGGGTTCAACATCAACAACAATTGCGGGTCGACCAGCACGCGCACGGCGGCGGAAACCATCGTCTCACACGGGGCCGATGTTGGTATCTGTCTGGATGGGGATGCCGACCGCGTTATGATTTTGGATGAAAACGGTCAGGTCGCAGATGGCGACCAGATCATGGGGCTTTTCGCCAGCAGCTGGGCTGATGCGGACCGGCTGCACAAGGGCACGTTGGTGGCCACTGTTATGTCAAACCTCGGGTTGGAACGGTTCATGACTGACCGTGGTTTGCAGCTGATGCGCACCAATGTCGGCGACCGTTATGTGGTCGAGGCGATGCGCGCGAACGGGTTCAATTTGGGCGGCGAACAATCGGGCCACATCGTGATGACCGATTACGCAACCACGGGCGATGGGCTGTTGGCGGGGCTTCAATTCCTGAGTGCGATGATCGAAACCGGTCAGCCCGCGTCGGCGCTGTGCAAAGTGTTCGACACGGTGCCACAGATGCTGAAAAACGTGCGCTACGGTGCGGGGCAGGCGCCCCTTGATGCGCCATCCGTGAAAGCGGCCATCGCTGCGGCTGAGGCTGATTTGACCGGCAAAGGGCGGTTGTTGATCCGCAAATCAGGCACGGAGCCGTTGATCCGCGTTATGGCGGAATGTGAGGATGACGGGCTTTTGGCCCAGGTGGTCGACGGTATCGTGGCCGAGGTTGAAGCTGTCGCGTCCGTCAGCGCCTGAGCAGGGTTCTCAGCCCCGCCCATTGGCTGATGGCTAGACCGCATAGGATGAGGGCGAGGGCCACGTAGAACCGCCACGGCAGCGCTTCGGAGAGCACGAGCGCCCCAAAAAGCATTGCCCAAACGGGGACCTGATAGTTCACCAAGGTCATGAACACCGAACCGGCGGTGCGAATTGTTTGCACCCGCAACAGCGCGGCAAATGCGGTTGGGACCAGCCCGAGAAACACGATCGCGTAGCCTGCACGACCGCTCACCCATGTGGGCGCGCCTTCGAAGATTAGCATGGCGGGGATTAGCACGATGGCCCCGACCACCAATGTCAACGCGGCCATCGTGATGCTATCCACGGGCGGGCACCGGCGGGTCAGCACGCTGGACACCGCATAGGACAAGGAGGCAGCGATGCAGGCCAGTTGCGGCAGGGCAAGGCTTCCTTGAGAGAAATCAAACGCACCGGGGCCCACCAAAACCGCCGCGCCGAGAAAGCCGGTGACAACCCCTAAGGTTTTGCGCAGGCTCATTTTTTCGTCGCTAAACACATGGGCCAGCGGAAAGACGAACAGCGGCAAAGCGGCCATGGAAATGCCGGCAAAGGCCGATGGGACATATTGCTGCCCCCATGACAACAGCGCAAAAGGCAACGCGGTGTTGAGCGCGCCGATCACGACCAAATACCGCCAGACTGCCGGATCTTTGGGGAAGGGCCGGCGCAACATCCGCGCCAAAAGAAGCAAAGAGACGGCCCCCAAGGTTGTGCGCGCACAGGCCACCGTGAGCGGGCCATAGCCGTCGAGCGCTACGGCCACGACCATAAATGTTCCGCCCCAAATCAGGCCGAGAAGGGCGATAGAGAGCCAGTTCAATGGGGTCGGGGCTTGGGTCATCTGGTCTGCCTATCTTGCGGGGGCGGGGCTGTCATCTGGTGGAGGTGGGGCCGTGGGGCAAAAAGAAAAGGGGCCCCGCATGCGGAGCCCCTCGAACCTATCGGTGAGACCGATTAGTTTTTCGCTTTGTCGACCATTTTGCCTTCGGAGATCCAAGGCATCATTGCGCGCAGTTTTGCACCGACCTGTTCGATCTGGTGCTCGTCGTTGGCACGACGGGACGCTTTGATTGTTGGCTGGCCAACAGCGTTTTCCAGCATGAAGTCGCGAACGAATTTACCGGACTGGATGTCTTCCAGAACTTCTTTCATCGCTTTCTTCGTCTGCTCGTATGGCAGGATGCGTGGGCCAGTGACGTACTGACCGTATTCTGCTGTGTTGGAGATGGAGTAATCCATGTTGGCGATGCCGCCTTCATAGATCAGGTCAACGATCAGCTTGGTTTCGTGCAAGCACTCGAAGTACGCCATTTCAGGCTCGTAACCAGCTTCAACCAGTGTCTCAAAACCACAACGGATGAGGTCAACGATACCGCCGCACAGAACAGCTTGCTCACCGAAGAGGTCAGTTTCGCATTCCTGACGGAAGTTTGTTTCGATGATGCCGGAGCGACCGCCACCGATTGCGGAACAGTAGGACAGGCCGATTTCTTGGGCTTTGCCGGATGCGTCTGTGTCGACAGCGATAAGGCACGGAACACCGCCGCCTTTTGTGTATTCGCCACGTACAGTGTGACCTGGGCCTTTTGGCGCCATCATGATCACGTCTACGCCTTCTTTAGGCTCGATCAGGCCGAAGTGGACGTTCAGGCCGTGGGCGAACGCGATTGCGGAGCCTGGCTTGATGTTGTCGTGGACGTATTTTTTGTATGTTTCTGCCTGAAGCTCATCGGGCATTGTGAACATGATCACGTCACACCAAGCCGCAGCTTCAGCGATGCCCATAACTTTGAGGCCTTCGCCTTCGGCTTTGGCTTGGGACGGGGAGCCTTCGCGCAGGGCGACGACGAGGTTTTTCGCGCCGGAGTCGCGCAGGTTGAGGGCGTGGGCGTGGCCTTGGGAGCCGTAGCCGAGGATGGCGACTTTTTTGTCCTTGATCAGGTTCACGTCGCAGTCACGGTCGTAATAAACGCGCATAGCTTTATCCTTAGTTGGGTTGCATTGGCGCCCTTATGGCAGCGAAAGTGCCGATCTGCGATGGTATTTCTTTAGTATTTAAATCCCTTGGTGAAGTTGTTATTCGTAAAGTTGTATAAATTGGATATTTTCATGCTTGATGATCAGGATCGTAGGCTTTTGCGGCAGTTGCAGGCCGATCCAGGGCTGCCCATTGCAGATTTGGGCGCGCGGGCGGGGATGTCAGCCCTGAAAGCCACGCGGCGGTTGGGGCGGCTGCAAGAACAGGGCATTTTGACCGGCCAACATGCGGTCATCAACTGGGCCGCTTTGGGGTATGAGGTTGACGTATCACTGCGTGTGACCTTGGACAAAACGCAACCGCGTGCCTTTGATGAATTTCTCGATGCGGCGCGGGCCATTGCGGAAGTGACTGAAATACAAACATTTCTGGGGCGCGTGGATGTGCGTCTGAGCGTGATCGCGCGGGATATGCCGCATTATCAACAGATCTATCGAGAGCAGATCCTCGCCTTGCCGCATATCGCGGATATTGAGGCGTTGATGACGGTGGCGACGTTGCACGATAATGAAAGCCTTCCCCTATGATTTGCCAAACCCCTGAGAGGAGCGTGTTTTGACACTGGATGAAACAGACCGCGCGATATTGGCGGCGTTGCAACGGGATGCAACGCAAACCGCTGCGGCGATCGGCGGGCGAATCGGGATGAGCCAGCCTGCCACTTGGCGGCGTATTAAACGGCTGCGCGATGAAGGTGTTCTTACGGGACAGCGCGTTGCGTTGGATGCGCAGAAATTGGGGTTTGGTGTGACCGTGTTTTTGGGGGTGAAACTTGCCACCAAGGGCCGTGTTTCGCTGGATGATTTTGAGCGCGCGGTGACAGCGATCCCCGAGGTGCAATTGGTCGAACACGTGCTGGGGCTGTACGATTACCGCTTGCGTGTGGTGGCGCGGGATTTGGCGGATTTTGAACGGGTTTTGCGCCGCCGTGTCATGACGTTGCCTGGGGTGGGGGATGTGGAGGCAAATGTGTTGCTGAGCGAAGAGCGCAGGCCCGGACCTATTTGATGATTGGCCCATTTGATGGTTGGCTTTGAAGGTCCTTGCGTGACGCGGGCCTTTTCATTCCCGCGGTGCGCTGCATAGTGGGGCGAACAGCAAAGGATGATGACCATGGATGCAACGCGTTCCCCCGTAGACCCTGATGGCTTGATGGAGTTTTCTGTCGTTTTCACGGACCGCTCACTAAACCATATGTCTCAGGTTTTTCAGGGTGTTATGACTGATCTGCACGGCATGTTGTGTGAGGTATATCAGGCCGATGGTATGGCGATTGTGCCCGGTGGGGGGACCTTCGCGATGGAAGCGGTGGCACGTCAGTTTGGGGGCAACGCCCATGCGATGATCGTGCGCAATGGCTGGTTTTCCTATCGCTGGAGCCAGATTTTCGATGCAGGCGCGTTTACAGCAGACACGACTGTGTTCAAGGCGCGCCAGACTGGAAATGACAGCCGCGCGCCCTTTGCGCCTGCGCCGATTGAAGAGGTGACAGCGGCCATTCGCGACGCCAAGCCGGATGTGGTTTTCGCCCCGCATGTGGAGACCAGCGCGGGGATCATTTTGCCCGATGATTATGTAAAATCACTGGCGGAGGCGGCCCATGAAGTGGGGGCCTTGATGGTGCTGGATTGCATCGCGTCGGGCTGTGCTTGGGTGGATATGAAGGCCACGGGCGTGGATGTTTTGATCTCGGCGCCGCAAAAAGGCTGGTCATCTTCGCCGTCGGCTGGATTGGTCATGATGTCGGATAAGGCATTGGAGCGGTTGGAGAAAACCCAGGCTAATTCTTTTGCGGTGGACCTGAAGAAATGGCGTCAGATCATGGAGGCCTACCTGAATGGCGGGCATGCCTATCACGCGACGATGCCCACAGATGCGCTGCGCGATTTCCGCGATACGATGGTGGAAAGCAAGGCCTACGGGTTTGATAAATTGCGCGATGCCCAGTGGGCGTTGGGGCAGGGTGTGCGGGCGTATTTTGCGGCTAAAGGCCTGACATCTGTGGCCGCAGAGGGCTTTGGCGCGCCGGGGGTTGTGGTGTGCTACACCGATGATCCTGCGGTGCAGAACGGGTCGAAATTCGGGGCCGCTGGCATGCAGATTGCTGCGGGCGTGCCGCTGGCTGTGGATGAGCCGGCGGATTTCAGCACGTTCCGTATCGGGCTGTTTGGGATTGATAAGCTGAAAGACGTACCGGCTACGTTGAAGCGGTTTACCGATGTTGCGGACGGTGTGCTTTAGCGCGAGAGGTTAACGGGCAGGGCGGCCTGAGCCAATGGCCGCCCCCGAATCGAAGGTTAACGCCTTATTTTCATGGAAAATCTAGATATGGGACCGGTATTGCTCCGGTATGGGTCTGGTATTGCTTTTAGGGTGGGTATTGCGGGATTAACGCACCGTACGCTGGGGTTTGTTAAGGATTTGGAGGGCAGCGACAGTCCGGTTAGACGGGCCGCGCTGCCCCACTCAAGTTCGTGGGGAGAGGCCGCTTCGGGCCGCTCAAATCGGACCACCACGTCGGGCCGCGGTGATCCTAAGCCATCTGTGTCAGAGGCTCCATTCAAACCCAACAGCTTTTTCGGACATCTCCCAGAGACGCGACATGACAGCTTTGTCGTGGGCATGAGCGTTCAATGTGCCCTTGCCGACCGGGCCGACCGCTTCCATGCGGCCCGTCGGACCGTAGAGGGCGCGCTGCTCGGTCAGAGCCTCTTCGGTCGCGCACATCACCTCGGGGTACGAGCCTTGTTCTGCGGTCTGTACCATCGGTGTCTTGGTCATCAGCCACCAGATGAAGCGCATCGTGCGGCTTCCGCTTGTTGTGATCAGCGATGTGGCTGACGAGCCAGGATGGCAGACATAGAGCTCGACATCGTCGCGACCCGCAGCGGCCAGCCTGTCTTGTAGTTCATAGGCAAACATCATCTGAGCCAGCTTACTCTGAGAATAAGCCGTGTTTGCGCCGTAGCCCTCATCCCAGTTCATATCGTCAAACTTCATGGTCTTGAGGCCCATATTGTAACCAAGGCTCGCGACGACCACGATCCGGCCTTTGCTGTCCGCGATGCGATCAAAGAGCAGACCATTCAGCAGAAAATGCCCGTAGTGGTTGGTTCCAAGCTGGCTTTCAAACCCGTCGACGGTCAGCTGGCGCGCCGGAACCTGCGCGATTGCGGCATTGTTGATCAACGCATCGATACGGGGCACGGTTTTCAGAACCTCTTCAGCCGCCGTGCGCACGCTGTCCAAAACGGACAGGTCCATACGGATGAAGCTCACATCGGCCTGTGCACCGAATTCCTGTTTCAGGTCCGCGATTGCGGCCTCTGATTTTTCGGCCGAGCGGTTCAACATGACCACTTTGGCGTTCTTCTTGAGAAGGATACGCGCGGCTTGCAAACCTGCGCCGGCGTTGGCGCCTGTGATGATGTAGGTCTTGCCCGACAGGTTGCCAAGGCGCTCGGGTGTCCAGCCTTTAGGTCCGAAAGTTGTATCTGTCATGTTCTGTCTCCTGCCAGCCCAATTGGGCGGTTATGGTGGTGTTGCTTGAAAGTACAGATAGAGCGTGACCGAGCTGTAAAATAGGCGATATACTCTCAAATACTTGCCCAATCGTCTCACCCCCGTTGCAATGATGAAAGTGTTCTGCCAGCAAGAGTGTATGAGTAAAGACCAGATCAAGACCCTTATCGAGCGCCATTTGCCAGATGCGGGCCCAGATGCGAGCCTTGTTGATACCGCACTCAAAGGCGTCCAGCTTTTTCGTGTGACCGAAGCTATGCCCTGCGCGCCTGCGGTGTACGAGCCAACGGTCGTGGCGATCCTGAACGGGACAAAGGAAGCTGTGCTGGACGGTAAACATCACGTCTATGGCAGCGACAAATACCTGCTGTGCCCGATGACCTTGCCGGTTGAGGCGGGCACACCGCAAGCTTCGGAAGAGGATCCGTTGCTCGGTGTGGTGATCACACTGGATCCGCGCCTCATGCGCGAACTGACCAACGAGATAGAGGCAGCTGTCGGGAGCGCCAAAAAGTCCCACGGTGAAACCCCCTCTGCTTTGGCGCTAGCGTCTTGGGATGCGGGCTTCACGCAGGCGCTGTTGCGGCTTCTCGAGCTTCTCGACAGCCCTGTTGATCTAGACGTGCTCGGACAGGGGCGCCTGCGCGAGTTGTGTTACGCGGTGCTCATGGGCGAGGCCAAAGCCGACGCAAGACGGGCTTTTGGCATCGGCAACGAAATCGCCCGCACCATCGACTATCTCTCTGCGCACCTGAAAGAACAGGTGACCATCGATGATATGGCTGATCACGTGGGGATGAGCCGCGCGGTTTTCCATCGGCGGTTCAAGGAAGCCACGACAATGTCCCCGATCCAGTTCATCAAGTCGATGCGGCTCAACAACGCTGCGATGAAAATCGCCGAAGGAAAGACCGTGTCTGAGGCAGCGTGGGATGTGGGCTATCAAAGCCCTTCTCAATTCAGCCGCGAGTTCAAACGGATGTACGGCCAATCACCTCGGCAATGGAGCAACGCGGCGCAGGTGCCGCAACGGTTGAACTAAGACGCACCCGTCACTGCTGGCCTGCCGCGAATAGGTGAAAGTGGGGTGCGACCGCAGCACTTCAGCCCATGTTTGAGGAATTGGTAGGGGCCGTCTTTGTTTGGGTGATTTGACCAAGGCACCAAACATGCGGCGAACCCATATTGCCGTGGTTTCGCGGTGGGGCTAGCGTGGGCACATGCCCCCCCCCCGTGCCCCCCCCTGTGGAAAGTGTGAGCGATTTTGAAGCCTGAGCATTCATCCCCCGAGACGATCGTGATCTTTGATACAGATTGCGTTTTATGTGCCCGTTGGGTGGGGTTTTTGTTGGCGCGTGAACAGGGGGATCAGTTTCAATTTGCGTCCAGTCGCAAGGCAGTGGGGCGGAAGTTGGCGATGGAGCATGGGTATAGCTTGTCGGATCTTGATCTGACCTATCTGGTTTTGCGGGGTGGCCAAGCCTTTGCGAAGACAGATGCAAGCCTGCAGTTGCTTGGCGCGCTGCGCCCGCCTTGGTCGTATCTGAGGGTCCTGCGGTTTGTTCCAAAGCCCCTGCGCAATTGGGTGTATGATGCTGTGGCCCGAAACCGGTTGAAATGGTTCGGGGAACGCCCAGATTGCTACCTGCCCACGGCTGCGCAGCGGCACAAATTTCTAGATGAAATCCCAAATCTGGCGGAGGCCACCACGCGGGCGGAGTGAGAATTCTGGCAAGGGGACGGGCCGGGTGCGCGACGGGGCCGGAACCATGCGTTGCAACAAGGTTGCGACGACAAGACAGGATTCCATCAATCCGAAATTCTGCCCGATGCACACCCGTGGACCTGCGCCAAAGGGGAAATATGCGAATTTCGGCCAGGTGGGGGGCTGTAGAAATCGTGCTGGGTCGAACATGTCTGGGGCATTGAAAAACCGCGGGTCGCGGTGGGTCGTATGGGGGACGATTTGAACCAAGTCCCCTTTCCGGATTTTCACGCCGAGCAGGTCGACGTCTTCTTCGGCTTGTCGGATAAAGAGGGTGTATGCGGGCGGAAAGAGACGCAATGTTTCGTCGATGACCGCGCGCAGAATGGGCAGATCGTGCAGGTCAGCCGCTGTGGGCGCGCGCCCTTGCACGACGGTGGCCAGTTCGTGCTGCACCTGCGCAAGCCAATCAGGGGCGTTTGATAGGCAGGTGAACACCCAGCTGAGCAAGGCACCGGAGGTTTCATGGCCCGCGATGAGCAGGCTCATAACATCGTTTTGGATGTCTTCGGCCACGCCATTATGTTCTGTGATCAACGTCGCCAAGAGGTCACTTTGGTTGCCGTCTGCCCCGCGCGCCATGCGGTCGTGGACCAGCCCGCGCACGAGGTCATCCATGACTTTGATCGCCCATCGTTTATCGGCTTTTTGGGAGGTGGGGAGCCAGTCTGGCAAGGTGAGGGGGGAGGTGGATTCGCGAAATGCGGTGGCGGAGAGGATTTTGATGGCCTGTTCGATTTCGGCCCCATTTTCACGAGGCGCTGCGCCAAACATCGTGCGGGTCGCAATGTCGAGCGTGAGGCGCGCCATTCGGGCGTCGGTGTCCAGTGTGATGCGGCCATCCGTGCTTTGCTGTCGTAAGGTATCGGTGAGCGCTTGTGTTTCTTGCACGGCCATTGCGCCGTAGTCGGGCAGTCGTTTTGTTTGGAACGCTGGCATGACCTTTCTGCGGCGCGCGCGCCATGCCTCTCCTTCGGCGAGAAGCAAGCTGTCGCCGTTCCATTGGCGCACCACATTCATCAGTTTTTTGAACCTGATAAAGCTGGACCACTGTCGCGCTAAAAGGGCCTCGATATGGTCGGGGTGAAACAGGAGATGGCTGCGGTAGGGCCCAAGGCGCATAGTGACGACATCCCCGTGGCGGCTGCGCATATCGTGATAGAAGTTCAATTGATCGCGTTTGATCCGCCGCAAATGGGGGATCCCCAAAAGGTAGGGGGAGGGTTGGCGCGCGATTATGTGTGGTTGGGTCATGGGTGTTGGGCCCTTTTGGGACTGGCCAGCCCGACCAGATGTTGGAGCGCCAAGAGCGGCACCAGCACGGTTGCCGAGACCAACATCCAGCCGAAATTCACCTGAGCGAAAGCGGCGAAAACGGCGGCGGTGCCTTGGAACGCGGTGACATTTTCGGTGTGTTCAAACCGTGCGGGACCTGGTGTTTCGATCACGGTGAGCGCTTCGGCGTGATCAAAAATGCGGCGCAGTGGGGCGAGATGTGCGGGGAGGTGAAGTGTCGCGCTGCCCTTGATCCATGGTGTCCAGCGGGGGCGCCATTCGGGCACGTTGTTTTTGTACTCGGGCCAGCCGTCGGGAAACCGTTTGAGAAGGTCGTGGCGGTGATGCCAGCGGACCATGCCTTGGACGAAGATCCAGGCCATGAGGGCCGCGGCCATGATCCAGATGTTCATCACAAACACCCCGATCACCAAGAATGCCAATGCCGCTGACAGCTGCATTGGATTGGACACATAGGCGTAGATGCCGGTGGTTACCAAACGTTGGGTTGGGTCTAGCGGGATGGGCGTGCCGCGCCCTTGTAGACACAAGGTTTGATTGGCCGACAGCCCGATGGCAGACACAAGGCAGAGCGCTGCGAGTGTGAGGCTTATGGACCACGTGGAGCGGTCAAACAGCCGCCATTCGCCGCCCATGGCCTGCATCACAAGGGAGGGGACGATGGCGAAGATCAACCCGCCGGTCATGATCGCCAAGAGGGCGCACCGAAGGGGCAGGTGGCTGTCTCCGGCGGTCCATTTAGCGAGGTAGATGGCCGGAACATGCGCAAATGCGAAGACGAAAATCACGCCCCAGAACCAGTTGTCGCCGGCAAAGACCAAAGGCTGAAGGGTGCTGAACAGCGTGCCGTGCAGGCCCAGAACAATGGGCAGGCACAGCAGCAAAGGGCGGGTGTTGGGAAACGCCAAAAACAAGGCAGGGCCAAACAGGATTGAGCCCCCGATCAAGATGTCAGCGGGCAGTCCGTTGAGCATCAGAGCATCCCACCCGTAGTGCCACCAGCCCAGTTCGATCGCGATCATATGTGTGATGAAGACAATCGGTACGCCGTATAAAAAGGCAAATAGCGCGCCAATCTGCAGTCTTCGCGAGGGCGCGCGCAGTTTGAGCATGACCCCCATCAAGGCCAAAGGGCAAAGCAGCAGTGCCCATCTGAGGGCCAACATCAGCGGTTCGGGTAATACGAGATCAATCATGCCAATATCCGCGCTTTGAGGGCGCTGCGCAGGCGCGGCGGGCATTTGGTTTCAAACAGTTCAACGACCAGAAAAACAACAGGAAACCCCAGAGCCAGATACAAAGCAAATGACGGCAACGCCAAAATCAGGACAAGCTGGATCAGAACGCCCAGCTGCATCAGCGCGCCTTCTTCGGAGACCATATCCCGCAGGGTGAGCACATAGGCAAAGGCGAGGGAGGGTAAAATAACGCTCAGCGGGAAGGCCAAGAAGGCCGTTTCATCCCCGGCGCTGAGCTGGTGGATGGCGGAATATGCGCGGCCGAGTATCGCAACCAGCGCGGCGCAACATGCGATGCGACGCCATGATCGTTTTATGTTGTTCACGTCACCATCCGCACATCGTTTACTGCTTTACCCGTGGGAGGATAGGCGAGCACATCTGGTAAGGAAAGCGGGCGATTGGCTATGGAATTTGCGAACGCCGAAAGAACAGTGTCTCTGAGAGGCCAACTATATCTTTGGAGGTGGCAACGTCATGGACCGCTTCACCGTGCCATATGCAAAACTTGTATCAATCGATGCGATGCCAGGGATGCGATGCAGGCTTTCTCGAACAAACTGTTCATAATCCGCGAGGTCGCGTGTGAGCACCCGCAGAATGTAATCATCGCTTCCCGTCACGACATAGCAATCTAATATTTGCTCGATATCACGGATTTTGGCCTCAAAGGCTTGTACGGCTTTGCCGGTGTGCTCCGACAGGCGGATCCGAACGAAGACCGTAATGGGGAGGCCAAACGCCTCTTCGTCTACAATTGCTGTATACCCTTTGATCACACCGGAGGCTTCAAGCGCACGGGTGCGGCGCAAACAGGGGGATGGTGACAGGTTTACAGCCTCCGCCAAATCCTGATTGGTGAGGCGGCCATTTTTCTGCAGTGATCTAATGATCTGGAGGTCTTTTTCGTCCATTTGCCAACCAATAATAGCATATAATGCCAATTTGTTACCTAAGGGGGCTATAATTGGCAACCAAATGCCTCGGATGATCCGCTAACATTGTGCCATCTTGAACGGGACTTGATGCAATGGCTTACGCGACTTCCTCGACGATCACCTCACCTCATTCGCCTTTACGTATTCGAGATACTCTCGTTGGGTCTATCGCGATGGGCGTTACCTTGTGCATTTGGGTGGGATTTGCCCTGTCGGTCCGTGCAACTGAGGGCGCTCACCTTGAGATTGCAGATGTTGCATTTATTCGGGCCTGTGTACCTGCGCTCGTCCTTGGGCCATTTCTATGGCTGCGCCGGGAAAAACTGCGTGTTCTTTCGCCAAGATCCGCAGCTGCCATTGTGCTTGGCGGCGGTGCGCCCTTTTTCGCGCTGGCTGCCATTGGAGGCGGTTTCACCTCGGCAACTCATGTTGGTGCATTGATCGCAGGCACTGTTCCCCTGGCGCTGGCCCTGTTGATGTGGGTGGGGTTCGGTCAACGGCCCAAGCTTCGCGGTGTCAGCGCTCTGTTGACGATTGTGTTGGGTGCGGTGCTGCTCATCGTTTCATCGGGGGCCAATGTCAGCAATGTGGTATGGGGCACGGTGGCCCTATTGTTGGCCAGCCTTGCCTGGGCGACCTACACCATTGGCCTGCGCAGCTCAGGGCTTGATCCATTGACGGCTGGAGGCCTCGTGTCTGTTCCATCAGCGATCATCCTGCTGCCAATGATCGTCACAGGCGCAGTTCCAACCACGCTTTTCACGAGCCCCCCCGCCGAGGTGATCGGCTTTGTGCTCGTGCAGGGCGTCGGCGTTGGTCTTGTGGCCAGCCTGACCTATGTCACCGCGATCCGGCTGTTGGGCGCGGACAAATGCGCCGCGATCGGTGCCGGCGCGCCTGCGATTACGGCCGTTCTGGCCTGGCCGATCCTTGGCGAAGCGCTCAGCGTTCCCAGTCTTGCAGCCGTCGGCATCATCTGCGCTGGCATTTGGCGCGCGAACAAATCTTAGGAGCCTCTACACATGTTGCAAAACCTGACCATGCTCGCCCCCGATCCGATCTGGGGCCTCACGGCGGACTTTCAGGCCGATCCACGGCCTCAAAAGCTCGATCTGATTGTCGGTGTCTATCGCGATGAGACCGGTCAGACACCCACGCTGGATGTGGTGAAGCACGCTGAACGGCAATTGGCGGACATGGCGGTGCCCAAGTCCTATCGCCCTTTGGCAGGCAATGTAGAATTCAATGCGTCAATGTCGCGGCTACTGCTTGGCGACGGGGCGAACCAACTTGAGAGAGCCGCGACAATTCAGACCGTGGGTGGCACAGGTGCGCTTCGGCTTTTGGGAGATTTCATCAAGCTGGCACATCCAGGGGCTACCGTTTGGACAACCGATCCCGGATACGTCAATCACCGTCCGATCTTCGAGGCCGCGGGCCTTTGCGTCCGCGATTACCCTTGGCGGCAAAGCCCAGATGGCATCGATGTCGCGCGGGCGTTTCATGGCCTTGCGGACGCCCAGCCAGGCGACATTCTTTTGATCCACGGCTGCTGTCACAATCCGTCGGGTATCGATCCGAGCGCCGAAGACTGGACCGAGATTGCGGCATTTTGCGCCAAGCATGACGTGATTCCACTGGTCGATATTGCCTACCAGGGCTTTGGAGATGGATTGGGCAAGGACGCGGCGGGCCTGCGCCATCTGGTCGAGACGCTGCCTTTGGTTCTCTGTGCCGCGAGCTGTTCGAAAAACATGGGGCTCTATTGTGATCGGCTTGGGGTGGCGATGGTTGTGGCCCCTGATGTGGGTGCGGTTGCGAACACGATGCGAAATTTAGAAAATCTCGGGCGGACAAATTATTCTATGCCTCCTGAACACCCGGCTGCAGTGGCAAATTTGGTCTTCAATGCGAAAACACAGTGGGTCGCCGAACTGAGCGCCATTCGTGCGCGCGTGTCTTCCTTGCGCACCGCATTGTGCGACACATTAGAACGTCAAGGCGCACCTGAGACGTTTCAGGCGTTGCGACGACACAAGGGGATGTTTTCGATACTCCCTTTAAGCTCTGTCCAGATGCAACGACTGCGCTCGGAGTATGGTCTCTACGGCAGCGACACCGGTCGCGTGAACATTGCCGGACTGCGCGCTGCGGATATCGCGATGGTCGCAACAGCACTTGCAGACGCAGCGGCGCGACCTTGAGACGTTAGTGCAATTGCCCAGCGGACTTGAGTTGTTGAGGGCTAGATCGTCGGGGTTTCTGTGACACCGATGAGCATGTCGGAGATGGGCCATAGGTCGGTGAAAGCGGATGTGATTTGGGTCGGGAAGTCACCGGAGGGTTCTGGATGGCCGGTGACGATGAGGCCTTTGTGGCGCAGGAGCGGGCCGTGGGGGTGGTCTTTGCCAAACTCTGCGGGCACGCGTTTGAGCTTTGGGGGGCGGCGGGTGTAGCCTTTGGCTTCGACCGTTTCGATTTTGGCGGTGAGATAGGCGCCGTCCATGTCGGCCATTTTGCGCCAGTCGGTGAGCACGTCTTTGGAAAACTCCATGATGCCGGTGCCGACGGTGATGGTGTCCAGATCAATGCCGAAGAAGAATACCACGTCTTGGCGGGTGCCTGTGTCGAGCCGCCAGAGCATGTGCAGGTGGGTTTTGTAGGGGGTTTTGTCCTTTGAAAACCGGATGTCGCGTTGGGGGCGGAAGAGTTTTCCGGTGACGGGCAGGTCGCTGAGGCTGGCGAGATGGGGGGAGATGGTGTCGAGCAGGGCGAGGGCCGGGGTTTTCAGACGGTCGTCGTAGGTGTCTTTGTGGGCGTGAAACCATTCGCGCGTGTTGGTGTGCGACAGGTTACGCAGGAAGGTTTGGGCATCGGGGATGAGGGTGTTGAACATGGGGCCAGTGTAGGCGCGCATGGCGCGGTTCACAACGCTGGACCTGCGCGGGGATTGGGCCTATCGATCAGTATGAGCACGCAAACATCCTACCGCAATCACACGCGAAAACTGCTGACATTGGGCCTGCCTTTGGTGGGGGCAAATGTTGCGGCGTTTTCCATTCATATGACCGATTCCATCATGTTGGGGTGGTATTCTGTCACCTCCTTGGCGGCGGCAACTGTGGCCGGTGGGCTGTGGTTTGTGACGTTCATCGTGGGTGCCGGGTTTGGCCGCGCGGTGACGCCTTTGGTGGCGGAAGCGATTGAGCAGGGCGATGATACGCGGGCGCGGCGGGTGACGCGGATGGCGTTGTGGTGGTCGGCGATTTTTGCGGCATTGGTGTTTGTGCCGTTTATGTATGCGGAGCATGTTTTGTTGGCGATGGGGCAGACCCCCGGTGTGGCGGCTGAGGGCGGGACGTATTTGCGGATCGCGGTGTTGGGGATGTTTCCGGCATTGGCGGCGCAGGTGATCCGGTCGTATTTGGGGGCGCTGGAGCTGACGGCGGTGCAATTGTGGGTGACGCTGGCGGCGTTGCTGTCCAATGCTGTGGTGAATTACGCGTTGATTTTCGGCAACCTTGGGGCGCCTGAATTGGGGATCAAGGGGGCGGCTGTGGCGTCGGTCGTGGTGCAACTGGTGCAGATGGGCGCGCTGATGGTTTATGTGCAGATCAAAAAGCCCGAGGTCGCTTTGTTTCGCCGGATTTGGCGCAGTGATCGTGAGGCGATGGGGCAGGTGTTTCGGTTGGGCTTGCCTATTGGGGTGACGTCGTTTGCCGAAGGGGCGCTGTTTACCGGGTCGTCCATTATGATGGGCTGGATCGGGGAGGTGGAGCTGGCCGCCCACGGGATTGCGCTGCAGCTGACGGCGTTGATGTTTATGTTTCATGTGGGGATGTCCGAGGGTGTGACGATCCGTGCGAGCCGCCATTACGGGGCGCGCAACGCGGGCGAGCTGCGGCGTGGGGCGAAGACGGCCTATGCTGTGTCGCTGGGGTTTGGTGTGTTTGTTGTGGCGCTGTATCTGTCGATCCCGACCTATCTGGTGGGGCTGTTTATTGATCCCACAGATCCGGCGCGGGATGCGGTGCTGGCGCTGGGCGTGGTGTTGTTGATGCTGTCGGCGCTGTTTCAGTTTGTGGATGCGGCGCAGATTGTGGCTTTGGCCGTGTTGCGCGGGGTGCAGGACACGCGCGTGCCGATGTGGTTGGCGGGGATCAGCTATTGGGGCATCGGGATACCGGCCAGCTATGTGATGGCGTTTCAGCTGGGCTGGGGTGCTGTGGGCCTGTGGTTGGGGCTGACGGTGGGCTTGGGCACGGCTGCGGTGCTGCTCGGGTGGCGGTTTTGGAAACATTCGGTTCATATCGGGCGAGGCTGAGTAACTTTCGTACTTTGAGTTTGGATTTTATTGGTCAGCAATGTTGACCTATGTTGCGGCGCGCCCTAGGGTGGCCGGACCTAAACAGGAGGGCGACAGGTGCAGTGGGAACAGGTCTTGGCGACGCGGTCGCAGCGGATGAAAGCCTCTGAGATACGGGAGCTTTTGAAGCTGCTGGACCAGCCCGATATCATTTCGTTTGCAGGCGGCATTCCGGACCCTGATTTGTTTCCGGTGCAGGCGTTTTCGGATGCGATGACGGAAGCCATGGCCTCGGATGAGGCGGCGGGCGCGTTGCAGTATTCGGTCAGCGAAGGGTATCTGCCCCTGCGCAGGTGGATCGCGGCGGATATGGCGCGTTTGGGGGTGCCCTGCGATGCGGATAATATTTTAATCACCAGCGGATCGCAGCAGGCGTTGGATTATTTGGGCAAGCTGATGATCAGCCCCAATGACACGGTGCTGTGCGGGTGGCCCACCTATTTGGGCGCATTGAGTGCGTTCAATGCCTATGAGCCGCATTTCGAGCAATTGACCCCGAACGGGAATGTCAGTGCGGCGGAATATGCCCAGCGTGCGCAGGCGGCGGGCGGGCGGGCGAAATTTGCCTATCTGTCGGTGGATTTTGCCAATCCGACGGGCGAGACATTGGGCGCGCAGGCCCGCGCGCAGGTGCTGGATTTGGCCGCCGAGCTGGACATCGCGATTGTTGAAGATGCGGCCTATCAGGCGCTGCGCTATGACGGCACGGCGATCCCGCCGATTTTGGCCATGGAGATTGAGCGCTGCGGCAGCATTGAACAGGCGCGCACCATTTATTGCGGTAGTTTTTCCAAAACATTGGCGCCGGGGCTGCGCGTGGGCTGGGTGTGTGCGGCCAAGCCGGTGATCGAGCGGTTGGTGCTGATGAAACAGGCCAGCGATTTGCATTCGGCCAGTTTGAACCAAATGGTTGTCGCGCAGGTCGCGCAGACGGTGATGACCGAGCATGTCGCGCTGTTGCGCGCGACTTATAAGGCGCGCCGCGATCAGATGTTGGCGGCCTTGGCGCGGGAGATGCCGGAGGGTGTGCGGTGGACGCAGCCCGAGGGGGGCATGTTTGTCTGGGTCACACTGCCCGCCAAATTTGACGGTGCGGCGTTGCTGGCCGCGTCGTTGGAGAAGGAGCGGGTGGCTTTTGTGCCGGGCTCTGCGTTTTTCGCGGATGGATCCGGGGCGAACACGCTGCGGCTGAGTTTTTCATGTGCGACGCCCGAGCAGATTGATGCGGGTATCGGGCGGCTGGCGGCGCTGATCAAACGGATGGCCTAGAGCCGCTTAAAGTGGGCCGCTTCAATCGCCGCTTTTGTTCAGTATCCGGTCTGCTTTTTTGCGCACCAGCAGGGTGCGCAGGTCATGCATGGACAGCAGCAGCGCATCGGTCACATCTTCGAGCTGTTCGTCGGTGGCTTTGGATTGGACCCATTGCGTTGTGATGTTGAGGTAGTCGACCGCGCGGTGAATATCATCGAGGTCGCGCTGGGCGAGGAGGGCAGTGCGCTGCACCATCCATGCTTCGATCTCGGCGATATCCGCGTCGGTGAGTTTACGGTCCCCGTGGGGTTTGACCTCGCCGTTTTTGATGTTGATGACGGCGATCTGATCCATCTCGATGCGGCGCTGGCGGTTTTCGGTGTCGACACGGAAGACAGCAGCGCCGTTTTCGCGGACGCGGAAGTAGTAGTCGGGAAGTTCAGACCCCATAAGACATGCTCACCCAGTTCGTTTTGCATAGCCTAGCAGTGCGCTTTGCCGCGGGCTAGGGGGAAGTCCCGTGTGCCCGCAGCGGTTTGGTTTTGGCCCGGTGTTTGAATCCCGTTGCCTAAGACCTGTTATTTCAGGCTGGCGCAGAAGGATTGGATGCGAGTGCAGGCGTCGGTCAATTCGGCGTCTGATGTGGCGTAGCTGATGCGGAAGTTGGGGCTCAGGCCGAAGGCCGCGCCAAAGACCACGGCGATGCCTGTTTCTTCGAGCAGGGCTGTGGCGAAGGCTTCGTCTGTGTTGATCACGGTGCCAGCTTCGGAGGTTTTGCCAATGCAGCCTGCGATGGACGGGTAGACGTAGAACGCGCCATCGGGGGTGGGGCAGTTGATGCCCGCCGCGTCATTCAACATGGAGACGACCAGATCGCGGCGTCGTTGGAACAGCGCGTTGTTCCCTGCAAGGAAGTCTTGCGGGCCGTTCAGGGCCTCGACCGCCGCCCATTGGCTGATGGAGGAGGGGTTGGAGGTGGATTGCGACTGCACCTTGCGCATGGCGCCGATCAACTGGGTGGGGCCACCGGCGTAGCCGATGCGCCAGCCGGTCATGGCGTAGGCTTTGGACACGCCGTTCACGGTGAGGGTACGGTCGTATAGTTTTGGTTCGACCTGCGCGGGCGAGCAGAATTTGAAGTCATCGAAGACAAGGTGTTCGTACATATCGTCGGACATGACCCAGACGTGGGGGTGGCGCAGCAGCACATCTGTCAGGGCTTTCATTTCATCCCAAGTGTAGCCCGCGCCGGTGGGGTTGGAGGGGGAATTGAAGATGAGCCATTTGGTTTTGTCGGTGATGGCCGCTTCGAGCTGATCGGGGGTGAGTTTGAAGCCCGTGTCGATGGAGGCTTCGGCCACCACGGGCACGCCGCCTGCGAGGAGAACCATATCGGGGTAGCTGACCCAATAGGGGGCGGGGATGACGACTTCGTCGCCCGCGTTCAGGGTGGCCATCAGGGCGTTGTACAAGATTTGCTTGCCGCCCGTGCCGACGCTGATTTGGGCCGGTGTGTAGTCGAGCGCGTTGTCGCGTTTGAATTTGGCGCAGATGGCCTGTTTCAGCTCGGGGATGCCATCGGGGGCGGTGTATTTGGTTTTGCCCGCGTTGATCGCGGCGATGGCGGCGGCTTTGATGTGGTCGGGCGTGTCGAAGTCAGGCTCGCCCGCGCTGAGGCTGATAACGTCCTGTCCGGCGGCTTTCATTTCGCCGGCTTTGGTGCTCATTGCGATGGTGGGGGACGGTTTGACGCGGTCGAGTGTCGCGGAAAGGAATGTCATGGTGGGCCTCGGGTGGAAAGCTGCGGTTAGGTCTGTCATATGGGGCAGAACGGGTGGTTGCAACTGACGCGTGAGAGGCGGGGCAATGAACGACGGATTTGAGACCGAAGACTGGTACAGCGAAGAAACGGCAACGTTTGGCGACAGATTGGCCGCCGCGCGCGAGGCCACGGGGCTGAAGCAGAAGGAACTGGCGCAGCGGGTGGGGGTCAAAACCGGCACCTTGCGCAACTGGGAAGAAGACCTGAGCGAGCCGCGCGCCAACCGCCTGAGCATGTTGGGCGGGATTTTGGGTGTCTCGTTGGGCTGGTTGTTGACCGGTGAGGGCGAGGGGGTTTCGGCCCCGGAAGACGGCACCTCGGCCGCGGATTTGGCGGGATTGCTGGCGGATTTGCGGGCCGTGCGCGCGCAGATGGTTCAATCGAATGAAAAACTGGCGCTGATCGAAAAACGACTGCGCGCGATGGGGGCATCATGACTGAAGATATCAGTGTTAAACGTAAACGGCTTTACATGCGGTCTATCCGGCGTGGGATTAAGGAAATGGACCTGATCTTGATGGCCTTTTCAGACGCGCATTTGGAGCAGATGGATGCGGCGGGTTTGGATGTTTACGATAAATTGCTGTCCGAGAATGATCACGATTTGTACCAATGGGTGAGCGGTCAGGCGCGCGAGCCGGGCGAGTATGCTGATATCATGGCGCAAATCCGTGCGGGGGCTGTCGGGGTTACCAAGCCTTAACCATAACGTACGGTTCTTACATCTAATTTTCACATGATTTAACGGATTGTTTTCCCTTCTCGTGGCAAGCAGGCATCGGAAACTTCGTAACGGAGATAAAGATGAGCCTACATTCGCTGCCAACAGTTAACGGCGGGCCACCTGCGGCCACCGATAACGAATTCATGACAATTTATCTGGATGCCCTGACCTTGGTTGAGCGGCTCCATCGATTGTTGCTTGACGTGATCAAAGACGAATTTGAACGGGTCGGTGTTCTGGAAATCAACGCGGTGCAAGCGCTGCTGTTGTTCAATATCGGCGACAATGAGGTCACCGCAGGTGAGCTGAAGTCGCGCGGCTATTATCAGGGCAGCAACGTGAGCTATAATTTAAAGAAGCTGGTCGAGATGGGCTATATGCACCATCAACGGTGCGAGATTGACCGCCGGTCTGTGCGGGTGCGGTTGACCGAAAAGGGCCGCGCGGTGCGTGATGTGGTGGCCGACCTGTTCCAAGGGCATGCGTCTGGGCTGCAGGACAAGGGTGTTCTGGACATGAATGGGCTGGACGAAATCGCGACCGCGTTGAGACGGGTTGAGCGGTATTGGACCGATCAAATTCGCTACATTTATTGAGCCGTGGCTCGTATTGAGCTTACGTCCGCAGTGAGTGCAGGGCATTCAAGCGGTGAACTTGGTTGGATGAACTGCGGGGCGCTGTGAAACGCTCCGCAGAGTGTGGCAAGGCCGCGCGCGGCGTGCGGGCTGAAGCTCTTGACGCAGCTTGGCGTTAAAGCCGAGCCAGCAGCGCCGATGGGCCCGCTCTATCAGTGGCCCGCTCTACCAGTGGCCCGCTTTACCAGTGGCCTGTGTTTTCCATGCTGGCCCAAGGTTCTTGGGCGGGCAGGGCGTCACCGGCTTGGAGAAGCTCGATTGAGATATTGTCGGGGCTGCGCACGAAAGCCATATGCCCGTCGCGTGGGGGGCGGTTGATGGTGACGCCATTGTCCATCAAGTGCTGGCAGAGCTCGTAGATATTGTCGCACGTGTAGGCCAGATGCCCAAAATGGCGGCTGTCTGCGGGCAGGCCTTCGTCGCCATCCCAGTTATAGGTCAGTTCCACATCGTTGTGGCCGTCGGCCTGGTCTGGCGGACACAGGTAAACCAACGTGAAGCGGCCCTGTTCGCTGTCTTTTCGGACGCGTTCGACCATGCCGAGCAGTTTGTAAAAGGCAATGGATGCGTCGAGATCTTTCACGCGCACCATGGTGTGCAAATAGGTTAGGGGCATTTTCGTCTCCTTTGGATGTGCCAGAAGCTAGCGTTGTTTAGCTGCAAGGCGATCCGGTTGTTCAGAAATTTGACTGAAAACTCATGTCGAATGTGACTTTGTCTAGCTGACGGCGTGCATCATTTGATTTGATGTCGATCGCTTCGATCTGGGCCACGGGTGAAAATCCGTAAAATTCAACCATTGGGAAGCCGATGGTCATCGTGGCGGTGGATTGGGTGTCTTGGCGGCCATCGGGGAGGGTGGTGCTGGGT
This sequence comes from uncultured Paracoccaceae bacterium, assembly GCA_947497065.1. Classification (GTDB taxonomy): domain Bacteria; phylum Pseudomonadota; class Alphaproteobacteria; order Rhodobacterales; family Rhodobacteraceae; genus Octadecabacter. Next base: position 119,944 of record CANMEQ010000006.1, read on the forward strand.
TCGAACGCGCGCCACGACCGCGAGAGGCTGAGGCCGAGATCGACGCCCTGCCAGACCTCGCCAAAGTCGTAGGCGGCGGACAGGCTGTGCCGGGTGTTGATGAGAGAGGTGCGGTCTGACGAGGCGGTGTGGCCCGTGCTAAGGCTGACAGACAAGGCGTCTGCATTGGCCAACCGTCTTTGCCAGGTCAATGTTGTGTCCCAGCTTTCGCCCACATGGTCAGTGTTGGCGTAGGTGACGTGGCCCAAAGACAGGGCGCCGGTGAGACGGTCGCGCGGGCTGAGCGGCCATTGGGTGGAGAGGCCGAAATTGAAATCGCGGGCGAAGCTTTCACCATCGAGCTGGGTGATTCCGTAAGTCAGTTGTGCAGAAACGGGTTGGCGTTCGCCGACGAGAAAGTCGTGACGCACGCCGATGTTTACATCCGTGCGGTCCAACGTGCTGATGTCAAAATCGGGCACCGTTTCTTGGGCGTCATCGGTCAGGAAATAGCGGGTTGTATCGAAGCCCGCCAAAAGGCTGGTGCGGCTACGTTGTTTTTCGCGCAAGCGGTAGGAGAGGTCTCCGCCCGCTGAGATTTGATAGCCGTCCAGGCTGCGCCCTTCGGCGTTGATCTGGGCCTCGAGCAGGGTGTCTTGGAAGACAAAGCCCACCGTTGTTTCAGAGCTGCCGTTGTTGATATTGCTGCTTGGGCCGAAGCCGAAATCAAGGCTGAAACTCAAGGGGTTACGCTGCCGGACTGCGGAGAAATCTGAGGCGACCTGCTGTGCGGCATTTTCGCTTGGGGCGGTTTGGCGGGCGCGGCGCAGCCAAAGTTGGGCGGTCGTGTAATTGTCTTTTTGGGTTTCGGCCAAGGCGACCAAACGGGCGGCGTAGAAGCGCAGGTCATCGTCGTCGCTGGTGCGGTAGAGGTGCCGACCATGTCGGGCGGCCACATCTGAGCGGCCGATTTCGAGGGCCGCGCGTCCGCCCACGCGCAGGGCGAGCGGGTCGTCGGGATCGCGCAGCAAAAGCGCTTCGGCCAGAGCCAAGGCACGGGCCGATTGTCCCTCCTCGAGGGCATTAACGGCCGTGAGGCGCATTTCAGCGGGGGTGAGTTGCGTCGTTCCAATGCGTTGGGCCGCCCCAGTGGACGGCCCTAATAAAAGTGCTGAAACCAGCAGATATCGCGCGTATTTCAACGGCATTTACGGCAGGAAGTCATCGTCACGATAGAGGATGAAACCGCCAGTTTCTTGCGCGGTGCCGCGAATACCATCATCACGTGGGTCTGAAGATGTGATGACCGCGATGCCGACGATTTCGCCGCCGTCCTCTTGGGTCGTGTCACCTGCAACGATCGCGTAGTAGACGCCGCTTTCGTAGGTGATGACGGTGCCTTCCTCGTCGAGGTAGCTGTTTAAGGCCAGCTCACCGGTGAGGTCACCGTCGCTGGAGGCGTTGCCGTTGTCGCCATCAAGCACGAAGGAAATGTTGGGCAGCGGCAGCTGGTCTTCAAGGGTGATGCCGCCGTTGGTTGAGTCAATCTCATTTCCCAGAGAGTCGTAGGCGACACGGTTGTAGATCAACCCTTTGACGCCGGCGACCGCGTCTGTCGGGTCGTCAAAGTCGAGGTCCATATACATGTCGCCTTCGACATATTCCAAACCGGAGGTGGAATCAAAAATACGCACGCCCGCATAATCCCCGTTGAAACGGGCCTGACCGGTGGTTGGCAGAACGACGCCGCCTTCGCGTTGGTACACAAAGCCGCCGAAGCCGTAGTTCGTAAAGCCGCCGGTGCGCACGATTGCGAAGGAGGTGCGGGGCGCATCCTCTGCAGTTGTGGCATTGCTGATGCCGACGATAGCGCGGTAGGGCACGATCTGGGATACAGGGTCATCGTCTAGCGCGTCGGGCACTGTGACGGCGGCATTGTAGACCGCATAGGCCTCATTCGGGCCAAGGCTGGCGATGGAGGCAATTGGTTCACGGGTGTAGGCATCTTCGCCGTCAAAGGCGAGGTTGTCGACGCTGAAGGTATCGTTGGTGGAATCGTAGCTGAATTCCTCTGCGCGGCCGCCACCGTCTTCGTCGAGTTCTTCGTAGCGGATTACGGCTTCGGTTTCGTCGACGACGGGGCCGTCAACGCCATCAGGAACGCCGCCGCCTTCGATAGTGAAGGTGGTGTCGGTATCCTCGTCCTCCTCCTCTTCCTCCTCTTCGACCTCTTCTTCTACTTCCGCTTCGGTCTCGGTCTCCTCCAGAAACGGGTTAGAGCTGTCGCAGGCCGCCAGCAACATCACACTGCTGAGCAGTGAAGTAACAACTAATTTCATGGATTCTGTCCCGACAATTCTTTTGCATTCTTTGGGTGAGATACTGGTAAATTGCTGTGCCTGTGTCAACGTGACGAAAACGAGTAAGCGCGGCAGTGTTTCCCGATTGTCGCGGTGGGCGAACAGTGGCGCCTAGCTGCGTAAGGTCGGCTGCGGTCGTGGGGTGCAAGGCCGGTTGCGGTTTGGGCCGCTTTATAGAATAACGACGCAAAGACGCAAAAGGACCGACGACATGCCCGTAACACCCGAACAGCAGGCCGAAATCGACGCGTTGCGCGCCAACGCGACTCCCACATTGCGAGCCGTGTCCCCTGGGATGGAAGCGCATTTGTACAAAGCACATGAGGTTTTGGACCACGGTTTCGTGCGTGTGATCGATTATATGGGTGATGATGCTGCGATTTGTCAGGCCGCGCGTGTGAGCTATGGCAAGGGCACAAAGTCGGTTCAAAACGACGAGGGGCTGATCCGGTACTTGATGCGGCATTGGCACTCGACCCCGTTCGAGATGTGCGAAGTGAAGCTGCACGTGAAGCTGCCTGTGTTTGTGGCGCGTCAGTGGATCCGTCACCGGACGGCGAATGTGAACGAATATTCGGCGCGTTATTCTATTTTGGACCGTGAATTCTACATTCCGCGGGCTGAAGATTTGGCCGCGCAATCTGTGATCAACAACCAAGGTCGCGGCGAGACATTGACCGGTGAGGAAGCCGAGCGTGTGTTGCGGTATCTGAAAGACGATGCCGGGCGGGCCTATGACCACTACGAAGAGATGATTTCTGACGAGGGTCAGCAGGGCTTGGCGCGTGAGCTTGCGCGGATGAACCTGCCTGCGAACATTTATACCCAGTGGTACTGGAAGGTTGATTTGCACAACCTGTTCCATTTCTTGCGTTTGCGTGCGGACAGCCACGCGCAATATGAAATTCGCGTTTATGCCGATGCGATCTGCGAGATGGTGAAAGACTGGGTGCCTGCTGCCTATGCCGCGTTCGAAGACTACCGGATGGGGGGCGCTACGCTGTCGAGTAAGGCGTTGGATTGCCTGCGCAGACTGTTGGCAGGTGAGGCTGTGACGCAAGAGACCAGCGGCATGAGCAAGGGCGAATGGCGCGAGTTCATGGCGATTGTGGACGGCGACGCCTAGGGCGCAAATCAGACGTTAGCCTGAATTTGGTGCGCGGGCGCGGGTTTTGCTGCTCCGCAGCATGCGATTCTGTGGTGGCAAAGAGGTTCGATACCGTTTGCAAACGCTGTGTTGCAGCATCTCACAGGGGTGTGACCGCAAGTTTACCCACTAACGGCACGAAAAAAGTCAATTTAATCAACGTGTCAACCCCCATTACGTAGGGTATTCTGGGGAATGCCCAAAATAGCTTCCCACTGCGCAGTGTTCATAAAACGCCTAAATTGAAGTCACTGCTACACGACTGGGAGTAATGATATGAGTATTGAGGATGCTGCCACACCCTCTGGTTTGACGAATTTCCCTGAATTGAAGGGAGAGTATGTTGATCGTCTGGATGAGGTCGCGGAAAAACTGGCGCGGCCTGCGGAGCAAAAGCCGTCGAAACGCCGCTTTTTTCGGTTTCTAGGCGCGGCTTAGGTCGCGTTTTCCCTGCCGTGCGCGGGTCGCCTGAATAGGAATTGGCCCCGGACAGAAGATCTGACTGAAACAGCAAAGTGAGAGAAAGTCATGAAACAGACCGGACATCTATCACAGCACAACCCGTTGTACCCGCTGACGCCACAGCAGGTACGTGAAATCCTTTCGCAATCGACCCGTTAAAAAACGGTGTCTAACGCTTAGCCGGCTTTCAGATTGCCGGCCATTTTTCGACCATCGCGACCTTCGATAAGATCAAATTCGATGGGCTGATCGTCGGCCAAACCTGTCATGCCAGATTGTTCAACGGCTGAGACGTGAACAAAAATATCTGAACCTCCGTCTTCAGGCGCAATGAAGCCATAGCCTTTTGTGGTGTTGAACCATTTTACGGTGCCCTTTGGCATGATCAGTCTCCTTCACTTGATATTTTACCGCACCGATGCCAGATGATTTTAGGTACGGGTCTTGCTGTAGTTAACGTTAGGGCGCGTGACAAAAAGGCAAATTAGAAAAGTGCGATTTTGCGTGATGTCAGAAAAATATACGCGCGGTTGCTTAATTTGGGGGCGGAATTGAGATTTTTTGGATTAAAAACATGCGACACATGTCGAAAGGCGCTTAAATCATTGGCGGGCTCCGATGTTGAGGTCATTGATGTGCGCGCCGATGGGATATCTGACGCAGACCGTTCTGCGATTATTGCAGCCTTTGGTGACAAAGCGATGAACACGCGGTCGACAACCTGGCGGGCCCTGTCTGAGGACGAGCGGGCGGCGGGGGCGGATGCGCTGATTGCAGCCCATCCGACGTTGATGAAACGACCGGTGATTGAGAAAGAGGGTGTCTGGTATCAAGGCTGGACGCCGGATGTGAAACGCGCCTTGGGGGTAGAATAATGCGAAATGCAGCGGGTGTTTTGGGGCTGATTGCCGGTGTGATGGGGATTTTCGTGGGGCTGTTCGGCTACGGGATGGTGGAACTGTCGAACCGTGTGCCCGATGCGGACTTTAGTCTGTTCGAAAATCCGGCGTTTGTGCAATTTGCCAGCTTTTTCGCGCCACTTTTGTGCATTGCGGGGGGCGCTATGGCGCGGTCACGTGCGTTGTGGGGCGGGATTGCATTGCTGCTGGGGGCGGCCACGTTTTATGCCGCCTTCGGGTTCAACGTGGGCACGATGTTCCCGATCGGGTTTGCAGGTCTAGGCGGCCTGCTTGCCATTGCAGCAGGCCGCCCAGATGAAGAGATCTCACATTTTTGAGGCGCGGGTTTTGAGGATGCGGTCCACGGAGAGTGGGCCTGCGCCTTTCAAAACCAGTGTCAACAGAACGAACACCCAGAAGGCGCGCTGATCGAGGATTGCGCCGTCTGGTAAACCGTCGAACCACTTGCCCAGTGTTTCGATGTGGGCGATGCCGCCGTGGCCGTAGAGGTCGGTCAGGGATTGCACGACGACGAAGCCGATCATGCCCAAGGCGGCGAGGCGTGTGAACAGGCCAATCACCAGCAGGAGTGGCAGGATGTATTCCGCCAATGTGCCGCTGACGACGACGGCCCAGTGGAACAGGCCCAATTGGCTGGCGTCATAGCCTGCGGCTTCCATGGCTTTGGGGAAGATTTGCGCATAGCCGCCCAAGCTGGGCGAGAAGGGCGTGCCATCCCATTTGGTGCCCGCTGAATTCCAGAAGTAAAACAGCAAGGTTGCCGCGAAAATGAACCGGGCCAAGGTGGGCAGGATCGTATCGGCAGAGGCGTTCAGCGAACGGGTGAGGCGGTCGTAAAGTGCGATCATAGGTTTGTCTTTCAGGTCTTGAGTGAAATAATGGCGTGACGCCCGAGTAGAATGCCCAGCAATGGCCCAATGTCAAAGCCAGCGCCGCCGTGGCGCAGGGCCTCGCCGAGGGAGGCGCCTTCGCAAAGGGCGGTGCAGACAGCGGATTGGGCGGGGGTGAGCGGGTCGACGATAGGGTCGAATTCGGGCCGTGTGACCAGCGCAGGCTGCGCGGTTTGTGCGATTTCGCTGCTTGATGTGTCGCCATTAGTATTCGCCGCCCAAATGCTGTGAAGCGGGTATTGGGAAGTGACGAGGCGCACGGCGGGTGCGAATGTGAAGGTGACATGGGGCAGGCTGTCGGGGGCGAGTTGACCGAGCGCATCGGGGGCTACAGGTGTGGCATCAGCCGCGTGATAGCTGTGCCGAATGGCCAGTTCCAAACGAGCGACATCTGCGAGATAGGGGACCGATTGCGCAGGTGCGAACCCCGCGAGGAAGTCGGGCATGTCGTCGCCGTAAAACATCATGAGCGGCGATTTTGGCGGATGCGCGCGGAGGTAAACGCCCGCCATGGCACGGAAAAAATCATCGCCGACCAGTTTGTGGACAACGGGAAAGGCTGTTTCGAGCGCGTCCGTCAGGCTGACGGCCACGTTGTTGCGGTAGACATCAAACCGTTTGGTGGCCTGTTCGCCGCCGGGATTGTTCAGGCCCGTTGGGGGCGGTGCGGCGGGGTCGAGCAGGGCCTTTCGAAACGCGGTTTGGGTGGTGATCATGCGGTCACCATGGCCAGCGCGGCATCGGCGCGTTTGGTTTCTTCGGCGAGGACGGGCCAGTCGGGCACGTCGGTGTCCCATTCGATGAGAAGGGGGCGGGGGCCGGATTTTGCCAAGGTGTAATCTAAAAGCGCCCAAACGGGATCGACGACTTCGCGGCCATGGCTGTCGATCAACAGAGGCGCGCCGTGTTCGTCTTCGTCCTCATCGTGGCCGCCGAGGTGGATTTCGCCTACGTGATCAAGGGGATAGGCGTCGATGTAGCCTTGGGGGGAATAGCCGAGGTTCGTGGCGCTGACGAAGACATTGTTGACGTCGAGCAGCAGGCCGCAGCCGGTGCGGGCCACGATTTCAGCCAGAAAATCGGTTTCGGACATGTCGGATTCGGCGAAGGCCAGATAGCTGGAGGGGTTTTCCAACAGCATTTGGCGGCCCAACGTGGATTGGACCTGATCGATATGGTCAGCGACCCGTTTGACGGTCGCGGCCGTGTAGGGCAGGGGCAACAGGTCGTTCAGGAAGGCACTGTCGTGAGAGGACCAGGCCAGATGTTCGGAAAAGCTGGCAGGTTGAAGCCAGTCACATAAGGTTTTCAGCCGCGCGAGGTGATCCGCGTCGAGGGGGCCTTCGCCACCGATGCTGAGGCCTACGCCGTGGACGGAGAAAGGAAAGCGTTCGGAGAGGTGGCGCAGTTGCGCGAGGGGGCGGCCGCCCATCCCCATGTAGTTTTCAGCGTGGATTTCCAGCCAGCCCACAGGGCCTGCGTCTGCCATAATATCGTTGAAATGCTGAGCCTTGTAGCCAACACCCGGCGCGTGGGGCAATTGGGGGGAGGTTGCATCAAACATATACGGCGCTCCTTAAAACTGCGTGCGCCCACCCTAACATGGGTGGGCGCGAAAGTCGTGTCGTATTCAGCTTATGCTGGGATGTCGCGGTCGAGCTCTTCGAGGGAGCCCATACGCTCTACGCCATCAGCAGCGTCTGTGATTGTAGTTGTTTCGCATGTGCCTGCTGGCACCAATGTCCAAGCGTTACCCTGGTAATCAACTGTGGATGTGCCTGCACATGTTGTGCCTGGGCCAGCTGCACAGTCGTTTTCGCCAGCCAGTGAAACACCGAAACATTTTTCGTTTGCTTGTGCGTGGGCTGTTGTGGACAGGCCAGCGATGGCTGTTGCTACGGAAGCGGCGAGAGCGAGTGTTGTTGTTGTCTTAGACATACTACTAATTCCTATGTGTCAGTTGCAGAGTTTTTGCGCCCTGTTCGGCACTGAAATAACTATAAACCGGTCTTTTGTTAATTATCTACTCACGCTGACGTGTCTCGCGCGGGCGTTATGATCTGTCAGGGTAGGCTTGACAAAATCCCCAATAAAATAAGGCCCGCCCGCCAAGGGCAGCCGGGCCTGTTACACTGCTGCAGTGCAGAATGTTACAGAAGATCGGGAGGGGTGGTCGATTTTCCAAGCTCTGCGACGATCTCTGTCAGAGATGTTACAGAGGTTTTCTTTTCGCCCAAGCGCCGTACGGAGACGGTTTTTTCTTCGACCTCGCGGGCACCACAGGCGAGAATCACGGGGACTTTGCCCAGAGAGTGCTCGCGGACCTTGTAGTTGATCTTCTCATTGCGGATGTCCGCCTCTGCGCGCACGCCCACGGCTTTGAGGGCTGCGACGACCTCGTGGACGTAGTCATCTGCGTCAGAGATGATGGAGGCGACGACGACCTGACGGGGCGCCAGCCAGAACGGCAGTTTGCCGGCGTGTTCTTCGATGAGAATACCGATGAAACGCTCAAAAGAGCCCAATGTCGCGCGGTGCAACATGACGGGGCGGTGTTTTTCACCGTCCGCGCCGATGTATGTGGCGTCGAGGCGTTCGGGCAGGTTGCTGTCGACCTGCAAGGTGCCGCATTGCCAGTCGCGGCCGATCGCGTCTGTCAGGGTGAATTCCAGTTTCGGGCCGTAGAATGCGCCTTCGCCTTCGAGGATCTCAAAGTCGTGGCCTGCTGCGTTACAGGCATCGCCCAAGGCTTTTTCCATCTGGTCCCAAACCGCGTCAGAGCCGATGCGTTTTTCGGGGCGGGTGGAGAGTTTGATGGTCCAGTTGTGGAAGCCCAAATCTGCATAGACGGTCGAGAGGAAGTCGATGAAGATTTTGGTTTCTTCGGTGATCTGGTCTTCGGTGCAGAAGATGTGGCCATCGTCTTGGGTGAAGCCACGCACGCGCATGATGCCGTGCAGTGCGCCGGAGGGTTCGTAGCGGTTGCACGAGCCGAATTCGGCCATGCGCAACGGCAAATCGCGGTAGGATTTCAGACCTTGGTTGAACACCTGCACGTGGCATGGGCAGTTCATCGGCTTCAGCGCGTTAACCGCTTTTTCGCGGGCGTGCTCTTCGTCGACTTCGACGATGAACATGTTTTCTTGGTATTTGTCCCAGTGGCCTGAGGCTTCCCAGAGTTTGCGGTCAACGACCTGTGGTGTGTTCACTTCCACGTAGCCGCCTGCGTCTTGTTTGCGGCGCATGTAGTCTTGCAATGTGGTGTAGACGCGCCAGCCGTTGGGGTGCCAGAAGACCTGACCGGGGGCCTCTTCTTGCATGTGGAAGAGATCCATTTCGCGACCCAGTTTGCGGTGGTCACGCTTTTCGGCTTCCTCAAGGAAGTTCATGTAATCGCGCAGCTTTTCCTTGTTTTGGAAGGCCACGCCGTAGATGCGTTGCAACATCTGGCGGTCGCTGTCGCCGCGCCAGTAGGCGCCTGCGATGGACATGAGTTTCCAGCTGTCACCGGGCACTTGGCCGGTGTTTTGCAAGTGCGGGCCACGGCACAGATCCTGCCAGTCGCCGTGCCAATACATGCGCAGGTCTTCGTTGCCCGGAATGCTTTCGATCAGCTCAACCTTATAGGGTTCGCCGCGGTCTTTGTAGTATTGGATCGCGGTGTCGCGTTCCCAGACTTCGGTGCGGACCTCGTCGCGTTTGTTGATGATTTCTTTCATCTTTTTCTCGATCACGCCCAGATCTTCGGGGGTGAACGGTTCTTTGCGATCAAAATCGTAGTACCAGCCGTTGTTGATCACTGGGCCGATGGTCACTTGGGTGTCGGGCCAGATTTCCTGCACGGCGCGGGCCATGATGTGGGCCAGATCGTGCCGGATCAATTCCAGCGCCGGTTCTTCGTCCTTCATGGTGTTGATGGCGATTTGGGCGTCTTCGGTGATGGGCCATTGCAGGTCGTAGTGGGCGCCGTTGACGGTGGCCGAGATGGCCTTTTTGGCCAGAGATGTGGCAATGGAGGCGGCGACTTCGGCGGCGGTGATGCCGGCCTCGAATTCGCGGGAATTGCCATCAGGGAAAGTCAGGGAGATTTGGGCCATGTGGTCGGCTCCTCGTCGTTTTGGCGCCTACAAAGCGCCCGGTTGCGGGTTATGTGTTTTGGCCTTTTGACCGATGGTAAAACCTGCGTCAAGCCCAGCTTATCCTCGTATGATTTGCGTACACAGGCTGTACACATGATGTATGTACAGATGTGTACCGCGCGGGAGAGAAACGATGCATCATTTTGACGATATTCTGGCCATTGCGGCCAAACGACGAGGCGGTGAGGCGCAGGTTTGGGAGGGGATCGTGCCGCCCAAATCTCGCGATGAGATTGCCGCGATTTCGGACGATGCGTTTTTGGCTGTTTTCGCCGAAGGTATTTTTCAGACCGGGTTGGCCTGGACCGTGGTGCAAAACAAATGGCCCGGCATTGTCGAGGCGTTTGGCGGATTTGAGGTGGGGCGGGTCGCGATGATGTCGCCCGAGTGGTTTGATGATTTGGTGGGCGACACGCGGGTTATTCGCAGTGGGGCCAAAATTCGCGCCATTCAAGAGAATGCGGTGATGATCCAAGAGGCCGCGCAGGGCGCCGGGTTTGGCCAATTTGTAGCCGACTGGCCGCGCGATGATTTTGCGGGCCTGATGCTGTGGTTGAAGAAGAACGGGTCGCGTTTGGGCGGATCGGTGGGGGCCTACGGTTTGCGGCGCTTGGGCGTGGACAGTTTTATTTTGTCGCGCGATGTGGTGGCGCGGCTGGTGGCCGAGGGGGTGATCGACAAAGCGCCGACATCGCAGCGGGCCTTGGGGCAGGTGCAGGCGGCATTCAACACTTGGGTCGCGCAATCGGGGCGCAGCCTGACCGAAGTGAGCCGCGTGCTGGCCTATAGTATCGACGGCTGAGCTGGCTGGAGGGAGCGTCGTTGTTGGCGGCGTCGCGATTTGAAAACGGCGCGGGGGCGCTATGTCATGTCAAATCACTGGAGAGAATGGTGGATTTGTCATGGCGTCGAACATTTTGAAACTGTTGAAATCTGGCTCTGAAGAGGGCGAGGCCGCGAATATCAGGCGGCATGTGACGGCGTTGAGTTGCAGCAAATCGGCCGATGGATTGATCAGCCCCAAATTGGTTTTGAGCTGGTTGCTGAGCAATCTTGGGGCCAGCAGTTTTTGGATCGGGGCGCTGGTGCCGGTGCGAGAGGCGGGAGCGTTGTTGCCGCAATTGTTCACCGCGCCGAAGATCAAGAGCATGGCACGGCGCAAGTGGGCCTGGGCTGTTGGGTCGTTCGGGCAGGGCGCCTGCGTGTTGGGCATGGTTTTGGTGGCGTTGCTGTTTGAGGACAATGTTGCCGGGGTTTTGATTGTGGCGCTGCTGGGCATTCTGGCGCTGTTTCGGTCGATTTGTTCGGTGAGCTACAAAGATGTGCTGGGCAAGACGGTGAAGAAGACCCACCGCGGGCAGACAACGGGGGCGGCGAATACCGTGTCGTCGGTCGTGGTGGTGATTTTTGCAGGAATTTTGATCATCGGGCCGGATGAGAAGTTTGCGCTGGTGATTGGGGCGCTGGGATTGGCGGTGGTGCTTTGGGCCTTGGCGGCGATGTTTATGAGCCGGATGGAGGAAGAGGCCTCGGACGTGGGCGAGCGCGAAGCGATCTCTGCGCCGCTGTCTTTGTTGTGGGAAAACAAGCAGTTGCGGTTGTTTGTGATCGCGCGGGCCTTGCTGGTGGGGACGGCGTTGGCGCCGCCCTACATGGTGATTTTGGCGGGGGATGAGGGGTTTTTCTCGCAATTGGGGGCGCTGGTTTTGGCGTCGTCCTTGGGGTCTTTGGTGTCGGCCTATGTGTGGGGCTGGTTGGCGGATCGTTCTTCGCGGCAGGTGTTGATTTGGTCGGGCGTGGCCGGGGCCGTGTCGCTGGTGTTGGCGCTGATCATTGGCGAAGGCGGCGGCATGGCGGTGGCGTTGTTTGCGGTGGTGGTGGCCTATCACGGGGTGCGGCAGGGCCGGTCGACGTATTTGGTGGATATGGCGGGCGAGGATGATCGCGCGACGTTTACCGCGATTTCCAACACGGTGATCGGCGTGTTCCTGCTGGTTGTGGGGGGGATCGCAGCGGGGCTGTCTTCTGTGTCGGTTTATCTTGTCATTGGGGTGTTTGCTGTGATGTGTCTGGCGGGGGGCGCGGTTGCCCTGAAGTTAGACGAGGTTGAAAATGGCTGACACGATCACAACACCACAGGGCCGGACATTGGCCTATCATCGGACGCAAGGTGCAGGGCCGACGGTGGTGTTTCTGGGCGGTTTTAAATCGGACATGGAGGGGTCGAAGGCGACCTATCTGGAGGCGTGGGCGCAGCGCACGGGGCGCGCGTTTTTGCGGTTTGATTATTCGGGGCATGGGCAGAGCAGTGAGGCGTTTGAGGACGGCTGCATTGGTGATTGGTTTGAAGATGCCTGCGCGATGCTGGAGATGATTGATGGGCCGCTGGTGTTGGTGGGCTCGTCCATGGGGGGATGGATTTCGTTGCAGGTGGCCCGCGCGATGCCCGAACGGGTTGTCGGGCTGGTGGGCATTGCGGCGGCCCCTGATTTTACCGAGGACGGGTTTTGGGCCAGTTTTGATGAGGTGATGCGTGCCAAGTTGATGCGGGAGGGGCGTGTGGCGCTGCCGTCGGAGTATGGCGAGCCGTATATTATCACGAAACGACTGATCGAGGAGGGGCGCGACCGGTTGGTGCTGCGCACGCCTTTGGATTTGCCGTTTCCCGTGCGGTTTTTGCAAGGCACGAAAGATACATCCGTGACGACGCAGACGGCGCTGCGGTTGCTGGATCATGCGACGAGCCCCGATATGCGGCTGACCTTGGTGGATGGGGCGGATCATTCGTTTTCCAGCGAGACGTGTTTGCCCCAGATCGTAGATGCGATTGTGGATGTTTGGGGCGGGTGAGGTTTGATCGTCTGAAAGCGGCGATGATGTCTCGACATTGGCGGCGGGGGCGGGCAACGTCGCCCCTTGCCCGAGCCTTGTGAGGATATGCCGTGCTGATTTCGATCCAGTCTCATTTACACTATGCGGCGCGTCAGCCTTGCGATGCTTTGGTGCAAATTGAAGCGGTGGAGGAGGCCATCCAGCGGTGCCGCGATGTGCAGTTTGATGTGATTTCGGGGGCTGTGCGATCTGTTGTTGCGGGCGAGGGCGGGATTGGGGACCGCCGGTGGCTGCATGTGGAGGAGATGCTGGAGTGTCGGTACGAGGCGCTTGTGGAGGTGAGGCGTGCGGCTGTGGATGTGGCGGCGCTGCGCGCGGTGCCTGTTCATGCTGTGCCCAGTGCGGTGACCCCCTATTTGATGCCATCGCGGTATTGCCATCCTGAGATGTTTAGTGAGGTCGTGCCCCAAATGTTTGGGAGCCTGCAGGGGGGTGCGTTGATTGCGGCGATGTCGCGCTGGATTGGCGGCCATTTTACCTATGACAACGGGGCCAGCACCGGGGCGACCACGGCGTGGGACAGTTTTTCGGCGCGGGCAGGGGTGTGCCGGGATTATGCCCATGTGTTGATCACCATGGCGCGGGCCGTGGGCATTCCGGCACGGTTCGTGAGCGCCTATGCCCCCGATGTGACACCGCAAGATTTTCATGCTGTGGCAGAGGTTTATTTGGACGACGCGTGGCATTTGGTGGACCCCACGGGCATGTCGCAGGCGCCGGAGACTGTGCGGGTCGGGGTGGGGCGCGACGCGGCGGATGTGTCGTTTCTGACGTCTTACGGCTGGCTAGAGCTTAAAAAACAGGCAGTGACTGTTGCGCGTGTCGAATAAGCGATGACGCGCATTGCATGTTCGCGCACAACCTATAGCGTTGCGTGATGACAACAGAAAAACAGCACTTTGATGAGATGCTTTCGGGGGAGGATAAGGTGCGTGCGCCTTATGCCGAGTACGAAAAGTGGTTTGCAAACGAAGACCCTGCGCGGCTTTCCAAAAAATCCAAAGAGGCCGAGGCGTTTTTCAGGCGCACGGGCATCACATTTAATGTGTATGGGCAGGCGGCGGCGCAGGAGCGGTTGATCCCGTTTGATTTGATCCCGCGGATTATTGCGAACCGCGAGTGGACCAAATTGTCCAAGGGGATCGAGCAGCGGGTGCGGGCGATCAATGCGTTTTTGCATGATATTTATCACCGTCAGGAGATTTTGCGCGCGGGCGTGGTGCCGGTTGATCTGATTGCCAAGAACGAGGCGTTCTTGCCGCAGATGATGGGCGTTTCGCCACCCGGTGGCGTGTATACCCATATCGTTGGGACCGATATTGTGCGGACCGGTGAGGACGAGTTTTTCGTGCTTGAAGACAATGCGCGCACGCCGTCGGGTGTGTCGTATATGTTGGAAAACCGGGAGACCATGTTGCACATGTTCCCTGAGCTGTTCAGCCAGATCAAAGTGCAACGGGTCAGCGACTATCCGAAGAATTTGCGCCAGTCTTTGGCGGCCTGTGCGCCTAAGGGATGTGCGGGCAAGCCGACGGTGGCGATTTTGACGCCCGGTATTCATAACTCGGCCTATTTCGAGCATTCGTTTTTGGCGGATCAGATGGGGGTGGAGCTGGTTGAAGGCCATGATCTGATGGTCGTGGACGGGCATATCGCCATGCGCACGACCCGTGGGTACAAGGTGATTGATGTTTTGTATCGCCGCGTTGATGACGATTATCTGGACCCGCTGAATTTCAACCCGGACTCGATGTTGGGTGTGCCGGGGATCATGGATGTGTACCGCGCGGGCAATATTACCATCGCCAATGCGCCGGGGACGGGGATTGCCGATGATAAGGCGATCTATTCGTATATGCCTGATATCGTTGAGTTCTACACCGGCGAGAAAGCGATTTTGAAGAACGTGGAAACGCACCGGTGCTCGGAGCCTGATGCGCTGGGCTATGTGTTGGACAACCTTGCGGATTTGGTTGTCAAAGAGGTGCATGGCTCTGGCGGCTACGGCATGTTGGTGGGCCCTGCGGCGAGCAAGAAAGAGCTGAGCAGCTTTGCGGCCAAGCTGCGCAAGAACCCGTCGAATTATATCGCGCAGCCGACGCTATCGCTGTCGACGGTGCCGATTTTCGCCAAGAAAGGCTTGGCGCCGCGTCACGTGGATTTGCGGCCCTTTGCGCTGGTGTCGCCCAAGGGGATGACCATCACGCCCGGTGGATTGACGCGGGTGGCGCTGAAGGCGGGGTCGCTGGTGGTGAATTCCAGCCAAGGTGGCGGGACCAAAGACACTTGGGTTTTGGAGGACTAGGCGCATGTTGGGAAAAACCGCAGGTGGCCTGTATTGGATGTTCCGGTTTTTGGAACGCAGTGAAAATACCGCCCGTTTGGTTGAGGCCGGATTTCGGATTGCGTTGACGCGGTCGAATGATCCCGCGTCGGAGTGGAAATCGGTCGTGACGACGGCCGGGGTGCGCGTGGGGTATGATGCCAGCTACGACAGCTACAAGGCTGAATATGTGGTGGATTATTTGCTGCGCGACACGACGAACCCGTCGAGTGTGATGTCATCGATGGAGAATGCGCGCACCAATGCGCGGATGGTGCGCACGGCGCTGACCACGGAAGTGTGGGAGGCGGTGAACGAGAGCTGGATGGTTCTCAAAGAGACGTTGAAGCGCCCGGTGAAAGAGACAGATTTGCCCGCCGTTTTGGGGGAGATCCGCCGGTATATCGCGCTGGTGCGTGGGGCGTTGCATGGCACGATGTTGCGCAACGACATTTACGATTTCACGCAGATCGGGATGGCGCTGGAGCGGGCGGATAACACCGCACGGATCATCGATGTGAAGTATTTCACGCTGTTGCCTTCGGCCAGTTTCGTTGGCTCGGCGCTGGACAATGTACAGTGGGAAACGATTTTGCGGTCGGTTTCGGCGCACCGGTCGTTTCGATGGTTGAACGACGATGACATGACGCCTGCGGGTGTGGCCGAATTCTTGACGCTCGACAGTCGGTTTCCGCGGTCATTGCTGTTTTGCACGCGCATTTTGGATGAAAGCCTGGCGTTTTTGGCGAAGGATTATGGCGAGCGGCATGTGTGCCACGACATGATTGAAGCCCAGCGGGACCGGATGCGGCAGCACACGATTGCGAGTATTTTTGATGAAGGGCTTCATGAGTTCATTTCCAATTTCATCAAAGATAACAATGCGATCGGGCGACAAATTGAGCAAGATTACCGGTTCATCGGATAGGCGGTTCTGACCATGAGATTGAAGATCAAACATACGACCACCTACGATTATGATGCGCCTGTCAGCTATGGGTTGCAGCAGGTGCGGCTGACGCCAGTGTCGGGGCCACAGCAAACGGTTTTGAACTGGGATGTGACCCTGACGGGGGGCGCGCAGGAGCTGGCCTATTGCGACCAATACGGCAATGAGACGGTTCTGGTGCAGGCCGAGCCGGGTGTTTCGCAGGTTGTCGTTGATGTGTCTGGCGAGGTGGAAACGCTGTCGTCTGACGGGATTTTCGGGAAAGTTTATGGTTTGGCCCCGCTTTGGCATTTTTGCCAGAGCACGCCACGGACGACTGCCGGAAAGGGCATTCGCAAACTGGCCAAGGGGCTTGGCGCTGGGGATGTTTTGAGCGATTTGCACGCGCTGTCCGCCAAGATTTTAGAGGCCGTGCCCTATGGGGAGGCGGATACATTTGCAGGCACCACCGCAGAGGAGGCTTTGGCCGCGGGGGGCGGGGTCTGTCAGGATCATGCGCAGATTTTCGTTACGGCGGCGCGGTTGGCGGGCATTCCGGCGCGCTATGTCAGCGGATATTTGATGATGAATGACCGTGTGGATCAAGATGCCAGCCATGCTTGGGCGGAGGCCCATGTGGACGGTTTGGGCTGGGTCGGGTTTGATGTGTCGAACCGGATTTGCCCGGACGAGCGCTATGTGCGGATCGCCACGGGGCTGGATTCGCGCGATGCGGCGCCGATTACAGGGGTGCGTCGTGGGGCATCGACAGAAACGATGATTGTATCGTTGCAGGTTCAGCAATAGATACAGGCGAAACCGCTCACTTGATCTTCGAACTGGACTAAAAATATGACTTACTGCGTCGGACTTCGCCTGAACAAAGGGTTGGTCTTTATGTCCGACACCCGCACCAATGCTGGCGTCGACAACTTTTCGACCACGCGCAAGATGTTCACCTGGGAAGTGCCGGGCGAGCGGGTTGTGACGCTGATGACAGCGGGCAATTTGGCGACAACACAGGCGTTGATCAGTTTGCTGGACGAGCGATCCAAGGTGGTGGCGGAGCGCAATCCGACGATCCTTGAGACGCCCACAATGTTCGAGATTGCGCGGCTGGTCGGGAGCACCTTGAAGGAGGTCATTCAAGACAGCCGCGAAGATGTGCAGAATGCATCGTCGTCGTTTCGGGCGTCGGTTATTGTGGGCGGCCAGATCAAAGGTGGGGCGCCCACGTTTTTCATGATTTACCCCGAGGGGAATTTCATCGAAATCACTGAGGACAATCCGTTTTTCCAGATTGGCGAGACCAAATACGGCAAGCCGATTTTGGTGCGCGCCTATGATCCGGATATGTCGTTTGAGGATGCGATCAAGCTGTTGCTGGTGTCGTTTGATTCTACGATCAAGGCGAACCTTTCTGTTGGGTTGCCGTTGGATTTGCAGATTTATGAGCAAGACAGTTTTGCCGTGATCGAGCCGCCGCGGATTGAGGCGGATAATGCCTATTATCAGGCGGTGTCATCGGGGTGGGGCGATGCGCTGCGCACGGCGTTGATGCAGCTGCCAAGCTATGACTTGCACACAGGCGAGGCTGACAAATAAGGCTGGCTGACGGGGCACGCTGTGGCCCGAGATTGGCGGTTTTTCGCGGCTTTTCTGATATTATTCCCCCTTTTTTGCTCATTTTAATCGGGCAGAAACCTTTCACATACAAAAGAGGGATTAGTATGAAACGTGAAATTGCAGAAGTGTTTGGGACATTTGTTTTGGTGTTCTTTGGTGTGGGGTCAGCCGTTTTGGCAGGCGGCGGGATTGGTGTGGCGGATTCGATTTCCATCACAGGCATCAGTCTGGCGTTCGGTATTTCCGTGGTCGCGATGGCCTATTCGATCGGTCAGGTGTCTGGCGCGCATTTGAACCCGGCTGTGTCCTTGGCCGCGATGGTTGCGGGCCGGATCGATCAGAAGACATTTATCAGCTATTCGGTCGCTCAGACGATTGGCGGCTTTTTGGCAGCTTTGGCGATTTTCATCATCGCGAAAAGCAGCTCTGGCGGGTTTGATATTTCGGCCCACGGCATTGGGCAGAACGGCTATGGCAAGGGCTATGGCGGTGAGTTCAATTTCTTTGGTGCGTTTGTGTTCGAAGTGATCGCGACGATGGTATTCGTTGTGGTGATTTTGGGTGTGACGGAAGAAAAGACCGGCACGCCGCTGTTTGCCGGTTTGGTGATTGGTTTGACGCTGACGATGATCCACTTGGTGGGCATCACGGTCACGGGTACATCTGTGAACCCGGCGCGGTCTATCGGGCCTGCGTTGTTTGGCGGCGGTAAGGCCATTGCGCAGCTGTGGTTGTTCCTGACGGCACCGATGCTGGGCGCGTATATCGGGGCGATGTTGCACAAAATGAAGGTGACATCCCCGCCGGAAAACACCGAAGAGGTGGCATCCGGTCAGGACGCCTAAGACACCTTTGAGGGTTGAATGAGTTAGAAACGGGGGCCTTTGGTCCCCGTTTTGGTTTGGGGGGCGGTTTTGTGACCCCACGTTTGGGTTGGGCTGGCCCGGGGATGCTGGCTAAGGTCGGTCAACATATCCTTGGGAGGGGACATCATGGCATTATCATTGGGCCAAAAGGCGGGCTGGGGTTTGGCGGACATGGGCGTTGTCGTCTTTGTGGTGGTCAAACAGCTGTTGGTGTTTGCCTATTTGACGTCCGTGTTGGGGGTGCCTGTGGGCGTCGCGGGGGCCGCGACCACGGGGGTTTTGGTGTTTGATATGATCACCGACCCGGTGATCGGGTATTTGAGCGACCGCACGCGCAGCCGCTGGGGGCGGCGCGCGCCGTGGATGGTGGCGGGCGCTGTGGTGATGGCGGCCGGGATGTACGGGTTGTTTTCCACGCCTGAGGGGCTGGTAGGTGTGGCGGCTTTGCCTTGGGTTTTGGGGTTCTTTGTGTTGGCGACATTGGGGTTCACGATGGTGTCTATTCCCTATGGCGCCATGGCGGGGGAGATCACGCAGGACCCAAAGGAACGCTCGGCGATGACGGCGTGGCGGATGGGATTTGCCAGCGTGGGCATTTTGGTGGGCGGCGCGTTGATCCCCGGGATCGCGGCGGGGTCGAGCTATGCCCATGCGGCGCTGGTGGCTTCGCCGTTGATTATTGGCGCGATTTGGCTGTCGGTGTTTGCCACGCGGCGCGCGCCACGGGTGGATGCGCCTTCGACGGTGAGCCCCATGCGGATGGTGGCATTGGTGTTGGGCAACCGCGCGTTCGTGGTTTTGGCGGGCATTTACGGGGTGATGACCTTGGCGATTGCGGTGATCACGGCGGGGCTGCCGTTTGCGGCGCTCTACCTGATTATGGACACGGGCGACACGCCGCTGTCTGGCGTGGCGCGGGCGCTGAGCGTGTTGAGTTTGATGTTCGCGGCGTTCACGGTCGGGTCGATTTTGAGCCAAGCGGTCTGGGTTGTGTTGTCTGCTCGGATGGGCAAGCTGGGCGCATTGGTGCTGGGGCTTGCGTTGTATATCGTGTTGTTGTTCGGGCTTTACGGGGTTTTGCCGTCAGTGAATGTGACCGTGGTGGCGGGCATGTTTGTGTTGGCGGGGATGACGAATGGGGCGTATCAGCAGATCCCTTGGGCGATGTATCCGGATTTGATGGATGTAACTCGTGCGCGGTCTGGCGAGGCGATTGAGGGCGGGTTTTCTGCGGTTTGGTTGTTTGGGCAAAAGACGGCGAATGCCTTTGCGCCGCTGATTTTGGGCCTGATTTTAAACGCTTACGGCTGGGTTGAGACGACGCAGGGGCAGGCGGAGCAGCCGGTTGAGGCGGTGCGGGCTTTGCATTGGGCGGTGACATTGGTGCCGGCGGGTATACTTGGGGCATCGATTGTGCTGTTGTTGGGGCTCTACCGCCCCTTGATGAAACGAGCGTTGCATGGTGCCTGAACTCGCAGAACTGGATGATTGGCTGGCCGCCCGCGAGGCGGCTGTGGGGGGCGTGCGGCCGGGCTGTGCCAAGCAGGTGCTGTGGGCCGGTGGCCCGGAAAAGACCGCTGTGGCTGTGGTCTATGTGCATGGGTTTTCAGCTACGGGGGCGGAGCTGCGCCCCTTGCCCGATGAGGTGGCCGCAGCGCTGGGGGCGAATGTGTTTTTCACCCGGCTGACCGGGCATGGGCAAGATGGTGCATCCATGGGGCGTGCGCGTCTGGCGGATTGGGAGGCCGATGTGGACGAGGCGCTGGCCATTGGGCAGACCTTGGGCGACGAGGTGATCGTGATGGGCTGTTCCACGGGCTGCACCTTGGTCACATCGGCGTTGGCACGCGGGGCCAAGGCGAAAGGCGTAGTACATGTCTCGCCCAATTTCGGGATGCGGGACTGGGGCGCACAGATGTTGTTGCAGATGCCAGGCGTGCGGCGCTGGGGGCCGTTGGTTGCAGGGAAAGAGCGGTCGTTCGAGCCGATATCGACCGCGCATTCCGCGTTTTGGACGGTGCGATATGACACGCAGGCGGTGTTTACGATGGCCGAGGCCGTGCGGGCCGCGATGGGCGGTGACATTGAGGGTATTCAAACCCCTGCGTATTTTGCATTTAGCGAAACAGATCAGGTGGTTAGCCCCGCAAAGACGCGGCAGGTTATGGCGCGGTGGGCAGGGCCTGTGCGCGCAGACATTTTGGTGCAGGGGCCTGCGGATGATGCCATGGGGCATGTGATGGCGGGGGATGTTTTTAGCCCGCAGCAGACCACACCCTTGGCGGGGCGGATCGTGGAATGGGCGAGGTCTCTCTGATCGGGTGAATTGGGGGTTGCGTCTGGGCTGGCGGCATGAACAATCAGCGGCACAGGCAATTCAATTTCATCGAAAGGCAGCAATGTCAGAACCACTTGTCCTTTTACCGGGTATGATGTGCGATGCGCGGGTTTGGGCCACGCAAATGACCGTCATGAGCTATGAGCGGCCGGTGACGATTGCGCCGGTGTGCGGGGTGGACCGAATTGAAGAGGCGGCCTCGGAGCTGTTGTCGGCGTTACCTGCAAAGTTTGCGCTGTGCGGGCATGGCATGGGCGGGGCGGTTGCGCTGGAGCTGTTTCGCCGCGCGCCGGAGCGGGTGATCCGGCTGGCGCTGTTGGGCACGAATCCTTTGTCGGACACGCCGCAGGAGGCGGCGGACCGTGAGCCGCGGATGATTGGTGCGAAAGCGGGCCGGTTTGAGCGGATGTTGGAAGCAGATATTTTGCCGCGCCATGTGGGCGGTGGCCCGCGTCGCACTGCGGCGATGGCGGAGCTGAACGAGATGGCGCTGTCGCTGGGGCCGGATATTTTTGCCAAGCAAGAACGCGCGATGCAGCGGCGGCGCGACCAGCAGGGCACCTTGCGGCGGATCACGCAGCCGACCTTGATTTTGGCGGGGTCCGAGGATCAGATCGTGCCGCCCAAACGACAGGAATTTTTGGCGGAGTTGATCCCCTATGCCAAGTTCACCCAACTGCACGGGGTAGGGCATATGTCGATGTTGGAGGACCCTGAGGGGGTGACCAGCGCGCTTTATGATTGGATGCGGCAGCCGCTGGTGTTGCGGTAATCAGCCCGTGGCCCGCCTCGTGGTGACACGAAGCGGGCGCAGGGTTGTGCGCAGATTATGCGACGTAGGTGCCGCGTGCGGGATAGTCTTTGCCGGTGATGAAATCGACCTTGGACAGTAGGCTTGCGAGGTCGGGGCGGGCGAAGGGCATGTTTGAGATATCGGCGAGATACAGGCGCCCGTCGGGGCGGACCCAGAACAGGCCGGGCTCTGCGAAGTATTCGGCCTCTGCGTCTGTGATGGCTTTGGAGAGCCAGAGATCCCAGTCTTGGGCCTGTTCGATTGTGAGGGAATGGGCCACGGGGATGTTCGCGATATCCCAGTCTTTGACGGTTTTTTCGGCAACCTGTTCATCGTTCATGGAGACGGCGACGACCGAGAACCCGGCCTCTTTATAGTCGTCCATGATTTCGGAGAGGCCTTGCAGGTAGGATTTGCAGACGGGGCAGTGGTAGCCGCGGTAGACCACGATCATGGTGAAGTTTTCTGGGGTTTGGTCCGCAAGGGTGAAGCGGCCGCCGCCGACGAGGGGCAGATCGAGGGCGGGTACGGCGGTGTCGGGGAGAAGCTTTGGCATGGGAGGTCCTTTGGGCTGCGTTTCGTGTCGGGGGACCAACGCAGGCCGAAAGGAGAGGTTCCGCAGGTCTGAGAAAAAGAGCTGCGATACCAGAGGTTTGTGAGTGCCGGTGGGGGCGGCTGATGTGGGTCAGCTGGCCTTTTTGGCGTTTTTGTTTGCGGGTTTCGCCGGCTTGACCGGTTTGGCTGGGGCATCCGCGTTGCTGTCGATGAAATCGAGGACCAACGGGCGGATGTTGTTGCGCCAGCTTTTGCCTGCGAAGATGCCGTAGTGGCCCGCGCCTGGCTCAAGGTGGGACGCTTTTTTGCTGTCGGGCAGGCCGGTCATCAGGTCGAGGGCGGCAAGGCATTGGCCGGGAGCCGAGATGTCGTCTTTTTCGCCTTCGACGATTTTCACGGCGACGGTGGTGATTTTACCGATGTCCACCTTGCGGCCTGCGACGACGAAATCGTTGCGGGCGATGTCGCGGTTTTTGAACACGCGCTCGACGGTGGAGAGGTAGAATTCGGCGGTCATGTCCATCACGGCGAGGTATTCGTCGTAGAAGGCGTTGTGTTTGTCGTGGTCAGAGGCTTCGCCGCGGGCGACGGCCATGATTTGCTCTTGAAAGGCTTTTGCGTGGGTTTCGCCGTTCATGGAGATGAAGGACGACAGTTGCAGGAGGCCCGGGTAGACCATGCGGCCGACACCGTCGTATTTGAAGCCGACGCGCTGGATCATGGTCTCTTCGAGCTGGCCCATGGTGACGGAACGGCCAAAGTCGGTGACTTCGGTGGCGTTGGCTTCGGGGTCGACGGGGCCGCCGATGAGGGTCATGGTGCGAGGCTGGGCGGCGGGGTCTTCTTCCGCCAGATAGGCGGTTGCGGCCAAGGTCAGCGGGACCGGTTGGCAGACAGCGATGACGTGAATGTCGGCGCCCAGTTCTTTCATGAAATCAACGAGGTAGAGGGTGTAATCCTCGACGTCGAATTTGCCGGCGCTGACGGGGATGTCGCGGGCGTTGTGCCAGTCTGTTGTGTAGACTTCGCAGTCGGGCAGCAGGGACACGATGGTTTTGCGCAGCAAGGTCGCGTAGTGGCCGGACATGGGGGCCACGACCAGCACGCGGCGTTTTTTGGCGGGGCGGCCTGTGACGTTGAAATGGATCAGATCGCCAAAGGGGCGTTCGAGCACTTTTTCAACTTCGACGAGGTGGTCTTTGCCGTCTTCCGCAGGGATCGAGCCGATGCCCCAATCGGGTTTGGCGACCATGCGGGCAAAGCTGCGTTCGGTCACTTCGCCCCAGGCGCGCATCATTTCCATGGCGGGATTTGGCCACATCGCAACGCCTGGATAGGAGGCCATAGCGCGTGCGGTTGCGCCCAACCATTCGTTGGTGTTCCGCATCGTTTCCATCATGTCGTATGTTGCCATGTAGCGCATTGAACCGGCCTTTTATTCTGGGTGCCGCTGCCCGCTGGGACCAGCTTAAAGCGCGACAGTGTAGCCGCACCCGCAAATCCAGTGTATCATATTGTAGGACATGCAAATGCTGCAGGTGCAAAATACACTTCAATTGCGATTAGGGCAACTGTGATATGAAATCAGACGGGGCTGACGGGCCAAACCCAAGTGATACAGCGGCGGCCTTGCCCAAGTTGGAAGAGAATATGGAGCGAATTCAGGAGCTCACCCAGCGCCTGATGACCGCGATGGCGGGAAAGCGGTCTGTGCCGACGGATTTGCAGGGGCCTGCGCCAGATTTATATGCCAAGGCGGGCGCGGCCTATTGGCAGGATATGATGCAAAATCCGTCCAAGATGATTGAGCAGCAGGTGGGCTATTGGGGCAAGACCCTGAAACATTTTGTCGATGCGCAGCAGGCGTTGGCGCAAGGCACGCTGTCTGCGCCCGACGATGTAACGCCCACAGATCGCCGGTTTCAGAACCCGCTGTGGCAGACGCACCCGTATTTTAACTTTCTCAAGCAGCAGTATTTGTTGAACGCCGAAGCCATGGACACGGCCCTGGGCGATATCGAGGGGTTGGAGCCTGCGGATCAGCGGCGGTTGGCGTATTTCAGCCGTCAGATCATCGACATGCTGTCGCCGACGAATTTTTTGGCCACGAACCCTGATGCCCTGACCAAGGCGGTGGAGACGGAAGGGGAGAGTTTGGTACGCGGTCTGGAGAATATGATCGCGGATCTGGAGGCCAATGACGGAGAGCTGGTCGTGTCGCTGGCCGATAAGGATGCATTTACGGTTGGCGAGAATTTGGCGACGACGCCGGGCGAGGTGGTGTTTCGCAACCATTTGTTCGAGCTGATCCAATATGCGCCGAGCACCGAAAAGGTGCATGAGCGGCCATTGGTGATTTTCCCGCCGTGGATCAACAAGTTCTATATCCTCGATCTGAAGGCGCAGAATTCCTTGATCAAGTGGATCGTGGATCAGGGGTTCACGTTGTTTGTGGTGTCTTGGGTGAATGCCGATGCCACCTACCGCGATGTGGGGATGAGCGATTATGTGGAAGACGGATATATAGAGGCGCTGGAGACGGTGCGCAGCATTTGCGACGTCGATAAAGTAAACGCGGTCGGCTATTGTATCGCGGGCACGACCCTGTCTTTGACGTTGTCGGTACTGAAACAGCGGGGGCTGGATTATGTCAATTCGGCGACCTTCTTTACCACGCTGACCGATTTTTCTGATCGGGGCGAAGTGGGCGTGTTTTTGGAGGAAGATTTCGTCGATGGGATCGAGGCGGAGGTCCGCGAGGTTGGGTTCCTAGACAGTTTTTATATGAGCCGGACGTTCAGCTATTTGCGGTCAAACGATCTGATTTATCAGCCTGCGATCCGCAGTTACATGATGGGCGAGGCGCCGCCTGCGTTTGATTTGCTGTATTGGAACGGGGATGGCACGAACCTGCCCGGGAAGATGGCGATCGAGTATTTGCGGGGGCTGTGTCAGGAGGACCGGTTCGCGAATGACGGGTTCGAGGTGGCGGGATGTTTGGCACAGATCGCCGATGTTGAGGTGCCGCTGTGCGCGATAGCCTGCGAGACCGATCACATCGCCGCGTGGAAGTCTTCGTATCGGGGCATCCAGAAAATGGGGTCGCAAGACAAGACGTTTATCCTGTCGGGGTCGGGCCATATTGCGGGGATCGTGAATGCGCCTGCCAAGAAGAAATACGGCCATTGGACGAATGAGGATATGAGCCTGTCGCCCGATGCATGGCAGGCGGGATCAACGGCCCATGAGGGGTCGTGGTGGCCGATGTGGGGCACATGGTTGGCCAAACACGCGGGCAAAAAGCGTGCTGCACGTGCAGCGGGCAGCGACGCATTTCCCCCCATTGCACCGGCTCCAGGTACCTATGTTTTGAAAAAATAGGCAGTTTTCGGGCCGGATTTTCGGGCTGAATCCCCTTTGTTTCAAAGCGATCACGTAAAAAATGCCCTATTTTGAGGCACTTGCCTTAGGGTTGTGTTTTTTATGCTGCGATGCAGAAAAAACCTTGAAATGCTGCGGTGCGGCATGCATATTGGTGTCAGACAAAGAAAAGCCGGTATGGTCCGGCGCAGAAATTAAGGAGCATCCCAATGGCTGCTAAGACACAAGATTTCACCGCCGTAATGAAAGACCTTATGGGCGCATTCCCTGTGGACACGAAAGCGGTTGAAGACGCATTCAAAACACAGACAACACTGACTGAAAAACTGTCCGGCGTCACAATCGACGCGGCACAGAAATCCACTGAGCTCTCCGCGAAATGGGCACAGGATACGCTGGCAAAAATGACAGACCTGTCCAAAGCAAAAACAGAGCCTGCGGATTACGCAAAATCCATGACAGATTTCGCATCTGCTTCTGCTGAAGCTGCGGCTGAGCACATGGCCGCTTTCGCTGAGATCGCCAAAAAGGTTCAGACAGAAACACTGGAACTGATGATGGCTGCTGGCAAAGACATGGGCGAAGACATGTCCGCCGCTGCGAAAAAAGCGACGACAGAAATGACTGCTGCTGCGAAAAAAGCTGCAACTGCAAAGTAAGATAAAGACACGCTGGCGTCTTCCTCCTCCCTGAGATGCCAACGTAAAATAAGGCATACCGTTCCTCCCGACGGTATGCCTTTTTTATTGGGCACTTTCTTTTTGCTGCGATGCGGCCTAGGCTTCTCTGCAACGCAATAAATTGGAGGGCGATCCATGGCCAAAACGTCTCAGCCGCTGTTGATCAAGCGATATGCAAGCCGTCGTCTGTATAATACGGAGACGAGTGATTATGTCACTTTGGAGGACATTGCGGTGTTCATTCGTGAGGGGCGTGAGGTGCAGATTGTGGACCTGAAATCGGGGGATGATCTGACGCGGCAGTATTTGCTGCAAATCATTGCCGAGCATGAAAGCCGTGGAGAGAGCGTGTTGCCGGTGGATGTTTTGACTGATTTGGTGCGGTCCTACACCTCGCAGAGCATGTCCGTGGTGCCGCAGTTTTTGGCGCAATCGTTTGAGATGCTGCAGAGCGGTCAATCCAAGATGATGGAAAACATGGGGTCGATGAACCCGCTGGCGAAAATGCCGGGGTTTGAGGCGATGCAGGCCCAGCAAGAAGCGTTTATGAAGGCGATGACGGGCGGGATGATGCCCGGCAGCACCGTGCCACAGCCCAGCTCCAAATCCGAAGAAGGATTGGACGATATCAAGGCCGAGCTGGCCGCGCTTCAAGAGAAGCTTTCAAAGATGACCAAATAGGAAGCAGTTGGCGCGTTTGTGCAAGGCACGGGGCGCGCCTGTTCTGTTTGGGCCTGAAACATCTTGCGCCGGTCTGCGTTTGGGTTTTCAACGAGAGTGAGCGTAACGCAGCTGAAAGTCGGGACAATGGCGAACACATCTGGCCGGATCACCCTTTGGAATATTGAGGTGTTTGTCGCCACGGCTGAAGAAATGTCGATTTCGGTGGCGGCCAAGCGGTTGAAAACATCGGCCGCGACGGTGTCGCAGCAGCTGACCTCGCTCGAAGGGGCGATTGGGACGGCGTTGTTGAACCGCTCGGCGCGGCCCGTGACGATGACACCCGCGGGCGAGATGTTTTTGCGCCGCGCCAACGCCATTTTGAACGAAGCCGAGCAGGCGCGGGCGGAATTGGCGATTTCGGACATGAGCCGGTTGATGCGGTTGCGGTTGGGGATGATCGAGGATTTCGATGCCGACGTGACGCCGCGGTTGCTGGAAGAGATGGGCACGGATCTGCGGTCTTGCCAGTTTTTGTTGGAAACCGGTGCATCCCATCAGCTGGCCAATTTGTTGGAATCGCGCAGCTTGGACATGATCGTGGCCAGTGAAATTGGCGCGGCGGCAGATTGGATGGAGGTTCATCCGTTGATGGAAGAACCCATCGTGGCAGCGTTGCCCAAAGGGCAGCTGACCGAGGGGGATGTGCAGCGGCAATTGCGGCGGCTGCCGTTTGTTCAATACACCACGCGCCATCACATGGGCCGGTTGATTTCAGACCATTTGGCGCGGCAAAATTTGACCTTGGCAGGCCGGTTTGAGTTGGACAGTTACCACGCGATTATGGCGATGGTGGCCGGCGGCGCTGGCTGGACGATTATGACCCCCTTGGGATGGCGGCGCGCCCACCGGTTCCGCGAACAGGTGGATTTGGTGCCTTTGCCGTTTGCGCCGCTGACACGCCGCATATCACTGACGGCGCGACGAGGGGTTTTGGGCGAGATGCCCGCCGAAGTGGCCGCCAAGCTGCGCGGTATTTTGCAAGATCTGATCGTGGAGCCTGCGCTAGAGCAGGCCCCGTGGTTGGAAGATCAGATGAAAATTTTCTAGGCCGCACAAGAGGTTGTGACGGATTGCGCGATGTCGAGCAGGAGGTCTGCGATGATATCGCAGTCCTCAATCGTGAGGCGTGCGGGCAGACGCAGATCGCAGGCGCGCATCAGCATGGCGCGGGTTTGGGGCAGCTCTGGCGTGTCATCCAAGAATTGCCAGTTCCAGAACGCGCGGGCGTTGTCGCGGCTTTGGCCGAAGATTTGTACCTTGAGACCACGGGCGGCGGCGGTCTCGGCGAAGGTCTGTGTTTGGGCGTCGGTGATGCCTACGAGGTTGAACTGGATGGAATCCGGGGCGCGCAGCTCGCCATGAAGGGGGGCAGGCACATCGAAGATGGGGGCCGTGTTGAGGCGGGCCGCGACGTGATCGTGGTTGCGGCGGCCATCGGCGACGCGGCGCGGCAGCTCTGCCAGTTGGGGGCGGATGATGGCGGCGGCGAGGTTGGACAGGCGCAGGTTGTAGAGGGGCAGTTGGTTTTGCCACATCTCCATGGCCTGAGCGGGCACGGCGTGTTTGATCCATGTGTGTTCATAGGCGCCGGACATGATGATGGCGCGGGCCACGAGATTGGCGTCATCGGTGACCAGAATGCCGCCTTCGCCCGCGTTGATCATTTTGTAGCTTTGAAAGCTGAAGCAGCCGATGGCGCCCAAGGTGCCGATGTTTTGGCCGTTCCACGTGGTGCCAAGGCTGTGGGCGGCGTCTTCGACGACGGGGATGTTTTGGGCGCGGCATAGGGCCATGATGGCATCCATATCGGACGTATGGCCGCGCATGTGGCTGATGATCACGGCATCTGCGGTGGGCAGTTTCGAGATAAAATCATTGATATCAATGCGGTAGTTATCCCCGCATTCAACCAGTACAGGCACGCAATCAGCGTGAACCACCGAAGATGGGACGGCGGCGAAGGTGAACGCGGGGATTAAAACGCGGGCCCCTTTGGGGAGGGCCAGCGCTTTGAGGGAGAGGAACAAGGCGGCAGAGCAGCTGGAGACCGCGAGGGCGTATTTCGCGCCCAGCATCTGTGCAAACTCTTGTTCCAGCAAGGACACGGGGGCCTGATCGGGGGCGGTGTAGCGAAACAGATCGGCTGTGCTGAGCAGGCGTGTGACCTCTGCCAAGGCGGCATCGGGGATGGGTTCGGCTGCGTAAAGATCAGGGAGTGTCGTCATGGAGAATACACCTATTTGGCTTTTCCTAATTTAGATTTAAGAAAAGCTAACATGATTTGTGTAATAAATCTATGACATCTTGGTGCAGCCGTTTGAGGTGGCGGATTACAGCCCGAGGCGGTCGCGCAAGGAATACCATGTCATCGCGGCGGCCAGCAGGGGCGCGCGCAGCAGGGTGCCGCCCGGAAAGGCGGGCGTGGGCAGGGTGGCGAAGACATCGAAGCGCTCGGCCTGACCGCGCACCGCTTCGGCCATGAGTTTACCGGCAAGGCCCGAATGGGCCACGCCGTGGCCGGAAAAGCCGCCTGCACTGAGGATATTGGGTGCGGTGCGGGTGATCAGGGGCAGGCGGGTGGGCGTGATGCCCAAAGTGCCGCCCCAGACATACTCGATTTTCACATCTTTGATCTGCGGGAACATGGTTTCCATGCGGTCCCGCAGGGCGGGTTCGATATTGTTCGGGAAGCCCACGGTATAGTTTTCGCGCCCGCCGAACAGCAGGCGTTTGTCGTCGGAAAGGCGGAAGTAGTTCACCACGAACTTATCGTCGGCGACGGCGATGTCTTCGGTGAGGATGTCCGCCGCGCGGTCGCCCAGCGGTTCTGTGGCGGCGATAAAGGAATTGAGCGGCATGGTGCGCGCCGCGACGGTGCGGGCGAGGTTGGGCAGGTAGCCGTTGCCCGCGAGCAGGACGAAGTTTGCGGTCACGCGGCCATTGCCGGTGGCGACGGTGGCCGGATCGCCTTGATCGATGCGGTGCACTTCGGAGCGTTCAAAAATACGCACGCCCGCGCGTTCGGCTGCTTGGGCCAACCCGAGCACGTAGCGCAGCGGGTGAATGTGGCCTGCGCCGCGATCCACCAGCCCGCCTGCGTAGTGGGGGGATTTGACGATGGATTGAAAGGCGTCGCGGGTGAGGGGGTGGATGTCTGTGTAGGCGTAGGTTCGGCGTAGGTATTCGACCTCGTCGCGCAGGTGGCGGGCCTCGACGGCGGAATAGGCACCGTGGGCCACGCCGGGTTTGAAATTGGCGTAGGGGGCGTGTTGGGCGAGGCGGGATTTGAGGAGGGATTTTGCCTCTTCGGTCATGTCCCACAGGGCGCGGGCCGGGCCGCTGCCCAGTTTGGCAGAGAGCCACCGTTGGTCTTTGTTAAAGCCGCTGCCCACTTGGCCGCCGTTGCGCCCTGACGCGCCCCAGCCCGCGCGGTGGGCATCGAGGACCACCACATCCATGCCCGCCTCGGCAAGCTCGAGTGCGGCCATCAGGCCGGTATAGCCCGCGCCCACGATGCAGACATCCGCCGTGATCTGCCCGCGCAGGGCGGGGCGTTCGGGCGGCAGGGTGGCGGTGGCCGCGTAATAGCTTTTGGGAAAGGTGGCGGGGCGGTCGTTGCGGTAGAGCGCGGAGGGCATTACGGGGCCTCGCGCAGGTCGTAATAGGTCAGCGCGTAGCGTTCTGGGGTTTGTGCGGTTGGGCGGGTCGAGCGGTAGAAGGGGCCGTCGACTTTGAGGAAATAGCAATCCACGCAGGTGGTTTGCAGGCGCGATGTGACGAAGGTTTCGAACTGATCGTCGACGTTGAATTCCATCAATGTGGCTTGGGTGATGGCATCATAGGCGGCATCTGAGAGGTGGTCGGTGCCCGAGATAGTGACGGAGATGGGCAGGAAACGGGCGTCGGGGAAGGCGATGGGTTGGCCGCCCGCAGAGACGAATTGGCCGTTGTCTTTGTCGGCCAGAAACGCGGGGCGGAAGCCTTCGGTGGTGACGGCAGTGATGGTGGCGCCATCGGGCAATTGGGCGTCGATGGCGGTGCGAATTTGCGCATCAAAGGCGGCGCTGTCGAAGGTGCCCACAGATTGCACCACGGCGGTGGGCAGCGAGATGGTGAGCGCGGGATCGATGGGCGCTGTGGGGAAATCTGCGGCGGGGCGCAGGTCGAGCAACATGAAGTTTGGATCGGTGGAAATGGCGTCGATGGTGGCCAGATAGGTGTCGTGGTCGCTGAAATTGTCGTGGACGATTTGGTGCGGCAGGGCCTGTTCCAGGAGCGCCGCATGATCGGGGTCTGTGCTCAGATCGGGGCAGGTGGGGCAGGGCACGGTTGCGATTTGGGTGTCGGCGCGAAAGATCTGCACAAGAGGCGTGCTATCGTCTGCGCCGGTTTGGATTTGCGGCAGGAAGGCCGTGTCTTTTGCGGCGCGCAAGGCCGCTTGGTCGCGCAGGATGACGGCGGTTTGACCCTGGCCCGCAGCGGGATAGACGACGGTGATCTCGCCTTGGTCAAAGTCGATATCGGCCAGATAATAGAGTTTTTGCGCCTCGGGCAGGTCCGGTGTTTCCGGCTCAGCTGGGGTCTCGGGGGCCTCGGCTGCTACGGGCTCGACCGGTGCGGTGGCTGTGCGCGGGGCATCCGTCTCAGATCCGCGGGCCACGTAAAAGGCGCCAAAGGCAACGGCGGCACCGATAAAAAACACAAGAAAACTGGCAATTCTAATCATACATTCAACAACAGATGTTCACGTTCCCATGGGCTGATGTATTGAAGGAATTCTTCATATTCGGCCCGTTTTACAATGGAGTAGACCCGCGCGAAATCAGGGCCTAGCACCTCATGCATTGCCGTGTTTTCATCGAAAAGGTCAAGGGCCCCCCACAGACCTTGCGGAAGTTCGCTTTCGCCCTCGTAGGCGTCGCCCTCATAAGGCTCATCGGCGCGCAGGCCTTGTTTGATGCCCAGATAGCCGCAGGCCAGTGAGGCGGCGATGCATAGGTAGGGGTTACAATCCATGCCTGCGATGCGGTTTTCGATGCGGGTGGCTTTGGCGCTGGAGATGGGAACGCGCAGGCCGGTGGTGCGGTTGTCGCGCGCCCAAGACAGGTTGATGGGGGCGGCGTGATCTTTGACGTAGCGGCGGTAGCTGTTCACGTAAGGCGCCATAACCGCCACGACCGAAGGCAGGTGGGTTTGCAGCCCGCCGATGAATTGGAAAAAGGCGTCGGTTTCGGTGCCTTGGGCATCGATGAAGATGTTGTCGCCCTTGGCATCGAGAACGGAGTGGTGGATGTGCATGGCGCTGCCCGGCTCGCCCTCGATGGGTTTGGCCATGAAAGTGGCGACGCAATTGTGTTTCAGGGCCGCTTCGCGCAGCAGACGTTTGAAGAAAAACACCTGATCGGCCAGCTCCACCGGGTCGCCGTGGTTGAGGTTGATTTCCAGCTGGCCTGCGCCGCCTTCTTGGGTGATGCCGTCGATCTCGAACCCTTGGATTTCCGCGTATTCGTAGATGTCGTCGATAACGGGGCCGTAATCGTCCACGGCGGTCATGGAATAGGCTTGGCGGGCGGCGGCGGGCCGGCCCGAGCGGCCAATCATCGGCTCGATCGGTTTGGTGGGGTCGATGTTGGGCGCGACGAGGAAGAATTCCATTTCGGGGGCCACAACGGGCGTCCAGCCTTCGGCTTTGTAGAGGTCCACCACCCGTTTGAGGACATTGCGGGGGCTGAAGGCGATGGGGGTTCCGTCGCGCCCGAACGCGTCATGGATGACCTGCAAGGTGCCATCGGCGGCCCAGGGGGCGGCGGTGGCGGTGGCGTAGTCGGGCTTGAGGATCATGTCCGGTTCGGTGAACCCAGCATCGCCTGCCGCCTCGCCCCAACCGCCTGTGAGGGTTTGAAAAAAGATGGATTCCGGCAGGTGGAATTGGGTTTGCTTGTCCCATTTGGCGGCGGGCACAGCCTTGCCGCGGGCGACGCCGGGCAGATCGGAGATCATGCATTCCACTTCGTCGAGGCGGTTTTTGTCGAGGTAGTCGCGGGCGGTTTGCGGGATTTTGTCGAGCCAGCTCATAGGTGTTGCTCCTTAAAGAAGGTGGCAATTTGATGTGCGAGGCGCGTATTGTCGTTTTCTTTGCCCAAATTTGATTTTGCGCGATCAATCAGATCGGGGGGCACGGTGCCTGCGCGCGCAGCAATCAGGCCGTTGATCATCGGGTCGCCGAATTCGGGGTGGGCCTGCACGGTGAACGCACGGGTGCCGTAGACCAGCGCTGCGTTTTCGCAAAAGGCGTTGCCGGCCAGCGGTTGAGCATCGGCGGGGCGGGTGGTGACCTGATCTTGGTGCCAGGCGTTGAGGGCCACGGTCTCGCCTTGCCAATCGTAGGTTTGGCGGCCAACGGCCCAGCCGCCTTTGAATTTTTCAACGGTGCCGCCCAAGGCCTGCGCGATGATCTGGTGGCCGAAGCAGATGCCGACCAGCGGGATCTCTGCGGCGTAGATCTCGCGGATGAGGGTTTGCAGCTGGTGGATCCACGGCAGGTCTTCGTAGGCGCCGTGTTTGGAGCCGGTGATGAGCCAGCCTGCGCAGTCGTTCGGGCTGCTGGGGAAGGTTCCGTCGACCACCGGATAGGTTTCGAAGGTAAAATCCTGACCAGCGAGCAGGCGCATGAAGAAGTCGTTCACATTGCCCAATTCATCACGCACCTCATCCGGGGCGTGGCCTGTTTGCAGAATTCCGATTTTCATGAAGCACCTGAGGTTCGAGGTTTTCTTTACCCTAGTCCTCTGCGGGGGATCGCACAAGCGGTGCTTAAACGGTGTCTAGGTACAAATCGATGCGTTCTTCCGGGGTGAGTTCGCCGAAGGCGTGGAGCTCCTGACGTTTGGTGGCGACCAGATTGCGGATCAATTCGGCGGGAAAGATGCGCGCGATTTGCGGGTCGGTTTCAAACAGGTCGATGGCGGTGCCCCAGTCGCCAGGCAGTTGCGGCAGACCTTGGTCGTAGGCGTTTCCGGCAATGGGGGGCGGTGGGGTTTGGCCGTCTTCGATGCCGGTGAGGGCCGCGCCGAGGATGGCGGCCAGCATCAGGTAGGGGTTCACATCGCCGCCCGCGACGCGGTGTTCGATCCGGCGGCCTTTGGGGTTGCCGCCCGGCACGCGGATCGCGGCGGTGCGGTTTTCATAGGCCCAGCAGATCGAGGTGGGCGCATGGGCGTTGGGCACCAGTCGGTCGTAGGAATTGCCGTGCGGGGCCAAGATCAGGGCGCTGGGTTCTAGGGCTTTCATGCAGCCTGCGATCGCGTGGTGCAGGGTTTCGGTGCCTTCGGGGCCACCATTGTCGAAGATATTGTTGCCCTGTGCATCAAGGACAGAGAAGTGCACATGCATGCCGTTGCCCGAATATTCGGGATAGGGTTTGGCCATGAACGAGGCCGCAAAGCCGTGTTGGCGGGCCAGACCGCGCACCAGAAGTTTGAACAGCCATGTGTCGTCGGCGGCTTTCATGGCGCCACCGTGGGACAGGTTGATTTCGAACTGGCCGAGGCCCGCTTCGGAAATGGCGGTTTCGGCGGGGATGTCCATGGCTTCGGCGGCGTCGTAGAGGGCCGTGAAGAAGTTATCGAAGGCATCGAGCGCACGCAGGGACAGGATTTCGGCGCCGGGGCGGCGTTTGCCGGAGCGGGGCGAGGGCACGACGCGCAGGTTTTTGCCGCTGTCATCGACCAGATAGAATTCCAGTTCTGTGCCGCAGATCGGGGTCAGGCCGCGATCTTTGTAGCGTTTGAGAACAGCGGCGAGCGCGTGGCGGGGATCGCCGTCGAAGGCGCGGCCATCTTCGCGGAACATCCACATGGGCAGCAGCGCCGAAGGGCTGTCGAGCCACGGCATGGGCACAAAGCCACGGTCGGTGGGCAGGCAAATCCCGTCGGGGTCGCCGGCCTCGAACACCAGCGGTGAGTTGTCGATGTCTTCGCCCCAGATATCGAGGTTGAGGACCGAGAGCGGGAAGCGTGTGCCGTCTTGTTCGATGGTTTGGGCGAAGCGCGCGGGAATGCGTTTGCCTCGTGCGACGCCGTTCAGATCAGACGCGGCGACGCGGATGGTTTTGATATCGGGGTTATCATGGAGCCATGACATTTAAATCACCGGATGATTTGAGGGCGAAAACGGAATTTTGGTTTGGCGTCTTGAGGGAGGTGGCGGTTCAGGCGTTTGCCGATGCGGCCCATGATCGTGATGATCAGCAGGGTAAGCAGGATGAAATAGAACGCCAAAATCGGGTAGGGCACGAAAGGATTGAAGGTCTTGTCTGCAAAGAAGCTGGCGTAATAGAGCGCGTCGCCCCGTTGCTGCCATGCGGGAAAGCCGCTGAAAAACACCAAGGTGGTGGAGTGGAACAAGAAGATGCCTTCGTTGGTGTAGGCGGGCCATGCAAGGCGCAGCATGGTGGGCCAGATGACACGGCGAAACCGGGACCAGCCAGACAGTCCATAGGCATCGGCGGCCTCGATGTCGCCTTTGGGGATGGATTGCAGCGCGCCGTAGAAAATCTCGCCGGTGTAGGCGGAGGTGTTGAGGAACAGCACGATCAAGGCCCCCAGCCACGCCGAGGTGAAGGGATCGAAAAAGGCGTATTGCCCTTTGAGCGAGAGGAACACGAAGTAGGCGAAGAAGAACTGGATAAACAGGGGCGAGCCGCGGAACAGGAAGATGAACCAAGCGCTGAGTTTCTGGATCACGCGGTTGTTGGAGGCCTTGCCCACGGCCACGGCGGTGGCCAGGCCGAAGCCCGCGATGAGGGCCACGACGCCGAAATAGATGTTCCAGATCATGCCCGAGCCGATCAGGGTGAACTGTTGGCACAGGGTGTAGCCTTCGCGTGGCAAGAGACGTTCGCCAAAGCCGATGGAGCGAAAGGCATAGTCCGCGATTGTGTCGAGACATTCCACTAGAGGGCCGCCTTTCGTTGGGCTTCGCCTGCGGCGGTGGCTTGGCCACGGGTGAGGCGGCGCATCACGCGGTCGAGCACGATTTCAGAGACGCGGGTGAAGGCGAGGTAGAACACCAGCAGCACCAGAAAATACCACATGCGCCAGTCGCCATGGGGGTAATCGGTGAAGCGTGGCGCTTTGGAGCTGCCCAGCTCGCGCGCCCAATAGACGATGTCTTCGACGCCCAAAAGGAACAACAGCGGGGTCGCCTTGATCAGGACCATCCACAGGTTGCCAAGGCCCGGCAGGGCGAACACCCACATTTGCGGGACCACGATGCGCCAGAAGGTTTGGCGGCGCGTCATGCCGTAGGCTTCGGCCGTTTCCAGCTGTGCCCTGGGGACGGCGCGCATGGCCCCAAAGATCACATTGGCCGCAAAGGCACCAAAAACAATCGCAAAGGTGAACACGGCGACCATAAAGCCGTAGGATTCGTGGACCCACTGAGGGGCATTCCCGAGGGGCATTTTCGCCTCTGGGCAGACCAAAAAGTCGTTGCCTTGGCGGATGGCATCGGGCCAGTCAGGGCATTTGGCATAGTGCCGCAAGACCTCGATGCCTTGGTCTAGTGCGATGACAAAAAACAGAAAAAACGCGATGTCAGGGACGCCGCGCACGATGGCGATATAGGCTTTGCCGATCCATGACAGGGGGGCGATGGGGCTGCGTGCCGCCATGGCGCCACCAAACCCGAAGGACAAGGCCAAGGGGGCCGTGATGGCCAGCAGCAACAGCACTGTGCCAAAGGAGACGTAGAACCCCATGTGCTTGCCTGTGGTCAGGTAGCAGGCCATCCACCGTGCGGTGTTCAGGGTTTCGGGATCTGTGCAAAAACTGAAAATGGGAGAACCTACGCGTTAGGTTGGGTGCGCCCCGCCACGGGAGTGGCAGGGCGCAGTTTGATTATTCGAAAGTGGTTGCCACTTCCCATTTTTCGATCAACGCGTTCAGGGACCCGTCTTCTTTCATGGATGTGATCGCCGCGTCGAATGTCTCACGCAGTTCTGTGTCGCTTTCGCGCAGGCCCATGCCAACGCCGCCGCCCAGTGTTTCTGTGCGCTCGAGCATCACCAGCTCGGATTGGCCTTCGAGGGCGCCCGCGATGAAGCTTGCATCGGCCAGAACCGCGTCAGCTTCGCCGTTGCGCACAGCGGCCAGTGTTTCTTCTGGTGTTGCGAATTCGACGACTGTCCAGCCTTGGTCGGCGATGAAAGACGCCTGAATTGTGCCGGTTTGCGCAGCGATTACACCGCCTTCAACGTCGAGGTCGGCGTCCAATGCGGCGTAGCCGGATGGATCAGCTGGTGTGTAGCCTTGCGTAAAGTCGATGATTTCATCGCGTTCGGCTGTGATGGACATGCCGGCGATGATGGTGTCGTAGTTGCCGGACACGAGGTTCGGGATGATGCTGTCCCATTCGTTGGTGACCCATTCGCAGGTCAGCTCGGCGCGGGCGCACAGCTCGTCGCCCAGTTCGCGCTCGAACCCGTCCACTTCGCCAGCGTCGTTGAGGAAGTTCCACGGTGCGTATGCGCCTTCGGTGCCCATGCGGACAACAGAGTGGCCATCGGCCATCGCCATGCCTGCGGTCAACGCGAGGGCAGCGGCGGATGATGCGATCAATGTTTTCATGTTTTTATCTCCTGTTGGAGCGACTCAGAGGGTCGCTGAACTGTCGGTGAGGATTGACCGTGTGGTCGGGAAAAGCAATGGGGGTCGCGCCGGTCGGCTAGACAGGTTGCGTTACGGAAAGAAAGCCGCGCAACCGCTCTGATTGCGGGTTGCCGAACAGGTCGGCGGGCGGGCCTTGTTCTTCGATCAGGCCTTTGTGCAAGAACACGACGTGATCGGAAATATCATGGGCCATTTTCATATCGTGGGTGACGACCAACATGGTGCGGCC
Source organism: uncultured Paracoccaceae bacterium (assembly GCA_947497065.1). Classification (GTDB taxonomy): domain Bacteria; phylum Pseudomonadota; class Alphaproteobacteria; order Rhodobacterales; family Rhodobacteraceae; genus Octadecabacter. Next base: position 157,845 of record CANMEQ010000006.1, read on the forward strand.
TTCGCTGGCGAGGTCTTTGATCACCTTGACGACTTCTTGTTCCAGCTCGGGGTCGAGGGCGGATGTGGGCTCATCGAACAGCAGGGCTTCGGGTTCCATGCACAACCCCCGTGCGATGGCGGCGCGTTGCTGTTGGCCGCCTGACAATTGCGCCGGATAGACATCGCATTTGTCGCCGATGCCAACCTTGTCGAGATAGCGGCGCGCGCTGGCCTCAACCTCGGCCTTGTCGCGTTTGAGAACGGTAACAGGGGCCTCCATCACGTTTTCAAGGATGGTCATGTGCGACCACAGGTTGAACTGTTGGAACACCATGCTGAGGTTCGTGCGAATTCGGATCATCTGCGCGCGGTCGCCGGGCTGGCGGTGCGCGCCTGCGCCCTTCCAGATCACCGGTTCGCCGTTGAACAAAATCTCGCCTTGCTGGCTGTCTTCGAGCAGGTTCGCGCAGCGCAGCAGGGTGGATTTACCCGACCCGGACGAGCCGATCAGGCTGATCACATGGCCTCGGGGGGCTGTGATATCAACGCCTTTGAGGACCTCAAGGTCGCCATAGGATTTGTGCAGGTTGCGAATTTCGATGACTGGGGTGTTGGGGGTCACAGACATGAGGCCTCGTTTGGTGTGATCGGTCAAATAGGACCTAGAATCACGCTGAATGCAATGGGCGCTGTGGCGCAGGGGCAAGGGGGATGTCGAAGGCGCGATCGGGGAGCTGTTTGAACCCATGCAGGCCCATGTCGGTTTTCTGCTCTGGCGAGATGGTGCCGAGGGCCGCTGTGAGGGCTGCGCGCAACGCGTCGGGGTCGTGTTTTGGGGTGGTGACGAAGGTCATCGCGGGGGACAGCCCCGTGCGCCCGATCACGCGCAGGTCTTTCGCTTTCGGCTCCCACTTGGAAAGCAGGCCCCATGTGACTGCATCAATCGCCGCAAGATCCGGCGCGCCATCGGCCACGGCCTGCACGCTGTCCACATGGGCGCCGGTGCGCAGGGTGGTGTGAAACGTCAGGCCCTGCTCGGTGACGCGCGCCAAAGGGGCGCCCCAGCCCGATTGCGACAGGGCATCGTTGTAGGCAAAGCGGCCAAGGCAGGCGGGCGCAAGGCCGCGATCGGCATCGGCGGCACGCACCACGAAGACAGAATGGTAATAGCCCGCGGGCGTGTCGGGCAGGGCGTGCGCGCTGTTGGTCAACCGCACCAAACGGTCGCGGTAGGCGGCGCGGTACGGCAGGTTACAAATCTGACCCAACAGCAAATCGGGGTGCGCCCAGCTGGCATCATAGGCGATGCCGCGGTCCAGTTTTGCTGGTCCGTAGCCCAGCGTGTCGCGAAATGCGGTGTAGAATGCATCATGGGCCGCCCTGTTTTCAGGGCGGTCATACATCGGCAGGCTGGCAATCATGAATTTGGCATGACGCGCAGGCGGGCCTTGTGGCTGTCTTGGTCGGTGACACCCAACATCGGGGCCACCATGCGCAGCAGCGCATCTTCGGATTTGTCGCGCACGCCGTCGGCCAAAACCACAGACCACAGGGCCTCGATCACGCCTTCGCGGTCTTCATAGGCCACGGCGTCTTTGATGGCGCGGGTGAAACGGACGGTGTCAGGCGCTTCGGCCTCGGCGACCTCACACTGGCTGCGCAGGGCCTGCGCGGCGCTCTCGTCCAGCCCGTATCGCGATTGCAGGACGGCATCAATCTGGTGGATTTCGGCGGCCTCATAGGTGCCATCAGCGCGGGCAATGCGCACGAGCAAAGCACCAAGGGCCACGCGGGCATCGGCATCAGAGAGTTGTTCAGGTTCGGGAGCGGTCAAACGCTTGAAAAGATCAGCAAACATGACAGAGGATATAGGGCCGGTCGGCGCAAAGGCCAAGCGGTTCTGCATGATTGCGCGCGCGGTGGCGTTTATGTGCGCAGGGCCGCTGCGTCTTCGGGGGCCATGCCAAAGGTTTCAGAGGCGATCGCCACAACCTCTTGTTCGGTTTGATGCCGCTGACCATCCGCGTCGGCCACTTTCCACAGAGCGGTCACGAACAGATTCTTTTCCGTTTCAGACACAGAATGCCTTAGAATGTCGGCCAGTTCTGCGGTGTCGGGCATGGCTTGCTCAAGCCGTTCACATTCCGCGCGCATCCGTGCAGCTTCGATCGCGTTGATCACGTAAAGATTGGCAAGCAGGTGATCGATCTCTTCGATCTCTTGAAACAGATAGGCCCCGTCTGCTTTGGCCACACGCACCAAAAGCGCGCCAAGCGCATGGCGGGCATCAGCTTCCGGTAACGGAGTTTCGGTCTTACTCGTAAGGGCGGCGATAATTCGTTCAAACATAGCCGTATCTTAAGCGCGCGTTTGAAGAGGGCAAGTGTCAAAGTGTCTGAAATTTAGTCGAAAGCTGCGCGAGCATATCATCCAAGCCCCAGGGCGGATTGACCACGAACAGCCCCGAACCGATCATGCGGTGGCCGTCACGGGCAGGGGGGAAGGTGACCTCATGGCGCAGCGCGTCAGGAAAGGTGTTGGACAGGGCGCGCACCATCCCCTTGTGGCGGGCATCGGTCAGAATGGGGTACCATAAAAACAAAATGCCCACGGGCCAGCTTTTCGCGATCTTGGCCAAGTGATTGGGAATGGCGGTGTAATCTTCTTTGATCTCATAGGAGGGATCGACGACCATGATGCCCCGTCTGGGGGTCGGCGGGCAGACCGAATAGGCCAGTTTGAACCCATCCCCATTGTGAATATGGGCAGCGGGCACAGCGTCTTTCAAAGCGGCATGTTCTTGGGGGTGCAATTCGGCAACGTGCAAAATGTCATCGCCGCGCAACAAGCGAGACGCGATCCAAGGTGAGCCGGGGTAGGCCGCATCCCCGTGTTCGGCTTTACAGGCCGCAACAACCTCGCCGTAAGGCGTGTTGTCAAACCATGATGAGACCGCTTCGATGCCAACAGCCGCTTCGCCGGTTTTAACCGCCTCATCTGCGGTCAAATCATACAAGCCCCGGCCGCCATGGGTTTCCAAATAGGTCAGCGGCTTGTCTTTGCGGGTCAGATACTCAAGCACCCAGGCAAGCGCTGCGTGTTTTTGAACGTCTGCCAAATTGCCGGCGTGAAACAGATGTTGGTACGACAGCATGGCGTCCTCTTATGTTGTCTCGTCCGTCTTCCTCTGACCCGAAAACTCCGGGGGAGCGCGTCAGCGCGGGGGCAGAGCCCCCCCTTCGCGGCGTAGCCGCGCCGGTCGGATTTGGCGCCGCCAAATCCGAGACAAGACGCGCTTACACCAAGCGCGATGTTTCCACTGCGGCGCGCACAAAATCCGCGAACAAAGGATGCGGTGCAAAGGGTTTGGATTTCAGTTCGGGGTGGAACTGAACGCCGATGAACCACGGGTGGTCTTTCCATTCGACAATCTCGGGCAATTTGCCATCAGGCGACATCCCAGAGAACACCAAACCAGAGGCTTCCAACTGCTCGCGGTACTTGGTGTCGACCTCGTAGCGGTGGCGGTGACGCTCTTCGATGGCGGTTGTGCCATAGACTTCAGCAACTTTGGACCCTTCGACCAAGGTCGCATCGTAAGACCCCAAACGCATGGTGCCGCCTTTGTCATCGTCCGCTTTGCGCTTCACGGCCGTGTTGCCCTGCACCCATTCTTTCAGGTGGTACACAACCGGCTCGAACCGTTTTTGCCCGGCTTCGTGATCGAATTCTTCGGACCCTGCTTCAGACAAACCGGCCACATTGCGGGCCGCTTCGATGACGGCCATTTGCATGCCCAGACAGATCCCGAGGTAGGGGATTTTGCGTGTGCGGGCGAATTCGGCGGCTTTGATTTTGCCTTCGGTGCCCCGTTCGCCAAAGCCACCCGGGACCAGAATGGCGTGGTAGCCTTCGAGGTGGGGGGCCGCATCGCCACGATCGAAGACTTCGGAATCAACCCAAGACACGTTCACGCGCACGCGGTTGTGCATGCCGCCGTGGGTCAGCGCCTCTTTGATGGATTTGTAGGCGTCTTCAAGCTGGGTGTATTTGCCTACGATGGCAATGTTCACCTCGCCGTCGGTGTTGTGAATACGGTCTTTCACGTCTTCCCACACAGACAGGTCGGGCTTGGGGGCTGGATTGATGTCGAATGCATCCAGAACCGCCTGATCAAGGCCCTGTTCGTGGTAGGCCAGCGGGGCTTCGTAGATGGATTTGAGATCGTAGGCCGCGACCACGGATTCTTTGCGCACGTTGCAGAACAGGGCGATTTTCTCGCGCTCGCGTTCTGGGATCGGCTGTTCAGACCGGCAGACCAAAACATCCGGCGCGATGCCGATGGATTGCAGCTCTTTAACGCTGTGCTGGGTTGGTTTTGTTTTCAACTCGCCAGAGGCTGCCAAGTAGGGCAGCAGCGTCAGGTGCATGAAAATACATTCGCCGCGGGGTTTGTCGTGGCTGAATTGACGGATGGCCTCAAAAAACGGCAGGCCTTCGATGTCGCCCACTGTGCCGCCGATCTCGCAGAGCATGAAATCAACTTCATCATCACCCACATGCAAGAAATCTTTGATTTCGTTGGTCACATGGGGGACCACCTGAATGGTTTTGCCCAAATAATCGCCGCGCCGTTCTTTTTCCAAAACGTTGGAATACACGCGACCGGAGGAGACTGAGTCGGTCATGCGGGCCGGCACGCCGGTGAACCGCTCGTAGTGGCCAAGGTCCAGATCGGTTTCTGCACCATCATCGGTGACGAAAACTTCGCCGTGTTCAAACGGAGACATCGTGCCGGGGTCAACGTTGAGGTAGGGGTCCAACTTGCGCAAGCGCACTGAAAATCCGCGTGCCTGCAACAACGAGCCGAGAGCCGCAGATGCCAACCCTTTGCCCAGCGAAGACACAACACCACCCGTGATAAAAACGTAACGCGCCATGAGCTTTCGGTAACCCCCGTGAAAGGTCCAATCGGACCGTCAAAATTAGTAGAAACACTGCCCGATGCGCTGCACCGGATAGCATGTATCACGGGATTTAAGTCTAACCGGATTCGGCAGTCCGGCGCAACCAATCCATCCCGAAAGAGGCGGTAAAACCGCAATATCGTGGTGGTGCGGGCCGTTAGCCCGCAACAAGTAGTGGTTTAGTCGGCGTCTGGAACCAGCGGCGCATTGGCCGGTGTGTCAACGGATGGCGGCAATAGGCTGTCGCCCGCGCTCGGTGCATCCGCGCCTTCAGCCGCCGGTGGCAACAGGCCGTCGCCATCAACAACAGACGCATCGCTCGCGTCAGAGGCGGCCAGAATGGTCAACGCGATGGAGGTACAGATGAACAAAATCGCCAAACCCCATGTCACTTTGCCAAGGGCTGTGGAACCCGGGCGGCCGGACTGAGGCCCGCCACCGCCACCAATACCAAGGCCGCCGCCCTCGGACCGCTGCAAAAGCACAACGCCGATCAACGACAGTGCGAGCAAGAGGTGAACGACGAGAACGATATTTTCCATGAACCGGACCTTTGGCGATGAGACAGGGGGTATCTAGAAGCGAACGGGGTGTATCGCAACCCCTCAATGTCTGGTGACGGGGGATTGCTGTTTGATGGAGAGGTTTTTCAAACGTTTCGCTTGTGTGCGAAGGTCCGCTTTGCGGACAAAGCTGGCGTTTATTTTCTGGAGATCAATGGCTGCCTCATGGTGTGAGGTCCGATTGGTACCAATTGAAGCCAGCAGTTATCAGTTCACTAAATTCGCGGGAGCTAAGAGCTGCATAAGCCATCCTTTCCAAGGCCGTCGCCTCGATTTCTTGGTCTCCTAACCGGGCGCCAATTCTTGTTAATGTACTGTAGATAAGAACAGCATGATCCCCGTCCAGCTCTTCAGCCTGCAAGAGCGCCGATGCTTCCTCTTGTGCCCAGCGTCGTTGTTCTTCGGCTTCCCCAAAAAAGAGCATCTTTTGGGCATGCTGCGCCCTAATATAGGCATGCTCTTCGCTGGAAAGGGCATCGCTTGCGGCGTCCAAAAGACGATCAAGGGTTTCGATAGGAATATCCGAGGTCAGCATATTGTTCCAAGCAAATACGGGATCATCTATGCCATCCATAATCTGAATGGCTGCGTCGCTCTCACCCATCCGTGCCCTTAAATTCGCTATTTCACGTCGAGCCTGTGCATCAAGTCCTGAGCTGCCCCAAACGATAGCCCCGCTTACTACACCTATGCCCACGGTCTCGCTATTGTTCGGGGGGAAAAAGCTCTGTGCCCGCTCAAGCCTATCCCGAACTTCGCTCTCATCGGCACTTGCTATCATGAGTGCGCGCGCTGCTTTGATATGTGGAAAGACCGGAAAGGCTGATGGAGCCGTATCTGCTTGATTGCCCAGCTCACGGGCCAATTTTAATGCAAGTGAGTGCAAGCCAAGACGTGCAGCGCGTACGACGGTGCGTTCCATCCAGTCGAAGTCTGGCCAAGGTTCTTCTGAAGAAAACTCGGTGAATGCTCTTTCCAGATACTCCGTCGCAAGACTCGGATCTGTTTCAGCCGAAGCGACAGTCAGAAGAATGTTAGGACGACTTCCACCGGCCTCGCCGTAGAGCCGCAATGCATCCTGTGATCCAATGAGCCGGATAAGGTCTTCGGACGGGTTTATGCGCGGATCGTTTGTTTGTGGCAGCGCTTCAAGCAGTTGAATTACTTCAGTGCGGTTACCCAAGGCGGTTTGCAGCTCAGCGGCATACATAAGTTGGCTTGTCGGTGGCCGTTCTGGTTCTTCTTGCGCCATTCTGGCGATCCGCTCAGCTATATCTGAAACGACACCAAGCACCTGGTCATCAGGTATGATCCTGGGGCCAGATCGAACGCTGTATGGGTTACGGCCAAGTAGATCGAGAGCACTGATCCTTAAGACACCAGGGTCAACGTCAGGCGTTCTCTCTATAGCAGTGTCCAAGTCGATACAATTTCGGATTGCGGCTGTTATCCGGTGACTCGCCAGTCTGCGATTGACAGTCGCTTCAACGTTTTCCGGTGGTCGTTCTTTTTCACTTACGACACGCAACTCCAAAACGAGAGCATCTTCTATACGCCCCATCTGGGCCAGCATTCCAACTTCTCGCATGTATGAAGGCAGGGAGTGGGCTTTTATGGCTAGGTCTACACCCAGATCAGTCAGACATTGCGCTGAAGGCTGACTTCTGCAAGCCGAGAAATCTGCGTTTTCAGCGCGGATAGCTGGCGACAATGTGAAAGCGACAAAAACAATCGCTAGCGCTGCAAGCCCAACGAGGAAATATCGGAAAATGATACGTAACAACTGCGTTTGCCTTCCAACTCAAAGCTATCGATAGTACATGATTGTGCAATATATATGTCCAGCAAAGCGGACCTTAGCGAATGGTGCAGCATCCGGTAAAATGGGGCTCGAAGCCGACTTTCGCTGCACACACTCAAATCCTTAACAAGCACCACCGCGCGGTGCGTTAACCGCGCGATACCCACCCTCAAAGCAATACCAGACCCATACCGGAGCAATACTCGTTCCATATTGCGATTTTCCTTCAGAATAAGGCGTTAATCTCTGAGTCGTGCATTTAGGGATGGTTGAGCCGACGGGGCATTAACGTTTCGTAGACCGGGCGAGCCTTTCGTCCGGTCTATTCGTCCACCTATTCGTCCACATCATCCATATCGGCCTGACCGGACAGGCGGCGGCGGACGTGGGACCAGGACAGGCCGATTCCCAAAACCAGTGACATGGCGATGAGGCCGATCCATGTGTTGGCGGTTTGGTTTTCGAAATTCATCCACCCCAGATCATAGGCCACCCAGAGCATCGCGCCCACCAGACCCAGCACCAGCGCCATGCCGAACACACCGATCGAGCGCATCGTGGCGCGCATGTAGATGATGTAGCCGATGATCAGGATCAGCCCGCAAAGCACTGCAATAGATAGGTTTTCTTTGCCGTTTTCCATCGCCCAGGAGGTATAGTTCCATTTGGTCGGGTTATAGGTGGCCGCCAGCAGGAGGAAGGCAAACAGCCAACGCAATACAAAACCGCTCATGATCGTCCTCGAAGTCTCGTTGTTTTGGGGCAAGATGACGGGGGCGGGGCGATCTGTCAAAGGATTGGTAAAATGTCCGCTTCCCCACAGCCCCGTGATGCCCTAAGAGGGGCACGGGTTTTTTACACCTTACTCTGACCTTGAGGGGATCAATATGGCGAATGTGGTTGTTGTCGGTGCGCAATGGGGCGACGAAGGCAAAGGTAAAATCGTGGACTGGCTGTCGGAACGTGCGGATGTGATCGCGCGCTTTCAAGGTGGGCACAACGCGGGCCACACGCTGGTCATTGAAGGTAAGGTTTACAAACTGCATGCGCTGCCATCCGGCGTTGTGCGGGGCGGTAAGCTGTCTGTAATTGGCAACGGCGTTGTGCTGGACCCATGGCACCTGATGAAAGAGATCGCGACGATCGAGGCGCAGGGCGTTGAGATCAACCCCGACAACCTGATGATCGCGGAAAACACACCGTTGATCTTGCCTATTCACGGCGAGCTGGACCGTGTGCGCGAGGAAGCGGCATCGAAGGGCACGAAGATCGGTACGACCGGGCGTGGCATCGGGCCGGCCTATGAAGATAAGGTTGGTCGCCGGTCTATTCGCGTGGCAGATCTGGCCGATGCGGCGACCTTGGAAGCCCGTGTGGATCGTGCTTTGCAGCACCACAACCCGCTGCGCAAAGGCCTTGGGTTTGACGAGATCGACCGCGATGCGCTGTTGGCGCAGTTGCAAGAAATCGCGCCGAAGATTTTGCCGTACGCGGCGCCGGTTTGGAAGGTTTTGGCCGAGAAGCGCAAAGCCGGGAAACGGATTTTGTTCGAAGGGGCGCAAGGCGCCTTGCTGGACATTGATTTCGGCACATACCCGTTTGTGACATCCTCCAACGTGATCGCGGGCCAAGCGGCCACCGGTGTAGGTCTTGGGCCAACGGCGATTGATTACGTTTTGGGCATCGTCAAAGCCTACACCACCCGCGTGGGTGAGGGGCCGTTCCCGACGGAGCTGGACGATGATGATGGCCAGCGGTTGGGTGAACGGGGCCATGAGTTTGGCACGACAACGGGCCGCAAGCGCCGCTGTGGCTGGTTTGACGCAGCCCTGTTGCGCCAGACCTGTGCGACATCTGGGATTTCCGGTATCTGTCTGACAAAGCTGGATGTTTTGGATGGGTTCGAGACGCTGAAAATCTGTGTGGGGTATGAGCTGGACGGGGAGCGGTTGGATTATTTGCCGACTGCCGCTGATGCGCAGGCCCGCTGCACGCCGATCTACGAAGAGATGGAAGGTTGGTCTGAAAGCACCGAAGGCGCGCGGTCTTGGGCGCAGCTTCCGGCGCAAGCGATCAAATATGTGCGGCGCGTGGAAGAGTTGATCGAGTGCCCTGTGGCGCTGGTGTCGACTTCGCCTGAGCGGGACGACACGATTTTGGTCACCGACCCGTTCGCGGATTAAGGCATGGCATCGTCTTCGAAATTGTCGCTGAAAGCGCGCAAACGCTGGTCGCTGGTGATCTTGTTGGTGGGGTTGCCGGTGTATTTGGTGGCATCGGTGACGGTTTTGAACCTGCTCTATCCAGACCCGTTGGCGCGGCCCCCGATTTGGGTGGAGCTGGCGATTTACATCGGTTTGGGGATTTTGTGGGCGTTTCCGTTTAAGTTTGTATTCAAAGGGATCGGGCAGGCGGACCCGGACGCCTAATTTGCACCTGCGGGGCAAAAGGTGCCCATGAATAGAACAAAGAAAAGCGGCGTCTGGGGGGACCAGACGCCGTTTTTGATTTTAGAGGGGGCCGTTTAGCTGGCGGCGCGTTCAGGGTTGAACTTGCTGTCATCGGGCACTTGGAAGCGACCGTTGCGGACCTGTGTGATCCGGCCTGTGTTGAGCAGGTCAGCAAAGCTGCGCAAGCCGTCTTCACGTTTGAAATCGTCGCTGGCCACGGTGCGCACGCGGCGCAAGATTTGGGGGCGAGAGAATTCATCCGCACCTTCAACGAAGGCAGTGTAGGCGGCGGCTGCTTCGAGCAGGTCTGGCAGCTCAACAGCGCCCATTTTGTCTGCAAATTCTGCGAAGGACCGGGCGTTTTGGTCTGTGGATTGGGCCGCACCTTTGCTGACGCGACGCGGCACCACAGGACCGTCCCGTTTGACGCTGTCTGCGACATCCACACGTTGTGCAGCGACCAGTTTGAGCGGCGCGGGGCGCGGACGTTCGGTCCGTGCTTTGCCGCGCACAACAGGGCGCGGACGCGGTGTGCCTTCTGGGCGGGTTTCGGTGAGGTCCTGACGGAAGGCGTTTTCAGCATCTTGGCCTGCGTCATCGTCTTCGCCGATCATGCGCGCGGCTTCTTTGGCTGCAACGGCAGCTTTGAGCTGTGCGATGGCGCTACGACGACGGCTGGCACCGGGTTCTTGCATCTGAACATCTGTTTCAGACATGAGACGGTCCAGCGCAGAATCGTCTACGTTTTCCGCTTCGGCCAGAAAACCGTGGGTTTGCGGGGCTTTGTCTGCGTCAGATGTGTCTTCGGCAGGTGTTTCATCCGCTGTGTTTTCTTCGGCTTCGGTGACTTCCACAGGGTCGTCTTGCGAAGCGATTTCGGTTTCGGCTGCTTCAGGTTCAGCGGTTTCAGCGTCGGCGATCTCGGGCTCGGGGGCCTCATCTTCTGCCACAGCGTCTGCCACATCTTCATCTGCAGGCGTGTCTTCGACCATCGCGCCAGCGACCGTGTTTGAGACTGCGCTGAGGATCGAGGACATATCGTCTTCGGCCACATCTTCGGCGGTTTCAGAGGCGGCGTCTTTGGCGATTTCGTTGAGATCGGCGGCCAGCTCGTCGTCGTCGATCATGTCCAATGTGTCGGCAGGGATGTCTGCGTCTTCAAGGAATTCATCGAGTTCGTCTGCACCGTCGAGCAACGCGAGGTCTGGGCCGGATTTTAGAGCAGCTTGGGCGATTTTAACGTCGTCTTCTGCTTTCGCTTCGGCCTTTGCGTCTGCCTTGTCTTGGGTGGCTTTTTCCTGTGCGGCTTTGGCGGCCTCATAGTCGGCGCGTTTCATGCGGACCACACGGGCAACCGGTTTGGCCGGAGCCGCGTCTGTTGCTTCGTTTGCTGCTTCTTCCGCGTCTGCTGCGGCGCTGTCTTTGCCTGCGTTGCGGGCCATGACCCGTGCGATCATGTCCGGTGCCGGAGTTGGTGCCGGGGTTGGTTCGTCGGTGGGAGCAGGGGCGGCGTCTTCGGTTTCGACTTCGTCTGCGGCTGCGTCCAGTTCTGAAATTTCGGCTTCGTGTGCGTCGAAATCAGCCACAGGATCTACGTGATCTGCAACGTCCGGTGTGTCCATTTCTGGTAAGAACTGTTCGCTGAGATCATCAGAGGCGTCGGTGTTTGTGTCGCCCACAACGGCGCGAATGCGTTGCAGTTTCGCGGCGATGCTGTCGGCGTCCGGATGGGCCGGTACGGTGGTGTTGATGGAGACGTCAGAGGCTGCGTCTTCCGCTGTGGGGGTGGCGAGCAGGGCGGAGGGTGCTGTTTCGGCAGCCTCTTGCGTGTCTGCGTCGTCTTTTGCGGATTTGACGTTTGCGGGGGCTGAATTTGCCTCCTCTTTGGAGGGGGCTTCGTCGGCCTGTGCGTCTGCGTCTTTCTTCGCCTCGGCATCCGCTTTCGCTTTTGCTTCGGTTTCAGCTTTTTCCTCGGCTTCAGCTTTCGCTTCGGCAGCGGCTTTCGCGTCTTCTTTTGCTTTGCGCGCGGCGTCTTTTTCGGCCTTGGCTTTCGCGCGGGCTTCTTTCTTTGCGAGCTTTTCGGCTTTGCGTGCAGCACGCTCTTTCGCGCGCTCTTCGGCTTTCGCGTCAGCTTCAGCTTTTTCGCGTGCCTCTTGAGCGGCGGCTTCCTCAGCGGCGGCTTTTTCCTGCGCCTCTTTGGCAGCAGTCTCAGCCGCATCATCTGCTGCGCTGTCTTCGGCCTCTGATGGGGCACCTGATTGATCGGCCAGCGCCTGGGCACGCAGGACGATTCCATCGTCGCTCATGCGGGCGTCAACGCGGCGTGAGATTTCACGCTCGGCGATTTTGGCCAACATCTCGGCGTCGGGTGTGGGGGGTTCTGCCCCGAAGTACCGGTCATCGGCGGCCAATCCACGGAAATACTCCGCGATGGCTTTCATCGTGTTGAAGGAATCATCGAATCCCTCCAGCGTGCACGAGAAAGTGCCGTATGAGACGGTAAGAATCTTACTTGTTCCAACCATGTTTTGCTCGCTTTCTACTCAAACCTTTGGCCACACACTGGGTGGCAATTGGTTCGCAATTGGGAACGATACTGCGTTATATTGGGTATTATTTCGTGGCAGATTTGTGGCACGCCAATAAATTAAGGGAAATGAGACGCGATGACGCCAATTGTAGCTGGGGATCAGCCATTAACCTTAATCGGTGGGGTGCGGCCGGCGTCTGGTGCGCTGGATATGGCCTTAAAATACGGCGAAACCGTGGTCTGTGCCGATGGTGGAGCCGATTGGGCGCTGTGGGCGGAGCTGGATCCGGTTGCCGTAATTGGCGACCTCGATTCGATCTCACCGTCGACGCGGGCGACCTTTGCCGATGTTGTGCATCCCGTGTCCGAGCAAGAGAGTACGGATTTCGACAAAGCGTTGCGCCATATTGAGGCGCCTTTGGTGCTGGGGGTTGGGTTCAGCGGCGGGCGCATTGATCATGAGCTGGGGTCGCTGACCGTTTTGGCGCGCCATGCAGACCGGCGGTGTATTTTGATCGGGGAAGACACGATTACCCTTTTGTGTCCGCCGCAGATCACCTTGGCGTTAGAGCCGGGGACGGCGGTGTCGTTGTTTCCGCTGGGGCCGGTGGGCTGTGACAGCACGGGGTTGCAGTGGCCCACAAAAGGGTTGCGGTTTGCGCCGGATGGGCAAATCGGGACGTTGAATAAGGCCACGGGGGCAGTCACGCTACAGCCGGATGCGCCCAAGATGGTGCTTATTCTGCCGCGGTCAGCGTTTGAGGTTACGGTGCAGGCGATGTTGCAAGGCGGCGCGCGATGGCCTGTTCGCGCAGAATAACATAAAGACCTGCGGCGATGGTGATGGCGATGCCGAGGGCCGCGAGCCCGTTGGGCAGGTCGCGGAATACCAGATAGCCGATGACCGTGCCGATGGGGATTTCCAGATATTGCATGGGCGCGAGGGTGGCTGAGGGGGCGAACCGCAGGCTCCACGTCATGAGAAGGTGAGAGAGGGTGCCCAGTGTGCCCAAGGTCGCCAGAAGCGCCCAATCCACGCTGGAGACGGGGCTGAGGCTGAACAAGGGGACATCGCGCAGGGCAAGGAGCGCGAGACCCAGTAGGGGCATCGCCATGAGGCCGGAGAGGCATTGCATGCCGATCGGGTCCACGTCTTTGGCGATTGTGCGGGTGACCAGCATGAACAGCGCAAAGATCACGGCCACGCCCATGGGCAGCAAGGCGGCCAAGCCCACGGCGATGAAGTTGGGTTGCACGACCAGCAAGGTGCCTATGAACCCAACAGCGCAGGCCGCCAAACGGTGGGGGCCCACTTCCTCGCCTAAAAACACTTTGCCCAAGAGTAACATGATGAAGGGCATCACAAAGGCGATGGCGATGGCATCGGCCAGTGGTAAAAATTGCAGGGAGGCGAACATCAGGGCGACGCCGCAGATGTGCAGGCCCGTGCGCACGCCGGTAAGCGTGACGAGGCGTTTGCCGCGCGGCAGTGCGTGGCCTGCGAGCCAGACGAAAGGCAGTAACAGGATGGCTTGCAACGAAAATCGCACGAAGACCAAGAACCCGATGGAGAGATCATCGCCCAACACTTTTGCGGTCGCATCGCTGAGCGGGGCGAGGAGGCAAAAGCCGAACATGAGGAGAATTCCAAGGAGGGGGCGGTCTTTCATAGAGACACGCTAGGCTTGTGTTTACCAGAGGTCCAGACCCAACGGGGGCCTGATGTGGTGGCCGTGATGACGGGAACTTGACTGATGGTGACAAGTTTTGCCCTACGAGGTGCAAGAGTGCGTGCTATATAGAAGCCAAGCACTGGTTAAAGGCTACGAGCACATGAAAGCATTGATTCTAGACGCACCGCGCGCACTGCGGTTGGACGAGGTTCCCGACCCCGTTGCGACGGGGAATACTGTTTTGGTGCGCGTACACGCTGCGGGTGTAAGTGAGTCTGATGTTTGGGGATACCAAAATCCAACGGCAGATCCTGTTGATGTGCTGGGCCAAGAGATTGCTGGCACCGTGGTTGGCGGGGATATGGATGGGGTCCGTGTTGTTGTAAACCCGATGGTGACTTGCGGTGAATGCGCCGCCTGTCTGTCTGGTCGAACGAATTTGTGCACCGAGCGGCGGATGATGGCGAGCTTGCCACAGTCCAGCGGTCTGGCGGAATTTGTGGCCGTTCCGCGCAGCAATATTTTGGAGCTTCCATCGGATGTGCCATTTCCGACGGCCTGTTTGATCGAGCCGTTGGCCCGTGGGTGGCATGTGTCGCGCATGTCGCGGCGGGCGTTCCCGAGAGGGCGCGTTGGGCTTGTGATCGGGACCTGTGCCGTGGGGCTGGGTGCGAAGCTGGCGTTGCAGGCGCAGGGGATTGAGAATGTCACCTGTGTTGAGGATAACGCCGAGGTGACGGCTGAGTATGACATTATCATTGATGTTGTGAGCAGTGATGCCTCGCGGGCGTTGGCCTCTGGCTGTGTGGCGGCGGGCGGTGTGATTGGCCTTGCCGGGCTGGCCTCAGGCGCAGGGGGGCTGGATCTTGGCCGTTTGTCCGCGCGCGAAGTGACCGTGATGTGCACGACGGCCTATACAAGCCAGGATTTCCACGACACTGCGCAGGCCGTGTTTGACGGTCGATTGGGGCCATTGGATTGGGTGGATGTGCGGCCCTTGGCTGATGGGCCTGCCGTGTTCGAAGAGCTGGCTGCCGGGCGCGCAAGCGTGCCGCGTGTGGTGCTGACGCCAAGCGTGGCCTAGGGCCGCGCCCTAGCAATTCGGGATATTCACGGCCAGTCCACCGAGTGCAGTCTCTTTATATTTTTCTGACATGTCGGCCCCTGTTTGACGCATCGTTTCGATCGCGGCATCGAGGGGGACGAGGTGCGTGCCATCGCCACGCAGGGCGAGGGAGGCGGCGGACACCGCTTTGATTGCCCCAAGCCCATTGCGCTCGATACAGGGGACCTGCACCAAACCGCGCACGGGATCGCAGGTCATGCCGAGGTGGTGTTCCAACGCGATTTCGGCTGCATTTTCGATCTGCTGGGGGGAGCCGCCCAACACGGCACACATGCCTGCGGCGGCCATGGCGGCGGCGCTGCCGACTTCGGCCTGACAGCCCGCTTCGGCGCCGCTGATCGAGGCGTTGTATTTCACCAACCCGCCAATCGCGGCGGCGGTGAGCAGGAAGTCGGGGATTTTTGAGGGTTGGGCGCTGGGCACATGATCGAGGTAGTACCGCAGGGTGGCGGGCACGACGCCTGCAGCCCCGTTGGTGGGCGCAGTGACGACTTGGCCGCCCGCCGCGTTTTCCTCGTTCACCGCCATGGCGTAGGCGGACATCCAATCGTTGATCGTGTGAGGGGCCGTGAGGTTCATGCCCGCTTCGGCCTGCAGGGCGTCGTGGATGGCGCGGGCGCGCCGTTTGACGGAGAGGCCACCGGGCAGGATGCCGTCGGTGGTGAGGCCACGGTTGATGCAGGTGTTCATGACATCCCAGATGCGCGCCAGCCCCTCATTAAGGCGCGAGGAGGTCACGCGGCTAAGTTCATTTTGACGTTTCATGTCAGAAATGCTGAGGCCGGATTTTGACGCCATTTCAACCATTTCCGTCGCGGACTTAAACGGGAATGGTACGGGTGGCCCATCTTGCGTGTCGACGCCATTGGCCAGTTCATCAGCCGTGAGGACAAAGCCGCCGCCGATGGAGTAATAGGTGACCTGCGTGAGGATATCGCCCTGCGCGTCGGTGCCTTTGAGGATCAGACCGTTGGCGTGGCCGGGCAAGGCTGGGCCGTAGTCGAAGGTCAGGTGCTCTTTGGGGGCGAAGTGCAGCGGGGCAAAGCCGTCGGGCTGAACGGTGCCTTGCGCCGCGATGCGGTCGAATTCTTTGGCGGCTTTGTCTGGGTCGAAGTCATCCGCACGAAAGCCTGCGAGGCCCAGAATGGTGGCGCGGTCGGTTGCGTGGCCCACGCCGGTGAAGGCAAGTGATCCATGAAGAGAGGCGCGTAAGCCTTTGACTTCGAAGGGTTGTTCGCGAAGGTGATCAAGGAATTTTCCAGCCGCTACCATGGGTCCGATGGTGTGCGAGGAAGACGGGCCGATGCCCACCTTGAACATGTCAAAGACGCTTAGAAACATACATGATCCCTATCATTGTCCGGTCAGCTTAACGGTTTACGGGGTGTGTGCAGCCTGGAAAGCGACACAACATATCCGCTTTGCGCGATTGGGCGCGGCGCGCGGTTTGAGCTGTGTGGTGTTCGGGCGTGGGATGTTCACGTGAAATTAATCGGTGTTTTGAAATACTGCCCCCTCGCGTGTGGGGTTCCGATTGCGTATACACCAAGAAACGCCACCACCGTGCAGGAGCACATTGATGTCTGAATTGTCCCCCATTGATAAAGCCAAATTCGTGGCCGCCAAACAGGCGATGGCCTATGTTAAGGATGGGATGAAAATCGGGCTGGGCAGCGGGTCGACCGCGGCGTGGATGGTGAAATGCCTTGGCGAGCATGTCGCCGAACAGGGGCTGAACATCAAAGGCGTGCCGTCATCATCGCGCACGGCGGCCTTGGCCCGTGAAGTGGGATTGGACGTTATTTCCTTGGACGAAGCCCGTTGGCTGGACCTGACGATTGACGGGGCGGACGAATTCGATGGGAACTTGAATTTGCTGAAAGGCGGTGGCGGGTCTTTGTTGCAAGAAAAGATCGTGGCCACGGCCAGCGATCAGATGATTGTGATCGCGGATGCGTCCAAGGCGGTGGAAACACTGGGCAGTTTTCCCTTGCCGATCGAAGTTGTGCCGTTCGGGTGGCAGACCACCAAGGTGCTGGTGGAGGAGACGCTGATCGGCATGGATGTGCTGGGGCGCAAGGTGTCGCTGCGGATGAATGGCGATGCGCCGTTCTACACCGATGAGGGCAATCACATCTTGGATTTGCACCTCAACCGGATTGGCAATGCGCGCCAACTTTCGTTGGTTATCAATCAGATACCGGGCGTTGTTGAGAACGGATTGTTCATTGATATCTGTGATGTCGTGGTGATCGGCTATGGTGATGGCCGCGTGGAAGTGCGCGATATCAACCAAGGGTCGATTGATGAAACACGCATCGATTTTGTCGAAACCGAAAACCTGTTTGCGGATCTGTCGGACTAGGGTTTTGCCGGTGCTTAGGGTCGTGAGGCCTGTATTTCGGGCAGGGACATTAGCGGCGGTGGGCAGCCTGCCGCGCGCCTGGTGCGGGTGGTGTTCGGCTGTGCGCTATGATTTACCCGTTTTCAACATTGGGTCCCCGATGGGACTTGTCTAAACGAAAGGCCCGAAATGTCTGATTTTGATTACGATCTGTTTGTTATTGGCGGTGGTTCTGGTGGTGTGAGGGCGGCCCGTGTAGCTGCGGCGACCGGCGCAAAAGTCGGGCTTGCGGAAGAGTTTCGCATGGGCGGCACCTGTGTGATCCGCGGCTGTGTGCCCAAGAAATTGATGGTGTTCGCGTCTGAATTTAACGACGCGTTTGCGGATGCGCGCGCCTATGGTTGGGACGTGGGTGATGGCACCTTTAACTGGGCGGACCTGCGCAAACCGTTGCATGCGGAGCTGGACCGTTTGGAGGGGATTTACCGCCGTCTGCTGAACAATTCCGAGGTGACAATTCACGATGCACGCGCCACGGTGGCGGGCCCCCATGAGGTTGCACTGGCCGGTGGCACGGTCGTTAGCGCGAAGCATATTTTGGTGGCCACCGGCGGGCACCCTTCGCTTCCGGATATTCCGGGGGCTGAACTGGGAATTACCAGTAACGATATATTCTTGCTCGATGAGATGCCTAAGAAAATTTTGATCAAAGGTGGCGGATATATCGCCAGCGAATTTGCCTGTATTTTGAATGGGCTTGGGGTTGAGGTGACGCAGTTCTACCGCGGCGATCAGATTTTGCGTGGTTTCGATGATGAGGCGCGCGCGCTTGTGTCTGAGCAGATGGTCGAGAAGGGTGTTGATCTGCGGCTTGGGTCCAATGCGGCATCTTTGAAAAAGGTCGATGGCGGCATTGAGGTGACCGGCGTTGATGGCAAAATCGAAGTCTTCGATCAGGTCATGTTCGCCACAGGGCGGCGCCCGAACACCGATGGACTGGGGCTGGAAGCGGCTGGCGTCGCGTTGGGGCGCGGTGGCGAAGTTGTGGTGGATGACTATAGCCAAACCAATATCCCTAGCATTTATGCGATTGGCGATGTGACGGACCGGGTTCAACTGACACCGGTTGCGATCCGCGAAGGCATGGCGTTTGTCGAGACGGTGTTCAAAGGAAACCCAACAAAGGTGGATCATGAGCTGATCCCGTCGGCGATTTTCACGCAGCCCGAAATGGGGACGGTTGGCCTCTCGGAAGAGGCGGCGGGTGCGCAAGAACCGGTTGAGGTTTATGCCGCGACGTTCAAACCGATGCAGTCGTCATTCGCGGGACGCCCTGATAAGGTGTTGATGAAATTGATCGTCAGCAAAGCCACGCGGGTTGTGCTGGGCTGTCATATCGTAGGGCCACATGCGGGCGAGATGATCCAACTGGCGGGGATCGCCGTAAAGATGGGTGCAACGAAAGAGCAATTCGACCAGACCTGCGCGGTGCATCCGACCATGTCCGAAGAGCTGGTGACGATGAAGGAACCTGTGCGCACGACTTGATTTTACGTCCGCGACGTACAGGTATAGACTATCGAATGAGACGGGCCCACGGGAGGGCCGTAACAATAAGGGAAATCAGGCTTAATGGCTGGAAACAATGGCGGCCCCTGGGGGGGCGGAGGCAACAATGGGGGCGATGACGACGACCGTTTTCGTCCCAGTGGTGGGCGCGACGATGGACGCGGCAAGGGCAATGACCCGCAAATCCCCGAGTTTGATGAGATCGTCAACAAAACCAAAGACCAGCTGCGCGTCCTGATGGGCGGCGGTGATGGAAACGGCCGTATGGGCGGATCCAGCGGTGGGCCAACGGGCCCGGCTGTGTCGCGCGGGATGATTGGTATTGCTGTTCTGGGCGCTGTGGCGCTTTGGGCGATGTCCAGCTTTTACACGGTGCGTCCGGAAGAGCAGTCGGTTGAGCTGTTTTTGGGCGAATGTAACGAGCCGTGCACAGGCAGTTCTGGTTTGAATTTCGCGCCTTGGCCGTTCGTGACCTACGAGGTTATTCAGATCACGCAGGAACGTACGATTGATATCGGCGAAGATGCGGTTCCGCAGGAATTGTCGGAAAGCCCAGCTGTGTTGCGCCAATTGGACGGTGACACAGGGCTGATGCTGACCGGTGACGAGAACATCGTGGATATTGATTTCCAAGTGGTTTGGAACATCAACCGCGCCGATCAGTATTTGTTTAACCTAGCTGAACCGGAAGAGACGATTGCGGCTGTGGCTGAATCGGTGATGCGCGAAATTATCGCACAATCCGAGCTGGCAAACCTGAACCAAGATCGTGATTCCATTGAGCAGCGCATGCAAGAGCTGACCCAATCGACGCTGGACAGCTACGACAGTGGCGTGAACATCGTGCGGATCAATCTGGGTGCAGCAGATCCACCCGCGACGATGGTTGAGGTGACGGATATCGACGGCCAAGAAAGCCGTACATCCCCGCTGGCGGCCTATCGTGACGTTCAAGATGCCGAGCAGGAACGCATTCAATTGCAGAACCAAGCAGATGCCTATGCGAACCGTGTTACGGCGCAAGCCCGTGGTAACGCTGCGCAAATTCTTGAAGTTGCCGAAGGGTACCGTGCCCGCGTTGTGAACGAAGCCGAAGGTGAAGCTGCGCGTTTCGTGTCGGTTTTGGAAGAATACGCCAAGGCGCCGGACGTGACCCGTCAGCGTTTGTATTTGGAAATGGCCGAGGACGTGTTTGACACGGCCAACATCATTTTGCTGGACGATCAAGCCGGCGGTGACGGTGGCGTTGTGCCTTACCTTCCACTGGACCAGCTGCGTCCACAAACATCCGGAGGGTCGAACTGATGAACAAGACCACGTTTATTATTCCCGTGTTGGTGATCGCGATTGCTGCGATCCTCAGCTCGATCTTCATCGTAGACGAACGTGAAAAGGCGTTGGTGCTGCGGTTTGGGCGTGTGGTTCAAACGGTGGAAGACCCTGGTTTGGCGTTCCGTATTCCGTTGGTTGATCAGGTGGTATCCTATGATGACCGGATCATTTCCATCGATATGGAAGCGCAAGAAATCATTCCAAATGACGACCGTCGTTTGAAAGTGGATGCCTTTGCGCGCTACCGGATCACCGATGTGGAACTGTTTCGGCAGGCGACCGGTGCTGGCGGCGATCAAGCGATTGCCGTGGCTGACAACCGGTTGGAAACCATCCTGAACGCGGAAACCCGTGCTGTTTTGGGTTCGGTTTCATCGGGCGACATTTTGTCCACCGACCGTGATGCGCTGATGTTGCGTATTCGCAATGGGGCCGCCGTCGAAGCGCGGTCGCTTGGGCTGGAGGTGATTGACGTGCGTTTGAAGCGGACTGACTTGCCGTCGCAAAACCTTGAGCGGACGTTCCTGCGGATGGTGTCAGAGCGCCAACGTGAGGCCGAGGACGAGCGGGCCCGTGGTCGCGAAGCGGCGCAGCGGATCACAGCGCTTGCGGATCGTACCGTTGTCGAGCTGGAATCCGAAGCCAACCGTGAAGCGCAGATCACACAAGGTGAAGCGGATGCGGAGCGCAACGCGATTTTCGCAGAAGCCTACGGCCAAGATCAGGAATTTTTCCAGTTCTACCGGTCACTTGAGGCCTACCGCGAAGGTTTGACATCCGGCAACGCCCGTTTGGTCATGCAGCCCCCAGAAGGGTTCTTTGACTATCTGCGGTCGCCGAACGGGTCGTCTGACCAGTGATAGGGATCGCAGTATTGGCTCTTGGGCTGGTATTGATTGTGGAGGGGCTGGTGTACGCACTGGCCCCTTGGCTTATTGAAGACCTGCTTGAGGCGTTGCGCCAGTTGCCGATTGAGGCCCGCCGCCTGTTTGGCGTTCTGGCGATGGCGTTGGGTGCAGTTCTGGTGGCATGCGCCGACATGCTGGGTGTTTTGGGCTAGCCGGGGCCTGCAGGTTTCGGGCTGGCGCACGCGGGCAGATGGGCGTTTTCCTGCCACATACCTGTTCACAGACGAGTGACGGTTTGGTGTTAGACATTGCACTGACGGATTGCGCCTCTACATTCATACTACGGGGCGAGAACGCCCCACCCGTATTGAGAAACGTGAAGGAGATGCAACGTGAACAAACCTTTGGTGAGACAGCCGCAGGTCGTCGCGGCGGCGCCCACGCAACCGCAGGATCGGCAGACTTGGATCGCGGCGTTAATGGTTGGTATGGCCTTGGCTGTGGCAACTGTTGTTCCGGCTAAGGCGCAAGAGCGTCCGACCACATTTGCGGATTTGGCCGAATTGGTCAGCCCGTCTGTGGTCAACATTACAACCAGCACCGTGATCGCGAACAACACGGGGCCGCAGGGTGTGGTACCGGAAGGATCGCCGTTTGAAGATTTCTTCGAAGATTTCGGCAACAACGAACAGCGCCGGTCGTCTGCGCTGGGATCCGGTTTCGTGATTTCTGCTGACGGATTTATCGTCACCAATAACCACGTGATCGAAGGGGCCGACGAGATTGAGATCGAGTTTTTCCCGGGCGAAGGCCAGCCGTCTGAGCTGTTGCCTGCGGAATTGATCGGCACGGACCCGAACACGGATATCGCGCTTCTGAAAGTTGAATACGACGAGCCGCTGCAATTCGTGGAATTTGGCGACAGCGACGGTGTTGGTGCCCGTGTAGGTGATTGGGTGATGGCCATGGGCAACCCGCTGGGGCAGGGCTTTTCTGTGTCTGCGGGCATCGTGTCTGCGCGCAACCGCTCGCTTCAGGGAACCTATGACGATTACATCCAGACGGATGCTGCGATCAACCGTGGTAACTCCGGTGGGCCATTGTTCAACATGGACGGTGACGTGATTGGTGTGAACACGGCGATTTTGTCGCCCAATGGTGGGTCGATCGGGATCGGGTTTGCGATGTCCTCTGCGGTGGTGACCAATGTTGTCGCACAGCTTGAAGAATTCGGTGAAACACGTCGCGGTTGGCTGGGTGTGCGCATTCAGGATGTGACCGTGGATATGGTTGATGCCATCGAAGGTTTGGCTGCTGCGCGCGGTGCGATGGTCACGGATGTGCCTGCTGGCCCTGCGGCGGATGCCGGACTGGAAAGCGGCGATATCATCCTGACATTTGACGGGATCGAGATCGAAGACACGCGCGAACTGGTGCAGATCGTGGGCAACAGCCCCGTCGGTAAAGAGGTGGCCGTGGCTGCATTGCGCAATGGCGATATGATTGACCTGACCGTTGTGTTGGGCCGCCGTGAAACCGCAGAAGCCGCCGCATTCCCGGCACAGGACGGCGAAGAAGCCGCACCTGAAACAACCAATATGCTGGGGCTGACCCTGTCCGAAGTGACGCCAGAATTGGCAGAAGCTATGGGCATCGCCGCGGACGCAGGTTTGGTCATCGTTGACGTCGAGGCGGACAGCGAAGCCGAAGAAAAGGGTCTGGTGTCAGGCGATCTGATCACCGAAGCGGGCCAACAGAAAATCGCAAATATCGCTGATTTCGAAGCCCGCGTCGAAGAAGCCCAAGAGGCTGGCCGCAAGTCTTTGCTGCTGCTTGTGCGTCGTGATGGTGCACCACGTTTTGTGGCGCTGGGTCTGGAATAAAGGCCATAACAGACTGGTAAAAAGGGCGTCCTGCGGGGCGCCCTTTTTCGTTGATTTACCCCTTTCTTTGTTCGGCGAAGTCTGGCCAGATAGGCGAAGCAGAAAGGGCGAAAAACATGCTTGATGAGATTGTAGACCTCGGGACCTATCCGCTGTCGGAAGATGGTTTTGTGGCGCACTGCGCTGCCACATTGGATGACGCGGGTGTTCTGGTTTTGCCCGATTTCATTCAACAGGCGGCCTTGACCCACATGCAACACGAGGCGGTAGAGGGGGAGGCGCAAGCGTATTTTTGTGCGCAAGATCACTCGGTCTATCTGACGGCGGATAATCCTGACCACCCGGCAGATCACCCTGCGAACCGCAAGGTCGTGTCGTCCAAGGGGTGTATTTGTGATGATGCTGTGGGGGCAAATTCGCCGCTGCGGGGGCTATATGACGATCACACGTTCCGCCGTTTTGTTGCGCAGGTCACGGGGCAGGCGGAGTTGCACCCCTATGCGGATCCGCTGTCGTCGATCAATATTCACTATGCAAAACGGGGCCAAGAACTGGGCTGGCATTTCGACAATTCGTCATTTGCGATCACGCTTTTGATCAACAAGCCTGCGGCAGGCAGCCGGTTTGAATATATCAAAGACCTGCGCGACGCGGACGCGGGCGAGATGAACTATGACGGCGTCGCGGATCTGTTGGATGGACGGGTGCAGCCGGATGTGTTGGAGATGGAGCCGGGCACGTTAGTTTTGTTTCGGGGCCGCAATTCGATCCACCGTGTGTCGCCCAACGAAAGTGATGTCACGCGGATGTTGGCGGTTTTGGCTTATAATGACACGCCCGGAGTGGAGCTGTCAGAAAGTGCGCGTATGACGTTTTACGGGCGTTTGACCTAGGTCAGCTTGCGTCACGGGGGACGGCGACCAAACCCAGACTGCGCGCGGTTTGCAGGGTGAGGATATCGGTGTGCACGTCGTTCTGCGCGATTTGGTAGCGGCCAACTGCGGCAGATGTTTTGGCATCAAGTTGGCCGTTGATCGGTCCGTCGTAATAGCCGCGCGCGATCAGCGCACGTTGAACGGAGGCGATGAACGGCGGGGTCACGATAACGGCGCAGGGGATCTCGAATTCAACGTCGCGACGTTCGCGCAGAATATCTTGACGGGTGCGCGTGCTGACGGTGGCAGGGGTCAGAACCTGCCCGTTGGCATCCAGCGTTTCGGGAACGACGATCTGTTCGGTCACAGTTTCGATCAGGGCTGGCGTTGTTGTTTCGGCCAAACAGGTCTCGGCTGCAGCATCGACGGTGGCCGGATTGGACAGGGGGCCAATGGGATCTACCACGGCACTGCGCGCAGGGGTATCTGCGGCGCGCGTCACATCGGCATCCATGCAGCCTGACAGGCCACATACTATCACAGTCGCGCACAGTGCGCGGGTCGGTTTGATCATCTGCTCATCCTAAGGCTCTGATGGCCCTTTTGTGCAACCCTATGCGATGCAGGGCTGTTGGCAAAGCGATCATCGTGTTGCGGCGCAAAACGATGCAGGGCCGTGTCGTTTTCGTGCCACCCTTGCCTTGATTTTGAGTGAAAACAGGGCTGGTCGGCCCGTGATAGTCGGCCTATCTATGTGCAAACAGAGTTTATGCGAAAGGGCCAGCGCAATGGCAAAAATCACCTATATCGAGCATGGCGGCAAAGAGCACGTTGTGGATGTTGCCAACGGGTTGACCGTAATGGAAGGCGCGCGCGACAACGGCATTCCGGGGATCGAAGCCGATTGCGGCGGGGCCTGCGCCTGTTCCACCTGTCACGTTTACGTCGATGCGGCCTGGGTTGAGAAAGTGCCGGCCAAGGATGCGATGGAAGAAGACATGCTGGATTTCGCTTATGAGCCGGACCCAGCCACATCGCGCCTGACCTGCCAGATGAAAGTGACTGATGACATGGACGGTTTGATCGTCCGCATGCCGGAAAAACAAATCTAGCATGGCGCCGCGTCAGCCGATGTGCACGTTGGGACGTTTTGTGCGCGGCGCCGGTTTGGCGGCGTGCATGGGGCTGGCCGGGGCTGCTGCGGCTGAAACGATTGTGGGCGCCCAGTATGAGGGCCCCACGTCGCGCTATGCCCATGCCATTTTGGGCGATGCGATTGAGTTCACCACGCTGGTGATCGAGACGGAAGATTGGGCCCATAAAGTTCGCTACCGGATCGAGCTGCCGGCCGATCATGTGTTCGAGGATCTGTCCCCTCGGTTGTGGGACATCACCGGCGACGGCGCGCCAGAGGTTGTGGTGATCGAGACCGACATGGCGTTGGGCGGATCCTTGGCCATCTATGATGCAACGGGCAAGATCGCCGAGACCGCGCATATCGGGCGGCGCAACAGGTGGTTGGCGCCTGTGGCGGCGGCTGATTTGGACGGGGATGGCCGGATTGAAGTGGCCTTTGTGGATCGGCCCCATTTGGCGAAAGTGCTACGTGTGTTTGAGTGGGATGGGGCCCAATTGGTGCTGGATGCGGAGCTTGGCGGTTTGACGAACCACCGCATTGGCGAAGATTTCATCAGCGGTGGATTGCGCCGCTGTGGTGCGGGGCCCGAGCTGGTAACAGCTGATGCGGATTGGTCCGATGTCATGGTGACCACGATGGCCGGTGGCACCTTGCACACGCGATCCATTGGCGCGTTCAGCGTTGAAAATTTGGCGGCTGCGCTGGCGTGCGGGCTTTAGCACAGCACCGTTAACGTCAAAAGCACCGCGATTTCAGTGAGTTGTTGCGTCGCCCCGAGAATATCACCGGTTTGCCCCCCGATTTTTGCCTTTGCGATCCACGCGCAGCCCAGAGTGATGAGGGCTGTGACGGCGATCACGATGAGGGCTGAGAACCCGAGCAAGATCAGGCTGATGACCGCCGCGATGAGGCAGGCTAGGAGCGCGGTTTGTACCGCCGGCCGCCCGACCGATTGGCTCAGCCCAGTGGCCCGCGCATTGGGCAGGGCGGCCATCATCGGCACCATGCTGGCGCGGCTGATGACGGCGGCCACAAGGAGCGTTGCCCAAGGGGCTGTGTCCAACAGCACGGTCAGCGCTTGCCACCGCAGCCCAAGCCCGAGGACCAACGCGATCACACCGTAGGCGCCGATACGGCTGTCTTTCATAATCTCCAACCGGCGCGCTGTGTCCCAGCCGCCCCACAGCCCATCGGCGCTGTCTGACAGCCCGTCTTCGTGCAGTGCGCCTGTGGTGATGACCAGCGTACCCAAAGTGAGGCCCGCCACCAAAGCCACGGGCAGGCCGAGCCACAAAGCGATCTGCGCGACACACCCAGCCAGCATCGCGATCAACGCACCGGCCAGCGGATAGGCCCAAGCCGCTTTCGCCCCGCGCGCTGTGGCGCGATCTGTGTTCACGCGCACGGGCAGGCGCGACAGCAAACCTACCGCGGCGGGCAGATCTGACAGGGCGATCAGGGCAGATGTGTCGTCAGGGCGCGTCATCAGGGCGTTTCCGTCTTTTCAATTTGTTCCTATTCGGTAGACAGTGCGTCAACAGATTGCAATGAGGCCGACCCATGACCGCACCTTTCGCCAACCTTGATGAGTTTCGCGCCGTTTTGGCATCGGCCACAGGCCCCGATATGGAAACCCTGGCCGCCGCCAATGACCGCAACGGCCAGCTGACCAAACCGCCGGGCGCGTTGGGCCGTTTGGAAGATTTGGCGATTTGGTACGCGGGCTGGGTTGGCACGGCGCAACCGCAGATCACAGCACCACAGGTTTTGATTTTCGCAGGCAATCACGGAATTTGCGCGCAAGGCGTTTCGGCGTTTCCAGCAGAGGTGACCGCGCAAATGGTCGCCAATTTTGAACACGGCGGTGCGGCGATCAATCAGTTGAGCCGTGAATTCGGGGCGGATATGACCGTGCATGCCTTGGATTTGGACATGCCGACACAGGATTTCACACAAAGTGCTGCGATGTCCGAGGCGGAGGTTGTGCAGGCCCTGTTAACAGGCTGGGGTGCTGTGAACCCCGAGAGTGATCTGGTCGTGACCGGTGAGATGGGCATCGGCAACACCACTTCTGCTGCGGCGGTTGCGGCGGCTGTCTTGGGCGGGGCTGCCGAAGATTGGGTTGGCCGTGGTACGGGCGTCGATGATGCTGGCTTGGCACGCAAGGTTGATGTTGTGGCGCGGGGTTTGGCGCTGCACGATGTGGCCGACCCGTTGGAGGCCTTGCGGTGTTTGGGCGGGCGCGAATTGGCAGCCATGGCAGGCGCGATTGCGGCAGCGCGCCATCACCGTATCCCTGTGATTTTGGATGGGTTTATCTGTTCGGCTGCGGCGGCCTGCCTAGAGAAGGCGGCACCGGGGGCCTTGGACCATGCAGTGGCCGGGCATCTGAGCGCCGAGGGCGCACATGAGGCGCTGTTGGACGCGCTGGATAAACGCCCGCTTTTGTCACTGGGGCTGCGGCTGGGCGAAGGGTCCGGTGCAGCACTGGCGATTGGGATTTTGAAAGGCGCGATTGCCTGTCATTCCGGCATGGCGACCTTTGCCGAGGCGGGCGTCGCGGACGGGTGATCTGGCGCCTCATGGGATCGAAAAAAAGGGCTGCACCACATCGGTGTGGCCCTATTTTGTGCCTGCGTCCGGCGAGCTTTGAGGCGCGTTGTCGGCTGGGGCGCGGTCTTTTTCATCCAAAGCTTGGCTCAATGCTGCTTCAAGATCGCGGTTTGCGGCTTTCGCCCGATCAATGAAGGCTTTGTTTTTCGAGGTGGACACATTGGGGTCCCACACCTCTGCAAGGTCTTGCAAAACGCGGCGGTCGTGATGGTAGAAGGCGGTTTCCGCCTCAGACGCTTCAAATTCGCTCAGGCCAAGATTTTCCAAAACGTATCGGCCCGCGCGTAGCGAGCTGTCGAACATTTCGCGCACGATGTCATTGGCGCCGGCGGCGTAGAGTTCATACACGTGCACCCGGTCGCGGGCCCGTGCCACGATGTGCAGATCGGGGCGTTGCGCGCGGGCATATTTCACCAAAGTGAGCGCTTCCTTTTTTCCGTCCACGGCGACGACCAGCACCTTTGCCTCGGCCAGGCCCGCGGCATGCAAAATATCGGGGCGGGTGGGGTCGCCAAAATAGCCTTTGAACCCGAAGGTGCGCATCAGCTGAACGGTCTCCAGATTGCTATCCAAAACGACGGTCGAAAACCCCGAACTTTGCACCAAACGGTTCACCACTTGGCCAAACCGGCCAATGCCGGCCACGATGACAGTGCCTTTTTCCTCGATGTCATCATGGGGCTGGTCGGTTGTGGGCTCCATCCGGTGGGACGTTTTTTCGTAGGCGATGAACAGCAACGGGGTGATCAACATCGATAGGGCGACGACCAGCAGCAGTTCCGCTGCCAGCGCGTCGGGAAGGACATTTTGTTGGAGCGAAAAGGAGATCAGCACAAAGCCGAACTCGCCCGCCTGCGCCAAGGCCAGCGTGAACAGCCACCGCGCGCGGCCGGTGATTTTAAACATCACAGCCAAGGCATATAAAACCGCGCCTTTGATCACGATCACCGCACCGGTGAGCCCCAAAATGCGGGCAGGTTCCGCCATCAATGTGTCAAAATCAATTCCGGCGCCGACGGTGATGAAGAACAACCCCAGCAGCAAGCCTTTGAACGGTTCAAGGTCGCTTTCCAGCTCGTGGCGGAATTCGGAGTTCGCCAAAACAACGCCCGCGAGAAATGTGCCGAGGGCCGCAGATAGGCCCACCAGGCCCATCAACGTCGCGATGGAGACGACGATCAACAGTGCAAAGGCGGTGTACATTTCGCGCAGGCGCGCGTGATGGATGTAGCGGAAAACCGGACGTGTTAGGTAGACGCCCACAAGGATGACAGCCGCCACCGCACCAATGGTCACCAACGTGACGCCCCATGCGGGCAGGCCTTCGACCAGCGACAGGCCGTGATGGGCGTCCTCTTCGTGGACTGCTAGGGCCAGTGATCCGTCCGGCTGGACAGAAGCCGCTTGTCCCAAGGCCAGCAGTGGCAAGGTCGCCAACATGGGGATCACGGCGATGTCTTGGGTCAATAGAACCGAGAAAATATTGCGCCCGCCCGTGGTCTGCATCAGGCCTTTTTCGTTCAGCGTTTGAAGCACGATCGCGGTGGACGACAGCGCAAAGATCAGCCCGATGGCCAGTGCTGTGGGCCACGCCTGACCCAACATCATGAACAACGCCATGATCAACGCTGTGGTCACCCCAATTTGCAGGCCACCCAACCCGATCAGGCGATGCCGCATCCCCCAAAGGGCGCGCGGCTCAAGCTCCAGCCCGATCAGGAACAGCATCATCACGACGCCGAATTCGGCCACATGTTGCAGCTCGGCGGCTTCGGCACCGATCAAAGGGCCAATGGCGACGCCCGCCAAAAGATACCCCAACACCGACCCCAGCCCCAAACGGGCCGCAAGCGGGACAGCGACAACCGCCGCGCCCAACAACAGCGTGGCAAACAACAAGGCGTGTTCCATGACAGGTCTTTCAGATGGGACCGCGAGGGGGCGGTCGGGGCGGGCTTAGCCCGGAACTTCGAGGGTGATAGCGCGACCGCTTTTCGAATAGCTTAACGCGTCTGCGCTGATTGCGGTCACGCGGCCACCGTCCAAACGGTCGCCCACGGTCAACCGCAAGAAGCGGCCATTGCCCAGCCGGACCAGCGCGCGCCGGTCACCGGACCCGCCATAAATGCCGATGAGGTTCACGTTGCGCAGGTTGATCGCGTTTTCCAATGTCGCATTTTGCGCCACCGATCCGCCTGTTGGCCCGCTGGGGGCGACTGTGCGGGGGGCGACAGCGGCCACTTGAGTGGCGGCTTGCTGGGCGGCGCGTTGCTGGGCCGCTTGGGCGCGGGCCACGATCCGTTCCATGTTGCGCGGGCGGGTGTCGGGGCGCGACGATTGCGCGACGGCCTGCGCTGTTGGGTTCACGATTGGGTTGGGCCGGTTTGCTGCAGCTTGTACCGCGGCTGCGATTTCGGGTGCGATTTGAAGGCTTTCCGGAGCCGCAGGCTGGGCCGCAACTTCGAGGGGTTCAGGTTCAGCCTCGGGCGGCGTGGGGGCGGCGGGGGCCAGCCCAGCAGGGCGCGTGCGGGGGCGGAACGCTGCGGCTTGTGCGGCGGTGAGCGCGCCCAAGGTGGGTGAGTTCGCCAGCTCGGCTGCAGCGCGTGTCACGGTTTCGGGGCGCACAAGCGGGCGGGCCGTGTCCGTCGTGGGTGCGAGGGCGGTTGTCGTGTCCAGCGCGCTGGCGATATCAGCGCTCAGCGCGTCAAGCGATGCGCTCGCATTGGCGGAGGGGGCTGTGGTCCCCGGCCGTGCGGGTGGCAAAATAGGGGGCGATCCGGCGATCACATTCAAGCCTTCGGCGGCGATGGCGGGTGCGGCCACAGGCTCAGCCTCTGGCGTTGGGGCCGAAAGTGCTGGGGCTTCTGGTGTGGCCGCTGGGGCTGTGGTGCCGGGGCGGATGGGCGGCAAAACTGGCGGCGTTCCCGCCAGCACCAGCAAATCATCCGTGTTGACGAGGGGGGCTGCGCCGCTGTCGGTCTGCGTCAGTGCCGCCGTTGGTGCCACAGCGGGCGTGGGCGTGCCGCTGCGCACAGGCGGGGCAATTGCCGGACGCCCAGAAATGACGATGACGCCAGCGGGGGCGTCAGGTGTGAGCGTGTCGGGGGCTGTGGCGCTGGTGGCAGGGGCGAGTGTGGCATCATCAGGGATGATCGCCGAAATCTGGTCTTGCGGGGTGATGACCGGCGCGACAGTCCCGGGGCGTGTCGGGGGATTGAGGGGGGGCGACCCTGCAATAATCAAAACACCGTCAGGGGTTGGTGCGCCCTCGGGGGTGGCCACGACCAAACCGTCGCTGCCGAAATTAAACGTGGCAGAGGGGGGCGGTGGGTCGACGGGCGTGGCAATCACAGCATCGCCGGCCACGCTGCTGGCATCTGCCAAGGGGCTGGCGGGCACGCGCACAACCGGGGTCGCCGCACCGGCCAATTGCAAGCCATCCAGAGAGGTCGTGCGCGGGGTTTGCGCAATGCGAGGCGCGCGTTGCCACACGCCGGTGGCCGCATAAATGCGCTGCGCTTCTTCCGGGGTTAGAATTTGCGCACCCTCCTGAACAGTTGGCACGAAGACAGGCGCGGGTGCGGCGGCAACCTCGATGGGAGCCACAACCGGTGTTTCGGTTTCCGCGATCTGTGTGTCGGCGGGGCTGTCAAACCCGAGCCAGCGGGCGATCCGCTCGTCGTTTACAGCTGCAAAGGCCGCAATCGCCAACAGCAGCAACAGCAAGATGGCCGTTAAAATCAAACCAAGGAACTTTGGCTTGCCGCCGACCACCGGCTTGGCTTTTGTTTTCCGCTTGCGCGCGCCGAACACCGTAAAGCGCGAGGACGCATCGGGTGCGGTGGCCTCCGGTTCGGGTGCGGCGGCTTTGGCTTCTGCGCGTGCCATACGGCGGCTGGCGAACATACCGCCGACGGCACCGGTGACAGCACCTGTCACTGCCGTTGCGGCCCCAAGGGCGGCAGCCGCCGTTGATTTTTCATCCTGCTCGGATGGCTCTGCCACAGCGGCCTGCTCGGGCTCAACGCTGAGCGAGGCGGCGGAGCTTGCCGCTTCGGCAGACAAGGCCGTGGGCGCTTGACCAGTGATGGCGGGCGCTGCATCCGCGTCAGGTGCGGCGAGTGTTGGGGCATCGATGATGGGCGCGTCTGCGGAAACGGCAGGCGCTGACAGATCATCACGGCTTGGCGCAGTGACAGGGGGCATCGGGTCTGTGCCTTGGCCCGTGGGCACAGCCAGTGCTGGCGGGGCGCGGCGGCCAAAGGGCGGCTCTGGTGGAGTTTGCGCGCTACCCGTCGGGGCGCCTTCATTTCGATCCGCACGCAACGAGGCAAAGACGGGCGCCGGTGTGTCGTTGTCTGGTGTTTCTTCTTCGGGCGTGTCGTCTTCAGCAGCGTCGGCTTCGGCGGTAAACGGGGCCTCAAGCGGCAGTTCTTCCACATCCATCGGCACGGGGCTGTCGGGGATTTTTGCAAATTCTGGCGCGGCACCCAGTTCCTGCGCGACTGCTGGGGCGTCTGTAACAGGGGCGCTCTCCGGCAGTGCGAAGTCTGCGGCGGGCGCTTCAACGGCAGGTGCGTCGGCAGATCCAGCGCGCATCGGGAACAGCGGTTCTTGAACCTCCGGTTTTGGAGAGGTGGGCTGACGCACACCATTCACGACCGGCTCTTCGGATGCCAGTTCGCCCGTTTCAGGACCCTCGGGCGGCGTGTCGAGCGGTTCAAATTCGGGGACATCCGGCGCGGCTGTCTCTTCGACAGATTCTGCCTCGGCATTTTCTGTGACCGCGTCTGGCGCAGCCCCGACAATTTCATCCAGTGCAGTCTCAGCGGCATCCGGCTCTGCCGTGTCTTGCGCTGGGAGGTCTGTTGCAGGCGTGTCCGCCTCGGGAGCGTCTGCGACAGTGGCACTATCAACGGCGTCCAAGGTCACGTCAGCCTCGCCAATAACCACCACGGCATCAATATCGCGCTCGACCTCAACACCCGCAACGCTGCCAAAATATGCCTCGCCGACATAGGTGAAGGGTTCTGGGACCGCAGCAAAGCAGACGGGGTTGAACCCATGCTCGGCGGCAAAGGCCTGTGCCTCGTCCAATGTTTCGCGCGCCACAGCGGCCACATAGGTGCGCCCGCCGCCTTTGGCATAATCATAGACCAGATCGGCGACCGGATAGGGCGTCGCGCCATCAAGCGCTGCGACGACATCCTCATCTTCCGCACGGGTTGTATCCAATGCGAGATACCGGATCTGGTCGTTGGGGATTAAAAGCTTGGTGGCCATCGGCGCGCTATCAAGGCCCTCAACGGCGGTGCGCAATTGGCCTAATGCGGCGGCCAAATCTGGCGTGTCCAAGGCGACCTCACCGACAAAATGCCAGCCACCATCAACGCGGTGCATCAGGCGCAAGCCATCAAACGAAAGGGAGAGTGCAAAATTCGATTTCATCCGCGTGACTTAGCATCCTGTGTTGAGGCTGCAAACAGCCCTTTTTCTTACGGCGAGAGGCTATAGCAAGCTTTCGCCCACGCCAAGCATCAGATTTTTCCCCAAGGATTGCGGTGCGTCCTGCGTCAGATAAGGTGAAGGCCAACACAAAAGGGAGCCCCCCATGAGATCTGCCCATGCTTTACGATTTTCGCGTACATTATGTGCGTTTAGCCTTGTCCTTGGTGTGACGGGCGGGGCTGCGATGGCGCAAATTCAAGCGCCAACACCGAACCGGGCGCAAAACAACGCGCTTGGGCAAGCCTTGCCAGAAGGGGTGCTGCGCACCATTTCCGTGTCCGGTTTGGGCGAGGTTAGCCTGCCGCCAGACATGGCCTCTATCACGTTGGGCATCCAATCTGATGCCGAAAGCTCGGCGCTGGCGCTGGACGAAGCGAGTGCGGCGACACAGGCGATTCTTGACCGCTTGAACCTCGAAAGTATCGACCCGAGCGACATCCGCAGCGGGGCCATTCGGCTGCAGCCGCGCTATTCAAGTAGCGTGCTGAGCTCCGGCCAACAGATCACCGGCTACCGTGCGGTGAACACGGTGCAGGTTGACGTGATGAACCTTGATGAGCTGGGCGGGCTTTTGTCTGTTTTGGTCGCGGATGGCGCCAACCGGTTGGACCGTGTGTCATTCGGTTTGCAAGATCCCAGTGCCGCGATGGACGACGCGCGCAGGTTGGCTGTGGCTGACGCCATGCGCCGCGCGGATCTCTACGCGCAGGCGGCGGGTGTGCCTTTGGGAGACGTGCTGAGCCTGTCCGAACAAGGTGCGGGAGGCTACCGCGCGCTCATGGCTGAACCGGGGATCATGGCCGAAATGGCCCAATCTGCGCCCTCGCTCGATGTGCCCATAGCCCCGGGTGAGATTGATTTGACCGCCTCTCTCACGATGGTTTTTGCCATTGGCGACTAGGCAGCGGGCCCGCAAAAAGGGCCCCGTTGGGGCCCTTTGAATAACATGAGAAATGTCTTTTAAGCTGTTGCTTTTGAAAGCGCTTGATCCAAATCTGCGATCAGATCATCAGCATCCTCTAATCCGATGGAGACCCGCACAACACCGGGGCCTGCGCCCGCGGCTTCTTGTTGTTCAGCCGTGAGCTGACGGTGCGTGGTGGAGGCGGAATGGATGATCAAAGACCGGGTGTCGCCCAGGTTAGCCACGTGGCTGAAAATCTCCAATGCATCGACCAATTTAATGCAGGCGTCATAGCCGCCCTTTACCGCAAACGTGAACAACGCAGAGGCGCCACGGGGGCAGACCGTTTTGACACGCTCATAATAAGGAGAGCTTTCAAGCCCCGCATAGGTCACATAATCCACCCTATCATCCGCCTCCAACCACTTGGCGATTTTGGTCGCGTTTTCCACGTGGCGGTCCATGCGCAACGACAGGGTTTCGATGCCCATCAAAGTGTAGTGAGCCGCTTGCGGGTTCATCGTCATGCCCAAATCCCGCAGGCCAATGGCGATGCCGTGGAAAGTATAGGCCAGCGGGCCAAATGTTTCTGCGAACTTCATACCGTGATAGGCGGGTTCAGGCTGGCTGAGGGACGGGAATTTGTCAGATGCGGCCCAGTCGAACTTGCCGGAATCGACGACACAGCCCCCTGTGACCGATCCGTTTCCGGTCAGGTATTTAGTCGTTGAATGCACAACCAGCGTGGCACCATGTTCAATCGGGCGACACAGGTAGGGGGTCGCGGTGGTGTTATCGATGATCAAAGGCAGGCCAGCCTCATCCGCGATATCTGCGATCGCCCGCACATCCATGATGTAGCCTCCAGGGTTGGCAATCGCCTCGCCAAACAGGGCACGCGTGTTGTCGTCGATGGCCGCTTTCACCGCTGCGGTGTCATCCATATCGACAAATTTGGCCTCCCAGCCGAACCGTTTGATCGTCTGGCTGAACTGCGTGATCGTACCGCCGTAAAGCCGGTTCGACACCACAACATTCATCCCCGGTGACATGATCGGGAACAGCGCCATCAATTGCGCCGCATGGCCCGAAGAACAGCACACAGCCCCAGCACCGCCCTCAAGCGTGGCGATCCGTTCTTGCAAAACGGCCACGGTGGGGTTGGTCAAGCGTGAGTAGATGTATCCAACCTCTTGCAGATTGAACAACGCCGCAGCGTGATCGGCATCGCGGAACACATAGGCCGTGGTTTGGTAAATCGGCGTGTTGCGCGCGCCTGTGGCAGGGTCAGGCCGCGCGCCCGCGTGAATTTGCAACGTGTCAAAACCGTATGATGGTGTGTCTGTCATGTCTCTTCCTCTCCTGATTGGAGCGAAGCTTAGGCTGACGGAGCGGTAACCTCAATGTGAAGTCGCTCGCCTATGGCTTGGCAGACAAAATTTCATCGATCTGCAGAGGGATCCAATCATGGGGGATGAAATGCCCACCCGGATGCAAATCTAACGTGACAGTGCCGCCCGGGCAGGTCCACTGCCTGCGATCAAAGGTCAGGAAATCACGCGCATTCCAGTCGTAGCGCTCCGTTGGAGCGCCACAACCGAACCGGTCGCGCCATAGGGCTATGGGCGTGGTGGTGTCGCCATCGCGGCCAAAAGGGAAGTCGAGCACGTTATCATCAAGCCCATAAACTTGATGCACCGCACGCGGAGCTTCATCACAGTCCGCATTGGGCGGAAAGCTCCCCGCCACTGCCAACAAAGCGGCAATATCATCGCCGTCATCACAGACAAACCGCCATGCCATATAGGCGCCGTAGGAATAGCCGGACACGAAAATCTGGTCGGGATTGATCGGATACCGCGTCGCCGCATCTTCAATCATCGCCCGTGCGAAGCTCGAGTCGCGCGAACCCGCTCTCCGAAAATCCCAAGTCTTGCCTAATCCGTTTGGGGCCAGAACCAAAACATCCTCGGCCACGTTCAATGTCGAAATCCGGTCATGGCGCACGATCAAATCACCCTGACGGCCCCACCCGTGAAAATGCACCAAAACGGGCAGCGCGCTTGTCCCGTCCCAATTGTCCGGCTCACGGACGTGGTACGACCGCCCGTCCAGCGCACAGGCCTCTTGCCCAGTGCAAGCAAAAGCAGGGGTGGAAAACAGACCGAGCAAAGACAGAACCGCGGCAGAGGCGAGAGAAGAAAAACGTATCATAGAAAATACCTAGGTCGTCTGGCCCCGAACCAAAAGACACGCTTTCGTTAAAATGCAGCGCGCCGCGATGTGGGTGTCCATTCGCCCTTGTGCAACAGAGGCTGCATTGTGGGGGCGGTCGCGATCTTCGGCGCAAAATTTTCTCAAAATTTTGCCCCCGCCCGCAGCATGCGCCGATCGCAAGATCGTCCCGCCCTTGCGTCTATCATCCCGCCAGGGCTGGGTTAGCGCATCCAGAACCCTTCGCGCTTGATCGTATTGCGGATTTGCCGCTCGCGCGGAGGCAGGTCATGTTGATCAAACAACGCGCGCACTTTTAGCCCGCGGTCTTGGTAGATCATCCGCTTGAACGGATCATATTGTTTCAAAATTTTCTTGACCTTGTTGGGCGATGTTACAGCCGTCAACGCGTCGACAACCGCATCGCTCTCGCGCGCATACAGCAGGGGCAACATGCGGTAATGGCAGGTTAAATCCCCGTCCAAACCATCCAGCTCGGCACCGGGGCGCCCGCCGCCAAAACTGTGGATGACCAAGGGCAGGGTGACCTGATCTAGCCACGGGTCAAAGGATTGCAACACCAGTTCTTCGGGCCGGTCATCGCGCACTTGCACCGCCCAATCGCGCCAACGCGCACCGAATGTCGGGGCATCATGCCCCGTGATCCAACCGGCATTGAAATACAAATACCGTTCCCAATACTCATCCGGCTGATCCAGATCCAAGGTGCTTTCAAATTCAAGATCGAATTTATCGTAAAGCGATTTCCACGTCGCCGCATAGCCGGGCCAGTACAATTCCTCCTCGGGCCATGTTCCCGTGCGCCGCATAGAGGCTGCGGGCGCGGTGAAATCACAGGACAGCTTGCCAATGTCCCCAAGGATCAACGTGTCCGTGTCCAAGAACAGAAAATTCCGCCCCTCGGGCAATGCGCACAGGGCTTCAATCTTGTTGCCATAGGGGTAGTCTTCGCCAAAGGCCTTGTTTTCAAACGGCAAAATCTGCGCGCCCAGGTCATGCAGTGCGGTCTTGATATCGCCCTGCATGCGCGGGTCTTTGTGCCAACGGTCCGTGTGCTGCGGCTCTGCGATGTATAAGGTGCCCGTGAACGACGGCGCATTCGCCCGCAACGAGGCGGCCAGCAAAACGGCCTCGTATTGCAGGCGCCCGCCTTGACCCACGACAACAATGTCAAAGTCCGAGGACTTTGCGCTTTGCGCGTTTGATTTGGTCGATTTTGCCATGTGACTTGCCTGCTTGCCGTTTCTGGCCACTATAGGGGGGCACACGGGGGCATGGAAAGGGCAAGATTTAAAGGCCCGATTGTTCCCGCCCTTTAGGAGGACATTTATTTATGCTCGATTTATTTTTACCGCTCATTCTTGGCTTGGGCCTTGGCATCACCCCCCAAACACCGGCGGACACAGCACAGCAAGCCCCCGTTGTGGAGGTCCAAGCCGATCAAGGGTCTGGCGACGATCCAGCCGCACCGCGTACCCCCGAACCGCAGGAGCCCACCGGCCAATTCACCACCGCACTTGAGGTACGCCCGATTTTGGGCATGACCAAAGCCAATTGGGTGGGGGTTCGTGAATACAATGGTCAGGATCTGGTCTATTTCTCGCATCTTTTGGCGTGGCGCTGTGGCCTGTGGGATATTCGCTACGGGATCAACGGCGCACCTGCGGAAACGGACGTCGCGATGGAGCCATGCAACGAAGAGTTCGCCCAGCCCAACGTGATGATGGATATCGAAAACTTTCCGCCTTACGTCACCTATCCGCTGCAATCGGTCGAGAGCATTTACATCGAAATCGTCTTTGATGACGGCACCACCGATTTCGCCCAATTCGACCGCGCCGAGGTGCGCATTCCGTAAATGCCCGTTCCGGCCTTGTGCTGGGGCGGGCATTTGCCATTGTGGCGCAAAGGAGCCCCCAAATGACCACCGAACGATACCTGATCCGCGCCGCAGAAATTGCCTCCATGGAAGGTCTGCACAAGGCGCATTTCCTTAATGAAAACGCCGTGTGCGTGGCCAAATCCCTTGGCGATTTGACGGGGCTCACTGGCGTTGGGATCAACGTGATGGAGGTGCCCGTCGGGCGCGACAGCACCGAACCCCATTTCCACTACCGGGAGGATGAAGCCGTCTATATTCTGTCCGGTCACGGTGTGGCGATAGTGGGCGACGACAGCTTCGAGGTCAGTGCTGGTGATTTTCTGGGCTACCGCAAGGGCGGTTTGCCCCACGGGTTGCGCAACAGCGGGGAGGAAGTTCTGCGCTGTCTGGTCATCGGCGAGCGTGGTGACACGGATATATTAGATTACCCCAACCAACAAAAACGCATGTTCCGCACCAAAGATTTGGCGTGGAATGTGGTTGATATGGCCGACATTCAGCCCCGCGCACCGCGCAAGGTCTAGTGAGGGGGACCTGTGAGTTAGGCCGACTGACTTAGGGCTTCCAAGTCAGGAAATTTCCAATCATCCGCAATCCGGCATCCTGGCTTTTTTCCGGGTGGAATTGCATCCCGATGATGGTGTCCCGCCCGACAATCGCGGTGATATCGCCTGCGTAATCGCAGTGCGCCAAACGCTGGGCCGGATCAGCCACCTGCATGTGCCAAGAGTGCACAAAATAAGCGTGATCGCCGGTTTTGATGCCTTCCAACACGGGGTGCGGATGGTCGATCACCAAATCGTTCCACCCCATATGCGGCACAGGGAAGGTCGGGTCCGCTGGGGTGATTTTATGGATTTCCCCGCCGATCCAATCGAACCCTTTGGTTTCCTCATATTCAAACCCACGGGTCGCCAACATCTGCATGCCGACGCAAATGCCCATAAACGGCACCCCGCGCGTGTCGACGGCCTCGACAATCGCCTCGGCCAAGCCGGAAATGTCGTGCAAATTGGCGCTGCAATGGGGGTAGGCGCCATCACCGGGCAGCACAATCCGGCTAGCGGTGCGCACCACATCAGGGTCAGAGGTGACAACAACCGGATCGCCATCCACCTCGGCGGCCATCAGCTCAAACGCTTTTTGCGCGGAGTGCAGGTTGCCGCTGTCGTAATCAACTAAAACTGTGGTCATCGCTTACAACGCACCCTTGGTCGATGGGATCGCATCCGCCTTGCGGGGGTCTGTTTCCAACGCAACGCGCAACGCCCGCGCCACGGATTTAAACGCCGCCTCAGCGATGTGGTGGCTGTTGAACCCGTGCAATGTGTCGATGTGCAATGTGATGCCACCATGGGTGCTGAACGCTTGAAAAAACTCGCGCACCAGCTCGGTGTCAAAGGTGCCGATTTTGGCCGTGGGCAGGTTCAAATTGCAAATCAGGAACGGTCGCGCGGACAGGTCCAACGCACAGCGCACCTGCGCGTCATCCATCGCCAAATGGCAATCGCCATAGCGGTTGATGCCACGTTTGTCGCCCAACGCCTCGACCAAGGCTTGGCCCAAAGCAATGCCCACATCCTCCACCGTGTGGTGGTCATCGATGTGCAAATCACCCGTGGCGCGCACGGTCATATCCATCAAACTATGGCGGGCCAATTGGTCCAGCATGTGGTCAAAAAAGCCAACGCCAGTTTGGTTGTCATAGGTGCCGGACCCATCAAGGTTGATCGTGACCGTGATGTCTGTTTCGGCCGTTTTGCGGGTGATTGTGCTCGTGCGCATGTGCTTATCCTTGGCTGTCACGGGCGGTATAGGCCCAGACGGCGCCTAGGCCAAGCGCTGCTGCACACTTTGCGGGGCGGCGTGGGTGATTGCGCAACAATCTTTACGGTCTGCACCGTTTGCCCCGCAATGGATATTGCCCTTGCTGACGGGCCCCTTACTGTTGGCCCCATGGCGCTGATGGACCCGCGCCGCACGATCACCCCAGTCAAAAAGGCACGACCTGATGCATTCTGAATTCCTTGACGTGCCAGATGGCAAATTGGCCGCAGTTGTCACCCACCTGCAGATGTTTGAACGCCCCGCCGCGCGGCCTGTCCCGCCGGTCGCGGCTGTGCTGACCGAACATCCCACACCGGATCTTGGCTGGTACCGCGATCTGTTTTCGCGGGTCGGATCAGATTGGATGTGGTTTTCGCGCCAAGGCATGCCCGATGCGGATCTCGCCGCGATCCTTCACGACGAGAAAACTCGCGTTTTCGCAGTCGAGGTGGAGGGCCGCGCCGAAGGCCTGCTGGAGCTTGATTTTCGCACACCGGGGGAATGCGAACTGGGGTATTTCGGCCTCACCTCCGCGATGGTCGGCACGGGGGCAGGGCGCTGGTTGATGGAACAGGCCCTCGATCTGGCATGGGCCCAGCCCATCACACGCCTTCACGTGCACACCTGCACGCTCGACAGCCCGCAGGCCCTGCCGTTCTACATCCGCAGCGGCTTTACAGCCTACCGCAGACAGGTGGAAATCGCCGATGACCCCCGCAAAATCGGGGTGCTTCCTGCGGACGCCAGCCCGCAAGAACCGATCATTTAAAGCGCCAGATCTAAAGCGCCAGATCCGCCATCAGATCGTCTTTGGAATAGCTGGATTTGGGCGCGCTGCGTTTCACCTGACCTTGCTCGATCACGGTGAACGTATCCGCGATCCGGTAGGCGAAATCTGCGTTCTGTTCCACCAGAACAATCGCCATTTCCCCTTGGTCGCGCAGCAATTCCAACGCATCGCCGATTTGTTGGATCACATTGGGCTGAATGCCCTCGGTCGGCTCGTCCAGCAACAACACTTTGGGTTTCGTGATCAACGCACGCGCGATCGCCAATTGCTGTTGCTGTCCGCCAGACAGGTCGCCCCCACGGCGGGTCTGCATGTCGCGCAACACCGGAAACAGCTCGAACACAAACTCGGGGATCACATGCTCCGACTTTGGCAGGCAGGCAAATCCGGTTTCCATGTTTTCCAACACGGTCATCATCGGGAACACTTCGCGGCCCTGCGGCACATAGGCAATGCCCGCGCGCGCCGCCTGAAACGCCGAGGCCAATTGCACAGGTTCTCCGCCCACACGCGCGGTGCCGCCCGCAATGGGGTGGCGCCCCGAAATGGCTTTCAACAGGCTGGTTTTGCCCACCCCGTTGTTGCCCATCACAGCAGTGATTTTGCCTGTTTCGGCTTGCAATGAAATATCAAACAGGATCTGGCTTTGCCCGTATTTCAGGTCAATATTCGCGATATCAAGCATGTGAACGCCCCAAATAAACGTCAATTACAGTCTGGTTGGACGTCACATGGTCCAAGCTGCCCTCGGCCAAAACCGACCCTTCGTGCAGCACAGTCACCTTGCAATCCAAACGGCGCACGAACTCCATATCGTGTTCCACAACCACCACGGCACGCGTCTTTGCGGCCTCTTTCAAAATGTCGGTGGTCTTCTCGCGCTCTTCGGGTGTCATGCCAGCGGCGGGTTCATCCACCAACATCAATCGCGGCTCTTGCGCGAGCAACATGCCGATCTCCAGCCATTGTTTTTGGCCGTGGCTCAGCTCACCAGCCGTGCGTGTCAGGCTGTCTGTCAGCCCCACTTGCTCGGCCACGCTTTCAATGCGCTCGGCGTTGGATTTGGTTTTTTTGTGGGTCAGCACCGCAAAAGGCCCGCGTGGGTTTTTCAACGCCATCGCCAGATTTTGCCGTACGGTCTGCGCCTCGAACACGGTGGGTTTTTGGAACTTCCGGCCAATCCCCTCGCGGGCGATTTTGCTTTCCGACATGCCCAACAGCGAAATGTTCTGGTCGCCCCAAATCACACGCCCCTCATCGGGTTTGGTTTTGCCGGTGACAATATCCATGAATGTCGTTTTACCTGCGCCGTTGGGCCCGATGATGGCCCGCAATTCGGTCTTGGCAAAGTTGATCGACAGATTGTTGATCGCGCGGAACCCGTCGAATGACACGGTCACGCCAGAGACTTCTAACAGCATGCTCATGATTGCTTCCTCACGATCAGATCAAACAGACCCCCAATCCCTTTGGGGAAGAACAAGGTGACCACCACGAACGAAACGCCCAACAGCACCAGCCACCAATCGGTCCACTGAATTGTGTAGAACCCAAGGTTCACATTCGGCGCGCCGCCGCCCGTGAACCAGCTGGACACCAGCGACACAAATGCCGCGCCAATCACCGCACCATAAAGGCGCCCACGGCCTCCGATGGCGACCCAAACAGCCAGATAAATCGATGCAATCGGCGCAATCTCACCAGGGTTGATAATGCCCGCCTGCGGATAATACAGCGCACCCGCAATCGCCGCGACCACCGCCGTGGCCGTGAACACGAACAACTTATAGCTTTCCACATGGTAGCCCAAAAACCGCACGCGGGCCTCGTTGTCGCGAATGCCTTGCACCACGCTGCCCATCTTGCCGGACATGCACCACGCAAAGAAAATATAGCCCGCTGCCAACGCCACCGCTGATGCGATGAAGAACACGATCGAAATGCTGGCCTGCGAGGCATCTTCAAACCCGGGGATGTTTTGCAAACCGGACAACCCGTTGTTGCCGCGCAAACCGCTGTCGTTCTGGAACAGATACAGCGCCAAGGCCAATGTCATCGCCTGCGTCAGGATCGATAGGTAAACCCCCGTCACGCGGCTGCGGAATGCCAGCCAGCCAAACACCAGTGCCAACAGGCCGGGCACCAAAACCACCATCAGCAATTGCAAATAAAGGTTATCGGCGAACGCCCAAATCGCCGGAAACTCCGAGCTGCCGACAACCCCGAAAATCTGGTTGCCGATGGCATCGGAAATCTCTGCCGGGGTGGGGGGGATCGCTTGGCCGGCCAAGCTTTCCAGCACGATCCCTTCGGTGCGCGCATACATCAGCCACATGCCAATGGCGTAGCCGCCAATGCCGAAGAACGCGAAATGCCCCAGCGACAAGATCCCGCAATAGCCCCAGACCACATCCATGGCGATGGCCACCAGACACAGGCACAATGTCTTGCCTAGCGTTTTGACAAAGGACGTGGAGATCAGGCCCACGCCGGTGACCTCCGACATCAGGGTGACGATGATGGTGAACAGCGCCAGCAGCGCGATGAACCACAAGACAGACGGGTTTTGAGAAAGAAAGCTTCGTTGCATTGTA
The DNA here is from genome assembly GCA_947497065.1 of uncultured Paracoccaceae bacterium. GTDB lineage: Bacteria > Pseudomonadota > Alphaproteobacteria > Rhodobacterales > Rhodobacteraceae > Octadecabacter. The sequence continues at coordinate 201,278 of CANMEQ010000006.1, forward strand.
TTAATCCGCCGCCGCACGACCTTTGAGGGCAACAATACCCTTTGGTCGGAATTGAATGAACAGAATGATGAACAAGATCATGTAGGTTTGGGCCGCCAGCGTGTTGGACGGGTTCAACCATTCGATGCCCTTTTGCAGGAACCCGATCAGAGACGCCCCCGCAAGGGTGCCCCACACGTTGCCCACACCGCCCACAACCACGGTCATGAAGCTCTGCACGATATAATCGGCACCCATCTCGGAGGTGACTTTGGCGTAAAGCCCGATGGCCACACCCGCGATGCCCGCAATGCCAGAGCCTAGCCCGAAGGTCAGCATGTTGATCCGGTCGGGGTTGATCCCCATCGATGCAGCCATGCCGGGGTTCTGGGTCACAGCCCGCACCTCAAGCCCCAATCGCGTGCGTTTGAGGACGAACAAGATCAAGCATAAGAAAATCAGCGCCATCACGAAAATCGCGATGCGAATGTAGCTGATGCCGATCACGTCGTTGAACACCAGCGCACCGTCCAGCCATTCCGGCGATGTCAGCGGCCGCGCTTGCGTGCCAAAGATGTTTTTGGCCAACTGCTGCAAGGCAATCGAGATCCCGAATGTCGCCAGCAATGTTTCCAGCGGGCGGTGGTACAGATGACGGATCACCAAACGTTCCATCGTCACACCTGCACCAAATGTAATGGCAAACGCCAAGGGCAGGGCGATGATGATCGACAAGGTGTAATCGGGTACAAATTGCTGCACCACGAAGCCCGTGTAGGCCCCCATCATGATGAATTCACCGTGGGCCATGTTGATCACGCCCATCACACCAAAGGTGATCGCCAGCCCAATCGCGGCCAGAAAGTAGATCGACGCCAGTGACAGCGCATCAAGGCCCAGATCAACCGCTTGGCTGACCGCCACATTGGTTTGAATGGCCGCCAGCGCTTCTGACGCGGCATCGGTGATCGCGGCGTCAGGCTCGTCATAGGCCATGAAAAACGTGTGCGCTTCAATCGCTGCGGCCTGTTCTGCGTCGGTGACGCGCGGGGGCACCAATTCAAGCTGAGCCAACCCATCATAGGCCTGCGCACGGCCTGCATCGGTGTTCAGGTTTGCCAACGGCACGCCGCCTGCAAAACCGCCATCAATATTGGCTTCCAAAGCGGTGCGAATGTCTGTTTTTGTGATCAGGGCTGGGGCCAAATCGGCGGCCACCAACTGCGCGTAGGCTTCCTCGGCGGTCAAATCTTTGCCCACCTCCAAAACCTGCGCGATGTTTGCGTCGCTGGGCAGGTCTGCTGCAACACCGGCCTCGCTGGCCAAAATAGTGTTCAGCACCGCCCGCACATCCACGGACAAATCACCGGCCATCCCGCTGATCGCGTCGATCCGCGCCTCAGGGGTTTCACCGAATGTCGCGGCCAACATGCCCGCCAAACGGCTCTTAACTTCTTTGAGACCCGCGTCAGGCTCACCCTCAATCGAGGCCATCAAAGGGGCCAACTGGCTGGCATCCATAGAGCGCGCAATGGCGTCCACAGCGGCCTGTCGTTTCTCAATATCAGGGTCAGACAATTGGAACTGCACCAACGCATCCCCAATCGCGCGGCGCACGCCGCCGTTGGGGCGGGACTCAGTCAAATCATCATCCACACCAACACTTGTCTCGCCGGTGTCCAAATCGAACAGGGTGATCTCATCCCCGTCTTCCACCGCGCGGAAAAACAACCCATCAGGGCTGCGCTGCACAATCTCGCGGTCACGCCAGGCTTCTAGAAAGGGCAGGGCCTGCGGCAGACCACTGTCGACCAAATCATCCAAAACCACCCCAACAGACCGACGGCCCGGTTTCAAAACCTCTTCGGCGTGGGTTTGCAGGATGTCCTGCACAGTTTGCGCCGATGATGTGGTGGGAAACAGCAGCCATAGGGATATGGCGATCGAGAACAGTCGCAGCATAATATTCCGCCCGATTATGTCATATGTTTAGAAATGCCGAAGGCGCGCAGATACCCTGCGCGCCCCCGATCTAAGGTCGGATTAGTAGTTAGACGTCAACTGAACGCATGTTTCAGTTTCAGTGTTGTACATGCCGCAACCGAGGTCTTTCCAGTCAGATGTCAGAACCGCAGATTCTGGCAAGAAGTCTGTCCATGCATCGCCTGGAACTTCTGTTGTCTGGCTGATGATGTCGAACTGACCGTCAGCTGTGATTTCGCCGATCAGAACCGGCTTCGCCAAGTGGTGGTTTGGCAACATCACGGCTGTACCGCCTGTCAGGTTCGGGAACTCTTGGCCGTACATCGCTTCGCGTACTGCGTCCACGTCAGTTGTGCCAGCTTCCGTCACAGCGTTAACCCACATGTTGAAACCGATGTAGTGTGCTTCCATTGGGTCGTTTGTTACACGCTCTTCGCCCATTTTGGCTTTCCACGCTTCAACCCACTCGTCGTTCAGGTCGGATTCAGCAGACTGGAAGTAGTTCCAAGCCGCCAAGTGACCTACGAGGTCGGATGTGTCCAAGCCAGATAGCTCTTCTTCACCAACAGAGAACGCAACAACAGGGATATCATCCGCAGAGATACCAGCCGCAGCCAGCTCTTTGTAGAAGCCGATGTTTGCGTCGCCGTTGATTGTGGAGATTACACCAACCTGCTTGCCGTCTGCACCCAGTGCAACAACGTCAGCAACGATTGTTGCCCAGTCAGAGTGACCGAATGGTGTGTAGTTCACGAAGATATCTTCTTCGGCGATGCCGTTTTCCTGAAGGTAAGCTTCAAGAATGTTGTTTGTTGTACGTGGGTACACATAGTCAGTGCCCAACAGTGCGAACTTCTCAACGCCCAGCTCTTCCAGGAAGTAGTCTGTCGCAGGGATCGCTTGCTGGTTTGGCGCAGCGCCTGTGTAGAATACGTTTTTAGAAGACTCTTCGCCTTCGTACTGAACAGGGTAGAACATCAGGCCGTTCAGCTCTTCCAGAACAGGAAGGGCGGATTTGCGGGATACAGATGTCCAGCTGCCGAAGATCACGTCTACTTCGTTCACTGTCAGCAGTTCACGGGCTTTTTCAGCAAACAGCGGCCAGTCGGATGCTGGGTCAACAACAACGGCTTCGATTTCACAGCCCAACAAACCGCCAGCAGCGTTTTGTGTTTCAACCAACAGCTCCATTGTGTCTTTGAGTGTGGTTTCGGAAATCGCCATTGTGCCGGACAATGAGTGCAGAACCCCAACTTTAATTGGGTCAGCGCATTCAGCAGCGACAGTCGTGGTGCTGGCCAGAACGGCAGCCAAAGAAAGTGCAGAAGTCTTAAAGGTCATGTTTCTTCCCCTTTGGTGTTGCAAGGAGTCTTCGAAAGCACCTTCGCTTCCAAATCTTGAACAGACCAATTAGTCTGAACTCGCAACAGTGATGTTGTAGTCGCGTAGAGGGCGTAATCTGCCAGGATGTCCCTCTGCGTGACGTCCGAATTTTTTCGAACATCGACACAACACGGTTTGGGGCCTGCGAACGCCAGTGGATTTTCAGCCATCCAGCAACCCCAAGATGTGTCGATTAATTATTGTGCTTATTTTCCGGCATTCGATTAATTATTAATCACTCAGAGGTGAGATTTCGCCGACCTTCAGGAAGACTGAAGATCAAATTCACCAACTCTGACCTCAGATTCGGGGTACACCCCCTTAGTCGGCTCAAACCGAGAACCACCGCAGCGGGGGCAACCTTCGCCGATCCCACCACAAGATCGCGCGCTAAAGAGAGAGTGGGGAGGTCAGAAACAACAAAGGCCGCCCGAGGGCGACCTTGCTGGTGTGTCACTTGGGTGCGTGACCGAAACTGGAGCGGGCGAGGCGATTCGAACGCCCGACCCTAACCTTGGCAAGGTTATGCTCTACCCCTGAGCTACGCCCGCTTCCGTTTCGTGAGGCAGGATTTACAAAGACTGGTGGGTGCCCGCAAGAGGAAAAGACATCTTTTTTCACATTTTTTTCGACGCCGCCCCAAGCCCCTTATTCCTAAGGGGATCGCCCTCAACCGCCACTGAGGCTCAGCAGCAAAATACAGCCAATCGCCATGAGGAAGGACAGCAGCGTGAGGATCATGCCCCAAACACGCAGCGCCATGATCGGTGGGCGGGCCGAAAACCCGACCGCATGCAAAAGCCGACCCGCCAAAAGCAACGTTCCGATTCCATGAAGCCAGATGTGCTGGGCATTCTGAAGCTCGACCAGCAGCATCAACAGCACGCCCATTGGCGCATATTCCGCACAATTGCCCTGTGCGCGGATCCGTTTCAGCAACCCTTTGTCACCCTGATCCCCCAAACCAATCTGATTGGCGCGACGATACAAGATCACCCGCGCGCTCAGCGCGATGAAAACAAGGGTAAGGGCGGCAGCATAAAGCGGTGTAATCATCCCCAAACGGTAAAGGGGCCGCTGCAAAATGCAAGCGGCCCCTCCGGCTCAGGTCAATAAACAGGGCAGGGTGGTGCCGTCCCCGCCCGATTTATTAGTTGAGGTTATAAACCAAGGACACACCCAGAGCGTTGTCTGTGTCGTCACGGCCAACATCTGGGTCAGTGTGGAATTCAGTGACCAAAGATGTCCGCATCGCCAAAGCGTTGTTCAGCGCCACGTTGATACCGGCGTCGTTGAACACAACAGTGTCGGAGTCAGACGAAATGATGTCTGTATCCATGGAGAAAGACACACCGTCGTTGATGCGTGTGAAATAGTCGGAGGACAAGCTCACAGCGCCTTCGCCCAAATCGTCCAATGTGTTCAGGTCAGCCACACGGTAGCCAACACCACCTGCAACAGTCCACTGCAGGTCACGTGTGTTGTACACGCGGTAACCTACCCCCACACCGGCAAAGTTGTCGGATGTGTCGGCTGGGAAGGAATCAACAGAACCCTGCAGCTTGGCGAAGCCAAAGTAGTTCGGGTTGAAATCGCGTGTGTACTCCAGATCGTACAGCAGGCTGTCGTCGGAAACGACACCGTCTGTGTCCGCGTACTGGTAGCTCAGCTGCAGCTGGTAGCCGTTTGTGCCATCGTAGTAGCCCAGATCAACGCCCAGACCCAAAGATGTTGTGTCTGTGTTGCCGGATGTTGTGGAGCCGGACAGCGCCAATGCACCATCAAAACCCAATGGACGGCCTGTGTTGCCGAAAGCTTCTGTGTCGCGCTCAAAATCGTTTTCGATTGAATCGCTCAAGTTGTCGAGACGGTCATCAACAGTTGAATTGCCGAGCGTCTGCGCGAACAGCGGAGCAGCCAGCAGGGACGCCGCAGCGCTTGCGAGGAGGAGTGAGGAGGATTTCATTTTAACATACTTTCTTATGGTTTTGTTTCGACACGACAGCAAAGGCGCCGCCCTGTTCTCGTCCAGATAGTCGCAAGTGCGGGTGGATATTTAGGGGGAAACAGCCTGGGGATATCTCATAGGACATTTCCCGCTCAGCCTAACGGTCAAGCTCGGCGGGAATTGGCCGTCACACAAAGGTGAAAGCCGCTATGTCTTACATTTATCTAAAATAAACAGGTGCTTGAGGTTGCCTGGTTCGCCTGCGCAATAGGTTGCTGCCTAGTTTTTGTCTCTTAAAGCAGGTTGTCTGAGTGATAGCGCCCACGCCACCGTCGCAGCTAGGTTGATCACGTGTCATGAAACATCAAGGCGCTGCCGGAAATGGCCTTGGCGCGGTACATGCTCATATCCGCAGAATGCAAAATTTGTGACGCAGCCGTATCCCCGCGCGATTTCATAGCACCTACGCTGACCCCGATGGTGACGGTCAGATCGTGCAATTGAATCGGATCATCCAGTGTTCGAATAACCCGCTCCAACGCGCGCCGCGCTTCTACCGGATCGCTCAGATACAAGATGATGGCAAATTCATCCCCGCCCATTCGAAAAACAGGGTCTTGCGCCGGCACTGCCCCCGCAAACCGTTGTGCCACCGCCGCCAGCACCGCATCGCCAACGCAATGACCATAAGTGTCATTGATGGACTTGAACTTGTCCAAATCCAGATAGGCCAAATGGAACGTCGCATCCTTGGCCATGGCCTCGTCCAGGCATTTTTGAAATTTGGCGCGATTGGGCAGGCCCGTCATTGCATCATGATCCGCCGCATGTTGAACCAGTGCCTCGATCCGTTTGCGTTCTGTGATTTCAACCACGGTCCCTTCATAGCCCGCAACCTCGCCTTCCGCGTCAAAAATGGCCCAGGCCGATTTGGAAATCCAAATTCTTTCGCGGGTCAGATGGCGGTAAATCTCCACCTCAAAATCTGTCACACGCCCGTCGCGCGCCAACAGATCCAGAAAATCTCTGAACCGCGTGAAATCCACATGAATCTCTTCGGCGAGCGTTTCGCCAAACCGTAGCAGGTCTTCTTCCGTGTGATGCCCATGCATCGCCACCAGCTCCGGATTGGCGCGCAGCAAATGTCCGTCGAGCGAGCATCGGTAGATTCCAATTGCCGCATTTTCAAACAGGGCCCGATAGGCATCATCGGTCTGGCGTTTCGCCTCGGCAATGGCGTGCCGTTCAGTTTGATCCGTAAATGTCCGCACAAAACCGCCGTCGGGCAGGGGGGTCGTGCGCACATCCAACCACCGCCCCGACTGGGTTTTGCGCGTATAAGTATGCGTCTCGCGCAGAGTGTCGCCCTGGAGTGCAAATTCATTGATGCGCGAATCCATATAGGATTGTGAAATTGCTCCGGTTTTGACCTGATACTCCAAAATTTTGCGGAAATTCGGACGGAGCTGGGCAAAGTTGGCGGGGCAATCGGCCAGCTCTGTCGCACGCACGTTCAAGGCGGCAACGCTTAGGTCAGGGCGAACAACGATCAGCCCCTGATCCATGTATTGAAGCGCGGCTTCCAAATAGTCAGTGCTGTCTTCATCGCTCATTCGGGGCAGGATTCCATGCTGATCTCGCTCTTAGGTCTGTCAAAAACTCGGGCACCGTAAAGCCGACATGTTAAAGCACTGTTAACGTTTTCAATGGGCAAACCCGCAAACGAAAGTCGTGCCATTTGTGCCTGTCCGGCGCAGGAAGTGGTCCACCATAGCAAAAAGGCCAGAGTTTTGCAAAACTCTGGCCTTCTCGGTTTTAAATGTGGATCGATTTTATTCGAATTCGATCAGCAAATCTTTCGCGTCAATCTGACCACCAGCTGCCACATGCACGGCTTTGACCACCGCATCACGTTCGGCGTGAATGCCGGTTTCCATCTTCATCGCTTCGATTGTCAGCAGCAAATCACCTTCTTTGACCTGCTGACCAACGGTGGCTGCAATCGTGGCCACAACACCCGGCATCGGCGCACCGATGTGGTTGTCATTGCCCGCTTCCGCCTTGGCGCGTTGCACGGTGTTCGCTGTAACCATCCGGTTCGGCACGCGAATGGTGCGCGGCTGACCGTTGAGCTCGAAGAACACCTTCACTTCGCCTTCTTCGCTGGTCTCAGATGTGGCCTGCATACGGATTTCAAGGGTTTTACCCGGATCGATTTCCGCAGAAATCTCCTCGCCCGGTTCCATCCCGTAGAAGAACGTCCGTGTCGGCAAAGTGCGCACAGGGCCATAGGTCTCGTGGCGTTGCGCGTAATCTGTGAACACTTTCGGGTACATCAGATAGGCGTTCAAATCCTCATCATCGATTTCGGCACCGTTCAACTTGTCAGACACCTCCTTGCGGACGGCCTCCAGATCAACAGGTTTCAACGACTTGCCCGGGCGTTCCAAATTCGGCTTTTCGCCTTTCAGAACCTTCGACACGATTAGATCAGGGAACCCACCGGGAGGCTGGCCCAAGTTGCCGCGCATCATATCCACCACGGAATCAGGGAACGACACATCTGTTTTCGGGTCTTCCACATCATCACGTGTCAGGTTCTGGCTGACCATCATCAACGCCATGTCACCCACAACTTTGGACGATGGCGTCACCTTCACAATGTCACCAAACATCTGGTTCACATCCGCATAGGTCTGCGCCACCTCATGCCACCGCTCTTCCAACCCCAAAGACCGCGCTTGCGCTTTCAGGTTGGTGAACTGACCACCGGGCATCTCGTGCAAATACACCTCAGACGCAGGGGCCTGCAGACCAGATTCAAACGCCGCATAATGGGCGCGCACGGTTTCCCAGTAGTTGCTGATCTCGCGGATCGAGCTCACATCCAAACCGGTGTCGCGTTCTGTATGCTTGAGCGCCTCAACAATGGACCCCAACGTCGGCTGGGATGTGTTGCCAGACAGGGCATCCATCGCCGCATCCACAACATCAACACCTGCGTTTGATGCCGCCAAAACGGTCGCAATCGCCGCACCAGATGTATCATGCGTGTGGAAGTGGATAGGCAAGCCAACCTCTTCCTTCAACGCCTTTACAAGCTGCGTTGCCGCCGCCGGCTTCAACAGGCCGGCCATGTCTTTCAGGCCCAGAACATGCGCCCCAGCTTTTTCAAGCTGCTTGGCCATGTCCACATAGTAGGCCACGTTATACTTAGAGCGATCAGGGTCGTTGATGTCGCCCGTGTAGCAGATCGTACCTTCACAGACCTTCTCGGCCTTGATCACGGCATCCATCGCCACGCGCATGTTCTCAACCCAGTTGAGGCTGTCAAACACGCGGAACACATCCACACCAGACGTCGCCGCCTGACGGACAAATTCCTGCACAACATTGTCAGGGTAGTTGGTGTACCCAACGCCGTTGGATGCACGCAGCAACATCTGCGTCATGATGTTTGGCATCTTCTCACGGATATCGCGCAGACGCTGCCATGGGCATTCCTGCAAGAACCGGTAGGCCACATCAAACGTCGCACCGCCCCAACATTCCATGGAGAACAACGAGGACATATTTGCCGCATAGGTCGGCGCCACGCGGATCATATCAATCGACCGCATCCGTGTTGCCAACAAAGACTGGTGACCGTCCCGCATGGTGGTGTCGGTGATCAACAGCTGCTTTTGCTCGCGCATCCAGTCAGCCACAGCCTCAGGGCCGAACTGATCCAAAATCTGGCGCGTGCCGGGCTGGGGCTTGTCGGTCTTGGCCGCAGGGGCCTTGGGTGGCAAAGCTTCGGCACCAGGCTTGGCGCGGCCTTCGGTCTCGGGGTGACCATTCACGGTGATATCCGCAATATAGGTCAAAATCTTCGTCGCACGGTCACGGCGCGGCTTGAAGTTGAACAGGTCCGGCGTCTCGTCAATGAACTTGGTGTGGTATTCGTAGTTCAGGAACGTCGGGTGCTTGAGCAGGTTTTCAACAAACGCAATGTTGGTGGATACGCCGCGAATACGGAATTCGCGCAAAGCACGGTCCATCCGGTTGATCGCGGCTTCGGGCGTCGGCGCCCATGCGGTCACCTTGGTCAGCAAACTGTCGTAGTAGCGCGTGATCACCGCGCCGGAATAGGCGGTGCCGCCATCCAAACGAATGCCCATGCCTGTGGCTGTGCGGTAGGTGCCGATGCGGCCGTAATCAGGGATGAAGTTGTTGGTGGGGTCTTCGGTCGTCACACGGGTCTGCAACGCGTGGCCATCCAGCTTCACATCATATTGCGATGCACAGCCCGTGGCCTCCACCAAGGATTTGCCCTCGGCAATCTTGATCTGTGCCTGAACAATGTCGATCCCTGTGACTTCTTCGGTCACAGTGTGCTCCACCTGAACGCGCGGGTTCACTTCGATGAAGTAAAACTCGCCGCTGTCCATATCCATCAGGAATTCAACAGTACCGGCACATTCGTAGTTCACGTGCTCACAGATTTTCTTGCCCAAGTTACACAGCTGCTCACGCTGGGTGCCAGACAGATACGGGGCAGGGGCGCGCTCGATGACCTTTTGGTTACGGCGCTGCACAGAACAATCGCGCTCCCACAGGTGGTAAATCGCACCGTGGCTGTCACCAAGGATCTGAACCTCAACGTGACGGGCCTTCATGATCATCTTTTCCAGATAACCTTCGCCATTGCCAAACGCGGCCTCGGCTTCACGGCGGCCTTCCAGAACCTTCTCTTCCAGCTCATCCTCGGAATAGATCGGGCGCATCCCGCGGCCACCACCACCCCAAGACGCTTTCAGCATCAGCGGGTAACCAATCTCTTTGGCTTCTTTCTTGATCGCCACCATGTCATCGCCCAGAACCTCGGTCGCGGGGATCACAGGCACATCGGCCTCAATCGCCACCCGACGGGCCGATGCTTTATCGCCAAGCGCCCGCATGGTTTCGGCCTTCGGGCCGATGAACTTGATCCCGTTGGCGTGACAGGCATCGACGAAATCAGGGTTCTCGGACAGCAAGCCATAGCCAGGGTGGATCGCATCCGCGCCACATTCCTTGGCAATCCGGATCATCTCATCAATCGCGAGGTAGGCCGCAACCGGCCCAAGCCCCTCACCAATGCGGTAGGCTTCATCGGCTTTAAACCGGTGCAATCCCAGTTTGTCTTCCTCAGCATAAACGGCGACGGTTTTCTTTCCCATTTCGTTTGCAGCCCGCATGATGCGGATGGCGATCTCGCCACGGTTAGCAATGAGAATTTTCTTGAAGTCGGCCATAGATGCGGTCCCCTTTTGTGCAGTTGCGGCATTTATCGTCAAAAACACGCGAGTGTAAACGGTGCCTTTCCATGGAACTTCCCTATTTCTCGCGTGTTTTGTCGCTAACAGTGGCACATAAGGAGAAAAGAATGTCTCGGTTCGAAGGAAAACGGTTTCTGGTCACAGGCGGCACATCCGGCATCGGCTTTGCGACGGCAAAACGGATCACGCAGGAAGGCGGCACCGTCGCCGTCACCGGCACCACGCAAAAGCACCTCGACGCCGCGGCAGACGCGCTCCCCGATGATACGCTCATCCTGCACAACGATGCCTCCGATCCGGCGGCGGCCACAAAACTGGCCGATACGCTGAAATCCGAATGGGGCAGCCTCGATGGCGCCTACCTGAACGCAGGCTACGGCGAAAACTTCGCCACCGAAGACGTCACGGCGGAAGGGTTCGACAATATGATGAACGTCAACGTCCGTGGCCCCGCGCTGCAAATGGCGCAGCTCAAACCCCTGATCAACGACGGCGGGGCGGTGCTGCTCACCGCATCTGTCGCGCCGTATTTGGGTGGCGCAAAAGGGGCCATCTATGCGGCAACCAAAGCATCCTGCGCCACGATGGCACGCTCTTGGGCCAAAGACATGGCTGACCGCGGCATCCGCGTGAATTCCATCGGCCCCGGCCCGATCGAGACGAATTTCTTTGAAGACCTCAGCGAAGGCGGCGAGACAGCCGACAAAATGCGCGACCAGATTTCCAGCGCCGTTCCCCTGGGCCGCATGGGCAAACCCGAAGAGATCGCCGCCGTGGCCTGCTTTTTACTCTCTGAGGATGCGTCCTTCGTGACCGGCAGTGAATATATGGTCGATGGCGGTATGACGTTGCGGTAATTTCCAAACACCGCGCCTGCGGCGAGCGGGCAAGGGGGCGCTGCCCCCTCGGTCTGCGGCCTCACCCCCATGGCGCGCCCCGCAAAAGTCATGTGAACAGACCGCGAACATGGGGTTTTCTTGGCGCCCATCACAGGTTAGGTTCCCTGCATGAGCAGTTTTTCCGATGACGACGCCTTCGAGGCCGCAACACGCCCCCCCGCCCAAGCGGGGTCCTTGTCCCAACAGGCCATGGCCGGGCTTGCCCCGCAAACCGACTATCTGGACGGGCTGAACCCCGCCCAACGCGAAGCCGTGGAAACCATGGATGGCCCCGTCTTGATGCTCGCAGGCGCAGGCACAGGCAAAACCAAAGCGCTGACCTGTCGCATCGCCCACCTGATGGCCACAGGCCGCGCGCGCCCCGACGAAATCCTCGCCGTGACCTTCACCAACAAAGCCGCCCGCGAAATGCGCACCCGCATCGGCACGCTGACACCGGGGCAGGCCGAAGGCATGCGCTGGCTGGGCACCTTCCACGCCATCTGTGTGAAACTCCTGCGCCGGCACGCCGAACTGGTCGGCCTGAAATCAAACTTCACCATCCTCGACACCGACGACCAACTGCGCCTCATGAAAGAACAGGTGCGCCTGTCCGGCATGGACGAAAAACGGTGGCCGCCGCGCATGCTCTCCGGCATCATCGACGGGTGGAAAAACAAAGCCTGGGTGCCCTCGGCGGTGCCCACCGGCGAGCACAGCGCCTTTGATGGCAAAGGCGTGGCCCTCTACACCGCCTACCAGCAACGCCTGAAAGACCTGAACGCCTGCGACTTTGGCGATCTGCTGCTGCACATGGTCACCATCTTCCAAAACAATGAAGACGTGCTGCGCAACTATCAACGCTGGTTCAAATACATTCTTGTGGACGAATACCAAGACACCAACGTCGCCCAATACCTGTGGCTGCGCCTGCTGGCCCAAGGGCACAAAAACATCTGCTGCGTGGGCGATGATGACCAATCCATCTACGGCTGGCGCGGCGCAGAAGTCGGCAACATCCTGCGGTTTGAAAAAGACTTCGACGGTGCCCATGTGGTCCGCCTTGAGCAAAACTACCGCTCCACTGGCCACATCCTCGGGGCCGCCGCTGGCGTGATCGAAGCCAACAAAGGCCGCCTTGGCAAAACCCTGTTCACCGATGACGAAGACGGTGATAAGGTGCGCCTGATCGGCCATTGGGATGGCGAGGAGGAGGCCCGCTGGATCGGCGAGGAAATCGAAGCCATGCAGCGCGGCACCCGCGGCAACGCAGGGGTCCCCCTCAACGATATGGCGATCCTCGTGCGCGCGTCACACCAGATGCGCAGCTTCGAGGACCGCTTTCTCACCATCGGCCTGCCATATCGCGTCATCGGCGGCCCGCGGTTCTACGAACGCTTGGAAATCCGCGACGCCATGGCCTACTTCCGGCTCGCCGTCAGTCAAGACGACGATCTGGCGTTCGAACGCATCGTCAACACCCCCAAACGGGGCTTGGGTGACAAAGCCGTGCAAACCATCCAGATGACCGCCCGATCCAACGGCGTGAACCTCGTCGAAGGCGCACGCCTGTGCGTCGAGGCTGGTTTGATAAAAGGTAAGGGTGGCAAGGCGTTACGCGAACTTGTTGAGGGGCTTGACCGCTGGTACGGCGCCGTCCACGCAGGCAGCCAAACGGCGGCACCTCTGGGCGATGTCTTCGAGGCCTCTGATGATCAAATCATCGATGACGAGGCCCCGATTACCATCAACGACCCCATTTCCGACTACGATCATATCCACGTCGCAGAAACCATCCTCGACGAATCCGGCTACACCGGATTTTGGCAAAACGACAAAACACCCGAAGCTCCGGGCCGCCTCGAGAACCTTAAGGAACTCGTGAAAGCACTTGAAAACTTTGAGAATTTGCAAGGTTTTCTCGAGCACGTCAGCCTCATCATGGACAACGCCCAAGACGAAGAAGACGACAAAGTCACGGTGATGACATTGCACGCGGCCAAGGGCCTCGAATATCCGGCGGTCTTCCTGCCAGGCTGGGAAGACGGGTTGTTTCCGTCGCAACGCTCCATGGATGAAAGCGGCCTTAAAGGTCTCGAAGAAGAACGCAGGCTGGCCTACGTGGGCATCACGCGGGCCGAAAAGCTCTGCACCATTTCCTTCGCCGCCAACCGCCGCGTCTACGGCCAATGGCAATCCCAAATGCCCAGTCGCTTCATCGATGAACTCCCATCAGAACACGTCGAAGTCCTCACTCCACCGGGCCTTTACGGCGGCGGCTACGGCGCTGCAGGCATGTCCGCCCAGGCCAATCCGGCGTCGGTCGGCATGGGCTCGAACCTGCATAAAAAAGCCGCCGACGCTGATGTCTACAATTCACCGGGCTGGCGGCGTTTGCAAAACCGCAGCCAACAACGCCCCGTGGCCCAGCCCCAAGAAGCCCGCAACATGACCATCAACATGGCGGCCACCTCGTCGTTCACTGTGTCAGACCGCGTGTTCCACCAGAAATTCGGCTATGGCGAAGTGATGGAAATCGAGGGCGATAAATTGGTCATCGAATTCGACAAAGCGGGCGAGAAAAAAGTCGTGGCGAAATTCGTCGTCTCCGCTTCTGCTGCTAACGACGTGCCGTTCTAACCCCTTGGCCCGGCTCTTTAACCAGCTGCCAAACCGTCGGGCCAAATCACAGGGTACAGGGATACCACCAGCAGCGCGGCCATGGTCCAGTTGAACGCCCGCAGTCGCGCGGGTGACGTCAAAAAACGACGCATTTCTTGGCCCAAGGCCACCCAAGCGGAAATGCACGGGAAACTGACGATGGCAAACACCAAGGACACGACCGTAATCGCCATAACCGAACGGGCACCCCCATCCCCCGTTGCGTATTGCACAATCGCATAGGTCGCCATCGTCCAGGCCTTGGGGTTCACCCATTGAAACGCCGCCGCCTGCATAAAGGTCAACGGTGCGCCCCCTGTGTCCGGCACATCCGGCAGGGCGGGCGCCGCACGAGCAATCTTCCACGCCAGCCACAGCAGATACACAACAGACACGCTGCGCAAAACACGGTCCAGCACCGGAAACGCATCAAACACCTGCATCAACCCAAGCCCGACCAAGGCAATCATCACCGGAAACCCGATGGAAATCCCCATCATATGCCGCAACGTGCGCCGAAACCCGAAATTCGCGCCAGAGGCCACCAACATCGTGTTGTTCGGGCCGGGCGTGATCGTGGACACAAAGGCAAAGGCGACAAGCGCAAAGAAAATATCATAGGTCATTGCACGATCTTATGCGCTGCCTCGCACAATGTAATTGTTATCTTGTTTGATTTTCGCGCTATACTGCAATCCATGACCGATATTGATCCAATAAACGACAGAATCTTGTTCGCCCTGCGGGCCAATGGCCGTATCTCCAACCAAAGCCTCGCTGAAAAAGTGGGCCTGAGCCCCTCGGCCTGTTTGCGCCGCGTTCAGGATTTGGAAAAACGGGGGGTCATCACAGGCTACCGCGCCCAATTCGACCCCGAACAAACCGGCCGCGCCTATGTGGTTTATGTCGCCGTGGGCTTGGCAGAGCATTCAAAAGAGGCGCAGCTGGGGTTTGAGCGCGCCATGGACCGCGCCGAAGAAGTCACCGAATGCCACAATATCGCTGGCGCATTCGAATACCTTCTAAGAGTCGAAACCCGCGATTTGGCCGCCTACAAACGGTTCCACACCGACCACCTCGGCACCGTGCCGCATGTGCGCTCAATCACCAGTTACATGGTCATGGGCTCTCCGAAAGACACCCGCAGCTAAAGCCGTAATTTCAAACGCCCATAGACAAACATCACGCCCATCCCAAAAGCCCCAATCGCAAACGGCAGCCGCAACGCCAGCTCGCGCCCCAAATCCGGCTCCGCCAAGGACACGATCCACCCCGCCGCCAAGGCCCCAAACGGCATCACGCCCCAGCCAAAGAATCGGTACATCGCATTCACGCGGCCCAAAATCGCATCAGGGATCAACCTTTGGCGGTAGGACACTGTGATAACATTCCACAAAAGCGCCCCGATCATCTCTAAAAACAACGCCACGGCAACGACAAAGGCATTGGATGTCAGCGCAATCAAAACAAACGGCACCGGAAACACCAACATCGCCGCCCATAACGCCCGCTGACGGCCCAAATATACAACCACCTTCGGCCCGATCAGCCCGCCCACCACACCGCCCGCCGCACCGGCGGTCAGTAAAACACCATGGCCCACGGCGCTCAGGCCCAAAATATCCTGACTGAACAGCACCAAAACTGTAAATGTCATCACGCTGAACCCGTTGATCAGCCCCAGCATCACCGCCAGCCGTAAAATCACCGGGTGCCGCCACATCCACAGCCAGCCCTCAACGACCTGCGGCCACATCTTGGCACGCGCAGGTCGCGCGCGTGCGGGCAGGGCGATCATCCACACCAGCCACGCGGCCAAGGCAAATGTCACCGCATCCACCGCAAAGGGCACAGGCACCGCAAGGGCGATCAAAACCCCTGCAACAGGCGGCCCAACGAACGACCCCATGATGTGCTCGACGCTCCAGATCTGCCCATTTGCGGTTTCCAAAACCTCTTGCGCCACCAGTGCAGGCAAAACCGTCTGCGCCGCCGTGTCACGCACCACCTCTGCGGTCCCCAACAGCAGCGCCAAGAGGGCGAGGCCTGCAACAAAGGGCAGGGGATCCGCCTCAAGCGGGACGCTCGGCAACGACAAAATCAGCGCGATGACCCCGCCCGTCAGCAAGCACCGAAACACATCAGCCCGCACCATCAACACGCGGCGGTCAATTCTGTCGGCGAAGACGCCCGCAGGAATCGAAAATAAAAACCACGGCAACCGCTGTGCGAACGCGACAAAGGCAATCAAAACCGGATCGCGCGTCAGCAATGTGGCCAGCCACGGGAACGCCAAGGCCGAAATACCGTCGCCCAAATTGGACACGGCACTGGCCGAAAACAACAACCGATAGGGGCGATTGGCCAAAAGAAGCATCATGCCTCAGTGGCACGCACCCCATCATCAATGTCAAGAAATCCCCCTCTAAAAACAAAAAAACGACGAGACCAGGGAGGAGGAGGTCTCGTCGTTCTTTTCGCGGTCTCAAGGGAGGAGGAGAGACCTATCTGGTCAAATCCGGAAACCAGGGAGGAGGAGAGGTTTTCCGGTTCTGACATGATCTCATGGGAGGATGAGATCAATTCTTTAATTCTTTGATCAAGGGCGGCGACATCAGGGAGGAGGAGAGATGTCGCCGCGTCTTGATCGATGCGCCCGGACCCAGGGAGGAGGAGAGGGATGGGCGCAGTTACGAGGCTTTAAAAGGGAGGAGAAAAAGCCTCGATCTCGGTGTGTGCCTTAGTTGTAAGCCGCTTCACGAGCGATACGGGCGATGTCGCCTGTGCCGATGCCCATGTCGTTCAGCTCACGTGGGGAAAGGTCACGCAATTCGTTAAGTGTTGTGCGGTATACGCGGTGTTGTGCGTAGCGCGTTTGCAGGTCGCTGCGCAAAGATGCGATGCGAGAAAAAAATGTGCCGCCGGTGCGGGTTTCAGTAACAAAAGCCATAGTAGCCTCTTTCAAATATGCGACCCTGTCTCTGTGGGTCTCGGGTTGCAGCGCCGTGTTGCGCTTCTGGAATTCAAAATAGGCAATTGCTGCGTCTGCACAATCCCGACAAACCTCAATGCCGCTATGCAGAAAATGCATGGTTACGTTCTTGAATTGCATATGTTTTACGCAGCGGTCTGGGGTGACCCTGGGTCAGTTTACGACTTGTGCAGCCATCTGGTTGTGTTGTCTTATCCTTGGGCGGTTTAAGAACAGTTAAAACAATTGGGGTTCAGCAATGGCACTTACAAACGAAACGATTCTTGCAGCACTTGGCACAATTGGCTTGCCCGACGGCGGCGATTTGGTCTCGCGCGATATGATCCGCGCCCTCTCTATAGAAGACGGTAAGGTTAAATTCGTCATCGAAGCACCGGATGCCGCGATGGCCAGCCGCATGGAACCTATCCGTCAAGCAGCCGAAGCGATCGTTGCAAAAATGGAAGGGGTCGGGGGCGTTTCCGCGTTGCTCACCGCCCACGGCCCTGCGACCCCCAACAAACAGCCGCCCCCACCGTCCGACAAAACACCGCCCAGCCTCACAATCGGCCGCCACCCAACACCCCAGGCCGGACCGCAAGGCGTGCCCGGCGTCGACCGCATCATCGCAATCGGATCGGGCAAAGGCGGCGTGGGCAAATCCACCGTCTCGTCCAACCTTGCCGTGGCGCTGGCCAAACAGGGCCGCAAAGTGGGCCTGCTCGACGCAGACATCTACGGCCCCTCGCAGCCGCGCATGATGGGCGTGAACAAGCGCCCCGGTTCGCCGGACGGCAAAACCATCATCCCCCTGCAGGCCCACGGCGTCACCATGATGTCCATCGGCCTGATGGTGGACCCCGACAAAGCCGTCGTCTGGCGCGGCCCTATGCTTATGGGCGCGCTGCAACAGATGTTGACCCAAGTTGAATGGGGCGAGCTGGATGTCCTGCTGGTCGATCTGCCACCGGGCACCGGCGACGTGCAGCTGACCTTGTGCCAGAAAACCAACCTCACCGGCGCAATCGTGGTCTCCACCCCCCAAGACGTGGCCCTGCTGGATGCGCGCAAAGCCCTTGATATGTTCGGCACCCTCAAAACCCCCGTCCTCGGGCTGGTCGAAAACATGTCAACATACACCTGTCCCATATGCGGCCACGAAGAACATATCTTCGGCCATGGCGGTGTCGCGGCAGAGGCGGAAAAGATCGGCGCTCCCTTCTTGGGCTCCCTCCCGATCGACCTCGACACCCGTCTTGCCGGCGACGCAGGCACGCCCATCGCCGCAGGCGACAGCACAATGGCGCAAGCCTACGCCACGCTCGCCAAACGTTTGATCGACGGGGGCATGGGGTGACCACCCCCGCAGCAAAACCTGCGCGGATCACACTCCGCGCCGCCACGCGGGCCGATTGGCCCGCGATTTGGGCCATGATCGCCCCCGTCTTTCGCGCGGGCACCACCTATGCCGTCGATCCCAATATCACCGAAGACGCGGCCCGCACCCTCTGGCTCGACAGCCCCGCCGCCACCTTTGTCGCACTGGGTGACCAAAACACCCCGCTGGGCACCTACTATATAAAACCAAACTTCGCCGGTGCTGCGAACCACATCTGCAACTGCGGCTATATCACCGCGCCGCAGGCCGCAGGGCAGGGCGTGGCCACCACCATGTGCACCCACTCCCAAACCGCCGCGCGTGATTTGGGCTTTACGGCAATGCAGTTCAATCTGGTGCTGGCCTCCAACACGCGCGCAGTCGCGCTGTGGCACCATCTGGGCTTTTCCACCGTCGGCCTCTTGCCCGAGGCCTTCCGCCACCCAGAATTGGGCCTCGTCAACGCCCATATCATGCACAAACACCTCTGATCCGCCCTCCCGCTGGGATTTCATGGCCCAACTGGCACGTCATGGAACCTCCTTTGGGAAAATCTGGAACCAAGGCCGGTTCCGAATCAATTTCAGCGCAATTCCGGCGGTTTCAGGGGTGCTATTACCCAGATTCCGCCGTCTTTTCCCGCGCCAACCCGTGGATCATCCCCGTTTTTGCAAAAAATTTGGGAAAATCTGGAACTTTTTTCACAGCGTGATCAGCCACTACATCTTGTGCCAGGTCTTTTCGGGTTCCGCTGTATTTTCCCCAAATCGCCTCTCGGGTCGGGCGGTTGGGCATGCGGTATGCCACCCAAATCCCCACGAATTCCCATAAAGTGCCAAAAAATCCTTGGCGTACCATGAATTCCCGTGCATACATGATCACAAGAAGACGGGCAGACAAATACGGGGCACCAAACGACCCCACCGACACTAAGAAAACTTAGGTCAGGTTTCATACAGGCACCCTTATTCTTGAACGAAGAGATCCGGCGCGCGAGCGAGCAGACATCCCCCCAGGTGGCGCGCGCAGCTGGACATTCCCGGCAACGGGACATGGACGACGGATCAGACAGTGGCAGCAGTCTGATCCGTCGTTTTCGTTTCAAATCATAGTTTTAACGGGGGGCGTAGAAGTGGGAGCCGCGGGACAGTGGGTCTGAGTTTCAGAGGCGAATTCGACCAAAAGGTCGACAAGAAGGGACGCATGTCGATCCCTTCTGATTTTCGTGCTGTGCTCACAGACGGCGATCCGCGTTGCCCCGAAAATCCGCTTCCCCGTCTCGTCGTTCTGCACGGTCCTCACATCAAGGATTGTCTCCACGTTTACACCATTGAAGCCATGGAAGAGATCGAAGAGGGCATCAAACGCCTTCCGCGCGGGTCCGCCGAGCGTAAAAAAGCATCTCGCAAAATTCTTGGTAAATCATGGGAAACCGAAGTCGACAAAGACGGCCGCATCGTGCTGCCGCAACGGCTGCGCGAACAAATCGGGCTGGACGGCCTGGCCACAATGACCGCCATGGGCGATTATTTCGAACTGTGGGATGCCACAACGTACGAGCGGTTCGAGGATGAAGACGACGACGATGATGACGTCGATCCGTTGACCTATCTCGACGCGCCAACACCTCCCGGGGCTGGATAAGCCATGGGAACCGCTGCCGCATCTCCCCCTCATATTCCTGTTCTGATCGGGCCGCTGGTTGCGGCCTGCGCGCCGGTGCAGGGCACATGGCTGGACGGCACCTTTGGGGCAGGGGGCTATACCCAGCGTTTGCTGGAGGCCGGTGCAGACAAGGTTATCGGCGTTGATCGCGATCCTGATGTTTTCAAAATGGCACAATGGGCGGCGGAAAACCCCGCGATTGAGCTGGTAGAAGGTACATTTTCCAACCTCGACACGTATGGCGCCAATCTTGATGGCGTCGTGTTGGATTTGGGCGTTTCATCCATGCAGCTCGATCAGGCTGAACGTGGGTTTTCATTCATGAGGGACGGTCCGCTGGATATGCGGATGGGACAGGAGGGACAAAGTGCAGCTGACATTATCAATCAAGCAGACGAAACCGATCTTGCTGACATTCTATTTACATACGGCGAGGAGCGTGCGTCCCGCCGTATCGCTCGTCGGATCGTCGCAGAGCGTGAAAACACCCCCATCACAACAACCTTGCATCTTGCGAAACTGATCGAGGGCTGTTTGCCGCGGTCCAAACCGGGGCAAAGCCATCCGGCGACGCGCAGTTTTCAGGCCATTCGCATCGCTGTGAACGATGAATACGGGCAATTGGCCGAAGGGCTAGAGGCCGCCGAACGCGCGCTGAAACCGGGTGGCCATTTGGCTGTCGTCACCTTCCACTCCGTCGAAGACCGCATGGTCAAACGGTTCTTGCAGCAGCGCGCGGGCACCACGGGCAACGCCAACCGCTACGCGCCCGAACTCGATACCGTCAAACCGGCCTTCACGATGAAATCCAAAAAAGCTATCGGCCCCGACGCGGACGAACTCGAAATGAACCCGCGTTCACGCTCCGCCAAATTGCGCGTGGCTACACGCACCGATGCACCCGCCGGTCCCGTTGATCGGGCCAAACTTGGCATGCCACACCTTAGAGGAGCCCGCTAATGCGTTCTATTCTCTTCATTCTTTCAGGTTTGATGGTTGTTGGGCTCGGCTATTGGGCCTACCACGAAAACTACGACACCCAGGCCTCCATGCGCGAAGTGCGCCAATTGCACCGGCAAATCGGCGTGGCCCACGAACGGCTCAACGTGCTCGAGGCCGAATGGGCCTACCTCAACCGCCCCGACCGCCTGCGCGATCTGGCCGAGCTGAACTTCGACCGTCTCGGCCTGCTGCCGCTGATGCCCGATGGGTTTGGCCGTATTGAACAAATCGAATACCCGACCCGTCTGGTGTTCGACATCTCAAATTCCGTCTCCGTCTCCAGCGACAACGCACCAGAGGTCAACCAATGATCCGCACGCCGCTCCGCCCACTTGCCCGCATCCTCAAAGCCCGCGAACAGGGCCAAAACCCCGATGCGATCGAAGCAGAAAACATCCGTCTGCGCCACGAAGAGGTCCGCGACCAAGATCGCCTGCGCGCCGAAGGCCGCCTGCTGGTTATGGGGCTGGCCTTCTTTTGCGCCTTCGTCGTGGTGGGCGCGCGCATGGGCATGCTGGCGGGCACCGTCCCAGAGGAGCCAACCGCCCAAGCTTCCGGCTCCCCCATCATCGGTCAGCGCGCTGATATCATTGACAGAAACGGCCGCGTTCTGGCGACAAACCTAGACACGCACAGCCTCTACGCGCAAATCCCCGACATGATCGACCCGCAAAAAGCGGCCACCGAACTGGCAGAGATTTTCGACGAACTCGACGCAGAAGAGCTCTACGCGGACTTCACAGGGGGCCGCAAATTCCTCTGGATCCGGCGCGAAATTTCGCCCGAACAAATGCAAGCCGTCCACGACATCGGCGACCCGGGCCTGCTGTTTGGCCCCCGTGAAATGCGTCTCTACCCCAACGGCTCCGTCGCGGCTCACATCTTGGGCGGCGCCACCTATGGCCGCGAAGGCGTGAACTCCGCCGAAGTCATCGGCGTGGCGGGCGTTGAAAAATACTTCGATGATTTCCTGCGCGACCCGGCCAACGAAGGCGCGCCACTGGAATTGTCCCTCGACCTGACCGTCCAAGCCGCGTCCGAGCGTGTTCTGGCCGGTGGCATGACCCTCATGTCCGCCAAGGGTGCCTCTTCTGTTTTGATGGATGTGCACACAGGCGAGATCATTTCTATGGTATCTTTGCCTGACTTCGATCCCAACAACCGCCCCCGCGTGCTGACCTCCGGCGATCAATCCGACAGCCCGCTGTTCAACCGCGCCGTCCAGGGCGTGTACGAATTGGGCTCGGTGTTCAAAATCTTCACCGTCGCTCAGGGCATCGAACTTGGCCTGATCAACGCCAACACCATGATCGACACCGCAGGCCCGCTGCAATGGGGCCGCTTCCGCATCCGCGACTTCAGCAATTACGGCCCCGAACTTTCCGCCACGGACGTGATCGTCAAATCCTCCAACATCGGCACCGCCCGCGTGGCCCTACAAATCGGCGCGAACCGCCAGCGCGATTTCCTCGAAACCTTGGGCTTCCTCGAACCCACTCCGGTTGAGATGGTCGAAGCCCCAACAGGCCGCCCCTTGCTGCCGCCGAATTGGTCCGAAATCTCAACGATGACAATCTCTTACGGCCACGGCCTGTCCTCCTCGCCGGTGCATCTTGCGGCGGGCTACTCCAGCCTGCTCAACGGAGGCTACCGCGTTGAGCCTACGCTTTTGCGTCAAGACGGTCCGCAATACGGCGAACGCATCGTCTCCGAACAGGTCTCCACCACCTCCCGCGACATGCTGCGCGCCGTGGTCTCACGCGGCACCGCCTCCTTCGGCGATGTCGAAGGCTATGCTGTGGGCGGCAAAACCGGCACCGCCGATAAACCGCGCCCCACCGGCGGCTACTACGACGACAAAACAATCTCGACCTTTGCCACCGTCTTTCCCGCCGATGACCCCAAATACGTGCTGATCCTCACGCTGGATGAACCCTCCATCGAGGCCTTGGGCGAACAGCGCCGCACCGCCGGTTGGACAGCCGTTCCCGTGGCCGCAGAAATGATCCGCCGCGTCGCCCCGTTGTTGGGCATGCGACCAGACGTTGAAACCGCCACGCCAGTAGGTGTAACACTGACCTCAAACTAACAGGGATCAGTGACATGACCAGCACCGCAGGCCAAACAACACGCACTCTGGCCGACTTGGGGCTGACCGCCCAAGCAGGGGCCACCGCCACCATCACCGGCCTCGCCGTGGACAGCCGCGACGTCAAAGACGGCACGCTGTTTTTCGCGCTTCCGGGCGCCAACGTGCATGGCGCGGCCTTTATCCAATACGCGTTGCGCATGGGCGCCGCCGCCGTGTTGACCGACGCAGAAGGTGCGCAATTGGCCAAGGCCGAACTCGACGCCTCGACCGCCGCCCTCATCATCGCCGAAGACCCGCGCGGGGCCTTGGCGCAGACCGCATCCTTGTGGTTCGGCGCGCATCCCGAAACGGTCGTCGCCGTCACGGGCACCAACGGCAAAACCTCGATCTCCACCTTCGCCCGCCAAATCTGGGTGGAAATGGAGCGCAACGCCGTCAACCTCGGGACCACCGGCGTCGAAGGCGCATGGACCCACCCGCTCAAACACACCACGCCCGAACCGATCACGCTCCACAACGCTCTGGCGCAGGCCAAGGACAACGGCATCACCCATGTCGCCATGGAAGCCTCATCCCACGGGCTCGACCAGCGCCGCCTCGACGGGGTCATGCTGTCGGCGGCGGGCTTTAGCAACTTCACCCAAGACCACCTCGACTATCACCACACGTTCGAGGCCTATTTCGATGCGAAAATGGGCCTGTTCACACGGCTTTTGCCCGATGACGGTGTCGCGGTCATCAACATCGATGACCCCAAAGGCGCAGAGGTCGTCGAAATCGCCGAACGGCGCGGCGTGGAAATTATCACCGTGGGTCGCCACGATGACGCCCGCTTGCGTCTGGTCAGCCAACGGTTCGACGCCACCGGCCAAGATATCCTGTTTGATTGGCAGCGCAGCCGCTTCTCGGCCCGCCTCAACCTCATCGGCGGCTTCCAAGCGGATAACGTCCTGCTGGCCGCGGCCCTGTGCATCGCGTCGGGTTCCGACGCCGAAGAGGTCTTCGACGCGCTGCCGTTCCTCACAACCGTGCGGGGCCGCATGCAACACGCCGCCACCCGCAAAAACGGCGGATCGGTTTTTGTCGATTACGCCCACACCCCCGATGCCGTCGCCACCGCATTGCAGGCCATGCGCCCCCATGTGATGGGCCGTCTGATTGCCATCGTCGGGGCAGGGGGCGACCGTGATGCGGGCAAACGCCCGCTCATGGGGGCTGCTGCCGCCGAACACGCGGACATCGTCTTTGTCACCGATGATAACCCCCGTTCCGAAGACCCGGCCACCATCCGCGCAGCCGTCATGGAAGGCTGCCCCAACGCGACCGAGGTCGGCGACCGCGCCGAAGCCATTTTGCGCGGCGTTGATGCCCTCAACCCGGGCGATGCTTTGCTGATTGCAGGCAAAGGCCACGAAACCGGCCAGACCATCGGCGACGATGTGCTGCCCTTTGACGACGTCGAACAGGCCCATGTGGCTGTCAGCGCCTTGGATGGAGACATCATATGACCCTCTGGACCTCCCGCGATGCCGCCGCCGCAACCGGCGGAACAGCCACCCAAAAATGGGCGGCGCAGGGCGTCAGCATCGACACCCGCACGATCCAGACGGGCGATTTGTTCGTCGCCCTAAAAGCCGCGCGTGACGGTCATGATTTCGTGGCCATGGCGCTAGAAAAAGGCGCCGCCGCTGCCCTCGTGACCCACCGCCCCGAAGGCGTACCCGAAGATGCGCCCTTGTTGATCGTCGAAGATGTGCTCAAAGCCCTCGAAGATCTCGGCCAAGCGGCCCGTGCGCGCACAAACGCCCGCGTTTTGGCCATCACCGGCTCGGTTGGCAAAACCTCTGCCAAAGAAATGGCGCGCACGGTGCTCTCGCGTCAGGGCAAAACCCACGCGGCTGAGGCCAGTTACAACAACCACTGGGGCGTGCCTCTGACCTTGGCCCGCATGCCCGCCGACACCGATTTTGCCGTGATTGAGATTGGCATGAACGCACCGGGTGAAATCGCGCCGCTGTCGTGCATGGCCCGCCCCCATGTGGCGATGATCACCACCATCGCCGCCGCCCACCTCGAAGCCTTTGATGACATCAGCGGCATCGCCCGCGAAAAGGCCTCCATCCTCGACGGGCTGACCAACGGCGGCACCGCAATCTTGAACGCGGACACCGAAACCAGCGCCGTGTTGCAAAACTATGCTTCAAAACGCGAAGCCAAACAGGTGCTCTTCGGTCAAATGTCCCGCACGTGGGAACTCACCAACGTCACCCTCGCCGAAGGCCAAACCTTGGTGCAGGCCCACACGCCCGATGGCCCGCTGATGTTCAAACTCTCCACCGCGGGCCGCCACTTTGCCATGAACGGGCTTGGTATCCTCGCATCCTGCGCCGCTTTGGGCGCGGATCCTGTTCAGGCCGCCATGGACCTCGGGCTGTGGCAGCCCCCCGCAGGGCGCGGCACACTCGAAACCGTCACTCTCGATCCTGCAACATCCAACGAAACTCTGGCCCTGCTCGATGACGCTTTCAACGCCAACCCAACCTCTCTCACCGCCGCCCTCGAAGTCTTGGCCTCCTACACCCCGACAGACAATGTAGGCCGCACGGTCAAAGGTCGCCGCGTCGCGATTTTGGGCGATATGTTAGAATTGGGCCGCGATGAAATCGAGCTGCACGCCAACATGGCCAAAGACCCGTCGGTGCCCGCCGTGCATCTGTTTCACTGCGCAGGCCCCCGCATGCGCGCCCTTTATGACGCGCTCCCGCACGACCAACGGGGTGTCTGGGCCGAAACAGCCGCCGAACTGGCCAGCCAAACCTCCAGCCTCGTGGATGCGGGCGATGTGGTGCTGGTCAAAGGCTCTAAAGGCTCAAAAGTCAGCCAAGTCGTTGACGCCATCCGCAAACTGGGGCATCCCGATACCCTATAACGGCCTATGACGGCCGACATAATCTGGTGTTTGACGAAAAGGGTATTCACACATGTTGTATTGGCTCACGGCGCTTTCTGATGGTGGTGATTTTTTCAACCTTTTCCGCTACATCACCTTTCGCGCAGGCGGCGCGTTCCTGACAGCACTGGTGTTCGGCTTCCTGTTCGGCCCCTCCTTGATCCGCGTACTGCGCAAACGCCAAGGCAAAGGCCAACCGATCCGCGATGATGGCCCCGAGGGGCATTTCGCCAAAGCAGGCACCCCAACTATGGGCGGTTTGCTGATCGTCGGCGCCCTTTTAACATCCACATTGATCTGGGCGCGCCTTGATAACCCGTTCATCTGGATGGTGCTGTTCGTCACCCTGTCTTTCGCCCTGATCGGCTTTGCAGATGACTATGCTAAAGTGTCCAAACAAAACACCGCAGGCGTGTCCGGCAAAGTGCGTTTGGCTCTAGGTTTCCTGATTTCCGGTATCGCGGCCTACTGGGCCGCCCAATACCACCCCGATGATCTGGCCTACAAAGTGGCGTTGCCCGTCTTCAAAGACGTGCTGATCAACCTGTCTGTCCTGTTCATCCCCTTCGCCATGATCGTCATCGTCGGCGCCGCCAACGCGGTCAACATGACCGATGGCCTCGATGGTTTGGCGATTATGCCTGTGATGATCGCCGGCGGCACCTTCGGCGTAATCGCCTATTTCGTCGGCCGGACCGACTTTACAACCGAATTGGGCCTGCACTATGTGCCCGGCACCGGTGAATTGGCCGTGTTCCTGGCGGGCCTTATCGGCGGCGGCCTTGGCTTCTTGTGGTACAACGCCCCCCCCGCAGCCGTCTTCATGGGCGACACCGGCTCACTGGCATTGGGCGGCGCATTGGGCGCCATTGCCGTGGCCACAAAACACGAAATCGTCTTGGCCATCGTGGGCGGCGTCTTCGTGGTCGAAGCCATGTCCGTCATCATCCAGGTGCTCTATTTCAAACGCACCGGCAAACGCGTGTTCCTGATGGCCCCCATCCACCACCACTACGAGAAGAAAGGCTGGGCAGAGCCGCAAATCGTGATCCGCTTCTGGATCATCTCGCTCATCCTCGCGGTGATCGGTCTGGCCACCCTAAAGGTCCGTTAACCGCTTATTCTTCACCAAAAGCGATCTCCAGCCGCCGCTCCAACAGGCGGTACTTATTCCGCTGGAATTCGCTTTTGGTATACCGCTCAGGCGTGATGAAAGCCCAATCCATCAAAATCCGCCCCTTCAGACAAATATCCAAAAGCTCTCGATCAATCGGGTGGCGGTACAGTTTGAAAAACATCTCCTTGGCCTGCTGCGTGACCCCGGAGTGGTCGACATCTGCGTCGAGCCCCTCGCGGAAAATATCGACCTTCAGAAAATCCACAATGTCGTACAGCGCGGGCTTTTCATGGGCCTCCGTCAGGTCAAACCCATAGGTCACCCCCTGGCTCAAAATCAGGTTGCCGGCGTGAAAATCACCATGGCAATACGCGCGGGTGTCATGCCGCTCTTCAATCGGGGCCACGTCTTTGCGAAACGCCTCCACCCATCTCTCCAGCGTGTCACGCGGTGCCTGGGGTCCGGTTTCAAGAGAGGCGTCCAAGGTCTTAAACATCCAGTTCGGATAAATCTTGCGCTGCGTGAGAGGGCGAAACTCATGCAAAGCATGCAGCCAGCCCCCCGCGCGGCGGTAAGCTTGCCCCACAGAACGCGGGTTCTTGGTCGTCTTAATGGCATCGCTGGCGGTGTGGCTGTCGATATATTCAACAACAAAAAAATCGCCGTTTTTCGATAGGTAAACCGGCTCTGGTGTTTTTTGTTTTTCGTAGGCTGTGAAATGTCTATGCAGCTTTTGTAGCAGCGCGAATTCATCAACCAGCCGATTGCTTTTCGCGCCTTCCAAATCAACTTTCATGGCGAAGGTTGCATCGCCAACGCCGACTTTGAACACTTGCCGTTCACGCGCAAAGTTGGCCGAACGATAAATACACACAAATTGTGTCTCGCCGCGCAGTCCGGTGTGGTCCACAAACTCACGCACCATTCGTTCCGTTCGGACATAATCAACGTCAAACAAATTCATCATGTGCGGGCAGGCCTCGGATTGTTCAACCGGTGCGCAACTCTTACGGGAAAGCAGCCTGTGCGCCAAGCCTCTTCGCAAAGGGGCGCGCGGGACCGGTTTTGGCCCATATCCCAAATCTTTAACGTTTTCAGCGGTCTGGGCGCGGAGCAATACCGGACCCATACCAAACCCATACCCGACCCATATCGTGGTTTTGCCGTTAACCTGTCCCCTTGCGGGCCGGCGCATTCCCCCCCATTCTGCAGCCCGAAATCAAAGGGGCGATCACATGATTCCAGTGCAGGGTGTTCACGGGCAAACCATTGCCGTTTTGGGGCTTGGCCGCTCTGGTCTGGCCACGGTTGTTGCTCTTCAAGCGGGCGGCGCGGATGTTGTCGTGTGGGACGATAGCCCAACAGCCGCCGACAAAGCCAATGATGCAGGCGCCACCCTGCGAGACCTCACAAAACAAGGGGCATTCGACGGGATCGATGCGTTGATCACCAGCCCCGGCATCCCGCATCTCTACCCCGAGCCGCACCCCGCCATCGCCCGCGCATTGGCCGAAGGCTGCCCCGTCGACAACGACATCGGCCTGTTCTTCCGCAGCTTCGCCACCTCTGAATGGGATGGGTTTGACACCATGCCAAAGGTGATCGCGGTCACAGGATCTAATGGGAAATCAACCACTTCCGCGCTTATCCACCATATTCTAGAAGAGGCGGGCCGGCCCACACAATTGGCCGGAAACATCGGTCGCGGCGTCCTCGACATCGATCCGGCGCACGACGGCGAAGTCATCGTGTTGGAGCTGAGCAGCTACCAAACCGACCTCGCGCGCGCCCTCACGCCAGACATCGGTGTGTTCACCAATCTCACACCGGATCACCTTGATCGGCACGGTGGTTTCGGGGGCTATTTCGCGGCCAAACGGCGTCTGTTCGCCGAAGGCGGGCCAGACCGCGCAGTGATCGGCGTGGACGAGGTCGAGGGCCAATATATCGCCAACCAACTGACCCAAGGCCCCAAAGATGACCGTGTGTTGCGGGTGTCGTCAGGGCAAAAGCTGGTGGGGGCAGGGTGGTCCGTTTTTGCTCGCAAAGGCTTCCTCAGTGAATACCGCAAGGGCCGGCAAGTCGCTTCGATTGATTTGCGTAAAATCAATGGCTTACCTGGCGTACACAACCATCAGAACGCCTGCGCTGCCTTCGCCGCATGTCGCGCGTTGGGCCTTGGCCCGCGGGTGATCGAACAGGCGCTGCACAGCTTTTCAGGCCTGCCGCACCGCAGCCAATTGATCGCGGAAAAAGACGGAGTCACCTTCGTGAACGACAGCAAAGCCACCAACGTCGATTCCGCCGCTAAAGCCTTGGCCGCGTTCAAAAATGTCCGGTGGATTTGCGGCGGTCTGGAAAAAGAGGGCGGGCTTGACGCGCTGCTGCCGGCCCCCACCGTCACCAAA
Organism: uncultured Paracoccaceae bacterium; assembly: GCA_947497065.1. Classification (GTDB taxonomy): domain Bacteria; phylum Pseudomonadota; class Alphaproteobacteria; order Rhodobacterales; family Rhodobacteraceae; genus Octadecabacter. The sequence continues at coordinate 230,993 of CANMEQ010000006.1, forward strand.
GCTTATGTCATCGGACGTGAGGCTGCGGCCTTCGCGATGAAGCTCAAAGGTCTTGATGTCGAGATCTGCAATGACATGGCCACAGCCGTCGCCCGCGCAGCAAGCGACGCGCAATCGGGCGACACAGTGTTGCTGGCCCCCGCTGCCGCATCATTCGATCAATACGACAGCTTTGAAAAACGGGGCGAGGATTTTATCGCGCAGGTTCAGGGGCTTAGCTGATATGTTTGGCAGCAATCGCCGTGCCCGCCGCATAGGCGGATGACCAGGCCCATTGGAAGTTATAGCCGCCCAACCAGCCGGTCACATCCACCGCTTCACCGATGAAGTAGAGGTTTGGAACCGTCTTGGCTTCCATAGTTTTGGACGACAGACCGTTGGTATCAACCCCGCCCAATGTGACTTCGGCGGTGCGGTAGCCTTCGGTGCCCGATGGTTTTACGGACCACGCCGCCAGATCCGCACACAGCCCGTCAATCCGCGCGTCTGACCAATCGGCGATATTGCCGCTCAGGTCCGTGCCTGTTGACAAAAAGTCTACCAAACGGGCGGGCAGCTGGTGGGATAGAACGGTCGTAAACGCCTTGCGCCCATCGGTTTTGCGGGCCTGCTTGAGCGTCGCTGCCAATCCGCCTTCGGGGATCAGGTTCACGGTGATCGGCTCACCGTCGTGCCAATAGCTGGAGGCTTGTAAAACAGCAGGGCCCGACAGCCCGCGGTGGGTGAACAAAAGCGCCTCGTCGAACGCCGTGCCGTCTTGTGTGATCACGCGGGCTGGGGTGGCGGTGCCCGCCAAGGGTTTGAATTTTTCGTCGGAAAACGTGAATGGAACAAGGGCCGCGCGGGTGTCTGTGACCTGCAGGCCAAAGTCTTCGGCGATCTGATAGGCCAATCCGGTGGCCCCCATTTTCGGGATCGATTTGCCTCCCGTGGCCATAACCAGCGACCGTGCCTTCACCGTGCCCACTTTGCCATTTCGAGACAGGGCGACCACAAAATCGGTGCCATCATGGCTGATGTCACCGATGGATGTGTTCAACCACAATTGCGCGCCAGCGGCGTCCATTTGCGCGCGCAACATCTCGATGATGTCTTTGGCGCTGTCATCGCAAAACAATTGGCCCAGGGTTTTCTCGTGCCACTTGATGCCGTGGCGATCGACCAGTTCGATAAAATCCCACTGCGTATAGCGGGCCAAGGCCGACTTGGCGAAATGAGGGTTCTGGCTGATGAAATTGGCAGCACTGGCGCCAAGGTTGGTAAAGTTGCACCGCCCGCCGCCCGAGATGCGGATCTTTTCACCGGGGGCTTTCGCGTGATCAACGACCAACGTGCGCGGTCCTGCGTGGGCGGCGCAGTGAAGGCCGGCCGCACCGGCACCGAGGATGAGTGTGTTTACATGCATATTGCTCAGGTGCCTTGAAACGCGCGCCACCGCAAGAGGTGGGGGTGTTTTTCGGCTGATCCTACGACATGTGTCATTTTTCTGGAATCAGCGGAGATTTCTGTTTAAGATAGTACTCAGACCCGGAAAACGGGCGTTTTGAGGCAGTAAGGCAGTTAGCACCATGACAGAAATGGTCTATGGAACGATTCCCGTTGCATCGGGTGATCCGGTTCTTCCACGGTGGTGGAGAACGGTCGATAAATGGACGTTGTCCTGTATTCTTGCATTGTTTGGCATCGGGCTGTTGCTTGGGCTTGCGGCATCGCCGCCCTTGGCCGCGAAAAACGGGTTCGAGCCGTTTCACTATGTGCAGCGTCAGGCGTTTTTCGGATCGGTGGCCCTGTGCGTGATGTTCGTGACATCGATGATGTCGCCGACGTTGGTGCGGCGTTTGGCGGTGCTGGGGTTTTTGTGCGCGTTTGTGGCGCTGGCCGGATTGCCGTTTCTGGGCACCGACTTTGGCAAAGGTGCTGTGCGTTGGTACTCGCTCGGGTTCGCATCTGTGCAGCCATCTGAATTTTTGAAGCCAGGATTTATTGTTGTTGCGGCGTGGTTTATGGCCGCCAGCAAGGAAATTGGCGGCCCTCCGGGCAAATCCTATTCCATGATTTTAACCGTCGTCATCGTGTTGATGTTGGCGATGCAGCCCGATTTTGGCCAATCCGCGCTTATCTTGTTTGGCTGGGGTGTTATGTATTTTGTCGCCGGTGCGCCGCTTTTGTTGTTGGTGGGGATCGCCGGTGTGGTCGTCTTTGCAGGCACGATTGCCTATGCCAATTCCGAACACTTCGCGCGCCGGATTGACGGGTTTTTGAACCCTGACGTCGATCCGACAACCCAGCTGGGCTACGCCACCAATGCCATCCGTGAGGGTGGGTTCTTTGGCGTTGGTGTGGGCGAGGGGCAGGTGAAATGGTCGCTTCCGGATGCGCATACCGATTTTATCATCGCTGTAGCTGCCGAAGAATACGGGCTGATCTGCGTTTTGGCGATTATCGCGCTTTATGCGACAATCGTGGTGCGGTCACTGATGCGGTTGATGAAGGAACGTGATCCGTTCATTCGTTTGGCAGGCTGCGGCTTGGCATGCATCGTGGGCGTTCAGGCGATGATCAATATGGGTGTGGCTGTGCGTTTGTTGCCAGCCAAGGGCATGACATTGCCGTTCGTCAGCTATGGCGGGTCGTCTGTGATCGCGTCCGGTATTGCAGTGGGCATGTTGTTGGCCTTCACGCGGTCTCGTCCACAAGGGCAGATCGGGGACATTCTTCTTCGTCGGGGGCGCTGAGCATGACGCAGCCATTACTGATTATCGCAGCAGGCGGCACGGGGGGGCATATGTTCCCCGCCCAAGCACTGGCCGAAGCCATGTTGGCACGGGGGTGGCGGGTGAAGCTGTCGACCGATGCACGGGGCGCGCGCTACACGGGGGGCTTTCCTCATGATGTTGAGATTGAGAAAGTCGGCTCTGCGACTTTTGCCCGTGGCGGGATTGCAGCCAAGCTGACCGTTCCGTTCAAGATTTTAGGCGGGTCTGTGGCAGCAGCGGTACGGATGCTGCGCGATAAGCCTGCGATGGTTGTCGGGTTTGGGGGCTACCCTGCCATTCCGGCGATGACGGCGGCATTTGTGTTGCGCCGGCCGCGGATGATCCATGAACAAAACGGTATTCTGGGCCGTGTGAACCGCATTTTTGCCAAACGTGTCGATGCGGTGGCGTGCGGGACGTGGCCCACAGAATTGCCCGAAGGTGTTGAGGGGATCGACGTTGGCAACCCTGTGCGCAGTGCGATCCTTGACCGTGCGGGGGCGGGGTATATCGCGCCGGGCGATTATCCGATGTCCATCGTTGTGATGGGCGGCAGCCAAGGCGCGCGGATTTTGTCTGATGTTGTGCCACCAGCCATTTCCGGATTGCCATCGGCCATTCGCCGCAACATTCGCGTCAGCCATCAGGCGCGCGCAGAAGATCTGGAGCGGGTCGCGAAGTACTACGCAGATGAAGGTATTCCCGCAGACGTTCAGACATTTTTCAACGATGTGCCCACGCGCATGTCCGAGGCGCAATTGGTGATCACACGGGCCGGTGCCTCTAGCATTGCGGACCTCAGCATTATTGGACGTCCCTCTATTTTGGTGCCCTATGCTGCGGCTGCGGCGGACCACCAGACGGCCAATGCCCAAGGGTTGGTTGCGGCAGGGGCGGCGATTATGGTGCCCGAAAGCCAGTTGCACGTCGACAGCTTGTCAGACCAGATCGCCTCTGTTCTGAGCGATCCGAACGCCGCGGTAACTATGGCGAAATCGGCGCTGGCGTGCGGCAAACCCGATGCCACACAAACCTTGGTTGAATTGACGGAACAGCTGGCGCAAACGCGCGGCTAATTGACGGAACGAACGGAAGTATCTGAGTATGAACGGTGTAACAAAACTCCCCCTCGATGTTGGCCCTATTCACTTCGTGGGTATTGGAGGCATCGGGATGTCCGGCATCGCTGAAGTCTTGCTCAGCCACGGCTATACAGTGCAGGGCTCTGACCTGAAAGAAACGCCCATCACCAAACGTCTGACGGAACTGGGCGCTTTGGTGCATGTCGGTCAAAGGGCGGAAAACATTGCCGAAGCGGCTGTTATCGTGATTTCCAGCGCGATCAAACCAGGCAATCCGGAGCTCGACGAGGCGCGCATGCGCGGCCTGCCGATTGTGCGCCGCGCCGAAATGTTGGCCGAGCTGATGCGCCTAAAGTCGAACATCGCGGTTGCGGGCACGCACGGCAAAACCACGACCACAACTATGGTCGCAGCACTTTTGGATGGCGGCAATTTCAACCCCACGGTGGTGAACGGTGGGATCATTCATGCCTATGGGTCCAATGCGCGGGTTGGCGACGGCGAATGGATGGTGGTTGAGGCCGATGAATCCGACGGCACGTTCAATCGTCTTCCCGCAACGATTGCCATTGTGACCAACATTGACCCAGAGCACATGGAGCACTGGGGCACGGAAGAAAACCTGCACCGTGGGTTTTACGATTTCGTATCCAACATCCCGTTCTACGGTGTGGCGGTGTGCTGCACCGATGACAGTGATGTGCAGGCGTTGGTGGGTAAAATTACCGACCGCCGCGTGATCACTTACGGCTTTAATGCGCAGGCCGATGTGCGGGCCGTGAACCTGACCTATTCTGGTGGCCAAGCGCATTTTGACGTGGCGCTGCAAAGCGAGGATATGCTGATTGAGGGCTGCGTTTTGCCGATGCCTGGCGATCACAACGTGTCCAACGCGCTGTCTGCTATCGCTGTGGCCCGTCATCTGGGCATGAAACGCGAAGAAATCCGCGCCGCATTGGCCAGCTTTGGCGGTGTGAATCGTCGCTTTACCCGCGTGGGCGAGGTGAACGGCGTGACCATCATTGATGATTACGGGCATCACCCAACCGAGATTGCCGCCGTGCTGAAAGCAGCGCGTCAGGCCTGCGATGGCCGGATTATCGCGGTGCACCAACCGCACCGCTACAGCCGATTGCACCATCATTTCGAAGATTTCTGTTCGTGCTTTAACGATGCAGATGTTGTCGCCATTGCCGAAGTGTTCGCCGCGGGTGAAGACGTGATCGAGGGCGCGACACGGGATGATTTAGTGGCCGGTTTAATTCGGGGCGGTCACCGCCATGCCCGCGCGATCACCGATGAAGACGATTTGGTGCGTTTGGTGAAAGAGCAAGCCAAAGAGGGCGACATGGTCGTCTGTCTCGGGGCAGGCTCCATCTCCACCTGGGCCAATTCCATGCCGGAGCGCCTTAAAGGGTGACTTACGAATGGCTGATCCTTGGGGCGATTGTTTTGGTGTCGGTCTTGCCGATGATCAAATGGTTGCGGCGTCTTTTGTGGGCGTTCACCATTGCGTTCGTGGCCATGTTGCTGATCCACATGCAGCATAACCCAGGTGAAGCAACCTTGGCCTTGGGCGCGATGGGGGGCGGTATGATGTTCCGGCGGCCCATTCGGCGCGCTGTATTCGGGGGGCTACTGTAATGTCGTCAATTCTTGCCGCGTGCATCTGGGTGTTTTGCGCTACGTTTACGGCGTTTTTACCGATGCGACGGCAATATGTGCCGGGTGTGACACTGCTGATTTTAGCACCACTGCTGATTATTTGGTTGGGCGTTGATCTGGGCTGGGGCTGGGCCATAGCGGGTGTTTTAGGGTTCGTGTCGATGTTTCGAAATCCGTTGCGGTATTTCTACGCTCGTGCGCGCGGCCAAGCTCCGGAGTTGCCGAAATGATGCCTTTGGTTTTGGGATGTGTTTGGATCGTTGCCGCAAATGTGCTGGCGCTGATCCCAAGCCGCGACAACCATTGGTTTCGCGCCTATGTTTTGATCGCCATTGGAATCCCTCTGTTGATCTACATCGGCTACAGCACAGGCTGGCTGTTTGCGGTGGCGTTTTTTCTAGCGGGTGCAAGCGTTTTGCGCTGGCCCGTGGTGTACCTGATGCGTTGGTTGGGCCGCACGACGGGGATCGACTTTGGACGTCTTGGCAAAAAGAATGACCCAGAATAGGAGATGCCCATGATGATGACTGACCTTCCGAACGTGCGTGGCACCCTGACCGAAAACCGTGATCTGTCAGGTTTGACATGGATGCGCGTGGGCGGACCTGCTGATGTTTTGTTCCAACCGGCTGACCCTGATGATCTTTGTGCGTTTTTGGCGGCGTTGCCGGCAGATGTGCCTGTTTTTGCCATGGGCGTGGGGTCGAACCTGATTGTCCGTGATGGCGGTGTGCGCGGCGTTGTGATCCGGCTTGGGCGTGGCTTCAACGGGATTGAGATTGAGGGGGGCACCGTGCGGGCCGGGGCTGCTGCGCTGGATGCGCATGTGGCGCGCAAGGCCGCAGCCGAAGGCGTGAATTTGACGTTTTTGCGCACCATTCCGGGATCGATCGGTGGGGCCGTGCGTATGAATGCGGGCTGCTACGGCGACTACATGGCGGATGTGTTGCAGCACGTCGATGTCGTGTTGCGCGATGGCACGCGAAAGAGCTTTGCAGCGGCGGATTTGCAATTGGCCTACCGGTCGTCTGTTCTGCCCGAAGGGGCCGTAATTATTGGCGCGACGCTGAAAGCTCCGCGCGAGGATGCAGCCATTTTGGAAGACCGGATGGCCGCACAATTGGCCAAGCGGGACGAGACCCAACCTACCAAAGATCGCACAGCGGGCAGCACGTTCCGTAATCCAGCTGGATTTTCATCGACAGGCAAGGCCGATGACACGATGGATTTGAAGGCGTGGAAGGTGATTGATGATGCAGGCATGCGCGGTGCGACCCGCGGTGGTGCTGTGATGAACACCATGCATTCCAACTTTTTGACCAATGCGGGCGATGCCACAGCCGCTGATCTTGAAGGATTAGGCGAAGACGTCCGAAAAAAGGTTTACGACACCAGCGGGATAACGCTAGAGTGGGAAATCATGAGGGTCGGCGAACCGGCCCCGACGGAGTGATCCACCCTTAACGGATCAAAGGCCCCAACAGGCAGGGGCGGTGGTAAACTACAAACGACGATCCATCTAAGGATCGCGAAAGAGGCGCAGAGTGTCGAGCAAGACACCCCAAACGGTTGCTGTCCTATTGGGCGGCCCATCGGCTGAACGGGATGTATCCCTGAGTTCAGGCCGTGAATGTGCGGCCGCATTGCGGACCGCCGGTTTTGACGTTGTTGAAATTGATGCGGGTGTTGATTTGCCCGAACAGTTGAAAGCGGCGAAACCGGATGTTGTGTTCAACGGCTTGCATGGTCGTTGGTGCGAAGATGGTGTGGTGCAGGGGCTGTTGGAATGGATGCGCATTCCTTACACTCATTCCGGTGTGCTGGCGTCGGCCATTGCCATGGATAAACAAAAAACCAAAGAGATTTACCGCGCGGCGGGACTGCCGTTTGTAGATAGTGTCTTGGCGGACAAGTCCGACATCGAAGCGGCACATGTGATGGAGCCGCCTTACGTTGTGAAACCCTATAACGAAGGGTCCAGCGTCGGGGTTTATATTGTCACGGAACGTGCCAATGGTACGCCGACATTGGCGCCTGATCTCCCCGAAACACTGATGGTCGAAACCTATGCGCCGGGCCGCGAGTTGACGACCGCGGTGATGAATGACCGCGCATTGACGGTGACAGATATCATCACCGAGGGCTGGTACGATTACGCTGCGAAATACGAAACCGGTGGCTCTCTTCACGAGATACCTGCGGATATTCCGCAAGACATTTTTGACGCCTGTATGGATTACGCCCAGCGGGCTCATGATGCTTTGGGCTGTCGGGGGATGAGCCGGACAGATTTTCGCTGGGATGAAAGCCGTGGTGTGGATGGCATTATTTTGCTGGAAACCAACACACAGCCTGGCATGACGCCAACATCGCTGGCGCCTGAACAGGCAGCCCATTGCGGCATTTCGTTTCCTGAGTTGATGACCTGGATGGTGGAGGATGCCTCATGCGACCGCTAAAAGCTGACCGTCTAGACACGGCGAAACGCGACCCTGCGCCAAGCCGTTGGGGATACCGCTATCAACGGCTGATGTTGACGCCGGGGTTCCGGAAGATGGTGAAAGTTGGCCTGCCTATGTTGGTGGTCGGTGGTTTGGTGGCTGGTTGGACAGCTCGTGAGGCGAACCGTCAGTTGATTGCTGACGCCTACAACGACATGAAGGGCCAAATTCAGCAGCGCGACGAATTCATGGTCAAGGTGATGGCTGTCGATGGGGCAGATGACACGCTGGCCAGCGACGTACGCACAGTGCTGCCGGTGGAGTTTCCGGTGTCTAGCTTTGATCTCGATTTGGAAGATATGCGCCAGACCGTGGCGGCGTTGCCAGCCGTGGCAGAGGCGACGTTGCGTGTGCGCCCGGGCGGGATTTTGCAAGTGAACGTGACGCAACGCCAACCAGTTGCGGTGTTCCGCGCGCCCGAGGGGCTGAAGTTGATCGATGTTGAAGGTGTGTTGATCCAGAACATCATGGCGCGGGGCGACCGTCCGGATCTGCCGCTGATCACTGGGGATGGCGCACGCGATGTGCTGGACGAGGGGCTGAAGATTTACGACGTAGCGGGGCCGTTGTTGCCGCGTATGCGTGGGCTGGTCCGGATGGGCGAACGGCGCTGGGACGTGATCCTCGAAGGGGGGCAGCGGGTTTTGCTGCCAACCGCCGATCCTGTGTCCGCGTTTGAACGTGTCGTGGCGTTGAACCAAGCGCAGGATTTGCTGGAACGGGATGTCGCGGTTGTCGACATGCGCCATCCCAGCCGACCAACAATAAGAATGAATGAACAAGCCGTGGCCACATTGCGCCAGATAAACGGCGCTGAAGACTAAGAGCAGGTGTGTAGAAGATGAGAGACCTTTACCAATCCCAACGCGCCCAACGGGCTATGCGGCAAGCGGCCATGCAACGCGGTGTGATCGCGATCTTGGACGTAGGCTCGTCAAAGATCGCGTGTCTTGTGTTGCGGTTTGATGGGCAGGATCATTTTAACGAAAACGATGGTGTCGGGTCTTTGGCGGGGCAATCGTCGTTTCGGGTGATTGGTGCGGCAACAACGCGGTCACGGGGTGTTCGGTTCGGTGAAATTGACGCGATGGCCGAAACGGAACGCGCAATCCGAACGGCTGTACAAGCGGCCCAGAAAATGGCGAACGTGCGGGTCGACCATGTGATTGCCTGCATGTCTGGTGGTCGTCCACGGTCCTATGGGTTGGATGGTCAGGTTGATGTGATGGGGCAGGTGGTCACCGAAGGTGATATTGGCCGTGTTCTGGCGGAATGTGATGTGCCTGACATTGGCGAAGGCCGCGAGGTTTTGCACGCGCAACCGATCAACTTTGCCCTGGATCATCGCAGTGGTTTGGCTGATCCGCGCGGGCAGATTGGCCAGCAATTGGCGACGGACATGCATTTGGTCACCATCGAAGACAGTGTGATCGAGAACCTGCTGTACTGCATCAAACGGTGTGATCTGGAATTGGCCGGTGTTGCATCATCCGCCTATGCGGCAGGTATTTCTTCGCTGGTGGAAGACGAACAAGAATTAGGTGCGGCCTGTATTGATATGGGGGGCGGCTCGACCGGCATTTCCATTTTCATGCGCAAACACATGATTTATTCCGACAGTGTTCGCATGGGCGGCGACCACGTGACATCCGATATTTCAATGGGGTTGCAGGTGGCGCCTGCGATGGCCGAGCGGATCAAGACATTCTATGGCGGCGTTTTGGCGACGGGCATGGATGATCGCGAAATGATCGAAGTGGGTAGTGACACAGGCGATTGGGAACATGATCGCCGCACCGTCAGCCGGGCGGAATTGATCGGTATTATGCGGCCTCGTGTTGAGGAAATTTTGGAAGAGGTGCGCGTGCGGTTGGACGCTGCCGGTTTCGAGCATTTGCCGAGCCAGCAGATCGTGCTGACCGGTGGGGGCAGCCAAATTCCGGGCCTTGATGGTTTGGCAAATAAAATCCTTGGGCAGCAGGTTCGTATTGGGCGTCCGTTGCGGGTTCAGGGCCTGCCACAAGCGGCCACAGGATCGGCGTTTTCGGCCGCTGTCGGTCTGTCCTTGTTCGCGGCACACCCACAAGACGAGTGGTGGGATTTCGATATTCCGGCCGAAAAATACCCTGCGCGATCGTTTAAGCGGGCGGTTCGCTGGTTCAGAGAGAACTGGTGATACGCAAGATTTCGCCTAAACCCCCAAATGCGGCGGGTTGAGGCGAAAATAGGACCATATTTTGCGGTATTTTCGCGTTTTTTCCGTGACCATCCGCACGAGGACCGTTAGAGTCCCTTAAAGACTCTGACAAGAACGCCCGATGGGACCGGGCCAAAATAGACAGGCGGACAGACACATGACATTGAACCTTTCCATGCCCGGGCAAGAAGAATTGAAACCCCGTATCACTGTTTTCGGTGTTGGTGGTGCTGGCGGTAACGCCGTCAACAACATGATCGAACAGCAGCTGGAAGGCGTTGAATTCGTCGTGGCAAACACTGACGCGCAGGCGTTGCAGCAGTCGCGCTCTGACGCGAAAATCCAGATGGGTGTGAAGGTCACCGAAGGTCTGGGTGCTGGTGCACGTGCCACCGTTGGTGCCGCAGCTGCGGAAGAAAGCATTGAACAAATCGTTGACCACCTTGCTGGCGCACACATGTGCTTTATCACGGCGGGTATGGGCGGCGGAACCGGTACGGGTGCAGCCCCAATCATCGCACAAGCGGCCCGTGAACTGGGTGTTTTGACGGTTGGTGTTGTAACCAAGCCGTTCCAGTTCGAAGGCGGCAAGCGCATGAAGCAAGCCGAAGACGGTGTTGAAGCACTGCAAAAGGTTGTTGATACGCTGATCATCATCCCAAACCAGAACCTGTTCCGTTTGGCCAACGAAAACACAACCTTCACCGAAGCATTCTCCCTTGCGGATGATGTGCTGTATCAAGGTGTTAAAGGTGTGACCGACCTGATGGTGCGCCCTGGTTTGATCAACCTCGACTTTGCTGATGTTCGCGCCGTAATGGACGAAATGGGCAAGGCGATGATGGGTACTGGTGAGGCCGACGGTCAGGACCGTGCTGTTCAGGCGGCAGAAAAAGCCATCGCTAACCCACTGCTTGACGAGATTTCGTTGGAAGGTGCGCGCGGCGTACTGATCAATATCACCGGTGGTTATGACCTGACATTGTTCGAGCTGGACGAAGCGGCCAACAAAATCCGCGAAAAGGTCGATCCAGAGGCGAACATCATTGTTGGTTCCACGCTGGATACAGGCATGGAAGGCCAGATGCGCGTTTCCGTTGTGGCAACAGGTATCGATGCAGCTGCGAAAACATCCGATATTCCAGTGCCACGCCGCCCAATGGCTGCACCTTTGACACAGCAAGTGACGGCTGAAGTGAAAGAAGAGGCACCTGCACCGGCGGCTGCGCCTGCACCTGCTGCGGCTGTTGAAGCTGCTCCAGTTGTTGCGGAAGCTGCACCAGAACCCACATTGTTCGATGAGGCTGCACCTGTGGCACCAACGTTTGATGCACCAGCAGCCGCGGCTGCTGCGGAATCCGACTTGCCACCAGCAGCTTACCAACCGCGCCCTGAGCCTGCGATTGAAGCGCCGGTTGACGGGTTCGTTGCGCCGCAACGCGCACCAGTTGGCACACCATCCCAAGAGACCATGGAGCGTCTTCGCACAGCGGCTGCACGGTCGGCACCTGCCGCGGCACCGGTGGCCGCACCTGCGGAATCCGAAGATGCATCCAAGCCACGTATGGGTGGGTTGAACAGCTTGATCAGCCGTATGACGGGTCAGCAAGGCGAGGCCGCACCGAAAGATCGCGCGCAACCAGCTGTTGCAACATTGCGTGAAGACCCAACAACGCAACCTGAAGCAGATGCCGATCAAGAGCGGATCGAAATCCCTGCATTCTTGCGCCGTCAGGCCAACTAAATCTTTGTGACCTAAGGTCACAATTTACCATTAAGAGCCGCGCCGAATTATTTCGACGCGGCTTTTTTTTGTTTTCTTACAGGAGGTTACCTCATCGCCGTAAGGGGGGGGGCGGCAAGGCGCTTGTTTGTAACAGAACTGTTTCAGTCCGTTGCAAACTGTGTGTTGAGCCTTTTGCCCCTGCATCTTACCTGTTTGTCAACGAAATGAGGTATCGCAGTGCAAACGACGATTGATTCTTATGTGGCATTTGAAGGTAAGGGGCTTCACCTTGGTGAAGCGGCTTGCGCAATCGTGCGACCTGCACCTGCGGGACATGGCATTGTTTTTCGACGGACTGATGTTGATGCGGACCTGGCGGATATCCCTGCACTTTGGAACAAGGTGATCGTGTCTCCGTTGAACACACGCATCGAAAATGATGCGGGCGTGTCTGTGTCGACGATCGAACACATCATGGCCGCACTTGCGGGCTGCGGTATCCACAATGCGCTGATCGAAGTATCCGGCCCCGAAGTGCCTATTCTTGACGGATCTGCGGCGCAGTTCGTTGAGGGGTTTTTGCGGGTTGGTGTGAAGCACCTCTCTGCGCCTTTGCGGGTCATTGAAATCCTCAAGCCTGTTTCCGTTACGGTCGGTGAAGCCTCTGCTCGGCTAGATCCTGCTGATACATTGCACATCGATTTCGAGATTGATTTCGCGGATCGTGCAATTGGCCATCAAGAGAAAACCTTGAACATGTCTAACGGGGCATTTGTGCGTGAGCTGTGCGACAGCCGTACATTCTGCCGGTCCTCTGATGTGGATGCGATGCACGCGCAAGGCTTGGCGTTGGGCGGCACGCTGGAGAATGCAGTGGTCGTCGATGGTGCCGAGGTGCTGAGCCCTGGTGGTTTGCGTCATAAGGACGAAGCTGTGCGCCATAAGATGTTGGATGCATTAGGAGATTTGTACACAGCAGGGGCCCCGATTTTGGGGCGCTACACCGGCCAACGCGCCGGTCATGCCGTGACAAACGCCTTGCTGTGCGCCCTGTTTGATGACCCCACCGCGTGGCGTTGGGCGACCGCAGACGCTGCGACAGCCGCGCGTTTGCCGGGCGTAGGACTTCGCAAGTCAGACCTTCGTGAAGTTGCGTGAGCAAGATCGCGCAAAAGGCATTTTGCACCCCAAATATCTGTGTTAGACCATCATCAACCGAAATGTAATTTCGGAAGAAATTTGACGCGAGGGCGCTTCATGTTGGGCCGCAGCAAGAACAGCTTATCTTTCCGTCCAAGCCTTCTGGCCTGCGCCATTTCGCTTGGGTTTCTGACGGCTTGCGGGTCGTTTGACAGCCGCGCACCCGGCGCGTTGGATGGGTATACCGCTCAAGAAATATTTGAACGTGGCGAATTCGAGCTGGAAACTGGTGACGCGGATGATGCGGCATTCTTTTTCGGTGAGATTGAACGCCTGTATCCCTATTCTGAATGGGCGAAACGTGCGCTGATTATGCAGGCGTTTTCCTATCACCGTGATGCGGATTACCCGAATTCACGCGCCGCGGCGCAGCGCTACATCGATTTCTATCCCGTTGATGAAGATGCAGCCTACGCACAGTATTTGTTGGCCTTGTCGTACTACGACCAGATTGACGAAGTGGGCCGCGACCAAGGGTTAACGTTTCAGGCGCTGCAGGCCTTGCGCGTTGTGATTGAACGGTATCCTGACAGCGAATATGCGCAATCGTCTGTGCTGAAGTTCGATTTGGCGTTTGACCATCTTGCAGCGAAAGAGATGGAAATTGGGCGTTACTATTTAAAGCGTAACCACTTTGCCGCTGCTGTGAGCCGTTTCCGGATCGTCGTAGAAGATTTTCAGACGACGTCACACACGGCCGAGGCGTTGCACCGATTGGTTGAAGCCTATTTGTCCTTGGGTTTGGTCGCCGAAGCGCAAACTGCTGGTGCGATCCTTGGGTACAATTACCAGTCAACGGAATGGTACGCGGACAGTTATGCGCTTTTGACTGGGCAGGGGTTAGAGCCCGTTTCGATTGGTGACAATTGGTTGTCCGCAATCTACCGCCAGATGGTGCGTGGGGAATGGCTGTAAAGGGCGGGGCCATGCGCCCCCGTGGTGTTGGGTCATATGCTCCGTCATCTTGATATTCGTGATATGCTGATCATTGACCGGCTGGAATTGGCGTTCCAACCCGGTTTGAATGTGCTGACGGGTGAAACCGGTGCGGGTAAATCTATTTTACTTGATTCATTGGGGTTCGTGCTGGGTTGGCGCGGTCGTGCGGAATTGGTGCGGCTGGGAGCCGAACAGGGCGAAGTCACTGCAGAGTTTGATCTGCCTGAGACCCATGCGGCTTGGGATGTGCTTCGAGAGGCCGGGTTCAGCTATGACGACAGCCTTATCCTACGACGCATCAACACCCGCGATGGGCGCAAAACAGCATGGATCAATGACCGTCGCGTAAGTGGTGAAATCTTGCGGCAAGTGTCTGAAACATTGGTGGAATTGCACGGCCAACATGACGACCGTGGGTTGCTGAACCCGCGCGGGCATCAGGTTTTGCTGGATGATTTCGGGGGGCTGTCGGCACGGTTGGCCAAAGTGCGCAAGACATGGCGCGCCTTGTCCGAGGCGCAAAAGACGTTGAAGGCTGCGTTGGCGCGTGTGGCCGAGTTGAAAGACGAAGAAGAGTATTTGCGCCATGCGGTTGCTGAATTCGACACTCTGGCGCCTGTCGCAGGTGAAGATGCTGAGTTGGACAAGCAACGCCGGCGTATGCAGGCGGCTGAGAAGATTGGCGAAGATATTTCCAAGGCATATCAGGCGCTTGGGCTGAATGGTGCAGAGGGCATGATGGGCGATGCGGCCCGTTGGCTGGCGGATGCGGCAGGGGATGCGGATGGCACGCTAGAGGCCGCATTGGCCGCCCTGGACCGTGCGATGACGGAGCTGAGCGAGGTTCAATCCGGCGTTGAAGCAGCGATGGATGCTTTGTCGTTCAACCCGCACGAATTGGAGCAAGTCGAAGAACGCCTGTTTGCTATTCGTGGACTGGCGCGAAAACATGATGTTCTTGCGGATGAACTAGGGCCTTTTGCGGATCAACTGCGGGACCGGTTAAGTGCGTTAGACCACGGTGAATCGGACCTCGTTGATTTGGAAAAGGCGGTCCAAACTGCGAATGCGGCGTATGAAGCGGCAGCCGCGGATCTGACAGCGGCGCGGCGCAAGGCGGCGGCGAAGTTGGACAAAGCGATGGCCAATGAATTGGCGCCACTGAAAATGGAACGAGCTGTTTTTGTGACCGAAATTACCTCAACCGATGCGGGGCCCGATGGGGTGGACACGGTTGCGTTTACGGTTGCTACAAACCCCGGTGCACCTGCAGG
The DNA here is from genome assembly GCA_947497065.1 of uncultured Paracoccaceae bacterium. GTDB lineage: Bacteria > Pseudomonadota > Alphaproteobacteria > Rhodobacterales > Rhodobacteraceae > Octadecabacter. The sequence continues at coordinate 246,333 of CANMEQ010000006.1, forward strand.
GCCGATTGGAAAAATCGCATCAGGCGGTGAGCTGAGCCGGTTCTTGCTGGCGTTGAAAGTGTGTTTGACGGGTACGGATTCCGGCCTGACGTTGATCTTTGACGAAATCGACCGTGGGGTTGGCGGCGCGACCGCCGATGCCGTGGGGCGCAGGTTGGCGCAGTTGGCAGAGCAAGGCCAGGTGTTGGTGGTGACGCACAGCCCGCAGGTTGCGGCATTGGGCGGGCATCATTGGCGCGTGGAAAAACGCCAAACCAAAGATGCGACTCTTTCAACGGTTGTTGGGTTGGCGGATGCTGACCGTGTGGACGAGATTGCGCGTATGATCAGCGGTGACCGGATCACTGATGAAGCCCGTGCGGCTGCGCGCTCACTTTTGGCACCGCAAACGGCATAATGTTGTGAAACCACAATTTTGAGCGCCAGCGCCGTGGGTTATTTTGCTATTTATGTCGCGTATTCGTAACGCAGATCTAGCCGTTCACGCGCACGACTTTACCTGGGTTTAGAATATTCAACGGATCCATCGCCTGTTTAATACTGGCCATGACATTCCACGCGTCACCGTGTTCCTGTGTCATATAGTTGAGCTTTCCTACCCCAACGCCATGTTCACCGGTTATGGTTCCGCCAAGGTCGAGTGCCCGTTGCGCCATGCGTGACGACAGGCGTTCGGCGTCTTTGCGTTCTGCCGGATTGTCCGGATCGATCAGCAAAATGGCGTGAAAGTTACCGTCACCCACGTGACCCAAAATGGGAGCGGTTATGATAGAGGCTTCGATGTCGGCTTGCGTTTCAGCCACGGCGCGCGCCAAGTTTGACATAGGAACGCAAACATCTGTCACGATGGCCCGCGCGCCTTTGCGTGATGCCAGAATGGCCCAATAGGCGTGGTGGCGCATCTGCCAAAGCTTGTTGCGGTCCTCTGTGCGGGTGGCCCACTGAAAGTCGGCGGCCCCATATTCGGCAGCGATCTCGCCGAACCGTTCGGCCTGTTCTTTGACGCCCGCGTCGGAGCCATGAAATTCGACCATTAGATGAGGCGTCGTCGGGAAGGTGGTGGAGGAATATGCGTTCACAGCAGCGACGCTGGCCGCATCTAAAAATTCAATACGCGCCATCGGAATGCCCATCGCGATGGTTGCAGTGACGGTCTCGACGGCGTCGCTGATGTTGGTGAACGCACAGGTTGCAGCGGCCACGGCTTCAGGTTGGCCTTGCAGTTTGAGCGTAATTTCCGTGATCAGCCCCAATGTGCCCTCTGATCCGACCATCATGGCCGTCAGGTCGTAACCGGCGCTTGATTTCGGCGCAGCGGACCCTGTGCGAATGATACGACCGTCGGCCAAGACCACCTCGAGCGCGAGCACGTTGTTGCGCATGGTGCCGTACCGTACAGCTGTGGTTCCACTAGCGCGGGTGGCTGTCATGCCGCCGATGGTGGCATTGGCACCGGGATCGATTGGAAAGAACAAACCTGTTGCACGCAATTGTTCGTTAAGCGCTTCGCGGGTGATGCCGGGGCCAACACGAACGGTCATGTCTTCTGATCTGAGGTCGATGATTTCGTTCATGTCGCGAAAATCTATCGTAAAGCCGCCTTGCAGGGCCGAGGTTTGACCTTCGAGGGAGGTGCCCGCGCCATAGCCGATCACGGGACATTGGTGTTCGGCACAGATTTTCACGATGAGGGACACGTCTTCAGCAGATTTGGGATAGGCAACAGCATTGGGTGGGGCCGCTGCAAAATGTGTCTCGGATTGGCCGTGGGCGTCTAAATCGGGCTTGGCCATAGACACTTGATCGCCTAACATTTGAGACAATGCGTGAAGTGCGGTTTCTATCGTCATAGGACCCCCTTTGGTTGGCCGTTTGCACTGTAGGTGAACGGTGCGGGCAGGGGAAGTCATGGGCCGCAATTGCGTAGAAGCGAGGCAGACATGAGCAAGGCGCCAAAGTCGCTGATTGGGCAGAGTATTTCTGATGCGGTTTGTGCCTGTCAGGACGGGTGGACCGTGGTGCGCACGCGGGGGCCCTCGCAGGTACAGTTTTGGTTTATTGCTTTGATGCTTGGGATTGCGGCGAGTGCCGCAGCTATCGCGTTCCGCTTTGGAATTGAGACCATTCAAGCCAAGATTTATGGCACAGACCACGTGGCCAATTTGTCTTCTACAATTGCTGCGCTGGATTGGTGGTGGGTCGTTTTGATCCCCATTGCCGGGGGCTTGGCCGTGGGGATTATTCTAGACCGGTTTACGGATGATGGGCGGGTGCGATCTGTGGCGGATGTGATCGAGGGGGCCGCACTTTACGAAGGGCAGGTCGAACGGCGCAAGGGGTTCGCCTCGGCCTGTGCATCGTTCATCACCTTGTCGACGGGTGGGTCATCGGGCCGTGAAGGGCCTGTCGTTCACTTGGCGGCTGTTCTATCCACCTACGTCAGCCGATTGATCCGCGCCGACGGGATTACCGGGCGCGATTTGCTGGGCTGCGCTGTTGCAGCGGCGGTTTCGGCCAGTTTTAACGCACCGATCGCCGGCGCCCTTTTCGCGCTGGAAGTGGTGCTGCGCCATTTTGCCGTGCATGCTTTTGCGCCTATCGTGATCGCCGCCGTTGCGGGCACGGTGATGAACCGGTCGATCTACGGGGATGTGACGGAGTTTTTGATCCCCCATCAGAACGTGTTGGCGTTTTATGTGGAGCTGCCCGCGTTCATGATCCTTGGGCTATGTTGCGGTGTCATTGCTGTTGTGTTGATGCGCGCAATTTTTTGGGCCGATACATTTGGATCGACGGTTCAGGCCCGTTTAAATATGCCGCGATATTTGCGGCCTATGGTGGCAGGGGCCATGTTGGGCGTGATTGCGATTTTCTACCCGCACATCATTGGCGTTGGGTATGAGACGACATCAGACGCATTGACCGGTCGGTTGCTGTTTCATGAAGCGATCGTGTTTGCGGTTTTAAAGATCATTGCGGTTGCCATTACGATGGCGGGCCGGATGGGCGGTGGGGTGTTTTCGCCCGCGTTGATGGTGGGTGCCTTGACCGGACTTGCCTTTGGCATGGTCGCAACCGCTATTTTTCCGAACGTTTCGGGAGAGGGGACGTTGTATGCTTTGGCGGGTATGGGGGCGGTGTCTGCTGCTGTGCTGGGGGCGCCGATTTCAACGACGTTGATTGTGTTCGAATTGACGGGTGACTGGCAAACCGGGATTGCTGTGATGGTGTCAGTGTCACTGTCATCGGCGCTTGCCTCGCGGCTGGTCGATCGCAGCTTCTTTCTGTCTCAACTAGAACGGCGTGGCGTGCATTTGGCGGCGGGGCCACAGGCGTATTTGTTGGGCACGTTTCAGGTGTCATCGGTGATGCGGGGGGTGGATCACCCGCGTGCCGCAGATGCCGAAGCCTGCGCGACGCTTATCCGCGAAGGCACCTATGTGTTTGAGGATAAGACCCTCGATCAAGCGATGCCGATCTTGGAGGCGACGGGATCAACGTTTATTCCAGTGGTCGCGCCAGCCGCTGGTGATGGGCCGCCGGAATTGCGGGGGGCCTTGTTCCAGCTTGATGCGCTGCGCGCGTTCAACCGCGCCTTGGCTGCAACCGCGGCCGAGGAGCATTCCTGAGCAGTTTAGAGTTTTTCGACTGCGACCTTGTTGGTGAAAAACGCCAAATAGCCTTTGATATCAGCGACATCATCTTTGGGGTCTTCGTAGGACCAAGCGGCATCTTTGAATGTGCCGCTTTTTGCGATCAGGTCATAATAGGTTGCATGGCCCTTGTGAGGGCAGCTTGAGGTGGTCTCAGAGGTGTCGAAGAACGCCATCGAAATATCAGTGCGCGGGAAGTAGATCACCGTTGGGTAATCGCCCTCAGTCAACTCTAGTGCGGCTGTGGTTTCGCCCAATACGGCACCGGCGGCCCGAACGACCCATGTGCCTGTGGCCGGTCTGATTTTGATGTGATCTGACATGTCTTACTTTTCCCCTAAAAGCGGTTGTTCCGAGATCGCGATGACCAAGGATGTGGCTTGTTTAAACGCACAACACAAAAGTTTTACAAAGGCGCGCAGGCGTTCCGAAGCCATTCGCGGGCCGCGCCATCCACGCGCGGTCCAATTTTGTCTTCAGTAGCAGAATGGTACGCATCAATCCATGTGCGTTCATCATTTGACAGCAACGTCACATCGATCAAGCGCCGATCCAGTGGCACATACGTCAAAGTTTCAAAGTCCAGCATATCCCGATCATCACCGCCTTTAATGGCATCTGCGGCTTTCACCGTAATTAGGTTTTCGATCCGTATCCCGAAAGCGCCCTCGCGGTAATAGCCAGGCTCGTTTGACAAGATCATGCCTGTTTCCAGCGGCGTTTTGGCCCGGCGTGACAGCCCTTGCGGGCCTTCATGGACGGAAAGGTAGGCGCCTACGCCGTGACCTGTGCCATGGTCGTAATCTTGCCCGGCCAGCCAAAGCGGGTAGCGGGCCAAAGCGTCGAGATCGCTGCCCGCGACGCCTTTGGGAAACCGCACGCGGCTGATGGCGATCATACCTTGCAGGACACGTGTGTAGCAGATGCGTTCCGTTTCACCTACAGTGCCAATGGCGACGGTGCGGGTGATATCCGTTGTACCATCGAGATATTGGCCACCTGAATCAACCAAAAGCAATTCACCCGAGGCGACAGGGCGGTTCGTGTCTTCGTTGACGCGGTAATGCACGATTGCGCCGTTTGGGCCTGCGCCGCAGATCGTTTCGAACGAAATATCCTTCAACGCGTTTGTGTCGCGACGGAACCCTTCTAGGGCCGTGACAACGTCGATCTCAGTCAAGGTGCCGCTGGGGGCGGTTTCATCCAGCCATGCCAAAAACCGCACCATTGCGGCCCCATCGCGCAGGTGCGCGCTGCGGCTGCCTTCGATTTCGGCAGGCGTTTTTCTAGCCTTGGGCAGCACGCAAGGGTCTGGGCCGAATACAGTTTCGCGGCCGGAGAGAGATTGTTGAATGGCAAACGGGGTGCGGTCTGGATCTAGGCAAAGGGGGCCAGACAGCGATTGTAGGGTTTTGATCATGTCGGTTTGATCAACAACCGTGACATCCGCGTCCAAAGACAGAGCTTCAGCCTGTGTCGGTTCGCAAAACAAAACGACGCTTCCGTCATCCTTCAAGAGCGCCATGGCGTGGGGGACGGGGTTGCGTTCAATGTCTGTCCCGCGAATGTTGAGCAGCCATGCGACGCTGTCAGGCGAGACGATCAGAGCATTGGGCTGCCCTGCGTTTTGCATGTCTTGCGCCAAACGTTGGCGTTTGTCGGCAGATGCTTCGCCCGCGAATGCATCAGGGTAATGTGTGAAGGGGGCGTTCGGGGGAGCTGGCCTGTCGGACCAGACCGCATCAACTAAGTTTTCAACATGGATAAGCTCTAAGTCGGTGCCTTTGAGTGACTTCTTAAGCGTTTCGATTTGCGCGATTGTGTGCAGCCATGGGTCGAACCCGATTTTGCCCTTGGATGCATGGTCTTGCACCCAGTCGGCCAATTGAGTTTCAGGCCAATGCACGGGTGTGAACACATCTGCGACTTGCGTGCGGACCTGAACGCGGTAGCGCCCGTCGATGAACACACCGGCGATATCAGGCAAAATACAGGCAAAGCCGGCAGAGCCTGTGAACCCTGTGAGCCAGGCCAAACGATCATCGCAGGGGGCTACGTATTCCCCCTGAAATCGGTCGGCCCTTGGGACAAGAAACCCGCTCAACCCACGGTGGGTCATTTCAGCCCGCACAGCGGATAACCGGGATGGACCTGTTTCAGGAGAGGACGTTACATCGAAAGTTTGGAACACCGTGCACACCTACCGTATGAAATGAAAGTTAACCTGCCTTGCGCATGCCCAGCACACGGGCCCGCTTTCGGGGATCGCTGTCAAACAGGCTGGCAAGTTGTTCGGTCATAGCTCCGGCCAGTTGTTCCACATCCGTAATCGTCACCGCGCGGTCGTAGTAGCGTGTTACGTCGTGGCCGATGCCGATCGCGATCAGCTCAACCGCTTTGCGTTTTTCGACCATCGCGATCACGTCTCTGAGGTGTTTTTCCAGATAGTTTGCGGGGTTTACGGACAGGGTTGAATCGTCCACCGGTGCGCCGTCAGAAATGACCATCAACACTTTGCGCGCTTCGGGGCGGGCTGTGATCCGTCGGTGCGCCCATTCGAGCGCTTCGCCGTCAATGTTTTCTTTCAGCAACCCTTCCTTCATCATTAGGCCAAGGTTATCGCGTGAGCGGCGCCATGGGGCATCCGCACCTTTGTAAATGATGTGGCGCAGGTCATTCAGACGGCCCGGTTGCATCGGGCGGCCTTCGGCCAGCCAATTCTCACGGCTCAGTCCGCCTTTCCAAGCTTTTGTCGTAAACCCGAGGATCTCAACCTTGACCGAGCAACGCTCCAAGGTGCGGGCCAAAACATCTGCGCAGATCGCGGCGATGGAGATTGGCCGACCGCGCATAGAGCCCGAGTTGTCGAGAAGCAGTGTGACGCAAGTGTCGCGGAATTCAGTGTCTTGTTCGACCTTGAAGGACAGTGGGGTGGTGGGGTTGGCGACAACACGGGCCAAACGGCCAGCGTCCAGAATGCCTTCTTCTTGGTCAAAGGACCACGACCGGTTTTGTTGCGCCTGAAGCCTGCGTTGCAATTTATTGGCCAAGCGGGACACGGCGCCTTTGAGGGGTTCCAATTGTTGATCCAGATACGCACGCAAACGTTCCAGCTCGGCCGGTTCTGCCAGGTCCTCTGCGCCGATTTCCTCATCAAATTCAGTAGAGTATACGACGTAGTTCGGGTCTGCATCCGACACGGGCTGAGGGGCAGGAGGCTCCATCGGGGCCTCACCTTCGGGCATCTCGGCTTCTTCTGCCATCTCTGCGTCGGCGCTGTCATCCATGGATACTTGCGCTTCGGCTGCGTCTTGCTGTTCTTCTTGCGACTCCTCTGGCGTGCCTTCGGCCTCTTCCTCTTCGCCGTCATCGTCGTCACCGGCGGAATCGGGCTCTTGCTCTTCCTCGTCGTCCGGTGTCGCGCTTTCTTCGTCCTCGCCTAGATCATCGGGGTCATCGCCCAATTGGTCGCCATAGCCCATGTCTTGGATGATCTGGCGCGCAAAGCGGGCAAATGCAGCTTGATCTTCTAGGGCGTCTTCGAGCGCCGCCAAAGTGCCACCGCAATTTTCTTCGATAAAGCCACGCCATAGATCCATGACATTTGCGGCGCCTTTCGGCAGATCACGCCCTGTTGCCAAGTGGCGGATAAGATATCCAGCCGCTGTTGCCAAAGGTGCTTCTGACGGTTCGCGAATTTGGTCATAGCCCTTGCGCAGCGCATCATTGCCGATTTTGGCATCGATGTTTCCGGCTGTGCCGGGCATGTGGCGCGCGCCAACGGCCTCGACACGTGCGTTTTCCATCGCCTGATAGAGATCCTGCGCCATCTGGCCGCGCGGCATGTATTTGGCTGCAACGGCGGCATCATGGAACCTGTGTTGCAAAGCATAGGCGTCGGCAGTGCCGCGGGCGATCAAGATTTCTTCGCGGGTCATGCGACGGCTGACCTGGGGGAGGCGCACCGTTTCACGGGTGGCTCCAGGAGGATCGACCGTAAAGCTGACCGACAGTTCAGGGTCATCCGCCATGACCTTGGTGGCTTCGGCCAATGCCTTTTTGAACGGATCAGCTGGATTATCAGATGGTTTGTTCATGTTGATCCTTTAGGCACGCGTTTCACCGCTAACCTAGTGCGCTCGGATCAAGAAAACCAGACCGACAGGGGCGTCAAGACATCATTATTGACGTACACGCCTGCAGCATTTGTTCAGCGCGTTGGCTGGCCCAAGTGTCATCGCGGAATGTGGCGCGGGTGAGCAGGCCCGCGTGTGCGACTTTCGCTTCGATCCGCCATGCTAGAACTTGCCTGCCATCATCGGGGCCCATTGTTGCGCTCAGTAAATCGAGCATCGCATCGCGGTGGATCTGGGTTGTATCTGACTCTGGCTTTGACAAGAGCCATTGATGCTCCATTTCAGCCGATAATCGACCCGTGCAAGATGCAAAGTATTGAAGAGGGTTTTCAATGTCGGCCTTGATGGCCGCAGGCGAGAGTAACGTTAAAAACGTGATCAGCCCGATGGGGAGGTGTGTTTTTATTCCGCCCATAATTTATGCAAACACATGAAATAGCGGCACGTCAAGTGTGCATGTTGAAAACTATTGATGGTCCGGAAGTGAGGGCTAAAAACAGAAAAACCGGCGATTGCCGGTTTTTCGTGACGTCTAATGTGGTTTCGCTTTTAGATTTGCGCTCAGCCCAAGGTGAGACTTGCAGCGCTTTCTGGGAGCTCTTCGTCAAAACAACGCTGGTAGAATTCTGCCACTGTCTGGCGTTCCAGCTCGTCACATTTATTCAAGAAGCTAAGGCGGAAGGCGTAGCCGACATCTTGGAAAATACGTGCGTTTTCAGCCCACGCGATGACGGAACGTGGTGACATCACTGTCGACAAATCGCCATTCATAAATGCGGTGCGGGTCAGGTCTGCGACGGTGACCATTTGCGCGATTGTTTTGCGGCCCGCTTCTGTGTTGAATGTCGGGGCTTTTGATAGAACGATATTCGTTTCAGCGTCTTGGCTGAGATAGTTCAACGTGGCGACCAGCGACCAACGGTCCATCTGCGCTTGGTTGATCTGCTGCGTGCCGTGGTACAGGCCGGTTGTGTCACCAAGTCCAACTGTGTTGGCTGTCGCAAACAAACGGAAATTCGGGTTTGGCGTGATGATTTCGTTTTGATCCATCAACGTAAGCTTGCCGTCGGTTTCCAGAACGCGCTGGATCACGAACATGACGTCTGCACGGCCTGCATCGTATTCGTCAAAAACAATCGCAACAGGGTTGCGCAGGGCCCATGGTAGGATGCCTTCGTGGAATTCAGTCACTTGAACGCCGTCTTTTAATTTGATCGCATCTTTGCCGATAAGGTCGATCCGGCTGATGTGGCTATCAAGGTTCACACGCACACAGGGCCAATTCAGGCGGGCTGCGACTTGTTCGATATGGGTGGATTTACCAGTGCCGTGATAGCCTTGAACCATCACGCGGCGATTGTAGCCAAAACCGGCCAAAATGGCCATCGTCGTGTCTGGGTCAAACTTATAGGTGCTGTCGATTTCTGGCACACGATCGCTGCGTTCGGCGAAGGCTTTGACCTTCATATCAGTGTCGATTCCAAAAACTTCGCGGACCGAAATTTCTTCGCTTGGTTTCATCATTGGATCGAGTGTGCCGTCGGACATAAGAGGGATGCCTTCATCATTAATAATCGCGCAACATTGCTGTTTTCGGGATGCAACATAACGCGTCGCGCCGCAAGGGGAAGGGATCATGTGATCGCGCCGTCGCGGGCTGGGATGGGGCATGGTTGTATTTTTGTTTCGAGCTGCGGAAACTTGATGCTCAGAAACGCTGATGGTGGTCGGTCGGGCGGAAGGACATGAGTGCGTTTGTTGCGGTTGATTTTGATCGTGAAGCCCAAATATTGCCAAAGGATTGGCAGGTGTTTTCCGGTTCGAAACAATCCTTTTCCAAATCGGCAATACGATGCCACATCGATGCCTCAAATCGCGTTAATAATGCGGTAACCGAACCGGAGGCACCATGCGTTCAATCTCGCGCAAACCAGCATTGTTTTCTGAAGGCGCTCGCGCTCGTGCTTTGGCGTTTTTCCTTGTGGGGTGCTGTAGCGGGGCATTGGGGTTTCTTGCGGTCGTGCACTTGGATCAACGGGCCTTCCTAGAAAGGATGACGCCCTATCAAACATGGATCGTCGTGGCTTCGGCCGTGGGAGGGATGATCGCGCTTTTTCTGGCGGGGGATCGGGTTGGTGGGACCGGAACGCGTAAAATCTTGCGATACTTGTCGGGCAGCATTTGGGTCACGTTTGTCGGAGCGTTGATTGGGGGTACATTGGCCTTGCCGCTTTATGGCACAATGTTCGGGCCCTTCATCGTCGCGGTTACCTTGGCAGGTGCGCCGCTTTTGGCTGTTTTGTGGATATCGAATATGTTCGCTGTCAACGTTTTGATGAGCCGCTATCAAACCGAAAGGGACACAATTTTTGCGCCCGGAGGTTCAACGCCGCACACGCATGCAGACAGCTTAACAGTCCGCATGCGTGGACGCTTTACATAAATCTAGTCGCGGAAGCTGCGGCTGGATTTAATTTGATCCCAAGCCCAAACAACTTCGTTGAGTTGCTCTTCCTGCGAACGATCGCCCCCGTTCATGTCAGGGTGCAAGATTTTGATAAGCTTTTTGTACGCTTTGCGGATTTCTTTCTTGGTCCAGTGGTCTTTAGCTTCAAGAATTTCAATGGCACGGCGTTCTGTCGCAGGCAGTTTACGCGTTGAGCCGGTAGTTGATTTGCCCGGGTTCTGTGTTGCGTTTACGCCAAGAACTTGATGCGGATCGTCAACCCCCAAACGGGCCCATGCGCGCTGTTCGTCAGATTTGCTGAACGGTTTCGTTTCACGTTCCCACACGCGATCCTTGCTGGATTGCGCATTCATTTCCGCCTCGGTGGTGTTTTCAAAGAAATTCCAGCCGAGATTGTATTCGCGTACGTGGTCTTTGCAGAACCAGTAGAAATCATCCAGAACATCGGGGTTTTTGGGCGCGCGGTATTTGCCCGGCTCTTCGCAACCCGGCTTTTCGCAAACGCGCGTCGACGTCTCAGACGCACCAGACATCCCGCGTCTGCCGCGCGGGTTTTTCTTCTTTGAAGAAGAAACTGACATGTCAAAACCGAATGGATCGTCTTTCTTCATCGCATCACCTTTCCGAGTCGAGCGTGATACTTTAAACCTTCCCCCCGAGGATTGAAGGGGCTGAGCGAAAATAAATGTCTTTAGAACAAGAAATTCAAAACAAGTTGATGGCGGCATTCGAGCCGACATCATTGGCTGTGATCAACGAAAGCCATTTGCATGCGGGGCATGCCGGTGATGATGGCACAGGGGAAAGCCATTGGCGTGTAGAAATAACCAGTGATGCCTTTTCTGGCAAAAGTAGGATCGCAAAACACCGTGCTATCCACGCGGCATTGGGCGCAGACATTATCGGTCGAATTCACGCGCTCTCTTTACAGATCAGTTAACTATTCGGCAGGCAGGTTCTTGTCTGCGGTGTCCACCTTGGGGGCTTTGTTGCGTTTGTCCCATGGGAAAGAAAAGGTTTCGGCCTTTAAAGTCTCTTCTAGGCGGGCCTTTGCATCGGTGGGGGCCGCGTTCTCATCTGGTTCGTGGACGGCAGCTAGAGGTTCTGGTGTAGCATCTTCAACGGTGGGGGCTTCCACAGGGGGCTCGACCGGTGCATCGCTTTGATCTTCAATCAATGCTGCGATTTCTGGTTCGGCGTGTGCTGTTTCGGGCAGGGTGCGACGAAAGACCAACATGTTTTGAAATGTCGTCGTTTTACCTGTTAGGCCCTGGCGTTCTTCGACGGGCAGCGTGTCTGTCCGTTGGTATTCCCAGCCGTCGGTACCCAAGTCATTCATCAACGATTGCAGGGCGTTTGCGAAGCGATCAGAGGTGGATTTGACGCCTTTGGCCTTTAGCCCGCGCGTTGGCGCTGGCACGACTTTGTATTCAAACATCATAGCTGTGTCCCTGTTGCTGCGTGCATCGTTCTATCAAAAACGTGACGCAAGGCCAAGAAAAACAAGGATATTTTGCGTTTCACAAGGTTTGGTGGCGCGCCAGCGGTGCGCCACCATATCTGTGCTTATTTGGGCCGCAGTGCCTATGAAGGCGGGCCTATGACTACGCCTTGAGCTTTTGCGCGACCAGTTTGTTGACCGCGGCAGGGTTGGCTTTGCCGCCTGTCGCTTTCATCACCTGCCCAACAAACCAGCCTGCCAGTTTGGGGTTTTCTTTGGCCTTTTCGACCTGTGCAGGGTTGGCGGCGATAATCTCATCCACGGCGGCTTCGATTGCGCCAGTGTCTGTGACTTGCTCCATGCCTTCTGTTTTCACGATCTCTTCTGGGTCACGATCCGAAGTATAGGCGATTTCAAACACGTCTTTCGCGATTTTGCCGCTGATCTTGTCTGATTTGATCAAGGCTACGATTTGCCCCAGACGCGCCGCTGAAATGGGGCTGTCTGCGATGTCTTTGTCATCTTTTTTCAGGCGACCAAACAATTCGTTGATGACCCAGTTCGCGGCCAGCTTTCCGTCGGTGCCGTCTGCGACAGCTTCGAAAAAGGCGGCATTTTCGACGTCTGCCGTCAACACGGAAGCATCATAGTCCGACAGTTTAAAGTCGCTGATGAAACGCGCTTTTTTATCATCTGGAAGCTCGGGGAGGGAGGCGGCGATATCGTCGACCCACGCTTGTTCGATTTCCAGTGGCAAGAGATCGGGATCGGGGAAGTAGCGGTAATCATGGGCTTCTTCTTTGGACCGCATGGAGCGTGTTTCGTCTTTATCTGGATCGTACAGACGTGTTTCTTGCACGATCTCACCGCCATCTTCGATGATCGCGATTTGGCGACGTGCCTCGTGGTCGATGGCGGCTTGGATGAAACGCATGGAGTTCATGTTCTTGATCTCGCAGCGGGTGCCCAAAACGCCAAAGTCGCCGGTCTCTTGGAATTTCTCGTAATCGCCGGGGCGGCAGACAGATACGTTGACGTCTGCGCGCAGGTTGCCGTTTTGCATGTTGCCGTCACAGGTGCCCAGATAGCGCATGATTTGGCGCAGCTTGCCGACGTAGGCTGCGGCTTCTTCTGGGCCGCGAATGTCCGGGAAGGAGACGATCTCCATCAGAGCGACGCCCGTGCGGTTCAGGTCAACGAAGGACATTGCTGGGTCCATGTCGTGGATGGATTTCCCAGCATCTTGTTCGAGGTGAATACGCTCGATGCGCACATTGCGCGCTTTGCCGTCGCCCATTTCTACAAGAACTTCACCCGTGCCTACGATGGGGTGGTAAAGCTGTGAAATCTGGTAGCCCTGCGGCAAATCAGGGTAGAAATAGTTTTTCCGGTCAAACGCAGACATCAAATTGATTTCCGCCTTCAAACCCAAACCAGTTTTGACGGCGAAGGCCACGCATTCTTCGTTGATCACGGGCAACATGCCGGGCATGCCAGCGTCTACAAAGGCCACATTGCTGTTGGGTTCGGCGCCGAATTGAGTTGAGGCACCGGAAAAGAGTTTCGCTTTCGTGGCGACCTGTGCGTGGACTTCTAGCCCGATGACCAGCTCCCAATCGCCTGTGGCGCCTGCAATGGTTTTCACTTTCGGGGTCTCATAGGTGAGGTCCAGCATGTCGTGCTCCGCATCAAAGTTTGCATGTTGAATAGGCCCAAGCGGGGCGGGCTTCAAGCGCTGGCGTTGGGGTTCTTTGCGCGCGATCCCCAATATCTGGTGGGATTGCGCGAAAAACAGCAGGTAACGTGCGGGGAAGGTGTGATTTTCTTGCCGAATCTTTATGTTTCGGTCATCAATCGCGCCATGTTTGCGATCCGAGCACTCCTGGGGGGGATTCTCGCCGTATCTTTGGGCAGCGCCAGTTTGGCGCAAGGCCCCCAGACGGACACACGTCCCCTGAGCCGCTATGATGCGGTCAAAGCCCGCGCTGAATTGGCGATTGAACGGGCAGAGGAGGCACGTCTTGCCGCGCAGCAGGCGATGGCAGCTGTACAGCCTGTGCCGCGCCCCCCGTATATGGTGCGCTATCCGGTTACGATCAGCCAAAACCCAAGCCTACGGCCTGTGATGCGCACGAATTACATTCCCGATGCCCGTTGGGATTTTCGTGATGATAGCGACAGTTGGACTTTGGCGTCCCTTGCGGCGTTAAAAAGTCACGGATCGCGGTTAGAAGAAACGGTTCCACGCGACATTGCGAATTGGTGTCCCGGCTACACGAACAATCCGCCACACCTACGGCGTGCGTTCTGGGTGGGCATGATTTCGGCCTTGGTGAAACATGAAAGCACCTATCGCCCGACGGCTGTTGGGGGTGGGAACCTGTGGTACGGTTTGACGCAAATCTATCCAGACACGGCCCGGCGGTACGGGTGCCATGCGACCACAGGCGAAGCGTTGAAAGACCCTGAAGACAACTTGAGTTGTGCGATCCGGATCATGAACGTGACCGTTCCGCGCGATAACGCCATTGCCGTGCGCGATAGCCGCTGGCGCGGGGTTGCGGCGGATTGGGGCCCGATGACGAAACCTGCTAAAATTGCTGAAATGTCAGCTTGGACCCGGTCACAGGAATACTGCGAGGCGGATCTGTCGCTCGCCAATAGTCTGCGCCCACGTGCGCGGCCAACTCCGCAGGCGGTTTTGTCCACGATGACTGATTTAACCAGCGTCGACGGTTAAAACCGAACGAGCGCCCGGCTGGGTCGGATCGCACCGACGCCCGTTTTGCTTTTCGCAGCCAAAGACAATGTGGCGTCACGCAGCAATGCAATTCCGTCATGGGATGATTTGGGAAGCGCCGATGGAGATATCGGCTCACCGATCGTGAGACTAAAGGGCTGCCGATGTTTGTTCAGGGTTTCATGGAACAGGGTTATGTCACGCAAACTGGGGTGGAGGATGTCCATGAGATAAAACAAGGCTGAATTGCGGGCGCTGATGTTGATGGGGACAACCGGAAGATCAAACTTTCGCGCCAACATTGCAGCAGAGGCCATCCAAGGGCGTTCGTGCAATTGTAGGCCCCGGCGTTTGGCGAGCCGCCCCGACGGGAAAATCACCCCGATCCGGCCTTCCTGCGTGGCGGTTCGGACAAAATCCAATGTCTGTCGCGTTTGCCCGTGTGACCGCTTTTCCAAACGCCATTCTACCGGCGCGATCATGTCCGCCATTTGGGGGAAAACCCGCAGGATGTCTTTGTTGGCAAAGAAATATGCATCTGGTCGAATGTTCGCCAATGCCCCGTGCAGAATGATCCCATCCGCGATGCCTGTTGGGTGGTTTGCCACGATGAGGGCCGGGCCGTTGCGCGGGATGTTGTCCAAACCCTGAATGTGCACGTGTTGCCCCAATCGTGCGTACATGTAGGCCATGATTGCGCTGGCTGGCACATTTTGCAGCTGGGCTGCCAAGGTGACCGTTTGTTCGTACGACAGTGCTTTGTTCAGCGCGCTACGCAGAACAGAACGCGCCGCGCCGCTGCCCCAAAGCCAAGGGGCCCGTTCTGCGATCAAGGGATCAATTCGATTTTCCATGCGCATTTATGTGCAGCGCAATGTAACGAAATTGTTTCGGTTTTTTGTAGGTTTTTTAGCGTGCGGTAGTTCGCTGTCTAAAACGGTGCAAAGGGATGGTGTTGCACGGTGATGCCTGCTTCGCTGAGCGCGGTTCCAAGCGCCTTTGAGGGAGGCGTTATGTCAGGGGGAAGGCGGGTCTGCGTACCGTCGGTTTGGGTCAGTGTGATTTTCATCGAGCCGTCGAAGCGACGACCCAAACGCACATGATCAATGCCACTGCAGTCACCGCTGACCACAGAAGACCTCCAGATGATGCGGTCTGGCAAAATGGTCAATCGCGCCTGTGGGTTTCGCCAAATATCAAACAACGCGGGGAGAGACGCCAGCAATAAGATCGCGCAGACCCACCATGCGGCTTGGAAAGTGACACACAAAAGAGCGGTCAGCACCCAAACAAGTACGACAGCCCCGAACGTAGCAGGTCGTCGCCCTTGTTTTGTCCATACCCATACTAGCCCGTTTTCGTCCGGTTCTGACAAATCAGGATCCGTCGCGGCCCAAGATCCGGTCGATCATTTCGGTCGTGTCCCGTGAAAGCGCAGGGATATCAGCCAAGTCGGACAGGACAGATTTCATCATGTTTTGGCGGCCTGCATCAAAATGACGCCATGTTTCAAAGGTCTTTGTCATGCGCGCGGTGGTCTGCGGGTTTACGGCATCAAGCTTCGCAAGCCAGTCGCCCATTAGGGTATAAGATGCCCCCGATGCATCATGGAAGCCCGCAAAGTGACCACCGAGCGCACCAAAAACGGCCCTGAAGCGATTAGGGTTAGTCATGTCGAAGTCCGGCTCTTCAGTCAGTCGTGACGCGGTGGTGGCTGCATCCTGCGGGGCTGCGCGTGCGACTGTCAGGCTGAACCATTTGTCCATGACCAA
The DNA here is from genome assembly GCA_947497065.1 of uncultured Paracoccaceae bacterium. Taxonomy (GTDB): domain Bacteria; phylum Pseudomonadota; class Alphaproteobacteria; order Rhodobacterales; family Rhodobacteraceae; genus Octadecabacter. The sequence goes on from CANMEQ010000006.1 coordinate 262,542, forward strand.
ACGATCCGCGCGCCATTTTTCACGGAAATGGGCACTGGCATCCGCACCTTTCCCAATCATCATCAACGACGAGAGAGCGGAGAACTGCATGGTCATGTTTGTGGCCGTTTCATACTGCAAAGATGCAGCAACGCCGCCATCATATCGTGTCATCATGTTCAAAACCGCATTGCCTAGCTTGCGTTTTCCGGCTGATTTGGCGTCAGGCGAGTAGGGGCCCGACAATGTCATCGCCGATTGAATGCGCGGTAAGATATCTTGAAGATGCAAGGCGCGCGCTGTGCGTAGGGTTTCAAGCGCATCGTGGATTCCTGTTGGGTCCGGCACGCCGCCATCATCGTGGATTTTCTGCGCCATCTCTTCCTCGGATGGCAGGGAAAGCGCGAGCGCGCGAAAGGCCGGATCAAGGTTATCGTCACGGACGATGGCTGCAATGCCGTCTAAATATGCGGCATCAGGCGCGTCCCCAGTGCGGATCATCTGCAAAAGGACGTCGCGCGCCAAAGCATCACCGGCGTCCCATTTGTTAAACGGGTCCGTGTCGTGCGCCATTAGAAAGGCGCGTTCTGCATTGGACATATTACGGTCGATGATCACAGGGGCTGAAAAGTCGCGCAAAATCGAGGGCGTGGGTTTTTCCGCAAGATCGCTGAACGAAAAGCTCTGTTCGGCTTCGGTCATTTCTAACACAGTGGTCGGCTGGATTTCTTCGCCCGAGTTGGACAGCAATCCGACGGCCATGGGGATCACCTGCGGGTGTTTCATGTCTTGGCCCGGTGTCGGCGGTGTATGTTGTTTAAGGTGGAGGGTGTATGTGCCGTTCGCAAAGCTGTCGGTCACGGCGACGCGCGGTGTTCCGGCTTGGGAATACCAACGTTTGAACTGGTTCAGGTCGCGGCCGGTCGTGTCTTCAAACACTTGCAGCCAGTCTTCGATCGTCGCGGCGTCGCCGTCGTGCCGGGTGAAATACAAATCCAGGGCTTTATAATAGGCGTCATCACCAACGAGGCGTTTCAACATCCCGATAAGTTCCGCACCCTTTTCATAGACCGTGATGGTGTAGAAATTGTTGATCTCGATGAAGCTTTCAGGTCTGACAGGGTGGGCGAGTGGGCCGTTGTCTTCTTGGAACTGACGGGATCTGAGGGTGATCGCGTCTTCGATGCGCTTGACCGCATGGCTGCCTTGATCGCCCGTGTACTGCTGGTCGCGGAACACGGTGAGCCCTTCTTTCAGGCACAGCTGAAACCAATCACGACAGGTGATGCGATTGCCCGTCCAGTTGTGGAAATACTCATGGGCGATGATCGCATCAATCCGTTCGAAATTCGCGTCGGTGCTTGTTTCGGGGGAAGCTAGAACACAGCTGGAGTTGAAAATGTTCAATCCTTTGTTCTCCATTGCCCCCATATTGAAGTCATCGACGGCAACAATGTTGAAAATGTCCAAGTCATATTCGCGGCCGTAGACATCCTCGTCCCACTTCATGGACCGTTTCAAAGCGTCCATACCAAAGCTACACTTCGCCTCGTCCGGACCGGGGCGGACCCAGATGTTCAGCTCAATATCTTTGCCGGACAGTGTGGTGAAGGACCCGGCATGGTTCGTTAATTCACCCGAGACCAGGGCGAACAGATAGGCCGGTTTCGGCCATGGGTCGTGCCATTCGGCCCAGCCGTCCCCCTGGCCCGTTGGGTTCCCGTTTGACAGCATGACAGGCAAGGGGCCTTCGATACGGACCGTGAAAACAGACATCACATCGGGGCGGTCGGGGTAGAAGGTGATCTTGCGAAACCCTTCGGCCTCACATTGTGTGCAATACATGCCGTTCGACATATACAACCCTTCAAGAGCCGTGTTCGTCGCGGGCGAAATCTCTACCTCAGCCTCCCAGACGAAGGGTTTATCCGGGACATCGCAGGTCAACCCATCAGGGGTGAGTGTGGGTGTTACCGGCGCCCCATCGATTTTTACGGAGATCAACGACAAATCTTGCCCGTGCAGGAAAAACGCGCCCGGAAAGTCAGGGTTGGGCGTGAACGTGATCCGGCTGATGACGCGTGTCGCATTGGGCGACAGTCGGAACGTCAGCTGGACGTCGTCGACGGTATAGCCGAATGGCCGATAATCGCTGAGATAAATGGTCTGGGGGGATGCGTCTTTCATGGGGTCTCCGACGGTTGTTGGAAGGACCCTATGACCGCGCCGTTTGGGTCACAAGGGTAGGCATCGTAAGTTTGCGCACTAACTCTCTCGGATGAAGATGCAAAAGAAATCAAATTTGTCGACTAAAACCTGCGCGACATGTGGTTTGCCGTTCAGTTGGCGGAAAAAGTGGGCAAAGGTTTGGGATGATGTGAAATATTGTTCCGAGCGGTGTAGGCGGGGGCGGTCTGCTACGCGATCGAAATGATCGCCGTATGTGAAATTGGTAAAATTATTTTACCAAACTTGTTGCCTATAGGAAACTTCTGCCCTAAACCCAACGCAAACGCAGGCTGATCTGCTGAGGAAAGGGACTGATTATGACACAACGTGTAGACCGCGCCGGCTTGCAGGTCGCCGCTCAGATGGCCGATTTTATCGAAACCCGTGCCTTGCCTGGAACAGACGTATCCGTTGATCAGTTCTGGTCTGGTCTTTCAAGTTTGATCCATGACTTGGGGCCTAAGAACGCCGAGCTGTTGAAGAAACGGGCCTCACTTCAGGGGCAAATCGATGATTGGTATGCGTCACGCAAAGGGCAGGCCCATGATGCTGAGGCCTACACGGCATTCCTGGCCGAAATCGGGTATTTATTGCCTGAGGGTGATGCATTCGAAATTGAAACTGCGAATGTGGACCCCGAGATCGCGAATATTGCAGGCCCGCAACTGGTGGTGCCGATCACCAACGCGCGCTTTGCTTTAAATGCCGCAAACGCACGTTGGGGCAACCTCTACGATGCCTTTTACGGCACAGATGCGCTGGGCGATTTGCCGTCTGGCAAAGTTTATGATGCGGAGCGTGGTGCCCGTGTTATCGCACGTGCCAAGGCATTTTTGGATGAAGCCGTCCCTTTGGCGCGTGGAACATGGGGCGAGGCGATTGGGGCTGATGTAGCGGAAAATCGCGTGCCACCACTTGCCGATCAGGCGCAGTATGTTGGTGCATCTGATGATGGTGTTTATTTCAAAAACAACGGCTTGGGGATTTTCATCGAATTCGACGGCACGACCGCGATTGCGCAATCGGATCCGCTGGGTATTTCTGCCGTTTGGTTGGAGTCCGCCCTCTCGACGATCATGGATTGTGAAGATTCTGTCGCCGCAGTTGATGCAGAAGACAAGGTTTTGGCCTATTCAAACTGGTTGGGCCTGATGAAAGGTGACCTGTCTGAAGAGGTGACCAAAAACGGCAAGACATTCACGCGTGCTTTGAATGCAGACCGCACGTTTACTCGGCCAGACGGATCGGCAGGTACATTCAAAGGGCGGTCATTGATGCTGATCCGTAACGTGGGTCACTTGATGACGAACCCAGCGATTTTGGATCGCGAGGGGGCCGAAGCGGGCGAGGGGCTTTTGGATGCGATGATCGCCACATTGATCGCTATTCATGACCTAAAGCGCGACGGAGGGAATTCGGTCCATGGGTCCGTCTACGTCGTTAAACCCAAAATGCACGGACCAGAGGAAGTAGCCTTTGCTGACGAAATTTTCACCCGTGTGGAGTCGGCTTTGGGGTTGCCTGCCAACACCGTCAAACTGGGTATCATGGATGAAGAGCGGCGAACATCAGCGAACCTGATGGAGTGCATTCGCGCGGCGAAATCGCGTGTTGCCTTCATCAACACCGGCTTCTTAGACCGGACGGGGGATGAAATTCACACCTCGATGGAAGCTGGCCCCATGATCCCGAAAGGGGATATGAAAAACGCCGGTTGGATTGCGGCCTATGAAGATCAGAACGTCGACATCGGTCTTGCATGCGGGCTGAGCGGTAAGGCGCAGATTGGCAAAGGCATGTGGGCCATGCCCGATGCGATGGGCGCGATGATTGAGCAAAAAATCGGCCATCCTAGGTCGGGTGCCAACTGTGCTTGGGTGCCGTCGCCAACGGCGGCAACCTTGCATGCCATGCACTATCACGCCGTGGATGTTTTCGAGGTGCAAGCGACGCTTAAGGCGGGCGGGCGACGTGCAGACCGCGCGGCATTGCTGAACATACCTGTTGCAGCATCGCCTGACTGGTCGGATGAGGTGATTGAGCGCGAAGTGGATAACAACGCGCAAGGCATTTTGGGCTACGTTGTGCGTTGGGTCGATCAGGGCGTCGGCTGTTCAAAAGTGCCCGACATCAACGATGTTGGACTGATGGAAGATCGAGCGACTTGCCGGATCAGTTCGCAGGCTTTGGCGAATTGGCTGCACCACGGTGTGGTGAGTGAAGAAGATGTCATGGCGTCAATGCGCAAAATGGCAGCTATCGTTGATGGGCAAAACGAAAACGATCCTGCTTACCGCCCCATGGCGCCAGAGTTTAATAGTATTGCGTTCCAAGCCGCGTGCGACTTGGTGTTCAAGGGCCGTGCGCAACCATCTGGATATACTGAGCCTGTGCTGCACCAGCGTCGTCTTGAGCTTAAGGCGCAACGCAACGCGTGATTTTGCCCAAAGGGCGTGACCGAAATGAAGAGGGATGAGACATGACTGAAATATCGATGCAAGACGCGCGGACCATGATCCGGACGACGTTGGAAAAGGGGCAAGCGCTCGGCTTGAAACCGTTGAGCGTTGTGGTGCTGGATTCAGGTGGCCATGTTAAGGCGTTTGAGCGCGAAGACGGCGCTGCGCCCGGGCGTTTCGCGATTGCCCATGGCAAAGCCTACGGCGCGGTGATGTTGGGTATGGCCGGAACAGCGCAAATGCAGCGTGCCGAAGCCCAAGGCTATTTCATGAACGCGGTAAACGGGGTCTATGGCGGCCAGGTGGTACCGGTCCCCGGTGGTGTTCTAATTCGAAACGAGAATGGGGATGTTGTGGGTGCATTGGGTGTCACAGGCGACACATCTGACAACGATGCAATTTGTGCCGTTGCAGGGATCGAAGCGATTAGTTTGAAGGCAGAAATTTAAAGTCCTAACTAGTTTTTCAAGGATCGCGAATTAGGTGTCTAGGAAACTCAACCTTTGCTTGTTACAAAACAGGCAAAGGATAGGTGATCATGCGCAAACCAGTCATTGGAATTATCGGAAATTATCATCTGATAAACGACGAATACCCCATTCATGGTGCGGGTATTATGAATTCGGAAGCGATAGCACATGTGTGTGGCGCTGTTCCTGTGATTGTCCCAACTGATCCTGATATCTCAAACGTAGGCGACCTAATGCAGGTCTGTGACGGTTTCTTGTTCACAGGCGGCCGTGCGAACGTTCATCCCGAAGAATATGGTCATACGCCCACTGAAGCGCATGGCGGGTTCGACCGGGAGCGTGACCGTTTGTCACTTCCCCTAATCCGCGCCTGCGTTGAACAGGGCCTTCCTGTTTTTGGTGTTTGCCGGGGTTTTCAAGAGGTTGCCGTCGCAATGGGGTGTACGCTTCATCCCGAAATTCGGGACTTGCCGGGCCGCGATAATCACCGGATGCCGCCTGATGGGACGCTCGAAGAGAAGTTTGAGCTACGGCACACGGTTACGTTGACCGAAGGCGGGCCATTCCAGCGCCTATGGGGAACGCGGGAGGTGTTTACGAACACCCTGCATGGCCAAGGTATTATGGACGTGAGTGACCGCATCGTCGTTGATGGCGTTGCACCTGACGGAACACCTGAAGCCATTTATGTTAAGAATGCGCCTGGATTTACGCTGTCTGTTCAGTGGCACCCTGAATGGCAAGCGGATGTCGATCATGTATCGCGCCCGCTTTTTGAAGCTTTCGGTGACGCTGCACGGGAATGGGCGAACCGAGGCCAGCAGGTTCGCATCAGCGCGTAGACGTAAGGTTTACGAGATCAGCTGCGCAGAAGCGGCGCGAATATTCGCGGCGGGGGTAGTAGAACAATAGCGAGCGATTCTCTGAGAGACGTCGTCTGCCGTAGGAACAGCTGCCAGTCGTCGTGACATGCTAGCTGCACGTGCGTGCCCAAGCACCCAATTTGTTGCCTCAGCCAGTGCCGTTGGATTCGTCATGCTTGAACAGCTGATTTGGCCCGGATCCATAGGCGCTGTAAATGGCGCTGCGTCTGAAACCGTTGCCGCGGTTGTGGGGGCAATGGCACTCCCACATGCGGAAAGCCCCATACATATGATCATTGTTCCAGAAAGACGCATGCGAATTCTCCTTGAGGCCAGTGTTATGACACACTGGCCTCAAGGGTATTTTCTTGCAACCCAAACCGTTGACGGATGCTACATTCGGATGAGTTTTGCTTCTTTGGCCTTGAGGCAACGACGTGCTGTGTTGCCATAGACAGATGGATCCGCCCGCAACTCAGGGAAAATCGCGAACAATTCTTCGCGTGCCTGATCGCTCACGGCGTTAATGCCGATGTCGCCGGGGTGGAAGCTTTCGGTGGCTGCGCCTTCTGCATAGATCACCTCATGACGATCAAACATCATATGGATATAGGTCACCATAGGCTGCTCATCTTGGGTAACGTCAATGCCATCAATCAAGTGTTTCGCAGAGACGAGAACCTCGCTCTCCCCAAACAACAGCTCAGCCCTGTAGCCTTGGAACAAAACGCGGTGCTGCGGCGACACGATCAGATCGCGGTCCTGCCCAGCCAAAACGTTTTTGCGGATACGCACAGGAGCAAAGCGATCAACTGCAGGGACCATGCGCCCCTCGATCCAACGAACCGGCTGTAAGCCGTGATCGCGCGTCACGACCAGATCCCCAATTTCCAGATCTTCAATGGCAACCAAGCCATTTGGCGTGGCAATACGGGTGCCCGGTGTGAAGCAGATGATGTTCTCAATTTCTGAGAAGTTCAGAATTGTGCCGTCGTCGAGCGTGATCGAGCCCGAGAAGCTGCCTGTGCCGTCGTCGACAAAGGAGTCCCGCACCTCTTGGGTCAAGACCCCAAGTGTGCCCAACTGCAACGTATCGCCATCTGTTTCATCGCCTGCGCCGCCGTCGATGGTGATCGTGCCATTGCTGGTTTCACCAAGGTCTTCGAGAACGAACAGATCGTCACCCGCCCCGCCATCGGCTGTGTCACCTTCAGAGAAGGTCACGCTGTCATCACCGATGCCACCATCAATGCTGTCAGCGCCTTCGCCACCAATGAGTGTGTCGTCACCGGTGCCGCCGAACAATGTGTCGTTACCCTCTCGGCCGTCGATGACATCGTCACCTTCTGCGCCTTCGAGCTGGTTCGCGCCTTCTTCACCGGCGATGCTGTCGTTGCCAGAACTGCCGATCACGTTTTCAAAATTTGAAATCGTTTCTGTGAGGCCCGCGTTGCCATTCAGGAGAGCTGTTTCGGCATCCAAATCGGCGACAACGAATTCGGACGGGCTGCCAAAAGCACCTTGGAAGGAAACTGTATCGTTTCCTGCACCGCCGTCCATTGTGTCAGTCCCGAAACCGCCTTCGACGGTATCGTCGCCATCACCGCCCAGGATACTGTCGTCACCACGGCCTGCGGAAATTGTATCGTTATCGGCACCACCGTCTAGAAGGTCAGACCCGATACCGCCTGTGATGGTGTCATCACCGGCATTGCCAATAAAGGTTGCGCCACCAGTCGATGCTGTAGCGTCAAACGTATCCGCTTCTTCGGTGCCGTCTACGACTTCGATTTCGTCGAATGAACCTTGTGCGGTTGTGCCGTCGAAGCTGTAGGTGCCAGCTTCATCATCGGTCAGCGTGACAGTCACACCTTGGCCGGAACCGGCTTCGTCGAGATACAACGTATCCACGTCCAGCCCGTCGGGGTCTTCGCCGCCGGTGATTGTGTCTGTGCCGTCTGTGTCCGCGACCAAAATTGTCTCGTTACCGAGACCGCCGATGACCGTATCGTTCCCCGCGCCGCCCGAAAGCGTATCGTTGGAGGCATCGTTGCCTTGGTCGATCAGTGTGTCGTCGTCAGCACCACCATAAAGCACATCATTGGCCGAGCCGGTGCCCGTATACAGAGTGTCATTGCCCGCTTCACCATAGAGCGTGCCTTGCGCACCGCCTGTGGAGCCTTCGTACAACGTATCGTCGCCGTCACCACCAAAGATGGTGTCACGCCCAAAGCCGCCGTAAACCTCGTCATCGCCGTCACCCGCGATTACGGTGTCATTGCCACCATAGGCATAAATCAGGTCATCATCACCTGTATCGCCCGGCAAAATCGCATCATTTCCGTCAACAACGTCGCCGTCAGGGTCGCCAGTGTAAGAACCGTCGATCGTGTCGTTTCCATTGCTGCCTTCAACCGTTCCGTCTCGGTCGGTCACGGTAACCGTTTCAATGTTGGAGAACGCAAGCGTGCCCCCATCATTAAAGTAAACGATCCCGTTTTCGCTGTTTGCGCTGTCGTATTCGATGCGATCGACGTCAGACACCAATAGCGTATCGTTGTCCGTTCCGGTTTCGGACCCATCAACGATATCGCCAGAGCCGCCGTAAATGACATCATCATCAGCGCCACCGGTCAAAACATCTGCGCCTGAACCGCCGGTCAGAGTATCGTCGCCAGCGCCTGCATCTACGGTGCTGCCGTCTGTGGCCAATGTGCCATCGAATGAATCGTCTTGGTCGGTCAGAACGATGTTTTCGATTTCAGAGAAGGTGCCATCGCCACCGTCGATGGGGAAGGTGTAGGTGCCGTCTTCATTGTCGGTCATGACGACGTCAACGCCATCGGGACCGGACCCGTCGGTGAAGGTCAATGTGTCGATATCGCCGTTGCCAGTATCTTCACCACCGACAATCGTATCGGTGCCTTCATTTGCTGTCACATTGATGCTGTCTGAGCCCGTTCCGCCAAAGACAGTGTCATCGCCAGCTTCACCATCTAAGGTGTCAGTACCGGTTTCACCGAACAGGGTGTCGTTTCCGGCGCCACCGTCAATGGTATCATCATCGGCGCCACCATAAATTGTGTCCGCGCCGACGCCCGCATCGATGCTGTCATTCCCAGCGCCGGCTTCGATCAAATCATCATTTGTCGCATG
>CANMEQ010000007.1 GCA_947497065.1 uncultured Paracoccaceae bacterium
ATGTTTTTCACGTAGTCAGCGTGACCTGGGCAGTCAACGTGAGCGTAGTGACGTGTCTCTGTTTCGTACTCAACGTGCGCAGTAGAGATCGTGATACCACGTGCTTTTTCTTCTGGCGCGCCGTCAATCTGGTCGTACGCCTGGAAGTCACCAAAGTATTTGGTGATCGCAGCTGTCAGTGTGGTTTTACCGTGGTCAACGTGGCCGATTGTGCCGATGTTAACGTGCGGTTTCGTGCGTTCAAACTTTTCCTTAGCCATGCTTTGGCACCCTCATATTGGCGGCCACCGCATCATCCGGTCGGCCCAGTTTTAATACGCGGGCGGAATAGTCTGGAATGAAAGAAATATCAAGCAGATCGTGCAGCAGGCTGCGGCGGGCCGCCAAGTGTGGCGTTAGAGCCCTGCTGCCGTTGGGATTGTGCCCTCTGGCGCCTGTTGTTCGGGGGCTACGAGTTCGGGGTTGTCGACCAGAACATTGCCTTCGAGAATCGTATCATCGGCCTCCAGCTCCTCTGGGATGCCGCCGAACCAATCGGCGTTTTGGCGCATGGTGCGTTCGATCGCGCGAGCGGCGTTGAAGGACAGGCCTTCCATTTGTTCTTCGGCGGAACGGGTGAAGCCGGAGCCCAGAAACGGCACGGAACAGCAGGGTTCGAACACCGTGAGGCGGATGGCCTCGTCGTGGAGTTTGGTTTGGGTTTTATCGTCGAAGAAGTTGACCGTGAAGATCAGGACGGATTTGGGGGAATAGACCAGCGGGACGCCGGGATAGGCCAGCACGTAGCCTTCGACCGCCACGCCGATGTGGTAGTAGGTGTCGCCGAAAAAGCGCGTTTCGTTGAAGCGGTCAGCGACGGCGGTGCGCATCGCCTCTTGCCAGGCGTCGTTTTCTGCGGGGCGAGAGAACGGGCCGCGCACGGGGTCGTTGACCACGGCCACGTTATGGCCGAGCAGGAAATTTCCGATGGGCGCCGGGCTTTCGGTGAGGTCATCGCGGATACCGCCACAGGCTGTCAGAGTGAGAGCCGCCATCAAAGCCAAAACCAAACGCATGTTATTTCCCCTTTTGGTGCGGGTCCTGCCTACCCCACACGAGGCCGTGCTGCAATCAGTCGCAGATGGCTTGGAGGGCGCGCCATTCGGTTTCGGTCAAGATTGGGCGGAATTCCGCGTTTGGCGGTTCGGCGGCGCGGGCGGCGGCGATGCGGTCGCCCAGCGCGGGGTGCGACATGAAATGATCGATAAGCCCGATGCCGTCGTCGCGCCCTTCCGCGAGCCGTTCAAAGAAGGTGCCAATAGCGGAGGGCGGCAAATCTGCGTCAAGCAGGACCCGGTGGGCGAAGGTGTCTGCAGCGGCTTCCGCGTCTTGGGTGTAATCGGCCTGAATGATGCGTTCGGCCAAAAACAGCACCACGGCGCCGCCTGCAAAATCGCCCAAGAGCAGACCCAGCACGCCGATTGAACCCGCAGAGCGCAGGGCGATGCGGGTGGGATCGCGGGCAGCGACGTGACCTATTTCGTGGGCGAAGACGGCGGCGACTTCTTCTGGGCGGGCGGCTTCGTCTAGCAAGCCACGGAAGAACACGACGTAGCCGCCCGGCAAGGCGAAGGCGTTGACCATTGGGTGGTCGAGGACATGCACGGTGAGCGGGGTGTCGAGGACCAGTTCATCGGTCAGGCGGGTTTCGATTTTGGCGAGGGCCGCGCGGCCTTCGGGGGCGTCGCAGATGGCGATGCCCGTAAAGCCGGTGTCGTCGAGCGCGTTGCGGATTTGATCAAACGTCGCATCGCCCAGCGCCTTTTCACCGGCGGGGGGCAGGTATTCGGCCAGTTGGTCAGCCATCAGCGGGACCAGCACGAAGATGATCAACGCGACCGAAGCGACGGCGGCCAGGGCCCACGCCATAAGGCGGCCACGGTGGGCTGTTTTGGGGGCACGGTGGATCTGTTTGGCGCGGGCGCGGGTCAGGTGCTGGTCGTCGCTGTTGGTCACCAAAAGCCGCGCGGTCGGGTCTGTGTTGAGGCGCAAGATGAGGGTTTCATCGGTGGATTGATCGCGCAGCGCGCGGATGTCGGCATAGGGCCACTGGATCGGCCCGTCGGGGGTGGCGATGGTCAGCGATTGGTCGGCGTCGGTATAGGTGAAGCGGGCCGGATGGGGGGCGGCGCGATCGCCATCGAGAAAGAGGCCCTGCCCTTCGAGGGTGTGGTCCGCCGTGCGGGGGCCATCGACCGTGATGATGGTGCGTTCGGTCATATTGCGCCCCACAGATCGAGAGCCTCTGCAAAGCCTTCAGCCTCGCGGAAGTCATCCCGTTGTTTTTGGCTGACGGTGACGAGGGCCTCGGGGTTTTCGATGGACAGGGTTTGCGCGTAGTGGCGCCACAGGGGCATGGTGACAAAGCAATGGCGCAGCACCGACCACAGGAGCAACACGGCGAAATAGGCGAAGATGCCGAGGGCCGTCCACACGGTGGTGGGGATGCCGTAAATGCTGGTGGTGTCGATGGTTGGATCGTAGAGGCCGCTGGATTTTTGCATCTCGATCACACCCAAGAGGACCGTGATGGGGATGACGGGGAGCAGGCAGATCAGGACGGTGGCGAGGTAACCGAAGATGTAGATGCGGGTGATCGTGCCGATGCGGGGGACCGCGGTGAGGGAAATGTCGCCTGCGGTTTTGTGATTGGCGAGGATACGTTTGGCTTCGACGGTGTAGTGGATGATGCCGTAGATCAGGTAGGGCACCGCGACGATGCCGACCCATGGGACTGTAGGGTTACCAATGGCGACGGCGCCGCCTGCCACGGCTGTAGCGCAGCCTGCGACGATCACATGGACGAAAGCGGGCATCAGCATGGTCCACTCGCCGCCTTGATGCAGGGTGATTGAGCCAAACACCGTGCGGTCGGTTCGGTACTTTTCGAGGAAGAATGTTTTGCGGGGCCATAGGAGGCCTGCGGAGAGGATCGTGATCAGCCAATGCCATAAGGCCCGGCCCGCGTAGCCCCATGCGCCCGGTTCCAGCCCAAAGCGGACCCCGCGCCAACGGGTGCGCGCCAGCACGTAGCGGCGTGCGCGGTAGCGGGCGAAGAACCAGATGGGGATAACGCCGATGAGGCTGGCCGCGTAGGCGGTGAAATTGGTGGCGAACAGGGACAGGCTGGCGAACATCAAAATGAGGTTCACGATGCCGATGTAGAACGCCATGATGACCACGGCCATGAAAAACCCGAGCAGTTTTTCGAATGGGTCACCCACGTATTCCAATGGCAGCCCGCCGGGACGGATCGCGGACCAATACCAACGCCGCAGACGGGTTTTCATCCAGAACCGGTAGAACCCGAGGCTTAGGACCGTCCAGAAGGACGCCACAAGCGCGAGTTTGAAAAGACGTGGACGCTGCCCCGCAAATTCGGTTTTCAAACCGTCAGAGGGGGCAGTGCCGGTCACGTAAAGCGGTTGTCGCGCGGGAAGCCGCGGGGGGCCATGCGGCCTGCGCTGGCACGTTTGGCGGTCCATTCGGCCAGATCCGTTTCGGTGCGCGTGCGGCCCGCCGGATCAAGCCAGCTTAGGCCCAATTCGTAGGCAAATGTTGTGAGGTCGGACAGGCCGCCATCTTTGTATTTTTGCAAACGGACACCTTTGCCGCGCGCCATTTCTGGCAGTTCTTCGATGGGGAAGATCAACACTTTGCGGTTTTCACCGACGGCGGCTACGTGATCGCCCATCACGGGTTTGCAGACCAGCGCACGGGTGTCGCCGCGCACGTTGAGGACCTGTTTACCGGTGCGGGTTTGGGCGATGATGTCGTTTTCGGGAACGACAAAACCGTCGCCCGCCGAGGAAGCCACGAGGAGTTTTTCGCCCGGTCGGTGGATGAACAGCGCGACGATTTCAGCTTCGTTCGGGAGATCAACCATCAACCGCAAGGGTTCGCCCATGCCACGCCCGCCCGGCAAGGTGGAGGCGCCGATAGTGTAGAACCGCCCGTTGCTGCCGAACACCAACAGACGGTCAGTGGTTTCGGCGTGGAACACGAAACGCCCTTCGTCGCCGTCTTTGAATTTGAGTTCGCGGTTCAGGTCGATGTGGCCGGACATGGCCCGGATCCACCCCATTTTGGAGCACACGACGGTGACAGGCTCTTTGTCGATCATCGCTTCGAGGGGGACGTCTTCGATCACGCCCGCGTCTGCGAAGGTAGTGCGACGCGCGCCGCCTTCGGCGTTGGCGCCCATGAGTTTGCGGGTTTCGCGCAGCTGGTCGGCGATGGATTTCCATTGCAGGTCTTCGCTGTCGAGCAGGTCTTCGAGGCCCGCGCGTTCCAGCATCAGGGCGTCGCGTTCTTTGACGAGCGCCTCTTCTTCGAGGCGGCGCAGGGAGCGCAGGCGCATGTTGAGGATTGCTTCGGCCTGTACATCCGACAGGCCGTTTTCGCGGCCCGCGTAGGAGGACGGGATTTTGCGTTCGCTGTCTTCCATCCAGTCGGGGGCTTTGGCGTCTTCATCCACGATCAGGGACAGGGTTTTGACGTCAACACCTGCGAGCGGGGAGATATAATCGGCCTCGTCCATGGCGCGGGCGATGGTGGACTGGTGGGGCGTGGACCAGTCTTCATACATCAGGGCGGCTTTTGGATCGTCGTCGTAGCGGATGATGTCGATCACGCGGTCGAGGTTCAGGAAGGCGGTGATCAAACCGGCCAGGACCTCGAGGCGGTTATCGATCTTGTCCATCCGGTATTGGCTGCGCCGTTGCAGCACCACGCGGCGGTGATCGAGGAAGGCCCGCAGCACCTCTTTGAGGGAGCAGACCTGTGGCGTGAGACCGTCGATCAGCACGTTCATGTTGAGGCTGAACCGAGTTTCCAGATCGGAGTTGCGGTAGAGCATGCCCATCAAAACATCGGGATCGACGTTTTTGGATTTGGGTTCGAGGATGATGCGAATGTCGTCGGCGGATTCATCGCGCACGTCGGCGAGAATCGGGATTTTCTTTGTCTGGATCACCTCGGCCAGTTTTTCGATTAGTTTCGATTTCTGGACTTGGTAGGGGATTTCCGTGACGACGATTTGCCACTGGCCGCGCCCCAGGTCTTCGATCTCGTAGCGGCAGCGCAGGCGGAAGCCGCCTTTGCCGGTGCGATAGGCCTCGGCGATGTTGTCTTTGGGCTCGACAATGATGCCACCGGTCGGGAAATCCGGGCCGGGGATATAGTCGAGCAAGGTTTCATCGCGGGCGTTTGGGGATTTGATCAGGTGCAGGCAGGCCTGAATCAACTCATCCAAGTTATGAGGCGGGATGTTGGTGGCCATGCCCACGGCGATGCCGCTGGAGCCGTTGGCCAGAAGGTTCGGGAAGGCCGCCGGCAGCACCACAGGTTCGGTGAGCGTGCCATCGTAGTTTTCACGGTAATCGACGGCGTTTTCAGACAGGCCTTCGAGCAGCGCCTCGGCGGCGGCTGTCATACGGGCTTCTGTGTATCGCGCCGCGGCGGGGTTATCGCCGTCGATGTTGCCGAAGTTCCCCTGCCCGTCGACCAATGGGTAGCGGACGTTGAAGTCTTGCGCCAAGCGGGCCATTGCATCGTAAATGGCCGCATCGCCGTGGGGGTGATAGTTGCCCATCACGTCGCCGGAGATTTTCGCGGATTTACGGAAGCCGCCTTTGCTGGCCAGTTTCAATTCGCGCATCGCGTAGAGAATGCGGCGGTGCACAGGTTTGAGCCCATCGCGCGCATCTGGCAGCGCGCGGTGCATAATCGTCGACAGGGCATAGGTCAGATATCTGTCGCCAATCGCACGGCGCAGCGGCTCTGTCGGGTTCATTTTGGGATCAAATACATCATCATTCATAGCTTACGTGTGTAACGGGCCGAGATTTGCCCGACAACGATGAAATCAGATGCGGATGATGAAATTTTCCCCGTGCGGCATCGGCGATTTTCCTCCTATTTGGGTCATGAGTTTGTTACGTTCACCGCAGTGTAACGATTGTTGAGAATCTTGGGGGATTCGGGTTATGAAAACCTATGTATGGTTGAGCTTCGCTTTTTTGGGCTGGGGATATTACGAAATGTCTGGCGGTGCGGATTTTGTACCTGAAGACACACCTGTTTTGGCTGCTGCAGAAACATCCGCGACAGAAGAGTTGGTGACACGGGCGAACGCGCCCACGTTGTTGGCCGTGTCCACATCCAACGTATCGTCGTCGTTGCCGGTGATTGATACGGCTGTTGTTAAGGCGGACACGCAGGCCGCCGGTTCTGAGGCAACTGCCCCGCAAGCAACAGTGGTTCAGGTTGCTGCACCTGCGCCCGTGGCGCTGGATATTCGCCAAGTTGCCGGATCGCGCGTGAACATGCGCATGGGCCCCAACACAGATTATGACGTGATCACGACGCTGGATGGTGGAACCGACATGGAAGTGTTGGAAGTGAACGCAGCCGGTTGGGCGCGCGTGATTGCGGTGGACCGCGGCATTGAAGGCTGGATGGCAGAACGGCTGCTGACCCCGCCGCAGGGATAAACCTGCAGGTATTTAACCTTGTCGGCCCGCGTTTGACGGGTCACAAGGCGGGATGACCAAATCTATTCTTATTACGGGCTGCTCTTCCGGTATCGGGTATGATGCAGCCCATGGCATGCGCGCTGCAGGGTGGCGCGTTTTTGCATCGTGCCGCAGCCAAGCGGATTGTGATCGGTTGCGTGCTGAAGGGTTTGACGCCCCGCGCATTGATTATGCGGACAGCGCGACGATTGACGCAGGGTTGGCCGAAGTGTTGGCGGCTACGGGCGGCACGTTGGACGCGGTGTTCAACAATGGCGCCTTTGGTACCCCCGGTGCGGCTGAAGATTTGCCGCGCGATGCCTTGCGCGAAATCTTTGAGACCAATGTGTTTGGGGTTCATGAACTGTGCACCAAGGTCATTCCCGTGATGCGCACCCAAGGGCATGGGCGGATTGTGCAAAATTCATCCGTGCTGGGTTTGGTGGCGATGCGGTGGCGTGCGGCCTATGTGGCGACCAAGTTTGCGTTGGAAGGGCTGACCGACACGATGCGGTTGGAAATGGCCGATACGGACATCAAGATTATCACGATTGAGCCGGGCCCTGTGACATCGGACATCCGGCAAAAATCGATCCCGCATTTTGAACGCTGGATCGATTGGGAAAACTCGCCCCGCAAAGAACAGTATGAGCGCGGCTTGCTAAAACGACTGTATGAAGATCGCGGGCCGGATCAGTTTGAATTGCCGGCCTCTGCGGTGACCGCGAAGCTGTTGCGGGCGGTGACCCATGCGAACCCGAAGCCGCGGTATTACGTCACAACCCCCACGTATATCATGGCCTTCTTGCGTCGAATCCTGCCTAGTCGGGCACTGGATTGGGTGTTGCGCAAAGCGTAGCCCTTCCCTTTTGATGCGCGCAAGCTAGCTGAGCAGAACAATATTGAAGGACCTGCATTCATGGCCAATGATCCATTCTTTTACGTCATCCTGATCGCGTGCCTTGCGGTGGCAGGCGTATTGATTTGGGGTGTGTCCCAATTTGGTCGTGGCGGGGACGCCAAGAAATCAAACAAGATTATGCAGCTGCGGATTTTGGCACAGTTCATTGCGGTCGTTTTGATCGTGGGTTTTGCGCTGACGCGCAGCATTGGGGGGTAACGACATGGTCGTATTGAACAAGATTTACACGAAGACGGGCGATTCTGGCGAGACGGCCTTGGGCAATGGCAGCCGCGTGGCAAAACATTCCATGCGCGTGACGGCCTATGGCACTGTGGATGAAGCGAACGCGACCGTGGGGTTGGCGCGCCTGCACGCCACGGGCGACTTGGATGCGCAGCTGGCGATGATCCAGAACGATTTGTTCGACCTTGGTGCGGATCTGTGCCGCCCTGACATGGAAAAAGACGCAGACGCGGAATATCCGCCGCTGCGGATGTCGGACGCGCAAGTGGCGCGGCTGGAAGCGGAAATCGATGTGATGAACGAAGCATTGGAGCCGCTGCGGTCGTTCATATTGCCCGGCGGGTCAGCTTTGGCGGCCCATTTGCACCTATGCCGGACAGTTTCGCGCCGTGCGGAACGTCTTTCTGTCGAGCTTGCAACAATCGAATCGGTGAACCCGGCGGGCGTGAAATACCTGAACCGTTTGTCGGACTGGTTCTTCGTGGCCTCGCGGATCGCCAACAACGGCGGCAAAGACGACGTTCTTTGGGTTCCCGGAGCGAACCGCTGAGGCACGAAGCGGCATATCGCCCAGTGGGCTTTATGGCGACAGGATGCGCGAACCGATGAGGTAAATTTAGGCGTTCCTGATTAGGTATTTCGAAATCGAAACCTCAATCATGACGAAACGCCACATCTGGCGCTAACAGCATTGACACGATGAAATTTTTGCGCGTTTTTTCATATACGCGGCGTCAGGAACGGTCCTTGCGTCGATTCCTCTCTATTTTCTGCAGGCAGCCTGCGGTATTTAGGGCGAGATTATGAACACAGCATACGTGCTGTCCAATGGGAGAAACTGTTGATGAAGGTCCTCGTACCCGTCAAACGCGTGATTGATTATAACGTGAAAGTTCGTGTGAAAGCGGACGGCAGCGGTGTTGATCTTGCCAATGTCAAAATGTCTATGAACCCGTTCGATGAGATCGCGGTTGAAGAGGCGATCCGTCTGAAAGAAGCTGGGAAGGTCGAGGAGATCGTTGCGGTTTCTATCGGTGTAAAGCAGGCTCAAGAAACGCTGCGCACGGCGCTGGCGATGGGCGCTGACCGCGCGATTTTGGTTGTGGCGACAGATGACGTTCATCAGGATATCGAGCCTTTGGCCGTTGCGAAGATCCTGAAAGGTGTGATCGACGAAGAACAGCCGGGTCTGGTTTTGGCCGGTAAACAGGCGATCGACAACGACATGAATGCGACAGGCCAGATGCTGGCTGCGTTGACAGGTTGGTCCCAAGGGACATTCGCATCTGAGCTGGATATCGATGGCGACACCGCCACCGTGACCCGCGAAGTGGATGGCGGTTTGCAGACCATCAAAGTGAAGATGCCCGCCATCGTCACCGTTGATTTGCGCCTGAACGAGCCGCGTTATGCGTCTTTGCCGAACATCATGAAGGCGAAGAAAAAGCCGTTGGACGAGAAAACACCTGCCGATTACGGCGTGGATGTTGCGAACCGTCTGGAAATCGTCGGTACAGCCGAGCCAGAAGCCCGTGCGGCAGGTATCATGGTTGGGTCTGTGGACGAACTGGTTGAGAAACTTAAAGAAGCGGGTGCTGTATAATGGCTGTTCTTCTGATTGCTGAAGTTGTGAATGGTGAGCTGTCTGTGGACGCCACTGCAAAGGCTTTGACCGCTGCAAAGCAAATGGGCGATGTGACTGTGCTGTGCGCAGGATCGGGCTGTTCCGGTGCGGCGGCTGAGGCTGCAAAGCTGGACGGTGTGGCCAAAGTGCTGTGCGCGAATGACGATTCCTATGGTCACGATCTGGCCGAGCCTATGGCCGACCTTATCGTTGGTTTGGCGGGCGATTATTCCCACATTGCAGCGCCTTCCACAGCTGCGTCTAAAAACATCCTGCCCCGCGTTGCGGCTTTGCTGGATGTGATGGTGATTTCTGAAGTGACTGGCGTTGTTGACGCCGACACGTTTGAGCGCCCGATCTATGCGGGTAACGCGATCCAGACAGTGAAATCCTCTGATGCGACGAAAGTGATGACCGTTCGGACATCTACATTCGATGCGGCTGAGATGGGCGGTTCTGCTGCGGTTGAAGAGATCGCGGCGGCGGCGAACCCTGGTCTGTCCGAATGGGTTGAAGACAAGGTTGCTGAAAGCGATCGCCCAGAACTGACATCTGCGGGTGTTGTTGTATCTGGTGGTCGTGGTGTTGGGTCTGAGGAAGACTTTGCCTTGATCGAAGGTTTGGCCGACAAACTGGGCGCGGCTGTTGGTGCGTCCCGTGCGGCGGTTGATTCCGGTTACGCGCCAAACGATTGGCAGGTTGGCCAGACAGGTAAAGTTGTCGCTCCTGACCTCTACGTTGCGGTCGGTATTTCCGGTGCGATCCAGCACTTGGCCGGGATGAAAGACTCCAAGATCATCGTTGCAATCAACAAAGACGAAGAAGCGCCGATTTTCCAAGTGGCGGACTTTGGTCTGGTGGCAGACCTGTTCGACGCGGTGCCAGAATTGACCGAAAAACTGGGCTAAGCCTTGTTGAAAAGAAGTTTGAAAGGCCCGCCATTTTGGTGGGCCTTTTGTTTTGGGGCTACTTGCTTGCGGCTCAGATCGGTCAGCTAAGGCCGAAGGTCAAAGGAAGACGCAAGGCCTTTGCGGCGGCAAAATGCGCATCCACGCCGAGGCTGTTTTGGGCGGAAAGGCTGTCCAGCGGGGGGAAGGCCATACCCTCCGTCTCGCCGCGCGGCATGATGACTTCGATGATATCATCGGCCGCATCACGCAGCATATCGAGCATTTCCAATGTGATGAACGCGGGATCGTCCCCCGCTGGGGTGTCGTGAATTTTGTCGTCGGGCGCACGAGAGGCGAACCAGAGGAGCAAGACGGGGCTTGCCGCGTCGGCAATGAGGGTGTGCATTCGGATGACCCACGTGGCCTGCAGGCAGGTGCGAACGAGGGCAAAACGTGCCTCATCCACGGCGCGAAGACGAGCGATGAGGTGGCCGGTGAATGAGATTTCGGAAAAATCCACCTCGGGGTAGAGGGCGATAAGTTTTGGCGTTGCGGCAATGAAACGATCGTTTCGACGGGGATGCACGCGGTAGTAAGGATTGCTGAGGTTTGCCGCGCCGAAGACTTGGATCACGGTCGCGCTGGCGTCGCGGCGCAGGGTTTGGAGCGCTGTGTCTTTGAGGTAGACGTCCGCCCCTGCGGATTGGCAGCCAAGGTTTACGCAGATTTCACCAGTCGCAGCGGCCACAAGGTCGCAATAGGGTTTGGGCACGTAGCGCGCGAAGGTGTCGGACCCGCCGAGAAAGGCGATATAGCGGCCGTCTGTCGGGCGGCGCGGGCCACGAAAGGACAGCCGCGACAGGCCGTATGTGCAAGGGGCCAGTCGCACCGTCCTGTTTTCACTGTCGTAGGTTTTCATTGGTCCCATCCTTCATAAAATTCACTCACCAAAGCCACTTTGGTGCCGATTCTATTAGCAAATGACTAAAGCGCTAATTTGACTAAACTGGCATGGCTTTCCGTGGCTTGAGGGTCTCCGTCTGCGGGCCTATGGTGGCGGCAACAGTGAAAGGCGGAACCTATGGGTATTGAGCGAATTGGCGTCGTTGGCGCGGGCCAAATGGGCAACGGGATTGCGCATGTTTGTGCCTTGGCCGGTTATGACGTGCTGATGACGGATATCAGCGCCGAAGCCCTGAATGCCGCCGTGGCAAACGTGACCAAGAATATGGAACGCCAGGTGTCCAAGGGGTTGATCACCGAAGAGGCCAAGGCCGAAGGGTTGCGCCGGATCAACACCACGCTGACGCTCACCGATCTTGGGCCGACCGATCTTGTGATCGAAGCAGCGACCGAGCGGGAAACTGTGAAGCAGGCGATTTTTGATGACCTGCTGCCGCATCTGAAGCCGGATACCATTCTGACATCAAACACCTCGTCGATTTCGATCACGCGGCTGGCATCGCGCACGGATCGGCCTGAGAAGTTTATGGGGTTCCATTTCATGAACCCCGTGCCGATCATGCAGCTGGTGGAGCTGATCCGCGGCATTGCCACGGATGCAGAGACATTCGACGCCTGTAAGGGTGTTGTGGACCGGCTGGGCAAAACATCGGCCACGTCGGAGGATTTTCCGGCGTTTATTGTGAACCGGATTTTGATGCCGATGATCAACGAAGCGGTTTATGCGCTGTATGAAGGTGTCGGGAATGTTGAATCGATCGACACATCGCTGAAGCTGGGTGCGAACCATCCGATGGGCCCGCTTGAGCTGGCGGATTTCATTGGGTTGGACACCTGTTTGGCGATCATGAACGTGCTGCATGACGGGTTGGCGGACACGAAATACCGCCCCTGCCCCTTGCTGACCAAATACGTTGAGGCCGGATGGCTGGGCCGCAAGACCAAACGCGGATTTTATGATTATCGTGGCGAGACGCCTGTTCCGACACGTTAAAGTCGGACAACATGACCACCCGTATCCCCATGGGTCGCATTGCGAACCTACGCGGTAGCCTTTGGATGATCCTTTCCATGGCGCTCTTTGCTGTGGAGGATGCGTTTGTGAAGGCCGCATCACAGGTGCTGCCGATCGGGCAGATCTTGTTTGTGTTCGGCCTGGGTGGTGCGGCGGTTTTTGCAGGCATCGCGCGGATTAAGGGTGAGGCGCTGTATACGAAAGACGTCGTGTCGGTGCCGATGCGCGTTCGGGTGATTTTTGAGATAACGGGCCGGCTGTTTTATGTGCTCGCGCTGGCCCTGACGCCGCTGTCGTCAGCGACTGTCATCTTGCAAGCAACGCCGCTGGTTGTCGTGCTGGGGGCCGCGTTGGTGTTTAAAGAAACCGTCGGTTGGCATCGCTGGTTGGCGATTGTTGTTGGCTTGGTCGGTGTTGTTATTATCGTCCAACCCGGCACAGATGGCTTTTCTGCCCTGTCCGTGTTTGCGATTTTAGGCATGATCGGATTTGCGGGGCGGGACCTTGCCAGCCGTGCCGCGCCCGCGACGATTAGCACGGCTATTTTGGGGCTCTACGGGTTTCTTTCGATTGTGGTGGCAGGCGTTGTATATTCGGTCTGGCAGGGCGTACCGATTGTACTGCCAGACGCCGCGACATCGGCCTATTTATTTGGGGCTATCGTGTCGGGCGTCGCGGCCTATTCTTGCCTGATGATCGCAATGCGCACCGGTGAAGTGTCAGCCGTAACGCCATTTAGGTACACACGGCTGTTGTTCGGGATAACCCTTGGGCTTGTTGTGTTTGGTGAAAGCCTGACATCAGCGATGGTACTGGGGTCTGGTCTAATCGTCGCGTCGGGTTTGTTTATTCTTGTGCGCGGCAAGGCATAGCGAGACGCTTTGCTGCTAAGGCCACTATGGCCGCAGGACGAACTGCTTCAGGTCTCTTTCAAAGCCAAGGTATGTTCACGCAGCCACGCCATGAAGGCCCGTGGGTCTTTGCTGCGCTCGGCGACTTCTTCGGGGGAAATGGGGTGACCGATGACTGGCTTTTGCGGTTTGTCAAAGGCGTGCGCCACTTCGTGGATCAACAGGCCTTGGCGCAATGTGGCGCTGATTTGGTTGGCGATCTGATAGGCGCGTGAGTTGCTGCCCGGGAAGTAACAGGGCACGACGGTGGCACCAGACCGTTTGATCATCTTGGCAGTGAAAACGTTCCATTCCTGTTCAATCGCGGGGCCAAATGCGGTTTCAGACGCGGCGACAACACCCGAGGGAAACAGGGCGATCAACCCGCCATTGCCCAAATGTTCCATGGCTTTGGCGCGCATTTCGATCATCTTTTTCTGCGCGTCTTCTTCATGCAGGAACGGCACGGGGATCATGTAGCTAGAGGCGCTTTCATCGATGCCCGTCAGCAGAGCCCGTGTGAGAATGCGGTAATCGTTGCGACGGCGGCCAATCAGGTCGGCCAAAATCATACCATCGACCAGCCCGTGCGGGTGGTTTGCCACAAACATCACCGGGCCGGTTTCCGGGATACGGTCCAGTTGGTCTTGCGGGGTTTGGATTTCGATGCCCATGGCCCGCATGGTGGCTGGCCAAAAAGCCTGACCGGTGGGTGTGCCCATGCGTTCGAATTTGCGGACGCGGCGAATGACTTTGACCTTACCGGTCAGCCATTCCATCCCCATGATGAACCAGCGTTTGAGATTGCTGTCGAAGGTTTCGGAATAGGTCAGCGATGCACGGTCGTAGACGCGCGGTGCGTCTTCGAGCAGCTCTGGTTCGCTTGTTTGGGGGAGTGGTGTCTTCGTCAAACGCTATGTCCTAGCCTGTCGGCGCAAAGGGTCAGTCCCCTTCGCCGAACTTATCCGCAACCAATGCTGCCAGCGCATCCATGAGCTGTTCAGCCTGCGGCCCGTTGGTTTCGACCTCAATAGAGGTTCCCTTAGAGGCTGCCAACATCAAAAGCCCCATAATACTATCGCCATCGGCGGACATTCCGTCTTTTGAAACCTTGGCATGGCCATCAAACTGTTCTGTCACCTCGACGAATTTTGCGGATGCACGGGCATGCAGCCCTTTGATATTTGTAATTTCTAAAACACGTTGGGTCATAATTTAGGTATCCAAGTCGACGGAATGGCTGTCGATATATTTGCGGCCCGCATCAAGGGCGGCTTTCACGGCATCGGGCACCGATTTGCGGCGCGATTTCGCAAGTTTTACAAGCATGGGAAGGTTTGCACCGTACATAATACGACGGTTATCGGGGCTACAGGCCCGCAGAGACAGGTTGGACGGCGAGCCGCCAAACATGTCGGTCACGACCACGACACCGTCTCCGGTATCGACGGCATCAGCTGCATCGCAAATTTCGGTTTGCTTTGCAGCACGATCATCTTCCGGCGCAATAGCGATTGCCCGCAGTCCGGCCTGTTTACCCACGACATGCTCTACCGCCGACAGATATTCTGTCGCCAGCCCGCCATGTGCAACGATCACGATTCCGATCAAATCTGCATCCCTACGATCCGATGTGAAACGAAAGACTCACTGTCTTCGTTCAAGTTCCCGGTGTCGTTTTGACACCTGCCACCCCTGCTCCGCAAGGGCCAAGGCGATTTGTTCCGCAATGTATACGGATCTGTGTTGCCCACCAGTACACCCAAAGCCGATGTTGATATGGGATTTCCCCTCGGCGCGGAAGGCTGGGAGGAGGGTCAGCAGGAGGTCCGTGACCTTTTCTTTGAAGGGGCCGGCCAGTGGATCGGTCTCGACGTGGGCGCCGACGGGGGCATCAAGGCCTGTTGAGCTGCGCAAGTCAGGATCCCAGTGGGGGTTTTTCAAAAAGCGGCAATCAAACGTCATATCTGATGCTTTCGGCAGGCCGCGTTTGTAGGAAAAGGATTGCAGTGTAATCCCGAACAGGGCAGCGCCTTTGTCGCCGAACCAATCGGTCAGCCGTGCTTTGAGATCGTGCGGTGAGAGGTCCGTGGTGTCGAGCAGGAATTCCGCCTTTTGGAGGAGGGGCGCTAGGATCTTTGCTTCGCGCCGGATGCCTTCGATGGCGGGTGCATCCGGCGATAGGGGATGGCGGCGGCGTGTTTCGGAGTAGCGCCGCACCAGCGTGTCTTCTGTCGCGTCGAGAAACAGGAGCTGGCAATCGACATCTGGGCGGGTGCGCAGCTGTTTTATCACGTCGGCGACGCCATCGGTTGAAAAGTCGCGGTTGCGGACATCTACGCCGATGGCCAAAGGCGCGGTGAGTTTGCCGTCGGTCAGGCGCGGGATCAGTGAGAGGGGGAGGTTGTCGATGGCCTCAAACCCGAGGTCTTCGAGGACATTAATCGCGGTAGAGCGCCCTGCCCCCGACGGGCCACTGACGAGGATGATTTTTTGTGTGGTGGCAGTGGGTTCAGGCATTTCAACCTCTGATGCGTTACTCTGATCGACCGTATTTAAGGTAGTGTATCATCGCCTCTGCGATAAGAGGAGTCGCAGGACTGTGAAGAACGGGAATGGCCTGATCGAACAGGGTTAGGGTTCGCGGCTCTGGCAGGCGCGCCTTTTCGGCGGTGCCAAGATCAAGGATCGTGTGCAGACGTTCAGCCGCCACGACAGGTGCGTTTAGAAGACCCAGCCCGCGGACCTCAATCACCTGTGGGGCAGCATCGGGGCCATGGGCCAAAATGCCTGACGGGGAGGTCGAAATGAGGGTCATATCGTCGCTCACAAGGCACGCGCCGAGCGCGATCATGCGCAGGGCGAGGCTTGATTTCCCTGTGCCACTGGGGCCCGCGATGACCAAGGCTTTGTCTTGGAAGCTGATGGTTGTGGCGTGCAGCTGCAGCGCGCCATTTGGCAGTCGCGTAAGGGGGACGGACAGCATTTAAACCGGCAGACCCACCACGAACCGCGCCCCAAGAGGCTCGGAGCCGATATCGGCGTTCGTCGGGCGGATGTTTTCGGCCCAAATGACGCCGCCATGGGCCTCGACGATTTGTTTGGAAATCGCCAGGCCAAGGCCGGAATTGTCGCCGAATTGCTGTTCGGGCCGTTCGGAATAGAACCGCTGGAACACCTTTTGCAACGCACCTTCGGGGATGCCGGGCCCCGTGTCTTCGACAACGACCAACACGCGGTTTTCACGTTTGCGCGCCCAGACGCGAATGGCATCGCCATTTTCAGAGAAGGAAATGGCGTTCGAGATAAGGTTCACAAAGACCTGCGCCAAGCGACCTTCGAGGCCCATGATTTCGATCTCCTCGTTCGGGAGATCTGAAATGAAATCAACGCCTTGTTGTTTGGCTTGATTGCCCAAGAATTCGGTCAAATGGTCAAGCGTATTGATGAGGTTGAAGGGTTCTTCCTCCTCCTTCACCAATTCAGAATCGAGGCGAGAGGCATTTGAGATGTCGCTGACCAGACGGTCGAGACGCTGCACGTCATGCTCGATGACGTCGAGCATGCGGGTGCGGTGTTCTTCTTTTTTGGCCAAACGCAGCGTGCCCACGGCGGACCGCAGGGAGGCCAATGGGTTTTTGATTTCATGCGCCACATCGGCGGCGAATTGTTCGTTGCCCTCAATCCGTTCAAACAGGGCGGTGACCATGCCGCGCAGAGAGCCGGAGAGACGCCCGATTTCGTCAGGCCGACCGGTTAGATCGGGGATGCGAATGCGGTGCGGGGACATTTTGCGCGCGTTTTTCTCGCGGCCAAGTTCGGCGGCATCCGCCAAATCAGTCAAAGGATAGGCGATCGTCGAGGCCAGCAGGAGGCTGAGGACGATTGAGACCAAAACACCAATCACGAACATCTGCAAAAGTTGTTCGCGGTCATGGGCGACGAGATCGTCAAGCTCGCCCGGCATTGAGACGAGGGCGATCACGCCGACGGGTGTTCCGCCTTGCTGCACCACAGGGGTCATGACGCTGAAGAAGGTCTTGCCCTGCGGGTCGGTGTTGGCGTTGATCCAGGTGCCATTTTCCAAGGTGTCGGGGACGAAACGAGGAAGGGCGTTGGACAAATCAAAGTCGGGTTCTTCGGCCTGATCGCCCCGGAACACGCCAGCGGCGAAGGACCACATGCCGGACAAAACCCGGGTGAGCACTGCGCCTTCGCTGCGGTCTGGCAGACCGCGCACGGGCGGGTCTTCAACGGTGGGGTCGGACCAGCGCCCGACCAATTGGCCTTGCGCGTCCATCAAGTAGACGTCGACGCCGCCCCGCAAATCGAGGTTTTCAAGCGTGTTGCGCGCGTCAGCGCCATCGCCAGACATCAGGTTCACCGGCGCGTTGACCGGTAGCTGAGCCTCGAACACGTCGGCGATCAGCTCGACCTCGTTCACCATGGAAGATGCGCGTTGATAGGCCAGGTTTTCGCGGGCGGGGTTGAGGTAGAGGACGCCCGCGACAAGCACGATCAACGCCAGCAGGTTGAAGGTGATGATTTTGCGCGCCAAGGGGGAGCGCACCAGATGCATCAAGCTGCGGTTATTTTGTGGGATCGCGTCTTTGTCTTCAACACGCGGGGCCACGTAATCATCCCCCAAGACGACGCCGCCCGTCTCGCGCGCAGCGGCGCGGACGGATTTCAGATCGCGAACGTCAATTTTGGGGGCAACCGTCATGGCCGTCCTTCTTTACTCTTCGTTGTATCGATACCCGATACCATACAATGTTTCGATTGCCGAAAAATCATCATCGGCAGTGCGCATCTTTTTGCGCAGACGTTTGATGTGGCTGTCGATGGTGCGGTCATCAACGTAGACCTGATCGTCGTAGGCCACGTCCATCAATTGATCGCGGGATTTCACGAAACCGGGGCGTTGGGCCAATGCCTGCAACAGCAGGAATTCTGTGACGGTCAACGACACGTCGTTGCCTTTCCATTTCACCGCGTGACGCAGCGGGTCCATGGAGAGCTCACCGCGGATCATGATTTTTGTTTCTTCGGTCTCTTCGACCTCTTCGCCGGCGATCGCATCTTGGCGGCGCAAGAGCGCGCGGATGCGCTCCACGAGAAGACGCTGAGAGAAAGGCTTTTTCACGTAGTCGTCTGCGCCCATGCGCAGGCCGAGGACTTCGTCGATTTCATCGTCTTTGGATGTGAGGAAAATCACCGGCATCGATGTTTTCTGGCGCAGACGCTGCAACAGATCCATGCCATCCATGCGTGGCATTTTAATGTCCAGCACAGCCATATCGGGCATGCGTTGGTTGAACGCGTCCAGGGCTTGCTGGCCGTCGTTGTAGGTTTCGACATCGAAGCCTTCTGCTTCGAGCGTGATCTGAACGGACGTCAAAATATTCCGGTCGTCATCGACAAGTGCGATACGTGACATGGCAATGCCCCTTTTTTCTGCTCAATTAATTTTGCCTGTTTTTTGTTTGTTTTGCCCTGCATGGGCCGTGCGAATCAATCCAAAACTGTAGAAACGAGGCAATCGCCTGCCCAAATGTGGCCAAAAAAAATAACCAATGGCTAAAATGCCTCACTCTGGTGGGTTTGGGGGTTATTCTAGAATACTAGAAGATCAGTCGAGCAATTAAATTTCGAATTGGTTGCGCTAACGGTAATTTGGTTGCGCTAACGGTAAATTTGACGGGTATTCAGTTGTAAAATCGTCATGTTAGGACCGCTCTATCGGGGCACTTTCGCCCCTGTCACATTAGGAGCGAGACAATGGACCACGGCACGGTCAACCCATCCATGAAACTGCCTGCGCAAGGCATCACCGGTTTGGGTCAGGTCTATTACAACTACTGTGAGGACGATCTGTCGGCGGCGGCTGTCGCGCGAGGGGAAGGCCAGTTGGGCAAGGGCGGGACATTCCTGACCACGACTGGCAAATTCACTGGACGGTCGCCAAAAGACAAGCACGTGGTGCGCAGCGTGACCACGGAAAACACCATCTGGTGGGACAACAACGCCGCGATGGAACCCGATGCGTTTGATCGGCTGTACGATGATATGATCGCCCATATGGGTGGTAAGGATTACTTTGTTCAGGACCTGTTCGCAGGCGCTGATCCAACCCACCGTTTGGACGTGCGATTTGTTACGGAAATGGCATGGCATGGATTGTTCATCCGGCATCTGATGCGCCGCCCGACGGCGGATGAAGTTGAGGTGTTTGCACCGGATTGGACCGTGATCAACTGCCCAAGTTTCTTGGCCGATCCAACACGTCACGGATGCCGGTCGGAAACCGTGATCACCATGAACTTTGACCGCAAGATCATTTTGATCGCGGGCACGGAATATGCGGGTGAAAACAAGAAATCAGTGTTCACGCTGTTGAATTACCTGCTGCCAGAGAAAGACATCATGCCGATGCATTGCTCGGCCAACCACGCCGAAGGCAACCCAGTGGACAGCGCAGTGTTCTTTGGCCTGTCGGGCACGGGCAAAACCACATTGTCCGCCGATCCGGATCGTGTGTTGATTGGCGACGATGAGCATGGCTGGTCCGAGCGTGGGATTTTCAATTTCGAGGGGGGCTGCTACGCCAAAACCATCGGGCTGAACCCGGAGGCTGAGCCGGAAATCTATGCCACGACACAGATGCCCAACACGGTCATCGAGAACATGGTGTTTGATCCAGAAACGTTGGAGCTGGATTTTGAAGACGACAGTCTGACCGCAAATATGCGGTGCGCCTATCCCTTGAACTACATCTCGAACGCGTCTGAAAGCGCGCTTGGGGGTCACCCTAAGAATATCATCATGTTGACCTGTGATGCCTTCGGTGTGCTGCCCCCCATCGCGCGGCTGACGCCAGCGCAGGCGATGTACCACTTCCTGTCTGGGTTCACGTCCAAGGTGGCGGGCACCGAACGGGGTGTGACCGAGCCGGAGCCGACGTTCTCGACCTGTTTTGGCGCGCCCTTCATGCCGCGCCGGCCCGAGGTTTACGGGGATTTGCTGCGCTCCAAAATCGCGGCACATGGTGCGACCTGTTGGTTGGTGAACACGGGCTGGACCGGTGGCGCCTATGGCACGGGTAACCGGATGCCGATTAAGGCGACACGTGCCTTGCTGACGTCTGCATTGAACGGCACGCTAGCCGAGGGTGAGTTCCGCAAGGATGTGAATTTCGGATTTGATGTTCCGGTTTCATGTGCGGGTGTTGATGATCTGTTGCTGACCCCGCGTGACACATGGGCCGATGCAACTGCCTATGATGTGCAGGCGGCGAAACTGGTCGATATGTTTGCGGACAATTTCGAAAAGTACGTTCCGTATATCGATGAGGATGTCAAAGCCGCTGCGATTGGCTAGGATCATCGCATGATGATGCGACACATATTTCTAAGCAGCGCCCTGGCCATTGGCTGGGGTGTTTGCGGATCAGCCCAAACGGCAGAGTTTCAGTCCCCCTTGTTGGGGTTTTATGAGGCTGGTGTTCTTTGCGCCCAAGAGGGCGGTGAAGAACGGACAGCCCCTGGCACGGTGGCTGGCACAACACATGTTATCGCAGATGCGCCCCCCTTTGTGAGTAACGGGCGCATGGTTCCGGCGGTGATTGGCATTGGGTTTGGGGTGCGTGCAGGGCTGGCGGGCGGTTTCGATCAAGACGGCGTGGTGATGACTGTCACCCATCCGCCGTTTGAGGGCAGCGGTGCGACGACGCAGAGCTTCACCACGCATCTGCGGTCTGACGCGGCGCCTGGCGTGACGTTCTATCAATTCGACTACAGATATGAATTGGCGCTGGGGGATTGGACGATGAAGGCCAGCTATGGCGGTGTGACGTTCTACGAGACGACCTTCACCGTTGTTCCGCCAAGCGCCCTGCCCGAACTGGCGGACGCCTGCAATTATCTGGACCTGATCGGTTAGGCGAAAAACCCTTTGCGCAGCAGGTTGAGGCCCGCAATGACCAACATGAAAAGCGTGGCTTTTCGGAATGCCGCTTGGTTCATTCGGTCTTGGATTTGAAAGCCGATCCACATACCTGCCAGCGTTGGTAGCAGCATAAATGTGGAGAAGGTAAATGTGGCGGCGTTGAGCACGCCGCTGTAGAGGTGCGCAACAAACAAAGCCAAGGCACCTGAGCCATAAATCACGCCCTGCACCACCATTTGTTTCGCTTTCGGCGTGTCGATCGCCAGCAAATAAAGCACGGTTGTTGGCCCCCAGGTGCCCGCCAAAGCGCCTAAAATACCCGATACGGCAGCGGAGATAACCTCGCCCATGCGGCGGCGGTGGAGGGGGATTGTCAAGCGCACGCCCATCAGTTGGATGATTGATAGGATCACGACGGGGATACCCAAAATCAAATAGAATGCACCTTGTGGGATGCTGGGTACGAATTGGGCAAACACGAGAATGAACAGGCAAACGATCAAGGCATAACGCCATACGTCTTTTACGGCGCCGACCATGGGGGCCACGCCACCGCGCAGCACTTGCCAGACATTGCTGAGCACCACGGGGACGATCAAGCTCGCCAAGGCCAGACGCGGCTCCATGATCGAGCTGAGGCCCGAGATCATGATCAGTGGCAAGGCAAAGCCAATGGCCCCTTTCACCGTGCCCGCAAACAACGTGATGGCAACAGCGGCGACGAGAACCCCGAAGGGCAATTCAGAGAAAATTGAAAAATCCATAAGATGTGATCTAGCAAAGCAATCACAGGCTGGCACGACTAAATCTTTTGCAAAAAAGCAAGTTCATGAATTCTAAAGGCGGAATTCACCGGGTAATTAAAATATAAAATTATTTATATTTTGGAATTATTCTTGCGCGATTAATTCTGACGCGGTATTGCTGCAGCTGCACAATGAAGGGATTCTGCAATGCCGCGCGATGGACACGACCTGAACACCGAAGACACTGTTGTATTGCCTGACTTGTTGACGACCACGGGGGCCGCGATTGCCCCCCTCCGCGCGATATTGGACAGCGCCAAAGACTGCGTGCGCGCCAAGGTAATGGAGGACGGTCGCGTGTCTGGCGCACGGGTTGAGGCAGAACAGACAGCGGCCCATGGGTTGGCGTGGCTGGCCACATATGTTGAAGCCCTAGTGCAAATGCAGGCCTGGGCTGAGCGATTGCAGGCGGACGGCAAATTTGGCGACATCGAACAACTGATCCACCAAATCGCCTTTGGGGAATACATCTGGCAGATCTACGGCGGCATCCCGATGAACCAAGGCGAAATTCTGCGCCTGCAGGATATCGGCCTGACCCAAGAGCAGATGCGCGGTCTGATGGAACCTGCGGTTATGACGCTGAGCCAATCGGGCAACACGCAAGCGGCCCGTTTGCAACTGGTCGCGCTGATGCAGGACCGCGCGGCAGAGATCACGGTAGGCACCACCGGTTTGGATGATGAGCTGGAGATGATCCGCGAACAATTCCGCCGCTATTCGGTCGAGAAGGTCGAACCTTTTGCCCATGATTGGCATCTGAAGGATGAGCTGATCCCGATGGAGATCATCGACGAGCTGGCAGAAATGGGTGTGTTCGGGCTGACAATTCCCGAAGAGTATGGCGGCTTTGGGCTGTCGAAAGCCTCGATGTGTGTTGTGTCTGAAGAATTGTCGCGCGGCTATATCGGGGTGGGATCGTTAGGCACACGATCCGAGATTGCGGCCGAGCTGATTTTGGCCGGTGGCACCGATGCACAAAAGGAAAAATGGCTGCCGAAGCTGGCAAGCGCAGAAACCCTGCCAACGGCGGTGTTTACGGAGCCGAACACGGGCTCTGACTTGGGGGCGCTGCGCACCAAGGCCACCCGCGAGGGCGAGGATTGGGTGCTGAATGGGAACAAGACGTGGATCACCCATGCGGCGCGTACCCACGTGATGACGGTGCTGGCCCGCACGGTGCCGGGAACCGACGACTACAAAGGCCTGTCGATGTTTTTGGCAGAAAAGACGCCGGGCACCGATGCTGCGCCGTGGCAGGACCCCGGCATTTCAGGCGGCGAGATCGATGTGTTGGGCTATCGCGGCATGAAGGAATACACGCTTAACTTTGATGATTTCAAAGTGAAGGGTGAAAACCTGCTCGGGGGGGAGGAAGGCAAGGGCTTCAAACAGTTGATGGAAACGTTTGAAAGCGCACGCATTCAAACGGCGGCCCGTGCCATTGGGGTGGCGTGTTCGGCCTTGGATGAGGGGATGAAATACGCCCAAGATCGCAAGCAATTCGGGAAATCGTTGATCGCGTTTCCACGGGTGGCCAACAAGCTGGCGATGATGGCTGTGGAAATTATGGTGGCCCGTCAGTTGACCTATTTCAGCGCGTTCGAGAAAGACGAGGGCCGGCGCTGTGACGTTGAGGCGGGTATGGCCAAGCTGTTGGGCGCACGGGTGGCATGGGCCGCCGCAGACAATGCGTTGCAGATACACGGCGGCAACGGGTTTGCGTTGGAGTACAAAATCAGTCGCATTTTGTGTGACGCCCGTATTTTGAATATCTTTGAGGGGGCGGGCGAAATTCAGGCACAGGTGATCGCGCGCCGCATTTTGTAAGCGACAAGCGAGAATGCTTTACCCGCGTCATGATCACGGGTTTGGCATTTGGCGCAGGTGACGCTTTCCGGGCGAGCCCAGAGATCGTAGGTTGGCCCTATGAAATATTTGGCTATCCCTGCCCTTTTGTCGCTGGCCGCCTGCGGCCCTGACGAAACGATATCCGGCTATGCGGTTGACGGTGCAGTGTATCATCTGGTCAGCTTGGATGGGGCTGCATTCACGGCGCCGGCGACGATTGCGTTCCCGAATGAAGGCACGGTTGCGGGCCAAGGCCCGTGCAACAGCTACACGGCAGATCAAAACACCTATTATCCTTGGTTCGAGCTGGGCCCGATTGCATCGACCCGTCGGGCCTGCCCCGAGCTGGCGGCGGAGACGCAGTTTTTTGAAGCCCTCGCCGCAATGTCGTTTTCCGAAGTGTCTGGCGATATTTTGTTGCTGACAGGTGAAGGTGGGCGCGAGATGACGTTTGAGGCGCGCTAGGCCAACTTGTTGAACTGATCAATCAGACGTTGCCGGACCACGGGCAAGGTGCGGTCGCCCAGCGATGGCGCAAGGTGGTTTTCGAGGAAATACCCTGTCGTGGAGAGGGCCGCGATGATTTCGCCGGTGTCAGCATCGCCTTCGCGGCGCAAAACGGGAGGCAGCGGCAGCATGCGGTCGGCCCATTCGCCAGCCGCTGTGCGCGCCACTGCCCGGCCTGATTTGGGCGAGACGTAAGTGAGGTCTTCGGTGCTGCCGGTGACCGCGCAGGTCGACAGATCGAGGCCAAAGCCCAAGTCATTCAGCAAGGCCATTTCCCACTGCAGATAGGCCAATGGCCAGACATCGGTTTGCCCCAGCAGGTCGAGCAATTGCACGGAGCGCGCGTAGAGCGTTGGGTGATCTTCACGTTCGGGCAAGACGAAAGCCAGCAATCCGGTCACCGCATTTAGCCCCGCCAGCGCCGTACGGTCGGACATCACGACAGCAGCGCGGCTGCGGATAGGCTCAACCGTGAAAGCGCCCAGATGATTTTCGAGGCGCGCTTTCCAGCGCACATCGAGCTGCGCGCCCGGTTGCAGAATGGGAGTGATTTTGCGGCTGGTTCCGCCGCGCACAACGCCTGCGGCACGGCCATGTTCGGCGGTAAACACCTCGATGATCACCGAGGTTTCGCCGTGTTTTCGGACCTTGAGCAAAGCCCCTTCGTCGCGCCATTCAATCATGGCTCTACCTTACGCCAGCGAGGGGTCGTCAAGCAAATGACGGCCTTGTTTGTCCTCAACCTCGATCACCCAAAGATCGGGGTCGAAACTGGCCTGTTTGGAAAGGGAGGCATCCACATCGGCCTCGGAGCCCTCAGCCAAGGTGACCCATGTGCGACCACCGGTCATTAGATCGAACTGTCGTTGAAACGCGCGGGCCTGCCCATCGAGTGTGTTGAGCTTGACCAAAACGGACCCTGCGGTGGCGTCGCCCTTGCGGGTCACGAACACCGGGATATCCGCAAGACGCAGGCGGGTCAGATAGGCCGACACCCAAATATCGGACGTGAGCCGTGCGCTCAAGAATTGCCGTCCTTGAAATCAAGGCCCATTTCCGAATAACGCTCGGATTCTTCGAGCCAGTTGGGGCGCACTTTGACCTGAAGGAACAGGTGGACTTTGCGGCCCAAGAACTCGGTCAGTTCGGCGCGGGCCGCTTGGCTGACGGCTTTGATGGTTTCACCACGGTTGCCCAACACGATGCCTTTATGGCCATCGCGCATGACATAGATGATCTGATCAACCTTGCAGGACCCGTCTTTGCGTTCTTCCCAGTTTTCCGTTTCAACGGTCAGCTGGTAGGGCAATTCTTGATGCAGCCGCAGGGTCAGCTTTTCGCGGGTCATTTCAGCGGCGATCATGCGCATGGGCAGATCGGCGATTTGATCTTCGGGGTAGAGCCACGGCTCCTCGGGCATACGCTCGGCCAGCCATTGGCGAATGGTGTCGCACCCATGGCCCTTTTCGGCAGAGATCAGGAATGTTTCGGCGAAATCGAACCGCTCGTTGAGGTCTTTGGTTAGCCCCAACAGCACCGGCGCATCGACGCGGTCGATTTTGTTGATCGCCAGCGCGACAGTGCGGCCTGTGCCGACGTCGCCCAGACGCTCAAGAATGGCTTCGACGCCTTTGGTGATGCCGCGGTGCGCTTCGATCATCAAAACAACAACATCCGCATCGGCCACACCCCCCCATGCGGCCGCAACCATCGCACGGTCGAGACGGCGTTTGGGCTGGAACAGACCGGGTGTGTCAACAAAAACGATTTGGCTGTCGCCTTCGATGGCGACGCCGCGAATGCGCGCACGGGTGGTTTGCACCTTGTGCGTAACGATCGACACTTTCGCGCCAACCATCCGGTTCAGCAATGTTGATTTACCTGCATTCGGTTCGCCAATAAGGGCAACAAATCCGGCACGTTGGGTCATTTTTCTTGTCCTTTGATGCGCGTCAGAAGCGCCTTGGCTGCGGCCTGTTCGGCCTGCCGTTTACTGGTGGCTGTCGCTTGTTCTGTCGCACCGGACTGCAATTTCACCTCGATCGTGAAAACAGGGGCATGATCCGGGCCAGACCGTGAAACTTCGGTGTATTTGGGGGGCTGCTCGCCCTGCCCTTGCGCGAATTCTTGCAGAGCGGTTTTGGGGTCGCGGGCATCTTCTTCGACGTTGATGATGCGGTCGCCCCACAAGGCGACGACGATGTCACGGGCCACATCAAAACCGGCATCCACGTAGACAGCGGCGATGACGGCTTCCATGGCGTCGGCTAACAGAGCCTCTTTGCGGCGACCACCGGTGAGCATTTCGGAGCGGCCCAATTTCAAAACGGCACCGAGATCGATTTGGCGTGCCACATCTGCACAGGTTTCTTTGCGCACCAAAGCATTGAACCGCGGCGCAAGCAGACCTTCGGCGGCGTTCACATCCGCGTTCAGCAGGGCTTCGGCCATGACGAGCC
Organism: uncultured Paracoccaceae bacterium; assembly: GCA_947497065.1. GTDB lineage: Bacteria > Pseudomonadota > Alphaproteobacteria > Rhodobacterales > Rhodobacteraceae > Octadecabacter. Next base: position 26,654 of record CANMEQ010000007.1, read on the forward strand.
CCAGCACACGGTCGCCCAGAAACTCGAGCCGTTGGTTATCGTCGCGGTGGGGCGACGAGATGGAGGAATGGGTCACCGCGCGGATCAGGTGATCCGGTTTGGCAAACGTGTGACCAAGGCGATCTTCAAACGCGCGGAGGGGGCCGGACAGCTTCACTCGATCCCCTTGAAGAAACGGTCAGATCGCCATGTCCAGAAGGCCAGCAAGGATGTGCCTGCGGAGGAGAACATGACGCGATCGGCGCGGCCGACGATGTCTTCGAGGGGGACAAAGCCCACGCCACCCGACACCTGGGCGCGGCGGCTGTCGGAAGAGTTATCTCGGTTGTCGCCCATGAAGAAATATTCGCCCTCGGGCACGGTGAACACGCCGGTGTTGTCCAAGGCGCGGTCGCCGACGTTTAGCACGGTGTAATCAACGCCGTTGGGCAGGGTTTCGGTAAACCGCTGTTTCAAACAATCTTGGCCGATGGGCACGGTGCCGTTGGCGCAGATCGGGAATGTGGGAGGCGAGCCGCGGCGCACGAAGGGTTCGGTGTACAGGCCATCAGCAACCTGTGGCACTGGTGCGCCATTGAGGATGATTTGACCGTCTACAATTTGCACCGTATCGCCGGGCATGCCGATAAGACGTTTGATAAAATCACGGCCTGTGACGGGGTGACGGAACACGACAACATCACCGCGTTCTGGCTCGGAGCCCATCAAACGATCGTTGCTGCCTTTGAATACGCCACAGAAATTCTCGGCATCGATATCAATACCAACGGCGGGGATCACGATCGAGGGGCAAGACGCATAGGAATAGCCGTAGGCCATTTTGTTTACGAACAAGAAATCGCCGACCAGAAGGGTTTCTTTCATCGAGCCTGAGGGAATCCAAAAGGGCTGGAACAGGAACGTGCGGAAAACACCTGCGATGAGCAGGGCATAAACCACTGTTTTGACGGTCTCTTTAATGGATTCCCACACGGCGAAGCCTCGTTGGTAAAAGGTCAATAAAATCTGGGGTTATGTGCGCGCGCAGGCCCATCAAGTCAAGCCGAAGTGTGGGCACCAGCGATAGGGCGCGCCTCGACCACCACAAAGGCCTGCGCCCAAGGGTGATCATCGGTAAGGGTGACGTGGATTATGGCCTCATGACCGGGGGGCGTCATCTCATCCAGGCGCGTCTTGGCCCAGCCGGTGACGGCCATCACGGGTTGACCAGTGGGCAGGTTGGACACCGCCATGTCTTTCCATGCGATCCCCATGCGAAGCCCCGTGCCCAGCGCCTTTGAGCAGGCCTCTTTGGCGGCCCAACGTTTGGCGTAGGTGCCGGCGATATCTTTGCGGCGATTGGCCTTGGCTTGTTCCGTTTCCGTAAACACACGGTTGAGAAACCGGTCGCCAAAGCGATCTAGGGTGCCCTGAATCCGCTCGATGTTGGCGAGGTCCGTGCCGATACCTAGGATCATGGGGTTAACTTCGTGGTCAAAAGTTTCAACGAGGCCGCCCCAAACAAAAGGCCGAATGCCAGTTCAAACCCACGCTTCATACGCAAATAGCCTTTGGCGATGGGTGCTGCGGAAAACAACAAGGCATAACCGATGAAGACGACCGAAGACGTGGCGATTAGCGCGAGAAACAGCTCCACCACAGTCAGCGGGCTGGCCTGTGCTGTCAGCGCGATGGCGTAGATCGAGCCCCAGCCAAGCACGGCTTTGGGGTTCGTCAGGTGCAGCAACAGGCCTTTGATGAAAAACCCCGATCTCGGCGCTTTGGTCGCGTGAGCTGCGCCGCCTCGCCAAGCCGAACGCAATGATTTGAACGCCAAAAACAACAAATATGCCGCGCCGATGTAGCGCAGGACCGCAAAGGCCCATGCGTTGGCGGCCATCACGGCGGAGAACCCCAACGCAGCCGCGATGCCCCATGTTGCGGAGCCTGCAACAACGCCCAGCGCCAATAGGACACCATTGCGGCGGCCGTGTTCCATGGACGTGCTTGAAATGGCCAGTGTCGCCGGGCCAGGGCTGCCGCCGCCCAGCGCCCACCCCAATAAGATGAGAGGCAAGGGGATAAGAAATTCACTCACGACCGAGTTCCTGCGTTACATCCACCACACCGGTGGTCTGGTTCACAGTAATGGACAAAAGTGTGGTGTTTTGAAAGTTCTGTTCGGGAAGATAGATGATGGCGGGCAAAGTGAGGGTCAGCCCTTTGCCAGCGATATAGCTGGCCTGAAGCTCGTCAAACAAAATAGCCGCATAGCCCAGCTCGGTGCTGCGCCCAACGACGGTACAATGGCGCCCTGCTGGCCCATCGATTGGGGGATGTAAGATCAGCAGGTAGGCGGCGGCTGAGGCGGGTTCTGCCACATCGAGGTGCGCGACACGTACGGCCCCTTTGGCGAAGGTCGCTGTGTTCTCATCCCATGGCTCGACGATCGCATCGGCGCGGGCCTGCCAATCGCATGGGAACGCCACTTGTGCGGTTGCGGGGGCCGCGGCAAGCAAAGCCAGAAGAGAGAGTGCGCGCCTCATCGCGTTGCATCCACGCGGATGTCGTAGACTTTGATCCCGTCAGCACCGCCACATAGATCAACCAATTTTGCCCCCAACGCCTGATGGCGCGGATCGTTTGCGTAATTTTGCAGGGCTTCAAGCGTGTCGAAGACGCAAACGAACCCATAGGGTGCTTCGGGTGATTTGCCCTCAACGTCTATGTTCGGGCCATGGGTGAAATCGGTAAACCCATCGATCTGCCCGACCAATCCCGCCAAGTCAGACATAACAGCCGCCAGTGACGTGTGGTCGGCGGTGTCGGTGAGCGAAAGGCAAACGATATGTTGGATCATATAAAAGCGACCTGAACTGAGGAGTGTGACAACTCTAGCGGCATTGACGGCGCTGGTCGCCCCAATTTTTCGCCGAAATCACGCGCACGTGTAGGTGCCGGTTTTGAAATCTGCACACCGCGACCTAACATTGAAAAACTTTAATAGATTCGCGCTAAACGCGATCACACCCAACATCGGAGAAATACAATGACCCGCATGACCGCCAAAGATTTTGATCAAGGTCTTTTGGACCTGTACGATTTTTACGCCCATGGCAAAATCACCAAACGTGAATTTCTGGACCGCGCCGGCAAATATGCCGTGGGTGGCGTGACGGCGGTGGCACTGCTGGGCATGCTTAGCCCCGATTATGCGATGGCCGAACAAGTATCGTTTAACGATCCCGACATTGTGGCGGATTACATTATGTATCCCTCGCCCAACGGCACCGGTGATGTACGTGGGTATTTGGTGCGCCCTTCAAACGTTGAAGGGCCTTTGCCTGCTGTTTTGGTGATCCACGAAAACCGCGGTTTGAACCCCTATATCGAAGATGTTGCGCGCCGGTTGGCGAAGGCTGGTTTAATGGCTTTGGCGCCTGACGGGCTGACGTCGGTTGGTGGTTATCCGGGCAATGATGCCGATGGCCGTGAGTTGCAGCGCACGGTGGACGGCGTTGAATTGATGAACGACTTCTTTGCGGGGTTCGAACACCTGATGGCGCGCGAAGACAGCACTGGCAAGGTAGGGGCTGTCGGGTTCTGTTACGGGGGGGGCGTGGTCAGCGCGCTGGCTGTGGCCTATCCCGAAATGGCGGCAGGTGTGCCGTTTTATGGCCGCCAGCCAGCAGCCGATGATGTGGCGAAAATCCAAGCGCCATTGATGGTTCAGATGGGCGAGTTGGACGAACGGATCAACGCAGGCTGGCCTGATTTTGAGGCGGCCCTGCAGGCCAACGACAAAACCTATGAAGGCTACATTTATGAAGGTGCGAACCACGGGTTCCACAATGACAGCACCCCGCGCTACGACGAAGGAAAGGCCGAGTTGGCTTGGGGCCGCACGCTGGAGTGGTTCAACACCTACCTGACCTAAGCCCAGTGTTAGAAATGGAAACGACCGGCACCTTCCTAGGGTGCCGGTCGTTTTTTAGGGGGCCGTGCGCTCGTGTTCAGTCGCCATCGGCCACGTTTCGCGCCACTTTGCGGGCACGGTAGCTGCGCGCGCTTGGCAAGAGGACCAGAATGGCGGCCAAGATGAGCAGCCCCAATGTCATCGGGCGATCGAGGATGAAGCCCAACCCGTCGTACAACTGCATTGATCGGGAGAAGTTATCCTCGAGCATCGTGCCCAAAATGAACCCGATCAACAGCGGCGCCAGTGGGTAATTTGCGAACCTGAAAATTGTCGCCATGATGCCCAAGCCCACCAGCATCAACAATTCCGTCGCATTGTTCTGGCCGATGTAGGCCCCCATCAAGGTGAAGAACAAGATGAACGGGATCAGGTAGTTGCGTGGGATCGCCAAGATTTTCGCGATGTAAGGGATCAGCGGGAGGTTCAGAACCAACAACACCAAGTTTCCGATAAACATCGAAATAATCACAGCCCAGAAAATCTCTGGTGTATCCACCATCAAACGAGGGCCCGGCGTGACGTTCAGCGCAATCAGCGCGCCCAACAAAATGGCCGTGGTGCCAGATCCGGGAATGCCAAGCGTTAGCAGCGGCACGAAAGACCCGGTGCAGGCGGCATTGTTTGCCGTTTCTGGTGCAGCCAACCCTTTGACAGAGCCTTTGCCGAATTCGGCCTGTTCATCCCCTTTGGCAATATTGCGTTCTACTGCATAGCCGAGGAAAGACGCGATCGTGGCGCCCGCGCCGGGTAACACACCAATAAAGAACCCCTGCACCGATTGCCGCCCGATGACAGGCAACATGGCTTTGCCCTCTGCGCGAGAGAACCGCAGGTTTTCGATCTTTCCGCCTGTGCCTTGGGCCGCGCCACGTAAGGGGTTGAGCACCAGAAACAGCGCCTCTGGCAGGGCAAACATGGCCATAGCCAACGTGATGAATGAAATACCTGATTGCAAATCCATCAGGCCCATCGTGAACCGTGGCATGTTGAACAATGCGCCTTCACCAACCGTAGCCAAGATCAGCCCCAAGATCGTCATCATCAACGCTTTTGCGACCTGCCCCGTACCCGCGAAAGCCGCAATGGCGGACAGGCCGACAACCATCAGACCGAAGTATTCGGCGGAATGGAACAGCAAGGCCACCGACGACAACGCAGGTGCGAAAATCATCAACAAAATCGCGCCAATTGTGCCGCCTGCGAAACTGGAAACAGCTGCAATCGTCAAAGCTTTGCCGGCTTGGCCCTTGCGCGCCATTGGGTATCCGTCAAACGATGTGGCGACGGTGCCTGCGACCCCAGGGGCGTTCAGCAGAATCGACGAGGTCGAGCCGCCAAAAATTGCCCCGTAGTACACACCCGCCAACAAAATCAGCGCAGCAGCCGGATCGCCCAAAGTGATGGCCACGGGGATCATGATCGCGATGATCGACATGGGCCCCAAGCCGGGCAACATGCCGATAAACGTGCCGATCAAGCACCCCGCAATGACCATCAACAGGTTTTGGATCGAAAACGCGGCCTCAAGACCAATAAAAATGCCTTCTAACATGGATCAGGTCCCCATAAAGAATGGAAATGGGCGCAGAAAAATCCCGAGGACTTCTTGCACGAGGTACCAGACACCAACAGTTGCCAGAACCGCCGTGGGGATCATGATGTGGAACTTGCGTTCGCCTAAGATCGTACTGCCCAAGACCAGAAAGCCGGTGGTCGCGATCAAGAACCCTGCTGGGCGCAGCAGCAGCGCATAGGCCACCATCAAGGCCAGCAAAAGGGCCGCTTGCCCCACTTTGTATTCGCCCAGTTTACGGTAATCGATTTCACTGTCCGAGGCGGTGTCCCCGCCCTTTTCGATGCCCAGCAAAACAATCAAGCCAACGACGCAGCCGAAAATGGCGAGCACCTTTGGAAAGGTCGATGGCCACACGGGATTGCGTTGCATGAATGGTGGTAAAAGCTGATCCATCGTGAAGAATGCGGTGTAGCCATAAATGCAACAAAACGCGACGAAAACCAGCGCGATCCAACGATCGAGCGCCATAGTGTCCCCTCCCAAAAGTGTAAATTATATCGTCTGACTGGCGCCCGCGCAGGGCAGGCGCCAGTCGGTATTGAGGTCCGTTTAGAGGAAGCCCAATTTTTTCATCAGCTCGCCGATAACCTCTTCCTGCTCGGTCAGGAAGGTTACGAAATCGTCGCCGTTGTTGTGAATGTTGACCCAGCCGTTGCGGCCGCGAACGTCTTCCCATTCAGCGGTGTCGTACATTTTCGTCAGCGCGTCTTGATAGGCCACAAGCTCTGCATCGGAAATGCCAGGTGCCGCGAAGAAACCGCGCCAGTTTACAAATGTTGTGTCCAGACCTTGTTCAGTCATGGTGGGGGCATCTGCGAAAGCGTCCACACGTTCAGGGGATGTGACACCCAAAATGCGAACCTCGCCCTGATCGGCCAAAGTTACAGCTTCGGAGAAGCCGGTAGAGAGCGCTTGAATTTCACCCGACAGAAGGCCCGCCATCGCGGTACCGCCAGCGTCGTACGGGATGTAGTTAAAGCCGGTCGGGTCTTCGCCTGCGGCTTCCATCACCATCGCGGCAACAAGGTGGTCCATCCCGCCAGGAACGGAACCGCCACCAATGGCAACGCTGCGGTTATCTGTGCGGTAAGCTGCCAACAAATCATCCATGGTCATGATGTCGCTGTCGGTGTTCACAACAATCGCGGCGTAATCGCCGATTGTGCCTGCAACAGGTGTCAGGTCGCGGAAGCTTTGCGGGAAGACACCCGTCAGGGAGCGGATCACGATCGGTGTGGAATTCACCATCAATGTGTTGTCGAGGCTTTCCGCGTTTTCAATCAGGTGTGCAATCGCAACACCACCGCCGCCGCCGGACATGTTCTCGTAAGAGGCAGAGCCAACCAGCCCCGCATCTGTCAGCGCCTCGCCCGTGCCACGGGCTGTGCCGTCCCATCCGCCGCCAGCGCCGCCAGGGATCAAGAAATGAATTTCATCAAGCACCTGATGACCATCCGCGTGGGCCATGCCCCCGATTGAAACAAGTGCCGTTGTTGCCGCGATCATTGCGCGACGTGTCCACCCATAGGTGTTCATATTGGTATCCTCCCATTTGACAAAGCGGCCTCCCGCCGCTCAGTTTGGCAAAGTAAACACAGTAAGCTGACACAGACCTGACACGCGCGAAAACAATCTTCGCTGCTCCGCCAGAATGGGAAGAAAACCTTGAGATATCTGTTGGTTGAGGACAATCAAGAACTTGCCGAGGCGGTTGTAAACCGGATCGAACTGGATGGTCATGCGGTCGATCACGCCGCATCGTTAGCGCAGGCGAGCGACTGCCTCGCGGCTGCAGATTACGATTTGATTCTGCTTGACGTGATGCTGCCCGACGGTGACGGGCGCGACTTTTTGGCAACACGTCGTGATGTGTCAGAGACGCCCGTGATCGTCCTGACGGCCCGCAGTCAGATCAGTGATCGGGTGGGCGCGCTGGACCAAGGGGCCGACGACTACATCACCAAACCGTTCGATTTTGCCGAGCTTGAGGCCCGCTGCCGCGCCGTTTTGCGGCGCAGAGGGGGGGCTGCGAAAAACGAGGTAAAAATCGGAACCGCAACGTTTGACCTGACCAATGGAACGCTCCGCGTTGGGGACGACATCATCGAACTGCGCAATCGCGAATTGCGTCTTTTAGAGGTTTTCGTGCGCAATGCGGGGCAGATTTTATCGAAGACGCAACTGGTCGACCGGATGTTTTCATATGACGCTGAAGTCACCGAAAATGCGATCGAGGTGTACGTCGGGCGATTGCGCAAAAAGCTGACACGTGCTGGCGCACGCATCGAAACGGTGCGTGGGCTTGGCTACAGGTTGCATGGGTCATGACACCCAACTCATCGATCTCCCGCAGATTGACGTTTTTGCTGGCCTGCGTGGCGGCGGTGCTGTCCGTTTTATCGTGGTACATGGTGACGGAATTCGCGCGCCAAGCGGCGGAGCGGACACAAGACAACATCCTCGAAGCAGCAGCGACCATCATCGCCGAAGCCTTGCGCAGCGAAGACGGCGAGGTGCGCCTAGAATTGCCCTATTCTGCGTTTTCGATGCTGGGCGCCATCAGCGAAGACCGTGTTTTCTACCATGTTGCCACGGGCACAGAGACACTGACTGGGAACGCACCCATCAACGCGAACCTGACCGCGCCGACAACGGGCCAAACCGCATTGGACACGATCACCTATCAGGCAGAGCCCGTGCGCGTGGCATCGGTGACGCGGGTGATTTTAAACAATCAAGCGCCTGTTCCCGTCACCGTGTCTGTCGGGCAAACACGAAATGGGGTCAGCCTGATTGCCAACGATCTGTCGCGCACCGCGGGCATTTTCAGCATCGCTTTTTTTGTTTTGGCGGTCGGTTTGTCGGCCATTGTCGCGCGCACATCTTTGCGACAATTGAAGGTCATCGCAGAGGCTGTCGGGCGCAGGGGACCGTCAGATTTGCGGCCCTTGCGCCACCCCGCACCAGAAGAATTGGCGCCGCTGATGGTGGCGTTGAACAGTTTGATCGACCGTTTGGCGCGATCACTACGACAGTCCGAAGATTTCATAACCGAGGCCGCCCACCGGGTACGCACCCCATTGGCCACCGTGCGCGCCCAGGCCGAAGTTGCCCTGCGGCGCGTGGAGAGTGCTGACGAAAAACAACGGATGCGGCAGATCATCCGAGCGGTGGACGAAAGCTCTCGTTCTGCGGGGCAATTGCTGGATCATGCGACGGTTGCGTATCGTGCCGAAAACGTGCCGGACAACCGCGTCGATCTTGCATTCGTTGCGAAGGTGGCGACCGATGCATTGCAGCCCACCGCCGATATGAAGGACATCGACATTGGGCTGCGCACCGAAGAGACCGTTGTGCTTGGGGACCGCGTGCTGTTGGAAAGTGCGTTGCGCAATGTTTTGGACAACGCGGTCAAATATTCGCCGCCCGAAACCAGTGTATCCGTTACGGTGTTTAAGGCCGATGGTTTCGGCCAGATCACAGTATCTGATCACGGGCCGGGTTTGGGCACTGCCCCCTACGACCGCTACACGAACAGGTTCCAACGTGGTGAAAACGTCGGTGGGACAGTCGGATCCGGTCTAGGACTGACGATTGCGAAAGACGTGGTCGTCGCCCATCGCGGCACGATTGAATTAACTGACAACGAAGGGAGCGGCACATGCGTTTCGTTGATTTTGCCATTGGCCTAGGGCTGTGTTTGCTGGGGTTTAGCGCCCATGCCTTGGAGATTGAGGAACAGCGCAGCTATGCGGGGAGCGGCCCGGTGGTGGTGCGCATTCTATCAACAGCCGATCTGGCCGCGTTCGAGCCGTTCATCACCACGTTTCAGGCGCAACACCCGGAAATTGGCGTGGACTACACAGTGTCGTCCAGCGCCGAGGTGTACCGCGCGATTCAGGGCGGCGCGCGCTACGATGTGGTCATTTCCTCTGCCATGGATTTGCAATTCAAACTCGCCAATGACGGGTTCGCGCAAACCTATTCATCCGAGCTGACGGACCGTTTGCCAAGCTGGGCCAGATGGCGGGATTTGATTTTTGCCTTCACGTCGGAGCCTGCCGTAGCCGTAGTCTCGACCGAATTGTTTGCCGGTTTGCCCCTTCCGAAAACACGGCAGGAATTGATTGCGATTTTGCGTGAAAACCCGGAGCGGTTCGTGGGAGCCATCGGCACCTACGACGTCCGCACCAGTGGGTTGGGCTATTTGTTCGCCACACAAGAAGCGCGCATTTCAGACGCCTATTGGCGCCTTTCAGAGGTTATGGGACGGCTTGATCCAGCGCTATACTGCTGTTCAGGCCAGATGATTGACGATGTGTCCGAAGGTAGGCTCGCATTGGCATACAACGTCTTAGGGAGTTACGCGGACCAACGGTTGGCCGAACCGGGCAATGGCGGTATGCAGATCATCGAATTTGATGATTTCGACAACGTTATGCTGCGCACTGCGATCATCCCAAAAACCGTGACCGCCCCGCAAGAAGCGGGCCTGTTTATCGACACGATGCTTGCGACGGGTCTGCGGCAGAACCAAGACGATTGGGTCCTGCCCCCCTTGGCGGCGTCAAACACGCAGCAGCTGAGCTTTGGCCCTATCCGGTTGGGGCCAACGTTGTTGGTTTACCTAGATCCATTGAACCGACGCGCGTTTCTGGAAAGCTGGCAGGATGCTGTCGAACAGGGGCTGTGAGCCGCTGCCTGCGCGGCACTTTTACGCGCGGGCTTCGTCCATCAAACGGCGCATTTCGCCAATTGCGTCGGGCAAGCCACGGAAAATGGATTCGCCGATCAAAAAGTGACCGATGTTCAGCTCCATCACCTCTGGCAAGGCTGCGATGGGGGTGACCGTTTCGTATGTCAAACCGTGGCCCGCGTGGACTTCGAGGCCCAGCGAATAGGCAAAGGTCGACATCTCGCGCATCTTTTCCAATTCTGCATCGCGGGTTGCGAAATCACCTTCCGAGTGGGCATCGCAATAGGCCCCTGTGTGAAGCTCAATCACCTGCGCGCCAATGCGGGCGGCAGCCTCGATCTGACGTTTGTCAGCCGCGATAAAAATGGACACACGGCACCCGGCCTCTCGCAGGGGGGCGATGTAATGCGCCAATGCGTTTTCTTCGCGCGCCACTTCCAGACCGCCTTCGGTGGTCCGTTCTTCGCGTTTTTCGGGTACGATGCACACAGCGTGAGGCTTATGACGCAGGGCAATCGCCTGCATTTCGGCTGTTGCGGCCATTTCAAAATTCAACGGGACGGTCAGCGCATCCATCAACGCATCAATGTCGGCATCGCCAATATGGCGACGGTCTTCGCGCAAGTGCGCGGTAATGCCATCGGCCCCTGCGGCTTCGGCCATTTTGGCGGCGCGTACAGGGTCGGGGGTGGCTCCGCCGCGCGCGTTGCGCACTGTAGCCACGTGATCGATATTCACACCAAGACGTAATTTGGACATAGACCAGCACTCCTTCTGGACTGATGATATAGCAGCGGTCAGGCGCCGTCAGCCGGATTCTTCAGCTGCGCCAATTTTTCGCGCAACCGCTTTCGGCGGCTGTTTTGGTACACTTTAATCACCGGCACGCTGAGGTAGTAACACACGGTCGCGGCGACGATACCCGGAAGGATGCCGCCGATCATGTAGGGGTAGAATACCTCGTGGTAGAACATATCCAGCCCGCGCCAATCCATTGTCGCGTCCGTGAAAATCGCCTTGAAATTATGCCATAGATCGCTGAAGGCATTGCCGAACTGGCAGCCGATTTTGCAAACATTCCGTCCATCTGCCGTGGCCACCAACGTATGGTCCATACGGGTACCCAACAGCCAATGTCCTGTTGTCAAAGCCGACCACGCGATGGGCACATAGGTCAGCGGATTGCCGAAAAACGTCCCCATCAATGACGCCAGCACATTGCCACGCATCAAGACAGCCAGCCCCATCGCGATGAAAAAATGAAGGCTGTAGAACGGTGTGAACGAGGTGAAAACACCAGCCCAAATCCCGCGCGAGATTTTTTCTGGTGTGTCCGGAAGCCTGCGCACGCGGTGTTTGACGTATTGCGCCGCGCGCCCCCAACCGCCACGCGGCCAAAGGATTTCCAGCACCGCACGCCAGATGGGTCGTCTGTCTCGGCGTCTAAAGACCACCTGTTCCCGTCCTTGCCCCTGCGTTCGGGGCGGTTAACTGCGTCGTTGGACCTGACCTGCGCGGTTCGGATCCCTGTGACGATCTATTGATGCAACATTCGTGTCGGCTTCAAGGGCCGTCATGATGATATGCATATGTTCTACGTCGCGCAGATCAACCTCGATCAACAATCGATAGTAATCCGGTTTGCGATCCACAAAAACGAGGTCCGAGATATTCGCATCATGCTCGCCGATTAAGGTACAGATACGCCCCAGCACGCCAGCATCATTTGTGATCGTTAGCTCTAGCGTGATGGTGTTGGTCGCCGAATGCGTCCCCTCTTGCCAGTGCAAATCAATCCAACGTTCGGCTTGATCTTCAAGGTCGGCCAGGACTTCGCAATCGATGGCGTGCACCACTACACCTTGGCCGCGATACGTGATGCCAACGATCCGTTCACCTGGCACAGGCTGGCAACACTGTGCGCGTCTGTGTGTTTGATTGGCGTCCAACCCGATCACGGCGCGGCGCGCTTCGATTTCTTGACCAACGGTTTTGGCCAGCTCTGGATAGATGGCAGAGACCACATCCCGCGAGGTGATTTCGGCCGCACCGACCCGTTCCAGCAGGTCATCCACATTGCCCAGCCCCAAGGCTTTCCCTGCCGTTTTCAAGGCCTTGTCCGTTGGTTTTTTGCCGACATTGTCGAAAGACACGCGGACCAATTCGCGCCCCAACCGGATAAATCGCTCACGGTCTTCTTCGCGCAGGGCTTTGCGAATGGCGGTTTTGGCACGCCCCGTAACGGCAATATCAATCCACGTGGCCTGAGGCGTCTGCCCCTCGGCTGTGATGACCTCGATTGATTGTCCGTTTTTCAGGCGCGTCCAAAGCGGCACGCGCAAACCGTCGACTTTGGCGCCAACGCAAGCATGGCCGATACGTGTATGGATCGCATAGGCAAAATCAATCGGCGTCGCACCGCGGGGCAGTTTAATAACGTCGCCCTTGGGCGTGAAACAGAACACTTGGTCCTGATACATTTCCAATTTGACGAGATCGAGGAATGTGTTGTCGTCGTCTTGCTCGTCGATCCGTTCGGTCAGCTGAGCAATCCAGCGCGCAGGATCAACGGCGAACCGGTTTTCGACGCGCTCACCCTCACGGTAGGACCAATGCGCGGCAACGCCTGCTTCGGCCACCTCATGCATTTCGACGGTTCGAATTTGCACTTCGACACGTTTACCATCGCGGCCTGAAACCGTGGTGTGCAACGATCGGTAACCGTTCGACTTAGGCTGGCTGATATAATCTTTGAACCGGCCCGGTACAGCGAACCACCGGCGGTGAATGGCGCCCAATGCTGCGTAACATTCCGCCTCGGATTGGGTAATGATGCGGAAACCGTAGATGTCAGACAGGCGGCTAAACCCCTGTTCTTTCTCCTGCATTTTCCGCCAGATGGAATAGGGCTTTTTCGCGCGCCCATAAATGTCGCAGGCGATCCCCGCCTTATCCATCTCATGTTCCATGTCGACGGTGATCTTTTCGACCACATCGCCGGTTTCCTTTTGCAAGGTAATGAAACGCCGAATGATGGAGTTGCGACCTTCGGGATTGAGCACGCGAAACGCGAGATCTTCAAGCTCTTCGCGCATCCACTGCATCCCCATACGCCCAGCCAGCGGCGCATAAATATCCATGGTTTCGCGTGCTTTTTGGGCCTGCTTTTCAGGGCGCATCGATTTGATCGTGCGCATGTTGTGCAAACGGTCGGCAAGTTTAACCAAGGTCACGCGCAGGTCGCGCGAGGTTGCCATAAACAACTTCCGAAAATTTTCGGCCTGTTTGGTTTCCGTCGACGACAGCTGTAGGTTGGTGAGCTTGGTCACACCATCGACCAGTTCCGCAATTTCGCGGCTGAACCTGTGTTCTACGTCCGAGAAAGAAGCTTTGGTGTCTTCGATGGTATCGTGCAACAGCGCGGTGATGAGCGTTGCATCATCCATTTGCTGTTCGGCCAAGATGCCCGCAACTGCGATGGGATGGGTGAAATAGGGCTCGCCCGAATGACGGAACTGTCCGTCATGCATCTCCTCGCCGAACGCAAACGCGTCGGCGAGCATCTTTTCATTTGTCTTAGGGTTGTAGGTGCGAACCAGCGCGATCAGATCATCAGCGTTCATGCTGGTTCTACTACCTTACTTCTGGCCTTGAGCTTCCATCAAAGCACGCAGCAATTTCTCTTCGCTCAGATCATCGTCAGCTGGCTTGTCTGCTTCAGCAGATCCACCGCCCATCAACAGAGCCATGGAATCTTCTTCAGGCTCATCCACTTCGATCTGGGATTGGTTCGCTTCGATCATACGCTCACGCAGATCGTCGGCGGTTTGTGTTTCTTCCGCAATCTCGCGCAAGGAAACGACAGGGTTTTTGTCGTTGTCACGGGCAACGGTCAACGCACCACCGGCAGAGATTTCACGGGCACGGTGTGCTGCAAGCATTACGAGCTCGAAACGGTTCGGAACCTTGTCAACGCAGTCTTCAACGGTCACGCGGGCCATGGTGGCACTCCAATCAATCAAACATGGGATCAGTAAGAAACGGTTATCTAGGCGCTTGACATGAAAAACACAACCCGATTCCCGCGGTCTTTTATATGCTAAAGCGGGACCACAGACGCGCGTTCGTCTTCGGGGCGCGCCGCGAGCAGTTGTTGTGTGGTTTTGCCCAAAACAGGGTGCACCCAATCGGGCGCGATATCGGCGACGGGAATCAGCACGAAAGACCGATCCTGAACCCTCGGGTGGGGCAGAATCAACACGTCCGGCGCGAGCGTGGTTTGCTGGTCCATCGGCAGGTTGTGCCAGTGATCGAATGTCGGCCTATCGGGTAATAAAAAATCACCTTTCGCGATCAGGTCCAAATCAAGGGTGCGCTCCCCCCAGCGCTGCATTCGTTCACGACCAAGGGTTGCCTCGATTTCATGCAGACCGTCCAAGACGGCGCGCGGCGTATCAGAGGTATGAAATGCACATGCAGCATTAATAAAATCAGGCCCTGCGCCTGCGGGAAACGCGGGCGTGCTGTAGAATGTGCTGACCGTCACCGGCCCCCAGCGCGCCTCGATCGCGGCCACACCAGCGCGCACCGTCGCCTCGATACCGCCCAAAGCTGAGGCCTTATTTCCGCCCAGCGCGACCAACACCGTTGCGTCATTTTCCGATAGATACCCTTGCGTCATGTCATGAAAGCCCTAAGTTCCGTCTTACCCGTTGGGAAATCCACTCACAGTTTTCCACCGACGGGACATATTTGAAAGGACTAGCTGGAATGTTTTATCGAGACGAGCGTCTTGCGCTCTTCATCGACGGATCAAACCTTTACGCGGCATCCAAAGCTTTGGGCTTTGATATTGATTACAAACTGTTGCGAACAGAGTTTATGCGTCGGGGCAAACTATTACGGGCCTTCTACTACACAGCACTGCTGGAGAATGATGAATACTCTCCGATCCGGCCGCTGGTAGATTGGCTTAATTATAACGGCTTTACGATGGTCACAAAGCCCGCGAAGGAATTCACCGATTCCTTGGGTCGCCGGAAGGTGAAAGGCAACATGGATATCGAGCTTGCGGTCGATGCCATGGAGCTTGCACCGCATGTTGACCACATCGTGATCTTCTCGGGCGATGGCGATTTCAAACCGTTGATCGAAAGCCTGCAACGCAAAGGTGTTCGGGTGTCTGTGGTGTCAACAATCCGCAGCCAGCCCCCCATGATTGCCGACGAATTGCGTCGCCAGTGCGATAATTTCATCGAGCTGGACGAGCTGCGAGACGTCATAGGCCGCCCCGAGCGCGAGCCGCGTGAAGAGCCTCAGAAAGTTCTAGCTGAGGAAGACTAAAGGAAAGGCACCCTCGGGTGCCTTTTTCGTTTTTTGCCGGTGATCTTTTCCCTGCGATCTAATGGCACGCTGCACGGGCACCCTCTGGACGATTGGCGCACCACGATTTAGGGTCCAGCCCAATCGGAGAGCCCCAATGACAGACAGCAAACGCCCCCCTTTGATGCTATATCTTGCCGCCCCACGCGGGTTTTGCGCAGGCGTAGATCGCGCGATCAAAATCGTTGAAATGGCATTGGAGAAATGGGGCAAGCCCGTCTACGTGCGCCATGAAATCGTACACAATAAATTCGTGGTCGATGACCTGAAAAACAAAGGCGCTGTCTTCGTCGAGGAACTGGATGAATGCCCGGACGACCGCCCCGTTATTTTCAGCGCGCACGGTGTGCCAAAGGCCGTACCAGCCGCAGCCGCCAAACGGGAAATGGTGTATGTTGATGCCACCTGCCCACTGGTCAGCAAGGTTCACATCGAAGCGCAGCGGCATGCCGACAACGGGTTGCAAATGATCATGATCGGCCATGCTGGGCATCCCGAAACCGTTGGAACTATGGGGCAATTGCCTGAAGGCGAAGTGCTGCTGGTTGAAACCGTCGCTGACGTTGCGAAGGTCGACGTGAAAGACCCGAATGCCTTGGCCTTCGTCACCCAAACGACGTTATCCGTCGATGACACCGCGGACATTGTGGCCGCGTTGAACGCCCGGTTCCCAGCGATCGTCGGCCCCCACAAAGAAGACATTTGCTACGCCACCACCAACCGCCAAGAAGCGGTGAAAGCGGCTGCACCAAAATGTGACGCAATGCTCGTCGTGGGCGCGCCCAATTCATCGAACAGTCAACGTCTGGTCGAAGTGGCCCGTCGCGCCGGCTGCGGCTACAGCCAATTGGTGATGCGCGACACGGACATTGATTGGCGCGCCTTAGACGGCATTTCGTCAATCGGCATCACCGCTGGCGCCTCTGCCCCCGAAGTGCTGATCAACGAAGTCATCGACGCCTTCAAAGCGCGCTTTGACGTCACGGTAGACGTTGTCGAAACCGCCGTTGAAAACGTCGAGTTCAAGGTCCCCCGCGTTCTGCGTGAACCTGCCTAACGCAATTTGAGACTGGAGAACGCAATGCTCAAAGCGGTCAAAGACATCCCCATTTCAGCGCTCGTCCTTGGGCTGGCGGGGCTGTTACCGTTCCTTTGGGGTGTTGCCACGCTGTTCAACATCGGACTGGCGCAATGGACCGTGGAAGTCTTAGGCCCTCGGTTTGTTGGGCCTTATGTGGGGCTTGCCTACGGGACCGTCATCCTTGCGTTCATGTCCGGCGTTTTGTGGGGCTTCGCCACCAAAACCGAAGGCGGGCAAGCAACAACAGGCTATGCGCTGTCTGTGTTGCCTGCGCTTTGGGCGTTCTTCATGATTGGCGGCGGGCCCGTTTCAGCGGGCATGAACCTGATCGCGGGCTTCGCTGCGCTGTTGGTTCTCGATTTTGCATTCTGGACATGGGGCCTCGCCCCACGTTGGTGGATGGCACTGCGCATCATTTTGACCTTGGGGGTGGTGCTATGTCTTCTTCCGATCGTCCTCTAAACGCCGACCCAAAGACCATCGCAGTCTACAATCAAAAGGCGCAAGATTACGCCACACATTTTGACACAGGCACCAAACCGGGCGCACATCTGCAACGGTTTATGGCGGCCCTGCCCGAGGGTGGTCGCGTATTAGACTTGGGCTGCGGGCCTGCACGCTCTGCGCGGCATATGCTGGATGCAGGGTTTGACGTGGACGCGGTTGATGCCTCCGAGGCGATGGTGCGCGTTGCCGCACAGATCAACGCTGTCACCGTGCGGTTAGGCACCTTTGACGACATCACGCAGGTGGCGGAATTCGATGGTGTTTGGGCAAACTTTTCACTGTTGCACGCCCCCGAAGACCGCCTGCGAGACTACATCACGGCCATCGCCCGCGCCCTACGTGTGGGCGGCATTTTTCATATCGGCATGAAGGTCGGCACCGGTATGGCGCGAGATGCTTTGGATCGGCGGTATACCTACGTCACCCCTGCATTTCTGGATGGTCTCTTGCGAGATGCTGGCCTAGACGTCACCGCCACAGACGAGGGCCGCGAGGTCGGCCTGTCTGGTTCAAATGATCCTTGGGTCGTAAAAATGGCGGTTAAGAATGGCTAATTTATATGCCTACACAGATGGGGCTTGTTCGGGGAACCCGGGCCCTGGCGGCTGGGGCGCGTTGCTGATCGCGCGCGAGGGTGATGAGGTCGTCAAAGAACGCGAGCTGAAGGGCGGTGAGGCGAACACCACCAACAACCGCATGGAGCTTTTGGCCGCGATCACGTCGCTGGAGACGCTCGCAGGCCCGTCCAAGATCACCGTCGTGACGGACAGTTCCTACGTGAAAGACGGGATCACCAAATGGATCTTCGGCTGGAAGAAAAAAGGCTGGAGAACGGCCAGCAACAAACCCGTCAAAAACGAAGAGCTTTGGAAACGTCTGGATGCCGCGACACAGCGCCATGATGTCACGTGGGAATGGGTGAAAGGGCACGCAGGCCACCCCGAAAACGAACGTGCGGACGAGCTGGCACGCGCAGGCATGGCTCCATTCAAGGCCGCGAAATGACTGTCGTAGAAGCCCTCGACCTGATCGCCGTTTTCATCTTCGCGTTGACCGGCGCCTTGGTCGCGAGCCGTGCTCAGCTGGATCTTGTGGGTTTCGTGTTCATCGCCTGCCTGACGGCCGTTGGCGGGGGCACGGTGAGAGACGTGATTTTAGACCGCGATGTGTTCTGGGTCGCGAACCCCAATTTCATTCTGGTCGCAACGGCTGCTGCGTTTGTGGTGTTTTTCACCGCACACCTTTTGGAATCCCGCCTCAAAGCAATTTTCTGGCTCGATGCGGTTGCCTTGGCTGTGGCCGTGCCCGCAGGCGTCGCTGCGGCGATCAATCTGGGCGTGGCATGGCCGATTGTGCTGATCATGGGCGTTGCGACTGGCTGCTTTGGCGGCTTGATGCGCGATGTTGTCTGCAACGAAGTGCCGCTGGTGTTGAAACAGGGCGAATTATACGTCACCTGCGCCTTTGCGGGGGCTGGAACCGCCCTGATCTTGTTGCTATTGAATCAACCCATGAACATCGCACTGTTGGCCTGTTCGGGCGGAACTTTTGCACTGCGGGCAGGATCATTGGGGTTCGGCTGGCGCCTTCCGGTCTACAAAAGCCGCCCTCCGCGCAGCTAAATCAGCCCAGCCGTGACGGTGGCGTCCAGCCCTTGATCATATCGCCCACAGGCGCGGCCCGTTTGCCGGCCCGATGCGCTGATAGAATTTCAACCGAACCACCCGCGCAGCCAACGAACAGACGCGCGCCTTCGACAGATACCTCACCCGCAGGCAAGATTTTGTCGGATGCAACAGCCTGCAACAGCTTCAACCGGTCGCCACTTGCATCGGCCCATGCGCCCGGGAACGGCGACAACCCATTGATGTGGTTCGCCAACTGGGCTGGCGTCATGCCCCAATCAACGCGCGCCTCTGCCTTGTCGATTTTACTGGCGTAGGTCACACCGTCTTCGGGCTGCACCTGCGGCACGAGCCTGGGCAGTGTCTCCAGCGCCTCCACAATTGCAGCAGCCCCAAGCGCGCTCAACCGATCATGCAAGGCACCTGTGGTCTCGCCAGCTTCAATCGCAATCTCGCGACACAGCAAAACAGGCCCGGTGTCCAACCCGGCCTCCATCTGCATGATGCAAACGCCGGTGTCCTTATCACCCGCCATAATGGCACGAT
Source organism: uncultured Paracoccaceae bacterium (assembly GCA_947497065.1). Lineage (GTDB taxonomy): Bacteria > Pseudomonadota > Alphaproteobacteria > Rhodobacterales > Rhodobacteraceae > Octadecabacter. The sequence goes on from CANMEQ010000007.1 coordinate 46,025, forward strand.
GAATTGGCGCAGCCCCCCGCCACCGCGGCAGCAAAGATGCGTGAATGTTCAAACAGCCATCGCGCGGCGCATCCAAAATCACCTGCGGCAAAATCAAACCGTAGGCAACGACGACGGCAATATCGGCGTTCAACTCCGCAAACGCGGCCTGCTCATCCGCCCCTTTGAGCGACACAGGGTGCCGGACAGGCAATCCCAAAGCATCCGCACGGGCATGCACTGGCGTCGGGCGCTCTTTCTTGCCACGTCCCGCAGGGCGGGGTGGTTGGCAATAGACGGCACAAATATCATGACCGGCCTCCACCAATGCCTCCAAAACCGGCACCGAAAAGTCAGGCGTTCCCATAAACACTATGCGCATCGCGTTCCCTCTTCCTCTGACCCGAAAACTCCCCCCGGAGGGTCGTTTGGCCACACGTCCAAAGCCTACAGTTTGCGGGCCTTCTTCAACAACATAGCCCGTTTCGTGCGGCTCAATTTGTCGAAATACATCTTGCCGTTCAGGTGATCGATTTGGTGCTGCACGGATGTCGCCCAAAGACCAACGAAATCTTGCTGCTCCAGATCACCACTCTCATTCAAAAATTGCACAGTCACCGCACGTGGGCGTTCGAGCCCTGCCGACATGCCCGGCAAATTGGGCGAGGCCTCTTCATGGGCGCGCAACTCGACCGATGCGTGCAGAACAACTGGGTTTGCCATGCGCACAGCTTGGCCGCGTTTGTCGGAGGCATCAACAACAGCCAACCGCAGCGGCACCCCCAATTGTGGCGCGGCCAACCCCACACCGGGCATCGCATCCATCGCCTCGATCATCTCATCCCATAGGGCGCGTATATCGTCGGTGATCGCCTCGACCTCAGCCGCAGGGGTGCGCAGCACCTTGGCGGGCCACATGATGAAAGGTCGATGGGCCATGATGCCTCCGATTACGGATTATCCGTTCTTTGCCTCACGGGCCAATTCACGTTTCAGCTTTTGCATTTTTCGCGTGATCATCTGACGCTTCAGCGGTTTCAGATGATCGATAAACAATGTGCCGTTCAAATGGTCCAGCTCGTGCTGTGCGCAGGTAGCCCACAGCCCGTCAAATTCTTCCTGAACGATTTTCCCATCCAGATCGGTCCACTGCATTTTCACTACGGCGGGCCGCTCGACCTCGGCGTATTGATCTGGAATGGACAGACATCCTTCGTCATAGATATTGCGCGCCTCAGAGGCCGCGATGATTTCCGGGTTGATCAACACCATCGGCTCTGGCGTGGCCCCCTCTTCCTTCACGCAATCCATGACAAACATGCGTTGCAACACGCCAATTTGCGGCGCGGCCAAGCCGATGCCCGGCGCATCATACATGGTTTCCAACATATCATCAGCCAGCGCGCGCAGATCTTTGTCGACCGATACGATCGGATCAGCTGTCGCCTTTAGGCGCGGATCGGGGTGGATAAGAATTTTTCTCAATGTCATGCCGCCCATTTAAGGCGAAGTTTACATAGGTGCAACATGGCTGGGGGCTTGCACCTCGCGGCTCAGCGGATAGCGTGCGAACAAAGGAGATCACTGATGAATTTTGACACCCCCATTAACCGTCGCGGCACCCATTGTGTAAAATGGGACATGATGGAGCAGCTTTACGGCGTTGATGCCAACGAAGGCATCGCGATGTGGGTGGCGGATATGGAATTCCAGCCTCCGGCCTGTGTGCAGGCTGCGGTGCAAAAAATGCACGATCACGGGGTGTACGGATACTTCGGCGACGAAAGCAAATATCTGGGCGCGATCCAATGGTGGATGGAAACCCGCCACGGCTGGAAGATTGATCCATCTTGGGTTTTCACCACCCATGGTTTGGTGAACGGCACAGGCATGTGCGTTGATGCCTTTACCAACCCGGGCGACGGCGTGGTTTTGTTCACCCCCGTCTATCACGCCTTTGCGAAAGTGATCAGCGCGGCGGGCCGCGAGGTTGTGGAATGCGATTTGGTCAACGACAACGGGCGCTACGAATTTGATTTCGATGCCTATGATGCGCAGATGACCGGCAATGAACGAATGGTTATTTTATGCTCGCCGCACAATCCCGGTGGGCGGGTTTGGACCAAGGGCGAGCTGCAGGCCGTCGCGGCCTTTGCCAAACGGCACAGCCTGATTTTGGTCAGTGATGAAATCCACCACGACCTGACCTTTCCGGGGCACAAACACATTCCGATGGCCCACATCGAAGGCATCGAAGACCGGCTCGTGATGATGACCGCGACGACGAAAACCTTCAATATCGCAGGGTCCCATTCCGGGAACGTGATCATCGAAGACCCGGACCTGCGTCGCCAGTTTGGCGCGCGTATGGCTGCGTTGGGGCTATCCCCGAACTCGTTTGGATTGTTCATGGCCGAAGCCGCCTATTCCCCCGAAGGAGCGGCATGGGTAGATGAGCTGCGGGTCTATCTGGATGGCAATCGCAAACTGTTCGATGCTGGCATCAATGCGATCCCCGGTCTTGCGTCAATGAAATTGGAATCCACGTATTTGGCTTGGGTTGATTTCAGCGGCACAGGCATGAGCCGCACCGAATTCACCAACCGCGTTCAGCAAGGCGCGAAAATTGCCGCCAATCACGGGCCGACGTTCGGGTCCGGTGGGGATGACTTCTTGCGATTCAACTTCGCGGCGCCCCGTGCGCAGATCGAAGAGGCAGTGCGGCGCATGACCGAAACATTCAGCGATTTGCAGTAAATCTGCCGCGGCCGCTCAGCGCCCCAAAAGCGCGATCGGCGCGTCTTTGGCGCGCGCAAAATCGAGCGGAGCGCCATCTGCCGCACTGGTGTTGCGCTTGAATTCATAATGCGTGTGATCGCCCTCTTCATGGGCGGCCACAATCAAACATTGGCTCACGTGGCGACCACCATCAAATAAGTCGACAAGCCCGCGCAAACGGGCGCCATCGTGATGCTCAATCACAAACCCATCTGTGGTCATGCGCGCCACAGGCAGGTCCCGCCCGCCCCCTTCAACACGAAGACGGTTTTTGCGGCGCGCGGCATGTTTATGTGCGGCGCGAAGTTCGGCTGTTATGCTGTCTGGCAATCTATCCATACCGAAGTCCTCGCAGATGAATGTAAAATTTTCACTAACATCTTGGCAAAAAATCGATATTTTTTCAACAATAAAAACCGTAAGATACGTGGCGTTACCCTTTTGCAACCGGCCTTAAAACATGGGGCTTTGCGGCATCATAAAGCGCACTGTCCGGAAATCCGTGACTGTCCGACAGGGCTGGCCCCAAGAGAATCAGGGCCGTACGGGTGATCTTTGCCGCCCGCACTTTTTCGCGAATATCGGTCAACGTACCGCGAATGATCTGCTGGTCCGGCCAGCCGACACGGTAGATCACCGCAACGGGGCAATCTGCGCCGTAATGCGGAACCAGTTGGCGCTCGATCTCACGCAGGGCGCGGATGCCCAAATGGATCGCCAAGGTCGTGCCCGTGCGTCCGAAATTCTCCAGCGTTTCGCCTGCGGGCATGCCGGTCGACTTCATCGACATCCGCGTCAACACGATCGATTGCGCCACTTCTGGCACGGTCAGTTCCTGCCCCAAAGCAGCCGCCGCTGCGGTGTAGGCCGGCACACCGGGGATAATTTCGTACGGAATATCTTCCGCTTTGAGACGGCGAATTTGCTCTGCAATCGCACCGTACAGCGATGGATCGCCAGAATGCACGCGCGCCACATCTTGGCCCTTCGCGTGGGCCTCGACGATCTCTCCATGGGTGTCATCCAGCGTCATGGGGGCCGTGTCCATCACCTTTGCCCCCTCGGGCGCAATGGCCACGACCTGCTCGGGGACCAAAGATCCGGCATACAGACACACAGGGCACGCCGCGATCAAACGCGCCGCCTTTAGGGTCAAAAGTTCAGGGTCACCCGGCCCTGCGCCGATGAAATAAACGGTCATTTTGAGGCCTCTTCTGGAATGTAGGGATCATTGCGTTTGTCGGTCAAATCACCGTCAATTTTGCGGGCATAACCACGGGGCGTGAACATGCGTGGTCCCTCGCCCAATTGCGCCAGACGAGTGTTGGATGACCCGATCAGCACGACGGTCAGCATATCGACCTCGTCCACCTCAAGATCCTTTAAGGCGCGGTAGCGCACATGCTCGGTTGGGCGACCAAGGTTGGTGGCCAACATCACCGGCGTATCTGCGGGGCGGTGTTTCAACAAAATCTCACGCGCTTCTGCCAACAGGGTACGGCGCGTTTTCGAAACGGGGTTGTAGAACGCGATCACAAAATCGCCTTCTGCCGCTGCGTGCAGGCGCCGTATAATGTCATCGCGTGGGGTCAAAAGATCGCTCAGCGAGATGGTGCAAAAGTCGTGACCCAAAGGTGCACCTGCCCGCGCTGCGGCACCTTGCAACGCGCTCACACCGGGAGAACACACAACCTCGACCCGTCGCGCCGCATCGCTCACTCCTTCTTGGTCTGGCGTACGATCCAACAGTTCGAATACCAAAGCCCCCATGGCGTAAATGCCTGCATCACCGGAGCACACCAGCGCGACATTTTTGCCCTTGGCCGCCTGTTCCAATGCATACCGGCATCGCGCTTCCTCCCCACCCAATGGAAAGTCGCTGCGGGTTTTGCCTGCGGCCAGCGGACCTAGAAGATCAATATACAATCCATATCCGACCAGTTCCTCTGCATCTGCGATAAATTTGGACACTTCCGGCGTGCGCCATGTTGCTTGGCCCGGCCCAATCCCCACGATGGACAACCGCCCACGAGACCGGCCGCGCACTGCGGTGATCGCCGCAGGTGTTTTCGCCAAGGCACTGGTGGTCGTTTCGGTTTTCGTTTTCTCGACGTGCAACACAGCATCTGCGCCGGCCGCCGCCAACGCCGCACCTTCGGACACCCCATGCGTCCCAACCTCTGCTTTTACCACGTCCGAGGGGTTGGCCAGTCGCGGTGTTTCCGCATTCAATTCCTCTGCCGTAAAGACACGCAGTGGCACACCGAGCCGTTGCGCGGCTTGCAAAATCGCAGGCTCATCCGCCTTCAGGTCGATCGAAGCGACGCACGCAATCGCGCCTTGCGCAATGTTGTTCTCAGCCAACACGGTTTCAACATGTGTCCACATCGCGTCGGGGTCGGCATTGCGCGCGCAGCCAAGCCCCAAGGTAAAGTGCTGCGGATGGTATACAAGTCGCGTATCATCGCCCTTGGTCGGCGCGTCGGTCACGCACAGCTCAACGTCGGTGCCCGTGGGCAAATCCACATCGAAGATCGCGGGGCCATTCCACGTGACTCCGCCACCGGACAACAGCCGCGCCATGACGGATTTCGCATCATCCGGATTTTGCAAAACGTAACCTGCAGGCGGAACATCCAGCGCGACGCCTAGTGCAATATCCCCTGCGGTGGTGACAGCCGCGACACCTTGCAGCGCATCCGCAATTTGCTTTGCCAAACGGTTCGCGCCGCGGTGCCCACCCAACAAAGGCACCACTACACCGCCATCGTCGGACACTGATAAAACCGCTGGTTCGGCACGTTTATCCGATAACAAAGACGCCACACCGCGGATCAAAATGCCAGAGGCGCAAACCCCGATGATCGGCATGCCCGCGGCAAACAGATCGCGCGCATGGTCCAGCGCATTCGGGAAATAGGCATCCGCCTTTTCAACACGTCCTTCGCGACCGTGGACAGGACAGCCAAGCGCCGCCGCGATGCGGTGCGCTGTCGGCTCGCCCGATTTGGAGAGCGTCAAAACTACAGGAGTTAGAGCCATGGATCGGCCCCTTTCGTCAGTAAGATCATTGAAAAATAAGGTGCCTTTTCAGGCGCTTGCGCAAGCGGCAGAACAACTTGTTCGGCCAATGTCGCGCGTTCGATGTAGCTGGCCTGCGCGGTTAGACCGAGGTCTTCGATGACGTGTCGGATCTTGGGCAGGTGACGTCCGACTTTCATGATCGCCACGGCTTCTGCCCCTGCGATACGATCGCGCAATGTCGCTTCGTCCATCGGGCCGGGCAGCACGGTCAGGCGTTCGTTGCGGGCCACCAAGGGGCGGCCGGAGACGGCAGCGCAGGCGGTGACAGACGTCACGCCGGGCACGACCTGCACCTCGTAGCGGTCCGTCAGGCGGGCATGGATGTACATGAATGAGCCATAAAAGAACGGATCGCCCTCGCACAGGCAAACCACATCGCGGCCTTGGTCCAGATGCTCTGCAATCTCGGCAGCACCTTGGTCATAGGCGGCTTGAGCTGGGGCGCGGTCGGTCGTCATCGGGACGTCCATGCGAATTTCATGAACATTTTCAGGGATTAAACCCGCCGCAATGGCACGGGCGAAACTGTCGCCCCCCGCCAAGGTCGGGTAGGCAATCACCGCTGCACTTTCGATCAGACGCGCTGTTTTCAGGGTGATCAGCTCTGGGTCACCGGGGCCAAGGCCGACCCCGTAAAGGGTGCCCGTGATGGGAGTCTCGGTCATCTTTTGATCAAGCTCCATTGTGTGACCGGCATGGAGGGGCGCCAGCCTGTTCGGGTGCCGACGCTGTCGGCGCGGTAGGTTTGTAATTTCACCAAATCCCCACCGAATTCACGGTGCAGCGCGATCAGCTCGGCCTCGGATTCGAGGGTCACGGCATTGGCCACGATACGGCCCAATGGACGCAAGGCAGACCATGCAAATTCGAATGTCTCACGGGACAATCCGCCCCCGATAAAGACAGCATCAGGCGACTCTAGATTTTCGAGTGATTCTGGTACCTTGCCGTCGATCAATTGGAGCCGTGGTGCACCCAGCGCGAGGGCGTTTTGGGCGGCCATGGCGCGGCGGTCGGGGCGGGGTTCTATGCCGATGGCGCGGGCGTAGCGGGCGGCGCGCATCCATTCGATGGCGACGGAGCCGCAGCCGGTGCCGATATCCCACAGCAATGCGCCGCGCATGGGCATGAGTTTGGCGAGCGTCGCGGCGCGGATGTCACGCTTGGTCATGGTGCCATCGGAGACGAACAGATCATCAGCCAAACCGGGCACGCGCGGCAGCAGGGCGGCGTCGGGGGCGGCGACGCAATCGATGCACAATGTGTTGAACGCGGGCACCTCGTGGGACCAGCCATCGGCGGTGCCGTCAAACCGCGCCTCGTCGTCGCCCCCCATCGCGGCGAGCACGGTCATTTTCGATTGGCCAAAGCCACGCGCAGACAGGAAGGCCGCGATTTGCGCAGGGGTTTCAGCGCCCGTCGTCAAAACGATAAGCCGTTGATCCGGCTGAATAAAGGCGATCATCTGCTCGACAGGACGGCCATGCACGGTGAGCGTTTCAACATCCGCGAGGGACCAGCCCATGCGGGCGGCGGCGAGTTGGAAGGCGCTGAGTTGAGGGTGAAAAACGATTTCTTCGGCGGGCAATTCGCGGCCAATTCTGGCCCCTGCGGAGAACCACAAAGGATCGCCTGTGACCAGCACAACGACCCGTTGATCGCTGTAGGATTTCAACGTTTCAACCATGGTGTTGAAGGGGGTTGGCCACGGTATACGGGTGGCCGAAATTGAGGAGGCAAGGCCGTGGTGACGGTCGCCGCCGACGATGATGTCAGCGGCCTCAACCACGGCGCGGGTGGCCGGTGTGAGGCCGGTCAGACCGTCTTCGCCGATGCCCACGATGTGAAGCCAAGGTGTTTTAACCATTGAGATATCCCCCAGTTTGCGGCGTACACGAGCTGTGCACAGGGCGTACACACCCTGTATGTACAGGCGTATGCCATGAGACATTAATCATTTGAAACCTCGGGCAGGCCTGCAGAGAGCGCGTTGACCGCAGCCGAGGCCATGGCAGAGCCGCCTTTGCGACCGCGCAGGGCGATGAAATCGACGCCGCGCGGATTGGCGGCGAGTTCGGCTTTGGATTCTGCCGCACCGACGAAGCCCACGGGGAACCCGAGGATCGCTGCGGGTTTCGGGAAGCCCTGATCGATGAGGTCGAGCAGATGGAAGAGCGCGGTGGGCGCATTGCCGATCGCGACGACCGCGTCTTTGATGTGCGGCTCCCAGAATTCCACGGCGGCGGCGGAGCGGGTGTTGCCGATGGATTTGGCGTGGTCCGGCGTGCGCGGATCGTTGAGGGTGACGATGATTTCGTTGTCGCTGGGCAGGTAGCGGCGGATGATGCCCGCGCCGACCATTTCACAATCGCACAGAATGGGCGCGCCCGATTGCAGGGCGTGATGGCCCGCGAAGGCCACATCGGGCGTGAAGGCCAGACGATCGGCGATTTCGACCATGCCGCAGGCGTGGATCAGCCGCGTGATGATCGGATGCATGGACGCGGGGAAACGCTCCATGCGGGCCTCTTTTTGGACGGTCGCGAAGGACTGGGCGTAGATCGCTGAGGGGTTAGTTTCGTAGGGGCGCATGAGACGAGATTGGCTTTTCATTTGCGAAGGACAGCGCCTGACCCTGTGTGGGGGTGAAGCCCGCTCCCGTTTTGCCAACGGCAAACCTCCGGTTTGACGGGAGGGTCGGGGGCGGTCCGGCGTTGCCGTCCATATTTAAGTTTTCGATTTCCGCGCAGACTCGGGACCGTGCGGATGTTTCGCATGGGGATAGGGTGCGTGGTGGTGATGATCGTGGTCGTGCCCATGATCATGGCCGTGGTGATGATGGTGGTGGTGATCATGTTGGGCCTCGAGGCGGCACATGCCGGTGCAGAACAGATCACATAATTTGCAATCGGCCACGTTGGAGCCTGGTGCAGAGGCGCCCTGCCCTTCCACGTGGTGGTGATGGGATTCCTGGATCGCGCCGACTTCGCCCTCGAACCCGACCACGGCGGTGCGGTATTTGCACAAGGTACAGGTTGGGGGTGGTGTGTCGTCGAAGGCGGGGTGGTTGCGCTGGTCGGCGGTGATGTGTTTGTGCTCGCCGTTCTCGAACGCCAGCACCTGTTCGCGGTAGCCGCAGATGCCGCAGTTGGGGGGCGGGTTTTTACCGGTTTGTTCGATGATGCGTTCGGCAAAGGTTTCGAGGACTTTGGGGTGGTCGCCCAAGTAGCCCGCTTTAACGAATTGGATATCGGGGTGCTGGGCTGCGACTTGATCGGTGAAGCCATAGATGCGGTCGATCAGGATGCCGGAGAACAGGAAATACGGGAAGACGACGATGCGTTTGTAGCCCAGTTTCGCGGCATGGCTGAGGCAGGGTTCGACCAGCGGGAAGGTGACGCCGGAGTAGCCGACCTCGGCCCAGCCGAAGCCGATGCCTTCGTGGAGCATGCGGGCGATTTTGGCGACATTGCCGTTGGCATCAGGGTCGGACGCGCCGCGCCCAATGACGACGAGACAGGTGTCATGCAAGGAGACCTCACCGTGGTCTTTGTTGGCTTGGGCAACCGCGTCTTGGATGCGGCCAGCGGCGGCGGCGATCATTTTGGGGTCCACGCCCAGTTCGCGGCCGTAGCTGATTTGCAGGCCGTGTTGTTGGGCATAGGTGTTGAGCACCGTCGGGATATCGTTTTTGGAGTGCATCGCGGCGAAGAGCATGCCGGGGACCGCGAGGATACGGTCGCAGCCGGCCTCGCGCAGTTTGTCGAGGCCGTCGCGGATGACGGGGTTGGCGAATTCGAGGTAGCCGTATTCGGTTTGCCAATCGGCGGGCAGCAGCGCGGGCAGTTTGTCGGCCAGTGTGGCGAATTCATCGACGGCAGATTGGGAGCGCGAGCCGTGGCCGCAGATCATGACGCCGGTTTTGGGAGTCGTTTTGGACGGGTGGGTGCTCATGCGGGGGCTTCCTCGGGCTCGTCTTCGGTGACCTCTTCTGCGTCGTCATCGGGGCGTTTTTTGCGGCTGCCCAGAAGTGCTATGGCGCCTGCGATGGCGATGCCGCCCAGCGCGATCCAGTGACCGTGGCCTGCGACCTCGCCGATGTGGCCGATGTGGGCAAGCGCGGGGGCTGGCAGCACGAGGGGCATAAAAAGGATGGTCCGCATGATCTGGTCTCCGTGTTCTGTGCATGACCAGAGACCGCCGTTGGCGGGGTGGACGATATGCACGTTTAGTCCCCGTTTTGGGTCGACCTTCGGTGCAGCAACCTCTCTGGCCCTGTTGGGCGTCGTCTGGGGCAGTTTGATCATGGGTGGGGCAGCTGTGCAATGGGATTCGCGGCGTCATGGGCGCGGTTTGCGACGAGAGGCTGTGCGCGAGCGCACGGGCCATGCGCGTGGGCGGCGTTTGAGGGTGAGGGATGCTGGGCTATGTGTGGAGGGAAGCAGGAATGGAGGTCCGGTATGGGACAGTTGGTTGACGGTGTTTGGCACGATGTTTGGTATGATACGAAATCCACCGGTGGGGCGTTTAAGCGCACGACGGCGGCGTTTCGCAATTGGGTTACGGCGGATGGGGCGGCGGGGCCGTCTGGTGAGGCTGGGTTCGCGGCAGCGTCTGGGCGGTATCATTTGTATGTGGCGAATGCCTGTCCGTGGGCGCACCGCACGATGGTGTTTCGCGCGCTGAAGGGGTTGGAGGCGCATATTTCGGTGAGCGTGGTGCACCCTGATATGCTGTCAGACGGGTGGACGTTTGAGACGGATGACCATGGGGCGACGGGGGATACCTTGTACGGGTTGCCGTTTGCGCGCGATGTGTATTTGAAAGCGGACCCGAGCGTGAGCGGGCGGGTGACCGTGCCTATTTTGTGGGACAAAGAGCGCGAGACGATTGTGAGTAACGAGAGCTCGGAAATCATTCGCATGTTCAATTCCGCGTTCAACGGGATCACGGGAAACACCGATGACTATTGGCCCGAAGAGATGCGCGACGACATCCAAGAGGTGAACACGCGGGTGTATTCGACGGTGAACAACGGCGTGTACAAGGCTGGATTTGCGACGACGCAAGAGGCCTATGACGCGGCTGTTGGGCCCCTATTTGACAGTTTGGACTGGTTGGAGGAGCGGCTGGGCCAAGGGCGGTATCTGATGGGGGATCGGTTGACCGAGGCCGATTGGCGATTGTGGACCACGTTGGTGCGGTTTGATGCGGTGTATCATTTGCATTTCAAATGTAACCGCAAACGGATTGTGGATTACCCCAACCTCTGGGCGTTCACGCGGGAGCTGTATCAGGTGCCCGGTGTGGCCGAGACCGTGAACATGGACCACATCGTGCGCCACTATCACTACAGCCACGACACGATTAACCCCAACCGGATCATACCGATCAATCCGGTGTTGGACTTTGATGCCCCCCATGGACGGGGGTGACAGGACCTAGACGCGCGGTTTGATTTTCGGTCAAGGTAGTGCCGTGGACGACAAAGGATCTTGGACATGAAAACCGCGTTGGTCATCATCGATATGCAAATGATGATGCAGGACCGCATGGAGGGGGGACGTGATTTTGTATCCCCCGACGCGCCACAAAACGTTGCCGCGCTGGCGGCGTATTTTCGTGCGCAAGGACACACGGTTGCCCATGTGCGGCACTGCGACGACACCAAAGGGTCGCCGCTTCATCCTGAAGCGACGGGATATCCACCGATGGCCTGCGCGGTTGAGAAAGAGGGCGAGCCGGTTTTCATCAAAACGACTTCCTCTGCCTTTGCGTCGACCGACCTTGAAACCTGGCTCCGCTCGATTGGTGTGACGGACATTGTGGTCGCGGGTGCCGTTGCCAGTTTTTGTGTGAATTCCACGGTGCGGACCGGCTGTGATCTTGGGTTCAACATGCATCTGGTGCGCGACGCTGTGATTGAGTTTGACCTGCCGCAGGCGGGGCTTGGCGCGGCGCAGATTTTTGACGTGACTTTGGGGTTACTCGAGGCGGATTTTGCGACGATCGTGACCACCGCGGAGGTGGTGGAGGGCAAGGCCCCCTAGGCCTGCGGCGCGCGCGAACATTCGGATTGGTTAAGATGAAACGCGCTTCGCTGACGCGGTGAACCCTTGGGCCGAGGTGTGGCCCAAGGGTGTTTTTGACTGTTAGGCTTCGTTCCACGGGCGGTCGCCGTTTGCGTCTTTGACGCGGGTTGGCAGGCCGATGGTGTCGAGCAGGGTGAAGAGCGGCTTTGGGTCGAGCTCTTCGACGTTAACCATGGTGCCCGTGTCGTATGTGCCGGAGGCTACGAGCATTGCCATGGCCACGGGCGGGACGCCTGCGGTGTAGGAAATGCCTTGGCTTCCGACCTCGTTGAATGCGTCTTTGTGGTCTGCCACGTTGTAAACGAAGACCTCGACCTCTTCGCCGTTCTTGGTGCCTTTCACCAGATCACCGATGCAGGTTTTGCCGGTGTAGTTGGGGGCCAAGCTGGAGGGGTCTGGCAGGACGGCTTTGACCACTTTCAGGGGGACAACTTCGAGGCCTTCGGCGGTGGTTACGGGCTGTTCTGACAACAGGCCGAGGTTTTGCAAGACGCTGAAAACATTGATGTAGTGGTCGCCAAAGCCCATCCAAAACCGGATGTCGGCTTGGGGGTAGTTCACAGCGAGGGAGTGTACTTCGTCGTGGCCGGACATGTAGGCTTTTTGTTTGCCGACAACGGGCAGATCCCACTCGCGGCCAACCTCGAACATTTTGTTTTCTTGCCACGCGCCTTCTTGCCAGCTGTAGACGGTGCCGGTGAATTCGCGGAAGTTGATTTCGGGGTCGAAATTGGTGGAGAAATATTTGCCGTGGTTGCCGGCGTTGATGTCCACGATGTCGATCGAGGTGACCTCATCCATGAAATCATCGATGGCGAAACGGGCAAAGGCATTCACCATGCCTGGGTCGAAGCCTGCGCCCAAAATGGCCGTTACGCCAGCAGCGGCACAAGCGTCGCGGTGGCGCCATTCGTAGTTGCCGTACCAGGGCGGTGTTTCGCAGATTTTTGCAGGGTCTTCGTGGATCGCCGTATCGATGTAGGCGGCGCCGGTTTGGATGCAGGCCTGCAGCACGGTCATGTTTACGAAGGGCGAGCCCACGTTGATGACGATCTGGGCACCGGTTGAGGTGATCAGGTCGGCGACGGCTTTTGTGTCCATGCCGTCGATGGTGTGGGCGTCGAACACACCGTCTTGTTTCATCGCGGATTTTTCGTGGACCGATGCGATGATCGCCTCGCATTTGGAGCGGGTGCGGCTGGCGATGTGCAGATCGCCCAGCACGTCATTGTTTTGCGCACATTTATGCGCGACCACCTGAGCGACACCACCGGCGCCAATGATGAGAACATTGCGTTTCATGAAATCAAGAGACCTTTTTTGAGTGCAGTTTAAGATAATGCCGCGGCAAAATCATCGTAGTTGAAATCGCGGACCGGGGTGATGGTTCCGTCGAGTTCGCGGATCGCGATGGAGGGCATTTTCACGCCGTTGAACCAGTTTTTCTTGACCATTGTGTAGCCTGCCGCGTCTTCGAAGGACAGGCGGTCGCCCGGTTGCAGGGGGGTGGCGAATTGGAATTCACCGAAAATATCGCCAGCGAGGCAGGATTTGCCGCAGATCATCCAGCTGTGGGGGCCCGTGTCGGGCGCGAGCTTGGCGGGCTCGCGGTAGATCAGCAGATCAAGCATGTGGGCTTCGATAGAGCTGTCGACGATGGCGAGGTTTTTGCCGTTGAACATGGTGTCGAGCACGGTGACTTCGAGGGTGGCGGCGCCTGTGATCGCGGCTTCGCCCGGCTCGAGGTAGACCTGCACACCGTAGGTTTCGGCGAAGGTTTTGAGGCGGGCGGCAAAGGCGGCGAGCGGATAGTCGGGGCCGGTGAAGTGGATGCCGCCGCCCAGGCTGATCCAGTCCATTTTATGGATCACGGTGCCGAAACGGGTTTCGATCAGGGTGAGCATTTCGTCAAAGCGCTCGAAGCTGTCGTTTTCGCAGTTGTTGTGAAACATCAGGCCGCTGATTTGGTCGGCTATGGCATCGATATCGGCGGGGTCGTGTTCGCCCAAACGGCTGAAGGGGCGGGCCGGGTCTGCGAGGTCGAAGTCGGAGGTGGAGACGCCCGGGTTGACCCGCAGGCCGCGGATGTGGCCGCTGGCCTGCGGGGCGAATTTGGTGAGTTGGCCGATGGAGTTGAAGATAATTTTGTCGCTGCAGGCCAAGACCTCTTCGATTTCGTGGTCGGCGTAGGCCACGGAATAGGCGTGGGTTTCGCCGGGGAATTTTTCGTGCCCCAAGCGGACTTCGTAGAGGGAAGAAGAGGTGGAGCCGTCCATGTATTGGGCCATGAAATCAAACACCGACCACGTGGCAAAACATTTCAGCGCCAGAAGCGATTTGGCGCCGGAGTTTTCGCGCAACCATGCGATTTTTTCGAGGTTCGCGCGCAGTTTGGTTTTGTCGATCAGGTAATAGGGGGTTTGCACGGCTGAGGCTTTCTGCTGGGCGGGTTTGATGGGGGGCGTTTGCCACGGTTTGCGGTTTTGGCGCAAGGGTTCACGATGCGTCGAATGGTCTTGCCCCTGCCCTGCAAATCCGCTTTGAAAGGTGGATGAATTAAGGGGGCTGCTATGACCACATGGATTACCGTTTGCGACACGTGCAAGCGTGCGGATTGGGATGCGGCGGAAGGCCTGCCGACGGATGGAGAGACCTTGGCCGAATTGGTTGAGGCGGCTGCAACGGGTGCCGAGGACGTCCGCACCCGCCGCGTGTCTTGCACGATGGGCTGTGATCGGGCCGTCAATATTACCGTGCAGGCGAAGGATAAGATCAACTACTCGCTGGGCACCTTTGAGGCCACACAAGGCGACGCTGAGGCCATCGTGGAGTATGCCGCAAAACACGCCGCAAGCGAGACGGGGCAAGTGCCCTACCGGGAGTGGCCACAGGGCGTGAAGGGGCATTTTGTGTCGCGCCACCAGCCGCTGCCTGAGGAATGAGTAAACGCGACCATGGGGGCGGGCTGGATGCGGCGGTTGCCACCTATGGCGGTGCACGTGCCGATTGGCTGGATTTGAGCACGGGGATCAATCCGCTGCCCTATCCGGTGGGCGATGTTTCGCAAGAGGCCTGGACCGCCCTGCCCGATGCGGGCGCGATGGACCGGTTGCTGGATGCGGCGCGGTCGTTTTGGGCTGTGCCTGAGGGGGCGGAGATTGTGGCGGCCAATGGCGCGTCGGCGTTGATTGCGGCGATGCCACACGTATGGGGCGGCACGCGTGCGGTGATTGCGGGGCCTACGTACAACGAACATGCGGCGGCCTTTGCGGCCAATGGCTGGGACGTTGTGGACCAAAGGCGCGGTGATGTGCAGGTTGTTGTGCATCCAAATAACCCCGATGGGCGGGTTTGGTCGCCAGAGCAGCTGCACGGACCTTGCGTGATTGATGAGAGTTTTGCCGATGTGATGCCTGCGGCGAGCATGGTGGAGCAGGCAGTGCAGGCTGACCGGATTGTGCTGAAGAGTTTTGGCAAGTTTTGGGGTTTGGCCGGGGCGCGTTTAGGCTTTGCCATATGTGCGCCGGAGGTAGCGCAGCGGTTGCGGGATCAGATTGGGCCGTGGGCTGTGGGCGGGCCGGCGTTGGAGATTGGCGCGCGAGCGTTGCGGGATGTGACGTGGGCGGAGGCCACGCGGGACCGGTTGGCGGCGGATGCGGCGCGGTTGGATGATTTGGTCGGTTGGGACTTGGTCGGCGGGACGGATTTGTTTCGCACCTATGAGGTGCCTGATGCGGCGGCGGTGCAGGACAAGTTGGCGCGCGGGCATGTGTGGTCGCGGGTGTTTCCCTATTCGAAAACATGGATCCGGCTGGGCCTTCCTGCGCCTGATCGGTGGGACCAATTGGAGGCGGCCCTATGATCGCGGTGGCCTGCGCCATGGTTTTGGATGCGCTGTTGGGCGAGCCGAAGTGGCTGTGGGATCGCCTGCCCCATCCGGCGGTGGTGATGGGGCGTGGCGTGGGCGCGTTGGAGCGGCGGTTGAACACCCGCACGCGGGCCAACGGTGTTGTGACGGTCTGTATTTTGGTGGTGGTCGCGGCCTGTTTGGGATTGGTTTTGATGGCCCTGCCCGGATGGGGAGCCGAGGTGATTTTAGGGGCCATGTTGTTGGCGCAAAAATCACTGGTGCAGCATGTGCAGGCCGTGGGGGATGCTTTGCGATTATCGCTGGGTGATGCACGACGCGCGGTGGCGATGATTGTGGGCCGTGATGTGTCGGCGTTGGATGAGGCGGGAGTTGCACGTTCGGCCATTGAAAGTGCGGCGGAAAACCTCAGCGACGGGGTGATTGCGCCTGTGTTTTGGTTTGCCGTTGCCGGATTGCCCGGGCTGCTTGTGTACAAGGTGGTGAACACTGCCGACAGCATGATTGGCTATCGCACCGAGCGCTACGAGAATTTTGGCTGGGCCGCCGCGAAACTGGATGACGTTTTGAATTGGGTGCCCGCGCGGATTACGGCCCTGTTGATATGGGCGCTGGGGCCTGTGCGCGCGCCTCTTCGGGCGATTGCGGCGGATGCAGCGCTACACCGGTCGCCCAATGCGGGCTGGCCTGAGGCCGCGATTGCGCCGGGTTTGGGTGTCGCGCTGTCGGGGCCGCGCAGCTACGAGGGTGTGATGCAGGATTTCCCTTGGGTTTATGCGGCAGGGCGCAAAGATGCTGGGCCGGACGACATTGATCAGGCGGTGCGCCGTCTTTGGGGCGTGTGGGGATTGACGCTGATTGGTGTCGTGAGCGTGGGACTGGTGTTTGCACTGCTGTGAGGCTGGGTTAGGGTGCTGGCAACATTGAAGGAGACCCTATGCTGAAATCTGTTGTGTTCGCGTTGTCTGTTTTGGCGGCGCCGGTGGCTGCGCAAGGGTGCGGCGGGTCGTGGGGCGCGTTTCAAGAGGGGCTGGTTGCGGAGGCGGCTTCGCACGGGATTTCCGAGAGCACGGCACGCGGGTTTTTGGCCGGGGCGCGGCAAGATCAGGCGGTGTTGCAGGCGGACCGTGCGCAGGGTGTGTTTCAACGGGATTTCATTGATTTTTCACGGCGGTTGATTTCGACCAACCGGATTGAGAATGCCCGTGCGCAGGCCAGCCGGCAGGATGCGATATTTGATCGGATCGAGGCGGAGATGGGGATTCCGCGGGCTGTTTTGCTGGCGTTTTGGGCGTTCGAGACGGATTTCGGGGCGTTTCAAGGGGATTTCAACACGCGCGATGCGTTGGTGACACTGGCCCATGATTGCAGGCGGCCTGAGCTGTTTCGCCCGCAGATTTTCTCGGCGATGGAGCTGTTTGCGCGCGGCGATATGAACCCTGCGACCACCACGGGCGCTTGGGCTGGTGAGATTGGCATGGTACAGATGCTGCCCGGCGATATCATTGAAAATGGTCGTGACGGAGATGGGGATGGGCAGGTGTCGTTGAAGACATCGGCGCCCGATGCGTTGTTGTCGGGGGCGTCTGTTTTGGCGTCTTTGGGGTGGGTGCCGAACCAGCCGTGGCTGCAAGAGGTGACGGTGCCGGACCAGATGGATTGGGCTTTGTCCGGCACGCAGACCAAATTGCCGAGTGCCGATTGGGCGCGCTTGGGCGTGCGGGCGCGGTCGGGTGGGTTGCCGGATTTGCCTGCGTCGTTGATTTTGCCCATGGGGCGCAACGGGCCTGCGTTTTTGACCTATCCGAATTTCGATGTGTATTTCGAGTGGAACCAGTCGTTCGTCTATGTGTTGACGGCGGCCTATTTCGGCACGCGGATCGCCGGTGCACCGGTTTATAACGCGGGCAATCCGGAGCCGGGGTTGAGCGGTGCGCAGGTACAGGAACTGCAGCGCAAGTTGGAGGCACGTGGGCATGATGTGGGCGGGGCCGATGGCATTATCGGCGCCCGCACGCGGGTTGCCATTCAGGCGGAACAGCAACGTTTGGGGATGCCTGCAGATGCATGGCCTACGCCCGCGCTGTTGGGCGCATTGTGATGGAGTGGGGCATTTGCACCACTGCGAAGGCCCCCCTGCCCCAATTGCTGGCCTTTGTGGCGTGGCACAAACATATCGGTGCGGCGCAGATTTGGATCCATCTGGATGATGCCGATGAGGTCACGGCGGATGTGTTGAACCGGATTGAGGGCGTGACAGCGATTGTGTGTGACGATGCCTATTGGTCTGGCGTGAAAGGCGGGCGGCCCGAGGCGCACCAGACGCGGCAGACCTACAATGTGCGCAAAATTTACAAGCGGAACGCGGTGCCTGTTTTGGCGCATATTGATGTGGATGAATACCTGTATCCGCAGCGCCCGATTTCAGAGATTTTGGATGATTGGGATGATGACATTCCCTTTATTCGCGCGGCCCCGGCAGAGGCGCTTTACGACCCCGATTTGCCGGATGATATTTTCACCGCACGCCATTTTCGGCTGCCCTTCCCCCACGGCGTCGATGCGGACACGCGGATCAAAGTGCTGGGTGATTATGAGATATTGATGCCCCACAATATTTTGAGCCACCGTGTGGGGAAATCGCTGTTTCGGTCAGGGGTTCCGGACCTGAAACTGAGCATTCATTCAGCAAAAGTCGGAAACGACGGCGGACGCATTCATACCAAGTATCACCCCGAGATCGTTGTGTTGCATTTTCATGCGCAGGACAAACAGGAGTGGTTGAGCGTGTTGGATCGCCGCGCCACGCGTGGGGCGTACCGCACCAATGTGATGTTGGCCACATTTGCCGTCGAGGCGAACGCGGAAGAGCTTGATCATTTCTACGAGTACACCCAAACGGCGACGCCGCGGATGCTGGCCGCGTTGGCGGAGGCGGGATTGTTGATCGAGGCCGAGTTGGGCTTGCGCGACAAGGTCGCAGAGCTGTTCTAGCGGATGTCGCGGATCGGGAAACGCTGACCGTCGGCGGTGAGTGCGGTGAGACGGTCGTTCGCGAACACGAACATATCGCACCGTTGCATCCCCGTGACGAAGGTGATGCAGACGATGTTGTCGGCGATGTCATGGTGGCCGTACCATGTGCCGCCACCGTTGGCGGGATCATAGGTCCATGTGTAGGTGCCGTCGGTGTTGTAGCGGGACACGCCGCCGTCGAAATACTCGAGGTCGCGGTCGAGGATGGTTTCGGCGAGCGCGGTGGCGGTTGGGGCCACGTCGGTGCTGCGAGTTGCATAGTCTTGCGCATAAAGCGGTGACGCTAGGACGGTAAGGGCGAGGACATATTTCATCGTTGCATTGTGGCAGGTTTACCGCTCACTGTCGCTTCACGATCCAGTGGGATGCACCCGCGATGAAAGGGCACCGATGACAAACGACGCGATGATGCATGCGGTCGTCACGACCGGCACGGGCGGGTACGACAAGCTGGTTTACAAACAGGTGCCAAGGCCAGTGGCGCAGGCTGGGCATGTTGTGCTGAAGGTGCTGGCGGCGGGTGTGAACAACACCGAGATCAACACGCGGCTGGGGTGGTATTCGGCCTCTGTGACCGATGGGACGGAGGGCACCGAAGACAGCGGCGAGAGGCCCGATGGGGGCTGGAACGCGGCGACACCGTTTCCGTTCATTCAGGGCACCGATTGTTGCGGTGAGATTGTCGCGGTTGGTGACGGCGTAGATGTGGGGCGCATTGGGCAACGGGGCATCGTGCGCGCCTGCATGCGGGTGAATGGGTTCGAGAGCCCCGAGAACGTCTGGATGGGGTCCGATTTTGACGGGGCCTTTGCGCAGTATGTGGCCGTGCCTGCCGGCGAGGTTTTTGCCGTGGACTGCGAGTGGAGTGATGCGGAGCTAGCGACGATCCCCTGCGCCTATGGCACATCGGAAAACATGGTGCATCGGGCGGGCGTGCGGGCGGGCATGACCGTATTGATCCCTGGCGCGTCGGGCGGTGTCGGGTCGGCCACGGTGCAATTGGTGAAACGGCGCGGAGCGAAGGTGGTGGCGATTACCAGTGCGTCGAAACGGGACGCTTTGTTGGAGATTGGCGCGGATCAGGTGCTGACCCGCGAGGATGATTTGATTGCTGTGCTGGGGGAACAAAGCGTTGATGTGGTGATTGATAACGTCGGTGGGGCTGGTTTTCCGGTGATGCTAAAGCTGCTCAAACGCGGCGGGCGTTATGCCACGTCGGGCGCGATAGCGGGGCCGATTGTGGATCTGGATATGCGGGATTTGTATTTGAAAGACATCACGCTGGTGGGGTGCACGGGGTGGGACGCGCCGGTGTTTCCGAACCTTGTTTCCTACATTGAAAAGGGTGAGATCAAACCACTGTTGGCGGGGACGTACCCGTTGCGAGAGATCGCCCAAGCGCAGCAGGATTTTCAGGAGAAGCGGCATATTGGGAAGATTGTTTTGGTGCCGGAGGGTGAAAATTTGCTCGAATAACATGCCTCTGGATTCAGTCTTTACTTGAATTACACGTCATACACGATATGTGTAATCCAAAGGTTCCCCTCCGATGATAAGAACCCAAGGGGTTTCTCCGCAAGGTAGTCGGGGGGGTCAATTTATCAGTAGTAATATGTCGTGCCGGTTCGAAATATGTCGAATTCGCTACGAATTTGCGATTTTACAATGGAAAACGCGCCATCGTCTCCATGCTCCCACTTTCTATAAACGGCCCAATTGAAATAATCGGCTATCTGGAGGCCATAATGCGAACGAGATGCGTGATGCATAATGCGGTAGGGTACCCCTTTGGGAAGCATCGCAGCTAGATTTAGCTTAACGCCCTTCTCAATTGCTTTTCGTTTCTTCGCGACTGGGATGCTATCTGTGATAACAACGACTTCGCCAATCTCTTCTGACACCTTCCCAATTGCATATTTCAGTAGATAACCGAGCATCTTGGGGTAAAATTTTTCTGGAGCTTGAAGGGCAGGACCTGTCTTATTCTTTTCGACGATCACGGTATCTACTGACTTCGGTGGTATCTTGCTTTGTAGTTTCTCAAACAGTGATTTACGAACGTATTTATTGTCCTCTGCGCAGTGAAAATACTCCATTTCCAGTCTAGGCTTTATCCGGTGCTCGATAAGATCGTACTTGTAAGTATCGAGCTCTGTATGAAGAGAAAACGGCCGGTAAAGACTGACACATGTCAATATAAAGTACTTCGAACCTTTGCTCGAAAAATCGAAATTTCCACCCTCGTCGAGAAAAATATATACTGTTGGCAGTTTTGCGGAACTCAAAGCAAATTACCTCATCTCTAGTACTATATCGACGATAAGTTTATCCACTTAGAAGGCGTCGCAAAACTCGAAAAATCTCCTGGAGGCTGTCTCATCTCACCCCGCACTTCGACCCGCAGCCCTGCCCGAGAAAATACACCCGCCAAGGAACGTGCCTTCTAACGAGTTGTAGCCGTGGTAGCCCCCGCCGCCGAAGCCGGAGGCTTCGCCTGCGGCATAGAGGCCCGCGATGGGGGTGCCGGTGGCGTCGATGGCTTGGCTGTTGAGGTCGGTTTGCAAGCCGCCCAGTGTTTTGCGGGTGATCAGGTTGAGGCGGACGGCGATGAGGGGGCCGTTGTCTGCATCGAGGAATTTGTGCGGTTTCGCGGTGCGGATCAGCTTGTCGCCGCGGTAGTGGCGGGCGGCTTGGATGGCGGTGATTTGCGGGTCTTTGCTGAACGGATTGTCGACTTGGGCGTCGCGGGCTTCGATTTGGGCGCGCAGGTGGGCCTCGTCGATCAGGGCGTCGTCGGTGATGCCGTTCATGCCTTTGACGAGGTCGGTCAGGTTGTCGGCAACGACGAAATCTGCGCCGTGTTCCTTGAACGCTTCGACCGGACCGGTAGCGTTTTTGCCGGACAGGATGCGCTCTTTGAGGACGGTGGACCATTTGGCGGAGGTGAGATCGGGGTTTTGTTCGGAGCCTGAGAGGGCGAATTCCTTTTTGATGACCTTTTGGGTCAGGACGAACCAGCTGTAATCGAAGCCGGTGTCGAGGATCGCTTTGAAGGTGCCGTTGGTGTCGAAGCCGGGCATGGCGGGAGGCGCGAAGCGGTTGCCGCGCGCGTCGAACCACATCGACGAGGGTCCAGGCAGGATGCGGATGCCGTGGGCAGGCCAGATCGGATCCCAGTTTTTGACGCCTTCGGTGTAGAACCACAGACGGTCGCGGTTGATGACGTGGCCGCCAGCCTGTTCGGTGATGCCGATCATGCGACCATCGACGTGAGCAGGCACGCCGGAGAGCATATTTTTCGGGGCGGGGCCAAGACGCTCGGTAGGCCAGACTTTGCGGATGAGGTCGAAATTGCCGCCGATGCCGCCAGAGGCGACGATCACTGCATCGGCATCGACGCGGAAGTCGCCTGTAGGCGTGCGGTTGGTTTGCGCGCCTTGCACGGCATCGTCGGGGGCGAGGGTTGTGCCGGAGACGCCAACCGCTGTGCCGTTTTGCATCTCGAGACGGTCAACCTGGTGACGGTGGAGGTATGTGAGGCGGCCTGCCCCAGCGTGTTCGTTGCAGCGGCGGATGAAGTGTTCGAGAACGCCGGGGCCGGTGCCCCATGTGATGTGAAACCGTGGGACGGAATTGCCGTGGCCCATGGCATCGGAGCCGCCGCGTTCGGCCCAGCCGACGACGGGGAACCAGCGCAGGCCCATTTGATGCAGCCACGGGCGCATTTCGCCTGCGGCGAAGTCGAGGTATTTTTCGGCCCATTGGCGGGGATAGTTGTCTTCGGGGCGGTCGAATTGGGCAGAGCCCATCCAATCGTTCAGGGCCAGCTCATGGCTGTCTTTGATGCCCATGCGGCGCTGTTCAGGGGTGTCGATCATGAAGAGGCCACCGAGGGACCAATGCGCTTGGCCGCCGAGGTTTTGCGGGCCTTCTTGATCGACGATGACGACGTTTTTGCCACGGTCGCCCAGTTCGGCGGCAGCGGCGAGGCCGGAGAGGCCTGCGCCAACGATAACGACATCTGTTTTCATGATTTACGGCCCTTTAGCCAGAGAACGAAGGGAATGGCGGTGATGTACATGATCACGCCGTAAAGTGCGGACGGCAGGCCGATGGTGGGGATGCCGTTTGTGGCGCCGACGATCAGCGGGGCAAGGGTGATGCCGAGGCTGCCGTTTTGGATGCCCACCTCGATGGAGATGGTTTTGCGTTCGCGCCAGGTTAGGCCCAGAACGGTGGCGATCAGAAGGCCCCCGATCATGGTGCTGAGGTTGAGGGTGAGCAAGGCGGGGCCAAGGGTGCCTGCGTTGGCGGTGAGCAGGGACCAGTTGGAGGCGATGGCCGCGAGGATGATGAGGACGAACAGGACCGAGGCCAGTTTGATGAGGGTGGGTTCGATCCGGTCAGCCAGTGGGGTGGCGAGGTGGCGCAGGGCCATGCCGAGGATCACGGGCAACATGGTGAGCAAGAACATGGCCAGCGCGATGGAGGTGACGGAGACCTCTGGTGCGGCTTCTCCCATGAAATGCACTACGGCCCAGCTGATGAGGATGGGGACCGTGAGGATGGAGGCCAAGGACATGAGCGCAGTAAGGGACACCGACAGTGCGACATCGCCCCCCGCCAACCGCGTGACGACATTGGAGGTGACCCCGCCGGGGCACAGCGCGATGAGCATAATGCCCGCGGCGAGTGCGCCCGTCAGTCCAAAGAGCGTGATGATGAGGTAGGCCATGACCGGCAGCAGCACGAGCTGGCAGGTGGCGCCAATGGCGAAGACCCAGCCCCGTTCGACCACGCGTTTGAAATCGGCCAACGTGAGGCCGATGCCGAGGCTGAACATGATGATCGCCAGCGACAGCGGCAGCACGACATTTACAAGAATATCCATGGGTCCCCTCCCCTATTGGCCCCTCCCAAGGCCGTTGACGCCTACGGCATCATAGCGGGCGGGGTGTTTCAAGGGGAGGGACGGTGTGACGGTGCGTTAGGGGTATGGGTTTCTCTCGCTTGGGGGCGTTTGGCGGAGACTTTGATCAGGCCATATGATGCTGGCACCACAGTTGTTAGCAACGGATATCGGCTCCTTTCCCTTGTCGCATAGTGCTGCGGGACGCGCCAATACCCATCGCCGCACTGTTTGACATTGCACTTGTCAATATGACATGCATAATGTCATTATGAAAATAGAACACCTTCACCAACTGATTTGGATGTCACGCCCTTTAATGCAGGCCGCTGAAGCCTGCGTTGAAGCCGGTTTGGTTGGAACCGATCTTACTGTCAGGATGCGGGCCGTTCTGGAGATGCTGGACAAATACGGTGAGCAGACCGTTCCAGAGATTGCGGCAAGGCTCGAAATTAAGCGGCAATACGTCCAGATCATGTGCAACGAAACGCGCGAGTCCGGTTTCATCGAGCAACGTGCAAATCCGCGTCACAAACGTTCGCCTATCATGGCTTTGACGGATCTCGGACGCACGGTGATCGAAGACATCATTTCTAGCGAGTTGACGCTTATGGAGGAGGTCGGTGGAGACCTAAGCAGTGAAGACATTGCGACCGCGCTCAGGGTTGTACACGCCGTAACGGACAGTTTGAAACAACATGCGGGAGAGAGAGAATGATCTTTGGCTATATCTTTTTTGCTGTGATCCTTCTTAGTGTATTCTGGCTAGGCAGCGGGATTAGACGCATCGGTTCGGTGAGTGTGGGAGACCCCATACAGCAACGAGATGGATCAGCGTTGCTGCTGATTGATCTGCAATCTGTATTCTGGGACCACGGTCCTTATTCGGAGGCTGCAAAAAACACTGCGGCGGCGGCGATTTTCGAGGAAGTAGAAGCAGCGCGCGCGCAAAATCATCCAGTTATTGCGGTACGTCAGGAATGGTCGATCCCATCAACGAAGGCTGTGGCGAAACTCGCCATGAAGGGACAGGCGATCGAGGGCAGTGACGGGACAGAGCTTGCGGAGATTTTCGCACCCCTCCCTGAGCATGTCATTGTGAAACGCGTACAGGATGCGTTTGAAACAGGTGAGCTCGACGCCGTTCTGGAACGCCTGGACGTGGGTCGCCTTCGGATCGTGGGTTTGGATTTCAACTATTGTGTGCAGAAGACGGCGCTGGCGGCTAGAAATCGCGGATATGACGTCACTGTTGTAAAAGATGGATCGCTTTCAGCGGCGCCGACAGAGGCCGCTGAAAAACGGATGTTGTCAGCGGGTGTGATCGTTTCGTGAACGGGTATCGCCGCTGAAAATGCGATCCGCAAAAGGCCTCACTTGGTGGGGAATCAAGCCACCATCGTTTCGGCTGCTTTCAGGTCTACAGACACCAGCTGGCTGACACCTTGTTCGCCCATGGTGACACCGAACAGGCGGTCCATGCGGGACATGGTGACGGCGTGGTGGGTGATGATGAGGAAGCGTGTGTTGGTGCGGCGGGTCATTTCGTCGAGCAGGTCGCAGAAACGGGTGACGTTGGCGTCGTCGAGCGGGGCGTCGACCTCGTCGAGCACGCAGATGGGGGCCGGGTTCGCGAGGAACACCGCGAAGATCAGCGCCATGGCGGTGAGGGTTTGTTCGCCCCCTGACAGCAGCGAGAGGGTGCTGAGTTTTTTGCCGGGCGGTTGGCACATGATTTCGAGGCCCGCGTCGAGGGGGTCTTCGGATTCGACCATCACGAGTTTCGCTTCGCCGCCGCCAAAGAGGTGCTGGAACAGGGTGCCGAAGCTTTCGTTGACCTGTTCGAACGCGGTGAGAAGACGTTCGCGGCCTTCTTTGTTGAGCGAGGCGATGCCGGTGCGCAGGGCGCGGATGGCGTCTTCGAGGTCGGTCTCTTCTTTGACGAGCAGGTCGTGTTCTTCCTGCACTTCTTTGGCGTCTTCTTCGGCGCGCAGGTTCACCGCGCCCAGCGCGTCACGCTGACGTTTCAGGCGGTTCACGTCGTTCTCAATCGCCTCGGATGAGGGCATGTCGTCTGGGTTGACGTCGAGGGTTTCGAGCAGGTTCTGCGGGGTGGTTTCGAGCGCTTCCATGATGCGGTCGACGGCGGCTTGGGTGGTTTCTTTGGCGGCGTCGGCGCGGGCTTCGGAGCGGGCGCGGGCTTCGCGGGCCTCGGAGGCCAAGCGTTCGGCATCCCGCTCGGTGACCGTGGCTTCGCGCAGGGCGGTTTCGCCCAAGGCCAGCGCATCGGCGGCGTCGGCGCGGCGGGCTTCGGCGTCGGTGGTGGCTTCGGCCAGTTCTTCGCGTTTGTAGGCGATGTCCTCGGGGGCGGTCATGGCGTCTTCAAGCTCGGCCTCGGAGGCTTCTTTGCGCTCTTGCAGTTCGGCGGTGCGTTTGTTGGCCGTTTCCAGACGGTGTTTCCAGCCGCTGATTTCTTTGGTGATTTCTTGGCTGCGTTTGGTGCGGGCCTCGCCCTCGCGGCGGACTTCATCGTAGCCGGATCGTTTGGCCATCATCGTCATGCGGGCGGCTTCGACGGTCATTTTGACGTCTTCGACGGCGGCGCGAGCATCATCGAGGTTGGCGAGGGATTTGGCGGCAGCTTCAGCTTCGGTGAGCGCTTTGCGGGCGGCCATGGCTTCTTCTTCGTGGCGGGACACGGCGAGGCCGGAACTGTCGAGTTTGCTTTCAGCCAAGTTACGATCAGCTTCGGCGCGGGACAGGGCACGGTTGGCATCGGCGACGGCGGTGTCGGCGGCGCGGCGCGCGATGCGGGCGGTTTTCTCTGCTTCGGCCAGTTCGGCCAAGCGCGCGGTGAGCATTTCGTGGGCTTGGACCATACCATCGGCGCGGGCGACGGCATCGTTGAGGTCTTTTTTCAGACCTTCGAGGCGGTTGAGCTGTTGCAGACGCAGGGCGGCGGCGGAGGGGGCATCTTCGGCGGCAGCGCGAAAGCCGTCCCAGCGCCATAGATCGCCTTCGATGCTG
Source organism: uncultured Paracoccaceae bacterium (assembly GCA_947497065.1). Taxonomy (GTDB): domain Bacteria; phylum Pseudomonadota; class Alphaproteobacteria; order Rhodobacterales; family Rhodobacteraceae; genus Octadecabacter. The sequence continues at coordinate 72,798 of CANMEQ010000007.1, forward strand.
ACCAGACGCTGGCCCGGTTTGAGGTGCTGTTGCAGGTGCGGGCCATCGGCGGCGTCGACCAGCCCGACCTGATCCATGCGGCGCACGAGGACGTTTGGCACGGCGACATATTTGGTCAGCGGTTGCACATTGTCCGGCAGGGGTTGGGTTTGGTTGTAGGCGGGCAGTGCGACCCAGCCGGAGCCCATATTATGCGGAATCGCTGGGGCTTTGAGATCGTCGGAGAGGGCCGCGCCCAAGGCTTTTTCGTAGCCGCCATCGACGCGCAATTGGTCGAGGATTTGGGAGCCTTCGGAGCTGTCACGATCGACCAGTTTTGACAGGGCGCCGGTTTCGGCGCGCAAGGCGTTTGCTTCGCCTTCTGCCTCGGAGCGCAGGGCGCGGGCATCGGCTTCGCGGCTTTGCGTGTCGGCGCGGGCGGCTTCTGCTTCGGCGAGGACATCTTCGGCGTTTTCAGCGGTGGCACGGGCGGTTTCTTCGGCGATTTGGGCCTCATCGAAGTCGGCGGCGGCGCGTTCGAGGGCGGCTTGAGCTTCGGATTTGGTGGCCAAGGCGCGGCGCGCGTCGTCTTCGTTTTTGGCGAGGGTTTTACGGTGGTCATCGATCAGACGTTGAGCGGATTGGTGGCGGGCGGCCAAGCGCGCGACGTCTTCGGTCATTTCACTGAGGGCGGTTTCGCGGTCGGCCAGAATTTGCGCGCCATCGGTGGAGGCCACGCGGGCCTGTTCGAGGCGGTCTTCGTGGCCAGCGTGGGCTTTGGCGATTTCGGTGGCTTCCCAATCGAGACGGTCGATGGTTTCACCGGCGTCTTTGTTCAGCTCGCCCTCGCGGGCCATGTCGCGGACCAGTTGTTCGATGCGATTGGTGAGGGTTTGAATGGTGTCTTTGGCGCGGGATTCTTCGGCTGCAAGCGTGTCGCGCTCAACGTGCAGACGTTGCAGGACGGCGGCGGCGATGGCCTCTTCTTCGCGCAGAGGGGGCAGCGCATCTTCGGCGGTTTGGCGGGTTTTGGCGGCACCGCGCGCATGGGTTTCGGCCGCGGCGGCGGCGGTGGTGCGTTCGCGCAATTCGTTCATCGCGGCGGCGCGGGCTTCGTCGGCCTCTTTCCAGCGGCGGTAGAGCAGCAAGCCTTCGGATTGGCGCAGATCATCGCCGATGGCGCGGTAGCGGGCCGCTTGGCGGGCTTGGCGGGCGAGTTGGCCCAATTGGCTGGCCAGCTGTTCGATCACGTCATCGACGCGGGCGAGGTTTTGCTCGGAGCCTTTGAGTTTCAGTTCGGCTTCGTGACGGCGTTGGTAGAGGCCGGAGATGCCTGCGGCTTCTTCGAGGATGCGGCGGCGGGCCTTTGGTTTGGAGTTGATGAGTTCGGCGATTTGACCTTGGCGGACCAAGGCGGGGGAGTGCGCCCCGGTGGAGGCATCGGCGAAGAGCATTTGCACGTCGCGGGCGCGCACGTCTTTGGCGCCGACTTTGTAAGCGGAGCCCACGTCACGGGTGATGCGGCGCACGATGTCGAGTTTGTCGCTGTCGTTGAAGGCCGCGGGGGCGAGGCGTTCGCTGTTGTCGATTTCAAGCGAGACTTCGGCGAAGTTGCGGGCGGGGCGTGTGGAGGCCCCTGCGAAGATCACGTCTTCCATGCCGCCACCGCGCATCGCTTTGGGGCGGTTTTCGCCCATCACCCAGCGCAGCGCTTCGAGGAGGTTGGATTTGCCGCAGCCGTTTGGGCCCACCACGCCTGTCAGCCCGTCCTGAATGATCAGGTCGGTCGGGTCGACGAAGCTTTTGAAGCCATTGAGGCGTAGGCGGGAAAACCGCATGGGGGCTGCTCGTGTGATTCTTTGTCCGGCCTATATGCTGCGCGGGAGGCCAGAGGCGAGTCAACGACGGCCTACTGAATGTGGGCTAAACTAGGCGGTTATCCACAAGATATTGGCGTTTTGGGTGGGGTTTGCGGGGCGATGGGCCGGAAAACAAGGGGCCTACCGGTGGGTGCGATTGCAGCAGATGGTCGGTTTTGCGCGGTTTGCGCCGGAATCAGTCTTGACCGATCCGCCCTGCCCGGCGCACAACGGTCTGGCATGGTTCTAATCTGTGCGGCTAAGCCGCGCAGGGGATCAAAAGGGAATGTGGTGCGCGCCGATCCAAATAGGAGGCACAAAACCACAGCCGCCCCCGCGACTGTAAGCGGTGAGTGTGCGTTCAAGACCACTGGGGCAACCCGGGAAGGGAACGCAAATCACGATGACCCGCGAGCCAGGAGACCTGCCATGCGAAATGTAGCTACCCGTCGGGGATGACGGATATTGGAGATATATTATGAACGCGACGACACAGACGATTGCCCGCGCTGACATCAGCCTTATGCCGATTGCATTTGCTGTTTTGACGGGCCTGACATTGCTTTTTGCATCCGGTTACGCGCAGGCGTCCGTGCTGCATGATGCGGCGCATGACCAGCGTCACGCGATGGCGTTTCCCTGCCACTAAGGCAGATCGACACATCACATGAACCAGAAATTGTTGACCAGCGCGGTGTTCGCTGGCGTTGCAGCGGGGCTGATTGCCGCCGTGTTGCAATTTATGTTTGTCATTCCGGCTTTGCTGGAAGGCGAACTGTTTGAAACGGGCGCACGCGTGCATTTTGGCGCGGATGGGTCCCCTGAAAGCGACCGAGGCGCGCCTGGATTGGGTGGCGAATGGGGCCGTCATTTGATGACGGTGGGCTTCAACATTGTCACCTATGTGGGCTTTGGCTTTTTGTTGCTGGCGGCGATGGCCGTGGCCGAAATGCGCGGGCTCACAAAGATCACGCCACGACAGGGTTTGATCTGGGGTTTGGCCGGGTTCATCGCGATCCAGCTGGCGCCTGCGTTTGGGTTGCCACCGGAATTGCCGGGCACGCCTGCGGCCGAGATTGGGCCGCGTCAGGCGTGGTGGCTGGGGACGCTGGTTGCGACGGCGCTGGGGCTTTGGTTGATTGCGTTTGCGCGCGGGCCGATTGCCGTGGTGGGGATTGTTTTGATCCTTGTGCCGCATCTGATTGGGGCACCGCATTTGGACGGCTATTTCGGGGTATCCCCGCCTGAATTGTCGGCGGAGTTTGCAACGCTGAGCCTTGGGACCTCTGCCGCGGGGTGGACTGCGCTTGGGTTTTTATGTGCGTGGTTCTGGACCAGAGAGCTTTAAGCCGGAATGCGCCCCACGAGACAGAACCGCAGGTTTCCTGCAGGGCGGGCATCCATGATGTGCCCGTCTTCTGTTTCGGCATAAAGTTTGGCAAAGGCTTCGATGTCTTCGGGGGCGTCGGGGTCTACGCCGGTAAACAGATAGGCTGCTTTGCCGGTTGCGCGCACCGCGAGGCTGACAGGTTTGTCGCAGACATTCATGCAGTCGGTGGTCTCGATCGGGACACGGCCCTCAAGTGCGCGGGCCAGATCCGCACCGCCGGTACAGCCGGTACAGACAATAAATCGGTCGCCAGTTTTGGGGGCCATATGACTTTCCTTTCGTGCCCATTTGGGCGACAAACATCCGCCTCGGTTACATAAGCCCTCATACACAAGGACGTAAATCATGCCTGCCAAGATTCCTGCTACAGTCGTTACCGGTTTTCTCGGGGCCGGCAAGACCACGTTGATCCGACATATGTTGGAAAACGCGCAAGGGAAGCGGATTGCGCTGATTATCAACGAGTTTGGCGATCTGGGGGTGGACGGTGATATTTTGAAAGGCTGTGGGGATGAGACCTGCACCGAGGATGATATCATGGAGCTGTCAAACGGGTGCATTTGCTGCACGGTGGCCGATGATTTCATTCCGACGATGGAAAAGCTGTTGGGGCGGGACAATCCGCCTGATCACATTGTGATCGAGACATCCGGTTTGGCGTTGCCGCAGCCGTTGGTGCGTGCGTTCAACTGGCCCGGTATTTCGACCAAGGTGACCGTGGATGGTGTGGTGACGGTTGTAGATGGTCGTGCGGTGACGGACGGGCGGTTTGCGCACAACGTGGATGCGGTGGATGCTCAGCGCAAGTTGGACGAGAATTTGGATCACGAGACGCCATTGGCCGAGCTGTTTGAAGACCAGATCGCCTGTGCGGATATGATTGTGGTGAACAAGGCGGATTTGCTGGACGAGGGTCAGGCGGACCATTTGCGCGCAGTTTTGAAGGCAGATGCGCGCAAAGGTGTTCAGGTGGTGACAGCGACGATGGGCGCGTTGCCGGTGAATGTTTTGCTGGGGCAAGGTGTGGGGGCTGAGGCGGATTTGGACGCGCGGCACGAGGTGCATCACAGCCACCACCATCATGACGATGACCACCATCATGATGATCACGATCACGACCACCATCATGATCACGAACACGCCCATGGTCACGATGAATTCGAGAGCTTCGTTGTGGAGATGGGCGAGATTGAGGATGCCAACGGGTTTGCCGAAAAGGTGGCCGATGTCATTCGCGCCCATGATATTTTGCGCCTCAAGGGGTTTGCGGCTGTGACCGGCAAACCCATGCGGTTGACGTTGCAGGCCGTTGGGCCGCGCGTTGACACGTATTTTGATCGCCCGTTCGGGGTTCAGATGCGGTCGACCCGTTTGGTGGTGATCGGTCAGGCGGGGCTGGACCGTGCGGCGATTGATGCCGCGCTGCGCGCATGATCTCGGTTGCGCTGGCCGACCCGAAAGCCGAAGGGCCAGCGCGCTTGCTGGCGCAAAGTCATGCGTTGATGAATGCATTGTTCCCTGCGGATGCCTGTCACTACCTTGATTTGGATGCGCTATGTGCGGATCACATCCGGTTTTTTGCGGCACGCGAGGAGGCGGAGATTTTGGGGACCGGGGCGCTGGCGATCAAAGAGGGCTACGGTGAGGTGAAATCAATGTTCACCGCCGAAGCGGGGCGCGGCAAAGGGGTTGCAGCGGCGGTTTTGCGGATGATCGAAGACACGGCGCGCGATGAGGGCTTGCCCCTGTTGCGGCTCGAAACCGGCACGGGGCTGGACGCCGCGCACCGGTTATATGGTCGGTTCGGTTTTGAGATCTGCGGGCCGTTTGGCGACTATGCCGAAAGCCCCTATTCCATTTTCATGGAAAAGACGTTGTGACGTTATTTCTTGGCTTTTTCGGCGTTCGCTTTCATCCGCGCGAGCAATTCTGCTTTGGATGGGCGTTTGCTGAACGGGGTTTTCGCGGTCCCGTAGGCATTGTGTTCGGCGTGGCGGGGTTGGCCTTTGGCCGGTTTCGGCGCACCTGCGGCTTTGTAGTCCATGGTTGGGCTCCTTTTTCTAAGAAGGCATGTATCTGATGCATTTGTTGGCGGCTACCCCCGGGGCGATTGATGACGGGAAGGAACCTGTCGATTTGGGGCAGACGCCTGCCGATGTGGTGGTGATTTCGGCAGCGGATACGGAGCTGGCGGCATTGTCTGCAGCGCGCGGCGAGATGGCCGATGCGCCCGGCCTGCGATTGGCGAGCATGATGCATTTGATCCACCCGATGTCGGTAGATTTGCATCTGGACCAATGCGCCACGCAATCGCGGTTGGTGATTGCACGTGTTTTGGGGGGCGCTGGCTATTGGGCTTATGGGGTCGAGCAATATGCGGCGCGGTTGCGGGCGGCGGGTGTGCCGTTTGCATTGCTCCCCGGTGACGACAAGGAAGACGCGGAGTTGCGCGCGCTGTCGACCGTGGCGGATGCGGATTACGATGCGCTGTGGTCATATTTGGTCGAAGGCGGGCCGGAAAACGCGGTGAATTTTCTGGCCTATGCGCGTGCGATGTTGGACGGGGGCGACGCGCCTGATCCGGCGCGACCATTGTTGAAGGCGGGGGTGTATTGGCCCGGTGAAGGTGTGGCCGATTTGGATGTGGCGCGCGCAGCGTGGACCAAAGGTGCGCCTGTTGTGCCGATCGTGTTTTACCGGGCATTGGTGCAAGGCGCGGGGTTGCAGCCGATCAACCGGCTGGTGAAGGGGCTGTTGCGGGCTGGTTTGAACCCGCTGCCGTTGTTCGTGGCGTCATTGAAAGACCCGCTGTCGCAGGCCACGGTTGAAAGCCTGTTTCGGGCCGCGCCACCGGATGTGATTTTGAATTGTACATCGTTTGCAGTTGGATCGCCCCATGCCGGGGATGCGACATTGGTGAACCCGTTGGCGGCGGAGTATGCCAATGATGCACCTGTGTTTCAGGTGGTTTTGGCCGCATCATCGGAGGAGGCTTGGGCCGACGGTTTGGTCGGGCTGTCGTCGCGCGATATTGCGATGAACGTGGCCCTGCCAGAGGTGGACGGGCGGGTGCTGACCCGCGCGATCAGTTTTAAGGGTGAGGCGTATTTTGACGAGGCGACCGAGTGCCCGATTGCGACCTATCGCGCGGTGGGGGACCGGGTGGATTGGGTTGTGAAGCTGGCCGCCAATTGGGCCGCATTGCGCGCGAAACCGCTGGAAGAGGCACGGGTGGCTTTAGTGTTGGCGAACTATCCCAACAAGGACGGTCGCTTGGCCAATGGGGTGGGTTTGGACACGCCAGCGGCCACGGTCCACACCTTGGGTGTGTTGCAAACGGCAGGGTATGATGTGGCCCCGCCGATGAACGCGCAGGCGTTGATGGACCGGATGATGGCGGGGCCGACGAACTGGTTGACCGATCGTGCGGATCGCGATGGCGGAGAGGCTTTGCCCCTAGAGGTGTACAAAGAGCATTTCGATGCGCTTCCATGGGCTGTGAAAGAGCAAATTACCACACAATGGGGCGCGCCGGAGGAAGACCCGTTTTTGCGCGACGATGGATTCGCGCTGTCGGTGCATCGGTTCGGGAATGCTATTGTGGGGCTTCAGCCTGCGCGGGGGTATAATATTGATCCGACAGAGACCTATCACAGCCCCGATTTGGTGCCGCCGCACAACTATCTGGCGTTCTATTTTTGGCTGCGCCATCACTGGGGCGCCGATGCGATTGTCCATATGGGCAAGCACGGGAACCTGGAGTGGTTGCCGGGCAAAGCCACCGCATTGTCCGAGACCTGTTGGCCCGAGGTTGTGCTGGGGCCTACGCCCCATGTGTACCCGTTTATTGTGAATGATCCCGGCGAAGGTACGCAGGCGAAACGGCGGGCCGCAGCGGTGATTATCGACCACCTGACACCACCGTTGACGCGGGCGGAGAGCTATGGGCCGCTGCGCGATTTGGAAGCGTTGGTGGATGAATATTACGAGGCGGCGGGGGTTGATCCGCGCCGAATTGACTATTTGCGCCGCGAGATTTTATCGCTGTCGGATGTGACCGGCCTGGCGTCAGACGTTGGGTTTGATGGTGATGAGGATGGTGATCTGGCGAAGCTGGACGCCTATTTGTGCGAGTTGAAGGAAGCGCAAATTCGGGATGGATTGCATGTGTTTGGGCAGTCCCCTGAGGGGGAACAACTGCGCGATTTGACGATTGCACTGGCGCGGATTCCACGTGGGGACGGCGTGGGGCAAGATGCGTCATTGTTGCGGGCGATGGCCGCTGATTTGGGGCTGACGTTTGATCCGTTGGATTGTGATTTGGCGGCCCCAGCGGAAGAAAAACCGGATGTTTTGAGCGCGCTTTCCCCTGATCGCTGGCGGACGCTGGGCGATACGGTTGAGCGGCTTGAGCTTTTGGCGATTGCATTGATGGACGGTGATTTGGCGCCGGTGGGGCCGCAGACCTTGGCGGTGATGGAAGGGATATTGACCAACATTCGCCCCAAAGTGACCGACTGCGGACCGCGTGAGGGCGAGGGTTTGTTACGTGCCCTACGTGGGCAATTTGTGGCCCCTGCCCCGTCAGGCGCGCCGACGCGCGGGCGATTGGATGTTTTGCCGACGGGCGGGAATTTCTACAGCGTCGATGCACGGGCGGTTCCGACACCGACGGCTTGGGCGCTGGGGTGGAAATCAGCCAATCTGTTGATTGAAAAACATCTGCAAGATCATGGGGACTGGCCACGAGCGATGTTGGTCACGGCGTGGGGCACGGCGAACATGCGCACAGGCGGTGACGATATTGCGCAAGCCATGGCGCTGATGGGCGTGAAGCCGAAGTGGGATGCCGCAAACCGCCGCGTGACGGGTTTTGACATAATTCCAGAGGGTGCATTGGGACGCCCCCGTGTGGATGTGACATTGCGGATCAGTGGATTTTTCCGCGATGCATTCCCGCAATTGATTGCTTTGTTCGACAGTGCCGCGAAGGCGGTGCAGGGGTTGGATGAAAGTGCGGATCAGAACCCTGCAGCGGCGCGGGCCAAAGCGGGTGAGACTGCGGCGCGTGTTTATGGCTCGAAGCCCGGTGCCTACGGGGCCGGATTGCAGGCGATGATTGACGAGCGGTTGTGGAACGCGCGGGCCGATTTGGGCGAGGCCTATTTGGAATGGGGCAGCTATGCTTATGGGGCGGGTCAGGATGGAGCGCGGGATCGGGCCGGCTTTGAGGCACGGTTGGGGCAGGTTGAGGCGATTGTGCAAAACCAAGACAACCGCGAACATGATATTCTGGACAGTGACGATTACTATCAGTTTGAAGGGGGCGCAGCGGCGGCGATCAGCAGTTTGCAAGGCCGCGATCGCCCGATTTATCACAACGACCATTCGCGGCCCGAACGGCCGGTTATTCGCACGCTGGATGACGAGATTGCCCGTGTCGTGCGCAGCCGCGTGGTGAACCCGAAGTGGATCGATGGGGTGAAGCGACATGGGTATAAGGGCGCGTTTGAGATGGCCGCGACGGTCGATTATCTGTTCGCCTTTGCCGCCACGACAGGTGTGGTGAAGAACCATCATTTCGACTTGGTTGAAGATGCGTTTTTGGCCGACGATGACACACGTACGTTTATTGCCGATCACAATGCCCCTGCCCTGCTGGAGATTGCGCAGCGTCTGCAAGAGGCGATTGATCGTGGATTGTGGGTGCCGCGCAGCAATTCGGCGCGGGCGCGGATTGCGGATATTTCGAAAAGTGCTGCACCCTAGCGGGAGCCGCTCGGGGTTAAGATTTCGTTTAGGACTATGAGGGATGTTGGAAGGAGCGGTGACTGAGCACCGCCCCTGCCGGTCGAATGGCCTAATACGCAGGCACACCAAAACCAACTAGGGCAGAAGCGGATGACCCGTGCTAAAACCCAGCTGCAAAAGCAGCCGCGCCCAAATAGGCGAACAACAAGAAACAAGATACAAAACGCATGGGCCACCCTCTCCTGTCCTTATTTAAGCGGATGAGGGCGGGCAGGTTTAGGGGAAAAGCAAGTAATTTCTAACCCTTATAGAGCAACCTGAGGGCGCGGAACGCTTTACATGACACCTATGGCGTGCAAAATATTACCGTCGATTGTGGCCACGCGAACCGGTGCGTGCCACGGTCATAAGAGCATCTTTGTGGTACGTGCGCGTGCGCAGGATGGAGAACAAAGGGAGGGGTCGGTCGGCGATGCGTCGGTCGCTCTGGGACGTTGAAGGACAAGATATGAAATTGACGAAAATCGCGGCTTTGGCCGTGTGTGCGGCAACATTTTGGGGCTGTACGCAAGCCGAGATCACCCAACCGCCTGTGTTGGTCACGCCAAACAATGCGGCAGATGCTGTGGGGCTTGATGTTTATGCACGGCCAAGATCGCGCGGGAATCCTGTTCCTGCATTCAGGGGGCAAAATACGGTTCAGGTGCGGACATTTGGCCCGACGTCTGACGGGGGACGCGCGGAACTGTCTGGGGTGCAATGTGCGCTGGATTCCGGTGTTTACAAAGCGACATTTGCGACGCCTGCCAATGTGGTCGTGCCTGATTATGGACCCAACTCACCCGCGTTGTTCGTGCGTTGTACCCACAACGACACATCGGGGTCTGTGACGGCGACGACCGTGAACTTGACGGCGCAACAGCGCAACGCCTCTGCCGCGGGAACGGGGCTGTTGGGGGCGATTATTATTGGCGCTGTGAACGAGGCCAATCGCGACAATCTCAATGATGATTTCGGGTACAACCCGATTGTCGTTCAACTGCGCAATTAAGCGACGTTAGCAGTCGACTTCGACCTGCATGATCGTTTGTTCCCCGCTCCATGTATGGGAGCGGGGAACGCACCCCGTGGCGCGTTCGACGGCAATCGTTGCGCGTGGTACGACGGCGGCCAGATTTGGCGCGAATTCGGCATTCGTGCGTATGAGTTCGACTGATGTTCCTTTTTGGCGCACGTCAAAGGTGCTTTGCGCGACGGTGACTGTGGTTGCCGGGATATCTTTGAAGTCGGCGGAAGCCGTGTCGCAGGCGGCGAAGGCCAGACCGGTGAGGCACAGAGTGATGAGGGGTTTGGTCATGGCGGCTCCTGACGGTTTGGGGCAGTTTTGCCGGGCCTTGGTTAACAAAAGCTTACAGCAAAACGCCCGTGCCGGAATTTATCGGCTGAAAGGCATTGGCATTGGGGCCAGAAACCGAGAAAGATGTGCGGCGCTAATGCCTCATTCGTTTCTTGGAGATTGTTATGACTGATCAAACTGCAGATGCTGACCGCCACGCCATGAAAATGGCCAAGAAGAAGGCTGCGCGTGATAAGATCATGGCGACGAAGACCGACAAGAAGGGGTTGATCATTGTCCATACGGGCAAGGGAAAAGGGAAGTCTTCGGCTGCGTTTGGCATGATTTTCCGGCATATTGCCCATGGGATGAAATCAGCGGTTGTCCAGTTTATCAAAGGGGGGATGAGCACGGGCGAGCGGGATTTGATTTTGAACAAATTCGCCGATGAATGTGCATTTCACACGATGGGCGAAGGGTTCACTTGGGAGACCCAAGACAAGACGCGCGACACGGAAATGGCATTGGCCGCGTGGGAGAAGGCCAAAGAGCTGATCCGCGATGAGAGCAATTCGATGGTGTTGCTGGATGAGATCAACATTGCGATCCGGTATGATTATGTGCCGATTGCGGATGTGGTTGCGTTTTTGGTCGAGGAAAAGCCGGAGATGACCCATGTGGTTTTGACCGGTCGCAATGCCCATGATGATTTGATCGAGATTGCCGATTTGGTGACAGAGATGGAGCTGGTGAAGCACCCGTTCCGGTCGGGTGTGAAAGCGCAGGTTGGTGTCGAATACTAAGATGGAAATGGGGCAACAGCATCGCGATGCTTTGCGTGACGTGATGGAGTGGCGCCGTGATGTACGCCATTTCAAGACGGATCCGATTGCGGAGGATGTGCTGACGCGGCTGCGTCATGCGATGGATTGTGCTCCGGCGGTTGGCAATGCGCGCCCTTGGCGTGTGTTGCAGATTGAGGATGCGGGTGCGCGGGCAGATATGATTGCCAATTTCGAAGCGGCCAACGCGAAGGCCGGCTCGATTTATGACGCTGAAAGGTCTGCGAAATATCGGGCGTTGAAATTGTCGGGGATGGTTGAGGCGCCGGTGCATTTGACGGTTTGGACCGATACGGCCCCTGCGGAAGGGGCCGGTTTGGGGCGGCAGAGCATGCCTGAGATGTTGGCCTATTCGACGGTGACGGCGATCCATTCGTTGTGGTTGGCAGCAAGGGCCGAGAATGTTGGTGTTGGGTGGGTTTCGATCCTTGATCCGGCATCGGTGAAGGCGCGGTTTGATGTGCCGGACAGTTGGGATTTAACGGGGTACTTGTGTTTGGGCTATCCGGCGGAGGTGTCTGACACGCCGCTTTTGCATCGCAACGGATGGCAGGAAAACACAGAAACCTATTGGGAGATTGTGTGATGGCAACACGGTTATTGACGGAATTCGGCATGGGCACGTCGTTGCGCAGGCAGGATTATACGCAGGCGGCGAAACGGGCGTTGCAGGATGCTTTGTGGCACAATTCGATCAATCTGGCCGAGCTGTATGGCAAGGACAAAGAGGATATGCAGATCACGGTGGAGATTGGGGTGCAGAAGCCGGATGCGGTTGACACCGATGCGTTGCGCGACATTTTTCCATACGGTCAGTTGGACTTCGTGGTTGTTGAAGGGGGCCTGGATGTGCCGCGCCCTGATGGGTTGCCCACGGTGATCGCGAATGTCGCCCTATCGGTTGCATTGGAGTTGGACGGATGAGTAATCAACGGTTCATCATTGAGATGGGTATGGGCAATGACATGTACGGTCAGGACTACACCAAGGCGGCGGCGCGCGCGATTGAGGATGCGTTGCGGCATTCATCGTTGCCGTTGTTTGAGGCCACGGGGCTGAGCCATGACGCCATGCGCGTGCAGGTGACGGTGGGCGTGCAAGACCCTGATGCAGTGGATTGCGACGCGTTGGTGGGCAAGCTGCCCCGTGGGCGGGCGCAGGTGCAGGCGGTGAAGGGCGGCCTGAATGTGGTGAACCCTGACACAGGCAATGTGATTGTTGTGGCGGCCGCCTCGGTCGAGGCGTTTTTGCCCAACCAAGGCGGGCGCTGATCCGCCTACCCCGCGTTAGCCGGACAGTTCGCTGAGGGTGAGCGTGGTGGACAGGGCGTCTTCGTCGACCAGAAGATCGATCACGGCGAAGGTTTCTGAGGCTTGGGCGCGGGCGAAGGCGGCGGGGAAGTCTGCCGTGCGGGTGACGGTTTCACCGTGGCCACCGTAGGATTTTGCGAGATCGGCGAAGTTTGGGTTGGCCAACATCGTGCCCGAGACGCGACCGGGGTAGGTTTTTTCCTGATGCATGCGGATGGTGCCGTAGCGGCCATTGTTGACCACCACGACGATGGGGGTCGCTCCATGTTGGGCGGCGGTTGAGAGCTCGTTCAAGGTCATTTGAAAACACCCGTCACCGGCGAGGCATACGACCGTTTTGTTTGGGTGTTCCAGCGCGGCGGAGATGGCGGCGGGAAAACCGTAGCCCATGGAGCCGGAGGTGGGGGCCAGTTGTGTGCCGTAGGATTTGTACACGAAATACCGGTGCAGCCATGCCGCGTAATTGCCCGCCCCGTTTGTGAGGATCGCATCGGAGGGGAGGGTTTCAGACAGCCATGTGATGACCTGTTCCAGCTTTACGTCACCTGGCGTTTCGTGGGGCGTGATCCATGCATCGTAATCGGCGCGGGCGCTGGTGGCCCATGCAGACCAATCGGGGCCGGTTTTGGGCAGGCGCGACAAAGCGCGGGTGAACGACACGGCGTCGGCAGTGACAGCAAGATCGGGGCGGTAAACCCGGCCTTGTTCCGACGGATCGGCGTGGATGTGGGCGATGGCGCAATGTGGGTTAGCGGGATCGATCAAGGAATAGCCTTGGGTTTCGATGTCGCCCAGACGCGAGCCGATCACGAGCAGGGCATCGGCGTCGCGGACCCGCTGGGCGAGTTTTGGGTTCATGCCGACATTGAGGTCGCCCGCGTAATTCGGGTGGCGGTTGTCGAGGTAATCTTGGCGGCGGAACCCGAGGGCGATGGGCAGGCCTTGGGTGGTTGCAAAGTGCGCCAGATCATCGGCCGTTTGTGGGGACCAGTGGGGGCCGCCGACCACGACGAGGGGGCGGTCAAACCCCGACAGCCAGTGCATGGTGTCTTCGGCGACGGTTGCCCATGTGGGGGCGAGTTCGATCAGGGGGCCCACGGTGTCGGTGGCGGGGCTGATGGCGGAGAGCATGTCTTCGGGGAGGGCCAGCACGACGGGGCCGGGGCGACCAGAGACGGCCATGTTGAAGGCGCGCGCGATGTATTCTGGCAGACGTTCGGTTTGGTTGACCTCGGCCACCCATTTGGCGAGGCCGCCGAACATCTGGGCATAATCCACCTCTTGGAAGGCTTCGCGGTGACGATCGGATCGGCGGATTTGGCCGACGAACACCACCATCGGAGTGCTGTCTTGGTGGGCGATATGAATGCCCGCAGACGCGTTGGTGGCGCCGGGGCCACGGGTGACGAACAACACGCCGGGCTGGCCGGTAAGCTTGCCGTAGCTTTCCGCCATCATCGCGGCGCCCCCCTCTTGGCGGCAGACGATGTTTTCGATGGCCGCTTCGTGCAGCCCGTCGAGGGCGGCCAGAAAGCTTTCGCCCGGTACTGAAAAGACTCGACGCACGCCGAGGCGGACGAGTTGATCGACCAGAATTTGCCCACCGTGACGCATGCGGATGCTCCCTTTTTTGTCGATATCATCTTGGCGCAGGTGGCAATGGGGAGGAAAGGGTTTAGTTATGGGGAAACACATTTTTTGGAGACACCATGGCCTATATTTTTGGACTTTCAGGATCGCTGCGGGCGGAGTCAACCAACACAAAGTTGCTGCGCGCGGCGGCAAAAGAATACGGCGGCGCGTTTGTTGAAGGGTCGGCGCGCGTGCCGCTTTATGACGGTGATTTAGAAGCCTCTGAAGGGGTGCCTGAGGCGGTGAAAATGTTGGCGGAACAGATCGCAGGGGCGGAGGCGATTTTAATTTCAACGCCCGAGTATAACAAAGGCATTTCCGGTGTTTTGAAGAACGCATTGGATTGGGTGAGCCGCTCGGAAGGCACGCCGTGGGCGGACAAGCCGGTGGCGATCATGTCGGCCACCGCGGGGCGCGCGGGGGGCGAGCGCGCGCAGTTTGATTTGCGCTTGTGCATGATGCCGTTTCGAACGCGGCTTATTCAGGGCCCAGAGGTTTTGCTGGCCAATTCGAGCGAGCAGTTTGCCGAGGACGGCACCCTGTTGGGCGAGCGGAGTCAGAAAAGCCTGAGCGGTTTGATCGCGGCGCTGAAGGCGGAGGTTGCGCGGGGGTAAGCTTGCGATTTGGTCTGCAATTGGTCAGCATTGGCCCATGCAGACCGAAAGTGAACAGCGAACCCACGACATTATAGACCCTGCCCGCGCGCGTGCGTTGCAGGCGACGTTGGGGTTAGAGATGACGGCGGATGTGGGCACGCCCCTGCCGCCGTTTTTCCATCACATCTATTTTTGGGCCCCGCAGCCGCCGCAGAATTTGGGGCGCGATGGGCATCCGGCGGTGGGTGGATTTATGCCCGATATGGGGTTGCCGCGCCGCATGTGGGCCTCGGGACGCCTGGTGTTTCACGCGCCGATGTTGGCGGGTGTGAAGGCCGAGCGGGTGTCGATGATTGAAGGCGTGACGCGCAAGGACGGGCGATCTGGGCCGTTGGCGTTTGTGCGCATTCGGCATGATATCAGGCAACGCAGTGCTGTGGTTCTGAGCGAGTGGCAGGATGTGGTTTACCGCCAAGATGGGGGCGAGGTGCCGGAGCGCCCCATGGCACCGCAGGGGGCCACCCATGAGGAGGCGGTCGCGTTTGAGAGCACCACATTGTTTCGGTATTCCGCGCTGACGTTCAATGGGCACCGCATTCATTATGACGAGACCTATGCGAAAGAGGTTGAGGGTTATGATGGGTTGGTCGTGCACGGACCATTGTTGGCGCAGCATCTGATGTTGATGGGGGCGCGTATGTTGGGGCGACCGCTGCGCGAGGTGAATTACCGCGCGACAGCGCCGTTGAGTGCGCCTGAGACGGCGACGCTGTGCTGGGCGGAGGGCCAAGCCTGGGTGCGTGGGCCGCAGGGCGAGCAATGTATGATCGCGCAAATGCGGTAGCCGTTGGCTTTACAGGCTGGCGGCGGGCGCGAAATCTGGCGGGAGGGTGTTTTCACCGGTGAGCACCAAATGGCTGAGTTTCTCGGCCACCAGCGGGGCCATTCCAAAGCCGATTTTAAACCCGCCATTGGCGATGAAGTGACCTTTGATGAAGGGGTGAGCGCCGACCATTGGTGCGCGGGTGCGGGCGCGAGGCCGGACGCCTGCCCAACGTCTGATTTCGAGGGCATCGGTCAACACCGGCACTGCGGCACGGGCGCGGTCAAGCAGGTCGTCGCACTGGGTGTCGGTGGTGGTTGGGGAGGTCCAATCGCGTTCTGTGGTGGAGCCGATGGCGGTGGTGCCGTCGGCATGAGGGATGATGTGCAGACCGTCGATAAACAGCTGCGGTTGAGTGCGGGCATCGTGGTCGAGCAGGATGGCTTGGCCTTTGATACCGGCGCCGACCAGACGACTGTGCTGCGCGGTGAGGGCCTCTAGGCCTTGGTAGCCCGTGGCCCAGATGACCTGACCTTCGTCGGGGGCGATGGTGGTGATCTCGGCCCCTTTGGCGCTGAGGGCGGCGGCGAGGGCGGCGCAGGCTTGGGCCGGGTGGATGCGGCCCGATAACGTGTCGTGGATCAGCGTGCCGGTGTCGGACGGGGGAGCGAAGCCGCTATGGGCGGGGATGAGTTCCCAGATGGCACGGCCCTGCCACAGATGCTCGGCGCCTTTGGCACGAGACAGGGCAAGGTCGCGCCCATTTTCCAGCAGCGGTTGCAAGCGACCCGTGCGGCCATAGCCCGAGGATTTTCCGCCTGCGGCCTCAACCTCGGGCCACCATGTTTCCGAAAGCAGGAGGCTTTCGAGTTGGAACGCTTTTTTCGGGTTCCATTGTTCGGGGACGTGGGGGGCAAGAGCGCCGACGATGCCGCCCGAGGCCCCGGCGCCCGGCCCATTTGGATCGACGATACGCACCGAGGCGCCGCGTTTCAGGCAGGCCCATGCGACGCTCAGGCCGAAGACCCCTGCCCCGCGCACTGTGATATCGATTGCCATTGTCTGCGCCTGCTTTCATTGTTCGCACAAACACATAGGACGGAACGACATGACAGACCAGCGGGCAGAATTAGAGTGGCGCGACAGCGGTGTGCCCGTGTCGTTGCGGTTTGATGATCCGTACTATTCGTTGGACAACGGTGTGGCCGAGACGCGGCATGTATTTTTGGCGGGCAATGGGTTGCCTGAACGGTTTACCGATGGGTTTCATGTGGCCGAGTTAGGGTTTGGCACGGGGTTGAATTTCCTCGTGACGTTGGCGGCGTGGCGCGCGGCCGGTGTGGCGGGGCGTTTGCGGTTTACCAGCTTTGAGGCGTTCCCCTTACCGATGGTGGATTTGATGAAAGCGGTGCGTGCGTTTGACGGGTTGCCGATTGACGTTTTCCAAGAACAGGACGGGCATTTGGCGCCTGTGATCATCGGGGATGATTTTGAATTGCGGATCGTTGAAGGCGATGCGCGGCAGATGTTGCCCGACTGGGAGGGGGCTGCGGATGCGTGGTATTTGGATGGATTTTCGCCGGCCAAGAACCCTGAACTGTGGGAAGCGAGCTTGATGGCGGCGGTGGGCGCGCATACCGCGCCGGGTGGAACCTGCGCCACATATACAGCCGCCGGATTTGTGCGGCGCGGTTTGCAGGACGCGGGATTTGAGATTGAGCGCACCCCGGGATACGGGCGCAAGCGGCATATGACACGCGGGGTTTTGGTGTGAACAATCCAAAACTCGGGATCATGTTGATGATTTCCGCGACCTTCGTGTTTGCGGTGCAAGACGGGATCAGCCGGTATTTGGCGGCCGATTACAGCGTGTTTATGATCGTGACGATCCGCTACTGGTTTTTTGCGGCGTTTGTGATGGCGGTGGCAAAGCGGCAGGTTGGATCGATCCGCAAGGCAGCTGCGACGAAACAGCCGGTTTTGCAGGCCTTTCGCGGGGCCTTGTTGGTCACCGAGATTTGCGTGCTGGTTGCGGCGTTTGTGCATTTGGGGTTGGTGGAATCCCATGCGATTTTTGCTTGTTATCCGTTGTTGATCGCGGCGCTGTCTGGCCCTGTTTTGGGGGAGACTGTCGGGTGGCGACGCTGGGCTGCGATTGGTGTGGGGTTCATCGGGGTGCTGATTATTTTGCAGCCCGGATTTCGGGTGTTCAGCCCGTGGGCGTTTGTCGCGCTTTTATCGGCGTTCATGTTTGCGCTTTATGGTTTGCTGACCCGTTATGTGGCCCGCCAAGACACGGCTGCGACGTCGTTTTTCTGGACGGGCACGGTGGGTGCGATTGTTGTGACACCGCTTGGGCTTTGGCATTGGGAGCCGATGATCGGGACGGATTGGTATTGGATGGGCGCGCTGTGTGTGACGGGCGCGTTGGGGCATTGGTTGTTGATCAAAACCTATGAGGTGGCCGAGGCCAGTGTGGTGCAACCGTTTGCCTATTTGCAACTGGTGTTTGCCAGCACGATCGGGCTGTTGGTGTTCCGCGAAACCTTAGCGTTGAATGTGGTTTTGGGGGGCGCGCTGGTGGTGGCGGCTGGGCTGTTTACCTTGTGGCGGGCCCGCAAGGCAGGGTGAGTTATTCGCCCGCGCGCGCCACGGGACGCACCGGTTGAGGGGCTGCCGGCGCGACCGGAGCCAGTTCGCCTGCGCGACGGACCGGTGGCCTGATTTGACCAGCGTTTGGCTCAGTGTTTAGCTCGGGGGCTGGTTCAGGGAACGGGGCCGCAATGGGGCGGGCCACGGGGCGGATGAGCGGGGCTTGGCCCACCAAGATATCGGTGAATTCAACGGGGCCGATTTGGCCTGTGAGACGGGCGCGGTAAACGGGGATGCCTTCGGTGACGCGCATGACATAGTTGCGGGTTTCGCGGAACGGGATGTGTTCGATCCAGTCGATGATATCCACGGGATCAGGGTTTGTGAAATCGCGACGCGGGTCGCCACGTTCGTCCATCCATTGTTTGGGGCGGCTTGGACCAGCGTTGTAACCTGCGGCAATCATCACGGGGCTGTCACCGAATTCGCGGGTGAGGAAGGCCAGATATTCGGAGCCGAGGGCTGCGTTATATTCCCAATCCGAGGTGAGGCGGCCACGGCTGTAGGGCAGATCGATCCAGCCTGCGACCTCTTGCGCGGTGGCGGGCATGAGTTGCATCAGGCCCAGCGCGCCGACTGAGCTGCCTGCATCGGTGCGGAATTCTGATTCTTGACGGGCGATGGCGAGAGCCAGAGCCGGTTCGACCGGAAGATCGAGATTGGCCATGGGGTGGATCGGGAAATAGACATCGTGGACCAGCACACCATTCTGGACGGCGGATTTGGCGGCGAGGACGGTGTAGAACGGCTCGTCCAGATCCATGAGCATTTGGCCCAGTTGCCCGATCTGTTGGCGCGACATTCGGGTGGCGGCATCGCGAATGAAGAGAACCGCAGCGCCACGTTGGCCTGCGTCGAGTAAAGCAATGCCCGCTTTGACCAGATCGTTTTCCAAGATTGCACTGCTGCGCCAGTCGCCAAAGGTTTCCCCGCCTGCGATATCGGGATCGAGGGTCAGGCCGAGGTGTTCGGCAGACAGCAGGCCGTAAAAGGACGTTTGGTGTTCGGCGCCCGATTGAAAGGCTGCGATTGCGGCTTCGGCGTTGCCGAGTTTTTCGTGCGTGCGGCCGATCCAGAAGCCTGCGCGCCCTTTTGAGATGGGCGAGGAGACAGCGGCGTCGAAGTTTTCAAAATGTTGGAGGGCGCGGGGGTAGTCGCCCAGATAGGTGAGCGCGAGGTAACCTGCGAGCCATTCAAGATCGGCGTAGTTGCTTTCATCGGAGGCGATGAAGTGATCGGCGGCCAGCGCATAGGCACGGTCGATATTGCCTTCGCGCATCTGCCATCGCGCGAGGATGCGCCGCCAAGAGCCCCAGCGCCACGGCACGCCCAGCGCATCGGCGCTGGTGGAGGTGGCCAGCAGGAGTTCTGACGCATCTGTCCAATCGCCGTTATCGGCGAGCCAGTTGAAGCGGTCGTAGGTGAGGCCCGCGTCTGCGCGCAGGCGGTCGGGGACAAGCGCGAGGCGGTCGGAGATGTTGCCGGTGCGGGAAATATACGCGGTGCGCGCCCGCACAAGGGCCTGTTCGCCTTCTTCCAGCAGCGGCAGGACATTGGCCGCATCGCTGGTGCGCCAGCGCCACAGCAACATATCCGCACGGGTGGTGTGGTGCGGCGCGATGAGATCTGGGTAGGCGTTGAGGATGGCTTGGTGGCCCGATGTGGTGAGGGCGGAGGTTGTCCAGATGTCGAGGACGATCGCCTCAGCGTCAGCGGTGCGGCCTGCGCGGTTGAGGGCTCGGGCGAGGGCCACGGTGCCTTCGCCGGTTTCAGGGCGCTTGCCGTCGAGCAGGGCGAGGACATCCGCATCGGGCGTGTCTTCATCGATGGCGCGTTCGGCGGTGGCCTGAAGCCGGGCCAGCGTGGGCCAATCGGGGTGGGATTTGATGAACGCGGCGATTTCGGCAAAGTCGCCTTCACCGCTGCGGTACTGCAGCCAACGGGCTGCGTCTGCGATAGCGGGATCGAGCTGCGCGTTCAGCGCGTTGATCAAGGGCGCGTCCCCGTCTTCATAGGCGGCGATGAGATCGGGGAGGCCTGCACCAACGGGCACGTCTTGCGCGGTGGCTGGGCCTGTGAGGGTCCATGCGACAAGCAGGGCGGCGAGCGTTGGCTTCATTCAAACTGTCCTTTTCGGGCCTAAACGTAGGTCTGATCTGTCACATAGGTAGGGTTTCGCGCGTTGCACGCAACTCACAAACTTGGCAAAGGCGGAAAACCCCACTAAGGGACGGGTATTGATATCGGGCGATTTTGCCCCTCAACGAAAGGATGCGTATCATGCTTAAAGGGTCTCTCCCTGCTTTGGTCACGCCGTTTAAAAACGGCCAGCTGGATCTCGATACGCTCAAGAAATTGGTTGAGTGGCATATCGAGCAAGGGTCCAACGGATTGGTGCCTGTGGGCACGACGGGTGAAAGCCCCACGTTGACCCATGAAGAGCACGATTTGGTGGTGGAAACAGTGGTGCAGGCGGCAGCCGGGCGTATTCCTGTTGTGGCGGGTGCCGGGTCAAACAACACGGCGGAAACCGTGCGTTTGGTGAAGGCGGCGAAGGCTGCGGGTGCGGATGCTGCGCTGGTGGTGACGCCCTATTACAACAAGCCGACCCAGCGCGGTTTGATTGCGCATTTCACTGCGGCGGCGGACTGCGGATTGCCGATTGTGATTTACAACATTCCAGGTCGTTCGGTCGTCGATATGACGCCTGAGACGATGGGCGTTTTGGCCAAGCACGAGAATATCGTGGCCGTAAAGGATGCGACGGGTGATTTGGCGCGGGTGCCGAACCAGCGGATCACTTGTGGTGCGGATTTCATTCAACTGTCTGGTGAAGATGCCACGGCCATCGGGTTTAACGCCCAAGGCGGGACGGGCTGTATTTCGGTGACGGCAAATGTGGCCCCTGCCCTGTGTGCGCAAATGCAGGCCGCAACGTTGAGCGGTGATTATGATGCCGCATTGGCGTTGAACGATCGGTTGATGCCGCTGCACAAGGCGATCTTCACAGAGCCCGGTTTGGTGGGTGCGAAATACGGCATGTCTTTGCTGGGTTTGTGCGAAGACGATGTGCGGTCGCCCCTGACAGGTTTGGAAGACAGCACAAAGCAATTGATGCGGGATGCCATGGTGCACGCGGGATTGCTGAACTGATTTAGCGGTAGAGCTATGTAGAATGGGCGGCCCCGAAAGGGAGCCGCCCGTTTTCGTTTAGGGCGTGTTTGTGCGGGCCTCGAACCGGATGTTCAGGCGCCAGAGGCCCCATGCGATAGGGATCGCGGCCAAGCCACCCAACACGTAGGCGGCTGGTTCGTCGTACATGCTTTCGAACACTTGGGTGTAGGCGTGGATGGCGCCGAATGTCATGGCGGCGTTGAAGATGCCGCGGCGGTTGGTGTGGCTGGCCCAGACGGCGGCGATGATCAGGCCGATGGCCCAGACGACCGTGAACACATGTTTCGAGATGATGATCGCGGTGGCATCGAAGGCGGTGCGGGCTGTTTGATAGTCTTCGTAGTTGCCGTCAAAACGCCAGCTGGATCGGCCTGGACCCCACAGGGTGAGGCCGATGGTATCGCCAAACAGGCTGCCGACGAGGAAGCACAGGTTGGCGGTGATGAAGGCCATGATGCCGAACATATGGGTGTGATGGCGCAGACGGTCTGACAGGACGGACGCGAGGGCGATGCACACCGCCATTGCCGCGCCCATTTGCAGGATAGAGAGGGTCGGTTCGGGGCTGTAGAAGGCATACATGGCGGACCAGTAGAAGGTGCCCGTCTCGAGCATTTGTGCGAAGGGCACGATGGCGAGCGCTGTGATGAGGCGCACGTTGATGAGCATGCCTAAGCCGATCATCAATAAGGTGACATAGCCGTGGATCAGGGGAACGATGAGGCCCGAGAGTTCGACCTCGAGCCCCCAGATGAGCAGGCCGCCCAAATGGAGAAATGCGGCAAGCAGGGTGAGGCTGCCGGTGAGGAAACGGGTTTGGGGGGCGCTGCGCAGGTACAAGAGGACAGTGGCGACCAGTGCGATGCCGCCGAGGCAGATGAGGGCTATGCCGCCGGCGCGTTCGCCCAGTTTATCGACGAGATCGAACATGCCACCAAAGGTGAGCATGCCTGCCCCGATCAGGGCCGCCGCATTGCCGAACATGCTGTAGAGCGCATCGGTTTTGAGCAACACGAAGGCGCCTGCCGCGAGGAAGAGCGCCCCGACGATTGCGACGGCCATTGCATTGGCCAGCCAGAAAACGAACCCGATGGCGGCGGCCATGATGCCGAGACATAAGACTGCATTGATCACCAGTGACACCATCACCTGACGCGAGCGGCGGGCAATGATGGCGCCTTGATCTGCGGTGAGAATGCCTTCGGCGATGAGGGCTTCGGTTTGGACGACGTGGGGCATTGGTTCGCTCCGATAGGGATGTTTGAACGGTGTTCGGAGTTTTATTACTCAATTGTGAACATTGTTCAAGAATTTTCTTTAAGCCAGTCTTCGGACCATGCAACGGATGTGCTGCCCACGAATGTTGCGGCGCGATCGATCTCGGCCTGAAGTGCTTTGATGCGGGCTTTGCCCATGCGGATGCCCTGTTCTGGCCAGAAGGCTGTGACGGTTGTGCTGTCGCCCTCGCGTTTGGTGTCGATGCGGCCGATCAGGCGGTCGCCTTGCAGGACGGGAAAGACGTAGTAGCCATATTTGCGTTTGGGGGCGGGCACGAAGATTTCGATACGGTAGTGGAAACCCCAAAGACGTTCGGCGCGTTTGCGGTCGCGCAGGGCGGGGTCGAATGGGGAGAGGAGGCGCACGCGGCTGTTTGGGTCGGGTGGTGTTTCATCCAACGTGTCGGGCCAGATGAAAGAGGGGCGCAGGGATCCGTCGGTGGCTTCGACATCTGCCACGAGCACGCGGTTGTTGGCCAGGGCGCTGGTGCACCAGTCTTTCGCCTGTGCGGGGGTGATGATGTCGTAGAACGCGGCGAGCTCGCCGGACGTGGCGAAACCGAGACGGTCGAGGGCGGAGCGGCAGGCCCAGTCGATCATGTCGTGTTCTGAGACGTGGGCGTTGAGGTATTCGGCGGGAATGACCCGCTCGGTGAGGTCATAATGTTTGCGAAAGCCTTGGCGGTGGCAGACGGATATTTCGCCGGATCGCCAAAGATATTCGAGGGCTGTTTTGGAGGGGTGCCAATCCCACCAGCCGCCAGATTTGCGTTGTTCATCGCCGCCTACATCCATGGAGGAACAGGCCCCTTGGTCGGAGATTTGTTTGAGCACGGCATCGAGTTTGTCGCGGAATCCTTCGCGGCGCCATGCGTCCCAGCGGCGGTCCATGAAAGCTTTGTCTTTTGCGAATTTATGCCTCCACATGGGGAAGTTGGACATGGCGATAACGGAGGCATCGTGGGTCCAATGCTCGAACGCGCCACGGGTTTTCATGTGTTTGGGCAGATTGGGCGCGCGGTATTGTTGGCGGCGTGACCACAAGATGAGGTCGTGGGCGCGGGCCAGCGTGTTGACGCTGTCGACCTGCACGAAGCCCAGATGATCGATGACCGATTGCAGGTCATCCCCCCTGCCCGTGCCGCTGCGCGCGCCCAGCAGGAGGTGCCGGTCGAGAAACAGGCGGCGGGCGGTTTGATTGGGGATCAGCGGGCGGGTCAATTGCGGTATCCTGTTGGTTTGCTGCATCCTACGGGTTGTCGCGGGGCCTGTCGTGGCCTATTTGCTGAGGACTATGGCACAGAAAAAGAATGATGACCCGAACTACAAAGTGATCGCCGAGAACCGGCGGGCACGCTACGACTATGCCATCGAGGATGACATAGAATGCGGGATCATTCTAACCGGGTCCGAGGTGAAATCCCTGCGCACAGGCCAATCCAACATCGCGGATAGCTATGCGTCTGTGGATGATGGCGAGCTGTGGCTGACCAACAGTTATATCGCGCCTTACAAACAGGCGATGTTCCCCCACGAGGAACGTGCGAAACGCAAATTGCTCGTGTCGCGGCGGGAATTGGCGCGGCTGTGGAATGCGACACAACGCAACGGCATGACGTTGGTGCCGCTGGTGATGTATTTCAACCATAAGGGCCGCGTGAAGATTAAGATTGCTGTGGCTAAGGGTAAGCAAAAGCAAGACAAGCGCGCCACCGAGGCCAAACGCGACTGGGGCCGTCAAAAAGCGCGGCTGCTGCGCCACGGCGACTAGGCACCGCGGGTGACTGGGCTGCGGGGAAATTACCCGCACTTCTCCCACTGTTGAAAAAATAGGCACTTCTGGTACGGTGATTTTACACTACCAGTGGTGGGTCTGGTTGTGAGCAAATCAATATCTGCCCGCCAATAGGAAGGACTTGGGACAATGGAAATGATTCTTGGACTGCTGATCCCCGCATTGTCGGGTGCTGCAGGCGGTAATATTATTGGTAAAGTTGCGGGCGCTTTGAACGGCGGCAGCACATTGAACACAGTGCTTGGCGCTGTAGGTGGTTTGGGTGCAGGCTCTATTTTGGGCGGTTTGGGCATCGACGCGGCCAGCGGCGCGGATGCGGCAGCGGCTGTTTCTAACTTTGACATCGGCACGCTGATTTCTGGCGTTGTTGGTGGCGGTGCAGGTGGTGCAGCCTTGGGCGGCATCGGCGGTGTCATCAAAAACATGATGTCCAAAGGTTAAGTTGTACTGAGTAACGATTATTTTGGTGCCAAAGTAACGATTATTTAGGGCGGAGTGGCTGATTGCTGCTTCGTCCTTTTTGTGTCCGGCCTTGCGCAGAGTGGCCTGCGGCGTTAGGGACAAGTGAATAGAATTTGCCTGCAATCCAAGGGAATGCCATGGCCAGCGATGACCCCAAAACACTCGTCTCGACCAGTTGGTTGGCCGACCATTTGAAGGATCCTGATCTTCGGGTTTTGGATGCGACGTGGTTCATGCCAAATGAGGCCCGCGATGCGAAAGCAGAGTATGATGCGGCCCATATTCCCGGTGCGCGTTTTTTTGACATTGATGACATCAGCGATGCGCGGTCTGAACTGCCGCATATGATGCCGCCGATGGAAAAGTTCATGAGCCGCCTGCGCGCGATGGGCGTGGGGGATGGTCACCAGGTTGTTGTCTATGACGGCCTTGGGATTTTCAGCGCGGCCCGCGTGTGGTGGATGTTCCGCCTGATGGGCAAAATGGATATTGCCGTGTTGGATGGCGGGTTTCCGAAGTGGCAGGCCGAGGGGCATCCCGTAGAGGATTTGCCACCGGTGATCCGTGATCGACATATGACAGTTTCGCGCCAGAACCAGATGGTGAAGGATGTCACACAGGTCGCGTCAGCCTCTAAGCTGGGTGATTATGTGATCGTAGATGCGCGCGCGCCCGAGCGGTTCCGCGGCGATGTGGAAGAGCCACGTGAAGGGCTGCGGTCGGGGCATATTCCGAACAGCCGCAATGTATTTTTCCGAAATCTTTTGAATGTGGACGGGACGATGAAAGCGCCTAACGCCCTGAAAGAGGTTTTCGAGACGGCCGGTGTTGATTTGGCCAAACCTGCAATTTTGTCCTGTGGATCTGGCGTTACAGCCGCGATCCTTGCTCTTGCGATGGAACGCTTGGGCAAAACGGATCACGCTGTTTACGATGGCAGCTGGTCTGAGTGGGGCACATTCCACGACCTTCCCATAGCAACCGGAGACGCGTGATGCTGGAGCATCTGAACGAGCAACCTAAAGACAAAATTCTGGCCCTTGTGGCCGCCTATCGCGAGGACCCGCGCGACACCAAGGTCGACCTGGGTGTGGGCGTTTACAAGGATGCATCAGGCAACACGCCTGTTATGCGGGCCGTGAAAGAAGCGGAACGCCGTTTGGTGAAGGATCAGACGACAAAGGCCTATACAGGTTTGGCCGGTGATCCTGCGTTTTCGGATGCGATGATTGAGATGGTGTTGGGCGATAGCGTTGCCCGCAACCGCGTGGCCGCGGTGGCGACACCGGGTGGCACAGGTGCGATCCGCCAGGCGCTTGAGCTGATTAAGCTGGCCGCACCGGGGGCGACTGTTTGGTTGTCTGACCCGACATGGCCAAACCACCCGTCGATCATCAAGTATCTTGGGATGAAATCCAAATCCTACCGCTATTTCGACAGCGAGACTCGCAACGTTGATTACGTTGGGATGCTGACCGATCTTGGCGCGATCTTGCCCGGTGATGTGGTGTTGCTGCACGGCTGCTGCCACAACCCGACTGGCGCGAACATGACGTTGCCGCAGTGGGATGGGCTGATCAAGCTGTTGCAAGAGAAGGGTGCGATCCCGTTCATCGACATCGCCTATCAGGGGTTTGGTGACGGTTTGGAAAAAGATGCCGCTGCGACGCGCAAGGTTGCAGCTGCGTTTGACAACGTGTTGGTCGCTGCGTCTTGTTCCAAGAACTTCGGCATCTACCGCGAACGGACGGGTATTTTGATGGCGATCGCGAAGGATGAAAACATCCGCGATGTCGCACAGCAAAACCTCGCGTTTTTGAACCGGCAGAACTTTAGCTTCCCACCGGATCACGGGGCACGGATCGTGACCACCATTTTGACCGATCCTGAGCTGCGCGCAGATTGGGAAGCGGAATTGGAAGAGGTGCGTTTGGGCATGTTGGAGCTGCGGACGCAGCTGGCGTCTGAACTGCGACGTCTGTCAAATTCCGACCGTTTCGACTTTTTGGCGGAACATCGGGGCATGTTCAGTCGTTTGGGCACGACACCTGATAAGGTCGAGGCCCTTCGCGCGGACCACGGTATTTATATGGTGGGCGACAGCCGGATGAACATTGCCGGTTTGAACGCTGAAACAGTGCCTGTGCTGGCCAAAGCGATTATTGACGCTGGCATCTAGCCACAGGTTGAAAATTTGAATTGCCGCGCGGCGTGTCTTGGAAACAAGGCGCGCCGCATTTGGTTTGAAAGGAACGAACTATGTCCAATATTGCATTAATCACGGGGGCTTCCTCTGGCATTGGGGCCGCGTTTGCGCGGTATCATGCGAGCAAAAAGGGTGATCTGATTTTGACGGCGCGCCGTGCGGATGCGCTGAATGATCTGAAGGCGGAATTGGAAGCCGCCCATGAGGTGAGCGTTCATGTGATCCCGCTGGATTTGGGCACGACAGGGGGCGCGAACGCGCTGGTTGAGGCAGTGGATGCGCTGGGACTGTCGGTTGAGGTGTTGATCAACAACGCAGGTTTTGGCGGCCACGGGGCGTTTATCGATCGGTCGTTGGAGGATGAGCAGGCGATGATTGATCTGAACGTGAAGGCCCTGGTGACGCTGACCCATGCGTTCGGGAACCGGATGGCGGCCAGTGGTGGCGGCAAGATTTTGAATGTCGGGTCCACGGCGGGTTTCATGCCTGGTCCGTTGCAGGCCGTGTATTTCGGCACGAAGGCGTTTGTGAATTCCTTCAGCCAAGCTGTGGATCACGAGTTGCGCCCCAAGGGCGTGACGGTGACGGTGTTGGCGCCCGGCTATGTTGAGACGGAGTTTTCCGAGCGGGCCGATTTGGGTGGTACCGATCTGACCAAATCTGGCGCCACGCCGGAGAGTGTAGCCGAACACGGGTACGACGCCATGATGGCCGGAAAACTGGTGACGGTGAACGACCCGAAACTGGGGGTTATGTTGAACTGGATCGTACCGCTTTTGCCGCGACGCACGGTGTTGAAGATGGTCGAAAAGATGCAGACCAAATAAGCCGCCCAGAATTAGAATAGCAAAAGGCCCCGCTGATACCAGCGGGGCCTTTCATTTCGCTAATGGCTAGAGCTGAATTTAGCCTTTAGTGAAATCAGGGTAGGCTTCCATGCCCAATTCAGCTTTGTCGAGACCTTCGATCTCAGCTTCCTCGGAGACGCGGATACCGACGACTGCTTTCAGGATGAACCAGATCACCAAGGATACGACGAATGTGAAGACACCGTATGCGAGGATACCTGTGATCTGAGCGCCGATTGTTGCGGAGCCAGAGAAGGAAACAGCGATTGTGCCCCAGATACCAGCGATCAAGTGAACTGGGATCGCGCCGACAACGTCATCGATTTTCAGTTTGTCGAGCATTGGAACCGCGAAGACCACGATCACACCGCCAACACCACCGATAAGCAGGGATGCGAACAAGGAAGGAGCGAGAGGCTCAGCTGTGATGGACACGAGGCCAGCCAGCGCGCCGTTCAGAACCATTGTCAGGTCAACTTTGCCGTACATGATCTGTGTCAGAGCGAGGGCCGCGATGGAACCTGCAGCTGCCGCCATGTTTGTGTTTGCAAAGATGCGACCAACGTCAGTGATGTCGCCAACAGTACCCGCAGCAAGCTGGGAACCACCGTTGAAGCCGAACCAACCGAGCCACAGGATGAATGTACCCAATGTAGCAAGTGCGAGGTTGGAACCTGGCATTGGAACTGTTTTGCCGTCTTTGTATTTACCGATACGTGGACCGAGAACGATCGCACCAGCAAGAGCAGCCCAGCCACCAACGGAGTGTACAACTGTAGAACCAGCGAAGTCGGAGAAGCCGAGCTCGGACAACCAGCCGCCGCCCCACTGCCAAGAACCAGTGATCGGGTACATGATACCTGTCAGGATCGCGACGAAGATGAGGAATGGCCACAGTTTGATACGCTCAGCAAGCGCACCGGATACGATGGACGCAGTAGCCGCAACAAACATCAACTGGAAGAAGAAGTCGGATGCAACAGATGCGTAATCGAGAGCCGCGTCAGCTGCGCTCAGGCCAACTGGCTCGAGCCATGTTGTTGTGCCGAAGATTGGGCCGAGGTAGCCGTTGAAGTCACCAGGGTACATGAGGTTGAAACCAACCAACCAGTACATGATGGACGCGATAGAGAAGAGCGCCATGTTTTTGGTCAACTGCATGGCAACGTTTTTACCGCGCACGAGGCCTGCTTCGAGCATCGCAAAGCCAGCAGCCATGAAGAACACGAGGAAGCCGGCCACGAGGAACAGCAGTGTTGTCATGATGTAGGGGCCGATTTCGTCGAAGCCCGGTGCGGCGTCTTGCGCCAGCGCGAGGGTTGGAAGTGCCGCGAGGCCACCAGCAACCGAAAGTGTTTTTAGGAATTTCATCTGTCTTTTTTCCCCTATGCGCCGCTTAAATGGCGTCGTCGTTAGTTTCGCCAGTACGGACGCGCAGAGCGCTTTCCACATCCAACGTGAAGATTTTGCCGTCGCCGATTTTGTCGGTCTTGGCGGTGGTTGCGATGGTGGATACAACTTCGTCTGCCATGGCAGCGGAGACTACGATCTCCAGCTTGACCTTTGGTACGAAGTTCACAGCGTATTCCGCGCCGCGGTAAATTTCTGTGTGGCCAGACTGAGAGCCGAAGCCCTTGATTTCTGTCACCATCATGCCGCGCACACCGATGGATGTCAGTGCTTCACGGACTTCCTCCAGTTTGAACGGTTTGATTGTTGCGATAATAAGTTTCACGTTTGTCCCTTCCGATCTGTTCGGTTAGCAGGCCCCAAGGCCGCGCTGGGGTTACAAAGGTCTGGAACGGCGTCTTTCCTCAAGGTTTGAGCGTAAATTTTCAACTTTCCGCCAAGGGCTACTGCACAATAAATGCACAATTTAGGCACATCGCTTAAAAATTATACAATTAATAAAGTGCTGTTTTAAGGCTTATGGAACTCTACTTTTGGAATCAGGGAAGCTATCATGTGGGCAATAGACGCCGAAAACGGCGCGACATGTGAGTGAGCAGTTATGACCGGTAAACGAGGATCAAAGCCGCCATTGGTGGCAGAACGACGCACAAAACCCGTGCGAAAGGCGCGAAAAGCGCCCAAGACGGCGGCAAAACGTGCACCAAAGCGCGCGACGCCAAAGCGGCGCGGCTTTCTTGGAACGCTGTTGTGGCCGTTCAAATGGATTTTGATCCTGATCTGGCGGATTATGTGGCGCGGTGCGTTTGCCGTGACGGCCATTGTTGCTATCGCGGTTTTCTACATCGCGTCTACCCTGCCCCCGATTGAGGAGTTGGTGGATGGGCGCACGCGCGGGTCGGTGACCCTGCTGGATGCTGGCGGCGAGACCTTCGCATGGCGTGGGGACCAATTTGGCGGGATGATCACGACCGATACAGTCAGCACGCATTTGCGCAACGCAATTGTCGCGACGGAAGATAAGCGGTTCTATCACTTCTACCACATCGGCATCGATTTCTACGCAACGGGTGCGGCGATGGTGCGCAACTATCGACGTGGCGGGAACCCCTTGTCTGGTGCGGGCGGGTCTTCGTTGACACAGCAGACCGCGAAGTTGCTGTGTTACGGCAAGCCATTTGTGCCCGAGGATTGGGAAAGCGAAACCGAGTATGAGCTGGATTGTCGGTCGACCACGTTGTGGCGCAAGATCGTCGAGGCGACATATGCGATGGCGATGGAGACCCGGTATACCAAAGACGAAATCCTGACGGTTTACATGAACCGTGCCTATTTGGGTGCAGGCAGCCGTGGATTTGAGGCCGCTGCACAACGGTATTTTGGGATCTCGGCGGCGGAAGTGAATGCACCGCAAGCGGCGATGTTGGCGGGGCTATTGAAAGCGCCATCGAGCTTTGCCCCGACGCGAAACCTGCAGCTGTCGCAAGATCGGGGCGCGACCGTTCTGCGGTTGATGCGCGAAGCGGGGTATTTAACGGAGCAAGAAGAGGCGGTGGCTCAGGCAAACCCTGCCACGTTATCGCAAGCAGCCCGCCAGCGTGCGGGCGGGTATTTTGCCGATTGGGTAATGGACACTGGCCCGAACTTTTTCACTCAGCAAACCACCGAAGATGTAATTATTCGCACGACACTGGACCCGCGCATTCAGACCGCGGCGGAAGAGGCTTTGGTTTGGGTCTTTGAAAACAAGGTTCGTGCCGGATCAGAAGCGCAGGCCGCGATTGTGGTGATGAGTGCGGATGGCGCTGTACGCGGCATGGTTGGTGGGCGCGATTTGACCGTGTCTGGCGCGTTCAACCGCGCGACACAGGCATTGCGGCAGACCGGATCTGCATTCAAGCCGTTCGTTTTTGCCACGGCATTGGACATGGGGATGACACCTTATGACATCCTGCTGGACGAAGAGACCTGCTTCCCTTTGCCCGGTCAGGACGACTATTGCCCCGTCAACTACAACCGCCGCTTCGAGGGCGAAGTGACCATGGTCGAGGCATTGCAACATTCGATCAACGTGCCGGCAGTGGCCCTGTCTGAATTGGTTGGTCGAGAAAATGTGCGCACTGTTGCTGAAGGTTTTGGCATTAAAAGCGAGTTGGCAAATGGGCCGGCGTTGGCCTTGGGCGCCTCGGAGAGCACGCTGTTGGAAATGACAGGCGCCTATGCCGGTATTCTGAATGGTGGGTCTGCGGTGAAACCTTACGGTTTGGTCGAGTTGCGGTTGGCGGGTGATGCGGAGCCGCTGTTGACGGCAGCGGGCGGTATTCGGGAACGTGTGATCCGCCAAGAAGCCGCGCGACAGCTGACGTGGATGATGAACCAGGTGGTTGAGGGCGGTACTGGAACACGGGCCGCCATTGAGGGCTGGGAGGTTGCCGGTAAAACGGGGACAACATCGAGCGCGCGAGATGCATGGTTCATCGGGTTCAACGGAGACTACGTGACCGGCATCTGGATGGGCTATGATAACAACACGCCACTGTCAGGTGTGACAGGTGGCGGGCTGCCTGCTGAAATTTGGCACGAAACCATGCGGCGTGTTCTAGACGGGCAGACGCCCACACCATTGCCCATGTCGGTGCCTGTGGCCGCAGCGGCACCTCAGCCGCAAGCCGGTCAAGGTGGCGATGGATTGGGATATACGCCTGATGAGGCGGATTCGATTATCAACGATCTTTTGCGGGAATTGCAGGGCAACTAGGCCCTGCGGCCCGCACTATTGTGTATCAGCGCTGACGGTTTCTGCCGTCGCGCTGGTGTCGGGGCACCGTGAATAGGCGAAGGCGTATCCATCCCAGATCATGATAATCCCGTCGCTTTCGCCATCATTCATGACCATCGCACGTTCGGTCCAGATTTCATCCTCGCCAGAGCAGCTCATGGTGTACAGCGTGGCGTCCATATCAACCACGTTGACCGGACGCGTCATGCGACATTCCATTTCGACACCGTAGAAGATACCGTCTTCCAGCTTGAGCGCGCCGCCATCCACGCCCACCAAGGCGCATTCGGCATTGGCGTTTTGGCGAAAGGTGCCGTCATACGGGGTGGCCGCCGCGAGGACGGGCGCAATGGTGAGAGCAAGAGCGAGGCGCATTAGGCGAGATCCCGTATAAGAGCGTCGATGTTGCCGCCGCGTGCGTCGAGCATGGCCCCGATTTCTGCCCGTTCGCTGAGCAGCATATTCACGCCTTCGACGATCAGGTTGAAGAACACGGGCCGACCGATGCGATCGGACACGTGAAAATCGACCTGAAAGGGGGATTGGTTGCGCAACACGGCAATGGTGCGCACCTCCATATAACTGTTCACGGCGCGTGCGCCTTGGACCTGAATTTGCCCCCCCGCGAATTCGTTAAACCGGCGACCGTATTTGTTCGCCAGATAGACGCCAAAGGCATCGCTGAACGCTTGTTTCTGCGCGTTTGATGCGGACCGACCGTCGTTGCCCAAAGCGTAGGCGGCCAGGTAGGCTGTGTCGGCGTAGCGATCAAAGATACCTTTGAAGCTGTTCACCATGGAGCCGATCGAGGCGCCCGACGCGATAACGCCATTGATTTCGCCCACGGCTGTGGTCACCAAACCTTCGGCTTGGGATGCGCTCAGCGCGAGGCTGGGTGTCGGGAGTGCCGCGACCAAGGCGGCGCTGCCTGCGGCGGTTAGAAAATGGCGACGGGGGAACGTCAGGTGGGACATTATTCAAATCCTTCGAGGCTGAGGTCACCGGCAAACGGGTCGATCTCGTCTATTGCGGGTGCTGTGTCACCTAATTCGAAACGTCGGTTTTGCAAGTAGGCCAAACGCGCCTGTGAATAGCTGTCAGCGCTTTCGTAGAGCAGGCCATCGAAGGTATCCATGAACCGGCCCCGCGTGATCGCAAGGTCGAGCCCGCGGGCGGTGGTGCCGTAGTTGATCTGTTCGACGGTCCCCACGTGATCGAGGGGATCCAAAACAAGGTCGACGACAAACCCCACCGCATCACGCTGGGTAGATGGGCCGAACAGAGGCATTTCGATATAGGCCCCCTCGCCCACGCCCCAAACCGCAAGCGTTTCACCAAAGTCTGTTTTTTCTTCGGCCAAGCCAATTGCGCCAGCAGGATCGAGCAGGCCTAACACGCCGACGGTGGAATTGACGACGAACCGCATGGTGTTGGTTGCAGCGCCGCCGATGTCAGCCTGCAAGAGACCGTTGGCGATGGCATTGGGCAAACCTGCGTTGTCGGCGAAGTTTGTGATAGGCGTTGTGATCTCTTCGGGGGTGGCGGCGGCGACACGCCCTGCGGGACGCAGGATCACGCGATCTAAACCTTTGTTAAAGGCATGGACGCTACGGTTCGCCTGCTCGTAGGGATCATTCACAGATTGCGTCGGATCACCGACCGAACAGCCTGCAACCACAAAGGCCACAGCCATCGCCGAGAAAATCTTAAAAATAGGACGTAAATTTATTAGCAATGGTTTGTTCGCTTATGTCGTAAATACGAGAATTTCGCTAAATTTTTCGCGCTTTATCGCACGTTACGCGGTTATGTTTTCTGGCCTGATACATATAGAGTGCATTTTCAACCCATTGATTCCATAATCTGATCGATCTGTTCACACGAAAGGCGAATTCCCGCCCATGATACAAAAAGAACCGACAAGGGCCGAAATTTCGGCTGGCCGCGCAGAGCTGGCAGACGTGCGGAAACGGTCGCGCGCGCTGTTTTGGTTTGTTGCGATTTTCAGCAGCTTTGTGAATGCGTTGATGCTGACGGGGCCGCTGTACATGCTCAACGTTTACGACCGTGTGTTGGGATCTCGGTCGTTTGAAACGCTGATCGCGCTGTCGATCCTTGTCGGCTTTCTATATTTGATGATGGGGATTTTGGATTACGCGCGTGGCCGGATCATGGGGCGCATCGGGGCGCAGTTTCAGACAGATTTAGACGAGCGGGTGTTTAATGCGTCTTTGCGTGCCAAGGCCATTGGCCGTGCTTTTGCCGAAGCGGCGACCGGGCAACGCGATTTGCAATCGGTTCAGCGGGCTATAACCTCGCCCGTTGCAACGGCACCGTTTGATTTGCCGTGGTCCATTATTTTCATGTTGGGCATTTTTATTTTCCACCCCTTTTTGGGGTATCTCGCGCTTGGCGGTGGAGCCATTTTGGTTTCGGTTGCAGTGATAAACCAATTGGCGAGCAAGCGGCCGCTGGCGGAATCGAACGAAGCAACATTTCATGCCGAAGCCATGGGGGAGCAGCTGCGCAGTGGGGCTGATATGATTCAAGCACTGGGGATGCGATCTGCGGCATTTCACCGGTGGCTGGTACTGCGGAATAAATCACTGCGCGCTGGGATTAAGGCAGGCGATCTGGGCGGTAGCTTTAGCAGTCTGACGAAGACGTTTCGGTTGTTTTTGCAATCGGCAATGTTGGGCATGGGGGCCTATCTGGTGCTGCAAGGCGAGCTGACCCCAGGCGCAATGATTGCGGGGTCGATCCTGATGGGGCGGGCGCTGGCGCCGATTGAAATGCTGGTGAACCAATGGGCCGTGTTGCACCGGGCCCGCGATGCTTGGGGGAATTTATCGCGCCTCTTAGGAGCGGTGCCTGTGCAGCAGCAGCTCACGAATTTACCGCGTCCGGCGGCTCAAATCACGGCGGATCAGGTGACGATTTTGCCGCCCGGGGAAACCAAGGCGAGCCTGCGTATGCTGAGCTTTCAGGTTAACCCTGGCGAGGCGGTGGGCGTGATCGGGCCATCAGGTGCTGGCAAGTCGACCTTGGCGCGGGCTTTGGCGGGGTTGTGGCATCCCGCGGGGGGCACTATACGGCTCGAAGGGGCCACGTTGGAACAATATGACCCGGATGTTTTGGGCAGTTATATCGGATATTTGCCGCAAACAGTAACGCTGCTGCATGGTACGATCCGCGACAACATTGCGCGCATGTCACGCGAGCCGGATGATGCGGCGGTCATCACAGCCGCAAAAAAAGCTGCGGCCCATGAGATGATCCTGAAATTGCCCGAAGGCTACGATACCGTCGTGGATGCGGCGGGCGGGCGATTGTCTGGCGGGCAGGTTCAACGCATCGGGCTGGCCCGTGCGATGTATGGCGATCCGGTTTATTTGATTTTGGACGAACCCAATTCGAACCTCGACAACGAAGGGTCGATTGCGGTGAATAAGGCCATCCGGCTGATGCGCGAAGAGGGACGCTGTGTGTTTGTTATGGCGCACCGGCCGGCGGCGATCGAGCAGTGCGACAAGTTGATGTATATCGACGGTGGGGTGCTGAAAGCTTTTGGGCCGACCGAAGAGGTAAAGGCGCAAATTTTGGCGAATAGGCAACAGATTGCGCAGGCCAAAGGCCAAGGTGGAGGTGTGACATGAGAACCGAGTGGTCTGCCCGCCGCCCCATGACATTGGGTCTGCTGGCGTTGGTGATTTTGGTCGGTGGTTTTGGGGGCTGGGCCGTTACGGCGCAGATCACGGGCGCCATTATTGCCAGTGGTTTGATCGAGGTCGACCAGAACCGGCAGGTCGTTCAACATTTGGACGGTGGTGTTGTCACAGACATTATGGTGGACGAGGGAAGTGTTGTCGAAGAAGGCGCGCTTTTGATCCGTTTGGATGCGCAGGATTTGCAAGCCAACCTTGCCATCACAGAGGGGCAATTGTTCGAAATTCTGGCCAGACGCGCGCGGTTTGAAGCCGAGCGTGACGGGGTGGACGAGGTACGTTTCGACCCGCTTTTGGACGAAGGGCAATTTGAAACAGTCGCGAGCCTCAAGGCGGGGCAGATGAATTTGTTCGAGGCGCGCCGTGAAAGCGTGTTGCGGCAAACAGAGCAGCTGCAAAACCGGAAAGACCAAATTGCGTCGCAAATCAGGGGGATTGTGGCCCAGCAAGAGGCGCTGGATACGCAGCTTGCGCTAATTGGTGAGGAATTGGGAAACCAAGAAGCCCTGCTGGAACGTGGATTAGCCCAAGCGGGAACGGTGCTGAACCTCCAACGCGAGCGTGCCAGACTTTTGGGGCAAGCAGGTGAATTAACGGCGAGCGCGGCTGGAGCCGAGGAGCGTATTTCCGAAATCGAAATCGAGCTTTTGGGGCTGCAAACATCGCGGCGCGAAGAAGCGATCACCAGATTGCGTGACCTTCAGTTCAATGAGCTAGAACTGCGTGAGCAACGCACGACATTGGTACGGCAACTGGACAGATTGGATATTCGTGCACCAGTGAGTGGCATTGTCTATGGGATGACCGTATTCGGGTCGCGTGCGGTGATCCGTCCGGCTGATCCGTTGCTCTATATTGTCCCACAAGATCGCCCATTGGTGATCACGACACAGGTCGCACCGACCGACATCGATGCCCTGACCATCGGCCAAGAGGTGAGCGTGCGTTTTTCTGCGTTAGACCAGCGAACGACACCGGAGCTTTACGGCAAAGTCGCCGTTGTGTCGGCGGATGCATTTACCGATGATGCGACGCGCGCGTCCTACTATCGTGCGGAGATTACATTGAACGACGGCGAAACTGATCGGCTACCGGAAGGTGCGACTTTGATCCCGGGGATGCCCGTGGAGGCGTTCATCCGGACGGCGGATCGGACACCGCTGAACTATCTGACACGGCCATTGATGGACTACATTGCGCGGACATTCCGCGACGGGTGATTGCATCGGCTGATGGGGGTGATAGCGTCGGGCGAAACCTGTGAAAGGACCTAAGACATGTCTATCGAAACCCGCCTTGCTGAACTGGGCGTTACCCTGCCCGACGCCCCCGCCCCTGCCGCCAATTATGTGCCGTTTGTACGCAGCGGGAACCAGTTGTTTGTTTCCGGACAGATTTCGGCCAATGCGGACGGTATGATTAAAGGAAAGCTGGGCGAAGATATGTCTGTTGAGGACGGGGCTGCGGCGGCGCGAGCCTGTGCTGTTAGCCTGCTGGCGCAACTGAAAGCAGGGTGCGACGGGGATATTGAGCGGCTTGTACGGGTTGTGAAATTGGTTGGATTTGTAAATTCGACGCCGGATTTTGGAGATCAACCCGCCGTTATCAATGGCTGTTCTGATTTTATGGTTGAGGCCCTGGGCGATAAAGGACGGCATGCGCGCAGCGCTGTGTCTGCGGCCTCTTTGCCCTTTGGTGTTGCGGTTGAAATCGAAGCTATTTTCGAAATCGAATGACCCGCGCGACACCTGCATTGCCTTCGTCATTTTTGGCGCGCCCGATTGCGCATCGCGCGTTGCATGATGACACGGTTGCCGAGAATTCATTGGGCGCTGTTGAGGCTGCCATCGCTGGTGGCTACGGGATTGAGGTCGACATTCAGCCGTCGTCAGACGGTGTGCCGATGGTGTTTCATGACTATGATTTAGGGCGCCTGACTGGGCTGGCTGGGCCGATTGCCCAGCGCACTGCGAAAGAGCTGGGGGACATCGCGCTGCTTGGTGGTGGCGGGACTGTTCCGACATTGGAACAGGTTTTGAAGACTGTCGCGGGACAGGTGCCGCTGCTGATCGAGATTAAAGATCAAGACGGGGCGTTGGGCACCAATGTTGGGGCATTGGAGAAAGCGGTTTGCGCGGTGATTGCCGGGTATTCTGGTGATGTCGCGCTGATGTCCTTCAATCCGCATTCGGTGGCGGCCTGTATGGCCTACGCTCCTGACACACCCCGTGGCCTTACGACGTGTCCGTTTGAAGCGGAGCATTGGCCGCTGGTTCCAAAACCGGCTCGGCAATCGCTGGCGGCGATTCCTGATTTTGACCGTGTCGAGGCACAGTTTATTTCACATCAGCAAGATGATCTAAAGTCCGCCCATGTGGCGCGGGTGAAGGCAGCAGGCGTGCCCATATTGTGTTGGACCGTTCGCAGCGCCTCTGTCGAAAGTGAGGCTCGAAAAGTTGCCGATAACATCACGTTTGAGGGCTATCATGCTTGACGCACCCGTTGTGCGCGCCACCTGATGGCTATGGACGATCACGCAATTGAAATTACCGCTCACAGTAGCCTCGCGGCTATTGATCCCCACGACTGGGATGCTTGCGCCTGCCCCGAGGCGGAAACCAGCCGTGCGGTAGACCCGTTCACGACCTATCGGTTTCTCAAGGCGCTGGAGGACAGTCGCAGTGTTGGTGTCGGGACGGGCTGGGATCCGCGATATTTGACTGCCACGCAAAACGGGCAGGTGATTGCCGTGGCCCCCTTGTTCGCAAAGGCGCACAGCCAGGGCGAGTACATGTTCGACCACAATTTCGCCCATGCCTATGAACGGGCCGGCGGGCGGTACTATCCGAAGCTACAAATTGCGGCCCCCTTTACCCCTGTGACTGGCCGCAGGTTTTTAACGCGCCCCGGATACGAGGCGATTGGGTTGTCGGCGTTGGTACAGGGGGCGGTGCAACTGGTTTCGGACAATGAATTGTCGTCGCTGCATGCAACATTTTGCACCGAAGCCGAGGCGATTGCGGGGGCAGAAATGGGGCTGCTGCACCGCACATCGCAGCAGTATCATTGGGCCAATGACGGATATGCGGCTTGGGATGATTTTTTAGCCGCATTGTCGTCGCGCAAGCGCAAAACGTTGCGCAAGGAACGCCAGACGGCGCAGGCGTTTGGCGGTGAATTTGTGCAGCTCACGGGCGATGCAATCTTGCCTGAGCATTGGGATGCGTTTTGGCAATTTTATCAAGACACCGGCGCGCGCAAATGGGGGCAGCCCTATTTGACACGCAAGTTTTTTGACATTGCGCAAGAGACGATGCGCGACGATATTTTATTGGTGTTTGCCATGCGAGACGGTGTGCCGATTGCCGGGGCGCTGAACATGATCGGGCGGGACACGTTGTACGGGCGGTACTGGGGCTGCACCGAACATCACCCCTGTATGCATTTTGAGGTCTGTTATTATCAGGCCATTGATTACGCGATTGCCCATGGTTTGACCCGTGTCGAGGCAGGTGCACAGGGCGAGCATAAGTTGGCACGAGGTTATTTGCCGGTCACGACCCATTCATTACATTGGTTTGCGGATGCAGGGTTTCGCGGGGCTGTGGGCGATTATCTGAAAGCAGAACGCGCCGCGGTGGATGAGGAAATTGAGGTTCTCACCACCTATGGGCCATTCAAAAAAATCCATGTGGAGGAACAAGAATGAGTGAACCGATAGATAAAGTGGGCCGTGACGCGCTGGTTGCAAGCGGATGGGATGTTGGGGAGACATCCGCGCAAAAGACATTCGTGTTTGCCAATTTCGTTGAAGCCTTCGGGTGGATGACCTCTGTCGCGATATGTGCTGAAAAGCTGAACCACCACCCGGAGTGGTTCAATGTTTACAAGACCGTGAAGGTCACGCTGACAACCCACGACACGGGCGGGTTGTCAGATTTGGATGTGAAGCTGGCCAAAAAGATGGACAGTTTGGCGGGCGATTAGCCCCCCGATTTACATATCGTCCAGCAAACCTTCGCCTGCGGATGTTTCGCAGGTGCCGGGGCTTTCTTCGACGTTGAGCACTTTGACTTCGCCGTCCATAACCAACATCGCGTAGCGTTTGGAACGATCGATCAAGCCGGCGGGTGGGGCTGAAAAATCCATGCCGATGGCTTTGGTGAATTCGGCGGCCGGATCGCCGATCATGGCGATACCAGCGTCAGCAGCGCCTGTGGTTTCGCCCCAGTTTTCCATCACGAAGGGATCGTTGACGGAGACACAGATGATTTCTTCGACACCGCGTTCGGCGAATTCATCTTTGGTGCGAATGAAAGACGGCACGTGGGCCGTGGTGCAAACGCCGGTGTAGGCGCCAGGTACGGCGAAGATCACGACGTTGCGGCCTTCGGTCAGGGTCGATACAGAAATCTGTTCTGGGCCTTCTTTGCCCATTTTGATCAGCATTGCATCTGGAAGTTTGTCGCCAACAGAAATCGTCATTTTATGCCCCTTTCGGCAATTGCGTTCGTTATACCCAGCACTATAGGGTCCGATTTTGGGACCACCAGATAGGATCTGATCCATGAGTCATATTGTTGTCATCGGCGCAGGCCAAGCGGGCGCGTCATTGGTTGCGAAACTGCGGGCCGATGGGTTTGACGGAGACATCACAGTGATCGGCGCGGAAATGGACCCACCCTATCAGCGCCCTGCCCTATCAAAAGCCTATTTGCTGGGCGAGATGGAGCGTGAACGGTTATTTTTGCGCCCGCGCGATTGGTATGACGCGAACAACATTACACTGCGCACAGGCACGCGAGCTGTGTCTGTTGATGGCGCGGCGAAGACCGTGAAGCTTGAAGGGGATGAGGTGGTGGCCTTTGATCAGTTGGCCTTCACCACGGGGTCACACCCGCGGCAATTGCCAAGCGACATTGGAGGAGACTTGGGCGGGGTTTATTCCGTGCGCGATCTGGCGGATGCCGATGCGCTGACGCCCGAGTTTACCGCAGGCCGCAAGGTTTTGATTATTGGCGGTGGGTATATCGGGTTGGAGGCCGCCGCAGTGGCCGCCAAACGGGGTTTGGATGTTGTGCTGGTGGAAATGGCGGACCGCATTCTACAGCGGGTGGCCGCCCCTGAAACATCCGATTATTTCCGCGACCTACACACCAGCCACGGGGTGGACATACGCGAGGGTGTTGGCCTGCAACGCTTGGTTGGCACAGATCGTGTGACGGGCGCGGTTTTGTCGGATGGTACGGAATTGAACATTGATTTTGCGATTGTGGGCGTAGGGATTTACCCCGCGTCGGTGCTGGCTGAAACGGCGGGTGTGGTTTGTGCGGACGGCATTGTGACGAACCGCTACGGGCAGACATCTGTCGACGGTATTTGGGCGGCCGGCGATTGCGCGACATTGGATTGGCACGGGACACAGATCCGTCTGGAAAGTGTTGGCAATGCCATCGATCAGGCAGAAACCGTGGCAAAGAATATGATGGGGGCCAATGTGGCCTATGCGCCAAAACCGTGGTTTTGGTCTGATCAGTATGATTGCAAGCTACAGATTGCGGGCCTGAACATGGGCTACACGGATATTGTTGTACGCAAGACTGGCGCGGCGCAGTCGCATTGGTACTACAAGGGTGACACATTGATTGCTGTGGATGCGATGAACGATCCGCGCAATTACATGATCGGGAAGCGGTTGATCGAGGCCGGAAAATCGCCCGCGAAAGCCACCATCGCCGACCCTGAAACGGATATGAAGGCTTTGTTGCGCGCGTGAGGATTATCGCGGGGCATCATCGTGGCCTGACATTGGCCAGCGTCGGCAAAGGGGATGCCGCAGCGCATTTGCGGCCCACGCCGGACCGTGTGCGGGAAAGCCTGTTCAATGTGTTGATGGCCTATGGCCTGCCGCAGGGGGCGCGGGTCTTGGACCTGTTTGCCGGAACGGGAGCTTTGGGGCTGGAGGCGCTGTCGCGCGGGGCGACGCATACGACATTTGTCGACAATGGGCGCGTGGCGCAAAAACTGATCCGCGAGAATATTGGCAAAACGCGACGCGAGGCGGATGCGGCGCTGCTGACCTGTGCCGTTGACAAATTGCCCAGCGCGCCCGAGGCGTGCGATTTGATCTTTCTGGATCCCCCCTATGGCAAAGCTATGGGGGCCATGGCGATTACCGCAGCGCAGCGAAATGGGTGGATCGCGCCTGATGCGTTGATTGTTTTGGAAGACAGCACGCCGCAAGCCGTTGCAAGCTACGCTGTGCTGGATCAGCGCAAATACGGCGACACGCACATCACATTGATGCGCGCGCCTTAAACGCCGTTAGTATGTTGGGTGGAATGTCCCGTTAGGTGACAGGGTGAAAATGTCTGCGCCATCGGCAGTGATGCCAATGGAATGCTCAAACTGTGCTGACAGCGATTTGTCGCGTGTCACGGCGGTCCAGTCATCGGCCAGAATTTTGGTTTCGGGG
The DNA here is from genome assembly GCA_947497065.1 of uncultured Paracoccaceae bacterium. Lineage (GTDB taxonomy): Bacteria > Pseudomonadota > Alphaproteobacteria > Rhodobacterales > Rhodobacteraceae > Octadecabacter. The sequence goes on from CANMEQ010000007.1 coordinate 115,119, forward strand.
CGGCCCAAGTTCACCATAGGCTCGATGGTGAAGAACATCCCCTCTTCCAGAACCGGCCCTGTGCCTGCGCGCCCGTAGTGCAGCACGTTTGGCGGGGCGTGAAAAACGACGCCAAGCCCGTGACCACAAAAGTCGCGAACGACGGACATCCGCTGCGCTTCGACATAGGATTGAATGGCGTGGCCGATGTCACCGAAGGTGTTGCCGGGCTTGGCAGCCTCGATCCCCAACATGAGCGCGTCATGGGTGACTTGGATCAGGCGTTCTGCTTTGCGGTTTGGCTTGCCGCCAGCCACGTACATGCGGCTGGTGTCGCCGAACCATCCATCCACGATCACAGTGACGTCGATGTTCAGGATATCACCTGATTTGATGGTTTTTGTGCTCGGGATACCGTGGCAGACGACGTGGTTTACAGAAATACAGCTGGCGTGTTTGTAGCCCTTGTACCCGATGGTCGCAGAGACCGCGCCAGCCTCGTCCACCCATTGAGTGATCAAGCGGTCCAACTCTTCGGTCGTTTGGCCCGGTGTGACATGCTCTGCAATGCGGTCCAAAATCTCCGCGGCGAGGCGACCGGCGGCATGCATGCCAGCAAAATCGCTCGGTTCGTACAAACGGATACCATCTTTGGTGAGCTGTGCTTTGGATGTTTTCACGTCACTTGTCCTTTTCGATTACGCTTCAGATAGGACAATCCGAAGCGTATCAAAACCCCTTGTACCGCGAAGATCGTCAGAAACTTCGCTGTTATCGGGCTATCCGAAGGGCACAGGCTTGGCCAATGTGATGCCGTTTTGCGAAAGATCGCAGGCAAAGCACATCACTTCGACGCCTGCGGCCATGGCTTGTGCGAAGGCCTCGGCATAGGCCGGATCGATGTCAGCGGCCAGATTAACCTGTGTGCAATCGGAACGTTGAACCAAAAACAACAGTACCGCACGGTGGCCTTGGGCGACCATGGCTGCGAGGTCGCCAAGGTGTTTTGCACCGCGTGTGGTTACGGAATCGGGGAATTCTGCAACGCCTGTTTGGCGCGATAACGTCACTGATTTCACCTCGACGTAGCAATCGGGGCGGTCTGCGGAGGAAAGCAGAAAATCAACGCGGCTTTTTTCGCGGTATTTCACCTCCGGGCGGATTGTGTCGTAGCCTGTCAGACCGTCGATCCCTTGGGCCAAAGCTTCGGCCACGATACGGTTGGCAGCACCCGTGTCGATACCCACGAACGTGTCGGGCAGTTCGACCAAGCGCCACCCCCAATCGAGTTTTTTACGTGGATCATCATTGCCTTCCAGCCAAACACGCACACCTTCTTCTTTGAGCCCCAGCATAGAGCCAGGGTTTGGGCAGTGCGCTTTCACGACCTCCCCCTTTTCCAATTCGATATCAGACAAAAACCGCATGTAGCGGCGGATGAGGCGGCCGGGGATGAGGGGAGTGGAAAATTGCATGTGTCCGGCATATACCAAGACAGAACGCAGGAGAAGATAATGCCAAACCCCACAGCCGCGATGCTTGTTATCGGTGATGAAATTCTGTCCGGACGGACACGCGACGCGAACATGTATTATCTGGCTGGCGAGTTAACTGCGATTGGGATCGACCTGAAAGAAGTGCGGGTGGTGAGCGATGATGCGGATGCGATTGTTGCCGCGGTACGCGCCTTGTCTGACGGGTATGACAGTGTGTTTACCTCTGGCGGGATTGGGCCGACCCACGATGACATCACCGCCGATTGTGTTGCAGCGGCGTTTGGCGATGGGATTGGGGTGCGCGCTGATGCACGGGCGCTTTTGCAGGCCCATTACGACAGCACCGGCAAAGAGCTTAACACGGCACGTTTGCGGATGGCACGTATTCCCGACAGTGCAACCTTGATCGACAACCCGGTTAGCATTGCGCCCGGGTTCAAGCTGCAGAATGTGCATGTAATGGCGGGCGTGCCATCGGTTTTCAAAGCGATGGTTGCCAGTGTGTTGCCCACGTTGACTGGTGGTGCGCCGTTGATGTCTGAAACCTACCGCATTGATCGTGGCGAAGGGGATATTGCGGGGCCTTTGGCGGTGTTGGCTGAAACCTACAGTGACCTTTCCATTGGGTCCTACCCGTTTCAGCAGGATGGGAAATATGGTGCAAATATCGTGCTGCGCGGCACTGATACCGCACGCATTCATGCAGCTTTGGCGGACCTAAAGGCCGCGTTCCCTGCGTGAAACCTGCCGCGCTCACAGCGTTGATCGATGGCACATGGCCCGCCAAATCAACAAGATTGGTGGATGGCTGGGTGATCCGCGAAGGTGCGGGCGCGGGAAGCCGGGTGAGTGCCGCATCTAAGGCCGAGGGGACTGCCCAAATTGAGGATGCAGAACAAGCGATGCGAGAGCTGGGGCAAGCGCGTTTGTTCATGGTCCGCGACGGTGAGGATGCATTAGATGCAGCTCTGGAGGCGTCCGGTTATCTGGTGAAAGACCCCGTTACGGTTTATTCGGCGCCGACCAGCGGTTTGGCCATTGAACGCCCTCAATCAGCTACTTGTTTTGAAGTGTGGCCGCCCTTGGCAACTCAGGCGGAAATTTGGGACGCAGGCGGTATAGATGACGCCCGTTTGGCGGTAATGGGGCGTGCGAATGGGCCGAAAACCACCGTGTTGGGCCGCGTGCACGACACACCTGCGGGCACTGCTTTTGCCGCTCTGCATGAGGGCGCCGCGATGCTGCATGCAATTGAGACGGCCCATGCCTTTCGGCGCAATGGCATAGCGCGCAACATGATCCGCGCTTTGTCTTTTTGGGCGCAGGCACGCGATGCGGATAGGGTTGCCGTGTTGGTGACCCGTGCAAATGTGGGTGCGAACGCCTTGTACACATCTCTTGGGATGACACCCGTGGGCGGGTATCATTACCGTCTTCATCCGGAGCCATAAATGCTAGTCCGTGCCGCCCTGCTGTCTCTTCTTGCACCTTTGCCTGCCTTGGCTGTGACCTTGGACATGCCCAGCAATGCAACGATGACGACAGAGACGGTTGTTGAAGTGGGAAGCTATGCGATGCCCACTGGGTCGTGGACGCCTGAAGGGCTGCCTGTTTTAAATGGCACGGGCCAAGTGCGGCAACAGGCCTGGCGCATTCAGTCGCCTGGTTTAACCACACAACAACTGCTGGGGCCGCTTCAAAAACAGCTGGATGCACAGGGGTTTGAAGCCCTGTTTTCATGCACCAGTGATGCCTGCGGTGGATTTGATTTTAGGTTTGGCACCGATGTATTGCCGGCCCCCGATATGCATGTGGATTTGGGTGATTTTAGATACTTCGCCGCACAACGTGTTGATGGTGATAGCGTGGAGTTGTTGAGCCTGTTTGCGAGCCGATCAAGTGCGGCTGGGTTTGTGCAAGTGATGCGCGTTGGCGCGGCGGAGAGCGCGCCAGTGACCGAAGCGCAAGCCCCTGCTGTGCGGGCCACGGCACCGGTCGCGGTTGGAGGATTGGCGCAGGCGCTTGAAGAGAAGGGTCGGTTTATCTTGTCCGATCTGACGTTTGAGACGGGTTCGGCCCAGTTGGGCGAGGATGTCTTTGCGTCATTGCAAAGCTTGGCGGAGTATTTGGTCGACCACCCGGATCGGACCGTAGCACTGGTCGGGCATACGGATTCTGTCGGGTCTTTGGAGGGCAATGTTGCCTTATCCAAACGCCGTGCAGGATCGGTTTTGGAGCGGCTGGTGAGCGCGTGGGATGTTCCCAGACGTCAGCTGGAGGCCGATGGGGTTGGATATCTAACGCCCATCGCGACGAACCTCACCGAAGAAGGGCGCGACCTGAACCGCCGCGTCGAGGTCATTATGACATCGACCCAGAACTAAAAAAACGCAGCCACCATGGGAATGGCAGGCTGCGTTAGGTGGGGATTGTCGTGTCGGATAGTCAAAAATTTACCAGATTTCAGGGCCCTTTTCGGCGAAAGCATGGGCCAGGAAATCAATGAACGCGCGCACTTTGGGCTGGGTGAAACGGCCCGGAGGATAGACCGCATAGATGCCTTGGGTTTCGACCGGCAGATCTGGAATGGCGTCTTCGATGAGACCTTTCTCCATCGCATCCGCGTAGAGAAAGGATGGCAGATAGGCGATGCCAAGACCGGAAATCGCAGCGTTCAACAGGGATTGCCCGTCGTTGACGGTGAGCCAGCCGGCGGTACGCACCTGACGTTTTTCGCCGGACGGCGCGGTCAGTTTCCAAACTGCCGAGTTGGCCTGGTTCGAATAGTGCAGCAATTTATGATCATTGAGATCATCGATCTTCTCGGGTCGGCCGTATTTTTCGAAATACGCAGGGGACGCGACCATGCGGCGGGATGTTTCTGTTAGCTTTCGGGCGCGCAGGGTGCTGTCTTCGAGCTCACCGATACGAACAGCCATATCGAAACCTTCTGAGATCAGCTCAACATAACGGTTGTTCAAGACCATGTTGACGGTGATATCCGGGAATTCACCCAAGAAATCGCCCAGAACCGGAGAGAGGTGGTTCACGCCAAAATCTGTCGCGACGCTGATCCGCAGCAGGCCTGAGGGCGCGGATTGCATGGATGTGACCAAAGCATCAGCCTCGCCCGCATCATTCAGCACGCGACGCGCACGGTCGTAGTAGGCCAAACCAATTTCAGTCGGGCTGACACGACGGGTCGTGCGGTTCAAAAGCCGTGCGCCGAGGCGAGCTTCAAGGCTGGAGACGTGTTTGGAAACGGCGGATTTGGAAATCCCCATTTTCTTTGCCGCGTCTGTAAATCCGCCCTGATCCACAACGGTGGCGAAGGCTTCCATTTCCGTAAGGCGATCCATTCGGTGTCCTCGGTTTGTATTCTTTGTCGAGGATCAGGTATCGGGGTGAAATCGGGCAGGACTGGGGCGCTGGCCTGACAATTGCAGGGTTTATGCAGGACTGTTGCGCGGCAGGAAACATAGAAACACATTGTTTCAATTGCGGATCAGAGCGAGAATCGCACGAAAAATCAGCAACTTACCCTCACGCAGTTAGAAACCGCTGTCGCAGTATGCCATAACGGCAACCGTGTCTATCAGGCTGATGACTATTTGTACGTTTCTCGGCGCGTCCCGAAATCATGGACACGTTTGCGCCATGCGCGGTAGCTGCCGGGTTTGAGATTGGCGCGCATCAACGCGACAACCTCTTTCTCGCTCAACCCGTATTCCAAGTGAATGGTGCCGAATGCAACATGGTCACTCAACGCCATTTCGATGATTGCGCTTTTGTCTGCTTCTGTCATGCACGAGAGCTAGTGCGGTTTTACAGGCTGGCCACCAATCGTGTTCCCTGATCGATTGCACGTTTTGCATCCAGTTCGGCCGCCACATCTGCACCACCAATCACATGTGGTGTGATGCCCTTTTCCAAAAGCGCGTCTGCAAGGCTGCGTTCGGGCAGTTGCCCTGCGCATAGAACAATCGTGTCTGCCTCGATCACTGTTGGGCGTTCGCGCGCCTCGCCAAAACTGACGTGCAGGCCCTGCGCATCGATGCGTTCGTAGTTCACGCCGCCGACCATCTCGACGCCCTTCATTTTCAAGGCGGCACGGTGGATCCAGCCGGTTGTTTTGCCCAGCCCTTTGCCGAGTTTCTGCGCTTTGCGTTGCAACAACGTGACGTTTCGAATGGCGGCTTCTGGTTCGGGGCCTTCGGGGCGCAGACCGCCACGGGTTGTTTCGGGGTCGCCCACGCCCCATTCTTCGAGCCATTCGTCGAGGTTTTCGGTGGGGCTTTCCCCTGTGACCAGAAACTCCGCGACATCGAACCCGATGCCACCAGCGCCGATCACGGCAACGGATTTTCCGACCTCGGCACCGCCGCGCAGAACATCGATGTAGGACAGCACATTGGGGCCGTCTTGCCCCTCAATCTGGGGGTCACGCGGTGTTACGCCGGTGGCGATAATGACATCATCAAAGCCTACCAGATCGTCTGGTGTGGCGGTATGGCCTAGTTTCAGGGTGACACCAGCCTGCGCGACGGCGGCGCGGTAATAATCAACGAGGCCCCAAAACTCTTCCTTGCCGGGCACCTGTTTCGCCATGTTCAACTGGCCACCGATTTCAGTGGCGCGGTCGAAGACAGTGACCGTCATGCCGCGTTCGGCGGCGGCCAAGGCAGCGGATAACCCTGCGGGCCCGGCCCCGACGATGGCAACCGTTTTTTGGGATGGTGTAAGCATCAGCTCGGTTTCATGCGCAGCCTTTGGGTTTACAAGGCAGGACGCGATTTTCATTGAGAACGTATGATCAAGGCATGCTTGGTTACACGCGATGCAGGGGGCAATCAGGTCGGCTTGGCCTGCTTCGGCTTTGGCAACGAAATCTGGGTCGGCCAAGAATGGACGGGCCATGCTGACCATATCGGCGCAGCCATCTGCCAGGACATCTTCGGCCACTTGAGGCGTGTTGATCCGGTTGGATGTGATGACAGGAATATTCACCTCGCCCATCAGTTTTTTGGTCACCCATGTGAACGCGCGGCGCGGCACGGATGTGGCAATGGTCGGGATACGGGCTTCGTGCCAGCCGATACCTGTGTTCAAAATCGTAGCACCCGCCGCTTCGATGGCTTTAGCAAGGGTGACCACTTCGTCCCATGTGGAGCCGTTGGGAATAAGGTCAATCATGCTTAGGCGGTAGATCACGATGAAGTCGGTACCGACGGCCTCGCGCACCCGACGCACCACTTCAACCGGCAAGCGCATGCGGTTTTCATAGGTGCCGCCCCAACGATCTTCGCGTTTGTTCGTGTGCGACACGAGGAATTGGTTCAGAAAGTACCCTTCAGACCCCATCACCTCGACGCCATCATAGCCTGCCTGTTTGGCGCGCACAGCAGCTGTGACCATATCGTTGATTTGGGTTTCGATACCCTCTTCATCCAGAGCTTTTGGCGGGAAGGGTGAAATCGGTGATTTTACAGGGGAGGGTGCGACGCAGTCTTTGGAATAAGCGTAGCGGCCCGCGTGCAGGATTTGCATCGCGATTTTTCCGCCTGCGTCGTGCACACGGTCGGTCACGATTTTATGGTTTGAAATATCTTGATCGGAGAAGAGGCCTGCAGCGCCGGGGAATACGCCCCCTTCCGCATTTGGCGCCATGCCGCCAGTGACCATCAAAGCCACCCCACCCCGCGCGCGGGCAGCGTAGAATTCTGCAACACGGTTCCAGTCGCGAGTTTCTTCAAGGCCGGTGTGCATGGACCCCATCAACACGCGGTTTTTCAAAGTTGTGAACCCCAGATTTAGCGGGGTCAGAAGGTGTGGATAGGTGGTCATATGCGTGCTCCCTGAATGGTCGTTATACACTGCCCGAAGCTGACGTTTGCGTCACCTCAAACGCGACGTCATTAACCCACCGCAAAATCCAGCAAGGATTTAGGTAAAAGCGGTGACTTACTCGCTGGTCTCAACACAGTGCCGGCGGAATGCTTTTTTCAACATGTCCAGCTCGGCACGCAGGAGCGACATTTCAGCCCGAATATCTTCGGCCAGCGCATCGCCCGCGACGATTGAAAAGCTTCCTAAAACCGTATCAGCTTTGCGGTCGCGTATCACAAAGGTCTGCACGCCGTCGGCAATACGATCAGCCGGAATCGGAACACGCAGGACCCAGTGTTCTTCAACACGGTCTTGCTCGACCTCAACACCATCAACAGGGAAATCCAGGTGTGTGACTTCGATCTGTGGCGTCCAATCGCTGTCGTCATTGTTCTTGATCGTGCCGTTCCAAACGCCTTCGATGATCCGCAATTTGGTCAGTTCAATGGTGCTGGCCATGTCTGTGCCCCTTAAAGTTCAGCGCGCGGGCTGCGTGAGAAGGTTACGTCGCGAATTGTCACTTGGTTCATCTCTGGCCCCTCGAAAATCAGGTCGACCCACATCGCTTCGACGCGCTTTTCATTGAGGTTTGTGTAGGCAAGGTCGAATTCGACCACGATGGAATCATCGTACAACGGCAATTCGCGAACAATCTGTTCGGTGTTTGGCCCATGGCGGACATTGAGCCGTGCGAAAATTTCGAGTGGTTTTTCAACTTCAACGATCGCTTCGAGCCGCAGCAGGTGAGAGCGCAGCAAGCCTTTGCACCCCTTATCTGGCAGGTTCAAAACGAGGCTCAGGAAGGAGCCATCAAATTTGAAAACGTCCATGCGCAAACCAAACGGTGCGAGGTCCGCCTCTCTGGTGTTGCGCAGTTGGCGGAGGGTGAGTTCCGAGATCTGGCAATCATGGAAAACGGTGACCTCATCCCCAAGTTTTGTTTTACTCTCGACCGCACTGATGCCTTTGAAAGGAAGGGCACCGCGCCACAACTGTGGACGCCACGACCAATCCGTTCCGGGCGGCTTTGGGAAGGAGGACGACCCAATGCGCGGCAGCGCAAGACGGCTGTCTGCGACATGGGTCAATTCATCAAGCTTTTGACGGAGGATTCGCGCTTCATTGCGACGCTGGCGGAGGGTTGAAAGGTCGGTCACGGAGGCCGCATTCGCAGCACGCGACCAGAAAGCACGCGCGCGGCGCATCAACACCTTCTCTAAAAGTCCTGACCTGTATTCCACCATGCACCCATGTCATTTTCTATCTCGAGACCATACCTGCCAAACTGTTTCAGAAAAGGAAACAATTTCGACGGATTTCCCCGTGGGTCTCAGGTGTTTTTGTCCGCATCACGCGCAGCCCCGTTTACCTCAGCCAACTCCGTCATCGCTACAATCAATAGACGTTCTGCTTGTGCCCGCGTCAACGGATTACGCGCGAAGCTGAGCGCCGAGACAGTCGTCAGCCGCCCGTTTACGTCCATGAACCCTCGCCATTGCGGGCCATCAGTCCCCTCGAACGCAGGGCCAGCAGCGTCTGTAAACCGCACCAAAACGCCGGCGTTATCTGTGACTGTGGCAATTTCGCTTATGGTCGCGGCGTCGCCGCCTTGCGATAGCAGGCCGCGCCCTGCATCAGAGGCCAAAAACGCGGCAAACGCTTCCTCGTTTCCAGCCACGCTCGCCGTGTTTTCCGCACCGAATTGAACGGTGATCAAGCCATCCAAACGCGGCATGATGGCCGCTTCATCGGTCAACACAGCACAACCGACCATGACCGAAAAACCGCGTCGGGCGTTGCTGGCGCTTTGATCGACACAATAGCCTTCGGGACCGCGCACGCGCACGTCGCCGTTTAGCAACGACAACGTGCGAATACCTGCAGTCGTGGAATCGCCGGGACCACTGATCGCGGCAATGCCATCCGTCACGCGGTTTGTGACGGTGTCACATCCCGCAAGGCCCAACAGGGCCATACCCATTACACAAACACGTAGAAACATCAGACCTTACAGATCCATGTAGATGTGGCGCTCTTCTTTGGCACCGGGGTGTGTGACGGCCCCTTTCAGAGCACCACCGACAAGTTGCGAGTATTTCCACAGCGCGCCGGATGCGTAAATCGTTTCTTTCGGGCCCTTCCAGTCGGCCTTACGCTGAGCCAGCTCATCATCGGACAGATCAACGGACAGCTCTCCCGTGATTGCATCGATGGTTATGACATCGCCGTCTTTCAAAAGACCGATTGGGCCGGCATGGGCCGCTTCTGGGCCAACGTGACCGACACAGAAGCCGCGTGTCGCGCCGGAGAAACGACCATCCGTGATCAAGGCAACTTTCTTGCCCATGCCTTGGCCGGACAGTGCCGCCGTCGTCGCCAGCATTTCGCGCATGCCCGGGCCGCCAGATGGGCCTTCGTTGCGGATAACGAGGACTTCACCCTCTTTGTACTCGCGTTTCTTAACAGCTTCGAAAGCCTCTTCTTCGCATTCGAAGACTCGTGCCGGACCTGTGAAAGACTGCTCTTCGGCAGACATGCCAGCCACTTTCACGATGGCTCCTTCTGGCGCGAGGTTACCCTTGAGGCCCACAACACCGCCAGTTGCGGTGATCGGTGTGGCAACGGGGTAGATCACAGTGCCGTCCGCATCGCGGTCGATCTTATCAAGCTCGGCACCGATGGTTTCGCCTGTGGCGGTCATGCAGTCTTCGTGCATCAGACCCGCTTTGCGCAGCTCGCGCATGACAACAGGCACACCGCCTGCTTCATAAAGGTCTTTCGCAACATACTGGCCGCCCGGCTTAAGGTCGACGAAATACGGCGTGTCGCGGAAGATTTCGCAGACATCCATCAGGTCGAAATCAATGCCAGCCTCATGGGCGATCGCAGGAAGGTGCAGGCCAGCGTTCGTGGAACCACCGGTACAGGCCACGACGCGAGCGGCGTTTTCGAGCGATTTGCGTGTGACGATATCACGGGCGCGGATGTTCTTTTCGATCAGTGCCATCACGGCCTCGCCAGAAGCTTTGCCGTATTGGTCGCGGGATTCATACGGTGCAGGCGCGCCGGAAGAGTTTGGCAAGGCGAGGCCAATCGCCTCTGATACACAAGCCATCGTGTTGGCGGTGAACTGGCCACCACATGCACCGGCGGATGGGCAAGCCACGCGTTCCAGAACCTCAAGCTCAGCCTCGGACATTGTGCCATTCTGCTGGCGGCCCACAGCCTCGAACATATCTTGAACGGTCAGGTCACGATCAGCGTAATCCGCTGGAACCTGCGCGCCAGCAGGGGCACGGCCCGGCAGAATTGAGCCGCCGTAAATGAACACGGATGGGGTGTTCAACCGCACCATCGCCATCATCATACCCGGCAGGGATTTGTCACAGCCCGCAAGACCCACGATCGCATCATAGCAGTGGCCGCGCATTGTCAGCTCGACCGTGTCAGCGATTGCTTCGCGCGATGCCAGCGAGGACCGCATGCCTTCGTGACCCATCGCGATGCCGTCGGTCACGGTGATGGTGGTGAATTCGCGCGGTGTGCCTTTGGCTGTTTTCACGCCGAGCTTTACCGACTGCGCCTGACGGTTCAGCGCGATGTTACAGGGCGCTGCTTCGTTCCAGCAGGTGGCGACCCCGACCAAGGGTTGATAAATCTCTTCTTCGGTCATGCCCATGGCATAGTAATAGGACCGGTGCGGCGCACGGGCCGGGCCGACGGAAACGTGGCGGCTTGGCAGGTTCGGCTTGGTGGTTTTGCCTGTGGTCATGGGTAATCCTCCGGAAAATCTGTTGAAAGGGGTCTAAATTGCCAAGGCCGTCGGGACAAGCGCGATCTGACGCAATTGTTGGCCCCTCGCTGCCATCGGCACATACAAACCGGCCACCATCGGCGCCGAAAAATGTGCGCGTACCGCCCCACCACATTGTTTGCATTTTGACGCTACGGCGATTATCTGGGGGCCAACAGCATTTGAGGGTTTCATGAACTGGATTTCCAACTACGTCCGTCCGCGCATCAATTCGATCTTTTCGCGCCGTGAAGTGCCCGAAAACCTTTGGACGAAATGTACCGATTGCGGGACCATGTTGTTTCACCGCGAACTGGCCGACAATCTCAATGTTTGTACGTCATGTGGGCACCACATGGCGATTACCCCACGCGACCGTTTTACCGCGCTGTTTGATGGTGGGATTTTTGTTGAGGTTGATGTGCCGGAGCCAACGGTTGACCCTCTCAACTTCCGCGATCAGAAAAAATACCCTGACCGCCTGAAAGGCGCGCAAAAGAACACTGGTGAAAAAGAGGCCATGTTGGTCGCAGAAGGCGAGATTGGCCGGACGCCTATCGTCTCCGCTTGTCAGGATTTCAGCTTTATGGCTGGGTCAATGGGGATGTATGTGGGCAATGCGATTATTGCCGCAGCCGAACGCGCCGTTGAAATGAAACGCCCCTTGGTTCTGTTTTCGGCAGCGGGCGGCGCGCGTATGCAAGAGGGCATTCTATCCTTGATGCAGATGCCGCGTACGACTGTTGCTGTGGAAATGCTCAAAGAGGCCAAGCTGCCCTACATTGTTGTTCTTACACACCCAACCACAGGTGGCGTAACTGCGAGCTACGCGATGCTTGGCGATGTTCATATCGCGGAGCCGAACGCGTTGATCTGTTTTGCGGGCCCACGCGTGATTGAACAAACCATTCGCGAAAAGCTGCCGGAAGGGTTTCAGCGCGCGGAATATCTGCTCGATCACGGCATGTTGGACCGTGTGACCCCGCGCGGCGAGATGCGCAATGAATTGATCACGATCACCCGCATGTTGATGGGGCTGGACCCTGTTGTTGCGGGCGAGCTGCCGGCACCGGCTGAGCCTGCCACCCCTGAGGATGCTGAAAAATGAGCAGCGGGTCTGACGTCATCCTAGAACGGATGATGGCGCTGCACCCCAAGGTCATCGATCTTACCTTGGACAGAATGTGGCGGCTGCTGGACGCATTGGGCAACCCCCAAGACCGCCTGCCGCCGGTCATCCATATTGCGGGAACCAATGGAAAAGGTTCGACCCAAGCGATGATTCGCGCGGGGCTGGAAGCGTCAGGTGCGAAGGTGCACGCCTACACGTCACCCCATTTGGCCCGTTTTCATGAACGTATCCGGTTGGCAGGCACGCTGATCTCCGAAGAGGCCCTGACCGAAACATTGGATCGCTGCTATGCTGCCAATGACGGCGCGGATATTACCTATTTTGAGATCACTACCTGCGCAGCCCTGCTCGCATTTGCTGAAACGCCTGCCGACTATACCTTGCTAGAAGTTGGTCTGGGCGGCCGATTGGATGCGACCAATGTGATGACACCGAAAGTGTCGATCATCACACCCGTTGACCTGGATCACCAACAATTTCTTGGCGACACTCTGCCCGAAATTGCGGGTGAAAAAGCGGGGATCATCAAACGCGGCGTGCCGTGCATTGTTGGCCCGCAAAAAGACTCTGCGATGGACGTGATTGAACAGACCGCCGCGCGAACCGGCGCGCCGATAATCGCATATGGCCAGCACTTTCACGTCACCGAAGAGCGTGGTCGCTTAGTGTATCAAGATGAAACCGGCCTGCTGGATCTGCCCCGCCCTGCTCTGCCCGGCCCCCACCAAATTCAAAATGCAGGCGCTGTTTTGGCTGCTCTGCGGCATCTTGGCGCCGATGAGGCGGCCTGCGAGGCCGCGATGACGCAAGCCACGTGGCCCGCACGCATGGAACGGCTCACAACAGGTGCCTTGGTCCGCCGCGCTGCGGATGCCGAACTTTGGCTGGATGGTGGGCACAACCCGGCGGCCGCCCATGCGATTGCGGCGACCTTGGCGCACTTGCCGGACAGGCCGACCCACCTGATTTGCGGCATGTTGAACACCAAAGACGTGGCCGGATTTATGAAGCCATTATCGGGACTTGCAACGTCGCTCACCGCGTGTTCGATCCCTGGCGAGACCAATACCTTGCCCGCCGAAACCACGGCAAATGCAGCCCGCGATGCTGGCATTGAAGGAACGACCGCGAACAGCGTTACGCAAGCAATTGATGCGATCATCGTACAAGAACCCCGCGCCCGCATTTTGATCTGCGGTTCGCTTTATTTCGCGGGCCATGTGATACGAGAAAACCGATGATCCGAGTAGCTGCGTTGGTGACCTGCATTGCAACATCAACGGCGGCGGCCGAATTTGAGTTCTGCTGGGAAGGTGCGAACGACTACCGCATGGAAGGCTGGATGACCGTTCCAGACGCGGCTTTGGCCAAACCGCTGGTCACGCAGGATGACGTCACCGGATTTTTCATTCAGGGGTATAAGGACGACGTTCCGATCGGCGCGTGGGACCTGAGCCAGCTGACGGTTTTCACCAGTTGGAATTTATCCTTCGATCCACGTGGAATGGTTTTCCCGACAGGCGGCATGCACGACAGCCCCAAGGGACAGGCGTGGAACGCAGGTGGGCGTGCGGATGATTGTGGCGATCCTGGTTTCGGCTTCAACTCCGGAACGAACGCGCAAGACTTGTGTGTGAACAACGTTTGGCGAACCGACAGTATGATTTCGAGGTACACACGGTTTCCCGTTTTCGAGGCTGGCACAGCCAATCTTGACTGCGGTGGTGCGGCGCTTTTAGGCCACCTTTCGCCCAGTGTGCGGTCGGCCAGCCGCTAGGGTTCGCTAAAAAAACGAATCGGCGATTCGTTTTTCCTTTGACGCCCGAATCACATTGGCTCTATATCTAGAACTTAAATCTATCGAAGCGCAGGCCTGCCAGCCGTCATACTACATATTGCGCTTTGCTCGTTGGGGGACGAAGGATGAAACGCACCGTTCTTGCGTGCACTGCTATCGGATTGTCAGGCGTTGCTGCCGCGCAGACGCTGCCAGTCACCGCGGATGCCGTTTTTATGTTCAATGGCGAAGAGATTACGATCTCTCGCTCCGCCACACTTCCACAAGACAGCTTTGACATTGTCAGCCGCGCCTATTCGGACTGCCCCTCACCCTGCCTCTCCCCCATGACTGTTGCCCCGAATGTGGCGACGCTGGGCGAGCTTGATGTGATCGATTTCTTATCTGGTCCGGTCGAAGATGGGGAAGGGTTGTTGATCGACGCGCGTCTTCCTGAAGATCGCGCCCTGGGCTACATCCCCGCATCGGTCAACATTCCCAGCGCGACCGTCGCGCCAGAAAACCCTTACAGAAACGAAATTTTGGCAGCTCTCGGCGCGGAGCAGTTTCAAGGGATTTTCTCATTCGACGGTGCGCTGTCACTGGTGGTGTTTGACGATGGGCCCGCGACCCAAGACGCGCCCATTTTCATCAGAGACATGTTGGCGGCTGGATATCCGGCGGACAAGATCAACTATTACCGGGGCGGTATGCAGGTTTGGTCAACGCTCGGGTTAACGACACAGGGCGGCGAGTGATGAACAAAGCAGCCGCGTTGACGACTTAGACTTTCGAGGCACACGCGCCTCACACGATCTTGGCAGGGCGGAGGGGCGAGCCTGGGGCTCGTCCTTCTGTTAAGACAGGCAAAGCCGGTGGTGGGAGTAGGGGCACGCCCGCACCGCCGGGAAAAACAAAAAGGGCGTGTCCCACGAACAAAGAGGCCGAAAGGTCCAGATATGGAAGGGCAGACACATGTATAAAACACTCGCAACTGCGACTTACATTCTGGCCGTAGCGACCGCGGTTCAGGCGCAAGATGTGCGGATCACCACATTCAAATCCGACAGCACGTTTTCACTGAATGGCATTACCTTTACGGTAACCCGCGATCAAAATACGGATGCTATTCTTGAGGGGGAATTCGCCCGAACCGCACGCGCCTGCCCTCCTGACTGTCTGCAACCGCTGACGCTTGCGTCCGGCGCCGAGACTTACGGTGAGTTGGAAGTCATGAAGTTTCTGGAGACCACCGTTACGAATGGCAATGGCTTGCTGGTCGATGCGCGCACGCCTCAAGATTTTGGGGCCGTGGCGATCCCGGGTGCTGTGAATGTTCCATCCGTGACTTTGGTCCCTGAAAACCGGTTCCGGCCGGATATTTTACGGGCTTTAGGCGGTGTTGATATCGCGGGTGGCGGTATGGATTTCAGCAACGCGATGGAGCTGACTGTCTACAGTGGCGGAGTTTGGTCAAACGAAGCGCCCGCGGCCATAAATAATCTTATCGAAGCGGGTTACCCCGTTGAAAAAATTCATTATTACCGAGGTGGGGTCCAGGCATGGATGCACGTCGGCCTGTCCACCATTTCGTCTTCCAACCCGGGGTAACCCCCCCTACAAGGTCTATTTTCTATGATCCGCACCGTTGTCGTCCTGTTTGCTTTCGCCGTTCTATTGTGCGGGCTCATCATTTTTCGCCCGTTCGGTGAGGAAGACGTCGTGACGCAAGATCCGCTTGGCACGCCTGTTGATGACAGCGTTCAAGTGACACGCGCCGCCACACCAGACACAGACGTGTCTGCGATTGCGGATGTTGTCGCGAATGCTACCGCCGCAACACCTGTGACCGCGGTTATCGAAGCACCACGCCGCGTAGATGTGGCGCGCCCGAATACAGATGACACGCGCCTGTCGGACATGACCAATAACGTTCTTGCTGAGTTGGGCTTCGCGGGTGTTGAACACGTAACGACCGACACAGAAGTTTTGCGCGAATCCACGTCCGACATCCTCGCAGGCATCGAAGCGGCTACGGGCCAATCGTCCATTCTCCAAGAAAGCGAAACTCTCGAAGCGATTGTGATCGCGGCTTTGCGTGCAGGCGAAAGTGATGATGCGATTGACCAAATCGTCAACACGGCTGCGGCGTCTGGCACGGTGGCCATTCCTGAAATTCTGGTGACATCCGATGGCCGCGTCGACACCCATGTGTTGCTGAACAACATCGTCGCCCAAGCGCATATTGCCGCCGGCGGTGCAGCCCCCGCTGTTCCCGAGATCACCCCTGACAATGTACAAGGTCTGGAAGTGCGCGTGGTTCAACAGGCAAACAATGATATTCAGGCCCGTTTTTACACGGTTCAATCTGGTGACAGTCTTGGTGCTATTTCGATCAAGTTCTTCGGGTCTACTGATCACTACACCGCAATTTTCGAGGCGAACCGTGGATTGCTGTCCAGCCCTGATCGGATCCGCGTTGGTCAGCGTTTGGTGATCCCGGACCTCGACGCTATCTAAGCGCGGCCCCAATCCTCGCCTTGCATTTCGCGCAGGCGACTGGCCGTTCGCTCGAATTCAAAAACGCCTTCGCCTTCAAGGTAGAGCATTTCCGGTGCTTCGGCGGCGGAGGCGATAAAGCGGACCTGACCTTCGTACAAGGTGTCCACCAATGTGACGAACCGTTTCGCCTCGTTGAAATTAGAGCGGCTCAGACGCGGGATATCGTCGAGCAGCAACACGCGTGTCACGTCCACGATGGCGAGATAGTCAGCGGCACCGAGCGGAACCCCACACAGATCACGAAACTTCGCCCGTGCGACGCCATTTGAATAGGCAGGCAGCACCACATCGCGCCCTTTGACACGGACCGTTAGAGGGTCGGCCTTGCCGCCTGTCAGTTCACCCCAAACAGCATCCATCTGAGCGCGGGCCTCGGCCCCATTGGGCGTGAAGTAGACAGGGGAGCCGCTGAGAAATGTTTGACGATAGTCTGTTTCGCTGGCCAATTCATGAACGTCGAGGCGGTCTTTGAGCAACGCAATGAACGGCAAGAACAGCTGACGGTTCAGACCGTCTTTATAAAGATCATCGGGAACACGGTTAGAAGTTGTCACGACCACAACTCCCGCATCGAAGAGTGCTTCGAACAATCGGCCAACGATCATAGCGTCGGTGATATCGCTGATTTGCATTTCGTCGAACGCCAAGAAGCGCACACGGCCTGCCAAATCAGCCGCAACCGGTGCAATTGCGTCATCAACTCCCTTGGCACGAGCCGCCGCGATGGAAGAATGCACCCACTGCATGAAGGCGTGAAAGTGGCTGCGTTGCTTGGGCACCTCGATCTGATCATACAGCAAATCCATCAACATCGATTTCCCGCGCCCGACGCCGCCCCAAAGATATAACCCCTTTGGCCCCACCACTGGGGCTGCCTTGCGGAACAGCCCACGTTTGGGGGCCGCGGGCGCCTCTAGCACCGCTGTGCGGACCCGTTCAAGCGCGGGCAAAGCCTGTCGTTGGATGGGGTCATCTTGCAGCGTGCCTGCAGAGATACGGCTGTCATATTCGGTTTGGATCGATGTCATACCCCCGCATACCTTTGTTCCCGACAGACGACAATTCCCGAAACGGGGCATGCTCGTCCACGATAGGTGATTGTTCCTATCACAATTTGACGTTTGACCGGCTCGTGCGTTCTCGACACTGTCAGGGTATGAAAACTGACTCTCGCCTTATCACGCCCGTCCTTGTTGCAGGTTGTATCATAATTATGGTCAGCTTTGCGGTCCGTGCCTCTTTTGGGGTGTTTCAAATTCCAGTAGCCGAAGAATTCGGGTGGGCGCGGGCTGAGTTCTCGCTAGCCATTGCGCTTCAAAACCTCGCGTGGGGTATTGGCCAACCGATTTTTGGCGCTTTGGCAGAGCGACTATCAGATCGAAAAGCGATCATTTTGGGCGCAATAATTTATGCGGCGGGCCTTGTTCTTACGTCCAACTCTATCTCGCCCATAGGGCACCAGACCTATGCGTGGCTTGTCGGATTTGGCATCGCAGGCACAGGTTTTGGCGTTATTCTAGCGGTCGTCGGGCGTGCCGCGTCTGACGAGCACCGATCAATGGCATTGGCGATTGCCACGGCGGCAGGCTCCGCAGGCCAAGTGTTTGGTGCTCCGCTAGCGGAATTTCTGCTGACCCTCATGCCGTGGCAGTCAGTGTTTTTGGTGTTTGCCGGGCTTGTTTTGGCGTCCCTCATAACGTTGCCCATGATGAGGGCGCCCAATGCAGCGTCTAAGGCTGAACTGGAAGAATCCATAGGGCAGGTCATCACCCGTGCGTTCAAAGATCCGTCCTACACGTTGATCTTCCTTGGGTTCTTTTCATGCGGCTATCAGTTGGCATTTATCACAGCGCATTTCCCCGCCATGATCACCGAGATGTGTGGCCCGATATTGCCTGGCGGTGCGCTGCACAACATCGGTATCACCACCACATCGGCCCTAGGCGCGGTGGCGATCTCATTGATTGGGCTAGCAAATATTGCGGGCACGCTTTTGGCGGGGTGGGCTGGGAAGCGGTATTCAAAAAAGTATCTTTTGGCTGGGATTTATACGGGGCGAACCATTGCAGCGGCCCTGTTTATCGCGTTTCAAATCACGCCGACGACCGTGATCCTGTTCTCTGTCGTGATGGGGTCGCTATGGTTGGCAACTGTGCCCCTGACCAGCGGATTGGTCGCCCATATCTATGGGCTGCGTTACATGGGGACGCTCTACGGTATCGTGTTTTTCTCTCACCAACTGGGGTCGTTTTTGGGGGTCTGGCTGGGCGGGCGGCTGTACGATGCCTACGGGTCTTACACCGCGGTTTGGTGGGTTGGCGTGGGGATTGGCGCATTTTCGGCAATCGTGCATTTGCCGATCAAAGAGAACCGCACACAGCCGGCCGTCGCAGCCTAAACTTCGAGTAAGAAATCTCCTAAAATGCCGATGACGTCTTCGGAATGGGTGTAGGGCACGGCATGATCCGCGCCTGAAATCACCTCTTGTCGCGCAGACCTATTCCACTGCGCCAACGTGCCCAAAGATCGTAGCGGAATTGCCTCATCTTTCTCGGCCCATATCCCGAGAATGGGGATATCAGCGCGCCCAATCATTCGATGCTCGGCCTCTAGTGGCCGCGCCAGCATGTGGCGGCGGCTGGACAATATGGACCGTAAAAACCCTTTGCTCTCATATTCTGAAAGCTGGAGCTCTGTGATGCCTTTGATATCAAACTGCCGCCCGAGTTGTTTGCGTAGATGGCGACGATCTCTGCGGGCCTCAACGATATGAAACAACCAATCCCCAAGGAAAGGCACGTTGCAGGACAACTCCGTCAACCTTGAATTCCGGATGACCATTCCCGCCCCAGCAAGAAGGATCACGCGGCTTACCCGGTCAGGGTTTTTCGCGGCAAACGACGCGACGATGGAACCGCCCATGGAGTAGCCAAGCAAAGACACATCATCCTTAATTTCCTGATGGTCTAACAAATCCTGCAGCTGCCGGTTAAAGAACGCGGGCGTTTGTGGGCCGTGTGGCGCGTCGGAAAACCCGCGCCCGTACAGATCATAGACCAGCACGCGAAACCCCAGCGCGCCAAGCCCACCCGCGATCGCATACCACACCGGACTTGGTGTCCCGAGCCCATGAACACAAACGATGACCGGCCCGCGCGCAGCTCCCAGCCATTGGTAGTGCGTCACACCTTGGCTGAGCTTGGCAAATCGACCTGGTGCTTGATCGCGAAATACATCAACCCCATGGCGTCGTCGTTCCACCAACCACGGAAGAGCTGCCAAAACCGCCAAAATTACGATTGGTATAACCCACCCCATCACAGCTGTTTCTCCTTCCAAACGTCCAAGATATAGCGGCTGATCATGAGGTCCAAATGGGCACCTCCCCCATTTTTGAACAGTGTAATTTCATCAGGCGTGCTGCGTTTAAACGCGTTCAATGTGTAGTAGTCGGCGATCACATGTTCTGCATCGATGACACGCTGTGACAGCGGTATTTTCAACTCGCCAATATGGTTCATCGTTGTTTCAAAACTGTCCACAAAGATCGATGACCGGGTCAAGGCCGCATCATCAACTTCGCGCATGTCAGGGCGGTAGGCGCCGATCAAGTCAACATGTTGCCCCGGCTGCAACCACGCGCCTTGGATGATGGGGTCAGTGGTCATCGTCGCGGATGTGATGATATCAGCGGCCTGCACGGCAAATTTCAAGTCGAGTGCAACTTGGACGCCCGCACAGGCACGGGCAAAGGCTTCAGCTGCGTCTGGTGAGCGGTTCCAAACGGTAAACTGGGCGTCAGGAAATGCGGCGGAATATGCCTGCCACAGTGATCGACCAACTGTTCCCGCACCAACAATAAGAATATTTCGACTATCAGGGCGCGCCAAGCGGCGGGCAGCCAATAAACTGTCGCCGGCTGTTTTCCATTTCGTCACCAGATGAAAATCTACAATTGCCTCCAACTGACCATCAACATCTGAAAAGAGGTTCACCGCCCCGTTGACCATCGGCAGATCATGCGACTTATTTTTCGGGAAGATTGTGGCGCATTTCACCGCCATGCCCAAACCATCGACCCACGCTGATCGATTCAACAAAGTGTTGGGGCCACCGTACATAAACACGTCTTCGACCTGTGCCTTTGGCAAATCATGGCCCGCGGCAATGGCATCGGTCAGGGCCAACCAATCCAGCCCGACCTCGCCTTGATCAAACGGGATTGTAACCGTCATTGTGCAACCTCGGGCGTGAGCAGACCATCGGCCACCAATCGGTCCGCCCAGCCTTGGGGATCGGTGAACAAATGCGTTTGCCACCCGCGTGCAGCGGCCGCATCTAGGTTGTCTTGGCGGTCGTCTGCGAACAACAATGTGTTTGGTGGAACACCGCAATCTGCCTCGACTTGAGCATAAATTTCGGCATCGGGTTTGATGACCCCCATGTGGCCAGAGATGTAGCGCCTGTCGAATTCTTCGAGAAACGGATATTCTCGCACGCCGATTTCGAAGGTTTGGATGCCAAAATTTGACAGAGCAAATACTGGACATTCCGCGCGCCGCAAGGCGCGCAGCAAGCGCACGGAGTGATCGATTGCGGGACTGGCCATTTCGATCCACCGGTCATGCCACATCATGATTTCATCTGCCCAATCCGGATAGGCCGCGGCGGTTTCGGTGATCACATCATGAAAGGTCTCGCCGCGATCCACGCGGTCATTCATGCCGTGCAGGTCGATGGTGCTGAAAAACGCGCGGCGACGGTCGGCACCGATCGCGTGATCATAGAACCGTTCCGGTTGCCATTCGATCAAGACGTTCCCGATATCAAAAACAACTGCTTGAACCGCCATGTCATGCTCCTTTTCGAAATCAAGTTAGCAGGATTGGACTGTCTGCCTAGTCTATCCGCGCGCTGCGGCGCGTAATTCTCGTTCCAACGCATCTAAGAACCGCGATCTGTCTGCTTTGGAAAATGCGCGCCCACCGCCAGCGCGAAACGGGTCTGCGGCACGGATATCTGCCATCAAGTCACGGGTGGCGAGGATGTTTCCGATATTCGCCTGCGTAAGCGCTTCGCCGTTGTGTTTCAAAACCCGTGCGCCCCCCTCAACGCAGCGCGCAGCCAGTGGGATATCGCCCGTGATCACCACATCGCCCGCTGTTGCGCGGTCTGCGATCCACATATCCGCAACGTCAGGGCCATCTGGCACGATCACGGTTTCGACCAATGGGTTGGCCGAGGGGCGCAAACCACCGTTTGAGACGATGAACATTTTCACTTTGTGGCGGGTACCCACCTTTTCGACCTCGGCCTTCACGGGGCAAGCATCTGCATCGACATAGATCATCGCCACAAAGCCTCGGCATGGAAATTGATGTGGTCTTCGATGAAGGTCGAGATGAAGAAATAGCTGTGATCATACCCTTTTTGCAGACGGATCTGGCCGTCTTGTTTGGCGGCGGTCATGGCTTCTGCAAAACTTTCCGTGCCCAGCAGGTCCCAAAATTGATCATCGGTGCCCGTGTCGACCAGCATTGGCCCATCAAAGCCACCCCCCTTCATCAGGAGGGTTGCGTCATGAGGGCCCCAGTTTGCCTCATCGCCCCAATAGGCTGTGAATTGCTTGCGGCCCCAGTCACTGGCCGTGGGGTTGCAGATTGGGGCAAAGGCCGACACGGAACGGAAGCGCCCGGGCAAAGCCATCGCGAGGGTAAGTGCGCCATGCCCACCCATAGAATGACCGGAAATCGACTGACGCTCCATATCGAGAGGGAACGTTTCCCCCAAGAGAGCGGGCAATTCTTCGGCGATATAGGTCCACATTTTAAAGTGTTCCGACCAAGGGACTTCGGTCGCGTCGATGTAGAACCCGGCCCCTTGGCCCAAATCGTAGGCCTCATCATTTGGAACGTCCTCGCCCCGTGGGGAGGTGTCGGGAAAACAAATGGCGATGCCTTGTTCAGCGGCCCACAATTGCGCGCCAGCCTTGGTCATCGCGTTCTCATGGGTGCAGGTCAAACCAGACAGAAACCAGAGCACTGGGACGGGGCCATCCTGCGCCTCGGCTGGAAAAAACAAGGCAAAGGTCATGTCTGTGTTGGTCGCAGATGACGCGTGTTTGTAGACGCCTTGCGTGCCGCCGAAACATCGGTTTTCGGAAATGACCTCCATCAGGCGTCTCCTTCATAGGTTGTCAGGATTTCATCCAACGGTTTCTTCTTTTTGGCGATGGCAGGCACGGTTGCGCTCTCTGCGGGATGGCCGACAGCCAAAATCATAATCGGCTTTTCATTCTCGGGCCGGTCACAAAGTTCGTTCAGAAACTTCATTGGGTTGGGTGTGTGCGTCAAACAAGACAGGCCCGCCGTATGCAACGCCGTGATCAGCATGCCCGTTGCGATGCCGACACTTTCAGGCACGTAGTAATGTTTCACGCGCTCGCCGTCTCTCATCCCCCACCGTTGCGCGAAGATAACGATCAGCCAAGGAGCCACATCAAGATGCGGCTTAGAGGCATCTGTGCCGATAGGCTCCAACGCTTTCAGCCATGCGTCACCACCGCCCCCGCCGTAGAACTTTTGCTCTTCGTCTTCTGCCGCGGCGCGAATGCGCGCCTTCATGTCCGGGTCACTGATTGCAACGAAGTGCCAAGGCTGCTGGTTTGCCCCACTTGGTGCAGTGCCGGCGGCACGGACACAGGCTTCGATCACTGATTTGGGAACGGGACGGTCAATGTAATCACGAATGGAATGGCGGGTTTTGACGTGTTCGTAGAACCGATCCGCCTCTGCTTGCATTTGCGTATCATCGTAATCCGCACGGTCGGGAAGCGGCATAGCCTGATAGGTTGGTGGTGTTTGGTCTGTCATTGGGTTCCTAGCGCGTGACGGCGG
Source organism: uncultured Paracoccaceae bacterium (assembly GCA_947497065.1). Lineage (GTDB taxonomy): Bacteria > Pseudomonadota > Alphaproteobacteria > Rhodobacterales > Rhodobacteraceae > Octadecabacter. Next base: position 138,640 of record CANMEQ010000007.1, read on the forward strand.
CAATTATTGCTGAGAGCGTGAAAACACTGACAGCGGTCGAAATCAGAATAGAGGCAGACACCCGTGCGGGTGCCACATTGTAATGTTGGGCCAGGATGAAGACATTCCCCGCCACGGGCAAGGCCGCAGCGGTGATCATCACGCCAGCAGCATAAGGATCGACCGGAAAGATGACCAGCGCTGCAACCGCAACTGCCGCAGGGTGCAAAACAAGTTTGGCAAACGACAACCACCCTGCAACGGCAACACGTTCGGCAGATTTGGTCGCAAGGGACGCGCCGATTGCAAACAAGGCGCCCGGTGTCGCCGCGGCACCCAAAATTGCGAAAAACTGATCGGCAGGCTGTGGAATGGGAACCGACGCGGCAGCCACCAGAAGACCCAATGAAATTGAAACGATCATGGGGTTTTTAAGAAGACCAAGACCGACAGTCTTAAGAATTGCGAAGCTCATCCGACCATCGCGCGCACCGGTGATCAAGATCACGATCAGTGAGGCGAAGACGATGAGATCTACGGCAAGGACCAACATGACTGGCCCGATCGCCGCCTCGCCCAGCAAAATGACAAGCATTGGCACGCCAAGATAGCCCACGTTCCCCACGACGGCACATTGCGCCTCGACAGCCGCCTCTTCGATCCCGCGCTTTCGCGCCAATGCCACCACTGTTGCCAATAGATACACAACCAGTGAGCCGCAGGTATAGGCCAATACAAACTGCAAATCGAACACGTCACCCAGCGAAAGGTTGGCCGCAAACCTGAACAACATTGCTGAAAGTGCGAAGTAGAATACAAATTTTGAAAGGCTCGCTGTCGCGTCAGGCGTAAAGAAACCTGTTCGCCCAGCGCCAAATCCCACTGCGATAAGGGCAAAAAACGGAAGCGTTTGGGCGAAAATATCTAACATGAGAAACGATTAGCATCCAATTTTGCGCGTGCAAATTGAATGCTACAGGTCACCCGCAGAATAAGTGAACCAATCAGTTCACTTTTCTATTGCGAACTAAACCGTTTGGTTTAGAAGGGCGGTAAGAATCAGACATCCACGAGAGGATTCGACATGAAACCCACCATTTTCACACTTGTTGCGTGCCTAATGTCGGCGTCGACTGTGTTGATGAGCGGAGTGGCACTCAGCTTGCCCTATCTAGACCACCCGAAACCTGAAACCGTCATTGTTGGTGAAGGCTGCCGCTTGAGTGATGCTTTCGCAGGGCTTTGCCAAGCAGACCCATGAGGGGCCTCCTTCCTTGCCTGCACTAAACAGGTCAGTTTATATATGTGCAGGCAAGGAGACCGGAATGGCAGATGGACAACCAACCGTAAAACGCGGACGTAAATTTGACCAAGTGCTTCAGGGCGCGCGGGAAACATTCATGTCTGACGGTTTTGAAGGTGCGAGTGTTGATGACATTGCGCGTGCGGCCGGGGTGTCAAAGGCGACGTTGTATTCCTATTTCCCCGACAAACGCCTGTTGTTTATGGAAGTGGCCAAATCCGAATGCGTCCGCCAAGCGGAAACCGCGATCGAGACTATCAATTCCGATGCCCCCGTCTCTACCATTCTGTACGAATCCGCATGGCAGATGGTTGAGTTTGTTACGTCTGATTTCGGTCAGCGCGTATTTCGGCTATGCGTCGCAGAAAGTGACCGTTTTCCGGAACTAGGGCGTGAATTTTATCATAGCGGCCCAGCGCTGGTGCACGAAAAACTGATCACATTTATGGCTTGCGCGGTCGAACGCGGCGAACTGGCCATCGACGATCTTCCGCTTGCTGCGGATCAATTCAGTGAACTATGCAAAGCTGACCTTTTTCCAAGGTTGGTGTTCAACATGGACACCTCTTTTGACGATGCTCAAAAGAAACGAATAGTCGAAGGTGCTGTAAAAACATTTCTTGCGGCCTACGCGCCATAACCAGCCGCGCAGGCCTACAAATTTAATACAAAACCACCGAACGAATGCTCTCGCCTGCATGCATCAGGTCGAACCCTTTGTTGATGTCGTTCAGTCCCATGGTGTGGGTGATCATCGGATCAATCTCGATTTTGCCTTCCATGTACCAATCCACGATCTGCGGCACGTCTGTGCGCCCGCGCGCGCCGCCGAAGGCCGTACCGCGCCAACTGCGACCCGTTACCAATTGGAACGGGCGCGTCGAAATTTCAGCGCCCGCCGGAGCAACACCGATAATGATGCTTTCACCCCACCCTTTGTGTGCGGATTCCAATGCGGTTCGCATAACGTCGACATTGCCGGTCGCGTCAAATGTATAGTCCGCGCCGCCTTTCGTTAGCGCCACGAGGTATGCAACCAAATCACCGTCCACCTCGGCCGGGTTCACAAAATCGGTCATCCCAAACCGTGTCGCCATTTCAACCTTGGAGGGGTTCAAATCGACGCCAACAATTTGATCAGCACCGGCCAGCCGCAATCCTTGGATCACGTTTAACCCGATGCCCCCCAAACCGAACACAATTGCACGGCATCCGATCTCGGCCTTAGCCGTGTTGATCACCGCCCCAATACCCGTCGTGACGCCACATCCAATGTAGCAAATCTTATCAAACGGCGCGTCTTCGCGGACTTTTGCCAAGGCAATTTCAGGCAATACCGTATGGTTCGCAAAGGTCGAGCAGCCCATGTAGTGCAAAATAGGATCGCCATCCAATGTGCTGAACCGCGACGTACCGTCTGGCATCAAACCTTGACCTTGGGTCGATCTGATAGATTGGCACAGGTTCGTTTTTGGGTTCAGGCAATATTCACACTCACGACACTCAGGCGTGTACAATGGGATAACATGATCGCCTTTTTTCAAGCTGGTCACGCCAGGCCCCACGTCAACAACAACGCCTGCGCCCTCATGACCAAGGATCGCTGGAAAAAGCCCCTCTGGATCCGCGCCTGACAGGGTGAATTCATCAGTGTGACAAATCCCAGTTGCCTTAACTTCGACCAAAACCTCGCCATGGCGTGGGCCATCAAGGTTCACGTCCATAATTTCCAACGGTTTGCCCGCGGCGGTCGCAACAGCAGCACGTGTACGCATGTGATCTCTCCTTTGTATTCCGGTAAGCCTGTGGGAAATGGACAGAACGCGCAATCCCCGTTGCACCACTTTTCGATCCCGTGAATACTCTGTTCATGAAACAATATTTATTGCTTGCACCCTTGGTCATGATTGCCGCCTGTACGCAACCCACACCACCAAGACCCATCTCACCCCCTGTTCCTTCAGTGGCTAACGATACCTGCAACGCTGTGCGGCATGCCTCCCTGGTCGGGCAAGATGCCACGGCTTTGGAGGGAGTGCTTTTAATGGGACAAGTACGCGTGATCCGGCCCGGCCAAGCCGTTACACTGGATTTCCGGCCTGAACGGATCAATTTTGATGTGAATGCAAACAACATCATCACATCAATACGATGCGGATAAACGATCGAAGTCGCCCCGGAAGCATTACTGGGTGGGGGCTAGTACAAATGCCTCCGAGGGACTTACGATGCGATGAAATTGCCGTATGAATGTGGCAGCAATGCGAGGCAATGAAGGTCTTTTCGAAGCAGCTTTCACCGATAGCTTGATTTGCGGTTCAGAAAGCGCAAATCTAATTGCATGAACGCTCCCACACCTTTTCCCGGTCCTGCCCCCACACAGATCGCATTCCACCGCACAGAATTAAATGTAATTTTGTCCATGTACGGTCGGTTTGTCGCCGCGGGTGAATGGCGTGACTACGGAATATCTCACCTTAAAGATGTCGCCGTTTTCTCTGTTTTTCGGCGCGCGGCTGAAAACCCGATGTACCGCATCGAAAAACGCCCAGCTCTGCGCATGAAACAGGGGCAATACAGCGTTCTCGGCATGGATGGGCAAATTCTGAAACGCGGCAACGACCTGCGACAAGTTTTGCGTGTTTTGGAACGCAAACTGATCCGAATTGTCGAGTGATTTAGAGCGCGCGTTTAAGAGCCAGAATTTCACCATCGCCTTGCGCTTTGATACGAAGTTGGGCTTGCGCCAAGCCTTCATAGACCACAGCCATATGATGAGCGTTGGCATGGATCAGCGTTTTATCATCAACCATCATTGCAACATGGCCCTTCCAGAAAACGAGATCGCCTCGTTTCAACTGGTCGAGGTTGTCTATCGAGGTTCCAAACCCATCCATCTGCATATCGCTGTCTCCTTGGCACATGTGGCCACAGGCATGGTAGGCGGCTTGCACCAACCCAGAACAATCGATCCCGCGCGACGAGTTCCCCCCCCACAAATACGGTGTGCCAAAGAACACTTGTGCCACAGTGGCAGGGTCAGAAAAGGGTTGGGCCAAGGGGCGTAGATGTTTCTTGGGGATGTACCCCAGCGACGTCTCGAACATTTTATGACGTTCATCAATCACCGTCAGCTCTGCGCCAAACGGGAGGTGAAACACGTCTCGTGATTTGAAGCTTTCACCTTCGTAGGCGTGGGTTGCCAAGGTTCCCACCCGGTGCGTGGGCTGTGCAGGCGCGACCAAAGCCGCCTCGGGGACGTAGCCAACATAGCCATCCCGCTTAGCCTGAATGAACGCCCACCCGTCACGACGTTCGTAAACGGTAACGGTGGTCCCCAACAGGAGCTGCCTGTCCCGGCGCCCCTGCGGTGCGGCATAAAGGTCGACGACCACTTGGCCTATCGATGCGGCTTGGCCATCGGTAAATGTCTCTGCGGCGACTGTGCCCTTCAAATGGCTGGCTGCGACGCGGCCATTTGCGGGCGTTAATCTGCGATCCGTCACAGCTCAAGAACCTTTGGCAGTGCAGCCAACAAGGCACGCGCGCCTTGGCCTGCGCCACCCTTTGGTCTGGCAGGCGCGGCAGCGGGGTTCCAGCCGTACACGTCAAAATGGGTGTAGGCCGTTTGCGTCACAAACCGGCGCAGGAACAGCGCCGCGGTAATCGAGCCTGCAAAACCACCCGCAGGCGCGTTGTCCAAATCTGCAATCTGGGGTTCGATCATTTTTTCATAGGGGTCATGAAATGGCATTTGCCAAACAGGGTCAGCAACCGTTTTCGCGGCCTGCGGTAGCGCCTGCGCCATCGTGTCATCGGTTGTATAAAACGGCGCCAAATCCGGCCCGACGGCAACGCGTGCCGCACCCGTGAGCGTCGCCATGGAAATAATGTGATCGGGGGCGCCCTCCTCGGCTAAGGCCAACGCGTCGGCTAAAACCAAACGCCCCTCAGCATCGGTATTGTTGATTTCAACGGTTAGGCCGCTTCTGCTGGTGAGAATATCACCGGGGCGAAACGCAGATCCGTCGACCGAATTTTCAACAGCCGGGATGAGGACACGCAACTGCACGGGCACATTCAACGCCATGATCATATGCGCCAAACCCAAAACTGTAGCTGCCCCGCCCATGTCCTTTTTCATCAATCCCATCGAGGCACCCGGCTTTAGGTTCAAGCCACCCGTATCGAAGCACACTCCTTTGCCGACCAAAGTAAGCTTGGGGCCGCGGTCACCCCAGGTCATATCCAACAGTCGTGGGGCACGGTTTGACGCTCTCCCGACCGTGTGAATGAGGGGGAAATTCTGCTTGAGAAGGGCTTCACCGGTGACCACCGAAACGGCCGCGCCATGGGACGTTGCCAACGCCTTTGTGGCATCTTCCAATTCCTGCGGGCCCATGTCGGAGGCGGGTGTGTTTATCAAATCCCGTGTCAGCGCTTCCCCCGCTGCCATCGCTTCGATCCGATCTGTATCGACACCGTCAGGCGCGACAAACGAGCGGGACACTGGCTTTTGCGATTTATACCGATCGAACTGATAGCCAGACAAAAGCAGCCCCAAAGCGGCTTCATCCAGTTGGTCCCCCTCCAGTGTGGTCGTCAAAGTGTAGGTGCCGTCCGGGAGCTTGGAGACACCTGCCGCTATCGCAAAACGCACGCGCTTTTGCTCTTTGCCGCCAAGCCCCATGTAAACAGACCCAATGCCGCCATCAGTTGCGGGGCACACACAAACAGCGCCTAACGCAGCCGTGAACCCGTTGGCAGACAGCCAAGCAACATCTGCTTTGGGAGCTGACGCGATCGTGGCGTCGAGCTCCTCGGTGGTTGTTACAATCAGGGGGATCGTGCTTGAGGAAGGGCGAGCAAACGTGATGGACATGGGACCTCAATATGTTGATTACGGCACCAACCTAGACCACGTCGAAACCAAGGGCCACGCCAAAGACATCCCGTTAATATTCGACGATCGGCCCCGCAGCATGCTCCAAGGCTTGCGTCATCAACCGCATAAGCCGCGACAGCGTTGCAGGCAAAGCGGCGCTATCAGGGTCTTCGAGGCAGTACACAACATCCGCCGCGACCTGCCCTAAACGCCGCAAACCGAGATGATCGGCCAACAGAACAATACTCCGCGCCCGTGCGCCCAATCGTTCAAATCTCTCTGACTGATAGTCATCATCAAGCCATCTGAGGTGGCGTGACATTTCTTCGAGACCAGAGCAAATGACATCGCTTGTTTCAAAATCATCATTGGCCATGCTGAACGGAGACAGCGCGCGCACGTCGGCACTGTATGCCTCACGTGGCTGTAATTGCTTGACCGATGACTGCGTATTTTTTTGTGGATACTCCAAAGGGACCACTCCTTACCGATAAAAATTCACCCAAGAACCGGTCTACCGATGCATCCTTGCCAATAGGTTGCTAAGCAAACGCAATAATCTCTCGAATTTCTCGAAAATTGACCGTAGTAAGGGAAAAATTTCTAAGAGGAACGCCCCCATGCCAAACGCCAGTTTGTTGCCAGAATACCTTGTAAACCGTTATCAAGGATGGCGCGCCACGTCATTTGAGCAAAACAAAGCCTGGCATCACAAACTGGCAACCCAAGGGCAAAACCCGCGGTGTATGGTCATTTCCTGTTGCGACAGCCGCATCAACGTTTTGTCTATGTTCGGCGCAGATCAGGGCGAGCTTTTCATCCACCGCAACGTCGCCAATTTGGTTCCCCCGATTGAAGAAGGCGGCAGGCACCACGGCACATCCTCCGCCGTCGAATATGCAGTCACAGCCCTGAAAGTATCGAACCTGCTCATCGTTGGACATTCCGACTGTGGCGGCGTGCGCGGCTGCTACAATATGTGTTCGGGTAACGCGCCCGAATTGGAAAGCGAAACCAGTTTCGTTGGTCGCTGGATGGACATCCTGCGCCCTACATTCGAAACGCTGCCAGACGGAGATGATGAAACACGGGTGCGACAGCTGGAAAAGAATGCCGTTGTCGCCTCGATGGACAACTTGATGACCTTCCCATTTGTAAAAGACGCTGTTGAAGCGGGCCAACTTTCCTTGCACGGTCTCTGGACGGACATGGGGCTGGGTCTGCTTGAGCAATATGACAGCACGACCCAAACATTCATCCCTGTTTGATCTGCAAAAAATCTAATTTCGCCCAGTGAAGTTGGGCCAACATTGTCGCGGAGATTTTGATTGACCGGAATTCTAGACCTTGCTTTGGCCAACCTCGTGTCGCCTGTCATTTTGTCTTTCGTTTTGGGGCTGCTCGCTGCGTTGGGTCGATCTGATCTGACCGTGCCGGAGGCGGCAGCAAAGGGGATGTCGATCTATTTGCTGTTCGCTATCGGGTTTAAAGGCGGTGTTGCTGTTGCCGCGAACGGGTTGGACGGCACACTGATTGCCACGATGATTGCGGGCCTCGTGTTGTCAGCTGTGCTGCCCTTTATCGCTTTCGCAATGTTGCGCGTGCTCACCTCACTCAGTCGCATCGATGCGGCGGCGGTTGCTGGGCACTACGGCTCTATTTCCATCGTGACATTTGTTGCCGCAACGTCCGTTTTGGAGGGCCGGGGCATTTCATCAGAAGGGTACATGGTCGCCGTCGCTGCCGTGATGGAAGCCCCTGCGATTTTGTCGGCCCTGTGGCTTGTGTCAACAGGCGGCTCCGGGCGGCGCATGGATAAAGAGCTGATGCGCGAGATCATGTTAAACGGATCGATCGTATTGCTGGTTGGCGCGTTCTTTATCGGCGCCGCAACCGGCGAAGAGGGCCTGGCCGCCATTTCCAGCTTTATCGTTGCGCCGTTCACCGGTGTGTTGTGCCTGTTCTTACTGGACATGGGGCTGGTCGCTGGCCGTGGCCTAAGGGAATCGCGGGGCACCTTGAACATCGGCGCGGTTGCTTTTGGTATCTTGATGCCCATCGTGGGCAGTTTGATCGGTTTGGCGACAGGTTTAATCGTTGGCCTGTCTCCGGGTGGTGTGACCCTGCTGATGGTCCTGTCAGCCTCGGCAAGCTACATCGCAGTACCCGCCGCCATGCGCGTTGCTTTGCCAGAGGCTAATCCATCAGTCTATCTGACGTTGTCGTTAGGGGTGACCTTCCCCTTCAATCTAACCATTGGCATCCCACTTTACGTGGCACTGAGCCAAGCTGTGACAGGGGGCTGAACATGCAAACCCACAAGGCCAAACGCGTCGTTATAACCATCGAATCCATCATGCAAAAACGCCTCACGGACACGTTGGAAAGTGCAGGCGTGACCGGTTATTCCATTCTTCCTGTTCTTGGCGGGTCGGGTCGGTCGGGCGCATGGTCACGCGACGGCCAGATCAGCCGTGCCAGCGGTATGGTTCAAGTTGTGTGCATTATCCGCAAGGAGCGTCTGGATGCGCTGCTCGAAGCGGCGTTCGAAGTTGTCGACAAGCACATCGGTGTCGTCACAATTACCGATGTCGATGTTTTGCGTGCTGAGCGTTTCTAGCGGTCAGGCCCCGCGACCAACCAGTCGCGGAATTCTGTTACCTCGGACCGGTCTAACGCCTCGTTACCGATGATCATGTAGTAGGCCTCTCGGATCGGGAGGTGATGCTCAAACGGGCTGACCAGCAGACCCTGATCCAAATAGGGGCGCGCGAAGCTGTCATGTACGATTGCGGAACAGCCCCCGCCCAGTAGCATTTGCAGCGCGAGAATGGACGAATCTACTTTCGTCGTATGGGCCGGACCGCCCAGCTCTAAAGAAAAATGCGCCGCCAGCCGTTGCCATTCCACTTCAGACCCCATCACCAGAACGCGTCTGTCTGCCGCGATATCGGCAATGTTGGCATCAGCCCCAAACTTGGCCGCATGATCGGCACGACAAACAACAACACCCGTTTCCTGCGACAATTGCCACATGTGAGGCTCAGACCAGTTGCCCGTGCCGTACCGGATATCAATATCGATGTTGGGATCATCCATCCTGTCGGACCAAACTGCCGTGGTGACATGCACTTCGATATCTGGATGACGCTCCGAAAATTCGGCCAGGCGTGGGGCCAGAACCAAAGCCCCGTAGGTGACAGACGTGCGCACGTGTAAATGCCGCTTGGTGCGCCGTGTGAACAAGCCCGCGGTCGCGTCTTGCATTTCTGTGAACGCCTTTCGAATGGGCAAGGCATAGGCCTGCCCCATATCGGTCAACGTCACGCCGTGGGGCAAACGTTTGAACAAATCAACGCCGAGGTGTTTTTCCAACAGCCGGATGTGCTGGCTGACGGCGGCTGGCGTTAAATTCAGTTCATCAGCCGCCCCGGAAAAGCTGCTGTGGCGCGCGGCGGCTTCGAAGGCACGGAGCCACGTAACGTGAGGGATTCTCGACATGATGCACCTTCGATCGGCTTGCGGGGTGGTGATGTGCTTATGGTATTATAAAAACATGCTCTACCTTGTTCAGCATTAAATATTTTGACCCCTCAGCAAAAAGAACAGTTGTTTGTAGCACGCGCCGCCAACCGCCACATAGGTTCAACACAAACGGAGCGCGGGCCTGTGGCGGAATTTGACTACATCATCATCGGGGCAGGATCTGCAGGCTGCGTGCTGGCGGACAAGCTCACTGAAGACGGGCGCAACCGTGTTCTGGTTTTGGAATCAGGAGGGTCCGACGCGAAATTTTGGATCAAGGTGCCACTGGGCTACGCCTATACCTACAACAACCCCAAACTAACTGTTGAATGCGCAACGCAACCCGATGCAGGCCTGTCTGGTCGATCCGCACTATGGCCGCGCGGCCGCGTGGTGGGGGGCTGCAGCTCGGTGAACGCCATGGCCTATATGCGGGGGCTAGACCACGACTACGAAGACTGGGTGACCGCTGGCGCCGCCGGCTGGGATTGGCAGACTGTTCGAGATGTATTCAGCATGCTCGAGGCGGGCCCTTTAAAAGTCAGCGACTTAAGCCGCCATATGCACCCCTTTTCGGGGCAGTTCATTGACGCGGCGCACCAAATTGGCTGGCCCGTGTCAGACGACCTGAATTCCGGAACAGCCGGGCTGGGCCGGTACCGCAGCACCGTCTGGAAAGGTCGCCGATGGTCGGCGGCTGACGCTTTCTTGCGCCCTGCTATAAAACGTGGGCAGGTGAAAATTGAAACCCATGCCCATGTCCAAGGCATTGATATTATCGATGGCGCAGCGCAGGGCGTTACCTATAAAAAAGGCGGTCAAACGCTGCATGCCACAGCGCGCCACGAGGTCATTCTGTCCGCTGGCGCAGTCCACTCGCCCCAAGTGTTGCAGCTGTCCGGTATTGGTGACGGTGATCTTTTACGGTCCCACGGGCTCAATGTGATCAACCCCTTGAGCCAAGTCGGCCAAGGCCTACAGGACCATTTGGGCATCACCTACAGTTTTGCCGCACACCCAAAGACGTTAAATTCTATCCTCGGTCGGTTTATGGGGCGGATGTTCAGCGGGGTACGGTATCTGATGACCAAAGGCGGGCCTTTGGCTGTGCCGGTCAACCAAGTGGGCGGGTATATTCCCTCCGGCGCATCTCGCGCGCCGGACACGCAGATATATTGCAACCCGATGGCCTATACCTACGGCCCTAAGGGCCCAACAGTAACAGCCAAACCTGGGTTCATTTTGTCTGCCCAACCCTGCCGCCCCACCAGCCGCGGCGAGATTAGAATTGCATCGGCGTCGCCCGAGGATGAACCCATTATCCAACCCAATTCCTTGAGCACAGATGCCGACCAGCAAGGGGCCATTCGCGCAGGTCGATTGTTGCAAGCTTTGGCCCAGAGCGAAACGCTTTCCCAGGCACGCAGCGGCGCAATCGGGCCAGACCTAACGGCCATGACTGACGCCGATTTGCTACAGGATTTCCGCGATCGTGCCTCGACTGTTTTTCACCCAAGTTGCACCTGCCAAATGGGCGACGACCCCGCGACATCCGTTTTGGATGAAAGGCTGCGTGTGCATGGCACACGACGGCTGCGCGTCGTAGATGCATCCGCCTTTCCAAACATCACATCGGGCAATACCAATGCCCCAACCATGATGCTGGCCGCACGCGCGGCTCAGCTAATTCTAGAGGACAACAGATGACTGACGTTACAGAATTCTACATCAACGGCGCATGGGTTACCCCAAAGGGGACCGAAACCATGCCAATCCTGAACCCTGCCACGAACGGTCAGATCGGGACATTGACGTTGGGCAATGCCGAAGACGCCGATGCCGCCGTCGCTGCGGCCAAGGCGGCCTTTGAAACATGGGGGCTGACACCGAAGGCAGAACGGCGCGCGTTGCTTGCCCGTCTGCTCGAAATCTCAGAAGCCCGTGAAGAAGAAATGGCGCTGGCCATCACCGCTGAAATGGGTGCGCCAATCACCTTGTCGCGCGAACAGCAGTCCGCGTCGGGAACCGGCCACCTGCGCGCCTTCCTCGAAGCGTTTGACGCCATGGAAGAGGAAAAGACTTTGCCCAATGGCGATATCTTGTCTCACGAACCGATCGGCGTTTGCGGGTTGATCACGCCTTGGAACTGGCCAATCAACCAGATCTCTTTGAAGGTCATTCCTGCCCTTGCCGCAGGGAACACATGCATTCTGAAACCATCAGAGCACACGCCCCTCTCGGCCAAAATCTACGCTGAAATGATCCACGAGGCAGGCTTCCCTGCTGGCGTCTTTAACTTGGTTTACGGGGACGGTCCGAATGTCGGCTCGGCTATGTCCACCCACCCGGACATCTCTATGATGTCCTTCACCGGTTCCACCCGTGCAGGTGCCATGGTCACCAAAGACGCCGCCGACAGCGTGAAGCGCGTGGCCTTGGAGCTGGGCGGCAAATCCCCCAACGTGATCTTTGCCGATGCTGATCTGGACGCGCGCATTCCAGAAGGTGTGTTTGGATGTTTCTCCAACACAGGTCAGTCTTGCAATGCGCCCACACGGATGTTGGTCGAACGCAGCGTGTACGACCGTGCGGTTGAACTGGCGGCTCAAGCGGCCAAAGCGCAAGCTGTGGGCGACCCGATGGAAGAGGGCGATCATATCGGCCCGTTGTTTGACAAAATCCAATACGACCGTGTTCAGGTGATGATCCAAAAGGGCATCGACGAAGGCGCGCGCGTTGTTGTTGGCGGTACTGGGAAGCCCGACGGTTTTGAAGAGGGCTGGTTCGTCAAGCCAACACTGTTTGCAGATGTCACAAACGATATGGCGATCGCCCAAGAGGAAGTGTTCGGGCCGGTTTTGGTCATGATCCCCTTCGACACGGAAGAAGAGGCCATCGAAATCGCGAATGACACCCCCTATGGTTTGGATGCCTATGTTTCTACCGGCGATGAAGCGCGCGCCCTGCGCGTTGTGCGCCGCATTCGTGCGGGTGGCATTCACATCAACGGTCGCGGTACGGATTACGGCTCGCCCTTTGGTGGGTTCAAACAATCCGGTAACGGCCGCGAAGGTGGGTCGCACGGGCTGTCTGAATTCTACGAAGTCAAAGTACGCCCCCCCTTCAGCGCTTAAATCAAACAAAAAAGGCCGAGTGAAAACTCGGCCTTTTCTACATCTGGTGCTCGCAGCGCGATTTACGCCCGTCCCGTTGGGATCACCTCGTAGCCTTCTTCTTCCGGCTCATCATCAACCAGCTCTGTCGGGAAACCAGGGGCCGTAATGTCGAGCCCTGTTGCATCCTCAAGACGTTTGATGATGTTCGGCGACAGCTCACGTGGGCCGTATTTGGCGATACCGTCATCAAACATGGACACCATCAATGGGCTGATTTCCAAGGGCACACCGGCATCTTCTGCGATCTTTTGGAACAACCCGATATCTTTTTTCACCAAATCCATGGTGAAGGAAATATCGCGTGAGCCGTTCAAAATCACTTGGCTTTCCGTCTCGTGCACGAACGACGTGCCCGACGAAATCTTCATCGCTTCATAAGTTGTGTTGAGATCGATACCGGCCGCTTTCATGGTCACCAACGCCTCACAGCAGGTCAGCAGGTTCGCTGTCGCCAAATAGTTCGTCATGACTTTCAAAACCGATGCAGTGCCAATGTCACCGGTGTGCAAGACGCGACGGCCCAGTGTCGTCAACAACGGCAATACGCGTTCAAACGTGGGGCGGTCACAGCCTGCGAAGATAGAAATGTTGCCCGTGTCGGCACGGTGGCAGCCGCCGGAAACCGGACATTCCACAACAGATCCGCCAGCGGCCTGAACCTGCCCAGCCAAAGATTTCATGACCGTCTCATCTGTCGTGGACATTTCCATCCACGTCTTACCAGCCGTCACCTCAGGCAACATTTCAGTCACAGTCGCGGCGCAGATCGCAGGCGACGGCAGGCATGTTACAACCGTATCGTTGTCGCGCATCAATTCGGCTGCGTTATCTGCTTGTCCGGCGCCTCGGGCGACGAATTCAGCGACTTTTTCTGCATCCAGATCAAAAACCGTCAGGTCATGTCCGTTGCGCAATAGGCTGCCCGCCAGCTTGGCGCCGACGTTGCCCAATCCAATAAATCCAACTTTCACGATATTCCCTCCGGTTTTGGTTTGCACCTAAGTGACCACACAGCAGGGAAATGTGAAGCGACCGATGCGACGCCAGAGGGGTCGTTTTCGTTGCAGCAGACCCTCAGGTCCGAAACAGAAAAACCGCCAGCCTTTTGGGAAAAGCTGGCGGTTCAAATGTCACAAACGGAAAGGCGCTTAGCCTTTTTTCAAAACCCGCGCACCGAGCGTTTCAGCGATTTGCACCGCATTCAACGCCGCCCCTTTGCGCAGGTTGTCAGAGACGCACCACAGGTTCAGACCGTTTTCAATTGTGCTGTCCTGACGGATGCGGCTGATGAATGTTGCGAAATCGCCAACACATTCAACAGGTGTCACATACCCGCCATCTTCGCGCTTATCGATGACCATGATGCCCGGCGCTTCGCGCAGGATGTCGCGCGCTTCGTCTTCATCGAGGAAGTCTTCGAATTCGATGTTGATCGCTTCGGAATGGCCCACGAAAACCGGAACACGCACACAGGTCGCGGTGACCTTGATGCTTGGGTCGACGATTTTCTTCGTCTCCGCGACCATTTTCCACTCTTCCTTCGTTGTGCCATCTTCCATGAACACATCGATATGCGGGATCACGTTGAATGCGATCTGCTTGGGGTAGGCCTTCGGCTCAACTTCCTGACCGGGCACATAGACGCCTTTGGTCTGGTTCCACAGCTCATCAATCGCTTCTTTGCCGCTGCCAGACACAGACTGGTATGTGCTGACGACAACGCGTTTGATTTTCGCACGGTCGTGCAATGGCTTCAGTGCCACAACCATCTGTGCGGTCGAACAGTTCGGGTTCGCGATGATGTTTTTCTTCGCGTAATCCAACACAGCTTCGGGGTTCACTTCTGGCACCACCAAAGGCACGTCAGGATCATAGCGGTACAGCGAGGAGTTATCGATAACGATACAGCCCTGCTCCGCCGCGATCGGCGCGTATTTCTTTGTGGCTTCAGACCCGACCGCGAAGAACGCGATGTCATAGCCAGTGAAGTCGAACGTATCCAAGTCCTGGGTCGTCAACGTCGTGTCACCAAAGCTCACTTCTGTGCCAAGGGATTTACGGGATGCCAGAACGACAACCTCATCCGTTGGGAACTGGCGCTCTGCCAGAATGTTGAGCATTTCGCGGCCCACGTTACCTGTGGCGCCGACGACTACGACCTTATAGCCCATCTGCTTGGTTCCTTTGTAAAGACTCAGCCTCGGATTGAGGCAGGGGCGTCTTAACCCCTGTAGACGTTGAGCGAAAGGGGGGTTAGTCGGTGCGATCTTGACTGAAGGCATAGATTGCAAGCCCGCAACAGATAAACAGCCCGTAAAACCCGAACAGGATGGAATAGGCATGGGGCGCGAGTGCGGCGTCGGATTGAAGATGGACCATCAAACGCCCCGTCACAAATTGCATAACCCCTGCCCCGCCGATTCCGAACAGGTTCAACACGGTGACACCGCGCCCCATAAGGTGAGCCGGGAAAAACGGGCGGGCATGCGCCATAATGACAGGGAAGGACGCACCGGACAGCCCAACAAGCCCAAGCAGGGCAACCGCCGTCCAAATCTCTGATGTGGTGGGCAAAAGGGCCAGTACCAAACACCCTGCCGCCCCCACGCTATTGCCAATAAACACGACCCATTTGCGGGTCCCAAATAGTCGGTCCAGCGGGCCATACGCAAAGTTGCCGACAATCATTGAGAGGGCCATGACGAGTGTCATCGTGCCAATCAGCGCTGTATCTGCGCCGAACTGATCGGCACCGTAGGGCCCGATCCAAAGGCCGCGTAACCCCGCCGCTGGCGCATAATTCACGAACATCATCGGGATGATGAGCCAAAGCGCCTTGATCTTAAGAACATCCAGAACCGACCCCTTGGGGCCTTGGGTGTTGGCCTTTGGCGGATCTTGGACAAAAATCAAAAGTGTGACCGAAATCGCAAATGTGATGGCCGATAAGCCGAACATGGTCTCGCGCCAGCCGATGTTTTCGACAGCCCAAGCCATTGGCGCTGAACTGGCGAGATTGCCCATCGACCCGACCCCCACGACAACGGCGGCCAAGGTTGCGAATACGGCGGGCGGATACACTTTGGCGAAAATATAGTAGCTTGCCATCAAGATGGGCGAGCATCCGACACCGATTAAAACCATCGCGACACCGATATGCACGGGCGATTGCGCGATCCCGAAAACGAATGCGCCCCCCGCCCCGCCAATGGCAAACAAAACCGCGGCCGTGATCCGTGGCCCGATCCGGTCAAGCGCCGACCCGACAGGGATTTGCATAACCGCGAACACGAAAAACCAAAGCCCCGACGCAACAGACAAATCCGCAGCAGTCGCGCCCAAGTCCGCTTCGAGCACGGGCGTCAAAACCGCTAAAAACGCACGATAAAACTGGCTCAGAACATAGCCCAATACCAGACATAAGACGCCAAACCGCATGTGATTTCTCCCTCAGCGGCAAAGGACACGAGGGCGAGGCGAAAGGCAAGCGCGCTGTAATCCCGACAGAAACGATTGGCCTTGATCAACGGGATCGGGTAGCAGACCCGCATGACTGACCGCACACAAACGACCGATGCACCGGACAAACCAACGTGGTTCATGGCTGACAAAGCCATAGCTGCGCTGGCCTTTGCAATTGCCGCCTTTTGTCTTTTGCCACACATTGCTGTTTTGCTTGCGTCGCTTACGGGTGACACCGAAACGCTGCGGCATTTGGCGAGCACTGTTTTGGATGACTACAGCCTGAACACCCTTGCGTTGGTGGTCTGCGTCGGGCTTGCCACGTTTATGATTGGCACGGGGGCTGCGTGGCTTGTCACCATGACCGATTTCCCCGGTCGCCGTTGGATGGAAGTCGCCCTGGTTATCCCGCTGGCCTTTCCCGCCTACGTGCTGGCCTATGCCTATACGGATATTCTCGATCACCCTGGCATTGTTCAGACCCTCCTGCGTGATCTGACGGGATGGGGCCCGCGCGACTATTGGTTCCCTGAAATCCGGTCATTGGGCGGGGCCGCGGCTATGTTGTCACTGGTGCTGTATCCTTACGTCTACCTGCTCGCACGGGCGGCCTTTATCGGGCAAAGCGCGACCACGTTTTTGGCGGCACGGTCATTGGGGAAATCCCCGACCGTCGCCTTTCTTACAGTGTCCTTGCCGCTTGCCCGCCCCGCAATTGCGGCGGGCGTATTGCTGACCATGATGGAAACTATCGCAGATTTTGGCACGGTGTCTTACTTTGGCGTCCAGACCTTTGCGACGGGCATCTACACAAGCTGGTTTTCAATGGCTGACCGAGGGGCTGCCGCGCAATTGTCCCTGGGGTTGCTGGCGTTCGCATTGTTGCTGGCCATGCTTGAGCGTGCAAATCGAGGGCGTGCACGGTTCGCCAATGGCAAACGACAAGAGGTGATCGCCCGTCTGCGTTTGACGCCCAGCGCGCGCATTGGCGCGATGGTTTTATGTGGATTACCCATCGCCTTTGGCGTGGTTATTCCTGTTATCGCGCTGTCTGTGATGGCCACGGGATCCGAACAAAACCTGTACAGCCCCCGCTACGTCCGGTTCATCACGAATTCCCTCACCCTTGCCGCCATTGCAGCACTTGTGACGGTTGCCGCTGCAATCTTGTTGGGCAGCTTTGCTCGTCTGCGTAACAGCCGTGCGGCCTCCACCGCGCTTTACGTCGGGCGTATCGGGTATGCCGTGCCCGGTGGCGTTATCGCTGTTGGCTTGCTCGTGCCTTTTGCAGCCTTCGACAATGCCCTAGACACATGGATGCGCGCGACGTTCGATATCTCGACAGGCCTGTTGTTCACTGGGTCGATATGGCTTTTGATCGGCGCATACATGATCCGTTTTCTTGCAGCGGCACTGGGCGCATACGAGGGCGGGATTGCCAGCGTCAGCCGCAATATTGATGCGGCGTCACGGGTATTGGGCGAAAGCTCCTTCGGGACCATGCGACGGGTTCACGTGCCAATTCTCACGCCCAGCCTTCTCACCGCAGCGCTGATTGTTTTTGTCGATGTGATGAAAGAACTCCCCGCGACCCTCATCATGCGGCCCTTCAACTTTGACACCTTGGCGGTCCAAGCGTTCCGGCTAGCCTCTGATGAGCGGCTCAACGGCGCGGCCGTTCCCAGCCTTATGATTGGGGCCCTCGGACTGTTGCCCGTGATTTTACTGTGTCGCAGGGTCGCCCGCCATCAAGCTTGAGTTCGTGTTGGCGCGCTAGGCCTGCACCCATGTTTCGCACACACACTGCGCAACGAAAAAGGGGCGCAAGCCATCGCTTGCGCCCCCCAATTTCTAGCGTCGCTTAGGTCTTATTCCCAACCAACGTCGTTGAAGATTGTCAGTGCCAATGGCAGTTGTTTTGCCACCGCAGACAGGTCAACGTCGTCCGCTTGGAAATCACCCAAAGACGCGACTTCTTCGCTCAGCTCAACAGATGGAACTGCTGGGAATTCGTCGTTGCCAGCAGAGAAGTACTGCTGTGCTTGGTCGGACGCGAGGTACTCGAGGAAGGCCACAGCGTTGTCGTAGTTAGGCGCGTGGGCTGCAACGCCGGCACCGGACAAATTCATGTGTGCGCCTTCGGCACCTTGGGATGGCCACTGCAAGCCAACCATGTCGATGCTATCGGACAGGCCGTCTACTTCTTTGCGGATCGCACGTGCGAAGTAGTATGTGTTGGATACAGAAATTTCACACTCACCAGACACGATGCCGCGCAGCTGGTCTGTGTCGCCACCTTGTGGATCGCGCGCCATGTTGTCGACAACACCTTGCGCCCAAGTGCGGGCTGCTTCTTCACCGTGGTTTTCGATAATCGAAGCCAGCAGTGTTTGGTTGTATGTGTTGGTCGAGGAGCGGATGCACACCAGACCTTTGTAGGCTGGATCAGCCAGGTCGAGATATGTCTGTGGTGGGTTTGCTACGTCAGCTTTGTCGTAGAAGATAACCCGCGCACGCTGGGAGAACCCGAACCACTGGTTGTCGCTGTCTTGCAGGTTGGACGGGATACGCTCTTCGAGGATGTCGCTGTCGACAGCTTGCAAGATGCCTGCGTCTTTTGCCCGCTCCAGACGAGAGGTATCGACGGTGACAAGAACGTCTGCCGGAGAGTTCTGACCTTCCGCCTCCATACGCGCGATCAGCTCGTCTGCGTTGCCTTCGATACGGTTGATCGTGATGCCGGTTGCCTCTTCGAAATCTGTGTAGAGACGCTCGTCCGTGTCGTAGTGACGTGAGGAATACAGGTTCAACTCACCTTCTGCGAATGCAGGGGCAGCTGTACCGAGCAGCAAAGCGGTAAGGGTCAGGGTCTTAGTCATTTTTAAATCCTCTGATAATCTGACTTTTTTGGTCAACTACAGTGTCATTCGACTAAGAGCAAGCAATTCCGACAAATTTCATCGGAATTCAAAGCCCATGCCTTTCCTATAGTGCGGGGCCAAGGGGCACCCTATTTTTCCGGTCGTTCGGGGCTGTCCGGATGCCGCCCAATCAGCCGCAAAAATGGACCGGGGCGCAAATATGTCCCCGTTTCATGGCGCGACCGTGTGCGCAAAACCGGTGTCGTCGAGGTATCGTCTGCCCTGCTTTCCCGCAAAACAATGTAAAGGCCGGAGGCGATGATGATTGCAGCGCCAAACAACGTCATGGCGTCAATGCTCTCTTCAAAAAACAGGGCACCAAACAGGGCGGCCCAGATAATCTGGCTGTATTGCATCGGCGCGATAATCGCGGCCTCGCCTTCCTGATAGGCCGAAATAATGCAGCGCCCGGCGATCCAAGCACCCGCCGCGACAAGGGCAACAAGACCGAGATCCTCAATCGGCATCGGTTCATACACAAAGTATAGCGCTCCGCCCATCAGCACGAAATTCGCCATCATGGGATACAGCAAGATCACAACGGGCCGCTCATCCGCCCCAATGCGCCGCACGATCACAGAGGCCACGGCACTGCCGACTGCAGCAGCCAACGCCGCCGCATGCCCCAAGGTTAGATCGGTCGATCCGGGCCGTAGAACGACAAGAACCCCCGACAGCCCCACGATAACAGCCAACCATCGGCGCAACCGAACCTTCTCGCCCAAAACGGGGATCGCGAGGATGGTAATCAACAAAGGTGCGGCAAACAAAATCGCATAGGTCTGTGCCAAGGGCAAAACCGTAAAGGCATAGAAGGCGCTGATCGCAGTGGTCACCGCCGCCACTGTGCGCAACGCCATCCACCATGGGTGACGTGGCAGCAAGGTGCCCGGTTTCGCGTCTCGCATTAAAACAACAGTTGCCAGCGGGAAACTAAAGAGAACCGAAAAGAACACAATCTGAATAGGAGAGTAGTTGGCCCCCAATACTTTCACAAAGACATCGTGTGTTGCAAAAACGGCAAACGCGAGAAGCGCCAGTAAGGCACCTTTGACATTGGGGGACATAAGTCAGACCTGGTGTTTGGGGTGGCGATCAATGACACCAT
Source organism: uncultured Paracoccaceae bacterium (assembly GCA_947497065.1). Classification (GTDB taxonomy): domain Bacteria; phylum Pseudomonadota; class Alphaproteobacteria; order Rhodobacterales; family Rhodobacteraceae; genus Octadecabacter. The sequence goes on from CANMEQ010000007.1 coordinate 158,999, forward strand.
TGATCGCCCTATCTGATTTGGCAAGTAGGTCGCCCCGCCAAATAGAAAAGCGGCTGCCCGTTGGGGCAGCCACCTGATGGTTTACAATGACGCGTCGAGAGCCGCGAGAATAGCGTCACCCATGCCGGATGTGGACACTGGTGTTGTGTCCTCGTCGCCCAGCAAATCACCGGTGCGCACACCGTCCGCAAGCACTTGCTCAACAGCTTTTTCCAAACGGGTCGCTTCTGCGCCGTTGTCAAAGGAATAGCGCAACGCCATCGCGAAGGACAAAATACATGCAATTGGGTTCGCTTTGCCCTGGCCTGTGATGTCAGGCGCAGAACCGTGTACCGGCTCGTACATCGCTTTCGGGCGACCGTTTGCCATTGGCGCGCCCAAAGAGGCGGACGGCAACATGCCGAGAGAGCCCGTCAACATGGCCGCACAGTCAGACAGGATATCGCCGAACAGGTTGTCGGTGTAGATCACGTCAAACTGTTTCGGGGCACGCACCAGCTGCATCGCGCCATTATCGGCGTACATGTGAGACAGTTCGACCTCTGGGTAATCGGCGTGCACCTCGGTCACAACATCGCGCCACAGGATGCCGGATTCCATCACGTTGGCTTTTTCCATGGAGCACAAACGTTTGTCGCGCTTCATGGCCAATTCGAATGCCGCACGTGCGCCGCGTTCGATTTCAGCTTCTGTGTAGCGCTGGGTGTTTACGCCCACACGCAGGTTGTCTTCCATGTGGATGCCGCGTGGCTCACCAAAGTAAACGCCAGACGTCAATTCGCGTACAATCATGATGTCGAGGCCGGAAACGATATCTGTTTTCAGGGACGAGAAATCAGCCAGCGCATCAAAACACTGCGCAGGGCGCAGGTTGGCGAAGAGGTCCATTTCTTTGCGCAGACGCAGAAGGCCGCGTTCCGGTTTTACAGAAAAATCCAGGTCGTCATACTTTGGGCCGCCAACAGCGCCGAGCAAAACAGCGTCGACTTCTTGGGCTTTGGCCATTGTGTCGTCGTGCAGTGGCACGCCGTGTTTGTCGTAGGCAGCACCACCCACAAGGTCTTCGGTGACGTCGAACGCCAGATCGCGCTTCGCACCGAACCAATCGATGATACGGCGCACTTCAACCATAACTTCAGCACCGATACCGTCACCGGGCAGGATCAAAAGAGAGGGGTTCGACATGTCATTTTTCCTTGGCTAAATCGCGTTGCAAACGCGCCTAGCCCGTTCGCCGCCAAGGGTCAAGAAACAAGGGGTTTCAGCCCCTGCGCCAACATATCCCAAACCCGCCTGATGCGCGGCGTTTCTCGCATGGCCTCATGTGCGGTCAACCAAATGGGAAGCGGCGAAATGGGAAATCCTGTTTCAATAACCACCAATGCAGGGTCCGCATCGACAATGGCTTTTTGCGAAAACCCCACGCCACACCCCGCCCGAACAAGCGCAAGAACCGTCGCGTGGTCATCACATCGTGTTTTGAAAAAATCACGGGTCACATCAAGGCCAGCCGCCTTGAACCCCTTAATGATTGCGGGATTCGCATCGAAGCCGACAAAATCATGGGCCTCAAAATCGTCAGGGCCGGTCAGCGGCCCGCGTTGGGCTAAATAGGCGCGGGAGGCGCATAAAACCAAGGCGAGGCCACCCACATACTGCGTTACCAAATCCAACTGGGTGGGGCGATACATGCGCACCGCAATGTCCGCTTCGCGGTACAAAAGGTTGCTGCTGGCATTAGATGGGGCAAGTTCGATCGCAATTGCAGGTTCGGCGCGCCGGATATCTGCGATGATGTCCGGCAGGTGGAACAGTGACGTCATCGTGCTGGCCGTGATGCGAACCGTTCCTTCAATTTGCACCGAACGTCCGGCGGCGGCCAGTGCGATTTCGTGCATGGCATTACGCATGGCTCGGGCGGGCTCCATCAGCGCAAGGCCCGTCTCGGTCAAGGCCAAGCCGCGGGGCTGGCGCGAGAACAGCTGCGCCTGAAGCTGCGCTTCGAGTGTTTTGATCTGTCGGCCGAGTGTCGGTTGGCTGGCCCCCAAGGTACGCGCGGCACCAGAGAGTGAGCCTTCCTCGGCGACGGCGAGGAAGGCCTGAACGAGGGACCAATCTGCGGGTGTGACAACACTATCCATTCAAAATTGAATACACGATGCACGAATTTTCGCAATTTATAATCGAATGTGAATGACAGAACCTGATCATCAGAACAGGAGATCATCATGAAACCTATCGTCTTAATCCTCGGGCCAACGGGCCGTATGGGAAGAAACGCCGCCATCGCATTTGAGAAAAACGGATGGGACGTGCGCCGATTCAACCGCAAGACAGACACCCTTTGGGATGCAGCATGGGGCGCAAGTGTCATCGTGAACGCATGGAACCCGCCCTACAACGATTGGGCAGCGCAAGTTCCGAATATGACCCGAGACATCATTGAGGTCGCGCAAGCCAGTGGGGCGACGGTGATTATACCGGGAAATGTCTACGTCTACGGGCCGTCAGCCCCTGAAGTGCTAGATCATACCACACCACATTTGGCGCAAAACCCGCTGGGAAAAATTCGTGTCAGGAAGGAGGCCGCGTACCGGGCATCAGGTGTGCAAACCATCGTGGTGCGTGCCGGTGATTATATTGACACAGAGCCGTCAGGAAACTGGTTTGATATGATCATGGCCAAGTCCGTTTCAAAAGGCAGGTTCACTTCACCAGGCCCAACAGATTGCCCGCGGGCCTATTCGTATCTGCCGGATGTCGCGCGAACGATGGTTGCCCTCGCCAACCGGCGAGAGGATTTGGGCGCATTCGAAGATGTAAACGCCCCCAGCTTTACCTTAACCGCGCAACAATTCGCGGCAGAAACAGAAACCCTGTTGGGGCGCCCTGTTGTAGCCAAGGAAATGATGTGGTGGCCAATCAAAGCCTTGCGGCCTGTCTGGCCGCTTGCCCGTGGTATCGTTGAAATGCGATACATCTGGAACATGCCGCACAGCTTGGGCGAGACACGGCAATTGGATCTGTGCCCAGAGGTGCAGCGCACGCCGTTGCCGACCGTGCTAGCTCGGGCGCTTGAGCACCAAATCGACCCAGACCAGATGATGCGCGCCAGCAACCTCACGATCGCCGAGTAGCGCAGCATCGGGGTCATCCGGCGCGGGCCAGAAAACACCAGCGTTGGTGACGTCGAAATTCACCGACGGCAGCACATAAGAAACCCGCAGATTGCCCGGCCCATCCGCAGGCCAATCGGCTGTGTCATGCTCAGGGGCACCCGAATGCGCTCGATCTGCCTCAAGCAGCGCGCCGTTGCTGCGCGGCGTGGGGTCTTGCAGCGCGTTGTGGTTCAGCAACGCTTCAATGCCGTCGTGCAAACCGTCGCCATCGACAGGGTCCATATTGGCGTTTCCGATCACGATTGGATTGGCTGGCTGACCCCCGAAATCGCCCGCGAGAACGTTGTTCCAGATCAAAATCTCGTCGCGGTTTCGCAGGCCGTTGAAATCCTCTGGTCCGTCGAAGACGGGTGGTGTGGCATCGAAGGCGAGCAGTGAAATCTGATCCCCGCCGACCTCAATCGGCACAATCCAATGCGCGGTCGAAGAGAGGGGCAAGGTTTCAAAGACATCAGGAGATGGGAAAAGTGTGCCATTTTGGGTGGGCAATGTCGCGTTGGGAACATCGGCCCAAGGAATATCCGTCAAATCTATTATGTTATTTATATCAATAGGATACCGTGACAGGATGGCCATTCCGCCGTCACCGAAAAATCGACCATACCCCAATGCATCTCGGGCATCGCCCGCGAAACCATTAGCATCGAGATCCAGCCCCGTTTGACTACCTGCATTTGGGGCACTGGCAAATTGAAAGGGAAAGGGGTCAACGCTGGCCCGGGAGAATGCAGACAATGCAGCACCCGACCCGTCATAGTCGAAATCGGTGAGCACCAAAATGTCGGGCGCGATATGGTCGATCACCGACAGAGCGTGGAGGATTTGTGGGTCTTCGCCCGTGAGAATGTCGCGCAAGAGGAGGCCGGGGCCATCTCTGCTGAGCGGGGCGGCGAAGGTTGCGACACGAATTTCATCCGTCTGGGCAATGACTGCAGCGGACCAAACCGAGAGGGCGGCTGCCAGCGAAATTAAGCCGGCACACCCTCGTTGTCTTTTTCTTCCAAATAAGCCCGTTCGCGTTGGGCGGCGACCATCTGGCCCACGCGAAGCATCGCGACGCCGCGCATCATGAGGCTGGCAGGAAGAAAGGCCCATGCTGTCATCATCCAAATCAAAGTGTGCGGGTTTTGCAGCTGGATGGGGTTGAAGACATCAGATGCGAGTTTAACCAGCGCTGGGATAACAAATGGGAGAAGAAACCCTAAGATAATGTTAATTTGCCCGTCCCGCTCCAGACGGTCGACGACATCGCCACCGGCGGAGGGATCGAAGACGGGGAGATTGGTCCAAACGTTAAAACCACCGCGTTGGCTGGGCCAATTGTTGAGACGCAAGATCAGAACAAAAAACGCCATGGACAGGAGAGAAACGAGGTAGCTTAGCCCGGCGGCTGTGCGCACATTTTCGATGAGATTCAGATCTGCTTCGGCGGGCAACATCAAGACGACCAGCCGCACCGGAGAATACGGGAAATCCATCGCCTCGGCCAAGGCGTTGCCCATGAGGCTGAACAAGCGGGTGGCCGTGGTCGGGTCGGTGGCGCCTTTTGCGATCATGGACAAAGAGAAAACCGTGGCGGCCAGACCCAGAAACCGCACGCGGTTGAACGGCGGCGCATCGCGGAACTCAAGCAAGCTGGGGGAGGCTGAATTATATTCAACAAATGTGAAGACAGAAGCAACGATGCAGACCAACACAACAATTTGGGCTGTATCTGTCGTCGTGCTTGCGAGCACGAACGAGGGAAGTGCGATCAATAAGATCACCATGGCTGCCCGAAAGACAGCGCCTGAAAGACGTGAAACCACTTTTCTACTACCTTCATTTCGGTCTGACGCGATACGATGCCGCGCCCTTGTCCCGGTCTGATCCTGCCTTTTTTCGGCAGATTGCCTCATAGTTGCCATGAAACTGCCCACATTCAGTTAACGTCGCAAGTCGATGAGATCTTTTTGCTGAACGTTTAGGGCAGTTTTGCGGCAGCACTGGTGCGAGAATGCAACCATTCCAAAGCATTAGATTGTGTTGCGCTAGATGTAGCGGCTGGCGAGGTCGCGGGGCACAAGGGCAGATTAATGTCTTGTTAGAAGGTATGGCCGACGAAAGAAGGCGCCTCGAGGGCGCCTTCTGACAAAATCCGAGAAATCTCCCGCTATGCGTGTTTAACGCTGATCAAACCCACGGGCGAGCTGCAGAGACCTGTGTTTCAAACGAATCAATCGCAGCGGCTTTTTCCATGGTCAGGCCGATGTCATCGAGACCGTTCATCAGACAATGCTTTTTGAACGGGTCAACTTCGAAGGTGAAGGTTTCGCCGTCGGAGGATGTGACAGTCTGTGCTTCGAGGTCCACCTCGATGCGGGCATTCGCACCCTTTTCGGCATCTTTCATCAGCGCATCACGTTGATCTTCTGGCAGCACGATCGGAAGGATGCCGTTCTTGAAACAGTTGTTGTAAAAGATGTCTGCGAAGGATGTAGAGATGACGCAGCGAATGCCAAAGTCGGCGATGGCCCATGGGGCGTGCTCACGGGAGGAGCCGCAACCGAAGTTGTCGCCCGCCACCAAAATGGAGGCTTCGCGGTAGGCTGGCTGGTTCAAAACAAAGTCAGGGATTTCATTGCCCTGACGGTCAAACCGCATTTCATCAAACAGGTTCACGCCGAGGCCGGACCGTTTGATTGTTTTCAAAAACACCTTCGGAATGATCATGTCGGTGTCGATGTTGACGAGTGGCATTGGCGCTGCAATGCCGGAGAGAGTATCGAATTTTTGCATTGGAGTTTCCTTTCGGGGCGTTAACCCTTTGGAGCTTTCACGTTCATCTTTGTGAACGGAGTGTTCATCATTTTCGTCAGTATGGGTCGGGTATTGCTCTGGTATGGGTTTGGTATTGCTTTGCACCTTACTGGCGACCGTTTTCGCAGATGCGACAACGGAGCCTTTCGGCCGCACCCAAACCTGACTGCGCGCCCATTTGCCGGCTTTCGTGGTCCCTTGGAGGGGGCCCAAAATACCGCGCGTCGACATATCCCGCATCAACTGTTCCGCTTGATCCATGCCCAGCCCCAACCGTTTGGCGAGGGTGAAGACAGAGAACGACACATCTGATTGCGCATGATAGATCGCCGCATGCAGGGCCGAGGCGGGGTAGCCCACCTTGGTCGCAGCACCAAGCGACGCGGACGGCAGAAGCGGGGCGGCGAAAGCGCCACCCAACATCTGCAAAAATCCGCGACGCTTCATTGACATTACATCAGATCCCGTACGTCGGTGAGCTTACCAGTGATCGCAGCCGCCGCCGCCATGCCCGGGGACACGAGGTGTGTACGGCCTTTGTAGCCCTGACGACCCTCAAAGTTCCGGTTGGAGGTGGAGGCGCAGCGTTCGCCTTCGGCCAACTGGTCTGGGTTCATGGCCAGACACATGGAACAGCCCGCCATACGCCATTCGAAACCGGCGTCTTTGAAGATGTCGGCGATGCCTTCTTCTTCGGCTTGGGCCCGCACGAGGCCGGAGCCTGGCACGACCATGGCACGCATGCCGTCTTTGACCTTTTTGCCTTTGAGGATTTCTGCCGCGGCGCGCAGATCTTCGATGCGGCCGTTGGTACAGGACCCGATGAACACCGTGTCGATTTCGATGTCTGTGAGTTTCTGACCCGCTTTGAGGCCCATGTATTCGATGGAGCGTGCCGCGGCGTCGACCTTGCCACCCTCAAAAGAGGAGGGTTCTGGAACGACGGCAGTGATCGGTAGAACGTCTTCTGGGGAAGTGCCCCATGTGACGGACGGTGCGATGTCTTCGCCTTTGAGGGTGACGACCATATCCCATTCGGCATCATCGTCGGAGTAGAGTGTTTCCCACCATGCTTGCGCAGCTTCCCATTCCGCGCCTTTTGGTGCGTGGGGGCGGCCTTTGCAGTAGTCGAATGTTTTCTGGTCAGGCGCGATCAAGCCAGCGCGCGCGCCGCCTTCGATGGCCATGTTACAGACGGTCATGCGGCCTTCCATAGACAGATCTTGGATCGCAGTGCCGCAATATTCGATCACGTAGCCAGTACCGCCGGCTGTGCCGGTTTTGCCGATGACGGACATGGTGATGTCTTTCGCGGTCACACCTGGCTTCAGGTGGCCCGTGATTTCGACCTTCATGTTTTTGGATTTTTTCTGGATCAGCGTTTGTGTCGCCAGAACGTGTTCGACTTCGGATGTGCCGATGCCGTGGGCCAGCGCGCCGAAGGCCCCGTGGGTCGCGGTGTGGCTGTCACCACATACGACGGTCATGCCCGGAAGCGTCCAGCCCTGTTCGGGGCCAACGATGTGCACGATGCCCTGACGGACGTCGGACACGGGGTAGTAGTGGATACCGAAGTCTTTGGCGTTCTTGTCCAAGGCGGCCACTTGAATGCGGCTGTCTTCGGTCATGGTTTCGGCGTTCGCACGATCAAGCGTTGTAGGCACGTTGTGATCTGGAACAGCGATTGTTTTTTCCGGCGCGCGCACTTTGCGGCCCGCCATACGCAGGCCTTCGAAGGCTTGCGGTGAAGTCACTTCGTGGACGAGGTGACGGTCGATATACAACAGGCATGTGCCGTCTTCGGATTCGTGGGCGACGTGGGCATCCCAGATTTTATCGTAAAGCGTTTTGGGGGACATGTGGTCCTCTCCCGTTATTAGTGTGGCTGTGGAGATGGCTTGGGTTTTGGACACGCGGGACAAGCCCGCGCGGAGATCATAGGTGTGCGAGGATGGTGCAGGTTGCACCATAAAAGCGCCAAGGCAGGCGCGCGCGGTCATCCATGTCGAAAACTTGTGTCATGGGGGTCAGATATACATGGAACCTGAGTCTCGCAAGAGTGATTGGGGATTTCGGTTTATTGCAGTGTTTTCACCATTTGCTGAGAAAACGTTATTGGCGCCTGTGAATTTGATCGCGGAAACTGGCCCCGAATTATGGGAGAGGATGGGCCGATGAAGGTATGGAATTCAACGTCAGTGCGCGCGGTTTTGGCGCTAAGTGTTTTGGTGACTTTCGGCGCGGGCCAAGGGGCCGTAGCGCAGGAGGTATCGCCGCTTCCCTCCTATGTGACGCAAGAATATGGCCACCCGCCCGCGATCCCGCAGGGCGCGATTGCGCCCGAGATTACGGACGCCTTGCAGGTTGTGTTTGTCGACAGCTTGGAGCGCAGCGAATGGGGAAATACGGAATCCCTCGCGCTGGAACAGGTGCGGCTGTCGGGCGATCCGCGTTTGGCGTGGATTATTACGGATATGATGCGGTTCACCTGGCGCCAGACGTTTGATGATGCCTTGGCCCAAACCGCCGCTGAGCTGTTGGGCATTGAGCTGGAAACACCGCAGCGCTGGCACGAGCTGACCGATCATTTGATCGCATGGGATATTCCCGCCTACCCCGGCTATTTGCCCCATAAACGCGCGATTTTCACGCATTTCCTAGACGGGTGGGATGATATTTTCGTCGAAGGGGACATTGATTGGCGCATGGTGTCTTGGGGCGGCGTGCCGATTGATGACCGCGCCTATGATACGACCGATATTTTGTGCAATTGCATCCCCGCCGCTGACAATCCAGAGGTTCAATCAGCCGAGGATGCCACATGGCTGGATGACGATGACATCGTGTTCGGGATTGAGATCAACGGTGAATACCGCGCCTATCCGCGTCAGATTATGGAAGTGCGCGAGATGGTGAACGACACGCTGGGCGGGCGGGATTTGGGGATACCTTATTGCACCCTCTGTGGCGCCGCGCAGGCCTATTTTACCGACAATATGCCAGCGGGCGTGGAGCGGCCAGTTTTGCGCACCACGGGGCTGTTGATCCGGTCGAACAAGGTGATGTTTGATGTGAACACCTATTCCGTGTTCGACACGTTTTTGGGCACCGCGCTGACCGGTCCGTTGAATGAGATTGGCCTGCAATTGGAGCAAGCCACGGTGATCACGACGGATTGGGGTACGTGGAAAGAGCAGCATCCGGAGACGACCGTTTTGGTGGAAGAGCTGGCGCTGGGTCGGGATTTTGATTTCCGCAGTGGGCGGGACGCCAATGGGCCGATTTTCCCAGTGGGCGATGTGGACCCGCGGCTGGGCGTTCAGGACGACGTGATTGGTGTGATCACCGCATCTGGCACGCCGGTTGCTTTCCCACGGGGGGCGGCGCTGATTGCGCTGCGCAGTGGGGCCGAGATTGCCTATGAGAATGTGCGGTTGGAGCTGGATGCCGGTGGCGTGCGGGCCGTGGATGAGGATGGGGCGGATCTGGGCAGCCACGAGGCGTTTTGGTTCGCGTGGTCGCAATTTCACCCCGATACGGAGCTTTGGGCCGGCTAGGACCACGACACACATTGCGCGGGCCGGTTCAAACGGCCCGCGTGCTTGCTCTTATTGTGGACAAAGCGCATGATTGCGATAGGTCGAGGAGCATATGGAAGACGAAACCCGAAACGATTTAGCCGATCAAGCCGCAGAGATTGCCGAAATTGGGCAGGGCCTGTGGTCGCAAGCTATTGTTTTTCTTGAAAGCCTTTTGCGTCCTTGGAACGCCTACCAGTTAGGTATCATCCTTGCGACGTTTTTGGTTGCCTATGTGGCTGGTAGCGTCTTAGCGCCGAAGTTGCACGCATGGCTACGGGGCCGTGAAGGCTGGCCCAAGTGGCGTTTGCGCTGGGCGTTGGTGGTGCACAAGCGGTTGCGCGGACTTCTTTTTGTTGCGTTTATGTGGTGCGTTTTGCTGGTGATGCGGGAGGTGACCTGGCCGTCGCGGTCGTATCTGGTTGGGATTGCGGCAAATCTGGCGTTGGCGTGGATCATCGTCACCTTTGCGACCCGTTTGATCGGGAACCCGTTTATGCGGTCGATTGTGCGGTATGGCGCATGGGCGTGGATTACGCTGCGGATTTTGGGGCTGACGGAGCCTACGATTGGCGTGCTGGATGCGGCCTCCTATGAGGCGGGCGATTTCCGGATTTCGCTGTGGCTGCTTGTTCAGGGCATTTTCATTTTATCGGTCTTCTTTTTGATTGCCCGATTTATTGCGCGGCAGACATCGGTGCGCATTCAGGCGAATGAAGATATCAGCCCGTCGATGCGGGTGTTGGTGGTGAAATTCATCCAAGTGGTGATGTATGGCGCTGCGTTTTTCATTGGGCTGAAAGCGGTTGGGTTTGATCTGACGGGGCTTGCTGTTCTGTCGGGCGCTATTGGTGTTGGCTTGGGTTTTGGTCTGCAAAAGGTCGTGTCGAACCTGGTTTCGGGCATCATTATTTTGCTGGATAAGTCGATCAAGCCCGGTGATGTGATCACGGTGGGCAGCACGTTCGGGTGGATCAATTCGCTAGGTGCGCGGTATGTGAGCATCACGACACGGGATGGGCGCGAATACCTTATTCCGAACGAGGATTTGATCACCACGCAGGTGGTGAACTGGTCGCATTCCAATGATTTTGTGCGTCTCGATATCAATTTCGGGACAGCTTATTCTGATGACCCGCATGTGGTGCGCAAACTGGCGATTGAGGCGGCATTGGGGGTGGACCGGGTGCTAAATTTCCGCCCGCCCGTTTGCCACATCGTGGGGTTTGGCGACAGCAGTGTGGATTACGTTTTGCGGTTCTGGATCAAGGACCCGACCGGCGGTTTGACGAACATCCGCGGCAATGTGTTTTTGGCGCTATGGGACACCTTTAAAGAGCATGACATTTCGATCCCCTTCCCGCAGCGGGAGGTGAAGATGATTGAAGGGTCTGAGCTGGGCACCAAGACGCTGGACTAGCATCCGCAGTGCCCAGTTTAGGAGCTGGATTACGGACGCGGTGGCCGTGCCGTTGCTGACGCATCGCAGCTTGCATCGGGGTCAGTCAGGCTGCATCCAGTTTGGGCCGTGAAGCACCCGATGATCTGGTTATCGGCGGCTGGATTTGCGTGATAGTGGTAGCCAAGACCATCAACTGTATGACCGCCGCATTGATCGAGATCGGTTGACGCCGCACCGCTGGCGTCGAGGCGATCATAGATATCGTAGCCATCCATCGCGACGCCGACCCGCCCTGCGTGCCCCTCAACCGCGGCGGAGACCCGTGGGGCGCAGTCATCAAGGATGCCGTGGTAGTGGTAGCCCGTGTATGGGTTGATGTGCCCCCCACAATCATCGAACGGCCCCAAGGTGTGACCGCCGAGGATCAGGTCGAGGGGTGCGGGGGCGTCCATTTTGGCCCCGTTGAACGCGAGGCCGATGCCGGAATCAGGCCCGATGCGACCATCCGCGTTTTCAGATGCGACTGGCGTAAGCGGGATGAAATAGGTCTGCGTCACGGTTTCGCCGATAAAACTAAGGGCGCAGTCCACGCAAATATTGTCTGGCTGGCCCGTTTCATTGTTGGGGTCGCCGGCCACGATGCAGCCGATTTCATTGGCGCGCACGAAGATGTCACCGGTTTCGGAATCGAACATTTGCCAAGCATCATCGTCATAGATTTCGCTGAGGTTGGCGATGAAGGCACCGTCTACGTCGCGCACTTCACCGTCGACAAACCATTTGCCCCCCTCCTCGGGGCCGTCGGAGATATTTCGCGGGCAATACGGGCCGGTGATGTGGTCTGACGGACTGGCCACAACGGTGATCTTGAAACATTTCGCCTCGGCGCCTTCGGACAAGGTACAATCTGCGAGGCTGGGAACACCGACGATCGTGGCGGTTTGGAACACATCGACCAGCGCATCGTAGCGATGTTGCTCGTCGTGGGTTTGCGCGGCTGCGGGGGTGGCACACATCGCTGCGATTGCAGCAACGGATGCCCGTTTTGACCAAGATAACAGCATGACAGTCCTTTCTATGGGGCTGAGAGGTCTCTTATCATCCCCATGAACGCGCTTTGTGTCCACTCCGGTGGTTTTGGGCTGGTTGCTGACGCCACGGCCTTGATGAATCTGACGCGTTGAAAACCGGCACAAGGCTTGTTAGGTTAGGGTAATACCCAGCGTCGGGGTTTTGGCGACGCGATTTAAGGAGGACAATGATCTGTCTCTTTCTTCATCGGCAGGCACCCCTGCCACTGCTGGAGCTGACGCGATGAGTGCGCAAGCTGCAAACGCAGAGAACACGCTGGCTGCTGTTCTCAAATCCCTCGATGATGACAAAGCCGAAGACGTTGTGCAGATTGATCTGCGCGGCAAGTCCGAGATGGGCGATTACATGGTGATCGCGTCTGGTCGGTCTTCGCGTCAGGTATCGTCGATGGCTGAGAAGCTGACGGACCGGTTGAAAAAGGCGTTCGGCATTTTGTCGAAGGTCGAAGGCCGTGCGACAGGCGACTGGGTTTTGATCGACACAGGCGATGTGGTTGTGCATGTGTTCCGCCCCGAAGTGCGTGAATTCTACCAGCTGGAAAAAATGTGGTTGAACCCTGACGAGGCCGCGAAAGCGGACTGAGGTTGCGGGTTACCTTATGCGTTGTGGGCCGCCTGCGGGCTGGCCCTGAACGCGAACTTATCGATGATTATGTGACACGTTTTGACCGCACGGGTCGGGCTTTGGGGCTCGGGCCGATTGACGTGCGTGAGGTTGAAGACCGCAAAGGCGGTGGCATGGCGGCGGAGGCCGTTTTGCTGGAAAAGGCGTTGCCGTCGGGGGCGGTGGTTGTTGCGCTGGACGAGCGCGGCAAGATCAAAACCTCGCCCGAGTTTGCCAATGATCTGGCGCGGTGGCGAGACGACGGGCGACAGGATTTGGCGTTTATCATCGGGGGTGCGGATGGCATCGACCCTGGTTTGCGCGCGAAATGTGATGGGGCGCTTTCGTTTGGGAAGATGGTCTGGCCGCACATGATGGTGCGCGTGATGTTGACAGAGCAGTTATACCGCGCGGCGAGCATTTTAGCGGGATCTCCCTATCACCGCGTCTAGGCTGGGTCTTTTTTAACGCAATCCGGCACGGGCAGGTTTTCGTTTGGTGCGACGCAGGGTAAAAGGTGGCGACATCTTGAAAGGATTACCCGATGACCACCCCGAAGCCTGTTGTTCTGTGTATTTTGGATGGATGGGGCAAGCGCGCCGGTGAGGTGGGCAATGCCCCCATTTTGGCGAAGACGCCCGCGTTCGATCGTGTGATGCAAGGGCCGAATGCCGAGCTGATCACCCATGGGCCGGATGTGGGTTTACCCAAAGGTCAGATGGGCAATTCCGAAGTGGGCCACACGAACATCGGGGCCGGTCGCGTTGTGGCGATGGATTTGGGTGCGATTGATCTGGCAATTGAAGACGGGTCGTTTTTTGACAATGCGGCTTTGGTGGATTGGGCCAAGAATTTGAAAGCCAGCGGTGGGACGGCGCATATCATCGGGCTGGTCAGTGACGGCGGTGTGCATGGTCATGTAGTCCATATTCAAGCGGCGCTGAAAGCTGTGGCGGATCACGGGGTGCCGGTGGTGTTGCATGCGGTGACCGATGGGCGCGATGTTGCGCCAAAATCTGGCGTTGGGTTTCTGACGGAGTTGAGCGCGAATATGCCTGCGGGCGTGACCATCGGGTCTGTTTGCGGGCGGTATTACGCGATGGATCGCGACAATCGCTGGGAGCGGGTTGAGACCGCGTATCGCGCGATGGTCGATGGGGCTGGCCCCAAGGGAAGCGATGCGGTTGCGGTGGTTGAGGCTGCCTACGCTGACGATGTGACCGATGAATTTGTGCCCGCCACCGTGCTGGGGGATTACGCCGGCATGGCTGCGGGTGACGGTGTGTTTTGCCTGAATTTCCGTGCGGACCGTGCGCGGGAGATTTTGGCGGCGATTGGCGATCCTGCGTTTGACGGATTTGATGTTGGCGCGCGCCCTGATCTGAGCCTTTTGGGCATGGTGAATTATTCAGATGCCCACAACGAATACATGACGACCTGCTATCCGAAACAGGAGATCAAAAACACCTTGGGGGCATGGGTGGCCAGCAAAGGCCTACGTCAATTCCGCGTGGCTGAGACCGAAAAATACCCCCATGTGACGTTTTTCCTGAACGGTGGGATTGAGACGCCCGAGGCGGGTGAAGACCGGTTTATGGCGCCGTCGCCCAAGGTCGCGACCTATGATTTGCAGCCGGAAATGTCGGCCGCGGAGGTGACGGAGGCCTTTGTTGGCGCGATCAAGGATGGCTATGACCTGATCGTTTGCAACTACGCAAACCCGGATATGGTTGGGCATACGGGCGATGTGGATGCTGCAGTTGCGGCGTGTGAAGCGGTCGACGCAGGACTGGGCGCTGTGCTGGAGGCGCTGGAAAGTGCGGGCGGCGCAATGATTGTCACGGCGGATCACGGGAACTGCGAAACGATGGTGGACCCCGAAACAGGGGGGCCGCACACGGCGCATACGATCAACCCGGTGCCTGTGGCATTGGTCGGTGGGCCTGAGGGCGCGCAGCTGCGCAACGGGCGGTTGGCCGATTTAGCACCGACGCTGTTGGATTTGATGGGGCTGGATTTGCCGCCTGAGATGACAGGGACATCTTTGATCTCGTGAGAGGTTTGGCGCTGATAGGGTGGCTGCTGGCCGCGCCTGCGTTTGCGCAAACCCCTGCGGAGGATGCGTTGAGTGCGGCGCAAAACCTGCAGGAGGCGCGCACGGCGTTGGAGACGGCCAGCGGGCGATCTGACCGGGTGGCCGCGCTGACCCAAACGGTACGGGCCTATGAAGATGGGTTGGCCGCGTTGCGGGATGGGTTGCGCCGTGCGGCGATCCGGCAGCGGACGCTGGAGACCGATTTGGAGGCGCGATCGGATGATGTGGCGCGGCTGCTGGGGGTTTTGCAAACCATGGGCCGTGCGCCTGCGCCGATTTTGCTGCTGCATCCCAGTGGGCCGACGGGCACGGCACGATCTGGCATGATGCTGGCGGATGTTACGCCTGCGCTGCAAGACAAGGCCGCCGCGTTGCGCACCCAGCTTGAAGAAGTGGCCGTGTTGCGCGGGTTGCAAAATGATGCGCTGGGGATTTTGGAAGATGGATTGTCAGGCGCGCAGGCCGCGCGCACGGCGCTGAGTGCGGCGATTGCGGACCGCACGGATTTGCCACGGCGGTTTTCGGAAGATCCGGCGCAGACGGCGGTGTTACTGGCAAGTTCTGAAACCTTGCAGGCCTTTGCCTCGGGTTTGGCGGATACGCAGGCCGGCGGTGGGCCGGATGCGAGCACCGTGAAGGGCGCTATCCCCCTGCCCGTGGATGGGCAGGTGATCCGGCGGTTTGAAGAACCGGATGCGGCTGGCATTGCCCGCCCCGGTATCTTGATTGCGACGGCGCCGCGGGCGTTGGTCACGACGCCTGTGTCTGCGACAATTCGCTATGCGGGGCCGCTGCTGGACTATGGGAATGTGATCATTCTGGAGCCTGCTGCCGATGTGATGTGGGTGCTGGCGGGGCTGGAGCAAGTATTCGGGACTGTTGGACAAATTGTCCCAGATGGGACGCCGGTGGGCCTGATGGGCGGGATTATTGCGGATGCTCAAGGGATTTTGACCGAAAGCGCGCAAGGTTCCGCCGGTCAGCGCACTGAAACGCTTTATCTTGAGGTCAGAGACGGGCAAGGTGCGGTGAACCCTGCCGAATGGTTTGCCTTTCAATAGTGCGCGACGGCAGATGGTAAATTGATGATTGGATGGACTGAATGAAAAAATTTGCGATGGCCGCCACTGGTGGCATTTTGTTGGGCGCAGTGGCCACCACACAAGTGGCGGGCCCCCTGCTGGCGCAGGAAGCCGCAAACAACGCAAGCGTCTACGAACAACTGGATTTGTTTGGGGACATTTTTGAACGGATCCGCGCGCAATATGTGGAAGAGGTCGACGAGGCGGCGCTGATCGAAGCGGCGATTGATGGTATGCTGACATCGCTTGATCCGCATTCCAGCTACCTGTCCCCATCGGATGCGGCGGATATGCGCGAACAGACGCGCGGCGAGTTTGGCGGTCTGGGCATTGAAGTGACCCAAGAAGACGGTTTCGTGAAGGTGGTGTCGCCGATTGATGGCACCCCTGCGAGCGAAGCGGGAATCGAGTCGGGTGATTTCATCACCGCTGTTGATGGTGAAAACCTGCTGGGTTTGACGCTGGACGAAGCGGTAGAGCTGATGCGCGGGCCGGTTGGGTCTGAGATTATCATCACCATTTTCCGAGAAGGCACGCCGGAGCCTTTCGATGTGTCGATTATTCGCGACACCATTACGCTGACCGCTGTGCGCAGCCGCGTGGAAGGGGAAACGGTTGTTTTGCGGATCGTGACATTTAGCGATCAGACCTACCCGAGCCTCGAAGAGCAGCTTGCCGAGCAGGTTGAAGAAGCCGGTGGCATTGAAAACGTGAATGGGTTTGTCATTGATTTGCGCAACAACCCAGGTGGTTTGTTGAACCAGGCGATTGCCGTATCGGATGCGTTTTTGGATGCGGGTGAGATTACATCGACCCGTGGGCGTGAGCCGAGTGACGGCCAACGTTGGAACGCCCGCGAGGGGGATTTGGCCGAAGGATTGCCGATTGTTGTTTTGATCAACGGCGGTTCTGCCTCTGCTTCAGAGATTGTGGCGGGTGCGTTGCAAGATCACCGTCGTGCGGTTGTGATTGGCACCAATTCATTCGGCAAAGGGTCTGTTCAAACGGTGATGCCATTGCGTGGTGACAGCGCCATGCGGTTGACCACGGCGCGGTATTACACGCCGTCTGGCCGGTCCATTCAGGCGTTGGGTATTTCGCCCGATATCATCGTGGAGCAGCCGCGGGTTGATCCGAATGCGGTTGAGGAAGAGGAAGACGAAGGTTTCACACGGTCCGAAGCGGATCTGCGGGGCGCGTTGGATAATGACAGCCTGACCGAAGACGAGATCGAGCAGATCCAAGCGGACCGTTTGCGCGCCGAAGATGCGGCAGCCTTGCGCGAGGAGGATTATCAGCTGGCTTATGCGATTGATATTCTCAAAGGTTTGGGCGTTTTGGACAGCAGCGATAATTGATTTTCCCCGTTGGGAAATGCGCGCCGCCGAGGTAAAACTCGGCGGCGTTTTCATATGAAGGACCCGCATGATGACCAAGCAAATGACCCCAGACGAGATTGCAGCGCTGCCCTATCGCCCCTGTGTTGGGTTGATGATCGTGAACCCCGATGGCGGCGTGTTTGTCGGCCAACGCGTTGATCGGTTCAAAGACGCGTGGCAGATGCCACAAGGCGGGATCGATGATGGCGAAGATGTGCGGACAGCGGCCCTGCGGGAGCTGGAGGAAGAGACGGGCATTACGCCGGATTTGGTGGAGATTGAGGCCGAGACAGCCGAGTGGCTGCCCTATGATTTGCCCCACGACATTGTGCCCAAAATCTGGAAAGGCCGGTATCGCGGGCAGGAGCAGAAATGGGTTTTGCTGCGGTTTCACGGGTCTGACGATCAGATCAATATTGTGCAAGATCACCAAGAATTTTCCGAATGGCGGTGGATGGAGGCCAAGGATTTGCTGGCCAGCATCGTCCCATTCAAGCGGGAGGTTTATGCCGCCGTTTTGGAAGAATTTGGAGATAAGATATGAAAGCTGCACTTTTTACGGGACTGATGGTTTGCGCTGCGACGCAGGCGCATGCGCTGTCGTGTTGGCGGCCTGATGTGGCCCGATCATTTCAGCTGGCCGCGCAGGCGGATGAGGCCTATGTTATTTTGCTGGGGACCTATGAATTTGGGGATGTGCCATCGTCTACGACGGGCGACATCAACCAGCGCCGTGACGTTGAGGTGACTGCGCAATTTAGCGGGATGTTTTTGGGCGAAAACGGGTTTCAGGACGCACCAACGCTGGATGTTGAGTTGGCGTTCACCTGTGCCGCCGCGTGGTGCGGATCGCTGCAAAATGATGGGGCGCAGGTTCTGGCATTCGTTGAGCAAATGTCGGATGGATACAGGCTGGAGATTGGCCCCTGCGGCGGGCAGGCGTTTACCAACCCGACCGATGCGCAAATCGCGCAGGTGCAAGCCTGCATGACGGGAGACACCTGCGAAGTGGCTCCGCTGCGCTGATCAGCGGCGTGTGCGTTTGACTTTGCGGGCAGTTTTGGCGGCTTTCTTTTTGCCTTTGGACAGCTTCCGACGAGGAGATTTGCCCCGCGGTTTTGACGACCCACGTGGCAGGGATTTTCCATCGAGTTCAACAAGTTCAACGATGAGGCCACCTGTGACGGGGGCCGCTTCGACCAGTTTGACCGTGGCGCGTTGGCCCAAGCCGATGATCTGCCCCGTATCGCGCCCCATGAGGGTTTGACTGTCGGCATCGTAGTGGAAATATTCGTTACCCAGATTGCGCATCGGGATCATGCCGTCGGCGCCGGTTTCATCGAGTTTCACGAAGACCCCGAACTTAGCGATACCGCTGATCCGGCCCGTCATGACGGCGCCTAAACGGTCATTCAAGAACGCGGCGAGATAGCGATCGGTGGTGTCACGTTCGGCCATCATGGAGCGGCGTTCCGTGTCGGAAATGGCTTTGGCGGTGTCGCCCAGCATGGCTTCATCTTCTGGGGTGAGACCATCGCCCCCCCAGCCATGGGCGCTGATCAATGCGCGGTGCACGATCAGGTCGGCGTAGCGGCGGATGGGCGAGGTGAAGTGCGCATAGGCTTGGAGCGCGAGCCCGAAGTGGCCGAAATTTTCGGGGCTGTAGTAGGCTTGCGTCATGGAACGCAGGGTTGAGATATTGATCAGCTCCGCGTTGTCGGTGCCTTCGGCCTGAGCGAGCAAGCGGTTGAGATGCGCGGTTTTGAGCACTTGGCCCTTGGCAAGTTGCAGGCCCGATGCGGCGGCTGTTTCACGCAGCGAGTCGAGCTTTTCCTGACTGGGCTCTTCGTGCACGCGGAAGAGTTGTGCAGTGCGTTTGGCGATCAGGGTTTCGGCGGCAGCGACATTGGCCAGCACCATGAATTCTTCGATCAGGCGGTGGGCATCGAGACGGTCTTTAAAGGCGACATCCGTCACGTCACCGTCGTCGGAGAGGACGATTTGCCGTTCTGGGAGATCAAGTTCGAGCGGTTGGCGGACGCTGCGTGCGGTGCGCAGGGCATCGTAGCAGGCATAGAGCGGTTTGATCACATCGTCGAACAACGGGGCGACTTTTTCGTTGATGTCACCGTCGATCGCGGCCTGCACTTCTTCGTAGTTCAGGGAGGCCGGCGATGTCATGAGGCCGCGCACGAAGCGGTGGGATATTTTGTTACCCGCGCCATCGACCTGCATTTCGACAGCGATACAGGCGCGTTCCACGCCTTCGTGGAGCGAACACAGATCACCGGACAGAATGTCGGGCAACATGGGCACGACGCGGTCGGGGAAATAGGTAGAGTTGCCGCGTTTGCGGGCCTCGCGGTCAAGCTCGGAGCCGGGTGTGACGTAGTGGGCAACGTCGGCAATCGCGACCCAAAGGGCAAAGCTACCGTCGGGGTTGGGGATGACGCAGCAGGCATCATCGTGGTCGCGGGCATCCCACGGATCGATTGTGACGAGGGGGAGATCGCGCAGATCTTCGCGTTTGCCCAAGGGGGCGGGTTTGGCGCGGTCAGCTTCCGCGATGACGGCATCGGGGAAATGATCGGGAATGCCATGCTGGTGGATCGCGATCAGGGAAACAGCGCGCGGTTCGGTGGGGTCGCCCAAACGGGTGACGATTTTCGCCTTGGGCAAGCCCATGCGGCCTTTGGGGCCGGATTGTTCTGCCTCGACCAATTCGCCGTCTTTCGCGCCACCTGTGGCACCGGCGGCAACGACCCATTCTTTTTGCTGCCCCTTGTCGACAGGCAGAATGCGCCCGCCTTCGGAGTTTGCGCGAAACACGCCCAAGATCCGCTGTGGGTTGGTGCCGATGCGGCGGATCAAGCGGGCGGTGTGGGTGTACTCTTCGCCCTGCACTTCGGTGAGGCGGCCCAGAATACGGTTGCCCGCGCCCAGCGCAGGATCGGACGATTTGAGCGTGAGCAGGATGCGTGGTTCGGCCCCCTCGCCCGCCCATTCCATGGGACGCGCAAACAGATCGCCATCGGCATCAGGGGCCAGAACTTCGAGCACCGTGACGGGGGGCAATGTGTTGGGGTCGCGGTAGGAGGTTTTGCGTTTTTCCAGTCGGCCTTCGTCCTCAAGCTCGCGCAGGAGACGTTTGAGATCGATCCGTGCGGCCCCTTTTATGCCAAAGGCGCGCGCGATGTCGCGTTTCGCGGTTTGGGTGGGGTTTTCGGAGATCCATTCGAGGATTTCGGCTTTGGAAGGTATACGTGTCATGGCATCTGCCTATCACGCCAGATGCAGAAGGTCAGACCCATTCGACTGTGCTGTTAAAATACCTGTGGGGCCGAGGGCGGTTTAGGTAAAATAATCGGTCAAAATCCGTGTGTAGATGGATTTGAGCTGGGTGATCTGTTCGATTGGCACGCATTCATCCACCTGGTGCATCGTTTTGCCGACCAAGCCGAATTCGACCACGGGGCAGTGGTTTTTTACAAAGCGTGCGTCGGAGGTTCCGCCTGTCGTGGAGAGTTCGGGGGTGAGGCCCGTTTCGGCCTCAACGGCGGCAGACACAAGATCGGAGAGCGCGCCGGGTGGGGTGAGGAAACTTTCGCCGGAGACGCGGGTTTGAACGTCGATCTGGACGCCGAAGTCTATTGCTGTTTCATCGGCCACGGCTTGCATCCACGCGATCACGCTTTCGGAGGTGTGCAGATCGTTGAAACGCACGTTTGCGCTGGCTTTGCTTTGGGCGGGGATAACGTTGGTCGCGGGGTTGCCTGTGTCGATGGTGACGACGGCCAAGGTGGAGGGATCGAAGTGATCTGAGCCTTGATCCAGCTGGTGACTGGCGAGACGATCGACCAGACGCGCCATGGCAGGCAGCGGGTTTACGGCGCGGTGTGGATAGGCCGCGTGCCCCTGTTTGCCGGTCACTGTAAAGTGCGAGGTGAGAGAGCCGCGACGGCCCACTTTGATCATTTCGCCCATGGTTTCAGGACAGGTCGGTTCGCCAACCAAGCAGGCGGTCATGGCTTCGCCTTGGGTTTGCATCCAGTCCAACAGGGCGAGTGTGCCGTCGGTGGAGGGGCCTTCTTCATCGCCGGTGATGGCCAGAATGACGGCGCCGTCCGGTGGGGTTTGGGTGACAAAATCAATGGCGGCGGCGGCAAAGGCCGCGACGCCTGATTTCATGTCGGTGGCACCCCGCCCGTACATGATGCCCTCACGGATTTCCGCACCGAAGGGTTCAACCGTCCATGCGGCTTCGTCGCCGACGGGCACCACATCGGTGTGACCGTTGAAGCCGAAGGATTTGTTCGCACCGCGCGCCCCCCAGCGGGCATAGAGATTTGGTGTGCCTGCGCGATCAACGCGCCACGTCTCGAAGCCAGCATCTGACAGCAAGGCGTCCAGTAATTGAAGCGCGCCGCCTTCGGCCGGTGTGACCGTGGGGCAGCGGATAAGATCAGCGGTGAGGGCGATGGGATCAACGGTCATCAGAATTCTCCTGTTGGGTACTGCGTTACCCGTCTTGCCGGTGTGATGCAAACCAGGGGGGCCTGTGGCACGACCGTCACAGGTTGGGGCGGCGCTGCGCAAAGCGCCGTAAAAACGGGCAAACCGACGCCTAAATCGCGTATGGTGGACCCAATAACAGACCCTAGGCAGGGCAAATATCGAGCGGGCTCTACATAGTCCAAAGATCGCTACGGCGACCACTAGATTTAGGATTTCGACAGGCGTTTGGCGTGGCGAAACAACTTTGCGTGCCTTTTGGTTTAAGCGGTAGAGTAGGTACAGGCGCAACACTATGACGGCACTCAATTGGATCGCGACGCGCACGCAGCAGGACTGTGCCTTTCATCCCGCCGGGATCGATAGCGCACATACGGCTGAACCTGCCGGGCCTGAATTTCTGCCGCGCGGGTCTGTTTTTTTGGAAACCGAGACGCGATCAACGTCGCACCCCGTGTATTTGCTGCGGTTTGGGGTGTTGGAGCCGTGGCCGTCTGGCCTGACGATATGCTTGGAGCCTGATGGCACCCTGCGGCTGTCGATGCGGCAGGGCGCGCGGGCGTTTGAGGCTGTTTTGAAGACGGGATTGGGCGGGGAAGCCACAACCGTGCAGATCGCCTATGTTTGGGATGCGCCGCGCAGATGCGGCCGGTTGAGTGCGTACACGCCGGACCACGGGCAGCTGTGGCAAACGACCGTGACAGCGCCATTTCCGCTGGCGTTGCGGGATGCGCAGTTGATGACGCAAAGTGGGCCACATGCCGTGATTGATGAGGGTCTGGAGTTTCTGGCGATTGCGGATGCCCCCTGCCCCTTGGGGCCGATGCCCGGGTTGGCCGGATCAGCCGCCGTGGATACGCCGGAGGGGCCACGCGCCTTACGCAACGTTAGGGCGGGCGATTTTGTGACCGCAGAGGGACGTGGGCCTGTGCGTGTTTTATGGTCTGGCCATGCAACTGTGCCAGCGCTGGGACGGTTTGCGCCCATGACATTGCGCCAGCCCTATTTGGGGCTGTGGGACGATTTAGTTGCGGCGGGCGGTCAGCGGGTGTGTCTTGCAGGATCAGAGGTTGAGTACCTGTTCGGAGAGGAACGTGTGACCACAGATCTGCGCAATCTGGGCATTCGCAATTGCGTTCGGCCCACCAAAAACGCGCCAAATGTTGTGTGCTATCACCAGCTTCTTTTGGAAAGCCACGAGATTATCACCGTGAACGGTGCGTTGGTCGAAAGCTTTAACGGGGCGGCGCTGTTTGAAACAGACGGCGCATTGGGCGCGTCTGTTTTGGGGGAGATGGAGCCGGCTTATCGCCCGCGTCAGGCGGGCCTTGCCGCGCCTGTTTTAAAGGGGTTTGAGGCCCTAACGCTGACCGGTGTCTCGATTGGTTAGTTCAGCTTGTCGCTGGGCGTATCATCGTAGAACGGAGTCATCTGCGCCACGATGACAGAGTTTTCTTCGAGGGCCCGTTGCATGAGCGCGCGTTCTTCGTCTGCGATGTCGTGGCCTTCGGCGAGACGTTCATCCAAGGTGCCGTAACCAGACACATCCAGCGGGTTTACATCCGCTTGTTTTAGGATCGCGACGGTTTCGCGCACGGCTTCGGCCTCATCGATGCCGGAGGCATAGATCATGAGGGCGGCGCCTGTGCTTTCCGCTGGGAGGCCATCACCGTCTTTACGGCCAACCTCGACCAACAGGGTAAAGACCTGCTGCCGGGAGACCTTTTTAGGTTTTGGTTTTGAGGCCGATTTGGACTTTGGTTTTTCACTCATAAGGATCGGGTAGACCTATCAAACGGATAGGTCAACGTCCTAGCCCGTTGACGATCTCATCGGAACGATGCAAATGATGATCACCTTGGGGAATAATAATGAAAACGATCTACGCTGCATTCACATTTTTGCTGCTGCTCCTGCCTGCGATGCCTGTTCAGGCGCAACAGGAGGGCCTGTCGTTCGCGACGATTGAACGCCCGCCCTTTGCGACGACGCGCGGTGGGGTTCCATCTGGGTTCAGCATTGATTTGATGAAAGCCATCGCCGCCGAAATGGGCCGCGACGTTGAATTCAAGTATTACAACAGTTTCCCCGCGATGCTGTCTGCGACTGAAGTTGGCATTCACGATGGGGCGGTCGCCAATATCTCGATCACGGCGGCCCGTGAACGTGTGATGGACTTTAGCCAGCCGATTTTTGAAAGCGGGATCGGGGTGCTTTTGCCGGAGACCAAAGGCGGCAACCCGATGTTGCAGGCGCTGATGACCAAGGATTTTTTGATGTTGGTCGTGATTGCCTTGGGGCTTTTGTTCGGCAGCGGCATGTTGATGTGGGTTTTTGAACGCCGTGTTCAACCGTATTTCGACCGCCCTGCGCGCGATGCGATTTATCCGTCGTTTTGGTGGGCCTTGAATGTGGTGGTGAACGGCGGCTTTGAGGAGCGAATGCCGCAGTCGAAGATGGGGCGTTTGTTTTCGGTGGTTCTGGTGGTGTCGAGCCTTTTCATCGTGTCGTTTTTTGTCGCGACGATCACATCAGCCACGACGGTTGCGGCCCTGCAAGACAACATTGAATCCATCAATGACCTAGAAGGGCGTGCCGTGGCGACGGTGAGTGGCTCTACCTCGGCGGACTTTATGGATGCGCGTGATTTGAATTACATCGGGTATGCGTCGCCTGTTGAGATTTTCGATGCGTTGGAAAAGGGACAGGTTGCGGCCGTTGTTTTTGATGCGCCGATTTTGTCGTATTATTCGACGACGCACACAAACCCTGAGACGAATCTTTTGCCGCGCATTTACCGGCGTGAGAACTATGGCATTGCTTTGCCGGCTGGCAGTGATCTGAAAGAAGAAATCGATCAGACGCTTTTGCAGCTGCGCGAGAATGGCACCTACGATGATCTGGTACAGCAGTGGTTTGGCGGCCAGCCCTAGGGTGCGGTCTCGTCTTTGAAGCGTGATTTTGCGGCCCAGAGGGACGACAGGATCAGCACGACCTGAACCGGAATAAAACCTGCGAGAAACAGCGCCGTCGCGGTGAGCCCGACGGAGATATCATGGGTTTCAACAAAGGTTTGGAAGGGACGGTAGGCCAGCACAAACAGGCCCAATAGGCAGGCTGCATCGAAAGCCACAGGGGCCCATGCCGCCAGCCAAGACGGACGCTCGCCGCGCGTGATGCGGGATTTGGCAAGCGTCCGTGATAGGATCATCAGTCGCGCAACAACTCGTTGATGCCTGTTTTGGAGCGCGTGCGTTCGTCGACGCGCTTTACGATGACCGCGCAGTAGAGGTTCACGCCGTTTTTGGAGGGCATGGAGCCTGCGACGACCACGGAATATGGTGGTACTTCGCCGTACATGACTTCGCCTGTTTCGCGGTCGAGGATTTTTGTGGATTGGCCGATGAACACGCCCATGCCCAAAACGGAGCCTTCACGGACGATACAGCCTTCGACGACTTCAGAGCGTGCACCGATGAAGCAGTTGTCTTCGATGATGGTTGGGCCGGCCTGCATGGGTTCGAGAACGCCACCGATGCCGACGCCGCCGGACAGGTGCACGTTTTTACCGATCTGTGCGCAGGAGCCAACGGTGGCCCATGTGTCGACCATGGTGCCTTCGTCGACGTAGGCACCCAAGTTCACGAACGATGGCATCAGAACAACGCCCGGTGCGATGAAGGCGGATTTGCGGACAACGCAGTTTGGCACGGCACGGAAGCCTGCCGTTTTCCATTCAGCTTCGCCCCAGCCTTTGAATTTGCTGTCGACTTTGTCCCACCAGCCGGAGCCCTGTGGGCCGCCGTCTTGGAGTTCCATGTCTTTGATGCGGAAACCCAGCAGCACGGCCTTTTTGGCCCACTGGTTGACGTGCCAGCTGCCGTCGTCTTGTTTTTCGGCGACGCGCAGGGACCCGCTATCGAGCGCGTTCAGCGTGTCTTCGATGGCTTCGCGCGTTTCGCCTGTGGTAGCTGGCGTGATGGTATCACGGGCATCCCATGCGGATTCGATGGCGGTTTCAAGCTGTGCGTTGGACATTATGGCCCCCGTTAATGCGTTACGTTTGCGCCCCAATACCGTGGTTGGGTGGTTTGGGCAATCAGATCGGGATAGGGGCGGGATTTGCGCCACACAAAAGCACGGCCAGCTTTTCGTTTTTCTCTGGCACATAGGTGCCAGAGAGCACGGCGGCCAAGGCGGCGGCACCAGAAGGCTCGACCAATTGACGCAGAGTTTGCCAAAGCCGTTTTTGCGCGTCGGCGACCGCATCATCAGACACCAGTACAGTTTGTAGGTCGTTCTTTTTGGCCAAGTCGTAGGACAATCGCCCTATGCGGCGCGCGCCTAAGGCATTGGCGCACAGGCCTGAGACGTCGACGTCTGTGTCAGGGCCATGGGCCAAGGCGGCATGCATGGCGTTGGTCGTGTGGGTTTCAACGCCCACGATTTTGCGGCCTTCGCACCATGACATCGCGCCGCCGATCAGGCCCCCACCGCCGATGGCGATGAGGATTGTGTCGGCGTCTAGGCCTTGGTCGTCCCATTCTGCGAAACAGGTGCCCTGTCCTGTCAGTGTTGCGGGTGCGTCGTAGGGGTGAATGTCCAGCGCGCCGGTTTCGGCTTGGTGGGCGTGGGCTGCGGCGGCGGCCTCCGCGTAGGCGCCATCAACGATGTGCAACGTCGCACCTGTTTGGCGGATCACGTCGATTTTGGCGGGGCCTGCGAATTCGGGGACGAAAATGTGCGCGTCGTACCCAAGGGTGCGGGCCGCGTGGGCGACAGCCGCGCCATGATTGCCCCCGGATGCGGCGACGATCCCGGCGGGCGGGACGTCTGCGGTGAGCAGGGAATTGAACGCGCCGCGTGCCTTGAAGCTGCCCGTGACTTGGGTGTGTTCGAATTTGAACTGCAGAGGGCGACCGAATTCGGCTGATGCCATGATCGGCGTTTGGTGAACATAGGGAGCGATACGGGTGCGAGCAGCGGAAATATCGGACCGGGTGATAGACATTGTGACCCTCGGGATTGGACAAACTTGGGGCAACCTGCCACTAAACAGGAAAGACAAACAATACATCTTCGGAGCAGCTTCAGATGAAAGACGATACACGCCGCCACCCGTTTCGCGACAGCCACCAAGACCGCGATGAAGCGATGCAAGTGCCTGACACGCCGCAAACACGATCGCCGGCCTATGCTTTGGCGTTTGCAGATGACACCTTCATGTGTCGTGACGAACTGCGGCCTGTGCGGTTGCAGTTGGAGCTGTTGAAGCCGGAGCTGATGCTGGACGAACAGGGGATTATTTCCACGGTTGTGATGTTTGGCGGGGCCCGTATTCCGGAGCCTGCGAAAAAGGACAGTGCCCGCACCAAGACCTTGGCGGATTTGTCGGCCTATTACGACGAAGCGCGCAAGTTTGCGGAGCTGATGACCCTGAAGGGCGATCCGAACGAGAACGTCATTGTCACTGGCGGTGGCCCCGGTGTGATGGAGGCCGGAAACCGTGGTGCGATGGATGCGGGCGGCAAGTCGATTGGGTTGAACATTGTGCTACCACACGAGCAAGCGCCGAATGAATACGTGACGCCGGAGCTGTGTTTTAACTTCCACTATTTCGCCATTCGCAAAATGCATTTCTTGATGCGCGCCAGTGCGATCACGGTGTTCCCCGGTGGGTTTGGCACCTTGGATGAAATGTTCGAAGCGCTGACGTTGATCCAAACGGGTCGCATGGAGCGGGTGCCGTTTTTGCTGTTTGGTCGCGCGTTCTGGGAGAGCATTATTAACTGGGATGCCCTGTCAGAAGCGGGAACGATTTCCGCAGAAGACTTGGACCTGTTCCGGTTTGTGGACACGGCAGAAGACGCGGTTGCAGCGTTGGAAAGCTGGGAAGGTGCTGGCGAAAAGCGCGGTGAAATTCCAGGGCGGTAAGTTAGAGATGTGCCCTGCGCGCCATTGGGGCGCAGGGCGGCAATGGTGAAATTTAAGATACGGATCCAAGGATGAAAGTCGTCGTTATGGGTGTTGCGGGGTCTGGAAAGACAACGCTGGGCGTCGCCATCGCCCAAGAATTAGATTGCCTGTTCATCGATGCGGACGATCTACATCCAGCCGAGAACATCGCGCATATGAAAAGCGGAAAGCCATTGACCGACGAGATGCGTTGGCCGTGGCTGGAAGCCTGCGGGGCGGCGTTGAGAGACAATAGGGATGTTGTTTTGGGCTGTTCCGCGCTCAAGCTTGCGTACCGCGAGTGTTTACGCAGCTTCGCGCCCGGATTGCGGCTGGTTTACCCACGTGTGACAGAAGAGGTCATTCGAGAGCGGTTCAAAAACCGGACCGGACATTTCATGCCGGACCGGTTGATCGCATCTCAGTTTGACACGTTGGAAGCCCCTACGATCGAAGAAAATGCGACCTTGGTGCCGATGACATTGCCTGTGCCCCGCGCGGCGCAATTGGTCGCCTCTATCTTGTTGGCGAAGTAGTCAAGCCGGCTAGAAAACTGGTTTTTCCAAACACTGCATCGGTGGCGCGTCAGGGTTTTTGACGGCCTGCATGGCGGCGCGCGCGACGAAATCTCCGGCGATGGTGACGTCTTCGAATACGGTCAAGATACCGGGACGGAACCATTCGAGGATTGAAACAGCCTCTTTCGCGAACACATCGATATCCTCACCCAAGTTGCGGCCGATCCGTTCAAGCGAGGCTACAGAAGCCATCGCCGAAGAGGTCGAGGCACAAATGATACCGTCGATTTCTGGGTATTTTTGAAGAAAGTCCGCGATTTCATCGGTCAAGGGGATGCGGGGGAAATCGCTGGTGATTGTGGGGTGGGTTGTGATGGCGATGCCCAGATCCTTTGCAGCCCGTTCGCAGCCATCAATGGTGTGTTTGGCATAAAACTGGTCGCGCGGTGGGGCGATGAGAAGAATGTTGCGACGGCCACGATCCGCGAGTTTGCGCATGGCACGGTCGCCCACGATTTCATTATCGAAGTCGTAGTAGGGATGCTGGTCACACCACAGGCTGCGCCCATGGGTCACGAAGGGAAAATTCTTGTCCATAAGGTAGCGCACCCGTTCATCATTCGGGGCGACCTGATTCAAAATCACGGCATCGGCAGACCGCGTTTCGACGATATAGCGGATCGGCTTCATGATGTCTTCGTTTGGGAAATACGGGGTGACATTCATGTGGAAGGGCGTCCCCTGAAGGGCGCCGGCGATTGATGAAATGAGGGACCCAGTGTGGTTGGTCAGATCATGCTGAGTCGACAAAACGAGGCTGATGACATTGGTGCGCCCTGTCCGAAGACGCACGCCAGCGCGATTCGGAACATAGCCGATTCCCTCGGCGATTTCGCGGACGCGCACCTTGGTGGCGGATTTAATGTCGGGCGCGTCATTGAGCGCGCGGCTCACCGTTGGGACCGCCAGCCCGCTGAGGCGCGCAATTGTCTTAAGCGTTGGTTTTTCGCCTTTTTTCAGCTCCAGCCTGTCCGTCACTGTGTATTTATTGCCTCTCACTACCTGTTGCAGACCTTCCCTCCTAACCGCTGAGTTCGATCTGTAAAGACGGCACGGGAAAATCATTAATAAAATTTCTTGTCAGATGTTTCTAAATCGATATAGATTTTTCTACAACGATTTAGAATCAGGGAGGATATGGATCGTGAAGCTTACAACAAAACTAATGGCCGCCACCGCGTTGGTCGCCGCACCCGCTGTTCAAGCAGCGGAACTGGAAGTGACACACTGGTGGACATCCGGTGGTGAAGCCGCCGCTGTGGCCGAGTTGGCAGAGGCATGGGAGGCCGCTGGCAACACATGGATCGACGGTGCGATCGCAGGTTCTGGCGGCACAGCGCGCCCGATCATTATTTCGCGCATCATCGGTGGGGATCCGATGGCGGCGACACAATTGAACCACGGACGTCAGGCTGAGGAGCTGATCGAAGCGGGTCTTTTGACAGATTTGACTGAAGTGGCCGAGGCCAACAATTGGGCCGAGATCATCAACCCGCCGAGCCTGCTGGAGGCCTGCACATTCGAAGGCCGCGTATATTGCGCGCCGCTGAACATCCACTCTGCCCAGTGGCTGTGGCTGTCACGCGATGCCTATGAAACTGCCGGTGTTGATGTACCAAACGACTGGAACGAATTCGTGGCTGCCGCGCCTGCACTGGAAGAGGCGGGCATTGTACCACTGGCTATGGGTCAGCAAGGCTGGCAGCAAAACATCGCTTTTGGTGACATCACCGTTGCGATTGCTGGCGTAGATAACATGCTGGCTGTGTTGCGCGACAAAGACGCGGATGTTGCTGCAGGCCCGGAATACACAGCCGTATTCGAAGCCGTTGCGACCGCCCGTGAGCTGGCACGCGACAGCAACGTACAAGACTGGAACCTTGCGACGAACATGGTGATCACCGGTCAGGCTGGCGGCCAATTGATGGGCGACTGGGCACAAGGTGAATTCCAAGTGGCAGGTCAAGTTGCTGGCGAAGACTACGAATGTCTGCCGGGTCTGGGTCTGAACCAAGTTCTGGATACAGGCGGTGACGCGTTCTACTTCCCTGTGATTGATGACGAAGAAACACGCGCGGCTCAGTTGGAAATGGCTGAAATGCTGGTGTCTCCTGAGGTTCAGGTTGCGTTCAACCTCGCCAAAGGGTCTTTGCCTGTGCGCGGCGACGTTGATTTGTCTGCTGCAAACGATTGTATGCAAAAGGGCTTGGCAATTCTTGCGTCTGGCGATGGCATTTTGCCGTCCGGTGACATGGCATTGTCACAAGATTCCACCATTCAGGTTGAAGATCTGATGGCCGAATTCTGGTCATCCGACATGTCTGCGGCAGACGCGCAAGAGCGCTATGTCGACATCATCAGCAGCGCCGACTAGACCGGCCTGCTATCGGGGCGCGCGGTCTTCCCCCCGCGTCCCACCCTCTCTTTATTTTAGGTTTTATTGATGTCTGACCACGTGTCCGATCCATCTGCGCCTGCGAAGCGCCCTGTACAATTGTTTCGCAACCTGAGCGCAAAAATCGCGTCGATCCCCATGATCCTGACGGCCCTTGTGGTGTTTGTCGGGGGCACTGCGTGGACGGTCGTGCATTCCTTCACATCCTCGCGCATGTTGCCAAAGTTGGAGTTCGTTGGGTTTGACCAATATGAGCGCCTTTGGTCCACGCGGCGGTGGATGATCTCGATTGAGAATTTGGCAATTTACGGTGTGTGTAGCCTAATCCTGACGTTGCTGATCGGGTTTACTTTGGCCGCGTTGCTGGATCGGAAAATCCGGTTCGAAAATACGTTTCGGACGATTTTCCTGTACCCTTTCGCGCTGTCGTTTGTTGTGACCGGTTTAGCGTGGCAGTGGATTTTGAACCCTGATTTTGGCCTGCAAAGCGTTGTGCGCGATTGGGGTTGGGAAAGCTTTGCGTTTGATCCGCTGAACAATTCTGAAATCGTGATTTTCGGCATTTTGATCGCGGGGATTTGGCAGGGCTCTGGCCTGATTATGTGCATCATGTTGGCAGGTCTGCGTGGCATTGATGAAGACATTTGGAAGGCTGCCCGTGTGGACGGGATTGGCACCGTGAAAACCTATGTGCGTGTGATCATTCCGATGATGCGGCCCGTGTTCATTACGGCGCTGGTGCTGATCGCATCGGGGATTATCAAACTTTACGATTTGGTCGTTGCCCAAACGAACGGGGGGCCGGGGATCAGCTCAGAAGTGCCCGCAAAATATGTGATCGAATATATGTTCCGTGCGCAAAACCTGGGCCAGGGCTTTGCAGCCTCGACCATGATGTTGGTCAGCGTGATCGTGATTTTGATCCCTTGGGCTTATCTTGAATTTGGAGGACGCAAACGTGGTTGATGTCGCAATGACGGGCCCGCGCGGCCCCAAGCCGAAGAAGGCGTTTTCGAGCCGCAATATCATGTTGTACGGCATTCTGATTTTGATCAGCGTTTACTATTTGTTGCCGCTGTATGTGATGATTGTGACCTCGCTGAAGGGCATGCCGGAGATCCGGTTGGGCAATGTGTTTTCACCCCCCCTCGAGATCACAACGGCGGCTTGGACCAAAGCGTGGTCGCAAGCCTGTACTGGGATCAATTGCGACGGGTTGAGCCGTGGATTTTGGAATTCGGTGCAAATTCTGGTGCCGTCGCTGATTTTGTCGATCTCTGTCGCGTCGGTGAATGGCTATGCGTTGAGCCATTGGAAATTCAAAGGGTCGGAGACGTTTTTCACGATCCTGATCATTGGCGCCTTCATCCCATATCAGACGATGCTGTACCCCATCGTAATTTTGCTACGCGAAATCGGCCTGATGGGAGATTTGGGCGGGTTGGTTTTGGTGCACACCGTCTTTGGGATGCCGATTTTGACGTTGCTGTTCCGGAACTATTTCACCTCGATTCCTGAGGAGCTGTTCAAGGCTGCGCGCGTGGATGGTGCAGGGTTTTGGGGGATTTATTTCCGCATCATGCTGCCCATGGCGCTACCGATTTTCGTGGTCGCGATGATTTTACAGGTGACGGGCATTTGGAACGATTTCCTGTTCGGGGTGATCTACACCAAACCCGACACTTACCCGATGACGGTACAGCTCAATAACATCGTGAATTCGGTGCAGGGCGTCAAAGAATACAACGTAAATATGGCGGCGACATTGCTGACGGGCCTTGTGCCATTGGTCATCTATTTCGCCAGCGGAAAACTGTTCGTGCGCGGCATCGCTGCTGGCGCGGTAAAGGGATAAATATGTCAAACCATTCCGTAGAAATACGCAATCTGGACCTGTCTTTCGGGGCTGTGAATGTTCTCAAAGACCTGAATTTAGACATTCACGAAGGTGAGTTTCTGGTTCTGCTGGGGTCATCGGGCTGCGGTAAATCCACGTTGTTGAACTGTATCGCGGGGCTTTTGGATGTCACCGACGGGCAGATTTTCATCAAAGGGAAAAACGTCACATGGGCGGAGCCGAGCGAACGGGGCATCGGGATGGTGTTCCAATCTTACGCGCTGTACCCGCAGATGACCGTCGAGGGGAACCTGTCGTTCGGGTTGAAAAACGCCCGTTTGCCAAAAGATGAAATTGCCAAACGTGTGGCCCGTGCCGCCGAGATTTTACAGATCGAGCCATTGTTGAAACGCAAGCCCGGCGCATTGTCTGGCGGGCAACGGCAGCGGGTTGCTATTGGGCGCGCCTTGGTGCGCGATGTGGATGTGTTTTTGTTTGATGAACCGTTGTCGAACCTGGATGCGAAACTGCGCGCCGATCTGCGGGTCGAGCTGAAACGCCTGCATGATCAGCTGAAGAACACGATGATTTACGTGACGCACGATCAGGTGGAAGCCATGACATTGGCGGACCGCATTGCGATTATGAAAGGGGGGCAAGTCATGCAATTGGACAGCCCCGCAAACATCTACAACAAGCCGCGCAACAAGTATGTTGCTGGGTTTATCGGGTCGCCCGCGATGAATTTCATCGAAGGCGAATTGGCCGGTGGCGTGTTCAAGGCGGAGGGGTTTGAAGCGTCGCTTGCGGAGTATGACTGGGCCACAAGCGCACCTGCGGATGGGCCTGTCACCTTGGGGCTGCGGCCTGAGCATATTTTGACCGAGGATCAAGTGGATAGCGGGACATTGCGCACACAGGTTCTGGCCGATTTGGTGGAACCCATGGGAGCAGACACCTTGGTTTGGTCCAATCTGGCGGGGCATCCGTTCCGGTTCCGCATGGACGGCCAAGCGGTTGTGAAAGCCGGGGACATGGTTCCCGTTGGCATCGATATGAGCCGCGCATCTGTCTTTGATGTCGCCTCAGAACTTCGTCTCTAACACAATTGGGAGCGCGAGCTATGACCCTGTCTTACCAACTTTATTCATCACGCAACTGGCCCTTGGCTGACACACTCAAAATGCTGTCAGACATCGGCTATACAGAAGTCGAAGCCTACGGCGGTTTGCTAGAGGATGTTGAGGGCCTGAAAGCTGCTGTTGCGGCAAATGGGCTAACGGTTTCATCGTGCCATATGGACGTCGACACCTTGGAGAACGACGTGGAACGCTGCATTGCAGTGGGCAATGCGCTCGGCGTGAAACGCATCTACGGGCCCTATTTGGCCGAAGACAAACGCCCGACAAACCGCTCGGAATGGGAACAGTTTGCAGCGCGCCTTGCCGCTGTGAAATCCGCCATCGAAGGGGCCGGATTTGTGTTTGGCTGGCACAATCATGAGTTTGAGTTTGCCGATTTGGGCGATGGCACAACGCCAATGGATGTTCTGGCCGAGGCTGGCGTGCCATTCGAGTTGGATTTGGGCTGGGTGCATGTGGCGGGGTTCGATGTTGTTGACACTATTCGCAAATACGCCCCGTTGATCCGTACCGCTCACATCAAAGACCGCGCGCCAGACGGTGAGAAAACCGATGAAGACGGTTGGGCCGATGCCGGTTCGGGAGTTTTGGATTGGTCTGCGATTTTGCCTGCGCTCAAAGAGGCCGGCGTTACGCATTTCGTTATTGAGCATGACAACCCATCTGATCACGCGCGTTTTGCACGGGCATCGTTTGATCACATAACTGGTCTTTAGGAGATATCATGAAGACACTCGGACTTGGCCTGATTGGCTGCGGCAATATCTCAACGACCTATCTGGATCTGGCCCCGTTGTTCAAAGGTGTTGAGATCAGGAGCGTGACTGATTTGAACGCCGAATTAGCGGCGCAGAAAGCTGAAAGCTATGGCATTCGGTCTGAGCCATTGGATGCGATGCTGGCGGCGGATGACATCGACATGGTGGTCAACCTGACGATCCCGGAGGCCCATTTCGAGATTTCGAAGAAAGCGATTGAGGCGGGCAAACACGTCTATTCCGAGAAACCCTTCGTTTTGACGCTGGACGAAGGGCTTGAACTGGTCGCTTTGGCGAATGTGAAAGGGGTCCGCTTGGGGTCTTCGCCGGATACGTTTTTAGGTGGATCGCACCAGCAAGCGCGCGCGTTGCTGGACGCGGGTGAAGTTGGGGATATCATCTCGGGGACCTGCCACATCATGGGGCATGGGATGGAAGACTGGCACCCGAACCCTGACTTTTTCTACCGTGAAGGGGGCGGCCCGATCTTGGATATGGGCCCCTATTATCTGACGAATTTGGTTCAACTGTTGGGGCCTGTCGCACGGGTTCAGGCCACTTCGAGCACACCTTACAAAACACGCACGATCACGAATGGGCCGCGCAACGGTGAAGAGGTTCCGGTGACCACGCCGACCACGTTCCACGCGATTTTGGATTTTGCGAGTGGTGCGACGATTACGTTGGGCGCATCGTGGGATGTGTGGAAACACCGGCACGATCATATGGAGCTTTACGGGACCAAAGGCAGTTTGTTTTTACCGGATCCGAATTTCTTCGGCGATGTGGTGAAGATGGCCAAACCTGGGGGCGAAATCGAAGATTTGCCGCTGTCTGCCCATCCCTTCCACGCCGCCAACCAAGAGGAAAAAGCGAACTACCGGACCGCAGGTGCCGCAGAAATGGCGCAAGCGATCCTGGAGGGGCGGCCACATCGCTGCAACGGGCAGATGGCCCTGCATGTGGTGGAGGTGATGACGGGTATTCTAGCTGCAGGCGAGAGCGGTGCGCCTGTTCAGATCAAGACATCCTGTGAACGCCCAGCACCATTGGCGGAAATTGACGCTACGAAACTGTTGAAATAACACTGTTTTGAAATGTATCGCCAAGCGTCCCTATGGATGGGGTCGAAAGGTCGAGCTGGTGACACCACAGCTCGACCTTTTTTACAGGCCTGCTTCGGCCTGAATTTGTTTCCGAGATTTCCGTTCCCGTTCTGTCGCTGATTTCAGCTGACCGCAGGCGGCCATAATGTCTTCGCCACGTGGCTTGCGCACAGGCGAGGAGTAGCCCGCGTTGTAAACGATGTCGGCGAAGGCTTTGATGCGGTTGTTCGACGACCGCTCATACGGGGCGCCGGGCCATTCATTGAACGGGATCAGGTTGATTTTCGCAGGGATACCTTTGATCAACTGGACCAGACGGCGCGCGTCTTCGTCGCTGTCGTTGACGTCTTTGAGCATCACGTATTCGAATGTGATCCGTTCGGAATTGGACACCTTTGGATAGGCGGCAAGTGCCTTGAGGAGCTCTTCGATGTTCCAACGTTTGTTGATGGGCACCAGTTTATCACGGACTTCATCGGTGGTGGCATGGAAGCTGACCGCCAGTTGGCAGCCGATTTCTTCGGCCGTGCGTGCGATTTCAGGGACGACACCAGAGGTCGACAGTGTGATGCGGCGGCGCGAAAGGGCGATGCCTTCCGGGTCCATGGCGATTTTCATCGCGTCGCGGACGCTTTCGAAATTATACAGCGGCTCGCCCATGCCCATTAATACGATGTTCGAGAGCAAACGCGGACCTTGATCCGCGGTGCTGATGCCTGCCTCTGGCCATTCACCAAGATCATCGCGCGCCAGCATGACCTGCCCGATAATTTCGCCAGCGGTCAGGTTGCGGACCAGTTTTTGCGTGCCGGTGTGGCAGAACGAGCAGGTCAGCGTGCAGCCCACTTGGGACGAGATGCACAGCGTGCCACGGTCGGTTTCGGGGATATAGACCACCTCGACCTCGTGACCGCCTGCGATGCGGACGAGGTATTTGCGCGTGCCATCTTCTGAGACGTGTTTGGAGACGACTTCGGGCAGTTCGATGGTGAAATGCTCTGCCAAGGTTGCGCGCATGTCTTTCGAAAGGTTCGTCATTTCTGCGAAATCACGAACGCCCCAATGGTACAGCCACTGCCAGATTTGGTTCACCCGCATCTTGGCTTGCTTTTCCTTCACGCCGACGCCGATCAGCGCATCGCGCATTTCTGTACGGGACAGGCCGACGATGTTTGTCGCACCACCCTCGGGCAGCTTGCGTTTGATCGTCATGACGTCTTGGGTGATGGGCGCTGAAGGCTCCATGGGAATCGCTCCGGTTTGGGGTTGCGGGCTCTATATAGTGCAAAGGGCCGGTTTCCAAAGAAAACCGGCCCTGCAAAAATGTATTGGGTCGCGATTAGCTACAGCGGTTCGCGGCTTCTTCGACGCCAGCGGTAAAGCCGAGCAGTGAGAATGTGTCGCGGGTGACTGTGCCACGGCCAGACCGTGCAGAGACGGTTGCCTGTGCGCCACGCTTCATTGCAGCCACGATTTGTGCGTCAGCTTCAGGTGTTGCGGGCCAAGCCCATTCACCTTCGGTGAAAAGTTCGAATTTCGTACCGCCAATGTCCAGTTCCGCAGTGGAACCGGATGCGAAGGGGTAGCCGCCTGTGAAGGTCACCTGACCCTGAACACCTGCGCCCGGACGGTAGAAGACGAACAGCAGAATTTCGCCGCGACGCACAGAAACGACCTGACCGTCGCGTGAGTTCACGGTTTCTTTGGGCGCAGATACGGCCCAGCATTCGATGGGGTCTGGTTCAACAAACACTGACCAATCCGTATTCGCAGCAACGCGGTTAGAGCTTGCTTCTTGGGCGGACACAGCTGTGGCAGACGCCATCAACGCAATTGCACCCAATGCGTGGGAAATCTTTGAAATCATAATACAGCCTCCAAGCTGTCCTTGCCTCTGGTGCTCTTCCAAGTCTGGCACCTCTGTTGGGTACCTTTTCGGCTAGAAGGAGCGGTTTCAACTCGATACCTATAGCAGTAGCAAGTTTTTGCCCAAATGGGAACGCCTTTTGGTTGGTATAATTTGCGCGAGATGTCGCGCAGTGCAGGAGAATTCATGGGAAACGCGGTTGATTTGGTCGAGCTGTGGCGCGGCGGGCGGATGGAAAGCGTGCATGCGGGCCATGCGGTTGTGATGCACGCGGATGGGCAGATTGTTCAGTCTTGGGGGAACCCCGATCATGTGACCTACCCACGGTCATCGGCGAAGATTTTGCAGGCGCTTCCGATGGTTGAAAGCGGCGTTGCGGATAAAATGGGGTTAACTCAAGCGCAGTTGGCCTTGTCCTGCGCGTCCCATTCCGGGGCGGCGATCCATACGGATCCGGTACAGGGCTGGTTGAAAGACCTTGATCTGGATGAGAGTGCATTTGTTTGCGGGCCACAGTGGCCAGCAGATGTGCCTGCGCGCAACGGGTTGGTGAAAACCGATGCGAGCCCCTGCAAGTATCACAACAATTGTTCGGGCAAACACTGCGGCTTCCTGACCATGGTAAAGGCCAACGGATGGGGCCCCGAATATGCGGAGGTGGATCATCCGCTGCAGGTGGTGATCAAAGACGCATTTGAGGAAGTTACGGAAGAAACCTCTGCCGGGTGGGGGATTGATGGGTGTTCTGCGCCAAATCACGCAACCTCGATTCGCGGCATGGCGCGGGCGATGGCGACGTTTGCGGGCGCCGATGAAAGCACAGCCCGCGGGGCGGCGATGGTGCGGCTGCGCGAGGCCACCATGGCTTATCCAGCCCTCGTGGCCAACGAAGACCGCGCCTGTACCCATCTGATGCGGGCCGGTCAGGGCCGCGTTTCGGTGAAAACCGGTGCAGAGGGCTATTTCATCGCGATCATCCCCGAGAAAAAGTTGGGTGTTGCGTTGAAGATTATGGACGGGACGACACGAGCCTCTGAGTGCGCCATGGCGGCGATCTTGTGCCAGTTGGGCGTGTTAGATGCGGCGGACCCGCTCGTGCGCCAATACGTGAACCCACAGCTGAAGAATTTCGCAGGTTTGGTGACCGGCGACATGCGGGCAGTGCTTTAGCTGAGAAAGCCCGCAATCTGGGCCGCCAGATTTTGACGGTCGGCTTCGGAGAGATCCGATGCGGTCAGGTGTTTGACGATGGCGGGGTCATGTTTCGCGCGCGCTGCACGATAGCTGGGATCGTAGTGATCTTCGATCAAGGCGCGCGCGAGGGCGTGAGATTGGCCGGCCTGCAGCAGGCCGAGCCACACATCAGCACGCGCGCCCCTGTGTCTGCGCAGCACCTCTAGCTTTTCGGCGAAGGTCTCTTGCGACACTGCACCATAGGCCTGCACGAGATAGGTGGCGCGCGCGTCCAGAGTTGCTGCGATCTCTATGCGGGGGGCGGTTTTCATGGCCGTCCACAGAGAAGGCGGAATGATGCGGGCCCCGATCTTATTGCTTTCCGCCTCGATTATTACAGGGCGGGTGGGGTCAAGCTGGACCAAGGCGCAGGCCAGTTTGGTTTCAAATGCTTTTTGCGACGGCTGCGCGTCTTTGGTTTCGCCCAGCAGGGAGCCGCGATGGTGCGCGAGGCCTTCGAGATCGATGGTTTGGACCGACAGGTCGGACAGACGGTTTATGATATCGGTTTTGGCCGTGCCTGTGTTCCCATCCAAAAGGATCAGGTTGAGGGGTAAGGGATCGTCGTACAAGAACCCATGAACGAGGCGGCGAAAGGCCTGATAGCCCCCCGCCACGACCCCTGCCCGCCAGCCAATTTGGCTCAGGATAGATGCGAAGGAACCGGAGCGTTGGCCACCACGCCAGCAATAGACCAAAGGGGACCAGCCGCCTGTTTTGTCCGCAAGGGGGCCTTGGAGGTGGCGCGCGACGTTTTGCGCGACGAGGGCCGCCCCCACTTTGCGGGCTTTGAACGGATCGTCCTGCACGTAGATCGTTCCGACCTCTGCCCGTTCTGCGTTGGACAGGGCCGGCAGGTTTATCGCGCCGGGGATATGGTCTTCGGCAAATTCTGCGGGTGAGCGCACATCGATGACATCATCGAAACCATGCGCAAGAAGCGCCGCCAAACTGTCGAAGGACACCGACATATGCGGCTACGGTTCGAGCGGCGAGCGACCGGCTTCATCAAGGGTGAACCATTTACCGTTTTCAAAAACAGCTGGGACCAAGGTGCGGCCACGGCCCGCGCCGCCATCAAGGTTGATGCGGTTGCCGTGGTGCACCGGGAAATCCAGCGCTGTGTGGCCGTGAACGACCATGTGGTCCAGTGGGCCTTCGTACTCGAGCCAGCCGTCGCGGATCCAAAGCAGGTCATCGCGGGCTTGATCGGACAGAGCGACGCCGGGGCGGATGCCCGCATGCACGAAGAGGTGGTTTTCCGGACCTTCGATATAGAGCGGCAGGTTGATCAGCCAGTCGAGGTGGGTGTTGATCGTTGCGTCTTCGCGGGCGATTTTCGACACCGCGTCGAGCAGATCGTCGGATGCATCATTGCCCAGCCCGTGTTCGAGAACATGATCCCAGCTGACCCATTCGGGGTGATCAATTGGCGTGTCTTTCAGATAGGAATAGAGCGTCGTCATCCCGCCGAGCCGG
This sequence comes from uncultured Paracoccaceae bacterium, assembly GCA_947497065.1. GTDB lineage: Bacteria > Pseudomonadota > Alphaproteobacteria > Rhodobacterales > Rhodobacteraceae > Octadecabacter. The sequence goes on from CANMEQ010000007.1 coordinate 199,070, forward strand.
TTGTTTGTCCATGACAGGTCGGCGCGCAATTCTGGATCGAACCGATTGCGGCCCGTTTTGACGAACTCGTAGAACATCTGGTCATGGTTGCCGAGGATCGCGTGCCATGGGCGGCCTGCGGCCTGCGCGTCCATGATGTTTTGAATGACAGATTTGCAGTCGGGCCCACGGTCCGAGAAGTCACCGAGGAAATATAGCGGTGCATCTTTGCCGCCATCCACGTTGATCAAATCCAACCCGCGGTCGAATTTATCCTGAAACCCGTGAATGTCACCCAAAACGTAAAACATGATCTAATCCTTCGGTCTTAAAATAGAAACGGCCGCGCGCTGGTGTAGCACGCGACCGTTCGAGGCGTACCTCGTGTAGGTAAAGATCAAGCGACGTCGAAGGTCAACGGTTTGACCTGTGTAAACAAGCCCGTCTCTTCAAGTGCTTTCAAAGCCGCTGCAGGCGCAGGCGCATCGATGTACAACATAGCAATCGCTTCACCGTTTGCTTCGGCACGACCCAATGTGAAGTTCGCGATGTTCACGTTATTGTCGCCCATGATTTTACCCATGGTGCCGATGGTGCCCGGTTTGTCGGTGTTTGTTGTGTACACCATGTTCGCGCCCAGTTCGGCATCGATGTTGATGCCTTTGATCTGGATGAAACGCGGCTTGCCGTCGGAGAACACGGTGCCCGCAACAGAGCGTTCGCGCTTGTCAGTCACGACGGTCACTTTGATATAGCCGTCGAATGCGCCGGATTTGTCCTGCTTTGTGGTGCTGATCTGGATGCCGCGTTCTTTGGCGATCACAGGGGCGCTGACCATGTTGGTGTCAGGGTTGGCCTTTTTCATGATGCCCGCAAGCACAGCCGCTGTCAGCGCTTTGAGGTTCATGTCAGACACAACACCGTCGAACAGGATGTTGATGGCTGTGATCGGCTCATCCGTCATCTGGCCTGTGAAGTTGCCGAGGTGGCCTGACAGGTCGATCCATGGGCCCATGATCTTTGCTTCTTCAGCTGTCACGGACGGCATGTTCAACGCGTTGGTGACCGCACCTGTCAGCAGGTAGTCGGACATTTGTTCGGCAACTTGCAGCGCCACGTTTTCTTGAGCTTCGGTTGTGGCGGCACCGAGGTGCGGTGTCACAACGACGTTTGGCAGGTTGAACAACGCGTTCTCTTTTGCAGGCTCTTCCGCGAACACGTCAAACGCTGCGCCAGCCACGTGACCAGATTTCAGCAGCTCAGCGAGTGCCTCTTCGTCAACCAGACCGCCGCGGGCACAGTTGATGATGCGCACGCCCTTTTTGGTTTTCGCGAGGTTTTCGGCAGACAGAATGTTTTCTGTGACACCGGCAATGAACGGCACGTGGAGCGTGATGAAATCAGCGGTTTCGAGCAGCTCGTCGAGCTCGACTTTTTGAACGCCCATCTGTTCGGCCTTCTCTTCGCCGAGATAGGGGTCGTAGGCTTTGACCTTCATTTTCAGGCCACGGGCGCGGTCGCAGACGATACCACCGATGTTACCCGCACCGATCACGCCGAGTGTTTTGCCTGTCAGCTCGACACCCATGAATTTGGATTTTTCCCATTTGCCAGCGTGTGTGGATTCAGACGCCTCTGGGATTTGGCGTGCCACTGCGAACATCATTGCGATGGCGTGTTCGGCGGTTGTGATCATGTTGCCGAACGGTGTGTTCATGACGATCACACCTTTTTTGGACGCAGCTTCTTTGTCGACGTTGTCTGTGCCGATACCGGCGCGGCCGATGACTTTCAGGTTGTCTGCTTTTTCGAGCAAAGCAGCTGTCGCTTTGGTTGCGGACCGGATCGCAAGACCATCGTATTGGCCGATGATTTCAGCGAGCTTTTCTTTGTCTTTGCCGAGCTCTGGCATGAAGTCGACATCGATGCCGCGGTCGCGGAAAATTTGAACAGCAGTTTCAGACAGTTTGTCAGATACGAGAACTTTAGGTGCCATGATGAGCATCCTTATATGTGTGTTGGGGTATGGGGCCGCGTCTGGCGCGGCCGCCTAAATTCAAGCGTTGATTTCGGCGTGGAACGCCCATTCGAGCCAAGGCAACATGGCTTCGATGTCCGACGTTTCAACCGTCGCGCCGCACCAGATCCGCAGACCGGCTGGGGCGTCACGGTAGGCACCGATGTCGAGCGCGATATTTTCGGCCTCGAGACGTTTTGCAACGGCTTTGGCGAAGGCCGCGCCATCGGTGATACGGTCGTCGGTGAATTTGAGGCAGACGGAGGTGTTAGACCGTGTCTCTTTGGCGACTGCCAAGTTATCGATCCAGTCACGTGTCGCGCAGAAGTTCCAAACCGCACGCGCGTTCGCGTCGGCGCGCATTTTCAGCGCATCAAGGCCACCGATGGATTTCGCCCAGTTCAGGCCGAAGAGGTAATCTTCGACGCAGAGCATGGACGGCGTGTTGATTGTGGCGCCTGTAAAGATACCGTCGATCAGCTTGCCGCCTTTAGTCAGGCGGAAGATTTTTGGCATGGGCCATGCAGGTGTGTAGGATTCGAGGCGCTCAACAGCACGTGGGCTGAGGATCAGCATGCCATGAGCCGCTTCACCGCCCATAACTTTCTGCCAAGAGAATGTGGTTACATCCAGTTTGTCCCACGGCAGATCCTGCGCGAAGGCGGCGGATGTTGCATCGCAAATTGTCAGGCCCGCACGGTCTGCCGGGATCGCATCACCGTTTGGCATGCGCACGCCGGATGTGGTGCCGTTCCATGTGAACACGACGTCTTGGTCATAATCCAAGGCGGCCATATCAACGATTTCACCGTAGTCGGCGACGTGCTTTGTGGCTTCGATTTTCAGCTGGTTCACAACATCGGAAACCCAGCCAGAGCCGAAGCTTTCCCATGCGACCATCTGCACTGGGCGCTCGCCCAGCAGGGACCACATGGCCATTTCAACAGCGCCAGTGTCAGACGCCGGAACGATACCGATTTTGTAATCTGCAGGGATGCCCAACACGTCACGTGTTGTTTCTATCGCTGCTTTCAATTTCTCTTTGCCCACAGCGGCGCGGTGGGAGCGACCAAGAGGTGCGTCCTGCAGTGCGTCTAACGTCCATGTGGGGGGTTTGGCGCAAGGGCCAGAGGAAAAACGCGGGTTGGCCGGCCGCGTTGCCGGTTGTTGAGTAGTCATTGCTGGTATCCTCACAGATATGTGCCCTTCGTTGGGGAAGGGTGTCCCACCGCCGGACTTAAGCGGAACGGGGCTGCGCCACAACAGCCAAAATGACGCGGGGTGCATTGATGCCCGCATTTTTACCAGCCCAGCGCCGCGTATCGGAAACTTTGCGCGGTGGATCTGCGCAAATTCATCAGTTTTTCGAGCAGAAAGACATGAACGGCTTGCGATTCTGCGTTGATCAGGGTTTTTGACGGGCAAACGTTGCACCACGAGAGGATTGCCCATGTTCGTTGTTACCCTGATCGCCGCCGCCGGTGGATTACAGCCTGCATTGGTGGAAAGCCTCCGCAATGCGTGGGGCGGACAGTCCGCGCAATGGTTGGCCGCAGACGAAGCAGCAGAATTCGCGATGGACCGCCTGCCCGACAACGTGGATACCGTTTGGTCTGATTTGCAGGAGCAGGCTGTTGATATGGTGGTTCAGCCCATGGAAGGGCGCCGCAAAAAGATGTTGCTGGCCGATATGGACAGCACCATGATCCAGCAAGAATGCATCGATGAATTGGCCGCTGAAGCGGGTGTTGGCGAACGTGTGGTCGAGATTACTGCGCGTGCGATGAACGGTGAGCTGGATTTCGAAGAGGCCATCGACGAGCGCGTTGGGCTGTTAGACGGTCTACCCGAAAGCATCATCGAGAAGGTTCTAAAAGAACGGATTGCGTTTATGCCTGGTGGGCGGGCGCTGGTGCAGACGATGAAGGCAAATGGCGGGTATTCCGCGCTGGTTTCTGGTGGGTTCACGGCGTTTACCGCTCTGGTCGCGGATGAGCTGGGGTTTGATGAAAACCGCGCGAACACTTTGGATATTCAAAACGGTACGTTGACCGGCAAAGTTGTGCGACCGATCTTGGGGCAGCAGGCGAAATTGGTTGCGCTGAATGAAATTACGGCGCGACTGGGTATCACGGCGGCAGATGTTTTGGCTGTGGGCGATGGCATGAATGATCTGTTGATGCTGCAAAACGCAGGCACCGGTGTGGCGTTACACGGAAAGCCTGCGCTGCAAGAGAAATGCAAGGTGCGGGTGAACCACGGGGATTTGACCGCACTGCTGTATCTTCAGGGCTATGCGAAGACAGAATTTGCCTAGCGGCTAAGCCTGAAACGTGACGCCCGTACCTTGGGTGATTTCGCCGATGATGTAGAAATCGGGCTGTCCGTCCAAACGCGCGGCCAAGGCCCGAGGGATCGCGGCCAACAGCCCACCGGCGGTCTGCGGATCGAACATCAAAGCGGCGCGGGCTGTGTCAGGCGCTGTGATATTGGGAAGCGCGCGATTTTCGGGGTAGAGGCTGGACCAAATTCCAGCTTCGGCGAGAGCAAGCGCGCCTTGCATCAGTGGAACGTCAAGCAGCCGCACATAGGCCCCCACGCCAGACGCAGAACACAGGCCAGCCAAATGCCCGGCAAGACCAAACCCGGTGACATCGGTCATGGCATGCGCTTTTGCGAGCTGTTGCGCAGCGCCGCCTTGGGGGACGCACATTGAAGCCAAAGCCGCTTGTACGTCTTCGCCGCGGGCAAGGCGCCGCATGTCGGCGGCCATGATCGTGCCAGAACCGATGGGTTTGGTGAGCACCAAGAGATCCCCCGCCTTTGCGCCGGACAGGGTGATGGGCCGTGATTTACAGAGACCTGTGATCGACAGCCCGATTGTCAGCTCGGGGCCCATCGTTGTGTGGCCGCCAACGAGGGCAGCGCCTGCATCGGTTAAAACCTCGGTCACGGAATGGGTGATTTCGGAGAGGGACCGGACCTGAAGGTCAGACGACATGCGGGGCAAGGTAAGGGACAAGGTGGCCGCTTGTGGGGTAGCGCCCATGGCCCAAACATCGCCCAGCGCGTGCACTGTTGCGATGCGCGCCATGATCACCGGATCTTCTGTGACGGCGCTGAGGTGATCGGTGGTGAGGACCTGCCGCGTTCGCCCCATGGTCAGCACGGCGGCATCATCGCCGGCCAGCCGTGTCACGTCTTTGCGGGCTGGTGCAGGCAAGGTGTCGAGCGCTGAGGTGAGAGCCGTACGGCCCACTTTTGCCCCGCACCCGCCGCACAGTGGCGCATCGCCCAGTTCTTCGCGCACACCATTGGCCACGCGCAAAGGCTGCTTGCTTTCCATCCTCGGCAAATCGTCAAACTGGGTCATAAATTTGCGGTCGATCTGGTTTTTCCATTTCCACAGCAATGCTCCACGGCGGGCGGTGCCCAGCTTTTCGGCCAGAGCTTCCTGTCCGCCGAGGGAAATGAGTTTCAGGTAATCTTTTTGCGGTTTGTAAGGCCGCAAGGCCCCGCCGGACAGGTGCGCGCGCAGATTGTCGAACAAAACCGGGGCTTGGCGCACGGCGAACACGCCCGCTTTGGGGCGGGGATCATGGGTGAGGTGGGCGCAGTCTCCCACGGCGAAAATGTCAGGATCGGAGGTTTGGAGGGTTGGGCCGACGGTCACGAACCCCTCGTGCAGGTCCAAGCCAATGTCGGCCACCCAATCGTGAGGCCGCGCGCCCGCAGCACCGGTGGTAAAATCAGCGGCAATCTCGCGGCCGTCGGACAGGACAACGGCACCTGCTTTAACGGCTGCGACATCTGCGTTCTCGATGAGAGATACATTCAGTTCCTCCAACGCTGCGAGCAAGCGGTTGCGGGCAGGTTCATTGAAACCATCCAGAACTGCGCCGCGATCGATGAGCGAAACGGTCGGGCACACGTCGCGCAGGGCGTAGGCCATTGCCATTGCCAGTTCAGCCCCTGCAACGCCGCCGCCAATCACCGCAACCTTCGGTTCTTGTGCCGTGGCGCGAAAGTTGTCCCATTTCGTTGCAAACACACCAAGCGGCTTGGCGGGCACGCCGTGCTCGGGGAACCCCGCCAATTTGGGCATTTCAGAGGTGATGCCCACATCGATGGCGGCCACATCATAGGCCACCGGCGGGCGGTTTGAGACGGTGATGGTTTTCAACCCGCAGTCGATCCCTACCGCTTTGCCGTTGATCAAACGCGCGCCCGCGAACCGGCATAGTTTCACCAGATCAATATCCAGTTCATCACGGGTGTAATGCCCTGCGACGAACCCGGGCAGCATTCCGGAATAGGGGGCCGTTGGGCCGGGATTGATCACAGTCAGCCGCACGCCCGGCAGGGGGTTCATCCCCCATGATCGCAGGACAAGTGCATGGGTATGACCGCCGCCAATGAGAACCAGATCGCGGGTGAAGGGAATGTTTTGTTTCATAAAACAGTCCTAGCGCGCCAGATGCACTGAAGCGAGAGGCCTGATGATCACGGATGTGTTAATCGTACCCGGTCATTTCCAGATACCCGCGTCCGGTATGGCTGCCTTCGATGGTTACGGGGCCTTCCCAATAGGGTATAGATGTCGACATCCATGCCTGTGGGTTGATCGCGCGCACGGTCACATCAACGTCGCGATCGGGCAGCTGAACCTGCCAGCCTGTTGGAACTTCGCGTCCGTTCACCTGCGTTGTCGCGGTGGGGTTGGCACGAAATGCGCCATCTTCGTAAGCGGTTGTTGCTCCGTCAGGCGCGATCCAGGTGGCCGCTGTGTAATAGGTGCCATCAGTTTGACGCAGGCGGAAGCCCATGAGTTTGCCCGTGTCGAGCGAGAGTGAAAACCAATCCCAACCGGTTTGATCCTCAGAGAGGGGCTGCGAGGACCATTCACGGTCGAGCCAAGCCTGCCCGCTGACCTCGATATCCCCATCAGGCAAGGTCAGCACGCCATCGATGGCGTAGAACGGTTGCGAATAATAATAGCTGGCCTGACCTGCGGCTGATTTCACCGAGTACCCGTTTTCGCCATGAAAGATCAGAGGGCCGTGGGCGTTTAGGGCCATGTCGTAGGCAAAATCTGGGCCTGTGGCCACCATGCGCAGTTGGTCAAAGTTTGGGCCTATCAGCTGCCAATCATCTATCCACGCCTCGAACGGATCAGCCGTGACACCGGCCTGCCCAATCCCACCGCGCGCCAAACGTTCGGTCACGTAATGCGCATCGGGCGTGGTAACTGCGGCGTGGCCCATCCAAAGCTGCGGCGATGCCCAGCCTGTGCCCTCGCCGGTCGCCAAGGCAGTGCGAAACAGGGTCCATTGCAGGCCATAGTCGGTGCCATCTTCGGACTGGAGGTTCGCCGTCAGATACCACCATTCAATCCGGTAGTCTGGGTGCGTACCGTAATCAGCAGGGAAGCTGAATTCAGCCGGACGTTGCGGCGTTGCAAATGCATCGGTTGCAGTTCCAAGGCCTGCAAATCCTTGGGCCATGGACAGGCTGGGCAACATCGAGAGCAAAAGGATCTTAACGTTCATTTGAAAACACCTTGAGAAGGTCGGCCGGGCGGGTATTGCTCAATTTCACGGCGGGCCAGAGGGCGGCCAAAATTGCTGCGACCACGGCAAATATCGCCAAGCGGGCATAATCCGCCGGGAACAGGAACATCGGCAGACGCCACCCGAAGGCTTCGACATTCACGACTGCAAGCAATGTCCACGCCAACGCCAACCCAAGCGGCAGGGCCAGCACCGTGGTCAAAAGGGCCAAGATCACCGCGCGTAGGATTTCGATTTGACCTAGCTTTGACCGTGTCAAACCTTGGGCCCAGACGGGCGCCAGCTGTGGCAGGCGCATGGTGGCCAATGTCAGAAGGCTCATCAAAATGGCGAAACCAGCGACGGCCAATGTCAGCACATTCAAGGCACCTGTCACCGTGAACGTGCGATCAAAAACGTCGAGGGAGAAGGCTTTGATGCCTGCTTGATTCACAACATTTGCGTCTGGCAGGTCGAATTCCGCAAGAAGCGCATTTGTGAGTGCGGGCACGTCTTCGGGTGGCATGCGGACGCCAAAACGCAAGGCGCGAATATCGGGAAACAGGGCCTCGAATACCGATTCCGTGACCAGCGCCTGGCCAATTGGATTGCCATAATCGCCGTAAATTCCCAGAACGTCGAACGGTTCCCCCGCCAGGGTGATGCGGTCTCCAATGGCGATGTCGGCGCGGCGGGCAAGTTGTTCGTTGATGGCCGCGCCCTGCCCGGCCTCAATCTCTGCCCACGCATTTGGGGCGGACTGCAAGAACACCCAATTATCGCGGTATGTGGAATGGGGTGTCGGGCCGTAAATTTCGGTTGGTAGCCCTCGCACGTCTTGGGTCGCGGCGCGGATCGGCAGCACGATCTCGACCCGCGGTTTGAGGAAGGCCTGCACCTGCGCGGCTTGATCCACATCGTTGGTATAGACGTAGAGTTCTGACGCGAGGCGTTGATCGAGAAAGCCTGTAAACGTCAACCGGAACGAGCTGACCATGGTGGAGACGCCAACGTTTGCGGCCATCGCTAAAAGCAAGGCCATCAAGGCTAACGAGAGCCCGGGCAATTGTTGGCGTGTGTCGGCCCAGAACCATTCAGAAATAACGCCCCGTGCGCGCGACGCGCCGAAGCCAAGGACGACGTCGAGCAGAAGGGGCAACGCCAAAGCGGCACCAATCAGGAGGGCCGCAAGCATCGCGAAGCCCGCAAACAAGCCGCTTCCCAGTGCGGCGAGCAGACCAGCTGCCACTAAAAGAGAGACAGCGGCAAGTGCTTGTATAAATCGGCCACGTTTGGCCTGCATCGCCCATGCGCGGGGCCGCGCACCGGCCAAAAGCGGCATTTGCGCCAGACGCCACAATGAAGCTGAGGCGGCCAGCCCTGTACCGCCAACAGCGATGGCCAAGCCGGACAGCCACCATTCGGGCCGCAACTGCAATGTACCGGAGACGGAGGCCCCGTAGAGCCCAGACAGGGTCGCGGCGACATCGGGGAGCAAGGCTGCCGCAACCAAGTAGCCCAACCCCACACCAATCGCGCCAGCGATCACCGACAGCACCAGAAGTTCTGACGCTATGAGCCCAACAAGATTGCGCAGTGGAAACCCCAAGGCCCGCAACGTGCGGATCACGGGCCGGCGTTGTTCAAACGCTAAGCCAATCGCACCGTTCACGATGAAAATCCCCACCGCGAAGGAGAGCAAACCAAAGGCCGTTAGGTTTAGGTGAAAGCTGTCAGTCAGGCGTGCAACGTCTGAGCCGCCCTGCGGGGGGCGAAGGGACAGGCTGGGCGTGATTTCGGCCAATGGAGCACGGTTGAGGGGCTGGGTTTCAGCCACGATCAAACGCGACAGCTGCCCGTCCATCGACAAAAGCCGCTGCGCCGTACCCACATCGGTGAGAAAAACACCTGGGGCAACATCAGCCGAGGCCACTTGCGTGATGTTCACATCGACGAGCCGGTCCAGCGTGTCTTGAGTGGCAAAAATGACACCGCCGAGCAACGTTTCTACCGTGAGGGCACCGTCGGTTAAGTCCACGGGGCCCAAACCGTTCGGGGCGGTCAGCGCATCGAGGCCAATCAATCGGAGCCCTTGCAAACGGCCTTCAACCACGGGGCTGACCTGCCACCCGGCCCTGCGCAAGGCGATGTAATCATCCTGCGCAATCACGCCATCGGTGCTGGTGACTTGGGCAAACTGGCCCTCACCCAGTGTTTCAGCCGCCGCATCGTAAGACGCGCGCGCCTCGGCGTTCACGGCTTGGACGCCAGACCACAAAGCAGTGGCCAACGACAACCCAATAACCAGCGTAAACAATTGCATCGGGTTGCGCCGCCAGTGAGACAGGAGCGTCCAAAGGCCGAGCTTGATCATGCCAGCCGCCCAGCGCGCAGATGCAAACGTCGGCTTGTTTGTGCAGCCAAACGTTCCGAATGGGTGACCATCAACAAGGCTGATTGTGTTTCGGCGACAAGGTCTAGCATCAATGCCATCACAGTATCCGCGGTTGCTTCATCCAGATTACCGGTGGGTTCATCGGCGAGCACCAATTTGGGGCGCGCGGCCAGTGTTCGTGCGATCGCAACCCGTTGCTGTTGCCCGCCGGACAATTGTTCGGGGTATTTCGCAACCTGTTCGGACAGGCCCATGCGCTGGGTGAGATCAGCGTTCCAATCCGGATCGTTGCGCCCTGCAAGGCGCGCCTGAAATGCGATGTTGGCCCCCACCGTTAGAGAGGGGATGAGGTTGAACTGTTGAAAAACAACGCCCACTTTGTCGCGGCGGACACTGGCGCGCCCTGCATCATCAAGCTGCACAATGTCTTCGCCATCGATGAGAACCTTACCGGATGAGGGCTGATCCAACCCCCCAACCAGATGCAACAGCGTGCTTTTCCCACTGCCCGATTCACCTGTGAGCGCCAAGGTCTCACCGCTATCTAACGTCATGCTAACGCCATTCAGGATCGAGAATGTGCCCTCTGGCCCGGAAAACGATTTCTTCAGATCGGTTACTTGTAAAATCATGCGTTACCTATCCCAATGCCTGCGGCGTGCTGCAAGGCATTGTTTCCTTACCCGCCTTAAGGGTAGCCGCCGACGCGGGGGAGGAAAGGTGTTCTAGCGCAATCTTTTGTCGCAGTGGGGCCTTGCATCGCCTGCGGCCCTGCATCTCCAGCCCTAAAGTCCGTGACGTCAGACTTGGCCCGCTGCACGCAACACCTATGGTGAACCAAGTTTTAAATTTGGAGGATGCCTATGTCGGACGTTGTTATTTTATCTGGTGCACGCACCGCGATCGGTAGCTTTGGTGGGAGCCTTTCCGGCATCGCGCCTATCGATCTTGGGGCAACGGTCACGACCGCTGCGCTTGAACGCAGCGGCGTGGCGCCAGACCGCATCGGCCATGTGACGTTCGGCCATGTGATCAACACCGAACCGCGTGACATGTATCTCAGCCGTGTGGCGGCAATGCAGGCAGGTATTCCAGACAGCGTACCTGCAATGAACGTGAACCGCCTGTGTGGGTCTGGAGTGCAAGCGATTGTCTCCGTGATCCAGTCGCTGATGCTGGGCGATGCCGAATTTGGCGTCGCCGGTGGTGCTGAGAATATGAGCCGGTCGCCGTATATCCTGCCCGCCGCCCGCTGGGGTGCTAAAATGGGTGACATTGCCGGCCAGGACATGATGTTGGGCGCGCTGAATTGCCCGTTTGGGACAGGACACATGGGCGTCACAGCCGAGAACGTCGCCGCCGAGCACAATATTTCCCGCGCGGAGCAAGATGCATTTGCCTTGCAGTCCCAGGATCGGGCCGCTGCAGCGATTGAGGCGGGTTATTTCAAAGAGCAGATCGTGCCGGTTGATGTGAAGGTAAAACGGGACATCGTGCCGTTTGACGTTGATGAACATCCAAAGGCGTCGTCGCTCGAAAAGCTCGCTGGTTTGCGCACCGTGTTCCAAAAAGATGGGACCGTCACCGCAGGCAATGCCTCTGGTATCAATGATGGGGCCGCAGCACTGGTTTTGGCGCGCGCTGATGCCGCCGAGGCCGCTGGTTTGACACCAAAGTTCCGGGTTTTGGGCTACGCGCACGCAGGTGTGCGACCCGAGGTGATGGGCATTGGGCCTGTGCCTGCGGTACGCAACTTGTTGGACCGCACCGGGTTATCGGCTGGCGATTTCGACGTGATCGAAAGCAATGAAGCCTTTGCCTCCCAAGCGCTGGCGGTCAGCAAAGAGCTGGGCCTTGATCCGGCCCGCGTGAACCCGAATGGCGGCGCGATTGCACTGGGCCACCCCGTTGGGGCGACCGGCGCGATCATCACGGTCAAAGCGATGTATGAGCTTGAGCGGACCGGCGGTAAACGTGCCTTGATCACCATGTGTATTGGCGGCGGTCAGGGCATCGCGCTGGCGATTGAGCGGATTTAACGCTTTTCGGGATAGTCCCTCACGAAGGTGATTTTGCTGTCACCTTCGCTGAGATCTGGATCAAAAGCATAGCCACCAACACTGAAGCCGCGCAAATCATCCACCGATGTTGCGCGGTTTTCTACGATATAGCGTGCCATAGCCCCGCGCGCGCGTTTTGCGAAAAACGATACGATCCGCGGTTTGTTGTCCTTCACTTCCATAAATACCGGTGTGATGACGTTCAGCTTTAGGGCTTTGGTATCAGCCGCGCCGAAGTATTCTTGCGACGCGCAATTCACCAACAGATCGGTGTTTTGTTCATCGCCCAATGTGTTCAACGCCTTGGCGAGGGTATCGCCCCAATAATCGTAGAGGTTTTTCCCACGGCGTGTTTTCAGTTTTGACCCCATTTCCAAACGGTAAGGTTGGATCGCATCTAGCGGGCGCAACAGGCCATACAGGCCAGATAAGATGCGCAAGTGATCTTGGGCGTAGGCCATATCGTGATCCGACAGTGTTTTCGCCTCAAGGCCTTGGTAGGTATCCCCGTTGAACACCAAAGCGGCAGGTTTGGTCCGTTCGGGCGAGGGCGCGTCTTCGAAGGCTTTGAACCGGTCGCGATTCAGTTTCGCCAGATCATCTGAAATCGACATCAGGTCCTTGAGCGCGCCAAGGGTCAGGTTGCGCGACGTTTTGGCCAGCCGAATTGCATCTTCCTGAAATTCGGGTTGCGTCGCTTGAACATCCACCGGCTCGAGGTCGAGGGATTTCGCAGGGGATATAACGGTGAGCATTGTGCGGCCTCTGGATTGATATTTGACTAAGTTAAGCTGCTTCGCGGTTTAGGAAAGGGGGGTGTGGCGCCCTGCCCTAGGTTTGTTAGGCTGATGACAGAACATCGAGGAACGCAGACCCGAAACGATCGGCGTATTTTTCGCCGATAAGCCGCGCCAATGCGGCCTGATCGCGTGGTTTTGTGCTGGCCACTTTCGCAAGCAGGGACGCAGAGCAAGACAAGGGTTTGTCCGTGCCATCGATGCCTCGTGTCAGATTGGCCTGCACTTCCAATAACCGGTCATACAACGTGCCTTCGTTGCGGCCTGCCAGTTTCTGGCGGCGCGGGTGGAGCGCTTCGGCTTCGCCGTTGATCACCGCGAGAAACGCGGCGCCGTATTTGTCCAGCTTCTTGGCCCCGACCCCGCCGATGCGGGCCATATCATCCATCGTTTGCGGACGTGTTTCAGCCATTTCAATCAAGGTGCGATCATTGAAAATAATATAGGCTGGGCCGCCAGCGGCTTCAGCAAAGGCCCGACGTTTGGCCTTGAGCGCAGAAAGCAACGGCGCGTCTTCCTCGGACACCATTTGTTTGACTTTTGGGCCCGTGCGCGCGGCTTTGATGGTGTCCCGACGCAGGTCGATTTTGGCTTCATCGCGCAAAATGGGGCGCGCGCGATCGGTCATGCGTAATGCGCCGTGGCGTTCTGCGTCTGGGCGCATCAGATCATGCCCCATCATTTGCCGAAAAATAGCCTGCCATTGCACGCGCGAATAGTCTTTTCCAACGCCGAATGTGGGCAGTTGGTCGTGGTTCCACTGGGCCACTTTGTCGGTCTGGTTTCCCAACAGAATGTCGATCAGATGGCCGGAGCCAAACCGCTCGTCTGTGCGCAATGCGGCGGACAGGGCCATGCGCACGGGCGTTGTGCCGTCGAACACATCAGCGGGTTTGTCGCATAGATCGCAATGGCCACATTTTTCGGGCTGCTCCCCGAAATACGACAGCAAGTTCTGGCGGCGACATTGCAATGCCTCGGCCAAGCCGAGAAGCGCATTGAGCCGCCCGTGGTCCGCGGCACGACGTTCTGGCGGAGCGAGACCTTCGTCGATTTGTTGGCGGCGGTACCGGATGTCATCAGGGCCAAACAGGGTGAGCGTCTCGGCAGGCGCACCATCACGGCCCGCACGGCCAATTTCTTGGTAGTAGGACTCGATTGATTTGGGCAAATCGGCATGAGCGACCCAGCGGATATCGGGCTTGTCGATGCCCATGCCGAAAGCAACAGTGGCACAGACGATCAGGCCGTCTTCTTGTTGAAAACGCCGTTCTACATGACGGCGGTCGTCGGCCTCCATCCCGCCGTGGTAGTGGCAAGCGGTGTGCCCTGCATCGCGCAGCGCCTTTGCCAAGGTTTCGGTTTTGGCACGTGTGCCGCAATACACAATGCCCGCTTGGTCGCGGCGCGCCGCAGCGAAATTAAGGATTTGCGCACGCGGTCCGTCTTTCGCGGCAAAAGCGAGGTGGATGTTCGGACGGTCAAACCCGTGCAGGAAGGTTTCAGGAGCGTGACCGTCGAACAGTTTTTGAACAATTTCTTCGCGGGTTTCTTTATCGGCCGTGGCCGTGAACGCGGCCAATGGCACATCAAGGGCTTGCCGCAACTCGCCAATGCGCAAGTAATCGGGTCGGAAATCGTGGCCCCATTGTGAGACGCAATGCGCCTCATCCACCGCAATCAGGGACACGCCCGCGTTGGCCAACATGCGCCGCGCTCCGTTTGATGCCAACCGTTCGGGCGCGATGTACAGCAGTTTGAGGGTTCCCGCCTCCAGCGCGCGCCAGACATCATCGGTTTCTTCTTCGGTGTTTCCAGAGGTCAGCGCCCCAGCGACAACGCCGTTTTCTTGTAAAAACCGCACCTGATCGCGCATCAAAGCGATGAGCGGCGAAATCACAACTGTAACACCGTCGCGCACCAACGCGGGCAGTTGAAAGCACAGTGATTTGCCGCCACCGGTTGGCATGATCGCAAGCGTGTTTTTGCCGTCTGTGACAGACTGCACAATCTCTTGCTGGCCCGGACGGAAACCGTCGAACCCAAAAACGTCGCGAAGAAGCGTGGCAGCGCTCATGCGGGGACCCTGTCGAATTTTTGTTAACTGCTCGTTAACGGCACAATCCCACAGGGGAGAATCGGGGGCAAGGGTTAGCCGAAGGCACCTGCGTTGTTGATGAGAACAATGCGAATGGCTTCGAGGCCCAAAAGGGCGACCAGCGGGCTAAGATCAAGACCGCCCATATTTGGCAAAATACGGCGGATCGGGCCGTAGATCGGCTCAAGCATACGGTTCAGGCCATACCAAACCTGCGCGACAAATTCCTGCCGGATGTTAAGCACCTGAAACTGGATCAGCCATGACATGATAAAATGCGCGATGATGAAAAAACGCACGACGCCGATAACCATCAGCAGAATTTGAATAAGCGAGTCCATAGTCGATCCTTTAGCTTGTCTGACAGGCAGGTAAGCATAGACAGGTTAAAGGGCAATAACTTTCCGTTGCGGAAGTTCTTGACGTTTACGTCAATACATCGTCTTTGGGTTGTATGTACCCATTTATTCGTCTTGGTTTGACCCTGCTGAACGCCCGTCGGTTGCCACCGATGGACCCTTTAGACCTGCACATATCCCAGCACCGCTGTTGGCCTGTGGACTGCGATATCTTCATGGAAATGAACAACGGTCGCATCTTGACCCTTTACGAAATGGGCAG
This sequence comes from uncultured Paracoccaceae bacterium, assembly GCA_947497065.1. Classification (GTDB taxonomy): domain Bacteria; phylum Pseudomonadota; class Alphaproteobacteria; order Rhodobacterales; family Rhodobacteraceae; genus Octadecabacter. The sequence goes on from CANMEQ010000007.1 coordinate 214,586, forward strand.
ATTTCAGGCATCGGTTCGTATGGGCTTGTGGCCCCTGCTAAAGAAAAACCGCTGGGGTTTAACTGTCGCCGGCACATCCATTCGGTATCGCAGGCGGATCACACCGTTCGAGCGCTATGAAACACGCACGAAGATCGCCACCTGGGACGACCGTTTCGTTTATATCGAACAGGGCATGTACAAACAGAACGGTGAATGCGCCAGTCACGTGCTGTTTCGCACTGCCGTCGTTGAAAAGGGACGCGCAGTTCCGACCGAGCGTTTGATGAAAGCTCTAGGCATCACACAAGACCGGCCAGCCCCCGCACATTGGGTGAAAAACTGGATCGATGCAGAAGCGACGCGGGATTGGCCCCCGCAATTAGATGCGGAAACCAAATCTTAATTATCGAACGATCTGCTTTAGAACTTGGCGATCAGATTGATGAAGGCGCCTTCATCGTCTTGCACGAGGTCTGTCAAATCATCCGAGAAGGTGCCGAAGTTATAACCAAGGCCGACTTTGAAGTTGTTGCCGAAATGGCGGTAGCCCGCAGCCAAGATACCTGTTTCTGACGTTCCGGCCTGTACGGTTTCGAAATGCCGAACCTCGACCAGCGCATCCCATTCATGGACGAGGTGATAGGTCAGCGAAGCGGCCGCCAGATAGGCGTCGTTTTGCGCGAAGGCTGAAGCTGCATCTGCAGCGCTTTCCGTGGATCGGTACCCGAATTTACCGCCCAATGACCAATGTTCGTTCAAGTCATAAAGCGCATTTACGCTGAACACGTGGCTGCGTTGCACGGGGCCGTCTTCATCAACATCGTCAACACGTTGGCCGTACAGATCGTGCAAATAGCGATAGCGGGCGAGAACATTCAGGCGGTCATCCAAAACAGGGCGGAATGCGTAGCCTAAAACCAGCTCGCCGTATTCGCCCTCAAGGAATGAATCCGCAACAGCATCAGTGCGTGCGTAATCCAGCGACCCGACAAATCGCGCCTCATCCGAGAATTTGTAGGCCAAATCAGACACCAGAATGAAGGTATCGGTTTCAACGGCGCTGCCTGACAGCAAGCCATCCTCTGTGCGGTATTCAACGCGCCCAGACGCGGACAGCACCTCATCTTGGTAGGACGCACCAACAGACAGGGCGTAGCGTTCAAAATCGTTGCCGTCATTGTCGTTGATCTGGCCGGTTTCGAACGCAAATGTATAACGGGTGTAATCGGACGGCGCGTAAGACAGGCCGTAGGCATTTGTCAAAGTACGGTGGCGCCCGAAGACATCATAGGTGTTTTCACCGAATACAGTGAGATCATCATTCACGGCGCGTTGGCCACCCAACACAAAGCGGCCTTGGTCACGACCGTTTTGTTCGACGCCAGACAGATCACGCCCTGCCTCAAGCTCGTAGCCGAGGTAGTAGGTGTTGCCGGTTCCATCGTCATAGGACGCCAAAACCGCGGCACCCTGCCCTTGTGAACCGTCAGAGATGTCCCCCTCAAGCGCCCAACCATTGTCCCATGCGTAGGTCGCGCCGAGGCCGAAACGGTCGTTGCTTTCGAGGCCATCGCGCTCAAGGCTGCCCTGACCGTAAACATAAACACTCGCGTTTTCGGCCAGATCGTAGGTCAGCCGCGCGCCTAAATCTGTGCGCGTCCCGGATTCATCGTCGTTCACACGATCCAGAAATTCGATCCCAACGGCGACACCCAGTCGGTCCGTCGCTTGGATATCGACTTCGGCTGTCGCAGTGCGCTCAACATCGCCCGCAGCATTGTCGTAACTGTCGACCGCGATACCGTAGGCCAGCCGATCGCTGACACGGGAACTCAAGGCAAAGCCCCAAAGCTCTTCATCACCAGTTGTCGCATCAACCGAGACATCAAGGCTGCTGAACCCTTCTTCGCGGGTTTCAAAATACCCGCTGATCGAGCCGTCACCGCCCAATCCAAGATCTGCCAGATCGGCCTGACCTTCTAGTTTAAAGGCCGTACCAGACCCGGCGACCGGGTTGACCGTATCAACGATAAGCCCACCATCCGCAGAGAAGGTCGACCCGAAACCCGGGCCGTCAGATTCGGCATAATCAAGCTGGATATAGGTGTTGTCATTGGCCTGAATGCGAATGTCTGCACCGACCAAAGTTTGCTCGTCCGTATCATTCTCTTCCACCAGACCAGACAGGCCCAAACGCACATTTTCAGTCGCCCAAACTTCACCGCGTGCGCCGTAAGAGAACCCATCCACATCTGTAGATGTGGGCGTATATTCATATTGAACCACCAGCTGCACATCGGCATCTGTCGTCGTATCGCTGATCAGGCTGTCATCAACCACGTTGGACGTCAGCGGCTGGGCCAGTGTCACGATACCTTGGATGTAATTGATGTCGTAATCGACACCTGCGGTCAGCTGTCGCGACCCGATGACACGGTTGCTGATGGGATCGCGCAGCTGCACGGTGATCGTTTCTGTTGCGGCGGCAATGTCTTGGCGTTCCAGGAAATAAACGCTGCCACCGGTGCCTAAAAACGCATCGCGCTGCGCGAGGCGGTCGGGCTGTGCGGCATAGGCATCGAACGAGGCAACCGCCTCGCCATTTTCACGGGTGTCTTGCGTGGCATAGTGGCCCTGCAAACCATACAGCGTCCGTTCGTTGCGCACGTAGTCATTGCCCGCAAGGCGGCTTTCGAAATTACCCCAAAGGACGTGGTTCCCCTGCCGTTCCAGACGCAGATACACTTTGCCGTCCGTCGGTGTGTTGTCGACGATTGTGGAATCGTCCCCATAGGTTGGGTAAAGATCATTCGGGTCCACACGGCCCAACAATGTGGCCGGGTCTTTTTCATCAAGCTCGCGGAAAATTTCATCGAGCGGGCCTTCGCCGGTATCGAGTGACCCAGTGACCAAAAGCCCATTGTCGGTGCGCCCATCCACGTAAAGGGCAAACCGACCGCGATCAAATTCTTCGAAATCGCCCGTATCTAAATCACGGCGCTGACCATAGGTCAGATCTGCAATCCCCGCATAAAACCATTCAGACTTTGGGATATCCACGCGGCGTGTTTCATTGAGCCCGCGCTGACCTGCGCCGTTTACCGCGACATCCACATCATAGGCGCCTGCTGGTACGATCCGCTGCAGAACAAAACCACCGGACGGGTCGGGCCGAATGGTTTCGCCCAAAGCCCGCACCGTGGCACCCGGAACGACATTGCTGCCCGATACGGTGATCGCGCCACCGTAGACGGGGATGCGCTGGCGGGCGATGGCATTGGCACCGTCTTCTACGCCGTCCACGCGCAAGCGCGTATCTGCGCGGGTTACGGGCACAGCGTAGGTTTCATCAAACCGACCGTTGGCATCGTAAACACGGTGAACGACGACGATATCATCGCCTTCAGGAACCGTGATGCTGGTTTGCCCATTCGGGGCGATTGGAACGACCCCTAAGGTCCGCACGCCAACCGCGCCACCCACGTCCAAAATACGGACTTCGGCGCGGGAAATATAAGCCGGGTAATTGAGCGCGGATTGTACCGTAACGGTTTCACCGGCCTCATATCCGCGTGCCTCGCCAACCACTTCGAGATCCAAACGCGGTGCAGCGCCAAGGCCGTCAAACACCACCTGAACGTCAGCATCCGCCAAGGCTACATCAACCCGACGGGCCACGTTTTCAACGCGCGCATCTTCGATCACGTCGCGCCCGTTGATCCGAACACTGAAGCCTTCCAAAACGGCTGCCGGAGGCGCCACAATTTCGGAGGCTTGTTCACCGACCGGCACAGACACCACCAAATCAGCATTGGCCTGCTCGCACCCTGCGGGCAAAACACCATCTACCAATTGGCATTGTGTCGACTGCGCAGGCGCAAGCGTTGCGGTGAAGCTGAGTGCTGTCGCGCCCAAAAGGCAGGACACGAGGGAGCGACGGGGGGTACTGATAAAATCAAACATTCTACTGTGTCCTTCTCACGATACGTTCGATGGTCAGGCGGTATCTACCCTGCCCAGTCCAACGATCGCGGATCATGTTTTCAAGTGCATCTAAACGGGCATTGGCCGTCCGCTGATCTTCGCCCGCGCGGTAGTACGTCAAACGCACGACTGACGGTGTCGACCGGATTTGCGCCAAGAGTTGATCGACATAGTTTTCCAACCCTTCAATAGGCTCTACCCCGCCCTGCTCAAATGCAGGGGCCATCAGATCAATCTCAACCAAATTGCCCAGCGTCGCGCCAAAGTTCAGGCGGCTCATTGTGCCTGGCGTCGTGCGCACAACACGCGGGTTTTCGGTGGTGACGAAATAGCCACTCGGCAAGGTTCGCGTGTCCAGCTTGAGGAAGAAATTCGAACCGATATCCGCAGGCAATGCAGCACAAGGCACAGAGTAGCGACCGAACTCATCCGTCGTAATCAATGTGCCATCCGGTGTGGCCAGACGTACATTGGGCAGGCCCGGCTCGCCACCTGGCTCGATCACCTCTGGGGCGATCTGGAACTTACCACCGTCGTAGGACTGATCGCTGATCGCACCGTTTGAAACAACGCCATCCTGATAGCCGTTCATGTTGCGGTCATCGAACACCTTACCAATGATGTCAGTACAATCGAACACCGCTTCTGCACGGCGCGCAACGGTCGCCGTTGCAACGTTCGACAGAATTTGACCATCGGGCCCGACCGCAACGACACGGTTCACGTAGTCACCCACTTCGCCATCAACCAAACGGGCCTGATAGGTGATCGTGACAAGCGCACCTGGATCCATATCCACCATGCCCCACGTGAGGGTACGTCCACTGACAACAGGATCGGCCGTCAAACCGCCCGTCACCGCCGCACTGCCCGGTGTGTACAACATGCCGCTTGGCAAGGTGTCCACAAAGCTCACAGCGGTTTCGATCGTATCCAACAGGTTTTCGAACGTCATGGTGTACGTGATTGTATCACCAATATTTGCAGTGGTCTGTGATGCGGTTTTCGTGGCCAAAATGTCCGGCGCATCGCCGACGATAATCCCAACCGACGCCAAAGCAGGTGCATCCAACTCATCCGAATTCGCCGAGATCGTGTTCTCGCCAGCAGGGAACCCTGTTGACGCATCATACCGCACGGTAAGTTCGATCTCGACAAGTCCGCCTGGTTCCAATTCTGCCCCAGCCGTGACGAGGTTGATATCCGTTGTACCGTTATAAGTCGCACTCGCAGACGCCGTGGTGAGACCAGACACGATAGGCGTATCCACACCCACCAATGTTGCAGGTGCCACGAAGGGCGAAAGGTCGTCTTCGATGACCAGATTGGTCAACGTAACCGTACCTTGGTTTTCAACCGTCATGGTGAAGACAACTTCGTAGATGTTGCCCTCCAAACGCGCGGGGATAGAGGCTTCCTTCGTCGCTTCAGCCTCAGCAATTTGGGTGATCGGGCCAATAGCCGCATCTGCGCCCGACCGCAGCGCACCTGTGGGTGATGCGGCCTGGACAGTGGCAGTGTTCGAAACCTCGCCGCTGTCGATATCATCCTGCGTCAAAACGTAGGTCAACGTGTAGGTCACAGAGGCTGTTGGCGCCAAAGCACCGCTATCATTGAGCCCTTCTACCACAATCGACGTCGGTGTCAGAACCGTGCCGAATGCGTTGGTGGTCGTATCGTCCAAAGCAAAGTTTGAAAGCGTCACGTTGCCGTCGTTTGTGGCCACCACCGCAAACACAGCAGTTTCACCTGGTAGGCTTCCAGCGCTGATCAAAGACTTGGACACGAGCAGCGCTGGTTCCGATGCAAATGTCAGAATTGTCGGGTCATCTAGAATATTCCCGTCCGCGTCATTCCCGTTGTCAGACACATCCACAACGCCGACACCATCCACATCCTCTGCAGAAACCGTCGCCACGTTCGAGATTGACCCCTCATCAATGTCATCTTGCGTCAACACATATGAGACTTCCCACGTCCAACGTTCAGCCGGATCAAGTGTGGCATCCCCATTGTCGGTATCGTTCCCAACCCGTGTCGGCCCAAGGATATCAGCCGAAAGGTCCGTTCCATCACCCCGTGTGAGCGTGTCAGATGGCACGACGTTAAACAGGTCAACGTTGCCGCGGTTTGACGCGCTGATCAAGAAGACCACCGTTTCGCCAACCTCACTCACCGTTTGAATGACTGTCTTTTCGACATCAATCACTGGATCGGTCGTGATCAGCACAACAGTTGGATCATCACCAGTGTTGCCGTCCGTATCGTCACCATCATCCGATGTATCGAAGACAAACGTATTGCTTGGCGTTGATGCACGAATATCAACCGTATTGTTCACCCCACCTGCGTTGATGTCGTCTTGGGTGATCTCGTAGGTGGCGGTGTAGGTCCAGGTTTCGCC
>CANMEQ010000008.1 GCA_947497065.1 uncultured Paracoccaceae bacterium
GGCGACGGCGATATCAGCGCGGCGGCGGATCAGCCGATCACTGTCACCGACACATCCCCAACAGCTGTGGATGATGTCGCGGTGAGTGTTGTAGAAGGCGAGGGGCCTGTAGGATCCGCGGCTGGCGGCACGAATTTGCTAGCTAATGATGATGCGAGTGCTGATGGTGAGGCAGTTCATCAGGTGACCTATAAGGATGACAACGGTGTCAACCAGACAATCGTCATAGGCGCCTCTGGAACGACGGGTGCTCTTGCCGCCCAATATGGGGAATTGACAGTCAATGCGGACGGGACATGGTCGTTCACCCCTGACGCCAGCGCAGCCCATGTAAATGGCGCGCCGCTCGATGCTGGGTTCTCGTATACTGTAATTGATAGTGATGGGAGCATCAGCACATCTGCGGCAGATCAATCGATTACTGTGACCGACACAGGGCCTGTTGCGAACGATGAAGAGCCTATTGTGCTGGAAGAAGGGGCCGCGAATGCTTCAGGCAATGTTATTACCAATGACACAGCATCTGCGGATGCGGGATCAGAAATTGACAGCTTTACCTATACCAATGCAGCCGGCGTAGAGACCACTTTCACTTTCACAAATGGAGGTGCGACATCCGAGACGGTTGTAACTCCGACAGGTACGCTCACCGTAAATACGAGTGGCACATGGACTTTTGACCCATCCGATAGCTTTGATCACGATGAAGCCGGTGCTGATCCAACCGCAGGCAGTTTCACCTATGTGTTATCTGACGCAGATGGAAGCCTTTCAAACTCGGCCAGTCAGGTGATTACTGTCACTGACACTGACCCGGTTTCTACCTCTGCATTACTCACGCTGGACGAAGCAGATTTGCCGACAGGATCAGCGATGGGGTCTGGTAACCCGTCTGTGACGGACTCTCTCAGCATTGTTAAAGGGCAAGATGATATTGCCGATGTCATTTTCAATGCAGCAACGATTTCAGGGTTACCTGCGCTTTCATCCAATGGAACCGCATTGGTTTATGAAGTATCCGCGGATGGACATACTCTAACGGCGAGAGTAGGGGCGCTTGGCCCAGTGGCGTTCCTTTTGGAAATTAATAATCCAACGGATGCAACCGGAACGAGCCAGTCTATTACTGCAACGTTGAACCAAGCGATTGATCAGCCGAACGCAGTGTTCTCATCAATGAATGTTTCGTACGAAGTGCAGGACGTAGATTCAGCGATCACAGGCAATGCGTCGTTCACGATGATTGATGATACACCACTTGTGCCGCAGAACGACGCTGGCATCACAATTGTAGAAGGCGGGGCGATAACCAATAGCTCAAATGGTGCCAACAATCTGCTGTTGAACGATACACTGGGGGCTGATGACCATTCCGGCACGAACGCAGGGAAAGTGTATGACATTACCTATACGGACCGTTCTGGCACGCAGCAAACTGCATTGGTTCCGACCAGTGGGCTTGCAGTTGAGACACAATATGGTGACCTAACAGTCGACCAGAACGGTGATTGGACATATACGCCGATTTCGACTGCTGATCATGAACAGCCAGCGAATGATTTGGCTCTCAGTGATGATTTCACCTATCGTACTGTTGATAGCGATGGAGACATCTCGGGCGCTTCTGCGACGCAGCCGATCACAGTTACTGATACGGTTGCAACAATTGGCACACCGGGTGAGGCGACACTGACAGAGGCCTCGCTGCCGACCGGGTCTGCTCCAGATAGTGCTGCGCTGACCGCAACTGGAACACTTGATTTGAATCCAGGCGAAGACACTTACGATGTGACAATCACATCTACGCCCAGTGGCCTCACGTCAAATGGTGTCGATCTAGAATACGTAACGCAACCTGATGGGCATAGCGTTATTGCGTATAGTGGTGCTGGCCGTACCGTCGCGGATCAAGTGTTTACGCTTGATTTGACTAACCCAACAGCCTCGAATGCTGGCTATAGCTTTACGCTCGTTGGCCCATTGGATCAGGGTACTGATCCATCAATAGATCTGGATTTTGGTGTGACGGTCACAGATAGTGACGATGACACTGATGTAGATACAATCACGATTACGATCGAGGATGACAACGCACCGACTGCGATTGCACGGAGTGTCGACGAAGACGGAAATGTAGCGGTTCCCACATCAGCTGATGCAACGACCGCAAACACAACGATCTTCCAAAATGGAACGGCCATAACTGGCGTCCCAGACGGGAACAACGTCGTCTATACAACGGAACACGGCACAGTCACCGTGTTGGCAGACGGATCGATCGATTATGAACCTGCGGATCATTTCAGTGGTATCGAAGTCTTTACGTTCGAAACGAACGATGGCGGGACTGTGTCACCAACGGTCGTCACGATCACAGTCAATCCGATTTCTGATGCGCCGACACTCACTGTCGACGAAGCCAACATCAATACATTGGAAGACACCCCAATCACCATGGGATTGAATGCACCAGTGATTGTGGACGATGGGTCCGCAGCGACAAATAACGCGCTGACAGAAAGTCTTGGTTTAATCTCTCTGACGGGCTTACCTGCTGGCGCTCAAGTATTGAATGCTGCTGGCACTCCAGTATTCACATCTACCGGTGTTTCTGCACCATTCACGATCGAGATCAGCGACCAACCAACCTTGGCTAGCGCCTCGGGAACGGCTGACATTGTGTTGACGTCAGCGCAATATGAAGCACTACAGGTTCTTCCGCCGGAACATGATCATGATGAATTCACTGTAACAGCCACAGTGAGTAGTTTTGAAACTGACTCTTCAGGGAACCAGCTGTCAGGTGTTCCGGGCGCTCAGTCAACCACCTCGGTGATTGTTGATGTTGAAGCAGTGACGGATGATGCTTCGCTTGTGTTTAATACTGGTGTTGATGCAGCCACGGCAGGCGTAAATGCAGTAACATACAACAGTTCAACGGACGCGACTGTCGAAATTGACGAAGACACCTCCTTCAACCTCAATGGTATTTTGACCGCTCAGTTCGCTGATCTTGATCAAAGTGAGGTGCGTTCGATCACAATCGAAAACAACTCAACGCAGCCTATGATTGTGGGATCAACGACGCTGGATCCAGGCGATTCAATAACTATCGACGATCGTGCAAATGCTGCAGGTCAAACGGGTGGTATCTCTAGCTTCGATGATATTCTTATCAGCGCAGGTGAGAATGTATCAGGTGATTTGAGTGGGATTGAAATTACAATCAACGCTCAAGATATTGATAGTGATGGCTTCCTTGATGGTATGGGGGGTAATGTTGCTGGCCCAACCAATGGTGTTGCCGAAGCGAATACGGCCAACAACACTGTAACTCTCAACCTGCAAGTTGCTCCAAAGGCTGGGGATGTAACGGCTGAAGACACCAGCGGTTCTGAAAATACTGCGATTAGTTTCTTGGAAGGTGTGCGTGTAACAGACGACACATCTGGTACAGAAATTATCGATGAGGTGTCCTTTACTGTGCCAACAGGTTGGACCGTCACGCCACCTGCAGATACATCCCTCTTTACGGCCACAGAGACAGCTGGGGTCTACACGATTGATTTCACAGGCGGCACGAACGCGCAGCGAGAGTTGGCACTCGATGGGTTCACCATTACGCCTCCAGGGCATAGTAGCCTTGATGCAGATATTGAGTTGAACATTACGTCGACCGATACCGCCTCAGTTGGAGGTGGAAGCCTGTCTGATACAGTAACAACCCAAGTTGAAGTTACTGTGGAAGTCACCCCAGTCGCTGAAGAAATCGGCAATGGAAGCGTTATTGACACTGACAATAACGGCAGTGCTGACCTGACGATGAATGATGATTTCACATACGCTGCAGTCCTAGACTCAGATCCGAACAACGTAACGGGCGTGTTTGGGACCGAAGATGAATGGTTTGCGTTGAACCAAGGTGGTTTCGATTTCATGGCCCCTTGGGCAAATGAAGATTTGGACGAAGATACGTTTGCTCGCATTGTGCCTGAAATTGTCGGTGGCGATGCAAGTGATGCAATTGGGTCGATGTTCCGTTGGACAGATCCGACGACGGGCGTGCAAACCGAAACCTTCGTTGGCACAGGTATCGATATTCCTATCGACGCATTAGATACCGTCGAATTCCTACCTGCACCGGACTTCGCGGGGGAAATGCAGTTCCGGGTAACCGCATTTACACAAGACTACGATGACGATGCCGAAGGCGTGGGAACCCCTTCTGAGGCCGAAACGGGCGAGGCGATCATCGATGGTCTGGTTATTCTGCCAGTCGCCGATACACTCACTTTAACACTTACGGCGCGGGTTAACGCTTTGGAGGATACACTTGTTCCTTTGATGATCCGCCCAAGTACACAAGATCCATCTGAAACGTTTGATATCTCTTTGAACGATCTGCCCGTTGGTACAAAGATTTTCTATGATGGGATTGAGCAAACTGTCACCGCTGATCCGATGACGGGCTTGGGTACCGTTACGCTGCAGGATTTCGATCGTTCGATTGATCTCGAACTCTTGCCGCCGCCAGACAGCAACGTGGATTTCCAAGTTCGGGTTGAGGCAAACTCGGTCGATGAGATTGATGTTGGGGGTACGATTATCCGTGACACGTCCTTAATTGCGACGTTGCCGATCGACGTAGCCGTGCGCGGTGTCGCGGACGAGGCAACCGTTACGGTGACGCCAGCGACATACTCTGAAGAGGATCTAGACAGCGGGTCTGAGACCGTCGTTTTGAGTGACCTTGTTTCTCTCGCATTGGGAGACGATGACACAAATAATGCGGGCGGAGATTCCGAGGCGCTTACATTGCGCTTGCGTGGTTTGCCTGAGGGGTTCTCCCCGACCGAAGGCGCGCTTTTGACACCGCCGAGTGTAACTGGGGGTGATAGAATTTGGTCACTCAACCCGGCGCAGCTTGCAGCAGCTGAGATTGATGTGCCTGACAACGTAAGCGGTGACGTTTCCTTCATTGTTGAAGCGGTTTCGACAGAAAATGATGGTAGTTCACTTACAGGTTCACCGGTTGCGGTAACATTCACTGTGACCCCAACACCGGAAGCACAGGTCACAACATCCGCGGTCTTGGTCGAAGACGAAATCAGCCCACTTGGCTTTGCGATTGTTCATCAAAACGGAGACACGGACGAAACGATTACCGGTGCCCGCGTGCCTGTATCACAAGCTACAGTTGCAGGTCAGTATACGCTTTATGACGGCATATCCGGGCTTCCACTTGATGATGCCGGACTAGCATTGCCGACTGTTACGGAAGGTGGCATTACTTTCTATCAACTGACCGCGGATCAAGCTGCGAACTTGTCCGCTTTGCCTGCTGAACACATTGATGCGGCAACCCCGGGTTCTTTTGATATCTATTATGAAATCACCGATCAGGAATTTGGTTCAAGTCAACCGTCAGGTACTGGCGTCGGATCGACACCGGTCGCGAGCCCGTATCAGATGACGACATTCACGATGACTGCGACACCTGTCACAGACACTCCGAGTGCGTCCATCACAAACATCACAGCCACGGATACTGCGGCGACCATAACGGATGATATCGCAGGCGACGATGCGATGCCTGATACAGTTGTTCTAGAAAACGAGTCTGACATTACTGTTTTCTTGAACGTGACCTCACCTGATAGCGATGGGAGCGAGCATGTTGTCCGCGTTCTCATTACCAACGTCCCAATTGGCGTGACCGTCGATGGCGGACAAATTGTTGGCGCTGACAGTTGGTTGGTGGTTCTTGATGGTTCCGATGCTGTTGCCGTCGATCCGACTGCTGGATTGGCCGTGACGTTCGATGTGAGCGATCAAGTCACCGGATCAGCGGTGCCCGCAACGATCAATATGGAAATACAAGTTCAGGATCGCGGGGACCAATCCGCGCCCGGGACCAGCGTGCTTTCTGATACCGTTAGTTGGGTTCTGGACCATAACTTCCCAGGTGGCGCGTCTGGGGAAGACCCAGCTGATATTGTCGATTGGGTCTACACCGGCGAAGATGTAAGCGAGGACACAGCCTTTCTCTTGTCCGAACTTATTGATGGAACAGTGAATGCAACCGCACCCACTGTAAATACGCTGACAATCCAGCTTACAGATTTACCGCCGGGTACAGTTGTTGCGGGTATGACACAGACTGTTATCAGTGGTGTCAACACATGGACAGCGTCGACTGACACGAACTCAGCCGATGCGCAAACTGCGTTGGAAACTTTGCTCGATAGTATTGAAATCACACTTCCTGAACATTTCAATGACAATAATGACGCATCAGGTTTTGATCTCAATGCAACGCTGATTACATCTGTCCTTGGTGGCAATGGGATTGAAGAAGAGAGCATTTCGAATACTGTACCGGTTGTGCCTGAGGTTGATCTTGCGGATATTGAAATCACGATGGGCAACGCCGGTGAAGTTCTGGAATCAGACTCCGAAATCCCCATTACAATCGATATTTCGAATGCCGCAGATGGCTCTGCCGGCAGCATTGTGAACGGAGATCTCTATCTGCAAGTTGATGTGTCAAATCCAACATCGACGACCGGCACTCTTACAAGCGCTGATGGTAGCACCACTTACACGCTTCAGCCTGTATCCGGTATCGCCGGCATCCCAGATGGAGACTACTACGTAATCTCAGGGACCGCTTACGATACACCAGTCGAGTTGACCTTTACCCCTGATACGACGGGGGTAGGTGACATCACAGTAGATGCCTTTATCGAAAACGTTGAAACGGGTGATCCTGACAGTATTGTTTCTTCAAACTCGGCCACGTCGCCGATCGATGTCGCAAACGATGGTGTCGTGATTACGACTGCACCATCGGCAGGTTTCGAAGTCGCCGATAACATGTCTGCATCGGTTGTCGAATTGCTGGGGATTACAGTTACGCCCAACGACAATGATGGGTCTGAGGATTATGTTTCAATCTTGCTTGGCAATGTACCTGACGGGTTCCTGGTCACAGCAGGCGCGACTGCTGCGTCAGCTACAAGCGCTGTAGTTTCAAGTAACGCTGGCGGCGCTGCTGGTTTGAATACTTGGGTCTTGGCAGGAGAAGGGGAACCGTTACCCGCGTTTATATCTATCCAGCCTCCGGCCAATTGGAGTGGTACAATTTCCGGTTTGGAATTGCTTGTGACGACTGGCGAAACATCGCTGTCGGATGCGCGCACTGACATAATTGTGTTGGACCCAGTGACAGTTGCACCAGTCGCAAATGGTATCGTTCTTATCCCGACAACGACATTCGGAGATGAAAACGCGATTGTACCGTTCAACTTCAACGCGTCGATCACTGACGCATTGGATGTTTCTGTGGCAGGCGGTGTTGCGCCTGACTTGCACCAAGAAACCGCGACGATAAATCTAACGGGACTTGGTGAAAACGCATCCATTTATGTTGGGTCAACGCAGCTCACGGACAACGTTAGCTACGACTCTGGGAGTGATACCTATACAGTAACGGGCCTGTCGCAGGCTGACATTGATAGCCTTGGGTTCCTTCAAGCGACGAATGAATTCACGGATCAAGATAGCGGAGAGGCTGGAATACAGCTTGGTGTGACAGCCTTTACGGTTGACGCAAGCGACACAGTTGCGACGGTTGACATATCAGCGACTGTTTCAAGCACGATCACTCTTGAAGTAACCGATCAACTGGCCACATCGGGCGATGATACACTCCTCTGGAATGGTATGGCGCTGGACGGGTTGGATGGTGAAGATACTGTCGCAATCCGCAACGACGAAGATGTCACGGGTACAGAGCTTGCGAGCAATTTGACAGATATTGAAGTCATTGACCTCGGAATTGAAGGTGCAAATCTCATCGACATCCTGACGCCTGACGACGTCGCGAACCTAACCGATGATGACAACATCCTAGAAATTTTGGGTACGGCAGATGACACCGTCAATCTGTCCGGCAACTGGGTTCAGGATGCAGTGACAGGGATCTATACAGGCACAGTCGGAATAGGTGCGAACGCCGAGACAATCACTCTCGACATCGATGACGACGTCACAGTGTTTGAAATTTAAACAGCATTGCAGGGTGTCGTTGCCTGATTTGTCAAATAACGACACCCGCTAAAGCAAGGGGTGACGGATGTCTGTGGAAAGTGCGGCAAAGTCGAAAATGGATAGCCAATCGGCTTTAGCTGACGAAAACTGGCTATTCGCTGTGTGCCGTATCGCGGCCCACTACCGTATCGCCGTGTCGCCAGAAACTATGCGGCTCAATATTGCTTGGAAGGGCAAACAATCTGTATTGCGCCGTTTATGTCGGACAGCGGGATTGCGCGTTGAAGAAGTGGCGCTCAAAACGGGCGCGATTTCTGGAATGCGATTACCGTTGCTGGCGGAATTCAAGAACGGTGAAATCGGTGTAATTGAAGCGGAGACAAACGAGGGGTTTCGGATCGCATTTGGAGCAGATCAAGGTCTCCATACTGTTTTGCGGGCCTCCGCATTGCTCAAAGAACTCGAAAATCTCTACGTCTTACGTCCTGCAGCAAACGTCGCAGACCGACGTATTGATGACTATATCGCACCTTGGCGGCCTGATTGGCTGCGCAGTATCGTGCTTTCTGATCTCAAGCCATATGCAGCAGTTCTGCTTGCGTCATGTGTAACCAATGTTCTGGCATTGGCGGGCATCATCTTTTCAATGCAGGTTTATGATCGCGTTGTGCCCGGGCAATCATTGGAAACCCTTCACGTACTGTTTGGAGGTGTCGTTGTCGCAATATTGTTCGGCTTCTTGATGAAAATATCTCGCAACAGGATCACCGATGCCGCAGCGCGCGAGGCGGATTTAAGGGTATCAGATAAGGTGTTCGGTCACGCCCTACGGGTTAGAAATACTGCACGCCCAAGGGCGACCGGCACGTTTATCGCCCAAATCCGCGAGTTAGAACACGTTCGTGAGATAATGGCGTCCACAACAATCACAGCGGTAGCTGACTTGCCCTTTTTCTTCATGTTCTGTCTGCTGTTTTTCTACATTGCTGGGGGGTTGGTCTGGATCCCGTTAACGGCGATGGTGCTCCTGATTTTGCCAGGTCTGCTTGCACAAAGGCGATTGAGGCAGCTCGCCGAAGCCAGCTCACGCGAGAACTCTTTGCGGGGCGCTATGCTTGTTGAAGCCGTTCAAGGTTTGGACGATATCAAATCCCTGCAGGCAGAAGGCCAGTTTCAAAACCTTTGGAACCACTACACCGAAGTGACATCAGGTGCGTCGATGCAGCTGCGTGATCTGGTCAATCGTTTGTCCAGTTGGGCGCAAACCGTTCAAGGTGGCGTTTTTGCTGTGGTTGTTTTTTTCGGAGCACCGCTCGCGATGGAAGGTGAAATGAGCACCGGTGTCCTTGTTGCGGCGTCAATGTTGTCCTCGCGGATGCTCGCTCCGCTCGCGTCCGTCACCCAAATCATCAACCGATGGCAACAAGCGCGCGTTGCGCGCGAAGCTCTTGATGTCCTTCTCGCACTTCCTGTTGACACGCCGGAGGGTGAAAGACGCATTCACAAACCCATCATAGAAGGCCATTATGAAGCGAAGAACGCTGTTTTCGGGTACAACCCAGAAGCGCCGGTTCTTTCTGTTTCAAAGTTGGAGATAAAGCCGGGCGAGCGCATCGCAATTTTGGGGCGGAACGGAGCCGGCAAATCCACACTTTTGTCTGCGCTGTCTGGGTTGCTGGAGCCATTGGATGGTTCCCTGAAAGTCGACGGGCTCACAATTGGTTTGATCGATCCGGCCGATCTGCGGCGCGATATCGGCTACATGGGCCAAAACGCGCGTCTGTTTCACGGAACGCTTCGCGAAAATTTGGCGCTAGGTGCGCCGATGGCGAGCGATGAGGAAATGATCTCTACACTTGATAAGCTCGGGTTGGGAGGTTTTGTTGAAAAACTTCCTGATGGGCTAGACCACATGGTTCAAGAGGGAGGTCTTGGCCTTTCGGGGGGACAGCGGCAAGGGCTGTTGCTGACTCGGCTCATGTTGCGACACCCACGTGTCTTGTTGCTGGATGAACCGACGGCAACGTTAGATGAAGTTGCCGAGAACAATGTCATTAAGACGCTCGGAGAGATCGATAAAGATATGACGCTTATCATCGCAACACACCGACCTGCGGTCCTGAGCATCATTGACCGGTTCATTGTTGTCAGCGACGGCGCTGTTGTGCGGGATGGACCCAAAGCCGAGGTCATAGCTAGTCTGAAAACTAAAGCTGGAAAGTCTGCAGCATGATGGGCGCATCTCTTGATTTAACGACAGGCCGTACATCGTCACGCCGCGAACGTAGGCTGGTTTACTTGGTGGGCATTTTGCTTGCGATCTTTCTGGGATGGGCTGTGTATTTTCCGTTGGCCGAAGTTTCGAGCGGGCAGGGCACAGTGGTCCCAAGCTCGCGTGAGCAGGTCGTTCAATCTCTGGAAGGGGGCATAATCGCGTCACTTTCTGTGGGCGAGGGAAGTGTTGTCGAGGCTGACCAAGTTTTGGCTCAACTGGATCCTACAATATCAACTTCGAACGTCGACGAAGCTGCTGCAAAATACTCGGCATCAATCGCCGCGGCTGCGCGCTTAAGGGCAGAAATCGAAGACGCAGACGAAGTTGTGTTTCCTGAAGCTATACTTGACCAACGTTTTGACGAGCTCCGTGCGAATGAAACGGCGTTGTTCAACTCCAGACGTGCAAACCTTGCGGATACTTTGCGTGGCCTGACGGAAGGTTTGCAACTCTTGGAACAAGAGTTGGAGATTACTGAACGCTTACAAGCGAGTGGTGCAGCCAGTCGGGTAGAGCTCATAAGGCTACAACGTGAAGCGACTGAAACCCGTTTGGAAATCGCGCGATTAACGTCAGAGTTTCGGGTGACAGCGGGTGAAGAGCTGCAGCGCGTTAATGTCGAGGCAGAAGTGCAGCTATCCATTGTCCGTGGCCGTACGGATGAATTGTCACGGCTAACGTTTCGTGCACCTATGCGTGGTGTCGTCAAGGATGTTGCTGTGACGACGATTGGCGGCGTGATCCCTCCCGGTGGTCAGATGATGACGATCGTCCCGATTGACGACCAACTTTTGATTGAGGCTCGAATCTCGCCACGCGATATTGCGTTCATTCACCCTGGGCAGAACGCGTTGGTCAAGATTTCTGCGTATGATTATGCGATCTTTGGCGGCATGCAGGGAGAGGTTGTCACGATATCTCCGAATACCGTTCGCGATGAAGTACGCCCAGAACAAGTGTACTATCGTGTTTTCATTCAAACTGAATCTGACCATCTAACAAATGCGAACGGAACACAGTTTCCTATCGTGCCGGGCATGATTGCCACCGTGGATATTCGCACCGGCGAAAAGACAGTTTGGCAATATCTCATAAAACCATTCAACCGAGCGCAAGAAGCATTGAGAGAACGATGAATGCCTTTGCATTATCCTTGAATGTTCGGCGCCAAACAAATAACCGTTTTACCAGTGAGGAACCTAAAATGTTGTCTTTTAAGCGTTGTTTATCAGTATTGGGGTTCGGGCTAGCTATAGCGTTTGCACCCGTAAGCTCTGCCTTTGCGGATGCCGTGACGGAGCTAAATGTTCTTGCAACTGACGCGTCATTCCCTCGCGTAAGTCGAGCATACACAGCTATGGATGAACGCTTTGAACGTAGAAGCCTCGTTCGAACTGTCGACCAAGTTAATCGTGTTGAGATCGGCATTACAAAAGCCGATCTTGTGAGAGCTGTTGGACAACCGGTATCTGCCTACGGTGACGGGTCGTGGAACTTCAATCTCGCGTTTCGGTTGCCTCAGGGGAACCGCATAGTTTGTCAATATCGTGTCTTTTTTGACGAAGACGAAGCTGTAGCTGGGACAATTTGGCGACGACCTCAGTGCGTCGATATAATGAATAGTTGAAGGGATTAGGCATTAAATGACACGGGTTAGCTGCTACTTACCAACGTCAAAAAAAAATGTATGGGGGATGATCGCGGGGTTTACAGCCTTGATGGGGTGTAGTCTCCCTGAGCCCGACGGAACAGAAGCCGTTTTGGCTGAACGGGCCGCAACGTTAGCGCCACTTACGCCTGGAGAGGGACGAAGTGTTCCGACAGTCTCAAGAAACGCACTCCTCTTAAGCCCCTCTGTTCGCGAGGCCGCAAGTGATATCCGCGCGAGCGCAGATGAAGTTCGCATACAACGGGCCGCACTGTTCCCAAGTCTCAGCCTGGCCGTTGGAGCGGGCATTGGTGATGCGGGGCAATCCCAAGATACGATTTCACTTACTGGGCGACAGTTGGTCCTGGATTTCGGACAAACCGAACGTGAAATTACGGCAGCTGATATTGAACTGCAGTCGAACTATGTAACTTTTCAACAAGCAGTTGATGATTCAATTGTTGAAGTCTTAGAGACATACGACGAAGTCCGGATGCACGTTGAAACCCTTGCTGTTTGGCGCCGGCAATTAAATGCGATGCGTGAGCTGCAAGCGTTGATTGTTGAACGAAATGAAATTGGTGCAGCTCCGATTTCGGATGTTCTTGAAACACGTAAACGCGTTCAAGCGGCCGAGTTTTCTGTTTTAGACGCTGAGCTTACACTTGCGGAAGCAAGGGAGCGTTTAACGCAGTTGAGCGGTCAACCGAGGGGCGGGAGCATTCCCCAAATGTCGAATGGGTCCTGTTCGTCAAACGCGAATACTGACGCGCTTTTATTGGCTCAGCTTGATCTCCTGCAAGCACAGGTCGAGCTAACGGTTGCTGAAAACGCGCGTGTTCCGCGCGCCTATATTGAACCCGTTGTTCGAAACGAAATCGGAACCTCGGGCTTGGACGTAGGTTTAAATGTCGGTGTGAATTCTGATTTGTTGCAAGGCGGTGCGTTGACTGCCGCCGTAAATGCGGCTCGCAACACTTTAAATGCGGCTGCCGCAAATGTTGCCGCCGTTCGTCGCGATGACGCGATCGAGGCGGGGCGTTTACGCCGCGAAATAGCCGCTGCACAGCAAAGAACCGAAATGCTAAGGCGGCAGATTTCTCTTCTGCAACAAACGCGTGAATTGTACCGCGATCAGTATTTTGATTTGGGGACGCGAGAAATTTCGGAGCTTCTTGAGAACGAAGAAGAGTACTATAACAGACAGGCTGAGTTGATCGAAGTTGGGTCTGAATTGGCAACGAACCGAGTTTCTTGTGCGATCCTAGAACGTTCACTGCGTCCCGCAATCGGCATAGATGAACATAGCCTCTATGGATATCCGCTATCTGATGATGTCCTGTAATCGCCGGAACAATTAAGTCGTTTGAGAATTGTACGAGCGTAGTTTTGGCGATCATTTTGCCTTACACTATTGTGGAACGCATCGTTCGCTTCTGAGAAACATTCCTCAAAGAGGCTTCGCGCAAACTTAGGATGTCCCCGTTTGTTCGAAAGCGGCTCAAAAGTCATCGAGAGTTATAGGGTCATTGCCAACAACTCACTATGGCCCAAGCTATCATCTATGATGCCGGCCAAGAGCGGGTGGAGATTCTCGTTATTCAATTGATATACTGAGACAAGTCCTAGATGGATCATTTGGAGGCGAGTACCGGAATCGAACCGGTGTACACGGATTTGCAATCCGGAAAATTTCTTTGATTTCAAAGGGAAAAATTGTAAACGGACTTGTTTCGTTCAGGGTCGCTTTTCAATAGGTTACGAGGCCCAAGTAAACGGTTTTTCACAGGCTCTTGCTCTGACGAAAAGGCAAAGAAAAACCGCTGAGGGGGCGGCCACCCACCTCAACGGCATAGAAGAATATTTCCGTCCCACTACCTACGGCATTTCCGGTCTGACCTCAACCCAATTGGCGGTGATCCAATGAGTTGGCGCATCGCAAACGAATGCGCCGAGCGCCGCTTTGGCAGCGCCGCGCGCAAGCAGATCATCATGTTCCTGGCTGATAAGGCGAGCGATGATGGCTCAGGTATCTGGTGTTCCAAGGGGACGATCCAGCGCCACACAGAGCTCAGCGAAAGCACGGTGAAGCGCACCATCATCGACTTCCTGCGAGAAGGTATTCTGATCGAGACGGGGCGGCGACACTGCAAGAATGGCTACACGGTCATTTACCGCATCGTTCTGGAACGTGTGGCGGCGCTCGACCCCACGGCCGAGCCCGATATTGAGACGGGGGTCACTGTGAACCCCGTCCAGCCTGAACCCGGTACGGGGTCCACGGTGAACGGGGTACGGGGTTCACGGTGGACCCCAAACCATCCTAAAACCATCCATAAACCACCTACGCGCAGGCGCGAGGCGGCGGAGGAGGTTGAAGATGTTGAATCTGAGAAGATCTTGGCGGCCTATCCAGAAGACAGGATCCGAGACCGGCGGACTACTCTGCGCCTGATCGCAGGGGCCGTGAAAGCCGGAGTGAAGCCCGATGACCTGCTTCAGGCGGTCAAAGCCTATGCGAAGGAAAGCGAGGGCTACACGCGCAGCAAGGTCTGTTTCTCGGACAACTGGTTCAAGATGCGGCGTTGGGAAAAGGGGCTGGCCCAGATCCAGGCCGACCGCGAGAAAGCGCGAGAGGCCGAAGCCAAGGGGCGCGCCAGCCTCGCCGAGTGGATCCACGAGCGCCATCCCTTGTGCCGCCATATCACGAACCGCCAGATCGAGGATTTGATCGCTTCAAAGCTAGTGACGCCTGAGCAGGTGCGCGCTGCGGGGCTGCAGGCATGACTTTCGTAGGAAGGTGACGCAATCGCTTCGTTCGAGCAGACGCGTTGTATGAGTGTGGTGAGGTGACCGGGCTGTGTTTCGTAATGCTAACCTTAATGCGCCCAACGTATGCTGAGATAACATAAGGTTTGAATGGTGTGGCAGCGTTGGGTTATGGAGCTAAGCGGTGGAAATTGACATTAATGTTTTATCGGCGTAACATTGCTGAACTTAGTGTCGCCTGGAGATATCATTATGGCTGTTCCGATCAAAATGCCCAGGGCGGCACGTAAGGAGCTCGTGACACTTGGGGAAAACATTCGTGTTGCGCGACTGCGCCGCAAACTGACCGCCGAGATTGTTGCGCAGCGCGCTGGCACAACGCGGCAGACCATTGCCAAGATCGAAAGCGGAAACCCGGCAGTCAAGATCGGCACTTACGTGGGTGTACTGCAAGCACTTGGCCTTCTGAAAGGCTGGGGGGATATCGATGACCCGGTCGGCGACCAGTTGGCTCTGGATGACCTCCCGCAGCGCGCGAGACTAAAAAATGGTTGAGGTCTGGATTGACTGGAAGGGGCTGAAACGGGTCGGCACGCTCCACCGCACAGCGGGGCGCGGCCGAGAGCGGGTGTCCTTTACCTATCATGACGACTGGCTTGCCGACGAAAACGCCTTCGGGCTTTCGCCGGACATGCCACTCGGCAAAGGGCAATTCGTGCCTGAGGCTGGGCAGGACATGCTTGCACCGCTTGGGGATTCTGCTCCTGATACCTGGGGCCGAACGGTGATGCGGCGCTATGAGGGGCGCATGGCAGAGGCTGAGGGGCGACGTCCGAGAGTGCTGCAAGAAACCGACTACCTGCTTGGCGTAAATGACGAGACCCGTTTGGGTGCGCTGCGCTTCAAGGTTGATAGCGAGTTTCAAGCGCGCGAAGGCATCGGCGTGCCTGCGCTCGTGAGCCTCGGGGATTTGCTTCATGCGTCTCAGCGCGTTCTGCGCGGGGAGGAGACCGCTGAGGACCTCAAGATGCTGTTTGCACCGGGCAGCTCGCTAGGTGGCGCACGGCCGAAGGTCAGCATTCTTGACCAGCACGGACGTCTTTCTGTCGCCAAGTTCCCAAAAGAGACGGACGCCTATTGCGTGGAACGCTGGGAAGCCATTGCACTGGAATTGGCAAGACGCGCTGGAATCACTGTTTCGGATCACACGCTTGAGATGGCGGGCGACAAGCCTGTTTTCTTGTCCCATCGGTTTGACCGGAACGATGACGGCATGATCCCGTTCATTTCAGCCATGGCGATGCTGGGCGGCAAAGATGGCGACAGCTACAGCTATTTGGACTTGGCAGATATTATCACCTCGGAAAGCGTCACTCCCGACCAAGACCGTGAGGAGCTCTACCGGCGGGTCGCCTTTTCCATTCTCGTCACGAACCTCGATGACCATATGCGCAATCACGGATTTCTGCGTGGACGGGGCGGATGGCACCTCTCACCGGCCTACGACATCAACCCTGTTCCGAACCAACCACGCATGCTCAAAAGCTACGTTGATGACGACAATCCGGATGCCAGTATTGCTCTGCACCGCGCGCAACATGAATCCTATCTTCTCGAACGCGGCGAGGCAGATCGCATCATTGCCGAGGTGGCCGCAGCGACTATGGCTTGGCGTGTCGTTGCCCGTACATTGGGGGCTCCGAAGAGGGAGATCAACGAGATGGCGACAGCCTTCGAGCACGAGGAAGCTGATCTGGCGCGTGCGTGAGCTGGGGCCGCTGTTGAATTGGATTGACCGAAAGCCGTTTGGCAGCAACGGGATTTTGAGGTCCTTGGCCATTCCGATGCGTGATGACGTGGCAGGTCGATTTTGGAGTGCCGAACTCAGACCCTCAACGCTGTGTTTCTGATTGCTGAACATAAGCGGGCAGCCGTGCCGGACGCGGGGCAAGCCCCGATTCAACAAGAAAATTCCCCTGCGCCAGCGCATTCCTCGCGAGGCAAGTTTCTCGCTGACAGCCCCTTGGTGCCAGCTTTGGGCATGTTCATCGAAACACTCAAAGTGAGGATCAAAACATGGCTACTCAAACTCTGAAACTGAACGTCAAATCCGGCGAAAAAGACGGCAAGAACTTCTGGGACCGCTGCGGCGTCCTCTTCGTGAACACCGACGACAGCGGCAACATCACGTCGATCAATGTCAAACACAGCATGTTCCCCGATGTCGAAATGGTCGCCTTCTCGCGCCGCGATGAAGATCCGGTCACCGAGTGACCTTAGCGCCAGGGCGGGTTTCCTGCCCTGGCAATCTGCGAGATTACAGACAGCTCTCTTGCGGTTCACCTGTCCCGATATATTGGAAGAAGCGCCTGCAGGTTGCCTGTGAAATCGGATGGGGACTTGTTGCTCAAAATGATCAAAGTGCCTTGTTTAGGATTGTTGATCGGCAGCTCATGTTGCCAGAAAAGATGGCTGAGAATTGGTTGGTGGCAGTACTTTTTTCGCGGAAGTTGCGACTTAATCCGACTTATTCATGCTTATTCCTGTTTACTCAGGCGACGTAGAGTGCAAGGTTTGCGTCAAGTTAATAGTCTGGACCTGAAAGGGCCGAACGATGACTGATCGATGGCTCTCCGTTGAGGAGATTGCAGATTACCTAGGTGTCAGCAAAGACACGGTTTATGGGTGGATCTCCAAGCGCGAAATGCCAGCGCACAAGGTCGGCAGGTTTTGGAAATTCAAGGCCGATGAGGTCGACGAATGGGTCAGGAACGGCAAGGCTGGTGACGAATTTCAGGCGTGAGGCCAAAGGTGCTTGAGGAGTAGTAACAAGAATGAAGGACGTGAAATGCATTGACCTTTTTTGTGGTGCAGGGGGGCTTACTCATGGCCTGCAAAAGGAGGGTATTGATGTTGTCGCTGGTGTCGACGTTGAAGAGAGTTGCCGGCACCCCTTCGAATTCAATAACTCCGCCAAATTTATTAACGAAGACGTCAGTAAGATACTAGGCGAGCAGTTGGACGCTTTGTTCGGGAAAAGTGAAATCAAGGTTCTGGCAGGCTGCGCACCTTGCCAGCCGTTTTCGACCTATTCCCAACGGTATGATGTTTTGAGTAGTCCTCGCTGGGGCCTCCTTTACCAATTCGACCGCCTCGTCAAAGAAACGCGGCCCCATTTGGTGACTATGGAGAACGTCCCGACGGTCGCCAAGCATGCGGTCTTCGACGATTTCGCAACTTCGCTTATGGACCAAGGGTACTACGTCCATCGAAGTGTGGTCGATTGCACGAAGTACGGCCTCCCTCAAACCAGGCGACGTATGGTGCTGCTCGCTTCAAGGCTGGGGCCGATTGAGATTGTCGCGCCGGAACCTGAAAACAAGAGCACGGTACGAGACGCGATTGGCGGGCTCGCTCCACTTTCCAACGGTGAAACATTCCATGCCGACGTCATGCATACCTCATCCAGGCTCTCTCCCCTTAATGTAGAGCGAATACGCGCATCAAGGCCGGGCGGTACCTGGAGGGATTGGCCTGAACACCTGGTTGCGGCCTGCCATCGCAAGGACACAGGTCGTACTTACCCTGGCGTTTATGGGAGGATGGAGTGGGATTCTCCCTCTCCTACACTTACCACCCAATATTACGGGTTCGGCAACGGCAGGTTCGGACACCCGGACCAAGAGCGTGCAATCTCGTTACGAGAGGGTGCTATTCTGCAAGGGTTTCCAACCTCGTATTCATTTGTCCCCGATGGGAGCCCAATTCACTTCAAAGCGTTAGGTCGGATGATCGGCAATGCCGTCCCTGTAACGCTTGGCGAGGTTATAGGCCGAAGCATCAATCAACACCTCGGCACAATGTATCAAGAACGCCCTGAGAAAAGGGAGAGAGCCTACAAAAATGAAGAACAAAAGCCCCTGGTCGCATGAGGCCAGTCCCGGAATGGTGCGCGTGCGGCAGAAAGGCGCGCGTTATGAGTTGGAGTGTGAGCAGTCTTTGCATGCCAGCGGGTTGCTCTATCGATTAAAAGTTCCATTTTTGTTCCCACCCCTAAGGGTCGCAAACGTTGGCTCTGAAAGTATTGCAGAGCTGATCCCGTTAACGAAGAATGGAATTAGCCCATGTCGATGACTGCTGATGAAATTACTTTTGGGACTGCGCCGGAACCAGGCCAACTCGTCGATGTCAGGCGTCGGCAATGGATAGTATCCGAAGTGAACGCCGACGCTATCGCCCCTGGACGAGCAAAACAACACCTCGTCCGCCTCGCATCAATCGATGAAGATTCACTCGGCGAAGAGATCGAAGTCTTATGGGAGCTCGAACCTGGCGCGCATGTGATTGAACGTGCAGGGCTCCCACGCATGACTGGGCTGGACGACGCGCAGACATTGCAGGCGTTTCTCGACGCAGTCGTTTGGGGTGCTGCCACCAATGCAGATCGCGGTTATCTTCAAGCCCCATTCCGCAGCGGCGTAAGCATTGAGGATTTTCAGCTTGATCCCCTTGTGCGTGCGATCGACATGGCGCGCACAAATCTCCTGATTGCAGATGATGTGGGCCTCGGCAAAACCATTGAGGCTGGTCTAGTCGTTCAAGAGATGTTGCTTCGTCATCGTGCTAGGACCGTTCTTGTCCTTTGCCCAGCCTCCCTCCAGGAAAAATGGCGGGCCGAGATGCAAGAGAAGTTCGGGCTCGAGTTCCGGATTGTCGACACCGAATATGTGAAAAACTTGCGACGGGAGCGTGGCTTGCATGCCAACCCCTGGACTTCATTTCCTCGCCTTATCACTTCTATGGATTGGGCAAAACAAGGCGAAGGTCTGCGGCTCTTGAGAGACGCTCTACCTCCACACGTGAGCCATCCTCGAAAATTCGATCTGCTGATTATCGATGAAGCACATAACATCTCCCCCACGGTCGGCCGCTATGCCGTGGAAAGCCTGCGAACACGACTGGTCCGTCTTGCGGCACCTCATTTCCAGCATAAGCTTTTTCTTACAGCAACGCCGCACGATGGCTACACGGAATCCTTCACGGCGCTCTTGGAGCTACTGGATGACCAACGCTTTGCCCGAAACGTGCTGCCCAGTGATCAGCAACTCGCGCGGGTCATGGTTCGGCGGCTCAAGAGCGACCTAGTCGACGCAAATCGAAAACCGCTCTATCCGAAACGCCGACTGGAACCTTTGCCTATCGATTATTCTGCTGAAGAACGGGACGCGCGCCGAAAGCTTGAGGAATTCGTAAAAGCACGAGAGAGCTCTACAGAGGACGGCCGAGCCGTTGATCATTTTGTGCATCAACTGCTTCGGAAGCGATTGTCTTCCTGTCCAGCGGCATTCGCCGCTACACTCGAACGTCACATTGAAACGATTGAGGGACATCGACGCGCAGAAAACGGCAAGAAGAAATTCGATGATCGGATTCTTAGGCGTGCCATTTCGAAAACCGAAGAAAACTATGCCGACGACGCTCAGCGCGACGCAGCCGAAGCGGAGGCGATTGAAGAAGCTGGTAAGCACATTCGCCCGCCAAATGGCAAGGAGAGCGAAATGCTCGGTGAGCTTCGATCGTGGGCACAGCAAGCAGCTCGACGCTCAGACGCCAAATCGGAAGCCATCCTACAATGGCTGACCCAGCATCTGCGCGAGGGTGATAGCTGGACTGACGAGCGCGTGATCCTCTTCACGGAATACCGCGCGACGCAGCAATGGATGCAGGAGATCTTGGTCGCCAATGGCTTTGGTGGCGACCGTTTGGCCTTGATCTACGGGGGTATGGACCCGAAGGACCGAGAGGACGTAAAGGCTGCGTTTCAGGCCAGCCCGTCGGTTGCTCCCGTCAGAATCCTGTTGGCGACGGATGCAGCTTCCGAAGGCATTGACCTTCAGAACCACTGCCATCTGATGATCCACCTTGAAATACCCTACAACCCAAACGTCATGGAGCAGCGAAACGGTCGTATCGATCGCCACGGACAGAGAGCCAGTGAGGTCGTCATATGGCACCCCGTGGATGCCGAGGGCGGACATGGTGATGACATTTTGCGCGCTCTGCGAAAGCTTGATGCGATGCGGGCCGATATGGGCAGCGTAAATCCCGTTATTACACCACAGCTGCCCGATTTACTTGAGGGCCGCCGCAAAGACCTGGATACGCGCGGCGCGGAAGCCAGGATGGAGAAAACTCGCCGCTTCGTGAAAGCTGAACGAGATCTGCGTGATCGCGTGGCAAAGCTTCACGATCGTCTGAGCGAAACGCGTCGCGAACAGAGCCTGTTTCCGGATCACATCCAACGCGCTGTCAGTACTGCTCTCAAGCTTGCGGACAAACCAGACCTGGAGCCTATCAGCGTACACGATGCACCGGACGGAACAGTTTTCCGCATGCCCTCCCTTTCGGGTTCATGGTCACGATGCCTTGAAGGTCTCCAGCACCCTTACACCCAGAAGGTCCGCCCCATAACGTTCGACCATGATGTTGCCAAAGGCCGTGATGACGTCGTTCTGGTTCATCTGAACCACAGACTGGTCCAGATGAGCCTGCGGCTACTTCGGGCAGAAATCTGGGCACGCGATGATATCAAAAAACTCCATCGCATCACGGTTCGCTCTCTTCCTAATGAGCAGTTGGATGGCCCGGCTGTTGTCGTTTTGTCCCGGCTGATCGTGACTGGTGGACACCACCACCGCCTACACGAAGAACTCACTGAGGCGGGCGGATACCTGCGTGAGACAGGTTTCCGCAGGGAAGACCGAGTTACGGAGATTAGGCGCTGGCTCGACACCTCGCAGCCTGCTGCCGTGTCTAGCGCAACGCTCGAAGCTCTGCGCACCCGTTTTGACAAACAGCGCGACTCCATTCTTGCAACTGTTGAAGCGCGATCAAAAGACAGGCTGCGTTTTCTCGGAAACACCATCGAAGGTCGCAAGAAAAAGGAAACCGAAGATATCCGGCAGGTTTTGGATGATTTGGAGAAGGCTCTGAAATCCGAAATCAAAGCGGAAGAGCAGCCGGTCCAACTATCTCTTTTCACCGAAGACGAACGTACTCAGCTAAAGCTTGACCTTGCTGCATTGGAAGCGCGTCTGGCTCGACTGCCAAAGGAACGGCAGCAAGAAGTACAGGCTGTCGAGGACCGATATTCAAATACCATTGAGCACACCTTCCCCGTCGCTGTCGTGCTCCTAGTGCCGAGCAAGCTCTCCTCGGAGGAACCCAAATGAGTAACGATCACGAGTGGCTCAACCTCGTCGAAGTGTCGGGGCCCTTCTTGGCTTTTCCCATTCTTAAAGACGTATTTCCCCAAGGGCTTGAAGCTCTAGGTTCTGGCCACCCGCAGCGCCTTCGCAGGACATACGAAGAATGGCGGGAAGCGGTAGAAGTCCAGGATATCGATTTGACAGAGCTCCACGCCGCTTGGGTGAAAGAGGTTCTGTCAACCGCTCTCGAGATAGACGACGCCGTTCTACGCAGTGGCGATAGCCTCCCTGCGAGCTTAACCATGATGATTCCGGAACATGGGACAACGATTACGCCAGATTTGGCAGTCGTGAATCCGACGAATGCTGACGAACCTTTGCTTCTCATTCACGTCTACGCACCAGATACTAACCTTGAAGCGACCCATCGTTTTGGCGGACTAGCCATTGCGCCGGGAGACCGGATGGTCTCACTGCTCCGGGCGACCGGGTGTCCCATAGGCTTGGTCACCAATGGGGAGCGCTGGATGCTAGTTCACGCTCCGGTTGGCGCTGTCGCAGGTTTTGCAAGCTGGTACGCGCGGCTTTGGGGGCAAGAGCCTGAAACGTTGCGCGCCTTCGTCAGCTTACTAGGTGTTCGCCGTTTCTTTGGACCCGAAGATGGCAGGCTGACCGCACTCTACGAACGCTCCTTGAAGCATCAGGACGACGTCACCGAAGCTCTTGGGGAGCAGGTGAGGCGGGCGGTCGAGGTTCTTGTGCAGTCGCTAGACCGTGCCAATCAAGACCGCAACCAAGAGCTTCTTCGAGATGTCGAGCCGCGAGAGCTCTATGAGGCCAGCCTGACTGTCATGATGCGGTTGGTCTTCCTAATGGCCGCTGAAGAGCGTGGGCTGCTCTTGCTCGACGATCCTCGCTACGATTCGTTCTACGCCATTTCAAGCCTACGTATGCAGCTCCGGTCGGACTCCGAGGAAATCCTGGAGCGCCGCCGCTCTGCGTGGTCACGCCTACTCGGATTGTTCCGCGGTGTATTTGGTGGCATTGAACACCCCAACCTCCGGTTACCAGCGCTCGGAGGTTCGCTGTTTGATCCAGACCGTTATCCGTTCCTCGAAGGACGAAAGAAGGGCACCTTCTGGCGGACCGATCCGTCAGAACCGCTTCCGATCGACGACAGGACCGTTCTGCTTCTGTTGGAGGCCATTCAAACTTTCCAGGGCCGTGCGTTGTCCTATCGTGCGCTTGATGTGGAGCAGATTGGGCACGTCTATGAAGGCCTGCTCGAACGTACCGTCAAGCGGGTCGGTGACGTAACATTGGAGCTCGACGGTGGTTCAAAGGCAAAGAGCCCTCGGATCACGCTTGGAGAGATGGAATCCGCGCGGCTGGATGGATCGTCTAGGGTCGTGGAACTCCTCAAAGAGCGGAGCGAACGTTCCGAAGCTGCCATTCAAAATGCCCTTGAACGGCAGGTCGATGATCGCCTGGCAGCTCGCCTTCTTACCGTCTGTCGTGGGGATATCTCGCTTCGCGACCGAATTCTTTCCGTGGCTAACCTGCTGCGGACCGACCCGTGGGGTTACCCTCTTGTCCATCACAAAGGCGCGTTTGTGGTTGTAGTTAGCTCGGACCGAAGCGAGAGCGGAACGCACTACACGCCAAAGATCCTAACTGAGAAGATCGTAGAAGAAACCCTATCACCAGTCGCCTATTTGGGTCCGGCTGAAGGTAAACCACCCCAAGAATGGGAATTGAAGAGTGCAGAGGATCTGCTGGACCTCAAGGTCTGCGATCCAGCGATGGGTTCGGGAGCTTTCCTGGTCCAGGCCTGCCGATGGCTCTCGGAGCGACTGGTTGAAGCCTGGTCGGCAAGCGAGATGAGCGGCAGAAGGATCGACGGTGAGGGGCGCATCGTCGATGACGAGGCATCCGAGGGCTTTGATCCTCTGCCGCAGGACATTGAGGAACGCGCCATCGTTGCCCGCCGCCTCGTCGCGGAAAGGTGCCTCTATGGCGTGGACAAAAATCCGCTTGCCGTGGAACTGGCGAAGCTGTCGCTTTGGCTGACCACAATGTCCAAAGGACGCCCCTTCGGTTTTCTAGACCACAACCTACGCAGCGGCGACAGTCTGCTCGGAATCCACGACATCCGGCAATTGACCGAGTTAAGTATGGCACCGAAGGGCTTGAAACAGCTCAGGCTCTTTGGTCGAAGTATCCACTCTGCCGTAGAAAATGCGATCAAGTTGCGGACCCGTCTGCGTTCTATACCAATCCGGGACATTGGAGATGTGGATGCGATGGCCGCTCTGGATGCTGAGTCTCGGCAGGCGTTGCTGCTCCCGCAGGC
Organism: uncultured Paracoccaceae bacterium; assembly: GCA_947497065.1. Classification (GTDB taxonomy): domain Bacteria; phylum Pseudomonadota; class Alphaproteobacteria; order Rhodobacterales; family Rhodobacteraceae; genus Octadecabacter. The sequence goes on from CANMEQ010000008.1 coordinate 24,306, forward strand.
AGTGGCCGATTCCTTTGTCGGTATCATTCTTGCAGAAACGCGTGCGACTGAACGAAAGGATCGGCTACAGGCCCTAGAGGCCTTAGCTGATGCAGCCGCCAATGGGGTCGAATCTGCAATCGACCAACTTCGCCGGGATGCAATGACCGACCTGCGAATTGATGCGCCCGATGGTCTAGCTCGCGACCCTTTCCACTGGCCACTGGAATTTCCCGAAGTCTTCGGCGATGAAAAAAACGGTTTCGATGCTCTAATCGGGAATCCCCCGTTCCTTGGGGGGCAAAAGATTACGGGCGCGATGGGAACCGCTTTCCGCGAATACCTTGTCGAACATGTCGCTGAGGGGATGCGGGGATCGGCGGACTTCGTCGCCTATTTCTTTCTACGAGCTTTCTCAATGCTGTCGGAGCGTGGTCTCTTTGGTTTGATCGCTGTGAATACCATTGCGGAGGGAGATACGAGAGACGTTGGGCTTGGGCAGCTCTTGCAGGCTGGTGGGCAGATCATTGCGGCATATCCAAACGAGGTTTGGCCTGGGGCCGCGAATGTTGTAACTAGCCGCGTTCACATGGCGAAATCGTCCTGGGCCGGAACGCGGTTGCTGAACGGAAAGGCCGTCGCATATGTGAGTTCGCACCTGGGCGAGGTCGAGGCATGGTCCCCGAAGAAATTGAAAAGCAATGCTGGGCTGGTGTTCCAAGGCAGCATTATTCTTGGTGATGGCTTCCTCGTTGAGGAAGACTTTGTCGCCACTGCACTCGCTGAAGATACTCAATATGAACAGGTTCTCTATCCGTACTTGATCGGCAGAGAAGTCAATCAACATCCGGAACATGAACCTGGACGGAAGGTGATCAATTTCTTTGATTGGCCCGAGGACACCGCACGCTGTTTTTCTTCAGCTTTCTCAATTGTTGAACGAGAGGTGAAGCCGAGCAGAGAAAAACAGAAGGATGCTGGTGCAAAACGCACGTGGTGGCTACATCTTCGACCACGCCCCGAATTATACCACAAGATTGGCCGTGGTGCGCTGTTCCAATCACATCCAGCTGACTGGATTGATGACAACCATCGGCTGGAGCGGGTGATCGTGTTTGCAACCGGTGCCACCAAGTATCCGTGCTTCACGATGGTTCCAAATGAATACATCTACGCCAACACGGTTTGTGTAGTTGCAAGCGACAGCTTCGGACTTCTTGGCTGTCTGTCATCTGATATCCACGCGGTTTGGGCTTGGGAGCAAGGTTCCCGAATGAAGCAGGATCTTCGATATACCCATGGTGACATTTTCGAAACATTTCCACTACTAGAGGGTCTGCTTGAGGCTGAGACGGGCCGTCTCTCCGAGTTGGGCGGAGAATTATTCCGCACGAGAAGAGAAGTGATGCGCGTCGAGCAAAAAGGCTTAACCAGCTTCTACAACGATTTTCACAACCCCGAATTTCAACGCCAGGATTTTGGTCGCAGCAGAGAAATTCAAGCGGCGCTCAACGAAGCCGTCCTCGAAGCCTATGGCCTTGACCAAATTGATCTGGAGCTCGGCTTCCATGAAGTCGGCTATTTGCCCGAAGGAAAGAACACCCGCTTTACGATGAGCGAGAGGGCGCGACGTAAGGTCCTAGATGGGCTGAGTGAAATAAACAGATTACGCTACCTTGAGCAAGAAGAGCGAAAGGCTTCAGAGAGCAAAGCACCCAAAAAGCGAAAACGAAACGTTCCCTCTATTGAACAAGCACAACTGAACCTAGATGTCCCAGCGAAGCCTCGACGTGGCAGCTTGGATGCTGATGGCGCGGCCTCTGAAATCGCTTCCCACCTTAAATCGCGGCGTTCCTGGCTGAGCAAGTCAGACATACTCGCGTATGTCGACATCCCGGGTGGGCAATGGAATGCTGCGATCAACGAACTGTTGTTGGGCGGTATGGTCGAACGTCGCGGCGAACGCAGTAGTGTTCAGTATAAATTTAAAGAAAGAAATTGAGAATGAATGAGACAACCGCAGCCTCCGAGCCCCCGCAATCCGCCTGGCTGATTAAAGGAAAAGCAACAGACCTACCTCTCGCTTTCGATATTGACATCGGTCCGACCAATCAAAGCGCTATTGGGCCTGGCGACTGGGCGTTCTTCCTGGATGAAAATGAATACATCTCGTCAGTCGGTCGGATCCTTCGCATCCGCTCGGACATCAAGGGCAGAACGATCTATTGCGATCAGTTCCAGACCATTGATCCGAAGACACCTCTCTCCAAGCTCGGCCTGACTATACCCACCGCACCGGTGACGCGTCTGCCTTGGGACGATTTTCTGCATGCGCTTCCACTACTCGGCGTTGCGACCCCCGAGGCGGTGCCGTTGAGCAATGATGTGAACTATGTTCGCGATCTCCTTGAGTTGTCGGTCCGCGACGATCTGCTTGGTCCAGCCGAGGGCCCTCATGAACTGATCAAGGACATGAGTGTCCGAGATCGCTATTTGGTAGGAAAACTGGCCCCGCGACGGCCTGACGAAGACCAGACTTCACAGGTCGAGCCAGCTTCTTCTGCGAATGAGGCCGGAGACCTTGAGGACGAACGCACGGCATCTTTGCATGAACCCGGCGCTGAATTTGCCAGCGCGACCGGGCGTGTCGTGCCAGAAGACGATACGCTGGACGAAATCGACACGACCAATAATCAGTCACTCGTGCCTTCCAGCATGGGTCTGACATTTTGCGTCGCTCCCGGCGTGGAAATACTGAATGTAGATGCTCGATGGGGACGCTATGATCGGGTTCCCAATGATGAACATGACATCGTCAAAACTCGACGCAATCGTCAAACCGGTCGCGAAGAGGAGGTCAAGGTCAGAGTATGGCAGCGCCTCCCATGTGGTGGGCCTGTTAGGCTGCCTTTGGTGGATGGTCAGATCAAGCCATCAGTTCCTGATCCCGACCAGCCAGACGTAAGACTGCAAGGTACGGTTAGAACAAATCAGAAAGGCGAACGCCTCGTAACGGTCTTTCTCGTGAACGGCCAAGTCGAGCCGAGCGACAACAAAGACCGCGCTTGGCTGTTTCAGCCTGAGATCGCAGTAGAATCCATTGAAGATAGCCCTGACAAATCGGTTTTCAGGCGTCGTCCATCCAACGAGGTCGTGGTCGACGATGAGGAACGCGATCGGCTTGCTCTAATCTATCGCAACCGATTGGAGTTCGCGGTGGGACATGGCGTATCGGTTCACGTCGATGTAACGCCAAATGACCCTACGACTGCCCTACGAGTAGCAACACAAATCATCCCAAGCTACGAAGTAGCCGTTACGGAGACTCCAGGTCTCGACCAGCGTGACCGCCCGGCCATGCGACGCATGATCGACGAGGGCTGGCTCGACATGTCGAGACTGGCAGAGATGGAGCCAGATGCGTTGCGCGACGCTCTCAGCTGCCTAATCGACGATTATGCCATGTGGATCGACGAACAGAAGGCGAGACTGGGTAGCGAAATCTTGGGTTTTGATGATCCAGGCAAAGACGTCATCGCTCGTTGTGAAGAAATACAGATCCGCCTGCGGGAGGGAATGGAAACCCTGCTCACAGACGCCGATGCGCTAAACGCGTTCCGCTTTGCAAACCGGTCCATGGCCATGCAGCGCGTACGAAGCATCTTCGCCCTCAAGCGCAGACGGAACGAGGCGGTCGACGTTGTCTCTTTGAACGTCCCCAAAAACAGATCGTGGCGACCTTTTCAGCTCGCATTCGTGCTGCTGTCGATCCCGTCCCTGGCAGATCCAGAACACCCAGATAGGACAAACCCAATCGAGGCTTTTGCTGACCTGCTTTGGTTCCCAACGGGTGGCGGCAAGACCGAAGCTTATCTGGGTGTCGCAGCTTTTACGATGGCGATGCGACGTTTGAAGAATGACTTGGGAGGTCTCGACGCTTCGCGAGGCCTTGCCGTCATTATGCGCTATACGTTGAGACTCCTGACGTTGCAGCAGTTCCAGAGGGCAACCACGCTTCTATGTGCGATGGAGGTTATCCGACGCTCAGACGATACGATTTGGGGCAAGGAACCGTTCACGCTTGGCTTGTGGGTTGGCAATCGCGTCACCCCTGGGTCTACCGACGCATCCCACCAGGCGATCGGCGCAATTCGCAACAACGACCGCAGCAAGTCCGGCATTGCATCACCTGCACAGTTGACCAGTTGCCCCTGGTGTGGCTCCGAAATTTCTGGCGGCCGCGACATCGAGGTGGACAAGATTGGTGGTAGAACGCTGATCCATTGTGGCGACAAGCTCGGCAGTTGCGACTTTTCAAAAGCGAAATCGAACAGTCAGCTCCATCCGGGCTTGCCTGTGAAAGTGGTCGACGAGGAAATTTATCATCGGCCACCTACGATGATGATCGCTACGGTGGACAAATTCGCCATGATGGCATGGCGGCCAGAAGTTCGCGCTCTTTTCGGTAGAGTTGAACAAGAATGTTCGCGCCATGGCTTACTGTGGCCAAGTCATGATTGTGGCACCGGGCACCGAGCTGCTGGAGCGTATCCCGCCGCCAAAGTGAAACCGATCCGGGCCATACGCCCACCGGATCTTATTATCCAAGATGAGTTTCACCTCATCAGCGGTCCGCTTGGCACGATGGTAGGCCTTTATGAAACGTCAGTGGATGAACTAAGCAGTTGGAAGCTTGGGGAGAAAACGGTGCGTCCAAAGATTGTCGCATCCACTGCGACGGTGCGGCGCGCTGATGATCAAGTACGCAACGTATTCATGCGTAGGACTTCAGTTTTTCCGCCATCTGGGCTTGATGTTGAAGACAATTTTTTCTCGGTTCAGAGGCCAATCCACGAGAAGCCAGGGCGGCGCTACATAGGGCTCTGCGCACCAGGCAGTTCGCGGCCAGCGGTACTTATCAGGACCTATACGGCCTTCCTTACCGCAGCTCAGGCACTGTTCGATCGGTTCGGACCGGTGGCCGACCCCTATATGACGTTGGTTGGCTATTTCAATTCGCTGCGTGAGCTTGGTGGAATGAAACGATTGGCAGAGGACGATGTTCAGACACGATCCTTCCGAGTCAACATGAGCTTGGTGGATCGCCCGGGACTTTCCCAGAGGCGGGTCGAGGAAATCAGCGAATTGACATCGCGGGTCTCCAGTCAAGACATACCTAGATACCTTGATCAGCTGGAAGTTCCATTCGAGGGCACCTTTGATCCGGTTCAGGATAAGTGGATGACCAATAGGACACCTGGCGACGCTAAACCCATTGACGCGGTCTTGGCTACAAACATGCTTTCCGTCGGTGTTGATGTGAACCGTCTAGGGATAATGGTAGTAAACGGTCAGCCCAAAGGGACGGCGGAGTACATTCAGGCTACTAGCCGTGTAGGCCGAGCGTCACCAGGCCTCGTTGCAACCGTTCTGACCTGGGCGCGTCCTCGCGACCTTTCGCACTATGAAACCTATGAAAACTACCATGCGACGTTCTATCAGCACGTTGAGGCCCAGTCTGCTACACCATTCTCACCGCGTGCGTTGGACCGAGGGCTAACTGGCGCAATGCTTTCACTCATGCGCCATACCTACGATCCATTTTCTTCAAATGAAGGTGCAGGGGCAATGACCAGCCCTAGCCGCAATGAGATGCTGGAGACGATCAGTGCAATCAGCGCACGAACGTGGGAAGTGACCGAAAACTCTGCGAAGAAGGGCTTGACCGAAGACGAAATGAAAAGCCGAGCCGACGATTGGGCCAATGAGGCAGGCGTCGGAGGTAGAACACTAGTCTACCAAAAACATGGTGCCGGTCCAACATCCTACCCGCTCCTTGCAAAGCCAGGGATAAAGCCATGGACCGATTGGACCGTCCCGATGTCCATGCGAGAAGTTGAACCCGGTGTAAGGCTCATCATGGAGGACGATCGTTCGAACACTGATCCAACTTGGCGACCGCGAATTACGACGGACGAGGAGGACTCAGAATGAGCAGGACACCCGTTGGAGAAATCCGCCCTAGCCAGCTTCTTTGGACCTATGGTCCTGGTGCACTCATCGACCTGCCAAACCTATCGGTCGTCACAATGGGCATTGATCGCTGGGAAAAAGACACATGTCAGCCCATCCAAGAAGCACGCCTCCTGGCAAATGTAAGAAGCGTTCTTGGGCCACAGGTCGAAGCACTGCGAATGCCACCAGTTGGAGAGGGCGATGCAGTGGATCCATTCTCGGCCGCCGCACTCATAGGCGTCCCGGTCAAGCCTTTTCCTAGGTGGCTGCGCTGCGTAAAATGCGGATTGCTGTCCCCATACGACGCAGGCTTGTTCAAGCTGCGTGAAAATAGATACCGGCCAGAGCTCACGCGTTTTGTTCACGAGGGTTGCAGAGGTTCAAAAAACGATCAGAGAGCGCGAGATGCGGACGCCGTTCCGGCTCGTTTCCTAATGGCCTGCCGCGCAGGTCATTTGGATGATTTCGCTTGGGACTGGTTCGTGCATAGCGGTCCGAGTTCGTGTCGGGCAACTCTAAGGTTCTTTGAAAGTGGGGCCTCCTTGCAGACTGAAAATCTTTGGGTGAAATGTGACGGCTGTGGAGCGTCGAAAAATATGGCGCAAGCATTCGGCCAGGCTGGGCGTGACAACTTACCAGCGTGTCGCGGACGCCACCCGCACGTCGACCGTTTCGAAGACGATTGCCAAGAAGCTCCGCGAGCAATCTTGTTGGGAGCGACCAATAGTTGGTTTCCAGTCACCCTGTCGGCCTTGGCGATCCCTCAATCCGGCGATCCGCTATTACAGATCATTGCCGATGGCTGGACCTTCTTTGAAGACACTAGCTCGGAAGCCGAGGTTGGCTTTGTGGTTAAGACCTTGAAGAAGACTGCACAGCTTCCGGGGATTGAACAGTTCACCAAAGAGCAGATCTGGGCGGCGGTAGAAAACCATCGCGCGGGCGGCTCCGCGGTCGAGCAAAGCGATCTAAAGGGTCCCGAATGGGATGCTCTGACCGCTGCTAAACCTCCTACTGATTACCCCCACTTTATGAGCAAGAAAGTAGGGGTTCCCAAAGGTTTCAGCTCAGCCATCTCTGGGGTGCTGCTCTTAGAGCGCCTTCGTGAGGTGAACGCACTATTGGGCTTTACGAGAGTGGAATCACCGGAGGAAGGTGCTGGCGATGAGGCCGCACCACGTGCGCCCCTTGGTCGAAGTGCGCCCAGTTGGGTGCCAGCAACCCAGGTGCATGGTGAAGGAATATTCATTCGCTTAGACTCAGCGATCCTGCAGACGTGGGCAGACAAAGCGGCTGTCAAGGCGGTAGATGAACGACTTCGGCAAGGGCACCGTGGGTGGCGACACAAGCGAAACCTTGATCCCCAAGTAGGCTATCCCGGCATCCGGTATGTGATGCTTCATACACTCGCGCACATGTTGATCCGCGAGCTTGCCCTTGAGTGCGGTTATAATGCCGCAAGTATTCGCGAACGAATTTACGCAGATGTTGAAGATGAAAACGACCAAGCCGGATTTCTCATTTACACGGCTGCCGCCGACTCTGATGGCACCCTCGGAGGCCTTGTGGAGTTAGGAAAACCTGAAAACCTTGGTCGACTACTGCGCCAGGCACTTGAGCGAGCACATGTTTGTGCGTCGGATCCGTTGTGTTCGGAGCATGACCCCAGCAAAGATCAATCTCTGCACGGTGCCGCGTGTCATGCTTGCTCGTTCGTCTCAGAGACATCATGTGAAATGGGAAATCGGCACCTTGATCGCTCGCTCGTCGTGCCGACGCTCGAAAACCCTGATGCAGCTTTCTTTGAGGCGATCTGATGGAACCGCTCCTGCTTGCCGTGACAGAAATTGTCTCTTTGCTTCCTCCCTCTCGAGTGCAGTCAATTGCTGAACGGATCCGTGTTTCAACCCCTGAGGGTGCTGGGCGGACCTTTCACCAGCTTGTAAGTACTCCTGGTGCGCGCGCGGCATTGGATGACCTCGTGTCGAACTGGAAGACATCTGCGATTTCTGGAGAGCATCTGTCGGGTTTGCTAATTGGTGCCGCCCATTTGCGTGGCCATACACTTCAAGAAGGCAACGTCGAACTTGTTTGGACCGGTCCTCAAACCCCGTTCGTCCCGACACGCCGAACAGAACAAGTGTTACTGGATCTCATAAATCGAGCGAAGACCGACATATTCCTCGTCAGTTTCGTTGCATTTGACTTTCCAACTGTGGTCGATGCATTGAATGCAGCAATCTCGCGCGACGTGAATGTCAAAGTGCTGTTGGAGAGCTCAGTCTTTCATGGTGGCAGTCTCTCGGTAGATCCAGTCGCTACCATGCGAAAGCACGTTCCTGTTGCATCTCTTTTTGCTTGGACTGATAGAGCAGCACCCTTCGCAGATGGCAAAGTCCACGCAAAGGTTGTTGTCGCCGATGGGGAAATTGCTTTTCTGACCAGTGCAAACTTGACTGGACACGCGCTGGAAAAAAACATGGAAGCAGGCGTGGTTATAGATGGAGGTAAGGTCCCTCAGGACCTTCGCGCTCATCTTGAGGCACTGATTGCAACCAAGGTTATCCGTAGGCTTTAACTTGATAGTTTAAGCCGTAGTGCTCGGCGCAGAGATTTAGATAGACTGCATCAGGGCTCAACGGGCCTTCGGCCCGCTCACCCCGATCCAGACATCATTCTTTTTTGTTTGGTCCGCCCAACATCCCTGACCGTGGCGGTCAACCTTAGTCCATCCCCAAAATCAGCCACCAATTTCCCCTGTCTCGCGGGCGAGCCATTCCTCGCGGGGCAAATTGGCGTCTGATTTTGGCGCAGACATTTTCTTCGCAAATGTGGCCGATTGACAGCCCCCTTCAGGGCCGTGGGTCGGGCTTTGCCCTCTCCCACTCTGTTCCGCCGAATACATGCGTATTCGGTCAGATCAGGTGGCCGAGGCGCAGCCCATCGGCGGAAAGTGGGCGCACAGCCTCACCCGCGTCACTTTGATTGAGGAGGCCACAAATGGCACCGAAGTTTGATGTTTATGCCCATGTCACCGAAACTATTATTGCAGAGATCGAGGTAGGCACGCCGCCGTGGCGCAAGCCGTGGACTGGAAGCGCGTCCGGCATTGCCCTGCCGACACGGCACAACGGCGAGGAGTATCGCGGGATTAATATCCTGATGCTCTGGGTCATGGCGGCCAAGCATGGCTATGTGTCCAGCCGCTGGATGACCTACAAACAGGCGCAGGAGCTGGGCGGACAGGTCCGCAAAGGTGAAACGTCGTCGACCGTGGTCAAATACGGGACGTTCACCCGAGAGAATGAGTTGGGCATCGAGGAAGAGCTGCCCTATGCGCGCGCATACCGCGTGTTCAATGCCGATCAGATCGAGGGTTTGCCGGAGGACTACTACATCCGGCCTGAGGCCCCGCGCGATCTTGGGACGGCGAAAGATCCAGCGCTTGAGGCGTTTTTCAGCCGAACGGGGGCGGAGATCCTCACCAGCGACGACCCACGCGCTTATTACAGCCCCGCCAAAGATCACATCCACATGCCGCCGATTGCCACGTTTCACGATGCGGCAGGCTACTATGGGACCTTGGCCCATGAGGTGATCCATTGGACTGGTAGCGAAAAGCGGCTGGAGCGGATCAAGAAGTTTGCGAACCGCGAAGCCTATGCCTTTGAAGAGTTGGTGGCAGAAATTGGTGCTTGTTTCCTCGGTGCCCAGATTGGTGTTGCGCCGGAATTCGGCCAAAGCGCCGCTTATGTCGAAGGGTGGTTGAAAGCGCTCAAAGAGGACAAGCGGGCGATTTTTCGCGCGGCGTCCGAGGCGCAGAAAGCTGCCGACTTTGTTTTGCACGCAGCAGGTCAGAGCAAGGAGGTGGCGGCATGACCCCGGACTACCACAGCGATGATTTTGCGACCGCGCGTCTGGAAGATACGGTCAGCCTGCGAAGCGCCGCCCGTGAGGCGCGCGCCACGCTTTACGCGGTGTTGAACCGGCTGGAGCTGAACGATCTGGACGGGGAGGAGCAGCTCTATATCGATGACTGTCTTGGGGCGCTCGCAATCCTTGAGGAGGCGCTGCGATGACCTTGGAAGGCATCAAAGCAGCAGTGGACGCGGGCAACCGCGTTCACTGGGTCAACAGCGGGTATGTGGTGACGCGTGATGGCCTCGGGCAATACCTCATCACCTTCACACGGAATGGGTCAGCTATCGGCTTGACCAGTCGGGATGGCACTCGCCTGAACGGCGAGCCTGACGAATTTTTCATTAAGGAAAGTGCAGAGGTTCAACATGAAGTATTCTGACATCAAGCAAGCGGCCCGAGAGGGCCGCGCCAGCGTGCATCTTCATGGGTTCTGCAATCTGCCCGATGGCGGGCAGGAGTATTGTGATGATCCAGCACTGATCGATGGCTGGGCGATCTATGTCCGAGTAGAGACCCCAGAGGACCCGCAACAGCCCTTTGATTTATACGAGCTGCCCGATCATCAAACCTATGCCAGCGCCGACGGCGCGGCCTGCGCAATAGCGCTGCAATTGCTTGGCGATGCTGAGGCGTGGAACCACGACTAGTGGTGCCATGCCTTGCGCATGTGGCCGGGCTTTGCCCGGCGGTCGCAGCCTAAGGCTGCTCCAAACGGAATACAGGCAGTTGATGCAATAATATAATATTGAATCAATTATGGCAAAATGCCATAACAGGGCTGCCTGTATGATGCTGGCAAGAAATAGGGGTGATTACTTCACATGCGCCGACCGCACGCACCACGGCACAAGCGACTGACGCAAAACCAGCGTTTTGCCATCGTGCGCAAGCGCGCCGAAGGGGTGCCGATCGAGGATCTGGCCCGTGAATTCGGCGTCACGACGCGCAGCATCTTCTACACATTGAAGGCCGATCAAAGCCGCAAGCTCGACGCGCGTGTGCGCTCCGAACTGGTGAATGTCCGACTCACGCCAAAGGAGCTGGCGAGCTTTGATGCAGTGCTGGCGCGGCATGAAATTACCAGCCGGGCGGAGGGACTGCGGCGGCTGATCCATGCCTCAAACGATCTCTTTGTTCCCGACGATGAGCTGGCGAACCAGATGCAGGGTCTGTCGGCCTCGCTCAATCGCACCGGCAACAACATCAACCAGATCGCACAGCGCATGAACGAGGCAAAGCGCCAGGGCAAGACGCCGCCTTATGGGAATTCCGCCCATGCTCAGGTCCGCGCTTTGGCCGGGCTGATCTTCGATATCGCCGACCAGGTTCAGGGCATGGCGCAGCGTCGTCGAAGTGCGCTGTCCGGCGAGGTTGCCCGCGTTCTGGGAGGCTTCGCCGATGGCCCGAAATAGCGCCGTTGCCGCCGCGCAGGAGGCCTTTTTCGATCGTGACTGGAGCCGTATTCGCGGCAGCGTTCCACGTGCCCGTGCCAAGCAAATGACGCGCGCCGCCATGGGCCATTCCCCCGCGATCTTCAAAGCCATTCGTGGCGGCGGCACGCACAACAAAGCGCAGCTGCGCAACCAGCTGGAATACCTGACCACCAAGTCGAGCTTCATTATCGACAGTCGTGGGACCTATGACGGCCAAGGCGTTCTGTCAGCCAAAGAGATCGAGCAGGTCACACGCCGGTTTTCAGCGCAGTGGAATGAGGGGTTCTATCCCAAGCTGGGGCACACCTCGCATCTCTTGATGGCCTTTCCGATTGGCACGCGCGGCGAAGATGTTGCCGAGATTACGCGCGAAATCTGCGAGCGGTTCTTTCAGGGTGAAGGCAGCCACTTTGACTACATCGCCACCGTGCATGAGGACCGGGATCACCCTCACGCCCATATCGTTCTGAACCGGCGCAGCAAGGACGGCGAGTTCTTCTTTCTGAAAGATGGGCACCACTTCAACTACGACAGTTTTCGCGAGGCCATGGTGGAGGTGTCCGACCGCTATGGGCTGCGGCTTGAGGCGACGCGAAAGCTGGAGCGTGGGATCACGACGAAGAGGCCAAGCGATGTAGACCAACGTCGTGCAGAAGCCACGGGGCAGAAGCTGACCGAGCGTGAGCGCGTGGGGCCGGAGCTTGACCGTGCCTTGGCTGACGTGGCGCAGAACGCGCGGCTTTATCGCGGCTTGGCTGCCGAGGCCTCGCGCGAGAACCAGCATGACATTGCAGCAGCTTTGGGTAAGGCAGCCACGCTCTTGGCGCAGGGCAAACCAATTGAAGCAGATGGAAAGGTATATGGCATGGCCGAAGAACAGCATTCCTTTGATGAGGTCGTGGATGCCTTTCACGACAAGATCAACCAGGCCGAACGCATTGTGGCGGACGCGCCTGTAGAGCGGCGTGCGGCGCTCGAGCATGAACTGAACGACATCTATCGCTCCTTGTCGCATCTGAGCCCCATGGGAACGCAGTCCCATACCTTGCTCGAAGACGCGTCCCAAAGTGGGATCTATTCCGCTTCGAATATACGGGCCGAGGCCCAAGGCGCTTTGCAGGATCCAGCTCTGGCAGAACGTCTTCAGCAGGCTTTGAAAGGCACCGGCATCGGCGCGCAAGAGGTGACGCGCCGCGTCGAAATCGGAGCGGACAACGCCGCGCTGGAGCGGCAATGGCTTGGACAGGATCTGAAGGCGATTGTCGAGAAGGAAGGCTTTGACCTGTCACGCGTCGAAGAGCTCGAGAAAGCGATCGACCGCCTTGACCAGGTGCACAGTGATCTGGGCCGTTTGTTGGCCGATGCTGAAGTTCTTAAGGACAGTGGGGCGGTGGAAGCCGACCGGCAGGAAGCCATAGTCGACAGGTTGCCGCCTATCACCGCTGATATCCTGAGCCGTATAAGGGACGACCCGATCGCAGATCCATTCCGCAGCGATCTGGAGCGCGAGAGCTTGCGGACCGAGCTGGAGGAACTGGTCGGCGAAGAGGGTGTCTCGGACTTGGCGATTGGAGATGAGACCACGCTGGAGGAACATATCGAAGACCGCCTGGACCGGCTCTATGCGGCCAAGGCCTATCTGCAGAGCGATGCCGCTCTGGCGAACAGTGTGGCGATGGAGCACGTCCTCGACGAAATCGCCAATGAAGAAATTGATGTTCAACGCGAGCGGCATGTCGATAGCGATGGCGAAAAGGGTGTGACGCATGGGTAAGACGCGGATCGCACTCGGCGTCTTGAGCTTTGCTCTTCTCGGCGCGGTGCTGGGGTATGTTCTGGCGTCGGCCTTTCTGTCGTTCCGCTGGTTCGGTGTCGGGGCGGAGATCGATTTCTTGATGCTGGCGCGCAGCTATGGGGTTCTCCGAATGACCCATCCGGGCGATATGCAGATTGTTCACTTGATCGCGGGGATCTGCACTTGTGCCGGTGTTTTGCTCAGCGCTGTATTGATGAACGACGCGCTGACCAAGTTCGGTGAAACCCACTGGCAGCAGATGTCCGAGATGAAGCGGAATGGCTTTTTCGGGAAGCCGGGCCATGGCTTCGTCCTCGGCAAGATGGGCAAGCCCAAGAGCCGCAAACCCTTCGTTATGTCCAAGGTCTTTCCCCATGCCTTGATCGTCGCCCCGACCGGGCGCGGCAAGACAACAGGATTCGTCATTCCGAACCTACTGACCTATCAGGGCAGTGCAGTGGTGTTGGACGTAAAAGGCGAAAATTTCGAGGCGACAGCGCGCCACAGGGTAGCGCAAGGTGACAAGGTGTTCCGGTTTGCGCCCACTGATTGGAAAGACGGCCGCTCGCACCACTACAATCCCTTGCTGCGCATATCGGCGCTGGAAAACATCGACCGCCAGCAGATGGAGCTGCAACTTCTGGCTTCGCTGTTCTTGCAAGCTGATAATGATCGGGTTCAGGGGCTTCTTGATGGCGGCATTGACTTATTCGTGGCGGCGGGACTTTTGGCGTTCGAGCGCAAGCGGCCGACCCTGGGTGAGATTTACCGCATCACCGCGTCTGGCGGGGACAAGCAGAAGGAATATCGCCGCCGCGTCGATGAAGTGGTCAACCCAGCCGCCAAGTTGATCTTCATGCGCATGGCATCAACCAACAACGACACGCTAACGTCCTACCTGTCGCTCTTGATGACATCTGGCCTCAAGCAGTGGTCAAACCCAGCGATCGACCGCGCAACCGCGACGTCAGACTTCGATTTTCGCGACATCCGAAAAACGCCGTTTTCGGTCTACCTCGTGGTGGAGCCGCTGATGGTCAAACCCCTCGCGCCACTGATCCGCTTGTTCTTCTCGGACTTGTTGGCATCGCTGCAAGACCATGAGCCCGGCAAGGACGAGCCTTGGCCGGTGATGATTATGCTAGATGAGTTCAACCGCCTCGGTAAAATGCCCATCGTTCTGGACAGCATCGAAACCCTCCGATCTTACCGCGCCAACCTCGCGATCGTCACTCAGACGATCCCTGCGCTTGATGAAATCTACGGCGAAAATGCCCGCCGCGCGCTGCAGGGCAACGCAGGCATCAAGCTCTATCTGACCCCCTCAGATGAAAAGACCATCGAAGAGCTGAGCAAAGCCGTCGGCAAAACCACCAAACGGGTTGTGACCCGCTCGCGCTCAGTCGGCCGAAACCCATTTGCCGGGCGCAGCATGTCCGAGCGGACCGAAGAGACGCCTTTGTTACCTGAGGATGAGGCCCGTCGCATGGATCTTGATGACATCGTTCTGGTGGTCGACGCGCAAATGCCCGTGCGCGCCAAACGGATCAAATACTATGATGACCGGTTCTTTAAGCAAATCTTCGACAAACAGACCGGTGATCTGCCATATCCGTCAGCCGGAGACCAGATGCGCGGGCTGCAAGGGCAGATCAAGGCGCTGGAGGCTAAGATTGGAGCGCTTGAGATGCCGAGAGCGGTTTCAGGTGACGGCTCTGAAGGTGGTGGGAAACGGCGCGAAGAGATTGAGGATTTGGTCAGCGAACAGCGTGAGGCAACGTCCGGCGAGAAACCGAGTCCGGACGAGTATCAGGCAGGAACAAAGAGGGTGGAGAGATTTATGGAAAAGGCGACACGGGGATAAAAGTGGAAGGAGAAAGTTCGTTGAATGTTTGCATGGAATATGGACATGACACAAATCCGGACGTTCAAATCCCGCCTGCACAACCGCTCGCTCATCGCCTACTCGGAAACAAAGCTCTCGCCAGGCCTTTTTCTCAACGAACCATCTGCGGTTGCGAAGACCATTTACGCTTCGGAACTGGGTGGTTCGCGGGAGCCTGTTCTCCCAGCTCCATTGTCTCTTTCAGCCCACCCTTAAACCTCATCAAGACGGTTGCAAATACCCTAGAACTCTTACCGAAATGACGAGATCGCCCTGCGCCTTGGTTCCAAGAGTGCCGACGTTTGTTGATTAAGGCAAAGACGTAGCATAGGCAGCATGGCAGCTCATTGAACTCCGGGGTATTGCGCGAAGTCTCTGATGACAAACGCACTTTCTGGACCTATTCTGGCTTCATGTCGAACAAGCCTTGGACAGATAATGAGAACGATTTGATCGTCGCGGATTACTTCGCGATGCTGGCCGACGACATTTCTGGCCGCCCTTACAACAAGGCCGAACACCGGCGCCGACTCTTGCCGATGTTGAATGGTCGGTCTGAGGGATCAGTTGAGTTCAAGCATCAGAATATCAGCGCCGTGCTGAAAGGGCTGGGAGGGGACTGGATCCAGGGTTACAAACCGGCCTTTAATTTCCAGATGACGCTGGTTGATGCGGTGGCACGTTGGCTGGCGCTAAACACGGCTTGGCTAGGTCGCCATTCCGCCGCGCGAGCTCTGACGGGCATCGCTGAGGCGAGGTCGATCTGGGTCGGGTCACCGCCGACGCTGTCGAACCAGCCTCAGCCGCAGGAGCTGGAGCAGATGCTACACATCGCCCGAAAGTTTGATGTCGCAGCGAGAGACGAGCGAAACCGTGCCCTCGGTCGTGCTGGTGAGGAGTGCGTTTTGGCGCGTGAGCGTGCAGTCCTGAAATCTGCGGGCTGCGATGACCTTGCGCGGAACGTGCGGTGGGTATCGGAAGAGGATGGCGATGGAGTTGGTTACGATATCGCCAGCTTCGCGCTAGACGGCCGTCCGCGCCTGATTGAGGTGAAGACGACGAATGGCTGGGAGCGCACGCCTTTCCATATCAGTCGCAACGAACTCTCTGTGGCCGAAGATCGGCGCTCGGAGTGGTGCTTGTTCCGGCTTTGGAATTTCGGTCGTGACCCGAAGGCGTTCGAGCTGCACCCGCCGTTGGATGCGCATGTCTCGCTAACGGCGACGTCCTTTCAGGCGAGTTTTTCCTGAATGGCTTCTTTTTTCAACAGCCAATTAGTGCACGCCAAGCGTAAACTTGATTCTAATATCGCTCAGCCAGCTTTCCTGATAATGCCCCTTTAGATTTGTGGTTCCAACATTCAGTACGGAAAGCGCTTGTTCCAGGGAAACCAGCTTTTCTTTTTGACCTGCCTGACAGCCGAACTTCATGCTTGCGCGATCAGGGCCGCAAAGGAACCAAGTATCATCTCGCTGCAATGCGTGTATCCAAAGATCAAGCTCTCCGGCGTCAAGAGCAGGCATGTCACCTTCAAAACTCGCTGCGTGCATAGCTCTTTCTAAATCTGTCACGGCATATATGCTGTGGAAGCAGCTCCGCAGTTCTGCATCAAGTATTTGTTGGTTTATCCTGTTTGCTTTCCCAGTTTGCGCTTCAACAATACACGTTTCGACGGTTTCGAGCGCAAAGCCCTTGTGTAACGCTGCCCATGTCCCTGTGCGATGCGCCTCAATGATAACGCAGGCGTCAACAAGTATAACATCGCCACGTTTCATTTACAGTCCTAGCGGGTTGTCGAGGCCATGTTGGTTATATAGATCAATCAGCTCCTCAAAGGACAAATCCAATAGTGAGGCAAATCTCCGCTCTGAAATTAAACCTTCCTGTAATGCGCAAGCAAGTAGTACAAGAAACTTCTTGCTCATAAGTGGCGGCGTTTCATTTTGTAAAAGCCCACCATTGTATGAAAACCAATCTGTTTCCGTGAAGTCTTTGCATGTGCCGCGATTGAGTTTTCCAAGGTCAACCAAACGCCACAGAAGCGCTTGCGACGACACCATAAGTTCAGTGGCAACTTCGTTCACACGCTGGACAAAATCTTTCCCTTGGACATCAAGCTTATCCAGGTGCTTTTCCATTACGAACGATGGCAGTAAAAGCCCAGAGGCGAACTTGTCGGCTAGCTGTTCGACACGGGTTTTCGCTTTGTTCATCCCGTCAAGATAATCTGGAGGCATAGCTTCCCAAGTTAGGATGTGAAAAATCTCGTGCGCCAGATCGAAGCTGCGTCGGGAAAGAGGCTCTTGACGATTAATTATTATGGCATTCATTTCGGGAAGCCGGCATGCCGCCCCGGAGATACCCTTTTGAGGATCTGCCATCAGAACAATAGCGTCAAGTTTCTTCTCGGCGGCATCAACAAGCGCTGCTGCCGGTACATCCCCAAGCTCTAGCTCTGCTGCGACAGCTTCACCAGTTGCAACTGCATCTTCATAGGAGGATTGTTTTGTAAGCCGAACCTCAGCTAGCAACGCGCTAGGCTTCTGATTTAGCTTGTCTCTCAATACGCGATATGCACCGATCCACTCGCTTGCAGTGGTTTCGAAAGCATATAGATCCTGGGTATCGACTCCTGATTGACGCCACGAAAAGGCCCCTTGGCCAGCGAGAAGGTATGGGTTCGTAAAAAAGTCTAGTTTGACGTCAAAGATTTCTGTACAGGCAACGAGCTCTTCTCCGGACATTCGCCGAACTCCGTTTTCTATATTCGACACGATCTGACGGCTCTCAAACTTCAAGAGCTCAGCGAGATCGGCCTGCGACATGCCTCGCTGTTCGCGCAGGTGTTTTAATCTATCACCATACATTTGCCGCTCCATCCTGCTCGTTCGAAGGAAATCTATCTTGCAAAAGTGAAAAGCGCAAGAAAACCTTGCGGTCCAGTAGTCTTGTCGCACCAACTTGTCTAGCAAAAATCTCACCGAATGGATGCCGTCCAGCTTATAAATTGCTACGCGGCGGGCACTGCGCTGCAAGCTGACGGAGCACTCGAGTGGAGCCGATGAGAACCTTGGAAGCTCATCAGGGATAAGACCTTTTGTAAGGCAGTGATTGACCTGGCACTGTACAGGCGAACACCGGCACAGCCTACTCCCGCCGCTCACGGTTCTGCCGCCAGAAAGCACTGGCTGTAGTGGCTAACCGCCGCCGCCTCGCTGCCGCAAGTCTCACGCTTGCGCAGCGCGGATGCCAGGTAGGTGAGGTGCTGCTCGCATATGACATGGCGCTCGGTCAAACCTACGGCCTCGGCCTGTTCCTTGAGCCCTGCGAATCCCCGTGCCTCCATGTCGCAAGAGGAGCGATCATCTCTCTTCGCTGAAAATTACCCCCGGAATGTGCCGCATTACGCTCCGAATGTCGTGTTTGGGTAAAGTGTACTGAAATGACAGTATGCTCTCTACCGCCCGCTCAGAGTCGAGTTCACTTCAATCTTTTCGCCCGCTCAGAGACCCGCTGAACCATTGAAATAGTCGCACTGCCCGCCTGCCGTATTCCAGCCCCTGCGATCTCCGCATTTGACCTCGTCCCAAACCGTGCCCGCGCCCGTGAACCCTTGGTTCCGATCAAGCCCTTTGCGAACCCGCCGGGACCGGGAATGCTCGGTGGTCCGGCCATCATGAAGTTGCCTGAGATAGAGCGGACGATCAGCGGAGTGGCGATGATCATGCCGCCTGCAAGGAACATCATCATGAAAAAGGGCACCAGTGCGCCGATATTGCTCGCGCCGGAAGGATCTCCGAGCTCGGACATCAAAGAGCGCGACATGCCGACGACCGTGGAAAACACCCCTGCGATTACGAGGGGGTAGAGCGCATAGGATACTGTGCTGGACAGCCAGCGGTGGAAATAATCCTTGCTGACGTCGAACAGCGACAGCGCGATCATGATTGGGGCGATGCCGATCATAAATGCCAGCATGATCTTCGCGAAGATCAGGACAAGGCCGCAGAGCGCGCCGATGACGCCTAGGAGGAATGCGCCGATCGCACCGATCAGGGCACCGGCCATCCAATGCATGTTGTCTCCGGCGGCGTTCAGGTAGTCACCAAATTCTTCGATGAGATCGTCGAAGGCCTCGGCAAAGTAGGATGCGCCTGCACCGCCGCCGCCAAGCCCTGCCACCATACCGCCCGCGAGCTGGTCGAGCCCATTGATGAGCGCGTTGGCCACGGCGTTGAATTCGACCCAGTTCATCGCAAACAGGGAGATGAGCATGAGCTTGAGGGCGAACCAGAAGGCCGTTCGTCCATCCATGGATTTGTATTGAAACACCATGTTGATGAAGACACCGATCACGGCGAGTGTCGAAGCGACAGCAATAACGCCGCCCAGCTGACCAGCGACGTTGCCAAAAGTGGTTTGGGCCGCATCTTCCAGAAAGTTGTCGGTTGTCTCAACCATCCAGGTGACAACGCCCATCAGATCCTCCTCGGTTGGATTTAGACGTTCGAGGCGGTGCGACGCTTCAGGAAGGCCTTCAGGATGTGCTCGCCGTCGAAATCCGGCACGACGGAGACCAGCTCCCAGCCATCCTGACCAAGGGCGGTCAGCTGCGCCTCGATCTTTGGCGGCTTCGTCTTGGCGGTGTTAATCTGTTCAATCTTGTATTCAAACATGGGCTGTTTCCTTAGTATGGGCCGGATCAATCGGCAGGTAAAATTCGGTAATGCCGCGCGCGCCCTCATGGCGACCGGCCTGAATGATCACATCGATCGAGCGGGTGATGTAGTCGTTCATGTCCTGGTAGGTCATGGGCACATCGGTTTTCAGTGCGGCGATGGCGAGGCGCTGCACTGCCAGCTGAGGTGTTTCAGCGTGTAGCGTGGTGAGAGAGCCGCCGTGGCCGGTGTTGATGGCCTCGAGGAAGGTCATGGCCTCTTTGCCGCGTACTTCGCCTAGAACGATGCGGTCCGGCCGCATGCGGAGGGTAGAGGTCAGAAGGACATCCGCGCTGCGCGTGGCTTCGTCCCGGTCAGACATCAGCGTGACGACATTGGGTTGCTTCGGTCGCAGTTCAGCGGCCTCTTCAATGGTGATGATACGCTCGTCGTCGGGCACGAAGGAGAGGATCTTGCGGGCCGTGACGGTCTTGCCGGTCGAAGTGCCGCCCGAGACGATCATGTTGAGCTTGTGCGTGACGCAGAACTTGATCGCGGCGTCGATGTCGCCTGTGGCCACGACATCGCGCAACTCGGCATTGCGCTTGTGTCTTGCACCCTCGTTGCTGCGCTCTTTTCCGAACAGGTAGGACAGTTTGATCTGATCCAATGGCAGGTCGGCGAAGAACCGAAGGGAAATCGCGTAATCGCCATCAACGGCGGGAGGCTGGATGACTTGCGCCCGGATTGGGCGGTCTCGGTAGGTAATGCTGACCGAGACGATGGGCTTCGCTCGGCTGAGCGTGGTGTTCGCGGCGGAGGCAATCTGATTTCCCAGGTCCTTGATCTCATTCGCCGAAAGCTGTCGATTGACGTTCCGCATGAAGTGATCCCCCTGAAACTCCGCCCAAAGCGAACCATCAGGATTGACGCAAAGCTCGATAAGCTTTGGATCACGCGCCTCGGGGATCTTGTCCATTGAGCTTTGCAGATAGCTGGCCGCCATGATCAGAAGATCTCCAGATCGCGGTCGACCATCACGGTGACGCGGGCACCCTGATCCACATAGATCACCGGCGAGACGGAGAGATATTCGCCGATCACGCTTTGCGCGCTGTCTTGCAGGTCTTCGCCAATGCCCTCGAGCACATCTGAGGCGATCTCATCTTCTGTGTTCTGGGCGGCCACGGCGGGCAAGGCTCCGATCAGGGATATCAGGGCGGCAGAACCGAACCGTGTGCCAAAGCGGCTGTCGACGAAACCTGTTGTGCCGGACCGCCCCAGTTCATCACCACCAAAGGCGCTGATCTCGACGGTCTGATTGCTTGGTAGGATGACCCGGTCCCAGGCGATCGTCACACGTTGCTGTGCGATATCGAGGCCGGATTGATACCGCCCGATAAGACGCGCGCCGCGCGGGATCAGGATTCGCGAGCCGTCATAGGCATGGACATCCTCGGACACCATCGCGCGGACTTGACCGGCGAGCGAGCTGTCGATCGCTGTCTCGAGAACGGCCTGGATCAACGTACCCTGAACAACCGTGTTTGACGGGTTCACGATCAATTGGGCCTGCGTCACCTCAGCGGGTTCTGCGCCATAGCGGACAAAGTCTGTGTCGCCATCCAGCCTTCGCTGCTGCGCGGCGGTTTCATTGTTGCCGCCTCCGGAGCCGCCAAAGGCGATGATCGGGCTGACGATACGGGCTTGCAGCTCCTCAAGTTCGGCTTGCCGCCGCCGCTCGAGCTCCTGAAGGCGCAGTTCTTCGGCCGAGGGGCCGGTTGGTGCGGGCGCGCGCGGCGTTTCCAGGCGTGCAAGCTCAAGATCGTTCTGCAGTCGCTGGATTTGTCGGGCGCGTTCTTCCAACTCTTCGCGCAAAGCGGCTTGCGTTGCTGCCGCCTCGCTTCGCAGGGCATCGATCTCTGCGCCTAAGGTATTCAGCGCTTCAGTATCGATGGTTGGGGCTTCAGGTGCCGGTGCGTTACGTAGGGCTTCGAGCTCGGATCGCATGGCGTCCATTTGCGCGCGCAGCTCTTCTGTTTCGCTGTCTGTTTCCGGCTCCGGCGGTGGGGATGTGTTTATCGGTGCTGGTGTAGGATCAAGCGTGCCAAAACCCGGTCCCGCCGCTTGGAATTCATCCGGTGAAGCGGTTTGCAGGCTATCGGGTTCAGAGCCGCCAGAGAACAATAGTATGAGCCCGCCAAGGGCGGCGATTGCCCCGATGCTCAAGGCAATAGCGACAAATGATGGCCGCGATTTTCGGTTTTCTGGTTTGTCTCCAAGCGCTTCGAGGCGCTTCTTAAGCTCAGCTGCTTCACTCACTTTGGTTTGCCTCGCTCATCTCTTGGACGCAGATCTCGTCCTCGCCAAGCCGGAGAACCCACCGATCACTGACACCTGAAACGCGGATCACGCCGTCTGGCCGCGCTTGCGCGTTCACACTCCGCTCATTCCCACCCGACCATCGAAAGATCGCAGGTAGCGGTGCGTTCGCGGCAAAGCGGAAATAGGTGAAGGTCCCGTCGTCCCAAATCTCGCGCGGGGTGATCTCGGATCGCGCGCTGACGCCGTATGCGTGGTTTGCAGGTTGGCTTGCGGCCACACGCGATTGCGATGGTGCTGCTTCGGGATAGGTAAAACGTATGACGTAGAAGGTTGGCGAACTCGCCTCGGTCACGTTGAAATAATAGCTGCGCCGGTTGGTGTAGACGGTGATGTTGGTGTGTGCGCCGGACGTGACGGGTTTGATCGCAAAGGCCTGACCGCCGGGCACGCCGTCGAGAAGGAAGCCTTCAGTGTCGCCAGCGATGATCGAGCGGATGGTCTCGCCTTGGCCGAACTCTATGCTGGTCACATGGGTCAGGCTCGTTCGGATGCGATAGACCTGCCCATCCTGATAGGTGGCCAGCCGGACGCGAGCATCATAGGGGCCTTGGCGCGGCTGCGTTTCGGCATTGGCGATGCCAGCAAGCGGAACGAGGAAAACAAGGATAAGGAACAGGCGGCGCATTGGTTACTCCAGACGATCCGAGCGGATCGCGTATTCGGTGACGGTGAAGCCGAAAGGGTTCTGCCAGACATCGTCGATCGACCGGCTATTCTCGGGCCGAAACTCAAACATCAGCGTTGCGGTGAAGAGCCCGTTTTGAGTGCCGCGCGGCGAGTTCAAGCGCTTGCGCAGACGCACCTGGGCACGGTTGGCGCTGATATGAGTGATCGACAGAACCTCGACATCAAGCCGGGCATCTGCGCCATAGCTGTCCGGCGGATAGGCCTCATGGCCGCTGGTCCAAAGCGCGCGCAGACCAGCAGCGGCCGCGCCGTCCGACTGGTCCAGGACCCGCCGCACACGCACGTCATTGTCGAGCTGATTATACGTCTCTCGATCAATGACGTAGCGGTAGACCTGGGCCTCGATGATAGCGGGGCGTTCCGTGAGTGAGACCGCTTCAACCAAGGCATTGGGGAGGGCCATGCCGGTTTCGCTATCAAAGGGCACGATCATGGGCGGCGGGTCCACGTCAAGCAGGGCCACGAGGGCAGCGCCGAGGCAACCTGCCATGCCAAACGCCATGCCTGTCAGCCCCAATTTCTGCCACATGAGCTCGCGTCTTCGTGCGCCGTAGACAAGCTCTTCTTCGATAATTTCTGCCTCGCTGTTCATGGGGTCATTCCGCGCGTAGGTCGGGCAGAGTGAAATCCATGTAGCGGCGCTCTTCGGCCAGCGTGGCAGCATCCACCACGCCGGATTGGCCCGCGCCGACGGTCTGGATGGCTTCGAGCTCCCACATGCGCGTCATGGCGATGGCCAGCTCGGCGGTGACGCGAGTGTTGTGATCGACGGCTTCCTTGAGCGTTTCCATGTCCGGGATTAGCGAAACCAGTTGCTCGACCCGTGCCAGAGATTGCGCGGCCTCGTCATAGCTGTTCTCTGCAGCCGCCGACATCACCGACCCGGTGCCCGCCTGACTGGCAATGCGTTCCGCGCCCGGATTGCCGCTGCTGGCCATTTCGGAGAGGGTATCTTGGTCGAAGCCTGCATCTTCTAGGGCTTGCGTCATGCGGCCTTCCATCAGAGGGGCGGCATTGCCGATGAGGCCGCTGAAGTCACCGCTTTGGATTTGACGGATGGTGCCGAGGAGATCGCCGAATTCCTGATCGAGAAGCCCGTCGAGATCACCACCCATGGCCATCTCGATGATGTCTGTCGCGCCGGTCAGGGCCGCGTAGGTCTCATTGAGCGTGTCGAGTTGCTGCTGCACCAGATCGAGCTGTTCGAGGAGTGTGTCGAGCTGGTCGGTCTGGATCCCGAAATCCTCCAGCATTTGCTGCAGCTGGCGAATTTCTTGGGCGATGTTGCGTGTGTCGACCGTGGGAACGCCTTGAGCAGTTGCAGGAGACGCAACCAACAATGCGCAGGTGGCTACAGTAGAAAGAAAGCGGATCATCGGAGGGCCTCCAGATCGAATTGCATGAAGTCTTGTTCGTGGGTCTGCGCGGCTGCCGTGGCCAGCTCTGCTGCGCTGAGCGGGCGGATATGAGCGGCCTTGAGGCGCGTGCGGATGGCGATCAAGCGGGCAAGTTCCGCCCGCGCATAGGTGTTGAGCGACATGGCCGCGTGAATGTCGTCGGTTTCGCCAATGCGGTTTATGATGTCCTGTACGCGCAGCGCGGCTGTTTGCACGGAGACCAAGGAGTAATCGCCGTAGACCCCTGCGCCGAAAGAGGTGAGGCTCATGGTGGAGTTGGCGAGCAAAACTGGATCAATGGTGCCAAGCGCGTCGACGCCGCCAACGCGGGCAAGGTAGAGATTGTAGCGCTCGGGGATCACCTGAACGTAGTGCTGGGTCTCGGCAAAGGGCGGCACGCCGCCGTAGCGCTGCACGTTGCCCGGACCGGCATTGTAGGCGGCGAGCCCGTGAATGATGTTGCCATCAAACATGGCCAGCATCTGCGCCAGATAGCGGGCGCCGCCGGTGACCTGGATGTAGGGGGTTTCATAATAGACCGGGTAAATCCCGAGGTCCCGTGCTGTGCCGGGCATGATCTGGGTGAGGCCAAACGCGCCAACAGGTGAGCGCGCGCCGATGGTGAAACGGCTTTCTTGCCAGATCAGCGCCTGCAACAGACAACGCCACTGCTTGGGCGATAGACCCGCTGCGCGCACGCCAGACATGTGGTGCGTTTCTTGCGCGGCACGAATGATCAGCTCTTCAATCGATCCCGAGGCATCGCCGAACATCTGGGCTGCACCTGGGTTCGGGTCGACCGAACCATAGAGCGTCTCTGCGGCGCTTTCAGGTGATGAACCAGCTTCCAGGCTTGCGACTAGTGCGCCTGAGTTCCCGCTGGCCAACGACGTGGCATCGAGGATATCGTCCAGCGCTTGAAGTTGTTCTTGCTCGAGCTCTTCAAGCTCTTCCTCTTTGGTCGACCGATCCCGCTGTAGCGCCAGATCTAGTTCGCCTTGCTGCAAGACACGCTCGCGCTGCAGGAACATGCCCGCATCAAATGTGGGCACGCCTTGGGCATAGGCCAATGGCGTGGCGAACCACATCAAGCCCGCAAGGATATGCAGGCGGTGCTTATTCACGGAGACTAACAATCGGCCCGAGCAGCTCGAAATTGCAGTTGCTGCGGCTGACCTCGGCAAAGGAGTTGAAGCATTCCGCTTCAGACGGCCGATATTCCGCGCAGGCTGTCAGGGTCAAAAGGGTGAGGGTCAGCACGCAAAGTCTACGCATCAATGGGTCTCCAAAATTCCGGGTTCTGGCGGTAATCCGCGCCGACCAGCGCCTCGCCTTTTTCCATGCCGCCAAGGATCGTGAGGTAGGGGCCAAGGGCGCTGAGATCGGCATCGATCACGACGGAGCCTTGATCGTCTCGCACCAGCGCCAAACGGGAGTTTCTGCCTGTGCCGAGCAATACGCTGAGCTCTTTTTCAGTGAGGCCCAGCATGGTGTAGTCGCTGGCCGAAGCGCGGATGTTGGGAAGCAGGAGCTGCGTCGGAACGGCCTCGATAATCGTTTTGCCAGTTCGAGTTTTCTCAAGCTGGCTTGCGTATTGGGTCATCATCACGACAACCGCGTTCTGTTTGCGCGCCGTGACCAGCCAGTTGCTGAGCCGGTCTGCGAAATACGGGTTGTCGAGCGCCTTCCAGGCCTCATCGATGATGATTAATGTCGGTTTGCGGTCCTCGATCACGCGCTCCACCCGCCGAAACAGGTAGGACAGGACAGCCATGCGTTCCTTTTCGCTTTCGCTGTCGAGAATGCCGGTAAGGTCGAAGCCCACGACATCACCATCGAGCGAAAAGGTATCCTCGGCGCTTTGCCCAAAGATCCAGCCGTAGCGGCCATCTGCGGTCCATTCCTGAATCCGCTCGAACAGATCCCCTTCATCTGCCCCCGCCACAAAGAGTGAGGCCAGGTCTTGCCAGTTGCGCAGGGCGGCATCGCTCGCCCCGGCGTTCTGGCGCACCACTTCTTGGATGCGATTGATCTGAACAGGGCTCAGGGGCTTGTCAGCGCGATGCAACAGCGTGGCCAGCCAATCGGAGAGCCAGGCTTGGCCGCGCCCATCGATTTCTGTGCGCAGTGGATTGAGACCGGTTGTTTCACCCGCCTTGATGGCGCTGTAGCGCCCGCCATTGGCCCGCACAGCCATTTCCATGCCTGCGCGGTAGTCGAAGACAAAGACGCGCGCGTCGCAGCGACGGGCTTGGGTCATGAGGAAAGCCGACAGCACTGACTTGCCTGAGCCAGGACGGCCGAGGATCAAGGTGTGCCCGCCCGTCGGCTCTTTTTCTGGCTGACCCGTCTCATGGTAGTTGAACAGGAAGCCCGAGCGTTCAGGTGTCGGGAATAGAGTAATCGGCTTGCCCCATGGCACTCTGTGTCCGGGCTTGCCCAGTTGACCGCGATGTAGCGCCGCGAGGTCGGCAAAGTTTGTGTTGGTGATGGCGGCCTTGCGGCTGCGAATCTGTCCGTTGCCGGGATGCTGTGCGAAATAATGGGTGCGCGCGGCAAAGCTCTCATTCACCAGATTTACGCCTTCACTGGCAGCGATGTTGCGCACCTCGGCGGCGATTGCTTCCAGCTTTTCCTCGGTCTCGGCAAAAACTGTGACCGTCATGTGATGATCGCCGAAGCTGAGACGCTTGGACTCCAGATCATCCAGCGCGTCGACCAGTTCTTCGGCGAGGGAAATCGCGCCATCATCGCTGGCCTTCATCAGGCGCTGTTGGCGCTTGATCCGACTGGCCATGATATTGCTGTTGATCGGCGTGAAAGAATGCGTGACCACCATGTCGACGGGCAGGTTCAGCTCATCGAACATGGTGCAGCTGGTTTTGGCGGGGTAGGTCTTGATCGCAAAGCTCGTACCAAACCGCTTGCCCGCCGTCCCGTCGTCCAGCGTAAAGCCTCGCCCCTGAAACGTGACGCGCGTATTGGCCACATCTTCGGCAATGACGCCAAAGCGCGATTTTGCGAAGAGCGGTCGCTCTTGGCCGATGTTGAGCGCCCCGAGGAACCCGAGTAGCTCGCCGCTTTCGGCCCCAAGAAGGCGCGGGTTCATCTCGGCAAAAGACGACATCAGAAAACCGACGACCTCCTCGAGCTTGCGCAGTTGTTTGGCTGTCTGGTCTTTCAGCTGCGCGATGGAGTCTGAACGTTTCAGACGCAGCCGCGCGCCGAGGGGCGGACGTTTCAGTACCGTGAGCGTGAGAGTCTTGTCCCGCAGACTTGCCCGCGCCATTGCCATTTGCCAACGGCTGTCCAGGGCTTGGGCAAACCCCTCATTGGGCACTGGTGGCAAGGCGGTCTTGATCGCTTTTGAAACCTTGTGAACGTAGAAACTGTAATCTGGTCCGATCTGCGCGATGATTGCTGCAAAGAGCGCGCGGATCTTTTCCAGATGCGCGTCTTCGCTGGTCATGCTGTTGACCCCGTCGAGGCGGATGCACTGGAACAGCGCATTGCCGCGCGTGCGGATCGTCACATCATTCACGAGGCTGACATAGGGCAGCATGCTGGCCATCGGGCGCTCTTTGCGCGCCCAGTCGGGCAGCATCGCAAGGTCATCCGAAGGGTCATGGAGCATAGCTGTCCCCCGAATGGATCTTGCGGTTCGGGGTGGGCGGCGTTTCCTGCAATGATGTTACCATCACCTCAAGAAAGGCCGGATCCCAGTCTGCCGCTTTCCACAGCGCGGGATAGGCCAGCGCGGCGATGATGATCACCGGCCAGCTCTGGACCCAAAGAAACAGCAATACAAACCCGAAGAGCCACACCATGGCATACATGATCGGCAAGCCGATGAGTTTTGGCGGCCGGATCAGACCGAGGAAGAGACGAGTTTGCGTTGCCATGCCGGATTTACGCGCCCCAGATGGCTGTCACGATGGTCGGCGCAGCTGCGATGCCCGCGATAGCGACCAGCACCCAGAGGGCCTGGCGGAAGTCCAGAATGCCGAAAAGCCAGGAGAGGAACACACCGATCAAGGCCAAGGTGCCGATGACAATGCCCAAGGGGCCGGTGATCGTGTCGACGATGCCTTGCAACAGGTTTTGGACTGGCGAGAGGTCGATGCTCTGCGCAAGCGCGGGGTTGGCAAACATTAAGCTGACCAGAGCCAGCGACAGGATCGTGCGGAATTGTATGTGCATCAGGAGGCTCCAGTCAGTCGATCACGCACCGCCATGACGCGGCGCACGTGATTTTGGGTTTCTTGGTAAGGAGGGATGCCGCCATAGCGCGCGACCGCGTCTGGTCCCGCGTTGTAGGCAGCGAGCGCGAGTTCGGGCGTGCCGAACTGCGCCAACATCATGAGGAGGTAACGAGCCGAGCCATCGAGATTGGCCTGCCAGTCATGCGGATCAACGCCGAGCTGCGCGGCCGTCGCGGGCATCAACTGACCGAGGCCGATCGCGCCTGCAGAACTGCGTGCATTCGGGCCATAGGCGCTTTCGATCTCGATATTGGCTTGAAAGAGCGCCTGCCACTCCGTCACCGAGAGACCGGCGCGGCGCAACGCAGGGTGCCCGCCATAACGATGCGCGGTGCTTTCAAGTGCTGTGAGGATTTGGGGGCGGGGAACTGCGCGGGCGGGTGCGGGAGGCGATGTCTCAGGCTGAGGCGCTGAGAAAACGATCAGTTCTAGTGGGTTTGCGCCAATCCCGTCGACATATCTTTGGGCGAAACCCGATTGGGGGGCTTTGGTCTCTAGCTGGCCATCGGCCCGCATGGAGAGCACGAAGCCTTCAGAATAGGCGGGTGCAGCAAGGAATGCTGCGAGGACGGAAAGTGGCTTAGCCCGCGTCGTCCAACTTGTGAGAGGCGATCTTTCCTTCGAGCATCGGGATCGAGACGATCGAGACACCAAGTCCAGCAAGGAAGCTGGATAAGCCGTTGATTGTCTTGAACTCTCGGGCAGCCATGTTGTTGCGTGCAGTGACGAGCAGGCGACGCGTCTCGCCATCTGGCGAGACGCAATGCACGGTCCAAACTCCGGACCACTGAGCACCTGTACGTTTGGGCGTAACCCGGCACACAACATCCGCCGAATGACCCTCGGCAAGCAGCGTGCGCAGCCCGTCTTCACTGACAACATTGGGGGCGTCTTGCATCAAATTCATAGGATCGAGCCTTGCAGAATTGTGCATTAGCCCGGCAGTCCCTCATGGACTACCGAACCGATACAATATTATAATCTTGCAATCAATAGGTGCAATTTGAGTTGTTGCGCCCTTCATGCGTTGAAACAAATTTACTGCAACGGAGTGGCTGAGCCAAGATAATATGGCGCTTTTGAAACAAACATGGGCGGCAATGGTCGTTCTGCCGCGATCGCAGGCAGTTGCCAGCCGCCTGCGCCGCCCTGGATGCCGACCGACTCCGCTGATTTTCAGGCCTACGCGGACCTGCTAAAGCGCGATGCGGAGGCATATTTCACCGATGTTGAGCAGTACTACCGTTGTCTGGATGAGGAGCGTCGTGAGGTCTTCGAGCGAGCGCGCGCGGCCAGCGAAGACTACGCACGCGTCTTGGAGCCTCTGGATGCTGGAAGATAAACAAACTTTTCGTCAGGGAGTGATGCTGTCGTTCGATAGCTGTGCGGCAATGGCCGCACTGAGCCCAGAGCGCTGTCGGTGTTGTTTGTAGGCTTCTTCGCAGCGCAGTTCACTCATTGATGTGACTGGCTCTCATGAAATGGACTCGTTTCGGCGCTCGCCTATTGCTCCTTCGGTGCAACTGCTCAAAACTCAAAGGTGGACTTACGCAACTTTTGCGTGAAGATCGGTGGCGCAAAGAAACAGTTTTCATGTGAGGGTATTTTGAAGCTTGTAAAAGTTCGCATTGAGAAGTTCAGGGGTATTCGGAGGGCCGAGATCGATGTGGGGATGGAGCTTGCGCTGGTAGGTCAGAACAGTGGCGGTAAATCTTCAATCTTGCGGGCGCTTAATGCCTTCTTCAATTTTGAAGATGAACGTGAGCATTTCGAAGCATCCAGGCATGCTTTTCAGAAGACATCGACGGCTATTATTGATTTGGAGTTTTCGGATACCCCGGCCGCGTGCGACTTGCCGAGGGCAGTCGCGGGTGGCAGCAGTGTTCGAATTCGATTGAAGTACAAGAAGACGGCCAACTGGGAGTTATTTAATAACGGGGTTTGGCAGACGCCTCCGCAAGGCTTCCTAGAAGCTTTGAAATCTCACATTCGCTATGTCTACATTCCGGTGGGTCGCACCGACGCTGTTTTCCAGTGGGGTAAAGAAAGCACTCTTCAAGCTGCGGTAAGAACCTGGGTGAAGGACTACACAAAGAAAAGGGACAACATCTCTCCGAAGGTGGCGAACGCTACAACGATCATTAAGGAACGCGCCTTCAAGGGGCTGAGCAAGCATCTGAGAGGGCTTACTCACCTCAACGGATCTTTTGAGTTCGAATTGGACTATTCCTCGCCCCCTGATTACGGCCTGTTGATTCAGGATCTTGTTTTGCGTGTCGTGGATGGACAGACATCTGTGGACATTTCCGACTGTGGAAGCGGCACCCAGAGCCTTGCTGCAATCGGCCTTTATTCCTATCTGGCCGAAGCATTGGGTGGAACATACATCTTGGGAGTCGAGGAACCTGAACAGAACTTGCACCCCCAAGCTCAGCGATCACTACTTGCGGCGTTAAAGGAACTTCCGCTTCAGGTGCTGTTCACTACCCATTCGACCGTAATGCTCGACAGTCTAGAGCACGAAGAGGTCGCGCTATGCCGAAGGGTATCCTCCAATACTCGCGGGTTTGAAATCACAGTTACCCAGCTGCCGGGCGGGTTCTGGGCAGAAAAGGGCATCGATAGGGAAAGATACTATAACTTTCATCGCCGACGAAATTCCGAATTCTTCTTCGCCGACTACGTGATACTAACCGAGGGCCCGATCGATGCGGAGCTGGTGCGCTACTTGGCAGAAGACGGTGGGCTAAGTTTCGCGGAACACAGTGTGTCTATCATCAGCCTTGATAGCGTCGACTCACTGCCGCACGCCTTTTATCTGCTGAGAGAGCTAAGGATCAATTTCGCGTCCGTCGTCGATAAGGACTATTTCTTGCCCTACCTAAACGATGAGTTGTCCTCCAGCCGCGACGCCAACGGTTTCCCTCGATACAGGCGGGAGTACAAAGACTCATGCCTTATCGAAGAAATGCTGCCCGATGAGGGAGCGAGGGAGCAATTGCTCGATTACTTCTTCACCAACCACTCACGTGCCATGCCGCTTCTTGAAGCCGTTGGCGTGTTTTGCTTCCGCTGGTCGATGGACATTGACCTTGTCGGCTCAGAGACGGCCAAGAACATTCTATATGACAGGCTGGGCATGCCCGCCGCAGAGCGTTCATCCGAAGGAATTCTAGTTAATCGCAGAAAACAACTAAAGCGTCAGGATTCCGTCCTTGGAGCGACCAGAGGGCTGCATCCACGAGGTCTTCCTAATTCATACAAAAGGATAAGGCGGGGACTGCCTGAAATAATAAAGCAATCTAAGGCGTAGGTTTATCTACGGCGTCGTTCTTTCATCCAAGCCTTCGGCCGACGCTTCAGCGAGCGCAAAGTTCCATCAAGGCGTGCTCTTCCCATTCCTTAGCTGCGCTTTGCGGAAAGGCTCTGTTCAGAGACCTGATTTTGGCAGCCTAGAGACTCGGTTGAGCCGTCCTCATAAATCGCGGCCTGCGTCTTGCCGTTGTCCCACTGATACAGAAGGCCGATTTCTTCGCCTGTCTTGATGCACGTAATGCGGCCAATGGCTTCGGCCGTTGTGCGAACACTCGTAATTTCGGGCAATATCAGCCCCTCTTGTTAAATAACTCTTGTGGGTCGACTTCGAGAGCAAGCGCGATACGCTCCAGAACATCGACCGATGCTGAATTCTTGGCGAGTTCGATCTCGCTGATATAGCTGCGATCTACGTCGGCAGCCAACGCTAGCTGTTCTTGGCTCAATCTTCTGGAACTTCTTATATTCCGGACATTTAACCCTACTCGTTCCCGTAAATTCATGGCCTGTCTTCGGCCAAACAACGAGGTTCTCTCTACGGAATATATTCCACAAAACGCGCGAGAGCTGTTCTCGGCGGTTGCCCGCATATGGTGTGAAGGCAAAGATTGAGAGATTATTGCAATACTATCCTTATGTTAACAAAAGGAGTTAATGGGCATGGTGAGTAGGTTGTTTGAAAACTGGTTCTGTGCATTGGTCATGACTGTCTTGGCAAGCTGGGCTCCACAGACGGCGAAAGCCTACCAAGTTGACTGCGCCATTCTTCTTTGCCTGGCTGGTGGGTGGCCCGCGTCAGCAGAATGTGCCCACGCCCGTGCAGTGTTTATCCGCCGGATCTCGCCCTGGCCGATTGAGCCGCCTTTGCAAATCTGGCGTTGCCCGATGGGTATTTCTGAGCGCGTGCCTTTGCAAAGCGCGGTCCCGAAGATTTGGGAGGCCAGCAACCAAACAGGTCAGACGCTCGGCCAAGTCATTCTGACACAAGTGGTTGAGGGAGGTGCCGATATCGATATCAGCGGTCAGGAATTCGATTTCGTGCGCTCGATCCGCGTCTGGGATGTTCGGCACTACAGCCATCGCGAACGTGGCCGCGACGATGATTGCTCTGAGAGTTACAACATGCGCCTCGGGACCTACGGCACGCTGGGCGAATTCGGCTGGCAACGCACCACACCAGCCGCCGCCCCGCAATGGGTACTGCCGTCGCGACGCTGTTCGTCATCGAGTTGGCGGCGTGGAGTAGGTGTCGAATGGGAAGATCACGAGGGCAACCACGGATATGAATGGGTAGCCTACTAAGGCTATTCGCCGATGTCCTTCATGCGTTCCGCGATATCGCCTGCAATGCGCTCATACAGGGCGGCTTGTTTGTCCCTTGGCGTCCCAGGCTTTGGGTTTCTTCGACGGATGCGTTTGGCAAGCCAGAAGAGCAGCCGTGCTGCTGGATCAGACGTCGCATCCGGTTCTGTAGCCGGATACTTCTCCTCTAGGGCGACGACGATTTCCTGAGACAGGCTGCGCCGGTTCAGTGTGGCATGCGTTTCCAGACGCTTCTTCAGCGCGGCTGGAAGCAAGAGTTTGAATTGGATCAAGGCTTCTTCTTTCATGATTGCATGATGGACAATA
This sequence comes from uncultured Paracoccaceae bacterium, assembly GCA_947497065.1. Taxonomy (GTDB): domain Bacteria; phylum Pseudomonadota; class Alphaproteobacteria; order Rhodobacterales; family Rhodobacteraceae; genus Octadecabacter. Next base: position 57,667 of record CANMEQ010000008.1, read on the forward strand.
TTTGTCCTCAATGATATGGACATTTTATGTCCTTTTTTGAGGTGTAAATATGAAGACAACCCAGTTCAAACTTAACCTTCCAGCGGACGTGAAAGCCTGGCTCGAAGAGGAGGCTGTGCGGAACTTACGCTCACAGGGCGCTCAGGTGGTGTCCTGTTTGCGGGCAGCCATGTCGCGGCAAGAAGCCGTGGGTGAGAGGGCTGAAAAATGAGCCCAAGCCATATTCAGCTGATTCCCACCCCTGAGCTCGCGCTTCTCTTCGGCTACAGCGAGCCGAGCGCGTCCTTCTATGACTTCTGCCGTAGGACGGGTATCGCTCCGGTGCCAGGACGGCGCGGGTGGTATGATCCGAAACTCATCCGCGCGCGATTGGATGCTGTTCAGGGCATCAGCGCGGCAGAACGCGAGGCTACTTCGCAACCGAGCCTCGTTGCACAGCGGAGAGCACGCCGTGCCCAGAAGTAACCTTCCCAAGGGTGTCCATCGTGTCCGGCGCAAGGTCGTGTCTGGTGTGCGCTACCATTTCTATGCCTGGCGGGGCGGCCCCAAATTTTGGGAAGGGACGGACCCGAACCCAAAGGAACCCGAATTCTTCCATGCGTTTTCACAGTGCGGTACGCCCGTGAGCCCGGCTGAATATCTGACGACTCAGTTGGTCGACGATTTTCTGTCCAGCGCGTCCTTGCCCAAGGCTGAGCGTTCGAAGGCTGATATCCGCAAATGGCTGGAGTTGTTCCGCGAGGAGTTCGGTGCAGATCCCGTCGCGATGTTCGAAGAGCGCGCCTCGCGGGGCGAGGTTAACAATTGGCGCAAGAAGTGGCTCCATTCCCCCAAGCAGCACGACATGGCGGGCACCCATGCCACACGCGTCCTCAATTGGGCGGTGGAAGAGGGAAAGCTGAAAGAGCATCACTGCCACAAGCTCAAGAAGCTCTACCAATCGAACCGCACAGAGATCATCTGGACGAGCGGCGACATCGCTCAGTTCAATAAGTACGCGCCGAAATGGGTCCAGAGGATCCTGACCGCAGGATGCGAAACCGGTTTGCGGGCAGCTGATCTGGTTCAGGTCAAAATGGACCAATTCGAAGACACGCCGCACGGCAAGCGCCTTCGTTTCAGGACCAGTAAGCGCGGCCAGATCGCATATATCCCGGCCACATCGGCCCTTGAGAGATTGATTGCAGAGACGCCGGAAGGCCAAGATGTGCTGCTGGTGTCAGAGCTTGGCAGGCCTTTGACGGCCCGTTGGGCGTCGAACCAGATCACTAAATGGCGACGCGAAGCGCAGATCCCCCCTTGGATCGATGGCAGGGAGAAGACTCTGTCTGATACGCGCGGAACGGCGGCGACAAGATTGCTGAATGCCGATTTGTCCTTGCGCCAGATTGCGGTGCTGATGGGGTGGTCGGTTCGCTACGCGGCGCAAGTTATCGAGCATTACGCGCAGGTTAGCCCGGACGAAAGCGATGCGGTTTTGCGCAAGCTCAATCGAGCAAAATCACTGTCTCAAGACACAAAAATGTAAACGCCCCTGTAAACGCGGGGCCTCAAACACGGCAAGGAGTGATGTAAGTGATTGTTTTTAAATGGAGGCGAGTACCGGAATCGAACCGGTGTACACGGATTTGCAATCCGCTGCGTCACCACTCCGCCAACTCGCCGCCTATGGTGCAGCGCTCGTTTAGCGGCGAATGTCGGCTGGTTCAATAGCACAAAAGCGCAATCTGTCTTTATCTTGCAAACAATGCTGCGAAACGATGCCGATGGGACATTGCGGCACCGCAACCGGTATGGCATGTATGACGCGTAGATTCTGAACGAAAGAGTTTAGCTCGTGGCCGACTATACATCCCGCCGTATCATGATGGTTGATACTCAAGTACGCCCATCTGATGTAACGAAATTCCCAATTATCGACGCCTTGCTGTCGGTTCCGCGTGAAGACTATGTGCCGGACCACAAACGTGAAGCCGCATATATCGGTGAGAACATTGATATTGGCGATGGCCGTGTCATGCTTGAGCCCCGCACATTGGGCAAGATGCTGGACGCGATCGATATTCAACCCACTGACGTTGTGCTCGACCTGGGCTGCGGGCTTGGGTATTCGACAGCGGTCTTGGCGCAGATGGCAGATTTTGTCGTCGCGGTTGAAGATACCGCAGGCCGCGCTGAAGAGGCTCAATCGATTTTGTCATCGCAGGGCGTTGATAACGCAGCTGTTTTCGAAGGTCCTCTGACAGAGGGTGCAGCGAAGAACGGCCCCTACGATGCAGTCATTCTTCAAGGCGCTGTCGAAGTTTTGCCAGATACGCTTCTGGCACAGGTCAAAGAGGGCGGCCGGATTATCGCGATCTTCGCGCAAGGCGCTTTGGGCGAGGTCCGCATTGGCCGTAAAATTGACGGTGTCGTAAACTGGCGCATGTCCTTCAATGCAGGCGCGCCCTTGCTGACAGGTTTTGCAAAAGACGCCGAATTCAGTTTCTAACACGCTGGCCCCCCCAACGCCCCGCAAGGTGAATTTAGGAGAGATTTTGAAATGACCTTTGGACGCATCTTTGTGGCTGGAATTGTCGCTCTTACGGCGCTTTCCACATCCGTGCAGGCGGAAACTTTGGCGGATAGCTTGCGTGATGCCTACCACAATTCGGGGCTCTTGGATCAAAACCGCGCGGTGTTGCGGGCTGCGGATGAAGGGGTTGCGCAATCCTTGGCCGCCTTGCGGCCGGTTGTCGCGTGGGAAGCGGAAGCTGCCTACGGTCGCGTGACAGGGTCGGGCGCGTTTATTTCTGACAGTTTGAGCGGCTCTTTGACCGTCTCTGCCAGCCTTTTGTTATACGATCATGGTGCAAGTGAACTGGCCACCGAGGTGCAAAAGGCGCTGGTGCTGCAAACCCGCCAAGGCCTGATTTCTGTGGAACAAGACGTTTTGCTGCGCGCAGTGTCAGCCTACATGAATGTGCGCCGCGCGTCGGAGTTTTTGGCGTTGCGCCGGAGCAATGTCACCGTCATTCAACGTGAATTGCAGGCGGCACGGGATCGTTTCGAAGTTGGTGAAGTAACACGAACAGATGTGTCACTGGCCGAGGCGGAATTGGCCGCTGCTCGCAGCCTCCTTGCAGCCGCTGAAGGCGATCTGGTTCAGGCTAACGAGGAATTCCGCGCGGCTGTTGGGCGCAAACCAGGCGGGTTAAACGTGGTTTCGCCCGCTCGCGTCGAATCGAACGTTGAAAACGCGCGCTCTTATGCACAACAAAACCACCCTGATGTGATTGCTGCCCAACACGGTGTCACAGCCGCTGAATTGAATATCCGCCGCGCACAGGCCAGCTTGAACCCCTCCCTGTCCTTGGGCGGTTCGCTAAGCGCCGATGACGACGGTGACGTGACGCAAGGCCTAAGCCTGAGCTATGGCGGCACTGTTTATGCAGGCGGGCAACTCCAATCCTTGATCCGCGAAGCACAGGCCAACCGCGATCAAAGCCGCGCTGGGTTGCACTTGGCGGCGCAGGCGGTCAGCCAGAACCTTGGCAACGCCTATGCGATTTTGCAGGTGGCACAGGCCAGCAGCCAGGCAACAGATTTGCAGATTCGCGCCGCGCAAACCGCCTTCCGCGGCATTCGCGAAGAAGCGACCTTGGGCGCACGCACGACACTGGATGTCCTGAATGCAGAACAAGATTTGCTCGATGCGCGTGTGGCGAAAGTCTCCGCAGATGCGGATGCCGTTATTGCAAGCTATCAGGTCTTGGCCGCGATGGGCCTTCTGACGGCGGAGCATTTGCAACTCGGGGTGCAAACCTATGATCCGGCAGCCTATTACAATTTGGTTAACGAAGCACCGGCCACCTATTCTCGTCAGGGCCAAGCGCTGGACCGCGTTTTGCGCGCGATCGGAGAATAGATCAAAAGCGGACTATCGGTTGTCTGGAATCATGCGGCACGTTAAGGTCTGATCTTGAGGCAAAGCAAAACCAACCGCAGGATAGATTATGTCCGATCCCGTTACGAATGTCGAAATTGAGGATGTCTTGTCCTCCATCCGTAGGCTCGTGAGCCACGGTGACGCTGCGCGGTCGCCTGATGCGCCTGTTGGCACGCAGGGCGGGGCTGCGTCTGAAACGGCTGTTCAATCTCCAGCAGGTGCTGCTTCTGATAAATTCGTTTTGACGCCCGCTTTGATGGTTGTCGAAAACACACCAGCTTTTGACAACCCCGATGAGGTTGTTGTCGAAGAGGGCACAGATGATGGTTGGTACCGGTCGGAGCCTGCGCCGAACGACGCGTCGGGTGATGCGGGCCCATCAGTCACGGCGCTGGTTGGCGAGGCAGATGCGCCAAGCGAGAGCGATTTTGGTGCGCAAACCGGAAGTTCTTTCGAAGATGAGGGCCCGCTGGAGCTGACCAATTTGGTCTGGGAACCTATTGAAGAGGCGACCGAGGATGCGGGCGAAACCGCTACGTCTTTGGGCGCCGATGAAGGAACAACAGATGACGGTCCTCAAACCGTGCCAGACAGGTCCGATTTGGTGGCAACAATTGCCGAGTTGGAAGCCGCTGTTGGGGTCGATACCGACGATTTCGAGCCTGACGGCAGCGAAGTTGCCGCGCAAACAATCGAATGGCCCGGTGCCGCCGCACGTAGCAGCTTGGACACGATCGAAGATGCGCAGGTCGAAACTAGCCTCGAAGACGGTCCTCGTACACAGGAACAGACCTCCAACGATACGACCGAAGAACCCGTTTTCGCCCACCGCAGTGAAAGCGTCGCGGGGGCTGAACCACAAGATGCATTCGAACGGCCTGCGTCCGAAGACGACGATCTGGATGGTTTGCTTGAGGCGGGCGGCATGGCTTTGGATGAAGAAGCGCTGCGCGCTTTGGTATCTGAAGTTGTCCGCGAGGAGCTGACCGGCCCTCTTGGCGAGCGGATCACACGAAACGTGCGCAAACTTGTTCGGCGAGAAATTCACCGCATCCTAAACAGCCAGGATTTTGACTAAACCGGCACATGGGCCGCGAGGTCGAATATCTGGTCGATGTCCAAACATGCCTCGAGGTGCGCGGCGAGCCGATCTAGCGTCGCATCAACATCGGCCTCATAGGTCATTGCCTGAACAGGTGCGCCAATCTCGGCCATAAATGCCTGACGGAAGTCATCAGCGGCAAAAAGTCCGTGCAAATAGCATCCCTTAACGCGCCCATTCGCGCTCGCCGCACCCTCTGGCCGGCCACCTTGCGTCAACCACGCATTGTCACGGTCAGGGCCGGTCGTTTCGCCGATATGAATTTCATACCCTGACAGTTGGGCCCCACTGGCAACATGCACCGCATCACTCAGGGCGAGGCGTTTGTGGGGCGACATCACGGTCGTCACATCCAAGAGCCCCAAGCCACGCACATGGGTCGCCGCACCTTCGATGCCCTCTGGATCAGAAATTTCGCGACCAAGCATTTGATACCCGCCGCAAATACCCAAAACATGCCCGCCGCGTCTGACGTGGGCCAAAAGATCGGTATCCCATCCTTGCGCCCGAAAATGCGCCAAATCAGCGATGGTGGATTTTGAACCGGGGATCAGAACCAAATCGGCGTCACCGGGCAACGGTTGGCCTGCCTCGATGATGTCGACGGTCACATCAGGCTGTGCGGCCAGCGGGTCTAGATCATCGAAGTTGGCAATCCTGTTGAGGCGCGGAACGACAACTTTAATCGCGCCGCCTTTTCGGGTCGCGACATCCATCACGTCTTCCGCGGGCAATTTCCACGCATCGGCGAACCATGGCACAATCCCCAAGGGCGACCAGCCCGTATGGTCGGCGATCGCTGTCATACCCTCATCGAACAAGGATGTATCGCCACGGAACTTGTTGATTGCAAAGGCCTTGATCCGTGCGCGATCTTCAGGTGGCAGGATCACATCGGTGCCAACCAGTTGCGCAATAACCCCGCCACGGTCGATGTCGCCCACCAAAATGACGGGGCACTGCGCGGCCTCGGCGAAGCCCATATTTGCAATATCACCAGCCCGTAGATTGATTTCCGCAGGTGAGCCTGCGCCCTCGATCAGAACCAAATCATGCTTTGCCGCCAACCGTCTATAGCTTTCTAAAACACGCGGGATCAGATCCGCTTTGCGGGTCCCGTATTCGCGTGCTTTCATCGTCGCGAACCGCTTGCCCTGCACAATGACCTGCGCTCCAACATCGGTTTCTGGCTTTAGCAACACGGGGTTCATATCCGTATGGGGCAACAGGCCACAGGCACGGGCCTGCAAGGCTTGCGCGCGGCCAATTTCACCACCATCCTCGGTGACCGCAGCATTGTTGGACATGTTTTGCGGTTTGAACGGCGCCACAGACATGCCTCGTTTAACAGCTGCGCGGCACAGCCCGGCCACCAACATGGACTTTCCCACATTGGACCCAGCACCCTGAATCATGATTGCCTTTGCCATGACGAACCTCCACGGTTCTGTTTAGGCAGACACACACAAGAGGGGAAGCCCATGTATACGCCGACGCATCTAATTGTTGGCATGGCCGCCTTCGGGCGGGTGGATGCACCCAAGGTGACTGCAGCTGCAATCGTGGGGGCGGCATTGCCGGATATGTCGCTCTATCTGTTGGCGGGGACCCATTTGTTCATTCTAGGTGTCCCGCCAGATATCGTTTTTGGGCAATTGTATTATTCGGACCTATGGCAAAGCATCTTCCGGATCGACAATTCGTTTATTGTCTGGGGTGGGGTGCTGGCACTTGGGGTGGCCCTGCGGTCTGCCTGGCTTGTCGCGTTCTCTGGGGCGGCTTTGTTGCACATTGGGCTGGATTTCCCGCTGCACCATGATGACGGACGCGCGCATTTTTGGCCGATCACGAATTGGGTTTTCCAAAGCCCTGTAAGTTATTGGGACCCGAACCACCACGGCCGCGTGCTGACCCCACTCGAAATCGCGGCCTCCTGGGCCATCTGCGTCGGGCTTTGGCGCAAATATATTGGGCGCATCTTTCGAGGCTTGATTGCCCTGTTCGCGGCCCTGCAGCTGCCCGTTGCGGCGGCTTGGGTCATGAATTTTCCGGCTTGAATGAAAAACGCGGCCCCGAGCAGAGGACCGCGTTTTTTGGCAGACTTGAAATAAGCAGCGCGTTTATGCAGCGCGCGCTTCTTGTTCCGCAGCTTCAGCCACCGCGCGGCGTTCGCTCTCCTCGCGGGAGAGGGCAACAGAGGTACGAACCCCTTTGCCAACGAAGTCCATCAAACCTTCAACAACGCGTTCGTTGGGGTCGATGCCAGCGCAAGACAGAACTTCACGGCCGTCCCGAGAGCGCGCCCAGCGGGCGATCTGTTCGGGGCCATTGCCGTATTTCTTGTCGTCTGCAATGGCGTCATCCAAAGCGGCCAAAACCACAGCTGCAAAGAGCTTGCGGGCGCGGTTGCCTTGTTCATTGTTAAACGCTGTGCCGTCGACGAAATCTCGCATATTCGGTCCTTAGTTTTGTTTCGATTGTTTTTGGTCTTGTATCGAGCGTGAGGGGCAATATGCCTATTTTTGCCCGATTCGGGGTTCTTCATTTGGAATGCCTGCCATGCGTTTTGCGCATGGCTCCGCGTTTGGGCAAACACGATCTGGTTTGCTTGCACGGGGTCGCACCCCACGATATAGGCACGGTTAATCTTCCTTCAACCTTTTGACAAATTTTGGACACATTTCACCATGGCAAAAATCAACGGTAATGAAATCCGGATTGGAAACGTGCTTGAACACAACGGTGGTTTGTGGGCGGCCGTGAAAGTCGATCATGTAAAACCAGGCAAGGGTGGTGCGTTTGCACAGGTCGAAATGCGCAACCTGCGCAATGGATCAAAGTTGAACGAACGCTTCCGGTCCGCGGACAAAGTAGAGAAAGTTCGTTTGGAGCAGAAAGATCAACAATTCCTTTACGAGAACGATGGGATGTTGGTGTTCATGGACACGGAAACCTACGAACAGATCGAACTGCCCGCCGAGCTGTTGGGCGAGCGTCGCCCGTTTTTGCAAGACGGCATGATTGCGGTCATCGAATATCACGAGAGTGAGGCCTTGAACGCGTCACTGCCGCAAAAGGTCACGTGCAAAATCGTTGAGACTGAACCGGTGGTGAAGGGGCAAACGGCTGCGAACTCCTTCAAACCAGCGATTTTGGACAATGGCGTTCGCGTGATGGTCCCGCCATTTGTTGGGCAAGACGAAGACATCATCGTCAGCACCGAAACGATGGAATATGTTGAACGCGCCTAACCTAGGGCTCAGCTCAAACGTAAAACGCCGCCCCCTTTGGGCGGCGTTTTTTGTGGCTCTCCGAAGAACCGCTAGCTGCGTACTACTGTGATGCCATCGGCCAGCATGCCGCCCGTGACACGATCAAAGCGCAAATACGCGATCCCCTTTGTGCCCGATTGGGTAAACATCGTGCCTGCGGGTTTGCCGTCCGCCGTAATCGGTGTGCCGACAGCTACGTTTGCAGACAGAGCAACCTGCACCAAACCTTTCTTAAGCTCGGTCTTATGCTTCATCCGCGCGGCGATCTCTTGGCCCACATAGCAGCCTTTTTTGAAATCAATACCATTGAGACGTTCAAACCCAGCCTCAAGGATATAAGTGTCCGGCGTCAGCTCAATCCCGGTTTCCGGGATCACATGCGCGACGCGCAGCGCATCCCAATCTGTGTCGTCCGAACACGCACTGTCCGAGATCAGCCGCCAGCCCAGGTCAGGGTGACGTGGATCAGGCAAAGCGCCGGCCGGGGCAGGGCCCGTCCCGCGCGATACGGTCAGTGGGCATTCTTCGATGTGCACATCGGCCCGCAACCGGTACATGGTCAGCCGCTGTGCCAAGGTGGGGGCCACGGCTGTGACCACATCCAACAATAGCGCATCACCGTCTGCTGCGACGAAGAAATCAGCGATGAATTTCCCTTGGGGCGTCAGCAGGGCTGCATAGACCAGCCCGTCTTTCACTTTAGAAACATCATTGGTGATCAGCCCCTGCAAGAAGCTGTGGGCGTCTGAACCTGAAATGCGGATAAGGGTGCGATCTGTCATGAGAGATACCTAGTCACGGTGGCCGCCACTGAAAAGACGTGACAGCCAATTGCGTTTGGACGCGGGGACCGCCGCAGGGGGGGGCGGTGTCGGTGCAAGGGCAGGCGCGGGTGCCGCGCCTGCGCCATCGCGGAATTGCAATTTGTACAGGTCAGCATAGTGTCCACCGCGCGCCAAAAGCGCATCGTGGGTGCCTTGGTCCACCACTTTACCTTGGTCCATGACGATAATTTTATGGGCATTTTGAACCGTTGAAAGACGGTGCGCGATCACGAGGGTCGTGCGCCCCTCGGCCAGCCGGTCCAGAGCCGCTTGCACGATGCTTTCAGACTTGGTGTCCAACGCACTTGTCGCTTCATCAAGAAGCAAAATGGGCGTGTCGCGCAAAATGGCGCGCGCGATCGCGACCCGTTGGCGCTGGCCCCCCGACAGGTTCGAGCCGCGCGGGCCTGCTGCGCTGTCTATTCCGTTGGGCATCTTGTCCAAGAAATCGGAAACATGCGCGTCTTCGAGCGATTGTGTGAGCTGGTCTTCGGACACATCGGTGCGACCCAATAAAATGTTTTCGCGGATCGTTTCATCAAACAATGCCGCATCTTGCGACACAGTCGAGATCAAGCCGCGCAGATCAGGCAGCGCGAAGGCTTTGGTTTCAGTGCCATCCAATTTCACCGCGCCAGACTGGTGATCGACCAGACGGGCCAGCACATTGAAGACGGTGCTTTTGCCCGCACCTGACGCACCGACAAAGGCCGTCGTTTTACCCGCTTCGGCTGTGAATGTCGTGCCCCGCAGCACGGGATGATCATCATAGTTGAGGTGAACATCGTCAAACACGATTTCAGGTGCGGCCACAGGAAGCGGGGCCGCTTGGTCGGGGGACAACAGCGTAGGCTTTGTGTCGAACAGATCCAAAAGACGATCAATCACGGCGGCGGCCTGCTGCCACAGCCCGGTTAGATCACCGATGCGGCGCAGCGGCTCGATGGCAATGGCCATCGCCGTAAAAAACGCCATGAAATCGCCGACGGTTTTGTCGCCTTCGATGATCTGGGACCCGCCGTAGATCACGACTGCCACAAACCCGATTCCGGCCATGATATCGACGAAACTTGGGATCAGCGCCTTGCCAAATGCGGCCTCGGTTTCCACACGCACGCGGCGTTCTGTCAGCGCATCATATCTGTCGGCTTGATAGACTTCGAGGCTGTTGAGCTTGATGGGGTTGATGCCGTGAAAAACCTCGTCCAGCCGGGTCGACATGAGGGCGGCAACTTCGCGGGCCTTACGTGATTTGCGCCGGATGTAGGACTGGATCGCCCAAGAGGGCAGAATGATCAGCGGTATCCCGATGACGGCAATCGTGGTCCAAAGCCAATCAATGGAGACGGCAACGGTAAACAAGCTGACGACTGCGATTGCGTCGCGGGCCACGCCAAGGACAATCCCCGTCCAAACCTGACCAAGAGCCTGAATGTCGCCCTGAACCCGTTCAATCAACGTGCCCGGCGAATGATGTTGGTGAAAGGCCGTATCCAACTGCATGAGGTGGCGCAATAAATCTGTGCGCAGGTCCGCAGCGCTTTGCTCGGCGATACGTTTGATGATGGTCTTTTGCACCACAGAGGTCACCGCACGAATCGCAAAAATGCTGAACAGAACCGTGCCCACGATCCACATTTTGTCGGTTTGGCCGTCGATGAACACAGTATCAAACATCGGTTTCATCATGTAGCTGAGCGCGCCAAACATCGCGCCACCCAACATCATCATGATGGCCGCGACGGCCAAAAGAGCCGCGTGTTTGCGCAAATACCCGCGCCAGAGCCAGCCCAACATGGTTCGTGCCGAACGCTCAGATGATATAATGTGATCCGTCATAGTGGGCCCGTTCATGAGTGTGCTTTCGTTTACGCTGAAACGGCAAGCGGGGAAAGGTGCGCAAAGAGGGCTGACGCATTGACGATTGCGTTTGGCTAGCTAGAGTTCCGATAACAACCCTCCCACTTAGGAAAATTCAATGTTTGCCAATGGTCCCGCCTATCTTGCCATTCCAGGCCCGTCGGTCATGCCCGACCGTGTTTTGCGCGCAATGCACCGCGCGGCCCCCAATATTTATACGGGCGAATTGCATGATCTGACGCATGGCCTGTTTCCCGACCTCAAAGCGGTCGCCAAAACGGAGCATAACGCGACGATCTATATTGCGAACGGGCATGGCGTTTGGGAGGCCGCTTTGTCCAATGTTGTGGGTGAGGGGGATACGGTTCTGGTTCTGATCACGGGGCGATTTGGTGAAGGATGGGGCGAGATGGCCGCGGGCCTTGGTGCCACCATTGAGACGATCAATTTTGGCGACAGCGCGGCTGTTGACCCCGCGCAGGTCGAAGCGGCGCTGCGGGCCGACACCGAAGGGCGGATCAAGGCCGTTTTGACCGTCTTTGTGGATACCTCAACCGGTGTGCGCACCGATGTGAAAGCGGTGCGCGCGGCGATCGATGCGGCGGGCCATGATGCCTTGCTGATGTGCGATTGCATCGCGTCGCTTGGGTGCGACCGGTTTTACATGGATGACTGGGGCGTCGATATCACCGTTGCGGCCAGTCAAAAGGGGTTGATGACCCCTCCGGGCATCGGGTTTGTGTGGTACAACGACAAGGCCGACCGGGTGCGGGGTGGTATGACCCGTGTCTCGAATTACTGGGACTGGCGTCCGCGCACGGATGCCACGCATTATTTCAAATTCTTCAATGGCACAGCACCGACCCACCATTTGTACGGGCTGCGTGAAGCGTTGGATATGATCGCAGAAGAAGGGCTGGATGCGGTCTGGGCGCGTCATGAAAACATCGCGCAAGCGATTTGGGAAGCCATCGATGTTTGGGGCTCGGACGGGCCGATGCAGATCAATGTCCCCGACCCTGAACAGCGGTCGCGCGCGGTGACATCCGTGCGGCTTGAGGAAGGGCAGGGCAACCAGTTGCGCGCGTGGTGTGAGCAAAAGATGGGCGTCACATTGGGCTTGGGTTTGGGGCGTGATCCGGCCAGTGCTTATTTCAGGTTTGGCCACATGGGGCACCTGAGCGGCCATATGGTTATGGGGGTCTTGGGGACTGTGGATGCAGGGCTGAAGGCGCTGAATATCCCCCATGGCTCTGGCGCGTTGGAGGCGGCTTCAGCGGTCTTGGCCCGTGCGGCGGGTGCGGACATAGATGTGGCCAAAGTGTAGCCCACGGTCGAGCAGCACACCTGTGATGACAACCCAAACAAACCCAACGGTTGAAGCAAGTGTCCAGAATACCATAAACAAAATCCCGGCCGCGGTGACCAAGAAGGCATTCGTGTAGTTTTCAACGCGGTCGGGGAACTTTTTCATCAGCCTGTCCTCTTTGGTCGAAGCCAAAGGGTAGCGCAGATTTGGTGTATTTCATCTAAATTTTTCGTGCGGCGGCGAGGGCCTTTGGCAGGGCGTCGGCGACTTTCGCCAGATCATCGGGCGTGCCGCATGAAATGCGAATGCAGCGGTCTTGGGGCGCGATGAAAGGCATGCGTACGAAGATGCCGTGCTCGAGCAGGGCGTCGAGGACCGCGCGCGCGAAGGTGCCGTCTTGGCCGCAATCAATCGCGACAAAATTGGCCGCCGATGGGATGGCGGCCAGGCCATTGTCGGCTGCAATTTGATAGAGGGTTTGACGGGCGGTTTCGACGTTCTCTTGGACCTGCTCCAGCCAGTCGTCATCGTGCAACGCGGCAAGGGCCCCGGCCTGTGAAACGCGGCTCATTCCGAAATGATTGCGCACCCGATCAAAGGCTGAAATCAATGTCTTATGGCCAATCGCATAGCCCACGCGAGCGCCCGCCAGCCCGTAGGCTTTGGAAAACGTGCGCATGCGGATGACGCGGGATTCAAGGGTGTTAATGACTGGCGCCGCACCGGGGGGGGCCAATTCGAAATAGGCTTCATCCAAGATGAGAAGACACCCTTTGGGCAGGCTTTGGATCATCTGCTGGAGGGTCACGGCGGTGTGGTAGGTGCCCATGGGATTGTCGGGGTTGGAAAGGTAAACCAGCTTTGCGCCAACCTCATGCGCTTTTGCGATCAGGTGATCGGGATCTTCGAAATCGGCGGTGTAGTTGACGGTGTGAAGCGTGCCGCCGTAGCCGGTGACGTGGTAGTTGAACGTCGGGTAAGCGCCTGCGCTGGTGACCACAGCGTCGCCTTGGGTGACGGTGAGGCGGACAATGCTGTCGAGCAACCCGTCGATGCCGGCGCCTACGACAATCTCATCTGGGCTAACCCCATGTTTTTCCGCCAAAGCTTCGCGCAGGTCGTGGCTTTCTGGGTCGCCGTACATCCAGGCGTCTTTTGCGGCGTCTTGCATGGCTTGGATCGCCTTGGGGGAGGGGCCGAAGACGTTTTCGTTGGCGCCCAGTCGTGCGGCGAAGGGGGTGCCGCGGGTGCGCTCTTGGGATTCGGGTCCGACGAAGGGGACGGAGGCGGGGAGGGACGCGGCGAGGGGCGTCAGGCGCGGGTCATTTTGTTTGCTGTCAGACATGCGGGGAGTTTGCGGATTATTGTCCCCGTTGAAAAGAACAAAGGCGTGCTTAGGTCGTTAAGAGGAGGATTTTTATGACAAATTTCACGCGACGCGGGTTCTTGGCCACGAGTGCTGCAACCCTTGGGGTACGGGCGGCTGCGCCGTTTGCACGCACGGGCGGCGGGCGGCGTATCCTGACATTGGTGTATGACAAGTCTATCGGCGCGATGCGCGCAGTGGAGCGGATCGTGCCGTAGGGCGGTGCAAGTCGGGCCCAAAGGGACCTGTTTTACCAGTTTGCCATGGGCGTTTGCCTACTTGTCGTGGGCGAGACGCCTGTTTGAAACAGAAAAGGCGCGCCACACTGGAGAGTATGGCACGCCTGTCTTGAGATTTCGTTAAGCCTGACGCGGAACGGCTAGATTTCGTTCAACTGGGCCAAGGCGGCGCTGAGTTGGGCGATTTCTTCTTCGCGCAGGGCCAAATTCGCTTTGGCTTCTTCGACCACTTCCGCTGTCGCATTGGCGGCGAATTTAGGGTTGCCGAGGCGACCCTTTAGGCCACCGGCCTCTTTTTCGACTTTGGCTAGGGATTTGGAAATACGAGATTTTTCCGCGTCCACGTCGATAATGTCGGCCAGTGGGATCGCGAAGGTCGCGCCTTTGGTGCCGACCATGGCAGAGCCTTTGGGGGCCTCGCCTGTCGTCAAGTCTTCGACCCGTGCGAGACGTTTGATCAGCGCCTCTGATCCGGCCCATGCGGCGCGGGCGGCGTCGTCGGCCTCGGTTTGGACGAGGGGGGCGAACAAGCCTGCGGGCACGTTCATCTGAGCGCGGGTTGAGCGAATGTTTTCAATGATTTGGATGACCCAGGTCATTTCCGCATCAGCGGCATCATCGATCAGGTCGAGGCCGTAGTCTGGCCACGCTTGGTGGGCCAGAAGAGAGGTATTGCCATCGATGGCCCAGAGCTCTTCGGTGATGAAAGGCATGACCGGGTGCATCAGGATAAGGCATTGATTTAGAACCCAATTCATGACCTGACGGGTTTCTGCCTTTTCGTCGTCTGAGCCATCCATCAACAGGGGTTTGGACAGTTCGACATACCAGTCGCAGACCTTGCCCCAGACGAATTTATACATCGTGTCCGCCGCGTCGTTGAAGCGGTAGGCGGCGAGGGCTGCGTCGATGTCTGCGCGGGCGCGGGCGGTTTCGCCGATGATCCATTTGTTGACCGATTTTTCGGGGCACAAGGCGTACACATCCTGTGCACCACCTGTATGTACAGAGTCTGCACCGAAGGCGTTGTTCATTTCGGCGAAACGGCAGGCGTTCCAGATTTTGGTGCCGAAGTTCCGGTAGCCCGCGATGCGCTGCGTGTCGAGTTTCAGCGCGCCGCCCAAGGAGGCCATGGCGGTGTTGGTGAAACGCAGCGCGTCGGCGCCGTATTCGTCGATGATGTCGAGCGGGTCGATGACGTTGCCCGTGGATTTCGACATCTTCTTACCCTTGGCATCGCGCACGAGGCCGTGGAGGTAGATGGTGTTGAACGGGATATCGTCGACGACGGCGAGCTGCATCATCATCATCCGTGCGACCCAGAAGAACAGAATGTCCTGACCGGTGATCAGATCGGATGTTGGGAAGTATTTCGCCAGTTCCTCGGTTTCTTCGGGCCAGCCAAGTGTGCCGATGGGCCAGAGGCCGGAAGAGAACCATGTGTCGAGGACGTCCGGGTCGCGATATAGTGAGGCCGTGAGGCCATTTTTTTCACTAAACCCAGAAGCTGTTGGCTGGCCCGTTAATGTGGTTTCACCTTCAAAACCGCCTTCGATTACTTTTACTGTTGAGCCGTAATACTGCTTGGCGAGTTCAAATGCATCTTCAAGACTAGAAGCACAGAACGGAACAGGATCTGATGGATCCAAAATTTCTGCGTAATTCTTCAAGTTCGCATCTGTTGGATCACCAGTTAGTTTTGGTCCATACCAAACCGGAATTTGGTGGCCCCACCAGAGCTGGCGGGAGATGCACCATGGTTCGATGTTCTCTAACCAGTGGTAGTAGGTTTTCTCGCCGCTTTCGGGCAGGATTTTTACCGTGCCATCGCGGACAGCATCGAGGGCAGGGCCCACGATTTTGTCGGTTTCAACGAACCATTGGTCCGTGAGCATGGGCTCGATGACGACTTTGGAGCGGTCACCGAAGGGCTGCATGATTTTCTTGTTTTCGACCATGGGGACGGTCTCGGTCACGTCAACCTTTTCACCGTCGTCGTTTTTCACTTTGCGGGTGACCTCGTGCATGACGGCGAGGCCTTCGGCGGTGATGTCGGCGATGACTTTTTCACGGGCCTCAAAACGGTCGAGGCCGCGGTAGGCTTCTGGGACAAGGTTCATGGCTGCTACCATGGCCTCGTCAAACTCGATCTCGCCGTTGGCGATTTTTTGGGCGGCGGCGGCTTCTTCAACGTAGGGCTTGCCGTCGGCGCGCATGGCACCTTTGGTGTCCATAAGGGAGTACATGGGGATGCCGCCGCGTTTGGCGACCATGTAGTCGTTAAAGTCGTGGGCACCGGTGATTTTCACCGCACCTGAACCGAAGTCCATATCTGGGTAATCATCGGTGATGATTGGGATGAGACGGCGAGATTCTTTTGGGCCAACGGGAATTTCGCAGAGTTTTCCGATAATTGGCGCGTAACGTTCATCGCGTGGGTTCACGGCAACCGCGCCGTCGCCGAGCATGGTTTCGGGACGGGTGGTCGCGATGGAGATATAGTTACGCTCTTCGCTAAGTGTTACGTTTCCGTCCTCGTCCTTCTCGACGTAGGTGTAGGTTTCGCCCCCTGCGAGCGGGTATTTGAAGTGCCACATGTGGCCGTCTACTTCGATGTTTTCGACCTCGAGATCGGAGATCGCTGTTTCGAAGTGAGGGTCCCAGTTGACGAGGCGTTTGCCGCGATAGATCAGGCCTTTGTTGTACATTTCAACGAAGACTTTGATGACGGCATCGTGGAAGTTGCCGCCAGCCACGTCGGCGGGTGCGCCGGGGGCGCCGGACATGGTGAAGGCTTCGCGGGACCAGTCACAGGACGCGCCGAGACGTTTGAGCTGGTTGATGATGGTGCCGCCGGAGTGGGCTTTCCAGTCCCAGACTTTTTCGAGGAACTTTTCGCGGCCCAGTTCGGTGCGTTTGGGTTGCTGGGTTTCCATCAACTGGCGTTCGACAACCATTTGTGTGGCGATGCCTGCGTGGTCGGTGCCGACTTGCCAGAGCGTGTCGAAGCCGCGCATGCGGTGCCAGCGCACGAGGATGTCTTGCAGGGTGTTGTTGAAGGCGTGGCCCATGTGCAGGACGCCTGTCACGTTGGGTGGCGGGATCATGATGGAGTAGGTTTCAGACCGCGAGGCGTTGGCGCCTGCTTTGAAGGCGTCCTCGGACAGCCAGCGGTCGGTGATGCGGGCCTCAGCTTCGGCCGCTTCGAATTTCTTTTCCATGGGCATGGTGTAGCCTTTCATCCAGTTGGGGGTGAAATACCGAATGGGGCGAGAAAGGGAAAGCGGAAGGGGCGCAATGGGGTGGAAATTATGTTGTCTGCGTTAGGGCGTTAACCATTTGTTAACTTTTAGGTGGGCACAATCACCTTAAGGTTGTGTGGAGGAGCGCAGCCCTAGCGAAACAAGGTGCCGGTTTTGGTTTTCCTGACCAGACAGCAGACGCCACTCACACCCAGAACAGATGTCTCAACGGTGCCTTGTTTCGCCCCCCCCGCAGGAGGCGTGGGGCCATTGGGGCCACGCGAGGCTGGTCATATCCTCACTGCATCGTTTATGGACGTGGGCATGCAGACTGCCGATAACAAAGACATGAAGACCTATGCCCCCGATGTATGCCTGATGTATGGATGTGCCGTTGGACGTCGCTTGGCGTGTTTGGATATGGCCCGTCTGGATATGGCGAGGATGATGTGGTGAGTGAAGCCGCTGTTTAATTGGGTGAAATCAATCCTTGGCCGTTCGGATCCGCCAGAGATGGGGGGCACGCGGGCGCGTGGGGTGGCGACGCATGTTGTGATTTTGGATGGAACGTTGTCGAGCCTCGTCGAGGGGCGCGAAACCCATGCGGGGCAGCTCTATAAGTTGCTGTTGGAGGCGGGGACGGGTGCGAACCTGACGGTTTATTATGAGCCGGGAATTCAATGGAACGGCTGGTCGGGCACTTTGGATGTGATGCAAGGGCGCGGGATTAACCGACAGATCAAGCGGGCCTACGGTGTTTTGGCCTCGCGGTATCGGGCGGGGGACCGGATCGTTTTGGCGGGCTATTCGCGCGGGGCCTATGCGGCGCGGTCGCTGGCGGGGGTGATCGATCTGGTTGGATTGGTGAACCACAATTGCGCGACCGAACGTAGCGTGACCTTGGCGTATCGGCATTACAGACGTGGGGGGCGAGGGGCCGCAGCGTCGGCGTTTCGGAAAAAGTTTTGCCATCCGCAGGTCGAGATTGAGGCCGTGGCGGTGTGGGATACGGTGAAGGCCTTGGGGGTGCGGTTGCCCGGCATTTGGCAATTCAGTGAAGTGAAACATGCATTTCATAACCATGCGCTCGGCCATTCCATCAAACACGGGTTTCATGCGCTGGCCTTGGATGAGCGGCGCGCGGCCTATGAGCCGGTGATGTGGTCCAGCCCCGAGGCGTGGGATGGGCATATGGAGCAGGTTTGGTTTGCTGGCACCCATGGCGACGTGGGCGGGCAATTGACGGGGTATGAACCGGCGCGGCCTTTGGCGAATATTACATTGGTTTGGATGTTGCAGCGCTTGGCGGCCTGCAATGTGCCCTTGCCTGAGGGCTGGCAGGCGCGGTTTCCGACCGACCCCCATGCGCCGTCCATCGGGGGGTGGCGTGGATTGTCCAAGCTGTTTTTGACGCGCGGCGCGCGCGCGGTGGGGCGTGACCCGTCTGAGCGGGTGCATGAGACGGTGTATCTGCGCAAGGGCGAGACGGTGGTGGACACCGCGACGGAGGCTGAGGCCGTACAGACGGAGGCCGTTGGGGCGGAAGCCTTGCAGAACGCAGAAGGCCAAGCCCGTTGATCGTGTCACGGAGCTTGGCCTGAATTTTTGGTGCGGCCCTTTGCCAGCGCGGATCGCGGCGGGTTAGGCCACGTTTTCGAGCTGGAGTTTCGGGGTGATGCCCAAGGCGTGACAAATGTCGCGCGTGAGTTCTGGTTTGTTCAGCGTGTAGAAGTGCAGGTGGTCGACGCCTTCGGAGCACAGATCATCGCACAGCTCGGTCGCTTGCGCGCGGGCCAGAAGATCGGCCGCGTCTGCGTCTGTCGCGTTGTTGAACGCATCGTGCAGGACCTGCGGGATGTTTGCGCCACACATGTTTGCGAATTTTTGCACACCGGTCCAGTTTTCGATCGGCAGGATGCCGGGCAGGATCGGCGCGGTGATGCCCGCATCGGCGCAGGCGTCGCGGAAGCGCAGGTAGGTGTCAGCCTCAAAGAAGAACTGGGTGATGGCGCGGGTGGCGCCGGCATCGATTTTCGCTTTCAGATGATCGATGCATTCTTGCATATCGGTCGCGTCGGGGTGGGGTTCTGGGTAGGCGCCCACGGTGACATCGAAGCCTTTGTCGGCCAAGGCGCGTGTGAGGTCGATGGAGCCGGAGAAGCCCTGCGGGTGGGGTTGGAATTTGCCGGAGCCTTTGGGGGGATCGCCGCGCAGGGCCACGATGTGGTTCACGCCTGCGGCTTTGTAGGTGTCGGCAATTTCAAGAGTTTCTTCGCGGGTCGCGTTGACGCAGGTCAGGTGAGCTGCGACGGACAGCGGCGTTGTTTTGTTCAGCGCTTCGACCGCTTCGTGGGTGAGCTGGCGGGTGGTGCCGCCTGCGCCATAGGTGACGGACACGAAGGTGGGGTCGAGGGGGGCCAATGTCTGCACGCAGTCCCACAGCCGGAACGACGCCTGAAGCGTTTTGGGCGGGAAAAATTCAAGCGATACGGATGGCGTGGACATGACGGACTTCTCCTAAAGGTTGCCCTTTTATCGTGTATCGGATTATGTGAAGCAAATTCATAAATTTCACGAAGTTCATGAGGGTCACTAACAATGCACATCGAATTTCGACATCTGCGCACGATTAAAGCGATCCATGAGACCGGTGGTTTGGCACGGGCGGCGGACACATTGGGGATCACGCAATCGGCGTTGAGCCATCAGATCAAGGGGATCGAGGATCAGGCCGGGGTGGAGCTGTTTGTGCGCCGGTCCAAGCCGTTGAAATTGTCGGCGGCGGGGCAACGGTTGCTGGCGGCGGCGGACCGGATTTTGCCGGAGGTGGCCGCGCTGGAGGCGGAGTTTTCGGGGTTGGTGCAGGGGCGCGCGGGGCGCATGCATATCGCCATTGAGTGCCATGCCTGTTTCGAGTGGTTGTTTCCGGTTTTGGAAGGGTTTCGCAAGGCGTGGCCGGATGTGGATGTGGATATTCGCCCCGGTTTGGCGTTTGATGCTTTGCCTGCGTTGCGCAAGGAAGAGGTGGATTTGGTGGTGTCGTCGGACCCTGAGGATATGCCCGGTGTGACGTTCCTGCCGTTGTTTGATTACGAGCCTGTGTTTGTGGCGGCGGCCAATCATCCGTTGGCGCAAAAAGAGTTCATCACCGCAGAAGATTTTCGCGATGAGACGTTGATCACTTACCCCGTGGATCGCGCGCGGTTGGATGTGTTTTCGCAGTTGTTGACGCCTGCGAAGGTGAACCCCAAAGAGGTGCGGCAGGTGGAGTTGACGGCGGTCATTTTGCTGTTGGTGGCGTCTAATCGCGGGGTGGCGGTGCTGCCCGATTGGGTGGTGCGCCAGTCGTCTTACGGGTCGGATTATGTGACGCGGCCCTTGACCGAAACGGGGCTGACGCGGCGGTTGTATGCTGCGGTGCGCGAGGACGAGGCGGACCTGCCGTATGTGTCGCATTTGGTGCGCAATGCCCGTCAGGAAGCCGTAAAATTGCAACGCGCCTAGGCGGCGTGCTGGCCTTGTAACAGGTCGATTGCTTCCTCCAGTGGGACTGCTGTGCTGAACAGGGGGCCGTGGGCGCAGTGGCAGCCCGCGTCGCTCAGCGCCTGTTTTTGGTCTTCTGTTTCAACGCCTTGTGCGACGGTGGCAAGCCCGAGGGCTTTGGCGATGTCGACGATGCCGCGCACCAGCACGGCGGTTTTGGGATCGCTGTCGAGGCTGGCGGTGAGGGTGGGGGCGATTTTAAGTTCGTCGAAGGTGAGCTGCTGCAAGTGGTGCAGGGATGCATGGCCGGTGCCGAAGCTGCTGAGTGCTGTGCGCAGGCCCAAGGCGCGCAGGGCGGCCAGGTTGGATTTGATCATCTGCGGCGCGCGGCTGAGGACGATGTCTTCGGCGACGTCGAGGGTGAGGTGGGCGGCGATGGCCGGGTCGCGGGTGAGGATGGAGGTGAGATTTTGCTTGCCGGTGCCGGTGGCCAGTGTGATTTCGGGCACGTCGAAAGAGATTTGGCCCGGGTCGAGGTCCAGATCGAGGAGGCGGCGCAAATCTGTGGCGATGTGGTTGGCCATCATCGCGAGGAAATCATCGTGCAGGCCGAGGGATTTGATGATGGGCAGAAAGGTGTCTGGCGTGCGGCTGCGGCCATCTTGGTGGTACCAGCGGGCGCAGGCCTGAAAACCGGTGATAACGCCTGTTTCTAGGTCGATTTTGGGGAGGTAGTGGGGGCGGATTTCGCCGTTGCGGACCGCCGTGATCAAGGCCTGTTTTTCGCGCGGGCACAATTGCGGGCCGCCCAAGCCCGCGTGATAGAGCACCGGATCGGGGTTGGGTTTGGTTTTGGCATAAGACATGGCCAGATCGGCAGCGGCACACAGGGCGCCGACTGTGGGTGCGGGGATATTGGCGGTTGTGCGGTCGGTGAGGGCGATGCCGATGCTGCCCTGCACGTTGAGGTGATGACCGTCCCAGTCGATCGGGCGGCTGATGACGTTGGAGATTGCTTCGCCCAAGGACTGAGCCGCGTTCGGTTCATCCAGATCGCAGACAGCGCAGATCAATTCGTCGCCGCCCATGCGGCCGACGATGCCGGAATCGCCCACCAGCGAGGTCAGCCGTTCGGCGGTGATTTTCAAGGCATGGTCGCCGGCGGTGTAGCCGTAGACGTCGTTGATGGGTTTGAAGGTGTCCAAGCCGATGAGGTAGACGGCGATGTCGCTGTCCATGGTGTCTTGTTCTTCGAGCATCACGTTGAGGGCTTTGTCGAAGGCGGGGCGGGTGTAAAGGCCGGTGATCACATCGATGCGTTGCTGGTCTTGGAGTTGGATCAGGCGGGATTTGGCATCGGATTCGGCGACGGCCAGATCGTAGACGCTTTTCATATGGTGCCGCAGGGTTTCGACGGCGTGATAGATCAGCAGGCTCACCACAACGAGGAGCATCAGCCATTCCGTTTGGGTGGCGGCACGGGGTGGGGTGGCGGACATGATGAAGACCGCGATCACCGTGGCGATGGTGATCGGCAAGAGCCGCACGACCAGAAAACTGGGGACGCGAGACCATGTGTTGGTCGCTTGGGTCCAAGCGACGAGAATCCAGACAAGGGCAATGATTTTAACCGCCATGGAGGGGGAGAGGGCCAAGATCAGACAGGGCGTCAGGTAGACGATTGTGTTGAGCGCGCCCAAGAAGAACAGCGCCGTCAGGGTTTGGTCTTTGCTGAGGCGGTCGAGAGGCGGCTGACGTTTGGCGAGGCGCACGGCTGTGGGTTCTGAGAGCAGGGCGTAGAAGGCGACCAGCGTGCCCGTGAGGATATGCCCGAAGTAGAACATCATCGCGCAGAGTGCGGCGATCGAGGCCCATTTCGACCCTAGATCACGCTGCGCGAGCTTGGTGATGATGTCGTAGTACGGTCTGTTCATGGCCGTAAGGGGGCGCAACATGGGGCGTGTTCCTCATTAAACGAAACTGAAAGGGTGACGTGACGGGGCGCATACGCCCGTTGGTCTTACAGAACCAGAGGTTGTAGAATGTTTCAAGCGGGTTGGCCTCTTGTCGGGGCGTCAATGCTCGCCTATACGCCGCGCAAAGGGCTGCACCTTCGGTGATGGCCCAATCTGCCTTAGGAGACCGACATGGTTGCGAGTGCGAACCTTAACGTGATGATGAAGACAGCCCGCCGCGCGGGCCGTGCCCTGCTGAAAGACTTTGGTGAGGTGGAGAACCTGCAGGTGTCCAAGAAGGGGCCTGGGGACTTTGTTAGCCGTGCGGATCGGAATGCGGAAACGATCATTCGTGATGCCCTGATTGAGGCGCGTCCGACCTATGGTTTCTTGGGCGAAGAGGGCGGTGAGATTGAGGGTGAAGACCCGACGCGCCGCTGGATTGTTGACCCGCTGGATGGGACCACCAACTTTTTGCACGGGATGCCGCACTGGGCTGTTTCGATCGCGTTGGAGCACAAGGGGCAGATCGTTGCAGGGGTGATTTATGACCCGTGTAAGGACGAATTGTTCTTTGCAGAAAAGGGCGAAGGCGCGTGGATGAACGAGTCGCGTATTCGCGTGTCTGGCCGCTCGCGGTTGTCCGAATCTGTGTTTGGCGCAGGTTTGCCGCCGGATGGCGGGAAGTATTTGCCGGAGATGTTCCGCGACATGGGTAAGCTTTTGCCGGCCTGTTCGGGCATGCGCCGCAACGGGGCTGCGTCGCTGGATTTGGCGTGGGTCGCGGCGGGCCGGTTTGATGGCTATTGGGAATACAATCTGAAGCCGTGGGATATTGCGGCGGGGATCATCATTGCCAAAGAAGCGGGCGCCTTTGTGGAGCCGCTGATTGACGGGACAAACCTGTTGAACGACGGCCACGTTTTGGCGGGTGCTGAGCCGATTTTTGAGACCTTTGCGAAGACGCTGCGGTCGGCTGCGAAATAATACCTAAAAGTTTAGCTATCTGCTGTTTGAGCGCCTGCGTTGTTACGCAGGCGTTTGCAGTTCTGCGAACAGGTCGATCTGGTATCCGTCCGGATCTTTGACGGTGGCGTACCGTTGGCCCCAGAATGCATCCCATGGCTCGACGGTGAGGGTGTGGCCTGCGGCGCTGAGTTTGGCGGCGATTGCGTCGACCTCTGCCGGGGTGTCGCAAACCAGGCCAAAGCTGGAGTGGTTGGCGGGCACGGGGGCGGCGCCGGTGAGCTGTTCCATCAATTCGGCGGTGTCGATCATCAAGCGGACCTCGCCCGGTTTGGCGATGGGTTCGACGTGTTTATCGCTTGCGTCCCATGCGGGGAATTCAAAGCCCAGCAGTTCGTAGAAGGCGACGGCTTTAGCCATATTGGTGGTGGAGACGGCGACAGCATCTAGGCGGGGCATTTTAGGGATCCTTTTTGTCGGAGGGGTGGTTGACGCCATCGTCCCAGCGGATGGGTTCATACAGGGCGGGGTTTACGCCATCGATGCCGCCCATGTTGATCCCGTATTCGTTGGGGTTGGAGCGGCGTTGGTGGTGGGTGTAGATGCCACAGGTTTTGCAAAAGTGGTGTTTGGCGGCGCCAGTGCCCCATGTGTAGAGGGTGAGGTTATCCGCGCCGCGGATGATTTCGAGGTCGCCCAAGTGGACGGTGACCGCGGCGACCCCGCGGCGGCGGCAAAAGGAGCAATCGCAGCGGCGGGCGTTGGTGAGGCCTTCGGCGAGTTTCACGCGCAGCTCGACGGCGCCGCAGTGGCAGGTGAGTTTGGTCATTTCGCCCCCTTGGGATAATCGGCGGGTTGATAGGTTTTGCCGTCGATCCAGCCGATGTTGCTGTGATCACGCGGATTGACGCCGTCGATGCCCATGAGGTTCACGGCGTAGCCTGCGGTGGGGTCGGCGTGGCGGTGGTGGGTGTAGACGCCACAGATCTTGCAGAAGAAGTGCTCTTCTTGGTGGGTGTTCCATTGGTAGCAGGTGAGGGCGTCGGTCCCTTTGGTGACGGTCAGGTCGCCGATGTTGACGAAGACCACAGGCGCTGCGCGTTTGGCGCAGAATGAGCAGTCGCAGCGGCGCGCGTTTGAGAGCGGTTCGGCGAGGGTCACGTCGAGTTCGACGGCCTGACAGTGGCACGACACGCGGGTCATTTCGAGCGCCTCACGAGGGGAATGTTGGAGGTGGGGTAGTGGGTTTCGGGGTGCGGCGGGTGGCCGTGGGTGCGATCCCAGAATTGGATCGCGCCGCGGCGCAGCCACAGTGGGATGGTCAGCAGGAAGCCCGCGACGAAGCCGCCCACGTGCGCCCAATAGGCGGTGCCGCCGCCGTTGAGGTCTGAGCCGATGCCGTTGAAGACCTGTAGGGCCATCCAGATGCCCAGCACGATGAAGGAAGGGATGGGCAGGATGCGGAAGAAGACGATGAAGAAGATGAAAATATCCACGCGGGCTTTGGGAAAGAGCAGCAGGTAGCCGCCCATGACACCGGCGATGGCCCCCGATGCGCCGACCATGGGAATGGTTGAACCGGGGTTGGGCAGGTATTGGATGTAGGCTGCGGCGAAGCCTGAGGCGATGTAGAACAGGGCAAAGGGCGCATGGCCCATTTCGTCTTCCATGTTGTCGCCAAAGATCCACAAAAACAGCATGTTACCGGCGAGGTGCATAAAGCCGCCGTGCAAAAACATATGCGTGAAAAAGCCTGTTTTGCCGCCGCCCTGTTCGAAGAGGGCGGGCCAGAAGGCATAGTCGTAGAGGAATTGGTTGGAGGACTGGACGTCCTGCAGGGCGCCGTATTGCCAGATGAAGACCACGACATTGATCGCGATCAGCAGGTAGGTGACGTAGGGCGTGCGGCGGGACGGGTTGTGATCTCGGATTGGAAGCATGGGATACCGTCCGGTTTTGTGGCCGGACGGTCAAGGGGGTATCGGCCCCCCGCGCGGTAAAAGCGCGAGGCGCCTGTTGCGTTAGGTGGGTGCCGTGCTGCCCACATCGGCAAGCAGGGCCGCGTTGCCGCCTGCTGCGGTGGTGTCGACGCAGACGTGGCGTTCGTGCAGGGCATCAGCGGGCGTGACGTTGCCACGCAAGAGCGGGACGATTGCCCCGTCGCGTTTTGCTAAGGTCTGTTCGATCTGGCGGGCGGTGTCGGCATCGCCGCTGAAATGCAGGGCGGCCATGGGCGCGGTCAGCAGATGGTCTTGCGACAGGTCGGTGGTGATCTGAGCTGTGCCGCCTAAGGCGGTGATCTGGTCCGCGTGGCGCTGGGCCTGTGGTCCGGCGCAGAGGATCAGCCCACGAGGGTGCACCGAGAGACGGTTGGATTCGCCTGTGGGGCCGGGGAGATCGACGGGGTTGGCTGAGGGCGGAGCGGCTGTGGCAGGCTGAAGGGTGGCGGCGAAACGGGGCAGGTACATCGGGCCGCCCGCTTTGGGGCCAGTGCCGGACAGGCCTGCGCCGCCAAAGGGTTGGCTGCCGACGACAGCGCCGATTTGGTTGCGGTTCACGTAGATATTGCCGCAGTTTACACGGTCGATGATGTGCTGGACGCGGTCGTCGATGCGGCTGTGCAGGCCGAAGGTGAGGCCGTAGCCGGTGGCGTTGATGGCGTCGATGACGGTGTCGATTTCGGCGGCTTTGAAGGTGGCCACGTGCAGGACGGGGCCGAAGATTTCGCGGGTCAGGTCGGCGATGCCGTTGATTTTGATCAAGGTGGGGGCCACGAAGGTGCCGGTTTCGGGGGGGCTTAGGCTGTGCAGGACGCGGTTTTCGGCGCGCGCGGTTTCGATATGGGACTGGATCGCCGATTGGGCGGTGGCGTCGATGACCGGGCCCACGTCGGTTGCCAGGTGGGCGGGATCGCCCATGTGCAGCGCGTCCATCGCGCCGGTGAGCATGTCGATCAGGGGGGCTGCGATATCGTCTTGGACATAGAGGCAGCGCAGGGCGGAGCAGCGTTGGCCCGCGGATTGGAAGGCCGATTGCACGATGTCGCGCACGGCGTGTTCGGGCAGGGCGGTGCTGTCGACGATCATGGCGTTCAGGCCGCCGGTTTCCGCGATGAGCGGGGTTGCGGGCGCGCAATGGTCGGCCATGTTGGCGCGGATTTTGAGCGCTGTGGCGGTGGAGCCGGTGAAGGCCACGCCGTTGATGTTCGCATGGCCTGTGAGGGCGGCACCGATGTCGCCTGCGCCGGGCAACAGTTGCAGGGCGGTGGTTGGGACGCCGGCCTCATGCATCAGTTGCACGGCGCGGTGGGCGATGAGGCCGGTTTGTTCGGCGGGTTTGGCCAGCACGGCGTTGCCGGCGGCAAGGGCGGCGGCGATTTGGCCGGTAAAGATGGCGAGGGGGAAATTCCACGGGGAGATGCAGGTCCATGTGCCGCGCGGGGTTGGGTGCTGGGCCTCGGCTTCGGCAGCGTAGAAGTGCAAGAAATCAACAGCTTCGCGCAGCTCGCCCACGGTGTCGAGGAGGGTTTTTCCGGCTTCGCGGTGCAGCAGGGTGAAGAGTTCGGGGGCGTTGGTTTCGAAGGCGGTGGCGATGGCGCGCAGGATGTCGGCGCGCTGGGCGGGGGGGGCCGCCCATGGCTGGGCTGCGTCGATGGCGGCGGTGGCATCGGCGGGGGTGGCCCATTGGATGTGGCCCACTGTGTCCTCCGGCAGGGCCGGGTTGGGGACCATGCGTGGGGTGGTGCCCGTGGGCGAGATTGCGAGCAATGGGGCGGCGTGCCACCTGTGGTCGCGGAACGGTTGGGTCTGCGTCGCGAGGCTGTCTAGCGTGGGTTGGTGGGTGATGTCCCAGCCGCGTGAATTGGGGCGCTGGGGGGCGAAGAGGTCTGGCCCTTTGGCGATGTGGGGTGTTTGGCCGATTTGAGCGAAAGGATCGGCGGCGACGGTGGCGGCGGGCACGTCTTCGTCGACGATTTGGTTCACGAAGGACGAGTTCGCCCCGTTTTCAAGCAGGCGGCGCACGAGGTAGGCCAGCAGGTCTTCGTGGGCGCCGACGGGGGCGTAGATGCGGCAGCGGGTGGTGTTTTCGACCAGCACGATTTTGTGCAACGCCTCGCCCATGCCGTGCAGACGCTGGAATTCGAAGGTGTCTTTGGGTAGGTCGCGGGCCATGTGGAGGATGGCGGCCACAGTGTGGGCATTGTGGGTGGCGAATTGCGGGTAGAGGTGATCGGTGAGGCCCAGCAATTTGCGGGCGTTGGCGATGTAGCTGACATCGGTGTGGGCTTTGGCGGTGAAGACGGGAAAGCCATCGAGGCCCAGTGTTTGAGCGCGTTTGATTTCGGCGTCCCAGTAGGCGCCTTTCACGAGGCGGACCATGATTTTGCGGCCTGTGCGTTGGGCCAGATCGGCGAGCCAATCGATGACGAATGGGGCACGGGGGCCGTAAGCTTGG
The DNA here is from genome assembly GCA_947497065.1 of uncultured Paracoccaceae bacterium. Classification (GTDB taxonomy): domain Bacteria; phylum Pseudomonadota; class Alphaproteobacteria; order Rhodobacterales; family Rhodobacteraceae; genus Octadecabacter. Next base: position 85,668 of record CANMEQ010000008.1, read on the forward strand.
ACGACCACGCCGAAGCCATCCCAGCCATCCAAGGCGGGATCTGTGACGACGGCTTCGATGACGTCGAGGGAGAGGGCGAGGCGGTCGGCCTCTTCGGCGTCGACGTTGAAGCCTTGGCCCGCGGATTTGGCCAGCAGGGCGAGGCTGCGCAGGCGCGGGACGAGGTCGGCCATGACGCGGGCGTGCTGGGCCACTTCGTAGCGGGGGTGCAGCGCGCTGAGTTTGACGGAAATGCCGGGGTTTTCGGCAACGGTTTTATGGGTGCAGGCGGTGGCGATGGCGGAGATCGCGCGGGAATAGGCGAGGTGGTAGGATTTGGCTTGGCTGTCGGTGCGGGCGGCTTCGCCGAGCATGTCGTAGGAATAGGTGAAGCCGAGTTTTTCCATGCCAGCGGCGCGTTTCATGGCGGCTGTGATGTCTTCGCCCAAGACAAATTGGCGGCCCATTTCACGCATGGCGCGGGCGACGGCGGCGCGGATGACCGGCTCGCCCACCCGTTTGAGGGCGCGGCGCAAAGGTTGGGCGAGGCCGTGGTCATCGTCGAGGACGCGGCCGGTGAGCAGGAGCGCCCAGGTGGAGGCGTTGACCAGCGAAGAGGAGGAGGCGCCGAGGTGTTTACCCCAGTCGGAGGGCGCGATTTTGTCTTCGATCAGGGCATCGATGGTGTCGGCGTCGGGCACGCGCAGGAGGGCTTCTGCGAGGCACATGAGCGCGATGCCTTCGTCGGTGGACAGGCCGTATTCGGCCAAGAACACCTCCATCAGGCCGGGATCGGCGGAGGTGCGGATTTGGGTCACAAGGGCCGTGGCTTGGTCGGTGATGGTGCTGCGGTCCGCCTCGGACAGGTTTGCGAGACGCGTGAGGGCGGCGATCGCGGCGGTTTCATCCGCAAGATAGGCCTGATCGATCTGGGTGCGCAGGGAAGCCATTGTGACGGTACCTTTCATGGGTGCGTATAGGCAATGTTACCTATATGGCTATGATAGCGAAAAAATTATAGAATATGGTCTGAGCTATAGCGTCTGGTTAGGCGTTTCGACTGAATTTAGGATGGATGTATGGGCGAATCGACTTTTGACTTGGATGGTTTTGATCGCAAAATACTGGATGTCGTGGCCGTGGACGGACGAATCACCGTGACGGAACTGGCAAAACGTATCGGGCTTTCGAAATCGCCAACGCAGGCGCGGTTGCGGCGGTTGGAGGAGACAGGCGTGGTGCGGGGGTATTGCGCGCTGTTTGATCCGATTTTGCTGGGGCGGGACCACGTGGCGTTTGTAGAGGTCAAATTGAGCGATACGCGCGAGACGGCTTTGGCGGCGTTTAATGCGGCGGTGACGCGGGTGCCGGAGATTGAGCAGTGCCACCTGATTGCGGGTGCGTTTGACTATTTGTTGAAGGTGCGGACCAGCGGGATGAGCGCCTACCGCGAGGTGCTGGCGGAGCGGTTGTCGACCTTGCCGCATGTGGCCAACACATCGACCTATGTGGCGATGCAGGCGGTGAAAGAGGAAGCGGTGGCGCCGAAGGGGCAGTGAGCTGCGCGGCTTGCGTGGTTTTGCCGGAGTGGTGGCAAACCCTGTGGCGGGCGGGGTGCATTTCCTCGCGATTTTGGGTCAATCCTCTCTGGACGCGGCTGCATTATCGCTTATGTTCGCGCAGGCTGGCCCACGTGGTGGAATGGTAGACACTGGAGACTTAAAATCTCTTGGCCGTAAGGCCGTGCCGGTTCGAGTCCGGCCGTGGGTACCAGCGAACATACATACTTTTAAATCCAGTCCACCTTAGTGGATTGTGGAGTAGCCAATGTGTGGAGCACGATTGGCTTGATGGGTTTCGTGAACGTTTCGTGAACGCGCCTCTTCTCTGCACCAAAAAGGACCGCAGGCGCTCATCTCCATACTAAGTGTACCCCCATAAGTTAAATCTATTGCGCTGTCAGGGCGGGCTTTTGTGGCCCTGTGAGGCATGCGTTCATTGTTCAGGGGTTGTGGGAGAAGGGAATCAGCAATACAAATTAAAAAGTCGTGGACTCGCTGCAGAGTCCACGACTTAAACCTAACGCCGGCAAAGGCGACAGATCATTGTAGAATTTGGCTTCTAGCTAATTGTGGCCTTTTATGTCAACCCTTTGTCGGCTCCTTTTGGAGATACGTCGATATGACTATAAGTAACAGAAAGCCAAGCAAGAGGCTTACTTGCGCCGATGCAAGGATCATTAAGAAACGCCTTAAAAACGGGGATATGCAGAGTCGCATTGCCGCTGATTTTGACGTTAATATTGGTCGGATTAGTGAGATCAACACAGGTAAGAAATTTGCCGAGGTGAGGGTCTAGCTATGCCAATCGTCAGTTCAACAGCTATAGCAAGGATTGAATGGTCAAATGGGACGCTCTCTATTTGGTTTAACAAAAGTGGTCGTTACGATTACCATTTCGTCCCAGAATCAATTTACAGAGCTTTTCTTGCGGCAAGATCCAAAGGTGAATTCTTTAACGACCACGTCAAAGACAAATATTAGTCTTTTGTGAAAGTTAGCGACGCGACGCAAAGTGTACCCGCGCGTTGGTTGTGTGTGAGAATTTGAAGCAGAAACGCCGAAAGTCCTACGGGAGCTTTCGGCGTTTTTTTGTATGTTTCTATTGCAGGTTACATGCGCGCGGCGCTGAGGGCGATGGCCTGTTGGTAGACGGTGGCCGCGTTCCATTCGTTCAAGACGCGGAAGTTTGCGGTGCCTTCTTGGTAGGGTTGGCCGGGCTGCCAGCCTTTTTGGCGCAGGAAGTTCGCGGTGGAGGCGAGGCTATCTGCGACGGTGTAGAGGTCAACGCGGCCATTGCCGTCGGCGTCGACACCGTAGCGCAGGGCGTTGCCCGGCAGGAATTGGGTGTGGCCCATTTCACCGTGGGCCGCGCCACGTTGACCGGCGGAGAGGCCGCCTTGGTCGACCAGACGCAGGGCTGCGATGGCGTGGGGCGTGAAGAAATCAGCACGGCGGCAATCGTAGGCCACGGTGGTGATGCTGTCGACGACCGGGGTGCTGCCCATGGTGCGCCCAAAGCCGGTTTCCATGCCGTGGATCGCGATGATGATGCCCGCGGGCACGCCATATGCATTTTCTAGGCTTTGGAAGAAGGCGGCGTTGTTGTCGCGCTGGCGGCGCATTTGGGATGCGAAGCTGTCGAGGCTGCCGAGGCGGATGCGGATGAAGTCGTTCAATTCATAGCGCACGCCGGTTTGGTTGCGGTCGGCGGCGATGGTGGAGGTGGAATATTGCGCATTGGCGAGTGCGTTAAGGCCTGCTTGGCCCACACCGGAGGCGGCGGCCTCTTGGGCGAAGGATTGTTTCCACGCGGCAAAACCGGAGGCGTCATTGCCACATTGGGCGGCGAAAGTGGGTGATGCCAAGGCGGCAAAGGCTGTGGCTAGAACGAAACGCATTGTGGGCTCCCATACAAATACTTGGGCGAACGGTAGCAGAAAATTTCGGTTTTAACAGTCAGGTTTTACTGACGTTTTGGCGAGCGGGCCGCGTGAAATTTGGAACTCTGCCTGCGGTGGCGCGTTGGGGGTGCAACAGTGAAAGGATACGATATGAGCGCGTCAGAAACAAATTTGGACCAGCAGAAGCGACGTCATTGGGGGCCATTGGCCGGCATTGCGTTGGCACTGGGTGTTGCGGTTGTTGCGGGGGTGTTCTTTATCGGGGCGCCGCCTGTGGCCGATGATGCAGCGGACCCGGATGGGACGCCTGTGGCGGTGGAGCAAATGTCGGACGAGATGTTGGCCACGGAGCAAAACATCAACGTAGACCGCGCCGAGGATGCGGCGCGGGTGGCGCAGGCCGAGAATTAATCTCGTTTGCCTGCGAATTTTTCAGACCATTCCTCGCGCTGATCGTCCGTGATTTTGGCGAACAGGTTGTCGGGAACGGTGAAGCTATGGCCTGCGGGCAGGGCGGCGACAGCGTCGTTCATGTCCGTGGGCCAGTCTGTGTTTAGGGTGTTCATCGCGGACAGCAGTGCGGCGGAGGCGTTGGGGATGAACGGCGCTGAGAGGACCGCGTAGATGCGGATCAGGTTCAGGGCGAGGCGAATTTGGGCTGCGGCTTGGTCTGGATCTTCTTTGAAGACGGACCATGGAGCTGCGGCTTGCAGGTATTCGTTGCCCGCCGCCCACATCGCGCGCAGTTCGGCCGCGGCTTTGCGGATTTCGATTTTATCCATCGCGGCTTCGTAGGCGGTGAGGCGGGTTTGCAGATCGGCGATGAGTGCGGTTTCGGCGTCGCCGTAGGTGCCGCCTGCTGGCACGTCTTCGGAGTATTTGGAGCGGCAGAATTTGGTGACGCGGGAGACGAAGTTGCCCAAGACATCGGCGAGGTCTTTGTTGCAGTCAGTTTGGAACTGGTCCCAGGTGAATTCGCTGTCGGAGGTTTCCGGTGCGCGAGACAAGAGCCACCAGCGCCAGTAGTCGGCGGGCAGGATTTCGAGGGCTTGATCCATGAAGACGCCGCGCCCGCGTGAAGTGGAGAACTGGCCGCCATCATAGTTTAAGTAATTGAAAGATTTCAGGTAATCGACGCGCTTCCAAGGCTCGCCCGATCCGAGGATCGTGGCGGGGAAGGAGAGCGTGTGGAAGGGCACGTTGTCTTTGCCCATAAACTGGGTGTAGCGCACATCGTCTGCGCCTTTGTCCGTGCGCCACCAGCGGGCCCAATCGTCGCCCTTGCCGGCATCGACCCATTCTTGGGAACAGGCGATGTATTCGATGGGGGCATCGAACCAGACGTAGAACACTTTGCCTTCCATGCCAGGCCAATCGTCTTCGCCCTTTTTGACGGGCACGCCCCAGTCGAGGTCGCGGGTGATGCCGCGGTCTTGCAGACCGTCGCCGTCATGCAGCCATTTCTTGGCGATGGAGGTGGTGAGGACGGGCCAGCCGTCTTGGCTGTCGATCCACTGATCGATGTCGTCTTTCAGTTTGGATTGCAGCAGGTAGAGGTGTTTGGTTTCGCGCATTTCCAGATCGGTGGAGCCGGAGATGGTGGAGTGTGGGTTGATCAGGTCGACCGGGTCGAGGAGCTTTCCGCAGTCGTCACATTGGTCGCCGCGCGCGTCTTCAAAGCCGCAGTTGGGGCAGGTACCCTCGATGTAGCGGTCAGGCAGGTAGCGGCCATCGGCGTGAGAATACATTTGTTTTTCAAGGCGTTCTTCGATCAGGCCTTTGTCCGCCAGAACACCGGCGAAGTGCTGCGTGAGCTTGCGGTTTTGGGCAGAGCTGGAGCGGCCATAATGGTCGAAGGAGAGGCCGAAGCCTTCAGCGAGTTTGGCCTGAACCTCCCACATTTCGGCGCAGTATTCATCGACGGGCTTGCCTGCTTTTGCGGCAGCCAGTTCGGCGGGGGTGCCGTGTTCGTCGGTGGCGCACAGGAACAACACCTCGTCGCCGCGACCGCGCAGGTAACGGGCGTAGAGGTCGGCGGGCAATTGGCTGCCCACGAGGTTACCGAGGTGTTTGATCCCGTTGATATAGGGAATGGCGGAGGTGATGAGATGGCGGGCCATTGGGTCGTCCTTTGCTTGCACTTTTCCTTTAGCGCGAAGGCGGGGGGAGGGCCAGTAGGGTTTTGGTGTGGGGGTGGCGCTAGAACGGGTGCAGTTCGGTGGCGGCGGTGTGGCTGAGCAGGGCGCCTGCGTTGATGGCCGCGTAGGTGGGGCGGGGCGGGCGCGCGGCGGGGTCGACGTGGCGCTGCACCCAGTGGCGGTCTTCCATGAGTTTCAGGGATTGCGACAGGGCCCTGTCGGTGATGGTGGGCAGGCTGCGTTTGATGGTGCTGAACTGGCGCGGGCTGTGCAGGGTGGTGAGGACCGGCACTGTCCATGATTTGCGGAGCAGGTCGTGATCGCCGTGGGGGGCTGTGGTGTGGATTTTATGGGCCAGGCCAGCGGCGGCTGTGCCGCGCGGTGTGAGGCGGAATTCGGGGCGCAGGGGGTGGCCGTAGCCCGGATTGCGTTCGAGCAGACCCAGCGTGATCAGGTGATCCATGCTTTGGGCGAAGGCGGTGCGGCTGGCGCCTGTGGCGGTGAGCAGCGGGGCTTGCCGCCCTGCGACGCCCGCATGCAGGCTGGACAAGATGGGCAGGGCCCATGCGCGGGCGGTGATGTTGACAAGCAGATTTATGTCCATAAAATATAGTTACTATATTTGTGGATAAAAGGAAAGCTTATGTCGTTAATTTCATTGGACAGCACGATCACGATTTCACTGTCGGTGGCCGACCGCCATGCGAGTGCTGCGTGGTATGGGGATATGTTGGGGTTTGAGGTGTTGTACCACGCGGATGAGGCGGGGTGGTCTGAGATGCAGACGAAGACGGCGGGCGTGACGCTTGGGTTGGGGGAGCATACGAAACCCGCGCCGGGCAATTGTGTGCCTGTGTTTGGCTGTGCGGATTTGGATGCGGGGCGCGCGGCGCTGGAAGGGGCAGGTGTAACGTTTGACGGGCCGACGGATGTGGTCGAGGGGATGGTCAAGACCGCGACGTTTTACGACCCCGATGGCAATGCCTTGATGTTGGCGCAGGATTTGACGGGGGCGGCCTAGGGCGCGCTTAGGAGGCTTTCGCCGCTTTGGCCTGTGCGAAGGACACCAAGCGGCGGGAGTTTTCGTCCCACAGGTGCAGGCGCACGTTGATGAGGCTTTCGCGGATGGTCATGCGGTTGCTGTTGGACAGCTCCGCGTGGTCGCGCAGCACTTCTGGCAGGCGGTAGAACGGGATGCGGCTGTAGAGGTGGTGCACATGGTGGATGCCGATGTTTGCGGTGATCCATTGAAGCACTGAGGGCAGGACGTAATGAGAGCTGCCGTGCAGGGCGGCTTCGTGAAGCTGCCAGTCTTCGGCGTTGTCCCAGTGGGTGGTTTCAAACTGGTGCTGGACGTAGAAGAGCCACACCCCTGCGGTGGCCGCAAGCAAGGTGGAGGGCAGGAAGATCAGCAAGACGGGGGCGAGGCCGCCGAAGTAGATCACGAGGGCCAGCCAGACCAGAATGGCGGCATTGGTGCCCATGGAGCTGATCCAGAATTTCACATTGTTCATGAAGCCCAAGGGCAGGCGGTTTTGCAGCAAAAACAGGTAGCCCGGCCCGAGGCAGAACAGCACGATCGGGTTGCGGTACATACGGTATTGCAGGCGGCCCAGTGTCGAGAGGTTGCGGTATTCTTCGACGGTTTTGGTGTGCACATCGCCGATGCCGCGCTGTTCGAGGTTGCCCGCTGCGCTGTGGTGGATCGCATGGGAGCGTCGCCAGACATCGTAGGGGGTGACGGTGAGAACGCCCAAGGCGCGGCCGAGCCAATCGCTCAGGCTGCGGTTTTGGAAGAAAGAGCCGTGGCCGCAATCGTGTTGGATGACGAACAGGCGCAGCAAGAAGCCTGCGTTAATGAGGGAGAGGCCGAAGGTGAGCAGGTAGCTGTAGGACAGCGACCACCAGGCGAGCGCCCAGAGGGCCACAAACGGGCCCAAGGTGACGCCCAGCTCGAACCAACTGCGGGTCGCGTTGGGGGTGCGGTAGTTGGCGAGGATGCGGACCCAATCCTGTGCAGGACGTGCCGTGTCGTGCTGCTGGGCAGCGGAGGATTGATCGAACATGGCCTGCTTTTTTCAGTTGTTGCCTCGGCCTGTTATAAGATTGGGCCGCGATAGCAAACACGAAAGTGACGCAACGTCCTGAATAAACGGGGCGCGCGCTGGGCTGGGCAGGGGTTATTGCACCGGTTCGCCGGGCATATCCGCCAATTGGTTCAGGATGTTGGTATAGTTTTCAACGCCCTGCGCACCGGTCACCAAATATTTACCCTTAAAGATCATCGCGGGGACGCCGCTGATGCCTTGGCCGTGCCAATGTTGCTGTTGCGCGCGCACATCGTTTGCGTAGCGCTGGGAGGAGAGCACATCGAGGGCAGTGTCGCGGTCGAGCCCGATGTCGGCGGCGATATCGGCCAGTGTTGCATCGTCTGACAGCACGCGGTTGTGGGTGAAATGCGCGGTGAAGAGGGCCTGTTTCAGGTCGTTGCCGCGGTTCTGTTCTTTGGCCCAGTGCAGCAGTTGATGGGTGTTGAAGGTGTTGTGCATGCGCGTGTCGTCTTTGAAGGCGAAGTCAAAGCCGAGCTCTTTGCCCAAGCCGCTGAGGCGGTCGCGGTTTTGCACGGATTCCTCTTTGGTGGTGCCGTATTTTTCGGCCACATGGTCGACGAGGTTCTGGCCTTCGGCGGGCATGTTGGGGTTCAGTTCGAACGGGTGCCAGTGGATGTCGACGGCGGTGCCGGTTTGTTCGGCGGCGATCATCAGTTGGCGGTAGCCGATGATGCACCACGGGCAGACCACATCTGACACGATGTCGATACGCAGGGGGGCGTCTGTGGATGTGGGGGTGGCTGTGGTGCGCGACATGGGAGACCTCGTTGGCTGCGTGAGGGTGTTAGGTGGGGTGGCTTGACCTTCACGTCAAGGTGCTGGGTGGGGCAAAGTGGTGTGCGGTGGGGGTTATTTGTCCCGTTCACGGCCCAGCAAACGGCCGATCGTAAAGGAGGTGCGCGGGGCGTAGACATAGGCGGTTTTGTCTTCGCGGGTTTCGCGCACGCGCATCCGGCTGAGGCCGAAGACGATCAGGGCGATGTGGCCCAGTGAGATGAAGTAAAACAGGGCCGAGGGGCCGAATGTGTCGATCAGGCGGGAGGTGAACCACGGGGCGGCGATGGCGCCGGTGGCGTAGAAAAACATCAAGGCGGCGCTGAGTTCGATGCGCTCGTCTGAGGTTGCAAAGTCGTGCGCGTGGGAGGCTGCGACGGAAAAGACGGGGAAGGTGGTGAAGCCGAAAAAGGCCGCTGCGGCCATGACGCCGACAGTGCCTGTGCCTGAGGCGGCGACGGTGACGGCGCAAGAGACGACAGAGGCGACGGAGAGCCAGATCAGCACCCAGCGGCGGTCGAATTTATCGGCCAGCCAGCCGGCTGGGTATTGAGCGATGGCGCCACCTGCGACGAAGGCTGCGAGAAACAGGCCGATTTGGCTGGCGGCGAGGCCGACCTCTTGGCCGTAGATCGGGCCGACCATCCGGAAGGCGGCACCGGAGAGGGCCGCGACGAGGACACCGGCCACCGCGAGGGGCGACATTTCCCACGCGAGGTGGGGGCGCAGGCGCGGGGCGCTGGGGATTTCGGGTTGGGGCACGCGGGTGAGGGCCAGTGGTAGAAGCGAGGCGCAGCACAAAATGGTCAGCAGATTATAGGCGATATAGGTTTCCAAGCTGGCCAAAGCGCCGATCATCAATTGGGCGGTCAAGCTGCCGCCCATATCGACCACGCGGTAGAGGCCCATGGCGCGCCCGCGGCTTTCGTTCGTGACTTTGGCCTGCAGCCAGCTTTCAACGACGGTATAGCAGCCTGCGACGCAGATGCCTGTGCCGATGCGCAACAGGCCCCAAGCGATGGGATCGACGATGAGAATGTGGCCCGCAAGGCCGATCACGCCCATGGAGGTGAACACCGCATAGGCCCGTGAATGGCCGACATTGCCCATCAAACGCGGGGCCCACCAGCAGCCCAAGAAGAAGCCGACAAAGTGCATGGAGCCCAAGAAGCCCACGTCGCCGGGGCTGAAGCCTGCGTTCAAACCGGTCAATGCATCCAGCGGGCCCACGCCCCCAGACGAAATTTGCAAGAGCAGGACTGAGGCGAAGAGCGCCGCGAATGAGATTATTAACCGCATGCCTGCATAAGCGCCTGAACGCGGGGCGAATACTAGGGCTTTTGCGACATTTTATGGTCAAGGGTGTTGAGCGTGTGTGCTGAGGGTTTGATGTGCTGTTTTGGCGGTTCGGTATTATGTCATCACCGCCGGTCACGATGGCTTGTGATAAGGGAATTGTGACCACGGGGTGATGATGAACCGGATAGTGTGTTTGCAACTGAACAAAGGAGATGACCCATGCCGAATTCTGTGACCCGACGAAACCTTTTGACCCATTCTGCCATGTTGGCCGGCGCGAGCCTTGCCGGGGGGGGCGTTCATGCGGCTGTCCCTGCGGGGCATGACCCGTTTGAGTATGAAATCACCAGAACAGAAGAGGAGTGGCGCGCCCAATTGGGCGAGGACTATCGGATTCTGCGTGATGGTGAGACCGAAGAGCAATTCACCCACCCCCTGTGGCAGGAAAAAGCGGCGGGCACCTATCATTGTAAAGGGTGCGACTTGGAGGTGTATTCATCGGCGCAGAAATTTTTCCCAGACAAGGGCTGGGTGTTTTTCACGGCGGGTGTTCCCAATTCCCAGATGATGGCGATTGATGCGCGATCTGACATGGCGGATGAGATGGTTTTTGAGGGGCAAAGCCAAAGCGAGCTGAATGATGCAGCGGCGAATTTTTTCATTGAGACACATTGCCGACGGTGCGGATCGCACTTGGGGCATATTCTGCCTGTTGCCCGTCGGGCGTTGCACTGTATCAACGGTGCATCTTTGGTGTTTAAGCCGACAGAGGCCTAGCCGCGCGCTGGACCTGTTTGATATCTAAAGAAAATTAAGTAAGAGAACGAAAAAAGCCCCCACAGTTTGTGGGGGCTTTCGCGTTTGAGGTGGAAGAGGGATTACTCTTCGACGTCGATTTCTACGCTATCAACAGCTTCGGATGGGTCACCGATTTCGCCGATGAACAGCAATGCGATGATGTCGTTTTCGAGCTGACGACCAAGCTGGATACGTGTTTCGTTGTTCGCGCCTTTGTGGACGGATGCAACGCCGAGCAAGCGACCGATTTCACCGCGGTGATAGTCGTAGACAGCGACAAAGCCATCGTCTGTGGCGGTCAGGGGTTCAATCTGAATGGAGCTCGCGTTTTCGACGGAACGGTCCATCAGGACGAACATGTTTTGTGACAATGCTGGTGTCACGCAAAGTGTAGCAAAAGCGGCGGCAGTGATAAGAGTTTTCATTTGGTTTCCTCCAAAGAGATCGCAATTTAAATGTAGCGAAGTTTTCAAAGCCGCGTGATTGGCAGCATTGTGAGTGGTGCCGAGGCGAACTTCGATGACGAGCGCTATCAAGTTGATATCGCGAACTTTGCTCACGTAGGGTCACATGGCGGGCACGGCGCATCACGAAAGAGGTAGGCGACGTGTTGGGATTTTCACCGCTTTGTGTAATCTAATTATTTGACATAACGCGGGTGCTTGGGGCCGTACCCGACGGGTGGTTTTTCCGGTGAGGGCGTTGCCGGTGCACTGTTGGGTTGTCACAGGGGTGCTGGAGGCTATTGTTCAGAAAAACGCGGAACGCTTAAGGGGCAGATATGAAGCAGATCGAACTTGGACGGACGGGCATTATGGTCAGCGACTGGTGCCTGGGCACGATGACCTTTTCAAACCAGACACCGCAGGAGGACGCCCATCGGCAGATTGATATGGCGTTGGATGCGGGGATCAATTTTGTGGATACGGCGGAGATGTATCCGGTGAACCCGATCCGGACGGAGACGGTGGGCGACAGTGAGCGTTGTATCGGGGCGTGGTTGGAAAAGACCGGCCGGCGCGAGGATGTGGTGATTGCGACAAAGGCCTCTGGGGATCAGTCGTTGATCCGGCAGGGGGCGGGATTTAGCCCCGATACGATTTTGGATATTTTGGACAGCAATCTGCAGCGATTGGGCACGGATTACATTGATTTGTACCAGCTGCATTGGCCCATGCGGGGGTCTTACATGTTCCGCCAAAACTGGACGTTCGATCCGTCGGGGCAGGATCGCGCGCAGACGATGGACCATATGGCGGGTATGTTGGACAAGTTGGGGCAGGCGCAGAAGGCGGGCAAAATCCGCGCGTTTGGGCTATCGAATGAAAGTGCCTGGGGCACGACCAAGTGGATTGAGATGGCCGAGAAGATGGGTGGCCCGCGGGTGGCTTCGGTGCAGAATGAGTATTCGTTGCTGTGCCGGTTATACGACACGGATATGGCCGAGATGTCGGTGAATGAGGATGTTGTTTGTTTTTCTTTCTCGCCATTGGGTGCGGGATATTTGACGGGCAAGTACCGCAACGGTGCGGTGCCGGAGGGATCGCGGATGTCGATCAGTGGCGGCATGGGCGGGCGCAATACGGCGCGTGTGCATGAAGCGGTTGAGGCCTATGCGGCGGTGGCTGAAAAACATGGGCTGGACATGACGCATATGGCCATGGCGTTTCAACGGGCGCGTCCCTTTAAGGTGAGCGCGATTTTCGGTGCGACGACGGTAGCGCAGTTGGAGCATCTGCTGGCGGGCGATGATGTTGTGCTGTCTGATGAGGTGATGGCGGATATTGATGCCGCGCACCGCGCCCATCCCATGCCCTATTGAGGGGCGCGCGGCAGTTTAACCTGCAAGCGGGACAATAAACCGTGGGCCTGAGGTGAGGTTTTCGCGCAAGATCGGCATGGCACGGTAGGCGGCGATGGCCGTGGCGTTGCGCGGGTCTGTTCCGATGGTCAACCGCGTGGCACCAATGGCCCGCGCGTGGTCTTTGCACGCCTCAATAAGGGCGGTCCCGACGCCTTTGGCGCGGTGGGTTTCACGCACGTAGAGGTGGTGAATATCAAGCATGGGGCGGCCTTCGTGGATGATGGTCGTTTGGGTCAGCCCCGCGTAGCCGATGGGCGCGCCGTTGGCGCGGGCGATCAAGGCATGGGCCTGCGGTGGGGTGCCGAAGAAAATCTCTTGGAGGTGGGCAAGGGTGACCTGCGCGGTGTCGCCGTGGAAGGCGGACAGGGCGCGGACCATGGCGTGGATGTCTGGAAGGTCCGCGGGGCGGGCGGGGGTGATGGAAGGGTCGGTCATGTTTTGTCCTTTGGGCCACGCGGGCGCATAGAACATCACGCCGGTGTGGCGGTTGAAGTCTTGGTTTTGAAATAGAAAACCGGTCCGCCGTTTATGAGGCGGTGCTAAAATAAACTGTGTGCGTGTCGGTTTTCATGGGGGAGAGGGTCGTCTTTCTGCGCTTGCGTGTCAAGCGAGCGGGGATAAGGTTCGGGGAGCGATATACAGGAGACCGCCATGCCACTGCAGATGAACCGTGAGGTGTTTATCACCGCTGCCATCACTGGATCGGGGAGCACGCAAGACCGCAGCCCGCATGTGCCACGTTCGCCCGAGCAGATTGCCAGCAGTGCGATTGATGCGGCCAAAGCGGGGGCGGCGGTGGTGCATTGCCATGTGCGCGACCCTGAAAGTGGTGTGCCGAGCCGGCGGTTGGAGCTGTACCGCGAGGTAACCGACCGCATTCGGGCGTCTGACACGGATGTGGTGTTGAACCTGACGGCGGGCATGGGCGGTGATATTGTGTTTGGCGGTGTTGAAGCGCCGCTGCCCCCTGTTGCGGGCACCGATATGGTGGGGGCGACCGAGCGGGTGGCCCATGTTGCGGAGTGTTTGCCGGAAATTTGCACGCTGGATTGTGGCACGATGAATTTCGCGGAAGCGGATTATGTGATGACCAACACGCCCGGCATGTTGCGGGCCATGGGGCAGATGATGACTGATTTGGGTGTGAAGCCTGAGATCGAAGCCTTTGATACGGGTCATTTGTGGTTTGCCAAACAGCTGGTGGCTGAAGGGATTTTGAAGCCGGATGCTTTGGTGCAATTGTGCATGGGGGTGCCGTGGGGCGCGCCGGATGATTTGAACACCTTCATGGCGATGGTGAACAATGTGCCGGAGAGCTGGACGTTCAGCGCGTTTGGGTTGGGGCGCAGTCAGATGCCGTATGTTGCGGCGTCGGTATTGGCGGGCGGCAATGTGCGGGTCGGGTTGGAAGATAACCTGATGCTGGACAAGGGCGTGTTGGCGACCAATGCGCAATTGGTCGAGCGTGCGCATGGGATTATTGAAAATCTAGGCGCTAAGGTGATTGGCCCAGCAGAGGTGCGTGCGAAACTGGGGTTGGTGAAGCAAGCGCCAAAAGGGTGATGCGGGTTTTCGTTTGGTGTGCTGTGGCCGGGTGTGTCTTGGCGGGGTGCGCGGCGGGACCTGAGGATCGGCATGACATTCCGGCGGCCTTTGGTGTAACGATGGTCGAAGAAACCACCTGCATTGGGCAAGGGGGGCGGATTGTTGTTGGTCCGGAGGGGGCATATTGCGCAGATTTATAAGTGTTTTGGCGCTGTTGGCCGTCTCGGGGTGTGGGCAGGCAGTCGCGCCGACGCCCGCGCCGGAGGTGTCATTGCTGCGCAATCCGACGGCGCCGCTTGCCAGTCAGGTGGATGTGACATCACAGGATTTGGACGGCTCATGGAGGGTCCGCCAGGCTGGGGGGGACTTCTTTGTTGTCGGCAATTTGGTGCGCTTCAGTGCAAGGGAAGACGCATTGTTCTTTTCGCAAATTCCGTTGATCGAAGGTGGTTCGCCGGACAATCTCCCCATTTTTCTGACCTTTAAGTTTGAGCAATCCGGGCCAGGCCGATGGGCTGGATCCTCATTTGAGGATCCCGTTGCGCCTGACACGTTTTTCTGGGTGCATTGGATGGATTTTGATCGCCGCACTGTGGCGCTGGGCGATCCGGACGGGCGGTTCGTGGCGATCCTAGATCGTTCGGCTACGGGTGGGGGCGACCGGATCGCGGCCGCGCGGGAGATTTTGGATTGGTACGGTTATGACACCGCCAAGATTGTCGCGCCGTAAGGGAAATCTTGCGAAGACAAAGCAGAGCGATTGGGGTAGGAATGCCCAACGTGACGGAGGTTTGAGTATGAAACGGGTTTTGTTTGGTCTTTTGGCCGTTGGTGTTTTGGTAGGCTGCGAAGGCCTTGAGATTCCTACGGGTGGAGGTGGTGCAGCGGCGCCTGCTATTGGTGGTGGGCAACGCGAGTATCTGGTTTTGGGCTCGACAATGTCGTTTGAGGAATGCCGCGCGCGGGGCGGAATGATCATTCGCGACGCTGGCAGCCCGATGATTGCCTGCGACCCACGGGTGCGCCGTGAGCCTGTTCCGGCCAATGAATTCGACCATCCGGGTAGCCCTGTTCCACAAGCGGCTGAGGCTGCGACGGACGCGTGACCCGGGCTGGCTGATGGGCCGGTTTGTTTTCAACATTTCAATGTAGTGACGCCGTTGTTTTGGCGCGCGGGACGACCTGCGCGTTCGGAGGTCGCGGGTGCCTAGTGTGACGTCGTGTACGGCAGGTGGCGGCTGTACAGGCTGTGCCAGTTTTACGGAGAGTAGACGCGCGAAAGGGGTGACATGACACAAGTTGCGGCGATCATTGGTGGTGGTGTTATCGGCGGCGGCTGGGCCGCGCGGTTTTTGTTGGCGGGCTGGGATGTGCGGGTGTTTGACCCTGATCCTGAGGCTGAGCGCAAGATTTCCGAGGTGTTGGACAATGCCCGTGCGGCGCTGCCGGGGTTGTATGACCAAGCCTTGCCTGTGGAGGGCGCGCTGACCTTTCATGATACGTTGGGGGAGGCTGTTGCTGGCGCCAAATGGATTCAGGAAAGCGTGCCGGAGCGGTTAGAGCTGAAGCACAAGGTGTATCAAACGGTGCAGTCGGAATGTGCTGCGGATGCGGTGATTGGATCGTCGACCTCTGGGTTCAAGCCTTCGGAGCTGCAAGAGGGGGCCGTTCGGCCTGAGCAGATTGTTGTCTGTCATCCGTTCAACCCGGTGTATCTGTTGCCGCTGGTGGAAGTGGTGGGGACAGCGAAGACCGCAGGCCGCGTGCCAGAGGTTGAGGCGATTTTGCGGTCGATCGGGATGTTTCCACTGGTGGTGCGCAAAGAGATTGATGCGCATATTGCGGACCGGTTTTTGGAGGCTGTGTGGCGCGAGGCGCTGTGGTTGATCAAGGACGGGATCGCGACGACAGAAGAAATTGACGAGGCCATTCGCATGGGGTTCGGGCTGCGCTGGGCGCAGATGGGGTTGTTTGAAACCTACCGGATTGCCGGAGGCGAGGCGGGAATGCGGCATTTCATCGAGCAGTTCGGGCCGTGTTTGGCGTGGCCGTGGACCAAGTTGATGGATGTGCCGGAGCTGACGGAGACGTTGATTGATCAGATTGCAGGGCAGTCTGATGCGCAATCGGGGCAGTATTCCATTCGCGAGCTGGAGCGCCATCGTGACGCCAATCTGGTGGGTATGATGCGCAGTTTGAAGGCGCGCGATTGGGGTGCGGGCGCGGTTTTGAATGCGGTCGAGGCCGATCTTGGCAAAGCGGGCGGTGTTGCTGCGACGTTGGACGAGGTGGGGGACCTGAGCAGCCCCGTTTTGACGGTGGATCGCGCGGTGCCTTTGGATTGGACCGATTACAACGGGCACATGAATGAAGCGCGGTATTTGCAGGCGTTCGGCGATGCGACGGATCGGTTGATGCAGATCGTGGGCTGTGATGCGGCCTATATTGCCGAAGGTGGCAGCTATTTTACGGCTGAGACGCATATTCGCCATGTGGACGAGGCCCATGCGGGTGCGCGTATTCAGGTGCGGACCCAAGTTTTGTTGGGGGCGGGCAAGAAGATGCATCTGTTTCATACCATGTATGAGGGGGATCGGCTGTTGGCCACGGGCGAGCATATGTTGATCCACGTCAGTCTGGAGACCCGCCGTGCGAGCGCGCCGGGGCCTTTGGTTGCCGAGGCTTTGGCCCGATTGGCGCAGGCTCATGTCGCGCTGCAGACACCCGAGGGGGCAGGTGCGGCGGTTGGGGTGCGGTGACGGGCGGCTTTCTGTTTGCAGTCCCGAGGGCGCGCACGCCATAGTAGCCTATGGATGCATGGATACCCGTCACAGTTTTGGCAGCCCTTTCGCAGACGATGCGGTTTGGGCTTCAAAAACAATTAAAAGCCACGGCGCTGAGCACCGCTGGCGCCACCTTTGCACGCTTTTTATATTCGGCGCCTTTGGTGGCGGTGGGTGTTTTGATCTACGCACAGCTGAGCGGGCAGGAATTGCCGCAGGTCTCACCGATGTTTTGGGCCTATGCGCTTGCCGGAGGGGCGGCGCAGATCATTGCGACGATGTGTGTGGTGTCGCTGTTCAGCTACCGAAATTTTGCTGTTGGGATCACGTTTAAAAAGACCGAAGTGTTGATGGCCGTGGGCGTCGGGCTGGTGATTTTGGGCGAAGGTGTGTCCCTGTGGGGGTTGGCCGCGATTTTGATTGGGACGATCGGTGTTTTATTGTTGTCTGATCCGCCCGGTGCCTCGGCCGAGCCGTTTTACAAACGGGTGGTGAACCGCGCGGCGGGTCTGGGGATTTTGTCCGGAGTTTTGTTTGCCGTGTCGGGGGTGACGTATCGCGGGGCGTCGCTGTCGTTGGAGACGGGGGATGTGTTTTTGCGCGCGACGCTGACGTTGGCCTGTGTGACCGCGTCGCAGACCCTTGCGATGGCGGTGTATTTGCGGCTGCGCGAGCGCGGTGAGATGACGCGCGTGTGCAAGGCGTGGCGTGTGGCGGGATTGGTGGGCGTGACCAGTATGATCGGGTCGACCTGCTGGTTTGTGGCGTTCACCTTGTTCACGGTGGCCTATGTGAAGGCGCTGGGACAGGTGGAATTGTTGTTTTCCTTGGCCATGACAGTGTTCGTGTTTCGCGAAAAGGTTTCTGCCCGCGAGATGCAGGGCGGTGCGTTTTTGCTGCTGTCGATTTTGGTTCTGATTTTGGTGGCTTAAGGTGTGTTGCCCGACAGGCGGGTGACCGTGTGGGCCGCATCGTCATTGCGAAAGAAGGGCACGGTTTCTGGCGGGGCTTTGCGTTTGAGGTTGGCTTCAACCTCGGCCAGGACCACTTCGGTGATGAAGGGCAGGTCGAGGGCGCGGGCCTCGTCCAGCGGGACCCATTGCAGGTGGGAAAGCTCGTCTTCGGCGTTGGAGAAGTCATCGGGGTTTGTGGCCAGACCCTCTGCATCGGCCATCAAAAAGCGGGCGTCGAAGCGGCGCGGGCGGCCGGCGGGGGTGACGGCGCGGAAAATAAACCGCAGGCCCGAGGCATCGGGGCGCAGGTTGAGGCTGGAGAATTGTGTCCAGTTGCGGTTGGCGTCGGGCCAGTCGGCGGGGGTGCCCAAGAGCTGGCCGGTTTCTTCCATCAATTCGCGGATCGCGGCGATGGCGATGGCTTCGGGGCTGCGTTTGGATTCTTCGGCGAGGCGGGCGCGTTCGAGGCCTTTGAGGGGGGCGCCCAGTGGGATGCGGCGGTCTGATACGTCGACGGCGCCACCGGGGAAGACGAATTTATTGGGCATGAAGGCGGCGCTGGAGCCGCGTTGGCCCATCAAGATGCGCGGGCGGGTGGCGCTGTCGCGCACCAAAATCAAGGTTGCTGCGTCACGGACGGCTGTTTTATCCATGTGATCCCCTTTGATATTAGGGCGACCCGTTCGTTCCCCCAAAGCCGTGCATGCGACGCGCCCATTGAATGCCGACGATCATGCCTTTCAATCTAGGCAGTAGATATAGCGATAGTGCGACGCAGACAATCGCAAGAACGGTTGCAAACAGCAAAGGATTGGGGCGCAGGTGGACGAAACCTACGTGCATCACCACGCCCAAGATATGCGCGACGATCAGGATGGTCAGATAGGCGGGCCCATCATCTGCGCGGTGGTGGTGGAAGTCTTCGCCGCAGACGGCGCAGGTGTCGGTGACTTTGAGGTAGCCCACAAATAATGCGCCTTCGCCACAGTTGGGGCAGCGCCGGCGCAGGCCGCGCACCAGGGCGGGTTTTGTCGGGCGGTCATCGGTGGGGGGGATCATATGTGCCTCGTCCATTTGGTTGTGCCTGTTTGCGTGTCGGGGGCCCTGTTGAACAGATGTGAAAGTGTCGCGGGGGGCTGTGCGAGAATTATTTTTAACTTTTTGCGACGGAAATTCTTTGGACGCCCGTTTTATGTGCATCGACGGCCTGAGAGGGCCCCGATGAAAGAGCTGAAAAAGGAAATGAAGAAATGAACATGAAGACACCACTTTTGATGGCAGCAATCGCCGCAGGTATGACATTGGCCGCAACAGCAGACGCACAGGCCCAACGGGGCGAGCGCGCTGAGATGCCAAGCTTCGAAGAGTTTGACGCAAATGCCGATGGCGGTGTGACGCTGGACGAAATCACAGCCCACGCTGAAGCCCGCGCAGATGCCCGTTTCGCAGAGGTTGATACAAACGGTGATGGCGCATTGTCCGCAGAAGAAATGCTGGCAAACGCTGACGCAGAGCGCGCTGAGCGGATGGCCGAGCGCGTTGCGGACCGGATCGAAAAAGCCGATGCAAATGGCGATGGCCTGTTGCAGCAAGACGAGCTGAAAGCCCAAGCAGAAGAGCGTGCTGACGCGCGCCGCGGTGATCGCGGTGACCGAGCAGAGCGCATGTTTGAGCGGTTCGATGCGGACGAAGACGGCGTGTTGAGCGCTGACGAGTTTGCCGCAGCAGCGGAGGCCGCGGGTGAGCGCGGTGGTCGCGGCGAGCGCGGTGAACGTGGCCCACGCGGCGACAAGTAAGCGCGCTGCGTGGCGTGGCGCGCCGTCCCTCGCGCGCCACGCCCCACGTCTTTTGACCCCTTGCGGGGGTAGGATGGAAATGGATAACTGCTGTTTATATGTCTCAAACAGAACATACCTTGAGCGATGCGGATTTACTGTCTGCGTTTGCCACGGGCGACCGCTCGGCCGCGTTGGAATTGACCCAACGTCTGACCCCGCGTGTGATGGGGCAGGCCTACCGGCTGTTGGGAAACCGGGCCGAGGCGGAAGATGTTGCCCAAGAGGCGATGATGAGATTGTGGAAAATCGCCCCCGATTGGGACGCAGAGCGGGCCTTGGTGACAACGTGGTTGTACCGTGTGGTGGCGAACCTGTGCACCGACCGTTTGCGAAAACGCGGGCGCGGGGTGGCGTTGGACGCCATCGAAGAGCCGTCCGACGGGGCGCCCTCGGTGGCGGCTGGATTGCAGGACACAGCACGAATACAGGCGTTGCGCTCCGCCTTGGCAGATTTGCCAGAACGACAGGCGCAGGCGGTGTCGCTGCGGCACCTGGAAGAATTGGGCAATCCGCAGATTGCGGATATTATGGACACGAATGTGCGCACGGTGGAAAGTTTGATTGCACGGGGCAAGCGCGCCCTGATTGCCAAACTGTCTGGCCGCAAGGACGAACTGGGGTACGATGATGATCACGGATGAGGAAAAACTGTTGGATCAGGCCTTCGCGGAGATGACCGCGCAGGATGCGACCCCATCCGAGGGGTTGTTGAACCGGATCATGATGGATGCGGACGATGTTTTGGCTGAGGCGTTTCCTGCGCAGGTGGCCACACCGGAGCCGGCACAAGGGTTTGGTGCGGCGTTGTTGGATGCCATTGGCGGCTGGATGTCGTTTGGCGGTTTGGCTGCGGCGACCATGGCTGGCCTGTGGATTGGCGTTTACCCGCCGGACATCGTTTACGATTATTCGGCAGATGTATGGGGGGACACGATTGAGGTGCCCCTGTTGGAAAGTGATGTTTTTGCAGGATTGGACGGATAAGATATGGCTGAAATGACCCCCAAATCTTCGCGTTTGCAAAAACGATTGTTGGTTGCGTCGCTCGCCCTGAATTTGGTGATTGTCGGCTTGGTTGCGGGCACGTTTTTTCTGGGCGAGACCAAGGGGCCGCCGCAGCGGTTTGATTTGACGGCAGGGCCGATGACGCGGGCGATGGATGTGGACCGGCGCGATGCGTTGCGCGATGCGCTTCGGGCGAGCGGGGCGTTTCAGCCTGCGGACCGGACGCAGTTGCGGGCCGATGCGCGTGCGTTGTTGACGGCTGTGCGTGCTGAGACATTTGATGATGCCGCGTTTCGTGCGGCGTTGGAGCGCCAGCAGGCTCGTCTTGATCGAGGTCAGGACGCGGTGCTGGATGCGGTGACGCAGCAGATTTCGGAGATGACGCCACAGGAGCGCAATGCGTTTGCGGATCGGTTGGAAGAGCAGATGCGCCGACCGCCGCAGCGGCAACCTCGCGGCGAATGAGGGCGCGTGTCTAGGCGGCTGACAAGCTAACCTTGTTGCGGCCACCGGATTTGGCGGCGTAGAGCGCGAGATCGGCGGCGTTCACAAGGTCGCTGAGGTCATCGACCACGTCCTCGGCTTCGCCGCCGTCATTAAGGCTGACGCCCACAGACAGTGTGATGCGGACCTCTTCGTGGCCGGGCCCGACGAAAAACGGTGTTTCCCCGATGAGTTTACACAGGCGTTCGGCGGCGGTGCGGGCATGGACCACATCGCTGTTGGGGATGGCCACGAGGAATTCTTCGCCGCCAATACGGGCCAGCAGATCGACCGCGCGCAGGTTGCCTTGGAGACGCTGCGCGACTTGGCGCAGGACATCGTCGCCCGCTTTGTGGCCGAGCGTGTCGTTGATGGATTTGAAGTGATCGAGATCCAGAACCATGATTGCAAATTGACGCCCAGAGACGCGGCTTTCCTCGGACAGGCGGGCCAGGTGGGGGAGAGCGTAGCGGCGGTTGAACAGGCCGGTCAGCGGATCGGTGATGGCGGCTTGGAGGCTGGTTTCAACGGTTCGGCGCAGAGAATCGGCTTCTTGTTTGGCTTGCAATAGGACTGAGCAGCGATGGCGCACCTCTGCGATGTCGACGTCTGAACACACGATGTCGTTTGCGCCCAAATCTAGCCCCATGGCCGCAGCGTGGCGTGCGTTGGGGGGCAGGAGGGCGAGGATGCCAGCGTGGCGAGTGGCCGAGCGGCTGCGCAGCTCTGACAGGAGGCGGTACAACACCGTATCCTCGGGGAGGTTGGCGCGGAAATCCAAGACAAAGAGATCTGTCGAGACCCTGTTGATTTGTCGGCTGACGAGGTCTGTGAGGTTTGCCTCAGAGATTTTGACGTTTTGCATCATGGTTGGCAGGGCGTCTAAATCGGAGCCTTGGACCCTGCCCAACGAGGTGATGACGATTTGGGAGGGGGCGGAAAATCCGGCGCTGGCTTCGGCGAAGCCGAGGGCTGTGCGGGTGCCTTCGCGCATGCGTAATTCTTGTCGTGCATCGCGGGCGCGCAGTAGGCTGCGGATGCGGGCCTGTAGGATGTGATCATCGAAGGGTTTGGACAGAACATCGTCCGCCCCGGCCTCGAGTGCGCTGACCCGTTCGAGCGGGGTTGCGAAGCCGCCGGTTGCGATGATGGGGATCACGCAGCTGGCGTCGCGCTGTTTCATTTTGCGGCAAAATGCGAGGACGTCGGCGCAGGTGGTGCCGATGTCGAGGATGATGAGATCAGGGGTGGAGGCTGCGATTTCGAACTCGGCCTCGGCGATGGACGCGCAGGGGCGGACCCTGTATTGAGCCGCCAGAAGTTTGACCTTCAACACGATGCGGTTTGTCGCAACGCTATCTATGATGAGAATATCGCCAGCCATTCTGTTTCCTTCCGAGGTTTCCCCAAATCTCGTGTTTGGTAAGTTTGGTATCCAAATAGTTAAGAAAATCTTTCCAAAGTGGTAATTACGATCAATGAGTCCTGAACGCGCCGAGCAAATCGCCATTTCCGCCCTGATCTGGCTGTCGACCAACGAAGAGCTGTTGCCAATTTTCCTAGGCGCATCAGGGGCTTCTGCCCAAGACTTGCGGGCGCAGGTTGGGGATCCTGCGTTTTTGGCATCGGTGCTGGAATTCATCACAATGGATGACGCTTGGGTGATGGCATTCTGCGATGCGGAGGGGCTGAAGTATGAAGAACCGTTACGAGCGCGTTATTCATTAATGGGCGCGGAGGATATTCATTGGACATAGGTGATTCTTTGGCGGGCACTCTGGGGCGTCGCGCGGTGTCTGGTCTTGTGTTCGACAAGGACGGGACCTTGTTTGATTTCACGGCCACCTGGGGGGCCTGGGCCGGGCAGGTGATTGCCGCAGAGACGACGGGCGCGCCGGAGAGGCGTGCGAAATTGGCGCAGACGCTGGGGTTTGATTTGGCGACGGGCCGGTTTGAAGCATCATCGATTGTGATTGCCAGCACCGCCCGAGAGATTGCCGAGGCGGCGATGCCCTATTTGACGGATACTTCGGTTGAGGATGTTTTGGTGCGCTGGAACGAGCTTGCGGAAACGGCGCCACAGGTGGAGGCCACGCCGTTGAAGCCATTTGTGGACCGGTTGAAGGCTGCGGGGGTGAAGCTGGGGGTGGCGACGAATGATGCAGAGCGTCCGGCCCGCGCGCATTTGCAGGCGGCCAGTGTTTTGGCGGATTTCGATTTTGTAGCAGGGTCGGACAGCGGGTTCGGTGGCAAGCCAGAAGCGGGACAATTGCTGGCGTTTTGTGAGGCGACGGGCTTGTCTGCGGTGGAGTGTGTGATGGTGGGCGACAGCACCCATGATTTGCACGCGGGGCGGGCTGCGGGGATGATCTGCGTGGCGGTTTTGACGGGTGTGGCCACCCATGATGATTTGGCGCCATTTGCAGATGTGGTGTTGCCGTCGATTGCGGCGCTGCCTGCGTGGCTTGGGGTTTGAGCTGATCTGAGTGCGATTTGCGACATGAGATGTCGGTCTTGGTGAGGCGAACACGGGGCCATCTGTCACGCTGAGGGCAATCTGAAAGGTTTGCTCATGTCTGATACAGCGCCTGATCCTGCACCGCGTCGCCGTCGATCTGGTGGGCGGGCGGCCAATGCGGCGAAACGCCAATCTGCGGGGATTGATCAAATGCCGTGGCGCGTTCCGGTGAACACGGATCGCCCGACAGAGCCGCTGGACGAGGCGGGGGTGGCGGCCATTCACGATGGGGCCATGCGAGTTTTAGAGGACATCGGGATTGAGTTTCTGAACGAAGAGGCGATTGCCCTGTTCAAACAGGCGGGCTGCACGGTGGAGGGCAGCACCGTTAAAATGGGCCGCGACTGGGTTATGGAGATGGTTGGGAAAGCGCCCGATCAATTTGACATAATTCCGCGCAATCCGGACAGGAAAATCACCCTTGGGGGTGGGCATATCTTGTTTGGGAATGTGTCTTCGCCGCCCAATTATTACGATCTGGAAATCGGAAAGAAAGTGTCGGGGAGCCGGCGGCATTGTGCGGATTTGTTGAAATTATCGCAGTATTTCAACTGCATCCATTTCATAGGTGGCTACCCGGTGGAGCCGGTAGATGTGCATCCTTCGGTGCGGCATTTGGATGTTTTGTTCGACAAGATGACCCTGACGGACAAGGTGGGGCATGCCTATAGTTTGGGGAAAGAGCGGGTCGAGGATGTGATGGAGATGATCCGCATTGCGGGCGGATGGACGGAGGCGGATTTTGAGGCTGCGCCGCATATGTACACCAACATCAATTCCACCTCGCCGTTGAAACATGATGTGCCGATGATTGACGGGTGTTTGCGCTGTATCCGGCGGGGGCAGGCCGTGATTGTCACGCCGTTTACCCTGGCGGGGGCGATGGCGCCGGTGACGATGGCGGGGGCGGTGACGTTGTCGATCGCAGAGGCCTTGTCGGCGATTGCATTGTTCCAGTTTGTGCGCCCCGGTGCGCCCTGTGTGATTGGCACGTTCACCAGCAATGTGGATATGAAAACCGGCGCGCCTGCGTTTGGGACGCCGGAATATATGCGCGCCACGCAGATGACTGGGCAAATGGCGCGATTCTACGGGTTGCCGTTGCGGTCTTCGGGGGTGTGTGCGGCGAATGTGCCAGATGGTCAATCGATGTGGGAAACGTCGAATTCACTGTGGGCGTCGGTCCAGTCGGGCACGAATATGGTGTATCATGCGGCGGGCTGGTTGGAGGGCGGATTGGTGGCATCGCCCGAAAAGTTTGTGATGGATTGCGAAGTTCTGCAGATGATCCAAAGGTATATGGAGCCCGTGATAACGCAGACATCGCCCGCTGATATTGCGATTGATGCGATCCGTGAGGTTGGGCCCAATGGGCATTATTTCGGGATCGAGCATACGCAATCGCGGTATGAAAATGCGTTTTATGCGCCGTTTGTTTCAGATTGGAGCAATTTCGAAGCATGGGAGGCTGCGGGCGGGATTTGGACGGCGGAGCGGGCGCACCGGACGTTCAAAGAGATTATCGCTGATTTTGAAGCGCCTCCGATGGAGGCTGCGATCCGCAGTGAGTTGGAAGATTTTGTGAGCAGGCGGAAAGCCGAGGGCGGTGCGCCGACCGATTTTTAGGGCGGTCGGGCTGTGCATTGGAAAAAGAAACGGCAGCCCGTTTGGACCGGCTGCCGTTTTTGGGTTTAGCTGTCTGACAGGCAATCGGCGTAGGCGGTTGCGACTGCGAGCAAGGTGGAGCGGTAGTGGCTTGGGCCCGTTTCAAACGATCCGCCCATAGGATCGGCCAGCGCGCTGCCCGCGTTTGTACCTTCGCGGATCAGGTCAGCCCATTCAACACGAGTTTGCGCATCGGATAGGACGCAGGCGACATCGTTCTCTTCGACCAGTTCTTGCAGCTCTTCGATGCGGTTGGGCGCTGGTGTGGAGGCATCGTCAAGGGCGATGGCCGCGATAGCGAGGCGGTCGAAGCGGGCGCCGAAATATTGGTAGGCGTCGTGAGCGACCACCAAATTGCCCGTTGGGACCGCGGCGAGACGCTGTTCGATGTCAGCTTCGAGGGCCTGCAAATCAGCCACGGCGGCGAGCGCATTGGCGCCGTAGGTTGCTTCGTTTTCCGGATCGATGTCGGACAGGGTGCTTGCAATTGCCATGACCCAAGCCTGTGCCACTTGCGGGTCGAGCCATGCGTGGGGGTCAACTTTTGTGTTGCTATGGTCGTCATGGTCGTCATGGTCGTCATGGTCGTCATGGTCGTCATGGTCGTCATGGTCGTCATGGTCGTCATGGT
>CANMEQ010000009.1 GCA_947497065.1 uncultured Paracoccaceae bacterium
TGCGATCCGCGAAGGCGGCCGCACAGTCGGCGCCGGCGTGGTTTCCAAAATCCACGCGTAAGGGTGGCTCGGGCCTCGGGCCCGAACGCCCGCGGGTGACAGGTGACTGCGGAGCAATCACCGAGAACCCTAAGGCCAAAAACCAAAGAAGCCCCTGCCTCACCGCAGGGGCTTTTCTTTTGCCAACACAAAACAAAAGGCCCCCGCACCAGCAGGGGCCTTTTCGCGCCCAAAGCTTCCGTCGCGTCCGTCTTCATGCCTTGTTAAAGGTCGCTCTCTACGAAAGGCGGGTACTCTAGAGGATTCCCGTGATGACGTTCAGCATTCTGTCGCAAGCTGTAGACATTGATGTCGCCCCCAGCATGCCGGGCGAGCAGACCGAAGACTTTATCGACCTCGCCCTTATGACCATGCGCAAACACCTCGATATGGAGGTGGCCTATCTCTCCGAATTCGTGGATGGGCGCGCCGTGTTTCGGGCCGTCAACGCACCGGGGCTGGAAGACGTCATCAAACCGGGCGATTCGCGGGACCTGAGGGATGTGTATTGCCAACACATCCTCGAAGGCCGCCTGCCAAACGTCATTCCCGACACGAAAGACTTTGCACTCGCCCTATCCTTGCCGATCACACAGGCGGCCCCAATCGGCAGCCACGTCAGCGTCCCGATCCACCGCCAAGACGGTTCGGTGTTCGGCATGTTCTGCTGTCTCAGCCCCCATCCAAACCACACCTTGAACGACCGTGACCTCAAAGTGATGGAAACCTTTGCAGATTTGGCCACCCGCCAGTTGCACAGCAACCTATATGACCGCGAAAAGAAAAGCCGCGCCCACACAGTCACTACGCGCTTCATTGCGCAGGGCCAGTTCGACATTGTGTACCAACCTGTGTTCCCGCTCGGGGCCTCCACCCCCAGCGCGTTCGAAGCATTGTGCCGGTTCCACAGCACACCCTACCGGCCCCCGAACGAATGGTTCGAAGATGTGCGCATGTGCGGGCGCCACGTCGACCTCGAACTTGCCGCAATCGAAAAAGCGCTGTTCGCCATCGTCGATTGGCCCGATGATATCTACCTGACCCTTAATGCCTCCCCCAGCACGATCACATCCGGTCGCCTGCTGCCGGTTCTCCTGCCGTTTGGCCCGCAGCGGCTTGTTGTCGAAGTGACCGAACATGAAATGGTCGATGATAATGACGCCTTCCGCGCAGCCCTGTCCGAACTTACGAATCAAGGGGTGCGGATCGCCATCGACGATGTCGGAACCGGATATTCCGGCCTCACCCAAATCCTCAGCACGCAACCGGATTTTATCAAACTCGACATGGGCCTCGTGCGCCACATCGATACGGACACCTCACGTCAGGCCTTGGTCCTCGGTTTGGCCCAATTCGGTCGCGCGATGGAGGCCAAATTGATCGCAGAGGGGGTCGAGACCGATCTTGAGTATGAAACGTTGAAAACACTGGGCGTGCAGCTCGTACAGGGCTACCTGCTTGGCCGCCCTGGCGACAGGTCCGCCGCCGCCGCTTGGTTCCAACCCGACCCCTGTGAACTGGACCAGCAAGGCAGCGCTGTGTCCCGCATGAATTAACCACGCCAAACAGGCAGCCAAAGGCACTCAAGCATCCCACGCGCGGCACCCCGCGCAGCAACGCCAAATCCGCCAGCGACCTTTCGCTCGGCGTGTCACAAAGCCGTCACAAAGCAGTGTGCGGCGCCCTGCAGGCCTTTACCAGCCGCGCCGCCACCCCATTTTACCGCCATGGCCTCAACGATACCCTCATCCCCCGCGCTCGCGCGGATCACCCGCATGACTTGGAATGGCGTGCCCGCGTGGTGCAAACGCCCCGAAACCCTATCCCTGCGGTATCGGCTCCAAAAAGGTGACCCGCAGAAATCCTTTCAGACGGAACTGCAAACCTACAAAATGCTCGCCGCGCGCGGCCTTCCGGGCCCCGAAGTGCTCTCGGCCCACAGCAACTACATCGTCTTCAAACACGCGGGCGTCACATTGCGCGCAATCCTCAAAGACAAAACCACCCCCCAAAGCTGCGCCGATGACGCACTCACCGCCGCCGCCCGTGCCTTGGCGCAGCTGCACAGCCGCGGCGTTGCCCATGGCCGTCCCGCCCCGCGCGATATTTGTTTGGACAACAGGGGGAAGGTTACTTTCCTCGATTGGGAATTCTACGCCCAGCGGCGCAACACCCCCCGCGGTTTCGCCCGCGATTTCATCGTGTTCACGTTTTTCGCAACCGCATGCGCAGGCGGCACGCCAACCGGCATGGCTGCAGCAACACGCACCTATCTCGCCATCGCCCCAGACCCCGTAGCCGATCAAATCCTCAAAACCGTCTCACGGCTCGAAATCCTTCAATCCATCCTGTCTCCCGTGCTTCGGCGGTTTTCCCACAAACCCGACATTGCCGCGATCCAGCCCACCTTGGCCTTCCTCAAAGATCAGGCGCAACGATTCACCGATGATCGAAAACCAAGCGGCTGATCAAAACTATTGCAGAAATTAACCAGATGACCGCAGATCTTTGCATAATTTACCTGCAATCGAGAAAATAAAAGGCAGACGACCCGCAGTCCCCCCTATAGGCTCAAAGTTGTATTCCGCGAAAACGGAATCGCGCAGACGCTGACACAGATCGGCGCGGGGGTATTGGCCATCAGGTCAAAACCCCTCAACGGATGAAAGCGAGGGATAAAATGTCTTTGAAACTGGTTGTCGGACTGGATGGTCATAGCACGGGCGAAAAAGCCTTGGCGCATGCCCAAACCATGGCCGAAAAAAGCGATGGCTGCGAACTGATCGCGGTCTATATCATCGAATGGTCTCCATTCACCTTCCAAACCGCAGAAGAAAACGCGCAGCGCCACAAACGCCGCGAAGAAGAGATCGCAATCGCGATGGAACGTGTGGTCACACCCGCCGTCACCGCAATGAGCGACGCAGGTCTTACGATCAAAGGCGTTGTCCGTCACGGCAACGTGGCTGATGTGTTGGATGACATCGCCAAAAAAGCGGGCGCAGACCAAATCATCGTGGGCCGCTCCAGCGACAATGGCCTGTCCAGCCGCATCTTCGGCAGCGCCACCAGCAACCTCGTGATGAGCGCCTCAGTGCCCGTCACCGTTGTCGTTTAAGGGGGACATCTTATGAACATTTTTACAAAACTTCTTACACTCCTCGGCGCGCTCGCCATGGCCAGCCCGGCCATGGCGCAAGAGGCCATGTCGCTTGATGAAAAAGTAAACCAAGCCTTCGCAAACGCGACCGGCCCGTTCGTCAGCTTCATCTTCGCACCCATTCCCGGCACATCCTTCCCATGGATCGTCATGTGGCTGGTCATCGGCGCGACCGTGTTCACCCTTTACTTTGCCTTCGTGCAATTCCGGTTCTTCGGCCACGCGATCTCCTTGGTCAAAGGCGACTATTCCAACCCCGATGATGCGGGCGAAGTCAGCCACTTTCAGGCGCTGGCAACCGCGCTGTCCGGCACCGTCGGCTTGGGCAACATCGCCGGTGTTGCTGTGGCCGTCGGCATCGGTGGTCCGGGTGCAACCTTCTGGATGATCCTTGCGGGTCTGCTGGGCATGGCGTCCAAATTCACCGAATGTACGCTGGGCGTGAAATACCGCAACGAATACCCAGACGGCACCGTCTCCGGTGGCCCGATGTACTACATGTCCAAAGGCTTCGATGAATTGGGCCTTCCGGGCGGTAAAATCCTCGCCATCTTGTTCTCGATCTTCTGTATCTTGGGCGCATTCGGCGGCGGCAACATGTTCCAGGCCAACCAAGCGCACGCAGCCATCACCGGTCTCACCGGCGAATACCCCGGCTGGATCACGGGCATCGTCTTTGCGGCAATCGTCTTTGCTGTCATCGTCGGTGGCGTGAAATCCATCGCCCGCGTGACGGAAAAAGTCGTGCCATTCATGGGCATCATGTACGTCGGTGCAGCGCTCGTTGTTCTCATCGTGAACTACAACATGATCGGCTGGGCCTTTGGTCAAATCTTCGCAGGCGCCTTCACAGGTCTCGGCGTTGCAGGCGGCATGGTTGGTGCCTTGATCCAAGGCTTCAAACGCGCGGCCTTCTCCAACGAAGCAGGCGTCGGCTCTGCGGCCATCGCGCACTCCGCGGTGAAAACCAAAGAACCCATCACCGAAGGTTTCGTCTCTTTGCTTGAGCCGCTGATCGACACTGTTGTGATCTGTACAATGACCGCGCTGGTCATCATCATTTCCCAACAGCTGATCGTTGATGCGGACACAGGCAACTACATGCTGAACGAAGCCGGCAGCGCCATTGCTACGGTTGACGGCAACACAGGTGTGGCTCTCACAGCTGCGGCCTTCGGCTCCGCCATCAGCTGGTTCCCGTTTGTACTGGCGATCGCGGTCATCTTGTTCGCTTTCTCCACGATGATTTCATGGTCCTACTACGGCCTGAAAGCATGGACGTACTTGTTCGGCGAAGGTGAAACCACAGAACTGGTCTTCAAGGTCATCTTCTGTATCTTCATCGTCATCGGTGCCGCCGCCAGCCTTGGCCCGGTTATCGACTTCTCCGATGCGGCAATCTTCGCCATGGCTGTGGTCAACATTACCGCCCTCTACTTCCTGATGAAACTGGTCCGGGCCGAGCTTGTGTCCTACAGCGACCGTTTGAAAGCGGGCGTCATCAAAAAGTACGAGCACTAAACCCTTTGGGGCGGCCTCGTGTCGCCCCAAACCTTTACCCGCCCCGCGGTCGCCGTTAAACTCATCGCAACCGACGGAGGCACCAATGATTACCACGCTTTGATCTTTGACCCATTCATTCATTGACCAAAGGACGGCACATCATGGCCCCACTTCCCCCACGCGATTTTCCCGCAGCGGACACCGCTCACCCCGTTATCCTGCCCGATGGCACGCACCACAAAGGCACCGTCTTTCTGCGCGCGGTCGTCGATCACCCGCAATTTCAGGTCGGCGCATATACCTACGCTAGCGCCCATCAGCCCCCCGCCGATTGGGGCCACCACTTGGCGCCCTACCTCTTTCCGCAAAGCCCCGAACGGCTGATCATCGGCAAGTTCTGCCAGATCGCCGATGGCGTGACGTTTATCACCGCCTCCGCCAACCACCGCTACGATGGGTTCTCCAGCTTTCCCTTCGCCGTCTTCCTCGACATGGATCGCAAACGCCCCTCCATGCCCGACGCAGGCCCCGACACCGTGATCGGCCACGACGTGTGGTTTGGCGCGGGGGCCAAAATCCTGCCGGGCGCAAACATCGGCTCAGGCTCTATCATCGGGGCAGGGGCCGTGGTGGCGGGCACCATCCCGCCCTACAGCATCGTCACCGGTAACCCCGCGCGCATCACCCGCCAGCGGTTTGACCCGCAAACGGTGCAAGCCCTGCTCGATATCGCGTGGTGGGATTGGCCCATCGAGGCCATCACCGCCGCAGAAGCCGCCATCTGCGGCGGTGATATCGCAGCATTACGCGCCGCCGCCCCCCTAAAATAACGGCGACCCAAACAAACAGCCCCACCCGCAAACGCGGTGCAGTGTTTTCCATAGCCACTGCGCCGCGACCCCGCTAAACTCCGCCCATGGGCAGACTTTTATTCGCATTCCTACCGTGGTGGATGTTCGCGTTTTTCGCGTTCACCTTCGGATCATTGGCCGTGGCCTTCTTCGATGAATACCGCGCCGTCCAAGTCGAAGAATTCTACGCCCTGAACGAAGGCCCCCCTGCGGCAACCGCCCTCGAATCGTTCAACGCAAACCAACACATCGGCTACCTCGATGAAGTCCACGTCGAGGGGCAAATCCTCGCCAACTTCGGCGTGCTGCGGCTGCATGGCGAAGGCGCCGACTATGACGGCATCGTGCTGGGCACCACCGATGGCGTGCCCCGCGCCGTCGTTCTGTTCGACAGCCTGTCGTCGGACCGCGAAATCAACCAACTCATCAGCACAGCCACTGCCGACAACCGTGTCGCCGTGCGCGGCTTTGTTACCTCCACCCGCCGCACCGAGGTCGAGCGTGAAATCACCCGCCGTGGCTTCTCCGGTCGCGCAGTCCTCACCGTTGAACCCTTCTTCGGCAGCCGCACGGCGGCCATCAACGCGCAAGTCCAAGACGCGCAAATCCTGTTCTTCATCGTCACCGGCGTCGCGGCCTTGTTTGCCGTCTTGGCCCTGTGGCGCTTCCGGCGCTGGCGCAAACGGCGCGCGGCGAAAAAACTGCGGCGCGCGGCCAAACGCGGCCAACCACTGCCCGCAACGCCCCCTCAAACAGCGGTCAAACCGCAACCCAAACCGCAAAAATCACAGCCAGCCACACCCTGGGGCACGCCCCAGCAGCCCCCTCAACACCCGCGCCCCACACCGGCCGCACGCACAAAACCGCACCCCGAACCAGAGGCCTCCACCCAAGCACCGCCCTTCAAAAGCGTATTCCCCGGCGGCGGCTCCGGCTTCCGTTTCAAAACCTCAGATGAAATCGTGCGCCAATACTTCGGCACCATAACCAACATATCCCGCTCAAACTCGTCGTCTTGATGCGGTTTGGTGTTGCCAACCGCCGCGACCCTCGGTATTCCGACCTCGGCTTAGGGGTTTAGCTCAGTTGGTAGAGCGACGGTCTCCAAAACCGTAGGTCGTGGGTTCGAGCCCCTCAGCCCCTGCCAAGCCACACCGCGCAGCCCCGTATCGCTGCGCCACGTCACCGTTTGTCAGGCGTGCGTGTATCCCGCCGGGAGAGTGTTTTGCCCAAAATGCCGCGATCCATTGCTGTGCATATCGGTGCCCATAAAACCGCATCCACACACCTGCAAAAAACGCTCCACACCAACAAAGCCCTCCTGTCCGAAGACGATATTCGCTTTTTTGGCCCCAACTACCTGCGGCGCAAGGGGCGCTCGCTCGAAGCGATGTTCAATCTGTCGTTTTCAAATTCGCCCGCCCCGCGCCGCAAACCCCATGATCAATTGGCGTTTCTGGCAAAAGGCCACAACCGGCTGGTCTTCTCTGAAGAAAACATCGCTGGTCGTTTGACCGACACCCAAGGGCGCATGTCCTTCCCGCTTTACCCCGATGCTCCCGCGCGCATCGCAGAGCTGGTCGCAGCTTTCGCGCCGATCCAGCCGCAAATCTTCCTCGCGGTCCGTAACCCGGCGGCCTACATGACCTCCGTCTACAGCCAAACCCTGTTTGGCGTGCCAAACATCGGGCCGCGCACATTCCGCATGCTGAACGACTGGCGCAATGTGGATTGGGCCGAGTATGTCACCCGCCTGCGGGCGATTCCCAATGTGGGCGAAATCGTCGTCTGGCGCCAAGAAGCCTATGCGCAGAATCAGCGCCCCATCTTGCGCAAACTTCTGCGCTGGCGTACCGGCCCGCGCGTCGATGTCCTCGAAAACCGCGTCCACCGGGGCCTCTCGCGCGCCGCAGTCCGCACCACCTTGGAACTGGCCGCCGCAGGCGAAACAGGCTCGCTCGCCTCCGACGCGCGCCGCGCTTTTCCCGTAAACGACGAAAACCAACCGTTCAAACTCTACGCCACCCCCACCTTCGCACAGGCCGAGGCCGTCTACGCCGCCCAAATCGCCCAAATCCAAGCGATGGATGGCGTGATCGTGCTGTAACATCCCGCTTCACCCCGTTACGCGTCCCATAAGGGTTGAAAACCTGCGCCAACACGGCTACGTGCAACACGTCTCAGATCAAAGGACAGACCATGGCCAAAACGTCTCCTATGCAATTCATCCAACAAGTGCGCGCCGAAATCGGCAAAGTGGCTTGGCCAACGCGTCGCGAAGTGACCCTGACCACCATCATGGTGCTGATCATGGCCACCGTGATGGCGCTGTTCTTCACCTTGGTCGATCTGGTCATCCGGTCCGGCCTCGAAGGCGTGCTAAACGCATTCTAATCGCCCGCGTTAATTGAACGCAGTGCCGATTGCCCCCTTGCAGAAACGGGGCGGCCACGCTAAGAATCCCCCAGTTTTGATGGCGTGCAACGGATAAGTTGCACGCCGCTTTTATTTCCGGGACTCCCAAAACGGGCGTCACCAAGACCAAAGGGTGTCATAGATCATGGCGAAACGCTGGTATTCCGTATCCGTCCTGTCGAACTTCGAAAAGAAGATCGCAGAAACCATCCGCACAACAGCCGAAGAGCAGGGCCTCGAGGATCAGATCGACGAAGTTCTGGTCCCGACCGAAGAAGTCATCGAAGTCCGCCGCGGTAAAAAAGTCACCGCCGAACGTCGCTTCATGCCAGGCTACGTGCTGGTGCACATGGAAATGTCTGACGAAGGGTACCACCTGATCAACTCTATCAACCGCGTCACCGGTTTCTTGGGCCCGCAAGGCCGCCCAATGCCCATGCGCGACGCCGAAGTGAAACAAATCCTCGGCCGTGTTGAAGAAGGCGCAGAAGCACCGAAATTGCTCATCTCCTTCGAGATCGGCGAAAAGGTCAAAGTCAACGAAGGCCCGTTCGAAGATTTCGACGGCACCGTGGAAGAGGTCGACGACGAGAACCAACGTCTCAAAGTCACCGTCTCCATCTTTGGCCGCGCCACTCCGGTCGAGCTGGAATACGGTCAGGTTACCAAACAAATCTAACCGGACAGCACGCGCAACAGCGACAACGCCGCTCCCTAGGGGGGCGGCGTTTTGCGTTCTGGGCTCACGCGCGCTTCGATAGGGGTTTGACCCCAGCACCATCGCCCCCTATCAAAGCCCCACCAGGGGCGCCGAAAGGCTGAGACGTACCCTTTGAACCTGAACCAGATAATGCTGGCGGAGGGAGGTGTAACGTTCTCGGCTGTGCCGTGCGTTGTCTCTTTTTTCGCTTGAAGAAGGAGATTTCCAATGGCCCCGACCAACCTGCTCACCTCACTGCGCGACCAAAACCCGCTGGTGCATTGCATCACCAATTACGTGGCCATGAATGTGGCCGCCAACGTGGTGCTCGCCGCAGGCGCGTCCCCCGCCATGGTTCACGCCCCCGAAGAAATCGCCGATTTCACCCCGATCTGCGGTGCGCTGACCATCAACATCGGCACCGTGTCCGCCCCTTGGGCCGCCAGCATGTTGGCCGCCGCCAAAACGGCCAACGCCGCCAATATCCCGTGGGTGCTCGACCCCGTCGCGCATTTCATTTCCGGCTTCCGCAAAGACATCGCACAAGAGCTGCTGGCCCTGCGTCCCGCCATTCTGCGCGGCAATGCTTCTGAAATCTTGGCCATGGCGGGCGAGGCGGGCGCTGGCAAAGGCGCCGACAGCGGCGACAGCGTCGATGCGGCCCACGACGCCGCACGCGCCCTCGCGCAAACCTCCGGCGCTGTCGTCGCCATCACCGGCCCCGTTGATTTCGTGACCGATGGCACGCAATCGGCCCAAGTCACCGGCGGCTCCGATATTATGCCCATGGTCACCGCCTTGGGCTGCTCGCAAACCGCCCTCATGGGCGCCTATGCGGCAACCGGCCCCGCCTTCGACGCCGCTCTCGCCACGCTCGCCCATTTCAAAGTCGCCGGGGCCATCGCCGCCCAACAGGCCAACGGGCCGGGCAGCTTCCAGATGCATTTCCTAGATGCCCTCAGCACAACCCAACCCGCCGATCTCGAAGGCGTCATCCAGGCATGACCGATCTGCGTCAACACCTGCGGTTGTACCTTGTGACCGACACCGCCCTGTGCCGCGCCTACGGGCT
The DNA here is from genome assembly GCA_947497065.1 of uncultured Paracoccaceae bacterium. GTDB lineage: Bacteria > Pseudomonadota > Alphaproteobacteria > Rhodobacterales > Rhodobacteraceae > Octadecabacter. The sequence continues at coordinate 9,741 of CANMEQ010000009.1, forward strand.
GGTCGAAACCGTCCGACAGGCGGTTACGGGGGGTGTCACACTGGTGCAATTGCGCGCCAAAACCGCCAGCACACCACAGCGCATCGAAATGGCAACCGCCCTCAAATCCGCCCTCGCAGGCACCGGCGTGCCCCTGATCGTCAACGACGATCTCGATGCCGCCATCGCCGCCAATGCCGATGGCGCGCACATAGGGCAGGGGGATGTGCCCCCCGAGCAGGCCCGCGCCCGGCTCGGCCCAAACAAAATCTTGGGCCTGTCGTGCGAAACCCCGCAAACAGTCCAAGCCGCCCCGGCGCACATCGTCGATTACTTGGGCCTCGGCCCCGTCTTCGGCACCCCAACCAAAACCGATCACGAACGCCCCATCGGCTTCGCAGGCTTGGCCGAGCTGACCGCCCTCACATCCCTGCCCACCGTCGCTATCGGCGGCTTGAAAGCCCAGCATCAGGCGCAGGTGTTTGCCGCGGGCGCCGATGGCCAAGCGGTCGTCTCAGCCATCTGCGGCCAACCAGACCCACAGGCCGCAGCCCAAATGTTCACACAGACACAGGTACACCCATGATCGCAAATGTTCTCAGCATCGCAGGGTCCGATCCCTCAGGCGGCGCAGGCATTCAGGCCGACCTCAAATCCATCTCTGCCAACGGCGCGTTTGCCATGGCCGCCCTCACCGCGCTGACCGCGCAAAACACCCAAGGCGTGCGCGACATCCACCTCGTCCCGCCCGCCTTCGTGCGCGCCCAGATCGACACCGTCTTCGACGATATCCGCGTTGACGCTGTGAAAATCGGCATGATCGCCACCGCCGACATCGCGCAGGCCGTGGCCGATGCGCTCGCCTCCCGCACGGCCCCGATCATCCTCGATCCCGTCATGATCGCCAAAGGCGGCGCCCCCTTGCTCCAGCCCGACGCAATCGAAACCCTGCGCCGCGCCCTGTTGCCCATGGCCACCGTGCTCACCCCGAACCTCCCCGAAGCCGCCCACCTGCTGGGCGTGGACATCGCCCAATCACGGGCCGAGATGGAAATCCAAGGCCAAGCCTTGCGTGCGCTCGGCCCCCGTGCCGTCTTGATGAAAGGCGGCCACCTGACTGACGCAGACAGCCCCGATTGTCTGGTGTCGGAGACTGGCGCGCACTGGTTCGAAGGCCCGCGCACCCAAACCCGCAACACCCACGGCACAGGCTGCACCCTGTCCTCGGCGCTCGCCGCTCAACTGGCCCGCACCGGCGACATTGCCCAAGCCACAGCCGCCGCCAAAACCTACGTGGCAGAGGCCATCGCCCAAGCCGACCAGTTGGACGTCGGCTCAGGTCACGGCCCAACCCATCACTTCGCCAACTTCACCACCGCCCCCAAGGATCCCAAATCATGAAAACCGCACTGCTCGCCGCCGCCGTCTCCCTGAGCGCCTCCCCCCTGTGGGCGCAAGACCAAATGACACTCCTGCTCGACTGGTTCGTAAACCCCGACCATGGCCCCGTGATCATCGCCCAAGAAAACGGCTACTTCGCCGATGAAAACCTTGAGGTCGAAATCATCGCCCCCGCAGATCCCTCCGCGCCTCCCAAACTGGTCGCCGCAGGCCAAGCCGATCTCGCGATCTCCTATCAACCGCAACTACACCTGCAAATCCACGAAGGCCTGCCCTTGCGCCGTGTCGGCACATTGGTTGCCACACCGCTCAACTGCTTGCTCACCCTCGCAGACGGCCCCATCACATCCCCCGCCGATCTGCGCGGCCGCAAGGTCGGCTTTTCGGTCGGCGGTGTTGAAGAGGCCGTGCTCGGCCACGTTCTGAAAACCCATGGGCTCACCCTCGATGACGTCGAACTGATCAACGTCAACTGGTCCCTCTCGCCCTCGCTCATGTCAGGGCAGGTGGATGCCGTCATCGGCGCCTTCCGCAATTTTGAACTCAACCAGATGGACATCGAAGGCGTGCCAGGTCGCTGCTTTTACGTCGAAGAAGAGGGCTTGCCCCCCTACGACGAGCTCATCTACGTCGCCCACTCCGAAACCATGGACACGGACAAAATCCGGCGCTTTCTGGCTGCAACCGAAAAGGCCACACAGTTCATCATCAACCACCCCGACGCGGCGTGGGACATCTTCTCCAGCACCGCGCCAGAACTTCAAGACGAGCTGAACGCCCGCGCATGGGCCGACACACTCCCCCGGTTCGCCCTGCGCCCCACCGCCATGGACGAAGGCCGCTACGCCGATTTCGAGGCCTTCCTGCACGCCGCCGACCTGATCCCGACCCTCAATCCTGTCTCCCAAATTGCCATCGATGTGACCGCCCAATGAGCATTCAACCCTACGGAAAAACCTTCGCCCACTGGCGCGACGGCTGCCCAACCCCATGGCACGCCTACACCCACCATGCCTTCGTCGAAGGCTTGGCCGATGGCACCCTGCCGCGGGCGTCCTTCGTGCATTACCTGATCCAAGACTACGTGTTCTTGGTGCACTTCGCCCGCGCATGGTCCCTCGCGCTTGTCAAAGCCGACACGCTCGATGAAATGAAAACCTGCGCTGCCACCGTCGAGGCTTTGGTCAATCACGAAATGGCCCTGCACGTGAAAACCTGCGCCGCCGAAGGCATCGACGAGGCCACATTGTTCACCGCCACCGAAGCCTTCGAAAACCTCGCCTACACGCGCTACGTCATGGACGCGGGCCTGCAGGGCGACTTCCTCGATCTTATGGCCGCCCTCGCGCCCTGTTGTTTCGGCTATGGCGAAATCGGCCTGCGGCTCGCGGCCTCCGCATCCCCCCACACGCCCTACCGCGACTGGATCGAAACCTACGCCGACAGTGGCTACCAAACCGTCATGGCCGGCGTCGGCCGAATGATCGACGCCGCCGTAACCCGCCGGATTGGCCCGAGCCCAACACAGGCCCCCCGGTGGCCTCTGCTGCAACAGCGGTTCACAACCGCAACCCAGCTCGAAGTCGGCTTTTGGGATATGGGCCTGCGCGGCACATGACCCACGCCCCCGCGCTCCACGTCGCAGGCCATTGCCACATCGCAGGCCGCCCCCTGTTTTCCGACGTGGACATCACCCTGCACGCAGGACAGTGGACCTGTCTTCTGGGGCGGTCCGGCGTCGGAAAATCAACCCTGTTGCGCTGCCTTGCCGGGCTCGCCCCCTCCGGCGCGTTCACGGGCACACGCACAGCCTCCGACGGGGCACCGCTTGCAGGGCGCATCAGCTTCATGGCGCAATCTGATCTGCTGCTGCCATGGCTGACGGTCCTTGAAAACGTCGTGCTGGGCGCGCGCCTGCGCGGCACCAAACCGGATCTGGCACGCGCGAAATCCTTGATCGCCCGCGTAGGTCTCGCCGACCACACCCACCTAAAACCTGCGGCCCTCTCTGGCGGCATGCGCCAACGCACCGCCCTTGCGCGCACCTTGATGGAAGACCGCCCCGTGGCCCTGCTGGACGAGCCATTCTCCGCCCTCGACGCAGGCACGCGCGCCAACATGCAAGACCTCTCCGCCCAGATGCTGGCGGGCAAAACCGTGTTGATGGTCACCCATGATCCTGCCGAAGCGGTGCGTTTGGCCGATCAAATCATCGTCCTCTCCCCCGCAGGCGCCACCCTCTGGCAGCCCCCAAACACCGCCCCCATCCGCGACCAACACGCCCCCGAAACGCTTGCCTGCCAATCCGCTTTGCTCTTCCACCTTAGGGGCACCTCATGACCAAACTCTGCGCCGCACTGGCCGCAGCCCTCCTCGGGCTGTCGCTCTGGCAGGGGATCGTCCTGCTCACAGGCGTCCCCGCCTTCATCCTGCCGCCGCCGTGGCGCGTCGCACAAACGGCTTGGGAAAACCGCGCCCTCATCGGCGAGAATGCCATCGTCACCGCCACCGAAATTGCCCTTGGCTTGGCCTTCGGCACGGGCTTAGGCGTGTGCACAGCCATCCTCATGGCCGCATCGAATAGGCTCCATAATCTGGCGATGCCAATGCTGATCTTCACCCAATCCATCCCCGTCTTTGCGCTGGCCCCGATCCTAACCCTCTGGCTGGGCTACGGCCTCGCCTCAAAGGTCATGATGGCGGTGCTGATCATCTATTTCCCCGTCACCAGCGCCTTCTACGACGGCCTAACCCGCATCCCGCGCGACCTCACCGACCTCGCCCAAACCATGGGGGGCACGAAATGGCAGATTATGCGCCACATCCGCATCCCCCACGCGCGCCCCGCCTTGGGCACAGGCCTCAAACTGGCCGCCGTCTCCGCCCCGATCGGCGCGGTCATCGGCGAATGGGTCGGCGCCTCCAAGGGCCTCGGCTACCTCATGCTTTTGGCCAACGGGCGCGCCAAAACCGACCTGATGTTCGCCAGCCTCCTGACCCTCACCTTGATGACCATCACCCTCTATTTCGCCGTCAGCAAACTCGCCACATGGCTGGCCCGCAACTGAACACACCCCCACCGTCTCAGCGGTTCACCGCCCGCCACCCGCCGCCGCCCATCTTTTTCGACAAAAATCACCCACCGCGCCGTATAACCTCAAACACCATCGGAGGTTTCTATGAAAAACACGGTCCTGACACTCTCACTCTTCGCACTCCTGCCCCAAATCATCCACGCCGAAACCTTCGCGGCGGACGTTTGGGCCGACAATTGGTTTGAAATGCGCATCAATGGCGAACAGGTCGCTGAAGACAGTGTGCCCATCACCACCGAGCGGTCCTTCAACGCCGAAAGCTTCACATTCGAGGCCGAGCGCCCCTTCACCATCGGCCTCGTCGCGAAAGACTTCAAAGAGAATGACACAGGCCTCGAATACATCGGCACCAACCGCCAGCAAATGGGCGACGGCGGCGTGATCGTGCAAATCATGGATGCCGCAGGCACGCCGGTCGTGGTCAGCGATGACAGCTGGCAATGCCACGTGATCCACACCGCCCCCTTGGATAAATCCTGCGAAAGCGCCGCCAATCCTGTCGCGGGCGAGGGGGCCTGCGGGTTCGAGGCGTCAGACGAACCATCCGGCTGGGACACCGCCGCATTCGACGCCGCAGATTGGCCCGCCGCAGACATCTACACCGAAGCCCAAGTGGACCCAAAATTCGGCTATGATGACATCACATGGGACACCGCCGCCCAGCTCATTTGGGGCCCCGACCTAGAGCAAAGCAACACCGTTTTGTGTCGCGTGACGGTCGAATGAAAATCCTGGCGTGTTCCTCGAAAGATATGCATCTTTTCGTATTTTTGCACTTCGCCCTCACCGCAACCATGCTGGCCGCCCCCGCCAATGCGCACGAGGATCATTGCACCGCCATCGCAGCCTCCGTCGCCGACGCGGGCTTTGCAGATCGCGTCACGGTCACCTGCGACAGCACCCATGCCACCCTCACGTCAGACACCTACCCAGACCATGACCTGATGACCGGCATCACTGGCACCAACGAACAGGTGCCGGTGCCCGCCACCTATCCCGCGCCCGTGCTGCTCGCGCCCACATTCTCCGGCACACCGCTCACCCGCGACGCGGCGCTGGGCGTGGCCGTAAACGGCGTGCCCATCTACGATTACACAGGCGGCGGTGAAATGACCCAAGCCGATCTGGCCCACCACCAAATCCGCCACGACACGCTGCAAACCGGCCAGCTCGACGTTTGCGGCGGCCATGCCGGGCGCGGCGACGATTACCACTACCACGTTGCCCCCACCTGCATGATCGACGCGATGGCAAACGCGGGCGACGATGCGATCCTCGGCTGGGCCTTCGACGGCTACCCGATCTATGGCATGAACAACCCCGATGGCACCCCGATCGCTGCAGGCGATCTGGATGTTTGCAACGGCCAGCCCGATGACACCTTCGGCTACCGCTACCACACCTCTGCCGATGCGCCCTATATCGTACAATGTCTGATGGGCACCGTCCCCGACTTCGACCGGCTTCCTCGCGTGCGCCCCCTCTCGGCGGCCAATGGCGGCACGGGCCTGGAGGCTGGCCGCCCACCCCAAGGCGGGGTTGAAAACCTCGTCTTCACCCAATCCAGCGATGGCAGCCGCTCCATGGATTACATCTACCAAGGCGCCGAGTATTTCATCCGCTACGCCCCCTCAGGCGCGGAAAACTGTTACGACTACACCACCAAAACCGTCACCAACAATGGCGCACTGGTCACAGCAGAACTCTGCCGCGACTAGCCCCCTAACGCGCCCGGCGACATGCCAAATAAAAACCCCGCGCAGCATCGCCGCGCGGGGTTTTCTTTTGTGACAATAGGGCAGGGGCCTTAGGCGATGGTCAACACCACCGCAGCGCCAGTCGCAATCGTGTAGGCAGGTACGGGCAATTGCTCGCCCACATCCGCAGCTCCCGAAACCACCTGACCAGAGGCATTGAAATCCGTCGCATGGCGGTCGCCACGGTCGGTACAGGCAAATGGCGTGGTCGGATCACCGGTGATCCCCACAGCCTTGCCGCGGTGCGGGCACACCAAATTCACAACCAGATACTCAGGGTCCTGCACGCCATCCGGGTCATTTTCTGCCCCAAATGCAATCTGCGCGTCAGTGCGGCGCAAAATGCCAATGTACTGGGTGTTTCCAGTCGCCGTGTAAATTTCATCATCAGACGGGCGCGCCACCACGGCAACTTCACCGGGGTTCAACGTCGATACATCTACCTCAGCGGGGCCAGCCCCCACCTCCAGCAAAGCCGCCTCGCCCACAGGGGCCTTCGTGGGAATATCATCCCAATCCAAATCAAGGCTCTGCGCGTTCAAAATAGCAGGGCACAGCATCACAGCCGTGCTGCTCAGTGTTGCGATAACATGCCTGCGGGTCAATTTATGCATTGGTCTCTCCGTGGGTGGTTAAAAAAGGGAAGGGTTACGATTTCGATTTGTGAAATGTCATCCGCGCCATCGTGTCATCGCGGTCCACAATCAGGTGTTTCAGGGCGCCCGCCACATGCAGCCCGAACAGCCCCAGCAGCACCCATTTCAACATAAAGTGGATCTCCAAGATCTGTTCGCCAAGATCAGATCGCGCAAAAGCCAAGCTCACCGGCGCGATCAACGCGCTGTCCGTCTCCGCAGATGCAGAAATATACCCAGACGCGACATAGCCGATCATCACAGCATAAAGCGCCAGCTGAACAATCTTCGACAGGGCGCGCTCCCAACGGGCATGCCCATCGGCAGCATCCGGCGTGCGCCGCCCCAATCGGGTGGCAATCCGCAAACCCAAAACAACAATCAAAACCTGCCCGGTGATCTGATGCACCCGCATCGCGCCCCCGCCCAACAGGTCATACGAATAGGCCAACCCCGTGCCGGCCATAATCAGAATCAGGGCAAAACTCAGCCAGTGATACAGGATTTGCGTATTTGAAAACTTCATCTGGGTCCTTTGCATCTCGCGCCTCAGCGATGGGGACAGTTTAGCAGACCTATCGCAGCGGGTGGTAAACAACCTGTGATCGCCAAGACCCAAACCCGTACGACAACAAAAGGTTCCTGTCCCCCTTGCGAAAAAAGGAATCCCTGTCTATTAGCCCGCTCAGGCGCCTCCATCTCGATGGGGGTGTTTCCCATGTGGGAGGTGCGGATCACGCGTGATCCAACCCAGACCACATTCACATCACGCCACGCGGGACGCGCCCGCTGGCCGGACAAAAGGAAACGACCAATGGCTAAAAAAGTCGCTGGCACAATGAAACTGCAGGTTGCTGCAGGTCAAGCCAACCCATCCCCACCCGTAGGCCCAGCACTGGGTCAACGCGGTATCAACATCATGGAATTCTGTAAGGCGTTCAACGCTAAAACACAGGAACTGGAGCCAGGCGCGCCTTGCCCAACCGTGATCACGTATTACCAGGACAAGTCCTTCTCCATGGACATCAAGACGCCACCTGCGTCTTACTACCTGAAAAAAGCGGCCAAAGTTAAATCTGGCGCAAACACACCATCCCGTCAGGTTGTTGGCACCGTCACAACCAAACAGGTTCGTGAAATCGCCGAAGCCAAAATGAAGGACCTCAACGCGACGTCCATCGAAGGCGCGATGAAAATCATTCTGGGCTCCGCCCGCTCTATGGGCATCGAGGTTAAGTAACATGGCAAAGCTCGGAAAACGCACAACTGCGGCACGCGCAGCATTCGCCGGCAAAGCCGATGTAACTGTCTCTGAGGCCGTTGCACTGGTTAAAGACAACGCCAAAGCGAAATTCGACGAAACTGTTGAAATCGCACTGGTGCTGGGTGTTGACCCACGTCACGCCGACCAAATGGTTCGCGGCAAAATCGCACTGCCAAACGGCACAGGCAAAACCATGCGTGTTGCTGTGTTCGCACGTGGCGACAAAGCTGACGAAGCAAAAGCAGCTGGCGCAGACATCGTTGGCGCAGAAGACCTGATGGAAACTGTTCAGGGCGGCACAATCGACTTCGATCGTTGCATCGCGACACCTGACATGATGCCAATCGTTGGTCGTCTGGGTAAAGTTCTCGGCCCACGTAACCTGATGCCAAACCCAAAAGTTGGCACAGTGACCATGGACGTGAAAGAAGCTGTCGAAGCTGCTAAAGGCGGCGAAGTCCAGTTCAAAGTCGAAAAAGCTGGCGTTGTTCACGCAGGCATCGGCAAAGCATCCTTCGATGCGGCCAAGCTGGAAGAAAACGTGCTGTCCTTCGTTGACGCCGTTCAGAAAGCTCGCCCTGCTGGCGCCAAAGGCACATACATGAAGAAAATCTCCCTGACGTCCACAATGGGCCCAGGCGTGACAATCAACGTGGATTCCGCCACAGGCAACTAAAGGTCCGCGCCTCGGCGCCACCTGATGTTTTTGAAAAGGGCCCTCTGTTTCAGGGGGCCCTTTTTGCGTGACCGCACCGGATCCGCCCTCCCGCCGCAGCTTCGGCGCGCGTCGGCAGGCCCAATGCAAAAGGCCGCCCCCTGCACGGGGCGGCCTTTCACATGTCTCGCAGTCTTGGTGGCGTTTGTCCTACAGGATCTGCTGGTAAGACGCTGGTACGTAGCGGAACCGGCCTTCTTCAACCGTCTCGACATATCCCATCCCTGGGAACGGCATGTGATAGCCAACCAGCGGAATACGGTCGGCGGCAACCATGCCCAACAACTGCTTGCGCGTCTCGGCAGCCGCAGCTTTATCCGCATCAAACCGCACTTCCCACTCAGGGTAGGCCAGTGACCAAACATAGTGGTTGGCCGCATCGGCCATCAGCAAAACCTGCTCGTCGTTGGACTCAACCATATACGCCATATGGCCCGGTGTGTGGCCAAAGGCCGCCATGCTGGTGATGCCCGGCGCAATGCTCGCGCCATCGCCCACAAATGTCATCTTTTCCGCCAAGGGGCGCACCTTCGCCTCAAAGTTCTCGTTCTCGGCGCCGGCCCAATAATCAAACTCAACCTGCCCCGTGACGTAGCGCGCATTGGCAAAGGTCTCATTGCCCGCCTCATCGGTCAAACCACCAATGTGGTCGCCGTGCATGTGCGTCAGCACCACGCATGTCACATCCGCGGCAGAGATGCCGGCTTGCTCCAATGCGGCTGTCGTGCCCGCAGCAGACAGGCCCGTGTCGAACAGCACAATGTCTGATCCGGTGCGCACAACGGTCGGCGTAAAGAAAAACTGCGCCTCATCCGCTGGAATAAAGTTCGCCTCGCTCACGGCCGCAAACTCTTCATCCGATACGTTCAGCCCGAAAATGGTGTGCACATCCCCAACCGCGCGCGTCCCCGCCAACAGCGTGGACACCTGGAACTCACCCAATTCAAATGTGTTCTGAATGGCATTGGACGGTGCCGCATGGCCGTCAGCACGCACCAATGTGGGCGCAGCAATCGTGGCAAATGGGGCGGCAGCCCCCGCCATAAGGGCGTGGCGGCGGGTAAGTTTCGAGTTGGACATGATGACCTCCGTTTTTGAGTGATTGTTCAACGCAAAGTAGGTCAGTTTCTGAAAAGACAATGCAACTCACGATAATTCACCGAACCTCGCGCCCACGTGATCGCACCACGCTCACTCCTCATCCCCACACCAAACATCAACAGCGGGGCAGGCGCGGGCGACAGGCACATCGGCCTACAGAAATAGGCGCAACGATGCGGCAACCGTCTCGGTCTTCATGTTTCGGACGCCGGGTGAATCATAGCTCGGCTCAGTGGCAATCAGGGCCGTGCCAGCGGTCAACGACATCAGATGAAGAAGCAGAACGTCAGGGTCCTCGTCACTGCGCCACCCATCGGCCTGCGCCTGCGCGATCTCAACGCGTAGCAGATCGGCAAATTCAGCTAGCCGGTCGTTCAAATCATCGGTCCGATGCTTCAAAACGTCGGGGCTCCGCAACACACGGTGAAACGCCGGATTTTCCTGCGCCCATTCAATGTAGGCAAACGCAATTTGAAACAGCCGCGCGCGCGCTTCTTTCGCTACGGCTGCCTGCCGCGCCTTTTGAACCAGCTTTGCGCCCCCTTCATCGGCAAGGGCCTGCAAAAGATGCGCCTTTGTCGCGAAATGCTTCAACGGGGCCGAATGGCTCACGCCAATCTGTCGCGCCAATGCGCGCAGAGACAGCGCATCCACCCCTTCCGCATTCAACACGTCCACGGCCTGCTTCAACAGTTCTTCACGCAGATTGCCGTGGTGATAATTTTCGTCCTGCATGAAATCTCCAATGTTGACAGTGTCTATATTCAGTCCTAAGTGGACAGTGACAACATTGTGTACCGAAAGGACTGACCAATGGCTAGCCCATCCCTCTCCGATGTCACCACAGACCGCCCCGTTCTCATCGTCGGGGCCGGTCCCACCGGTTTAACCGCCGCGCTTGAACTGGCCCGGCGCGATGTTCCCGTTCACATCATCGAACGCCGCGAAGGCCCGTCGCCTCTGTCACGGGCCGTTGGCATCATGCCGTGGGGGATGGATATTCTGGACAAATCCGGCGCGGGCGATCTGATCCGCGCGAAATCACAGCCTGTTCAGCGCGTCGAAGTTTGGAATGGCACCAAGGTCGCCACAAACATCAAACTCGATGTTGATCCCGACCCCAACCAGCGGCTTCTCTGTCTGCCCCAAAACGAAACCGAGGCTATCCTCGCGCAAAAGCTCGCCGAACACGGCGTCACCGTTCAGTATGAAACAACGCTCGAAGCGCTGTTCGAACAGAGTGCAGATTGCGTGATCGCACAGATCAACGGTGAAACCAGCCACCATGCCTTTGTCCTCGGCGCAGACGGCGTCCGCTCCAGCGTGCGGGCGTATCTTGGCGAAACACTGGAGGGCTACGATCTGCCCACCCAATGGTCCATCGCCGATATCGACGCCCATGACTGGACAGAACCCGGCGTCTTTCGGGTTTACCTCAAAGACGACGGTAACGCCGCGTTTGTCATCCCCATCGGGCCGACCCGCTACCGTATCGTCGCCTCCGAACCAGGCGCCTTGGCCTCCATGCCTGTCCCGATCAAAGTCGATCACATTCACCGCGAAGGAGATTTCACCATCGGTATCCGTCAGGCCGAAAGCTATGGGCGCGGCCGTGTCTGGATCGCCGGTGACGCCGCCCACGTCCATTCTCCCGTCGGTGGCCGTGGCATGAACCTCGGGCTGCAAGATGCAGATGAATGGGCTGATCGATTGATATCGGGGCGGTTGGCCAAAGGGGTGGATGAAGGCTACAGTGCGGCGCGTCATGAACGGGGCCGTGAAATCGTCGCGTTCACCGAAAAATCCCGCCAAAGCGTCATGACAAAAGCAAGCCTGACAAAACGTTTGTCCCTTCGGATGCTCGGGGCGCTGGGGGGCATTCTTCCCATCAACCGTATGATCGTGCGCCGCATGTTGCGAACCTAGGGCAGCCCGAACGGGCACACCCCTAAAAAACACTTGGCAAAGGGGCCGCATCACAGTAATCACCCCCTCGTACCGATCTCGGGATTCGTCCCGACGGTGTACATTCGTCCGAGACGGTGGGTGAAGGGTTCCTTCATAATTCCTGCCCGAGGCGGGAAAGACCAAAGATTGATTGGCGCTCTCTACGGGCTCCACTCCACCTTCGGCTCAACCCCCGTTTAAAATGGACAAAAACGTCTGGCTTTCGGGCCGGGCAAACTTGAGCCGGGAAGCAATTCCCAAAATTGGAGTGAAACTGTGGATAGAGCCCAAAAAGAGAAATTGGTCGACGAGCTCGGCCAAATCTTCGAAAGCTCTGGCGTCGTTGTGGTTGCCCACTACGAAGGCATGACAGTTGCTGAAATGCAGGACCTGCGCGCGCAAATGCGTGAAGTTGGCGGGTCCGTACGCGTTGCCAAGAACAAGCTCGCCAAAATTGCTCTGGAAGGTAAGCCATGCGCCAGCATCGCTGAATACCTGACAGGCATGACCGTGATCGCCTCCTCTGAAGATCCTGTAGCTGCGGCTAAGGTTGTTCAGGGCTACGCCAAAGAGAACGACAAGCTCGTTATCTTGGGCGGTGCAATGGGTGAAAACGCTCTGGATACAGCCGGCGTTGAAGCCGTGTCCAAAATGCCATCCCGCGAGGAGCTTATCGCTTCCATCGCTGGCTGCATTGGTGCACCTGCTTCCAACATCGCTGGGGCCATTGGCGCGCCTGCTTCGAACATCGCGGGCGTTCTCTCGACCATCGAAGAGAAGGCTGCGTAAGCAACTTGATTACCGTCGTAGGGATACCCCCTCACGTTGGAACACATACTTAGAAATGGAAAAGCAAAATGGCTGATCTGAAGAAACTTGCTGAAGAGATCGTTGGTCTGACACTTCTCGAAGCACAAGAACTGAAAACCATCCTCAAAGACGAGTATGGCATCGAACCAGCTGCCGGTGGCGCAGTAATGGTTGCTGGCGGCGGCGACGCTGGCGGCGCAGCAGCAGAAGAGAAGACTGAATTCGACGTCGTTCTCAAAAACGCTGGTGCATCCAAAATCAACGTCATCAAAGAAGTTCGCGGCATCACAGGTCTTGGCCTGAAAGAAGCTAAAGACCTCGTCGAAGCTGGCGGCAAAATCAAAGAAGGTGTCGACAAAGCAGAAGCTGAAGACATCAAAGGCAAGCTCGAAGCAGCTGGCGCCGAAGTAGAAGTAGCCTAAGCTACCCTAATTCGGATACCTTCTTGGTATACAGAAACGGCGGTCCCTCGGGGCCGCCGTTTTTGGTTGGGGGGAGAAGACTTCGAACCTATGCTGGAATGTTCTCGTGCCATTCCCGAATAGTCCGGCAAAGCTGCGACATGGCAAAACCACGTTGGGAGCGAACATCTAGCATCCCGAATTTCTCGGCGAACATTACAACGTCTTCCCCATCCGCAATGAATTCAAATTGGCCACTGGAATAGTCGTCCTCAGGCTCATATCCGACAACACGCCAAGTCCCGAGGTACTCGCCGTCACGGGTCACAACATCCCCTTTCGCTAGCTTAGGGTCGTATCCACCATCGAGCCACTCGTCGTGGCCCATAAAATTTATTGGGTATTCCAGTTCCATGAACCGAAGATAAGTGGCCTATATTTCGTTTCAAGATCGGCCCAGGCGTGATTCTTAAAGTTCGTCTCAACCTCCAGGCAACCACAACAAGGTCGGAAACAAGGTGTAGCCGCCGACCCATCGCTGACCCGCACCACGGGGAAGCGATTTTGCGACGCGCACACCGTCCTGAAATCGAGGAGAAACGCGGCAGCCATAAAGTGCCAAGCTGAAACGATGAACGCTCCCCTTCGGATCAGCGATCGGCCTTGAGTGAGCTCACGCATTGGTTGAATGTCGATACCTTTTCAATTAGCCACAACACAATCTGCGATGCTTGTTCACGCGTGCGATAACGATTGGTTTTTGGGGGGTGCTAAATGAAGGGTCTTTTCCCTCAGTACGATACAAGTTCTAAAAAGGACTATGAAAAGATTTGGAGTGAGGCCCTTTTTGTCTTTGATACTAATGTCCTCCTGAATCTCTACCGCTATCAGTCATCCACTAGTAAGCAATTGCTGCAGGTATTCGAAAACCTCTCACCGCGCATTTGGATTCCACATCACGTAGCGCTAGAGTTCCAACGCAATCGTGTGAAAGTGATCGCCGATCAAAGCACGCGCTTTGCAGAAGTTCGGACAAAGGTCCGTGATTCCCAGAAAAATCTCAAAACCGAAATTGACAAGCTTCAGTTAGAAAAACGTCACTCTCTCATTGATCCTAAACCACTGATCGATGGCTTTGGGAAATTGGCTGAGGAGTTCTTGGACACGTTAGGTGAATTGGAGAAAAAGCAGCAGAGCTTGAACGAAGAAGACCCTCTGAAGGAGAAACTCGAAGAACTGTTTTCAGGAAAGGTTGGGGCGGCTCCTAGCGATCAGAAAGAAGTTGATAAGCTCGACGCTCTGGCTAAGGAGCGTTTCGCTCTCGAAATGCCTCCTGGCTTTAAGGATCAAGGTAAAGACGACAATGGGCAAGGCTCGTTTTCCTACGGTGGTATACTGTTCGAAGCGAAGTACGGTGACTATTATGTTTGGAATCAAATTCTTGAATACACCAAGCCTAATGAGGTAAAGGCGGTAATCTTTGTCACCGATGATGGAAAAGAAGATTGGTGGTGGAAGATTAAGTCTGGAGGTGCTCCCGAGACCCTTGGCCCGCGTCCAGAGTTGGTAGAAGAAGCGCGTCGTGTTGGCGGGGTTTCTGACTTCCTCATGTACAAGCCGGATGGTTTTCTGAAGCGGGCAAACACGTACCTGTCTACATCAGTTTCTGAGGACGTTCTGGATGAGGTGCGCGATGTATCCGCAGTTCGTAAGCGAAAGAGGCCTAGCCGTAGAGTGAGGCGCGCGTTACTGGAAAGTGAATTAACTGATTTGAAGCCGCTCGTTTCAGAGTGGCTGGACGATCACGTCAGTAAGCTTTTCGATTATGATGAAGGCCCATTTGATTTTGTTGCCCAGAATGATGACCAAAAAATTGGCATCGTTATTAAAGGAAAAGTTGATCAAAAAGCGTCTCTCTCATGGCTACGATATATGAAAGAGGTTGTGTCGGGGCACGAAAAGATAGCCAACGCGGATGTCGTTTGGTTAGTATTCGTCGCTCCATCTCTTTATGATGCGACACAAATCCTTGAAGCCATGAAAATCAGTGACTTAGAGCTGGGCTCTTCAGGAATCTTGAGAGCGACACTTGGTTATGTTGCTAACCTTGATGGAAAAAATTACTTTCGAGAATATCATCGTTTCCATGAGGAAAATGCGGAAGCTTCATTCCGCGCTCTACTTTCAGGGGCTGAGGATTAAGTACGGGAAAGCAATTATCTAAGAGGGTCGCGCTCGATTTGGGGCGGTTTTCCCTTCATTAAAAGCTCACTCCTCCATCATCACCTGCGTATCGCCCCACTTCGGTTGCATCCGGGCTTTCTCCAGCACCGCGTCGGGGCGCAAGATGTAATCCATCGTGTCCGGCCCTTCGATCAGCTTCGCCAACCGGAAATGCATAAATGCCCGCAGCACGCGGTTCATGCGCGGCTGGTACCCCGGTCCCATCCCCTTGAAGAACCGGATCACATCCTCATCCAGTGAAATCGTCACCTTCCGGCGTTTCGGGTCCCGCTTGTCCTGATCCTCCCAAATCTTGTCCCAGTCGCGGGGCAGGGCGCGGGTTTCGTGCAAGAACCCCATCAGGTCATGTTCGATCATTTTCATGGCATCAACGCCAAGGCCCCAGTGTTTCAACTCGGTCTTGGTCATCTGTTTCGGGTCCGCTTCACGCATGGCTCTCTCCTCATATCTCCCGCCATCTTTCCGCGAATTCCTTAAAAAACCTCACCCGCCCCGTACGGGCCCTTAACCATACCGGACCCATACCCGAGCAATACCGGACCCATATCGCCCTTTTTTGGGTTCCGTTGCGTCGAAAACAGCAATCAGCACTTGAAAATTGATTTCAAGAATATTCTAGTATACTAGTCGAACAGGCCGCCGCGCGGAAGAGGAGCCAAGCGGGGTCACTAGGGAGAGAGACATGAAAATCAAAGACTTAAAGTATGCGGGCCTTCTGCTCGCCTGCGCCGCTACACCTGCATTCGCGCAAAACGTTTGTGAGGTCGACCGCACGCTCACAATCGTATCCGCCACCGACGAGGGACTATATGAAGAGACCCACGGCCCCGAAAACACAATAGATGGTAACCTGGACCCCGACTCGCGCTGGTCCAGCGAATCCCAAGGCGGCCCCCGCACATTGGTCCTCGACCTCGGCGCCCAACAAACCCTAACCGCCCTCGACATCGCCTGGTACAAAGGCGACACCCGCAAAAGCACCTTCTCCGTCGAAACCTCCACAGACGGCGAAACCTATGTCGAAACAATCGCCCAACGCCAAACCGCCGGCGACACCCTTGATTTTGAACGGTTCGAGGCAGGCGGCGTCGACGCACAGTTCGTCCGTTTGACAGGCGTCGGCAACGAATCCAACAACTGGAACTCCATCGTCGAGATCGCAGCAATCGGCTGCGGCGAAGAGGTGGACGCCCCCGCACAGCCCGTTTTGACCGAACGTCGCGGGCAGGGCATGTTTGGCCTCGACCCGAACAAGGCACCGGGCGCCAACTTTGACCTCACCGGCTGGTACGTCACAACCCCAGCCGATGACGATGGCAACGACCGAGCAGACAGCGTTTACGAAAACGAGCTGGCCGCAGGTTGGGTCGATGACCGGTATTTCTTCACCGATCCCGCGACAGGCGGCATGGTTTTCCGCTCCACACCTGCTGGCGCGAAAACATCGGCCAACACCAACTACACCCGCACCGAACTGCGCGGCATGTTGCGTGCAGGCGATTACAGCATCGAGACACGTATCGATGGCGGCTACCCGAACCTGAACAACTGGGTTTTCTCCTCTGCACCTGAATCCGCACAAGCGGCTGCGGGTGGCGTCGATGGCGTGATGCGCGCGACGTTGGCGGTAAACCAAGTGACCCGTCAGGGCCGCGACTATCAGGTGGGCCGCGTGATCATTGGCCAAATCCACGCCAAAGATGATGAACCAATCCGCCTGTACTACCGCAAACTGCCACAGAACAAATACGGCTCCATCTACTACGCCCACGAACCTGCCACAGGCCGTGAACAATGGGTCGAGCTGATCGGCACACGCGCCGATTTCGCGCCAAACCCGGATGATGGCATCGCGCTGGACGAGGTGTTTTCCTACGAAATCGAAGTCACCGGCGAGCCTGAAGGGGATCAGATCATCCCGATGTTGCACGTCAAAATCATCCGCGATGATGGCACTGAAGTCGTGGCCGAACCTTTGGACATGCGCGACAGTGGCTTCAGCATCGAAGACGAATTCATGTTCTTCAAAGCGGGCGCCTATTCGCAAAACAACTCCAGCCCAGACCCAGAGCGTGACTTCGATCGCGTGACGTTCTTCGCACTTGATTACAGCCACGATGCGCCACCCGCGGGTGACGGTGTCGAACCGGTTGTCGTCGAAGCGGCAGCGCCGACACCGGCGGTTGCAGGCACCGTGTTCAACGACAGCTTTGCTGACGGTGTGCGTGACGGTGGCGAAGACGAGATGGACACAAACTGGTGGCAGACCACCAACAGCGCTGCGCTGGAATTCGCGCCAAACGTCTTGGGCCTCGTGTCCGGCGGCTCTGGCCGGGGTTTGCGCACAACGTTTGATCCGCAGATGCTGTCTGTTGGCCAAACGGTGCAGGCGTCCTTCACCTTCACAACGCCAGACACCATCGGTGAAGACCGCGATTCAGCCTTCCGCATCGGCCTGTATGACACTCTGGGTCGTGCAGAGCTGAACGGCGACCTGTCCGCGTCCTCCAGCAACCCGCAACCGGCCTACGACGGCCTGCCAGGCTACATGATCGACTTCGACATCGGCCTGTCTGATGCGGCAGCGGCCAACATCGACATTCGTCGTCACACCGAAGACACCCAAGGCCGCCTTTTGGGCACAACCAAGGGCTACCAGCACCTCGCTGGCGGTGGCGAACCTTATGCCTTCGAACCAAACCAGACCTACACGGGCACAATCGCCCTGACAGTTCTGGAAAACGGTGTCGAAGTGGTAGGGTCCCTGTCCCAAGACGGCACGGTCCTGACCGAGTTCGCGCATCTGGATGAGGGCAGCGATGTGAACACAATCGGCATGCTGGCTTTCCACGTGAACAGCAAAACCTTCGGGTCGTCCAAAGACCGCGAAACGCCGGACAACGGGATCGACTTCTCGAATGTCACTGTCGAGGTTCTGGAATAATCCAGGCTTATCGACACGTCTCTTTAGGGGGCCGCGCCAGCATCTGGTGCGGCCCTTTATACGTTGCGGTGGCCCGTCACCCGTTTGACGGCCCAAAACACCACAACAGCTGCGATGCATACCCCCGAAACGGTCAACAGCATCGCCCAGCTCATCGTGCGCATTTCTGCGCCCAGATAGGTCGACAATAGCACTAGGGGCACAATGCCCACGGCCGTGGTCCAAAGGAATGTTGCAAACGGCACCCGCGCCAATCCGGCTGCGTAATTGATCAAGTTGAACGCGATCAACGGGATGAACCGCGCCACCAACAGGGCCATCGGGCTGGTGCGGTCGCTCCAACTGTCCAATTTGGACACCTGTTTGGGCGACAAAAGCGAGCGCACCCAGCCCTCGCCAAATCTGCGCGCCAACCAGTAGGACAGCACGGCCCCCAACATCGCACCGATCCAGATGATCACCGCACCGGCAATCGTTCCAAACACCGCGCCTGCGGCCAATGCCAAAACCTCTGCCGGAAGCGGGACAAAGCTGTGCAGCACCATCAACACGACGATCAAAACAGCCGCCCAAGCCCCGTAGCCGCGCAGCGTTTCCACCATCTGGGCCGGGTCCATCGTCTCCCAATTATGTAACGCAAACCCCAGACCGCCCAGTGCGATCACCGCACAAATTAGATAGGCAATTTTGCGTCTTGCAGCTGGGGTCATCGTGCCTCGCGTGTAAAAGGGGCGGCCTTGTGCGGCGCGCAAGTGGAAACCATGCGGCCTGCCGCCCGCGTTCACAAGGCGTAGCGCGCTTTTTCGACCAGACGTGACCTGATGTGATGAGATGTGTTTGGCGCGCGCAACACCCGCTCCGATTGCAATGCGCGATGAGAGCCTTGGGCCCCCTTGACCGTCTCGGCGCTTTCTTAGATGATGCCTTATCAGATCTGCCTGCCCCGAAAATCGTTTCTGGGTCTTGCGTTCTGTGTGTTCACGACTTATTTGCATCTTTCACGCGGGTTCGATTGATTCGACCCCGCTTTTTCTGTCTTGCATTATGGAGCCTGCATCACCCTCTGACATCACCACGTCATTTAGGGGAAGGCGAAGCGTTGCAATACAGGCCTGTCTTGGCAAAATTCCGAAGCGTTCGGAATTTTTCTCAGGCAGGAGAGAGGTCGGGGGCTGTGCATTGGGACGTGCGGCAAGAATGGACCTTTCTCTCAATTGCTGTCTCGTATGGCTGTGGCGCAGGTCCCGACTGTGTCCATTGCCGGTGAGAATTTGAAAGGTGTCTTGACACATGGCGCAAAGTTTCCTCGGCCAGAAACGTCTCCGTAAATACTACGGTAAGATTAACGAAGTCCTCGAAATGCCGAACCTGATTGAGGTTCAGAAATCATCCTACGATCTGTTCCTGCGCTCCGGCGACAGCGACACACCGCTCGACGGTGAGGGGATCAAAGGTGTTTTCCAGTCGGTTTTCCCGATCAAGGATTTCAACGAAACATCCATTCTGGAATTCGTGAAATACGAGCTTGAGAAGCCAAAGTACGACGTAGAGGAATGTCAGCAGCGCGACATGACCTATTCTGCGCCGCTTAAGGTGACCCTGCGTTTGATCGTATTTGATGTGGACGAAGATACAGGCGCGAAGTCTGTTAAAGACATCAAAGAACAAGACGTCTTCATGGGCGACATGCCATTGATGACGCCAAACGGCACATTCGTCGTAAACGGCACAGAGCGTGTTATCGTATCCCAGATGCACCGCTCCCCTGGCGTTTTCTTCGACCACGACAAAGGCAAAACACACAGCTCGGGTAAGCTGCTGTTCGCCTGCCGTATCATTCCATACCGTGGCTCTTGGTTGGATTTCGAATTCGACGCCAAAGACCTCGTGTTCTGCCGCATCGACCGTCGCCGCAAGCTCCCTGTGACGTCGCTGCTCTACGCGCTTGGCCTCGACCAAGAAGCGATCATGAACGCCTACTACGACACGGTCGACTATCACTACGACGCCGCTAAAAAAGCATGGAAAACCAAGTTCTTCCCAGAGCGTGTGCGCGGCACCCGTCCTCTGTTCGATCTTGTCGATGCGAAAACAGGCGAAGTCATTGCTGAAGCCGGTAAAAAGGTAACACCGCGCGCGGTCAAAGCCTTGATCGACGCAGGCGAAGTCACCGAATTGCTGGTTCCATTCGACCAGATCGTTGGCAAATTTGCCGCCAACGACATCATCAATGAAGAAACCGGTGCGATCTACGTTGAAGCCGGTGACGAGCTGGTGCTGGAGATGGACAAAGACGGCGACGTGATCGGCGGCACTTTGAAAGAGCTGATCGACGCAGGCGTCACCACGATCCCAGTTCTGGACATCGACAACATCAACGTCGGTCCATACATGCGCAACACAATGGCGGCCGACAAAAACATGTCCCGCGAAACTGCGCTGATGGACATCTACCGCGTTATGCGTCCGGGCGAGCCGCCCACCGTTGATGCGGCGTCTACATTGTTCGACAGCCTGTTCTTCGACGCAGAGCGTTATGACCTCTCTGCCGTTGGTCGCGTGAAAATGAACATGCGTCTCGCACTCGAGGCCGAAGACACGCTGCGCACTCTGCGCAAAGAAGACATCGTTGCCTGTATCAAAGCTCTCGTTGAGCTGCGCGACGGCAAAGGCGACATCGACGATATCGACCACCTCGGTAACCGTCGTGTGCGTTCCGTTGGCGAGCTGATGGAAAACCAGTACCGTGTTGGCCTGCTCCGCATGGAGCGCGCGATCAAAGAGCGTATGTCCTCTGTCGAAATCGACACTGTGATGCCGCAAGATCTGATCAACGCGAAACCAGCCGCAGCGGCTGTTCGTGAATTCTTCGGCTCTTCGCAGCTGTCCCAGTTCATGGACCAAACAAACCCGCTGTCCGAAGTCACACACAAACGTCGTTTGTCTGCGCTTGGGCCAGGTGGTCTGACACGTGAGCGTGCCGGCTTTGAGGTACGTGACGTTCACCCAACACACTACGGTCGTATGTGTCCGATTGAGACACCGGAAGGTCCGAACATTGGTCTGATCAACTCGTTGGCAACCTTTGCTCGCGTGAACAAATACGGCTTCATCGAAACACCTTACCGTAAGGTTGTTGATGGCGTTGTAACGGACGATGTTAGCTACATGTCCGCGACCGAAGAAATGCGTCACACAGTGGCGCAGGCCAACGCGTCCTTGGATGCAGACGGCAAGTTCACCAACGAAATGGTGAACACACGTCAGAACGGCGAATACACATTGGCCCCAACCGGCCACGTGGACCTGATCGACGTATCACCAAAGCAGTTGGTGTCTGTTGCGGCCTCCCTCATCCCGTTCCTTGAAAACGATGACGCCAACCGTGCCTTGATGGGCTCGAACATGATGCGTCAGGCGGTTCCATTGCTTCAGGCCGAGGCACCGCTTGTTGGTACAGGTATCGAAGAAGTTGTGGCCCGGGATTCCGGCGCTGCGATCATGGCGAAACGTGCGGGTATCATCGACCAAGTCGATGCGACACGTATCGTTGTTCGCGCGACATCCGACCTCTCCGTAGGGGATCCGGGCGTTGATATTTACCCAATGCGTAAATTCCAGCGGTCCAACCAGAACACCTGCATCAACCAGCGTCCGCTGGTGAAAGTGGGCGACAGCGTTCTGAAAGGCGAAGTCATCGCCGACGGTCCATCCACGGACATCGGTGAATTGGCCTTGGGTAAAAACGTGGTCGTCGCGTTTATGCCTTGGAACGGTTACAACTACGAAGACTCCATTCTGATCTCCGAACGTATCGTCCGTGACGACGTCTTTACTTCGATCCACATCGAAGAATTCGAAGTCGCCGCTCGTGATACGAAGCTTGGGCCAGAAGAAATCACCCGCGACATTCCAAACGTCGGCGAGGAAGCCCTGCGCAACCTCGACGAAGCTGGTATCGTCTACATCGGTGCTGAAGTGGCCCCTGCTGACATTCTCGTCGGTAAGATCACACCAAAAGGCGAAAGCCCAATGACGCCAGAGGAAAAACTCCTCCGCGCCATCTTTGGTGAAAAAGCATCCGACGTGCGTGACACATCCTTGCGTGTGAAACCGGGCGACTTCGGGACTGTTGTTGAGGTTCGCGTCTTCAACCGTCACGGCGTTGAAAAAGACGAACGTGCGCTGCAGATCGAGCGTGAAGAAGTCGAACGTCTGTCCCGCGACCGCGACGACGAGATGACGATCCTCGATCGCAACATCTACGCCCGTCTGCGCACCATGATGGAAGGCCGCACTGTGGCCAAAGGCCCACGCGGTGTCACAACAGGTGCTACAATCGATGCGGCGATGCTCGACGAGCTACCCCGCAGCCACTGGTGGCAAATCGCCCTCGAAGAAGAGGACGACGCGCAGATCGTTGAAGCCTTGAACGAACAGTACGAAGCGCAGAAAAAACTGCTCGACGCACGGTTCGAAGATAAGGTCGAAAAAGTCCGTCGCGGCGATGATCTGCCACCGGGCGTGATGAAAATGGTCAAAGTGTTCGTTGCTGTTAAGCGCAAGCTGCAGCCGGGCGATAAGATGGCCGGTCGTCACGGGAACAAAGGTGTTATTTCCAAGGTTGTACCGATGGAAGACATGCCGTTCCTGGCCGATGGTACCCCTGTTGATTTCTGTCTGAACCCACTTGGCGTTCCATCACGTATGAACGTTGGTCAGATTTTGGAAACTCACATGGGTTGGGCCGCACGCGGTCTGGGTCTGCACATCGACGAAGCCTTGTCCGAATACCGCCGGTCCGGCGATCTGACACCTGTGCGCGACGCGATGAAAATCGCCTATGGCGACGATGTTTATGCTGAAGGTATCGAAGGCATGGACGAGGGTCAGCTGGTTGAAGCGGCAGGCAACGTCACCCGCGGTGTTCCAATCGCAACGCCGGTCTTTGACGGCGCGGTTGAAGCAGACGTGAACGACGCGCTTGTGCGTGCTGGGTTCTCTGAATCCGGTCAGTCGGTTCTGTTTGATGGTCGTACAGGCGAGCAGTTCAGCCGCCCTGTCACCGTCGGCGTCAAGTACCTGCTGAAACTGCACCACTTGGTCGATGACAAAATCCACGCCCGTTCCACTGGGCCATACTCCTTGGTCACACAGCAGCCGCTGGGTGGTAAGGCACAGTTCGGTGGTCAGCGCTTTGGTGAGATGGAAGTCTGGGCTCTCGAAGCTTATGGCGCCGCTTACACGCTGCAGGAAATGTTGACTGTTAAGTCTGATGACGTTGCTGGCCGTACCAAGGTCTACGAAAGCATCGTTAAAGGCGAAGACAACTTCGAGGCTGGTGTACCAGAATCGTTCAACGTTCTCGTGAAAGAAGTCCGGGGCCTCGGCCTCAACATGGAACTCCTGGATGCCGCAGAGGATGAGGAATAGGGCCGCGGCCCTATTTCCCAACCCCCTCTTAACGCACCCAATTCAAGGAATTGAAGATGAACCAGGAACTTACAAACAACCCGTTTAACCCGCTCACACCGGCGAAAACATTTGACGAAATCAAGGTCTCCTTGGCCTCTCCAGAACGGATCCTCTCGTGGTCCTTCGGTGAGATCAAAAAGCCAGAGACCATCAACTACCGGACGTTCAAACCAGAGCGTGACGGCCTGTTCTGCGCACGTATCTTTGGCCCGATCAAAGATTACGAATGTCTGTGCGGTAAATATAAACGCATGAAGTACCGCGGCGTTGTCTGCGAGAAATGTGGTGTTGAAGTTACGCTTCAAAAAGTACGCCGTGAGCGTATGGGCCACATCGAACTGGCGGCACCTGTTGCACACATCTGGTTCTTGAAATCCCTGCCATCCCGCATCGGCCTGATGCTGGACATGACATTGCGTGACCTCGAGCGTATTTTGTACTTCGAAAACTATGTGGTTATCGAACCCGGCCTGACGGACCTGACATACGGCGCCCTGATGACCGAGGAAGAATACCTCGACGCACAAGACGCCTACGGCATGGACGCCTTCACCGCCAACATCGGCGCCGAAGCGATCCGTGAAATGCTGTCCCAGATCGATCTGGACGCAGAAGCAGAGCACCTGCGCGAAGAGCTGAAAGTGGCCA
This sequence comes from uncultured Paracoccaceae bacterium, assembly GCA_947497065.1. Taxonomy (GTDB): domain Bacteria; phylum Pseudomonadota; class Alphaproteobacteria; order Rhodobacterales; family Rhodobacteraceae; genus Octadecabacter. The sequence continues at coordinate 34,157 of CANMEQ010000009.1, forward strand.
CTGGCGAACTGAAGCCGAAAAAGATCATCAAACGTTTGAAGATCGTTGAAAGCTTCCTTGAATCCGGCAACCGCCCTGAATGGATGATCCTGACCGTTGTGCCAGTGATCCCACCGGAGCTGCGCCCGCTGGTTCCACTGGACGGTGGCCGTTTCGCGACCTCCGATCTCAACGACCTTTACCGTCGTGTGATCAACCGGAACAACCGTTTGAAGCGTCTGATTGAGCTGCGCGCACCTGACATCATCGTTCGCAACGAAAAGCGGATGTTGCAGGAATCTGTTGACGCATTGTTCGACAACGGCCGTCGTGGCCGCGTGATCACGGGTGCCAACAAGCGTCCGTTGAAATCACTGTCTGACATGCTGAAAGGTAAACAGGGTCGTTTCCGTCAAAACCTTTTGGGTAAACGCGTCGACTTCTCTGGCCGTTCGGTCATCGTGACCGGTCCGGAATTGAAACTGCATCAATGTGGTCTTCCCAAGAAGATGGCGTTGGAGCTGTTCAAACCGTTCATCTACTCTCGTCTCGAAGCCAAAGGCCTGTCTTCCACTGTGAAACAAGCTAAGAAATTGGTCGAAAAAGAGCGTCCCGAAGTCTGGGATATCCTCGACGAAGTGATCCGCGAACACCCTGTCATGCTGAACCGTGCGCCAACATTGCACCGTTTGGGCATCCAGGCGTTCGAACCGGTTCTGATCGAAGGTAAAGCGATCCAGCTGCACCCGCTCGTCTGTTCTGCGTTTAACGCTGACTTCGACGGTGACCAAATGGCGGTTCACGTACCATTGTCCTTGGAAGCACAGCTCGAAGCCCGTGTTCTGATGATGTCCACGAACAACGTTCTGTCGCCTGCAAACGGCGCACCGATCATCGTTCCATCTCAGGATATGATTTTGGGCCTGTACTACACGACCATCGCCCGCGAAGGCATGGTTGGTGAAGGCATGGCGTTCTCCACAATCGAAGAAGTCGAACACGCGCTGGCCGCTGGCGAAGTGCACCTGCACGCCAAAATCCAAGCCCGCGTTCCACAAATCGATGCCGAAGGCCAAGAGGTCATGCAGCGCTTCGAAACCACACCAGGTCGTGTGCGTTTGGGCTCGCTCCTGCCACTGAACAACAAAGCACCGTTCGAATTGGTGAACCGTCTTCTGCGTAAGAAGGAAGTTCAGCAGGTCATCGATACGGTCTACCGTTACTGTGGTCAGAAAGAATCTGTGATCTTCTGTGACCAGATCATGACCATGGGCTTCCGCGAAGCGTTCAAGGCCGGCATCTCGTTCGGTAAGGACGACATGGTTATCCCTGATAACAAGTGGACACTGGTCAACGAAACACGTGATCAGGTGAAAGACTTCGAACAACAGTACATGGACGGCCTGATCACTCAGGGCGAGAAGTACAACAAAGTTGTCGATGCGTGGTCGAAATCGAACGACAAAGTCACCGAAGCCATGATGACAACCATCTCGACTACAGGTCGTGCGGAAGACGGGTCTGAAAACGAACCAAACTCCGTTTACATGATGGCTCACTCCGGTGCGCGTGGTTCTGTTACACAGATGAAACAGCTGGGCGGTATGCGCGGTCTGATGGCAAAGCCGAACGGCGAAATCATCGAAACACCGATCATCTCGAACTTTAAAGAAGGTCTGTCGGTTCTCGAATACTTCAACTCCACCCACGGTGCTCGTAAGGGTCTGTCGGATACGGCGTTGAAAACAGCGAACTCCGGTTACCTGACACGTCGTCTGGTTGACGTCGCACAAGATTGTATCGTGCGCGAAGTCGACTGTGGCACAGACATGGCGATCACCGCCGAGGCTGCTGTCAACGACGGTGAAGTCATCTCCAGCCTGTCCGAGCGTGTTCTTGGCCGTGTGTCTGCAGACGACGTTCTTAAGCCTGGCACCGAAGACGTGATCGTCTCCGCAGGTGAGCTCATCGACGAGCGTACAGCCGACGCCATCGAAGCCGCTGGTGTGCAGAAAATGCGCATCCGCAGCCCGCTGACCTGTCAGGCCGAAGACGGCGTATGTGCCACATGTTACGGTCGTGACCTTGCACGTGGTACACGCGTCAACATCGGTGAGGCCGTCGGCATCATCGCGGCGCAGTCCATTGGTGAACCTGGTACACAGCTGACCATGCGTACATTCCACATCGGTGGTGTTGCGCAGGGTGGCCAGCAGTCCTTCCTCGAAGCCTCCGCTGACGGTAAGGTCGAACTTCGCAACGCTCAAATCCTCGAAAACGAGGCAGGCGAGCAGGTTGTCATGGGCCGTAACATGGTTCTGGCGATTGTCGGCGACGACGGCGAAGAGCGTGCAAACCACAAGGTTGGCTACGGTTCCAAAGTCTTCGTCAAAGACGGTGCAACCATTGCCCGTGGCGACAAGATGTTCGAATGGGATCCGTACACATTGCCGATCATCGCTGAGAAGGCCGGTACGGTTAAATTCGTCGACCTGATCAACGGTATCGCGATCCGCGAAGACACCGATGAAGCAACCGGCATGACGCAGAAAATCGTGACCGACTGGCGTTCCGCGCCAAAAGGCAACGAGCTGAAGCCTGAAATCTTCATCGTTGGCGAAGACGGCGAGCCTATGCGCAACGACGCAGGCAACCCAGTGACCTACCCAATGTCCGTTGATGCTGTTCTGTCTATCGAAGACGGTCAGAAAATCATGGCCGGTGACGTTGTCGCGCGTATCCCGCGTGAAGGCGCCAAGACCAAGGACATTACAGGTGGTCTGCCACGTGTTGCAGAATTGTTCGAAGCCCGTCGTCCGAAAGACCACGCAATCATCGCCGAAATCGATGGCTACGTGCGCTTCGGCAAGGACTACAAGAACAAGCGTCGCATCGCGATCGAAGCGGCTGATGATCCGGACACCAAGGTCGAATACATGGTGCCAAAAGGCAAACACATCCCAGTGCAAGAAGGCGACTTCGTGCAAAAGGGCGATTACATCATGGACGGCAACCCAGCCCCACATGACATTCTCGCCATCATGGGTGTCGAAGCCTTGGCCGATTACATGATCGACGAAGTCCAAGACGTTTACCGCCTGCAGGGTGTGAAAATTAACGACAAACACATCGAAGTCATCGTGCGTCAGATGCTCCAGAAATGGGAAATCTCCGACAGCGGCGACACAACACTGCTCAAAGGTGAAAACGTCGATAAGGTCGAATTCGACGAAGCAAACGCAAAAGCAGAGGCCCGCGGTGGGCGTCCGGCACAGGGTGAACCTATCCTGCTCGGCATCACCAAAGCGTCCTTGCAGACACGTTCGTTCATCTCTGCGGCGTCCTTCCAGGAAACAACCCGCGTCCTCACCGAGGCATCTGTCCAAGGTAAGCGCGATAAACTGGTTGGCCTCAAAGAGAACGTCATCGTGGGTCGTTTGATCCCAGCGGGTACAGGCGGCGCAACCCAGCGCGTCACAGCTATCGCGTCCGAGCGGGACAACGTTGTTGTTCAGGCCCGTCGCGAAGAAGCTGAACAGGCGGCCGCCTTGGCAGCTCCTGCGCCAGTGGCTGACGATATCGTCGGTGGCGACGTGTTCGACACAATCGTGGCGGACAACGAAGAGAGCCGCGACGAATAAGATCGACGACATGATTTGAGAAAGGCCGCTCCATGGGGGGCGGCCTTTTTCGTTTTACCCCTCGGTTTTCCTCCACACACCGCGTTCACCGCAACTTTGGCAGGGCAGGGGCGGCCAAACCCGACCCGCGAAAGAAAAATCAAAACTCACCGACGGAATAAATCTGCCCCTTCGTATTACCCCTCGAACAGCAGGCAGTGCTGGTCCTGAACCGAAAGCAGAGCAGATGAAAAAGACCAAAAACACGATCCTTTTGACAACCATGTTCGCCATGGTCCTCCCGGCATTGTCTTTTGCGCAAACCGGCAACGCCCAACCACCGCGCGGCCCAGATTTCGCAGCGCTCGCAGCGGATCTCGGCGTGTCAGAAGACGCCGTCCAAACTTGTCTCCCCCGCCCTGAACGCACAACCGAAGGCCAAGCCCCCGCACGCCCCGACCTGTCAGACGTCGCGTCGTGCCTGCAGGCACGAGGTTCTCAAATGACCAGCGATCAAATCACTACAATCTTGGAAAGCAACCGTCCGGCCCGTCCACCACAACAAGGTTAACCGAACACGTCAGACCACTCACGGGTGACGTAGGGCCCCCCAAAGGCCCGACAGGCGTAGCGCATTCTGTGCTACGCCTTTTTCCTTTTCCAACCCCGCCCTCTGTGTCAGACCAACCCTATGGCTTTTACAGAAAACCTTCGCGCAGCTCTGCTGATTGCAACCTCCATGTCGGCGTTCACCATTAATGACGCGATGATGAAACTTGCAGCCCCTGATCTGCCCTTTTTCCAGCAAATCTTCATGCGCGGTTTCCTGATTTCATTGGGCCTCTACTTGCTCGCGCGTCTCTCTGGCCACATGGCCTATCAAATCTCCCAGCGCGACCGCCGCCTGTCGCTCGTGCGCACGGCGGCAGAAAGCATCGGCACCTTTTTCTTCCTCACAGCCCTGTTTTCGCTCCCCTTCGCAAACTTGTCGGCCATCCTGCAGGCCCTCCCTCTCACCGTGACATTGGCCGCCGTGCTGTTTTTCGGCGAAACCGTAGGCTGGCGGCGGATCGCGGCCATCATCGTGGGTTTCATCGGCGTGGCCATCATCATCCGTCCGGGCTTTGATGGCTTCACCCTCTACTCCCTCTTCGGGGTGGCCACCGTGATCGCCGTCACGATCCGTGACATGGCTGCCCGCGGCCTGTCCAGCACCGTGCCCTCCAGCCGTGTGGCATTGGCCTCATCCCTCGGGGTCACCGCCTTGGCCGCCATTGGCTCGCTCGTGATGGGCGAAACATGGGTGCTCCCCAATCTGAATGAGGCCGCACTGCTCACCGGCGCGGCCCTGTGCCTGATGATTGGCTACATCACCGCTGTGGCCGGCATGCGCAGTGGCGAGATCGGGTTTGTCGCCCCATTTCGCTACACGTCGCTTTTGGTGGCGCTGATCATCGGGTTCGTCGTCTTCGATGAATGGCCCGATCCACTGACCCTGCTGGGCGCCGCCATTGTCGTGGCCACAGGGCTGTTTACCATCTACCGCGAACGCGCCACCACCTCTGGCACCAGCGCCCTATCCGCCAAGGGAATGCGCCCGCGATGACCCGTCTGACCACGGCTGTTGACACGTAAAACGAGTCAACCTATAGACCCCCCAACTTGGACAGCGTTAATCCGTGTCCAGGCATCAAAATTTAGTCGGTCAAGATCCGTCCTACTACTGGGCCGATCCTCTGAATAGCCAACTGCCCCGTATGCTCCGGTAAGGCTGCGACGGCAGAAGTTTTTGCTTTGTGGACGCATAGAGCATGTGAATTCGAAACCGCGGCTGCAAAACCGCACCACTAGTGTAGGAAACGGGGAAAACGCCCAATGCCAACTATCCAACAGCTGATCCGGAAACCCCGGCAGCCCAAAGTCAAACGTTCCAAGTCGCTTCACCTCGAGGGTAACCCTCAGAAGCGTGGCGTTTGCACGCGTGTCTATACAACGACACCAAAGAAACCGAACTCCGCTATGCGTAAGGTTGCCAAAGTGCGCCTGACAAACGGCTTCGAGGTCATCTCTTACATCCCAGGTGAAAGCCATAACCTTCAGGAACACTCCGTGGTTCTGATCCGTGGCGGCCGTGTAAAAGATTTGCCGGGTGTTCGTTACCACATCCTTCGCGGTGTCCTCGATACGCAGGGCGTCAAAGACCGTAAGCAACGTCGTTCGAAATACGGCGCGAAGCGTCCTAAGTAAGGAAGAGATTAGATGTCACGTCGTCACGCCGCTGAAAAACGCCAGATTCTGCCTGATGCAAAATTTGGTGATAAAGTTCTGTCCAAGTTCATGAACAACCTCATGATCGACGGTAAAAAATCCGTCGCAGAACGCATCGTTTACAACGCTTTTGATCGCGTTGAAGACAAATTGAAAAAAGCCCCTGTTGAGGTCTTCCACGAAGCTCTCGACAACATCAAACCAAACCTCGAAGTTCGCTCCCGTCGTGTGGGTGGTGCAACGTACCAGGTTCCGGTTGAAGTCCGCCCTGAGCGTCGCGAAGCTTTGGCTATTCGTTGGTTGATCGCTGCTGCGAAAAACCGCAACGAAAAGACCATGGAAGAGCGTCTTGCTGGTGAGCTGCTCGACGCAGTGAACGGTCGCGGTACTGCTGTTAAGAAACGCGAAGACACCCACAAAATGGCCGATGCGAACAAAGCATTCAGCCACTACCGCTGGTAATAGGGAAGCACCTGAAAATGGCACGCGAATATCCACTAGAGCTATACCGCAACTTCGGTATCATGGCGCACATCGATGCAGGTAAAACCACCTGTTCCGAGCGCATCTTGTACTACACGGGCAAATCCCACAACATCGGCGAAGTCCACGACGGCGCAGCAACGATGGACTGGATGGAGCAGGAGCAGGAACGGGGTATTACAATTACTTCCGCTGCGACGACGACATTCTGGGAGCGCACAGAAGACGGTAAAACACCGGATTCCCCTAAGCACCGCATGAACATCATCGACACTCCAGGCCACGTTGACTTCACAATCGAAGTTGAGCGTTCCTTGGCGGTTCTCGATGGTGCTGTTTGTGTTCTCGACGGCAACGCCGGTGTTGAACCACAAACTGAAACTGTTTGGCGTCAGGCTGACCGCTACAAAGTTCCACGTATGGTTTTCGTCAACAAAATGGACAAAATTGGCGCGGACTTCTTCAAATGTGTTGCACAGATTGAAGAGCGTACAGGCGCACGTGCGGTTCCAGTGGGCGTGCCAATTGGTGCGGAAACTGAGCTCGAAGGTCTCGTTGACCTCGTGACGATGCAGGAATGGGTTTACATCGGGGAAGACCTCGGTGCGACTTGGGAACTGCGTCCGATCCGTGCAGAGCTTCAAGACATGGCCGACGAATGGCGCGGCAAAATGGTCGAAGCTGCTGTTGAGCAAGACGACGAAGCAATGATGGAATACCTGGAAGGCAACGAGCCTGACGTTCCAACACTGCGCAAGTTGCTGCGCAAAGGTACACTGGCCATGGACTTCGTTCCTGTGCTCGGTGGCTCTGCGTTTAAAAACAAAGGCGTTCAGCCTCTTCTCAACGCTGTTGTAGACTACCTGCCGTCCCCTCTGGACGTTGTAGACTACATGGGCTTCGCGCCAGGCGACGAAGAAGAAGTTCGTAACATCGCACGTCGTGCGGATGACGATATGGCCTTCTCTGGTCTTGCCTTCAAAATCATGAACGACCCATACATGGGGACTTTGACGTTCACACGTATCTACTCCGGCACACTTGCCAAAGGTGATACACTGATGAACACCACGAAAGGCCGCAAAGAACGTATCGGCCGTATGGTTATGATGCACTCCAACAAGCAAGACGAAATCACCGAAGCTTACGCTGGTGACATCATCGCGCTTGCTGGCCTGAAAGACACCACAACAGGTGACACTTTGTCTGACGACAAAGATCAGGTTGTTCTTGAAACAATGACGTTCCCAGATCCTGTGATCGAGATCGCCGTTGAGCCAAAAACAAAAGCCGACCAAGAAAAAATGTCCACAGGTCTTCAGCGTCTTGCTGCCGAAGATCCATCCTTCCGCGTGGAAACTGACCTCGAATCCGGTCAGACCATCATGAAAGGTATGGGCGAACTTCACCTCGACATCCTGATCGACCGCCTCAAGCGTGAGTTCAAAGTCGAAGCGAACATCGGTGCACCTCAGGTTGCTTACCGCGAGACCATTGGTCACGCTGTTGAGCACTCTTACACGCACAAGAAACAGTCCGGTGGTTCTGGTCAGTTCGGTGAGGTCAAACTCAACATCATGCCGACAGAAGCAGGCGAAGGGTACTCCTTCGAAAGCCTCATCGTTGGTGGTGCTGTTCCTAAGGAATACATTCCAGGTGTTGAAAAGGGCATTCAGTCCGTTATGGACTCCGGTCCTTTGGCTGGCTTCCCAGTGATCGACTTCAAGGTTCAGCTCTTGGACGGTAAGTTCCACGACGTTGACTCCTCTGTTCTTGCGTTCGAAATCGCTGCACGTATGTGTATGCGTGAAGGCATGAAAAAGGCGGGCGCCAAGCTGCTCGAGCCGATCATGAAAGTGGAAGTTGTGACACCTGAAGAATACACCGGTGGTATCATCGGCGACCTGACATCACGTCGCGGTCAGGTTCAGGGTCAGGACACACGCGGTAACGCGATTGCAATCGACGCATTTGTGCCATTGGCCAACATGTTCGGTTACATCAACAACCTGCGTTCCATGTCCTCTGGTCGTGCGAACTTTACAATGCAGTTCGACCACTACGATCCAGTACCGTCCAACATCTCCCAAGAGATTCAGGAAAAATTTGCATAATTCGGTGTGGCGGGGCTTTTGCCCCGCCGCGTCGCACCCCACATCAGGCGGGCAGTGCTCGCCGCACTTTTAAAGGAGGCCTCTCATGGCTAAGGAAAAGTTTGAACGCACGAAACCGCACGTTAACATCGGCACAATCGGCCACGTTGACCACGGTAAAA
>CANMEQ010000010.1 GCA_947497065.1 uncultured Paracoccaceae bacterium
TGCCGTCTAGGGTATTTGCATCGGAGGAACCGACGATCACGTCGTCTTCTGTTCCCCCTTGAACATTTTCGATACCGATTAGGGTGTCGGTATCACCGAAGCCATCTTGTGCGATGCCGGCAGCAAGATTCACAAAAACCGCGCTATCACCCGATGCGCGCCACGTATCAACGCCGCCGCCTCCATCGATGCTGTCCTCGCCGGCGTTTCCATCGAGCGTGTCATCGCCTGTCAGCCCTTCAAGTCGGTCGTTTGCGCTTGTCCCAATCAATGTATTGTTCTGTGAATCGCCGGAAATAACGACCTGAGTTTCAACGATTTCAAAATTCGCCGCCTGCAAAGCTTCGTCACTTTGACTGTCGTGGAATACCAATACACTTGTTCCATCGCTGAAGGTCAGTTCGGACGCATTGGAAAATGGTTGCGTTAAAGCCGCTTCTGCGTCCTCCGGTGTTTGGAAGTTTGACCCCTCAAGGCTTAGCTTTTCTGTTGCTAGGTCAAATCCTGAAATTGTGACTGCACCGCCACCAGCTTGGATGATGTATTGGTCGATGCCGCCCTGCCCGAACAGGAGATCTTCTCCAAAACCAGCAAAAAATGTATCATCGCCATCGCCGCCTTGAAGAAGGTCCGCGCCGGACCCGGCAAACAGCGTATCCGCACCGCCGCCTCCGAAAATCGTGTCGTCGCCGTCGCCACCAAACAGAAGATCATCCCCATCGTCACCTGAGATCTGGTCATCGCCACCAAAACCATCAATGGTGTCGTCCAATAATGTGCCGAAAACAAACGCATCATCGTCTTCTGTCGTGATGGGAAGAGTTTCACCTTGCGCTACAAACCCGTCAATTTCGTAGCCAATATCTGCCAATAAGGCGAGATCGAACCGGCCCGGTAACAAACGAGTGCCGACGGTCAGGAAAGGATCTAGCAATACGGTATTGTTGTCAAAGCCGCTGGCCACATGACCTAAGCCGCTTTGCAATGGAATCGGGTCGCCGTCATTCAGAGCCATGGCATTGACCCCCTCGAACGCACCCGACGCCCCGATTTCGCGAAAAATTGGCGACGTCCCTATACCTAAGATATGAGCCATTTCATGCAGAGCGACACTGATGAAATCAGAAGCGCCGGATGTGCCTTCGTCTAGATCAAAACTCCAATTTGAGGTGGTGTTGAACGTGATCGTGCCCACCCACGGTTCGAAATCAGTGACTGTTTCACCGCGAAAGCTGCTACTAATGCGATTAGTGTAGATATCCCCAGCAACGTTTACCGCATCATAGCCGGCATACCCAAGCGCACCATCTAGATCTGTAGCGCCCACAAATATCAAAAGGTCATCAATCGCTTCATCAAGGGTGAGCGTGACTGTGGTCGTGAGGTTTGTAGGGTTATCAAATGTTATAGTTGTTCCCGCAGGAACATCGTCAAACTCATCTTGGATTAAATCGCTCCAGATAGCGGCGGCGGCTTCTAAAGCGGCACGCCGTTCAGGGTCGTCGAAGAATCCTTCTGTGTCATACCGGAAATCTAGTGTGATATCAAAAGACATAGAAAGCTCCAATTCCAAACGTTCGGCACGAGGTACACATATATCGCACGTGCGCGCGGTTTAGCCAACGATCATGTGTCTCCAAAGCGTGTTGTTGCGATGATTTTGTGTGAAGCCGCGTTGCTAACCTGGTATGCTACCACTGCATTTTTGGTGTCAGATAACCCCATTATCTGAGCAAGTTCGACTGCTCGGTGATCAAAAGTGTGGGCTTCTAACACGATTTTTCTCGCGCGTGCGGCACGCGCGAGCCATGCGTCCGGATTTTGCAGGCAATCGTTGATTTTGCTGGTAAAGTCCTCGGCCTCGTTTGCTTGTGAAATGGTGTCACCGAAGACGTCTTCCAACCCGGCAACTGGATCGGTCAAAATCGGAGTTCCCGTTGCAGACCCGTCAAACAACCGGTTGGACAAAAATCCATTGCCTCTCATGCTGTCCCAATGGTCGTTCAACAATAACAGATGTTTTCCATAATATTCTGCAAGGTCTGTATTTGCGACGGACTGTGCACGTACCGATCCATGAGGCAGAATTCCCTCCCAGCCGCCACCGTATAACTCAAGCGGGACGTTTTTTTGAATGCACCACTTCACCATCGTACGGTACTCGCGCCGAGAATTACCAACAAACAGGCAGGCGTGCATACGCGCATCATTCTGTACGTGCGCCCCGAACAAGCGGGCATCTGTAGCCTGATGCAATACACGGGCCTCCGCAAGCCCAGCCTCGCGGAGGGCTCGGGCATAGATATCAGACGCGACGGCGACATGGTCGTATCCGGAAAATTCCGCATCCGGAATGCGATCAGGATGGGAAATCATCCACATCATATTGATTTTGCCAGGATCAAGTTTTAGCCGGTGCCGCCCGCGAATTGTTAGGTCGATGTCTGAATTATTACTTGCAGAATACCAGCTGTCTTGCGTGTCGACACGGGCCTGTAGCCCGATTTTGGCAAAGGATGCGGCTAGAGAATTTGCGAAATGATAGTCGCCCCAAAGCGGAGCCTCTTTGAGGTTCGGCGTTGAAATTTTAATCGCAATAAGTGGCTCTGATCGCGACATATGCTGCACGTGTGCAGGGGCCGGCCAGCCTAGTCCAGCACCAACAGAAACGCGCCCTTCTTGCAAAACGAAGTCGCTCCCCGAGATCACAACAAACAATCGTTCAACACGCACTGCATGGCTATAGCTTGCAGGTAGTTTCAAGGTAAACAGCTCTGGCGTAGACGTATCGGGTTGTGTGACTGCGCAACCGACTATCGTGCCATCAGTTGAAAGGGCAACCACTGTAACAGGGCTGTCAGGGCTCAGGTCATCCCGCGCCCAGCCAACTATTTGCCCGCTGTTATACGATGTGACCCGCCCAGCCCAATTTCCGAGCCGGACTGCGGACCAAGATGTCTGATCATCAGCGCGTAGTTCAATTTCCTCACCCGCTTGTGGCAGATCATCAAGGTCCTGCCAACCGGTTTCACGCCTTGTTATGGAATGAACGCAGCCATCTTTTCCGCGGACATCTCGGACGGAAGGCGCCAGCTGTCCGTCGAGCAGAATTGCTGGACAGCACGATACATATTTTACGATATTTCCTGCGTCCTTAAGCACCATTTAGATCCTCAGTCTTTGGTGGTGCAAATTGCTGACACCACGCAAAGTGGACCATCCGCTGGCCTGTCAATTCAGGTGCCAAGGCAATTCGGTGCACCAAATGGGCCCGCTCTGACAGTTGTGTCATTTTCTTTGCGTCTTTGAACAGTTTTGGAATTTTGTCAAAAATCCATTCTGGAGCGTTTGATGTTAAGCCATAGGCCGCCCGAGCGTCGACCCATTGGTTTGCGAAGCTTTCCGGATCTTTGTCTGTAGGAATTGCCACTGGTACGGCATTGCCCATAGAAGTATTTAGCAAGGCAAATTGCCATGGAGAAATTTCATCAAGCGAGCGGCCCATGACCAAAACGAGTGAGACATCGGAGATCTCTGCGGGCAAATGGGGCATGTCCGTTTCTATTTCGTTTGTGCCGGACGCAGTGACATGGGTCCATCCTGGCTGATTATGGGAAGGTGGGACCAAAGCTTCAAAACCTGCATCTCTGAGCGGCGTAACCCAACGTGTATCTTGAGCGTCAATATTGTGGCCCAAAATCAAAATGGGGCCGTCGGTTTTATGAGGCATTGGGTGCGTTGCGACCTGGGCAGGGTCAAGTGTCAAAGCTCCTAAAGGAAACGCTGCTTTTGGTCCGCTAAGTGGCTCCAGCCAAGTTCCAGTCGAGCGACTGGTCGCTCTAAAAGTGCGGTTTGGGTCTAAGTTGTGCAATTGCCGTATTGTCCGATCGTCTAAGCCGGACACCAAAACCGGCGCGGCTCCGAAATCTAACAATTCTGTATCCAACGCGCGCACGTCTGTTACGCGTCGATAACGATCAATACCGGGCATGTTGTGTGCAATATCTGGCCCGCCAATCTGAACCAGATCAATGGTTCCAAGTTCAGTAGTCATGTGGGCAAGCGCAGTCGACGTCGCAATGGCTTCGGCACTTGCGCCGCATATCATGGTAACACGTGACGGTGCGGGCCACTCCACGTTCAGTACCTCATGTGCGCCTGCAAGGCGGGCTTGAGTTTTCCCATTTACAGTATCTTGCGCCCCAGACCCCTGTTGCGTGTGCGTCACCTGTCCCCATGCCAAATTACGCCGGTAAAAAACGCCTATCCGATTTACAAATTTGGCGCCAAAAATAGAGGTGTATCGCAACACCAAATCCCAGTCTTGCAAACGTGGCAAAGCACCGTCAAATCCGCCAAGCCAATCTAAAACTCGCCGGTGGTGAACAATGGTGTTTAAATCCATAAAGTTCTTATTGGACAATTGGATTGGACGAAAACCGGGGGCTGAAATACCGCTCAATTTCACGGTTGCGCCCTGTGTTTCGGTATCAAGGTATGCCGAATATGCTATTGGAACGCCTGGCGTTCCAATTAATTGCCGCAACATCACATCGAGGAACAAGGGGTGCCACATGTTGTCGCTGTCCAGATAGGCAATGTACTCACCCTGTGCCTGACGGAGCCCGTGGTTGCGGGCCCCTGCCCCGTTCGATTTCTGAAACCGCATATATTTGATACGGCTGTCGTTAAACCCGCGCACAACATCTGCGGTTCGATCCTCGCTTGCGTCATCACAGATCAAAAGTTCCCAATTGGGATAGCTCTGTTCAATCACACTTTGGATGGCTTCCCCGATTGTAAACGCGCGGTTCCAGCTGGGCATGATAATGCTGACCAACGGTTGACGCGTCATCACAACTTGAGAAACCTCTTGTCGTGATGCCCGTTCATCATTGTCTAGTTTTGCCAGCTCCTTGGGCGCCAATTTAAGGCGCGCTAACCATGCTGCAAAAATGCTTTCCGATGGGTCGCACCAAAGTGAAACCGGTGGCAAGTTAGTCGTCGCTAAGGGGGGCGACGTCGAGCGGCCGGTGGGTATTGCACGACCGCTCATCGACCCCAAAGCACCAGCACCCAACACTAGTTCTAACGCGAAGGCGCATGGCAATTGGCCGCGCGCTACCGCATCTGCGACACCGGGGTTCAAAGCGCAGGCTGCGGCATTGTCGAAGGTTGGTCCGGGTGCGATACCAGCAGCAGCGCCCCGATCACACCACGCGTCAAACACGTTTTCAGATTCGTTTAGATTTAGCTGTGCAGCGACCCATTGTGGCTCAAACCGGTCATCTGGTGACGTAGTGAAGGCGTCAAATGCAGTTCGGGCCCGTGCAAGCAGGTCCGGCGCAAGTGGTATCGTGTCCAACTCCAGGTGAGACACTTCGGCAGACCAGTCTGTAGGTGTTCCATCAGCCGCAATCGCGAACCGCCCCAAAACGTATCCTGTGTCCAGCTGCGTTGGTCGCGTTGATACGGTGAGATAGCGGGCGTCCTCAGGTAACTGTACTAAAAATGCGCCGACCGCACCTGGCGTGGAAGTTTCATGGATGACCGCCTTGCCGTTGATTTCAATCGACAAGGAGCTTGGATCGGGTTCTCCAGAGCGATTCCGGACCAATACGTTTAACCTTCTCGGGCCGTCCAAATTTACATACAAACGCGGGCGGACTGCTTGTAAGCAAACGGAAAGCGGGTTGCCATCTAACCCTAAATTGTCCGCCCAATGGCCCGCTCGTACATCGATGGTGTGCGTGTCATCTCCAATTAAGGCATCCGGTAAAATGTATTCAAACCCTTGCCTGTTCCCTGCACCAAACCCCGGAACTTCGCGGTTTAAAGGGATTTGAGTTGGGGTCTGCCCATTTACCGAAAGCGTGACGAAAGAGCTGCCCGTAGCCCAACCAGATATCGCCCCTTTGCTGCGGTCAAACCATGTTACACCTTCGACCAGCGCTCCAGACAGCCCGGTAGCGGAACCACGCCCTGCAGTGCCTGCTGGAATGTTCATGCGCCCATTGCGCAATCGCTGGCCATGTTCACCCAAGTGAACATCAACCCGATGCGCATTCCCGTCTCGCAGTCGCTTTGGTAAGGCAATATCAAAACCGCACCGCAGTGGCGCCCGGCGTGTTTGCGCAACGTCATCTCGTGGTAATTCCGCAGCGACATTCATCACATGCTTACCATCAATAAAAAGACCGACGACCGCGGGCTCTCCGGATCCGCTTGGGTCAACCGCCCAACCTGCAACGCGGTCCATGTCGAAATGATCAACGTAGCCTGCACGCTCAGGCACGAATTTTGAGGCTAATTTCCGCAGCAGCGCCAAGCCTCTCATTTGATTGCGCCAATCGTTTGTTTAGCCGACATCGCGAAGCAATCAAAGGAGTTATTCATATATCCAAGTCTCATTTATAAAGGCATTGTTCAAAGCCCCAACAAATGGGACATGTTGCACTGTAAAGCAATCGTTTACTCGTTGGGCGGATACGAAACAAGCTAGTCTGCAAACCTGACAGCGTCATTCATCTGAGGATGTTTCGAAGGTAGATTATATATTTGCGTTGAAGAAACCCGATACTGAGTTGAGGTGAAAATAGAACCGTTTGCCGCTATGCCAAACTGTCAGCGCAATTTTTGAGGACTGTTTTTGTTAAGAGAAAATGACCAAACCGATTGCCAAGGAAACGGGTTGAGCGCTAAAGTTGCGTCGGAAGGTAAACACATGATAAACGTCTTGAAGAGTAAAAATGCCTTTCCTGCCTGCTTGTCTCGGTCCGCGGACGACGATCCTGATTTTGCTGCCTTTCTGACAGATTACGTCCTTTCTGAAGTGGACCTCAAATAGAGCGATGTTGGTGATTTTTCGTCGCATTAAAGGTCTCTATGACCGATACGTCTTTGCAAACAGCGGTGTTGCTGGCGCGACAGGCCGCATTCGTACGGCAAGCGGCCAATCGGTTGGTGAAGTCACCAGCCTTGACCGTGATCAAATGCGCGTGCGCGTCGCAGGTTCTATATCCGCAAAATCTGTGAAACTTGTCTGCGGAGCACATAGCGTGCTTGCATCTCGCCCGCCAGGAATGGATGTATCAATCCCACTTTCATTTGACATGGTTGTCCCGACCGACGGCAATGCTCGGCCTGAGTTGCGCTGGTCGACCTACGCCGCTGAGCAAACGAAGCCTCTGCTGTTTCCGGGCCCCTTGCGGAGACAGATTGCAGACATAACAAGCTTTGCGTGGTCTTGCATAAAGCTCGTTCCCGCATTCTGGGGCTGGCGGCGCACGCATGATCCAAAATATCGTGGTATCGTAAAGCGGGGCCTTGGTTTGGACCGCGATGGCGATGCACATCCCCTGGTTCGCCAGTGCTTACCACTGGAAACACCATCATTGGCAAATAACAGCCCGCAACCAGCCGAAATTACCATCATTCTTCCTGTCCACAATGGTTTTGACGTTCTTAACCTTTGCCTCCAACGTGTCGCTAAGAATACAGATTTGCCGTGGCACCTTATTGCAATCGATGACGCTTCTACAGACAGCAGGATCAGACCCCACCTGGAAACCTTTGCCACTCAAATTGGAACCGATGATGCTGTGAATGGCCGTTTGACGCTTCTTTACTCTGACACCAATCTTGGCTTCATTGGCGCAGTAAACAAGGGGTTAGAAACCGCAGGCATCACCCCTGGTCACGCACCTGGCGTTCCCGTCATATTATTGAACACTGATGCATTCGTACCTGCGCGTTGGGCCAGCCGATTGACTGCCCCACTCGCCGACCCAACAGTCGCATCTGTCACGCCGATGTCTAATGATGCAGAAATTACCACTGCCCCTGTGATCTGCCAACGCACGCCTCTCGCCATCGGCGCCGCTGACCACCTCGATGCGATTGCCCAACAACTCACCACAGAATGGGCGACTGCCGATATGCCCACGGGCGTCGGGTTCTGCATGGCCCTATCGCCAATATTTCTAGCACAAATTCCCCGCATCGATACCGCATTTGGTCGCGGGTACGGTGAGGAAGTAGATTGGTGTCAAAAAGCGCGCACTTTGGGCGGACGTCACGTGGGTTTGGGGTCGCTTTTCGTCGAACACAGAGGGGGCGCAAGCTTTGGTTCCGCGGCGAAAGCAAGACTTATCGCTCAAAACGGCGCTTTGATTTCGCAGCGATATCCCTCCTATGAC
Source organism: uncultured Paracoccaceae bacterium (assembly GCA_947497065.1). GTDB lineage: Bacteria > Pseudomonadota > Alphaproteobacteria > Rhodobacterales > Rhodobacteraceae > Octadecabacter. The sequence goes on from CANMEQ010000010.1 coordinate 8,199, forward strand.
CTCGATGTTGCACGCTTCATCGCGACCGACCCCTTAGCCACGCCCCGTCTCGCACTTGCTCTCGCTTGGGCTGGAATAACGCGCGAAGACGTTCCTGTCTATTTGGCCCACGATATGGGCGGCGGCGCCGAACACTGGTTGAAACAGCGTATTCAAATCGATGCGTCAAACGGCTTGGCGTCGGTTGTCTTGCGCGTCGGGGGCTCCTTTCGATGGCAACTAGAAGTGCACGCGCAGGATCGAACAACCGAAAAACCCGCCACTACCGCTGTAGGCACAATGGACATTGACGCGATCGCATGGCTACTCAGTCTGTTGCCCTCACGAATCCTGATTTACTCTTGCGGCGTCGGCGACCCTGATCCGGCCACGCTACCAGATACGCTTTTGTCGCTATTGTCGTCAAATGACCGGCTCGAAGTTCTTTTTCACGATTGGTTTCCCATCTCACCGTCCTACACCTTGCTCGACGATGATGGTGTGTACCGTGGTCCTGTCACGGCAGCACGCACCAACTCAGCGCACCAAACCCGAAGAGCCGATGGCAAGCCGGTTTCCCTTATGGACTGGCAGGAAAGCTGGGGTCGTCTTTTGGAACGCGCTGAAAAAATTCGCGTGTTCTCCGCCGATGGACTTACCCAAGTGACGACAACTTGGCCCCACATCACACCCGATAGAATTCATGTGGCAAGCCACGATATCAGCAACCTTACCTCGCTCGCTGCTAGCCCAAAGCCTTTGAACAATTCATCTATTGTTATCGGCGTGCTCGGCAACTTAAACGAGCACAAAGGCGTAAAAGTCGTAGCTGATCTTTCGCGCAAACTTTATAAATGCAAGAGCAGTGCCAAAATTGTTGTAATCGGAAACGTTGATCCAGCACACCCCTTGCCCACACATGTCCAAGTTCACGGGGCATATTCAGTTCCCGAAATTCCGAACCTTATAGCCACCTATGGTATTTCGCATTGGCTAATCCCGTCGATCTGGCCTGAAACGTTTTCATATACTACACAAGAGGCGCTTGCGACGGGCTTGCCAGTCTATGCATTTGACCTAGGCGCCCAAGGCGCCGCTGTGGAGGCGGCACAAAATGGGCAAACGTTGCATTTCTCGCCTGACACTGACCCAAGCACATCGATCTTCAAAGTGATCGAAACTTTAACCGCGGTGGCTAGCCATTAGATCCCGAATTTGTTAGCACAGAAAAGCCTTTTAGCCCCTAAATTGGGGGGCCCAATCTCCCGGACACCCGTATGACCGATAACACACCAGCAGAATTATCAGCCGCAGCCCCCGCCCGGCCGCGCGGCCGGCACTGGATGATTTTGCTGACGTTTCTCATTTTTGTTGTCGGCCCTACGGCTCTGACCGCTTGGTACATGTGGGAGCGCGCCGCGGACAGGTATGTGTCAATCGCCGGCTTTTCCGTCAGAACCGAGGAAAGTAGCTCGGCAATTGAAAGCCTCGTGGGGCTCAGTGGATTGTCGGGCTCATCCTCCTCTGACACCGATATTTTGTACGATTTCATCCAAAGCCAAGAACTTGTCCGCGAAGTCGACGCCGAACTGGACCTGCGCAGCATTTGGAGCTCCGCTGATCCAGACCTTGATCCAATCTTTGCCTATCATCCTCCGGGCACGATTGAGGATCTCACAAAGTACTGGCGTAGAATGGTCAAGGTTTACAACGTTGGTTCAACCGGATTGCTAGAACTTCGCGTGCAGGCCTTCACGCCACAAGAGGCGCAAAGAATTGCGCAGATGGCTTACGATCAAAGTTCAGAAATGATAAACGAACTCTCTGCAATTGCCCGCGAAGATTCCACGCGCTATGCGCGTGACGAACTTGACGCTGCAGTAGAGCGTCTCAAAACCGCTCGGGAAGCGATCACACAATTTCGAAACCGCACTCAAATCGTAAACCCCGAAGCATCTATCCAAAGTCAGATGGGCATCTTGTCCTCGTTGCAGAGTGATCTCGCCAACACCCTGATAGATCTTGATCTTTTGCTCCAAACGTCACGTGAAAGCGACCCGCGTGTCATTCAGGCGCAACAACGGATCGAAGCGATCGAGACGCGTATTGCTGATGAACGCACTAAACTTGGGCTGGGGTCGACCAATGGCGTTGCGACCGAAGCACAAGACAATGACACAGATGCTTTTGCCGACTTAATCGGCGAATATGAACGATTGATTGTTGACCAAACATTTGCGGAACAATCCTATACCGCGGCGCTCGCCGCTTACGACAGCAGTCTGGCCCAAGGTCGCAGACAAAGCAGATATTTGGCTGCCCATGTAAGACCTACGCTCGCCGAATCCTCCGTCCATCCGGAGCGGATTAAGATAACATCCCTCGTTGCATTATTTGCATTCCTAAGCTGGGGTATTTTGACGCTGGCGGCTTACGCCCTACGCGATCGTCGCTAAATCGAGCCATCGATATGATCGTTTTGCGCAATCTCACCAAAACATTTACCATAAACGGGCGCAGTAACACTGTCGCCGACAACCTTAACGCTGTGTTTCCTACCGGGCGTTCTGTGGGCCTTTTGGGCCGAAACGGCGCTGGAAAATCAACGCTGCTAAAATTGATCGCGGGCACATCGACCCCCAACTGGGGTGAAGTTTTGTCCACCGGGTCAATTTCGTTTCCTGTTGGTTTAGCCTCTTCAATGCACGGTGATCTGACTGGCGCCCAAAACACTCGTTTCGTTGCGCGCATCTATGGGGCTGATACTCAATCTTTGATGGACTGGGTCGAAGATTTTGCAGAACTCGGCGAACATTTCCACCTCCCCGTACGGTCATATTCGTCCGGCATGAAAGGGCGCCTTTCGTTTGGTATTAATATGGGGCTCGCCTTTGACACCTATCTCGTCGATGAAGTCACTGCCGTTGGTGACGCCTCATTTCGCCGCAAATCGAGTGAGGTTTTTCAAGCGCGCATGAAAACATCTGGCGCGATTTTTGTCAGTCATTCCATGGGTCAACTGCAAGACCTGTGCGAAGCGGGAGCCTTGTTAGAAAATGGCAAGCTGGCATACTACGAGGACATCAATGAGGCGATCGACCGCTATCTTTTCAGCCTCGACCCGGATCGTACAAAAGCCTCCGCAACCCCCGCACGAGATGACAACATGGTGCGCCTCCCAGACGGAGTGCGTCTTCTTTATGGATTAGGTCTCCCGAACACGCGCGCAAATTGGATTTTCAATTGTATGCGCCGCCACCCTCAATGCCTAACTGCAGGAGTGCCTGAAACGCACTACTTCGACATCAGGTCGGGACGAAACCGCAAAATACTGTCTCAACGCCGCAATAAGCTGACCGAATTGGCCGCTAAACAAAAAACATCCAAGTCGAAATCGGACCAAACGAAGATTCTCACACAGATCAGCGATGCAACAGCGCTCTTGCAAGTCCATTCGGCCCCGGGCGAAGGCGACATGCGGCATGAGGCATACATTGATTACATGCTCAGACGTCGTCGCAAACAACCGGTTCTTTGCGATCTCACACCAGATTACGCGCGCCTGCGCCAATTGGATTTTTCAGATATGGCAGGCCTGGGCAACGGGATGTTCGTGGTCGTTCTCAGGGATCCGGTAGATCGGTATTGGGAAGAGCTATGTTTGGACATACCAGAAGATAAACGGACGATCGAAACATGCGCCGAACAATTGCATAATATCCTCAGCCTAGATGGAGCTGAAGTCGTGGGTTTGCGACCAATTTCAGATTACGCACGCATGTTATCGCGCCTGTTACCCGCGGTCCCCAGGGACCAATTGACAGTTTTATTCCACGAAGACATCGAAGATGAAACCACACGGCTGGCTGTGCTTGAAAAGCTGACAGATGCGTTGGAAATTGATAATCTTTCTGTCGAGAAACGACCTGATTTCGAACAGGCACCAGGCATTCCTCAATTACCAAAGGAACTTGGTCGCAAATTGTGTGAGGCCCTCATGCCTCAATATGAGGCTGCATACGCAGCCTTCGGCGTAGACGTCCCGACACAGTGGCGGTGGCGTCCTGAAAACTTGGACGTTCCTGAAGCCAGCGTGGCCCTCCTACCCGAAATCTCAACCGCGTCGTGAGACGGAAAACGCTCAAAAGATTTGTAAGCCCGCCCCTGCGGCATCTGCAGGGGCGGGCTTTTTCTTAAACCAGTAAGAAGTCGCTTTCTGACAAAGATGTCGATGGATCAAATGTCGCAATCAAAGACATACCGCCAGAACCTGTTGTGTTTAAATCAACCCACAACTCTCCAGTTGGCTGATTATAGATGAGGTAATCGTTGCCGTCTTGCGCTTCGGTTCCTTGATGCAAAATCCCACGGGGCAATGCACCGGTCGGGAAAATACCGTCAGGAACATCAATCCAAATGCGGTCAACACCAGCTTCAAAATCGGTGATCACATCCGTACCGAGCTGCGCGTTACCGGGCACTTCAAAGACGAAGCTATCCGCACCTGCGCCGCCAGTCAGAATGTCTGCACCAGCGCCACCAGCGATGATATCATTGCCCGCCCCGCCCTCGATCGTGTCGGCTTGATCGCCACCGACAACAGTATCATCGCCATCGCCACCAGCGACGTTGCCACCGACGCGGTCACCTAGTGTTATTTTGTTTCCGCTGTCGGACAGGTTGATCAAACGTGCCCCATCCACGATCAAATCAGCAGCGTCAGAAATTGTGCTGCTGTTCAACCGCATATCACCTGTGTCGCCAATGTTGACTGTGATCTGGCCTGCGTCAGACTGGTTAATTACGCCTTGCCGCACCTCAAGCGCCAAATTGCCTTGGGTCGAAATTGAGAAATCGAAAATATCAACGCCAGACAAGGCCCCAATATTATCGACAACTTCTGACACGTTCCCAACTTCTACAATGAGCGTATCTGTGCCCGTTCCCATGATTGCTTCAAAATCAGATGCATCTACGTGCTGACGGCTAATCGTGAATACGTCGTCACTTTGTGTACCGAGGATAAAGCGCTCGTCCGCATTTGCACTGTCAACAATACCTGGCAAGGACGTGTCAGTTACAAACTCAACATTGCTTGGCCGCGCATTGCCAGCACCGGTTGCGTCACGCAAACGGATTGAAGCATCTAGGCCCATGTCGACGACCAAATCTGCGCCATCAAAACTGAACCTCAGATCACTGATACTGCTGTAAGCTGTCCCTTCAAGAACCAGCACATCGCCACTGCTTCCAAATTCAAAGTCGCGAATTTGATCGTTTCCATCCCCAATTCGGTAGATAAAACGGTCACTGCTGCCGCCGCCAGTCATGTCGTCATCATTCAGACCGCCACGCAACGTATCAGCACCGCTGCCGCCAAACAGTTGGTCACTGCCGATCCCAGTGTTCAACGTCCCACCACGCTCATCGGCGGTTACGATGTCTGGGCGTTCACCGCTTTCAAGATACAAGAACGTGACATCGTTCGCATCAATCGTTGAATCTGGGTGCTCAATTGGCACGCCAGGGTTCACGGCTTGCCACTGTGGGAACACGTTCAATGGATAATCCTGCGTCGACGATTCTACTCGGACAATATTATCCGCATCGGGGCTACCGTGGAAGTTGATGTCGCGGTTCGTCTGCGTGACATAGATTTCGTTGTAGTGTTCCGCATGGAAAGACGAGAACAAAACAGAGTGGCGCGCATCGACCGATGTCGCATCGTTGACCACTGTCTTAAACGATTCTACGAAATAGTAGTGATACCCGTTCGACGGCCCTTTGTTATGCGCACCTTCTGCATAGAGATCATCACCCGTCACCTCATACGTCCGCTGGAAGCGGAACGCGTGAGAGGCCGCATCAATAACACTCACGTTTGAAATTGAAGAATTCTCAACGGCATCCAGTTCAATCGCAGCGATCGAAACCCAAGCATCATCCAACGTATTGGTAAAGTTGAACGGGTCCTCGGTTTCGCCCCATTGCCCTGACACAGTGAAATCTGACAACACAACGTTTTTCAGATACGTCGACTGGCGGACAGATGCGATGTCTGCTTCAAATGTAAATGGCAACGCCTCTTGTAGGGTGATCATATTGCCGTCAATCTCGGTAATACGCGAGCGGAATTCACGCAGATACGTGTCTTCTGCACGATCGAGCTCCGGTTCAGCCCAATCAGAGTTTCCAGTCTCCGCTAGCCACGTCTCGTCGTTTTCCTGATGAATAAACAACAGGTCGCCCACACCAAGCTCGTGATCTTCTGACAGCGTGATCTGATATGTTCCCTGCGCAGCATCAACAGCAATGGTGGACAGGTTTTCAAACAGCTCCTGGCCGTCCGGCTGCACTAAGATTGCTTCACCTGCATTTTCATTTGTCTGCGCCATGCGCAAAATAGTCTGCCCTTCGCCCGCACCTTTCAACGTAATGTCTGACCGATCAATCCGCAGTGTTTCAGTGATGTCATATGTGCCAGCGGCCAAATTAATGGTCGAACCACTTGGTGCGCCATTTAGAAGGTTCTGCAGTTCTTCTAGCGGTGTTGTGCTATCTACGTTGAAAACACGTGCATCCTGTCCGGGTAGCACCGCATCACGCAGGTCCAAATTCGGGCCAGCTGCCCCTTCAAGTGTCACATCCAAACCATCTGCCGTGAGCCGCACGTCTCTTCCGGAAATAGAGACATTGATATCACGTGCACTCGTGATGGTGTCGATCGCTGACAAATCGATACGTTCAAGAAAGCTCAGCGTATCCAAATCCGTAATTACGACTGGTCCGGCGCCCTTTTCGATCACGAACAGGTCATCACCATCGCCGCCAGTCATCGTCGTGGCACCAGAGTCAGCTGTTGCAAACAGCTCGTCCTCTCCGTCACCACCGTTCAGGGTGTCGCTTCCTTCACCACCAAACAGTGTGTCGTTGCCTCCATCGCCATTCACCGTGTCGTCACCCGCGCCGCCGAACAACGTGTCATCCAAAAGACCACCGTTGATTTGATCGTCACGTGCGCCGCCAATGATTTTATCTGACCGCGATCCGCCAGTTACGAAGCCCGCATAGTCATCCGAAATGGTCACATTCTGGCCGGTGACATTGCGCAGCGTCACCTCACCGGTGCCCTCCAGCGTCACAACACCATCGTCAAAAGCCGCATCAACAATCAAAGAATTGGCGCCGTTTTTGATCAACAAGGTCCCATCGTCAGACTGCGCAACCATCCGTGGGTCAACACGCACAGCCAAATCTCCGGTGGTCGCCGTCATGTCGATTACGTCGATACCTTGCATGCCTTGCAGCAATTCATACGACAACTCGCGGTCTTCACCGGTGATCCGAAAGACGTCTTCACCTGCGCCGCCATCGAACACATCACTGCCCGACAGGTTGGCAAACTGACCTGACACTTCAAAAATCTGGCCCTCGTCTCCGGCAACAAAATTATCGTTTTCCGCAGTGAACACAAAATCTGCAGGGGTCGACAGCTGCTCAGCAAACGTCACAAAATCCCCCGCCGTCGGCAAAACAAAATTATTTTCCGTCAGCAACGCAGCAACCGCTTCTGGAACACGCAATGTCGTGCCCTGCCCCAGATCGAAAACACCAAAACCCGCGTCAACTGTATACGATAGGTCGAGAGTAAAATCGGCGCCCATTGCGCGAAGGTCGATCCGCTCATAGGTGTCCGTCACGTCAAAGTCAGTAAGGGTCAAGTCTTCGCCGACAGATACAACAAACGTGTCAGAGCCCGTTCCACCAGCAACCGTATTTGCGCCTGCGCCACCTGTCAGAACATCACTGCCAACGCCCCCATCAAGCGCGTCATCGCCCGTACCACCATCTAGCCGGTCGTGGCTTGCATCACCGCTTAGGGAGTCATTGCCAGCACCACCGTTGATGATATCACGATCGTCTCCGCCAGACAGAACATCTGCGCCCTCGTTCCCCAAGATCGTGTCGGCACCATCGTTGCCTGAAATGCTGTCCGCTTTCGCGCCCCCAATAATTTTGTCAGCTTGCGACCCACCGACAATCGTTCCTGAATACTGATCTGATACCGTGATGTTTTGACCATCGGCATTGCGCAACGTGATTTGGCCGGTGCCTTCTAGCGTTACGACACCGTCGCCAAACGCCGCATCTACGATCATGTCATTTTCGCCGTTCTTAACCAGCAACGCACCGTCATCAGATTGGCTCACCATCGCATCACTGATGCTCATCCCCAGGCTGCCCGTAGCGCCCGACATGTCGATAACGTCGATGCCGCTCATCCCAACAACAAGCGCTTCAGACAATGATCGATCGCTGCCTGAAATTCGCAAAGTGTCTAAGTCAGCGCCGCCTATGAAAACATCGTCACCCGAGAGCTTAGAAAAGACACCTGAAATACCAAAAATCTGCTTACCAGTACCGCCAACAAACGTGTCGGTTGCATCCGTGAATTGAAAATCTGCGATCTGGGAAAGCCCTTGCGCGCGTGATGTGAACGCACCGTCATCTGGCAAAATAAAACTATCACGGGTTACTTGTGCTGCGGCGGCCGACGTCAAACGCAGCGTTGTCCCACCACCAAGATTAAGCGTGGCATATGTACCGTCATCGATGAAGTTCAGATTGAAATTTAGGTTCGTGCCCAAGCCGCGCAGATCGATGAATTCATACGCGTTGGTCACTTCAAAGTCTTCAATCGTAAGCGTCTCACCCAGTGCAACCACAAACGTATCTGCGCCGAACCCACCGTCAGATGTGTTCGTGCCAGCACCACCCGTTAGAACATCACCCTCAGATCCACCATCCAGCGCATCGTCACCAGCACCACCGTTCAGAATATCATAGCCGGCATTTCCCGTCAGACTATCGTTACCTGCCCCACCAGATAGGCTATCGTTGTTTGCACCACCGCGCAGCACGTCGGCACCATTACCACCAGCCAAAACATCTATTCCGCTGCCCCCATCAACACGCCCAGAAACACCATCGGCCACCGTTACCCACTGCAGGTCACCGTCGGATAGACTGACCTGCCCTGTTCCTTCTATTACAAATCCTTCACGGCCACCTGCCTCGCGCAAATCAAGCGTCAAGGGATCACCATCAAACTTGATCGTAAATGTTCCATCGTCCGACTGGTCCAACAAGAACTCCAGCGCCTTCAATGTCACATCGGGCGCGCTAGACACATCGACCACATCCAACCCGGTAAAGCCGGCCAGCCGATCCGTCCCAAGACCTAACGAAGATGTGCGCTCTGCCAGCAACGTGTCGATACCTGCACCTAATTCCACGCTATCTCCGGCCTCAACGTTCGCAACGTTAGACGGGAACTCGACAATATCACTGTCTGCTGTTCCTACGATCGTATCTAAGCCCGTGGTCAATCGAAAGTTTGTCATAAACACCCCAAAGTTTTTTCCGGTAGTCAGCCCCTGACCCCGTCCCTGTATTTCCATTCACATCCGCGCACCAAAACGACACGTTGTTCGACCGTACTGTCGCGAAAAATTTATTAAAGAACTTTAAAAATTTTACTGAAAAACACTAACGTGTTTACTTAGGGTAACTTTTTTTACAAGAATTTTAATTCTTATCATGTCGAGCATTGCTTTTTAACAACCTCAAAACCGTTGCTGGCGAGCAAGAAAAAAATATGCAATCTATCGGGCATATCGACTTGGCTCGAAAAAAACTGATATTAAAAGAAAAAATTTGGAGACACCTAATGAAAATCGCTGTTGCAGGCATTGGATACGTAGGTTTGGCGAATGCAGTTCTGCTCGCTCAAAATCACGAAGTTGTAGCGATTGATCTTGATGAACAACGTGTGGCCATGGTCAATAATGGTCAAAGCCCTATCGTTGACCCCGATATTGAAGAATACCTTGCGAACAAGGACCTCAACCTACGGGCAACGACAGATCACAAAGAGGCCTATATGGATGCACAATTTATAATTGTAGCAACCCCTACGAATTACGACTCCGTAACCAATCACTTCGATACCAGTTCCGTCGAAGCGGTCATCCGCCAAGCAACAGCTGTGCAACCCGGGGCAACGATCGTTGTTAAATCCACCATTCCGGTCGGGTTTATTAACGGCGTCCGTGCATCACAAAATCTTTCCAACGTGCTGTTCAGTCCAGAATTTTTGCGCGAAGGCCGTGCGCTCTACGATAATTTACACCCATCACGTATCGTCATCGGCGAGCAATCGGATCGCGCTCAAGTGTTTGCAAACCTTCTCATCGAAGGCGCGATAACCAAAGACGTACCGGTTTTGCTTACCGATCCATCAGAAGCCGAGGCGATCAAACTGTTCGCGAACACTTACCTCGCGATGCGAGTTGCGTATTTTAACGAACTTGACAGCTACGCACTCACACACGGTATGGATTGCCGCCAAATCATCGAAGGCGTTGGCTTGGATCCACGCATTGGATCCCACTACAATAACCCTTCGTTCGGATATGGCGGTTACTGCTTGCCTAAAGACACCAAGCAGCTTTTGGCAAATTACTCAGAAGTCCCTCAGAGCCTCATCGCAGCCATCGTCGATGCGAACAAAACCCGCAAATCCTTTATCGCCGACCGCATTTTAGCGCGTGGACCGAAAACAGTCGGCATTTACCGCCTCGTCATGAAGGCCGGATCTGACAACTTTAGACAAAGCTCGATCCAAGGCATCATGAAACGCCTTAAAGCAAAAGGGATAGAGGTTCTCGTGTATGAACCCGCCCTAGATGCGCCTGATTTCTTCAATTCTCCAGTTTTGTCAGACTTGGAAGACTTTAAATCCCGGTCAGATGTTATCGTCGCCAACCGCATGACCGATGATATCGCTGATGTAGAGGAAAAGGTATTCACGCGCGATCTGTTTGGCAGCGACTAGCATGAGCGGAGTGCCTTCCTCATCAGTCGATCAAGTACAGCCCCCACCGGAGCCGCCAAAAAAATTGCGCCCCGTACATAAAACACTTCGCCTCAGCGGCCTCCGCACAGTCGCCGCTCTCATACTGCGAGAAATGACATCCAGCTACGGCCGCTCTCCGGGTGGATATCTTTGGATGGTTGCGGAGCCTGTTTTGGGAATATTGTTCATTACAGGTATCTTTGCAGCTTTAGGGTTACGGACTCCTCAGCTTGGCACTAATTTTGCGTTCTTTTTTGCAACCGGCATTTTACCATTCACAATGTATACGGATGTAAGCGGTAAAACGTCTCAGTCAATTAACTTCTCTAAGGCGCTTTTATCTTACCCTCGAGTTACATACGTCGACGCCCTCGTGGCACGTTCAGCCCTTGCTTTGCTTACTCAACTATTAATTGGTTTCCTAATTCTCTACACTATCCGAGCTATATATGACACTCGGACAATTGTTCAGATCGAATTGGTCTTGTTGTCATACAGCATGGCCGCCGCTCTCGGCTTAGGTATCGGTATTTTCAATTGTTTTTTAGTTTCACAATTTCAGATTTGGGGGCAAGTTTGGTCGATCTTGAATCGGCCTCTATTCTTTTTATCGGGCATCTTCATTATTCCTGAAAGTCTACCAGACCAATATCAAGACTGGTTTTTGTGGAACCCACTCATTCACACGACAGCACAAATGAGGAGTGCATTTTACGTCGGCTATGACGCACCTTACGTCAATCCGACTTATGTATTTGGCTTAGCACTTTCATTTGGCCTCTTAGGAACGATCTTCCTGCACAGATATCACCGAGACCTACTAGAAAAATAATTTTCGCAGTTAGCCCGATATGCTTTGGTAATTAACGTTGGGGTCAACACACTATTCTATCCAGAATCTACCTTCGAAAATCAATCAAATCCGTCGCCCTCTCCTAACCTTTCGCACCATCTTTTCGTGCATAGACGTCTTCGTAACGTATGATGTCGTCTTCCCCGAGGTAGCGGCCTGTTTGGACCTCGATTAGGACCATAGGAATTTTACCCGGATTTTCCATGCGGTGCACAGCGCCAAGCGGAATATAGACGGACTGGTTTTCGGTCAGCAGTGTAACATCATCGTCGACCGTGACGCGGGCTGTGCCTTCGACGACAATCCAATGTTCGGATCTGTGGTGGTGACTTTGCAGGGATAGTGATGCGCCTGGGGCGACGTGAATGCGTTTGACCTGAAACCGGTCACGCACGATGAGACTTTCATACCACCCCCAGGGCCGATAGTCGCGCGGTAGTGTGTCGGCTTGGGTGATGGTTTGTTTGCGAAGCAAATTTACGGCTTTGCCAACATCTTGGGAGCGGGTCTTGTCGGCGACCAAAACCGCATCAGGCATCGCGATCGCGATCAGGTTTTCCAAACCAATTCCGACGATGTGTTGGCTTTCACTTTCAGATCGTAACAGAACGTTGTTGCATTCGATTGCTGTGGCAGGGCCTTGCAGGACGGTGTCGTTTTCATCCGGTGCCCCTTCCCGCCAAATCGCGTTCCAGTCCCCCAAATCGGACCAAGCGCCAGTGTAAGGGAGAACCGACAAGTTGTCAGCCTTTTCCATTACGGCGTAATCGATGGATATGTCTTCCAGCTGCGACCATGCCTCTGGGTCGAGGCGCGTGAAGCTGAGGTCAAGAGTTGCATTGTCGACCGCAGTTTGGGTTTGGGCCAACATTGCCAGGTTGTGCAGTTTAAAGGCATCAATGAACACTTGCGCTGTGAACAAAAAGATACCGGCGTTCCAAAGGTAGCGACCTTCGTGAAACAGCCGCTCAGCTGTTTTTGCATCTGGCTTTTCGACAAAGCTGGAGAGAGAGACAGGCACATCTGTTTGTGCCATTTCTGCTGTCTTTAACTCCAACCAGCCGTATCCCGTTTCGGGACGGTCTGGGGTGATGCCGAATGTAACGATTTGACCGTTTTGGGCGGTAGTGATGGCGCGATGGATCGTATCGCGGAAGGCTGCATCATCGCAGATAAGGTGGTCTGACGGTGCGACAAGCATCAGCGCGTCAGGGTCAGTTTTAGCCAAGGTGAGCGCTGCCGAGAGGATTGCTGGTGCTGTGTTGCGGCCTTCTGGTTCAATAAGCACGCTATGTGGTGACAATTGGACAGCTGCCATTTGTTCGATCACAACGAAGCGAAAATCGCTGCCTGTCACAACCACAGGTGCCGCGAAGCCATCGCCTGTGGTCCGTTTAACGGCGGCTTGAAACAGACTTTCATCGCCTAGAAGTTTGGTAAATTGCTTGGGATAGCTTTTGCGGGAGACCGGCCACAGCCGCGTTCCAGAGCCGCCGCACAGAATAACCGGGTGAATAGATGGATGTGACATCTCGCGCAATCTTTCGAATAAATTTTTTTGTACCATATAACAGGTTTTTTCAATCAAACAGGGCAGAACATCACCCTCTATTCAGTGCTTTCCAAGAAACGCTTAAAAAGAATGGACCGTTGTTCTCCATAGCCTCGTTGTAGATGCCGCTATTTAAATCTACCCGTGTTATTCACCCATCTTGCAGAGTTCTTTGCAATCGGTATTGGATTAGCTATAACTCTCCAATCTTCATATTTTCATATAATTTGAGCGGTTTACTTTGAAACTATCACCTACTGCTTTGCAGGATGTTTTCGTCATCGAGCCTAATCGGTTCGAAGACCCACGTGGCTTTTTTAGCGAAAGCTGGAATTTAAGAACAATGCAAAACGTAGGGCTTGATTACAATTTTGTTCAAGACAACCATTCGTTTTCCAAACAAACTGGAACAGTGCGAGGTTTGCATTTTCAATCCCCACCAGATGAGCAGGCGAAGCTGGTTCGGTGCGGGCGAGGCGCGCTTTTCGATGTCGCGGTCGATATCCGCAAGGGGTCACCTTCATACGGCAAATGGTTTGGTGTTGAGTTGAGCTTTGAAAACGGCAAGCAGCTTTTGATACCCGCGGGTTTTTTACATGGCTTCGTGACCCTCTTGCCTGACACAGAAATTGTTTACAAATGTTCTGATTATTACTCTCCCGCATGCGACGGAGCCGTTCGATTTGATGACCCTACGATTGGGATCGATTGGCAGTTAGGGGAGCAAGATCCGATTTTGTCCGAGAAAGACGCAAATGCGGGCTCTCTCCTCGATTTAGACAATCCATTTACATACGACGGTAACTCATGAAACTTCTTATAACTGGTGGCGCAGGCTTTATTGGGTCTGCGGTTGTGCGTTTGGCTATGTCGCGCGGACACGAGGTTGTTAACCTTGACGTGCTGACTTACGCGGCGTGCTTGGACAACGTGGCCGGCGTCGCGGATATGCCGGAATATGCATTCGAACAGGCCGACATTTGCGACCGGGCGCGGCTTGATCAGATTTTCAAGACACACAAACCAGATGCTGTGATGCACCTCGCTGCAGAAAGTCATGTCGATAGATCTATCGATAGCCCAGGGTCGTTTATCGAAACCAATATCACGGGTACCTATAATTTGCTTGAAGCAGCACGGTCATATTGGGTGTCTGAAGGTCGCCCCGAGGCTTTCCGGTTTCACCATATTTCAACGGATGAGGTTTTTGGATCCTTGCCCGCGGACCCAAGCATTCAATTTACTGAAACCACGCCGTACGATCCGCGGTCGCCCTATTCCGCGTCTAAAGCTGCGAGCGACCATTTGGTGCGCGCTTGGCATGAAACCTATGATTTGCCTGTGGTCTTGACCAACTGTTCTAACAACTATGGCCCCTTCCACTTCCCTGAAAAGCTGGTGCCTGTAATTATTTTAAACGCGCTTGCTGGCAAACCTCTGCCTATCTACGGTGATGGCTCCAACGTGCGCGATTGGCTGTACGTGGAAGATCACGCAGATGCTCTGCTGCTCGTGCTGGAAAAAGGCGTGCTTGGCGAGAGCTATAACATTGGCGGTGAGAACGAGCTGTCAAACCTGGAATTGGTGAAAACGCTTTGCGGTATCCTGGATGAAATCCGTCCCAAGGCATCAGGCGCCTATGCCGATCAGATTACATTTGTAACCGATCGACCCGGCCACGATGCGCGCTATGCTATCGACCCTACACGCATTCGCAACGACCTAGGATGGCGGCCCAGTGTCACCGTTGAAGAAGGGTTGCGCAAAACCGTTCAATGGTACCTCGACAACGAGAATTGGTGGCGCAAACTGCAAGACCGCGATGGTGTTGGGAAGCGGTTGGGGACAGGATAAGACCCGTATTCCCAGATTGTGTCATCAATTTGTTGCGCTTTAGGACGAAACATTTCCATCGATACGGCAGTCTACGCGATATCAATGAAAACAGAGGCCCAACGCATCTTGCGTGGTTCTGAGCTCGGGAGAAATCGACAGCATTCTTTCTAATGTTAAAAATTTGTATAACGACAATATTGTCGTGAAAGTTCGGCCTGCATATCAATATCATGTTGCGGACCGCAGGAAAACATCATTGCGGGCGGACCTCTGTTTCCGGACCATAACTAAGGTATACTTTCAATGACCAATATTCTCGTTTTTGGACAATCAGGGCAAGTTGCAACTGAGTTGCAACACTGCACTAAAGTTGTTGCGTTGGGGCGGAGTCAAGCTGATTTAACTGATCCGCAGGCCTGCGCAGATGCCATCAAGTTCTACAGCCCAGATGTCGTGATCAACGCGGCTGCCTACACTGCTGTCGATCAAGCTGAAGATGAAGAAGCAATTGCTACTGTTATCAACGGGGATGCGCCCAGTGTTATGGCCCGGACTTGTGCCGGTTTGGATATTCCATTTGTTCATATTTCGACCGACTACGTATTTAGTGGCGAGGGCGACAAGCCTTGGAAACCCCACGATTCAACCGCACCATTGGGAGCCTATGGTCGTTCAAAGCTTGAAGGGGAGGCCGGTATTCAAGCGGCTGGCGGCAACCACGCGATTTTGCGTACTTCTTGGGTCTTTTCTTCCCATGGCAATAACTTTGTTAAAACAATGCTGCGCCTCGCCGAAACGCGACAGGACCTAACAATTGTTGCCGACCAAATCGGCGGACCAACGGAAGCCAAGGACATCGCAGAGGCCTGTCTTGCGCTCGCGCATGGTCTGTTGGCTGGCAAAGAGGGGGGGATCTATCACTTCTCTGGTGCTCCAGATGTCAGCTGGGCTGAATTTGCACGGGAAATATTTTCCCAAGCCAACCAAGCTGTAACAGTCGAAGATATTCCTACATCATCATTTCCAACAAAAGCCGCCCGGCCTAGCAACTCTCGTATGAATTGCGATAAGACAAAAACAGATTTTAACATCGAACGCCCAGATTGGCGTATGAGCCTTGCTCGTGTGCTTAAAGAATTGAAAGATAAGTGATTTATGAAACAGCGCAAAGGCATTATTCTAGCGGGCGGCTCCGGCACGCGGCTTTACCCAATCACAATCGGCGTCTCTAAGCAGCTGCTGCCGGTTTACGACAAACCGATGATCTATTATCCGCTCAGCGTTTTGATGCTTGCGAATATTCGCGAGATTGCGATCATTACGACTCCGCAAGATCAAGAACAGTTCAAACGAACGTTGGGCGACGGAAGCCAGTGGGGCGTATCATTTACCTATATTGTCCAAGAAAGCCCCGACGGGTTGGCGCAAGCCTATCTCCTTGCTGAAGAGTTTTTGGATGGGGCGCCTTCAACCCTACTTTTGGGAGATAACATTTTCTTTGGTCATGGCTTGCCGAAATTGCTCAAAGCTGCTGATGAAAAACCTGAAGGTGGCACAGTATTTGGGTACCGCGTTTCAGATCCTGAACGGTACGGCGTTGTCGGCTTTGATGACGACGGCAATGTGACGACAATCATCGAAAAGCCCGAAGTTCCACCCTCACATTTTGCCGTAACCGGTCTCTACTTTTTGGACGGCGATGCCCCCAAACGCGCACGAGAAGTAAAACCTTCAGACCGCGGGGAACTGGAGATTACAACATTGCTCGAAATGTACTTGGACGATGGTTTGTTGAATGTTGAACGCATGGGTCGCGGCTATGCTTGGCTCGATACCGGCACCCACGGCTCGCTTTTGGATGCAGGAAACTTCGTCAGGACGTTGGAGAAGCGGCAAGGTTTGCAGACGGGCTGTCCCGACGAGATTGCTCATGGTCAGGGCTGGATTACCTCCGAGAACTTAGCAAGACGCGCGGAGCTTTTTTCTAAAAATGCATATGGGCAATACTTGCATAGTATCGTCAGGGGGTAATCGTTAATTTGCAGTGATAACTCTTGTCTTGTGGGTGGGTCGGCCAAATTGCGACGCCCCAGAACCCAATCGGACCAAGTCAGCCAACCAATTGAGATCATGTCACTTATTCAGTACCATTCAGAAGCCTGAGAGCAGATTCGACGGAGAACTGTTTAAATTTCTCCTGCAATGCTGTTTCAGTGTTTTTCATGATTTTCTTTGTTTGATTAAACAGATAAATTGGTTAGTGATAAAAACATTCTCATTCCGTTTGAAAACAACACTTAAAACACTGATTGATAAACTCGCCTTTTGATAATTTTAAATCCCATTTCAAATTACGGGCGTTGTTGCTAAATACGTAGGACCCCAATGATGTCTCAATTTTCGAACAAGTTTCTCGCTCGTATTTCAGAATACCCGATCGCAGTGCAGGAAGCTCTGTGCTCTGAAACCTCGAGAGAGCTTGTCATGAGCGCGACAGCAGTGTTCCATGGAAAAGCACTTACGAATGAAGAGAAGATCCTTGATGCGATCGAAAAATTTCCCATTTTTGATAGTCTGCTCGGGAACCTGGTCGCTTCGAAAAAATTCCAAAGCCAATTCAAGTCGGCCGTGTCTGATTTGGAAAGTGGCGATGGGATGCGTGCAGACCGCGCTATTTCCGGCCTAATTCGAGATTTGAGCGATGAAAATTCTCCTTACTTTTACAAACTTCTAGAAGTAGCGAAGCTAGAAGAGTTCTCCTTCCTCTCGATTGTTTTTCCACTTATTGACTTCTACCGCAGTGTCGAACTTGGAAAAGGGGATACCGAAACTGTTTTGTCGCAGATGATTGCGAGTGGAAGGTCGCCTTTCTTATCTGGCCTTGCTCATTCGTATGGGATCGACGGGTTGCAGATTTTAGGGGGGGAGTTCCCTTCCTTTCTAACCGGAGTAGCCACGCGCAGTTTTGCAAAGGGTTTCTCTAGTTCGCAGCGTCTTTCTGATCCCTCGAGTTCCACAAAGGCTGATCTTTCAAGGTTGGCTGTATTCCTAGGAGAGCTGACAAATTCTGACAGCATTTTACCAAATGCAGAGCCATTCGGCGTTTTACTCCCGTCAGATGCCAGCGATGATTGCCTTAGTTGGTGGGTTGCGCATCTAGAATCTGGCTTGATTTGCGATGTAAGTAAAGATGAAGAAGACGCGAAAAGTTGGGAGCGCAAATTAACGCTTAGTTCTCTGGCCCGTCCTTCACCAATAATGATTGCCGCGCTTTCTAGGGTCGATCTTTCCGGTAATCTGACTGTCGAGATAGCAGGGCAAATAAACGATAGCACGAACTGGGCAAGTCAAGTTGTAGGCTACCCCGAACCGATCATGCAACTAGTGTCTTTGGGAGAGTTCCAGGGGGCAGGTGATGAGAGTCCGGCAACAAAGGTACGACTTGTATGGGGTCTAGATCTAGAAGATACTGAAGCTCAGATTGGCTCCACGACCGTTTCTTTAGATGACAGTTTCGCGGTTTTGGTACGAATGGATGATGGTTGCGATGCCGCATCCTACTTAAACAATTCGTCGTGTTTGGTTGTCAACGGCCTGCAAGGATTAGCATCTTTGCTGAAAGATTGCGAAAAGTCGGTTCATCTACAGAAGAAGCCCACACTCTTTTTATCACGCTGTACTCCAGCAGAACCTGACTACGTCATTTCCGCTGTTCAAGCCTTTTGGCGCTATGGTGGTCAATTTACCACCGCAGGCGCGCTTGTAACTATTAAGGCTGACAATACAGGTAATCAGAAATTAGACACCGATTCAGATATTGGACTTGGTCACGTCGCACCTTTGGGATTGACCTGCATGTCAGTACAACGCGCCATGAAGATATCCGAAGGTTTTCTGAACACTGATGTAGATATCGTTGGTGATTTATATATTCAAAAAGATGAGTTGATTTTACGGAAAAACAATTGGTCTAACGCGCAACTTGCCGATTTTGTACCTAGAATTGAAAGAGTTTTGAACGACCTCCCATTGACAGATTTTGAACGTGATGAAGCGTTTTTGTGGGCGCTGCAGGATACAGCGCTGGCAGACTCTTTTGTTTCCCTTAAACAAAGATCAGCTTTACCTCGTGAAATTACTATGAAGCTTCGAGAGTTTCAGGGACTTCGCAGGAAGTTAAAGCAGGTTATTATGCGACCGGAATTGAAGAGCGTAGGTGAACTTATTGTTCTTATTGCTAAAAGCGACCGTTCCGTGCTCACAAGCAGTGATTTTGATCAATTTGCAGATGCCGTTACGCGTGATGTCTCTTTAATTAGGAAGTTAAGCGACAATCAAATTTTCGACTTTTTTGCACTCTTAAAACAGTCTTCAGCAATTGATATCGCCGCAAGAAATTTAGCTACATTCGCGCAAGAAATTTGCCAGCATAGCTCAGCTTTGATTATTGATTTATTTAGTGTTCTCGCGATGGGCCTTCCCGAAGACGAATTAAATATAGTAATCGCAGAATGTTCTGCGGTAACACAGGGTCGAGCAAGAACCTTTTACCGATTAGCCGAAGTACAATCTCGTTACGGATCCCCTAGAACCCTCCTTCATTATTTGAAGCGGATTCTGGCTACACATCCCGATTTGGCTAAGGAAGATGGCTTTTTGAAAGCTTTCTCTTCACTACTTGTAAGCTACGATCGCAATTATCTGAACCAAGTGGTCGGAACGTCTGTCGTTAAACGGATTCACAAAAGCATCAAGTTTGAAAACGCGTTCCGTCAAGCGGTTAGGATGCAGAACAAAACTGACGTGCAAAATCTATTAGAGCGCGATGGTGATGTCGGGTCAGTTAATCTTGTTCATCTTTCAAACGGTTTGCGCGCATTTTCAAACGAACTGAGGTCTCTTGAAGTAAAGGTGAATGATTTTCAACATACTGACACTTACAATCAGCATGTCCGTCAAATTTTGGCAGCCACACTATTTGATATCGACACACTAAGCGAGCTTAAGGCGCACGATCTATTATTCCGAGGTACGGACCTTGATATCATTTGCAATAATATCTTGGGCGATAATCAACCTTTGAACGATTACCTGTCGGAAATGTTTTCGGAAACAAACATACCCTCCCTTAAGGTGCTTGGTTCAAGCGTAAGTGAAGTCTTCGAAAACGCAGCTATCGAAACAAAGTCAGCGAGAAAAACAAGGATATCGAAGTCATCGCCCCTAGTAACTGTGGTCATTTCAGCCTTTGATCCAGATATCGACCTTCTGCGAAAGTCCATCGCCTCTATGGTCAATCAAACCCACACGAAAGTGGAGATTATAGTTGTCGATGATAGAAGTCAGGCCGATTTTTCTCGAGCTATAAACGCCGTGGTCGATGAATTCGATGACACTGTGCGTGTTATTCAAATGGTCGAAAACAGCGGTCCATATGTTGGTCGAAATCGCGTTATTCAAGAAGCCAAAGGCGAGTTCATCGCTATTCAGGATGCCGACGACTGGTCACATCCGAACCGGCTAGAACTTCAATTGAACGCTTTTAAAGAAAGCCCTTTATTGAAGCTGGTTACTGCTCCACATATTCGAATTGACCATGGTGGCTTCATTCAAATGGAAGCGGGTTTTTCTATTCTAGGCGACGGCCCCATGACATCACTTTTCCGCAAATCAGTATTTGATGATATCGGGATGTTCGCTTCAGTTCGGTCTCGTGGGGATGTTGAAATGCGAGAACGTATTCGCAGTTATTTCGGACCTCACGCATTATTAGAATTAGAAACTCCAATGATGCTTTGTTTAGCCGCATCGCAGACGCTTTCTCAACAGACAAACGCCAAAAAATCCGAACAATTACAAATGTTTAGAACAAATATCAGTCAACGCAGAGAGCTACGTTTGTTGCGAAGACGTGATGAAGTTCTGACTAGCTCAGATGCAATCCAAATTCCTTTCGCTCTTCGGCCGCCGAAATTGAAGGAAAGCAATCTTGCTTCAGAAACTTTGAATGGGTCAAAGGAAAACTAGAATGAAAAATTACGGCACCATTGACATCTCTCTGACATCAATTTCTTCTCGAATAAGTACGCTTCCGCAAACTATTCGGTCTCTCTTGAACCAAAATTATTCAGATATCCGTATTAACCTCTACTTGTCTAAAGAAGGCCACCTGCTCGATGAAGGGGTGCCGGATCTCACGGAAGAGATGACAAATCTTCAAGCAGAAGCCGGGGAAAGACTGCGTATTTCCTACGTCAGAAACACCGGACCATATAGGAAATTGCTGCCATATTTGTGGGAGAACTGGGGGCTATCTAAGCTCGTAGTAACCGTTGATGACGATACAATTTACCCCGCTGATTGGTTAGTGGGGCTGCTTGACGCCTATGATAAATATGGCTGCGTCGTTGGATACAGGGGCCACCAAGTCAAATTAAATAGAAGAGGCATTGCACCATATCGCGAATGGATGCGAGCTGGGGTATCCCTCAATCCAAGCCCTCTCATATTGCCGACGGGCAAAGATGGAGTGTTGTACAATACAGCTTTCTTTCCAAGCTCTGTTTTGAATTTGGAAGCTGCTCTACAAATCGCACCAACAGTGGACGATTTGTGGTTTAAATGGAACTTAGCCTTGAACGGGATAAGTACCTATCTACTCAATACAGATTACAAATCTGAAACCTTCGAAGAAACAGATTACTCAAGCAGCTTGTATTTGAACTTCAACCGTAAGGGCGGTAACGATGTTGCCGTTAAAAACTTGGAGACATACTTTCAGAAAAACCACGACTTCAAGGTTTCCAACTCATCGTAGTCGACCGAAGATTATCCGGTCGACTACGATCCGAGAAGCGTATCACGATTTTTCCGACCCTGCTCCTAATTGTAGCATTCGCTTACACACGATTCGCATATTTCGCTTGCGCCATAAGAAATGAGTATAGAACGCACACAGTATTGTTTGAAATGATTGCGCCCTATACTCCCATAAGTTTCACTTGGCTTGGTCGAAAAATGGCTGTGGACCTGTCACGTTCTTGTGCCGGCCTAGGTTATCGTTCAAACCGCGTTCCGTTTGAAAGCAACCGGGCTTCTCCAGCCCAAGTATTAGTAGCACCATTGCGGACTGTATAAGTCATAAATCTACTCGAAGACTGCCTATCGCGGCATCGCGGTCTGTCTACCACGACCTTTCGCCAGATCAGCCCTGCCTTGATGGTCTTAAAGAATGGCTCAACGGCTTCTACATTCCGCGCCGATGCCACTCAGCTACTGGGCTGGAAAAGCCCCGTAGCTTTCAACATCAAGTATTCCAAAACATTTCCGGTCAGCCGATACCGTAATCTCTTATCATAACATGCTGCAAAACTTACATTCTACTTGCTGGTCATGAAATCCTTAACTTCAGACAGTTCTTTAGAAACCGCCGTTCTGATATGAAGTTCATTAGAACGAAGAAATTTTATAAACTTTCGGTAACGAGAACCACCATTATAGTGTTCTCCCCGCTCAATTTGCTCCTGATATCTAGCCATGGCGTTTGGCGTAAACTTATAATGTAACAATCTCAATGTCATATCAGAAACGCGACCGGGTGTTGTAGTGTGGTTAGCGTTCAAAAACTTGACGGCACCACCGCCTCTGAAAACAGGCGATTTTGTCAAGTAGGTTCTCACGCCGAAAAGCCGCTCCCGAAAACCACCACGGTGCAATATATACGGTGGATAGTAGTCGGGTTCACACCGTATTGTATCGTCGTAAAACGTGCATGAGGAGATTATATCAATGTCGTCAACAACATCCGGGAAAGACAAATCATCCGGATACATGTCCAACAAAATTGCTGTAGCGATATCAACTTCACTATCATTTAGTCGAGACAGCAAAGCCTCGAGTGGCTCTTGACGCATAGTATCGTAAGAAAGGAACTCATCAGCATCAACACGGACACACAACTCACCATCCGATGTTATCTGAGAAACCAGTTCGTTTATCCATACGGAGCCAAAATGAGACTCTGAAAAACTACCATCATTTCTCCAAAGGATCACATCCTCTTGTTGGGCCAAAAATTCCGCGGTTCCATCGGTGGAACTATTATCAACGATACAAAATTGAATGTCCCCTAACTTGCGATAATACTCTAAAAATGCGCCTATGAGCTCCATTTCATTGTATGTAGTTGTAAACAGCTTAACACTTTCTTTCCGAACCAAGCGTGCTTGAACTAAATTAGAATTGGCGACCTGAGTCGATAGGGCCTTTATGTGTTTTGCGTTTGATCTGTCAAAGTGTTTCACAGCTAATTCTTGGTCACCTTTTTTCATGTGATACCAAGATATCAAAGCTTCAAAGGCCCCATTTGTTTCGCTTAAAGACCAATTGTGTGTCGAAATAATTGAAATCGCCGATTCAATTTTGCCCTGCTTTATGAGTGTCTGACATTCCAATATTCTTGCTTTATCAATCAATTCAGCGTCAAATTCGCCGTGCGAGGTAAGAAAATTACACAGCTTGAGAGCAATTTCTGGACTCCGCCTTCTCGAAAGCAGCTCTAATTGCAAGGAAATCATTTCCTGGCTTGAGATTTCCTTGTCAGTTATCGCTTCAATCGCCCCCTCTACTAAGAAACCCGAATCCGGATTTGCGAGAACATTCTTAATAAAGTTCTTGCGCTCTTTAATTTTCAGAGTTTTATCAATGGGAAAAGATATGACTTGCTCTAAATATCCCGCTCTATCAACAGTAGACAGGGTTGATAGGGTTAATTTCCCATATTCCATAGATGCGTCTCTTATTCTGCCAAGAATTTTTCGTAGGGCGTTCCTGAGAGCGCGCTACGGCAATCATCATAGTTTATAATCGTATCTCTGAGCGCACCTTTGAGGTTCTTTTTCACATCGGATACTAGCCCACTTTGCTTCGGAACCCCAATATGTTGCAAAATTTTGTTCATTTCTGCTTCAGTATTTTGGACCATGTCTTCATATAAAACCATGTGCTCTTGGAAATCATTCTGGCTCAAGAACATTTCAAAATTTCTGTTATCGACTTCAAATTCCTCTGTTTTTTGTATCAGCTTCTGAGGGTCGATTTCAAAAGAACCAACAGGTTTTGAATTCCCGGTCACATTGTAACTTCCATTAATTTTCTTAGACTCAAACCCTCCAAAATAAGAAACTGCTTGCTTAAGAATATTCTCTCTTTTCAGATAAATAATTTTACAATCTGTATCATGCACGAAGGATACGAAATCATCTTTGTCTAGAATCTGTCGATACTTTAACAAAAAGCCAGATGCGATTTCATCACCGGTTGGCTCAACGTCTTTAAAAAATTTGTTTGTTTTTGGCGTAGTGGCACGTTCAAGAAAAGCGCTTTGCAATGACTTGTAACGCTCTTTTTCCGCATCTGTTTGAGCAACAGGAACAACATCATTCTTTCCTGAAAGATTACGACAAACCCCACCAAAAACTTCGTTTTGCATGTAAACTTGGGGAGCATTGCGCAATAGGCTAGACAACCACGTTCCGCCACATCGACCAACGAACAAGACTATAAATTTTTGCATTACAATATTCCTTAAGAGTTCCGTGCGCTCCTATATTAAGGGCGCTTAATTCTTACTTCATTTGGATCAGTAGATCTCGTCTATAAATGCTTGTATGGGTGGTTTTACCTGAAAATAAAAGTGGCTTTTTTAGCGACAGACGGCTTCGCAGATAACCAAATATGCCGCTTCACCCCCACCCTCCCGCCGGCTCGTGGCTATGTCCGAGTTTGTGTCGTGGTCTACTGGAGGTTTGCTTTACCTTGAATGGATCGAACGCAACTTGACGTCGCTCCATATTCTGTTGACCAACTCACTCAGCACAACGTCAATAAAGCTTAAGCAGCTTTAGAGCGTTTCTGTCTTGATTTTAACGGACTCAACAGAAATAACAGGGCGTTGCAATCTAAATTATTTTTCAACCGGTACTCTTCATATCGTAGGAAAGAGATATCGGGACGGTCCAAACTACGCCGATATAACAACAGAGCATTGAGGTTTAGAACTAAGTGTCAAGAATTATACTTCACATCGGTACACATAAAACCGCCACGACATCTATTCAAAAGTTTCTCGCAAGTAACCGTGACGAACTCAAAAAACGAGGAATTTTTTACCCTGATTATTCCTTGGTAAAGAGAGCTCCGCACTATGCCCACCTTGGAATGGTAAATGCATTGTCCGGGCGGCATCCGAAATATTCACAACCGATGGCTGAACGGTTTTTCAAGCGTGTTGTTGAACGGTCGAAAGACTACGATACAACAATAATAAGCGGTGAACCTTTCTACCGACATATCGATGTCGATCCATCGGATAACAAAAAGCATCCCGCAGAAACATATTGGCCTCTTAGAGAAGCTTACATCAAAAAAATTCGCCGTATTTTTGGGGATGTAGAGGTAGTAGTCGTTTTTAGACGCCAAACAGAATATGCTCAGTCTCTCTATCAAGAACACATAAAGGCAACCACTTACTCTCGAAACTTCCAGCGGTTCCTAGATGACTTTTGGTTTCATTTTGCATTCAATGACCAAGCTCTTCGCTGGAAAGCTGAATTTCCGAAGTTTAAAGCTTTCTCCTTCGAGGGGCTCGCGAAAAAGAAAGATATTGTGCATGAATTTTGTAGCCAATTAGGTCTCGATCTGGATGATTTGGCCCTGCCAGAGAGATCCAACGAAGGGCTACCAGTGGATTTGGTTATTCTAAAACGGATGATTCATCGTGGCTCAGTCATAAACAGCGAATTGCGTCCTATGCTACAGGAACTCGTCAACAAATTTCCCGAAACACTTTGGCAAGATTCTAAAAACCGTAGTTTTTTCGGTTCAAACGCTGCGCAAATCGATTTCCAAAAGAAATTTGATGACGACAATGAACGTCTAAAAACACTTATCTCAGGTCCGTTCGCCGAAGAAGAAAAATTGTTCCCTGAAAGTTCAAAAGAAATGATTTACGGTGATCATATGAATGAGCGGTTTTTGATGGCTGTCGTACAAAAACTACTTGATGCATAAGGGAAATTATTTCTGGCTAAAGGCCAAAGAAACGGGATTGTCCGAGATAAAGATAAATTGTCTGCGTCTGATCGAATAGGGAACTGAGTTAAAAAGATTTGCCTGTTCATCAACGGTTTCATGCGGAAATTCTCTGTCTCAATGTTTGAAAACACCGTTAAACCGTTTCCATGCGGTCGACGTTTTTCGAGAAAGCTGCATGCTTTCTAGGTCCCGAACGTCCTACTCTCATCTGCAATAAGCGAGCGGACACTACGTAAATTCAACCAGTAGCGGGGAGCATCATAAAATGCACCCCGAACCGCCTTGTTATGTCTTTAGGCGCATTGTTTAAAATAGTAAGAAATCGTCGAGACCCAAACGTCCACCACCTTCGATGATTGCAATCAGTTCAGCCTCAGCTGGCCCGCCTCGACCGTCAATGTCGATAAACATCTCACCCGTCCGGCTGTCATAAATTGCCGTTTCTGTGCGCAATGCATTGTTGAACTGAACTTGCGTAACTCCGCGTACGTCAATTGATCCATCGCCCAAGTTAAAATACCGGTCATCCAACGCAATTTGATCATTGCCGCCGAAATCAGTGATGCGCGTCGTGCCTTCTGCATCCGAAACCAAAAACGCGAAATAGTCGGTGCCATCACCCCCGGTGATAACATCGCCACCGCCACCACCGATCAAGATATTGCTGCCGCCGTTCCCGTTAATCTCGGTGCCAAACCCATTTCCGTTCACGCGAAGATTGGCTGTCCCTTCCAATGAAACGCGTTCAACTTCAGCCGATCCCAAAGTCACCTCTGCGGAAGAAACAATCGTATCAAAACCATCTCCAACCAACTCAGTAGCGCGGTCGCCCCTGTTGTCGAAAAGGAAGACATCATCGCCCAGCCCACCAAAGAATTGATCCGCACCGGCACCACCGTCCAACTGATCGTCGCCCGCGTCACCGAACAAAACATCATCTCCGGCCAAGCCGAAAATCGAGTTGTCAGCCAAATTCCCTGCAAGCGGTGAATCATCCCCATCAGTGCCCGTAATCACAATATCCGGGAACAGATCACTGGTCGAAAGCACTTCATTGTCGTCTTCATTCAAATAGAACTCGAACTCTTCAACGTTTTCGAACCGGCCCAAGACCTCGCCCGTTTCAATGAAGATCATCGAGATCGAACCGTCACTTTCATCCTCTTCAAGTGTGAAGAATTCGGAAAACGCTTCGTACGTCGGTTCATCCAAGACAACGTAATCGAATGTTTCAACACCGTTTGCAAACTCATACGTCTGGAAGAAGGCATAGAGGTTGTCGAACTTCACACGGTCCGTCCCTGCCCCGCCATCAATCTCCATATAATCGGTAAGTCGTTGCACATCCAAAAGGTTGTCTTCTTCGCCCCCAATCACGTAGAGTTCGCCGCCTTGATAGAAATCCAAATCGGCATTCTCAAAATTCTGGAAATCAATATCAATGAACAGGCGGGCCTGACTGGGGTCATAAAACTCCGACGGGCTCACAAATCGCTGTTCATCATAGGAATACGTCTCGTACAACGCAGCTGGATCAGCCGTTGCTTTGAACGTCCCCTCCACAAAATCCAGCTCATAAATTCCATAGATGCCAGACGTGAAATCCAACTCGTCTTCGCCGTCACCGCCATCCAATGTAATGTCGCGCGGATCAGCACCAGCAAATAGATCTACGGGAAACGAATAATCGACTTCTATTTCCAGCTCATCGTCCCCATCATCAAGGTCAACGAAGGAGTCTTCCGCAGCAAGAATTACAATGTCGTCCAACAGTACGTTTCTATCATCATCTTCAGTGCCAAGCAAAGTCGCGGTCTCAATGGCAAAATCATCTTCCGTCTCAAGTGCGCCGGAAATATTCAAAAGCTCGGTCCCATCCGCGCCCGTCATAACGAATGACGTCAATGCAAATTCCGGGATATCTGACAGGTCCAATTCTGGCCCGCTCGCGACTATGGTATTCACCAACGAAATAATCTCGCCTACGGTCTCGAAATCAAACGTCCCATTCAACTCTGCAGAAAGTCCTGCAACATTCAGCGTCACCGCCGTTGGAAAAAGAGAAAACGTACCAATCGTTTCGTCGCCATCGAACACGGTTAAACCAGAGAACTGTAGTTCGTCTAACTCGGGCAGATCAGAATACGTCTCATCTTCACTCTCACCGGAGACAACAAGCGCCAAAGCAGAAATAACATCAAAAATGTCTTGAAATTCAGTCGGGAACTGACCGTCAATTTCAATTCTTTGCGCACCAGAAGAAAATGCAAACTTTTCTGTCGATGCTTCAATGCTCAAAATTTCGACACTATCAACAATCACATCAATCGATGAAAATGCCCCCTCGGCAAGCCCCTCGGACAATTGCACCGCCAAATCGTCTAGAGATGAAATCTGTTCCAGCTCAAGACCATTCAACACGATGCCATTTTCAGCATCTCCCCACACGATTTGATCGCTGGTGATCCGTGTTGGCGCTTCATCCAGACTGTCAGTCGCGGCGTTTCCGTCGCCCAAATTTTCAAGTTGTTCTGCGAAATCCAATGCAAAACCATCTAATATACTGAAATCAATGAGAGAATCCAGCCGTTCACTCACCTCGTCATCTTCGGTATCCGCGTTCAACAAAGTAGAAAATTTAAAATCAAGCATTTAACATATCCTTCTGAAACGCGGAGAGTTAACTTAAATTTGAATTTTTCGTCAATCGCTTACTTTCGCTAAACACGAGTTCTTCCTGATGTTTCAATCCTTCGGTGTTATTGCAGTTTCATGCGTGGCGTCACTTTGGGCCGTGCCCACAATTGCACAAGAGCCGCTAGACCTCCGGTTCAATGCTGGGATCGGTCCGGGCCTCTCGTTGCCCGACGCGCTGGAAGACTTAGTTCTAACTTTCATTGGTCCATCGCCTGACACCACTTTTTTCAGGCGCTCGACAGGTCCCGTGTTTGGCGAAATCGGAAACATTCCAGTTTCTAATAGTAGGTCCTTGGCCGTCTCATTTGAAGTTTCACAGGTTCTAGCACGGCGATCAGACTGGACGTTGTCTTGGGACCTGACAGGTGCGCTCGGCAATTCAAGTTTTACATTGCCTCAGGGCGTCGGACCCTTTTCAGACCCAGCCCAAATAAAGATGAGATATGCTGCAGTCACCCCTCGGGTTTTCGGTCAACTTCCACCGTTTTCAACACATTACGGAACGTGGGGCGCGCGTTTTGGCGCGGGGTCCGAAATCATACTCGTCGATACCAACGTCACATCAGACCTTTTAGACATCGACCATCAGGGTTGGTATCATACCAACTTCGTTTTCTCAGACCTGTCCCTTCGCTTTGGCCCAAACGAGCGCAACGACATTACGGCGGGCATTCAGGTCGGTGACAACGAAACCTTAGCGCTCATGCTGACATCTGGGATTTCTTTCTAACATTCTCGGCCTATGCAACAAATAGCACTCAGTTTAGCCCGCTTAGTTTGTCAGACTCAGCGTGGCTGCGAAAATACCAAAGAAAGAATTGATCGCGGTCACAGGACTTTCACTGACGTAAATCAAATCACCGGATTGAATTTCAAATTGATCTGCCGAAAACAACCCATCGGCGCTGGTCAGATCAATTGTGAAGATCGTGCGGGGATGATCGGGCCCAGATCTGTCCGCCGTGACATCCGAAACACTGTAGCGGCGCAAAATCAATATGCCCTGTGCATCAGCCCGATCTTCGGCCAAACCACCAATCATAGACATAGCATCAATCGCCGAAACATGATCGGACGTAAACGGATGAATGGCTTGCGTCCCAGCCGCCCCTAGCGACGCGAACGTCCGCTGGTCGTCTTCAACGAAAACACGGTCGCCGCCCACCAAGGTCGTGTTGAAACCTGGATTGTCCAAAACCCGGTCAGCAGACATGCCGTACAACCGGCCGTTCCGCTGAAGTCGGATCTGCGGGTTGACGAGTGCACCCGAAACGCCCCCTCCATCCGCGATTAACTGCAACAGCGTGTAATCGCGGTCTGGCAACGGAAACGTGCCAGGTTGAGCGACACCACCTACCAAACTTACCGTTTGCTGGCTTCCCTCAATCATCGAAAGCTGGATTTGCACCGAAGGGATCGTCTCGACATAACCCTCTTCAATACGCTCACGCGCACGCTCCGGGCTCATCCCAGCCACGCGCACATCGCCAAGATATGGCAAGAAAATAGACCCCGAAGAAGAGACACGGTTGTCATTTAATACAACATTACGTTGCCCTGGTGCAGTTAAAAGGCCGCCATTCGCTTCCGTCGTCCATGCGGTGATATTTATAGTATCCCCAGCCTTGATGATGCGGTTGTTAGGCTGATCAACTCGGTTGATCCACCCCAAATCAGAGGCGCCAACTTGCGGCCAATGCAAGAACGTGACCAAATTTTCTCGGGTCACCGCTTCGACCGCAAAGTCACGAACTAGCTCATTCTCATCGGTCCGGCTCGAGGCCAATACCTCCGATTGCAGCCCCGCGCCACGCGGAAACAAATCGCAGCCAGAAAGCCCAGTCACAGCACACAGCAGAAGTATAAATCTACGCATTTTAGTCCCCCGTGAAAAACACCTAGTCGAATGAATATTTAAGGAAAAGGAATTTCCTCCGGCTAGCTATAAATAATTGCCCTACCCCCTCTATGTGTCGCGCCCGACGGCTGCTTTCACCCGAACACGCAAAACATTTGAACTAAAGTCTCTTGAAGGTCCGCATTTCTGCCCGGGTTTTAGCCGACAATCGCCCGCTCCATCCACGATCCGGTTCCCGTTGGGTGGAGAAACAGATGACCTTCAAGTTGGCTGCTATTGCCCAATCGTGGGCCGGTTGGGACGATCCGTTCCTCACGGGTGTCACCGATATCATCTTCGGCGACAGCACATCTGGCGGAACACTTTACACCACCACACAAGGCGGGGGCGCTGGTCTGTCTGCTTGGGACCTCTCGACCAACTCGATCACTTTTATCGACGGCCAACAAACCTCCGATGATCCGACAGCGGGCATCACCCCAACCTTGAGCACTTTCACCCTGGGCGACGACACCGTCGTCATGACGACCGCCCAAGACATCACGAACTCAGTCTCAATTGCCGGCAACGGCACCCTCACTGAGAGCGCCCTCCCCTTTCAACTTCCAGACGATCTAAACACCTTCACGACCACCAACACAGCAGACACAGCCCACATCTTTGGCAGCAGTTTAAACGCCCAATTCATCACCCACTGGACCTTTGGCGCCGACGGTGCCACCACGAACACCCAAACCCCCTGGGCAGACACCACCGCCACCCGCATAACTGACATCGAACAAACCACCATCAACGGCACACAATGGGTGCTCGCCACCAGCGATGGCACCAACACCCTGTCCCAATATCAGGTCCAAACGAATGGCGACCTTACTTTCGTCAACGCCCTCACCCAGTCGGAGGGCCCGAGCATATCCGTCCCTACATCACTTGAAACCGCCATCGTCGGCGGCACCACCTACGTCTTAATCGGTGGTGCTACGACAAACTCCATTACTGTCTTCAGCTTCAGTGACACAGGCGAGCTCGAACCCACTGATCACATCATCGACAGCCGTGATACACGCTTCGCCTCCATCACCACCCTAGAGGTGCTCGAGATTGACGGAATCACCTATGTCCTTGCCGCAGGCGGCGACGATGGCATCACCCTCCTCCAGCTCCTTCCCGGCGGCCAGCTACTGCACCTCACCACCATCGAAGACCGCACAGATATCGGCCTCTCGGACATCAGCGCAGCAACCCTGCTCGAACAAGACGGCGCGCTAGGGGTCGCCGTCGCAAGCGAAAGCGAAGCAGGCCTCACCTATTTCGAATTCGACACCGGCACAGCAGGCGAAACCAAAATGGCCGACACAGACCATACGACACTCACAGGCAGCGACGGTGGCGACGTTCTCTCTGGTGGGTCAGGCGATGATTTTATTTTCGGCGGCGCAGGCGAAGACATTGTCATGGATGGCGCGGGCGAAGATGCCCTCACAGGGGGCAGCGGTGCTGACATGTTCGTGTTGGGCGACGATGGCGCGTTTGACCAAATCAATGACTTCGAGGCTGGGGTAGACACCATAAATCTGTCCAATTGGGCCTTTTTGCGCAACACGTCGCAGCTCACATTCTCACGCACCGATGACGGTGCACTCCTCACCTTTGGCGACGAAACCCTGCGGATCTATTCCGCAAATGGTGATGCGCTTGAAGCAGCCGAGATCCTCACGTCCGATCTCATCTCGGTCGACCGCTTGCTTGTCTCTTGGTTTGACGACATCGATTTTTCAGACCCGCAGCCAGTGGAGCCTGAGCCTGAGCCTGAGCCTGAGCCTGAGCCTGAGCCTGAGCCTGGAAATGCGACTCTCGTCGGCGGATCGCAAGCCGACACTTTGCTCGGTGGCGCAGGAAACGACAGTTTAGACGGCG
>CANMEQ010000011.1 GCA_947497065.1 uncultured Paracoccaceae bacterium
ATCAGATCAGCTGGCGTTGGATGATCGCTTTTTTGGCATGGGTGACGGGTCAATTGACGTGCGCAGTGTCACACAACAACAGATTAGCAACGCGCTCAAATCGGGTGCGGCAAGCTACAACGCCAAAACAGGCGAATTGTTTGTGCAAGGCGAACTCATCGGCGTCGTTGACGGGGGCGGCAGCCTCGGCTCGGACGACATCCTTCTCTTTTAAAAAAGTCGGAATCAATCAGCACCAATGAAATGCCTCAAACTATTGTTTTAAAATAACTTTCCCCTACCCTTCAATTGTCCGCACATCACAATTCACGTGCTAGTCCGGCTTCTCCAGCAAATATGAAATCCGGTCTACAACCTCTTCCAAAATGTCTGGTGACAATCCAGGGCCATTCAGGTGAATGGAATAGCCCTTGGCGTCAGATCCTTTGCGCAACGTAATACCATTGGACAACCGGACTGTGTTCCCACTCCAACCTGGCGCTTTGACTTTCGCACGTGGCCGCCCACCCCGCGCTGCGCGCTCCGTCGAGGCCTCAAATCCATCCAAAATATCAGATAGAACCGCAAGTTCTTCTGAGGGATCTTTTGGCACGTTCAATTCCAGCGCTTCACGGATAGCTTCATCTTTCCCATCTCGCAGCGCACCCGCAATCCGCAATCCATCCTTCTCGCGAAGGTTTTCAGGGAACGACAAACTGTCACCGAGTTCTTCGAAAATCATAGCGAATGATCTGATCTTTGACCTCTTGGCTTTTGAAGCCGCTGGGAACATGGCCGCGACGGCAGCCTCGGTATTGGCGAACACACCATGCTGCGCTGAAATCGCCGCGATCCGTCCACGTTCATAATGGCTCAACTGCTGCCGAATTTCGTTCTCTTCGACCATCGCCAGAAAACGTTCACCGTCCGTTGCAGGCTTTCGCAAAATCGCGCGCGCCGTGGCGAAGAAGTCTTCACCCATCTGTGCATGCAACTCCCGCAGCACCCGCAAACGACGATATCCTGACAGCAACCCGAACCGAGGCCCCTGCCCCAACTCATCGTAGCGCTCCAATGGATAAACCTCAATCGGCAGCCGCATCCCGTTCTTCAAAATCGACGCCTGAAGTTCCGCCATCGCTTCGGTATCCAGCATACTCCGATCGCGGATCATGCTGTCACTGTCGATGGCATCCAGCGGGATTTCCATCAACAATAGCCCCTGCTCCTCAAGCTCTTTTAACTTCCTTGCGTCCTGCGCATCCCGCGCTGTTGGCTTCAAATGATCCGGCGCAACAAACTCCATCGCGGACGCAGCATCACTTGCAACTTGTGCAATAGGTGCTGCACGCCGAGTGTCTGGTGAGAGGGTTTCGCGGCGAAACTCCTCTTCATAGCTGTCCAAATCAGCAACTGATGGTGCTTCTAATTTTCTACGCTTTGCCATATTTTAATCCTCCTGCTCCATCTGCAGATCTCGCCACCAGCTGCCCAAAATAACCTCTTTGACTTCGGCCCACGTCTCATCAAATGCTTCGCGACCGCGCACATATGTATCTCGGTTGAACTGCCGGTGATCGGCTTCATAAATGCCACTCACTTGCTCTGCCGCCTGACCAACCATCGCGGTATATCCCTGCCTGTAGGTCGCCATGAAATCCCCGAAATAGGCCTGAATGACATTCGCCAAGTCGGTCTGCTGAGAGGGGTCAAACCGGGTGATTAAAGTCCGGACAGCGTCCCATTCAAACTTAAATTCCGGCATTCCATCGCGACGCCGCGCGCGGTTTTCACCGTCTTCAATCGACGCAAAAGTGGAATAGAGCATGTCAAAAAACCGGCCTGTAGAGTCGAATTCAAGAAATGATGCGCCCATCGGAACAATCAAGATATCAGCGGCGGCTAAGGCATTAATCGTCAGGTAGCCTAGGGCAGGGGGGGTATCTAGAAGAATGATGTCGTAGTCATCCAAAATGCCTTCCGAGTCCAAAGCATTTGTCAGAGCGTCCCAGAGGGGCCAGGATCGGCTTTGCATCCGCCACACCGGAACCTGAAATTCAGACCAATAGAGATTGAGCTGCGCGCCGATGAGATCAATGTTGGGCCAATGGGTTTCTTGGATCAGGTTTCGCGGCGAAACCTTTAAAGCTTCCTTAATGGTTTCGTCGAATTCGACTGGGCTATCACCTTTTGCAACGCGCCTCTGGTTTTCTGCCTCCAAGTGATTGCCAAAATCCTTGGCCAAGAGTGGGAAAGCAGTTTGCCATTCGTCCTCGACTTGCCCGCCCATGATCGAGGTCATGGAGCCTTGGCTGTCGAGATCAATGACCAGCACCCGGTAGCCATCCAACGCAGCGCTCATCGCGAGGTGCGCGCATGTTGATGTTTTGCCGACGCCGCCTTTGAAATTTGCGACGGCGACGACCTTTGCTGGAAGACCCTCAGGGCGCCAACTTTTGTATTCCTTGGCCGACGACCCTTCGGCATCGAAATGCGCCCGTAGAGCCATGATTTCGTCGAGAGTGAACCATTTCGTTCCCCCGGTGCCCTCGCCCTGGGGGAGGGTGTCGTTGGCGTTTAAGACGCGTCTGAAATGAGCCGGGGCAACGGGGATCAGGTAGCGGCAAATTTCCCATGTAGAGAATTTTCTAAGACGTTTTTTGCCATCTGGTGAATAGCCACGTTTGGCGAGATCTTCACGACCACGGGCACCGAAAGCGGCGGCTTTCGCGAATCGGGTCGTATCGATAGGGTCTGATAAACGACTGGCAGCATCCGCCGGGTTGATGCCGAAATATGGGGGGAGGGGCGTTTTTTTCGAAGATGTCATTTTGCCTCAGCGATGTGCTCTAATTTTTATAACTTCGACCATTTTGTGACACATGAAGAGCGCAAAAGGAATATTCAGTGTCTATTTCAAAGGAAAAAAGAAAAGCAGCAGCCATATAGTTTGTATTAACTTTAGGAGTCTTTAAAGACTTTGCTTAGAAAAAATAATTTTTTATCAATGACTTATAGTGTGATTGGTACCCAAATACAGTCTAGAGGGTACCAACATACGGGACGAAAGGTGCCCGAACACGGGAGGAAGGGCGCCGATTCGCGGGATAAGAAGCCCGTTTTACGGGTTCCGCTGTATTAGAGACTGTTTCTAAGGGTCTTGGCACGCCACAGTCAATTCTCATCCCGTAGAGTGGTACCTTTGCAGACTCTCTCAGGTTCGAAAGGAACCTGTCTACGGGATGACTGGCGCGGTGATTTAGGCACCTTATGGCGTCTTGTTGTGAGGTTCCTTTTAGTCCACACTGTGCGCACAGGAAGAGGCGCTAGACCTTATGAGCAGAGATATCAAAACAGACGACATTGACCGGACCAAACTATCGGGCG
This sequence comes from uncultured Paracoccaceae bacterium, assembly GCA_947497065.1. Taxonomy (GTDB): domain Bacteria; phylum Pseudomonadota; class Alphaproteobacteria; order Rhodobacterales; family Rhodobacteraceae; genus Octadecabacter. The sequence goes on from CANMEQ010000011.1 coordinate 3,367, forward strand.
CGTTGCGGCGCGGCTCGGTGAAGAAGCACGTCGCTGCCATCCACGTGTCCGGCAAGTTGACGTTGCTGCAACGCAAACTGTCGAATGTGTTGCTGTTGAACGCCTACGATACGCTGACCAGTCAGACGACGCACGCGATGGACGCGCGCACGTTGTGCATGATGGTGGGGTATAATTCGAATGACCTCGACACGCTGAAAGGCTCGCTGCGGGGGCTGGCCGAGACGGTTGCCGAGTGGGACATGCTGGACGTGGACGGGCAACAAGAGTGGGGCGTGTCCAGCTTGCTAAGCTACGCGAAGCTGAAGGGGGGCGTTTGTGAATATGCCTATTCTCCGGCCTTGGCGGAAAAGCTGAATGACCCGAAAGTGTTTGCCCAGATCAATTTGAACATTCAACGTAGGTTCACCAGCGGTCATGCATTGGCGCTGTATGAAAATTGCTACCGCTTTGTGCGCATTGGCAGCACCGGTTGGTGGGATCTTGATCTGTTCCGCCGTCTTATGGGGGTAGGGGACAGCGCCTATTACGAAAGTTACAAGCATCTGAACGCAAAGATCATCAAACCTGCGGTGGCTGAGGTGAACAAAACGTCGAACATCATCGTGACGCCGGATTTCAAAAAGCGGGGCAGGGCGGTGAGCGATATTCGGTTCTTGATCAAGGAGAACCCCCAGCTGTCGATATTGGATTTGGATGATGGGGAGGGGACACGGAATGCCCCGGCGTATGAGCGGCTGCGCGGGCAGGGGGTGAGTGACCGTTTGGCGCGCCAATGGGTGAGAGAGCATGGTGAGGCTTACGTCACATCGAAGTTGGATTACATGGCGGGGCAGGCGGCCGTCCGGAACCCTGTTGGCTATTTGCGGGCCGCGATGACCGAGGATTTTGGTGCTGTACCTGCGGCCGCGGCGTTGAGCGGGCGTGCGGAGCAGTTGAAGGTGGTTCAGGAGTTGGTGGCTGCGCGGTCACCCACCCAGCGGGATGCGGACAAGAGGGCGTTTTTGAATGGGGTCAAGGACATGGCGGCGCGGTCTGATTTTGAACGCCATGGGTGGATGTCGGCCTTGAACGCGGACGCTATTCGGGCGTTTTGGGAAGATTTGTCGCCGGGGGCGTTTGGGCCGGGGTGATGCAGACTTGGCCCAATGGGTGCTGATCGATATTGCATATCGAGTTGGTTGCAAGCGAAAATTACTCACAATAGCAGACATCAGATTCTTTGTCTGCGTTCTTTTTTACCTGCGGTCAGTTGATTGTCTCGTTACAAAATCTTCGCCAATATGATTAGCTACCAGCCTGCTTGTCACTGCGATATACTTTGGGACTTTTAGGAATTCCTGTTTCCTTTCAAGCCTTATGATCAGCGTCTATGTTGTTTTATTGCGCCGATGTGAATTCGATGAGCTGCTGGGCTAGATAAATTTTACATTTAACATAAGATTGATTATGAGGCTTTTGGCGGGTGTGGTGCCGTGTAGGAGAACGTTACCAGTGAAACACGTCTTCCCTGGAGTGTATAGACTTTAGTTTTTGCGCCCTTTTTAAGGATTGGTCTGGCTAAGCATACACCAAAACGAGCGTAGGCAATTGCCTATACGGGAATACCGGAATGAATCGTCCCTAGATAACCGGAGAGTAAAACATACGAAGGATCAGCCCTTTGATAACGAGACCATTCAACCTGGCCTAACCTGCTGAACTTCGCGAGCGCGCTGTTCGCCTGACAGTGTTCGGGGCTGGTGACAGCAGGCCGAGCGCGACGCTGGCTGGTGGGAAGGCCTGCCAAGCGCCGATAAGTGTATGATCAAGGAATTTGAGCTGTGGTGGCAAGCCGATTTCCCGGTTTCCGGGGCTCCCACTATCGACATATTGCGAGCATGCCGCCAGCTCTCGCGATTCTGATTGCACCTGTCGCGATTTCGTGCCGTCCCAAGTGCTAGTTTGGGCCACTTTCCACTCATCGACGCCTTGAAGCCATGTTGGCGCAGAGTCTTCCGACAATCGTGGGAACAATATTGGCTGCCTCTGTCGGTATGATGGATGCAGCCCTTTGGCGGTTGACGGAAGGCGATGGCCATCCCCAAAGCCCTGATTGCGAGGTTACTTTTCATGCGATTTCTGACCGCCCAACCAATGACGCGCCGTGAATGCAAGTCCAAGGTGGCGCCAAGATTTAGCCAGGCTTCGCGCGTCCAGATGTAGCTGACATCGCGCGCCAACTTTTGGTTGGGCGCATCAGCGTTGAAGTCACGATCCAACAGGTTCGGCGCGATATTGAACTTATGATTGCTGTCCGTCGTTGCCTTGTATTTGCGTGTTCTAACAACGGATATGCCGTTCTGGCGCATCAAACGGCCCACGCGTTGATGACCAAGGTCTAGGCCGATCTCTTTCAGCTCCTCGGTCAGGCTTGGTCGGCCGTAGCTGCTCAGGCTGAGACGAGATTGTTCTTCCCCTCTCGGGACATTGCTGCGTAATGCCCTGCCGGGCAGTGGATATGCGTCAGCGTGACCATAACAGAGCGCTGTCTGCGACTAGCGGGGCGACTGCGATGTGCCCACAAATCGCGCGGGCTGACGGCCATAACTTGGCACATAAGATTGATGGAAAACGTTGTTCGGTGTTCTTCAATGAACTTAACCTTACGGTTTTTGGCTCGCAAAGAACACCGTGGCCCTTTTTAACACTTCCCGCTCCTCCTTGAGAATGCGGTTCTCACGCCGCAACCGGTCATTCTCGTAGGCAAGGCTCAGATTCTCTTTTGACACCACATCCGCGTCGCGGTGTGCGGTGATCCATTTGTTCAGCGTCGACATCTTAACACCCAAATCGTCAGCCACCTGTTTGCGCGATACGCGTCTTGCCGGAGTTCGGCTGTCCGTTTTAGTCCCATAGTCAGCCTCCTTTGTTGCAGTAAATGCTATCAAAGGAGCGGCATCAAACCGCGACAGGTCCAATGATGTGTTAAGATGACAGGCGACCATCTAGATAGGAAGCGTTCACGCAACTTAAATTTGTGTCTAATATGAGAGACCAAAAAAGTTCTGGGTATCCTACGCGGGGTTGAGCGCGATGGGCAGCATTCCGCAATTTCGAATGAGAACCCAACCACTCGCATCTCAAAATCAGCACGAATTCTTTCGTTTTCGTGTATTTGTACAGATGGGAAAAAATTTATCGGACTAGAGTTTGTGTTAGTTGGAAAGACGCAGATAAAAAGAGATGCAATGCAAGCTGGCTTGAAAAATATTATGACCCGCATCTAGGCGCATTACTCTCGTGGTGTGAAAATCAATGTCTTTTTTGTCCACTTAGCGGACGTTGATCTGCCTAGAATTGAAGTTTGGATTTAGGGTCGCCAGCATGAACCTTAAAAAAGGGGTTTCTCATCAATCAAGGATGTTAAAGTGTTGATTTGGCTAAACACGAAGGCTTACTTTCCTATCAATTCTGTCATGCCATCATAATGCGCTCTGTCTGAAAATTTGTCACATATCGATTGTCGATGCAGGCCATTCTGGTTGATTAGGTATTTTCAATCGAAATTGACCCGAATTCTGTTTGAATTGTCAGTTTCGACTTTTCCAATCTTTGGGCTGGAGATAGACATTTCGTGCATGTAGAAGAAATGCCCAGCTGAGGCGGATATTTGCGGTAGTTTAGATGAAACTGAAATTACGTTTAGTTTCGAAAACCTTCCCCCATGTTTGTAAGTTTTCGATCCTAAGTTCCCTGAAAACAGTTGTCGGGAATACAAAAAATCCGGTTTCTTAAACTGCGCTAGGCTGCTAGCGTTTCGGCAACAAATTTTGACCGGAGATATAGATGACAGATGAACAAACCACCCCGACCGACGGTGATATTGTTGAACTGTTGGCACAGGCTCGCGAGTTTTTGGAAGAGCGCGAAGGCGAAAGCGCGTTGGAGTTATTGAATGACGAGCCCGACAGAACCTGCGGTCCAGAAGCGGAGCTCGTGCGCGCGGAAGCGCAGATCCAGATGGCTGAAGACTTTGATGAAGTTTTAGAGACGTTGGAACGTGCAGCGCGTGTGAAGGCCGAGCCAGCGAAAGTTGCAGAGCTATATCGCCGCATTCGTATGGCGGACATCAATTTGATGAAGCAGTCTTTTTTGTTGAGTTGGATTGTCGATAATCTCGATGATACGGAGCTGGCAGTTTCACTGGCAAAATTGCAAATGAGACGTGGACAGCCGGGACGTGCGGAGGTGGCAGCCAACCGGGCCCTTGAAATTGATCCTGGTATGCCGGAGGCTCACCGTGCTCTGTACATCGCTATCTTGTCGTCTGATACGCCGGAGCGTGCGATTGGAGCAATTCGGGAGGCACTTGTCGTAAGTAGGCGGAATCCGAGATATCCTGCGTTGATGTCGACGTTGGCTGGAATGGAACCGGCAGAAGCAGATGCGTTGAAAGTGGAACTAACCGACCATTGGCCCGATAGCTTGGGGCGGCAATTGCGTGCTGGCGATTTAGATATTGAAATGGGTAAAGAGTTCAAACCCGAGAGCGAGGGTGTGTACCGCATGGCACTTGAGGGTGATCTGCAAGGGGCTCTTGCGAAAGCCGAGGCTATGATTGAGGCGAAACAGGGGATGAATTTGTCGGCAAAAGATCTGACGATGCTTGACCTCGTGAAGCAACTTCCTGCGCCTGATGAGCGAAAGCGATCGCTGGTAGTCGATGAGTACGCTGAAGTGACCGTGTCGGAGCCTTCGCAAAACGGGGTGACGGTACTCTTTTTCTCGGATTTGACGCATCGTTTGAACTATGATTTTGAGTTGATTGATGCATTTGCCGCCGTCGAAGGCGCCGCGACAATGTTTGTGCGGGATCATTCGTTTAGATTGTTTATTGGGGGCATTGCATCGCTGGCTCCTGACCGTGATGGGACGATCGCGGCCATTCGTGAACAGTTAATAGCCTTAAACACGGAACGCCTTTTGGTTGTTGGATTGAGCTCCGGCGGCTTTAGCGCGTTGAGTTACGGGCGCGAATTGGGAGCTAAACATATTTTGGGTCTGAGTGTAGCCTCTTCCATTGGTAGATTCCTGCGGGGTGAGGATCGAAGGGCGCGTATGCTGATCGCCCGCCTGAACCGTAGTTTTAAGCCAGAGGAACTCGATTTGAATGCGGTTCTGCCGACGATTGAGAATGAGGCACCGATTGATTTGTATTTCGGTGCTGATAATGAAACGGACAAGGGGCATTCAGGTGATCTTGCAGGTCTTGCAGGCGTTACGTTACATCCGATCAAGGGACACACCCGCCACCAAGTGTTGCCTGAACTCATTCGAGATGGCACGTTTCAAGCATTCTTGAAGACTTAAGTAGAAATGTGAAACAACATGCTAAAGAACGAACATTTACTTGTAATGCAGCACTGATAAGCCAATCGCTTTAATCAGTTAGCACTACAACGATGGGCGTGTTGCTTTAGGCGGCATATAAGCCATGGGAATCTGGACTGTCATTATTTGAGAGAATTATTTGCCAACCCTTAATATTCTAATGGCTACCTTTAATGGTGCTCCATTTCTTGAAGCGCAACTTGCGTCGTTTGTTGCGCAAACCCATGAGGATTGGCAGCTTTGGGTGAGTGATGACGGATCGAGTGATGGGACGATGACGATTTTGGATCGGTTTTCAAAAGACCATCCTGACCGTGTTGCAGATATAAAAATTGGGCCTGGTATGGGCAGCACAGCGAATTTTCTATCGCTTTTACACGATCCGCGCGTTGCAGGGACTTGGGTGGCTTTTGCCGACCAAGATGATGTGTGGATGCCCCATAAGCTGACGCGCGCGTTGGGCCAACTTAAAACATGCGGCTCTGATTGCGGAGTTTATGCGAGCCGCTCGATTCACACAAAGGCGGATCTCACGCCGTTACAGACGTCGCCACAGTTCAATAGGCCGCTTCGTATCGGCAATGCAGTCGTGCAAAATGTACTAGCCGGAAATACAATTGTTATGAGCCCAGCATTTGCAAGCCGTATGCAGGGCACAGTCGAGGTCGCGCAGAGACACGGCGTCCCTTTTCATGATTGGTGGGTTTACCTCGTAGCAACAGCAACAAACACTTTTATCTTTTTGGATGATGAGCCTGGCTTGTATTACCGACAGCATGGTCAGAATGTGATGGGCGCTGGCGCGATGCGTCGGTTTGACCGGTTTCGAAAACTCACGAGTCATCAGTTTTCAGATTGGGCCGCACAAAATATCGCCGCTTTACTGGATACAGAAGGTTTGCTTTCAGTAGAAGCAAAATCGATTTTGGAGGCCCTTGTCGAATGGGGATCTCAACCCAAAAAGCGCCGCCCAAGCCTCGGGGAAATGGGAATATACCGACAAAGTCGGCGCGGCGATTTTATTTTATCCGGCCTTGCCCGAACGGGGCTTTTGACGTTTTCTGGGATGAATAATTAGACCGCTTTCGTTTGAGTGTGTTTCGGCAGACCTATATCGCCTAAAAGAGAAGGATATCGTCCGTGCCGAGGCTGCCGCCCCCGTCAACGACACCGATGAGTTCGCCTTGCACAAACAGTTCGCCTGTTTTCGCATTGTAGCTTGCCGCACCCGATTTGAGGGCGTTGCTAATCTGTTGTTGTGTGACATTGCGCACGTCAATTGAGCCGTCTCCCAAGCCAAAAAACCGATCATCCAACGCCAGCTGATCTGAC
>CANMEQ010000012.1:2500-5776 GCA_947497065.1 uncultured Paracoccaceae bacterium
GGGATTGATTGCCGATCGTTTGAGGGCCCATGCCGGGCCTTGCTTTTTCTGGATCAAATCAAGCGCGAAAAGGGCGTTTGGTGAATGCCTTGGCAGTAAGAGGCGATGAAAGACGTGATACTCTGCGATAAGCCATGAGGAGCTGAGAATAAGCTTTGATCCATGGATCTCTGAATGGGGCAACCCACCTGATACTTTGTTATTACTACCCGCAAGGGTGGCTAATAACATGGTAAACCAGGTATTTTTAGACTGAATACATAGGTTTAAAAAAGCAAACCCGGGGAACTGAAACATCTAAGTACCCGGAGGAAAGGAAATCAATAGATACTCCCCTAGTAGCGGCGAGCGAACGGGGACCAGCCGAGCCATGATTGTGAATAGAATGTGTTGGGAAGCACAACCATAGTGGGTGACAGTCCCGTATATGAAGCATGATTGGACGTATTAAGTAGGGCGGGACACGTGAAATCCTGTCTGAACATCGGAGGACCACCTTCGAAGGCTAAGTACTCCTTACTGACCGATAGTGAACCAGTACCGTGAGGGAAAGGTGAAAAGCACCCCGACGAGGGGAGTGAAACAGTACCTGAAACCGAACGCCTACAATCAGTTGGAGGGCCCTTGAGGCCTGACAGCGTACCTTTTGTATAATGGGTCATCGACTTGGTCTATCTAGCAAGCTTAAGCCGTTAGGTGTAGGCGCAGCGAAAGCGAGTCTTAATAGGGCGAATGAGTTAGATGGATCAGACCCGAAACCGAGTGATCTAGGCATGATCAGGTTGAAGGTGCAGTAACATGCACTGGAGGACCGAACCCACATCTGTTGAAAAAGATCGGGATGAATTGTGCCTAGGGGTGAAAGGCCAATCAAACTCGGAGATAGCTGGTTCTCTGCGAAATCTATTTAGGTAGAGCGTCATCCGAATACCCCGGGGGGTAGAGCACTGGATGGGTAATGGGGCCCCACAGGCTTACTGATCCTAACCAAACTCCGAATACCCGGGAGTACTAGATGGCAGACACACTGCGGATGCTAACGTCCGTAGTGGAGAGGGAAACAACCCTGACCTACAGCTAAGGCCCCCAATTCATGGCTAAGTGGGAAAGCAGGTGGGACGACCAAAACAACCAGGAGGTTGGCTTAGAAGCAGCCATCCTTTAAAGATAGCGTAACAGCTCACTGGTCTAAATAAGTTGTCCTGCGGCGAAGATGTAACGGGGCTCAAGCCATGAGCCGAAGCTTAGGATGCACATAGTGCATGGTAGCAGAGCGTAGTGTGAAATAGTTCCATGCCTCCTTAGTACCCTAGGGTACATTGGAGGCGAGGAGCTTTCGATGAAGCCGGCCTGTGAGGGATCCGGTGGAGAGATCACTAGTGAGAATGATGACATGAGTAGCGACAAACAGGGTGAGAGACCCTGTCGCCGAAAGTCCAAGGGTTCCTGCTTAAAGCTAATCTGAGCAGGGTAAGCCGACCCCTAAGGCGAGGCCGAAAGGCGTAGTCGATGGGAACCAGGTTAATATTCCTGGGCCAGATGATAGTGACGGATCTCGAGGGTAGTTCATCCTTATCGGATTGAATGGGCTGCTTAGAGGTTCCTGGAAATAGCTTCATCATGAGATCGTACCCTAAACCGACACAGGTGGACTGGTAGAGAATACCAAGGCGCTTGAGAGAACGATGTTGAAGGAACTCGGCAAAATACCTCCGTAAGTTCGCGAGAAGGAGGCCCAGTTTCTACGCAAGTATTGGCTGGGGGCACAAACCAGGGGGTGGCGACTGTTTACTAAAAACACAGGGCTCTGCGAAGTCGCAAGACGACGTATAGGGTCTGACGCCTGCCCGGTGCCTGAAGGTTAAAAGGAGGAGTGCAAGCTCCGAATTGAAGCCCAGGTAAACGGCGGCCGTAACTATAACGGTCCTAAGGTAGCGAAATTCCTTGTCGGGTAAGTTCCGACCTGCACGAATGGCGTAACGACTTCCCCGCTGTCTCCAACATCGACTCAGCGAAATTGAATTACCTGTCAAGATGCAGGTTTCCCGCGGTTAGACGGAAAGACCCCGTGCACCTTTACTACAGCTTCGCATTGGCATCAGGCACAATATGTGCAGGATAGGTGGTGGGCTTTGAAACTGTGACGCCAGTCACAGTGGAGCCTCCCTTGAGATACCACCCTTATTCTGCTTGATGTCTAACCGCGGTCCGTTATCCGGATCCGGGACCCTGCGTGGTGGGTAGTTTGACTGGGGCGGTCGCCTCCTAAACAGTAACGGAGGCGCGCGAAGGTTGGCTCAGAGCGGTCGGAAATCGCTCGTTGAGTGCAATGGCAGAAGCCAGCCTGACTGCGAGACTGACAAGTCGAGCAGAGTCGAAAGACGGCCATAGTGATCCGGTGGTCCCGAGTGGAAGGGCCATCGCTCAACGGATAAAAGGTACGCCGGGGATAACAGGCTGATACTGCCCAAGAGTCCATATCGACGGCAGTGTTTGGCACCTCGATGTCGGCTCATCTCATCCTGGGGCTGGAGCAGGTCCCAAGGGTATGGCTGTTCGCCATTTAAAGAGGTACGTGAGCTGGGTTTAGAACGTCGTGAGACAGTTCGGTCCCTATCTTCCGTGGGTGTAGGATATTTGAGAGGAGTTGCCCCTAGTACGAGAGGACCGGGGTGAACGTTCCACTGGTGGACCAGTTGTCGTGCCAACGGCAGTGCTGGGTAGCTATGAACGGACAGGATAACCGCTGAAGGCATCTAAGCGGGAAGCCCCCCTCAAAACAAGATATCCCTGAGAACCGAAGTAGACTACTTCGTCGATAGGCCAGAGATGTAAGTGCGGTAACGCATTCAGTTGACTGGTACTAATGGTTCGATAGGCTTGATTTGATCCAGTAGAAGCAAGGTTAAAACCTAATTCTGCGGACAATCAGTCATACACTACACAATAATAGTTCAGCGTACGCTGACTTGGACGACAACATGTTGATATTGGAAATTCCTTTCTTGGTTTGGTGGTCATAGCACAAGTGAAACACCTGGCTCCATTCCGAACCCAGCCGTTAAGCACTGTTGCGCTGATGGTACTGCGTCTTAAGGCGTGGGAGAGTAAGTCACTGCCAAACCTAGTAAGGAATTTCCAAATAAATCTCTCAACGATGAAAAAACAACTAGGTTCCGCGGGATGGAGCAGCCCGGTAGCTCGTCAGGCTCATAACCTGAAGGTCGTAGGTTCAAATCCTACTCCCGCAACCAACAAAAAATCCCTCAACTGAAT
>CANMEQ010000013.1 GCA_947497065.1 uncultured Paracoccaceae bacterium
ACCGTATTGTTCACCCCACCTGCGTTGATGTCGTCTTGGGTGATCTCGTAGGTGGCGGTGTAGGTCCAGGTTTCGCCGGGGTCCAAAGCGTCGTCGCTGTCGCTGTCGCCCACCGCAAAGCCGCCCGAGGTTTCAAGCGTCAGCGGGGTCGTCAGGTCAATCCGCGTGTTGTCGTTGCGGAAGATACGGTCATCCGGAACAAGGTTCGTCAGCGATTGGTTGCCCGTGTTTTCAGCCGTGATCGTGAAGGTCACAATGCTGCCAACCGTCGTCGCAGGCACAGACGCAACCTTCGTCACCTCAAGACCCGCCTCCTGCGCAGGACCATCAACCGTGATCGTGTCCTCCGCCGTGATCGCATTGTCGAACGGATCCGTGCCCGCAACGCTGGCCGTGTTCACAATCGCGCCCGCGTCAAGATCCGCCTGCGTCACCTGCGTGGTCACCGTGCACGATGTGCTCACCTCAGAGGGCAGCAACGTCCCGATGTCACAGCTGAACGTGCCCCCATCATTGGGCAGCTCATCCGTCACCGTGATATCCGTGATCGTAAAGATACTCGGGTTGCTCACCTCGAACACATAGGTCACATCGCTGCCCAGATCCCCGAATGGATCCGGCGTGGCGATCTTGGTCAGCGCAAGCGCCGCACCCTCGGTCGGGCCCGCAGACGTGACAGTCCCCTCTTGCGGATCAATCGCCGCACCCGACGGGTCAGACCCCGTCGCCGTCGCAACATTCGTGATCGCACCGGCATCAATGTCGTCTTGCGTCACCGTGTAGCTGCCAGAACAGCTCAGGACCTCATCCACCGCAAATGTCGCAGCCTCGCACTCCAGCGCGGGCAGCAGCGGGTCATCCACGACCACATTCGTCAGCGTCTGGTTGCCCGTGTTCGTCACCGTGATCGTATAGGTCAACACATCGTCAACCGCCGCATAGGTCAGGCTGTCCACCTCTTTGACGATCGTAACACCCGGCGTCTCATCCGCAGCCACCGTCACATCATCCGGGTTCGACAAGACAATCGTCGGGATGTCCCCAAACTCGGTCCGCGCAAACGCCTCGTTCAAAATAGACCCAGCATCAACGTCATCTTGCGTCACAAGATAGGCCGGTGATTGACAGATCACGCTCTCGGTCGAGGCCAATTCAGGGTCAGCCGCAGTGGGCACAAAACACGCAATCGGATCGGCAAACAACGTATCCGTCACCGTGATATCGCGCGCAAACGCAACATTGCCCGCATTCAAAATCTCGAACTGATACACAAGCGCATCGTCAACTTCGTCGAACGTCGTGCCACCATCCGATCCGTCAGGATTGGTCACAGACACCAAGCTCTTCGTGATCTCAAGAACAGGAACACCATCATTCGGGATCGTCGCGGAGGCAATCTCGGAAGAGGTATCGCCAGAGGTCGCCGTCGCGTTGTTCACAACAACCGCCAAAGCCACATCATCAGTCGTGATCGTATACGTCGCCGTACAGACATACACACCATCCGGCGCCAAACCCGCAGTAGGATACGGGCTCGGATCACAGCTGTAATCCCCCG
>CANMEQ010000014.1 GCA_947497065.1 uncultured Paracoccaceae bacterium
ATGTGTCGTTGTCTGACAGTGATGGTGACACGGCAACGGATACGTTGAATGTGCGTATCATTGATGATGCGCCTGTGATTACGGCGGTGTCTGCGACACCTATTCTGAGCGTTGATGAGGCAGACCTTGGGACAGATCCGTCTGCGGATATGTCCGGTTTGTTTGCGATTGATCACGGTGCAGACGGCGCGGATGGAACGGTTGGTACGGTGTACAGCCTTGAAGTTCCTGCGGCAGGCACGGGCAGTGGTCTGATCGATACGGCGACGGGTGATGCGATCTTCATGTTCGAAGAGAACGGTGTTCTTGTTGGCCGTGTTGGCAGCCTGACAGGTCCGGTTGCGTTTGAAGTGTCTGTTGATGCGACAAACGGCGAGGTGACGTTTGATCAGCAGCGCCCGATTGTGCACCCTGATGGGAGCACTGCGGATACCAGCGCGCTTGCCGCGGGTTCTGCAGTGCTGCGCGTTGATGTGCAGGATGTCGACGGTGATACGGCGACACAAAGCGCTGATATCAGTAGCCTTTTGCGGATTGTTGATGATGTGCCAGCAACGACGGTTGTTGGCGATGCGTCTGCCTTGACGGCGCTGGCGACACAGGATGCGGATACGGTGTCTGGTGCGGATAGCGCGAGCGGTGACTTCAGCACGGCGTTCACGATCACTCAGGATCACGGGACTGACGGCGCGGCAGCGGTGAATGGCACGGTTGTGACCTATGCGCTTGGCGTGGGGAATGCGGTGTCTGGGCTGAGCAGCGAAGGGGACGCGATCACGCTGCACCTGATCAATGGTGAAGTTGTCGGTTCGACGGAAACGGACCCGAACAATGTTGCGGCTGCCAACACGGTGTTTACGATCGCGACAGATGCGACCGGCACCGTGACGCTGACGCAATCAGCCCCGATTGATCACACGGATACGGGGTCCACGAGCGAGCTTGCAACACTTGCAGCTGATCTTGTGACGCTGACGGCGACCTCGACACTGATCGATGGGGATACGGACACAGCGACAGCGACAGACACGATCAACATTGGCGACCAATTTACATTCACGGATGATGGTCCTGTTGCGGTTGACGAGACTGCTGTGAGCGTTGTTGAGGGCGGTGGTGCTGTTGGGTCTGCGTCTGGAGGTGCGAACCTTTTGGCGAATGACACGACCGGCGCGGATGGCGCGACGGTGCATGCGATCACGTATGTTGATGACATGGGGGCTACGATCACGGCGGTGATTGGTGCGACGGGCACGACAGGTCCGCTTGATACGCAATATGGTACGCTTACGGTTGATGCGGACGGGACATGGTCGTTCACGCCTGATGCGAGCGCACCGCATGTGAATGGCGCGCCGCTTGATGCCGGGTTCAGCTACACGCTGCTTGACGGCGACGGCGATATCAGCGCGGCGGCGGATCAGCCGATCACTGTCACCGACACATCCCCAACAGCTGTGGATGATGT
>CANMEQ010000015.1 GCA_947497065.1 uncultured Paracoccaceae bacterium
GAGGCCCGAGCCACCCTTACGCGTGGATTTTGGAAACCACGCCGGCGCCGACTGTGCGGCCGCCTTCGCGGATCGCAAAGCGCAGACCTTGTTCCATCGCGATTGGTGCGATCAGCTCAACGTCGAACTTCAGGTTGTCGCCTGGCATAACCATTTCTGTGCCAGCTGGCAGTTCAACAGTGCCTGTCACGTCAGTTGTACGGAAGTAGAACTGTGGACGGTAGTTCGCGAAGAATGGTGTGTGACGACCACCTTCATCTTTGGTCAAGATGTAGGCTTCTGCTTCGAACTTTGTGTGTGGCTGAACAGAACCTGGCTTACACAGAACCTGACCACGCTCAACGCCGTCACGGTCAACACCACGCAGAAGCGCACCAATGTTGTCGCCAGCTTCGCCGGAATCCAGCAGCTTGCGGAACATTTCAACACCAGTACATGTTGTTTTTGCTGTGTCGCGGATACCAACGATTTCGATTTCGTCGCCAACGTTGATCACGCCACGCTCAACACGGCCAGTTACAACTGTACCACGACCGGAGATTGAGAACACGTCCTCAACAGGCATCAGGAACGGCATGTCGACGGCGCGCTCTGGTGTTGGGATGTACTCGTCAACAGCTGCCATCAATTTCTTGATCGCTTCTTCGCCGATTTCTGGTGTTGTGCCTTCCATAGCTGCCAAAGCGGAGCCAGGGATCACTGGAATGTCGTCGCCTGGGTACTCGTAAGAGGACAACAGTTCACGGATTTCCATTTCAACGAGCTCGAGAAGCTCTTCGTCGTCAACCTGGTCAACTTTGTTCATGAAGACAACCATGTATGGGATGCCAACCTGGCGGCCCAAAAGGATGTGCTCACGTGTCTGTGGCATTGGGCCATCGGCCGCGTTAACAACCAAGATCGCGCCGTCCATCTGAGCAGCACCAGTGATCATGTTTTTCACGTAGTCAGCGTGACCTGGGCAGTCAACGTGAGCGTAGTGACGTGTCTCTGTTTCGTACTCAACGTG
>CANMEQ010000016.1 GCA_947497065.1 uncultured Paracoccaceae bacterium
ATTGTGTCCGCGCCGACGCCCGCATCGATGCTGTCATTCCCAGCGCCGGCTTCGATCAAATCATCATTTGTCGCATGGCCGGGCAGAATAGCGTCGCCGCTGTCGATTTGGTCGCCATCACCAATATCGGTGTAGCCCGGGGCCATAACATCATCGCCGGATGTACCGCTGACAGTGCCGTCGGGCAGGGGGATGCCGATCGCGTTCAGGTAGAATGGATCGTCTGCATCAGTGGCTGAAATGCCCGTCAAAGTGACGCTTTCGCCGTTCGGGAACGTCAAAACGGCGTTGCCGTCCGGGTCGGTGGTGACGGTTACGTCGTTGGTGTTAACAGGAACGCCGTCTGTGCCGTCCAGGTCCGACACATCGAATGTATCGCGCCCAACATAGTTACCGTTTCCGTCGACCGTCGGGGCATCAAAGTTCAAAACGGTGTCGTTGCCGGACCCGTTTTGCAAAATAATGGTGTCATTGTCGCCATCCGGGATGCCACCCGTTAGCCCCAGATCAATAACATCGTCGCCACCTTGAAGGTCAAACGTGTCTTCGCCAGCGTTGCCCGCAACAGTATCCGCGCCAGATGAACCTAATACGCTGTCATCACCTGATCCCAGCACCACCATTTCGATTTCATCGAACGTCGTCGTGGTTGTGCCATCTGTGATCGTCCCGGATTCCCCGTCGGTTGGGTCAATCGCAGAAAGGTCGACTGTCAGGTCGTCAGTGACAGCTGCCGCGTCCAGAGTATCGCCGTTTGTCTCGCCGGTTTCACCGCCAACGATGGTATCTGTGCCGAAATCATTCTCGAGAACGAATGTATCATCTGCCGCGCCGCCGGAAAGCGTATCATCGCCAGCCCCGCCAGATAGAGTGTCGCTACCGTCACCACCGTAGAATTCATCATCACCGATGCTTCCGGTCAGTGTATCGTCGCCAGCGCCTGCATCTACGGTGCTGCCGTCTGTGGCCAATGTGCCATCGAATGAATCGTCTTGGTCGGT
>CANMEQ010000017.1 GCA_947497065.1 uncultured Paracoccaceae bacterium
ATCAAACAACGCATCATCAATCAAAATCTCATCGAACAACGTCGTGTTGCCCGTGTTCGTCGCCGTGAAGGTATATTCAACCTCCAGACCCGTCACAAAATCTTCAGGCTCGATCGAAGGCGCAGATTTAACAAGCTCCAACCCGGGCGTCTGAACCGCTGGCACAACCTGATCATCCGTCACAGGCGCCGCATCACCAACCGTCGCAGTCGCCACGTTCGTGATGCCACCCGCATCGATATCCTCCTGCGTCGTCGTGTAAGACCCCGTACAGATCAAAGACGCACCAGGCGCTAGATCATCGGTCGGACACACAACCGCGCCGCCCGCATCCGTGATCAACGGATCCGCAATCGTATAAGGCGCAGACAACGTCACATTGCCGTCGTTCGTGATCTCAAACTCGAACGCCAGCACAACATCCGTCGCCGTGAACGTCGGGCCAGAGCCCTCCGCCAAACGCTTCTCAAACAAGATCGCAGGCTCCGCCGCAATCTCCAGAACCGTCGGATCATCGCCCGCGCCATCCGCGTCGGACACATCAGAAACACCGCCGCCCGCAGGCGTCGTGCCAACCGCCGTCGCCGTGTTCGTAATGCCACCCGCATCAATATCGTCCTGCGTCAGAACATAGGTCGCGTTGTACGTCGCCGTCTCGCCAACCTGCAACGTCCCCGCAGAGGACCCGGCATCCGCACCCGCAAAACTCGGGCCAGACGCCAACGTAAGTGGTGTGTTGTCCGCATCGTTGCGCGTCAGAACATCGCTGCTGATCCCAACACCCGTCAACGTCACATTGCCCGTGTTCTCAACCGTGATCGCAAACACAACTGTCCCGTCAACAGACGTCGTCGTCGATGTAATCACCTTCACCGTCTCAAGACCTGGCACAGGTGCAATCGTCACAGGCGTCGGGTCATTCCCGTCCCC
>CANMEQ010000018.1 GCA_947497065.1 uncultured Paracoccaceae bacterium
TCACCGACACATCCCCAACAGCTGTGGATGATGTGAATGAGGTTGCGGCTGGGTCTGTGGCTCCTGTTACGGGTGGTCTGATTGCGGGCGAGACCGATGGGTCTGGTGCGGATACGGTTGCGGCTGATGGTGGTACGATCACGAGCGTTGACTATGTTGACGCGAACGGTGTCACTCAGACGGCGGCTGTTGATCCTGTGACGGGCGCAACGGTTGTGACGCAATACGGGTCTTTGATGGTGAATGCGGATGGGACGTATACCTACACGCGTACGCCCGGGACCTCAGGTGGCGTTGATGATGTGTTTACGTATACGCTTTCTGACAGCGACGGTGATACCTCCGAGGCGGATCTGACGATCAGCATCGGCGATGAGCCTGTTGCGATCACGCAGCTTGATGATGATGGTGCGAGCACGATCGGTATCAGTGATGCCGTGATTGACGAAAGCCTTCTTTTGGGTGGCACCGACACGGGTGCGGATGACGACGATGTCACTGGTGCGTTTACAGTGACGGCGTTTGACGGAATTGATGATCTGACGATCAGCGTTGCTGGCGGCACGCCGATCACGCTTGTTGATGGTGGTGTTGTGTCTGGTCCTTTGACGTTGACCAGTGCGCTTGGCAGCACATTGACGGCAGAGTTTAACCCAACGACGAACGAAGTTGAGTATACTTACAGGCTGAATGATGCGGAAACGCACAGCGCTGCGGGTCGCGACGACATTCTGGACAGCTTTAATGTGTCGTTGTCTGACAGTGATGGTGACACGGCAACGGATACGTTGAATGTGCGTATCATTGATGATGCGCCTGTG
>CANMEQ010000019.1 GCA_947497065.1 uncultured Paracoccaceae bacterium
TGTCAGACACATCTTCCGCGCCCGTCCCATCCGGGCCCGTAGCTTCCGCCAAAACAGAGTTCGAGACACCGCCCGCATCAATATCGTCCTGCGTCAGCGCGTAGGTGACCGTGTAAACCCAGTCCTCGCCCACATCCAACTCGCCCGCAGTGCCCTCATCAACACCATCCCAAACCGCAACAGGCGCTGGCGTGATCACCGTGCCATCCGCACGCCGCAACGTGTCGGTCAAAACAACATCATCCAGCGACACATTGCCCGTGTTCAAAACCGTCACTTCAAACACAACAGCATCACCAGGCGCACTGCCCTCTTGGCTCAGAACCGTCTTGATCGCCTCAAGCGCTGGTGCCTGATCCTCAAGATCAACCGCAACATCATCCGTCGCAACAGGCGTGCTCCCGTCTGGGCTCGTCCCCGTCACCGTCGCGATGTTCGTCACATCCGCGCCGCTATCAATATCGTCCTGCGTCACCGTATACGTCGCGCTGAACGACGCCGTA
>CANMEQ010000020.1 GCA_947497065.1 uncultured Paracoccaceae bacterium
GGGGCCGCCGCTGATCAAACACGAGGGATGTGTCTGGTCTTATGATTGCTCAACAAAGATCTCTGCAACGCCGCGCTCTTCAGCGTCCAGGCGGCCGCTGCCGTCTACGTCAAAGGCTGCTACGTTGCCGTCGATGATCTCGTCGTCAGTGATGGTGCCGTTGCCGTCAGTGTCCAGCGTGTAATCCAGTTTCGCGGCGTTCACGTTGAAGTCCTGCACGTCGCTCAGCGCAGCGAAGGCTGGGGCGGACAAAGCGATGACAGTTGCAACGGAAGCGATGAGTGTTTTGGACAGAGTGTTCATGGTAGTCTCCAATTTGGTTTATCTGGGGTGCCCGGGGTGCGGTGCAATGTGCCCCGCTGGGCTTCTGATAATACAACTCGCCACACCCACATTCGTTCCCCTAAATCGCAGAAACATCTGTCACACGTCCGTGATAAGTCTCTGACA
>CANMEQ010000021.1 GCA_947497065.1 uncultured Paracoccaceae bacterium
TCACCGACACATCCCCAACAGCTGTGGATGATGTGAATGAGGTTGCGGCTGGGTCTGTGGCTCCTGTTACGGGTGGTTTGATTGCGGGCGAGACCGATGGGTCTGGTGCGGATACGGTTGCGGCTGATGGTGGTACGATCACGAGCGTTGATTATGTTGACGCGAACGGTGACCCGCAGACGGCGGCTGTTGATCCTGTGACGGGCGCAACGGTTGTGACGCAATACGGCTCTTTGATGGTGAATGCGGATGGGACGTATACCTACACGCGTACGCCTGGGACCTCAGGGGGCGTTGATGATGTGTTTACGTATACGCTTTCTGACAGCGACGGTGATACCTCCGAGGCGGATCTGACGATCAGCAT
>CANMEQ010000022.1 GCA_947497065.1 uncultured Paracoccaceae bacterium
TCTGACGTGTCTGATGACGGCAATGACGGTGACGGGAACACGGCCAATGATGTGACGGAGGTCGACCTTCCGCGCACTCCTTCTTTGTCAGTTGAGAAGAGTGTGTCGTCTTCGGTTGAGGTGTCTGTTGGTAGTGTTTTGACGTATGGTTACGTTGTTGAGAACACGGGGAATGTGACGTTGACGGCAGTTACGTTGTCGGATGCGCATACGTCTGCAGCGGGTGAGGTTGCGCTTGTGATCGATCCTGATGGCGGTGTTGTTGATACGCTTGAGCCTGGGGCTACGGCGTCGTTCAGCGCGACGTATACGGTGACGCAGGACGATATTGATAGCGGCGCGGATGTGACGAACATCGCGA
>CANMEQ010000023.1 GCA_947497065.1 uncultured Paracoccaceae bacterium
GGGGAGGGCGCGATGTTATGATGGGTGGCGCGGGCGACGACACCTATCACATCGACAACAGCGGCGACCGCGTAACCGAGGATGTCGATGACGGGTTTGACGTCATATTTGCGACAGCAGAAGTCACCTTGGCAGATGCGGAAATCGAACAAGTGATCCTTGAGGGCGGCCGCGGCTTACGGGTCAATGGCAACGAGCACGCGACCGATATTCAGGGCAACGCGGGCTCCAATATCCTCATCGGGGGCGGTGGAGGTGACACAATTACTGGCGGCGATGGCACCGATTACTTTGCGTTCCTCGTGTCAGACGCCGCGGGCGCGACAACCATAACAGACTTTGGTGG
>CANMEQ010000024.1 GCA_947497065.1 uncultured Paracoccaceae bacterium
GACCCGTCGGTGAAGGTCAATGTGTCGATATCGCCGTTGCCAGCGTCTTCGCCGCCGACAATCGTATCGGTGCCTTCGTTTGCTGTCACATTGATGCTGTCTGAGCCCGTGCCGCCAAAGACAGTGTCATCGCCAGCTTCACCATCTAGGGTGTCAGTACCCGTTTCACCGAACAGGGTGTCGTTTCCTGCGCCACCGTCAATGGTATCATCATCAGCGCCAGCATAGATTGTGTCCGCGCCGACGCCCGCATCGATGCTGTCATTCCCAGCGCCGGCTTCGATCAAATCATCATTTGTCGCATG
>CANMEQ010000025.1 GCA_947497065.1 uncultured Paracoccaceae bacterium
GTGTTCTCAACAACGTAACCATACGTCAAAACAGTACCAACAGACACCTCAACAGAAGACGACACACTCTTCTCAACCGACAAAGAAGGGGTGCGCGGAAGGTCGACCTCCGTCACATCATTGGCCGTGTTCCCGTCACCGTCATTGCCGTCATCAGACACGTCAGACACGCTGCCCCCAGCCGGGGTCGTCGCACTGATCGTCACCGTATTGTTCACCCCACCTGCGTTGATGTCGTCTTGGGTGATCTCGTAGGTGGCGGTGTAGGTCCAGGTTTCGCC
>CANMEQ010000026.1 GCA_947497065.1 uncultured Paracoccaceae bacterium
CACAGGCGCATCATCAATGATACGCACATTCAACGTATCCGTTGCCGTGTCACCATCACTGTCAGACAACGACACATCAAAGCTGTCCAGAATGTCGTCGCGACCCGCAGCGCTGTGCGTTTCCGCATCATTCAGCGTATAAGTATACTCAACTTCGTTCGTCGTTGGGTTAAACTCTGCCGTCAATGTGCTGCCAAGCGCACTGGTCAACGTCAAAGGACCAGACACAACACCACCATCAACAAGCGTGATCGGCGTGCCGCCAGCAACGCTGATCGT
>CANMEQ010000027.1 GCA_947497065.1 uncultured Paracoccaceae bacterium
GTGCTGCCGTCTGTGGCCAATGTGCCATCGAATGAATCGTCTTGGTCGGTCAGAACGATGTTTTCGATTTCAGAGAATGTGCCATCGCCACCGTCGGTAGGGAAGGTGTAGGTACCGTCTTCATTGTCGGTCATGACGACGTCAACGCCATCCGGACCAGACCCGTCGGTGAAGGTCAATGTGTCGATATCGCCGTTGCCAGCGTCTTCGCCGCCGACAATCGTATCGGTGCCTTC
>CANMEQ010000028.1 GCA_947497065.1 uncultured Paracoccaceae bacterium
GTCAGTCAGATAGAGGTATGGAGGCGTTGAGGCACAAGTTGCTCGGCACATGGCCATAATTCGACGCGCATACACCCCAACAAACAGCAACGTCTCGATAGAGATTACAGATATCGATGTGTTGCTTGTATCATTCAGTTGAGGGATTTTTTGTTGGTTGCGGGAGTAGGATTTGAACCTACGACCTTCAGGTTATGAGCCTGACGAGC